>NZ_LN890328.1:0-2177742 GCF_001458595.1 Clostridium neonatale
GCATAAGCTAGTAAGACCCCTTGAAGACTACAAGGTTGATAGGTCAGAGGTGTAAGTGCGGTAACGTATTTAGCTGACTGATACTAATAGGTCGAGGGCTTGACCAATAATTAAGTTGTAATACATTAGGAACTATGTGCAATTTTGAAAGAACATTAAGTTCTTTTATAGGAATTTGTTAAATCAAGATTTTAAGCAGATTAGATTTTCAAAAGGAAACTCGACTCGCGTTCGCTCGCTGAGTGCTAATTTGCAACAAAATCGAGATTTTGGGATTAAGGAAACTCAATCAGGCAAGCTGATGAGTACTAAATTTCAACGAAATCATAGATTTCGGAAATTTATGTATCTAGTGATGATGGCATAGAGGTAACACTCCTTCCCATTCCGAACAGGAAAGTTAAGGTCTATAGCGCCGATGGTACTGCATGGGAGACTGTGTGGGAGAGTAGGACGTTGCTAGGTAAGTTTAAGAGATAGTTAGAAATAACTATCTCTTTTTAGATTGCAAATAATTTTTATTTATTATTCTTTAGGTATGTTATATATAATATATAACTATACTTATCTAAACACTATCTATGTATTATCTACAAATATAATTTCATAAGCAAAATTGAGTCGCGTTTACTAGCTAGGTGCTAATTATGGGAAATTATGAATAAAGAATAAATTTATGCATAAAGAATAAAAAAGTTATCTTATGATATTAACATAAGATAACTTTTTTATTATAGTGAACATACAAGACCTTCAACATGTCCAGCAACTTTTACTTTTCTATATATTTTTTCAATAGTCATATCTTTTCCGATTACAAAAGTACTTCTTTCTATGCCGAAACATTTTTTACCAAACATGGTTTTTTCTTTTAATACTCCATATAGATTACAAACAACTTCTTCAGTATCAGAAAGTAATAAGAAAGGTAAATCATATTTTTCTATAAATTTATCATGAGATTTTAATGTGTCTCTACTTATACCTATTACTACAGCATCTTTTTCATTAATTTCATCTATATGAGCTTTGAAGTTTTGTGCTTCAAGTGAACATCCAGGAGTATTGTCTTTTGGATAGAAATATAATATAACTTTTTTGCCTGTATAATCACTTAACTTATGTTCCTTTTTATCAGATCCCATTAAAGTAAAATCAGGAGCCTTCATTCCTTCTTCTAAAATTATATTTTCCATAAATATTACCTCCATTCGTATACAATTATTATCTAACAATAATTTATATTTGTAAAGAGCTTTGCAAATTTAATGTTAAATAATGATGTTATGTGGAAATTCTATAGAATAGTTAATTTTCTGATTTTTATGATGTAAAGTAAGAAATTTAGATTAGTTTGTATAAATATAAATTATATAGAAGAAAAAGATTTATTTAATAGAAAAAATAAAGTATAATAAAATAGACACGAACACATGTTTTCATAAATATTACTAAACTTCTATTTAAAGTATATATTTGTGAGTAAGGGGGACTAGATGAGTAAAAATAACAAAAACTTAGAGAACGCTTTTAAGAAGACAATGAAAAAGCATAAAGGAAATAGAAAAGCACAAGTTATAACAATAATAGTGTTTGGCTTAATTGCTTTAGGAAGCTATTTATTTGGAAATGATTTTATAAGTAACAAAGAAATAGGACCAGTTACAGGACAGCTAGAGGTATCATATTTAGATGTTGGTCAAGGTGATGCAATTTATGTTAAAGTAAATGATTATGATATTTTAATAGATGCTGGTCCAAGAAGTGATGTAGAAAAGTTAATGTCACAACTTGAAGAAAAGAATATTGATGATTTTGAAATTGTAATAGCAACTCATCCACATGAAGATCATATAGGTGGAATGACGGATGTATTAAAGAAATATAATGTGGAAAACTTTTATATGCCTAAAGTAAGTAATACAACTAAGACATTCGAATATATGATAAATGCAATTTCTAATCAAGGGCTAAAAATAAAAACTATAAAAGATGGAACTAGCATTGATTTAGGAAGTGGGGCGCGAATAGATGTGTATTCGCCAATAGATGATGCTTATGATGATTTTAATGATTATTCTCCTATTATGAAATTGACTTATGGAGAAACAAAATTAATGTTCACAGGTGATGCGGAAGAATTAGCTGAAAAACAAGTTCTAGAGAAATATACTTCTTCTGAATTGAAATCTGATGTATTAAAATTTGGCCATCATGGTTCAAGTACATCATCAAGTGAGGAGTTTCTAAATGCTGTATCTCCAACATATGGAGTCATAAGTTGTGGTTTAGATAATAAATATGGACATCCACATAAAGAAACTTTAGAAAAAATAAAAAACCATAATATAGAAACATATAGAACTGACACTCAAGGGCAAATACAATTAACATCAGATGGTAAAAATATAGTTTTCAAGACTAAAAAATAATTTTTATTTATTGCTGTATAATAGAAAAATAATATTTTTTTGACCTCGTATATTAATAAATTTAACAATATACGAGGTCATTTACGTACAAAGTAATTGAATCACATAGTTGCATTTCGTTGCTAGAGTACTATAATAATAATGACTATAAAAATTGTTAATTAATAAAGATAATTGCATAATATAAATGAATTGCTAGTTAAACTATTAGTTAATTATCTTGTTAGATTAAATGGCTTTAATATTATTTTAAATAAATTGAAAAGAATATATTTAAGTAGTAAAGAAAGGAGGACTATATGGAGAAGAATATGAAGAATATAGAAAAAAAAATTTTTAATAAGAATGCTTCAAAATTTAATGGAAAGGAATTTTTAAAATATGTAGGACCAGGAATTTTGGTTACAGTTGGATTTATAGATCCAGGAAATTGGGCATCTAATATTGCAGCTGGATCTGATTACGGATATAAACTATTATGGATGATAACACTATCAACTATAATGTTAATAGTATTGCAACATAATGCTGCACATTTGGGAATAGTTACAGGCTTATGTATTTCAGAAGCAATAAGTGAGTATATAAGACCTACCATAGGTAAAATAATAACATCAACAGCAATACTAGCTGCAATTGGGACTGCAATGGCAGAAATTTTAGGGGTTGCTATAGCTTTAAAAATGCTTTTTAGTATTCCTATAAAATTTGGAGCTTTAATAGCAACAATTTTAATAATATATATGCTATTTTCAAATTCATATAGAAAAATAGAAAAAGTAATAATTGGTTTTGTATCAATAGTTGGAATTGCCTTTATATTTGAGGTGGCTTTAGTTAATGTTGATTGGGGAGAAGCTGCTAGAGGCTGGATAATTCCATCTATACCAAGTGGATCTATACCAGTAATAATGAGTGTGTTAGGTGCAGTGGTTATGCCACATAACTTGTTTTTACATTCAGAAGTAATTCAAAGTAGAAAATGGAATCTTCAAGATAAATCCATAATGGAGAGACAATTAAAATATGAATTTATGGATACATTGTTATCTATGATAATAGGATTTATTATAAATAGTGCAATGGTACTTTTATCAATAACATTTTTCAAAAATAATATTTCAGTAACAGAACTTGAACAAGCACAAGAATTATTGAAACCGCTACTAGGAAATTCTGCGGCAATAATATTTGCGATAGCATTACTTTTTTCAGGAATAGCATCAACTGTTACAGCTGGAATGGCAGGAGGATCAATATTTGCTGGAATGTTCAAAAAATCTTATGATATAGATGATAGAAATACAAAAATGGGTGTATTGATTACAGTTATTTCAGCTTTAATAATAATATTTTTTGTTAACAATCCATTTAATGGTTTATTATATTCACAAATGTTATTAAGCGTACAATTACCAATAACTATTTTTACACAAATTTATTTAACCTCATCTAAAAAAGTTATGGGAGAATATAAAAATACTTTAATTGAAAATATTATTTTATGGACTATTGGTTTGATAGTTACATTTTTAAATATTATGCTAATATTCAGTTATTTATAGAATATATATAACTGAATATTAGCATAATAGTGATATTTTAAGAATTATTATTATAAAAATAGATGAATATAGAAATTAGATTCATATGCAAATAAAATAATAAATGACTGATATTGGTTATACATCAATCAGTCATTTATTTTTTTAAATTTATAGTTTTATTCTACTGGAACAGAATTCTCGATAACTTTAAATGGTCTCATCATATCATTATCTTCATGCTCAAGTATATGACAATGATAAACTTTTAATATATTATATGTAGTAACATATAATATTGTGTTTTTGTAAAAAACATATAATGAGTAAAAAAATGAATAATATAGAAAAAAGTATTGACATATATGAATAAAGAATATATACTCATGTCATAGTAATTCAATAAGAATACTTTAATCGAATATTTAATTATTTTATCAAGAAAGACTGAGGGACTGGCCCTATGAAGTCTGGCAACCTGAATTATATATCATTAGTATAGTTTAAGGTGCTAAATCCTGCAGATATTTTTATCTGAGAGATAAGATTGTATAATAATAGAATTTATGCTACTTTCTTATCTTTGAAAGTAGCTTTTTATTATGCGATAAAGATCAGCTTAGTTTTACAAAAGACCATTGAAGATGAAGTTTCTGATTCGATAAAATTTAAATATAGTAGATATTAATTAACTTTTAAATGGATATCTTTATTGTAATAAATCATATTTATGTGGTTTAAAATATATTATTAAAACGGGGGTTATATCAATGAGTAGAGAAGAAAGAAAATTAAAATTTGAAACATTACAACTTCATGTAGGACAGGAAAATCCAGATCCAGCAACAGATTCAAGAGCAGTACCAATATATCAAACAACATCATATGTATTTAAAAATAGTGCACATGCAGCAGCAAGATTTGGACTAGCTGATGCTGGAAATATATATGGAAGATTAACTAATTCAACACAAGATGTATTTGAAAGCAGAGTAGCAGCACTTGAAGGAGGAATTGCAGGACTTGCAGTGGCATCAGGGGCAGCCGCAATAACTTATTCAATTCAAAATATAACAAAGGCAGGGGATCATGTAGTTGCAGCTAAAACTATATATGGAGGATCTTATAATTTACTAGCACATACACTTCCAGACTATGGAGTAACAACAACTTTTGTAGATGCAGATGAAGTAGAAAACTTTGAAAAAGCTATACAAGATAATACAAAAGCAATATTCATAGAAACACTAGGAAATCCAAATTCAAGTCTTATAGATGTGGATGCAGTAGCAGAAATTGCACATAAACATAAAATACCATTAATTGTTGATAATACATTTGCAACACCATATCTTTTCAGACCAATAGAACACGGTGCAGATATTGTTGTTCATTCAGCAACTAAATTTATTGGTGGACATGGAACATCATTAGGTGGAGTAATTGTAGATTCAGGAAAGTTTGACTGGATTGGATCAGGAAAATTCCCACAATTAACAGAAGCAGATCCAAGCTATCATGGAATAAAATTTGCAGAAGCTGTAGGTGCAGCAGCATATGTAACTAGAATAAGAGCAATTATATTAAGAGATACAGGTGCATGCATAAGCCCATTTAATGCATTCTTATTATTACAGGGGTTAGAAACACTATCGTTAAGAGTTGAAAGGCATGTTGAAAATACATTAAAAGTTGTAGAATTCTTAAAAGATCATCCACAAGTTGAAAGTGTTAATCATCCAGCATTAGAAGATAGTAAATATAATAAATTATATAAAGAATATTTCCCAAATGGAGCAGGTTCAATCTTCACTTTTGAAATTAAAGGTGGTGTAAAAGAAGCTCAAGAATTTATTGATAAATTGGAGATCTTCTCATTACTTGCTAATGTTGCAGATGTTAAATCTCTTGTAATTCATCCAGCAAGTACTACACATTCACAAATGAACGAAGAAGAATTAAGAGAAAGTGGAATTAAACCAAACACAATAAGATTATCAATTGGAACAGAACATATTGATGATATAATTTATGATTTAGAACAAGCGTTTAATAAAGATATTGTGTAGAATCAGAGTTTAGTGAGAAATAACCGAAATTCAATATATGATATGCTCGATTGTAGGGAAATTCCAGCTAAAAATTCTAATGGCAGAGGCTGCGCCCAAAAATGTTTGCTCCAAAAAGCAGGTTTTCGGACAAACAATTTTGGAACAGCCTCTGCCAAAGAATTTAAAAGCTGAAATTTCCAATACAATACTACGCATATTCATATATTGAATTTCTTTGTTTTCTCTAAAACCATAGATACCTAATTTATTTTTGTTATAATTTATGCTTGACTCAAAAAACAAATGTGTTTTTGACAGAATTAAGATGTTAATGTACGTTTATTACATTCTAAAAAAATTCTTGCTTCATTTTTTAAGCAAGCGAGCCCAATTTGAGAACTTTATTTCGGTTATTTCACTATAAACTTACTACATCCCTTATTTATGTTGTGCAATACATCTTTAAAGATTATTGACAGAGATAAAATAAAAGAATATTATAAAAATAACAATTCGATAAGTATCAAACTGTTATGCAAAGATAGAATTATGATGTACAATTTTTATGGAGGAACTATGGATTCAAAGGAATTAGCAAAAATATTTAAAGCATTGTCTAATGAAAATAGATTAGAAATATATTTAGAAATTTTGAAATGTAATGAAAAATCTTTTGAAGATGATGAATGTTGTGGGTGTTTTATTACAGATATAATTAATAAATTTAATATTGGTGCACCTACTATTTCGCATCATTTAAAAGAGCTTACAAATGCCGGACTTATTTTCACAGAAAAAAAAGGGAAATACCTTATTGCCAGGATAAATGAAGAGCTAGTAAATGAAGCTTGCAGTATGCTTAAAATAGACAAATAAGTAGGCCGAATTTTATTTAATATAAGGACAAATATAAATATATGATTCGATATATATAAAACTATAGAAATATATTCACAAGAGGTGAAAAGTAAATGAAAGAATATGTTTTAATAACAGGAGCAACTAGTGGAATAGGTTATGAATTTGCTAAAATATTTGCTGAGAATAAGTATAATCTTATACTTTCAGGAAGAAATATCAAAGTACTGGAAAACATGAAAGAAGACATGGAAGAAAAATATAAAATTATGGTCTATATTTTTGAGAAAGATTTAAGTAAAAAAGGTACTGCTGAAGAATTATATCAAGAAATAAAGAATAATAATATTAACGTAGACATCCTAATTAATAATGCAGGGTTTGGATATGTAAATGAATTTATTAATGAAGAAATAACAAAAGATTATGAGATGATGAATTTAAATATGAGTAGTTTAACCATATTAACTAAGCTTTGTGGAAGAGAAATGGCTAAAAGAAAACACGGGAAAATTTTAAATGTAGCATCAACAGGAGCTTATCATCCAGGACCATATACTGCTGTATATTATGCTAGCAAAGCATATGTACTATCATTAACTGAAGCGATTGCACACGAATTAAAGACATATAATGTTACTGTTACAGCACTTTGTCCAGGGGCTACTAAAACTAATTTTTGCAAACGTGAAGGTAAGGAGGATAATCCTAAAGCAAAAGATCCAGCCTTTGTTGCTAAAAAGGGATATGATGCTCTTATGAAAGGAAAAGGGAATGTAATACCTGGCATTGAAAATAAATTACTTGTTATGATTCCAAGAAAAATAGCTGCACCATTTATAGGTAAGTACCAAATGGGATTAAAAAAGAAAAGTAAGCAATAAACATTTCAGAATATATTTTTGAAAGAAACATATATAGTAAATAAAAGAGTTAACTTTGAGAGCAAATAGTATATTAGAAGCTCCTAGATTTAATTCTTAAAAATACAATTCGATGATTATCAAAATATAAAATTAAGTAGAGAAAGAAAATGAGTGAAAAGTACTGATTACAATTGCAACTAGTCGAATAGGAAATGAATATACAAAATTATTTTTAAATATAACAGAAAATATGATGAGATAAATCAAGGAGGAATTATGAAGATATTATATAATACAGCAACAGGAAATAGCTTATATGTAGCTAAAAAAATAAAATATGCATTTGAAAATTGTGAACTTATATCTATTCCAAAAGCTTTAAGAGAAGAAAGTTTTGAAATTGAAGATAAAATTATAGGATTCATTTATCCAATACACTATGCTGGTGTGCCAATAGTAATGTATGATTTTCTTTCAAAAGTAAAAATAAATTCAGATGCATATGTTTTTGCTATTGGAGTTTCCGGAGGAGGTGGTGCTAATACAAGCTTTTATCAAATTAATAAATTATTAGGAAGGAATATAAATAATTATCTTACAGTTAAATATATCTCAAATTATACAAAAATGGGAACCAATCCTACAGAAAAACGTGCAAAGAATGCAATAGCAAATTATGATAGTAAGATAGAAGAATTTATACAGTCTATATCAAAAAGAGAAGAAAAAGAAGCAGCATTTAAGTATGGAATAGGTTGCTTTGAATATAAAATTTTTAAAGATGTATTAAAAAATAAAGATAAGAATTTTAATGTGAATGAAAATTGTATTGGATGTAATATGTGTGAAAAAATATGCCCTGTAAATAATATTACAATTGAAAGCAATAAGGCAAAATGGAATGGAAAATGTGTAGATTGTATGGCATGTATAAATATATGTCCTAAAAAAGCTATTAATATTGGAAAAAGTACAATTAAGAAAAATAGATATAGAAATCCATATATAGAAGCTAGTGAGCTCATAAGTGATTAAATAAGTTACATTATAAAAGAATATGTAAAAAATGTATAAAGGGCTATTGTAAAATGTTTATGTATAAATTTTTATAAATAAAAACCATGCATATATTGATAATTTGCTCTATTTATGCATGATTTTTAGTTTATACAGGACTTTCATGCATTTGCAATGCCCACTATTTAAGTATATTGACTAAATAGATTTAATATTTGTTATGCTACGATTTTCAAGTTCTAAAATCATATTTTTATCATAATAAGAAAATATAAAACAAAGAATTACTGGAACAAATAATAAAAATATGACAGAAACATTTTTAAATAAATAGTATGTTAGAAATATTAATACGGCTTTTAATATTGTTGTTGGAAATTTTTTAATCATATAATAAAGAGAGGTTATAAGTAAATCTTTTATTTTAACTTCAAAGCGACAATTAATAGGAAAAACATATAAGCTTATTAAGCCTAAAAAGATTAGAAGTATTAAAAAAATTATATGTAGTCCACTATTAGGTTTTTGAAAATAGAAGAACTGAAAGTCCATAAATAAAATTATAAATAGTGATAGTAGGATTGTCCAAAGCTTCAAATTATTTAAAAAATTATTTTTATAAACTTTAAAATACTGAGAAGAAAAAAACATGTCTTTTTCTCTAAGTGATTTATTTATAACAGAATAAAGAGCACCTATTGAAGGTCCAAGTGGTATTAATGCAACAAATAGAAGCAGAATTGAAAAAGTATTTGGATTAATTGCAGTTAATATAAAATATAATATAAGTAACAGATTGCATATTGCAAAATGAATACTAGTCTGAACAAAACTAATTATATAATTTGAAATTGTGTAAATTGGTTTATCGTAGAATTCTTTTTTCATAATAAGACTCCTTAGTTTTATAAAATTTCATCATTTTCAGTTTTATTTATCAATGGAAGCTTTATTGTTACAGTAGTACCATAACCATAAGTGCTGTTAAAAGAAAGACCATAGGATTCCCCGTATAAAAGAGTTAAACGCTGATTTATATTTTTTAATCCATAACCACTACCATTAGTTTCTATTTCTTCAGATGATAAAAGCAATGGTAATTTTTCTTTCTCAATACCAATTCCATCATCATAAACATTTAAGTAGATTTCATCATTGAGTATGTCGCCAGATATGGTTATTTTACCATTAACATTTCCCTTAGCTAAAATACCATGACTTATTGAATTTTCCACTATAGGTTGAAGTGTTATTTTAGGAATTAAGTAGTTATTTATTTCTTCACTAATATTAATTTCTAAAGAAATTCTATTTCTATATCTCATGTTTTGAATTTTTACATATAGTGATACATGATCTAATTCATCGCCAATATAAGTAAGATCATTTCCTTTATTTAAAGATAGTTTGTAGAATTTTGCTAAACTTTTTACAGCAGTGCTGATTTCAGAATTCATATTTTTATATGACATCCAGTTTATCATATCTAATGTATTATATAAAAAATGAGGATTTATTTGTGATTGAAGAGCTTTAAGCTCGGCATTTTTTACTGCTTTACCATATTTATATTGATCTGAAACCAATTTAGACATTTTAGAAATCATATAATTATAGTTATTAATTAACTCACCTAATTCATCATCCTTATTATCTTCATCACTTTTTATAAAATTATCTAAATTATCTGCATGAACATCTCTCATTCCATTTATAACTTTTGATAAACGCTTAGTTATTGAACCAAAAAATTTATATCCAACAAAGAGTGCAGTACCTCCAAATATCAATACAATAAAAATAAGATAGATCCTCTGATTAGTAATTTTAGAGTTTATTGTGCTATATGGAACAATATTTATAATGCGCCAATCCGTTTTATCTATATAAGTACTTTGAATATAGATATCATTAAATTTTAAATTCAGCTTTTTTAAGGATGTATTATCACTAGGATATGTTGAATTTATAATATTTTTATATTTTAAACATAAATCCATATTAGATGTAGCAATAACATCATTAAATGAATTAACTATACAACTAAAACTTTGAGGGTTAGAATTAATTTTATTCAGAATATCTTCTAAATCACTTTTATTAAATTTTATAAACAAATATCCTATTATATCAGTATAGTCTCCAGGATTTATAATTGATTTACCTAGTGCAACAAAATTAGTATCATTACTAGAAATGTAACTATAAGGCGTCCAAAAATAGCGCATGTTACGATCTTTAATAGTAGCAAGCCATTTTGAATTATCAAGGGCGCTTATAGGATAAATATTTTTTTTATCATTAGAATAAATAAAATCATCATTTAAATATATTTCAATATCAGAAATATCTATATTATGTTGATAAGAATAAGCATATGTTCTTAAAATCTCCATGTCCTGAATTTGATTAGGCAACGGATAATTGTCTGGATCTTTTAAAAGTATTGAAGTTAAATTGTTATCTATTACTAATGAATTTGAGGTATTATATAATCTGCCAATTTTATAAGAAATAAAAGAAGTAGATTGATTAAAAGCTTGTTCAGTAGATGCAAGTATATTTTCTCGTATCATTGAAGACATTTTTGTATAAGTATATCCAAAAAGAATTATAAGCGGTATCAGTATTAAAATTGAAAATATCAAAAAGAATTGAGTTACTAATTTTAACTTTAATTTTAATTTCAATTTCATCTTGTAAAAAGCCTCCTATATTCAGAAGGTGTATAGTTAGTTGCTTTTCTAAAGATTTTAGAAAAATAATTTGGATCATTATAACCAACTTTTTCAGCAACATCACTCATTTTTATATTAGTATCCTTAAGAAAGCTTTTTGCTTTTTCAGTTCTATATTCTGTTATATATTTATTAACTGTTTTTGATGTATGCTCTTTAAAGATAACACATATATATGTTGGTGTTAAAAAAGTATTTTTGCTTATTTCTTCAAGGCATAAGCTTGGACTAGAATAGTTTTGGTGTATATAATCTAAAACAGCAACAACAGGAGCACTTTTTTTAGAAGTATCTTCTAATGCTGCAAATATTTCTTCTATAAAATCTATAAATAGTTTTTCTAAAACAAATATATTAGGGCACTCTAAAATTAATTCAAATATATCTCCATGATTTGTATGCTTGGTAAACGATATATTTCGCGTGTTTGCAAAATTAGATACAAGCAGAATTAATTTATAATAAGTATCTTTAACTGATGATATAGGAGTAGATCTATATTTGTTAAATTCTAATGTTAATTGCTTTATAAATAAAATTAGATTATATTTGTCTTCTTTTAAAAGATATCCATTAAACTTAGAAGAAAAATCTGAACCTATAGAATAATCATCAGTATTATTTGATGATGGAAATATGACAGAATTGTAATTATAAAAGAATGTATAGTTCGTAACTTCATTAGCACTCATAAATGAATCATAAATTTCATTTATAGAATGTACTATTTTTCCAACACAAATAAAATAATCAGTATAATTTGATAAATGCTCACCAAAAGAATCAAATAAAGAAGTAAATACGCTATTAGAAAAATTAGAGGTAGCATTATTTTTGGAAAAAAATAATTGTATTATAATAAGATTATCCCCTTTTTTAGATATAAAACAATTAAAGTTATATAGTCTACATACATTTCTTAATTCAGAAAGTATTTTATTATCTGTAATTGAAATATTAATGGGTATTAATATAGTTAAAAATGATGACTCATATATTAAGTTACTCATTGTTTTTGAAACACAAGAACTAAGGATATCTTCAATTCTTGAAATATCCCAAGGTTTTGTCATTTCTAAGGCTAGAGTATCTTCTATATTATAATTTATTGTTTTGGATTTTGAATTTTCTAAGATAGCATTCTTAATAGCAATTTCTAGTTCTTCAAGTTCAATAGGCTTTTCTACATAGGTTATTGCTTTTAATTGTATAGCAGATTTCAAATATTCTTTATCAGAATATCCGCTCATAAATATTATTGAACAGTCTGGATAAAGTTTTCTTATTTCAAAGGCTAAATCTATACCATTCATTCTGGGCATTTTTACATCTGTTAAAAGTATGTCAGGTTTAAAATCTTTAACTATTTCTAAAGCATTTACTCCATCAAAGGCTTGTTTTGTGTTTGTTATGCCTAAAGTTTTTAATGGTAATATATCAACTAACCCCTCAAGTGTAAAGATTTCATCATCTACAATTAATAAATTTATCATCGGTTTATCCCCCAATCTCAATGATTTTAATGTGTTCATGAAATACGTATTAGAAAATTATCAAGAAAGGAATGTTTTTAAGATAACATTTACATTTATCATAATCAGTATACAATAAAAATTTTAAATTTCAAATAAAAATTAAATATATTACCTAAAGTAAAATATTTTACTAAAAAAATATCTTCTTAGGATGATATCCTTAATATAGTGAAAACGTATAAAAGAAAAGGGGGATAACTTATGGAACATAAATTAGATATGTCAATTGATGATGTATGTGTTACACCAGAGACTGATAAAAGCAAATTAACTAGTTTTTTATTGACTTTAAAGAAAAATAGAATCTTATTATTAATGTTGTTACCTGCGATACTTTATTTCTTTATTTTCAATTATATACCAATGGGAGGAACTATTCTGGCATTTAAAAATTATAATTTCAGAGATGGAATATTAGGTAGCCCGTGGGTAGGATTTGACAACTTTAAGTATTTTTTTATTTCTGGGCAAGCTTGGATTGTTACAAGAAATACTATACTTTATAATTTAGGTTTTATAACAGTAAATACAATACTACAAATGGGACTAGCGATATTGATTGCTGAAATTGGTGGAAAGTATTTCAAAAAGCTTACACAAACAGCAATGTTTTTACCATATTTTATATCATGGGTAGTAGTTGGAATTATAGCATATAATATGCTGAATTTAGAAAATGGAACTATAAATTCATTAATAGTTAAATTAGGTGGAGAAAAGTTTAATTTCTATACTAGCACAGCTGTATGGCCATTTATATTGATATTTGTATCAGCATGGAAAAATGTTGGATATGGTACTGTTTTATATTTAGCTGCAATAATGGGAATTGATACAGAAACATATGAAGCAGCAAAGATAGATGGAGCCAATATATTTCAAAGAATTTTTAAGGTTACAATTCCAAGTTTAGTACCAACAATGATAATACTTACATTACTTGCAATAGGAAATATTTTTAGAGGCGATTTTCAAATGTTTTATCAAATCATAGGAAATAATGGACCTTTATTTAATGCAACTGATGTTATAGATACATTTACATTTAGGTCACTTATACAATCTGGAGAAGTTGGGATGTCAGCAGCATCTTGTTTATATCAGTCAGTCTTCTGCTTTGTGACTATAATGATAACTAACTATTTAGTTAAACGCTATGATAATGACTATTCATTATTTTAATTAGGAGGGCAGATATATGAAGAAAGGTAATGATGTCAAGATATTTAATACTATCAGCTATACAATAATAGCATTGATTGCATTAATCTGTTTAATACCATTTTTATTAGTTTTAATGGGGTCTTTAACAGATGAACAGGAAATTATAAAAAATGGATTCACATTATTTCCTAAAAGCTTTTCATTAGAGGCATATAAAACAGCGCTAAAAGATCCAATGGCAATCATAAGAGCTTATGGTGTAACAATTAGTTTAACAGTACTTGGTACTGGAGTAGGATTGTTTGTAGTAGCAATGACTGGATATGTACTTCAAAGAAAAGACTTTAAATGGAGGAATAAATTTTCATTCTATTTCTATTTTACAACTTTATTTAGTGGTGGGCTTGTACCGTGGTATATATTGATGGTAAGATATTTAGGATTAAAAGACAGTTATTTAGCAATGCTTCTGCCACCACTTTTAAGTGTATTTAATATTATACTTATGAAAAGTTATTTGAACAGTATTCCACAAGCGTTGATAGAAGCAGCAAAAATTGATGGTGCTGGTGATTTTGAAATATTTATAAAAGTAATATTGCCATTAGCAAAACCAGCACTTGCAACAGTTGGATTATTTATAGCTATTGGTTATTGGAATGACTGGTATAATTGCATGCTTTTTATAAATAATGAGAATTTATATTCACTTCAATATTACTTATATAAAATAGTGAATAATGTAGAAGCATATAAAACGATACTATCTCAAACAGGCGGAAGTATTGGAGCAGCAATTGATATGCCAAGTGAATCTTTAAAAATGGCACTTACAATTATAGTTACAGGACCTATTATATTATTATATCCATTTATACAAAAATATTTTGTCCAAGGAGTAACAATAGGCGCTGTAAAAGAGTAATAATAAATAGATTATGTAGTGACAGATTATTTTAAAGATAACTGTCACTATTACAGTAAGAATAAAATAAAAGTAAGAAAATTTCCTTATTGGTATTTATATGAATATAAATAATTAGAGAATAATATTCTACTAAATTTAAAGGATTTTACTCATTATTTTAAAAGTAAGAATGATATTATAAATATGTTCAATGAAAACGTATAACGGATTAGTAAAATTAGGGGGAGTAGAAATGATAAGAAAAATTCTTAAAAGAATGGTCTCTATTGGATTAACTACAGTAATTGCAAGCTCATTAATGCTTGGCTGTGGTAGTAAAGCTAGTACAGGAAGTGCTGATTCAGCAGATCCTAGCAAATTAGAAGAAGTTAAACTAAAAATGTATCTTATAGGAGATAAACCAAAAGATTTTGATGAAGTATATGGTAAAGTTAATGAAATAATGAAAGAAAAAATAAATGCAACATTAGATGTTAGCTTTTTACCTTGGTCAGATATGACTACTAAATATCAATTGTTATTTCAATCAGGCGAAAATTTTGACATAATATTCACAGCATCAAGTTGGGGATACTATAGTCAGGTTGCTACTAAAAATGGATTTTATGAAATAACAGAAGATATGCTTAAAGAGTATGCACCAAATATATATGCAAATGAACCAAAAGAAGCATGGCAACAAGCTAAAGTTAATGGGAAAATCTATATGATTCCTAGTGACCAAATAGAATATGGTACAAGAGTATTTGGTGTAAGAGGGGATTTAATGAAGAAGTATGGTATAGAAAAGGTTGAAAATTATGAAGAGCTAGAAACTTATATGGATGCAGTTGCCTCTGATAAAGAAAGTGGAATTAAAGTAATTGCAAATGGTGGAGGTCAAAATCTTCAATATCCATATATGATGGAGAAATATGGATTCGGTGGAATAGCAGGTGCTCCACTACCAAGCATAGGTTTTGATGTTAATGATCAGAGTGGAAAAATATTTAGCTATTTTGATACTCCAGAGTATTTAGAATATGCTAAAAAAATGAAGGAATTTGCGGATAAAGGTTATTGGTCAAGCGATTCAATTTCAAGTAAAGCAACGCGAGATGAAGATTTTATGGCAGGAAAAACTGCAACAATGGTATGGAATATTGGCTCTGTTGCAGATAGAGTACAAAGAATGAATAAGACAAATCCAGAGTGGAATGCACAAGTAGCGGATCAAACAACAGGAATTAATAGAATGATTAATACATTTACTAATAATGGTATTGCAATTAATTCAATTTCAAAGAACCCAGAAAGAGCTTTAATGGCAATAGATTTATTAAGATACGATAAAGATATTTATGATTTGACTTGGTTTGGTACTGAAGGAAAGCACTGGGAGGCAGATGGAGATGATAAATATACTAGTTTAGATGCTAGTGAAGGATTTCCAACAGCTAATGTTTGTCCATGGGGATGGTACAGCCAAAAATGCGCTCGTACTCCAAAAGATGAGCCTGCTATAGTTCAAGAAGTAAAAGACAAGTGGGCAAAAGAATATACAGTAACAAACCCACTTGCAGCATTCTCTTTCGATGACAGCAATGTGAAAAATGAAATGGCAGCTGTAGGTAATGTTATTACTCAATATGGAGTTCCTATTGATTTAGGTATGTGTGATGATGTAGACGCAGCAGTAAAAGAATATAAAGAAAAATTAAATCAGGCTGGATTTGATAAAATATATGCAGAATGTGAGAAACAAGTAAAAGAATATATGTCACAATATAAAGGATAATTGGTTGTTAATATACAATAAAATTGAGAGCAGCTGCACTAATTATGCTTATTGTTAAGTATCAGTGAGTGGTTCAAAAATGGTGTATCTGTTCTTCATTAAAGAAAAGAGTGAGGAAGAATATGAATAAGAATTATGATTTATTTAATGAGAATATAAAGAATTTTTTACATGGAGGTGATTACAATCCTGACCAATGGCTTAAATATCCAGAGATATTAAAAGAAGACGTAAGATTAATGAAACTTGCACATTGCAATACTGTTTCAATAAATATATTTGGATGGAGTGCAATTGAGCCAGAAGAAGGGAAGTACACATTTGAATGGCTTGATGAGCTTATGGATAACATGAATAAAAATAATATTAATGTAATACTGGCTACACCAAGTGGTGCAAGACCTGCGTGGATGTCTAAAAAATATCCTGAAGTACTTAGAGTCAATATGGATAGAAGTAAGAATTTACATGGACAAAGACATAACCATTGTTTCACATCACCAGTTTATAGAGAAAAAACTTATAAAATAAACAAGATGTTAGCTGAGAGATATAAAGATAATAAGGCACTTATAATGTGGCATATTTCTAATGAATATGGCGGGGAGTGTCATTGTGATAAATGCCAAGAAGCATTTAGAGATTATCTAAGAAGAAAGTATGATAATGATATAGAAAAATTAAATGATGCCTGGTGGACTGGATTCTGGAGTCATAAATTTAATGACTTCACACAAATAGAAAGTCCATCTGAAAAGGGAGAAATCTTTGTACATGCACATAATCTTGATTGGAGAAGATTTGTGACAGAACAGACAATAGATTTTTATAAGAACGAAATAGCACCAATAAGAGAATTTACTCCTAACATTCCAATAACAACTAACTTTATGGGAACATATGCTGGACTAGATTATTGGAAATTTGCAAAAGAAGTAGATATTGTATCTTGGGATACATATCCTAAATGGCATTCAAAAAGAGATGGAAATTATAATGTGGGTTTAGATACTGGCTTCATGCATGATATTAATAGATCCTTAAAAGAAGGGCAACCTTTTCTTGTTATGGAGAATACCCCAAGTCTTGTTAACTGGCATGAAGTTAATAAACTTAAAAAACCTAAAATGCACTTGCTATCTTCAATACAAAGCATAGCTCATGGAGCAGATTCAGTTTTGTATTTTCAATGGAGAAAAGGCAGAGGTTCATCAGAAAAATTTCATGGTGCAGTAGTTGACCATTGCGGGCATGAGAATACCAGAGTATTCAAAGAAGTAACGGAAGTTGGCGAAATATTAGAGAAAATTAAAGAAGTAAAGGGAGCAATAACAAAAAGTGAAGTTGCAGTTATATATGATTGGGAAAATAAATGGGCAATTGATGATTTGCAGGGTTTAAAGCCTAATAAGAAAAATTATCAAGAAACATGTGAAGACATGTATAAAACTTTTTTTGATAATGGTATTTCTGTTGATGTAATAAATATGGATTGTGATTTTTCTAAATATAAATTAATTGTTGCACCTATGTTATATATGATTAAACCTAATGTGGCTGAAAGAATAAGTGAATTTGTGAAAAATGGAGGCACTCTTGTAACAACATACTTTAGTGGTATAGTAGATGAAAATGATTTATGCTTCCTTAATGGCTTTCCAGGACCTCTTAGAGAAGTTACTGGAATATGGGCTGAAGAAATTGATTCATTATATGATGATGAGACAAATTGTATAGAGTTTAACGATGATGCAGTAAAAGGAATGAATGGAGCATATGAGGTAATAGATTATTGTGATTTAATTCATGCAGAAACTGCTGAAGTGCTTGCACGATATAAAGATGATTTTTACAAAAATATGCCTGCTCTAACAGTAAACTCTTATGGAAAAGGAAAATGCTACTATATAGCAGCTAGAACTAAAGAAAAATTTAATACAGATTTTTATAATAGAATAATTAATGACTTAGATATTTCTAGAGTGATTGAAATTGATCTTCCTACAGGAGTTACAGCACAAGCAAGATATAAGGATAATAATAAGTATGTATTTATTATGAATTTTAGCGATGAAGATAAAATGGTAAATTTGGGAGATTTAGAATATCGTGATTTAGTTTTAGATAAAAATATAAGTAAAGAAATTGTTTTGAAAAAATATGGAGTAAGAGTGATGAAGAGGGAAGAGTTATAACGATATAGAATAAAATCTTACTACAATAAAAATATTATATTTTAATTATAATGGTTTCTTAGTAATACTATTTAAATACAACTATAAAAATGTATTAATCAAATGGTAGTAGACAAAGGATGTATTAATTTTCAAAATAATAATAGCAAATAGACAGTTTTTTATTACAATTATAAATAATAAAAAACTGTCTATTTTTATAATATCATAACAAAAGTACCAATAGTTATAAATATACCACCTATTATAGTTTTAGCAGTAATTGTTTCTTTTAGTATTACAAATGCTAAAACCATGCTTATAACAACACTGAATTTGTCTATTGGAACAACTTTAGAAGCTTCTCCTATTTGAAGTGCTTTATAATAAAAAAGCCATGAAAGTCCTGTGGCTAGTCCAGATAATATAAGAAATATCCAGCTTTTTATTCCGATATTTGAAATTTCATTTTGTGTCCCGCTTAAAAATACAAGGCCCCATGCCATAACTAGAACTACTACTGTACGTATTGCTGTTGCGAGATTGGAGTTAATACCTTCTATACCTATTTTTGCTAAAATTGATGTAAGTGCAGCAAAAAGTGCAGATAGTAATGCAAAAACAACCCACATATTATGTCCTCCTTTTAATTTTTTTAATAATATCAAATTAAAAGCCTCCTCAATAATAGTATTATATTTATGTACAGTATATATATTTTTTTGTGTTTAATCAATAAATAAAACTAAAATTAATTTCTGAATATAATCTATTAATAATATGTATATTAAATTTTTAAAATATATTAGAAATAGTGCTGTTAAAAAATGTTAAAGAATGTTAATATATAAATAATTACGAATTGATTAGAAAGTGAGGTTATTAATATGGGGTTTTTTAAAAAGGAATCTATTACAGAAGATGAAAATATAAGTATATCTAATGAAATTAATAATACTACTTGCGATACTTACCAAACAAGTCATAAGAATTCTTTTAGAAGAGATGATTTATCGCTATTTCATACAAATGATATTGAATATGTAATTAATAATTTCCCATCAATGTCTATTGAAATACGAAATTCATTAAATAATTTGGCGGAAACTTTAGAAGATACTATTAATTTTATTGAAGACAAGTCAAGTGAAATAATAAAAGATAGTAGAGATTTTAAATTAAGCCAAGCTCATAGAGATACATCTATAGCTATATATGATGTCGTTGAGAATATAAGAGAATATATTGATTGGATGAAAGATGAATATGAAAAAAAAATTAACAAAGCAGATGAAAATAGTGAGAAAAACAATGTAGAATTAGAAAAAATTGTTGATAAAGAATTAGTTGATGAAGATAATAATGTAGAAATTGAGATTTTTAAAGATTTGACTTTAATTGAACCAAAAGGATTTAGGTTAAAAGAAAATCTGGTTAAAGTTGATGATTGGAATGATTTGTTAGTAAAGACTGCTGAAATTTTGAACAGGCAGTATAAAAATAATAAAAACAGCAATAAAAAATTAGGATATTTTATAATTGATGATAAAAAGTCAGAACAGAATTCCTTTAGGGATACAGCTATTGAAATGCTTAATGAATATAAGATTGGATTAGATGAATTCATAATAATATCTTAGTATTTAAAAGTTTGATAGGAAAATATAAAGATTTTAGCACTATAAAGCTAATAATATAAATGATGAAAAGTTAAAAGAGAAGAGGGAAAAGTTAAGAATTAAAGAAAAACAGCAAATCTATTAATATAAATATAATTAAAGAGAATTTATGTTTTTATCAAAAACTTTTAATTTTTCCCACTACTCAACTTTTATTTAAGCAAGCATGACAATAGTGGACTTGTTTTAAAAAAATATTTGACAATAATCACAAAACACAGTACAATGTAATAAAATATATTGTACACAATTAAATTTTCTAAAATACTATTTATATAAACGTATACTAATATAAAACTAGTTAAAAATATTAAATATAAATACATTAATATTTATATGAAGTGGAGGAATTATAAATGGCAAAGATAGTAAGTACAGAAGAATTTAGAGAAGAAATAAAAAATGGGGTGACTCTTGTTGACTTTTTTGCAACTTGGTGTGGACCTTGTAAAATGTTAGCTCCTGTTTTAGAGGAATTAGCAACTGAAATGGAAGGAAAAGCAAAGATAATAAAAGTTGATATTGATGAAAGTGCAGAACTTGCAGATGAATTTAGAATTTCAAGTGTACCAACAATGATGATTTTCAAAGATGGAAAGCAAGAAGATATGATGGTAGGATTCTTACCTAAAGACAGAATTAAAGAAACATTAGAAGCTCATGTATAATAATATGAAAAATGATTAAGAATATCTTTAATCTTTTTATATTAAACAAGAAATATAGAGCTTAAAATGAATTGAAATAAGATAGTATAACTTTCTATAGATATAAATTGTACGGTTCTAATATTCTTAAATTTTTAAGAATTTTAGAACTTTTATTCTAATATTCCCAAATTCTTAAGAATCTAAGAATTTTAGAACTTAAGAATTTTCGGATAGATATTTTTATTCGTAGTAAAAATGATAAACGTAGATAGTGATAATTTTTTCTTTTTAATAAATCATAATTAAGGTAAAAAATTATGGAGGAAATCATGGAAAACAGATATGATATTGCAATTATAGGGAGCGGTCCAGCTGGATTATCAGCAGCACTGAATGCGAAAATAAGAAAAAAGAATTTTATTTTATTTGGTAACAAGGATTTAACAAGTAAACTTGTGAAAGCTCATAAAATAAATAATTATTTAGGATTTTATAATAGAAGTGGAAAAGAAATAGCAGATGAATTTTCAAGGCACATTGATGAGATGGGGATAGAAATCACAGAGGAAAGAGTAAATAATATTTATGCCATGGGTGATTATTTTGGGATAATGGTAAATGATAAAATATATGAAGCTACAAGCGTAATATTAGCTACTGGAGTTCAATATGGGAGATTATTAGACGGTGAAGAAAGATTTCTTGGAAAAGGAGTAGGTTATTGTGCAACTTGTGATGCGCCCCTTTATAAAAACAAAGTAGTAACAATAATAGCATATAATAAACATGATGAGGAAGAAGCTAATTTTATAGCATCAATAGCATCAAAGGTATATTATGTTCCAATGTATGATGAAGAAGTAGAAGTTGATGATTCAATTGAAATAGTTAAAGGAATACCAGTAGAAGTTATTGGAGAAGAAAAAGTAAAAAAATTAAAGTTAAAAGATAGAGAAATAGAAACTGACGGCATATTTATATTAAGAGATAGTGTATCACCAGGACAATTAGTTCCTGGAATAAAAATTGTTGATAATCATATTGATGTTACTAGATCTATGGAAACAAGTATAAAAGGTTGTTTTGCAGCAGGGGATGTCGTTGGAAAGCCATATCAATATATAAAATCAGCTGGAGAGGGAAATATTGCAGCATTATCTGCTGTCAGCTATTTAGACTCTTTAAAAAGGTAAGATTAGGAGACTTAGTTTATGGGGAAATATGATGATATAAAACTAGAAAATCAACTTTGTTTTTCTTTGTATGCCGCATCAAGAGAAGTAATTAAATTATATAAGCCTTGCCTAGATAAATTTAATTTAACATATACTCAATATGTTGCTATGCTGGTTTTGTGGGAAGAAGAAAAAACAACAGTTAAAGGAATGGGAGAAAGACTACATTTAGATTCTGGAACACTTACACCATTATTAAAAAAAATGGAGAAGAGTGGATTGATTTCACGATATAGAGATATTAATGATGATAGAGTTGTTGTTGTTGAACTTACTGAAGAAGGAATGGAACTGAAAGAGAAGATAACATGTGTCCCATGCGAAATTAAAGGAAAACTTCACTTATCGAAAGAGCAGGCGGAGACACTTAAGAAATCTTTGGATAACCTTCTTAAAGTGCTAAGATAAAATCAAAAATATATAGAATAATATAAAAAACGAGTAGAGATTAAAAATAACTGCTCGTTTTTTTTGTATTTACATAAATTACCAAATGATGTAAAATATATACAGGATTTGTTAAAAAGAAAATATATTTTAGATTAATGATTGCTTTGATGACGAAAGGGAGTAAGGGAATGAAGAGAAAGTTTATAAAAATGATTGGTTTAATAATAATGTATATGCCACAAGCATTTAGTGAAAATAAAATATTAAAAGATGAAGAATCATATATTAAATTAAGTAAAAATGAAATAATTGAAAAAATAAAAAGAGGAAAAGCCACAGTTGAAGAATATAAAGAAGTTGGAATTAATAAGATTACAGAAGAATATTTAAGTGATATAAATAATTTGCTTAAAGAAATAAATTTAACAAGCCTAAGTGAGATAAAGAAACAATGTAAATCTATAATTACTTCTTTAGTAAGAATTAATGAAGGTAATGGAACAATATTTAATTATAAAATGATAGGAATAGAAATTACAGCATCTAATTTAGAAATTATAAATAATTCAATATTTTTAGAAAGGAAAGGAAGTTATGTTAATTTTGATACTAAATTAATTAAGGAAATAGTACTTAAAGCAAATAGAAGAATTTATTGTAGTATTGCAGCTATAAACGAAGGAAATGGGACAAAGTATGATTACTTAAATTTAGAAATATCAAATGCAAATTGCGAAAATTTATATGACTTTAATATGTTCTTAAAAAATAAAAATATTCAGACACCTAATAAGATGAAAAATGAGATTAACAGGTTGATGAAAGCATTAGAAAAAATATTTGATGGAAATGGAACTTTAAGCAATTACAAAACTATAGGAATTAATATAAGCAGATCTAAGATTAAGGCAGTTAATAGTGCCATAAATGCAGTTTATGAAAGGAACAAGCAATACCTAAATATAGAAGAAATTGCGGAAATAGTTGAGACTATATCAATAGTTTACTTTGGTGACAATGAAAAGAATAAGAAAGATATAACATCTCATTCTAAGCATGAGGTACCTTGTTTGGCATAGCATTGCCAAATAAATATATTGTGTAGAATCAGAGTTTAGTGCATAACAACCGAAATTCAATATATGATATGCTCGATTGTAGGGAATTTTCAGCTAAAACCTGCTAAGAAAAATCAAGTTTTTTTTAGCAGGTTTTTTATATATTTTTTGCATGACAAATAAATTAAACAGAAATTCTGTTTAATTTAGATATAGATACTATCTAAATTTAAGTATTATAGACTTCTTTTACTCTAGCGTAGTATATTCTTAGAAACTTATTTAATGCAGCAATTTTAGCAACTTTTTTAGGTTTTCCTTCTGCTTCTTTTTTTAACATATATAAAAATATAGGATCATCCTTTGGTTTGGCACTTTTGATACATTTCATAATTTCATATCCAGTTTTTCGTAATAATGCAGAACCTCTTTTAGAAATACGACGTTTGTTTGCAACAAACTGTCCCGACTCAAAAGGAGGTGAATCAATACCCGTATAAGCTATCAAAGCCTTTTTATTATAAAAGCGTTTTAAATCACCGATTTCAGCAATTAAGCGTGGAGCCAATGTATCTCCAACTCCAGGCATATTTCTAACAACATTGTATTCCTTTAAACTACTTGCTAATTCTTGCATTTGTGATAATATCATAGATAGAGTTCTATCTATTTCGCTAAGAACTCGAACAGCTTCTAATACTAACATTTTGGTTGATGGGGTACTAGAAGATAGTGTAGGGATGCCTTCTTGTGCTAAAGCATATATCTGTTTTGCTTTTGTTTCACTTTGATGGTATCCTTTATTTTTTGCCCATTTAAAATAACTATTTATAAATTGCTTTTCATTTTTCTTGGTAATATTATCGTAATGCCAGTATTCTTTAACAAAATCATTTAATTTATCTTTCTCTGGCTTATCGGATCTATTTTTTAATAGATTTTTAATTCCTGGCATTGTTCTATCTAATAGATTACTTAGTACAAGTTTGCTCTCTATTCTCATAGCTATATAATGAGAATATTGCCTACCTAATAATTTTAATTCAGAATACACCTCATCTGTTGCTTCATAGTCAGTTAATTTAAACCAATTATCAATTCCATAATTAGCTATTTTGATAGAATCTAATTTATCAGTTTTACCTTTCCTTAATCCTATAGCAGAATATTTTTTCATAATTAATGGATTTATTACGGCTACAAATATACCATGATTTTTAAGATAAGTAAGTAGTGGCAAATGGTATGCACCGGTCGCTTCCATAACAACTCTAGTTTCTTCATTTAATTCAGAAATAGATTCAACTAATGCTTTTAAATCAGCTTCAGTATGATTTATTTCATGTGGTTCACTAATAACCTCACCATATTCTTTCAATATACATACTGTACTTTTTCCTTTTGAAACATCAATTCCAACACTAATCATGTTAATCCTCCTAAAAAATTATTGTAATTTTAATCCACCCACACTTATTACAATTCATTTTGGTTAGTTACACGAAAGCCGTACGGTTTCAACCTGCTTAATCGAATCTTTATAATAAGGGATGGCTGACAGTTTTAGCTACGGATGTTAAAACCCAATTCTAAAGTCGTCATACCAAATTACTCCCTTTATTATAAATTAAAATAAGTGCAGATGTTAAATCATATATTTATGATTTGTATCTACACTTATAGAGTACCAAAATTCTAATGGCAGAGGCTGCACCCAAAAATGTTTGCTCCATAAAGCAAGTTTCTGGACAAACAATTTTGGAACAACCTCTACCAAAGAATTTAAAAGCTGAAATTTCCAATACAATGCTACGCATATTCATATATTGAATTTCTTTGTTTTTCCATAAAATCATAGATACCAAATATATTTATTGTAGCTTTTATAAGTGCATATTCTTAAGCAGAGAACCTAAATCTTGCATTTTGTGTGAATTTGTACACAAGCATATAATGTTTGGTGAGGCACGAACTTAACAATATAGAAACAGCTTCATCTAATGATGAGGCTGTTTCTATAAAATGTATATTAGTAGGTGTTTGCTGATATTTATAAATTAATACCTTTTAAAAAATTATAAAATATTAACCTTTATATCTATATAATTATGTTTTAAATAAATGTTGTTATTTATCTTATACCTCAGAAATATTTATTAATATTTTTAATAACAACATTTTATTAAAACATCTATATATGTATTAAAAAATATATTTATTTTAGAGAAATAGTTATAAATACTATTAATTTAGATGAAACAAAGAAATAAAGCTCTTATGTGATGCTCGCTTGCTACAAAAATGAAGCTAAGAATTCAAACATGCAGACTTGCATCCAAAAATGTTTGCTCCAATGTAAAATTAGACAAACAATTCTGGAACAAGTCTACATGAAGAATTCTAAAGCTTCATTTTTTTATGCAAGACACCGCACACATAAGAGCTTTATTTCGGTTATTCACCCTAAACTCAGTATGTCCGATATTTATGTTGTGCCACATATAATTTGTTTCTTAAGTTGATGTAAGTTATTCTGCTACATCTATAAATTTAAATTCTTTAACATTGAATAATCCCTTATCTGTAATCTTTAAGTCTGGAATTACAGGCAATGATAAAAATGAAAGTGTCAAAAACAAATTAAAATCAAGATTAGACGTAACCTTATTAAGTGCCTTATCAAGATTTTCTATGTCTTTTATAGCTTCTATATAATTTTTGTTAGTCATAAGGCCAGCTATTTCAAGTGAAATTGAAGCTAAAACAGTTTCCTTCTGAACTATAACTATTCCACCTTGCATTTTTTCTAATTCATTAGCGGCAAAAATCATATCTTTATCATTAGTACCAGCGATTATTAAATTATGCGAATCGTGGGCTATTGTAGTTGCTACAGCTCCACTATTTAGTTTAAGCCCTTTTAATATACCTAATCCGATATTTCCGGTGTTTTTGTGTCTTTCAATTACGGCTATTTTTAATAAATCTTTATTTACACATTGTTTAAATAAAATATGATTTTTATATTTTTCTTTTATATCATCTGTAATATCAATTTTTAGATGATTTGTTTCCAATTTATTTGGTATTATCTCCATAACATTAAGAATAGACTTATTTGTTATATCTATATTAAAACTATCTTCTTTAAGAGTTGGCAAATGTATAGAATTTTTAATATTAAAGTCTGATGAATTTTCCTTGCAAACTGAATCTAGAAGTTTACCATCACTAACTACCAGTTTTCCGTTCTTATAGACTTTATTAATTTTAAAGTTATCTAAATCATCTAATATAATGAAATCAGCTACATATCCAGGGGCTATAGCGCCTTTATTGTTTAATTTATATAAAACTGATGGATTGAGTGTAGCCATTTGAATTGCTGTTTCAGGTTTTAAACCTTGTTTTATGCATTTAACAATTGATGAATTTATTGAACTATTTCTAAGCATGTCATCAATATGCTTATCATCAGTACAAAGGCAGAAACGAGTACTGTTATTTTCCTTTACCGCTGGAAGAAGATCGTTTAAGTTTTTAGCCGCAGTACCTTCACGAATTAGTACATACATTCCGCGCCTTACTTTTTCAAGAGCTTCTTTAGCACTTATACATTCATGATCTGTTGAAATATTTGCAGTTCTATATGTATTAGTCATCATACTTGAAAGACCAGCACCATGTCCATCAATAACTTTAGAATTTCCAATACAGTCATAAAGCTTATCTATCATAGAATCATGGCAGTTTACAACAGCTGGGAAATTCATAACCTCAGCAAGACCAAGGATTCTATCACTTTTATAGTATTTTTTTAAATCTCTAGCTTCTAAAGTTGCACCAGAGTTTTCAAAATCTGTTCCAGGTACACATGATGGAAGCATAAAGTACATATCAAATGGAATATCATTAGATGAATTTATCATAAAATCTATGCCTTCTGTTCCCAGAACATTAGCAATTTCATGTGGATCTGCAACTACGGAGGTTATACCGTTTATTAGGGCTGCTTTATAATATTCAGATGGAGTAACTAAGCTGGACTCTATATGACAATGAGCATCCATTAATCCAGAACAAATGAATTTTCCTGTACCATCTATTACTTCAGTGCCTTCATAATCACCAATTCCTACGATGAAGCCATCTTTAATTCCTACTGTATCAGTAAATTTATCTTTATTAAATACATCTATAATTGTTATGTTTTTTATTACTAAATCGCATTTTATAGCTTTTGTAGAAGCTTTAATTGTATTTATAAATAATTCTTTTTTCAAAATCTCATCTCCTTGCACTAATATATTATTGTTATTTTTAGATTACGATTTTAATTAAATTATATCTATTATAAAAGTCATCTATATAAATTGCAATAATAGAATTTCTTTAAAATATAAAATTTTTAAATAACATTATTTTAAGAAAAATATAGAAATAATTAAGATAAGCTATAATTAAACTTTATAATATTAAGAATATATAACATGAAAACAATAAATAATATTCTATAGGAAGGAGTGATTTTATGAAAAAAATTGTTTTTATAAGACATGGACAAAGTGAATGGAATTTAGAAAATAGATTTACAGGATGGACAGATGTAGAGTTATCTGAAAATGGACTGATTGAAGCTAGGAAGGCAGGAAGAATTTTAAAGGAAAATAATTTTTCTTTTGATGTAGCTTATTCATCGGTTCTTAAAAGGTCAATAAGGACTTTATGGATAGTTCTCCATGAAATGGACTTAATGTATATACCAGTTCATAAGTGCTGGAAATTTAATGAAAGACATTATGGAGCACTTCAAGGGCTTAATAAAGAAGAAACAGCTAAAAAGTATGGTGATGAACAAGTTCATATATGGAGAAGATCAATTAACACTTCACCACCAGCATTAACTGAAGATGATCCAAGATATGCAGGAAAAGAAGAAAAGTATAAAGAATTAAAGAAGGAAAAAATACCATTAACAGAAAACCTCGAAGATACTAAAAGAAGAGTACTTGAGGAATGGGAAGAAGTTATAGTTCCAAAGTTAAAAGAAAATAAAAATATTATAATATCTGCACATGGTAACACTTTAAGAGCGTTAGTATGGCATTTAGATAAACTAGATAGTGATGGAGTAGTTAACTTAAACATACCAACAGGCACACCACTTGTTTATGAACTTGATGATGATTTGAATCTAATAAGACATTATTATTTATCATTAGATGGTGTCATGCCAGATTATACCGTACCAAAATATATTTTATAAAAGAAAAATACAACTTATTTCTATACAATAATAAGTTGTATTTTCATTTCTTTAATTCTAGCTTTCCATTCATCACTTACTCCGCTATCAGTAATAATAGTAGTAAATGTATTTAAGTCAGCAAAGTAAGCAGATTTTACAATTCCAAATTTTTCAGAATCAACTAAAAGAATTTTTTCAACTGAAGAAGATAATATTGCATTCTTAGTTAGTACTTCATAATTATTTGAACATGTAACACCTAAAGTTTCGTGGACACCAGCTGCTGAAACAAATGCTTTTGTTGCTCTTGTCTTTCTTATTAAATCTATACCTTCAGGGCTTTCAAACATCTGCGTATTTGGATGAAAATATCCTCCAGAAAATATTAAGTTAATATTTTTTTTATTACTTAGTGCATTTAGAATATTAGTATTATAGATAAGAGCAGTAATTGATATATCAGAAGATATGTTTTCTGCTAATTTTTCAGTTGTTGTTCCAGTATCTATTATTATTATGTCATTATCAGTAACAAGCTTGGCACCAGATATTCCAATTTTAATTTTTTCATTTTCATGCTTTATGGTTTCATTTTCAATTTCATAAAAAGACTCAAGTCTATCTATATTATTTGATGGATTGTAAATTGTTGCACCATAAACATTGTTAACTATATTATTTGATTTTAATATTTTAAGGTCGCGCCTTATGGTCATTTCTGAGACATTTAACATAGATGCTAATTCTTTTACGGTAGCACCATTTTTTTCTTTTAAAATCTCTATAATCTTATTTGTTCTATTTAGTTTTTTATTCATAAATACTCATCCTTATTTACTATATTTATGTTATTATTAAAGATTATTTTACATAATAGTATGAGTTAATTTTAACATTTTGTGTTTAGAATTCAACATTTATTTAAAATAAATATCTTTTTAAACATTAATATTTATATAAAAAGCATCAATATGTATATAAAATGTTTGAACTTTAACATTTTATGTTGACATTAAAACACTTGAAGAATATCATATAGATATAAATTATATGCATAGTATAAAACTCTAGTTAAAGCAAGATAATAAGTGCATATATTATAAATTAATAATTAAGAAGTGAGGAAAATAAATGAATACTGCAGAAATTTTAAAACATGTAGATCATACTTTATTAAAACCAGTAGCAACTTGGGAAGACATTCAAGTAATTTGCGATGAAGCAATTGAGTATAAGACAGCATCAGTATGTATACCAGCATGCTATATAACTCGTATACATGAAAAATACCCAGAACTTAATATTTGTACTGTAGTAGGATTCCCTTTAGGATATTCATCAACTGAGGGAAAGGTAGCTGAAACTAAAAAAGCTATTGAAGATGGAGCAAATGAAATTGACATGGTTATAAACATAACTGATGTTAAAAATAAATTATATGATAAGGTAACAGAAGAAATTAAAGCATTAAAAGAAGCTTGTGGTGATAAAATATTAAAGGTTATAATTGAAACTTGTTATTTAACAGAAGAAGAAAAAATAGCAATGTGCAAATGCGTTACAGATGCAGGTGCAGATTATATTAAGACATCTACTGGATTTGGAACAGGCGGAGCAACTCTTGAAGATGTGAAATTATTCAAGAAGCATATTGGACCAAATGTAAAGATCAAGGCAGCTGGCGGAGTAAGCACTGTTGAAGATCTTGAGATGTTTATAAATGAAGGCTGTGACAGAATCGGAACTAGTAGAGCTGTAGGTCTTTTAAAAGGTGAAGAAACACAAGGATATTAATCAATTCAAAATTCACAGTTCAAAATTCACAATTAATTGCATTTTAGAAATCGAAGCAGGTAAATTAGTATGAAGCTCTAAGGAGAATGTTTAAGTAACAAAATGTGAAAATTACTTTAACTTTTCATTAGATGGTCTATAAAATTTTTATATTCCATAAAAATTTATTATTGAAATTTGATCTGTTAATTATAAATTATGCATTAAATTGTAAATTATAAATTGAGTTGTGAATTGCACATTAAATTGTGAGTTATAAATTGAATTGTGAATTGCATATTAAACTGTGAATTATGAATTGTGAATTGAAAAGGGGTTGGTTATATGCATTTTGTAGATATAATAAATAAGAAAAAAGATAAAAAAGCATTAACTCATGAAGAAATACAATTTTGGATTGATGGTGTTGTAAGCGGATCAATACCAGACTATCAAACAAGTTCCCTTCTTATGGCAATAGTTTTAAATGGAATGAATGAAGATGAAACTGCATATTTAGCTAAAGCAATGATGAACAGCGGTGATGTGATAGATTTAACATCAATTCCAGGAATCAAGGCAGATAAACATTCAACAGGCGGAGTTGGAGATAAAACTTCTATGGCACTTGGACCAATGGTTGCAGCATGTGGACTTAAGGTTGCTAAAATGTCAGGAAGAGGCCTTGGCCATACAGGAGGAACTTTAGATAAGTTAGAATCTATAGAAGGATTTAATTGTTTCTTATCAGAAGAACAATTTAAAAAGCAGGTTGAAGAGGTTGGAATAGCTATAATTGGTCAAACAGGAGATTTAGTTCCTGCTGATAAAAAATTATATGCTCTTAGAGATGTTACAGGAACAGTAAATTCTATACCACTAATAGCTTCATCTATTATGTCTAAAAAATTAGCATCTGGATCAGATACTATACTTTTAGATGTTAAGTATGGTGAAGGTGCATTTATGCATAATGTTGAAGATGCAACAGAACTTGCAAATGAAATGATAAAAATAGGTAATAATCTAGGAAGAAATACAATGGCTATGATAACTGATATGAATCAGCCACTTGGAAATGCTATTGGTAATTCTTTAGAAATAATAGAAGCAATTGAAACATTAAAAGGTAATGGACCTAAAGATTTTACAGAGCTTTGTATGCAGGCTGGAGAAATAATGCTTATTCAGGGTAAAATTACACAAACTAAGGAAGAAGCAAGAAAAATGCTTATGGATGCAGTAAACTCAGGCAGAGCTTTTGAAAAATTTAAAGAAATGGTTAAAGCACAAGGCGGTAATACAGCTATGCTTGATGACACTTCCTTATTACCTAAGTCTAAATTTATTACAGAAATAAAAGCAGAAAGAGAAGGTAATGTAGAAGTACTTCATTCAGAAAAATTAGGAATACTTGCAATGCATCTTGGTGCAGGAAGAGCAACTAAAGAAGATTTAATAAATCATGGAGTGGGATTAAAAATCAACTGTAAAAGAGGAGATAAGATAAATATAGGGGATACTATATGCTATGTTTATCATGATGAGGATTTAAAAGAAGAGTGGATAAAAGAATTACATGAAGCTTTTGTAATTACTAATGAAGATGTAAAGGTGAATCCTTTAATTGAAAAAATTTTAAAATAGATATCTCATTAACTAATATTATTAATATATAATTTATAAAAGAAGCAAAAGTGTTTTAAACCAACACTTTTGCTTCTTTTATATTTAAGTAAATATCTAAACTACAAGAATAATATAAAACTACTATATTCATAAAATTAACTGTTTACAACGGCTAAAAGAGTTTTAGGATCAGTTACTATTGTTACTTCTTTTGGAAAGTCAATATCTTCAACCAATATTTTATCTTCAAACTTCAAGTTAGCTACATTAACTTCAATTGATTCAGGGATTTGTTCAACATCACCTTGGAAATCTATAAAAGGATTAAAAGTTTCTAGAAGCAATTTTCTGGATTCTAGATTTGATTGCCCAATAAATTTTACAGGAATTCTCATTTTTATTACTTCATTTGGTTTAACATATTGTAAATCTATGTGTAATGGTTCTTGACGATGATTTCCTTGAATTTCTTTAACTACACAATTCATGTTTTTACCATCTAAATCAATTTGGATGATAGATCCACTATTATTTTCACGGACCATTTTTTTAAATTCTGCATTAGATATTTTTATTGAGATTGTATTATCAAGGAATTCTCCATAAATTATCCCAGGAATTTGGCCAGTTTTTCTAAGTTTATTTGTATTTTCTTTTATATTTCTTTCGTATACCTTAAATGCTACATTTGACATAATAAATACCTCTTTCATTAATTTTATAGTTTTGCTATTTTATTAAGCCCTATATATGCTAAGGTCTACCCATATGAGATACCTAACTAACGACAATAGAGCTTAAATTAAAAGCTCCACATATGCATCAGCCTCCTTAATTCTTATTGTTACTTAAGTATAAGTGATAAATTATTTAAAAGCAAAAGAGAAAATTATCAGTTTAATAATAAAATGGTTATTTTATATGGAAGCCTTAAATAAAGAATGGTTAAATTATAATAAGTTAATAAAAAATAATATATATTATTAAACTATGAAATATATACAAAATTTTACTGTAGCTTAGTGAGCTTTTTAATATGACATATATTGAAAATAGATAAATTATAATGGAAAATTCAATAGTACTAAGAGCATATAACCAAAGAACTGATTTTTTGATTTTAATTTTTATATATAGGTTTTAACAAAATATTTATCCCGAAGTTGTTTTGGTGAGAAGATATTTTTCTAAAGTCTTTTTTTTATATTTTTCAACTCAAATGTTACTACAAGTAAATATGGATATATTAAACTTTGTAATTTTTTACTAAAGTATAAGCAGATATGTTATGGTATAATATTGAATATATAGGAAATATCTCAAATTGTATAGTTTTAAGGGGATGGAAATATGGAAGGGTATAGTAACGTTGAAAAGATAATTACAAACATGGAGAAGGTTATAGTTGGAAAGTATAAAGTGATAAACATGGCTGTAATATCTATTTTATGCGAAGGTCATATATTGATTGAAGACGTTCCAGGGACAGGCAAGACTACTTTTGCTAAAACATTGGCTAAAACATTGGGGTGTGGGTTTAATAGAATTCAATTTACACCAGACACACTGCCAAGTGATGTGACAGGAGTTTCTGTATATAATATGCAGAAAGGAATATTCGAATATATGAAAGGCGGCATTATGAGCAATGTTGTTTTGGTAGATGAGATAAACAGAGCTTCACCAAAAACACAAGCAAGTTTATTAGAGGCGATGGAAGAACAACAGGTAACAGTTGATGGTAATACATATTCTTTGCCTAGACCATTTATGGTTATTGCAACTCAGAATCCAGTTGATTATATTGGAACATATAATCTTCCAGAAGCTGAGCTTGATAGATTTTTCATGAAGCTTTCTATGGGATATCCAAGTAAAGAAGAAGAAAGAGACATGGTAAATAGATTTATTAATAATAGAAAATGGAGGGAAATTGATGCTGTAATTGGACAAGATGAAATTGTTGAAATGCAGCAAGAGATTACAAACATAGAAGTTAATGAAGATATTATTGATTATATACTAAATATTACAGAAAAGACTAGAAATAATGAACATATAGAATTGGGTATTAGTCCAAGAGCTACATTAGACTGGATAAAAGGCTCTCAGGCAATGGCGTATTGCAATAAAAGAGAATATGTCATTCCCGATGATGTTATAGAAATATTCAAGCCAATTATAGAACATAGGATTATTCTTTCATCAGAGGCAAAAATGAATCAGATGTCATGTGAAAAGGTTTTAGAAAGTATAAGATACAGTGTTAAAGTACCAATATTTTAGTGCAAGGGGAGATTAAAGGAATAATGAAGCGAAATGCGATTATTTTAATTATAGTGATAATTTGTACTGGGATTTTTGCAAGTAATTACGGGGGAACTATTCCTTATGCACTATTTTATTTTTCATTATTGGTGCCATTAATGTCATTTATATATATTCTTATAGTTTTAAATTTCTTTAGATTCCATCAGGAAGCTGCAAAAAAAACATTTGTGAAGGGAGAAACAGTAGATTATTTTTTTTCATTATCAAATGATAGTTTTATTTTATATAGTGGCATTAAGGTTAATTTCATTCATAAAAAATCATATATTATTGGAGTAGATGAAGAAAAGGAATATTGTCTTATGCCTGGGGAAAGAGAGGCTATTTATACAAAATTATGCTGCAAATATAGAGGACAGTATTTTGCAGGAATCGAGTATTTTACAGTAACTGATTACTTAAACTTATTTAATATAAAATATGAGGTAACTTCACAACTGCCAGTTACAGTTCTTCCAAGAATAGTAGAGTGGAAAGATGCTGACGTTATTGAAGAAGATAAAGATGAGAAGAAGGTAATGTTTTCACAAAGACAAGAAGAAAGACTTGATGTACAAGTAAGAAAGTATAGTAATGGTGATCCTATGCGTCATATTCATTGGAAGGCGTCAGCTAGAACAGGTCAATTGATGACAAGGATGCATTATGCTACATTAAAAATGCAGGTAATGATATTAATAGATTTAAGTACAGTCGGAAGTGAAGAGATGGAAAAAATTTTACTTGAAGATGCAATTCTTGAAGAAACGCTATCAGTAGGTAATTATTGCAATAAGAAGAAGATACCAGCATTTGTATGCTTTGATTATTATGGTTATAAAAAGCTTTCAATAAATACATATAATGAATGGAATGAGTTTTATATGCTATGTGGTAAGATTCCATTTGAATCAAAGTTAAATAATCATGAGTTATGTACTGAAAGTAAAATATGGATAAAGGATGTAAGCAATGTCATTATAATAACTAATAACTTAAATACAAATTTATATAATGAACTAAAATATGGATATAAAGAAAGTGATGTATGTGTGCTTCTAGTAGTTAATAAATGGGAAGATGAAGATAAGAGCAAGATGTCTTTATTTATTGAAAGTGGAATCAATGTTAGAGTAATTATGGCTACGGAGGAAAAGTAATTATGAAAAATGAAGTAAAATCAGAAGCATATAAATTTACTCGAGAAACTTTTATTACCTTTTCAATTGTATATGGAATTTTGAAATGTTTTAATTGTGAACTACCATTACTTCTTTTATTTATAGCATCGATCTTAGTAGGAAGTATAATAGAAATAAGTAGTAATTACAAAGTAAAAAATGGATTATTTATAATACTTAGTATTTTTTTCTCATTAGTCATTATACTTGGAGTATTTTTCCATCAAAATATTTTTATATTTATAAAAAATGCGTTTTTATGGAGTTACGAATATATATTTAAGGAGCAAAGTTTCAGCCTTCTATATTGCATATTTATTTCATGTACATTGTTACTAGTTTTAATGAAAATGATATCATTTATAGAAAAAAACAAGATAGTATTTTTTTTATTACTACTAGGACTAATGGCATTTATGATTATAAGCAGCTTTTATAACATTCAATGGAATCCTATACCTGTTGGTATGAGTATATTTTATTTTTTTGATGGAATAATTCAAATATATCAGGTAGAAATACTAAAAAGAATAAATTATTCTTCAATGTTTTTATTACCATTTATATGCATAACAGTATTACTTTCTGTATGCATACCTTCTAATGATGAGCCTATTAAATGGACGTTTATAAAAAATACTGTCTATAATGTGAAAGATAGTATGCAGGGACTTGTATATTACTGTATTTATGGAAACAATGATGAAAAATATAGATTTGATGTTAATAGGGCAGGATTTTCTGATGAAGGTGGAGGATTTTTAGGAACATTAATAGATGATAAAGAACGTAATATGTTTACAGTAGATGTTTCTGATAGCGTTAAAACAAGATATTTATATGGAATAACACGTAGTACATATACACGTGATGGATGGCAAACCGATGACGAATACGTATCAGAAGATGAATATAAGATGGAATTAAATGAGAAACTATACAATCTATATTATTCTGATTTAAGCAATCTTCAGGATGAATATTTTTCAAGAAGAGTAAGATATAAAATAAGTTTTAACAAGCTTGCTACCAATACAGTTTTTAGACCAGAAAACTGTATTTCAATTGATAAATATTCAGATAATGCAGATTTAAAGACAATAGGTGATAATATTTACTTTAAAAATAAGCATACAAAAGGATATTCTTATTATGCATCATCGCTTATTATGAATATGAACAATGATGAAATAAAAGCATATTTAGAAAGACTCAATTCAAAGAAAAACTATTATGCAAAAGAAAATAAAAAAGAAATAGACATAGAGGGAAGTTTATTTGAACAAACAGCTAAAGAACTTAATTTTAATGATGAAAAAATAAAGAATATTATTTCTGATAATTTTAGAAAGCAGCTTTTAGAAAGAAGTAAAAGAATAGAAGAAAAATATCTTCAATTACCTAAAGATAATTCTAAAAAAATAAAGGATCTAGCAGAAGAAATAACAAAAGGATGTACCAATCAATATGACAAAGCAGAAGCTATATGTAATTATTTAAAAGAGAATTATAAGTATTCAACTAAATTAGATGAACTTCCAGATGGAAAGGATCCTGTAGAATATTTTTTATTTGAAGAGAAAAAGGGATACTGCACATATTTTGCCAGCTCAATGGCGATATTATGTAGGGATGTTGGTATTCCAACTAGATATGTAGAAGGGGCATTTATTAATTACAGACAAAAAAAGGATGATGCTTTTGTTGTTAAGTCAGGTGCATCACATGCATGGACAGAAATTTATTTAGAAGGATTTGGCTGGGTTAGGATGGATTCCACACCTGGGTATGGGGTGGATAGTATTAGTTGGAGAATTATTAACTATTCAAATAGAAATGAAAATGGATATGAGGTACCTGTTACTGAACAAACTGATTCAACTCAAATAATTAGTTCATTGCAAAGTCAATCTAATAATAATGTGCTTGTATGGATAAAATACATTATTATTTTAGTTAGCATAATTGTATTCTTAATACTTTGTGTATTATTATTGTACAAATGGAATGAAAGAAGGCTATATAAAAAAGCCACTAATAAAGAGAAGGCATTTATATGTATGAAAAAGATATTTTCTTCTTTGAATAAATTAGGTTATCCTATAATATATGGAGAAACTATTAAGGAATATCTTGAAAGGCTGAAAAGTAATGAAAATTTTGAATATGATGATATTATTGATTTGTTAGAATGGTTTCAATATGTAAGATACAGTAATAAGTCAGTTGCCCAAGAAGAAGTTAAGAAAATAGAAAATGCTGCTTCAAAAAAATATAGGCAAAAATCTAAAATTGAAGCTTAAATCTTAAGTGTAAAAAATTAAAAATATAAATTGGTTTTAAGACGTTAGAGATGAAAATAGATGAATCTAATATAAAAAATGTAAAGATTGCAGGAATATAGCTATATATTTAAGGTGCTAGAAAATAGTCTTAAAATTTTGTGCTTAAAAGTGTGATTTAAATTATTAAAATGTGATTTAAATCACATTTTTTTTAGTATATTAACATTATAATATACTTACAGACTTTAAATACAAATGATAAATAACGAGGAACAAATGATGAACATTAATTATAAAGAACAAACGGAAAAATGGCGAGGATTTAAAGAGATAAAAGTTACAAAAATAGTTGAAGAAGATGATTTAGTAAAATCATTTTATTTAGAAAATGAAGACAAAAGCAGATTGCCATCATTTATAGCAGGGCAATATATTGCTGTAAAAATTAAAAATGAAGATGGAAGCTTTACAATTCCAAGACAATATACACTATCACTAAATTCCAATGGAGAATTTTATAGAATAAGTGTAAAAAGAGAAGACGAAGGACTTATAAGTAAAAATTTATGTGATGACATTAAAGTAAATGACACATTATATATCACAGCGCCTATTGGAAACTTTGTGCTTAAGGACAGCGAAAAACCTTTAGTTCTTATAGGTGGAGGTATAGGAATAACGCCTATGCTTACTATGGCATATGAGGCTGTACAAACTAATAGAAAGATTTACTTGATTTATAGTACGCCTAACTCAAAGTATCATAGTTTTAAAGAAGAAATTAAAGAATTAGAAAAGAATAATAATAATTTAGAAGTAACTACTATCTATACACGGCCTTTAGATTGTGATAAGATAGGTGAGACTTTTGAGATTAGTGGAAGAATATCAAAAGAATATATGGAGAATAATCTGCCTAGAAATGGAGAATTCTATTTCTGTGGACCAGTTCAATTTATGAGAAATTTATATCATAATTTAATAGATATGAATATTAATAAAGAAGATATAAATTATGAATTATTTGCAGCTGGTGAAGATATAACAAAATAATATATTCATCTTAGAATTTGATAATAATACCACTAAAATTAACACTTATATTAAGAGAGAAGGTAAAAGAAATGTTTAGTGTGACAAACGACGGAAATAAGAATTTTAAAAATTTAGTAAATGGGAAATGGGTATCCAGTGAAAGTAATAATTTTATAGATATAAATTCACCAATAGATAACTCTTTGGTAGGAAGAGTTCCAGCTATGACTAAAGATGAAGTTGATTTTATAATAAAAGGTGCTAAAGAAGCACAAAAGGAATGGGGAAAAATTACTTTAAACGAAAGAGCTGAGATTTTATATAAAGCTGCAGATCTTTTTGTTGAATATTCAGAAGAAATAGCTGAAATAATGATTAGGGAAATAGCAAAAGACAGAAAAAGTTCTATTTCAGAAGTGGTTAGAACTGCTGATTTTATAAGATTTACAGCAGATACAGCTAAAAATATGTCAGGAGAAAGCATACCAGGTGATACATTTCCAGGGTATAAAAGAAATAAAATATCAGTTGTAAATAGAGTGCCTCTTGGAGTGGTACTTGCAATATCACCATTTAACTATCCGGTAAATCTTGCAGCATCTAAAATAGCACCAGCAATAATCGCTGGTAATTCAGTTGTATTAAAGCCAGCGACACAAGGAAGTCTTTGTGGAATATATTTAGCAAGAATATTTGAAGCAGCTGGAGTTCCAAAAGGAGTAATAAATACAATAACTGGTAGAGGAAGCGAAATAGGAGATTATATTACTACTCATAAGGGGATTGACTTTATAAACTTCACAGGAAGCAGTGCAGTTGGTGAAAGAATTTCTAAAATTACAACTATGGTGCCTCTTTTAATGGAACTTGGTGGAAAGGATGCAGCAATAATATTAAAAGATGCTGATTTAGAACTTGCAGCAAGTAATATTATAGCTGGAGCATATTCATATTCAGGTCAAAGATGTACTGCAGTTAAGAGAGTTTTAGTAGAAGAAGAAATTGCAGATGCTTTAGTAGAAAAATTAAAAGAAAAGGTAGCTAAATTAAAAGTTGTTAATCCGTTAGAAGAACAAGGGGATGTTGTACCTCTTATAAACACTAAAAGCGCAGATTTTGTTTGTGAATTGATGGAAGATGCAAAAGAAAAAGGTGCTGAGTTACTTTTTGGAGGAAAAAGAGAAGGAAATGTTATTTATCCAACACTATTTGATAAGGTGACAGAAGATATGAGACTTGCATGGGAAGAACCATTTGGACCAGTTCTTCCAATAATGAGAGTTAAAGATAGAGATGAAGCTATACGTATATCAAACGAATCAGAATATGGTCTTCAAGGAGCTGTATTTACAGAAAATATAGATAATGCATTTTATGTTGCTGATAAATTAGAGGTTGGTACAGTTCAAATTAATAACAAGACTGAAAGAGGTCCAGATCATTTCCCATTCTTAGGAGTTAAATCTTCTGGAATTGGAACTCAAGGAATAAGATATTCTATTGAGGCTATGACTAGATTAAAAGGTACTGTTATTAACTTAAGATAATAGCATTAGAGTATAATAATTTAAAAAGAAATTAAAATATTATATGAGAGGGCATGAAATTATAAATTACTAATATGTAAATATAATTTCATGCTTTTTATATTTTTTATAAAACATTTGATATAGATAATGTAAAAAAGCAACTTATAAAAAGAAATGATTATGTAACAGGTGTTACAGAAGTATTTCTTTTTATAAGTTAAAATTAATTCAACAAAATAATTTATAAGTTACAGTAAGTATGAAAATAATAATATGAGCTCATGATTGGTTAAAATAGCAGAATAAAAGAAAAATATTTTTAAAGAAAAATAAAGCGAGGTATGTTATATGAATGCAATAGATATAATGGTAAAAGAACATGAAGTGATTACAAGAATGCTTAAAATTATTAGAAAGATTTCGTTAAATATTTTAAATAATAAAGAAATAAATTATGAAGAATTTGAAACAATAATAGATTTTATAAGAAATTATGCTGATGGACACCATCATAATAAAGAAGAAATAAAGCTTTTTAACAAAATGGTTGAGAATTTAGGCGCAGTTGGTGAGAAAATAATAAAACATGGAATGTTAGTTGAACATGATATGGGAAGAATGTATGTAAGAGACTTAGAAGAAGCTCTATCTAAAGTTAAAAAAGGATATGAAGAAGCTAAGCTTGATGTAATAGCAAATGCCATATCATATACACATCTTTTAGAAAGACACATTGAAAAAGAAAACAATGTTATATATAAATTTGCACAAAGAGAGCTAAAAGATGAGATACTTAAAGAAATAGATATAGAATGTTTTAAATATGAAGAAGAGAATAAAGATGTTAAAAATAAGTATATAAGAATAGTTGAAAGCTTAGAAGAGAAATATAGATAAGTTTATAATTTATAGAGTATTTAACCAGAATATATATTGTACATTAAATAAATTTAATGTTAATCTAGATATAAAAGATTATAAAGGATGATATATATGAATACAGCTGGAAACTCTAATATGTGTAAGGGTCATTGTGCAAGTGGAATTCCTTTATTTTATAATCTAGATTGCACTGAGCTATTGGAAGTAGTAAAAGCAATTGGAAGCAGAGAAGTAAAAAAAGGTGATGTGATATTTCAAGAAGGCGGTATATCAAATTCACTATGCTTTATAAATGAAGGAAAAGTTAAATTATATAAATATACAAAAGATGGGAAAGAACAGATACTTAGCATTCTATCAAAAAATGATTTTGTGGGAGATTTGGAGTTATTAAAAGAATCTCCTCATAAATTTAATGCAGAAGCTATAGAAGATTGTAAGTTATGCATTATAACTAAAGATGAGATGAAAACACTGATGATGAATAATCCTGAAATGGGCATTAAAATTTTAGAAAGTGTTGCAGAAAAATTATCTCAAATGGAAGAATTAATCCAAAATTTAGCTACTAATGATATAGATGCAAGAGTGGCATATTTATTAATAGAACTCATTGAAAAATATGGACATAGAAAAGATGACAATATAATTATAGAACTATCTATAACACGAGAAGACATGGCAAATTATATAGGCGTTACGAGGGAAACAATGAGTAGGAAGCTTAGGAAATTTGAAGATGATGGAATAATACAATTAGATGGAATGAAAAGGATAATTGTATTAAATGAAGAGAAATTAAAATTGATGTAATAATTAAATTGCTTTTATTTTCAATAGCCCTAGATTAAATATAGTATATGATTAAATTATTTATTGATAATTTGAAGTGTATTAGATGTTTATAAATATTTGTAATTTATAAACATCTGTAATAATATAATAATTGTATAGTATATTATTATAAGAAGGGAGGATGAAAATGAGTTGGTATTTAAATGTACTTAAAAATTATGTGAATTTTAATGGAAGAGCTAGAAGAAAAGAATATTGGATGTTTGTATTATTTAATGTTATTTTCGCAATTATATTGAATGTTATTGACTATTTACTTGGAACATCTCCAATAATTTCTTTAATTTACAGCTTAGGAGTACTTATTCCTGGTATAGCAGTTTGTGTTAGGAGACTACATGACATTGGAAAAAGTGGATGGTGGTATTTTATAAGTTTTATTCCGATTATAGGTGGTATATGGTTGCTTATATTACTTTGCAGGGATAGCCAATTAGAAAAAAATATTTATGGATTAAATCCTAAAGAAATCTTATAAATAAAGAAGCAGTAATAGTAGTTATATGCTCCTTTTTTGGTAGACATGTAAAACAATAAAAATGTCTATATAGAGGAGAAGTTAATATTGAGCTATTACTGCTTTTTATTATATTTTAGTAACAAATGTTACATACAAAAACAAGTTAAAAAGATATAATAATTTTAACAAAAATTTAATTATAAGAAGTTTTTATTACATATAAGTATGAAAATCGTAGATATTAATTAGAATAATTTTTATACTAGATTTTAATTTAGGAGGAATACATATGAGCGCTTTTTTAGGAAAAATCCATTATTGGTTATTTAATAAAATATTATGGTTTGAAAATCTAGAGGATGAGATAGTGAACCTTGCAAAAGATGAAGGTTTAAATATAGAAAAGTTGAAAATGCATGCCGAAGAAAGATATGGTGAGAAATTACCACATAAATCACTTGAAGAATTAATAGATCACAGCAATATACATGGATGGTTACAAAATAAGATTCATAATGCAGAAGGAAGAATGGCTTTTTATACTAAAACAATTTTAGAAAATGATAATCTATCTTTGACTAAAATTGAAAATATATATAAAGAACAAGGTATAAAAGCAGCTGATGAAGTTAAAAATGAAGAGCAAGATATAAAAAATGCACAAGATATATTTACAGAAGTTAATAATTATATTTTAGATGGTATGCCATGTGATAGAGTTAATGAATTTATAGAGCTTAGTGACGAAAAGGTAACATGGAAAAGAAGAGTATGTGTCCATAAAGAAACATGGGAAAAAGAAGGAGTGGATGTTAGTATATTCTATAGTTTAAGAAACTTATGGATTGAAGCATTCGTGAAGAATTTAAATAATAACTTTAGATATATATTTAGTGAGGATGAAACTTTTTCTATAGAAAGAATATAAGTAAGTATTGACTTTTTAGAAAAATAATAGTAGTATTAAAATAATTTAATATGGCATAACGAAAACTTATAGTACAAAATCTATATTTTGGAGTATAAGATATGAAAAGCTATGATAAGAATAAGTAGTAATATATAATCCAAACAGAAAGTAACCGGTTGATGAGAGGTGCATGGTAGTTTATTATGAATACATCTTTGAGCTTCACACCAAACGATTTTTTATCTAGTAGGCTGTGACGTAACCTGCACACGTTATAGTGCTAGAGTATAACCCATGTAAAGCAATGGAGTACTCGAAGAGGTAGACAATGTGAGTTGTCTATAAACTAAGGTGGTAACACGAGATATTCTCTCGTCCTTTTGATATTCAAGAGGACGGGAGTTTTTTATTTTCTCAGAATTTATAGTGAATCTGAAACTGTTAAAATAGTACTATTTAAGGATATAATAGATTTTAATAATTTTTTTAAATAGCTGTAAAATTTACATTATCACTTTAAGAAGAGAACTTATGCAAGCATTTCATGAATCTTATAGAACTTGCTTATATTAAAAAATATAATATAAGGAGAGTTTTGAAATGAACAAAACAATTGATGAACAATTAAGGATTATAATGAAGGGAGTAGATACTATTGTAAGCGAAGAAAGCTTAAGAAAAAAATTAGAAAAATGCGAAAAAGAAAATAAAAAGCTTACAATAAAACTTGGCCTTGATCCAAGTGCACCAGATATACATTTAGGCCATGCAGTTGTATTACGTAAAATTAAACAAATGCAGGATTTGGGGCATAAGGCAGTAATTATAATTGGAGATTTTACAGGAAAGATAGGAGATCCAACAGGAAAAGCTAAAGGAAGAAAAGCGTTAACAGATGAACAAGTAAAAGCTAATGCAGAAACTTATAAAGAGCAAATATTTAAAGTTTTAGACAAAGATAAGACTGAGATTAGATTTAATAGTGAATGGCTTTCAAAATTAGCCTTTGATGATGTATTAAATCTTGCAGCGACAACTACTGTAGCGCGTATGATGGAAAGAGATGATTTTCAAAAAAGATTTAAGAATAATGTGCCAATAGGGATTCATGAATTCTTTTACCCATTGATGCAAGCCTACGATTCAGTAGCATTAGAGGCAGATATAGAGCTCGGTGGAACTGATCAGACTTTTAATATCTTAATGGGAAGAACACTTCAAAAGGCAAAAGGACAGGAAGAGCAAGTGGCAATGTTTATGCCTATTCTTGAAGGATTAGATGGAATAGAAAAAATGAGTAAGAGCCTTGGAAATTATATCGGAGTTAGTGAACCAGCAAATGTAATGTTTAAAAAGGTTATGGAGATACCAGATAATCTTATAATTAAATACTTTGAACTTGCAACTGATGAACATCCAGATATTGTAGATAAAATAAAGGAGCAATTGAAGAATGGAAAAAACCCAAGAGATGTTAAATTTGAGTTAGCTAAAATTATAACAGGACTATATCACTCAGATGAAGAAGTAAAAGAGTCAATTAAATTTTATGATGCAGCATTTAGTAAAAAATCAATTCCAGAAAATATTCCAGAAATAAAAATGAATGATAGCATAAAGCATTTAGAAGATATTATACAATTGCTTATTGATGATAATTTTATTCAAAGTAAAAGTGAAATAAGAAGGCTTATAAGTCAAGGTGGAGTCCAAATAAATGGTGAAAAAATAAATGAAATCAGTGCAATATTAAACAATGGTGATGTTATTAAAATTGGAAAGAAAAAGTTCGTTAAGATAGTTCTATAGGCTGAAAGTAATTTTAGAGTTGCTATGTAGGCCATTAATAGTATATAAAAAATTAAATAAATAAGGATACAGTATTTTAGGCTGTATCCTTAAATTTTTAGATAAAAACTACTTTATAGGCAGAAATTTAGATCTTATACATCGACTAGTGTTTTGGATTAGCTTTCTGATTTCTCTAGAAGAAGATCTATCATTATGTTCTTCATTATTTTTATCTGATAATAATAAAGATCCTATATGCTTAAAAGAATCAGATGACTTTGAATCATTATTATTGTTTATAGTATACTGATCGAATGAAGATAAATTAGATGTCATATAATTCTTATCATTAAAAATAAATGTTTGAAAACATATAAATATACCTATAAAAATTATAAGTGGTATTGATAGCTTCAATAATAATTTAATCAAAATCAACTCCTTTTCTATTATCATACAAAGTATTGAAAATATTACATATTTAATTATCGATATTTTGTTAAATACTTTATATATTTTTACTGTTATTCCAAATTAAGTTTATTTTTCAATATATATCTAGTGATTAAGAAGAATATAGTAAACCAAAGGGCATTTATAAAGGCAGCTCCTAAGCCTATAAGATGTACAAGTGCTGTCATATTAGATTGGAACACTAAACTCATATATTCACTAAAACTATTAGGAATTAAAAGCATAATTGATGAGAAAATTGTATTCATAATTATATTTAAAACTATGAAGGCACCAAATGATCCAAGAATCTTCATTTTAGGCAATAAGTGTCCGATTGAAATTGAAGTATATATTAAAGTGATATTTAAAGCAAGTTGTAGTAAACCAGCTACTAAGAATTCTATACCTACAAGTATAAGCAATCTACCAAATTCAGAGTAAGCTTTAGAAAATGCTTCAGGTATTATTGAAAAGAAGTTACCAAATGCTTCTCTGTTATACATCATGATTATTATTGATAATATAGCAACAAAAATACTAACTAAACTCCAAATTATAGCAGAAATAAGTTTTGAAGATATATTTGAAGTTGTAGAAACAGGAAGTGTATTCATTAAATAACCTTCATCACCAAGTAAGTTTTTATAAAAACGCTGTATTATTATAAATATTGTTACTATAAATACGGCTGCCATTGTAGCACCATAGGTAAATATGCTAACTACAGCAGGTATTCCGCCAAGAAAGTCCATGTTTACGCCATCTAATTTAGTCCCAATAAATATTTTTACGATAAAAGCAAAGATTAAAAGAGCACCATAAAGGGGTAATAATATTCTACTTGTTGCTTTAAATTCATATTTTAATAACTTTCCTAACATTTGAACACCTCCCTAAATAAAGAATCAACACTTTTTCCTTCATCTTCTCTAATTTCATCAACAGTCTTTTCAAGAGCTATCTCACCGTGTGAAATGAAGATGACATCATCTAGTATTCGCTCTATATCTGAAATAAGATGAGTAGTTATTATAATAGTAGCATCTTCATTATAGTTAGTTAATATTGTGTTTAATATATAATCTCTTGCAGCAGGATCAACACCGGCTATTGGTTCATCTAGAAAATAAAGTTTTGCTTCTCTGCTCATCACTAGAATAAGCTGAACCTTTTCTTTGGTACCCTTTGACATAGTTTTTAATTTATCATTAGGATTAATATTTAGCTTTTTTAGCATATCATAAGCTTTTTCAGAGTTAAAATTTTCATAAAAATCTCTAAAGAAGCTTATGATATCAGAAACTTTCATCCAATCATTTAAATAGGTTCTTTCAGGCAAGTATGAAACCATCTTTTTAGTTTCAATTCCAGGATGCATTCCATTTATTAAAATTTCACCACTTGTAGGAGTTAAAAGGCCATTAGCAATTTTGGTTAATGTACTTTTCCCGCTACCATTTGGTCCAAGAAGACCAACAATTCTACCTCTTTTTATTGAAAGGTTTATTCCTTTCAAAGCTTGTTTGTTAGAAAAGGTCTTAACTAAGTTTTTACATTCAAGTATAGGATTATCATTTAATATTTCATCATTAGTAGGAGAAGTAGTTAAATTATTAGTGTTCATTATTATTTCATCTCCTTTGCAATATTTTCCATAAGCGCAATAGCTTCTTTTCTGCCAAAGCCTATCTTTTCCATGTTATTTAAAAATTTTTCAATTTGCTCTCTTGCTAAATCTTTTCTCATATTTTCAACCATATTACTATCCTCCGTAATAAATCTACCACTTGTTCTCTGGCTAAAAACCAAACCGATTCTTTCAAGCTCTGAAAGAGCTTTTTGCATTGTATTTGGATTGACAGCAGCCTCACTTGCTAAGTCTCTAACTGATGGAAGTTTTTCTCCAACTTTATATTGGCCACATATTATTTTTAGTTGAATCTGTTCCATAAGTTGCAAATATATTGGTCTATCATCTGTGAATTGCCATGTCATAATCTCACTCCTTTTGTATTATTATATTATTGTACTAAGTTCTTAATACAATAATATAATAGCAAGAAAAAAATGTCAATATATTTTTATGTGCTTATCAATAAAATTTAAATCATCTAGATAAAATTGAAGTATACTATGAAGTTTTTAGTAGTTCATATATCTTAAATTATCATATATTTAAGACGTACAATTGGTTGAATGGCATTAAGGAATTGTGATATAATTGAGATAAGTTATGAAGCAATGATGTATAAATTTCTGTTTTCATAACTTTTTTTATTACGATTTTAGTTGTAAAATATAATATAAGTTGATAAAAGATAAATTTTAATTAACTATTATTAAACAATTAATATGAAAAATCAGGAGGAATTATTATGTTAAAAATCACAAATACAGATAAAGCACCAGCTGCTATAGGACCATATTCACAAGCAGTTTCAGTTGGAGACTTATTATTTACATCAGGACAAATTGCTTTATGCCCAAAATCAGGTGAGGTTGTTGGAACAACTATTGAAGAACAAACAACTCAAGTTATGAAAAACATTAGTGCGATATTAGAAGCAAATAATGTAAAATTTGAAAATGTAGTTAAGACTACTTGCTTCCTTGCTAATATGTCTGACTTTGGAAAGTTTAATGAAATATATGGAGAGTATTTTATAAGTAAGCCTGCACGTTCTTGCGTTGCAGTTAAAGAACTTCCTAAAAATGTTTTATGTGAAGTTGAAGTTATAGCGTATAAAGGCTAATTAATTAACAGTCTAAAACACCCAAATAATATATGATTTGGGTGTTTAATTTTTACTTATTCTTCATTTTAAAATTTTTCTTTATAACCTTAGTTTTTTAAACTTTCTTTCTTAAAATCAACCAACAATAATACTCTAAATAGCTCTTTCTATTTCCAAAACTATCGATTCTAATATTTTTGAGTATGCAGATACATAAAAATCAATAACTTGAGGAATGAATAAGCATTATTGATATTATTGCTTAAACATATATATATGTTTTAATAAAATGTTGTTATGTTTAGAAATGCTGTTTTGTGGAAAGTATCAAAATAATAGTTTTATTTTGATATAGGAGATTATTATGGTACAAGAAGATAGTAATTTTGAAAAATTGGGAAAACATACAGGAAATCTTTTGAAATATGATATCTATAAAAATAGATGTATTAAAGAATGTCCAAATTGTAATGGAAAAAGTTATATTAAGTTTGGAAAATATAAAGGAATTCAGAGATATAAATGCAAAGAATGCGAAAAAACTTTTTCTAAAACTACAAAAGCTTTATGGCGTTATTCAAAAAAAGACCCAGAAAAATGGATTGAATTTATGGAATTAATGCTTCAAAAGATTTCTTTAAGAGCATGTTCAAAAATATTAGAAATAAACATAAGAACAGCGTTCATATGGAGACATAAAGTTATGCATGGGATGCTTCAGGAGATAATGGCTGATAAATTAGAAGGGAAAGTTTTTATAACAAAAGCAATTGAAAAGGAAAATTTTAAAGGATGCAGAAATATTACTACCTCAGAAAGAAAAAATATATGGATTGTAGCAGCAAGAGATCGACACGATTCAATGATTATAGTTCCAATATGCAAGGATTATTGGAGTGAAGATAGTTTTAAAAATTTAGTATATTCAAAAATAGAAGAAAATTCATACATAGTGTCAGACTACGACAGATATATGATGAATGTTGCAAAGAAACACAATAAAGGAATAACTTTAAATGCATATAGAGAAGAATGTATAAAAAAATTTAGAGGTAATTTGAAAAGATGGATAGGTGGATTTAAAGGAGTAGCGACTAAATATTTAGAAGGATATCTTTCATATTTTATTATTTTTAATGTTTACAAGAAATTTAATAGTCTTGATTTTACATATGATTTATCTAAAAATTATTTTGTTAATAATGTATTAAATTGAGATCAACAACTTGATTTAATACATTATTTATCTAAAAAATGTAATGCTTTAAAATGAAATTTTAATTAGATAGTATGTAAGAATTGTTTTATATATTATATAAAAAATAATGTTAACAACATTATTTTAAAACATAGGCTTATAGCGTTAACAGATTATATTTCTACTGAATGTCTTTATGAGTGTTGAATATTTTTTGTACTATAAGAATTTTATATAGTATATACCATATTGCTGTAATATAAAATATTCGTGCTAACGCACTTTTTTCTGAATTATAAATTTGAAATTAATAAGAGTAAACTGATAGGATATATTGACAACTCGTATCAAAATAATTATGATTTAACCATAAATTATATTATAAAATATTAAATTTAAACTTAAACTACTAAAGATAAATAGAAAAATAAATATACTTTATATCATATAATGTATATAAAAATATAGGAGGAAAACAAATGAAAGTTATAATAATTGGAGGTATTGCAGCAGGGACAAGTGCAGCAGCTAAACTTAGAAGAATCCATAAAGATGCTGAAATAATAATGTATGAAAAATCTAAAATAGTTTCTTTTGGAGCATGTGGATTACCTTACTTTGTTGGAAACTTTTTTAATGATTCAGAAAACATGATTGCAAGAACTCCAGAAGCATTTATTAAAAGTGGAGTAGATGTTAAGCTTGAACATGAAGTAATAAATATAGATTTTGATAATAAAAAAGTTACTGTTAAAGATATAAAAAGTAATGAAACTTTTGATGATAGCTATGATAAGCTTATGATTGCTACAGGTTCAAGTAGCATAATTCCACCAATAAAAAATTTAGAGCTTGAAAATGTATATACATTGAAAAGCATGGAAGATGGGAAGATGTTAAAGCATCTTATAAGCGATGAGAAAAACAAAAAAATCGCAATAATTGGTGCAGGATTTATTGGACTTGAAGCTGTAGAAGCTGCTAAGCATAATAATAAAGAAGTGTCTGTTTTCCAATTGGAAGATAGAATATTAAAAGATGTATTTGATAAAGAAATAACAGATTTATTAGAAGAGGAATTAAGAAGTAAAGGTGTAGACCTATATCTTAATGAAACTGTTAAAGAACTTGTAGGTGAAGATAATAGAGTTAAAAAGGTTATAAGCAGTAATAGAGAAATAGAAGCAGACATAGTAATTGTAGCAACTGGAGTTAGACCTAATACTGGATTTATAAAAAGTGATAAGCTTAAAATGCTTAAGAATGGAGCAATCATAGTAGATGAATATGGAAGAACATCAATTGAAGATGTTTATGCAGCAGGAGATTGCGCAACTATTAAGCAAATAGTAACAAACGAAGATGCTTATGTACCACTTGCAACAGGGGCTAATAAACTTGGACGTATAGTAGGTGAAAATATAGGTGGAAATGATATTGCGTTCCAAGGTTCTTTATCATCAAGCTGTATTAAGGTTTTAGATATGGAAGCCGGAAGAACTGGTATAACTGAAAGTAAAGCAGAAGCGCTTGGATTAAACTACAAGACTACATTTATATCAGATATGAATCAAACAAGTTATTATCCAGGACAAAACAAAATTTATATAAAATTAATTTATGATGCAGATACAAAAGTGATTTTAGGTGGGCAGGTTGCCGGATACAAGGATGCAGTGCAGAGAGTCAATGTAATTGCTGCATGTATTTATGGTAAACTTACAACTAGAGAACTTGGAATGCTTGACTTATGTTATGCACCACCATTTGCTAGAACTTGGGATGCGCTTAATGTAGCAGGAAATGTAGCTAAGTAATTAAAATTTAGAATATAATAAAACTAATGAAGATAAGCGTAATTATATACAAATTTAATGTGAAAATCAGAAATATTATTAACGTAAAGATAAACTTATATAATTTAGAGAGAGAGGATTCAGGATTTTGAATCCTTTTTTTGAAATGAGTTATAATTAATTGTATAAATTAGAAATCTTGATAATAACTTTGATTAATTAAACTAATTATTGTATATTAAAAGTAAGAAAAGTTTATAGAAAATTAGTATATAATATAGAGTTCTATAAGACTACCCAGGAGGGAATAGAGATAGATGAGTGTAGGGACTATTACTAAGGTAAAAAGCGAAGGGAAAATAAAAATAAAAAAGCCAAAAGATTATAAAGTGATAATGTATAATGATGATTATACTACTATGGAATTTGTTATACATGTTCTTATGTCAATATTTAATAAAAATATAGTTGAAGCAGAAAAAATAATGCTTGATGTACATGAAAAAGGAATAGGGGTAGCAGGAATATATAGTTATGATATTGCTGTTACAAAAGCTACTACAGCAATGTCACTCGCAAAGGAACAAGATTTTCCTTTCAAACTTACAGTTGAGGAGGTATAGTTATGAAGGTTACAAGTGAAGTAAACAATATACTTGTAAAAGCATACGAAGAAGCAAAAGAGAGAAATAGTGAATATATTACACCAGAACATTTGCTGTATGCAGCTACATTTGATGACACTATTATGAATGCAATCGAAGAATTAGGTGGAGATATAGGTGGATTAAGATATAACTTAGCAACATATATAAAGACATATATAAGTAGAAAAACTGGAGAACCTCAAGAAAGTATAGATTTTCAAAAGGTTATACTTAGAGCGAATGAACAAGTTAGATATAGTCAGAGAGATGCTATTGATGTAGAACATATAATGGCGGCATTTTTTGATTTGGAAGAGAGTTATGCGCTGTATTATCTACAACAGGAAGGAATAATAAAAGGAGAATTATTATATAAACTTTGCCATAGATCTGATACGGATGAGTTTATTTCAGAAGATAAAGAAGATAATTCTGATGATAATAATAGAGATGAGTTAGAACTTAGTGAAGAAGCTAAAACTAAAAAGAGAGAAGATGCTTTTCTTCATAAATTTACTATTGATTTAACAGAAAAAGCTAAAGAGGAAAACTTAGATCCACTTATAGGGAGAAAAGATATACTAGATAGAACAATTCAAATTCTTTGTAGAAGAAATAAAAATAATCCAATCCATATAGGAGAATCTGGAGTTGGTAAAACTGCTATTACTCTTGGACTTGCAAAGCTTATAGTGGATGGAAATGTTCCAGATAAACTTAAAGACAGTAAGATATTTTCTTTAGATATTGGATCTGTTATTGCTGGAACAAAGTATAGAGGAGATTTTGAAGAAAGAATTAAGAAGATACTTGATTTAATAAGCAAAATTAAAAATCCAATTGTATATATTGATGAAATTCATAGTATTGTTGGGGCTGGAGCATTAAATGGTGGAGCTTTAGATGCATCAAATTTACTTAAGCCATATCTTACAGATGGAAAAATAAAATTCATTGGAGCCACTACATTTGATGAATATAAAAAGCATTTTGAAAAGGATAAAGCTTTAAGCAGAAGATTTCAGACTATAGATGTTAAGCAACCATCAATTAAGGAAGCTATTGAAATACTAAATGGAATAAGGACTAGCTATGAAGAATACCATAATGTTGAATATACAGATGAGGCTATTAAAAGTTCAGTTATATTAAGTGATAAATTTATTAAGGATAAGTTTTTACCAGATAAAGCTATTGATATTATCGATGAAGCAGGAGCTTACGCACGTAATACTATTGAAAGTACTGATGAAAAAATAACTGTTGATGAAAAGATAATTGAGAGTGTAATATCAAAAGTATGTAGTATTCCAAAGCAAAGTGTTGAGACTAATGAGATCAATAGTTTGGAACATTTGGAAGAAAATTTAAAGACAAGAATATTTAATCAAGATATAGCTATTGAAGAAATAGTAAGATGTATAAAGATGTCTAGAGCAGGACTTACAGATGATGAAAAACCAATAGCTTCAATGCTTTTTGTTGGACCAACTGGTGTTGGTAAGACTGAAATAGCAAAAACATTAGCATCTTCTTTAGGAATAGAACTTGTACGTTTCGATATGAGTGAATATACTGAAAAGCATGCAGCAGCTAAGCTTATAGGATCACCTCCAGGATATGTTGGGTATGAGGAAGGTGGACTTTTAACTGATACAATAAGAAAGACTCCGCATTGTGTATTGCTTTTAGATGAAGTTGAAAAAGCACATGAAGATATAGTGAGCGTTTTATTACAAGTTATGGATTATGCGACACTGACTGATAATAAAGGCAGAAAAGCAGATTTTAAAAATACTATCATAATAATGACATCAAACGCAGGAGCTAAAAATATAGGAAAGCAACTTATTGGCTTTGGAAATCGTGAAGTTAAAGGAGAAGCTATTATGGAGGAAGTTAAACGCTATTTTACTCCTGAATTTAGAAATAGACTTGATAAAATTGTAGTGTTTAATCATATTAATGATAAAATGGCTGTTGATATTGCTACTAAGCAGTTGAATGACTTTAAGATAAAACTTGCGGCTAAGAAAATAGAAATTGAATTTTCACAAAAATGTATTGAACGTGTAGCTAAAATTGGCACATCTCATGAGTTCGGTGCAAGAGAAATTTCAAGAGTTATTAATGGACAAATAAAAAATATTCTAGTTGATGAAATTTTGTTTGGAAAATTAAAAGACGGTGGAAAATGCAGTATTGATGTAGTTGATGATAAATTTGTATTGAATATTTAAGTTGGATAAAAATAAAGTGATGTGTAGGGTTATAAAATCTTCACATCACTTTTAATTGTTAAAGAACGAATTTTTCAATTATGATTTCGCCATCCTTGTCCATAAAAGCTTTGACGTTTCTCCCGGAAACTTCCAATGTTTTTTTCTTATTACCAAAACAGAAAACTGTATTATTGTAAGCTATGTCAGCGGTTATAATACCATCTTTTTCAACTTCTAATGTAGTAAAGACACCTGCATCACTTCCAACTGTTTTTAATTTTATACATTTTCTTGCATTTAATACTCCACCTCTAGCAACAGCTTTTTCCTGAGTAAATTCAATGGTATCAAAAGCCTTAATTTTAGAAGTAAATTGACCTTTACCAGTGATGAAAATGCTACCTGTAGATACTATATTACTATTTTGACAATAAGATAAAGTTACATCTATAGGAATCTCTAAAGAATCATTTGTTATTTCTATTTCTTCTTCAATTAGTTCTTTAAAATATTTAAGCTCATCAATTGATTTAATATTAAAAGTGTTTAAACCCATAAGTTTGTTTCTTATAAAGTCTAATATTTCACTTTTTTGAATTCCTGCGGAAATATTAAAAGTTAAAACACTCATAGAAAGTTTTGTTATATTTTTAAACCTTTTATCCATAAGAACATTTATTAGTTCACCAATATTTCTTTCAGGTGATTTTTCAAGAAGAAGTTCAATTGCATCAATTAGACCAGTTAAATCTGAATAATATTTATTTAGATTTTCTAAGTAAATTTTTCTTTCAACATCATACCCACCGGCTAATATACTAGAATTTATTACACTTCCCATTATAGATATAGGACCATTTGCGGAAGCAGTTGCGGATGTGATATTTTTTCTGACTAAAAGGCGGCCTTTTGCATGAACCTTCATTCCATCATTAATACTATTATTGACTTCAACATCTCCAACAAAGTTAATGTTACCAGTATTTAAATCAACATCGTTGACAGAATAGACATCATTAACTATGAAAACACCATTTTGTTCACTAGGTCGTCCAGATTTAGTAGCAATAATTTTATTTTCTGAGATAGTGCATCCTTTTGTGGCTTTGAATGGCTTACTGCGTGAAGTTTTTTTGGGAAGAACTGACCCAAAAACATCAGATCCATTTTTTCCGATGACACCAGGAATTTTAACCGCAAGAACTTCACCTTTTTTTACATTAGATAAATTATTTAGATTTCTATAATCAATTTTTTCTTTAGAATCAACATCAAAATGATTTTTTTCTTCTTGTTTAAATAAAATCTTAATTTCATCTTCTTTGTCATTTACTTGAGGTGTACCTTTTGCAACTAAGATTTCTGCACCAAGTGTACCCTCGCATACTTCATTTAATACTTCATCAATTATTCCATTACGTACTTTTAAGTTATATAAAGCAGTTTTTAGTTCATTTGGCGTATATTTTTTAGGATATGATCCGGGTCTTTTTCTTGCTCTTAAAACTAAATTTTTAGATAAAGATGTGTCTTTAAGATAATAAGTGTATTCTGGAGTGTATTCAATGATTGAATATACGTTCATTTTATCTTCAGAAATTCTAATATCCATTTTTCTATGGGATTCAACTGTGGAAGCTGTATAACTTAAGATATCGTTTTCGTAAACTGGGTATGGAATTTTGGATTGACAGAGAACATCATTTATTTTTAAATTTATTCCATCACAGGCTCTTATGGTGAATTTCTCGTTATTAGTATTATTAGGATCTGAAATTATAATAATTTCTCCATTTTCAACTTTGATACCAGATTCAAAGCTATCATTTGCATTATTATCTAATGTAAAATTATCGTTATCATTTAAGGTTTGATTGGTGATTTCCTCTGAAACAGTGTTAAATTTATCTAAAGTTACTTTTATTTCTGTTGTTCGATTAAATAAACCAGAAGTTTTAAGTACTTTATACTTAATATTTTCTACAGGAATATTTAATTCTTTGGAAGCTTGATTTAAGCAATCATTTATATCTTTTCCATAAAATAATAAATCCATTTTTATTTACCTCCCTTTTTAAGAAGATGAAATACGATTTTATACTATAATTATATCATCAAACTATAAATTTGTTTAATATATAAATTTATTTACATCTATAAAAATATATAGGATTAAATCTATTTTTAAATGAAAAAGCAATAGAAATATTATATAATTATATTAAATCATGGAAATATAAAAATCTATAGTGTAAAGAAGGGAATTTTATGTTACATGTTATTAATACCATGGAATTTTGGGTAGAAAAATGCATGGCAGAAGTAATTGCGAAAAGTGATGTCTGTACTTGTGATAAATGTTTAAAGGATATTTATGCATTAACATTAAATAGGCTAAAACCAAATTATATAATATCAACAAAAGGCATTAATAGTAAGGAATTGGATTCTAAGTTTGAAATAGTGAAAGATACTATCATTGATCAAATAAAGATATCAATAGATAAAATAAAAAACAATCCGAGCCATAATAAAGATCATATAGAAAGTGTAGCTAATTGTGCAGAAATTTATGTAGAAGAATATGTACCTAAAATAATTGAAGAAAGTGATATGTGTAAGTATGATGAATGCATAAATGAAGTATATAAATTTATTTTAAATAATATTAGGCCATGTTATTACGTTTCAAAAGAAGGATCCATAATTCTTAATTTAAAAAGAGAAGAATATAAGACTAATATAGTTATAGAAACAGAAAAAGCAATAGAGTATGTTAAAAATAATAATATTCATGTAGGATTTAAATTATGAATAGATTATTATGAGTGATAAATTGAAACCACGCTATAAAGTTTCTGTTCCATTTATATTTAAGATATTATTGAAATTTTCTGATTCCGTAAAGGAATTTATTTTATTAAGATACCAGAATTGAACATAGAATAGATTTATGTAGGTGATTTTTGTTTTGTTCAATTATAAAATTATTTAAGTATTTTTTATTATAGATAGTATATGTCTGAAAAATATTTATCATTAATTATGAAAAAAGTTTATAAAACTATTGTATTTCTCATATCATTGAGGTTATAATTATAAAAAACAAAGATATTTAAAAATGTTGATAAGGAAGAGTATATTATAATCATGCTTTTAAGAGAGCTAGAAGTTGGTGAGAATCTAGTAAAGCATCATAATAGAAGCAGCCTTTGAATTTCATTACTGAAAAATAAGATAACTTCTTAATTAGGTAATGACGTAGACTTCACGTTATAGAAGGAGAATATTAATTGATATTCTAACTAAGAGAACAATATTTATTGTTTATTAGGGTGGTACCGCGGAGAATAGCTTTCGTCCCTTGTTTTGGGGATGGAGGTTTTTTTATTTGTAATTATAGAATGGAAGGGTGATTTTTAATGGAAGAAATCTTAGAAATTTTAGAGAAGAATAGCAGATATACTGATGAACAAATAGCAGTAATGTGTGGAAAGACTGTAGAGGAAGTTAGAGAAGCCATAACAAAGTATGAAGAAGAGAGTATAATCGCAGGATATACAACTCTTATAAATTGGGAAAACACAGGAAGTGAGACTGTAACTGCTCTTATTGAAGTTAAGATAACACCTCAAAGAGGAGAAGGATTTGATAAGGTAGCAGAAAGAATATATAAGTTCTCACAAGTTAAGGCATGTTATTTAATGTCTGGAGGATTTGACTTAACTGTTATTGTTGAAGGAAAAACAATGAAGGAAGTTGCTATGTTTGTATCAGAAAAATTAGCAGTTCAAGAATATGTACTTAGTACAGCAACTCACTTTGTATTAAAGAAATATAAAGATCATGGAACAATATTTAAAGAAAAGAAACTTGATGATAGGGAGGCTATATTCATATGATAATAGAAAATATGATAAAAGATAATGTTAAAAATATGCCTCCATCAGGAATAAGAAAGTACTTTGACATAGTAAATGAAATGGAAGGGGTAATATCTCTTGGGGTTGGAGAACCGGACTTTGTTACTCCATGGAATGTAAGAGAAGCAGGTATTTATTCTATAGAACAAGGACATACCCATTATTCGTCTAATGCAGGTTTCATTGAATTAAGAAATGAAATATGCAAGTATTTAAAAAGAAGATTTGATCTAGTTTATAATCCTGATGATGAAGTTATTGTAACTGTTGGAGGTAGTGAAGGAATTGATATTGCTCTTAGAGCCTTAGTTGGACCTGGTGATGAAGTTATAGTTCCTGAGCCAAGCTTTGTTGCTTATAAAGGATGTACAGCCTTCACTGGTGCTACTGCAAAAGTACTTGAACTCAAGGAAAGCGATGAATTTAAACTTATGCCAGAAGATTTAGAAAAAGCTATTACTCCTAAAACAAAAGTAGTTATAATTCCATTTCCTAACAATCCTACAGGTGCAATAATGACGAGAGAAGAACTTCAAGGAATTGTTAATGTGTTAAAAGACAAAGATGTTATAATTATTTCTGATGAAATATATTCAGAGCTTTGTTATGGTGAGAAGCATGTATCAATAGCATCATTCCCTGAAGTAAAAGATAAAACTCTAGTTATAAATGGATTTTCTAAATCATATGCAATGACTGGATGGAGATTAGGTTATCTGTGTGGGCATAAAGCGTTGATATCCCAAATGAAAAAGATACATCAATATGCAATAATGTGTTCACCAACAACTGCTCAATTTGCTGCGGTTGAAGCTTTAAAAAAAGGCGATGACAGTGTTGAAGAAATGAGAAAAGAATATAATAGAAGAAGAAGAGTACTAGTTGATGGATTTAGAAAAATGGGATTAGATTGTTTTGAACCTCTTGGAGCATTTTATGTATTCCCTAATATACAATCTTTAGGAATGTCGTCTGATGAATTCTGTGAAAAGCTATTAAGACAAGAAAAAGTTCTTGTTGTACCAGGTAATGCTTTTGGGGATTGCGGAGAAGGTTTTATAAGAGCTTGCTATGCTTCATCAATGGAAAATATAATGGAAGCATTAAAGAGAATCGAAAGATTTATTAAGACTATTAAAAATAAATAATTATAAAAAAGAATTGAGAATTATAGCTCAGTTCCTTCTTACAAATTTGCTTATTTTGTGAGGGTTGGAAGGAATTCTTTTAGAGGAAACACCTACTCATATTAGTAGGAACGTATTTTCCTTGTAGAAAAATGAGGGCTATAGATATAAGCTCATACCTCGCTAAGTGGTAAATGCCGGCAATTTACATCAAATACAAGATTTGGGATCTCTGCTTAAGAATAAAGCATATAGTCTATGCGAGGAGCAGAGACTATATGCTTTATTTTATATATTAATTATGAGAGATTATGGGTTATGGAAAGTATAGTTTATTTAAGCACATAAATACTTAGATAAACTAATTAAAAATAAATTTTTCTATTGCTTCTGCAACTGCTCCTTCGTTATTGTTACATTCACATACGTAGTCAACAATTTCCTTTATTGGTGGAACTGCATTATTAACAGCAATACTTAGCCCGGCAGCATTTAGCATGGACAAATCATTAAAATTATCACCAATAGCAATAATCTCTTCTTTTTTTATTCCAAGCATTTCGCCTAGCTCAATTACAGCAATTCCTTTATTAACTCCAATTGAGTTGAATTCTATATATCTATTTGATGAATAAGTAACAGTAACTTTATCATTTGTTATATGTTGAATTTTATTTTCTATATTGTTTAAGTAAGTTCTATCTAAATTTTGGAACAGCACTTTAGATATAGGTGTATCTTTTAAAAAATCTATTGAGGTATCTTCTTTGATTATAAAACCTTTAAGTCTATTTGAAATATAGTCTTTTTCATCATCATTAATATTAAAAACAAAAACATCATTTTCAGTGTATACATGAATGCATACATTATTTTCAAGCCCGGATTTGAATAATGCATCTGCTAAATCAAAGCTCAATCCATGAAATTTTAGAATTTTATAATTATTATTTTCCACTATTGCTCCACCATTAAAAGAAATAGTGTATTCATTTTCTTTATTTAATAAATTTAATTCTTTCAAAGTTGGTTTTATTGATCTATGTCCTCTTCCAGTAGCAGGTACAAACTTAATACCCAATTTACTTGCTTTTTTTATTGCTTCTATATTTTTATTAGGGACTTTTGAATTATCTCCAAGTAAAGTTTCATCTAAATCGCATGCTATTAATTTATACATATTTTATCTCCGATGTTATGAGTTTAGATTTATGATATAGTTATATTAAAATAAATCTCATGATTAAATAATAGTATAAATTGTAAGAAAAATCTTCAAAGTTTCTGAATTAGTTATATTTAACAAAGAATGTGATTTGTATCATTAATAAAACGTAGTGTTTTATTTAAAGGCTAATTTCATTTGTAGAGTATATAATTATTGAAGGAGAGCAAATTTGAGTAAGCTCTATTTACTACTCATTGATATTAAATTATAATTAAAAAAGTATAAAAAATAATTTGAAAATAAATATAATGAACGGTTGATATATGGATATAAGTTGTGAAAAGAGGGAAGGTAAGATGAGTATAATAAATAAGGAATCTAAGACTCCTTTATATGTACAGTTAATGAATATATTAATAAATAAAATTGACAATTATATGGAAGAAAATGAACAGTTGGAATCTGAAAGAGATATATGTGTAAAATATGGAGTAAGCAGAACAACAGTTAGGCAAGCACTTGATGAATTAGAGAAAAACAAATACATATATAAAATCCAAGGCAAAGGAAATTTTGTTGCAAGCAGAGTTGTGGAGCAGCATTTAACAAAAGTAAGTTCTTTTACTCAGGACATGAAAAAAGCAGGAAAGACCCCAACTTCCAAATTATTAAATTTTGAAATACAAGAAGCTGATTATTCAATTAGTAAAAAATTAAAAATAGAAGAAAAGGAACTTGTATTTAAAATGGTAAGATTAAGACTTGCTGATGAAATACCAATGATATATGAAATAACATATTTGCCATATGAAAGGTTTAAAGAATTAAATGAAAAAATAATACAAGAGATTCCTCTATATGAAGCTTTTGAAAAAAAGTTTAACATAAAAATAACTTCTGCTGAAGAGAGTATAGAAAGTGTATTAACAAGTAAGCTGGAAAGTGTTTATTTAGGAGTAGATGTTGGAAGTCCAGCATTAAAATTTAAAAGGATAACTTATGAAAATAAAAATATAATCGAATATACTATTACAATTGCCAGAGGCGATAAGTATAAATATAGAGTTACACTAACTAATTAAATTTGATATACAATATATTAAATAGCATATATAAAATATATGCTATTTATTTATTGACACAGTATTATTAATATAATATATTATATGCGTGAGTGCTTTCTATAAGGGCATTTACGAAATAATACATAATTAATAAAAATAGTACAATACTATAGCTAAGGAATTTTTATAGTAAATGGACAAATACACATATAGTTTTAGCAAATGAAGAAGAAATTGTAAAAAATTTTAATCATAGATAAATATATCTGTGCTTTAAAATTTATAAATATCCAATTTAGGAGGTAACAAATGAAAAAGAAATTATTATCTTTATTAACAGTTTCAGTAATATCATTAGGATTATTTGCAGGATGTGGAAACACATCACCTGGCACGTCATCTAAAGGTGATGTATTAAAAGTAGGTATGTCAACAGATTCAGGTACTATTGATGATAAATCATTTAACCAAGGATGTTGGGAAGGAATACTTAAGAGTCAAAAAGAATTAGGAACTGATGTTAAGTATCTTCAACCAGCAGGGGAAACAGAAGCTGATTATTTAAAGGAAATAGGAAATCTTTATGATGCAGGATATAAATTCATAGTTTTACCAGGTTTTAAATTTGAAAGTGCAGTGCACAAAGCACAAGATAAATATAAGGATGCTAACTTTATTATAATTGATGGTGAACCAAGAGATGACTCTGGAAATACATCAGTTGCTGATAATACAATTGCAATATATTTTGCTGAAGAGCAAGCAGGATTTCTTGTTGGTGTAGCAGCATCTGTAGAGCTTAAAGAAGGAGAACTTGGTTTTATAGGTGGTATGGAAAGTAGCGCCGTTCAAAAATTTAACTGGGGATTCCAACAAGGTGTAGCATATGCTAATGAAAATTTAGGAACTAATATGTCTTTAAAAGCAGAAAATATAGTATACCAAGGAACATTTAGTGATTCAGCAGCTGGTCAGCAATTAGCAGCTCATATGTATGATAGAGGTGTTAAAGCTATATTCTGTGCAGCTGGTGGAGTTGGTAATGGTGTTATAACAGAAGCTAAAACAAGATCTTCACAAGGAGAAGAAGCTTGGGTTATAGGTGTTGATAGCGATCAATACGCAGATGGTATATATAGCGATAATAAATCAGTAATCCTAACTTCTGCAATAAAAAAGATAGAAACTGCAAGTTATAATACGATTAAAGAGTTTAAAGAAGGCAAATTTGACGGAGGAAAGATATTAACTTTTGATATTACAAGTGATAGTGTTGGGCTTCCAGCAGAAAATCCAAATCTAAGTGCAGAAACAATATCTTCTGTACAAAAAGTTTATGATGAACTTAAGCAAGGTAATATCACAGTCTCAGCAGAACAAGGTAATTTAATTAGATAATTAAAATTTAACATATAAAAATTAATGCTATTGTGGTATGGGCATATATTATCCATACACAAAATAGGAGGTAACAAATGAAAAAGAAATTATTATCTTTATTAACAGTTTCAGTAGTATCATTAGGATTATTTGCAGGATGTGGAGGTACTTCTTCAAATAATGCAGCAAATGGTGAAAAATTAAAAGTAGGTATGGTAACAGACTCAGGAACAATTGACGATAAATCATTTAATCAAGGTTCTTGGGAAGGAATATCTAGAAGTAAAGAAGAGTTAGGAACAGATGCAAAATTTCTTCAACCAGCAGGGGAAACAGAAGCTGACTACTTAAAAGAAATTGGAAATCTTTATGATGCAGGATATAAATTTATAGTTACTCCAGGATACAAGTTTGAAAGTTCAGTATATAAAGCACAAGATAAATATAAAGATGCAAACTTCGTTATACTTGATGGAGAACCAAGAAGTGAAGCAGGAGAAGCTTTAGTAGGAGAAAATACAGTAGCTATATACTTTGCTGAAGAACAAGCAGGATTTGTTGCAGCAGTTGCAGCAAGTGTAGAGATTAAAGAAGGAGACTTTGGTTTTATTGGTGGTATGGAAATTCCAGCAGTTCAAAGATTTAACTACGGATTCCAACAAGGTGTAGCTTATGCTAATGAAAACTTAGGAACTAAAATATCTTTAAAAGCCGAAAATATAGTATACCAAGGAACTTTTACTGATTCAGCTGCTGGTCAACAATTAGCAGCGCAAATGTATGACAGAGGAGTTGATGCTATTTTCTGTGCAGGTGGTGCAGTTGGAAATGGTGTTATAACTGAAGCTAAAAATAGAGTTTCTTCAGGAGAAAAAGTTTGGATGATTGGTGTTGATAGCGATCAATACGCAGATGGTATTTACGAAGGCAATAAGTCAGTAGTATTAACTTCGGCAATTAAAAGAATAGATACTGCAACTTATGATATGATTAAAGACTTTAAAGAAGGCAAATTCCAAGGTGGTAAAGTATTAAATTTCGATGTACAAAATGATGGTGTTGGTATTCCTAAAGAAAATCCAAATTTAAGTTCAGGTACAATGGCTGCTGTTGAAAAGTTATATGCAGAACTTAAAGCAGGAAATATTACTGTATCAAGTGAAAAAGGTGATTTAATTAAATAGTTATAATATAAATAAGGATACTAAAATTATTTTAGTATCCTTAAATTTAATAATTAATAAAAGAATAATGGATAAAAAAATGAATTATATAATAATATTAAGAATATTATAAAAAAATATAATATTCTTAATTGACATGTAATACGTAGATATATTATTATTAAATATGAAAGCGCTACCACTTATGATAAATTCTATGTATCTGTGGGAGAAAATTACAATTATATAATGTTAAAATGTCACAATAAAAATACTGGGGTGAATTAAAATGGCGGTAACAATAAGCGATATTGCAAAGAAGGCAGGCGTTTCATCTGCTACAGTTTCTAGGGTTTTAAATGATTCTGGATATGTTAAACAATCTACGAGAGAGAAAATAGAAGCTGCAATAAAAGAGATGAATTTTACTCCTAGTGCAATAGCGCGGAGCTTGTCTAAAAATGAGACTAATACAATCGGTGTTATTGTACCGGATATAACAAATAGTTACTTTGGGGAAGTAATAAAAGGAATTAGTGAAGTCGCAGAAGCAAATAACTTAAACATTATATTGTTTAATACAGATAACTATTTAGAAAAAGAAGTACGAGCTTTAAATGTACTTAAGGAGCAAAGAATAAAAGGAATAATAATGACTCCTGGCTTTGGTGAAGAAAATAACAAAGAATACATAGAAACTATAAATAATCTTAATATTCCAATTGTTTTGGTTTCAGCAGATTTAAAATTTAAAGAATTAAGTGGAATATTTGTTGATAATGTATTAGGTGGATTTAATGCTACAAACCTTCTTATTAGCGAAGGACATACGAAAATAGGAATCATGACAGGAATATTGAGTTCAGAGCCTGCAGCTGAAAGAGTGGTAGGATATAAAAAAGCATTAAAAGAAGCAAATATAGAAATAAATGATAAATATATACTAGATGGGCAGTTTAGTATGGAAAAAGCATATGAACTAACTAAGAAGCTTCTAGATAGTAAAGACAAGCCAACTGCATTAATTACATCAAGTAATAGAATGACAATGGGAGCTATTAAAGCATTAAAAGAAAATAATAAAAATATACCTGAAGATTTAGCAATAGTGGCCTTTGATAAGGTAGATCTTTTAGATGTTCTTGGTATTAGAATAACATATATTGATGAATGCCCTATGGAACTTGGAAGAAATTCGATGAATTTGCTTTGCGATATTTTTAATGATTCTGATAAAAATTTTAAAAGAAGGGTAATTATAGTACCTAAATTAATCATAAAAGGCTCAGAAAAGAAGCGTTAAATATATTACATATAATTAGTAAAAAAATAGAATACTAATAATAATGTGCTGTGACATAAAACTTTTCTTCATAAATATTAGGATAAGTATATTGTTATTAGAAATAATTAATTAGCATTAAGATCATATTATTATGATTTTAAATAATATACGATTTAATATTTATTAGGAGGAAGGTACATGAAAAAGAAATTATTATCAGCACTAGCTATCGCAACTTTAACAATGTCATTATTTGTAGGTTGCGGAAGTTCTTCAAACACAAGCGATGCAGCTTCAGGGGATAAAGCAGCTACAGAAGAGAAAATAAAAGTAGGGATGGTTACAGACTCTGGTACAATTGATGACAAATCATTTAATCAAGGTACTTGGGAAGGCTTAAAGCAAACTGAACAAGATCTCGGAACTGAAATTAAATACTTACAACCAGCAGGAGAGACAGAATCAGATTACTTAAAGGAAATTGGTAACCTTTATGATGCAGGATACAAATTCATAGTTACTCCAGGATACAAGTTTGAAACAGCAATAGGTAAAGCACAAGATAAGTACAAAGATGCAAAATTTGTAATCATAGATGGTGAAGCTAGAGATGATCAAGGTAATGGAATAACTGGTGAAAATACAATAGCTATATACTTTGCAGAACAACAATCAGGATTTATAGCAGCAATTGCAACAGCAATGCAACTTAAAGAAGGAGAACTAGGATTCATTGGTGGTATGGAAATACCAGCAGTTCAAAAGTTTAACTGGGGATTCCAACAAGGTATTAAATATGCTAATGAAAACTTAGGAACTAAAATGACTTTAAATAAAGATAATATAGTATATCAAGGAACATTTAATGATACTGCTGCAGGACAACAATTAGCAGCTCAAATGTATGACAGAGGCGTTAAAGCTATATTCTGTGCAGCTGGTGGTGTTGGTACAGGTGCTATAACTGAAGCTAAGACTAGAGTTACTCAAGGTCAGGAAGTATGGGTTATTGGTGTTGATAGTGACCAATACAATGATGGTGTTATAGACAGTGGAAAATCAGTAGTTCTTACTTCGGCTGTAAAGAAGGTTAATTCAGCAAGTTATAATATGGTAAAAGAATTTAAAGAAGGTAAATTCCAAGGTGGTAAAGTATTAACATTTGATATTGCTACTGATGGTGTTGGTATTCCAGAAGAAAATCCAAACTTAACTGGAGAAGATGTTATGCCAGCAGTTAATGATGTAATTTCAAAACTTAAAGATGGTTCAATAAAAGTTTCTGATGAACAAGGAGATTTAATAAAATAATAAAATCACTATATTTTAAGTTAAATCTGAGAATATTTATAAATTATAGAAATTAATAAATTGACAATGGGGGACTGATTTATTTAATAAAATTAGAAAAAATATCTTTATTTTGTTTATGTTTATTACAAAAATACAGAATTATTTTTCTTAAAGAATTTAAAAAAATTTTTCTCTCATTGTTAATTTTGTATGTAGAAAAAAATAAAATTATAAATAATTTTAGTTATTAATTGAGAATATATAATATTAACTGCACACTTCTTAAAAGGATGGTTAAAATTACTTATTTTCATACCTTTTAAAATATGATAAAACATAATAGTTAAACTATATTCGTGTATATTGTGTATTGTCAATTGGCAATTATTTTATTGTTAATTATTAAGTAAGGAGGACTATGTTGTGGAATATGTAGTTGAAATGCTAAATATCCGTAAAGAATTTCCGGGAATAGTAGCAAACGATAATATTACGCTTAGACTTAAAAAAGGTGAAGTTCATGCTCTACTTGGTGAAAATGGAGCTGGTAAATCCACTTTAATGTCAATTTTATTCGGTATGTATGTGCCAGAACAAGGAATCATAAAAGTAAGAGGTAAAGAAGTGAAAATTTCAAATCCTAATGTAGCTAATGAATTAGGAATAGGAATGGTACATCAACATTTTAAATTAGTTCATAACTTTACTGTAACCCAAAATATAATACTAGGATCAGAACCCAAAAAGGGTTTAGTAGTAGATGTTAAAAGTGCTGCAAAAAAAATTGAAGAATTATCTAAGAAATATGGCTTAAATGTTGATCCATATGCAAAGATTGAAGATATATCAGTTGGTATGCAGCAAAGAGTTGAGATATTAAAGATGCTTTACAGAGATGCAGAAGTTTTAATACTTGATGAACCAACAGCCGTGCTTACACCTCAAGAAATAGATGAACTTATGAAGATTATAAAAAATCTTATAGTTGAAGGAAAATCAATTATAATAATTACCCATAAATTAAAAGAAATAAAAGCTGTTGCAGATAAGTGTACGGTCATAAGACGTGGTAAATACATAGGAACAGTTGATGTAAAAGAAACATCAGAAGCTAAAATGGCTGAAATGATGGTTGGCAGACCTGTAAGCTTTGAAGTTAAAAAAGAAGATAAAAAGCCTGGAAACGTGATATTAAAACTTGAGAATGTTTCTGTTATGAACAACAAGAAGGTGCTTGGACTTAAAGATTTTTCACTTGAAGTTAAAAGTGGGGAAGTACTTGGTATTGCCGGAGTTGAAGGTAATGGTCAAACAGAACTTGTAGAAGCTATCACAGGTATGAGAAGCATTGCTTCTGGTAAGATTTTCTTTAAAAATGAAGATATAACGAATATATCAATACGTAAGCGTATAAACAGTGGTATTGCACATATTCCAGAAGACCGTCAAAAAAGAGGTCTAGTGCTTGATTATACTATGGAAAACAACATGGTACTTGAAATTTATAATAGAGAGCCATTTTCTAAGAGAGGTTTATTAAATAAGAAAGCTATACATGAATATGCAGAGAAAATTATAAATGAATTTGATGTAAGAAGTGGTCAAGGTGGAGCATCAATTGCAAGAGGTCTTTCAGGTGGTAACCAACAAAAAGCCATAATAGGCCGTGAAATTGAACTTGATCCAGAACTTTTAATTGCTGTTCAGCCAACAAGAGGTCTTGACGTAGGTTCAATCGAATATATTCATAAGAGACTTATAGAACAAAGGGATGCAGGTAAAGCGGTGTTACTTGTTTCGCTAGAACTTAGCGAAATTTTAAATTTATCAGATAGAATAGCTATTGTTAACAATGGAGAACTTATAGGTATAGTTAATGCTAAAGAAACAAATGAAAATGAAGTTGGATTAATGATGGCTGGGGTTAAAGGAGGCGAAAAGAGTGAATAAGAAGGAAATTTTCAATTCCATACTTGCAGTTGTACTTGGATTAATTGCAGGTGCACTTCTAATGTTATTAATAGGAGATAGTCCAATTGTAGGATATTCATATCTATTTAAAGGCGGACTTATGAATATTTCAAGAATTGGTGACACATTAGCAACAGCAACTCCTTTAATTCTTACTGGTCTTTCAGTAGGGTTTGCATTTAAAACTGGACTTTTTAATATTGGAACTCCAGGACAAATGTTATTTGGTGGTTTTGTTGCAACAAGCATAGCTTTAACTTATGGAAGCAGTATGCCAAGACCAGTGCTTTTAGTAGTTCTTGTTTTATCAGGATTACTTGCAGGGGCAGCATGGGCATTTGTACCAGGATTTTTAAAAGCTAAATTCAATGTTAATGAAGTTGTTTCATCAATCATGATGAACTGGACTTGTTACTGGATTGTTTATTATGCAGTACCTAAATATTTTAAAGGTACAAGTGAAACTGAATCAAAAATAATTCCAGAAGTTGCATCTTTAAAGATGTCATGGCTTACTGAAATGTTCGATTATTCGTATATTAATTTAGGTATATTACTTGCAGTTGTTGCTGTAATAATTATTGCATTCATTTTAAATAAAACAGTACTTGGATATGAATTAAAGGCTGTTGGTTTTAACAGATATGCTGCTGAATATGGTGGTATGAGTGTTAATAAAAATATTATTTTATCTATGATGATAGCTGGTGCACTTTCAGGTCTTGCAGGAGTTACTCAGTACTTAGGAAATGCATCAAGTATTCAAATAGGTGTTATGCCTTCGCAAGGTTTTGATGGTATCGCAGTATCTCTTCTTGGTGCTAACAATCCATTTGGTATATTAGTATCAGCTATATTCTTTGGAGTACTATATTCAGGAAAAGGATTCATGACTGCAAATACAAGTATTCCACCTGAAATTGCAGATACAATTATTGCAATTATAATTTACTTTGCAGCTATTAGTGCCGCTGTGCCAATGATAGCTAATAAAATTAAGCATAGAAAAGCAATGCTTGCAAATAAAAAAGGTGTTGGCGATGATGGAGAAGGAATATTGCCGCCACAAGATGAAATAATCGAAGAAAATATATCAGATGAAAATAAGGAGGAGAAATAATATGTGGGAAACAATTGTACAAATCTTTCCATATGCTATTACATACACAATTCCTCTACTTATAACAGCACTTGGAGCATTGTATTGTGAGCGTAGTGGGGTAATAAATATCGGACTTGATGGATTTATGATTATAGGTTCATTTGCAGGAGCTTTAACTATATATGAACTTCAAGCATCTATGCCAGGAAGTTCATTACCACTTTGGATAGGACTTATAGTAGCAACAGTAGTTGGAGGATTATTTTCATTACTACATGCATTTGCAAGTATTAACTTAAATGCAGATCAAACTATAAGTGGTACTGCTATAAACATGATAGCAGGGGCTTTAACAATATTTTTATCAAGAACAATTTCAGGTAGTGGACGTATAAGAATTACTTCAGGATTTTATCCTAAGAATATTCCTGTACTTTCAGAAATACCTATAATAGGACCACTATTTTTTACAAAGACTTATATCACAACATGGATTTCACTTGCAATACTTTTAATAAGCGCATTTGTAATATATAAGACTAGATTTGGATTAAGGCTTAGAGCATGTGGTGAAAACCCGCAAGCAGCAGATGCAGCAGGTATCAATGTTTATAAAATGAGATATATAGGAGTAATTTTATCTGGAGCACTTTCATCACTAGGTGGAGCAATAATTCTTGTTACATATAGTGGAGAGTTTACAGGTAGCGTTGCTGGTCTTGGATTCTTAGCATTGGCTGCACTTATATTTGGTCAATGGAAACCACTTGGAATATTAGCTGCTACATTATTCTTTGGATTTGCAACTACTATTGCAAATGTATCACAAGTTATTCCATCTTTAGGATCAATACCACCAGTAGTGTTAAAAACATTCCCATATATAGTGACATTAATTGCACTTGTATTATTCTCAAAATCTTCTCAAGCTCCAAAGGCTTCAGGAGAACCATTTGATAAAGGTAAGAGATAGTTGAATCAATTCACGATGCACAATTCACAATGCATAATTGAGGATAAAATCCTTTTAGGATTTTTTCAAAATTGATTGTGAATTGTGAATTATGAATTATGAATTGTAAAGGGGTGTTTATTTATGAGTGATATTGATCACAAAAATCTTATGAAAATTGCTTTAGAATACAGAGAAAGAGCTTATGTTCCTTACTCTAAATTTAAAGTAGGTGCAGCTGTGCTTTTTGAAAGTGGAAAGATATATGGAGGATGCAATGTTGAAAATGCATCTTTTGGAGCTACAAATTGTGCAGAAAGAACTGCTATATTTAAAGGTGTAAGTGAAGGAGAAACTAAAATCAAGGCTATTGCTGAAGTTGGAAGTTTAGAAGAAATTACTTATCCTTGTGGAATCTGTCGTCAGGTTCTTTGTGAATTTGGAGATGAAGATATGGTGGTTATACTTGGTAAGAGTGAAGATGATTATATTGTTACAGACATTAAGAGCTTAATGCCAGGTGCTTTTAGAAAAGAAAATATAAGATAATAGAATATATATATCAATGGAGGTATAAAGATGAGCGTTCATATTAATGCTAAGCAAGGAGATATTGCAGAAAGCGTATTATTACCAGGAGATCCTTTAAGAGCAAAGTTTATTGCTGAAACATTTCTTGAAAATCCAGTTTGTTATAATGATGTTAGAGGAATGTATGGATATACAGGAACATATAAAGGAAAGAGAATATCAGTTCAAGGAACAGGAATGGGTATCCCTTCAATTTCAATATATGCTAATGAGTTAATTAACGAATATGGAGTTAAAAATCTTATAAGAGTTGGTACTTGTGGTGGATATCATGAAGATGTTAAAGTTAGAGATTTAGTTATAGCTATGTCAGCTTGTACAGATTCAAATCTTAACTTAACAAGATTCCAAGGAAGAACTTATGCTCCAACAGCTAACTTTGATTTATTAAAGAAAGCTTATGATGTTGCTGTAGAAAAAGGAATAGATCCAAAGGTTGGACCAATCTATAGTTCAGATATTTTTTATGGTGATGATAATGAAGATTGGAAGAAATGGGCTAAGTTCGGATGCTTAGGTGTTGAAATGGAAGCTGCAGGTCTTTATACAATAGCAGCAAAGTATCATGTAAAAGCTCTAGCAATCATGACAGTAAGTGATCACTTCATTACTGGTGAAGTTACAACTGCTGAAGAAAGACAAACAACTTTCACTAACATGATGGAAGTAGCTTTAGAAGCAATAGCTTCATTAGATGCTTAATATGATATAATGAAAAGCAGCTATCGTTATTAGTTAATAATGATAGCTGCTTTTTAGCTTATACTTTAATAGTAAAATTGCAAGTTAACAATCTATACTAATTGATTTTATCTTTGTAGAAATGGTTTTCTACAAGCATAGTTTTTATTGATTCAAACTTACATTTACATAGCTTTTCACAAAGGGCAAGAACCTCATCATTTTTGTAGTTATAGACCTCATACTTTCTGATTCCATCTTGTAAGTGAAACAAAAAAACTACATTATTATCTGCTATGTATTCATTCCAATATTCAAGTTCTAAGTGTTTTGATATATACTTTTCCCAAACTATTGCTTTATTTTCTGGAAAAGATATCATGTAATTATTTCCATCGGGTTCTATAACGAACCCATCTTTTTTTAATTCATTTATCGAATTGTCTATACCCATTACATAACTATAATACATAAAATACTTCCTCCTTAATATTAAACATCTCTACAAATTTCAATTTGTGTGTTCGTTGCACATATGAAATATTTTAATATATGGCAAATAAATTCGTCAGCCCATTTAGATATATATTTTAAAGGTGGGTAGCTTGGATTATTATTTGAAATGTCTTTACGTTTTTTTATTAGTTCACAGATTTCTTTATCAATTTCATAAATTTTCTCATCATAATGTGTTGTTGGCCTATTAAAGGAACTAACTTCCATAACTTTTTACCTTCTGAAAAATATTTATTAATTACAATTATAGCATATTATGTAATATATATTATAATAAGTATATAAATTATAATTGGTATGGTAGTAGCCCTTGTCACGCTAGTGGACAATGCATATACACCAATAGCTATATTTAATGTTTTGTTTGTTCAATATAAATTAGATAAATCAGCGTATGTTAGATACGTTAACTTCCTTAATGAAAAGGAAGATAACCAGCTGTTTGTTGGAAAGAGAATAGAAAGTGCAAAAGGAGATATTACGATTTCCAATCTCGGTTTCCAATATGATAATCGCATTATATTCAAGGAACTTTTGATTCACTTATAAGTTCTAATAAATATTTTAATGAATTATATAATGCAAATATTGTAAGCGGATAGATTATTAGAATAATACGAAGTTCTACAAATTCAAATTTAGGGAGAAGCGACAAATAGCAGATACAAATGATTATGCAATTATGAAGTGATAGATCTCAAAAAAATATGTTTATTGTATTTATGTAATTTAAAGTTTAATCATTTGCAAAAGGAATTATTTTGTATGTTATAATATTAAGATAACTATTAAATCAGAGAGGGTTAAATTGTGAAAAAGAAATTAATTTCAATATTATGTATAAGTATGATTTTTATTTTGGCTGGCTGCAGCATTAGTGATAAAAAAGCAGATACACAAAAGAATGATACAGACAAGAGCCAAAATGTAAAAGATGATTCAGAAAATTATAGTAGTGGAACAAAAGAGAATGATGAGATAATGCAGACCCATGATAATAAAAGTGATGTCGATGATAAAAAAAACAAATCTTCAGATGATGCCAATGAAAAATATACACAGCAATCTAACACAGTTAATAATAAACAAACAGAAGAGAATGCAGCCAATGACTCACAGAAGCAAAAAGATAGTGTAAAGAGCAAAGTTAAATTACACGAAGGAATATATTTTGATGATAAGTGTTTTGGAGAAAATGCATTAAAAGACTATTGTGAAATTGAGATTTCAAATGTAACTGATACTTCTTTTGATTTTACAGTTTATGAAGTAAATGTGACAGATGAGAAAGAAGACAGAAAGATGATCTTCCTCAAAAACACGGCTGTCTTTACAGGTACTGGAACAGAAGCAGCTTTTTATGGAAAAGATTATACTCTTAGTTTCACATTTCCTGATAATCATCGTGCATATCCTGTTGTAACAGACATGCAGGTATCTGGATTTAAGAAATTAGAAGGTAAAACTTACGTTAATAACAGTATTCCAGGACATGAATTTGGCTAAACAATAGAGTAAAATCCAGATTTATAATACAAATAGAAAAGGGGATCGCAGATTATTTACTGCGATACCCCCTTTTTACAATTAAATTATTAAGTTAAATAAGCTAGGTTCATTATTTTATTAATGCAAGAAATGTATTGCTATCACATATTCCATTTGCAGATAAACCATGAGCTGTTTTATATGAATTTACTGCTGATTTTAAGCCATCTCCAAATATTCCTGGATATTCTACACCATTTGTATTATATCCATTTAACATTAGAAGAATTTCAGCTGCAGTAACCATATATTGTGTTTCGCCACTTTTTACATAATGACTACCTAGAGCAGTGTTTGATGCAGTTCCCCATATACCATCAATAGTAAGCCCAGCATTATAATCTGAGTTCATAGCCTTTTGTAAAACTTTAATACCAGCCTTTTTAGTTTCGCTACCTCTGATACCATCGGTATCAATACTAGTTCCTAAATACTTGTTTGCTTGAACTTGTCCAGCTCTAATGATACTATTGCCAGTACTAGGAGTGCTGCCACCATTTTCATTATACCTTAGAACATAGTTCCAAGGGTAATTATAATAGCTTCTGATGCATATTTCTTTACCAGTTTGGTCACCTGGTTTTCCTCCAGTAGTACTACCATTTTCATTTATGCTGGCATGAACAATCTGCCCATTTCCAATATACATTGCAGTATGGCTAGATGTATTAAGCAATACATCACCACGGTTTAATCCACTTCCACTTGATAACCCTATTGATGATGTTATATCAGAGAAACCACAGTTTAGAAAAACACTTTTCATATTACCAGTATAAGTTGCGCCGTTACTCTTTACTGAAACACCAGCAGTTTGCCATGCTGTAATAACTGCAGAAGAGCAGTCATAATCACCTTTTTCTCCCCATCTGTATGTTTGATCATATCCATGAGTGTTATCGTTTGCTAAGTTAATCATCCATTGTGTTGCTGTTTCAATTTTTCCCATAATTAGACCTCCTAAATATTTGTATAAATAATGAAATTTTATTTTAAAACTAATTGATCAATTTGTTTTACACTAATATAAAGAGAAATAATATAGGGAATGTAAACATGATTTTTAAATTATTTTTTTAATTCGTCTTTTATTTCTTGAATAGATGTGTTTAATGAATCTAAGATACTTAATTTAGATGTTAATGTTTCAATAATATCCTGATATTTTTGTTCTCTTTCATCCTGCATGTGATCTCTTGATTCCTGCTTTTTTAATATATATACAATTAGAGTACAGCTTAACAGGGCCCATATGCCTTGAGCTGTAGCAGCGTTTAATAGTTCATCCATTAATATACCTCCTTCTTTTATAAATTTACCTTTAATAAATTCAAAGCTTGCCTTTTGCTCTTATTTACAGCTTGGCGGGAAATTTTTAATATATCTGCAATTTCTATATCAGAGTATTGAAGATAGAAGCGTAAGTATAAAATTATTTGTTGCTTCTTTTGTAGCTTTGAGATTAGATCATAAAATGTTGTATCTGAAAAATAATTAATATCATCTTCAATATTAAAATCAACTGAATCTAAATTTAGTGCATTATAGTCTGGTTTTATATAAACAGATTTATATAATTGATTGCATTTGTTGTTTAAGCAAACATGAATATATTTAGAAGCTTCAGCATCTGTTTCAAATTTATCCAAATCAATTTTTTTAAGAAGTTCATAAAGATAAATTATAAGATCTGTGTATGCTTCTGGATATTTTAATTTATAACTGCAATAATTCAGTTTAGAATGAAAATAATTAATTATATCTGGATAGTTTTCAGAATCGTATTTAAATAAAGTTAATAGGTCTAATAGACTTAAATTTAGTGACATATAATCAACTCCTTTAAAAATATAAAATTATAAATTGAAAACTAAGATAAAGAATTAAATATTGTTAACGATACAATCTTACCTATAGCTATATTTTATAAATTTAAAGAAGGAGAAAATTGACCAAAAACTGTAATGTTTTTGGTCAAGATTAGAACTATTTATTTAATAGCTGGATCATACTGAGTAAATTTATTTTATGAAGAAAAGATGATGTGGTTTAATATTTTTTATTCCTTTTAAAGATCATATTAATATTTAAAAAGCGTAAAGAGCAGCTTTAGGGGAAGCTGCTCTTTACATTTAATTTATATTTATTTAATAAGGGATAATAATGAAAAACTTTAAATCACTTTATGCTTACATTATATATATTCAGTATGGCAAGTTTGTGTCAAATATAAAATATCTGAATAAATAATTAAAAAGGTTAAACTAGTTACTAGTATAAATTATACATAACCTTTATAATTCCAATATAGTATAAAAAATAATAAATAATGTAACTGGAATTAAAAATATATTTCCAAATTAAAATTTCTTTATATCAATAATCTTTTAATGTTTGAAAATTTAAATATTTATCTTTTTGAGGATCTGTAACAAAAACTATAACAAAATTATATATAGTTTTGTTACAGCTGTAACCTATATATATAGGGAAATTAGTATAGATTTATACTATCTGTAACAAAAAAATAAATATAATGTGCTCATCTTTAACTTAGTATAAATCTTTATTAAATATATTTCTTATACTGATATTATTTTTTTATTTTTGTTACAAAGTATATATTTTTATATTAAAAGCCCCAATATATGAGGGCTTAGGCTTGTAACAAAAGTGTAACAAAAAAATTTTTATGTAATTTTTAAAATGTAGCCTGTCTCTTATATGGAGAGGGTTTAAGGATGTAACAAGATTTGTAACAAAATTAAGAGATTTTTGTTACACGAATATTTAGAAAATGTAAAGAGCAGCTTTAGGGGGAGCTGCTCTTTACATTTAATTTATATTTATTTAATAAGGGATAATAATGAAAAACTTTTAAATCACTTTATGTTTACATTATATATATTTAATATGACGAAGCTGTGTCAAATATAAAATATTAAAATAAATGCTTAATATTAATTTAAGTCAGATTATAGTAGTTTTATTGAACATCTTGATGAGTTGGAAATCTACAAGTAAAAGGTATAGAATTTAAAAAGTAATATATGTATAATCTACTATCAGTAGATTGATTTTATCCATAACATACCATATATTTGATATGGAGGTGTTTAGATGGATAAAGAGAAATTTGGTGAATTTATTTGCTATCTTAGGAAAGAAAAAGGCATGACACAAAAAGAATTAGGTGATAAATTGCACTTAACCAATAAAGCAATTTCTAAATGGGAACGTGGCTTGAGCCTTCCAGATATATGTATTATAGAGGAGATTGCTAAGAATTTAGATATTAGTGTTCTTGAATTATTAAATGGAGAGAAGAATTCAGAAAGTGATATATCTAATGAAAAGGCTAATAAAATTATTGAAGATACAGTAAAACATTCAGGGGAAACAATCAAGAGATTAAAAAGAAAAGTAACAATTTTAATAGGGATAATTATAGGATTACTTCCTGTAGCTTTAACTATATTTGCAGTTGCATGTTTTTATTTAATAAAAGATGAAAAAACATTGGATGATGCTTTACTTACACTTGGATTCATTATTTTTGCCGCAATTATATTATTTATAGAGTATGGAATACCTATATTAGGGATTTCTTTAACAAAGGTATTGTATAATTCAAAAGTATTAAATTATAATATTAAAGCGAAAAAAAATATATGTACTATTCTTTATGTTACATTTGTTATATGGTTAATGGCTAGTATAAGTCTACTTATTAGCAATATTATATAAAAAATAATATTTATAACACCAGTCATAAGCTAGATAAATGTCTATTTGAAGTCATTGGATGACTTCTTTTTTTTCTTTAGAAAATTATATAAGATTAGTGTATTTTATTGAATTTGCATTTTATATAGGATCACATCATAGTCACCTTGGCGATTTTGTTTATGTGATTTAGTCTTAGAATACAAAAATTTACAATGTGTTTTATATATGTTAAGATTCTATTAAATGATTAATCAAAGTGAGGGACTTTATGAGAAAGCAAATTAGTATTTTATTATGTTTGCTTATAATTTTTAGCAGCATTAATATTGGCTGTAAACAAAATTTATTAACAGACAATAATAAACCAAGGTTAGAAGATGATTATTATGAGAATATTAATTATAAAACTCTGAAGAAAAAAGAAATTCCACCAGAAGATCCATGCTGGAATTACTATTATTATCTTCAGAAAACAGCGAATACTCAGGTTAATTCAATTCTTAATGATATTGTAAGTAGCGGTGATAAGAATGAAGAAGGTAGTATTAATAGAAAGATATCAGATTTATATTCTTGTGCAGTTGATTTAGATGAAAGAAATAAAACAGGGCTAGGACCATTGAAAGATACAATTAATTCTATTGAATCTGCAAAGAATATACAAGAATACGTAGAAACTATTTCAAAAATAGCAGGTGAAACAGGAGATATGAGTTTGTTATGCTATTACATTTCACCTGATTTAAAAGAATCTAATAAAAATATAGTATATATTGAGATACCAGATTTAATATTAGGTAAAGAATATTTAGAAAATGATATATATAAAGCAAGCTGGACAGAATATAAAGAATATATATCAAAAATGTTTATGCTTACTGGAAAAGATGAAAAAGAAGCAGAGAAAATAGCGGAAGATATTTTTGCATTTCAAAAAGATTTAGCAAGTGTAACCATGACTATGGATGAAGGTCAAAATCCTTCAAATGTTTATAACAAATACACAAAAGAAGATTTAGCTAATTTATTTACAAATATTAATTTTGAAAGAGTACTGGAGAATATGAAAGTATCTAAGTGTAATGAATTTGTTGTAAATGAGGTAAACGTGGAAAAAAAGATAAACGAGTATTTAAGTGAAAAAAATTTGGAGCTATTAAAGAAATTTTCTGAATTTATTATACTTAATGATTATGCTGAATACCTTTCTGTAGATATAAGGAATGCTAAATTGGATTTTAACAATTCATTAAATGGAGTAGAAGAAAGATATTCTGACGATGTATTATCTAATATGCTGGTGCAAAGCTTGGCTGGATTTGATTTGGGAAAAATTTATGTAAAAGAACATTTTCCAGAAGAAAATAAAGAAGCTATAGAAAAGATGGTTAAAGATATAATTTCTGTATATAAGAAGAGGATAGATAATTTAGATTGGATGTGCGAAAAAACAAAAGAAAATGCTAAGAAGAAGTTAGATAATATGACAATAAAAATCGGTTGTCCAGATGAATGGTCTAGTTATTTTGAAAATGTAGATATAATTCCGAAGAAAGATGGAGGAAACTTAATATCTAATATACTAAATTGTGATAAAGAAAATAATAAACGTGGTTTAGAAAAGTTAGATAAACCAGTGAATAAGAAAGAGTGGTCAATGACGCCACAAACTCTTAATGCATATTATAATCCAAGTGCTAATGAGATAGTATTTCCAGCTGCGATTCTGCAAGCACCTTTTTATGATAAAAAAGCAGATTATGAAACAAACTTAGGTGGAATTGGATTAATAATTGCTCATGAAATAACACATGCATTTGATAATAATGGTGCCTTATATGATGAAGAAGGAAATTTTAATCAGTGGTGGACCAAAGAAGATTATGAAAATTTTAATAACCTTTCAAAGAATATAATTGAATACTATGATCAATTTGAAGTGCTTCCAGGTAATAAGGTAAACGGAAAACTTACTTTGTCTGAGAATATTGCAGATCTTGGAGCTATGTCATGTATAACGGAACTTGCAGGAGAAGATAAGAAAGGACTAGAAAAATTATTTAAGAATTATGCAAATATTTGGGCTATGAAAGAAAATGAGAAATATACACTACTAAAATTAAATACAGATACACATGCACCTGATAAGATAAGAGTTAATGCAGTACTTAGTTCAAATGATAAATTTTATGATGTATATAATATAAAAGAAACTGATAAGATGTATATAAGTCCTGAAAAGAGAGTTGGCGTTTGGTAAGAGCATGATTAGAGGGGGTTATTTAAAAATTATAGAAATAATTTTATGAATTTAAAGAGCAGTCTGCGGGGACAGACTGCTCTTTAATCTATTTTATATTTATTTAATAAGGGATAATAATGAAAAACTTTTAAATCACTTTATGTTTATATTATATATATGCTATGTGGCGAATTTGTGTCAATAATATAAAATTTTTATTAAGACTTTAAAATCTATATTAATTAATATTTTCTAATCACGTATTATGGGAATTGTTTCATTATACCGTCAGTAAGCATATCAGCAAACATAATCATATGATCTTCACCTTTATCGTAAGCTTCAATATCTGCTTTCCAGTCTTTATTTAATCGTGCCACGGCTTGATCAGTAACAAATTGTAAATGCTTATGTAACATATCTCTTAAATCTTTCTTTGAATAGTTTGGATTAAGAGAACTTAGAAAATCAGCTATTTCATCTGCATTTTTATACCATAATTTATTGTATTTTTCTAGGTCTGATTTGTTGTTACTTTTAGCTGAACCAACAACTTTACCTGCAAGATTTATATGTTCTCTTAATAGAGCAGCAAGTTTATTCCCTGCTTCTTTACCATAATAGGGCTTAATTGAATTTCCAATGTCATCTTGATTTTTAAGAAGTCTTTCAAGGGCTAGAGGTGTATCTTCAAGTGAAGCTAAATCGCTCATAATAACGCTTCTAGTCCATGAAACATGATCTATCCAAAGTCTTCTTTCGTCCATCTTTAGATTACATCTAGCATTATTAGAGGCAGAAGTATTATCATAAGATTTGTTTTGGATAGCATGAATTTTCATTGGTACTAAGACTAATGTTAATAGTGATAATATTATTAATGAGTTTCTAAAAAATTTTTTCATTTGTATATACTCCTTTTGTATTAAAGTTAATTTTAGTGTGTTCAAAGTTATACATAAGTATGCACAATGCTTATTATAAAAACATAAAGGAAAAATATAATGCTTTAGATCAATGAATTTAAAGATATCAAAATAAAACTTAGCTAACGTATGAATAATTATTTGTGATAATAAATAATTATATTGAGAAATATAAACTTAAAGATGGTATTATATTATATATATTAAATTGAGAGTAAGGTGATGTTAATGAGAATCAAATTGAAAATGAAACCAATAATATGTATCGGTCTAGTATGCCTTTTAGGTGTTTCTGTTTTAGGATGTGCTAAGTTAAAGGATTGGATTGGAAAAATAAAAGGAGAGTTAGTAGGTCAGCATTTTACAATAACTACATATGATGATTATGCAAACAAAACTTTAAGTATAGAAGGCAAAAAAGTGACAGTTGGACTTTTAGAAAATAGTGCGAATTTTGATGCGGAATCAACAGATTTTAAATCAGAAGTTCTTGAAATCACTATTAATGGAAAGCAGATGTTTCAAGTTGGGAATACTGTAATTTTTGAAGAAGATGGATTAAATGTTGTTGAGCATTATGATATAAAAGATGAAATTAAAGCAAATTCTGGTGGGGGATATGTTCCTTTTGATAGAGCTGTAAATAAATTAAAAAATGAATTAGGTAAGAAGAAAACAATAATAATAAGTTCACAGCAAGGAGTACCAATAGGAGTATATCAAGGTGATGATGTTTATGTTACAATTCCAGAGGATTTACCTAAGATGACAAGACTCAATATTGATGGAAAGGCCTTATATATACACAGAGCTAATTATGTTATTATTGATACAGAGATGATCGAAGGATAATAGAAAAATTGGGGGAGTTATAATGATCAGTAAAGAAGTAAAGATATTTTTAATGAGGCATGGTGAGACTATTTTAAATAAAGCTGGAAGAACACAAGGATGGTGTGATGGTATTTTGACTAAAGAAGGAATAGAAGTGGCTGTAAATGTTGGCTTTGGTCTAAGAGATATTAAATTCAAAAGTGTTTATAGCAGTGATTTAGGAAGAGCAAGAAAGACTGCACAAATTGTTATAAAAGAAAATAAAGCAAGTAAGGATTTAAAATTACAAGAACGTGAAGGCTTAAGAGAAGTTTACTTTGGAAAATATGAAGGTGAGATTGATAAGATGATGTTTAATGACATATTGAACTATCTTAATGTAACTTCTATTGAAGAAGCAGAAAAGAAATATGAATTTCAAAGGGCCTATTGTGATACATGTGCTGCTTTAGACGAAACTAAAGAAGCAGAAGATTATAATACTGCGATAACAAGAGTTATGAATGAGCTTAAGCAAATCTGCAAGGAGAATTCACAGGAAGGAGGAAATATACTTGTAGTAGCTCATGGAGGAATTATAAGACTTATTATAGATTATCTTGATAAAAGCTTTAATATAAGAAATATAGATAATTCAAGCATATCAATGATTTCTTATAGAGATGGAGAATTTAAAGTTGAATCTGTAAATGATAATAGCTATAGTGAAAAAGGGGAAGAAATAAGCAAACAGAATTTATAGATAGACTTGATGGACAATCAGTATTGGAAAAATTATTTCATGGTGAAGATGTTAACTTTTTAGTTAATCAAATTGCTGACCTGCATAAAAAAATACTAGAATATAATACTTGTGAAGTAATGTCATATAAAGAATTTCTTCAATTATGTATTGGTGAAAAATAAATCTTAATGCTGATATATATAATGAAATAGCAGCTTTATCAAATGGAAATTGTTTGTGCCATGGAGATTATCATCCAGGAAATGTTTTGGTAGATACAAATGGGAAAGTTTTGGTGATTGATTTTATGAATGTATGTCATGGACCATGGCAATATGATGTGGCCCGTACATATGTATTAATTTCAGAAGGTGATATATCAAAAGAGATACACAACAGAGAAGAGCTTGTATATATGCAGAAACAGATATCTGATATTTATTTGAAGAAACTTAATGTTTCATATAATGAGATTAGAGAATATGTATCAATAATACAAAAATGCCGTCAATATGAATTGAAGTAATTGGTTACGTTAATAAATTACATTTGAAAACTAGATAATATGGTATTTATAAAGTGAGTTATAATTTACTCATGGAAATTCTTATCAACAAGAATATGGAGGTATAAATGAAAATATTACTCTTTTTAGCTAAAGGATTTGAAACTATGGAGTTTAGTGTATTTGTAGATGTTATGGGGTGGGCCAGAAATGATTATGGAAATGATATTCAAGTAGTAACTTGTGGATTTAAAAAACAAGTTATGAGTACATTTAATATTCCTGTAATAATAGATAAAACAATTGATGAAATTAATGTAGATGATTATGATGCACTTGCTATTCCAGGGGGATTCGAAGAATTTGGATTTTATGAAGAAGCTTATGATGAGCGTTTTTTGAATTTAATAAGAGAATTTGATTTAAGAGGAAAAATTATTGCTACTATTTGCGTTGCAGCTTTACCAGTAGGTAAAAGTGGAGTGTTAAAGAATCGTAAAGCAACTACATATCATTTAAGAGATGCATATAGACAAAAACAACTGAAAGAATTTGGTGTTAATGTAGTAAATGAACCAATTGTAGTGGATAGAAATATCATTACGTCATATTGCCCAGAGACAGCACCTTATGTTGCATTTAAACTTTTGGAAATGCTAACATCTGAGAAACAAATGGAAATTGTAAAAGTTGCTATGGGCTTTAAGAAATAGTAGTTTTAAAAGAAAAATTTTTAGATATTTAAAATTATAAGAAACTTCAGAATATAGGCAACTAATTTTTCATAGAAAAGTTAGTTGTCTGTTTTATTAATATTACCTTGTTGAGTGAATATAAAATTATCTGCTACTAATTATGGAAGTAATATGGTTAAACTAAAAAATATTTTGAGTGTATTTATATTAATACAAGCAAAAATAATATTTATATGGGTTGTTTATGTAATATATGAATACAGCTTATATTAAGGATAAGATGATATGATTTATATCAAAAGAATTAAAAAGATTACGGAGGAGGAAAAATGAGATTAAAGAAACTTATTTCAATAATAGTTGTATCAGTTACAGTATGTACGCTTGTAGCATGTTCATCTACGTCAAAAACAGTATCAGCAAAAGATGATATAAAAAGTATAACCTCAATAAGCGATGTGTATGCTACAGGTGAACAGGTTTCAGCAGTAGCGGTCCAATATTCACAAAACATAGATCCAGCAAGCATTTCAGCAGATGATTTTACGGTTGAGGATAGAGAAATTGAATCAGTATACGTAAATAATTCCCCAGAAAAACTTAAAGACACAAGCAAAACCGTGGAAGGAAGTTATATAATAATTGAATTAAAGAAGAAAGAAGAATCAAGTGATATGGGACGCGGAGGCGGAAACAGAGATAATGGTGGAAAGGTAGAAGGTCAAAGTAGTAAGGATAGTACAAAAAATGAAAATACTGAAATTAGTAGTACTGCTAGCACATTAGATTCTGTTAATTACAGTGTAGGAGATACAGGCAATGGTGCAGGAACATTTGATAAAACTCCTGACACATCAGTTTCAATAACACAGTTAGGTGAAATAAAGACAGAATCAGGAAATACTATAAGTGCAAGCAATGAAGCAATGAATAATACAAAAAGTGTAGAAAACATTGTTGATGATTTTATTCAACTTACATTTAAGGATCCTGATAATGGAGTAGTTCTTGGATACAATTTGTATATTCCAAAGAATTATGATGCATCAAAAAGTTATCCTCTTATAACATTTATACATGATGCAAGTGTTGTAGGAAGTGATACAAAGCTTACATTAACACAGGGAAATGGTGCTACAGTATGGGCATCTGAAGAGGAACAATCAAAGCATGAAGCTTTTGTTCTTGCACCACAATATGAATATCAGATTGTAAATGATAATTTTGAAGCTTCAATAGCGTTAGATACTACAGCAAAACTTATAAATTCTATTTCTAATGAATACAGTATAGATACAAATAGATTATACTTAACTGGACAATCAATGGGATGTATGTCATCAATTTACTTAAATACTAAGTATCCTGATATGTTTGCAGCATCACTTCTTGTAGCAGGACAATGGGATACATCACAGCTTGCTGATATGAGTAATGATAATTTATGGATTATTGTTTCAGAAGGAGACAGTAAAGCTTATCCAGCTATGAATGAAGCAACATCACTTTGGAAAAGTACAGGAGCAGTAGTAGACAGTACAGTGTTAGATGCTAAATTAGATGCAGATGCAATAAATATGAAAGCAGAAGAAGTTAAGAATCAGAGTGGTAATATAAAATATACAACTCTTGCTTTAGGAAGTACTCTTTCAGACTCATCATCAGGTGGAAGTGAACATTTAACTACATGGAAGACAGTAGGGTATACTATAGAACCATCTCATGACTGGTTATTTGAACAGTCTAAATAATTGAAGTTATAATTTATTCCTAAGAGGAATAAATAGAAGGCAGAAAGAGAATTGTTTAGGTGTGAATACTGAATTTATAATATATATATTAATTCAGAGGGGGAATGTTTATGCCAAAGACAAAATTCCAAGGATTTATTTTTACAATTATGATGGTTTTTGCAATGGTTTATGTTATGACTGTTTATAACATATCAATGGAAACGGGAGGACTTACAAACAGTGTATTTAAAGAATCAATATTAAATATGTGGATTCCATATTGTTTTGCTTTTATTATAGAAAAATTTTTAATAGCTGATGTGGCAAAAAGACTGGTTTTTAGAATACTATCACCAGAAAAAGATAATCCGATTTTTATGATAATAGCAACTTCAGCATTTATGGTAAGCTTTATGGCACCAATAATGAGCCTGTTTATGACTATTTTACATAATGGAATAACCAATAATCTTATTTCAATATGGCTTACAACTGTATTTAAAAATTTTCCCATGGCATTATGCAGTCAGATTTTCTTTATTGGCCCATTAGTCAGATTTATATTTAGAAATATTTTTAGAAAACAATTATTAGAAACATAAAAANAATAGCAACTTCAGCATTTATGGTAAGCTTTATGGCACCAATAATGAGCCTGTTTATGACTATTTTACATAATGGAATAACCAATAATCTTATTTCAATATGGCTTACAACTGTATTTAAAAATTTTCCCATGGCATTATGCAGTCAGATTTTCTTTATTGGCCCATTAGTCAGATTTATATTTAGAAATATTTTTAGAAAACAATTATTAGAAACATAAAAATGACTACTGCATTTTATTATGCAGTAGTCATTTTTACATTATAAACAATATTATTTATTCCATAAGGGAATAAATATAAAGCTTAAACGGAATTGTTTACATGAGGCGTGTCGCTTAGTATATAAGTATAGAAAATATAGGAGGTGCATACATGATAATTGATGCAAATATGTATTGGTTTCCAGAAGAAATATTTGAAGATGAGAAAGAAGCTTCACGTTTTCTATCAGAGATTCCAAGACAATATGGAATAGACGGATATATGAAAATAAATGAAGAAACTGGGCTAAAGCAGATAGTAATTGAAAAGCCTGCAGGTTCTCAGGGACTTAATTATGTTCAACATGAATATCTTTTAGAAAAACAACTTGAAGATATGAATGCAGCAGGTGTAGAAAAAGCCATATTAAAAATACCAGGATGTCATGAATGGATGTCAATAGACATGTGCAGAACTTTTAATACTGGAATGGCAGAGTATGCAAAAAGAAGTAATGGTAAATTAATACCACTAGCTGTATTACCTCCATATGGTACAAAAGAATGTTTTAAAGAGCTTGAAAGATGTAGAGAGGAACTTGGAATAAAAGGAATTCAGTTGTGTGCACATTATGGAAATCATTATCTTGATTCTGAAATATTTGCAGACTTCTTTGAAAAACTTAATGAAGAGGAAACAACAGTTTACATTCATCATACTCCAGTACCTGTCCATTATGAAGATATTTATGAATATAACAATCTTAGAAGGTTTTATGGAAGATGTACAGATCAAACTATTGCCATAGGAAGAGAAATTTTTAGTGGATTTTTTGAAAAATACAGTAATTTAAAATTTGTTCATTCAATGCTTGGCGGAGGATTCTTTGGAATAGCAAACATGTTATTTCCTCATAAAGCAAAAAATGAAGAAGAAGTTAGTAGATTTGATACAAATAGTACTAGTGTTGAAGAAATATTTAAAAAGCATATATTCTTTGAGATGTCACATGCTCAGCCATGGGGAAAAGAACAATTACAATGTGCAGTATCAGTGCTTGGTGCAGATCACATAATATTTGGTACATCATATCCGGTAAGGAAAGAATGGCTTACTGAAGGACCAGAATTTATTAACAATCTAGATATTTCTGATGATGATAAAGAAAAGATACTATATAAAAATGCAGAGAGAATCTATCATATATGATAAGAGAGATTTTGAATAATACAAAATCTAATTTATAATATCTATGTTATGTTTTAAATATAATGTATATTTGTCAAAAGGAGCATGCTATATGAATTATAAAAATATAAAAGCTGGTACAGGAAAGGCTGTTATTAATATTATGTCTAATGTGTTTCCAATTGATAATTTTAATGGAATTCATGATGCACTTCATGCACGTGTGCTTTATTTAGAAGGTAATATATCAGCAACAATTGTTTCTCTGGAATTAACATCTATAAGAGAATATGAAATCATTAAGTTAAAGCAGATAGTTAATGATATATTAAATGTGCCAGAAGAAAATATATGGATCTGCGTTACACATACATTTTCAGCTCCTCATACAAGATCTGTAAATGCATTGAAAGACAAAGAAGTAGCAAAGAAGAATGAATTATTTTGTACAGCAATAGAAGAAGCTGTAATTAAAGCTTCAGAACAGGCGAAGGAAAATCTTTGCGATGTAAATATAGGTACAGATACAGGAAAATGTTCTATTAATGTAAACCGTGATATGCTAACACCGGAAGGATGGTGGCTTGGAAGCAATGAAGACGGTTTTGCAGATAAAACAGTTACAGTTATCCGCTTTGAAGATATTAATGGAAAATTAAAAGCAGTACTTTATGGATATGATGTCCAGTCTTCAATTATGGATGGAGTTATTATGGAAGATGGTTATAAACTTGTAAGCAGTGATTTAACTGGTGCTGCATCATCTTATATTGAAAAGGAACTTGATGATTCTGTAACTGCAATTTATTGCCTTGGTGCTGCAGGAGATGTAGCCCCATTATTAAAAGCAAAATATTCTGAAATATCAGTATCAGGAAAAATTTGCGATGTTGATATGAAGAAAGATGGATTTGTTTTAGTAGAATCATTGGGCAGAAAGCTTGGAAACAAAGTGATAAGTATTTCTAATCATATTAAATGCAATAATGTTGATGGTAGTATTAATATAAATAAAAAAATAATCAACTGTCCAGGTCAGATGATTCCAAAAGATATACATGCTATACATCCAGTTCATGAATATAAGTATGTTAAAGATGAGAAAAGAAAAACACCTCTCCAAGTTATGACATTTGCCAATATTGCAGTTTTGGGAGTTCAGCCTGAAATAGCAAGTATTACAGCATCAGAAATAAGAAAAAAATCGCCGTTTGATACTACGCTGATTCTTACAATGGTAAATGGCGGTGCCAAATACATGATGAATAAGGAAGCCTATTCACGTATAACATATGGATCAATGAATTCATGTTTTGCAGAAGGCTCAGCAGAAATTTTAAGAGATAATTCATTAAAAATATTAAATGAAATGAAAGAAAGAGAGGAGAGATAAAAATGAAGATAGGAAATGCAAGATTCTGCCTTTCACCTAAAAAAGAGTTTTATCTTATAGGATTTAGAAGCGACAATCGTAATTACCCTGCAAGTGGTATACATGATGATATTTACTGTAATTCACTTCTTTTTGAAGATGAAGGTAAAAAAGTGTTTATATTCTCAGCGGATTTTCTTGAATTTGAAGAAGAGATGGCAGAAGAGGTAAAAACATTATTAAACGAGCGATTTGGTATAGAGAGAGATCTTGTTCTTCTTTGTGCCACACATGATCATTCATCAATAGTATCTTATCATAAAGGTTGGTATACAAATAAATTTGATAAAGAATATTATGACTTTTTAATTGATAGTATAATAAAAAGTTATGAAGAGTGTCAGAAAAATTTACAAGATGCATATGTACGTTACGGAAAACAAAAAGTATTTGGATATTATGGTAATAGAAATCATCCAGGTCAGCCTGCAGATAATGAAGTAATTGTAGTAAAATTTTATAACAAAGATAACAAAGCATTTGCAGGAATCGTTAATTGGGCAGTGCATTCAACAGTAATTAGTGCTGAAAATACATACCTTTCAAGTGATCTTGCTGGAGAGGTAAGCAAAAAACTTTATAAATCATTTGGCTTTTATCCTGCAATGTTAGTTGGTGCGGCAGGTGACTGCAGTAACAGAAATGAAAGACACGGCAATGGGTTTGAAGAACTTGAACGTGTATCATCAGCTCTAGCAGAAATAATAGGAAATATTAAAGATGATACTGAAGTAAAATGCAAGGATATAGATTATGCTACATTTTATCATACAGTTCATCATAATATGGAATTTGTTCATGAAAATATTAAAAAAGAGATTTCAAAACTTGAAGATAAGATGAATAATGAGCAGGATTCTAAAAAGAAAGAGATGTTAGCTACAAGAATTCACAATATGTCTCAAGATCTTAAAATTAATAAGTTTCACCTTGATATAAAGGCTGAAGTTATAAGCCTTGGAGAAATTCAATTGTTTGTTTTTCCAGGTGAACTTGGTTCAAAATTCGGTATAGAAATGAAGGATCAGTATAAAGGACTTGGACTTATATTAGGATATACAAATGGATATAATGAGTATTTTATGCCGGAAGAAGAATATGGACTTTCATTTGAGACTATAGGAAGTAGAATTCCAAAAGGTGAACCTGAAAAAATTGTAAATAAATTTATTAAATACTCACAGTATTTAATATAAATATGTTTAAAGCTGAGGGGGAGAAAAACTATGTCTGTAAAATCTGAAATGATTATGGCACCTGTAAGTGGAAAGTGTGTCGATATAAAAGAAGTACCAGATAAGATGTTTGCAGAAAAAATAATGGGAGAAGGAGTTGCATTCCGATATGATGGAGATGTAATTTACTCTCCTTGCAATGGAACTATTGCTGTTATCGCAGAAACAAAACATGCAATAGGTATAAAAAGTGAAAATGGTGTGGAGCTTCTTATCCATGTTGGTGTTGAAACAGTAAGTCTTAAAGGTGATGGGTTTGAAGCCCTGGTACAACAGGATGAGAAAGTAGAAATTGGGACACCTATATTAAAAATAGACAGAAAATTTATGAGTGATAAGAACATAGATCTTATTACGCCTATGGTTATAACAAATGGAGAAGAATTTGATTTAGATTTTTTTAATATTAATTCTTTAGTTAAAAAGGGTGAAAGTCAGATTGCTGTATGTAAAGTTAAAAGGCAGGTAGAAGATAATAAAAGAAATGAGAGAAATAATATGAGATATGAGAAGTTATGCAAAGACATAATAAAAAATGTTGGGGGGAAAGAAAACGTTATATCTGTGATACATTGCATTACTCGTCTAAGATTTTCACTAAAGGATGAAGGACAAGCTAATACAAATGTTCTTAAAAATATGGATGGGGTAATGGATGTAATCAAGGCAAATGGACAGTATCAAGTTGTCATTGGTACACATGTTGAAGACGTTTATAATGATCTTATAAAGATAGGAAATTTTACTTCAGAATCAGATACTAAAAAAGAATCAATAGGGGATAAAAAAGGAGTTATCTCAGCTTTTTTAAAACTTATAAGCGAAATTTTTCAGCCAGTTCTTGGTGCAATGACTGCAGCTGGTATGATAAAAGGTGTATTAGCATTGCTTACAATAACTAATGTTTTAAATAAAGAAGATGGAACATATATATTATTAAGTGTAGTTGGTGACAGTTTATTTTATTTCCTTCCAATAATACTTGGATACACAGCAGCAAAAAGATTTAAGGTTAAAGAAGTTATCGGTATGACTCTTGGCGGTGTTTTAGTATATCCTACAGTTGTTTCATTAATGTCAGGAAAAGAATTATATTCTTTATTCAGCGGTACCATGTTTGAATCACATGTATACACTACTTTTTTAGGGATACCTGTAATTCTTCAAAGCTATGCATCTACAGTTATTCCGGTTATATTAATAGTTTACGTAGCATCTCATATTCAGAAACTATTAGATAAAGTATTACCTAGTATGATCAGATCTTTCTTTGTACCGTTTTTAACATTATTAATTGCAGCACCTTTAGGATTATTAGTAATCGGACCGGTTGCAGGATTATTACAGAATATGCTTGGTGCAGCAGTTACTGGATTAATCGCATTAAATGCTGGAATAGCAGGATTATTCTTAGGAGCATTTTGGACCATTTTGGTTATGTTTGGATTACACTGGGGTGTTATCCCATTCTTTGCAATAGACGTTGCAACTTATGGATATGATGTAATAAATCCTCTTATTTTCTCTGGAGCACTTGCTTCTATGGGTTCAGTATTAGCAGTAATAATAAGGACAAAGAGCAGTAAGGAAAGAAATATTGCAATACCTGCTTTCTTATCTACAATATTCGGAATCAATGAACCAGCATTATATGGTGTACTTATTCCAAGAAAGAAGATATTTATATCAACATTAGTAGCTTCAGGTATTGGTGGAGCAATTTCAGGATTCGCAGGTTCAAAATTATATGCATTTGGTGCATCGGGAATTTTAGGTTTACCTTGTTTTATAAATCCAAATGGAATTGATGCAGGATTTATAGGATTAATTATAAGCGGTGTTGCTTCATTTGTACTTGCTTTTGTTGCTGCATTTATAATAGGTGATAAAAAAGAAGCCTAAGTAATAACCATAATTGAAAAGATTAGTTATAAATAAAGTTTAGTTTTTCTCAAATAAATAAGATAGATCTTTAAATGTTGTAAAAGATCTATCTTATTTTTTATTTAATCAGGAAGCTGAATACAGTTAATAAAATGTTTTGCAGCTAAAGAAAGCGATTTTTCTTTTTTATAATATATTTTTATTGGAGTTGAAATTTTTGGAGTTATATCTACAATTGATACCCTTGAATTAGCCATGTATTGGATAGGCTTTTTTGTTAAAATGGAAACTCCCATTCCTTTACCAATTAAATCTATAATATTTTCCGCATTTTTAGCAGTAAAAGTAATTTTAGGGGTGAAACCAGCACGTTTACATGCATTTATACTTAAATTATATAAAATAGATTGAGGTTGAAGTAAAAGAAAATCCTCATCTTTTAATTGATCAAGCTTTATTTCAGATTCATGTGCTAATGGGTGATATGATGGAAGTATAGCGCATAATTTATCTGAAGTATATGGAATTTTGGCAAACTCATTATCATCATCGTTTTCTTCTCTTATAAATGCAAGCTCGCATTTATTTTCTCTAAGTAATTCCTTAAGATTAGAAGATTCGTTTTCAATGAGGTTAATAGAAAAATTTTTATTTTCAAGTTTAAATTTAATAAGTGCATCTGTAATTTTGTATGGAGTCATTATTGGAATTGATCCGATGGTTAGAGTATGTTTTATATTTTCAGTTTTATTTATTAGTGCAGTTGTATATTGATATTGAAGATTTGCAATTTGCTTTGCATATTCTAAGAATGTAACGCCATAATCACTTAATGAGACTTTACGAGTGGTTCTTTCAAAAAGAGGAACCCCTAATTCTTTTTCTAAGGTTTTTATGTGTTTTGAAAGAGAAGACTGCGAGATAAAAAGAGATTCAGAGGCTTCTAAAAAGTTCATTGTTTCAGCTGTTACAACAAATTCTTTTATATAATCTATATCCAATAGGCTCTCTCCTTTACGGTTATACTAAAATATTATTTATTATAATTATATTAAAAGGAAATCTCTAATTCAATAGAAGTGCTGTAAAAATTAGTACTTTAGATAGCCACAGTTTTTATAAAAAGTAAAGAAAACTATCATATTTATAGATTCCGAATATTTTATAAATCCTTCTCCAAGAGAATTAATCCAGTATGTTATATCTAATCAATAAGTTTCAATTTGTAGATTAGTATAAATTGCAAATTGATTTATGAACTGCACTCTGGTCAAATAGACAGAGTGCAGTTTACTTTGCTTTAATTTTTCAACTAATATTAATGGATAGTACAGTTTATTATTAAATCAAATAGTTATAGAAAATACATATAAAGCATGTTTTTAACACGAAAAATCTACATTATTTTAAAGCAATGAATAAATTTTACATCAATATAGCTGAAAAGCACGTAAAAAAGCCATATGCTCTTCATAATCTTGATTTTTAGAATCAATGAATGATTTGAAGTTTCTTAAAATACATCTATCAGAGCTTGTTGAATAGATAGAGGATTTTTTATAGTTATCAAATCTAAATTTTGCAGCAGAACTAGATAAATCACAGTAGAATTCTATGTCTCTTGATGATATTAAATTAAGTTCATTTAAAATAGTTGAATGAGCAAGAAGCATACTTGCAAAATGATTTGCTTCACGTTCTTTAAAAGCATATATTTCATCATTAGTAAAGTTGTCCATATTTAGTGAATGGTGTCTGCATAATATATGCCCTAACTCGTGAGTGGCTGTCCATCGCATTCTTTGCTTTGAATTATCAATAAAATCATTAAAGAATATAATATATTTATTTTTAGATTTAGAAAAAACGCTGAATCCATCATCAGAAGTAAAACACTCTAGGAATTCTTCTTTTGTTAGATTAAGATCTTTGGCATAAGTACTATATGAAACAATCTTAATATTTTTAAAAGAGTCAATTATAGAAAGTATATCAACAGGAAATTGAGTGATGTTTGCATTAATATAAATATCATTAACAATCTGGTGTATGAACTTATATCTAATCATCAAAGTATTCATCAAAGGCTGCCTTTAACATATTCATCATTTTTTCTTTGTCTTTTTCACTCATTTTCTTTCTAGCACGCTCTATAATAACTAAGTCATCATCCATAAAATTATTTCCTTCACTAATATTATCATCAGCATCAGAATATTTTAAGTTTAAAAGTTCAGATTCATCAATTTCAAATATCTTAGCTAATTTATGTATAATTTCATCGCTAGCAGGAGTTCTTCCGCTTTCTATGTCTCCTAAATATGATCTAGATATACTTAGCTTATCTGCAAGATCTTTTTGAGTAATTTTATTTCCAGTTTTAAAACCATATTCACTTCTTAATTGTTTTATCTTTAAACCTAATTTTTTACTCATAACCATGCTCCTTATCTAAAGTTCCTTCCTTTAGTATAATATTATGTTTTTTACGTCAATATGTCAATAAATTGAAGAGAATAAAAGTAAAGAATAGATAATATATCATAATAGATGGATAGTTTGTATGCCTGACGTTATATGACGTGAATATGAAATTGAATTTTACAAACAGAAGACGTAAAAAATATATGTAAGCAAAAAAGATGCAATTAAACTTATTTATGGTAATAAGGGGGAGGAATATGATTGTTTATTGCAGTGCGTGTACATGTGTATCTAATTCCAAAGGTAAATGTACTAAAGAAAGTATTAGATTAGAAGATTTTGAGTATTATGAAGATACAGAAGGAAAAAGACGTGATTATCTTGAGGATGATATGAAATGTGTATCATATGAAAGCATATATAAAAAGAAGTAAATATAAAATCTTAGTTTTAGGAGATGAGTGATAATGTATAAACTTACGAATACAGAAATAACAAGATTATTAAAAGAAAACTTGAAAATTCTTTTTGATACTAGAGAAACTGTAAATGGTCATATTTTAGAGTACTTTGATAAAGAAAACATTTCTTACAAAAGGCAAAAACTCGATGTGGGGGATTATACTGCAATAATTACAGTAAGACCTGAAATTGGCATATATAGAGATTTGGCTTTTAAGGTTGGAGTTATAAGAAAAACTTCAATTGATGAAATAGCAGAAAATTTAATTGAAAAAAGGGACTATAGAGAAGAAATGAAATTAGAAAGGCAGCTTATGAGAGGAAAGGTCAATGGTATTAAGATGTCTATGATAATTGAAGATCCTGATGGACTAGAAAACATAAGAAATGGAATATATAGAAGCTCGCTTAATCCTAAGGCATTTATGGGCAAGCTTTCATCACTTCAAGATAAATATATTCAAAATACAGTATTTACATCTAATGAAAATACTGGATACCACATTCATAGAATTTTGTATTATTCAGTAAGAAATTTTTTGAAGGAAATCTAAAAGCCATGTGTAAAAGTCACTTAGGGTTTTAAAAAAGAAGTCTGCATGTTTTGCAGACTTCTTTTTAATTTAGAAATAATAAAATTAAGCAACTTGGTATTTTGTGATTTCTCTTTTAGTAAGCTTGGCACTACCTTTACCAACTAGTGCACCAGAATCAGTAATGAAAATGTTCTTAGAGATTATTAAATCCATAAGAGTTAATACTTCAGATTGAGTTATATCTTGCTTTATTTTATTTATACTTAAAGTAGTGCTTTTACCACCTTCTGTAGTGAAAATCATTGTTAAAATATACTCCATAATCGTAGCCTCCTTTCATAAAATTTTTGATTAAGAGTTATGCATTTACTAAGTTAGAAGTAACATTTACAAATGTATCTCTAGTACTAGCATCCATAACATCTTTTATAGCTTCTGCAACTTCATAAAGAGAATCAGGAGAAGCATCATTTCTGATGTTTGCAAAATTCTTTTTAGAATAAATTGCATCGCCAGCCTTATCTACTCCATTTTGAACTTCAATAGTTAAAGAAGTAGAATCAATTATTGTACTTATTGCCATAAACTCACCTCCTTTTATTTGTAGTACATATTGAATATATGCATGAGTATGAGAGATTACGGAAAATTAATAAAAATTTTAATTAATTATTTATATATGAGAATAGAAGTTGTTGTAAATGCTCAACTTAAATAGGTATAATCATATTAATAGTAAAAAATTTTAGTGATAACAATATAAAATAGATAGGTATATGTAAGGAGAGTTTTCATGAATATATTAGTATCATTAGATTCAAATTATATAAAGCAAGTAAAGGTTATGCTTACTTCATTACAAATTGAAAATCATAATGAAGAGTTTTACGTATATGTGTTAAACTCAAAGCTGACTAGTGGTGATATAGAGAATATAAAGAGATGTGCAGATATAAATAGAACTAAAATTTTTGATATAAAAGTTCCTGACAGTATGTTCACTAATGTACCTATAACAGATAGATATCCAAGAGAAATGTATTTTAGAATATTTGCAGCTAAATTGCTTCCAGATAATTTAGACAGGATACTTTACTTAGATCCAGATTTAGTTATTATAAACTCGTTAAATGAATTTTATAATATGGATTTAAAAGATATGTATTATGCAGGGGCTACACATATTGGAAAGCCTATCACTAAGTTAAATGAAGTACGACTTAATATGCCTCCTGAATGTGAATATATTAATTCAGGTGTACTTCTTATGAATTTAAAAGCTTTAAGAAGAGAACAAAATGAAGAAGAAGTTACAGAATATATTAAGAAAAACAGTATAAGATTATATCTTCCAGATCAAGATGTTATTAATGGTTTATATGGAGATAAAATAATTTGTGTTAGTGAAAAAAAATATAATTTTGGTGAAAGAGATTTTATTAAAACTAAATATCTATCAATAAATGGTGAAAAGATAGATATGAAGTGGATAGTGAATAATGCCTGTATAATTCACTATTATGGAAGAAATAAGCCTTGGAAAGAAGACTATATTGGTGACTTGGATGTCTTTTATCATATTTATGAAAAAAGGCTAAGACAGTTTGAAGAAATTGGATGTCATATAATATAAATAAGGGCTATACTAAGTTTAGTGAGGAAAAACTGAGATAAACTCATAGTCTAACGTATACAAATAAATATATTTTAAAATTATTTATACCACAGTATTCAAATTGAATATGTGGTATTTTATTTATAATAATTTTTATTGGGGTTGTAATTAGGATTTTCTATTTTAAAAGTTAATGTAAATAAATGATAATAAAGATGACATATGATTGACATATATATTATGTATAATAAAATTATTAAATGATAATAGATATCAACTAATAATTTTATAAAATAAGGAGAGAAGCTATATTAATGAAGAAAATTTTAATTTCAGGATTATTACTTTTAGGATTACTAGCAGTAGGCTGCTCAAATACTGGAACAGGTGCAAGTGATTCAGCATCAAATAGTAATGCAAGTGTTGAAGCGGTTTCAAATAAAGAATTTACATTAGATGAACTTAAAGAATATGATGGTCAAAATGGAAACAAGGCTTATGTTGCAGTAGATGGAGTAGTTTATGATGTAACGGATGTAGGTGCATGGAAAAATGGAGAACATAAAAATGGTATAACAGCAGGGAAGGACTTATCAGAGGAAATAAATAAATCACCTCATGGAAAGGATGTTCTTAAAGATTTACCTGTAGTTGGGAAGTTAAAGTAATATTAATGAAATAATTTTAGGAGATATTAATATGAATAATAATAAATTAATTACCAACGAAAAAGAAAGAAAGCGCGTATTTTATTCACTGATAGTCTCTGTAATAATGATTCTATTTATAGGATTTCTTATATTGGAAAATTATCTTGGATTAAATATATTGAATTTTAAATCAATAAGAAGATATGCTGGATTAATTGGACAAGTCGCAGCTTATGGATTTGCAGTAGCAATTAGTATGTATGCTGTTAGAAGAATAGCAAAACTAACATTCTTAAATAATTTTAAGAAAAACATTTTAATGTTAGCTAAAATATTAAGAGAATGGCACGTTCCAATATCAATAATATCATTTTCTATAATATTATTTCACGCATACATTATGCTTTCTAGGGGCATATTTGTGAGTTTACGCTATATATCTGGAATCTTAGCTCTATTAATTTTAACAGTTCAGATTATATCAGGTATATTTAGATACAAAAGAATTGGCATTAAGTTTCATAAGATAGCAGGAATTTTATTCACTATAATGATGATTATTCATATTTTAGCTTAATGCAGATAACAAAAATATGACATTTACCTTTCTGCAAATACATTATGTTCATATTAATGAAGGATGTATCTATAATAAGGCTTGTATTCATATAAAGTTAATAATGTGATGAATAATGAGGGATGTGCATTTAATTTGCACATCCTTTATTGAGTTCCACCTTCTTTTGTTATATATGTGTAATAATGATCAAGAGCAGAATCTACAATTGTACTTACGCATATATTAAGAACTGGGTGAAGACTTTTTAGCTCATTTAATTTTCTTATTGTGGAAGCTCTTAAAGTATAACTCCTTTTAATTGTTGGTATTTCATCATTTAAAATAGGAGTAGCACCATTAGATAAAGGTTTTATCCTTGAACTTATTTTAGATGTATCAAAAATAATATCCGCTGTAGAGTTTTTAGAAGGGGAATCATTATTGTCAAAAGAAAAAACAGAAACACATTCCCCGAGAGAACTTTCATCTACGTCAAAATTACATATATATTCATTTTCCTCAACTTCAAAGTCATTTGGTATAGCTTTTTTATTTTTACTCATTTAAGTGACCTCCATTAAATTTTCTATATTATGTTTATTTGCATGAAGAATTGGAAATACGGAATTTTAGAAGAAAAATTCTAAGATTCTTAAGAATTTTAGAACTTAGGAATTTTAGAATTTAAGAATATTAGAATACTAGAATTTAAGAAATTTTGAATGGGATCTTTGGTGTTAATATATCTTTATGGATATATTTTAAAAATAAATTGTTCTAAATGTACAATGGTATAAATTTCAATAAAGTACTTGCTTAGTATGAATTAACTAGGAATTTAAGCTAATTATCCATAAAAATAAACTTAGAGGAGATAGATGCTTTCAATTAGATAATATGGTGCTATATGGTAGAATATTATAAAAAATGGACAATGAATTAATAGAATTAGAGGACTATAATAGAGATGAATTCAATAAATGAAAAATTGAAAGAAGGCTTTATAATGGAAAGTATAGCATTTAATATTAGTGAAAGAAATGAAAAAGGCAAAAAAGTAAGAAGAAATGGAGAAATACCATGCATAGTTTATGGTGAAGATATACATAAATCTACATCTGCAAAAATGTCTAAACGTGATGTAAATGAACTTTTAACTTACCCTAAGAGTTCTATGTTTTCTCTAAATTTAAATGGAAAAGTTGAAAATTGTGTTGTTAAAGAATTACAAAAAGATAATTTCGGAAAGGTAATACATATAGATTTTCAAAATGTAAGAAAAGATGAAAAGATAAAATTAAAGATTCCAGTAACATTTCTTGGTGAAGGAATGCTTGAGTCTAAGCAATTATTACTAGAAACATTCTTAAATGAAATAGAATTACATGGAGAAGTAGATAAACTTCCAGCAGAAATAGAATTTGATGCATCAAATTTGGAATATGGTAACAAGGTATGTGCTAAAGATTTGACTCTTCCAGAAGGAATAGAATTAGGGGTTGATGAAGATCTTGTGATAGCTAAAGTAGAAGGAAATGTTACAGTAACAGAAGATGAAGAAGAAGAAAAATAAAAGCTTAATTAAAAAAGCAAAGTGCTAAAAGTTATGTTAATATAGCTTTTAGCACTTTGTTTTGACAGTATATTTTATTCGCTATTTAATTATAATATTAACGATTTTTTTATCTTAAAAATTGATGTGTTCTACCCATATTATAAGCAAGCTTTATTAATGACTTCTCTTCATCAGACAATGACCTGTCATACATTTTTTCAATTTGAGCAAAAAGCCTTAAGGTATCAAGTTTACGTTTAGGAAGATCAACTCTTTTGGATGGTTTATTTTCATAAATACTAAATTTGATTTCTGGATTATAAAGCTTTTTAAATACTTCAGCAGTATAGTATGCATCATTAAAAGCATCATGAAATTCTTTGGTAACAGAAATATTAAAAAATTCAACAGCTGATCCAAGACCTATTTTTGTCCCCTTTGGAGTCTTTATATATTTAGACATAAGTTTTTGTACATCTATATATTTTTTAAAGTTATCTAATGTTTTTAATTTATGAAAATTTATATTTTTTATAAGTTCTTTTATATCACCAGCACCCCAAACACACATAACAAATTCATCATTTCCAATAAAATCTATAAATTCATTATATATATGTGGGAATTGTGCATGTGACATAACCATATCAGTTGAGATTTGTGTTAAATTTTCTATGTATGGATGAATTTCTAAATAAGCAGTTGGTTTAACTAATCTATTAAAAGTCGAAATTACTTCTAAATTCTCATTTAATTTTAATGCTCCAATTTGAATTATTTCAAAAGTAAGATCTGAAATATTATTATCTTTTGATAGTGGCTGATTAAATTCTAAATCATATATTATATAGTTCATTGCATTTACCGTCCTTTAGAATCAATATTCTAAATAATAGTATACCCCATATTAGCATGGAATTGCTATTTAATATATATATAAACTAGTATATTATTTCGCTTATAACATGACCATATATAGTAATTGTTGTCATTTAATATATATAAGCTAGCATTAGATATATTTTCTTTTATTTCATAACCTATATGAAAATAAGTAAGCGTAATGTAGTATAAACCTATAGAAAGACAAAGTACATAAATTTATAATAACACTGTAGCTGTCGCTAACGGATTTAGTCACCGTTAATGCGACAACCTCTATATTTTTTAATAAAAAAGATAAGGATGTGGAGGAATGTATGGTAATAATTGCAATGCAACTACATTAGCGAATGGAAAAAATCTACGTCTAAAACGTCTAAATCTTCTTCGTGGACGACGATTAAATCCAACATTCCCATGCTGCCTGTTTTCATCATAAGTATCTTCATTATCATCTAGATCCATTACGTCCTCACCAACCAACATCACAATACGATCTTGTTCTACATTTTCAATTATTCCATCAAATATACCGCCATCTGACATTATTAAAGTAACATTGTAGTGTAAGTATTTTTGGAATTCGCTTTGTGAATTTCGCATATTATTATTATAATCAATTCTATCCATTACCATTTTCTAAATCATCTCCTTTCAGATACATCATATTCATCTTTGAGGAAAATCGTGTTATATATTTAATGGATAAGATTTTATAAAATAAATAAGGAGTGATTATGCCAAATCCTACAACAGAAATAAAATCAGTACTGTTATAGTAGTACTGATTTTATTGAATTAAATTGCTAAAAGCGAAAGCATCGTTGATTGATTAAATCAAAGTTTATATGGAAAAATAAGAAGCGAGGTTCTTTGAAAATTGAACAGTGTAATATTTACAAAATATGCTATAATTAATTAAAAGATAAATTATAATTTGGAGGGTAATTATGAAAAAATGGTATGATGAGGAATACGAATTTGAGATTGAGGTAATAGGATTTCTTCGCAGTGATCATACAGAGTGGTATTGCCGAAATGGCGAGGAGGTTGGAGATAAGTATATCTATACCTATGGCTGTCCTGTAAATACAGAAGGACAGGGTATTTGCTCCAAAGTAATGATGATTATGTTTCCAATCATGGAGGCTGTCAGAAGTGGCGGAGATTTAGAGAACATCGGCGGCAATGGAAAATATAGCAAGGATATTGTATGTCCAGATGGTTGCGTTATGTTCAGGGTGATGGCAAAGAAACTTGGAAATGACAATTTTTATAAGGGGAAGTTTTTCGATTGATTTTGATTTTTATTGTGTTAAGTTTGAAGATAAGTTGAAATGGATAAATTCCAATTTGTAGAGTTGATTGTAGATGTTAATGTATTTAAAGATTTAATAGTAAATTAGAATATTGCACTATTCATAATTAAGAATAGATTTGCGATATTTTTTTGTTTAAAACACTGCAGAATACTTATATAGTATGTATGTCTTCTCACTAAATAATAAAGTGTTTTTTGAAAATTTAATAGCATAGGTATTACGCATGTGTCATAATTTACCAATAAATAAATAAATAAATTTTAATTTAGATTTGGAGGAAAAGGCAATGTTTATAGTAAATCTAACTTATGTTAAACCACTGGAAGAGGTTGAAAAGCATTTGGCAGAGCATATTAAATTCTTAAATAAATACTATACCATAAATAAATTTATCTGTTCAGGGCGAAAAAATCCTAGAACTGGTGGAGTCATTTTATGCAATGCAAAAAATATGGAAGAGGTAAACGAAATTATCAGTGAAGATCCATTTAATAAAAATAGTATTGCAAATTATGATGTAGTAGAATTTCAGCCAACAAAGTATACCGAAGATTTTAAGGTATTTGTTGAATAAATTTTAATTTAGCAGTAAGGCTATTATAATGTTTATTATATGAAATAATATATATTTAATAGTAAATCATAATATTGTACTAGTCATAATGATATGCTCTCTTTAAAGTAGACTGATTTAAAAAATAAAAATCTGTTACTCGAAAGAGAGATTTTTATGTTTAAAATTTAAATTTTAGGTAGTAACTCATAAAAATGCTCTTTAATTTTAAAGATAAAGTAAGTTAAAAATATTAATTGGAAAATACAAAGATAGTAAAATGAAAAAATATAAGATATTATTAATATAGCATATAAGATATTCAAATATTAGATAGGAGAAATACATGAAATACGATACATTATTATTTGACGTTGATAATACACTTCTTGATTTTGATGCAAATGAAAAAGAATCATTTAAGAGCATGATTTTAGATAAAGGTGAAGAATATTCAGAAGAACTATATGAAACTTACAAAAAAATGAATCACAGAATGTGGGAAGCAGTTGAAAGAGGAGAAATAACAATTGATGATGTTTTGTACACAAGATTTTCAAAGCTTATGAATATGTATGGAAAAGAGGTTGATGGTATAGAATACGAAAATACATATAGATTTTATTTAAATAGAGGTATACAAGAGATGCCTAATGTACATGAGGTACTGTCTGAATTAAAGAAAAATCATAGATTATATGTTATAACAAATGGTATTAAGGAAACTCAGGACTCAAGAATGAATAGGTCAGGACTTGTTAAATACTTTGAAGAACGATTTATATCAGAATCTATCGGTGCCAATAAGCCCTCAAGTGAATTTTTTGATTATGTGAAGAATAATATTGATGATTTTAATCCTTCAAATACTTTAATAATTGGGGATTCACTTACTTCAGACATAAAAGGTGGAAATCTTGCAGGAATAGATACATGTTGGTTTTGTAAAGAAGGAACTGTAAATAACACAGGAATAATTCCAACTTATGAAATACATGCTTTAGATGAATTATTTGAAATAATAGAAAGCTAAACGCATTTATAATTTTAAAATATGAAAAAATTCCTAGAAAAAAATTTTTTTATTAAAGTGCCGAGTTTTTGGGATTTTTTTATCTTTTGCAGATTTAAAACTAAAAAAATGAAAAAATAATTTAATTTGCATATTGAACAATTCTTACCTACATAGTATAATGTGGTTATTGAATAAGTAAAAACTATGGCAGTTTTATTTGAAATTATAAAAAAATGATCTATTTTGTAGATTATTTATTAATTGAATACGAATTTTAGCAATGGAGCTAAAGAAATATAAGAATATTTCTTTGGCTCCTTTTTAATTTGAATTCTATGAAAAAAATTTAACTTTGCCTAAATTTGATTAAATAAGAAATATAAATAAATATCGCATATACGCATATAATTGAAAGGGGATTTTATTAATGAGCAAAATCAATGAAATTTTTGGATCAAATGTATTTAATGATTCAGTTATGAAGGAACGTCTTCCAAAGGCTACTTATAAAGCTTTAAAAAAGACAATTGAACAAGGAACAAGTTTAGAGGCTGAAGTGGCTGATGTTGTTGCAGCTGCAATGAGAGATTGGGCAGTTGAAAAAGGTGCAACACATTTTACTCATTGGTTCCAACCAATGACTGGAATTACAGCTGAAAAGCATGATGCTTTTATTAACCCAACATCTGATGGAAAAGTTATATTAGAATTCTCAGGTAAAGAATTAATTAAAGGTGAGCCAGATGCATCTTCATTCCCATCAGGTGGACTTAGAGCTACATTTGAAGCAAGAGGATATACTGCTTGGGATTGTACTTCACCAGCGTTTATAAAAGATGGTTCATTATGTATTCCAACAGCTTTTTGTTCTTACAATGGAGAAGCATTAGATAAGAAAACTCCACTATTACGTTCAATGGAAGCTTTAAATAAACAAGCATTACGTGTTTTAAGAGCATTGGGTAATACTACAACTCAAAAAGTTATTACAACTGTAGGGCCAGAACAAGAATATTTCTTAATTGATAAGAAAATGTATGATGCTCGTAAAGATATAATATTAACTGGAAGAACATTATTTGGTGCAAAACCTTCAAAAGGACAAGAACTTGAAGACCATTATTTTGGAGTAATTAAACCAAGAGTTTCTGAGTTTATGAAAGAGCTTGATGAAGAACTTTGGAAACTTGGAATTACAGCTAAAACTAAGCATAACGAAGTTGCTCCAGCTCAACACGAGTTAGCTCCAATATTTAATACAACAAATATAGCTACTGACAATAACCAACTTACAATGGAAGTTATGAAGAAAGTAGCAGAAAAACATGGATTATACTGCTTACTTCATGAAAAACCATTTGCAGGAGTAAACGGATCAGGTAAGCATAACAACTGGTCAATGGGTACTGATGATGGAATGAACCTTCTTGAACCAGGTACATCTCCACATGAAAATAAACAATTCCTTTTATTCCTTTGTGCAGTAATAAAAGCTGTTGATGAATATCCAGATTTATTAAGAGTATCAGCTGCTAATGCAGGAAATGATCATAGACTTGGAGCTAATGAAGCGCCACCAGCTATAATTTCAATATTCTTAGGAGATCAATTAGAAGATATATTAGAACAAATTGAAAAAGGACCAGCTACAAGCAGTAAGTGTTCAAGTGCATTAACAATTGGTGTTAATACATTGCCAGCACTTCCAAAGGATGCAACTGACAGAAATAGAACATCTCCATTTGCATTTACAGGAAACAAATTCGAATTTAGAATGGTTCCATCTTCAGCTTCAATCTCTGGATGTAACTTTGTATTAAATACAATTGTTGCTGAAACTTTATCTGAAATAGCTGATAAACTTGAAAAAGCTAGTGACTTAAATGGTGAAATTCAAGCTATATTAACAGATATAGTTAAAAATCATAAGAAAGTTATCTTTAATGGTAACGGATATTCTGATGAATGGGTTGAAGAAGCTGCAAGAAGAGGACTTCCAAATATCAAGTCTACTGTTGAAGCTGCTAAAGCTATGATTTCAGAAAAGAACCAAGCTGTTCTTGAAAAGCATGGAGTTTTAACAAAAGTGGAAGCAGAATCACGTTATGAAATTACTCTTGAAAATTACAATAAGATTATAAATATAGAAGCTTTAACAACACTTGAAATGGCAAAACGTCAAATATTACCTGCAGTAATTAAATTTGCTACAAGTCTTGCAGGATCAATTAACACAATAAATGCTACAGGATTAGGCGTTGACGTATCAGCTCAAGCTGATTTATTAAAAGAAGTATCAACTTTAACAGCTTCATTAAAGAAGAATATTGGAATTCTTGAAGAAGTAGTTGCAAAAGCTGATAGCTTTGATGGTGATATCTTCGATTTAGGTATGATGTACAGATACGAAGTATTTGAACAAATGAGTACTTTAAGAGAAGATGCTGACAAGCTTGAAACTTTAGTTGATAAAGAATTCTGGCCAATGCCAACATACGAAGATATGTTATTCAATGTTTAATATATAATTAGAAAAGATGTCCTAAGACTGATTAACTAAGTCTTAAGACATCTTTTTATATTATCTAATAAAGTTTATAAATATTGTGATAATAGCTGAATTTACAAAATCAATAAAAAGGCAGCCGACAATTGGGACTACAAAGTATGGTGTGTGAACAAATCCATATCTATTTGTTAATTCATCCATATTAGCAATGGCATTTGGAGTAGCACCCATTCCAAAACCACATATTGCAGATGAAAATACTGCAGATTCATAATTTTTGCCCATTACCCTATAAGTTATAAAATAAGCAAACAATCCAACTAAAAGAACTTGAGCAAATAGCATGATTAGAAGTGGTAGAGCTAAATCAGCTAGTTGCCAAAGCTTAAGGCCCATTAAAGCCATTGTTAAGAAGAATGATAAGCTTAATCCTCCTAAGGTTTCAATTTCCTTTTCTACAATTTGTTTTCCACTAAAGTCATAGATGTTTCTTATAATAGCAGCAACTAGCATTGCACCTATATATGAAGGAAACGTCAAGCCTAAATCTTGAATTAACTTAGAGACAATAGATCCAAGTCCCATTGCAATAAATAAGAAGCATGCACCATTCATCAGCTTTTTAAAAGAAAGAATATTATGATTTTCTTCATTATAATCTCCAAATTCCTCTACAGGCTCTTTTGAATCTTCATCATGTGGAGTTCTTATCTTATGATTATGTATTAGGCTTCTAGCAACTAAGCCACCAATTATGCTACCCATTATAAGACCAAATGTTGCAGAAGCAATAGAAACTGTAGTAGCACCATTAATGCCCATTTCTTCAAGCATAGGTCCAAATGAACCAGCAGTTCCATGGCCGCCTATCATAGGGATTGATGCTGTACAAAGTCCAAGTAATGGTGGCAGTTTAAAAATAAATGCAAAAATTACTCCAACAACATTCTGCGCGATAACAAGGAGCACTGCAAGAATAAGAAATGTTACTACTTTTATGCCGCCTTCTTTTAAGACCTTAAAGCTTGCTGTAAAACCTATACTGGTGAAAAATGCTGTCATAAATATATTCTGCAAAGTTGTATCTAAATTTATTGAAGCTATGCCAGTAATATAAAATATAAGTATTAGCAGAGCAAATACAAAGCCGCCAACAACAGATGGAGGTATGCAGTACTTTGAAAGTAATGAAATTTTATTTCTTATATATTTACCGATATAAAATACAATAGAAACTAAAGCCATTGTAAGATAGATGTCTAAATTAAATTCCATATAGAATATTGTCCTTCCTTTAGTAAATTATTTCTATAACTTAGTATGTATAAAATAATATAAAAATATTAATTTACATTAAAACTTCTACATTATTATAAATTTTATAAGCTCTTTTTAGAATTATTAATGTAATATAACTTAAAAATATGCTATTTGTCTTTTTCTTTTTTATTGGATTTTTCGTTACCTTTGCCGTTGGAATTTCCATTACCATTATTATTACTATTGCCATTATTATTATTACCATTGCCGTTTCCATTGTTTCCTGTATTACTATTATTTATAACATCGGTAACTTTCTCATATTCGTTTACTTCTACTACTGGCTCAGTAATTTTTTCACCAAGGCTTATAACCAAATTAACTTTGGTATTTTTCTCATATAACGTATTTGATAAAGGTGACTGACTAATAATTATACCTTTAGGAATAGTATCACTATATTCTTGTGTTATATTACCAAGTAAAAATCCATTACTGATTATAATCTTTTCTGCAATATCTTGAGTATTTCCGATAAGCGAAGGTACAGGTATATTGTTTTCTTCTAGTGAATCATTATTCTCTTCAGATATTTCATTAACTATAATTTCAGAATCAGGTATGTCTGTATTTTCAAAACTTGGTACATCTACATTTTTAGAAGATTCTTTTAAAGTATATCTACATAAAGCACCTATAAATATTGCAGAAACAAGCATCGTTGATATTAAGATTATCTTTTTATTTTTCTTAGAATTGCTATTTAGAGCTTTATTATTTTTATCATTCTTTAATAGTAATGTTTCTTGGTCACATGCTTTAGTCGTAATATCAGTAGAATCAATCTTACTATCACATAATAATGTATCAGATTCCAGCATAATATTCGAATCATTAAATGATTTATTTTCCATAACAATAGTTGTATCATTAAATGATTTATTTTTAAATGAGAATTTGTATTTTGAATTTTCCTTAATTAAATTTAAAATATGCGAAAGCTCTTTGGCAGTTTGAAATCTATTAATAGGATCTTTTTCTAGAGTTTTTAAAATCACTTTATTTAGATTTTCAGGTATACTAGAAAATATTTCTATTGGTGGAGTAACAGGTTCTTGAATATGCATCATTGCTACAGAAATAGGGAGCTCTGCCTTAAAAGGAACTTTACCAGTAATCATTTCATACATGACAATTCCAAGAGAATATATATCAGTCCTGTAGTCAACCAGCTTGCCTTTAGCCTGCTCTGGAGAAAAATAATGTACAGACCCTATAATCTTATTTGGATAAGTCAGAGTAACTGAATCAGTTATTTTAGCAATTCCAAAGTCTGTAAGCTTTACTATATTATCTTTAGTAATTAAAATATTATCTGGTTTTATATCACGATGAATTATATTATGTTTATGGGCGCACTCAAGGGCTTTAGATATTTGAAAAGCTATATCTAAAGATTCTGAAAAGCTAAGCTTAATATTTTCTTTTATTATTTGTTTTAATGTTTTTCCATTTATATATTCCATAACTATAAAATTAATATCATTTTCTGAGCCTGCATCATAAACATTAACTATATTTGAATGTGATAACTTTGCAATTGAATTAGCTTCAAGTTTAAACCTGTGTATAAACTCTTTGGAATTATTTAATTCTGTTTTTAATATTTTTATGGCTACAAGTCTATCTAATATGGTACAACGTGCTTTATAAACAATGCCCATACCACCTTCACCGATTTTCTCTAATAACTCATATCTGTTTAAAAGTAATGTCTTTGCCATGGTGTCCTCCTAAAAAAATATTAGTATGTGTATTATAACATATTAAATCTAGTGGAAAATTATTTGATATAAAACATGGAAGGCAAAGTAGCCTTCCTTTTTTGTATGCTTTTTTTATACTTCCAGTTAAACTTATGAGATTATAGCTGGAGTTATATTTATTTTTTATAGAAATTAAAGTAAAAAGAATATTAAACAGTATAATTGGGAAACAAAATATTAGGTGAATTTATAATTTATAGAGGTGAACTAATGACAAAGAAATATTATGTATTTATAAAAAGTATAGCAATAGCAATGTTAATAATAACTTTTTCTCTTATGATAAATAATGAAAATAGTGCAAATGCAGCTTCATTTTTTAACAATAAAAATAATATTATTCCAAAGCCTTTAAGTTATGAAAGTGGTAAGGGAGAGTTTGTAATTTCAAGTGATACTGTAATTTATGTAAAAGGAAGAACAAAGAAGGAAACTGAAGAAATAATTAAAATTGCTCAGTATATGAGAGACAAACTAAGCATACCTACTGGATTTCAATTAAAAATAATTGAAGGCGATAATGTACCTGATAATAGTATATTTCTAACAACATTAAATTCAAGTGAAGAGCAGGGAAATGAAGGTTATGAACTTGTAGTAACACCACAAAAGATAGAAATTATAGGATGTAAGCCAGAAGGAATATTTAGAGCAATTCAAAGTTTAATAGCTTTGCTTCCATCTGATATTGAAAAGAAAGCAGTAGTAAAAAATATAAAATGGATTGTTCCTGCATCTATAATAAATGATAAGCCAGAGCATGAACATAGAGGATTTATGATAGATGTGGCAAGAAGATTTTTTACTGTAGATGATATAAAACGCCAAATAGATTTTGCGTCACAATATAAAATAAATAGATTACATTTACATCTTAGTGATGATCAAGGATGGCGCCTTGAAATTAAGAAATATCCGGACTTAACACTAATAGGTGGAAGTACAGAAGTAGGTGGTGGTCCAGGAGGATATTATACTCAGGAACAATTTAAGGAAATAGTAAAATATGCAGCTGAAAGATATATAGAAATAATTCCAGAGTTTGATATGCCAGGCCATTGTAATGCAGCATTAGCTTCATATGGATTTTTAAATCCTGATGGCAAAAGAAAACCACTATATACTGGTACTCAAGTTGGATTTAGTTCATTTATGACCCATGATGAAAGAACATATGAGTTTATAGAAGATGTTATTAAGGAAACTGCTGCAATATCACCATCAAGATATTTTCATATAGGCGGGGATGAAGCAGATAGTACTCCAAAAGCTGATTATGATTATTTTGTAGGAAGAGTTGCTAAAATTGCAGAAAAGTATAATAAAACACCAATAGGATGGGACCCTATTGATACTTCTCCAGAAATAAACTCTAGTGTAATACTGCAAAACTGGAAGGATTCAAATGAAGCAGCTGTGAAAAAGCAGATGAAAATTATAATTTCTATTGCAAAGAAAACATATTTAGATATGAAATATAATAAAGATACTCCTTATGGAACAGATTGGGCAGGATATATTGATGTGAAAACTGCATATGATTTTGATCTTACAGATTTTGCACCTAAAAATCTTATACAAGGAATAGAAGCACCACTTTGGACTGAATTTATTCCAAATGTGCAGGCAATGGATTATATGATATATCCAAGATTATTAGGTTATGCTGAAATAGGGTGGACACCTAAAAGTAATAGAAATTGGAATGAATATAAAAATAGATTGAAAAAAGCAGAAGAAAGATTGAAAATTGATGGGGTTAATTATTATAAAGGATAAACATATGAATAAAAAATAGAATATAATGTAAACTTAGAAGTGCTGGTGCAGAGTGATATTATTATCATTTTGCACCAGCATTTTATGATAAATTTTATAAACTGATTATAATTTAAGAAGATATAGCTTGAATTTTAGACTATACCATTTATAATAAAGAAGTTATTTATATAATTAAAGATTAGATACTATAGTGTAGCTGAAAAGAAATAATAAATAACCAAGAATTAATTAAAATTATTGTGGGAGAAAACAAATGAATTTTATAGCTATAGATTTTGAGACAGCAAATGAAAAAAGAAATAGTCCATGTTCAATAGGTATTGTTGAAGTTAAAAATGGTAATGTAGTAGAAAAGGTACATCATTTAATAAAGCCTAAAGAAATGAGATTTATGCCAATTAATATCGGTATTCATGGGATACGTCCTAAGATGGTTGAAAATGAATTGGAATTTGATGAAGTTTGGAATAAGATAAAGCATTACTTTGATGATAATTTAGTAATAGCGCATAATGCTTCATTTGATATATCTGTACTTAGAAAGACACTAGAGCTTTATGAAATAGAAATGCCTAAATTTAATTACATATGTACAATGAAACTTTCAAGGAACTTTTATAGAAATATTGATAATGCAAAATTAAATACAGTAAATAAATTTTTGGGATATGAGTTCATACACCATGATGCTCTTTATGATGCTCTTGCTTGCAGTAATATACTTCTTAATATATCTGATGAGTTAGAATGTAAAGATATTAATGAAATATGTAAGCTTTTAGGTGTGACATTAGGAAACGTTGACAATGAAGGATATAAGCCATCTTCATCTAGAGGAAGAATATTCAGATTTTCTAATAGACAGCCTGCTAAAAATGACATAAGAGAACAACTTGATTATGATGCATTTAAAGATGAAGTTGTTGTATTTACAGGAGGACTTGCATCCATGGCAAGAGATGAAGCCATGAGATTTGTAAGAAGGCTTGGAGGAACTTGTGGAAGTTCTGTAACTAAGAAGACAACAATTCTTGTTACTAACATGCAAAATATAGATGACTTAAGCAGAGATGAAATGAGTAATAAACTTAGAAAAGCTGTGGATTTAAGAGTCAGGGGGCAAAATATACTTTTTTTAAGTGAAGAAGAGTTTTTAAATAGATTTAAAATTCATCAGGAATAAATTTATGGTTTAGTAATAGATAAGATGCAAGATGTAGAGTTCAAACCTGGTTTGAAAAAAGGTATTTACTATAACTTAATAATGTACCTAAGCAATGGATGAGAGCCAAGTTCAGACGGAGTAGGTTTATCTTTTTTTATATCAAGGGAAAGTTAATAAATTTACACATTAATGTTAATATAATTGAATATATAATAGAAATAAATAAGAAAATAAAGAAAGAAGAGTACATGATATGATGATCGAGGAATTGAGAATAGGTAGAAATTTTACAGAGAGTGAAAAAATTATTTCTGAATTTATATTAAATCATTCAAATGAATTTCAAAAAATGACTAGTGAGTAATTAGGGAGGGTAACTTTTACAAGTAAATCTACTGTTATTCGTTTGCGTAAAAAGCTGAATGTCCTAAGTTATCAAGAATTGAAAAAAGTGCTGTATTCGGAATGTAATGAGGAAAGAATACTTGGAAAAGAAGATACGTATCCAAATTTAAATAAGAAAAGTACAAATAGAGAGAGTGATAGCTTACTTCAGTATGTATACAAAAAAACTATTAATGAAGTTAATTTGCTGAATAATAAGATTATTATAAATCGAATTGTGAATCAAATCATTAAAATTGAGGAGATGGAGTTCTATTCTACAGGAATAGCATACTCCGTACTTGAAACAGTATCTCATAAATTTAATTCTATTGAAATGGAAATTAATGGTTGAAAAAAATACTTTCATTTATGAAAAACTCAATTTGGAGAGCCTCTTGATGCCATTTTAGAGCTTTTTAATGCTGCATAAGTCTCTCTTTGGTTATTTGGCTGGAAATATTTGTTTGCATTTTCGCTTGTTTATAGTTATAATGTTCTTATTTCATTAATTTCCATTGTAATCATGATGGAATGTATGCATTATTCAGAAAAACAAGATGCTTAATACAAATAACTGTTCGTAAGTCAGGGCTTTCATGTCTTTATAAGGAATATACTTCATACTAGATGTTATTTGATGTATTATGCATCTTTGTATTTTCGCAAATGGAAATGTAGCGACCATAGCTTCTTTGAAGCCATTTAAGCCATCAACAGAAAATATTAGCACATTTTGAATACCCCTATTTTTTAGGTCATTTAAAACAGATAATCAAAGCTTACTACTTTCATTAGCACTTATCTATATTCCTAAAACTTCTTTTTCACCATCCATATTTACTCCTATTACCACATAAGCAGCTTTAACTATAATTTGTTTATCTTCTCTTACTTTATAGTGTATAGCATCCATAATATAGATGAATATGTCTTTTCTAATGGTCTGTTTTGCCATTCTAAATTCTATTAGTTATATTTGACACAGTTTCTGCACTTATATCAACTCCATATAATTCTCTTATCTGCTCTGAAATATCTCTAGTTGTTATTCCTGTTGCAAAGGTCTAGAATTTTATCTTCTATTCCATTAACGGAACGTTGATGATTTGGTACTATTTTAGGTTCAAAATCACCATTTCTATCTCTTGGTATATTAATTTGTACAGGGCTAAGTTCTGTTTTTACAGTTTTTTTCGAATATCCATTTCGGCTATTATCATTATTTTTATCCATAGTATTATATTTTCCATAACCTAATGCCTCATCCATTTCAGCTTCCAATGATTCTTGCAATATATCCCTAAACATTTCTTTTAAACCTACTAATATATCATATTATCAGCACTGCTAAAATTCTGTTCTTTGATATATTATCTTAATAATTCTTTCGAGACGTTTCCCATATAAAAAAACTCCTTCTTGTAATAATTTGTTATCTCAATTATTGCCCAGAAAGAGTCGTTTTTATTCAGTTTACACAAAATTTTTTACAGAGCCACTTGTTAAAATGAAATTGAAGCAATAAAATCCATAGTGGATTATACTGTGTTATTATTTAAATGCCAATAAATGCAGGAATATAATCATCATAAATTTACTTAAAAGAGTTAACTTCTTATAGGACTTTTTAACTATCCAGTATTAATCAAATATCGTGTTTTCTTCTATGCATGTAAAATTTCATTAATCGATATTGTGATTGTTTTAGTGTTTAAATTTAATATGTCTACAGTATTATTTAGTTTTTATTTTAATTTGATCAATTCATTATAGATTTATAATGAATTGGTAGAATTTCGAATAAGCAAATCATTTTCTAAACATAGCATTTTGTCAACTTCTCTATTCTTAAGTATTTTTTTTAATTGTTTTGCTGTTTGACGTCCGGCTTCAATATAATGATATTTTACAGTTGTTAATGTAGGGTGGATAGCGTCACCTATTTCATCGCCACCAAATCCGGATATTGAAAAGTCTTTCGGTATATCTTTATTAAGTATTCTAATTGCTTTCATAACACCAACAGCAATTTGATCTGTAGCACAAACGATATATGTTGCTTTAGTAGTTGGAAGAACTTTCAATGCTGTTGCACAAGCATCTTCAATCATTAATGTGGTTGTAATACATTCAAAACAAACACCAGCTTTTGTTAATGCATCAGTAACTCCTTTTTTTCTCTTGATTCCAATAGCTACATCATCTTCGTTTGCCCCAAAGTATAAAACTTTTTTATGATTTAAAGCAGCAATATAATTTCCTATTTGTGTTCCAGCTCCGTAGTCATCATGATAAACGCAATGAACATGTTCACTTTTTTGGGATATCATAACAATAGGACATGAAATTTGAGAAAAAGCTTTAATGTGTGAAGAAGTTATAATAGTACCAAATATAATAATTCCTGCAACTTTTTGCTTCTCAAAAGTATATAGTCCTTGAATTTCATTATTTATATCTTGATAAGTATTTGTAATAAGTGTTTGGTATCCACTCTTTTTCAATTCATTGTCAATTCCTTGAAGACTTTGCGTAACAGCATATGAATCTAATTTACTAACAACAATACCGATTAAATTTGTTTGGTGAGCTTTAAGACTTTGGGCAAAAGAGTTGGGTTTATAACCAGTTTCTTTAATTGCTTGCTCAATTCTCTCTTTCGCTAAAGGTTTAATATTTTTACCGTTTAAATAACGAGATACTGTACTTTTTGATACATTTGCCATTTTAGCTATATCATTAATTGTAATCATGTGTTTCCTCCTACATATTTAAAGATATTATAGCATATTATTTATCTTAAATCAATTTAAGACCGATTTCACTATATTATTTTTTGTTATTGACAAGCATGAAATTATGGTATAAAATCAAGTAAAACCGGTTTCAAAAAAGAGGAGGAGCGAGAGATATGTATAAAATATTTTACCAGCCAGAAGGGTATTGGTTTGGAGATTGTATGCCTTATTGTAAGGATGGAACTTTCTATTTGTATCATCAAAGGGATACTAGGAATCCTGGCCCAATGGGTGAACCATTTGGATGGTCTTTGGCAACAACAACAGATTTCTTAAATTACAAAGATTATGGAACAGTTATAGAACACGGAAGAAATGATGAACAAGATCAATATATTTATGCAGGAAGTATATACGAAACTTCTAAAAATAAATATACGGCTTTTTATACTGGTGCAAATAAAATTTTTAAAAGCAAGGGTATTCCATCACAAAAATTAATGAAAGCAACAAGTGATGATCTTGTGAATTGGGAAAAGAAAGGCATTACAGATCAAATTGCACCACAGGAAGGATATGATGTTTATGCTTGGAGAGATCCATATATTTTATGGAATGAAGATAAACAGGAATATCTATTAGTACTAGGCGCAAGAGAACCTGGAGATAACAGAAAAAAGACAGGACGCTTAGTATCGTTTACAAGCAAAGATTTGGAAAAATGGGATTTTAAAGGAGATTTTTGGTATCCGCATTTATTTACAATGTTGGAAATGCCTGATATTTTTAAAATTGGAGACTGGTGGTATTTAATTGTTTCTGAATTTAGTGAGAAAAATAAAATGATTTATCGCATGAGTAAAAGTCTTGATGGTCCTTGGCTTGCACCTGAAGATGATGCATTTGATGGTAGAGCTTATTATGCTGGAAGAACTTCAACTGATGGAAAAAAGAGAATCTTCTTTGGTTGGGTACCAACAAAGGAAAATGATAATGATTTAGGTAATTATGAATGGGGTGGAACTTTTGTTCCGCAAGAAGTTTATCAAAAAGAAGATAAAACACTAGGTTTGAAGCCATTAGAATCTATATGGGAAGTTTTTAACGATGAAGAAAAATTAAATGATATTGATTTAAATAAAGTGGATGGAAATGTAGAAAAGGTTATTGTTCAAAACACTGGGGAATGTTTTCGATTTGAAACTACATTTACCTTTAGTGATGAAACGAGATATATTTCGTTATATCTATATGAAAATGAATTAGAAGAAGCATATGAATATCGTATTTCTCTAGCAGAGAAAAAAATTTATTTTGATAAAACTCCTAATTGGCCATGGTACCAATATATGTCAAAGGGGTTGGAGCGTCCGATAAACTTAAAAGCAGGAATTGAATATGAATTAAAACTAATTGTAGATGATGATATAGCAGTTTTATATATTGATGGGATTGCTCTAACTGCAAGAATGTATAATAAGCCAGGTATGTTGTTAAGTTTAAGTGTTACAAATGGAAGCTTATATACGAAAAATATGAAAATCGGTAGAATTAGAGAGAAGGGTAAATATGGATTATAAATTTATAGCTTCAAAAATTATCGAATCTGTAGGTGGAAAAGAAAATGTTTTGTCAGTTGCACATTGTGCAACTAGACTTAGATTTGTTTTGAATGATTATAATAAAAGAAATGAGACTGAATTAGAAAATATAGAAACTGTAAAAGGAATGTTTATGACGGCAGATCAGTTTCAAATAATTATTGGATCTGGTACTGTTAATCTTGTTTGCCAAGAAATACAAAAACAATTAAATTTGACAACTGAAATATCAGTTGAAGAAAAAAATGAAGGGAATATATTTCAAAAGAGTGTAAAAATATTAAGTGATATATTTGTTCCGATTATTCCTGCTATTACAGCTTGTGGGCTTTTGATGGGATTAGGTAATATACTCGCTGCTAATTTTTTTCAAAATGGAACTCAATCAATTATCAGTTTATATCCACAAATTTCAGGATTAGCAAGTATGATAAATACGTTTTCAGGTGCAGCATTTTCATTTTTACCTGTGTTAATTGGATTTTCTGCTACTAAAAAGTTTGGAGGAAATTCATTCTTAGGAGCAACGATGGGAATGATTATGGTATCTACAGATTTACTTAATGCATATTCTGTTGGAACAGGGGTAAAAATTCCTTTTTGGAATTTATTTGGTTTACATATAGATGCAGTAGGATATCAAGGAACAGTATTGCCTGTATTAGCAATTTCTTGGATTCTTGCAAAATTAGAGATGAAATTGCATAAAGTGACACCATCTTGGTTGGATAATTTAACAACTCCACTTCTATCTATATTGATAACTGGCTTTTTGACATTTATTGGAGTAGGTCCTGTTTTACGAGGAGCAGGTAATATATTGACAACTGGAATAATGTGGATATATAATACTTTAGGTGTTTTAGGTGGAGGAATATTTGGTTTATTATATGCTCCTATTACATTAACTGGTATGCACCATAGTTTTATTGCTGTCGAAACACAGTTACTGGCTGCAAAAGAAATAACCGGTGGAAGTTTTATCTTTGCAACAGCGTCTATGAACAATGTGGCACAAGGGGCGGCTGTTTTAGCGGTTTTATTTATGACAAAAGACGAGAAGATGAAGTCAACATGTTCTGCTTCAGGGATTACTGCTTTATTAGGAATTACTGAACCTGCAATGTTTGGAGTTACTTTAAAGTTAAAATATCCATTCTATGCAGCAATAATTGCTTCTGCTTGTGGTAGCGCATATCTTGCATTAACAAAAACATTGGCACAGTCATTAGGCGCCGCAGGATTGATTGGAATCATATCGATGCGACCTGAATCTTATTTTAATTTTATAATAGGAATTATCATTTCAGTCGTTGTTGCGTTCATACTTACCATTATATTTTGGAAAAAATTCGGATTAGATGAAGAGAGTAAAAAAACAATTAATGAAAATGAAGTTAAAAACGATTTGGCTTTTTCATCATCAGTTACTACTTCATTAACATCTTGTATGGATGGAAAGGTACTTCCAATAGAGAAATCTAAAGATAAGGTATTTGCATCTAAGGCACTAGGATCGGGAATAGTCGTCGAACCCATCGATGGAAATGTATATGCGCCTTGTGATGGCACAATCGAATTCATCTATCCTACTAAACATGCCTTAGGTATTACAACACCTGATGGATTAGAAATTTTAATTCATATTGGTATCGATACAGTTAAATTAGAAGGAAATGGATTTGAAAGCTACATACAAGAAGGCGATATTGTTAAGGCACATGATAAACTTTTAAATGTAAATTTAGACATAATAAAAAACTCCGGATATAGTACTCAAACAATGATGGTATTAGCACAGAATGAAAATTTAAATATAGAAGTTTATCCAAATGAATATGCTAATAAATATAACGAAGTTATAAAAGTTAAAAAAAAATAATCGATATTAATGGAAATGTAAGAAGAGGTAGTAACAAACTTATTTTGTTATTACCTTTTTTGAGTATGAATTTATACACGATAAGTATATATTTTTCGTTTTTTCTAATTACATTTTATAATTTATTTATAAAATCAATTAAAAATTTTGTGCAAAGAAACGTTAAGTGATAGCTATACTCCTGGCTTATATACAGTTCTTTGTATTAAATATGCTTATTTTCTAAGTGATTTATATATTTTATTATAATTATAATGATAATTAATAAAATAAAAGCCTTAGAATCATATATATATTTATAAATATGAAATTTATTGAAATAAAAATAGATATACGTACCCTTTGAACATTCAACGACATTATTTCACAGTTAAATAAATTATATGTCATAAAATACAAAATCAAATCTGATCTTGTACTTTTTTATTTTTAGAGCAATCTGCTTCTAATAGTATCATTCATGTATATGCCATACTTACACATAAATATAGAGTTTTAAAATATACTATATACTGTCTATGTATCATCTATGTTAAATCCATTAGATTTTAAATCTCGAAACATTTCTTCTATAATAAATCTTTTTTTATATTTAATTACAGCATATTTACTATTCATATTAGTGGCTAAATACCATATATCATCTGAATCTTCAGCTGTACATACTGCAAGATCGTAATTGTATTTTTCAGCAGTTAGCAAGATTTAATTAAAGTTCTATACTAACACCAGTTTGTTTTTAGTTGATTATAGTGATAAGTAGTTACATTTTTGAAGTATGTTTATAATATAGGTTAAATGTTTATAATCACTACTTTTGTTTAGATAAAAACTATAAATGTCAATAGAAATGAGTGTGGTATCAGGATAAACTTTCATTAGTTTATCCTGGAATAATAATCTCAAACATTGACAGCAGATATTTTTATGAAATAGTTATTGAATTTTTTATGGATATAACAAACAAAATAACGAGCATTACTATGATACAAGAGAAAAACAACACAACGTAATTATAGCTAGAGAATACTTTTTAACACCTAACATACAGTGACTTTCATTTTTATAAGTTTATTAAGGGGAATTATAAAGTCAACTATTTTAATGATTAAGATTGATATATCTGATATAATAAAAAATAAATGTTTTAATAAGATAAGGTGGTATTTTAGTTATGAAACCAAGTATAAAAGATGTAGCCAAAGTAGCAGGTGTTTCGGCTACCACTGTTTCTAGAGTGCTAAATAATAGAGGATATATTAGTAAAGAAACAAAAAGGAAAGTTTATGCCGCAATAGAAGATGTCGAGTATTATCCAAATGATATAGCAAGAGCATTATTAAGTAATAAAACAAATCTTATAGGCCTTATATTTCCTATGATAAACAATCCATTTCATGTAGAGTTAATATCATACATAGAAACTATATTATCTGAAAAGGGATTCAAAGTATTATTATGTAATAGTATGAATAACCCTAAGAAAGAACAAGATTATCTAACTATGCTACGTAGAAACCAAGTTGATGGAATAATTGTAGGAACACATAATGACAACATACCAGATTATAATATATCTGGATTACCAGTAGTAGCTATAGATAGATATTTAGGTGAAAATGTAGTTACAGTATCTTGCGATAATTATGCAGGAGGAAGGTTGGCAGTAGAAAGCTTATTAGAAAAGGGATGTAAAAATATATTATGTATTAGAGGAAATAGTAAGCTAAAGTTACCTGCTAATAAAAGATCACAAGCATATATAGATATAATGAATGAGAATAATCTGAAAGTAAATATTGCAGAAGTAGAGTTTATAAAGTCTATTGAAGAAAAGTTTGAGTTAGTAAAAGAGATAATTCTTGCAAATAAAGATATTGATGGGGTATTTGCAGGAGATGACTTATTAGCATCTATGGTACTCAATATATGTGAAAATCAGGGTATAGACGTGCCAAATGATTTAAAAGTAATCGGATTTGACGGTGCTAGTCAAACTCTAGTTTACTTGCCAAAATTAACAACAATAAAACAACCAATCAAAAAGATAGCGGAAGTATCTGTAGATAAACTAATTAGGAAAATAAATGGTGAAGAAGTAGATAATGAAATAGGATTACCTGTAGTTCTACATAAAGGCAAAACTATATAAGTGATAAATAAGACAATAGTCTATTGCTTGTGTTAATGGCATAGAAGATTGTCTTATATTATTTATTTTTAAATAAACTCTAATAAGATAATAAATTTTATTTAATAATATATATGTTAACGATTGACATATGTTAACGTTTAGCATATAATCATTACATAAACATGTTAACGATTGACATATAAAAATTTGCAATCATATACATGAAAAAAATTTTATTTACTTGGGAGGAAAACACTATGCATAAACTATATTATCAACCCGAAGGTTATTGGTTTGGAGACTGTATGCCATTTTCTAAAGATGGAGTATTTTATGTTTACCACCAAAGAGACACTAGAAATCCAGCTCCATTTGGAGAGCCATTTGGATGGGCATTAGCCACTACTACAGATTTTGTTAACTACAAAAATTTTGGCGAATCTTTAAAAAGAGGAAGAGATGATGAACCAGATCAATTTATATATGCTGGAAGCGTATTTGAAGATAAAGATGGAAATCTTCATGCATTTTACACAGGATACAATAGAGAATTTTTAAAAGTAGGAAAAGTATCTCAAGTTTTAATGCATGCAACTAGTGATGACTTAGTTGATTGGAATAAATCAGAAGAAAAATTAAAATTAGTTCCACCTAAAGGATATAGTCAATATGACTTTAGAGATCCATACGTAATATGGGATGAAGAAAATCAAGAATATTTCTTAATATTAGGGGCTAGAGCTGAAGGTGATAAAAGAAAACAAACTGGAAGATTAGTTACATTTACATCTAAGAATTTAAAAGATTGGAATTTTCAAGGTGATTTCTGGAGTCCTGGTATATATACAATGTTTGAGATGCCGGAGATATTTAAAATAGGTGAATGGTGGTACTTAGTTTACTCAGAGTACTCTCAACAAAATAAAATATTATATAGAATGAGCAAAAGTTTAAAGGGACCATGGATTAGACCTAAAGATGATGCATTTGATGGAAGTGCATATTATGCAGGAAGAACTGCATTTGATGGAAATAGAAGAATATTATTTGGATGGGTTCCTACAAAATTAAATTGTGAAGATATGAACCAATATGAATGGGGCGGAACTTTAGTACCTCATGAAGTTTATCAAAGAGAAGATGGAACTCTAGGAACTAAGGTACCAGACTCAGTTTGGAATACATTTACAAATAGAGAAGAGTTAGAATCTTTGTCTTTAAAAACAATAGATACTAGAGAAGAAGCAATTATTTGTAAAGATGCTGGAAGATTATTCGCATTTGAAACAACAATAAAATTTGAAGAAGGGACAAGAGAGTTTTCTATACGATTTTATGAAGATGAAGAATTAAGGGAAGCGTATGAATATAAGTTCTCTTTAGTAGATAATAGATTCACTTTTGATAAAAATCCAAATTATAAGTGGTTCCAAATGATGAATAAAGGATTAGAAAGACCAATATATTTGGAAGTAAATAAAGAATACAACTTAAGATTAATAGTAGATGATACAATATCAACTTTATATATGGATGGAGTAGCATTAAATGCTAGAATTTATAAGAAATTTGGAGATGCAATAGCGCTTACGGTTACAGATGGTGCTATAACTACATCGAACACAACTATATCAAAAACTTTGAATAGATAATTTAATCGAATAAAAAATAAAGTATTTCTAGCAAGATAAAACTTGATAGAAATATAATGAATATACGGGAGGATAAAACTTATGGATTTTAAGCAAATAGCCCAAGAAGTCATTGAGAATGTTGGGGGAAAAGAAAATGTTAGTAGTGCTACTCATTGTATAACTAGACTGCGTTTAATATTAAAAGACAATTCTCTATATAATAGACAAGCCATTGAAAATATAAAAGGAGCTAAGGGAGTAATTTTCAACAGTGGTCAGTTACAAATTATATTTGGTTCAGGAACTGTAGAAAAAGTATATGCTGAGTTTGCTAGATTGACAGGTGCTAAAGAAGTGTCTGTTTCAGAGATGAAAAATGAAGGTATTAGTAAACAAGGAAAACTACAACAAGGATTTAAAGTATTTTCGGATATATTCATACCAATAATACCAGCTTTTATAGGAGCTGCGATGATACTTGGTATAAGATCTATTCTTACTACACAAGGTTTATTTGGAATGGAGGGTTCTCTAGCTGATAAGAGCACAACTATTGCCGATCTAGCTAAGTTCTTAAAAATAATAGCAACTACATTTGATTATTTACCAGTACTAGTAATGTACAGTGCAACAAAGCGTTTTGGTGGAAATCCTATATTAGGTCTTTTGGTTGGATTTGTTATGATACATCCAGGACTTGCAGATAGAAATCAATATGTATTAGGTACAGTAAAACCTGAATATTGGCATTTATTTGGACTTGCAATACCAGCTGTAGCATTCCAAGGAGGAGTATTTCCAGCAGTTCTTACAGCATGGTTCTTATCTAAAGTAGAAAAGATTACTGATAAGTACGCACCACAAGTTTTAGCTTATATATTAGTTCCAACCATAACTATACTATTTTCAAACTTAGCATTGTTTACTATATTTGGACCTTTAGGAAATGCGATAGGTACAGGATTAGGAGCAGTTATAGATTTATTATACAATAAAGGTGGAGCATTTGGAGCATTTGTATTTGCAGCATCACTTCAGCCACTTGTTGTCACAGGAACTCAACATGCTATACAAGGTATAGAGGCAAACTTAGTTGCTGTTACAGGATTTAACTATATACAACCAATATGGTCAGTATCTATAATAGCACAAGGTGGAGGTGCTATAGGTATGTATCTTCTATATAAGAAAAAGTCTAAGGATAGAGAGATAGCTATGTCAAGCTTTATTCCATCATTAGTTGGCATAACAGAGCCAGCAATTTTTGCAGTTAATTTAAAGTATTCAATAATACCTTTCATTTGTTCTTTTATAGGTGCAGGATTTGGTGGGGTAATAATGAAAATATTTGATGTTAAAGCAATAGGTCAAGGGTTAACTGTACTTCCAGGTCTTACAATAGTAACACCACAAACTCTTATACCTTATATTGTAGGAAACTTAGTTGCATTTACTTTACCAATTGTATTTTTATTTATATACGATAAGGTGAAGGGTGTACCTAAAGGTTATGAGGATGTAAGCAAAAAAAATAGTAAAGCTATTTAGATTAAGATTATATAGAATTGATGAAAGCTATTATCTAAGTTAATACTTAAATCATAGCTTTTGATATAAATACACTAACAGGAAGGCGAGAGGGAAAAATATATGAATTTAAATGAAAATATAACAGGGCTTCAACACATAGGGATACCAACATTAGTGATAGATAAAACTATAGAGTTTTATGAGAGCTTAGGATTTAAGGTGATTCAAAGAGAAAGCCTTGAAGATGGATCAAAAGTTGCGTTTCTTGAATTGAATAAGTTAATAATAGAAACATGGGAGAATAAATCTAATTTCAATGAAATTGGAGTTATAGATCATATAGCCTTAGATGTATGTGATATTGAAGCTGCTTTTAAGGATTGTAAAGAAAATAAATTAACTATATTAAATAAAAATATTGAATTTCTACCATTTTGGAGCAATGGAATAAAGCACTTTGAAATTCAAGGAGTAAATAATGAAAAAATAGAATTTTGTCAGAAGTTATAGAGTTATAAGTCAATTTATATATACTCAATTTATTCAGAATAAAGCAAATTAAAATATCTTAGCACAAATATAAAATGTTTGAATTTGCTTTCCATTAGGCCATGTTTCACTAACATGTTTTTTAAAACAATAAAATGTTTAATAAAGAGATATTGAAATTATTCTATAATGATGATAATATTCTAATGTATGTAAAATTAAATAGGCAAATTTAGAGAAATCTAGAGACGCAAAGCTATAGGGACTAAGGTTTATAACTATGTCAGCCAGTTGCCAAAGAGTACATTATACTTTTTGTTTTTTAGATTAATTTAGTAATATTACATTCTTTGAATATGTAAAATACTAAATTTATAAAGATAATATGAGGCTACTCTTTTTTTGAGTAGCCTTTTTTTAATGTACATCTTAGGGGGAATAATAATTATGGGGGTAAAAAATGAATAAAAGAAAAATAGCAGCCATAGTGGCAGCCGCAGTAACTATTAATTTCTCAGTATCATCAATAGAGGCATTAGCAAGTAGAATGTCAAAAGCTAAGGAAGAATTGGCCTCAACAGCAGAACCTATATTGGATAAAGAAGATATAGAAAATGCTAGTGAATTAGTAAGTGAGCAAGGAGTACAAGCTACAACTGAAGCTGCAGCAACTATAACAGAAATTGAGACAGAGCCTATAATGGAAACTACAGGTGCTGCTGTAACAGCAACTATAAGTAAATTTGATTTATTAAATAGCAGTAATATAGGTGCTTATAATGAAGTATTCAAAATGGATAATTCAAATATTGAATCTATAACTAGCAATGGAGGTAACTATAATAAGGATTCATCTATTGAGAATGCTATAGATGGCAATTTTAAGACACATTGGGAAACAGGAAAGAAAAATCAACCTGAATTTACAAATGAAGTAGTAATTAAATTAAATGAAGAAACAACTTTAAATAGAATAGTATATGCAGCTAGACAATCATCAGCTAAGGGAAAAGGTTTTGCTAAAGAATTTGAAATCTATGGATCTCTTACTGATGGAGAAGATGATTTTACATTAGTAAGTAGCGGGGAATATAAAGGTTCTACTGGTGATGTGGTAGAAATTAAATTTAATCCAACAAAGTTTAAAAGAATAAAGTTTGTATTTAAAAAAGCTGATAATTACTGGGCTTCAGCATCAGAATTTATGTTTTATAAAGAAGATAAATTAAGTGATAAAATGGATAGACTATTTACTGATGATACAATGAGTGAAATTAGTGATGAGTTTAATAGTATAGAAGATATAAATGCTTTAGAGGAAGAAGTAAAGAATCATCCACTATACAGCGATTTTAAAGAATATATAGAAAATGCTAGAGAATTATTAAATGATCAAAATGTAGAAGCTACAACAGCAACTACAAAGCAATTTGAACATTATTCTAATGAAGAATATTCAAATTTATTTAAAATGGATAATAATAATATAAAGAGTATTAGCAATAATGGAGGTTATTATTCTGGACAAGTAATAACAAATGCTATCGATGGTAATGTGGATACATATTGGGAAACTAATACATCAAATAAAGGTGATTTTACAAATGAAGTAGAGGTAGAATTTAAAGACGCTGTAGAATTAAATAGAATAGTATATGGAGCAAGAAAATCTGATAGAAAAGGATTTGCACAGGAATTTGAGATATATGGTTCTACAACATCTAAAGGAGATACATATAAACTTGTAGCAACTGGTAGTCATAATAAAGTATCTGGATTAGTTGAGGCAAAATTTAATCCTACTAAATTTAAACGAGTTAAATTTAGATTTAAAAATTCAGATCAAAACTGGGCTACATTATCAGAAATAGCATTTTATAAACAAGATGTTGTAAGCGATAAAATTGATAATTTATTTACAAATGGACTAAGAAATGAGTTATCAGAAGACTTTAATACTAAAGAAAAATTACAGGCTTTAGAAAATGAAACTAAAGGACATCCTTTAGAAAGTTCATTTAAGGAACCATTAGAGTTAGCAAAAGAAATACTTAATGGTGAATTGTCTACTGTAAAAGTTATTACAGCAGAACAACATGGAAATATGGTAGAGCATGCTAATAAAAATTTAAAGTTTGGATTTGGTAATAACAATCAACCAACAGGTATATCTGCAAAGCCAGGTGATGTAATAACGGTTTATGTTGATGCAGATCCAAGCAAGCCTCTACCAAGCTTAGCATTTTCTCAACAAGAGGGAAGCTTTGGTAATTGGATGAGAACAGTGAGTTTGAAGGTAGGTAAGAATGTAATAACTGTTCCTGAGATACCACAAGATGGTTGGTATAAGCATGAGGTAACTAAAGGTGGCCCAATATATATAGTAAATCCATACACTAAAGAAGAGCAACCTAAAACTCCAGTTATAAGATTTGCTTCGGGAGATAAATTCCCATTCCTTACAAAAGATACAAATGAAGAAGAATTCAAAAAATTCTTAATAGAATATAAAAAAGCAATGGATGAAGATATAGCTAAAAATCCTAATGTTTTAGACAGAAAGGTATTAGATATTTTCGAGTTTGTAAGTGATCATCTAGTATGGACAGGTACTGCAACTGGAGCATATAAGACTTATATTGAACAAGGAGTAAATCCTTTAGATACAATAAAATCTTACAATACTCATATGGAAGAAATTTTTAAATACTACGGTTTAGATGGAAGTAGTGAGCAAAATGACCCTAAATATATAAGGGAAAATGTTAGATTAGCACAACCATTTGCATATATGTATTCATATACTAATCATATAGGAGTATTAAGTGACGTAATGGCAAATCACTTAATTCCATTTGAAGACAGAGGACCATCTTGGGGATTAACTCATGAAATAGGTCACAGAATGGATGTAAATGCAAGATTATATGGTGAAATTACAAATAATATGTTACCTATGCATATGTCTGTATATTACAATAAAATAGATAATAGAATACCATATGAATCTAAAATTTATAAAAATGTAATAAGTGAAAATTCTAATAAATATGCAGATGGTGAAGCATTTGAGAGATTAGCTGTATATTGGCAATTAGAAATGTATAAGCCAGGTTATTGGGCTAGTTTAAATAAGTTATATAGAGAGAGAAATGTTAGCTTAGGAGATGAAAATCCTAATAACGTAAAAATGCAATATTTAATTAAATTTTCATCAGAAGTAATAGGGGAAGATTTAAGTGAATACTTTGCTAGACATGGATTTGAGGTTAATGACGAAACTAGAGATGAAACTAGTAAATATCCAAAACCAGATAAGAAGATATGGTATTTAAATAATAGTAAGGCTAAGTATGAAGGAACTGGATTCACTCAAGATACAAATTTAGAAGTTTCTTTAAACAGAGTAGAAAATGGAATTAAGTTAACATTTGATGTAGATGATAAAGTTAAACCAGATTTATTAGGATATGAAATATTAAGAGATGGTGAGGTAATAGGATTTACTGGAACTAATACTTTCACAGATACTAATGCAGATAAAGCTAAGAATTCTAAGTATGAAGTAGTACCTTATGATCTTAACTTAGGGACAGGTAAGTCTGTTTCAATATATCAATTTACACCAAATATAAATATTCAACAAAATAAGATAACTTTAAAATTAAAAGAAGAGTTTAATCCTATGGATTATATAAAAGTATTAGACTATGAAGGAAATGACATAACTTCTAAGGTTGAAGCTGTCCACAATGTAGATACGAGTAAGAAAGGTGTATATCAAGTTAAGTATACAGTAAATGATGAAGACGTAGTGGCAGAAAAGATTGTAGAAGTTGAAGTAGTAAGTGATTATGATTATTTATCAGATGAAGAGTGGACATCTGTAAAAACGGATTGGGGGACTCCAAGAAGAAACTCTAGTATAAAAGGTAGAGTAAATGGAGAGTTAAAAGAATTTGAAAAAGGTTTTGGAATACATGCAAATGGTACAATAACTTATGATTTATCAGATAAAGATTATGATAACTTCGAAGCTTTACTTGGAGTTGATTTAGGAATAGAAGCACAAAATAACTCTAGTATAAAATTTGAAATAATAGGTGATGATAAAGTTCTAGCTACAACTGATGTTTTAAAGCATGCAGATAATATGGTATATATAAATGTACCAGTTAAGGGAGTAAAAGAATTAGTAATAAAAGTTACTGATGCTGGAAATAAAAATACTTCAGACCATTCAGTAATAGCTAATCCTAAATTAACTACCAATAATGCAAAACCAAAATTAACTATACCAAAATCAGTATCTACTAAAGTTGGAGAAGTAATAGATTTAAACGAAAAATATAGTGCAATAGATGCTGAAGATGGAGATATAACTGACAAGGTTCAAGTAACTGGTAAAGTAAACTTTAATAAAACAGGAAAGTATCCAATAACTTATACAGTAATTGATAATGATGGTAATGAGGTAGTTAAAACTAGAACTATAGCAGTAGTTAATATGAATGATTATAGATACTTAACAGATTATGATTGGACATCTACTAAAAATAGCTATGCTACCCCTAAAAAAGATATATCAAATGGTAATAATACTTTAAGATTAACTAATGAAAATGGTAAGGAAGTATCATTTGAAAGAGGTATAGGAGCTCATTCAAATTCAACTATAACATATGATTTAACAGGTAAAGATTATGCATACTTCAGCTCATATGTTGGTGTGGATAGGGAAATGTTTGGTACAGTAGGATCAGTTACATTTGAAGTATATGTAGATGGAGAAAAGAAATTTGATAGTAAATTAATGAAGTCAAAAGATCCTATGAAGTATTTAGAAGTTGATATAAATGGAGCTAAAGAATTAAAACTTGTAGTAACTGACGGTGGAAATGGAAATGGATCAGATCACGCTACATGGGGAGATGCTAAACTTCATTTTGCAAATGAGATACAAGTAAATTATGAAGAATTAGAGGCACTAGTTGAGACAGCAAAGACTTACGAGAAAGATAAATATATTGAAGAATCATTTGGAGTATTAGAAGAAGCTTTAAATAAAGCTGAAGCTATGCTATTAGATAAGGTGAGTACTCAAGATGAGATAAATTCTATGATTGCAGAATTAAATGGAGCAATATCTAATTTAGAGGAAAATGTAGACTTAAATGAGGTTATAACTATAAAAGATGAAGCTCTTAAAGGCAGTATAAAAGAGGCACTTAATTTATCAGGTGATGATATAACTATAGGTGATATGCATAAATTAACAGAGTTATCATGTTCAGATAAATGGATTTCAAGCTTAGAAGGTTTAGAATATGCTAAAAACTTAGAGTTATTAGATGTATCACATAATGAAATAAAAGATTTATCACCACTTAAGAATCTTAAAAAATTAACTAAATTAAATGCAAATCCTCAAATAATAACAGAGGGTATGCTTTATGCAAAAGATAATAAAATAACTTTAGATTATAAAGTATTAAATAGAAATGGTGAGAAATTAAAACCAAAAGAAATAATTATAAGAAGTAATAGAAATAATGAAGCTATTGATTTATCTTTAGATGAATTAGTAGATGAAAATGGGGTTATTTCTTTTGATATTTCAGACTTTGATAAATATTTCCATAGTATGTATGTAATATATGAGGATAAAGAAGATAACTTCTTAACTCAATCACTTTATATGTTTAATGTAAAATAATAGAATAAAATCCCCCTTAGATTATGAAGACTTAATCTAAGGGGGATTTTGTTTATGATTTTAAGTTAGAAAAATTAATTTACTTGTAATTTGGATTAGATTTTATAAAATTATCAGAAGCAGTATATAATATTAAAATTATTAATATACAGTATTTAGTTAAGAGTAAATAATAGAGAGTAATCCTAAAGATTGATAACATTTAGATGTTTGTATATTATGTTTAACAATATCAAAAATTAACGTTGAGATAACTTTATAATATATAGTATTATAATAGCATTGATGTTTTTAGAATTTATAACAATAAATGCTTCAGGGGTGGAAAATGATAGAAGTAAGTTTAAAGAACATTTTAATGATAATACAAAAAACTCTAGATTCAGTAGATAATAGAATGGTAGGGCATGGAGAAGAGGTAGCATATGATATAGAATATTAAGTGATTTAGGTTTAGATGACATAAGAGATATATCTGCATTACATCATGAAAAATTAGATGGGACAGGATATCCATTTAAATTAAAAGATAGTGAGATTTCACTCGAAGTAAGAATAGTTGCAATAGCAGATATAATAAGTGCTCTTGTTGGTAAAAGAAGTTATAAAGGGGAATTCCCTAAAGAAACAGTAATATCAATATTATATGATATGGCATTAAATAATAAGATTGATAGTGATATTTGTAACATAGTAATAGATAAATATGATTTCATATTGGGTAGAGTAAGAGCAAATACAAAGGAAACGTTAACTATATATAATAATATAATGAAAGAATATGAAGATCTTTTAAGTAACTTTGAAAAAAAGAGGCTTATTTAATAGACGTTTAACTTTATAATATAAGATTTACAGTTATGAATAAAGTAGCCTCATATAGGCATATAGCAGGGAACCGTATCACAAGTAGATGATACGGTCCTTCTTCTTTAAATAGCTATATTAAGCTAAAATTTATAATAGAAAATCTTTGAAAGGAGTATTTAGATTAGCATGTTATTTACCAGCACAAATAACTTGAGGTGATTTTTGGAATATCTACAGCAACTATGCCAGCATGGCTTGCAAAAAAACATCCAGATGTATTAGAAGAATTTGAAGATAATACTACAGGGGCTATTTTGATAAAAGTTTTGACTTTTCAAAGATTGCAAGACATATTGATATCGTAGCATATAATAATTATCCAGTATGGGGAGGGCAAAGAGAGCCAATACCAGCTCATGAAATTGCTTGCGGATTAGATTTCATGAGAGGTACTAAAAGAGAAAATTTTTGGATGATTACAGAAGCTATAATGGGAGCACAAGGCCATGATGTTATTGGATATCTCCCAAGACCAAACCAAGCTAAGATGTGATCATATCAAGCTATGCACATGGCTGTAATTCTCTTATGTATTTTAGATATAGAGGTGAAACTAAGGGAGCAGAGCAATATTGTTATGGAATAATAGATCAAGATAACAAGAAAAGAAGAAAATTTCATGAAGTTCAAGAAAGAATTAGAGAATTTGTTAAAAATGACGGTAAAGTAGTATTTAGTTTTAGAACAGCTATTAAAGATTACTATAATAATCTAACATTAGGTCAATACAATCCAAGTTTTTATACAGATTTAATAGGTGGATTTGTTGAAGAAATAGAATCACTTCAAGAAGGACAAAATGTTACAATCAAAGATATAAATGAATTTTAAGGTATAGAAGGTAGTGGCACAGTATTTAGAGATATGCTTAAAACAACTACTGCAGAAAGCTTATTTATGTATGATGATGAATTTTATAATGAATTATCAGCAGTAACTTTAAATAGCTTTGAAAAAGGAGAAGCTTATTATATAGGCACTGGTGTAGATAATGATATTATGGACATGTTAGCAAAAAAGATAATAAATGAAGCTAATATTGAGTATATAGAATCAGAAAATAGTGTTGAAGTTGTTAAGAGAGTGGTTAATGATGATGAAGAATATTATTTTGTCATGAATCATACTCAAGAGGTTAAAGTCTTTGATGGAATTACTTTTAAGGCATATGAAAGTAAGATAATAAAGAAATAATAAGGAATAGAGTCTATTAACTGAAAGCCTTATAGAAAATAAAATTTAAACAATAATGTTGAACTAATCTAAGAAAGGATTAAATAAGACTCTAGATAGTTTTGTGTTATTAAGACATTTATCATTAAAATATTACTGGGAATTTTGTTTTCCAGTAATATTTTTTTATATTATATATATATGTTGTATAATATCTATATAAACAGGGATAAAAGTATAAATATAATAGTAAAAACATTACCTGTTAAGAACATTAGTATATAGTAAAATTATATTACTAGGAAAGCTGGGGAGAAAATGAGTAATATTGTATTTCTTAATTCAAGCAAAATAAACTTTGATAATAAGTTAGATTTTTCAAAAATGGATGATTTGGGTAAAGTTACTAAATATGAAGATAGTAGTACTGAGGAGATTTTAGAAAGAGTTAAAGATCAAGAAATAGTAATTACCAAGGAGATGACAATTGGCAGAGAGTTAATTGAAAAATTTCCGTCTAGTGTTAAATTAATCTGTGAAGCTGGCACAGGCTATAATAACATTGATATTGAAGCTGCAAAAGAAAAAGGTATATATGTAGCTAATGTTCCAGGCTATAGCAGTGAGGCAGTAGCTCAATTGGTTATTACATTTATACTGAATTTAACATCATCATTATCAGAACAGCAAAGGATGATTGAAAATAAAAATTACGATAACTTTACTAAGTATCTTCAAGTACCTCATTTTGAAATACAAAATAAAACTCTTGGAGTTATTGGAGCTGGAGCTATTGGTCAGCAAGTAATAAAAGTGGCTAAGGCTTTAGGAATGAACATACTTGTGTATAGTAGAACTCCAAAAGATTTAGGGGATTCAACTATTAAATTTGTGAGTCTTGAAGAACTTCTTAAAAAATGTGATTTTGTTACTTTGCATTGCCCTCTAACTATTGATACAAAACATCTTATTAATAAATCTAAATTAGAACTTATGAAGCCAGGAGCTTGTATTATAAATACTGCAAGAGGTGCAATTATAAATGAAATTGATTTAATTGAAGCCCTTAAAAATAAAAAAATTGCAGGAGCAGCACTTGATGTTCAAGAACAAGAGCCTCCTGAATTAAATAATCCACTTTTTAATATGAAGAATGTTATTCTTACTCCACATATAGGATGGAGATGTCTTGAATCAAGACAAAGACTTATAAACCTATTAGCTGAAAATGCTGAAGCATTTATTAAAGGAAATCCTATTAATATTGTTAAATAATATTAAAGTATGTTTAAATATAAATTAATATGTGTTTTTTTATATGACGAATTGTCAAGCTAAGTGCAACACTTAGCTTGACAATTCGTTAAATACTTCTAATGGAGTCTTGAATCCAAGACATTTCCGTGGCCTATTATTTAAAATATTTTCAACAATATCAACATCTTCTTGTGTTATAGTAGAAAAATCGAATTTCTTAGGAAAAAATTCTCTAATTAGTCCGTTTGTATTTTCGTTTGTTCCTCTTTGCTATGAACTATATGGATCTGCAAAATACACATTAACTTTCAAAGTACTCTCTAAATCTAAATAACCTGCAAATTCTTTGCCACGGTCTACAGTTAGTGTCTTTACAGTAGTATTATTGAAGCTATTGAAAGCTTTAATGCAATATTCATTAAAAGTATTAGCTTTTCTATTAGGTATTAATTTAATTTTGGTTAATCGTGTTTTCCTTTCAACGAATGTTGAAAGACATGCTTTTGATTTACCTCTACTATAAACTACAGTATCAAGTTCTCAATGACCAATTTCTTCTCTTTTCTTTATTTCCTTTGGCCTTTCTTTAATTGTTTTTCCTGTATTGAATTTACCACGAGTTTCTTTAGGCTTTAAAGATTTTCCTTTCCTGCGTAGCAGTTCAACGGAACATTTTTCTAATAATCTTTTGTAAATCCAGTTATATATGCTACTGAATGAAATTTTCTTATTAATAAGATCAATCTTCATTTGTTCTGAAATTTGTTCTGGAGACCAATGTGCACTCAATTTTTCTTGAACATAATCAACTATCCAAGCGTCAGCAATTTTACCACAAGGTCTGCATTTCATTCTTCTTTTTTCATAACTTTCTTGAGCTATATGTGCACTATAATTTCCATTAAGATTGTTTCTTTTAATTTCTCTTGATATAGTTCCTTTATTTGTTCCAAGCTCTTTAGCAATTTTAGATAAACTCCATCTTAAATTTAAATATTCTACTATACAATAACGTTCATTTATAGTAATATGTTTATAACTCATATAGTCACGTCCTTTAAAGTGGTTTTCTCGTAATTATTACTTTAACATGAACGTGCCCATATGGGTTATTTTTTGTAATTAATTAGTGTTGCACTTGATATTGTAATTTATCGCAAAAATAAAAATATGAAGTTCGAAAGATTCACATTGGTTGTATAATTAAATTATGCTACTAACAATTAGAGGGGGATTACAAAATGGCTCGTTTAGGAGCTTCTGTTTATCCAGAACAAGAAAAAATTGAGGAAATAGATGCTATTTTAATTAACAACAAAGATGGAATTCATATTGAAATGTCTGCAGCATTTGTTGATCTCATTGAAAAAGCTATAGCTAATAGCGCTAATATTGAGAATTTATCAATTGATCTTCAATTAAGACATTTTACAATTAGTTTTAATATCACTACAATAAGTAGTGATGTTTTATATAAGAAAGAAAAGGAGATTTGCTATGCATAAGGAAAAAATATTGGTAGTAGATGATGATGAAGATATTATAAGAATTCTTAAAATATACTTAATAAATGCTGGGTATGAAGTAGTACTTGCTAGCAATGGGAAAGAAGCATTAGAACTTATAGAGGATAGCATTAAGTTAATACTCCTTGATGTGATGATGCCAGAAATGAATGGAATAGATGTTTGTGTAAAAATTCGTGAAAAGTATAATATGCCTATAATATTCTTAACAGCTAAATCAGAGGTAATTGATAAGGTAGCAGGACTTGCAGCTGGAGGAGATGATTATATTACAAAACCATTTCAAGGTGTTGAGCTGATTGCTAGAGTGCAAGCAAATTTAAGAAGATACACACAAATGGAGAATAAAAATTTTACTGAAGATGATATGGTCAACATTTGTATTAATGATTTGAATATTAATTTAAGTTCCCATACTGTAGAGAAAAATGGTAGGGAAATAAATTTAACTAGGACTGAATTTTCAATATTGAAGCTATTGGCTCAAAATAGAGGCAAAGTATTTAGTATTGAGCAGATATATGAAAATGTATGGGGGCATGAAAGTATATTAAATGCAGAAAATACGGTTTCGGTTCATATAAAAAGATTAAGGGAGAAAATTGAGGATGATAATAAAAAGCCAAATTATATCAAAACGGTTTGGGGCGTGGGTTATAAGATTGATCAATAAAACTAGAAATCATCAATACAATATCTGCAAGATTCCAAAAACCAATGCTGCCAATTATTATGAAATTTAATGAAGGATAGGTTGATATTAAAAATATAGTTGAAAAAAGCATGACTAAAGTTGTGCTTTTTTATTTAAAGTAATTAATTTTTATATGGCTAACTTTTTCATAAATAGGTTATAACATAGTCGCCTTGGCGATTTTTTTATTTCTTAAAAAATTCTTAAAGAAGTCTTAAAGAATTTATCAAAGAGCTTTAAAAATAATAATTTATAATATAAGTAATGAGGGGATAGGTTAAAGGGATTAGGATATATTAATTTTCATGGAATGTAATACATCTATTGCCTTGAATTTAAAATATCCAAATATGTTTGCTGCATTACTGCTTATTGTTAGACCATGGGATACTAAGACAATATCTGAACTGACTAAAGTTAATATGTAGATTATTAATTCAGAAGGGGATGATAAATAATATGCTGGCATAGCTAACAGGGACTTGATAGTTACGTAGGTAAAATCCTAATCATAATAAGATAAGTATAGCTTGGGTTAGTGAATTTTTGTCTAAAAGTTCATATTACTTGATATACAAAATTATAAACTATTAAAAAAGAGAGTATAGTGTACTTGCTTGTACGCTAGATATTTAAGAAAGAAGGAAGTAAAGAATGAGAAATAAAAAAATAATATCGACTATAGCAGTAGCCTTAATTATCTTTACATCAACAAGTTTATCAGCATGTTCATCCAATGGAGGAAGTGCTAAAACAACACCTGCAAGTGATCATATAAAAAGCGTCACAGCAATTAATGAAGTATTTGGGGATGGACAAAAGGTAAGTGCTGTAGCATTGGAATACGATAGTGAGATAGATACCTCTAAGCTGGATACATCAGATTTTACAGTTGAAGGAAAGACTGTTACAAAGGTATATGCTAATACTGCAGCAGAAAAATCTGATGAAGGTGCAAATGGTAAATATGTAATTGCTGAACTTGATACGACTATTACATCTGAGTCAGAAAATGGTGGAAACGGAGGCGATGGCGGCGGTGGTAAGGACCAAAATGGAAATGATCAGCAAGGCGATTCTCAAGGCGCTTCTAAGGGGGGCGATAAGGCCACTGGTGATGAAGGTGGCCCAAAGTTAGGAGATCCAGCCACTGATTCAGCTGAAAGCAAACCATTGACAGTTAACATAACGCAAAGTGATGATATCTCAACTGTAGATGGTCAAATATATAAGGCAGATTCAAAAGTCATGACAAATACTAATGCCGTTAATTTAGTAGTAGATGACTTCCAACAGCTTGTTTATACAGATCCAAACTATAATGATGCAAAACTTATGTATAATTTATATGTACCAAAAAATTATGATCCATCTAAAAAGTATCCATTAGTGTTATTTATGCATGATGCTGGTGTTGTAAGTAACAACCCTACAAATACATTAACTCAGGGCTTAGGAGCTGTTGTATGGGCAGAACCATCTGAACAGGCAAAGAATGAATGCTTTGTACTTGCACCACAATATAATAGTATTATTGCTGATGATACTTCTCAAACTACTGAAGCAATGGATATGACAGTAGACCTTATAAAAAATTTGGAAACTCAGTACAGCATAGATTCTAACCGTTTATATAACACTGGACAATCAATGGGAGGAATGACTTCTATTGCTATGAACATCAAGTATCCTGATATGTTTGCAGCATCACTATTGGTTGCTTGTCAGTGGGATCCGACAAAGGTAGATCCTATGGCAAATAAAAACTTATGGATAGTTGTATCTGAGGGTGATAACAAGGCTAATCCAGGTCAGGATGCCATTACTGAGGAATTAAAGACACAAGGAGCTACTGTAAGCAAGGCAACTTGGAATGCAGAAGCTAGTAAAGAGGAATTAGCAACTGATGTAAGTCAAATGCTTGCTTCAAATAGCAGTATCAATTATACAGTCTTCAAGGGAGGCAGCCATAGATATACTTGGCAATATGCTTATTCAATTGAAGGTATACGTGATTGGCTATTTCAACAGGTGAAGAAGTAATCTCTATGAAAATGGTTTGGGAGTAGCAAAGGATACAAATAAGGCTATGGAATGGTATCAAAAAGCAGTAGATGTAGGTTATGCTGATGCCAAAGCATCACTTGATAGAGTGAAACAGAAATAAAGAATGATAAATATTAAAGATAGAAGTTTTAGGCAGTAGTAGTATAAGAATTACTACTGCTTTTTGAAGTTTAAATAAATTAATTATTTATAATACTTATTCATTTTACAATTAGTTCTAATTTTAATACAATAAATGCGGATATTTTATATAATAAAGAAAAGGAGGTTTGCTATGGATAACGAAAAAATATTGGTAGTAGATGACGAATTACAAGACCATTTCAAAGTATTTAGTATTGAGCAGATATATGAAAATGTATGGGGCGTGAAAGCATATTAAATGCAGAAAATACGTTTCAATTCATATAAAAAAATTAAGAGAGGAAATTGAGTATGACAATAAAAAACCAAAGTATATCAAAACGGTTTGAGGCGTGGGTTATAAGATTAATCAATAAACCTAGAAATCATCTTTATACTTATATTTTATTTGCAACTATAATTGCAGGTATTTTAAGTATAGCAACATGGTTAATATTGAATAATGCTTCGAATATGCTGTATTTAAGGAATTACGGCAAACGTGCTGAAGCTATTTCTAGAGAGATTACAACAATGGTAGAAAGTAAAAATCTCACATATTATCAGGCTATTGAAACTATAGATTTAACACAATATTATGAAGAAAATATTCGTCTTGTATCAAACAATGGAGAAAAGCACTCGAATGATAATAAAAGAATGAATTTCCATTCTAATGATATTCTATATATGTTTCCAATTAACTATTCTGACTCTAGTGGACAAATTTTAATTAGGCCTATGCTTAGAATGTTGGTGCCGCAGTATTATGAGTTTATAATTGTATTAATTTCAGCCTTTATATTTATGTTAACATTATTCCTTTTCATCAGAAAATCTATTAGGTATATTGAAGAAATAGATAGAAGTATTGATATTATCGCTGGAGGTAAATTGGAATATGAAATACCAATAAGGGGAAATAATGAGTTATCTCGTTTGGCAGCCAATATAAATGAAATGAGCAATTCATTAAAAGAAAGAATGGACATTGAAAAAGAGAGTGACATTAAACAACGTCAGTTAATTACTGATATTTCACATGATTTAAGGACACCACTTACAGCATTAATAGGTTATTTGGATTTATTAGAAAATCATATTTATGAAAATCAAGAAGAGGCAGATGACTTTATTCATTGTGCATCTCAAAAATGTTTTAAGCTGCAAACGCTTATTGAAGAATTATTTACTTATAACAAGCTGATAAATAAGGATATTCCTATTTCTATTGAAAAGGATGATATAATTGAGATTGTAAAGGAATTTATAAGTGAGCAAGGGCTTAAGATAAATCTTGAGTCAAAGGAGAGAAAAGCAATTATATCAATAGATAGGAACCTAATAAATAGGATTTTTGATAATCTGTTTGATAATATTAGAAAATATGGTATCAGAAGCGAAGACGCAACTATTTATATTAAGAAGATAGATCATAAGGTTATAATTATTGTTGAAAATAGCACAGACCAGGATTTAAGCAATAAAGTAGACAATATTTTTGAACGTATGTATGTAGGTAATGAAAGTCGAACTGATAATTCCTCTGGATTAGGATTATCCATTGTTGCAGAATGTGTTAATTTAATGAATGGTTTAATATCTGCGAAATTTCAAAAACCAAGGCTGCAAATTATTATGGAATTCAATGAAGGGTAAGTTTATCCTAAATTCAGGTGGAGTATAAAACTCCACATAAAAAGTTTCACTTCATATGAAGAATTGTAGAAAAAAGCATGATAAAAATAGATTATATACAACTGGTCAATCTATGGGATGTATGACTTCTATGTATTTAAATCTTAAATATCCTAATTTATTTGCAGCATCATTATACGTTGGAGGACAATGGGATACAAGTAAAATGGGAGTGCTTGCAGATGATAAATTCTTCTACATTGTAGGAGAAGGAGACACAAAAGCATCTGTAGGAATGAAATATCTTAAAACAGTTTTTGAAAGTGAAAGAGCAAAATTTAGTACAGCTACATGGGATGGCACATGGTCACAAGAAGAATTTACTGTAGCTGATTTTCTAGAGAAAAATTTAAACTTAATCTAAATTTTCGGTATATTTCAACAAAATAGTTGTATTATATTAAAAACTATGTTATTTTAAATAAATAGCGGAAAGCTAACAAAATAATTAAGATAATTTAAGTTTCGTTTGGATAAATAATTTCTCATAAATTTAGAAAGTATTATCAAATCAGGATCTTTAAATTTAGGAGGAATATTTATGACAGATAAGACATTAACATGCAGAGATTGCGGAAGTGAATTCATATTTTCAGTAGGAGAACAAGAATTCTACAAAGAAAAAGGATTTGAAAATGAACCTACAAGATGTGTATCTTGTAGAAGAGCTAAGAAAGAATAAAATAGAAGATAATTTTAGATTATTACAAGGCTGTAGTTTATACTATAGTCTTTTTTGTTGTTTAAATAATGAAGGCTAATGATTATACAGAATGAGAATTTCAATTTATAATGAAAAAAAGATATTAAATTACTTATTAAGTATTAATTTAAACAATTCTTTAACATTTTAGTTATAAAATAAGATGATTTATTTTGAAGGATGGAGGATTTTATGATTAATATACTTGTAGTCGAGGATGATGTAAAATTAAATCAAATAGTATGCACATACTTAGATGACAATGGATATAAATCTAATGGATGTTTAAATCCTTTAGAGGCTTATGATTTAATGTACAATAATATATATGATTTAATTATTTCAGATATTATGATGCCTAAGGTCGATGGGTATGAATTTGCACAATCTGTAAGAGAAATAAATAGAATTATTCCAATTTTATTTATGACTGCACGTGATGATATCGCGTCAAAGAAAAAGGGATTTAGATTGGGAATAGATGACTATATGGTAAAGCTAGTACTTAGAGTAGATGCATTACTTAGAAGAGCTAATATAGCTAATGAAAAGAAAATAATTGTTGGCAGGCTTACAATGGACGCTGATGAAATGACGGCTACTATAAATGATGAAGAAATCCCAGTTACAGTTAGGGAATTTAATATTTTATATAAGTTGCTCTCCTACCCAAAACATACCTTTTCTAGACAGCAGCTTATGAATGAATTTTGGGGGCTAGAAAGTAATACAAGTTTAAGAGCTGTTGATGTGTACATTACAAAGCTAAGAGATAAATTCTCTATGTGTGAAGAGTTTAAAATCATAACAGTTCATGGACTTGGATATAAGGCGATACTCACATGAAGATAATAGAAGAAAAAAATAAAAAGAAGGATAAAAGAGTAAATGCCAAACATGTGGTTTGGAAAGAGTATATAGCTGTTTATTTCACCCTATTAGTATTAAGTACAGCTCAATCTCTTATTTATAACGCTCATTTGGAGAAAGAAAATCGTTTTGTTACAGAAGTTCCTTCTGGATATATAATTTCCTATGTAAGCTATTGGGCTTTGGTATCATTAATATTTTGTGTAATAACGGTTGTTAAGAGGGATAAGTCATTTAAAGCATCAACAGTAGCATATATAGTGGGAGTGATTGGCACAGCTTTTATGGCTTTATCAGTATTTGCTTATGATGGAAATAAGATTTTTCTTTCTATATTATTTTCAATACAGGGAATATTAGGTTGGATTATACCATATATTTGTTATGTCTATATTAAAAAGAAGAAGACTATAAAAATAAATCCATTAATAGATAAGCAATATGAAATTATCTATAAAACTTGTGAAAATGGAAATAGCTTATTATAAAGGATTATCTAGAGTAGTATGAAAAAGGACATTAGTAAAATAATACATAATGATAAGCCCTGTAATATTGAAATTACAGGGCTTTATATTTAAAAAGTTTTTTATATTGTGAAAGATAACTACGAAAAGATATCAGTATCTATTTTATGTGAATATCTAAGAAAGAAAACCGATGAATCCATAGATAATTCCAATGTTTATAAAGTCTATAAATAATGACCCTACTATTGGTACTACGAAGAATGCAGTTCTTGAATATACATATTTTTCAGTAACTGAATTCATATTTGCCATTGCATTTGATGTAGATCCCATTGCAAATCCAGTTAAACCTGCCACCATTACGGCTGAATCATAATTCTTGCCCATTAATGGATAAGATACAAAGATACCATAAAGGTACATCATTATACATTGAGCTAAAAGTAAAATTAGCATTGGAAGTGCCAAGTCTATTAAATGCCAAAGCTTTAATGTTATAAGTGCCATACCAAGGAATAAATTTAATGACACTTCTCCAACTACTTCAATTTCTTCTAATGGAGTTTTAAAAAGAGTTGAGTTGTCTGAAATATTCCTTATAACAGCTGCCACAAGCATTGCTCCTATATATGCAGGAAAAGTTACTCCATTAAATAGATGCCCAACGAATGTATTTAAAGCATCAGTTAAATAAGTTCCAAGAGCCATAGCTATTAATATTTGGAAGAAAGCCATTTTAATTTTATTAGTATCCAGTGTAGTTTTCTTAGTTTCTATAATTGATAAATCAAACTCAACCTCATCAGATGGTTGAAGCCTTTTTTTATTTACGAGATCATCTTTAATGATAAGACGATTGGCCATAGGACTACCTAGTAACGAACCTGCAATAAGTCCAAATGTTGCAGCTGTTAAAGCTACTGTTAGAGCCTCAGGATATCCAAGGACTTCAATACTAGGCGCTACAGCTGCTGATGTACCGTGTCCACCAGTTAGAGAAGGGGATGCGGTAAGTAGTGCTAGAAGTGGGCTAATTCCGACAACTTCAGCAAGACCAACAGCCAATACATTTTGAAGTATGGCAAAAACCGTTGCTATAAGTAGAAACATGAGTATTTTTTTACCACCGATTCTAAGCATCTTCAAACTGGCATTAAATCCAACAGTACAGAAAAACATAATCTGGAAAAAGTTTTGTAGTGTTGTATCGAATTCAAATAAAACAATATTACTCTGTCTGAGAATCATATGTATAATTGAAAACATAAGTCCTCCAATTACGGGTGAAGGTATTGCGTATCTTGAAAATAAAGGTACAGCATTTTTAACTGCCTTTCCAAGTAAAAGGAAAATGACAGCTAGTCCTATAGATTGAATCATGTTAAGTTGAATTGTCATTTAAAATCCTCCTAAAAGCTACAAAAAAATATTTTTGCATTTATCATTAGTAACTTGAAATTTTAACCTAGTAGTTAAAACTAAGTAGGCATTTCATTTTCAGAATTATATTATTAATATGAATAATATAATTCTATCGTATCATCTTAGATATACTTAGATTGTTAATTCATAAAATAGATATTATGTATGATAATTTATTTTGAATGCAAAGTCAATTAAATTTAGCTTTTAGTACATTTGCTCTTGTATTTTCATTCTAAAGATTTTTCGTAATTCGTAAATTGTAGAGAAGAGAATTAATAGCAAATAATCTAATTTTTCGGTATATTTCAACAAAAGTGGTTGCATTATATTAAAAATTATGTTATTATAAATGAGTAGCAAAAAGCTAACAAAATAAAAAGATAATTTAAGTTTCGTTTGGATAAATAATTTCTCATAAATTTAGAAAGTATTATCAAATCAGGATCTTTAAATTTAGGAGGAATATTTATGACAGATAAGACATTAACATGTAGAGATTGCGGAAGTGAATTCATATTTTCAGTAGGAGAACAAGAGTTCTACAAAGAAAAAGGATTCGAAAATGAGCCAACAAGATGTGTATCTTGTAGAAGAGCTAAGAAAGAACAAAATAGAAGATAATTTTAGAATGTTATAAGGCTGTAGTTTAAACTATAGCTTTTTTGTTTTATAAAAAATTATCTATAGAATTGGATATAAAAAGAGAGGGCAACCTTAATGTTGTTCTCTATGAATCTCTGCTCGCAAATTGAAATTTAATGAATAAATTTTCCTAAAAAATTTATAATTTCTTTTTTACCAATTGGATTACTATATTTAGGCCTTTTGAATCCGTTTTTCTCCAATGCATAATTATAATCTTTAACATGATTTTCTGAATTTCCAGCATCAATCATGACTGAGCATTTATCACCTAAAATATATCCTAATACTGGACAATCAGATTTTGAATCACTTTCTGTATAATAAATACGTTCTGTTAATTTTTTTAGTTCCATAAGTTTTCCTTTCAAATTTCCATATTTGGACCAGTCTTCTGAATAGAAAACTGGAATTTTATTGATTAAATATTTAACCATTATAACAAATATATGTCCTACAATCCTTTTTAGGAAAGTTAATGATTGCTCTGCTTCATTTAGATTTAAGCAGTATTATGGATTTATTTAGTTTACCATTTGTTTTATAAAATTGAAATATACTCCTAGATATTTCAATTGCTATTTTTTTTATGAATGTTCTGCATATAAAAACAATATAAAATTGGAATTAAGCACAAAGGAATATTTAATTTTGTAGTTAGAATTCAGTAAGCGAATTAGCTAATATTATGAGTATTAGACTTGATAAAATAGTTTTTTTTATTACTTAAAAGATTTAATGCCTAGAAGGTTTTTATTATTAAATTGCATATAATAAAAAATTTATGGTAATATAAATTAAAGTTATACAAATGTAAAGATATAGGTGTTAAAGGAGAAGAGCATGGATAAAGTGAAGATTTTTAAAGCGCTAGGAAATGAAACTAGATTAAATATATTATTATGGTTAAAAGAACCTCAAAAAAATTTTGAGCCTCAGATACATTTATCAATAATGGATGATTTTCAAGAAGGTGTATGTGTAGGAACCATAAGAAAAAAAGCCGGATTAAGTCAATCAACTATATCAGGTTTTTTATCAATACTAGAAGAGGCAGAGCTTGTAGAATCAAGAAATATTGGGCAATATACTTATTTTAGAAGAAATGAGAAAACAATTAAGGAAATTGCAGAATGGATGAAAATTGAATTATAGAGATTAAAAAGATAGTAATAAATAATTAGCTCAATTTATTTATTACTATCTTTTTATATTTATATTGCAATTATAATATAAATATGTTAATCTGTTAAAAACGATTTAGTTAATAGGTAAATATAGATTAATTAAATCGATAATTATAGATTTAAATTTTGTGATTTGGTATATTAGTTAATTAATGGCAATAAGATGTTGTATTATGCTTAATAAACTTTTGAACCAATTAAAATAGAAAAACTTGAAATTGATAATGTAGGTTAATTAGAAAATTAGGAGTGTGGAGTTATGAAAAAATTATTTAATGAATTTACTATTAAAAATGTAAAAATGAAGAATCGTATTTGTATACCTCCAATGGTAATTGGATTCAGCAATGATGGATCTGTAGCACCTGAAAATGTTGAACGTTATAAGAAGCTAGCCCAAGGGGGAGCTGGACTAATAATTCAAGAAGCTACATGTGTAAATAGTGATGGGAAATTATCAGAACATCAGCTTGGAATATGGGCAGATGACCAAATTGAAGGATTAAAGAGCATAGTTGATGTAGTTCATGAAGAAAACTGTCCAATATTTATTCAAATTCATCATGCAGGAGTTGTTGGAATATCAGAAAATCCAATATGTCCAAGTTCCTATGAATATAAAAACCATGTAAGAACTGTTGTTGGTCGAGAAATGACTATAGAAGATATAAAATCTATACAAAATGATTATGTTGAAGCTGCAAGAAGAGCTTATGAAGCAGGATATGACGGAATTGAACTTCATGGATGCCACGGTTATTTAATAAGTCAGTTTTTAGATAAGAAGGTAAATAAAAGAACTGACGAATATGGAACTAACCCTGAAAAATTTGTAATAGAAATATTAGAAGGTATTAGAAAAATAACTCCAAAAGAATTTGTTGTTGGAATACGCCTTGGAGGATTTGAACCAACTATAGAAGATGGATTACATTATGCCAAAATATTAGATAAAAATGGAATAGACTTCCTTGATATTTCTTATGGATTCGGTAGTGAGCAAGAAATTCATGTAGATGAAGGCTATAAATTCTCTAATGCTGTTTATGCAGCTGAAAAAATTAAGAAAGAAGTTTCTGCTCCAGTATTTGCAGTTAATGGAATTTATTCAGCTGAAACTGCTGAAAACATATTAAATGAAACAAATGTGGACATGGTGGATATTGCTAAGGGAGCTCTTATTAATCCTAATTGGGCAAATGACGCTAAAGAAGGTAAAGATACTGGTAAATGCTTAAGCTGTGCAAAATGTATGTGGTTTGGTCAATCTAAGGTTTGCGCAGGAAAAGTTATATTTGAAAGAAATAAGGCAGTGTAATTTAACACTATTATTGATAGAAAGCTTCAAAATATGCACCTAATACTTTAATTACAGGTATTAGGTGCATATTTGAAGCAGTACAGTGACAATATAGATGTAATTTAGTTCTGGGATTAACATAAGGTTCAATGTTACAATCTTTTTTTATTTTTAATATTTAGAAAGGTGTACAAATTTTCAGCTGGAGTTGAAATTCATGAAGCTAATGGATATATTGTGGCACAATTTTTATCAAAATCAACTAATAAACTGAGATTTTCTATTGTACTAGATGTATGCAAAAGTGTATAGGAGGTACTAAATGTGAAACAGCTAATACTGGTGTATCGTGCATGATTAATCCTTTTAACGAAAAGAAAGATTCTGGAAAATTAAATAATACACTGTATATAATTAAACTACAAAAGGCAGATGTTATAGTTATTGAATAAGAGTAGCTATTGTAATATAATAAAAGACCATAAACAAATGAGGAGGAATTTTACATGGTAAATAAAATCGGTAAGATAACAATATATGTTAATAATCAAGATGAGGCTAAGAAGTTTTGGATTGAAAAGATGGGCTTTGTAGTTAAATTTGAACAAGAAATGGGACCAGGAATTAAGTGGATAGAAGTAGGACCAAGTGAAAGTGAATTTACTACTTTTGTATTATATAATAAGAGTATGATGGAATCACAAAACCCAGCTGCAAATGTTGGTCATCCGTCAATATTATTAAGTACTACTGATATAGATAAGACTTATTCTGAACTAAAAGATAATGGTGTTGAATTAGGAAAATTAATGGAAATGCCATATGGAAGGATGTTTTCATTTAACGATAATGAAGGAAATGCATACTTAATAAGAGAAGATAAATAATTAAATATAAAACTTTAGGGGAGAACTTAGGCAAGTTGTCCTCTTTGCATCTAAGGTATTATAAATTAATAAAGTAAGCAGAAGAGGATAGTGGAATGAAAAGAAAAATAATATTAAATTTAGCTATGAGTATAGATGGATATATTGCAAATGAAGATGGTGGATTTGACTGGATAGTTGGAGATGGTGATGAAAGTTTAGATACACAAAACAAATGGAATTATGAGAAATTTCTTGAAGGCATAGATACTGTTGTTATGGGAAAGAAATGTTATGATCAAGGTTTTGTTGATGATTTTAAGGATAAAAAGGTGTATATAGCAACATCAAAAGAATTAGAAGATTATGATAATTTTCATTTTATAAATGGAAATATATGCACAATCATAGAAGAAGAAAGAAAGAAAGAAGGAAAGGATATATTTCTATTTGGTGGAGGAGTACTTGTAGACAGTTTTCTTAAGGCTGATATTATTGATGAGTATATTATTGGAATAATTCCAACAATATTAGGAAGAGGAAGACCATTGTTTTTGGGGGGAACTCCTAAAATAGACCTACATTTACAAGAGTATGTATCAGATAAGGGTATTATAATACTTAGATATTCAAAAAGATAATATTAAAAATAGAGTATTTTCCCAGATTATGTTTTTAGGTAAATACTCTTAATTTATATTATTTAATAAAAACTAATAAGTTTATAGGCTTCTTAAAAAATCAGCAACTATAGTTTTTGATTTTAAATTTTCTGGTGCACATAAAAATTGATGTTCAAGTAAATTACAAACAGAATTTGTAAATGAAGCATCACTACACATTTTAACTTGAGATATATAATTGTCATCAAAAATAATAAGACGTTCATTTTTTTTGCACCAGCAATGAACAGATGGCGCAGAAGGGATTAAAGTAGTTGGGCACAGACATATATTGAATTTTTCATTTGATAATAAATAATCTGCTAACTCTTTCATATGTCTTTTAAATTGACTATTTGAAACAACTAATTTAGGAAATTGATTAAGTGCTTCTCTATAAACTATAGTATCCATATCAGCCATTTTAATTAGTGAATCAATTGGATAAAAATGTTTTCTTTCATTTTTGTAATAGTGATCTTTAATATACTGGTTAATTTTTTTAAATAGATCAAATTCCTTTTTTATAGTATCTTTAGATTGGATAGAATTGCAAAGTATTTCATAAAATAAATCCTCACTAATAGTTGGATAAATTGTAGGTATTTTATCGTAGTAGTATATTGTATGATGGTTAGCAAATATTTCATTAGCTTGGACATTTATTTGACGAAATAAAGTATCATACAAAGTATCAGCATTCAATTTATATAATGTTGGTTTTGCTTTTGATATAATGCCCTCTGCAATTTTAGTATAAAAATCAATGCTGACCGGATCAAAAAATATTGCCCCATAAGAATATAAATTTCGTTCATCACAGTGATAGATAGATAAAAATATTTTCCTATCTTCTATAATATGGAAAGAAATTTTTTTAGAGTCATAATTAGATGAATTCATATATGATAAAATACTACAGTTTTTATGAAAAATCAGTGATGATAAATATATAAATAATTTTGAACTATTGCCTATAGTATAAGCAAGTCTTAATTTACATCCCATATTCAAAAGAGTTAACACTTTTTCAAGCCACTTATTTCTAAAATTATCATAATCCATTAATAAGTCCAATGTATCATTAAATATAAATATAAGTTTTTGAGGTATTCCATCGTTAATTACTGAATCTAACATATTTAGTATTCCAAGAAGCATATTTTCTTCGCTAGAATATATTGGTACAGAAGCGCTATAAATAGAATTGGGAGCTATAGTTTCATTTGTTTTTGAGATTTTATTATCATTATTATCATTTAAAATATAATTTTTTAAATGATTCATTAAATAAAGGTTATGATTAACTTCATTATTTAGATCAGGATAAATTGATGATAATAAATTCTCAAGTAATTTTGCATTTAATGTTTCATTTTTAAGAATTAAAAACTCTAGAGCTTTATCAAAATAATCACTATTAATTGATATTGTTCTTGTCCCGTTTTTCCATTTACTTACTAATGTTCGATCAACATTTAAATATTCAGCCATTTGCGAAGGCGATATTTTTAGAAGATTTAATAAATAACTGAATTTATTATTACTCATATATTAGTCCTCCATTTATAAAATGTCACTGTGACAAAAAGTGAAATGTTTACATTAAATCTTTTAAAATTCAATTTATTTTATTATAATAATCCAGGTAAGTCAAAGGTTTTATAGCGCTATATAAATAAAATTAAAAAAGAGTTTAAAAATGTGAAAAATGAAAATGCAATTCGACAATATTTGACTTTAGTGAGGAGTGGAGATAATATAATTTGGCTTAAATTAAGATATAGCATAAATATTTGAATTTTATTAATGGCTAAGATTACTAATGAAATATTTAAAGCTATATAATAGGGAGAATCTATAAAAATAAGAATAGAAAATATATAGAAGAAAATCATGACAGTATTACTTCTATATACTGAATAAGGTAATCTTTCAACTAAGAGAATTGAGAAGTAAAATGGGAAAATAATATCAATATCAATAAATATTTGTAATATGATTTTATTTAAAAGATGATTATTAAAATATTATATTAAGTAAACCTAAGTAAGAACTAGACTTTGAAATAACTGAAGGGGATATATAAATTAATGAAATAGATAAAAAGCAAATGTAGTATTAAACCTAAAGAAATAGGGTTTTATGAAAAAATAGATAACTAATATGGGAAGATAAAGTTTACTAGTACTTATTAATCTTAATATAGATATAATAAAGATATACATTATTAATAAATTATCTTAAAGAGAGTCTAAAAACTCAAAATATCATGGTATGTTATTTATGTATATGAAAAGAAAATATGAATTTAATTCATAGATGGCTTAGGGAATAAAGAAGAGCTTAGTATATTAAATAATTTGGGGATTAAGTTCTTCAAGGGGATTATTTTTTGAAGCCAGTAAATAGTTATGATGTAAAGTATTCATATGATATTGTATTATGGACAAATAATAATTATAAATTATTTGTAGGGGAAATATGGGGGATTGGAATTTTTATAATATAAAATAAGAAGTTAAAAGGATACTTATTAATGTAAAATTCCTTTTTAACTTCTTATTTTATTTTAGTAAAAAGTGTAGAACCTAAGGTGATACGATATGTATCTTACATACTAAATAAGTATGATTACGACTTTAAAATATATTAAAAGTTGTTACTCTTATCAGTTAGAAAGTACAAAGTAACTCATAAAAATGTTTTTTAAAAATTTGATAATAGAGTATTTAATTCAAAGAAGACCGTATTATTCAAAAAGAATATGCGGTGTTTTTTATTTAAGAATATGTAAATCTGTAAAGCCATTAATAAAAATAATATTCTTAGAAAATTGAATAGTGTGGTACTTATGCAAATGTTATACTTTACTAAGTTATAAACTTCAGATTTAATAGACTAGTAAATTTGAAATTTATGGAGGATAATAAAATAGCAGATTTTTTATTGGAAGCTTTACCTTGGATGAAAATGGAAAATTAAGTTGATCTTATTGTAGTCAATTTTAGCAAAAAAAGAGTAAATCGAATAAAAAACGATGGTGATGGCTTAATTAAATCGTAAATAGTATTTTTAGTATCATTACCTAATATAATTATTGGAAAAGTCTGCTATAAATAATAAGAATATTTAAGATAAGAGAATTGAAATAATTATATATTTAAAAGATAAATTAATTAAGAACGAAAATATGAGGTAAATATAGTGCATAAAGGGACGCGATTAGAAAAAAGAAACCGAATAAAGATTAGCAATATTCATGACTTTAAATCTTCGTTAAGAAAAGAAGGTTATAAAATAAGTGAATATGATGAAGAAGATATTACAGAAAAAATTGTAAAAACTTTTAACCTTGATAAAAGTGTGGCTGAAAGATTAAAGGTATGTATTAATGATAATGAAATCACATATAAAGCAAATGACATAGATGATTTTATTGATTATATAGAAAAAATAGTATTGTTTGAAGAGGAACACAATAAATTATGTGAAAAAATGAATGAAGTTAAAAAACTTCATATAGATAGAGTTGAATATGAAAGAGAGCCAGGCGTTCAAGACAACGTTAAACATATGCTGGAAGTTATAGAAAAAACAAAAAATAATATATGTAGAGCAATAAATACAGAAGAAAAAGCAAGGTTAAAAGAGCTAGAAATAGAAATTGATAAGAATTATATTTATGCAAAAGATATTGAACTTTTGAAAAAGATGATTTTTCTTAAAAAAGAAGATGTAAAAGAAGAATATAATGATAAAACAAGAACAAAAACAATATCCATAGAAATACCTGAAAACATAAAGTGTGAATATATTAAAGCAAAAGAAGGTAGTGTAGAATATCATGATCATTTAAATAACAATATTCCAAGAATAAAGCGTTTAAGAAAAAACATAAATAAGTATATGAAAAATGATGAAAATGAAAAGAAATCATTTAAAATAGATCAAAGTAAAGCACTTCAGGATTCTATAAATATAGCAGTAGCAATGTATGATAATAAAGAGTTTAAGGCAATAAGCGGAAGTAATGATATAGAGGATTATTGCAAAGCGCCACCATTTAAAGAAGCAATATTTAAAAGCAGTAAAGTCAATAAATTAGGCAAGTTAGGCATTGGATATAATAGGGTTAATGATAGTGAAAAGAAGATATTAGAGGAAATACATAAGCAGATAGAAGAAAAAGAGTTGAATGATTATGGAAAACTTACTTTGTATAGCAAGTGGGAACCATGTCCAAGTTGCTATTTTGTAATCAGTCAGTTTTGTGAAAAGCATCCAAAGATAAGTGTTGAAGTTAAGTATAACAAAAAGTATGGGGAAGGAGTTAGCAGAGATTAGATTATAGTTAGTAAATTAAAATTAATCACTTGGAAATTTTATGTCTACTGTAGAAGTCAAATTGAATTACTCAATATTAATTTGCTTCTTATTATATGGGTATAGAATACTAAGTATTTACAAATTATTAGTGGTATAATAAAGTATAGAAAAAATAAACTGTGAGAAAATATTTATTATTTAAAATAAATATAAGGGATTGAAATATAGATATTTAATGTTATAAGAAAAAATATTCACTTATGTATATGCAGGCTTATTATATTAAAAATTATATATAAATTTAAATATAATAAATTAGTAAAAATAATCAATTTGATGAAAGTGAGGAGAAGACGTTTGAGTAGAAAGAAACAATTAAAAATGAAAAAAGTTGGACTTGAGCATCTTGAGCAATATAATCAGCTTCTAAGATATGTTTTTCAGGTTACTGATCAAGAACTACAACAAGTTGGATGGGAAGAAAAAGAAATCATTAGAGCAAAGTCTCCTACATTAGAGAAGGCTGATGTTTTAGGATGGTTTGATGGAGATAAATTAATATCCCAAGTGGCAGTTTACCCTATGAAGGTTCGTATATTTAATAAAACATACGATATGGGAGGTCTTACTGGTGTAGGGACTTATCCAGAGTATGCTAATCAGGGATTAATGCATAAATTATTAGATCAAGCATTAAAAAATATGAGGGATAAAAATCAGTCTATATCATATTTATATCCTTATTCTATCCCATATTATCGTAGAAAAGGATGGGAGATTATATCTGATAAGATTACATATGAAATTAATGATTACCAACTGCCAAAGAATAAACAAGTATCTGGTGAAGTAGAAAGAGTTGATGTAGGCGGTGAAGAAGTTAAAAAGGCATATGAACGATTTGCTATGCAGACTCATGGAGCTCTAGTTCGTGATGATTTAGCATGGAATGAATATCAACTTTGGGATTCTGATGATTTAATGGCAGCTGTGTATTATAATGAAGACAATGAACCAGATGGGTATGTCATATATTGGATTAAAGATGAGATATTTCATATTAAAGATATGATTTCTGTTAATGAAGAAGCACGTAGTGGATTGTGGAATTTCATAAGTGCGCATTTTTCAATGATTACAAAAGTTATAGGCAACACATATACAGATGAACCTTTAGCATTTTTATTAGAAGATGCAGATATTAAAGAAACAATTTCGCCTTATTATATGGCTAGAATTGTTGATTTGGAGAAGTTTATTGATCAGTATCCATTTAAGCCTGATACAATAAATAGAGAGTGGACTTTCACAATGGATGATCCAGTATTAGCCTGCAATCAAGGAACCTTCAAACTTACTATTTCAAATGACGGAAAAGGTCAGGTTGTTCGTGTACAAAATAGGGTAAATGATAGAATTGATATAAAGACAATGACAACAATGCTTCTTGGATATAAGCGCCCAGATTATCTTCATAAAATAGGTCGTATTACTTGTAGTCCTGAAACAGTTGATATGCTTGAAGATTCAATAGAACAACAAACGGCATATTTTTCTGATTACTTTTAGAAGAAACAAAGCTTATAAAAAGCTAGGATAAGAGTTTTATAATATAAAGTCCGCGATGTAATGTCGTGGACTTTGCTAATATATAGTTTAAATGGTATTACATACTTTTTAGCACTAAGATATAATTCAGATTATAGTAGTATCTTTATTCATGTAAATTCCTTCTTTCCAAATGGTAAGTATCTGAGCAAAAAGTGCGTACTAGATTAAATATCTAGATATAACTATAATTGATTATATAATATATAGATATTTATTACTAGTAATGAATAAACAGCTAAGTAATATTTAAAATTTATTAGAATTAGGAGATGTTTAAATGAATTCAATTTTTAATAGAGTGAGCATAAGAAACTATAATGATAAGAAGGTTGAAAAAGAAAAAATAGAAATGTTATTTTCACAAGAGAATAGATATGATGTAGCTTGTGTTCACTATTAAAGGTAACTTATATTATCAGCTAGGTATATTGTAATTATTAATAGAATATTTTAGGAGAATGATACATGGTTAGAAAATACAATTTATATCAGATAGATTCATTTACTAAAGAAAAATTTACAGGAAATCCAGCAGGAGTTATAACAAATGCAGATGGACTTAATGATGAAGAAATGCAGAAAATAGCTAGAGAGCTTAATAATTCTGAGACAGCATTTATATTTTCTTCAGACAGTAGTGAGTATGATGCTCATATACGATTTTTTACACCAAGAAATGAAGTGCCAATCTGTGGACATGCTACTATTGCTGCTCATTATGCGCGTGCCATTGAAAATAATTTAGATACTTCAAGGGTTTTTCATAAAACAGGAGCTGGAATTCTACCAGTTGATGTAATAAAAGAAAATAATGATTATAAAATTGTAATGACACAAGGAAAAATTGAGTTTGGAAATATTATTGATGGAATAAATAAAGAAAAACTTTTAAAAGCACTTAATATAAAAGAGAGTGATTTGATAGAAAATTATAAAATACAGATTGTTTCAACAGGTCACTCTAAGGTTATTATTGGTATAAAAAGAATTGAGACTTTACATTCGCTGAAGCCTAACTATGATGATCTTTCTAAACTAAGTAAGACTATTAATTGCAATGGATATTATGTATTTACAATGGATTCAGAGGATGCTGATATTTTAGTACATGGAAGAATGTTTGCTCCTGCAATAGGAATTAATGAAGATCCTGTTACTGGAAATGCAAATGGTCCTTTAGGTGCATATCTTGTTCATTATAATTTTGTTAAGCATAATAACTCTTCATTAAAATTTAAAGCCAAGCAGGGAGAAGCAATAAATCGATCAGGTATTATTGAAGTTGAGGTGAAAATAGAAGATAATGAACCAAAAGAGGTTAAAATTTTGGGGAATGCTGTGGTGATATTTAAATCTGAATTGGTGTTAGAAAATAAATGATCCAGTTGCCATAGGCTTTAGATTTTACTATTTGTTGTAGTATTATTTAAAGCCTTATTTTATTAGATTTTATAAATTTAAATCAAAGAAGAAAAAAATATTTGAGGATATGGGAAAAAAAACAGTAAAAATTTACAATTAATTAATATGAACTAGAAAGATAACTATTTGCTATGTTAATAAAGTTTTTAAGCAAAGGATTTATTCGTAAATTTTTATTTATTATAAACTTAACCTCTAATTTACTAAATTTATCATTTAAATCATAAATAAAAAAGTTATTGTTTTTAGGTAAAATACTTTTTGGTAGAAGTGATATTCCTAGACCTTCGGAGATACCCTTAAGAATAGATTCTAATGAATCAAATTCAATAATGGCAGTAGGCTTGGAGTTGCTATAAATCAACCATTTTTGTAATGTTTTACGATAAGGACAAATTGGAATACCACTAATCGATAGGACAACATATAAAATTAAAGATAGCAGATATGTATTTGAAATAACAGGAGAAATACAGCCGCAAGAAAGCCTTAATAATTTAAAAGATAAGATAGAAGAAAATATGATTACCATTAAAGGTGCAGAATATATAGTAATTTATAATCCTGATAAATGGAAATATAATGTGTTTTACTTTATTGATGATTTAAGCAAAGTAAAATTAGAAGAAGGAACAATTTATAATATACGTCACATATCACAAGAAAAAATATAAGCCAAGTATATAGTAGAAATGATTTTTATGGTAAGTATAAATATGGAATAGATAATTAAATCCTAGGGCAGAAAAAACTCCAGGATTTTTTTCTTTTGAAAGAGAAAATATAAGGTGCTCAAGTCTTGGAATATCAATTGCAAAGCTGATAAATGAATAAAATTACTCAACTTGCTTAAAATATAGCTATATTTTAGATAAGGAGAGTAATTTTGTATGTATAGTAGTATATTATTTAGCACAATAATTAAAGGTATTTTAATATATATTTTAGCATTAATTCTAAGTAAATTAATTGGTATTAAAATCATTTCACAAATGAATTTTTTTGATTTCATAGTGGGTGTTTCTATAGGCTCAATGATTGCTAAAATTATAATTGATAAAGATCATGTGGTTTTTTCGGGAATTGTAGCATTGATAACTTTTGCATTGTTGACCATATCAACTAGTTATTTAAATTTAAAAAGTTATTCAGCTAGAAGAATAATAAATGCCAAGACTTTGATATTAGTAGAAAATGGACGTATTATCGATAAAAATCTAAAAAGACTTAGGATTACAATAAATGAGCTTATGATGAAGTTAAGAGAAAAAGATGTTTTTAATTTAGAGGATGTACAATTTGCAATAATGGAGAGCAATGGTCAATTATCAGTTTTAATAAAAGCCAATAAAAAGCCAATAACTCCATATGATATGGACTTAAAGGTAAAGAGCTCTTCTTTGGTAAATGATATTATAATTGATGGAAAAATAGTAGATAAGAATCTTAAAATAGCTGGTATAGATAAAAAGTGGCTACAATCTGAACTTAAAAAGAAAAGTATAAATAATATTGAAGAGGTTTTTTATGCAGGTGTAGACCAAAATAAAAAACTTATTATTTCAAAAAAGTATCCATATGATTTTAATCCAGAAAATAAATTTGGGATACAATAGGCATTAAATAATAAAAGAAATAAACTTATATAGAATGAAAAAATAAATTGTATTGATGTTTTTACGGTTACTCCAGTAATATTACTCACTTGGAGTAGTCGCGAGGAGAACCAAGCTCAGAGGGGTGAGGTTCTCTTTTTTCTTTTGTTTCAAAAAGGAGATTGATGCTAAATTTTGTAAATATAAGAATGTTTAGATGAGTAAAAATAGTGCACAAATAATTGAATAATATTGAAAAAATACAAAAATAATGCTATATTGATTGTATAGTATTTGAAAGGTGGTGTTTGTTTGTTAATTGTTCTGTAATAAGCATTAATTAATTTTATACTGTATAATAAATTGGTTAGTTTTCTAACTTTATTTGTTATGCTAATAATGCCTTACAGAAAATACAAAACGAACACTTAATTGATTATATGTTGCAGGTATAGTATTTTTTCTATACCTGCTTTCTTTTTCTGTAAGGTAAAAATTTTCAAATACTGTTTTAATTTATGATGATAATATAGGTAAAGGATGGAGGAAAAAATAAATGATTAAATTTGAAAAGGCAATAATGAATGATTTTATGGAAATGGTTAATTCTTATATAGGAACACTTACAGGAGTAGTAGATGAGTTTTGGGAACAGCATGTTATTGATGGTGATTTTTACATTATCAAATGTGATAATAGTATAATTGGATTTTATACTTTATTCGTTGAGTGGGATAAAAAAATTTATATTACTTCATTTTATGTATCAGAAAAATATACTGGTTTAGCACAGGAAGCCATGAAGAGAATAATTAGTGATTTTACTGTAGAAAAAGCATATGTTGCAACATGCGATGAAATGTTTTTATCAGTTTGTTTAGATTTTCATAAAGAAGTATGTTTGCAGGCATATTTTTTTGATGGAACAATACCCCATGATGTACAACCTGCTGAATATGCCTTTGAGTGTATGAAAAAGGTGAATGTTGATGAAATGCCTAAAATACGAGAATTGACAGGTGATTTTTATGATGATTTAAGTGATGAAGGGATATCTTTAGGTGAGTTTGAATTATATCGCCTCGTAAAAGATGGAGAAACATTGGGCGTTGGCGTAATGGTTCCAAATAAACTGCAAAAAGGATATGCTGCATGTGGTGAAATTGTACTTGAACAGCATAGACGAAAAGGTGTAGCAAGAAGTTTACAATTAAATATGGCTGAAATTTGCCGAAGAAATGGATTAATTCCCATTGGTGGTTGCTGGTATGGAAATATAGCAAGTAAGCGTACATTTGATAGTTGTGGCAGATATTCAAGAACTAGATTGTTAAATGTAACTTTTATGTAGAGGTGAACAATTTAAAAAATCACTTATTTAAAGTTTTTTAATATTTATTGTATAATTATCAAAGAACAAATATTTAATGAGGTGAAATTATGTTTGAAATATCATTTCCGGTAAAACATTCAGAAATAGATTCAGTATTAAACAAGCTTATAAGCATAGGATTGGATTCTACTTATTATGATGCTCCATATGAAGTGACAGTAGATTCTAATGGATATGGATTTTTTGAAAAAGAAAATGAAGTTTCCGATTTAAAGGTATATCCTATAGAAAATGATAAAGAAAGCTGTTTAAGACATATTGAAGAAATTAAGAAAGTTTTAAATATACAAGATAATATAAAATTATCTGAGATTAAGGAAGATAACTGGCAGCAGCCTTTTGAACCTGTTGATTTAAAGAATGGATGGGTTATTGCAGAGCCATATGATGAAATATCTTATGAAAAAGGAAAGATTAATTTTGAGTCTCAGGGATCATTTGGTACCGGGCTTCATGAAACTACTCAGGATTTACTAAGATATATATTAGAAGAAGATTTTACAGGATTAAACGTACTTGATTTAGGAACAGGTTCTGGAATATTAAGTATAGCAGCAGCCTTAAGAAATGCAAAACACATAATTGCATTAGATATAAGGGATGTAACTAGTGAAGTTTTATACAATGCAAGTCTTAATAATATACAGAATATAGATGTACTTGTTAATGATGTTACTTCAAAAAACTTAGCTGTGGATGAAAAATTTGATGTAGTATTCATAAATATAGGTGGAGAAGAAACCTTATCATCTATGGAGCTTATTAACAATGTAATAAAGGATAATGGAATACTTTTTGTATCAGGCCTTGTTGAGTGGAGCAATAATGAAATTTATAATGAGCTAAATAACCAGGGCTATAATTTAGTAAAGAAAACAAAAACTAATGAATGGGTTACAATGGTTCTTAAAAAATAAACTTAAAAATAAAATAACAAAATTGGTAAATTTTAAAGTTTATAATATTGTATTGACACTTTTCGACAAAGAACATATAATTTGTTTCAGAGAAAACTAGTCCTTTAAGTTGCGTCCAGAGAGACGAGCAAGGTCATATAATATATAGACATAGAACGTAATTAAATATCATAACGTACTGAATTTAATTATGCATATATTATGGCCTTTCTATAAAGTATAGAAGGGTCATTTTTGTATAAAAGTACTGGTTTTCCTAAATAATATAATTTAGGAGTGATATTAATGGAACAAATGAAGAAAAATAATAATGATCATGATTACTCATTAACACATGTACATGCAAAGGAAAAGAAGGGATTTTTCTCAATGTTTGTAGTAATGCTGGGATTTACCTTCTTTTCAGGAAGTATGCTTACAGGAGGAAACCTTGGAACGGGATTACCGCTTAAGGATTTCTTTATAGCTGTACTTATAGGTAACTTTATACTTGCATGTTATACAGGAGCACTAGCTTATATGGGAGCTGAAAGTGGACTTTCAATGCACTTACTTGCTAGATATTCATTTGGAGAAAAGGGATCTTATATTGCATCTTTTGTAACTAGTATTACACAAATTGGTTGGTTTGGTGTTGGTATAGCAATGTTTGCAATACCTATAGCACATAGATTTAATGTAAACTTATATTTATTAGTTGCTATAACAGGATTTTTAATGACTGCAACTGCTTACTTTGGAATGAAGTCTCTAACGATTTTAAGTGCAATAGCAGTTCCTGCCATAGCTATTCTTGGAAGTACATCAGCATTTATGGCAGCAAATTCAGTTGGCGGAGTACAGGGATTAATGAATATTGAGCCAGCAAGCAAGATGACTTTAGTTACAGGTGTTACATTATGTGTAGGTTCATTTATTAGTGGAGGTACTGCAACACCAGATTTTGCAAGATTTGCAAAGACTAAAAAGACAGCAGTATGGACTACTGTAATAGCGTTCTTTATCGGAAATTCATTAATGTTCTTATTTGGTGCAATAGGTGCAATGGTTACTGGAGACTCAGATATAGCCGATGTTATGTTTTCACAAGGCTTAGTTATTCCTGCAATAGTAGTTTTAGGATTAAATATTTGGACTACAAATGATAACGCAATATACACAGCAGGCTTAGGTCTTTCAAATATCACAAAGCTTCCTAAAAATAAGCTGGTTATAGCAAGCGGGCTTTTAGGTACTGTAGGTGCAATTTGGTTAAACAATAATTTTACTGGATTCTTGACTTTCTTAAATTCAATGCTTCCACCGGTTGGAGGAATTTTAATAGCTGATTACTTCTTCATAAGAAAAAGAAAGTATGAAAACATTGAAAAGGTAAAATTTATGGATATAAACTATGTTGCTATAGGTGCATTTATAGCAGGATTTGTAGCGGCTAATGTTATTAAAGTTGGTGTAATAGCAATAAATGCAATTGCTATCACAATGGTTGTTTATATAGTAGGAACAAAATTTACTAAGAAATAATATTAAAAAATATGATTATAATTTATAATAAGAAATAAGCATATATGAAATAAACATATATAATTTGAGTAACTACATATAAAAGTAAATATATAATTTTAACATGTGATTATTGCAAAAATATGCGATAATCACAAATTTTTTAGAATAAAGGATGAGATACAATGTTAATAAAGAGTGTAAGACTTTTAGACAAAGATGAATTAGTAGATATAAGAATAGAGAATGGAATATTCACTGAAATAAAATCTGACTTAGAAGCTAAACAAGATGAGGAAATTATAGATGGAAAAGGAGCTTTAGCTTCTACGCCTTTTGTTGAACCACATGTCCATTTAGATACTACTTTAACTGCAGGTGAGCCAGAGTGGAATAAAAGTGGCACTCTTTTTGAAGGTATAGAAAGATGGGCGCAAAGAAAAGAATTCTTAACTAAAGAAGATGTTAAGACTAGAGCAAAAAAGGCAATAGAATGGCAGGTAGCTAATGGGATTCAATATATAAGAACTCATGTTGATGTTACTGATGCAAACTTAACAGCTTTAAAAGCTATGGTTGAAGTAAGAGAAGAAGTTAAGGATTATGCAGCAATTCAAATAGTAGCATTCCCACAAGAAGGAATACTTTCATATCCTAATGGATTAGAATTACTTGAAGAAGCATTAAAAATAGGTGCAGACGTAATTGGTGCTATTCCTCACTTTGAATTTACAAGAGAGTATGGTGTTGAATCTATTAATAAGATGTTTGAACTTGCTAAAAAATATGATGTTTTAGTAGATGTTCATTGTGATGAAATTGACGATGAACAATCAAGATTCTTAGAAACTGTAGCTGCAAGAGCACTTGAAAGTGGATTGAAAAACAAGGTTACAGTAAGCCATACTACTGCTATGGGATCTTATAATAATGCTTATACATATAAATTATTCAGATTACTTAAAATGTCTGGAATAAACTTTGTATCAAACCCACTTGTTAATACTCATCTTCAAGGAAGATTTGACACATATCCAAAGAGAAGAGGAGTTACAAGAGTTAAGGAATTAAATGAAGCAGGAATAAACGTATGCTTTGGTCATGATGATATTTTTGATCCATGGTATCCGATGGGAACAGGAAATATGCTTGAAGTTGTAAACTTTGGATTACATGTGTGCCAGATGATGGGCTATGATGATATAAATGAATCTTTAAAATTTATATCTACAAATAGTGCAAAGACTTTAAATTTAGAAGATGTATATGGAATTGAAGTAGGGAAGCCAGGGAATTTAATATTACTTAATGCAGAAAGTGGATATGATGCAGTAAGAAGAAGAGCTGAAGTATTATATTCAATAAGAAATGGCAGAGTTATTGCAAAGACTATACCAAGTAAGACATGCGTATATTTTAATGATGAACAAGAAGTAACATTTAGAAAGTAAAATAAGGGGATGTAATTAGATTTGCTTAAATAAATCTAATTACATCCCTATTTCATAGCAACTTTTTTATTAAATTTATATGCATCTTTATATAATTTACACATTTTTTTTATATAATAAAAGAAAATCAAATTAAGTAGACAAACAGTATTTATTTTAGATAAACTAATTTATAGGCTTACAAGGTGTTATTAGTTTATATTTATAATTAAAAATATGAATAGAGGTGTTAACAATGATGAACCCAATTGCATTTAGTGTGGGAAATTATGAAATAAGATGGTACGGAATATTAATAGCTATAGGAACAATTTTAGGAATACTATTAGCTGATTATAATGCGAAAAAATTAAATTTAGATTTTGAAAAAATACTGGATGGATTTATAATAGCATTCCCATGTGCAATTATAGGTGCACGTGCATATTATGTAATTTTTGAATTTGAAAATTATAAAAATGATTTGCTTAGTATATTTAATTTAAGGTTAGGGGGATTAGCTATACATGGAGGTCTTATAGGCGGACTTATTGCTACAATTATATATTGTAAAATAAAAAAGATAAAAATGGCTAAATATCTTGATGTTGTAGCACCATCATTGATACTTGCTCAGTCAATAGGAAGATGGGGAAATTTTATGAATGGTGAAGCTCATGGTGATTTAGTAACATATGAGTTTATAAGTAAATTTCCACAATTCATACAAAAAGGAATGTATATAAATGGCGAGTACTATAATCCTACATTTTTATATGAATCACTATGGAATTTCTTTGTGTTTTTTATATTAATATTTATTTTATATAAGAAGAATAGAAATGAAGATGGAGTAGTTATGGCAAGTTATGTGACATTATATTCTACGGGAAGATTTTTTATAGAAGCATTGAGAACAGATAGTTTGATGATTGGAAATATAAAAATGGCCCAGTTGATAAGCATAGTAGGTATTATTTCAGGGATTTTATACATTATATATATAAAAAAAGTATTGAAAAGTAGAGCTTTTGAACAATAATTTTAGATTACATTATAAATAAGTATAAAAAGATTGATAATTTTGTATTTCTTCATATTATCTTCATTTGTATTAGATAAAATATATTTAAATAATTAAGTATTTGAATAAACGATTTTATTGAGGAGTGAGAAATATGAAAAGAAATAATGAGACAAATAAGAATAATAAAGGTATATTTAAATTCTTTGGAATGATGGGAGTATGCTGTTTGCTTCCTATAATATTAGCAATTGTTTTACCATTCATAGGGGGAAGTCTTGGTGGCTCAAGATTAATACCATTGATTACACAATTATTATGCCCAATTATGATGATACTTATGATGATCTTTATGTTTAAAGGAAATAATCATAGTTGCTGCTCTGAAAAAAAGGAAAAAGAAATCAAAGAATAGTTTATAACTATTGAAATAGATGCTTGTATTATGATAAAGTAGTGGTTGCAATAAATCATATAAGTACTTATGAATGCTAAGTTTTAACAATGAAGTTAGTATGAAAATTTACTATAATCAATATGATGGTGCCTAGAGGGGTAAATATATATAAATATATTTTAATCAATAGGGATGAGGGAAACAAAAGATGAAAAAAATTTTAATAATGATGATTAGCGCTATTGTTACATTAACAACGTTGTTCTCCACAATGGAGGCTGGTGCTAAGACAGAATCAGAATTAAAAGGAGAGCAAAAAAATATTGAAAGCAGCATAGAAGAAAAGAAAAAGAATATAGATGCAGCAAAACAAGAGCTTAGTGAAACAGAAGGAAAGCGAAAAGAGCTGGAAGTTGAATTAGCAAATTTAAATGAACAAGTTAATAAGTTAAAAAGTAATATTAATACGATTCAAGCTGAAGTAAATAAGATTTTAGAACAAAGCCAAAAGACAAAAGATGAAATTGAAAAAGCTGAATTAAAAATTGAAGAAAATTATAAACTAATAGGCGATGTAATGAAAATATCTTATGAACAGCAAGCTGGTGGATATTTACAATTACTGTTAGAAGCAAGTAGCTTTCCGAATTTTATCAGAAGATTAGAAATGATAACAAGTATTACAAAGCAAAATGATAAAATAATTAAAGATACAACTGAGCTTCAAATTGAATTAGAAGAAAAAGAAAAACAGTTAGATGAAGAAAGAACTGTCATGGAAGAAAAGCAAGATATTCTTTTTGAAGAAAAGGCAAAGGTAGATGAATTAGTTATAGACCAGCAAGCAAAGGTAGACGAACTTATAGCTATTCAAAATAGTTTAAAAGAAGAAATAGAATTAAATAATGAACAAATTGCAGCACTTGAAAAAGAAAGTAAAAATATTGAAAATCAAATCAATAATTTAACAGCAGGTTCAACTGGTTCATATGAAGGTGGAGCATTTGGATGGCCTGTACCAGGGTATAGTACAATATCTTCATATTTTGGATATAGAATTCATCCAATAACTGGAGTAAGTAAATTACATGCAGGAATAGATATACCAGCACCAGCTGGAGTGACAGTTGCAGCAGCAAATTCAGGTACTGTTATAGTAGCTACATATAGTGAATCCTATGGTAATTATGTGATTATTGATCATGGTGGTGGATTAACAACATTATATGCACATAATACAAGTTTATCTGTTTCAGCAGGACAGACAGTTAAAAAGGGAGATAAGATTGCAGCAGTTGGAACAACAGGTTATTCAACAGGGAACCACCTTCATTTTGAAGTAAGAAAAAATGGTACACCTGTAGATCCTATGAGCTATTTAAAATAATAATTATTAATAATAAAAACTGTAGAATTTAAATCTACAGTTTTTGTGCTTTAATTTACCTTATGGAATATGTTGGGGAAATAAGAAAAACATATGAAGACGGAAGGAAAAGAACAAATGATAAAACTTACAGATGTTAACAAGATTTATGATAACAATGTATATGCCATAAAAAACATTAATGTTTCTATTAATAAAGGTGAATTTGTATTTTTAGTTGGAAGTTCAGGTTCAGGTAAATCATCATTTATAAAAATGCTATTAAAAGAAGTAGAGCCAACAAATGGTGAAATAATAGTAGATGGAACAAAACTTAATGATTTAAAAGAAAAAGAGATTCCTTATTTCAGAAGAAAGCTTGGAGTAGTTTTTCAAGATTTTAGATTATTATCAGATAAGACAGTATATGAAAATGTAGCTTATGCAATGAAAGTTATTGAGCAAAGTCCCAAAAGAATAAGACAAAGAGTGCCCAAGGTATTGTCAGCAGTTGGTCTTGCACATAAATATAATATGTATCCAAATGAATTATCAGGTGGAGAGCAGCAAAGAGTAGCTATAGCTAGAGCTATAGTTAATGAGCCAATGCTTCTTATTGCAGATGAGCCAACAGGAAATTTAGATCCAAGTACTGCTGGAGAAATAATGATGATATTAGAAGAAATAAATGATAATGGAACTACTGTAGTAATGGCAACACATGATAGTAATATTGTTGATACTATGAGAAGAAGAGTAATCTCTATGAGCAGTGGTGAGATTATAAGTGACAATAAAAAAGGAGGTTATTCTCTTGAAGCTTAGAACAGTAAGACAGCTTAGTGGTGAAGGGATAAGCAATATATTTAAAAACAGACTAGTTTCTTTTGTGGCTTTTACAACAGTGTTAATTTCATTAACAATATTTGGTGCGTTTTTTTCAATAATAGAAGTAAGTAAAATCAATATAGAAAATTTACAAGATAAGATTGAATTAATAGCTTTTATTGAAAATGATACAAAAGAAGAAAGAATAGAAACTATGAAAAATGAAATATCTAAATTACCTAATGTTGAAAAGGTAACTTTTGTTTCGCAAGAAGAGGGATTAACTAAATATAAAGATAGCTTTGAAGAAGAAGGTGATTCTGAAATGGAGAGAATCATCAATGAAGTAAGTAAAAATGGTGAAAATCCAATACCAGCCAGCTTTGAAATTAAATTAATAGATACTACTCAAAATAAAGAAATAAAAGCAGAATTAGAACAATATTCTGAAATTTATAAGGTTAATGACGATGATGTTATAACTAGATTTTTATCTGGCTTAAATGAGACAGTAAAAACTGCAAGCTTAATATCTACAGTAGTGCTAGGGTTTGCATCGATTTTACTAATTGTAAATACCATAAAGATTTCTGTTTATACTAGAAGAAGAGAAATTGGAATAATGAAATATATTGGAGCAACAAATAATTTTATAAGGCTTCCATTTTTAATTGAAGGCGGTGCTATAGGTGCTATTGGAGGAACTGTGAGTATTATTATAGTAAGTACTGTATATAGTATTGTTTGTAAGAATATAATGAGTAATCCTATAATGGATAGTTTGATTTATCCAAGTACATGGGAGTTGTTAAGCACATTAATTCCAATAGTTCTTGGTATAGGAATAATTATGGGTGTAATAGGAAGTTTCATATCAATTAGAAAATATTTAGAAGTATAAATTAAGAAAGATGTTTGAAAAAATAATTATTTCAAACATCTTTTTTGTTTAAAGTAAAATATTTATCTATGTAAATATGGTCTTATTCATATTAGTATAATAAAAACAAGGATAGGTTAAAAAATAGTAGAATAAGCCTATTACGAATATGTTTTTTAAGTCTATTATTAAATTCTCTTATAATATTATAATAAGCATACAACTATAGATAATGAGTTAAAATATATGAGACTTAACAAAAGAAAAGAGGTATACAAATGAAAAAAATAATAGGAGAAATGTTAGTAGTAGTAATAGCATTTGGAATGTTTTCAGGGTGCTCATGGTCAACTAACATAAACAATGATCAGCCAAGACATGCTTCTATACCAAGTATTATAGAAAAGATAAAAAATGAATTAGAATTAAGAACTATGGAAGTAGTGGAAGGAGATCTTGTTTCAGAAAAATATCATTTAAATATGGATGATATTGAAGAACAGAGAATAGAAAGTGGTGTTATAAATACAGGACTTGAAACAATAGCTATTGTAAAAGCAAAAGATCAAAAAATAGATTCAGTTAAAGAAGCATTTGAAAAAGTTATAGAAGATAAAAGAGCAAGTGCATTTTATCCAGGAGAAAGTGAAGCTGTAGATGAGGCAGAAATACGAGTTGTTGGTAATTATGTTGGATTATTCATAATTCCAGATTATGAAGAAGGTAGTGAAAATAATGCGCAAAAAGCAGTAGATATTTTCGAAAAGGCCTTGAGATAAGTGGTTTTTAGCAGTATTTTATTTTTATTTAGATTTCTGCCAATGGGACTTATTTGTTACTACTTAACTCCGAGAAAATATAAGAACTTAGTTTTAACCATTTTAAGTTTAATATTTTATTCTTGGGGAGAAGGAAAGTATTTCCTAATAATGATAACCTCAATATTAGTTGATTATAGTGCAGGAATTGCTATTTATAGATATAAAGAACATAAGAAAAAGGGCATAAGTATATTATGCCTTTCTATTGTATTCAATTTAGGAATATTATTTATATTTAAATATGTAAACTTCTTCATTAATAATATAAACATTATTTTTAGCTTAGCATTAAGTAAAGTTAATATAACACTTCCACTTGGAATAAGCTTTTACACATTTCAAACAATGTCGTACAGCATAGATGTATATAAAGGAAGAATTAAGCCAGAAATAAATATAATAAACTTTGCTACATTTGTTACTTTATTTCCACAGCTTATTGCAGGTCCAATAGTGAAATATACAGATATACAAAATGAAATAAAAGCGAGAAATATTGAAAAAGATAAGGTCCAGGAAGGAATAGAAAAGTTTATATTAGGCCTTGGAAGGAAGGTTCTTATAGCAAACAATATAGGAATGCTTTGGAGTGAAGTGGAAAATACAGGCTTTAATAACATATCGACTCCTTTTGCATATGTTGGGATTCTTGCCTTTTCGCTTCAAATTTACTTTGATTTTAGTGGATATTCTCTTATGGCAAGAGGTCTTGGGCAGATCCTTGGATTTAATTTCCCAAGAAATTTTAATTATCCTTATGCATCTAGAAGTATATCAGAGTTTTGGAGAAGATGGCATATTACATTGGGATCATGGTTTAAGGAATATGTTTATATACCTTTAGGTGGAAACAGAAATGGCAAATTTAGAACAATAATAAATTTATTTGTAGTATGGGCATTAACAGGCTTGTGGCATGGTGCAAGTTTTAATTTTATAATATGGGGACTTTTATTTTTCAGTTTAATATGCATAGAAAAGCTTGGATTAATACGTGTTTTAAATAAGTATAAAGTATTCTCTCACATATATACAATATTTTTTCTACTGATAGGCTGGACAGTATTTGCAATTACAGACTTTGAAAGTATGAAGGTATTTTTTAGTAAGCTGTTTATATATAATAATGGAACAGAGTATATTTATTATCTTAGAAACTATGGAATTTCTTTATGCATAGGCATATTTTTTTCAATGCCAATGTCTTCAAAGTTTTATTTAAAGATTGGAAATATGATTACAATGAAGTCTGAAATAGCTATGGAGATAATTAAGACAATAATATTAATGTCCATATTTATTATAAGTGTGGCATATTTGGTTGATGCTACATATAATCCATTTTTATATTTTAGATTCTAGGAGGATATTATGAAGAAAAATTTATTATTATATTGTTTTTTTATTGTACTTCTAGGATTTACAGGTTTAGATATATTTAAATCTGATAAGAATTTTTCAGAGCTTGAAAATAGATATTTAAAAAGCAGACCCCAATTTACTTTAAAAAGATATATTGAAGGAAGCTTTCCAGAAAAGTATGAAAATTATATGAGTGATCAGTTTATAGGAAGAGATATGTGGATTAATTTGAAATCTAGAAGTGAATATGCATTAGGGAAAATAGAAAACAATAATATCATTTATGGAAATGAGAATTTTTTATTTGAAAAATTAACATCTATGGATAAAAAGAGAGTGGATTCTAATATAAATTCAATTAACATATTTGTAGAAAATAGTGATTTTAAAGTGAGTATAATGATAGTTCCAAACTCATATACAATTTATAAGGAAAAATTGCCGCTCTTTGCTCCAGTTTTAAATGGTAAAGAAGAAATATCTAATATTTATAGTAGATTAAAAGGTACATATAATATTAATCTATTTGAAAGCATGAATAATAAAAAAGATAATGAACTTTTGTACTATAAAAATGATCATCATTGGACAACAGAAGGTGCTTATTTAGGTTACTTAGAATATGCAAAAAGCATGGGGAAGGAACCCATTAAATTAAATCAATATGAAAAAAATATGTGCGAAGATTTTCTTGGTACATATTACTCTAAAGCAAAACCTTTTAAGTACGAATTCGACACGTTAACTTATTATAATTTCCCGGGAATTAAAATGAATATTAATGAAAAAACTTATAATAGCTTATATGATCATACTAAATTAAATATAAGAGATAAGTATTCTTTATTTTTGTATGGAAATAATCCTTTAACTATTATTAAAAATGATAATAGTATTAATAAAGATAAATTACTTATAGTTAAAGATTCATATGCAAATTGTATGATTCCATTTTTAACTCAAAGCTTTGAAGAAATACATGTCGTTGATTTAAGATCATTTTCTAAAAGTGTAAATGAATATGCAAAAGAAAATAAGTTATATAATGTCTTGATAATTTATAATTTCAATAATTTTATTAAAGATGCTGATATTACTAGAATAAAAAAATAATTTTAAAAAATCAGAAAATTTAATAACTATCTATTGATAATTATTATTAATTAATGTATAATACATTTATAGATAAAGTTATTAATTTTTGGAGGTAAAGGAAATGAACGAAAAGTTTTATATATTAAATGATAATAAAAATAATGCAATAGTAGTTAGTGGAAGTGAGGAAATAGCACTTGAAGGCGCTAAATTACAAGAACTTGTTTCAAGATCAGTAGAAGCCGCTACAGAAAAACATATCCCAGTTATAAGTGTTAATAATAATAAAGTAAGTGTTGTTGTTGGAGAAGTTGAACATCCAATGGTTGAAGAACATTTTATTGAATGGATTTTATTAAAAACAAAAGAAGGAATTCAATTAAAGAAATTAGAAGTTGGGCAAAGACCAGCAGCAGAGTTTGCTCTTTCTGAAGGAGATGAAGTTGTTGAAGCATATGCTTACTGTAACTTACATGGATTATGGGACAAAGCTGTAAAATAAATTTTAAAATATTAAAATCACTAGGTAGTTTGTATCTAGTGATTTTTTGTTTCTAATTGTTAATGATTATGTATTTTTCTAATATATGTGATATTTTAATGATTGTTTTTTCTGCAACTTATAAATGGAAAATTATTTTTAAATTCTTTGATGGTGGTAGTATCTATTTTAGGCTTTAAAGAGTTATAATTATGCGTATTATATATAATTTATTTGGGGCTATATGCGTTGGGTATTTTGATACATTATTTTATAAGGCTAGTAATAAGTTTGCTTCGTGAATGAAATAGATGAAATGACATAATTGGTTTATTATAGTTGAATTTAATTTCTATGTATGTTAGAATTCAATTATTATTATTAATATATATAAATTATATATTTTAGTTTTCTAGGGTTCCGCAGTTTTATCTGGCAGGTCCGAGGGAAAACCCACAGTAAAAAGTGGACACGGAAGGATAAAAGCCTAGGAGAAATTTAACAATATTTCTCTAGGCTTTTTTATTTTGCACAATTTTAATAAGTAGGATAGCTATTAAATATTTTAATAATAAAGCTTCATTATTAGTATTATGATTAATTAAATTAGATACTTTAATCAGTTCTATATAATTCTTAAGAAATAATAATTTATAGGAGGTAAAATTATGAAATGGATTTATTTAATTATTGCAGGTCTTTTTGAGGTATGGTGGGCAGTAGAATTGAAATTTTCTGAAGGCTTTACAAGAATATTGCCTAGTATTTTAACTATTGTAGGTATGATTTTAAGTTTCTATTTTTTATCAGTATCTTTAAAAAGCTTGCCATTAGGCACTGCATATGCAATTTGGACAGGTATAGGAACTATTGGAACAGTAATATTGGGTATTGTTCTATTTAAAGAACCATTGGATATTATAAGGATAATTTGTATCATATTAATAGTTAGTGGAATTATTGGTTTAAAATTAACATCAAATTAACTATAATAATTTGTGTGAAAAAAATTTTACAAAAATAAATTGAACATGTATTCTAATCATATTTTGAGAGTACATGTTCAATTTATTTTTGTAGGGAATTTTTTAAACATCCGAAACTTTCAATATAATTTGCATTAATATTATCAATGAAACTTAATAAACATGATATAATTAAGAAAAGCATTTAATGATTGGAGAGAATGAATGAAATTATTTATAAAGCAAAGAGTATTTACTTTTGCAGATACTTTTGTTGTAAAAGATGATTATGGAAATGATAGATATTTTGTTCAGGGAGAATTTTTTTCATGGGGACATAAGCTTCATATTTATGATTTAGACAACAATGAAGTAGCTTTTATAAAAGAAAAGGTGTTAACTTTTGTACCAAGGTTTGAAATAAGTATAAATGGAGCCTTTACAGGTGAACTTGTAAAAAAGGTTACATTTTTTAAACCTAGATATTATATTGAAGGAACTTCTTTAGAACTTGAAGGAAAAATAATGGAACATGATTATGTTCTAAAAAATAGAGGAATGCCAATAATGAGAATATATAAAGAATGGATGACCTGGGGAGATAGTTACGTTCTTGATATAGACAGAGAAGAAGATGAACTTTTAAGTTTAGCTATTGTATTAGCTGTAGATTGTGAAATATGTTCTAGAAATAATTAGACACTAAAAAAAGCACTAAACATTAAATTTTGTTTAGTGTCTTTTTAGTTTAATCAGCCTTTTCAAAAAAATCATCTCCATTAAGATATAGCTATACATTTACTTTCAAAAAGTGTGAGTGAAGCTTTCTTAAAATATTATCCCGCCTGTAAATGACAGTTGTATAAGGTATATTTTTAAGTCTGGAATAATCTTTAGCAGAATTGCCATTATAGAAAATAAAAGATATAAGCTCTTTTTCATCTTCACTTAGATTATTAATGAGTTTGGATAAAAAATCATAATCAGATTGATTACAAATAGATTCTTCAGCGGTGATATCATCACATATTAATGAATCTTCATCATTATCTAATAAAGAAAATACTTTTTTGCCTTCAAATATACTTCTGTAATTGTCACTTCTAATAAGATAATGCAAGTGCTGTTTTATTCCATTAATAGCATAAGCAACAAATCTATGATTTTTAAAGTTGTATAATTTAAGACAGGCAAACAGTGTCTTATAACATTCACTTTTTATATCAGAAACATCATATCCGTATATAAAAGTATTTCTGGAAAGACTTGAGATATAAGACTCAAATTCTTTTATAATAAGTTCTTTTGATTTTTCATCTCCTTGCTTGGCATTTACAGCTAAGGATTCGACATAATTATAATCCATAAATTTTCCCTCCTTTTTCTGAAATATAAAGTAAAGTATATATGAAAAATTTGATTCAAAACTGCATAAATGTAGTAGAGTTAAAGGTCACAAAACACTGTAGAAATATTTATAACAATGTGGTTATGATATAATGTAGATAGTTGGTAATATTTAAAAGATATTTCTATAAATTGGGCGACGCTTAATAATAGAAACACATTAATGATTGCTTAATATGTTATTGTACAAATTTGTGTTAATATCATTCAAGAAAAACAGAAATTTCATGATATACTACTTATAGTAAGGAGGGGGATTATTATAGGACAGGAAGCACGAAAAGCTGTATTTGATGAGGATTTAAATATAGAAGCATATCAATTTGAAGGGATTATGCAGAAATTCCCCAATCATTTTCATGAACACTATGTAATTGGCTTCATTGAAAGAGGTAATCGTCATCTTTTGTGCAAAAACAAAAGTTATGATTTGCAATCAGGAGATTTAATGCTTATGAATCCAAAAGAAAATCATACCTGCGAATCAATAGATGGACAACCGTTAGATTATAGGTGTTTAAATATTAAACCTGAAATCATGGAAATGATGGTATATGAAATAACAGGGGGACGTTATATGCCACAATTTACTCGGAATGTTATCTATAGTTCAAATGAAGTAACTTTGATTAGAGAACTTCATCATATGATTATGGAAAAATATAAGGAATTTGAAAAGGAAGAAGCATTTTATTTTCTTATTGAATACTTCTTGAAAAAATATACTGAGAAAGTAGAAACAAATAGTGCACAAATAAGTACACAGATCAGGGAATCATGTGATTATATGGATAGAAATTATAGAAATCAAGTAAGTTTAGAAGATTTATGTAATGTTTCTGGACTAAAAAAATATACACTGCTTAGAAGCTTTACAAAACAATGCGGAGTAACTCCTTATCAGTATTTAGAAGCTGTTCGTATTAATCATGCAAAAAAGCTTTTGGAATGTGGAGTTGAACCAATTGAAGTTGCTATGCAAACAGGATTTTCAGATCAAAGTCACTTTACTAGATTTTTTAAGAGTTTTATTGGAATAACACCTAAGCAGTATCAAATTATATTTAAAGAAGAGGAAAGTTAATATGAAACAAAATAATAATATAAGAGAACATTTTGCAGCTTTATTTACTGTATTTATATGGGGGACGACATATATATCAACAAAAATTTTGTTGGTAGATTTTCAGGCAATAGAGATTTTATTTTTTAGATTTGTAATTGGATTTCTTACATTAATGGTAATTTATCCTAAGAGATTAAAGGGGACAAGTATAAAACAAGAGCTTATGTTTGTTTTGGCTGGATTATCTGGAGTAACACTTTATTTTTTATTGGAGAATATTGCATTAACTTATTCTATGGCTTCAAATGTTGGGGTAATCACTGCGGTAGCTCCATTTTTTACAGGAATTATGTCTTATATTTTCTTAAAAGAAGAAAGACCTAAAGGAAACTTTTTTATAGGGTTTATTACATCAATGATGGGAATATTTATGATTAGTTTTAATGGAACTACAGAGTTTCATTTAAATCCACTTGGGGATTTTCTTGCACTACTCGCAGTAATTATGTGGGCAGTATATTCTGTATTTACAAAGAAAATAAGTGCTTACGGATATAGCACAATCCAAACCACAAGAAGAACTTTCTTATATGGTTTAATATTTATGATACCTGCTTTATTCTTCTTTGATTTCCAAATAGGGTTAGAGAGATTTACAAATACAACTTATTTATTTAATATTTTATTTTTAGGATTTGGAGCATCAGCACTTTGCTTTGTTACATGGAATCTAGCTGTAAAAGCTTTAGGTGCTGTAAAGACAAGCGTATATATTTATGCAGTTCCAGTTATTACAGTTGTAACATCTGTAATTGTATTACATGAGAAGATAACTAAAGTTGCAGCTATAGGAACTTTACTTACTTTGGCAGGATTATTTTTCTCTCAAAGTAAAATTGAATTTAAAAAGAAATCTCAAACTTTAGCAATGGAGAATGATCAATAAATTTTTCTTATATGACGAATGTAAAGAAAAATTCTAAAATTCTAAAATTCTAAAATTCTTGAGAATTTTAGAATTTAGGAATTTTAGAATTTATATTCTTTAATATTGAAATTGTTTAGTTAATATTTCTATAGTATAAAATAATTTTAATTATCTTCAAAGATATATTTCATTGATGTATAATTTGACTTTTCCTCTAAAAATCCTATCTTTTTATATAAAGGATACCCATCTTTAGTAGCTTTTAATTCTACAAAATCAAGTCTCATTTTTTCAGCATCACTTAATAACATTTCCATAAGATGTTTAGCAATCCCCAGTCTACGGTAATTTTTATCAGTATAAACATTTAAAACTGCTCCTGTTTTTCCAGTGATAAAATTTGGATTAGCTGGTTTCTCCGCGACTAGTAATAATGCTGTTGCAACGATGCACATATTATCATCTTCAGATAAATAGGCAAATAAATCATGATTTAAATGTTTTGAAAAATAATCTGGGAGACTTTTTTTGATTTTTTCTTCTGTTATTTCATCTAGAACCCCATAATCATCATTTAGATATGCAATTCTCATATTTACTAGAGAATCAATATCAGAATTTGTAGCTCTTCTATAGTTCATTTCTATTACCACCTAACAATATAAAATAGTTAATATATGGCACTATTATAAACCAATTATTGTATTTCGGACAGAGAGATATTGTAAAATTTATACAATCAATAGATGATTAATTAGGATATTATTTTACTCTTAATCAAGGATGTAAAAATAATTATATAACTTAAAATCATATAAGTTATAAATAATATATATTTCAGTTATGAAAATCATTATGATATAGTATTTTTAAAGTTAATATGATTTTTTAATGGAGGGATGATTATGAATATTAAATGGAATGCTGAAGGATATACAAAAGACTTTCAATTTGTGCATAAATATGGTGAAGATGTATTGAATTTAATTGATGCTGAGAAAGGTATGAAGATACTTGACCTTGGATGTGGTAATGGTGCGTTAACAAGAAAAATAGCAGACATGGGAGTAGAAGCAATTGGTATGGATGCTTCAATGGAGATGTTAAATGTAGCTAAAAGCAATTATCCAGAGTTAACATTTATGCAGGATAACGCTACAAAATTTACTTCGGACGAACCTGTGGATTGCATATTTTCTAATGCTGTTTTTCACTGGATTGATGATCAAGATGAATTAGTAAGTAGTATATCTGAATCTTTAAAAGTTAATGGACAATTGGTATGTGAATTTGGAGGAAAAGGTTGTGCAGAAACCATTCATTCAGCTTTGCAGAAGGCCTTTGAAAAGAGAGGATTAAAATATAAACGTACTTTTTACTTTCCAACAATTGGAGAGTATGCACCTATTCTTGAAAAGCATGGATTAAAAGTTTTATATGCTACTTTATTTGATAGAAAGACTGCACTAATTGGGGAAGATGGAATGAAGGATTGGATAAAAATGTTTGTTACTTTGCCATTTGAGAGTCTAGATAAAGTATTGACAGAGGAAATTATTGAAGAAGCTGTACAAGAATTAAAACCAATTTTATATGAAGATGAAACTTGGTATGCAGATTATGTTCGTATTAGAATAAAAGCCCAAAAGATATTCTAAAATGATGCTGTTAACTGGATCAAAGAAAGAAAGTACATTAAATTTTTATTAACAAGCAGGATATAATCGTAATGACAAAACAGCATTTATACAATGAATTTAGTTTATATAGAAATATATTTTTTATGATTTTAAGACGATAGAATAGAAAAGTTTAATTTATCGTTGCCTTTTACTATGAGTGTATTTTTCATCATAGCCTTTAAGGCAGAAGTAGAATATTCAATTTGATTTACTTAAGTATATTAATTTGATATAAATGAAGTAGCTGTTGCAGTTTTTGCAACAGCATTTTTATTAATTATTTAGTATAAACTGCCTTAATTTTTTGACTATTAGTTAAAAAAATAAAGTCTAATAGATGTATATATGGTAAAATATAATTAACATGTTAATAATGGTTAAATTGAAATAATAAGGGGAGTGGCATATGAGAAAATATTTTGAATTTGAGTGTAACAATGAGTTATTTGAAAAGTTTAGTGATTTTATTCCTGATATTGAAGAAAAACTCAATAAAAGTGATACAGAAGATAATATAAAAAATATTGAAAGGTTGATAGAACATAAGCTGCCAGGAGTTTTTGTAGACTTGTATTCTAAATATGATGGCGAAAAATATGATGAATATTTAGGATTGATGCTTGGATTTTCTTTAATGAGCACAAATGATATACTAGATACAATTAATAATTTTAAACATATGGATTTTGAACTTATGTCAATGCAGACAGGATTCATTAAAGATGATACTATAAGCAGTAAAGTACCTTTTGCGTCTGATGGATCAGGAAATTTTATAGCATTTGATATGAATCCAGATAAAAATGGAATAATAGGGCAAATAATCACTGTTGATTTAGACAATAATAGATCATATCTTTTAGCAGACAGCTTAGAAGGATTGTATGAGTTTATTTTTAAAACTCTTAAATGTAAAAAGATGTATATTACTGTTGGCGATAATGGTAAAGCTTATTTTGAATTTGAAAGTGGACATCTATTTAATAAATTAGATGGTATTTCAGGTGAAGTTGGAAGAGATTCTAATGAATATATTAAGATGCCTAGGGATTTTTGGAAATCATATTACGTTGATCATTTAAAAGATGATAAGGTAAGTAAAGAACTTCTGGCAAATGAAAAGAGCCTCTTTATTAAAAATGAAAATCTGTCTTTTAAGCCACTTCAATATATGAATAATTTAAGAGAAGTTGTAATACATAATTGTAATATTACAGATTTTTCTTTTATTTCTAAAGCTTCAGAACTTAGAAAACTATATATTGTAAATTGTAAATTTTCTAAAGATGAATTAAAATATTTGTCATCTTTGAGTCATTTGAAAGAACTTAGTTTAAATATAATGGAAATAGAAAGTATAAAATGTTTGACTGATTTAAAGAATCTAAAAGATCTTAGTTTGCGTAAAATAGATAAACTGAATGTTGAAGAACTATCAAATTTTAAATCATTAGAACATTTAAGTCTTGAAGAATTAAGCATTCCAAATTTTGATTTCATTAATAATTTAAAATCACTTAAAGAACTCTGTATTGATAAAATTAAAATTAAAGATTTAAGCTTTCTTAAAAATCTAACTATGTTAAATAAATTTATTATGAGATATAAGGCAGAAGATGAAAGGAACATTAATTTTATTTCTAACCTTAAAAAAATTAAGGAAGTTCAATATCCAGTTTCAGATATGAGTATTTATAAAGAATGTCCATGTATTGAAGAAATAGGTGTTGATGCAGAAAATATTTTTAATATTGAAATGTTGAAGGATACAAATATTAGAAGTGTTATGGTTTATAATGCTTCTTCAAAAGAAAATGTTGATAATCTTATTTCTAAAATAAAAAGTTATATTGAATTGAACTCTTGGGGATATATGGAGAATTGATATTATTTATATAATAAAATGGAGATAGCTATTAATTTAGCTGTCTCCATTTTCGAGGTTGATTTGTATTAAGGATATATAAATTATATACAAATACTATTAATTATATTCAGTTAAAATGATTATATAGGTACAATATTTTTGATTTTTTTCATTTGTATAATCTTGACAGAAAAAATCTGTTTTGTTAAAATAAATTTACCGAGTGGTAGAAATGCGTAAATCCAGGTTATTGGATTTACGCATTTTTTATTCTTTAGGAAATTATATTTATGGACAATCTGTGGATAAACTGTTTTGAGAAATATTGGAATAAACTAATGTTATTGAACCTAAAGAATAAAAAATAAAATATATGCGCCTGGCCTTTTATTCGGCAAGCTCAGAAAATCCAGAATGCGCTAAAAAAATCGACGGCTAAAGGATTTCCTTAAATAGGAGGTCCATTAGCTAGAAAACTAGCCTTTAAACTTGTAGATTCTAAAAAACACAAGCCAATTGTAATTATATTAGCAATTTCTGTAATGACAGTTTGTTGCATGTGTCCAATGATGAGTTTAGTAGCAACAATATTGTTTAAAGGAGTTGATATTGAATTTTTTGCAAAATGGATTCAAACTGTGGTAATTGATTTTCCAATGGCTTTATGCTGGCAGATTTTCATAGCAGGCCATTAGTTAGATTTATTTTTAGAAAACTTTTTGCAAAGCAGCTTAAAGAACAATAAGTTTGCGCTGCATAATATTATAGAAAAGTACTTTAAAGTGGAATGAAATATATTAAAATAATAGGCTGATGAATAAAATTCAAATTTAACAATGGAATTCTATTAATAATATCTGAAAAGAAATATAAGATTTAAATATCGCATTAATTCATAAGTAAAAATGAATTTGCGGTATTTTTTGTGTGTAATATTAGATTAAAGATAAAATATGAAAAGTAGGAACTAAATAAAAAATATATTTACACAAGCAGAGATTTACCCTATAAATCTCTGCCCAAAAACCTCACATAATCTATACCATTGCAAAGTTTATCATAAAATACAATATAAGTAAATAGTTTTTGCGAAATATATAAGTTAATTATAGGAAAATAAAACAAATATATAATTTAATATATATATTTATTGATAAATCATAAATTTTTGAATTATGATATGAATTGTTTTGATGATAAATTGATTATATGGTGAAAGAAGATTGAATTTATAATATGAAAAATATATTCCAAAAGAAATATATTTTTCTTATTTTTAATGAAAAGTAAGTTTCAACTTTTATTAAACTTATTGGCAGATATATTTATAGGATTATAATGACTTATATAAAGAGTTTTATATAAGGGGGACAAACGAATGAGTAAAATAAAAGCAATTGTTATGGATGTTGATGGTACACTTACTAATGGTAAAAAACAAATTACTGAAAAGACAAAGGAAGTACTTTTAAAAGCGCAATCAAAAGGAATTAAATTAATATTGGCTTCAGGAAGGCCAACAACTGGATTAATAGGATTCGCAAAAGAGTTAGAAATGGACAAGAATAATGGCCTTCTTGTTTCTTTTAATGGATCCAAGGTTGTTGACTGTGAAACATTTGAAGAGCTATTCAATGAACCAATGAGTATTGAAGAAGGAAAAGCAGTACTTGAACATATGAAAAAGTTTGAGGTAAGACCTATGGTTGATAAAGGCGAATATATGCTTGTTAACAATGTCTTTGATAATAAGATATATGCTAGGAATGGGCAAGAAATAAACATTATTGAATATGAGTCAAGAGGCGGAAATTATAAATTATGTGAAATAGATGATCTTGCAGAGTATATTGACTATCCACTAAATAAAATATTAACAGCTGGGCAGCCGGATTATTTAAAGGAGCATTATAGGGAAATGATGGAGCCTTTTAAAGACAAATTAAGCTGCATGTTTACTGCTGATTTTTATTTTGAGTTTACTGCTAAAGGAATTGATAAGGCAAAAGCTTTAGAGACAGTATTAAAACCAATGGGAATAAATGAAGATGAAATAATATCTTTTGGAGATGGCCAAAATGATTTATCTATTATAAAATATGCAGGCATTGGAGTAGCTATGGAAAATGCTGTTGATGAGCTAAAAGAACAAGCTGATGAAATAACTTTATCCAATGAAGATGATGGAATTGCATATTCATTATTAAAGCATATACCACAGCTCAATTGTTAATATTGTTTTTATAATTTATAATGTTCATGAGGTGATATCATGAACATTTTTAGTAAAATGGATGAATTAATTGACTTAACAGATAATGAAAAGACATTAGTTGATTTTATAAAAAATAAGCGCTTTGATTTTATAAATTTAGAAATTGAAGATATTTGTAGTCAATGTTTTGTTTCTAAATCAACTATATATCGTTTGTGTAAGAAGCTAGATTTAAGCGGTATATCACAATTGAAAGTAGCAGTATCAGCAGGATTGAAAGATTATGTAGAAGATGATATTGATTATGATTTCCCAATTAAATCTAATCAGACACAATATGAAGTTTTGGACAGCTTAAAAACTATTTATAGCAGTACAGTAAATAGTACATATAATTTAATAGATTTACATGAGCTTAATGTTATAGTTTCACAATTAAAAAAAGCAAAGTTTATAGATGTTTATACTTCAGCTGGAAATCTATTTTTTGCTGAAAATTTTAAATTTCAAATGGCTGAAATTGGAGTTAATATAAATGTACCTGAAGAAGAGTATTTGCAGCATTTAACTGCTTCAACAAGTGATGAAACTCATATTGCAATTGTTATATCTTTTGGTGGAAGAGGGAGATGCACAAGCAGTATTACTGGACTTTTAAAAGAAACAAAAACTCCGATTATTTTAATAACCTCTACAGATGATAATCCTCTTAAGAAACATGCTAAATATATTTTGTATATGAGTTCTTTTGAAAACCATTTTAATAAGATATCATCTTTTTCAACAAGATTATCACTTTTATATATTTTAGATATTATTTACGCATGTTATTTTAAACTTGATTATGATAAAAATTTAAAATATAAGACAGATGCATATAAAAGGATGAGGAAGTTTCCAAAGGATTATGAGTGTTAATTAAACTACAAATTAATAAGATTAGTATAAATTGAAATTAAGTAATACTATTTTAAAGTTAGATTACAGAATTAGATATCGCAATATTCATGAAAAAATGAATTTGCGATATTTTTTATATTTTAAAGTATTCTGATTACATAACAAGAATTTAATAACAGTTATAAAAAAGATTGACATAAAAAGAAAATAAATGTAAAATGTAAAATGGATTAAATTAAATTAGTAGGGGGAAATTTAATGAAAAACTCAAAAAAACTTATAATGGTACTAGTAAGTATGTTAATGCTAGTAACAATGATTGCAGGATGTGGTCAAAAAATCGAACCACCAGAATTAGTAGCAGAGGCATATTATGATTTGATTGTATATGGAGATACTAGTAAATTAGAAACAATGGGATTTGCAGCAGATGATGTAAATACTATAAAAGAACAAAGAGAAAGTCAAGTAAAGACAACAATAAAAAATACATTTTCTGTATCAGGGCTAAAAATAAGTGATGAGCAGTTAAATAAGGTAATGCAAGCACAGCTTGATGCTATGAAAAAAGTAACTTGTACTGTAGAACCAGTATCAAGTGACAAAGAAACTGCAGTTGTTACATTAAAAACAAATTATGTAAGTATAGCAGAAGTTGATCAAAAAGCAGCAGAAGATGCTATAGCAGAGGTACAAGCTATGAATTTAACAACTCAACAAGAGGTATTAGATAAAGCTACTGAACTTTATATAAATAAGTTAATAGAAGCTCTTAATAATATCCAACCATCAACTGAAACTGTTGAGAAAAATGTAACATTAAAGTTACAAGTATTTGATGTTAGTGGTAAAACTAAAAAAATGTGGTCACCAGAGAATCCTGTTACTTTTGGAAATGATATAGGAACAATGGTAACTAAATAGAGCTAAGGACTAGTATGAATGTTCATACTAGTCTTTTTGGTTCTTTATAGAAAAGAAAATTATATAATCATAAGAATTTCGTACTAGGTACTTTTTAATAGTATAGATTATTTTTATATAGGAACTAATACGGCGTGGATGTTAAAATGTATTGAATGCGCTAAAAAGAATGGAATTGATACTCCAAATACTGAGATAGCATATCAAACAAATTTCGTGAGATGACATAAAGATAAAGTAATTATAATCTAATTTAATAATGAAATAATAAACAAATATTAGATCAATAATATGCTAGAATTGATAATATATAAATATGGCACTATTTATAAAAAAATAGAGTTCCATATTTTTTATTTTATCTAAAGCAATAAAGCATTCATAAGAATTAAGTCTTATATAACTTAGTTTAATAAAAAATATAATGATTTTGAAATATATAATAGTGGATGTTTTATAGGAAATATGATTGCTTTAAGAAATGGATCTAATAGTTTATTTTGAATATAATTTATAATATGTTCAAAAATGGTAAAATGTGATATTATGGATAATATATAAATTTAAATCACAAATTGGAGGATAATTAGTGATTCCTAATATTAATTATATTATTATGTTTTCTAATTAAGGGGGATATATCAATGCCATTTGTAAATGTTAAAGTTATTGAAAACCAAATTACTTTAGAAAAAAAGAAAGAGTTAGTTGCCGAGTTAACGGATTTAATTGTTAAGGTTATGGGCAGAGAAAGAGAATACACAGTAATAACAATTGATGAACTTAAAGAGTATCAATGGGCAATAGGCGGAGTTACTTTAGACAAAAGTTCTAATAAAGAAATAGCTGTTTTTGTAAACATAAAAGTATCAAAAGGAACTACAAATCCAGATGAAATGAATACAATGATAAAGGCTATAAAAGAATTGATTGTTAGGGTATTAGGAAATAGTGCAATAACTAACTATGTTGTTATTGATGAATTAAATCCAGATGGATGGGGATTTGATGGAATTTCAATGACTGAAAGAAATAAAATGGAGCAATAAATGGAGGTAAAACAATGGGAGAACTATCGAAGTTACCTAACATTGGAGAGGTTGTTGAAAAGCAATTAAATGAAGTTGGAATAATGACATATGAGAAATTAAAGGAAATAGGCAGTAAACAGGCATGGCTAGATATAAAATCTATAGATGATTCAGCATGTATCAATAGATTATATGCACTAGAAGGTGCTATTCAAGGGATTAAGAAAAGTCAATTATCAAAAGAAGTGAAAGCAGAATTAAAAGGATTTTATGATACAGTAAAGTAATAAATGGACAATTTGTATACGGTAAGAAATATATATTACTTGGAAATCCAGATTTATATGAAATGAGTGAAGACTTAAAATAATAATTTTTTATATATTAAAGAAAGAATATTTGTAAAGGTGTAATATTTGATTTATGAATATTATGATTTAAAGAGGGAGAAATGTTGTGAACAATGATTATATTAAAAAAATTGTATATTCTTTAGGGGCTGATGTATGTGGATTCTCAAATATAGGAAGATTCGATAATGCTCCCAAAGGATTTCATCCATTAGATGTTTATGCTGAAACAAAATCTGTTATAGTATTTGGTAAGCAATTTCCATCAAGTCTATTTCAAGCAAACACTAATGTACCTTACACATTTTTTAAAAATAATTCTGCTAAATTGTTAGATGATATTTCTATTCAACTTACTTTGGCAATTGAATCAGAAGGGTGCAAGGCAATTCCTATTCCATCAGATGAACCTTATGAATATTGGGATGCAGAAAATAAACATGGTAGGGGGATACTCTCATTAAAACATTTAGCACAATTATGTGGACTTGGATCCATTGGAAAAAATACTTTATTAATAAATAAAGAATATGGTAATCGTCTTTACTTTGGAGCGGTAATTACAAATGCAGAATTAACTGAAGATGATTTATCAAACAATTTATGTCCTGAAAATTGTAATATTTGTATAAAATCCTGTCCTCAATCTGCATTAGATGGGATTACTGTAAATCAAAAGAAGTGCAGGGAACGATGCATCTATGTAACTGATGGTGGAGGATTTGTGTATGGGTGTAATATTTGCAGAAAGGTATGTCCATTTGCAAATATATAATTAAGTATTTATATTAACAAACTTCACTTTTTAAAAATACAAAAACTTTTTATGAAATAATATTTTCTTTAAAATGAAAATCAAATAGTTATTAATTTTAAATAAACGATTAAAAGAGTTTTTAAGAAGATAAAGGAAAAATTATTTGTAAGGAGAGGAAAATGAGTATAGAAGCAATTTATAGTAGGAGAAGCATACGAAAATATAAAGCTGATAAAGTACCGCTAAATATGATTGAGAAAATAATAGAAGCAGGAAGAAATGCGCCCTCAGGGAAAAATAAGCAACCGTGGAAATTTACTGTCTTTGGTGGAGATCAAAAGGATGAGATGCTTTTAGCAATGGACCGTGGAATTCAGCGAGAGTTAAATGAAGAGTCATTATTGCCTAAAGATAGAAATGGTTTACCAGACGCAATTAATACTCTGAAAATTATGAAAGAAGCACCAATAGTTATTATGGTTTTAGATTCAGACTGCAAAACACCATTTGAGCTCATTACAGCTGAATACAGGATTACAGAAATAGTAAATACACTTTCTATAGGAGCGGCAATTCAAAATATGTTATTGCAGGCAGAAGATTTAGGACTGGGAACGTTATGGGTTGGAAATACATTTTTTGTATATGAAGAACTATGTAGTTATCTTGAAACAGATATGCAGCTAGTTGGTGCGATAGCAGTTGGATACCCAAATGAGAAGCCGGATGTAAGACCAAGAAAGCCTATTGATAGTATAGTAGAATATAGGATTTAAACGGCGAATTACTTATTGGAGACAGATCAAGAAATGTTAATTTTAGATTTAGATGTATATTGTCTCTAATATGTGCAATTAATAATAAATTTTGCTTGCTATAAATAAAAATTCTTAAATTCTAGAGTTACTAAGAACTTTAGGATTTAAGAATTTTTTTATGTAGACTATAAATAAAATTATTTTACTATAAAATAACAACTAGTATAAAGATATTTAAGAAAAAGAAGTTAGAGAAACTTTAGTAGAAAAAAATATTAAAGGTTTTTCTAACTTTTTTGTATTGAAAAGTTTATGAAACAAGATGAAACTTGTTAGTAACATAAATATGAAATAAAACGTTTTTTGTTGCAACACATATTGAAGGTGATTTTTTAGAAATCCCAAGAAAATGGCCTTTGAGAAAAATATGATACAAGAGATAAAAGTGGCATGAAAGTTGCTTTATAAATAAGTATACGAAAGGGGGGAGATGATATATCATTCCTAAGGAACTTGTCAGGTATCACAGTTATATTTGATAGATCATATAGAAGTAGAAAAATTGGTTTATATTGGTAAAGTATAATAATTAAAATAGTGATAATGAAGCGAGTTATCTTATGGTATTTTTTTATATCTAATATATTTAAGCGGGAAAAATAATAGTTCTTTAGAAAATATTATAGTTCCTGATGAGCTAGATATTATTGAAATGTAAATGTTATCAAGGAGAGTGGTGAAAAATGAGTCATTTGATCTAATAAATTTGTATTACAAATTGTATATAAATGTTTAGAGTTATTATGAAATATTAAATAAAAAAATGAGGAGGAATTGTAAAATGGCAACTATATTATTAAAAGCCTTAACGTTCATTGTTGTTTTTGCATTAGGTTATGCATTGAAAAAGAAGGGCCTCTTTGGACCGAAGGACTATAACGTTCTTAAAAAGGTGATGGTTAATGTTACGCTTCCATGTTCAGTACTTAGTGCCTTTGGAGGTTTTGAAAATAACCTGGTTCTTTATTTAGTTTGTTTACTAGGTTTAGGATGTAATATCATTTTGGTATTTGTTGGATATATAATGTCTAGAAAAAAAGACAATCCTACAAAAGCCTTTTATATGATTTGCACTGGAGATTACAATATTGGAGCATTTGCAATGCCATTTGCACAACAATTCTTTGGACCTATAGGAGTCATGACTACTGCAATGTTTGATATGGGAAATGCCCTTATGTGTAATGGTGGTTCATACATGCTAACATCAAGCATGATTGAGGTAGAGAATGGAGAAAAGGTTACAATAAAAGACATGCTTAAAAAATTATTTTCTTCGGTTCCTTTCTGCACTTATGTATTAGTGTTAATTTTAGGCTTTTTAAGTATAAAGATACCAACTCAATTAACTGATTTTATTAAACCAGCAGCTAATGCACATTCATTTGTTTCAATGTTTATGGTTGGATTAATGCTTGAAATCAATATAGAAAAATCAGTTATAGCAGAAGTTATGAAAGTTTTAAGTCTTCGTTATGTTATGGCAGCAATTTTTGCAGCTATATTCTTATTCGTTCTTCCATTCGAAGGAGAAATAAGAAGAGCATTAGCGGTTGTTGCATTTGCACCACTTTCAATTATAGGATCTACTTTTACTGAAAAGGCAGGAGGAAGTCCGGTACAAGCTAGTCTTGGAGTATCTATATCAATTCTATGCAGTGTTGTTATTATGACAATAATGGTAATTGGCCTTGGCGTAGGCGCATAGTAAGTAAAATATCGTAGTTCAATATTTTAAATAAAAGTTTAATAATTTAATTTTAAATAAAGAGAGGAAGATAAATTATGCATAAACCAATTTTAGGAATTTTATTAGGAGATACAACAGGGGTTGGACCAGAACTTATAGCGAAGATAGCAGCTAATGGTTTTTTAACAGATCAATGTAGACCAGTTATTATAGGTGATGTTAGAGTATTTGAAAATGGATTAAAAATTATTGGAGAAACTGCGCCACACTATGTAATTTCTGATATAGATGAAGCTGATTGGAGCAAGGGTATTCCAGTATTAGATATGAAGGATCAAAATCCTGAGGATATTGTTATAGGTAAAATAAGTGCAGAATGTGGAAAAGCAGTTTTGAACATGATTAAGACAGCTGCAAAGTTATATAATGATGGAAAAATAGAAGGTTTCTGTTTTGCACCATTTAACAAGGCTGCTATGATCGAAGGTGGATGCTCATTTGAAAGTGAACACCACTTATTAGCCAACTTATTCGGAGTTACAGGACCTTTTGGTGAAATTAATGTAGTTGGTGAGTTATGTACCACAAGAACAACTAGTCACATTCCAATAAAGGATGTAAGTGAACATATAACAGTGGAAAGCATATTACGTGCAGTAAGATTATCTTATGATACTGTAAAAGGAATGGGCGTTGAAGACCCAATAATAGGAGTTGCAGCTTTGAATCCACACTGTGGTGAAAATGGTCTATGTGGACGTGAGGAATTGGATATAATCGTTCCAGCTATCGAAGAAGCGAAGAAATTGGGAATAAATGCAAAAGGACCTTATTCTTCTGATATTTTATTCATAAAAGCATTTAATGGTGATTTTGACAGTGTTGTAACTATGTATCATGATCAAGGGCAAATTGCTTTAAAGCTTAAAGGCTTTAGAGGTGGAATTACTATTGCGGGTGGACAGCCAGCACCTATAGTTACATGTGCGCATGGTACAGCTTATGATATTGCTGGTAAAGGAATTGTAGACACATCTTCTATTGAAAATGCTGTAAAGATGTGTACTAAAATGGCTATAGTAAAACACGATAAAAACTAATATTTAATAAAGTTTTACCTATAAATTTTATATAATTCTCATTAATCCCTTTTCCCTGATAACTATTTGTCTATATGAAAATGCCTTTAACCCAATTATAATTAAATTTTTAGTTTATCAGGGGAGTTCTGTAATGAACAATATTTTTAAATAGAAATGCAGCAACATTATAGTTACTGTTTGTATTAGATAGTTAGAAATATATTATCATTTTAAGGGCTTGAATAAAGCCCTTAAAATATAGTCTTAAATATTAATGTTTCTTAGACATTAAAGGAGGAAAATAAGAAATGAAATTATTTATAGATACAGCTAATGTAGCAGATATTAAAATGGCAAATGACATGGGTATTATTTGCGGAGTTACTACTAATCCTTCACTTATAGCTAAAGAGGGGCGAGATTTCAATGAGGTAATAAAAGAAATAACTTCAATTGTAGATGGTCCAATAAGTGGAGAAGTAATTAGCTTAGATGCAGATGGAATGATTAAAGAAGGAAGAGAAATTGCTAAAATCCATAAAAATATGGTAGTTAAAATTCCTATGACAGAAGAAGGACTTAAGGCTGTAAAAGTTTTATCAAAGGAAAATATAAAGACCAATGTTACTTTAATATTCACACCAGCACAGGCTTTACTTGCTGCAAGAGCAGGAGCTTCTTATGTTAGTCCTTTTTTAGGAAGATTAGATGACATTGCTACAAATTCTTTAGAATTAATTAAAACAATAGTGGATATATTTAAAATCCATGATATTACAACAGAAATAATAACTGCAAGTATAAGAAGTCCGCTACATGTGGTGGATGCAGCAAGAGCAGGAGCTCATATAGCTACAGTTCCAGCTAATGTAATTAAAGCAATGTTAAAACATCCATTAACAGATAGTGGTATTGAAAGATTTATGAAGGATTGGAATGACGCTTTTAATAAATAATCTATGACAAAATATGATGAAAATTTCGGTACAAAAACTTAACTAAAAAACATATAGAATATTAAATATTATGTTAAATATCAATAGATTAATTTAGCAGGTTTATTTAGGAGCATACATAGATTTATGTAAAATCAAATCTATGTATGTTTTTTAACGTATATGAAAGTATAAAATTTTTAGCATAGTAAAAGCCTTAATAATAGAACTTTTCTGTAACATAGATGGGTTCAATACATTAAAAAAATTATAGTCCCGCAAAAGAACCCAAAAGCAAGTTTGGGAACCTTTTTTATTCTTTAGAAAATTATATTGCAATATAACTGCGGCCAAGGTGTCACTTGAGGGTATAACTTGCATTGGTTAATATTATTGATATATAGCATAGTATCCTTGGTGATTTTTTTGTATATGATTATTTCATAATTAATGTAAGAGAATTATGAAACATTCTTTTGAAACATTATGAAACGTTTATTTAAAAACAATGTGAAACATATGAAACATTAATAATGAAGTTTAAAAGCAATAAAGTCATAAAACTAATAAAGAAAGACATTTTATTTCAAGGTGATAAATATCATAAACAGCCTAAAGTGAAGAACTTTTTTACTGTTGTTTTAATGAAATCAAGAAAATATAAGCGCAGAAAATAAGTTGGCACGGAAGTTGCTTAATATATTTGTGTATGAATAAACTATAAAAAATAACTAAGAGTATAAGATGTGTAGAAGGAGGTGAATGGCACATGAAGTTATGTTATCAAGTAGCAACCCCAGATGTAGCAATTTCAGATTCTGTCACAGCATATCAGGGGCCATTAGATAAAAGCTTTTCAGATTTATCTGCTCTTGGATATGATGGAGTTGAATTGATGACTTTAAATCCAAGTGAATTGGATTGGGATTTTGTCAAAAAAGAAGCAGAAAAAAATCACCTAGATATTGCTTTAGTTTGCACAGGTGAGATATTTGGCCAGCTTGGATTAAGTTATACTAATCCTAAAGAAGAAAATAGAAAAGAAGCAATTAGAAGATCAAAAGAAATAATTGATTTTGCAAGTTATCTTGGTGCCAATATTAATATTGGCAGGATTAGAGGCCAATACTGTAGTGAATTAACTAAAGAAGAAACTTACAAATATGCAGTGGAGGCTTTTCGAGAATTAGCTGATTATTCTATAAAAAAGAATGTAATGATTGCATTAGAAACTGTAACTATTATGCAGACAAATTTTATTAATACTTTGGCGGAAGGCGCGGCTATGGTAGATGCAGTTGATAGACCGAATTTTAAGTTAATGATGGATATCTTCCATTTAAATCTAGAAGAAAAAGACGTTATTGAAGCTATAAAGAAGTACAGTCCATATAATATTCATGTTCATTTAGCTGATAATAATAGACGATATCCAGGACATTGTGGTTTAAATTTTGAAAAGATTTTTACTACATTTAAGGAGTGTGGTTATGATGGTAACTTTTGTACGGAAATTTTCCAAATACCAAATCAAGAAGAGGCTGCTAAAGGTGCGATAGAATACTTGAAGCCTATTATTAAAAGAGTATATGGTGATTAGGAGATGGCGTAATGAAAAGTATTGCATTAATTCATACTGTGGAAAGTGTAGCAGTATCTTTTGGTAAAACACTAAAGAAAATATTAAATGAAGAAGTGAAAATTCATAATATATGGGATGATTTTTTAGCAAATAATCCTAATGAAATTGGAGAATTTACCATTGATAATCGTAACAGATTGTTTAATGATATAAAGTCTGCTGAAATGACAGGGGCTGATGTAATTGTTGTAACATGTTCTACATTAACTCCAGTTGTCAAAATGATAAGGCCTTTTATAAAAGTACCTTTGATAGCAATAGACGATGCAATGGGAGAAAAGGCAGTTCTATATGGAGAAAAAATATTGGTACTTGCAACAGCGGAAAGTACAATTATCCCAACTAAAGATAAGCTTGCAGAAGAAGCAACAAAAAATAATATAAAGATAAAAGTTGATGAATTGGTTTGTGCACCTGCTTTTCAAGCTTTGAAAACAATGGAAATGAACAAACATGATAATTTAATAAAAAAGATGGTTCAAAATGTATCAGGATATGATTGCATTGTTTTAGCACAGGCATCAATGGCACACTTGGAATCAGATATTTCGAAAATTTGTGGATGCCCGGTTTTATCTAGTCCAAAACTTTGTATGGAGCAAGTTAAAAAAATTTTATATAAATAATATTAATGGAAAAGAGGTTGAGTTATGATGACAAATGAAAGAAAACAAGAGTTAGAGTCTCTTTGCTTACGCTTCAGAAATGAATTAATAGATCTATTACATGACATTCAAACAGGTCATCCAGGTGGTTCACTATCATGTCTTGAAATTTTAACAACATTATATACAGAGAAAATGAATCACAATCCAAAGAATCCTAAAATGGAAGGACGAGATAGATTAATTCTTTCAAAGGGACATGCTGCTCCTATCTTGTATATGAATTTAGCAGAACAAGGATATTTTAAAAAAGAGGAATTAAAGACATTAAGACAAATTAACAGCAATCTTCAAGGTCATCCTTGTATGCACAAAACAGCTGGTGTTGAGTTATCTACTGGCCCATTGGGATTAGGGCTTGGTGCTGGACTTGGAATGTGTTTAGGAGAACGCTTAAAAGGTAACGATTCTTATATATATGTAATTCTAGGCGATGGTGAAATTCAAGAAGGGTCTATTTGGGAATCAGTTATGGCAGCTTCAAAATTCAATGCTGATCATTTGATTGCTATTCTTGATAATAATGGAGTTCAATTAGATGGAAAATTAGAGGATATTATGCCAATGGGCGATATAAAAGCAAAATGGGAAGCCTTTGGCTGGAATGTGATTCCATGTGATGGACATGATGTAAGTTCAATTTCTGATGCTGTTGATAAGGCAAAAGAAAATAAAGGTAAACCAACCTTGATTTTGGCTAAAACCGTAAAGGGAAAAGGTATCTCTTTCATGGAAGGTAAAAATACATGGCATGGAAAAGCAATTAGTGATGAAGACTATAAGAATGCAAAAGCTGAGTTAGGAGGTGCTTGTTAATGGGTAATATTGCAATAAGAGATGCTTTTGGTGAAGCTCTTAAAAAATTAGGCGGAGTAAATGATAAGGTTGTTGCTTTAGACGCAGATGTTGGAGGCTCTACAAAGAGTGCAGTATTTGGCAAAGAATATTCAGACAGATATTTCAATGTAGGTATAAGTGAAATGAATATGGTATCAATGGCAGCAGGGCTAGCCGCTGATGGATATATTCCATTTGCAAATACATTTGCAGTGTTTTTAACAACTAGAGGCGCAGATCCTATTCAAGCTTTGATTTCATATGATAAGCTAAATGTAAAATTAGCAGGTACATACTGCGGATTATCAGATTCTTATGATGGTGCAAGTCATCAGGCAATTACGGATATTGCTTTAATGCGAGCAATTCCTAATATGACTGTGGTAAGTGTTTCAGATGCAGTAGAAACTGAAAAGGCAGTATTTGCAGCAGCAGAATATGAAGGACCTGTTTATTTAAGGTTAAGCCGTGCTGCTGCACCTGTAATATATGATGAAAATATGAAATTTAAGATTGGAAAAGGTATCACAGTTAGAGAAGGAAAGGATGTAACAATCATTGCAACTGGTACAGTACTTCATAAAGCAATAGAAGCAGCTGAGTTATTAAAAACAGAAGGTATTAGTGCAAATGTTGTTGACATGCATACTATAAAGCCTATTGATAAAGAATTGATAATTTCATGTGCTAAGAATACAGGAGCTATTGTAACAGTAGAAGAGCATAGTGTTTATGGTGGTCTTGGCAGTGCAGTAGCAGAAGTACTTGCAGAAGAATGCCCAGCACCTATAGAAATAATTGGTGCAACTGAATTTGCTGAATCAGGTGACTATGAACAATTACTAGAGAAATATGGATATAGCGCAAAATCAATTTCAGAAAAATGTAAAAAGGTAATTGCTAGGAAGTGAGTAGTATGGAAAAATCAATGAGAAAATATATGAAGGTTGGAATTATCCTTCATATGGCATTTAATGGACTGGCTACTGGTGAAGGTCCTATCTTAGAGTGTCTTAAGAAAATAGTAATTGATGATTATTTTGAAGCAGTAGAAGTTACGCAGATAAAAGATGATAATGTACGTAAAGAAGTAAGAGATATGATTCAGTGTAGTCATATGACAGTAGCCTATGGCGGACAGCCAAGAATGCTTACAACAGGAATGAACATAAATGATTTGAATGAGGAAAAACGTCTTGCAGCAGTTGATTCGTTAAAAAAAGGAATTGATGAAGCATATGAACTTAGTGCAGCTGGATTTTCCTTCTTAGCAGGACAATATGAAGAAGATACAAAAGAGGATTCATTTAAGGCACTTTTAAAATCAACAAGAGAATTATGTGAATATTCCAAATCAAAAGGTAATATGCCAATTACATTGGAAGTTTTTGATTATGATATTGATAAAAAATCATTAATTGGACCTGTAAATTTGGCAAAGGAGTATGCTGAAAAAATAACTTCAGAATATGACAATTTTGGATTAATGGTTGATTTAAGTCATATTCCAATGATTCATGAGAGCATCGAAGAAAGTATTCTCCCAATTCGTAAATATATCAAACATGCTCACATGGGAAATACAGTAATTAAAAGTTCTGAAATGCCTGGATATGGTGATCAACATCCAAGATTCGGATTTCCAAATAGTGAAAATGACGTAAAAGAACTAGCAGATTATTTAAGATTACTACTTAAAATTGGCTTTTTAAATGAAGAAAATAGGCCAATTGTAAGCTTTGAAGTAAAACCATATGGTAATGAAGATAGTGAGATAGTTATTGCCAATGCAAAAAGAACATTAAATTTGGCATGGGAACTTGTTTAATAAATCAGATATTTAGGAGGTACAAAAATGAAAGACCCAATTCAAAAATATTTTCAAATAGGAACTATACAATGGATGTCACATCCACCAGTAAATTATCCTTTACTTGAATCCGTTAAATCACTTGCTTGTGATCCTTATTTTACAGCTTTAGAAGTAACTAAAGTAGCAGATGATGAGACTCGTGCAGCTATGAAAAAAATATTAGAGCAATCACATATGAAAGTTTGTTATGGTGCACAACCTAGATTATTAGGTTCTGGTCTAAATCCAAATGATATTAATGAAGAAGGAAGAAAAAAAGCAGAAGCTACATTAATTGAAGCAATAGATGAAGCTGAATATTTAGGTGCAAAAGGCATTGCATTTTTAGCTGGAAAATGGGAGATAGAAACAAAAAATCAGGCATATTCTCAATTACTAAAAACAACAAGAAATCTATGTGATTATGCAGCTAAAAAAGATATGATGATTGAAATTGAAGTGTTTGACTATGATATGGACAAGGCGGCATTAATTGGACCTGCACCTTATGCAGCACAATTTGCAGCAGATATGAGAATTACACATAATAACTTTGGTTTGTTAGTTGATTTATCACATTTTCCAACAACTTATGAATCATCAAAGTTTGTTGTACAAACTTTAAGACCTTATATAACTCATTTTCATATTGGAAATGCAGTAGTAGAAAAAGGTTGTGAGGCTTATGGAGATCAACATCCAAGGTTTGGATTTCAAAATAGTGCAAATGATGTTGAAGAATTAGTAGACTTTTTTACAGTGCTAAAAGAAGAAGGATTTTTCAATGCAAAGAATCCTTATGTATTGTCATTAGAAGTAAAACCTTGGGGTGATGAAGATGGCGATATTATTTTAGCAAATACAAAGAGAGTAATTGATAGGGCATGGGCTCTTGTGGAAGATTAATAATAGGAGGTAATTAAATTATGAATATTGTAGTATTAGATGGTTATACATTAAATCCTGGTGATATCACATGGAAAGGTATGGAGGAACTTGGAAGTTTAACAGTTTATGATAGGACACCTGCTGATGAGATTATTAATAGAATTGGTAATGCAGAAGTTGTTTTTACAAATAAGACACCAATTTCAAAAGAAACTTTTGAGGCATGCCCTAATGTGAAATTTGTCGGTGTGTTAGCTACTGGATACAATGTTGTTGATGTTGTAGCGGCAAAAGAGAAAGGTATTGTAGTAACTAACATTCCAACATATGGTACAGATGCAGTTGGTCAGTTTGCAATTGGACTTTTGCTAGAAATATGCCATCATATTGATCATCATAGTAAAGCAGTACACGAGGGACGTTGGGAAAATAATGATGATTGGTGCTTCTGGGATTATCCTTTAATTGAATTAGCAGGTAAGACAATGGGGATTATTGGTTTTGGCCGCATAGGACAGGCTACAGGAAGAATTGCAAAAGCACTTGGAATGAAAGTCATAGCATTTGATGAATATCCAAATGATTTCGGAAAAGAACTTGCTGAATATGTATCTCTCGATACTTTATTTGCTCAATCAGATGTTATTGCATTACATTGCCCTTTATTCCCATCAACAGAAGGAATTATAAATAAGAATAATATTGCAAAAATGAAAGATGGTGTAATTATACTTAATAATTCAAGAGGTCCATTAATCGTAGAGCAAGACCTTGCCGATGCATTAAATAGTGGAAAAGTATACGCAGCAGGTTTAGATGTTGTATCAACAGAACCGATAAAAGGTGATAATCCATTGCTTGCAGCAAAAAATTGTATCATTACTCCTCATATTTCATGGGCTCCTAAAGAAAGTAGACAAAGACTTATGAACATAGCGGTAGATAATCTAGATGCATTTATAAAGGGTGCACCAAAGAATGTTGTTAATAAATAATAATTAAAAATAATTTTATAATATGCCACAATAGATCCAACTATGGTAAAATATTTAATCATAAACATGAAAGTATTATACCATAGTTGAGTATTTTTATTAACGTTAGTTGTTTAGTTTAGGGAGGGTTAAAGTTTATGGCTAAAATACTTGTTTTTATACCACATATGAATATGAGGCAAAATATAGAGGAAATAGTAGAAACTATGCCTAAATATGATGACGTAGAATATAAGCTAATTTATGTGTTTGGAACGCCAGAATCTTTAAAACATGATAGAGATGCAGATATATTGGTTGCACGTGGAATGACCTATAAGCAATTAAAAGTTTTACACCCACATAAGCATATTATTGAAATTAAATTTAGTAGCTTTGATATAATAGATGCATTAGTAAAATGCAAAGAAGTGTACCATGCTAAAAAAATTGCTTTATTTCTTCAAAGGGATGTTTTGAATTCCATAGAAGTGATAGAAGAATTATGTAATGCAAAAATTGATATATATGATGTTTGTGATGAAATTACTGCAAATAGGGCTATAGAAGAAGCTAAGTTAAATGGTGCTGATATATATGTAGGAGCAGGTACAATATGTGGAATATGTGATAACTTAGGACTTCCAAGAGTGCATATTGAAACAAAACAAAAAGCACTTGAATCAGCTTTATTTGAAGCGTTTAATGCAGCCCGCACAATTAATTATGAAAGAGCAGAAGCTAGCTTAATTAGTACTATGGTGAATAAAATGGAAGATTCCATAATTATAGTTGATAAAAATGGAAAAATTTTAGCAGTGAATAATCAAACGTATCGTACTTTTGAACTTTCTACATCAGAGGATTATAAAGGGGCATTCATTGAACATATATATAAAGGATTTAAATGGAAAGCTGTTATTAATAATGAAAGCAATGAAGAAGAAATTATTGCTTTAAGCAACAAAAATTATTTTGTTCAGTATAAGCCTTTTGCAGTTGATAATGCAGGAGCTGGAGTGATTATAACATTAAAAAATACAGATGCTGTTATAGAAGAGGAAATGAAAATTAGGCAAAGATTAAATGATAACGGTTTAATTGCAAAATATTGCTTTGATGATATTATAAGAAGCAGTCAGAAGATGCAAGATAGTATTGCAATAGCAAAAAAATACAGCACAGCTAATTCTAATGTTTTAATTATAGGGGAGACTGGAACGGGCAAGGAGCTTTTTGCTCATAGCATTCATAAAGCAAGTAGCCGATGTAAGCAACCTTTTGTGGCATTAAACTGTGCAGCATTACCAGAAAATTTATTGGAAAGTGAATTATTTGGATATGAAGCAGGTGCATTTTCAGGAGCATCTAAGAATGGTAAAATAGGACTATTTGAACTTGCGCATAGAGGAACAATTTTTTTGGATGAGATTGGTGAAATACCATGTGCTCTCCAGGCAAAATTATTAAGAGTTTTGCAAGAAAAAGAAGTTCGTAGAATAGGAAGTGATTGTGTACATCCAATTGATGTGAGAGTTATTTCAGCAACTAATATTAATATTGAAAAAGAAGTTCAAAATGGAAAATTTAGATCAGATTTATATTATCGTTTAAATATTTTAGATATTTTTATACCGCCTCTTAGAGAGAGAAATATGGATATTCAAAAGCTTATAGAGTACTATTTTACAAAACTTTCATGTGAAATGGGTAACCCTATTCCGAGTATTTCCAACGAAGCTATGAAAATGTTTACTGAGTATTCTTGGCCAGGGAATGTAAGGGAGCTTAGAAACATTTGTGAAAGGCTGATTGTATTAAATGAAAATCAAAATATTGGAGTAGATTTATTAAGACAGTTAAAAATATTTAAAAACAAAACTATTGAAATTGAAAATGAAAAAGCACAAAATGTTTGTATAGATCCAGTTTATGCAAATTTTAAGCGTAAAAAGAAGAAAAAAGATATTGCTGATGAGCTGGGAGTTAGCAGAACAACCTTATGGAGAATGTCAAAAAAACAAAAAGAACAAAATAAATATAAAGTGGAGTAGGAGATTAAATGTTAGCTAAATCATTAACATTAAAAAATGGTATTAAAATTCCAAGATTAGGACAAGGCACTTGGTTTATGGGCGAAAATAAAAGTAAACGTTCTATAGAAATAGAGACATTACGTCGTGGAGTAGAACTAGGAATGACTTTAATTGATTCTGCGGAAATGTACGGAGATGGTGCCTCTGAGAGATTAGTAGGAGAAGCAATACAAGGATTAGAAAGAGAAAAACTTTTTTTGGTTTCTAAAGTATATCCACATAATGCAGGAAAAGGTAAATTACAAAATAGTTTAGAAAATACATTAAAAAGAATGAAAACAGATTATTTGGATATGTATCTTCTTCATTGGCGTGGTAGCATTCCATTGGAAGAGACTGTAGAGTGTATGGAGGAACAAGTTAAAACTGGAAAAATTAGAAGCTGGGGTGTATCTAATTTAGATATTGATGATATGGAAGAGCTTTGGAGTATTGCAAAAGGAAGTCACTGTATGGTAGATCAGGTATTATATCACATTGGATCAAGAGGTGTAGAGTTTAGCCTTATTCCGTGGCTGAATCAGCACAAGACACCACTAATGGCATATTGTCCTTTAGCTCAGGGCGGATCTTTGAAAAGAGATATTTTTAATAATCAGATTGTGCAGAATATAGCAAAAATTCATAGGGCAACACCTGCACAGATAGTACTTAATTTTATATTGCAAGAAAATAATGTATTTGCAATTCCAAAAGCATCTTCTATCAAACATGTAGAAGATAATGCAAAAGCCTTAGAACTTGAATTAACAAATGAAGAATTAAAATCTCTGGATGTAATATTTCCCGCACCTAAATGTAAAACATACTTGGATATTGTATAGAGGAAAGGCAGGAAGATAATATGAAAGTAGTTATTGCAATTGATTCACTAAAAGGCAGTCTTACATCAATTGAAGCTGGTAAGGCTATTAAAGAAGGAATTTTAAATGTAATTGATGCAGAAGTTATTGTTAAGCCATTAGCAGACGGTGGGGAAGGTACCACTGAAGCATTAGTTGAAGGACTTGGCGGAGAAATAGTTGAAATTTTTGTTATGGGACCGCAAAAAGACAAAATAAAAGCTGCATATGGATATATTGAAGAATCTAAAACAGCAATTATTGAAATGGCAGCAGCTGCAGGAATTATGCTAGTGGGTGAAGAAAAAAATCCCATGGAAGCAACAACATATGGAGTTGGAGAAATGATTAAAGATGCCATAAACAGAGGATGCAGAAACTTCATTATTGGAATTGGAGGAAGTGCGACAAATGATGGCGGTATTGGAATGCTTACAGCATTAGGATTTGATTTTTATGATAATAATGGTAATAAATTAGGAATTGATGCAAAGGAATTAAGGAAGATTTCTATAATTTCTACAGAAAATGCTATGCCTGAACTTTCAGAATGCCATTTTAAAATAGCATGTGATGTGACCAATCAGTTATGTGGAGAAAATGGTGCCACTTATATCTATGGACCTCAAAAGGGTGTTACTGAAGAAATTAAAGAAAAATTAGATAAAGATATGGCCCATTATGCGAAAGTAACCAAAAAGTATTTGAACAATGATTATTCAGAAACTTCAGGAGCAGGAGCAGCAGGGGGACTTGGATTTGCATTTTTAAGTTACTTACATGGTGATTTGCAGCCAGGAATTGAATTGGTTATTGATACTGTAAAATTAGAAGAGTGTATGAAAGATGCTGATTATGTAATTACTGGAGAAGGATGCTTGGATAAACAGACAGCTATGGGAAAAGCCCCTGTTGGAATTGCTAAATTAGCTAAGAAATATGATAAAACTGTTATTGCTTTAGCTGGAAGTATTACAGATGATGCTGTCAAGTGTAATGAAAATGGCATAGATGCATATTTTCCAATCCTATCAAAAGTTATTCCTTTGCATGAAGCCATGAAAAAGGAAACTGCAAGAAAAAATATGGTAAAAACAACAGAACAGATTTTTAGATTGATAGCTGCTGTAGAATCTAAAAAAAGATAATATTGAAAGTAGGTAAAATGTATGGAAGAGACACTAATTATTCTTGGAACTGGCAATGCAACTGTGACAAAGTGTTATAATACTTGTTTTGCTATTAAAAATGGATCAGAGTATTTTTTGATTGATACTGGTGGTGGAAATGGTATCATGACACAGTTAGAAAAAGCAGAAATACCAATGGAACAGATTCATGAGATATTTATAAGCCATGAACATACAGATCATTTGCTTGGTCTTATTTGGCTGATTAGAATGATTGCTACTAAGATGAAAAAAGGTAAATATGAAGGTAACTTGAATATATATTGTCATGCACAACTTAAAGAAACAATCTTAACAATAGTAAAATTAACAGTTCAAGATAAGTTTGTGAAAATGATTGGAGAACGTATATTTCTTCACGAAGTAGAAGATGGGGAGATTAAGGATATTTTAGGATACAAGATAATATTTTTTGATATTCTTTCTAAAAAGGCAAAGCAATATGGATTTACAATGCAGCTAAAGTCAGGAAAGAAGTTTACATTTTTGGGAGATGAGCCATACAGAGAACATGAATATCAATATGCATTTAAGTCAGATTGGTTATTACATGAAGCGTTTTGCCTTTATGCGCAAAGAGACATATTTACTCCTTATGAAAGAGATCATACTACTGTGAAGGATGCTTGTGAAATAGCAGAAAAATTGCAGGCAGTCAATTTAATATTATATCATACTGAAGATAGAAATTTGGAAAAAAGAGAAGAATTATATCTTAAAGAAGGCAGAGAATATTACTCTGGAAATCTATTAATTCCTGATGATCTTACAAAAATTAATCTATAGTATTATTTTAGATCAAAGTCCATAGATAATATGAACATTTGATTTTAAATCTTATTTGAAGAAGAAATAAAATAAAGATTAATATAGTTTCATAATTTTAAATTGGACTTGATTAAGTATTAACTCAAGTAGGATAATGAGCCTATAGAAAAAATAAGTAAATAGATAAAACTTAATAGAGAATAAATTTTAAAGATTAAAAGTTTTTAATGGTGTATTTGTAGGGCATAGCATAAAATTAATATTTATGTTATGTCTTTATTATATAAGGGCGATAATTATATATATATGTTGCAATTAGTTTTCTACATTTTATATCCTAGTATTCACTTAGCCTGCAAACATCCTAAATGTAATTTTATTATTGCAAAATATATATTTTAAACTAATGTTTAGAATATAAATCTAAATATGATATAATTTACCGGGAAGTTAATATTAATTATACCTTTAAAATATTTATGAACATGTAGGTAGTAACCGTTTAATGAGGTGATAAAAATGGTAGATATATATATAGATAAGTATATTAATGAACTTAAAGTTGACTGCAAAAACTGTTTTGGATTATGCTGCATAGCATTATATTTTTCTAAATTTGAAGGATTTCCAATAAATAAGGATGCAGGAGCTCCTTGTATAAACTTAAAAAAAGACTTTACTTGTGCTGTCCATAAAAATCTTACAGCTAAGGGCCTTAAAGGATGCACTGCTTATGATTGTTTTGGCGCAGGACAGAAGATAGCACAGGTTACTTACGAAGGAAAGGATTGGAGAGAAAATAAAGAATCTTCACAAAAGATGTTTGAAGGATTTTTGATTATGAGACAGCTTCATGAAATGCTTTGGTATCTTACATGGGCATTTGAATTACAGAGTGATATTAATATAAAAGATAAAATAGGTTTACTTATAGATGAGACAGAAAATCTTACACTTTTGCACCTTGATGATTTGCTTAAGGTAAATGTTGAAGGACATAGAGATAAGGTTAACCAGTTCCTTAAAAATACAAGTGAAAGAATTCGCAGTAAAGCTAATAATAAGAATAAGCAATCAATAAGAAAAGATTATTTTGGAAAGGATCTTAGAAAAACAGATCTTAAAGGTGCTGATTTGAGAGGGGCAATTCTTATTGCAGCTAATCTCAGTAATGTTGATTTGAGTTTTGCAGACTTAATAGGTGCAGATTTTAGGGATGCTAATATTAATGGTGCCAATCTTGAAAGAAGTATATTTTTAACTCAGTCTCAAATTAATAGTGCAAAAGGAGACTTAAAAACAAAACTTCCCAAAAGAATTGTTATGCCTAATCACTGGGAAAAATAATTAACTATGGTATACAATAAAAATTTGTAATGAAATACATGTTTAAATACCAATAAATACATATAATAGGAAATTATTGACTACAACTAAAAACAAGTTTATAATTTGGTTATACTTGTAAAAAATGAGGTGGTTATATTGGCAAGAGCTATAAATGTGGAACGTAGAGCTAAGTTAGCCAAGCTTATTATGATGAAGGGAAGCTTATCGGTTAAAGAACTTGCACACGAGTTTAATGTTTCTACTGAAACTATTAGAAAAGATTTAATATCACTTGAAAAGGATAATATAATTAATAAAGGGCATGGTGGTGCAACAATTTCAACTAATTATTTAGAAAGTCATTTTGATACAAAGCTATTCAAAAATATGGGTATAAAATCTAAGATTGCACAAAAAGCCGTTGAACTTATACCTAAAAATGGTGTTGTTATATTAGATTCTGGAACTACTGTGCTTCAAATAGCTAAGCTGTTAAATTTAAGAGATGATTTGGTGATTATTACAACTTCATTGATAGTTGCTCAAGCATTAGAAAACACTAAAAATCAGCTTCTTGTAACTGGAGGTCACTTAAGAAAGAAAAGTATGTCTTTTGTTGGAAACTGGGCAGCTAATGCCATTTCAAGTATAAATGCAGATATTTCATTTATGAGCTGCGATGGATTTCATGCAGATGGACCGTGTATAAGATCTTATAGAGAAGTTGATATTAAGCAAGCTATTTTAAAGAATTCCAAGGAAAATGTTTTAATAACTGACAGTTCAAAATTCAGCAAGCAAGGTTTATATAGATTTACAACTTTTGATAAATTTAATCTGTTAATAACTGATGAAAATATTAATGGGAATGAGCGTGATTTAATTCCAGATAATATTGAGCTTATTACAGTTTAGTGATTTAGTAATAGATGATAATATGGGATATAAGGAGAGAGAATTTATGGATATTAATGAAAGTCAATAATAATGAATTCCAAATATTAAAGTTACTGAAGATAATGCAGATGAAAGAACGTTATTTTTAGTCGTAGAAGAAGACAATAATATAGTTGGATTTACACGCTGCGAAGGAAATAAATTAAGCAGATTTAAACATAAAGCAGAATTTGGAATATGCATAGAAAAAGAATACTTTGGATATGGTATTGGAAAAGTACTCTTAGAAAATGTTTTGATGTGGGCAGACAATGTTGGAATTAAAAAAATTTCATTAACGGTTGTAGAAACTAATATAAAGGCAATTAATCTATATAAGAAATATGGATTTATTGAAGAAGGTGTATTAAGAAATGATCGACTTCATAAAGATGGAAGTTACTATAACACAATTATTATGGGAAGATTTCTTGAAGAAGATAAAAAATAGATGTAATTATATTCATTAAAAATCTCATTCTCTATGGAGTTTGAGATTTATTTATTATATAAAAAGCAGATTAATACTGATTAAACAATGAAAAAATATCATTCTAGTATATAAAAGGATATCTAAATAAAAATATGGTTATTTTTCAAAATTATGATTAAAATAATTTAAAAATGTAACATATGTTACAGAATGAGTCTCGCTAAAATGATAGTATGATTGTAGAAACAGAAATCAATTAACTGGTAGAGGAGAGAAATATATGAGCGAAATCATGAAAAATATTAATAAATCAGAAGTATTAAAATTAAAAGATGAAGTAACATACATTGATGGTCAAGTTGCAAGTAAAACACTTGTACAAAATGGAGCTGTAAGTATAACATTATTTGCATTTGCAAAAGGAGAAGAAATTAGTACACATGAGTCTAAAGGCGATGCATTTGTAACATGCTTAGATGGTGTTGGTGAAATAACAATTGATGGAGTAAAGTATGAACTTACTGAAGGACAGTCAATAGTAATGCCTGCAAATCATCCACATGCAGTTTATGGAAAAGAACAATTTAAAATGCTTCTTGTAGTTGTATTTTAATAGTAAATTCATTTATTGTAATGGAGGAGAAATATGAATCTTTTAAGTTATTTAGAACAGCATAAATCAATTGGCTCAGAGATAGACCAAATAAAAGAAATTATAAAAAGAAATGATTTTGAAGAACATGTAGATGAAATTGCACATCACATTAATACACTTGCGGGTAAACTTAAGATACATTTACTAAATGAAGATAAATATTTATATCCTAATTTGAAAGAATCCAAAGATAATAATGTATCTCATCTTGCAAAAGAATATCAAGATGAGATGGGGGATTTAGCATTAGAATTTACTAATTTCAAAGATAAATATAATACAAAATCAAAGTTATTTATAAACAAATTAGATTTTAGAAGTGAAATAGATGTGATTATTAGAAAAATTGAAAATCGTATTAAAAAAGAAGAAAATGGAATATATAAATTGATTTCATAGGAGATGGGTGAATGATTAGAAAGATTGTAGAAATAAACGAAGAGCTATGCAATGGCTGTGGAGCATGTGCAAATGCCTGTCATGAGGGTGCAATTGCAATGATAAATGGAAAGGCAAAACTAATAAAAGATGATTATTGTGATGGTTTTGGGGATTGTTTACCTGCTTGCCCAACAAATGCTATTTCTATTATTGAGAGAGAAGCAGTTGAGTATGATGAAGTGTCTGTAAAGAAGAGAATGGAAACAAAGAAAAACACATTAAATATTGGTGAAGGAAACATGCATATGTGTCCAGGGAGCATGGCAAGAGCTTTAGAAAGAAATGAGGCTGATAATTCACAATCAGTAGCTGAGCAATTAAATTCAGTTCATAGCAAAAGCAGACTTATGCAGTGGCCAGTTCAAATTAAATTAGTTCCAATAAAGGCACCTTATTTTGAAAACGCAAATTTATTAATTGCAGCTGATTGTACAGCTTATGCATATGCAAACTTTCATGAAGATTTCATAAAAAATCATATAACTTTAGTTGGATGTCCTAAGCTTGATGAAGGCGACTATTCTGAAAAATTAGGACAAATTATAAGTAACAATAATATAAAAAGCATTAAAATTGTTAGAATGGAAGTGCCTTGTTGTGGAGGATTAGAACATGCTGCAGTAGAAGCTATGAGAAATAGTGGGAAAATGATACCATGGCAGGTTGTTACTATAACATGTGATGGAAAAATTAAAGAAGATTAAAATGAAAGTAGAACATTTTTTATATGAATAGCAATCAAAAATTTGAATGTTTTTATATATTAACAACTTTATATAGAGTTTATTTAGGCGTAATATAATTGAGTTAACTATAAGTTTACCTTTATATAACGCCTTTTTATTATATAATAGTTGTTTATATGATAGAATATAAGTATAATTGATAACTTGGTGCTATCATCTGTGTATAAGTATGAGGTAGTATAGGGAATGGTTTTATTATAAGTAAAATAATAAAATTTTGAGGAGGTAAAACAAATGAAAAATAAGAAATTAATATGGATAGCTGCTATGACTTTTACTGTATCATGTATTTTTCTTTATGGATGTGGAGGCGAAGAACCTACATCAAAAAATAATCAATACATAGTATCTTCTAATGAAAAAGAAGAAAATACACTTAACGACAAGAATGAGTTTAAGAAAGAGGAACAGAAGGATAAGCCATATATTAAAAATGAAGAAAAAGTAGATAATGACAAGGAAAAAGAAGAAAAAGTAAATGAAAAAACAGATGAAATAGATAATACAGAAAAGACTGAAGAAAAGAATAATGTACAAACAGAGACCTCTGAAACACAAACATTTTCAGGTGAGATTGCCAACTTATCTAATGAGTCTATAAACTGGTCTTTTGGAGGAAGTACAGATGAAAGTGGACGACCTGATGTTGTTACTGCTGCACAAGAAAAGTATAAAAATTATAATGTGGATTTTATAAAATCAAATGATAAAAAAATTTACCTGACTTTTGATGAAGGCTATGAAAATGGCTATACGCCTCAAATATTAGATATATTAAAAGCTAAAAATATTAAGGCAACATTTTTTATTACAATGGGTTATGCAAAAAGCCAGCCAGAATTAGTTCAAAGGATGATAAATGAAGGACATGTTATAGGAAATCATAGTACAACACATCCTGAAAAAGGGATGCCATCATTATCTTTAGATGCACAAAAATCAGATATAGAGGAATTACATAATTACGTAAAAGATAATTTTGGATATGAAATGTATTTATTTAGATATCCTGCAGGAATCTATAGTGAACAGTCATTGGCTTTAATGAGTAGTCTTGGCTATAAATCAGTATTTTGGAGCTTTGCTTATGCAGATTGGGATCCTAATAATCAGCCAGATGAAGCCCAATCTTTAGAAAAGCTTACAAATAAGCTTCATCCAGGAGCAATTTATTTACTTCATGCAGTTTCTAAAACAAATACAGATATTTTAAGTCAGTTTATTGATAATGCTCAAGGGAATGGATATGAGTTTGCAGAATATAATAAATAGTATATAAAATAGGTATAAAGGGGAGAGAAATATGGATATAGCATTAACAACAACGCTATTCACAATGATTAATTTGATAATAATTTTAGTTTTTGTAGGGATTGGAGTCTATGTACTTATATTGGCTATAAAGGCACTGAAAATCTATATTAAGAAGAATTCTTAAAATAATAGATTTAAACTAAACATAAGAAAATACCATATTATTTTTATATGGTATTTTTTTGTAGTTATAATTAGGAGGAATGGTATATGAAAGAGAAAAAGAGCAATAAAAAATATTTAATTAGTGTGTAAACCTTATATTATATCTTAGTATTTATTTAGACTGTAAACATTCTAAATGCAATTTTATTATTGCAACATATATATTATCTAAAAAAAACTTGTTTTTGTTCTCATATTTACTCCAAATAGTTTTAGATTTATATGCTTTTAAATTATATTAAGAAATGTTTTAAAAAAGTGTTGTTATGTTTAAAAGTGCTGCTTTGCGGCAAGTATCAAAATATATATTAATTTTTATATTTATAATTGGTCTTATGAATTAAAGTTTAAGATAAATGATGAAAATAATAGTTTTATTTTGATAGAGGAGATTGACATGATACAAGAAGATAATAATTTTGAGAAATTGAGAAAGCATACAGGATATCTTTTGAAATGTAACATTTATAAAAACAGATGTATTAAAGAATGTCCAAATTGTAATGGAAAAAATTATATTAAATTTGGAAAGTATAAAGGCATTCAGAGATATAGATGTAAAGAATGCAATAAAACTTTTTCTAAGACTACAAAAGCTTTATGGAGTTATTCAAAAAAAGAACCAGAAAAGTGGGTTGAATTTATGGAACTTATGCTTAAAAAGAGTTCTTTAAGAGAATGTTCAAAAATATTAGAAATCAATATAAGAACAGCTTTCCTATGGAGACATAAAGTTATGCAGGGAATGCTTAAAAATGTAATGCCAGATAAATTGGAAGGAAAAGTTTTTATAACAAAAGCAATTGAAAAGGAAAATTTTAAGGGCTGCAGAAATATAACCAATTCAGAAAGAAAAAATATATGGATTGTAGCAGCAAAAGATAGACATGATTCCATGATAATAACTCCAGTGTGTAAAGAGCATTGGAATGAATTTAATTTTAATCAATTAGTGTATTCAAAAATAGAAGAAAATTCATATATAGTTTCGGACTATGACAGATATATGATGAATGTTGCAAAGAAACATAATAAAGGAATAGTTTTAAATGCATATAAAGAGGAATGTATAAAAAATTTTAGAGGGATTTTAAAAAAATGGATAGGTGGATTTAGGGGGATAGCAACAAAATATTTAGAACGATATCTTTCATATTTTACTATTTTTAATGTGTATAGGAAATTCAATAGTCTTAATTTTACATATGAATTATCTAAAAGCCAGTATGTTAATTTTAGCTTGGCTTAATATTAGCGCCTTGATTATACTTGCAGTTTATCTTAAAAAGTTATATTTGTGAGATACTTTGAATTTTAGTTAAGTAGTATGTAGGATTGTTTAATATAGATGTGAAGACGAACTGGTATAATAATAGTAATGTGATATTAACAACATTATTTTAAAACATTAACCTACAATATTTTGAAGATTATAGTGTTTGGAAAAGGTCTAAAGCTGTATTAAGCTGTTACTTATGGTGTTAATATTTTGCATAGTATAGCTTTATAAGAAGAAGTCTTAGTAATATTTATGGATCATATTACTACATATAAATTGATTTTATGAATAGAAAAGAAATATTACATTATTGTAACAGTAATAGGTAATTATGTTGATTATAGCAACAATTATAGAGCTCAATGGAATTTAAAAAGGATGAATCCTGTTAACTACAGAAATCATCCTCTTAATATTGCTTAGCCGTTTTTTAATGTCCTTGACAAAGGGTACATTTTATATTGTAACAGCTCTTTTTTATTTATTATATTAATATTTTCTATACAAGGGTAATGATACATGTATTAATTACTCTTAACTATATTGTATTTCATATTATCAGCCATATTAGAGCTTCCTTGAATAACAACTTTATCGTCTTTATTTATACCATTTGTAATTACTAAGTAATCATTTTTATTCTTTGATATAGTTACTTGTTTTTTTGATAATACATCACCATTTATTACATATACATAAGAATTATCTCCATCTTTGAAGACACATTTGCTTGGAATTAATAATGAGTTATCTTCCTTATCATTCTTTAATGTAATATTTGCTACCATACCAACTTTTAAGTTTTCATCCGGTTTATCAATGCTTATTTTAACATCAAACATACCATTAGAAGTATCGGCAGAAGGAGATACTGCATATACAGTTCCTTCATATGACAGACCAGAAGCTGGAAGATATATATTAGCTTTTATACCTTCTTTTACATTTTGTATATTTGTTTCGGTAACCTTAATTGTCGCAGTTAAAGAATTTTCACCAGTAATTACAATTGAAGGAGTTTGATTAGAGGTATATTCACCAACAGTTATATTCTTAGCGCTTATTTTACCATCAATAGGTGATTTTACAGTTGCATTATCTAAAGCATACTTAGCTGAATCTAAAGAGGCCTTAGCGCTATCTACAGTTGCCTTAGCAGCTGCAATATTATCTGGATTTGTAATTGAATTTGTAATATTTGCATTTGTGCTTGCACTGTTATAGCTTGCGTTAGCATTACTAAGTCTTGTTTCAGCGCTAGATAATGCCATTGTTGCGTTATCTATAGCAATATCTAAGGCAGCTTTTGCAGTATCTAATTTATTTTGAGCAGTTTCTAAATCAATTTGTGCTACTGCATCAGCTTTAAAAAGCTCATTTGTACGGTCATAATTTTGCTTTGCAGCATCATATGCTGTTTGGGCAGAAGTTACATTTGTGTTGTTTGAATACTGATTTTTCGCTATATCATAAGCTTCCTGTGCATTTTTTAATTCGTTTTTTGCAGCTTCTAATGCTTTTTCAGCATCTACTTGTGCTTGCTTTGCACTGCCGCTAGAAACTTTATCATAAGAAGCATTAGCTGATTCATAATTAGCTTTTGCAGCATTATATTTATATGTTAAATCTGTATTATCAAGAGTAAAGAGTACATCATCTTTCTTAACTTCTTGTCCAACTTCAACACTTATGGCTTGAACTTTGCCAACACTGCTTGGAAAAACAGAAATATTCTCCTCACTTGAGATATTTGTTGTATAAACTGTATCACTTATGGAATCAGAAGTTTTAACTTTAGTTACTGTAACATTTGCTATATTATTACTGCCAAAAGGAGAGCAGCTTACTAAAAATGTACTTAATGATAATATACATAAGATTTTGATTATATTACTTTTCATTATTTATTTCAGTCCTTTCACAAATTACTATTTCAATTTAATCTTTACTACCGCGTTCATACCTAATGTAAGAGGAAGATTTTCATCATTTTCTATTGAAACCTTCACAGGTACAAGTTGTGTAACTTTTGTATAAGTACCGCTGGTAGAAAAACTTGAAGTACCTGAAAAATAAGTTTGTGTGGTATTATCTATTTCAGTAACTTTCCCTTTGAATTTTTTACTTGGATATGCATCTAATGTTATTTTAACATCTTGTCCAACTGAAATTTTTCTTATATCAGTTTCTTCGATATTTACTCCAATGTACATATTATTTGTATCTGCAACAATTGCAAGAGCAGAAGCAGCACTTACACTTTCGTTTTCTACAACATCATTTTTTATTATTGTTCCATCAATTGGAGATGTTATATAAGGAAGTATTTCTTGACGTCCAAGTACCTGATCTTTTTTAACTATATCTCCAACATCAACATTCCATTCAAGGATTTTTCCATTAGTCACAGGAGCTATTGTATACATCTTTGAAGTGACTTTAGCATTATCAGTTTTAAAATATAAAGCATTAGTACTATAGAAATAATATCCTATGCTACAACCTATTATTACTAGTACTATTAATGCAGGGTAAATGATTTTCTTTGATATTTTCATATTATGTTCCTCCATATTAAATTAGATTATTCCTCGCCTTCATCAAATTGACTATTATATAAACCAGCATAAAATCCGTTAGCTTTTAATAATTCATTATGGCTACCTTGTTCGATAATATCCCCATCCTTCATAACAAGGATAATATCAGCATCTCGTATTGTTGATAATCTATGGGCAATTATAAAGCTTGTTCTTCCTTTCATAAGATTATCCATTGCTTTTTGAATTAAAACTTCAGTTCTTGTATCAACAGAACTTGTTGCTTCATCAAGTATTAATATTTTAGGATCTGATAAAATAGTACGTGCTATTGTTAAAAGCTGTTTTTGTCCTTGCGATATATTACTTGCTTCTTCATTTAGGATTAAATTATACCCATGTGGAAGGGCCCTTATAAATTCATCACAATGAGCAGCCTTTGCTGCATTTATGACATCTTCATCAGTTTTATCAAAGTTTCCATACTTGATATTATCCAAAATACTTGCATTATAAAGCCATGTATCTTGCAGAACCATACCAAACATGCTTCTAAGGTCATGACGTGTATAATTCTTTAGGTCATGTCCATCAATTAAAATTTGTCCGGAATTTATATCATAGAACCTCATAAGAAGTTTTATAATAGTGGATTTACCAGCACCAGTAGGTCCAACAATTGCAATTCTTTGTCCAGACTTTATTGAAGATGAAAAATTGTTAACAATAATTTTATCTTCAGTGTATCCAAATCTAACATTTTTAAATTCAACATTACCAATTACATTATCAACTTTAACTGGTGTAGAAGTATCGGGAATTTCTTCCTCTTCATTTAAAAATTCAAATACTCTTTCTGCAGCAGCAGCAGTAGATTGAAGAGTATTAGATATATTGGCAAGCTGTGCTATTGGTTGAGTAAAAGAACGAACATATTGGATAAATGATTGTATATCACCAACCTCAATGGTTTTCTTTACAGCCAAGTAACCACCTAAAATACAAACAGCAACATACCCAAGGTTTCCTATAAAGGTCATTATGGGCATCATCATTCCTGATAGAAATTGTGATTTCCAAGCAGAAGTATAAAGGTCATCATTTATAGTAGTGAATTTTTCAATGGCTTCTTTCTCACCATTAAATACTTGAACAATATTATGACCAGAGTATATTTCTTCGATATGACCATTTAGTGATCCTAAAGATTTTTGTTGATCTTTAAAGTAACTCTGTGATTTTTTGACAACTAACATTATAAGAAGACCTGATAGTGGAATTACTAAAAAAGCAACAAATGTCATAAGAACACTGATTGAAAGCATCATAATAAGTACACCAATAACAGTTGCAGTTGATGTTATCATCTGTGATAAACTTTGATTTAGTGTCTGGCTTACAGTATCAACATCATTTGTTATTCTTGATAAGACCTCTCCGTGTGTTCTAGTATCAAAATATTTTAGAGGAAGCTTGTTCATCTTTTTTGAAATCTCTTTTCTAAGATTATATGTTACATTCATTGATACACCAGACATTATATATCCTTGAATGTATGCAAATAATGCTGATATTAAATAAAGTAGAACTAATAATAAAATACAGTTTCTTATATAATCAAAGTCAGTAAGTAAATTAGTTCCTAAAAGATATGCCATCAAGCCTTCAAAAAGCTTTGTTGTTGCTTTACCTAAAATTTTAGGACCTACAATTGAAAATAAGGAAGAAAATGCAGCTAAAACAATAACAGCTATTATTTTTACCTTATATTCCGAAAGATAGCTTATTAAATCAAGCATTGTCTTTTTAAAATCTTTAGCTTTTTGTCCGCCTCCCATTTTTCCAGCCATGCCACCAGGGCCGCCCATGGAAGGACCATTTCTTTTTTCACTCATGCTAATTCCTCCTTACTAAGCTGTGATAAAGCTATTTCTTTATATACTTCACAACTTTGCATTAAACTTTCATGAGTTCCTTTTCCAACTATATAACCATTATCTAAAACAATTATCTGTTCAGCATTCATGATTGTACTTATTCTTTGAGCAACTAAAAGCATAGTGCTGCCACCTGTTTCTTCTTTAAGCGCTTTTCTAAGAGCAGCGTCTGTTTTAAAGTCTAATGCTGAAAAGCTATCATCAAAAATAGATATCTGTGGTTTTTTTAGTAAAGCTCTTGCAATAGATAGACGTTGTTTTTGACCACCTGAGACATTATTTCCGCCTTGTGCAATTCCAGTATCAAATTTTTCAGGTTTTGAATCTATAAATTCCATAGATTGTGCAATAGTTGCAGCTCTTAATATATCTTCTTCATTTGCGTTTTTATCAGCATAGGAAATGTTACTTTTTATTGTTCCTGAAAATAAAACACCTTTTTGAGGAACATAACCTATATTATTCCTAAGATCATGTAAATCTATATTTCTAATGTCTATTCCATCTAGTAATATTTCTCCAGAAGTAACATCATAGAATCTTGGAATTAAGTTAACTATGCTTGATTTTCCACTACCAGTGGAACCAATAAACGCAGTTGTTTCTCCTGGTCTTGCAGTAAAACTTATATTATGAAGTACGTCTTCATCACCACCAGGATATTTGAAAGAAACATTGTTAAATTCTATTAATCCGGTACATTTTTTTAGTTTAGATGCTATTTCATTATTTTTAATAGATGAAACAGCTTCAAGTACCTCGGCAATACGATCACCAGAAACTGATGCCCTTGGTATCATAATAAACATCATTGAAAGCATTAAAAATGCAAAAATTATTTGCATTACATACTGCATATATGCCATCATCTCACCAACATCCATTTTAAATGCTGATACCTGATTAGCACCAACCCAGACTATTAATACAGTAATTAGATTCATTATTAAGGTCATGAGTGGCATCATTGATACCATAACTCTATTAACAAATAAATTTGTATTTGTTAAATCTTTGTTTGCCTTATCAAATCTGTCTTCTTCAAAGTCTTGAGTATTAAATGCTCTTACAACTAAAATACCATCAAGATTTTCACGTACAACAAGATTTAGCTTGTCTATTAAGTTTTGTATTGCTTTGAATTTAGGCATTGCTATTGTGAAAACAGTAAATATCAAGCCTAATAGACATATGATAGCTAATGCAATTATCCAAGACATTGACTTACTGTTAGCAAGTGCATGTACAAAACCTCCAATTGCCATTATAGGGGCATAAAAAATCATCCTTATAATCATAACTATCAATGTTTGAATTTGTGTTATGTCATTTGTAGTTCTTGTTATAAGTGATGAAGTAGAAAATCTATCAAATTCTGCATTTGAGAAACTTTCGATGTTAGTAAATAAATCATTTCTTATTGTTCTGCACATTCCAGCAGCAACTCTAGATGCTAAAAAGCTAACAATAATAGTGAAAGATGCACTAAGTAGAGAAACACCAAGCATAGTAAAGCCTGTTTTTATAATAAAACTCTTATCACCAACAGTTATGCCCTTGTTTATTATGTCAGACATATAATCTGGTAGTGAAAGGTCACAAATAGCTTGACCAAATAAAAGAATTATAGACGCAATAATTGATAGTATATAAGGCTCTGCATATTTAAGTAGTTTAACCATGTAGTAAAAATCACCTCGATTAACTAATATATGAAAATTATGATACCTCAGTATAATAAAAATGTAAATAGGTTATTAAAAAAATTATATACTGTTTACATAAATTATTGACTGAGTTATAAAATATTGCTACTATGGAATTATATGATGGGAGGAGAAATTAATGAGAAAGTATGAAAATTCAACGAAAAAAAAGATTAGAGAAGTGGCATTGAAGCTCATAGATGAAAAAGGTTATGAAAATGTTACTCTTAAAGAAATTTGTGAAGTTAGTGGAATTAATAAGCATACATTTTATTATTATTTCAAGTCTAAGGATGAACTTTTAAAAGGATATTATAAAATACCATGTGAGTTAACATCAATTAACTTAGCTGAAATAATGATTGCAGATTCTAATGTAGAAAAACTATGGCTTTTAAATAAAATTTTTGTTGATTTTGTACAGAATTCAGGGGTAAGTATAGTAAAACAAATAGTAATAAAAAATCTAAATGATAATAACACTGGAACATTTAAATTTAATGATGAACATAAACAGCTTTTTAAAATTCAATTAGATATAATAAAAAAAGGTCAAAAAAGTGGAGAATTTTTAAATAAAACAAGACCAGAAGTTCTTTCAATATTAGTGATTCAACAATTACATGCAAATGCTTTAAGATGGTGTTTTAGAAATGGAACATTTGATTTTGAATATGTATCAAGATATTTGTTTGAAACAATTTTAGATGTCTCGGAAGAGCATAGAAAGTGTAAGGAAATAGATGAAGAGTTTTTGTTTGATATTTAATTTTTTATAGTTACAATATACAGGCAAATACAAATTGCTAAGAGCAGGTAAATATAAAGTGCTAAGATTTGAAAAGAAATTTTTCAAGATAAAAATTTATCAATTAATAAAATTAAAAGTAAAATTTATATTTTGAGCAAAATCAGAAATTATAAAAAATCTAATATAAAATTTTATACAAACGTTTTATACCTGCCTGAATTGAGTCAAGATCTGTATTTCCATAGCCAAAAATCAGTGAACTATGATAATTAAGCTTATTGTATATATCATTTTCATCATGAAGATAATGTTTACTTACAGGGGTTAACTGTAGGTCATTATCTTCTATTTTTTGCATTAAAATTTTATCAAAGTATATGTTATTGAAAGTTGCAATAAGGTGTATACCTGCATCTGCTCCTGAAATGGAAACTGAATCTCCAAAAAGATCTTTAAGACATTTGATTAAATGATTTCTTCTTTTTAAATAAATGTTTCTCATTTTTTTTAAGTGTAAGTCAAAAAAAACAAATTCAATGAATTTTGCCATGACAAGTTGATCAAGTATTGGAGAATGGATATCGGCTATATATTTAGCTTTTTCTATTTCACTGCATAAGACATCAGGTAATACCATATATCCCATTCGTAATGAAGGCATAAAAGTTTTTGAAAATGTTCCTACATAAATAACATGTACTGGGTCAAGATTTTGCATGGATTGTATTGGATTTCCATAAAAGCGGAATTCGCTGTCATAATCATCCTCAACTATATAATTATTGTGCTTTCTTGCATACTGAATCATTTCAATTCTACGTTTAATAGGGAGAATAACTTTATCTTGGAGTTTTGGTGATTTTGCAAAAATCAAATTTGAACTTTAGGGAAACAAATGATGATGATAAAGCAATTATAGTTATAGGAAGAGGAGCTTTAATTAATCTTTTCAATCCACAGCTTACATTGTTTTTCTTTGCATTTTTACCACAATACATCAGCAATAATATCCAAAACTATGTTAAAGAAAGTTTTCTGCTTGGTATATTATTGATGATACTTACCTTTTTAATTTTTTGCGGTTATGGAATTTTAGCAGGTTTAATGAAAAGATTTGCTACAAAATCACCTAAAAGACTCCAATACATTCAACAACTATTTGGAATTATATTCATTGTTTTTGCAATTAATCTTTAAATGATTTCATTATAAAAAGTATTGTTATATTTTTAGTTGGAGTTATTACTGTGGTATAATTAACCTATAGAAACAGAAAGTGTATATAAAGATACGGCGAGAATTTATAAACTAATAGATAGTAGCTTAGGAGGAATAGAAATGCAATTTGAAGCCAAGGAAGTAGAATTAAAGGATGGGACAAGATGTGTTTTAAGAAGTCCAAATGAACAAGATGCAGAAAGCATGATTGAGTACTTGAAAACAACATCTGATGAAACACATTTTATGATTAGATATTCAGAAGAAATTGCAATAAGCATTGAGGAAGAGAAAAAGATTTTAAATGAGAATATAAAAAGGAATAAAGATATTATGGTTGCAGAATTTGTAAATAATGAACTTGCAGGTAATGCAGGTATTAGTTGTGTGAGAGATAATATTAAGCTTAAGCATAGAGCTACATTTGGGATTTCTATAAAAGAAAAATATTGGAATAATGGAATTGGAAATGTAATTCTTAAAGAAATAATTAAACAAGCAAAGAGTATGAGATACGAGCAGCTTGAACTTGGAGTATTTGATGATAATAAGAGAGCTCAAGCTTTATATAAAAAGCATGGATTTGAAGTTTGGGGATGTTCAAAGAATGCATATAAACTTAAAGATGGAACATATCGTGATGAAATTATAATGGGAAGAATGCTATGAAGATTTTAAGAATGGAGTGAAAATAATGATTCAATCAATTGTACACATTGCTTTAGTAGTAAAAGATTATGATGAGGCAATAGACTTTTATACTAAAAAACTACATTTCACATTAGTAGAAGATACATATCAGCCAGAACAGAATAAAAGATGGGTAGTTGTATCTCCACCAGGTTCTTTAGGAACAACAATATTGCTTGCAAGAGCCTCAAAACCAGAGCAAGAGTCTTTTATAGGAAATCAAGCAGGGGGAAGAGTTTTTCTTTTCCTTGGAACAGATGATTTTTGGCGTGATTATAATGAAATGAAAGCTATAGGTATTGAATTTGTTAGAGAGCCAAAGGAACAAGATTATGGAATAGTGGCAGTATTCAAGGATTTATACGGAAACCTTTGGGATTTAGTTGAATTTGATGAAAATCATCCTATGTCTAAGAGAGTTAAATAACAAAATTAAATTTAAGAAAGGTTAATTAAAATAGAAAAGTAAACCTAATGCATTAAAGCGTATTAAATAAAATAGATATCTAAGTTTTTGATGAAAGTATATTCGGCAAATATAAATTCTTCTTAAGAACATGGAAAGGAAAAAAACAATTTTATAAAGTTATTCATAATTAAAGTACAAGAAGTAGATATATACAAATATCAACTTCTTCCAATTTCTTATAGGTCCTTTCCTATGTAATTTAAACAATAAATATATATTGTAATATTCTAATATTCTTTTATTCTAATATTCTTAAGAATATCAGAATAAAAGAATATATACATACTAGAATATAAAAATATGCTTATTTATTGAGGGTCTCAGCAATTTCATAAGAAAAAAGCAAGTCTCCTTATGAAAAAAGTTCTAGGTAGATTGGTTAGAAGAAGGAAAGCTGAAACAGAGTTATTTTTTGATTGGATATATTGATATTAATAAGATTATTTTAGGAGAAGGGGTAAATACATAGTGATGAGTGAATTGAGAAAGGGTATCTAAGTAGGATGGAAATGTAATGATATTTAAGAGAATAAAATTTTAGTTAGGGGCTTAGTTAGTGTTTTTATAAAAATTATTTAAATTTAGTTATAATGAAATCTAAATTTAGTGGTGATAATACAAAAAGCTGGTATTCGTTAACACCTTGATAGGTGGATATCTTTGGATAAAAAAGAGGTTTATACTATTATATGATAATAACAAATTGAAAGTGATCAGAAAAAATGAAAACAATAATTACGTATTATACATTAGGTGGAACATCAAAAAAAGAAGCAGAACGTATAGCAAGTGAAAATGAGAATGTAGTTATTTGTGAGGTACAGCAAAAGAAAAAATATAATATTTTAACAGCATTTATTTTAGGATGCCCAAAGGCAATGAAGAGACAAGTGGTAGAAATAAAAGATGTACAATATGATTTATCAGATTTTGATCGAATCATATTTGTAGCTCCAATATGGGCTGGATTTCCAGTTCCTGCATTTAATGCAATGGTTAATTTATTGAGAGAATGAAAAGAGGTTGAAATTTTTATGTGTTCAGGAGGTGGAGAAGCTTAAAAGAGTGAAGAAGGCACTAAAAAAATGATTCAAGATAAAAACTGCAAATTGATAGCTTATCATAATATTAAAGTTTCTAAATAGTATAATAGAAAGTAGCAATCAAGCTATCAAAAAACACATTTGAGGAAGAACTGAGAAAGTGTGGATTAATAAGGAAGGAATAGAACTGTTTTCAAATTATATAATAGAATTTGAAAACAGTTCTGTTGTATTATTTAACCCATGTAACTACTTCATCTATTGACTGTCTAAACTTTGGAGATTGGTGATTTAATATACTTCTTGGCGATAAACAGATGGATTTTTGTCCATTTTCTTTTTAAAGCATGAGCTAAAATAATATTGATTTACATAACCAACTTTTTCGCTAATTTCTTTTAAAGATAGGCTTGTATTTTCTAGTAGTTTACAAGCGTTTTCTATTCTAACATTTGTGATGGTTGTACTTATATTTTCACCAATTTGTTTTTTAAATAGTGAACTTAAATATGCTGGACTAACATTGACATATGAAGCAATTTCATTTAATGATAAATCTTTTTTGCTAAAATTATCTTTAATATATGCAATTACACTGTTACATAGGTACTCATGTTGATCCCTCATTGATTCATCAAGCTTATCACAAATAATTTTTAGAATCTGAAAAAGCCAATTTATTATATCAGAGCTATTGTCAATTGTACCTAAGTTACTATAGGTATCTACTATTATATTTTCAATATCGCTAGTATTTATGGACATATTGTATAGAAGTTTTAATACATTGCTTAGGATAGAATATATATTGTTAAATATTAAGTACTTATTATTACAATTAACCAAGATCTCTTCATAAAACATTTGTATCCAATTTCTTATTCCATTTAAGTCTTTTTTGTAAAGAAGCTGAATTAATTTATCTTCATTATTACAAATATAGATATTGTGATTTTCATTATTTTTGTTGATAATATCATGAATATCAAATATATTGTTTTGAGGAAAAAAGAAATTATATTCAAGTGCCTGACATGAATTATCATAAGAAATTTTCATATTCCAAACAGAATCAACAACATTACCAATGCCAATATTTAATTCAAATATTTTACTTTCATAATTTTCTATAAAATGACTGAGTATGTCGTAAATTTTATTTAGTAAATAGCTTTCGTTAGGATAATTTCCACCGATAAATATAATCATATCATCTCTCTCATTTATATTGTGATACAAGTGAAATTTAGAGAAAACAGACTTGATATAATCACTTAAATCTATTAATGAAATATGATATTTCTCAATTCCTAAGTCATTTTTTACTTTTTCAGAATTTGTTATTCTAAAATTTAATATTATAAAATATTTCAGATCTAAATTTAAATTTAAATAATCTGGATATTTAAAAAGATTATATTTAGAATCTTCACTATTTAAATGTATTAATTCTGAAAAAAATTTATTTATCATTAGTGGGCGACTTTCATTTAAAATTTTAAGGTTATGCTCTTCTTTATCTAGCTGATTAAAGGCATTATTGATTATTACATTAAGATATTCATAGTCAATAGGCTTTTCTATATAATCATATACACCAACTCTAATTGCTTGCTTAGCATATTCAAATTTATCAAATGCACTAATAAGTATAATTTTTATATTGGGATTAATTTTCAATATTTGATTTGACATTTCTAAACCAGATATTTTAGGCATTTCTATATCTGATATTATTAAGTCAACATCTGTAGACTTTACAGCATCAATAACAGATTGAGAATCATAATACATATATATTACTTGTGAATTTAATAAATCCCAATTTATATTTTTATAAATACCTTCAACAGACAAATGATTATCATCAACTATAATTACTTTTCTCAAAACAGTTCTCCTTATATAATTATGAAATTTTTAAATAACTTGATTTATTATTATATTAATGTTTGTTCCAATATTTAAAATACTACTAATATTCATGGATTCTTTAGCGATTTTTGAAGAATATAGCCTAGCGTTAACATTACTTAGACCTAAATATTTATCACTAACATTATTAGTATTCAATATGGATTGAATATCTATAAGTCTATCAGGATCTATACCAATACCATTATCTTTAATGTTAATTAATATATAGTCCTCATGATAAGTAATAGAAATATCTATATTAATTTTGTTACCACCTTGTCCAATTCCATGTCTAATACAATTCTCCATAAGTGGTTGAAGTGTAAGCTTAGGAATTAAAAAGCTTTCTATACTTTTATCTAAATAAAAATTCCAAGTTATATTTCCATTCTTGCATATATTCTCCATAGATAAATATAATTTAGCAATTTCTATTTCTTCTTGAATTGTGATTAAATGTTCTGAGGTACGAAGAACATAACGATAGAACTTTGACAAGTCCCTAATAATTTGATTAGCTATATCAAACTTACCGATAGAATTACATACATGAATAGAATCTAGGATATTGTATAAAAAATGAGGATTAATTTGAGCTTGCAGCAAGTCATAATTTAATTTCTCTTTTTTTACTGATAAATCTAAGATGGTATTGAAATTATCATTTATTGTATTTATCATATCTTTAAGAGTTAATGCTATATAATCGATATCATCATAATATCCGGAGTTAGAATCAATTAACTCATTCAAATTATCAATTTTAATTACATTATTATTAAGTTCAGCAGATTTGATTATTACAGATAATCTATTGAGCCTTTTTGTTATCTCTTTGCCAAGAGATGCAGCAGTAAATATAAAGATTGGAGTTAACATCAAAATAGAAAATATAATTAATTTAATAAGTGGAAATGTATTTTCTAATATATATTTATCCGGAATATCAGTTACTATGTACCAATCATTAATTGATTTTGAAGATATAATTTGTGAATTTTTATATAGTGATAAATTACCATTTGATATATTTTGTTTAATAAGTGTGAGTTTTTTAGTATCTAAAGTATTGCCAACTTTGCTTTTATCAGAATGTGCTATAATAACTCCATTTTCATCAACTATATAGTTAGATATGGAAATATCTATACTAGAGTTTTTTAATATTTCTGAGAATTCATCAGACTTAATACTTATAAAATATGAATAAAACAAAGAATCACTTTCATTGTTTTTAACACTTCTGTAACAGAATATAGCATCAACTCCATCCTTATTGTTAGAAATCATATAAGGAAAATCTTGTTTTGCCCTAAAAACCCACTTAGTAGATATACCTAAATTTAAAAGGTCATTTTCTGAAATACCATACTTTTCAAGATCATTTATACTATTAAAATTTATTCCATGGTTGCTTATAATTAAATTTGGCTCTAAGAATGCATTAATATAAAAAATGTTAAAATTATTTTTTAATATATCAATATTATTAGAAGTATTATTAAAAACTGTTAAGTAATTTGATAGTGGCAATGTTGGAGTATTATTTAAGGAATATAAATAAAATTGAATTGAATCAGCTACATGTTCAATTTGAACTACACGGTTATTAATATCTACTTTTAATTGATTATTTAAAAGTAGATTACTATTAAGTATCTTATCTTTTGCAATTTTTACAGAAGTATGATATGAAATTAGTCCAATAGCTAGAAGCGGTATAATAGTACATAATATAAAGCATACTATTATTCTATTTTGGAAATTAGAAAAATATTTTCTTATACCATTATTTAAACTGTTTATCTTATAATTGACTGCCATTAAAGTGTTCACCTCTTTATATAAAAGTTAAATAATATCATCACAGCCATTATAGATAATAACTGTAAACATTACAATATTATTTTGTTTCAATAATCAAAAACAAAAAAAATTATAAATTATGAGAAAAATAATGTATTTAAACTAACTAGTCAATTTAATAAAATAAATATGAAGTCAAATGAAAACGTTATGAAAGAGGGGGATTTTTATGAAATCAATTAAAATTATGTCTTTATTGACTTCATCTGTTTTAGCAGTAACGCTTTTAAACGGATGTGGAGGTGCAAAATCAGCAAGTGATAGTGCATCAGCAGAAAAGACTGAAAAAATTACACTAATGACAATGGATACTACTTTTGATGAAGGATTTCAAAAGTATATCGAAAAAGCAGAAAAAGCAACAGGAATAAAAATAGAAACAATAGCTTGCCCAACAAACACAGATGATAGACAAGCTAAAATCACGACTATACTTTCATCAAAAGATACAAGTGTGGATGTAATAACAATAAATGATGAAATGATTAGTGCATTTAAAAATACAAACTTTTTAGAGCCTATACAAGATACTGTTATGACAAAGGATGTTGTATCACAATTTCCTCAACAGTATATAAAAGATTTAATACAAGTAGGAGATAATATATACTCTGTCCCTATGTATATGGAGATATTAGGTTTTTGGGTTGATCAATCAAAAGTAAAAGAGCTTGGTTTAGATGGAATAAATACAAAAGAAGATTTTGAAAAGTATGTTAAAGCTTATAGTAAAGATGGTAAATATGGATATGGTGGTGCATGGGAAAAAACATATGTATTTAATGAAATAGGTACTTTTGTAAATTTATTTGGTGGAGATTACTATGATTGGACAAATCCTAAAACAATGGAGGCAGTCAAATTTATGTACGACATGGTTAAAAATGGTGAAACTCCTTTAGCACAATTAGCAGATCAATACGATCCAATGATGCAAAAATTCTTTGATGATGATTATGCTTCAATATTTATGTATACAGGTGCAATGAAAAACTTTGTAGACTCTGGTAGATATGGTGAAGATGGAATATCTTTAGCTCCAATGCCTACTTTTGAAAACAATAGTGCTTATATAGCTTGTTGGAACTATGTTTTAAATTCAGCATCAGAAAATAAGGAGGCTGCAATTAAATTCTTAAATTATGCTGCAAGTCCAGAAGGTGAGAAAGATTATTATGAGATGACTTCAAGATTACCAGCAAGATCTGATGTAATAAATGATCCAAGCTTTCAAATAGAAGGACTAGATGTAATTAAGGGATATTTAGAAAATACAGTATTACGTGGACGTCCAATGGCACCTCAAGCTATGGAATTTATAAGCTCTATGGGATCACTATTCCAAAGATATGTTTCTGACGAAATACCATTAGATGAATTCTGTGAAAAAGCGCAAGTAGAAGTAGATAAGTATACTAAAGAATAATAAAGCAAAGTAAAAATATAAAAAACTCATACCTAGATTAAATATTAGTATCACTAAAATTTATTAGTTTATTTAGGTATGAGTTCATTATAAAAGCATATTGTAATTCTATTTTAGCAAAAACCTTACAGCAAATAGAAAGTACAATTATAAAGACTGGAGGAGCATATGAGTAATAAACGTAATAAGATATGGATAGCTTGGATATTGGTAATACCTGCACTACTATTAAGAGGCTTTACAACAATATATCCAATATTAACAACATTTAAAAATAGTTTCTTTGATATGAGTTTGCTAAAAGGAAAAGAAGAATTTATTGTAATTCAGAATTTTGTACAACTGTTCACTGATGAAAAATTACTTACATCAATAGAATTTACTATTATATTTACATTAGCTTCTATGATATTACACGTTATATTAGGTGTTGGACTAGCATTGATGTTAAATATAAAATTTAAAGGCAGAAAGTTTTTAAGAACCATAGTTTTAATACCATGGGCAATGCCTATGGTTGTTGCAGGGCTTGCAGCACGTTGGGCATTTAATGATACTTATGGACTTATAAATGATTTAATAAGAAGGATATTGCCTAATTTCCATTACGATTGGTTAATAAATGAGTTTTCTGCAAGGGTAGCTGTAATTTCAGTTGATTTGTGGAAAGATCTGCCCTTTTTTGCCATATTAGTGTTAGCGGCATTGCAGTTTATCCCATCAGATCTTTATGAAGCAGCTAAAATAGATGGAGCAGGAATAATTAAATCATTTTTTGCAATTACATTACCAGGAATAAAAAACACGGTATTAACATTATGTATATTTTTTACAATGTGGAGGCTTACTAGTTTTGATGTTGTATATTCAATGACTTCAGGAGGACCTGGAGATTCAACAACATTATTATCATATAGAATAATGACAGAAGCATTTACAAATTTAAATTTAGGATACGCATCTGCAATAGCAGTATTTTTATTTGCAATAATGTTAGTTTTAACATTAATTGATGTTAGATATATAAAAAAAGTAAATAATTAGGGGTGATAATTATGAAGTTTAAAATTAATAAAACTGTACCTTTTGTTGTAAAATGGGCATTAACTATTGTTATATCGGCTTTTATATTAATACCCTTATATTGGATTTTTATATCGTCTATTAAACCTTCAAATGAACTATTTACAACACCTATAAAATATATTCCAAGTAATGTTACTTTTCAAAATTACAAAAAGTTGTTTTTTGAATTAAATTTAGGTGAAAAAGCTTTAAATACATTAATTATAACTACAGCTGCATTAATAATATCTACTATTATATGCCTACTAGCAGCTTATGCATTTTCAAAATATAAGAGCAGGGGTTTAAAAATAGCTTATGGAGCTATAGTGTCTTCTGCTTTAATACCAGGAATAGTGACTGCAAGGCCATTATATGATTTTATGAACAAATTTAATTTAGTAGATACTTTTTTAGGACTAATAATCCTATATACAAGTGCATTAATACCATTCACAATTTTAATATTGAATAATTTCTTAAATGAAATACCTGAATCAATATATGAAGCAGCAGAAGTTGATGGATGCAAAGCTCTACAAAAGATGTTTTATGTAACATTACCTTTAATGAAGCCAGCTATAGCAACTATAAGCATAATTAATTTTATTACATGCCTAAATGATTTATTTACACCATTGTTCTTTGCACGAAAGATAGAAGTATTAAGTGTTGGAATAACTACAATACCTAAGGAAACAACTTATAGTATGCCTTGGGATTTAATTAGTACGATGGGATGGATAATACTTTTACCAATAATACTATTCGTATTATTATTTGAAAAACAAATTATGGATGGAATAATGGCTGGCGGGGTAAAAGAATAATTGATTAAAGAGGAGAAGTTATTTATATGAATAATTATTTATTTTCAAATGGACTTACTAGTTTATCAGTGCTAAAAAATGCACGTTCTCGTGCTATAAATTCAGAAAACCCTAATGGAGAAAAAGGAAATGGAGGAAAGGCTGCAAGTAATTTAGGAACTTCAAGAAAAGGAAGTCCTTGTTTAAGAGATATAGAACCAGGAAAAACAGTAACATTAGCTGAAGTAAATGGTCCAGGAATAATAACACATATATGGATTACTGTTGATAATAAAACAACAGATGCTGATTGTAATGTTCTAAGAGATTTAGTTTTAAGGATGTATTGGGATGACGAAGAAGCTCCTTCAGTAGAAAGCCCGCTTGGAGATTTCTTTTGTTGTGGCTTTTCAAGAGAATGCATTGTAAATTCAATGCCAATAGTAGTGGTTCCATCTAGAGGGATGAATAGCTATTTTCAAATGCCATTTCACAAAAAAGCCAAGATTACATTAGAAAATCAACATGATAATAAAATACCAGCATTTTTCTATCAAATAGATTATTGTTTATATGATGAATTGCCAAAAGATACTGCATATTTTCATGCACAATGGAGACGTCAACGTATAACAGAATTACAGAAAGACTACGTAATTGTTGATAATATAAAAGGAAAGGGACATTATGTAGGAACATATATAGCATTAACTACACTAGAAAGATACTGGTGGGGTGAAGGAGAAGTAAAATTCTATATAGATGGTGATGAAGAATATCCTACTATTTGCGGAACTGGAATGGAGGATTACTTTGGAGGCTCTTGGAGCTTTGCATCGCAGGTTAATGGTAAAACAATAGAAAATAATTATTGTACTCCATTTCTTGGATATCCATACTATTCCGCCAATGATGATTTAATACACAATCCATATCATAATAATGATTGTCCACCAATGAGGGGATTTTATCGCTGGCATATATTAGATCCAATTTATTTTCAAGATGATTTAAAAGTTACTGTACAGCAAATAGGAGTATGTTATAAAGGATTATTTGAACGTCAAGATGATCTTGCATCAGTATCCTATTGGTATCAAGCAGAACCTCATAACAAATTTGAAGAGTTAATGGATAAAAAGCAGCGTTGGCCAAGATAAATAAAAATATTAAAAAAAGATTAAATTTTTGAATAGTTAAAGAGGAGATTATTATGAAATATGGAGCAATAGAAGCAGGCGGAACAAAATTTGTTTGTGCAGTAAGTAATGAAAAGCTTGAAATTCTAGAAAGAATAAGTTTACCGACAACAACACCTGATGAAACAATGAAGAATGTTTTTGAATTTTTTGACAAATATGATTTAGATGCTATAGGTGTAGGGTCATTTGGTCCTATTGATGTAAACAAAAAGTCAAAAACTTATGGATATATAACTACTACTCCTAAATTAGCATGGGCAAATTATAATTTTGTTGGAGCTTTAAAAGATAGATACAATATTCCAATTGGATGGACTACTGATGTAAATGCAGCGGCTTTAGGAGAATTAAAAAAAGGAGCAGCGGTTGGTTTACAAAGCTGTATCTATTTAACTGTAGGAACTGGGATTGGTGGAGGAGCAATGATAAATGGACAATTTCTTGAAGGTTATGGACATCCAGAAATGGGACATATATTAATTAGAATGCATCCTAATGACCAATTCAAAGGAATTTGCCCATACCACAAAAATTGTTTAGAAGGTGTTGCATCTGGGCCTGCCATTGAAGATAGATGGGGAAAGAAAGCATATGAATTGGTAGATAATGAAGAAGTATGGAAAATAGAGGCTTTTTATCTGGCACAAGCATTAATGACATATACACTAACTATAAATCCAGAACGTATTGTTCTAGGTGGTGGGGTAATGAAGCAACGTCAGTTATTTCATTATATAAGAAAAGAGTTAGAAAAATTAATGAATAACTATGTTACTATGCCAGATTTGGATGAATATATTGTATCACCTGGGCTTGGAGATAATTCGGGAATTATAGGATGTTTGCTTTTGGCGCAAGAAGTAAATAAAGATGAAATAACATGCTAGCAATTTTTATGGGAAAAGTGGATAATATGTAGAATTTTTTTGAAGTAGAAAGGTAATTATGATGAATTTAAAAGCATTTTGCACAGGAGTACAACATATAGGTATTCCAACAGATAATATAGAGAAGACAGTTTTATTTTATGAAGAATTAGGATTTGATAAAATATATGAAACCTATAATAAAAATGCAAATCAAAAAGTAGTTTTTTTGCAATTAGAAAATTTAATAATAGAAACCTATGAAGAAAAGAATATATCTAGTGCTAATGGGGCTATTAATCATATTGCCATAGATTGTAATAAAATATATGAAGCTTATGATATTGTAAGAATGCAGGGATATAAATTATTGACAGATGGAATTCAGAACTTAGACTTTTGGGAAAATGGAATTCAATATTTTATTATTGAAGGACCTAATAAAGAAAGACTTGAATTTTGTAAAAAGCTATAAATAGATTTTTCTCAGAAACTTTTTTATGTAATAATGTTAATAAACTTTTATATATGACCAATTGTCAAGCTAAGTGCAAAACTTAGCTTGATTTTCGTGTGTGCCCAGCATGGGCACGTACTAATCGGTGAAAGTCCGTAGCAGAGGCTGATAGTGCCAACTGCATAGCCAACGGCAAGGGTGTCCATCGTGAGGTGGAATCTGAAGGAAGCCTAAGGCAAAGCCTTGGTCTGAGGTACACGAATCACATTTGAGGCTCAAAGCTATGGGTAAGCTTGCACGACAAAGTAAAGCCCTATAACTATCCGAAATAGCTAGAGTAAATGTGGCAGATAGATGAGGTGAAAGTGCGTGTTCTTACCTGGGGAGGTCTGATAGATACGTACCAAATGAATTAAATTTCTAGGTTACAACCTATACAGTGATGTATAACTGAACTATCAGAAGTCAGCAGAGGTCATAGTAACTCCGCTAATCGCGATAGCGGATGAGGGACTGAACGTTAGGAGGTTTACAACTTTGGAGAAATCAAAGAAATTACAGAGACAGCAGAAAACTCAATATAGAGGCCAAGTGATGGAAGTAGAAGTGGAACTTCAAGGTAAATCAAAGGCGCCGAATAATTCTATGGTTTTACCAAATAGGGAAAGCGTAAACAATGGAGCATTTGATACTAGTAGACTACTTGAAGAAGTCCTTGAAAGAAATAATATGCTTTTAGCACTTAAAAGAGTAATTAGTAATAAAGGTAGTCATGGTGTTGACGGAATGAAAATCGATGAACTTCGAGAACATATCAAGAAACACTGGCATACAATTAAAGCTAAACTACTAGAAGGGAAATATAATCCATCACCTGTAAAAAGAGTAGAAATACCGAAACCAGATGGTGGAGTTAGATTATTAGGAATACCAACTGTACAAGATAGATTAATTCAGCAGGCAATTGCTCAAATATTATCTAGGGTTTATGAACCATCATTTTCTGAAAATAGCTTTGGGTTTCGTCCTCATAGAGGAGCAAAGAATGCCATAAAGAAATCAAAAGAATATATTAATCAAGGAAATAGATGGGTTGTAGATATGGATTTAGAGAAGTTCTTTGATAAAGTTAATCATGATATTCTTATGATCAAACTTGAAAAGAAAATACAGGACAGAAGATTATTAGCATTAATAAGGAAATATCTTAAAAGTGGTGTCCTTATTAATGGTGTTTCTATAACAAGTGAAGAAGGAACTCCGCAAGGCGGTCCGTTAAGTCCATTACTAGCAAATATAATGCTAGATGAATTGGACAAAGAACTTGAAAAAAGAGGACACAAATTTTGCAGATATGCAGATGACAATAATGTATATGTTAAAAGTAAAAGAGCAGGAAATAGAGTTATGAAATCTATGATTAATCTTATTGAAAATAAACTAAAACTTAAAGTTAATAAGGATAAAAGTGCAGTAGACTCTGTATCTAAAAGAAAGTTCCTAAGATTTTTATTCTATTTTTCGAAAAGTGGAGCCGAGATAAGAATCCACCAGAAATCCATAAAGAGATTTAAAGAAAAGATTAAATTTTATACTAATAGAAACAAAGGAATCAGTATGGAATATAGACTGATAAAATTAAATCAAATTATGCGGGGATGGATAAATTACTATGAAATAGCCAACGCCAGCGGAAAGCTAGTTGAACTAGACAAATGGATTAGAAGAAGACTAAGAGCTTGCATTTGGAAACAATGGAAGAAAATTAGCACCAGACATAGGAATTTAGTTAAGCTAGGAATCAACAAATACAAGGCTTTGGAATATGCAAATACAAGAAAAGGCTATTGGAGAATTTCCAAAAGCCCAATTTTAAGCAAGTCTTTAAATAACAAATACCTAGAATCACTAGGATTTGTTAGTCTAACACAAACATATCAAATGATACATTAAATTCTAATGAACCGCCGTATACCGAACGGTACGTACTGGTGGTGTGAGAGGTCGGTAGACAAAATAATTGTCTACCTTCTACTCGATTAAAAGTTTCTAATGGTGTTGTAAATCTAAGATATTTTATTTGTTTATCATTTAGAATGTTTTTAACAATATCAACTTTATTTACTTATTAAGTATTTATTTACAAAATATGATATAATGATTAAGAATTAGAAATTGCAAGTTGATACTTAGTGTATATGAGAGCAGTTAGAAAAATAAAACCACAATAAATTTAAAAAAGCATATTCTTCTGGAAATATACAGGATATATGGGGAACGTTTTCATTATGTGTGACTTATTTAATGACACAGCAAAATGTGTATCTTCCAAAATGAATATTGAATACAGCAATATAGAAGCGGATAACAGTTTAAAGTTTTTAAAAGATGTGAGTTTGCTTTCAAGAGATGCAAAAGAGGTATATTAATTTATAACTATGACTTACAGTTGCCATAGTTATTTCGCTATATTTAAGAAAATAAGAAAGAGGATGTGAATTATATGAAGGATGTTTATGAAATATGCCCTGTTTTAGAAGATGACCAATATAGCTTAAGACTGGTAGAAGAAGGAGATGCAGATGATTTATTAAAAGTATACAGTGATAGAAATGCTGTTCAGTTCTTTAACAGCGATAATTGCAATGGAGATGATTTTTATTATGAAAGCCTTCAAAGAATGCAGGATGCAATTAAATTTTGGATCTTTGCATATGAAAGTAAAGGATTTGTAAGATGGTGCATTTGTGATAAAAAGAGAAATCAAGTAATTGAAACAATTGAATTATTCAATAGAAAATCAGATGATGATTTTAATGATTGTGGTCTTCTTAGATTGGATTTAAGAAGTGATTATGAAATACAAGAGTGTATTTTTAAGATATTAACCATTGTTATTCCAGCAGCCTTTCGTTTGTTTAATTGCAGTATGATTGCAACAAAAGCAATACCTGATGCAATAGAACGAATCAGTGTATTAAATAAACTGGGATTTGTTGAATCACAAAAGCAATTAATTGGACATGATGGAACAGCTTATAAGCATTATTGGGTGAAGCAAATGGAATAATGAGTATTAAAAGATATAGAAGAAGCTGTGGATAAATTTGCAAAGTTTTTAGGTAAAGTATGTTCACGAAGAAATAAGAAAATAATTTATCAACAAAGATATTACAAAAATTAAATTTTAATTGAAAGGTAAATTGTAATTTGTGGAGGAGATGAATATAATGCCAGTAAGTATAACAAAAAATAATATAGATAAAAGGACTATTTTAAAAATGGTTCAGAAAGCTTTTCTAACAGAAAAGGTTAAAGAGATTGTTGAACTAACAGAAGGATTCTTTAATGTTGCATTTAGAATTGGTTTAGAGGATAAAAATGTAATTCTTAAAATCGCACCTCCAGTAGATACAGAAATTATGACATATGAAAAGAATATTATGTACAGTGAAGTGGATGTAATGAAAATAATAGCGGAAAAAGCACCTGTTCCAGTGCCAAAAATTTTATTTTATGATAATAGTCATGATATTTGTGAAAGTGATTATTTCTTTATGGATATGTTACAAGGTAGCAGTTTTTCAAGTATTATGGACAATATGTCACAAGAAGAAAAAGATAAAATATATTTTGAAATGGGGAAATATACCCAAATAATAAATAGTATTCAAAATAATAAATTTGGTTATTACGGTCAAAAAGAAAAGCAAAATGAAAATTGGTATATAACATTTAAAGAAATGATAATGGATACATATTCTGATGCAAAGTATAAAGATATTATAATTCCCATTTCTCAAGAAGAAATATTAATATTATTAGAAAAGGATAAAAACATTTTTGAAAATGTTCATACACCTAAATTAGTTCATTGGGATATATGGGCAGGAAATGTATTTGTGAAAAACAACAGAATGGAAGGAATTATAGACTTTGAAAGATGTTTATGGGCAGATGAACTTATGGAAGTAGGGTTTAGAACATATGGTTATCAAAAGGCATTTTACAAAGGATATGGGATTGATAAATTAAGTGATGAAGAAAAACGAAGGGCAAAGTGGTATGATATATATTTGTTTTTAATTTCTTGCCTAGAATGTAGGTATCGAATGTATGATAATACAGATACTTATGTTTGGGGATGTGATATGCTTAATAAGAGTATAGTAGAACTTTTGAAATCAAATAAGTAAAATTAGCACTTCAACATATCTAGTATGACAATTCTAATTTGTTATTAGAATAGGAGATTGATATATGATCGAATATAAAAATGGAAACGAATATTGGAATGGTCATGAATGTGATGGAAATTTTATATTTCGTACTTTAGCAGATATGTTTCCAGGAGATTATGAAAAATACATGAAAGAATCATTGGAGTTTAAAAAGAATCATAATTAATTGACTTTGACGCGATGTCGTCCTTTATAATCAATTTCAGAAAGGAGATGAGGGGATGGAGCTTACAACAATAAGTCAGGTTTCAAAAGAATATAATGTTAGCACAAGAACTTTGAGGTATTATGAAAAGATTGGTTTACTAAATAGCTGCAAGAAAGAGGATTATGCTTATCGTACTTATGATGATGAAGCAATTAGACGTCTGCAGCAGATAATTATTCTTAGAAAACTTAGAATACCATTAAAACAGATTGCTTTTATTTTTGAGAATAATGATTTATCACAAAGGCTTAAGATATTTCAGAAAAATATAAAAGAACTTGAAGAAGAAATATCGGCTAGGAGTACTGTTCGTAACGTATTAAAAGAATTTGTGGACAAGTTGAGTGAACATATTAGACTTAAAAGCAATTTTGATCTACTTAATGATAAAGAAATTTTGACACTTGTTGAATCCTTGAGCCTTTCAAAAATTAATTTAAAGGAGAAGAAGTCTATGGAAGAAATAAACAATGCAAACAACACAATTGATAAAATGAAAGATGTGAGGATAATATATATTCCTCCAATGACCATTGCTTCAAGTCATTTTATAGGACCAAATCCTGAAGATGCTGCACAAAAACAAATTGATGAATTTATAAGAGCAGTCAGATTAAATGAAATAAAGCCTGATTTTAGAGTGCTTGGTTTTAATAATCCATCACCTAATGAAGATCAAGAGTATTATGGGTATGAATTTTGGGTTACAATTCCGGAAAACATGAATGTACCAGAACCACTTACAAAAAAGAACTTTGATGGTGGATTATATGCTGCGCACTGCATTAAGATGGGGGATTTTCATGAGTGGCAGCAGTTCTTTGAATGGGCAAAAAATAATCCAGAATATGATATTGATTACCGGGAGCCTTACGGGATGGGTGGATGTCTTGAAGAACATTTGAATGCTTTCACTTACTATACTTCTAAAGAAAAGCAGTTTATACAACTAGATTTGCTTATACCAATAAAGAAAAAATCATAATTATAGACACAATTGGTGGTATGCCCTAAATATTAAGTTTTTAAATTCTTTGAATAATATAAAATAAATATATGAACTTATCTCAATTTTAATTTTGAAGATGCAAAAAAATTATATTAATTTTATGTGATAATAACAAATTGAAAGTGAGGAGAAAAAATGAAAACAATAATTATGTATTATACATTAGGTGGAACATCAAAAAAAGAAGCAGAACGTATAGCAAGTGAAAATGAGAATGTAGTTATTTGTGAGGTACAGCAAAAGAAAAAATATAATATTTTTACAGCATTTATTTTAGGATGCCCAAAGGCAATGAAGAGACAAGTGGTAGAAATAAAAGATGTACAATATGATTTATCAGATTTTGATCGAATCATATTTGTGGCTCCAATATGGGCTGGATTTCCAGTTCCTGCATTTAATGCAATGGTTAATTTATTGCCAGCAGGAAAAGAGGTTGAAATTTTTATGTGTTCAGGAGGTGGAGAAGCTCCAAAGAGTGAAGAAGGCACTAAAAAAATGATTCAAGATAAAAACTGCAAATTGATAGCTTATCATAATATTAAAGTTTCTAAATAGTATAAGAGAAAGTATGGATTAAGAAGGAAACAATAGAACTGTTTTCAAATTATATAATAGAATTTGAAAACAGTTCTATTGTATTATTTAACCCATGTAACTACTTCATTAAATCCAATGCTATGTCTACATTAAAATATTATTAGCTATATTGACATAAAATATAATCTATATAGAATAGTATTATGAAGCAGGGGAAGAAGAGAGGATTATATAAAAGTAAGGCAATGGACACTTTTTGCTAGAAATGAAAATGCTATAGAAGAGTTTAAAGAATATATAAAAAAGAATTATAAAGTACATATTTAAGAAATTATAAGTTATTTTGGAGGATAGACATGGATAAGTTTTTAATTAAAAATACAACAAGAGCAGAAAGAGAAAAGATTGTAAGGGATTCATTAGGATATAGTGATATTTGTTGTGAAGATACTTCAGACGGATATGATATGTATCAGCCATATATTGATGGAGAAAAAGAAATTTCAGAAATAACTGCATCATATAAAGCAAATTATGTATCTGAATCTTTAAACGATTTTGGAAATGGAAGATGTCGTGTAAAGTAATTTAATAATATTATTAATATAAGATTCCCCACTTGGGGAATTTTTTTGTTTAGATATATTATAAGTATGGGGAATAGTAGAAATTACAAATAAATAAGGAATATATTTTTTACTTATTTCATAGTGCAATATTAGTAAATATGTTATAATTTACTAACGTACAAATACCTGTTTTTTAACATATAAATTGTTAACATTAGGCTACACTAGAGAATCAATGATATTAGGAGGAAAAAGTTTGAAAGCATCTTTTTTTATTGGATTACTTGTATGTATATCAGCAATTTTAATTGGCTTTATGTTAAATGATTATAATATAGCATTTAAAATAACTGGAATTGTAAGTGTCGCATGCTTAATTATAGTAGGTATATTAAATGGAGCATTTATTAGTGGTGATAAATACAGATTTAATCTTTTTAGTGAAACGAAAGAAGATAATAATAAAAAAGTCAAAATTACATATCGCTTATTATTATTAGCTTTTCCTAACATAGTAGTGACAATAATAATATTTGTATACTTAATGAAATAAAATATTTTAAAATATAATATTATTTATAAAAACTGAATTTACTAAAAAATATGTTTTGAAAAATAATGATATTATATTTAATATATATGTTATAATTTAAAATGTAAATGATTTTACTTGTTATAATTTTTATAGTTATTGATATCTAGAGTTATAATGAGTGAAACCTTAGAGATACAGTATTAGTAACGGATATTTTTATAATACTAATGATTAGGAGGAGTTTTAATGGATCGTAACATTACATTGAGAGAAGGACTTAAAGGTAAAACTTTTCTAGAAAAAATAGATTATTTATGGACATACTATAAGATACATATAATTGCTATAGTAAGTATACTATTTTTACTATTCATTTTTATTTCAGATTCATTAAGTAGGAAATCACCTTACTGTAATATTAAGTATATTGATAATAATATCAGCAATCAAGAATTAACTGTTGCAGCAGATAAACTTAATGATATAGTTTTAAAAAATAATAAAGATTACGTTATTAATTTTGATTCTCAGTTTGATATGATGCAAATTTCAAACAGGCAGGTGGATATTGCAATTGTAAGCAAAGAATTCTTTGAAGAGAATTTTAAATATGATATGTTCTTAAACTTAGATACTCTTAATGGTGGTTCAGATTTACCTCTTGAAAAATATGGAGTGATTAAAAAACTTGATAGTTCAGGAAAAGAAGGAATTTATGGAATAGAGGCAAAAGATTTAAATATTTTAAAGGATATAAATTCAGAAAGAGATGATGGTATACTTGTAGTAATATCAAATACAGATCATAATGAGAATGTAGTAAATGTATTGAAAGTATTTTTGAAATAGTTATATATTAATAATATATCATATTAAATCTGAATATTATGTGAAAGAAAAAGGCATGACAGAAAATAATTTTATGTTATGCCTTTTATATTTTTATCTTATGTGGAGGAAATAAATTTATTATGAAGATAGCAATAATAGGTTATAGTGGATCTGGAAAATCTACACTTGCAAAGAAAATAAGTGAAAAATACAATTACCCACTCCTATATTTGGATACTGTAAATTTTGAAGCTAATTGGAAGGAGCGTAATAAAGAAGAAGCCAAAAGAATAGTAGAAGAATTTATGAAAAATGATTCATGGATTATAGATGGCAATTACTTTGATTTTTATCAGGATAGAAGAATGAAAGAAGCAGACAAAATAATATTCATGAACTTTCCAAGGCATGTGTGCTTTAAACAAGCTTATAAGAGATACTTAAATTCTAAAAAAAAAGTAAGAGAAAGTATGTCAGAAGGCTGCGAGGAAAAATTTGATTTTGAATTTGCAAAATGGATTTTAATTGATGGAAGAAGCAAAAAATATAAAGAGAGATATGAAAATATCTGCAACAAATATAAAGATAAGGTGATAGTTTGCAGAAATAGGGATGATGTTAGAAATAGGATTGAAGTTTGATGTTAAATATTACATCTTACTAATAGCAGTTGATAAAGATGATTAAGATATAGCAATGCCTAAATTGCCATATTTTAATATGGTCTTTTTTTGTATTAATGAATGTTTTAGAAGAATAGTTTTAAAGGAGACGTTATAATGATACCAACAAGAAAGCAAGCAGAAGAGGAATTGAAATTAGCAGGACAGCTGAATCAGGGGTTATGGGAGGAGCATGCTAGAAATGTAGGGCGAGCAGCAGAAGAAATTGCTAAGCATTGTAAAGGTCTTGATTCAGATAAAGCATATGTTCTTGGATGCCTACATGATATAGGAAGAAGAGTAGGTATTGTTGGGGTTAAACATATAATCACAGGTTATGATTATGCAATGGAAAAAGGATGGGATGAGGTGGCGAGAGTTTGTTTAACTCATTCATATTCTGTTCAAGATATTAAAGCTGAGATAGGAAAATTTGATATTACTGAAGAGGAATATAATAGAATAGACCGTTTTTTGAAATCTGTTAAATATGACGAATATGATAAGTTAATAATTTTATGTGATTCATTGGCCACTGCACAGGGATTTTGTCTTTTGGAAAAACGATTTGTAGATACTACTAGAAGATATGGAGTTTTTCCTTTTACAATTGATAGATGGAATGCAACTATAGAAATTAAAGAATATTTTGAAAAACAAATGGGATGTTCAGTTTATGATATATTACCAAATGTTAAAGAAACAACATTTATAGATTAATTGCAAAAAATTAATATAAAATATATGAAAAGAACTGATTATAAAAAGGGGGACATATACATGATTAAAGAAATTGAAATGCGAAGAAGTATAAGAAAATATATTGACAAGCCAGTTGAAGAGGCGAAGATAACACAGATTCTTGAAAGTGCAAGACTTGCTCCATCAGGAAATAATACACAACCATGGCATTATATAATAGTAAGATCTGAAGAGATGAGACAAAAAGTAATGGAGGCTTCTCATAATCAAAAATGGATGATGACAGCACCAGTATTTATTGTATGTGTTGCAGATGTGCGCTGCAGGATAAAGGATGACAGAGAAGTATACATAAATGATAGTAGTCCAGAAGATGAAGTAAAACGTATAATTAGAGACACTTCAATTTCAGTAGGATATATGCTTCTTGAAGCTAATAATGCAGGCCTTGGAGTTTGCTGGGTTGCAGAATTTACTCAAGAAGAAATTAGACCAGTTTTAAATATACCTTCTGATAAATATGTAGTTGGAGTTATAACTGTTGGTTATCCAGATGAAAGCCCTAAACCTCGCCCAAGAAAGAATCTTGATAATATTGTGCATCATGAATGCTGGTAATTAATAAATATAATTTTTAAACATAGTCTTTTTTATTTAATATATTACAAAATAGCTATTTGATGGGGAGGAAGATTAATGAATATAAAAATAATACATACTGATAGCAGGAATAAGGATTTCATAAAACTTATAAAGTTATTGGATGATGATCTTAATGGGCAATATGGCGAATTACAAAAACAATATGATAAACATAACAAAGTTGATTATATAAATGATGTTGTGATTATATATGATGATGAAGTACCAGTTGCATGTGGTGGATTTAAAGAACATGATAGTGAGTCTGTAGAGATGAAAAGAGTATTTGTAAAGAAAGAAAATAGAAGACAAGGATTATCTAAAAAAGTAATTAATGAACTTGAGAAATTAGTTCAAGCAAAAGGCTATAAATATGCTGTATTAGAAACAGGGAAAAAACAAATTGAAGCAATTAATTTATATAAAAGCAGTGGATATGAAATGATTGAAAATTATGGACCATATGTAGGATATGAAAATAGCATATGTATGAAGAAGGATCTGTAATATTTAAATTTTAGCTTATACATAGAAGAATTAATAACTTTTAAATCTTTCTGGAAAGAAGAGTGGGGAAAATGGATTTAAAGTCATGGAATAGTCAACAAATTGGCTTATTGATTTTTGGGGAAGAAAAAATGTGGCAGGAATCATATTGATGCCAGTTACAAGACATCATGTGGTTCATATAAATGAATCCGTGCGTGCAAAAAAGAAAGGTAAAGAAAAGTGATATTATTAAGAAATAATATGGAATATCATTGGATGACACAATATATGTAAATATTATATAATATTTATATGAAATGCTGAAATAGGTTTGTAACATAATCACATATAAATAAGTTAACGAGGTCACTAATATGGAAATTGAATTTATAACAGCATCTGAAGAGGATGCAGAAAAATTTGTAGAAGTGCAAAATAAATCATTTTATTCTGATTATTTAAAATATGGTATGTGTCCTGGATATGGAAGAAATGCTGAAGAGATAAGTGAAGCAATGAAAAATAATTTCGTATTCAAAATTGTTGCAGATAAAGAATTGGTAGGGAAAATAAGTGTAAAGCAAATTAAAGATGATGAATATCATGTGAATTGCCTTTGCATAATACCAGAATATGAAAATAAGATGATTGGACAAAAAGCAATAGCATTTATTGAAAAACAGTTTCCCCATGCTAAGAAATGGTCACTTGAAACGCCAGCAGATAAATTAAGAAATCATTATTTTTATAAAAAATGTGGATATAAAATAGTAGATAAAATGATTGATGGCACAGTAGAATTAGTAGTTTTTGAAAAAGAGATAAGTTAAATTAGCTTAAAAGTAATTTAAATATAAAAAATAATTTGAAATGAGAGGTTATAAAATGAATACTTTTGAAAAAGCATTGAAAACGCTGGAAGAACTATTTAGTAAGGATTATCAATTTGCATTAGCCACATCAAAGGACAATATACCATCAGTTAGATTTGTAGATACTTTTTATGATGATGGGAGGTTTTATATTGTTACGTATGCAAAATCACAAAAAACAATTGAATTAGAGTCAAATTGTAATGTTTCACTTTGCAATAAATTATATAGATTTAATGGAAAAGCTTATAATATAGGACATCCCGTAAAAGAAGAAAACAAAGAAATAAGAAGTGAGTTAATTAAAGTATTTGAACCTTGGTACTTTGAACATAATAATGAGGATGATGAAAATATGTGCTATATAAAAGTAGAATTAGATAATGGCTTCTTCTATAAAGATGGTACTGGCTATAAGGTTAATTTTGCGTCAAAGGAAGCAGAAGAATTTCCATTTGATTTTGATAGTGTAATGATAGAGTAAAGTGAAATAACTAAATATTTTCAAGTATATGAAGAAAGAATTGCAAGAGATAAATAGTAATTTAGTTTTGGATACAAGGAGATAAGTGGATATGGCTGAAAGAGAAAAATTAATAAAAAGATATTTTGAATCTTGGGTTAAAAATGACATAAGTTCTTTAGAAGAGGTATTTGATAATTCTATAATATATAGTGAATGCTATGGCCCAGAATACAGAGGATTAAAACAAGTTAAGCAGTGGTTTGAAGATTGGAATAAGAAAGGGAAAGTTATACGCTGGGATATTAAATCATTTATTCATGATAATAATGTAACTGCTGTTGAATGGTTTTTTCAATGTAAATATAATGATGAAATAAGCTCTTTTGATGGTGTTTCATTAATCGTTTTTAATGGAAATGGAAAAATAATAAGCTTAAAAGAATTTCAGTCAAAATATGAACACAATTATCCTTATGGAGTATAGAAGATAAGAATTAGGAATGGGAAATCTAAAGAATGTATTTATTCAAGTGATTGAAAAACCTGCTCGCAAAGTTATTATCAAAAGGGGAGTCAAGGCTAGTGACTATTTTGCTTACTGTGAGGAAGTAGGCTGTGATGTCTGGGGGCTTCTTAAAAGTATCAAATCAATCAGTGGTGAGCCAGTTTGCTTATGGCTTCCATCTGAATACAGAATTCATGGTACATCAGAATATGTACAGGGAGTTGAAGTTGCTGAAAACTATGATGGTATTGTGCCAGAAGGCTTTGATGTAATTAAACTGCCTGCTGCAAAATACATGATGTTTCAAGGAGAGCCGTTTGCTGAAGAAGATTATTGTCAGGCAATTGAAGAGATATGGGATTCTATGAAGAAATATGATCCATCTGTAATTGGATATTCGTGGGATGATTCAAACCCTCGAATTCAACTCGAACCAATTGGAACAAGAGGGTATATAGAACTGCGTGCAATTAAATAAAATCTAATCGAGAGTTAAATAGAAGGAAGCTTTAAAGAGAAAATAATAATTTTAAATATAGCATTATTCAAATTAACAAATTAATTTTGAATAATGCTATATTTTTATTTCTGAGTTTACATGCTAAGTTGTGAGGAGTACTATGAGGTTTATAAATTTGAAAATGATAAAGGGAATCTTTTGGAGTTTTCTGATGAAACATATTTTACTGATCTTGCATATGAAATAGGACCTAAAGAAATAAATGGGAATAAGTGTAAATTAGATATTATAAAAGATTTTGAAGATTTTACAGCAGGAAAGTATAAGATAGTAAAAGAGGTGAGTAACAAAATAGGATATAGGACTCTTGTAGCAGAATTTGAAATTGATTAAATTAAGAAAAGGTGTTATGGCTACATTGATAATAGATTTCTTTAAGATAATATTAAAAAATAATAATGTATTTACTTTTTATAATTAGTGCTATAATAAAGAAAATAATAAATTGAAAAAAATAACATAACATATATAAATATACATATTGAATAAAAGTTTAAAATTTATATATTAGTGTTGATGCTACCAAAATATAGGAGGACAATAATGACAATTTATTTACTTATTTTTGCATTTATATTATTTTTAGGTGTAAAAATAGCGCCAAAAGGAAATTTTAATGAAGACTTCTTAAGTTTAAAAGTATCAAAAGGAATACAGGGATTCTGGGCTGTATGTATTATTGCACATCATTTTGTTCAGCCTTTTGTTTATAGTGGACAAGGAGCAGGAGCATTAAGTATATTTGCTCTAATTGGATTCTTATTTGTAGGGGTATTTTTCTTTTTTTCAGGTTATGGATTATTTAAAAGTTATAAAAATAAACCAAATTATTTAAATGGTTTTTTAAGAAAAAGGATACCAGTTGTTCTTGTGCCTTTGTATGTAGTAAATACTATTCTGACTGTAATTGTATTAGTTACAGGTGGAACAATGTATAATGATATGAATCCACTTGTGATGGGAATGGATAATATTTTTTTCAGAATAACAACATTTTTAGGTATTACTCTTATGAATTCTAATGCATGGTATATGATTACTATTGCAATATTTTATATTATATTTTACTTAGCTTTTAAATATGGCAAAAATGAGGATAAAGCATTTAAAATAATGGGTATTTTTTCAATAGCATATTTAATTGTAGGAATAGCAGCAGGCCACGGAATTTTTTGGCTTCAAGGTGAATGGTGGTATAATACTAGCTTTTTACTATTTATAGGCATGTATGTAGCTAAAAATGAAGAACGAATTATTTCATGTATTAAAAAACGGTATGCTACTTTTTTTGCTATTAGTAGCGTAGGAACAATTGTATTAACAGGTGTTGCAATTGTTGTTGTAATGATGCTTTCTTATTACCGGCCAGGCTTAGCTGGACGGGCATGCTCAATTGTATGTCTTTTATGCGAAACATTAGCAACAACATTTTTTGTAAGCTTTATTCTTATTTTAACAATGAAAGTCAGATTAAATAATAAGATTCTTGATTTCTTAGGAATAATAGCACTTGAAATTTATCTTATTCATAGATTTTTCTTGGTTGTATTAAATTCACAATATATAACTATTTCAAATAATATTCTTTATCTGGCTGCAGTTTATGTATGCACTATTATGACTGCAATTGTTCTTCATCAGGTTGATGGAATGATTGTAAAAGCAATTCAAGGAAAAAAATATTATGATGTGGAGCTCAATAAAAATCATAGCAGTTAAATATTTTTAAGAACTTAAGAATTTAAGAAGAAAAATTCTTAAGTTCTTAAAGTCCCAAATCCTTAAGAATTTGGTGATTAGTGCTAGTATAGCTTTGTGGAGACATTTTAGATTTAAATTATAATAAATTTAAGAGAATAATTGTAAATTAGATAAAAGATAGTGAGTTATTGTTAAAAAATTAGAAATGATTGATTATGTTAAAGAAAAAATAAGAACTCTATATAAAAAAATACTCAATAAAGATTGCTTAGTAAAATTAAGACTAAGCAATTTTTACTTTTATATAAATTTGAAAATATACTATGAAATCATATCATAAATATTTATTATATACTATAAATGTAATATAATTAAATGAATTAAATCTAAAGGGAATATTATTTAAAATAATAATCTAAGAAAATAATTATTTTGTAATGAAGCTATGATTATTATAAGGAGAGCATTATGGTTATATGGATAAATGGGGCATTTGGTGTTGGAAAAACAACAACAGCAGAGGAGCTAAATAAACTCATTAAAGATTCTTTTATATATGATCCTGAAATGGCAGGTGAATTTATTTGGGATAATTCACCACAGTGTATTAAGGAAAAAGGTGATTTTCAAGATATACCAATGTGGCGTGATTTTAATTATTCCATGTTAAAATACATTCATGAAAATTATTCTGGGACAATCATTGTTCCAATGACACTTACAAATAAAGAATACTATGGCCAGATCATAGAAAGGCTTATAAAAGAAGGGGTTGCTCTTCAGCATTATATTCTTATTGCTAAAAAGTCTGTTATATTAGAAAGATTATCAAAAAGAGGTGAAGATGATAGCTCATGGACTGTGCAGCAAATTGATAGATGCTTAAATGCATTTGAAAAAGATATTAATGGAATAAAAATAGATGCAAATGCAAGTACAAAAGAGGTAGTAAGGATCATTTTAGGAAATAATTATAAAGATATTGATCTCAATGATTAACTTCTATATAAATAAAGCATCGATCTAGACGTTTATAACAAATACATTTAATAATATGTTTAGGAGAAAAAATATGTCTAAATCTATATCAAAAAATGCAGTTTTTAAATCAATATTAAATATATTTAATATAATTTTACCTATAATAGTTACGCCAGTTATAACAAGAACATTTACTGAAAAGCAGTTTTCATACATCACGCAAGGAGAAACGTTTAATACAGTGCTTATAGCATTTGCAAGCTTTGGAGTTTATCAATATGGATTAAGAGAAATAAGCAAGGTTCGAGATGATAAAAAGAAGTTGAGGCAGACATTTACAAGCTTATTTTTAATAAGTACAACAGCAACAATAATTGTATCAGCATGCTATATGATATTTTTATTTAGATTTTATAGAGATAATCCAGCTTTTTATACATGTGTTGTTTTAGGATTCAATATAGTCTTTAATTTATTTTATGTAGAGTGGATCAATGAAGCTTTAGAAAATTATGATTTTATTGCAGTTAAAACAATGATAGTAAAGATAATTTACTCAATCATAATTTTATGTGTTATACGTTCAATCGATGATTTCTTTATATACATTTATCTTGGGGTTGCAGTAAATATAGTAAATAATTTGTGGAGCTATTTTTATATTAGAAAAAAAATAAGATTTGATTTTTCTAACTTAAGAATAAAAGAGTATATAAAGCCCATGTTTCTTGCAGTAATTCTTTCAAATACAAGCCTTTTGTATACTCAATGTGACAGGCTATTAATAATAAAATTTGGCAGTGAAGCAGATTTGTCAGCATATGGGATAGCTCAAAAAGCAATGCTCATAATAAATACATTAATGCTTACTATAATTCAAGTAACAATGCCAAGGCTTGCTAATAACCGTGGAAATGATAATGATGATACATATTTTTCATTATTAAATAAAGTGATGAAAATATATTTTCTATTGTTATTCCCGGCATCAATAGGACTTCTTTGTGTTTCAAAGCAGGTAATGTGGATATTTGGACCTAAATATGTTCCATGGTATCCTGCAATGATAGTATTTTCAATATATATGCTAACTTTAGGTGTACAAGGAATCATATCAAATCAGATTATATATCTGTATAAAAAAGAAAATGAAGATGTAAAAATATTTTTTATATGTGGAATATTTAATGTAGTTGTTAATTTTATTCTCGTATTACTTAATGTATTTACTCCAGCAAATTCAATTATGGTGACTATGATTTCTAATGTATTAGTAATTTTATTAGAATATAGGGTTATAAGAACAAAATTAAAATTGGACATAAAGCTGTTTTCATTTGAAAATATGAAATATTTCTATTATTCATTATTGTTTATTCCAATAACATTTGTAGTCAATAAATATGTGGAAAACATGATTATTTCTTGTGCATTAGATGTTATTCTTTGTGGAGCAATATATTTGGGAATATTAATAAGTACAAAAGATAATGTATTTTTTGATGTTTATGATAGGTGTAATAGTAAATTTAAGTCTTTATTAAGAAGATAAATATTACTTAATGAGTATTTAAATATTATTGTATTAAACCATATGAGATAATAATTTATAATATTCAAATGATATATTATAAATTAGTTTAAGAAAATACTTGAGTTAAACTTACTAAGATCATAGCAATAGAAATAAGATGAGATTTTTATAATATGTATTGCTAAAATATTAGTTTGAAATATCACATTATTCAATGATAAAGGAAACATCTTCATCAGTAGATGAAGATGGGCTATAATGCTAGTTTCGTGCCTCGCCAAGCATTATATTCCAATGGATTATGTGATATTTTTTATTGATGAAATTTAGAGGTTAAGTAATAAATTCATAAATAAAAATTTGCAATATTAAATAGTATTATATTAATAAAAGTGCTATAATTTACTAACAAATAAATATAAATTTTTAAATTTTAAAAGGAGAATTATTATGCTTGAATATAGATTTGATACACAATTATTAATTGCAGGAGAAAATCTTTCAGAAGATGAAATAAATGAGTATATTACTAAAAACTTTGAAGGAGACTGCTTGCTTGCAGTTGGTGATGATGAGCTGGTTAAAGTTCATTTTCACACAAACGCTCCATGGAAAGTACTTGAGTATTGTGCTTCACTCGGAGATATTCATGATGTTGTCGTAGAAAATATGGAAAGACAGGCAAACGGTCTTCAAGGTTAGATAATAACTATAAATTTTAAGTTATCAATAAGGTGAATTAGTAAATCTAATATTGATATATGAAAAATTTAATATGCTTATTGAAGTATCGCTTATTTATAATAAATGAATAGGCGATATTTTTTATATATTTGTAGATTGAGATATCAAATAATTAAAGAATACTCTTTGAAATTTTATAGTGTGATATTAACAAATACAATACTAGTCCAATGGATATATCTATTTATATGAAATTAGATTTGTGCAATTAGATAATGATTAATTGATTAATATAGAGATTTTGAATATAAAAACAAGCTACATACTTAATAATATATAGCTTGTCTGATTTTATTAGTTTTCTAACTCTACAGGTGCATCAGTAAATGAGTAAAGCGTAGCTTTCATATCATCTATATAGAAAACTTCAAAAATACCATTTTTAATGTGAATTAGATATTTGGATTTGATATATATGCCATAAAAGTACCAAAGAAGGTATTTTTATTACCTGAGATTTTATATGATGCAATGATAAACTGTGTGAATCAGTAAAGTGTAATTTGAATAGAAATAAAAAAGTGATTGGGTGAATAAAAATGAAAAAATTAAAGTTGACAAAAGCAATGGTTAGTTTATTAGTAGTAACTTCAGTATTTGCATTAAATCCAATAAGAGCAAGTGCAAAGTGGATAAAATCAGAATATGCTGAGGATGTTTTGTGGAAATATTCAGAAGGGAATAAATATACTATAGGTTGGAAATTAATTGATGGAAAATGGTATTATTTTGATGAATATGGAGTTATGAGTAGTGGAACCAAGATTGGAGATTATTATGTAAATCTTGAAGGAGTATGGACACATTTTGATTATTCAGCAAATAATCAAAAATTTAATAGTTTCTTAGATAGATTATACAAAATTGAAAAAAATGATAAGGTAGCCAATGAAAAAGCAAATACAACATATGATATTACAATATACGCGAGTGATTTTGCTAAACAATATGATACTTTATTAAATGATATATATAATTATCTTAAAAAAGTTATGCCAGAAAATGAATTTAAAAAATTACAAAAGGAAGAAATAGAATGGATTAATAAAAAAGAAACAGCTATTAAGGATGATTTACAAAGACATGAAGGTGGGACGATTTGTGCATATATTTCTGCACTTGATACTATAACGTACACTCACGATAGAATATATGAATTGCTAAAATATATAAATTAGAGAGAAATATAAAAGATTAAAGTGAAAGAGGGTTATTTTAATAAGATATTTGTTTATGGGGTGTGAAGATTTTTGGTAATAATAACGATAGGTGACTGTTACCATATTGGTAAAATTATAAAGGAGGCGATGTTATATGAAGAAAAAATATGTTGTTTTAGGTTTTTCACTATTATTTTTATGTAGTATAGTTTTTATATGTGTGAACAGATTAAATAAGATAAAAGAAGATGTTGCTTTAAAAAATACAATCATTGAAGCTACTGACAAATCAAACGAAATAGACTTTAGCCAAATAACAAATTTTGAATGGGATAAGATGTACATATTTACTCCATACTCGACTCCTAAAGATATCTTAAGTCAGGATGGAATAAGTACAAGAAATTCACAATTTAATATAGAATATCTTGACACGATAAATATGATTGGATTTATTAAGTCAGATAAGTTAGTAGCATTTGTAGAACTGCCAATAAATTATATAGACGAAGATTTAACTAATTGTATTGTTTTCAGTAAGGAAGAAACTAAATTTAAGATATCAAAAGAGAAAAAGATTGTTCTTTAAAAGGAATTAAATAAGATCAATAAAAAAATAAGTATAAATATAGTTATAAGCCCAGTAGAGCTACATTTTAAATCAGTATCACTTAAAGTAATATGCGAAGAAATGCAAACAGCATTATAAATAAATATTCAGAATTTTAAATGGAGATAGAGAGAATGATAATTAGAGAATATACAGCAAAGGATTTTGATGAAATAGCTAAGCTATTTTATGATACAGTTCATACAATCAATATAAAAGACTATACTAAAGAGCAAGTGTATGTATGGGCAACAGGTAAATTAGATACTGTTAGATGGAATAAGTCTCTTTTGGAAAATTATACTGTTGTAGCAGTTGAAAATGAAAAAATAATTGGTTTTGGCGATATTGATAAAAACAATTATTTAGATCGTCTCTATGTTCACAAGGATTATCAAAATAGAGATGTTGCAACAGCAATATGTAATAAATTAGAAAAATATGCAATTGGAAAGAGAATTTTAGTTCATGCTTCAATTACTGCAAAGCCATTTTTTGAAAAGAGAGGCTATAAAGTTTTGAAAGAACAACAGGTTGAGCGAGAAGGTATTTTTCTTATAAATTATATGATGGAAAAATGGAAAAATTCAATTTAAAAAATAGGATCCATGTAAAAGTAGGATAATATAAAGTTTAATTTATATATGGAAATTCCAATTTCTTATTCTAATTAAGGGAGAAATCAAATATGAGACAAGATATAATCAACTATATAAGCAAAGAAGTTGAATTTAGGTGTAAACAACCTTCAAATTTTTTTGGTATGGGATGTTTTTACCATATTAAAGCAGTTGTTAATAATGCAGAATTAATTGCAGATAGGTATAATGCAGATAGAGAGGTTGTAATAATTGCGGCATGGCTGCATGATATTGCTTCGGTAACAGATTATAGCTTATATGAAGAACATCATATTCATGGAGCAAGAATAGCAGAAGAAATTTTAAAAGAATTGAATTATCAACCAGATAAGATTAAGCTTGTCCAACAGTGCATTAAGAATCATAGAGGCAGTGTTTTAAATGGAAAACAAACAAAAGAGGAAGTATGTATTGCAGACGCAGATGCTATCTCACATTTTGATAATGTACCTAGTTTACTATATTTAGCGTATGTAAAAAAGAATTTGGACTTTATTGAAGGTGTGGAGTTTGTAAAGAATAAGCTTAAACGTAGTTTTGAAAAACTTTCAGATGAGAGTAAAGAGCTCTATAAAGATAAATATCAATCTGTTATGAAATTATTAGATTATTAGAGTGAGGAAATAAAGTATCTAAAAATATATTATAATATATGAATTATAATATAAACAAGAATATAATGAAAGATAAGAATTAATTTATATAGATAGGATATGATTTTATGAATAATAACAGAAATGATGAATGTTGGTGTGGAAGTGGATTAAAATATAAGAAATGCCATCTTGAATTTGATGAAAAAATAAATTTTTTAAGATCAAAAGGAAAGATTACTCCTCTTAAAAGGATGATAAAGAATGCAAAGCAGATTGAAGGAATACGAAAAGCAGCAGAAATAAACAGTGGACTTCTTGATCTTGCAGAAGAAAATATAAAAGAAGGAATGACTACAGAAGAAATCAATAAAATGGTTCATAAATATACAATAGATCATGGTGCTATCCCAGCAGATTTGAATTATGAAGGATTCCCTAAGAGTGTATGTATATCTATAAATGATGAAGTGTGTCATGGAATTCCGTCAACAGACAGAATATTAAAAGATGGAGATATTGTAAATGTAGATGCTACTACTAATTTAAATGGATATTTTGCAGATGCATCAAGAATGTTTATGATTGGAAATGTAAGTGAAGAGAATAAAAAACTTGTACAAGTAACAAAAGAGTGTCTTGAAAAGGCTATATCAATAATAAAGCCATTTGAAACAACTCTTGGGGATATTGGTGCTGTAATTGCAGAGCATGCTAAGAATAACCACTATACCGTAGTTCGTGAATTCTGCGGGCATGGTGTAGGACTTGCTATTCATGAAGATCCAACAGTTCTTCATTATGGAAAAAGAGGGACAGGAATGGTCCTTGTCCCAGGAATGGTCTTCACTATTGAACCCATGATAAATGCTGGTGATAGAAAGATTTTTATTGATAAAAAGAGTGGATGGATAGTGAAGACGAAGGATGGTTCTTACTCAGCTCAGTGGGAGCATACACTTCTTGTAACAAATGATGGAGTAGAAATTATATCAAAATAATATAGTGATAGAATTATACTTTTTATTTATAAGACTTTATTAAAAATAGGAGATAACCTTTTTTAATAATATAGAAAAAAGAAGATGCAGCACTGAGAATAGCAATGAAGTATTTAACAGTATAACAATAATGATGTTGTATGTAGTTATTAAAGGCAGTGATATATTTAATCCACTGAATATGTTTAATGCTAAAATAAGTATGAACATAGTTATAAGTCCACTATAACTGCCTTTTAAATCAGCATCACTTAATGAAATATGTGCAGAAATACAAATAGCAATATAAATGAATATCCAAAATTTTAATGTATGAATATTGTTAAATGAAAACATTGAAATAAGCATTTGCTTAAAAATATTAATTTGAAATGCAAAAAAGTCAGTACTTAATATATTTACAGTGTTTAATGAAGCATGTATGTTATTTACTAATAGAGTATATGTGTCATGCAATAAAAATCTCATAGATATTAGAAGACAAAAAGTGCCGCCAAATATAGGCGCAAATCCAACAAAAAATAAGCCTATCTTTTGAAATATACTTCGCTCATTGTATGAAAAATTAACATACCCTAAAACTCCATCTTGAGAGCCTTTGATAGGTCTAAATAATCTTACTTCTTTTATATTGTACCTGAAGATTTTTGCAAAAACATAATGACTAAGCTCATGTATAAATACTCCAGGACAAGTGAATATAATTCCATTAAATCCCACTGAAGATAGAATATTTTTAATTGATTTATTTCTTAAATATCCAAGCAGTAGTCCAAATATAATTATTATTCCAAACAATTCAAACATTATTATGAGTGTCTGCAAAAATGCATGACTAACTGTAGATGCTAGTATGTTCATATTGTAAATGCTCCTTTTTTAATTGATTTTATTTCTATTATATCATTACTTCTTTCTTTAGTAATTAAATTTATATTGGAGATGGAAAAGTTGTATGTTGAATAAAATCATATAAAGTGTGCAGCTATTCATAAAATGTTATTAGAAATTGAATAGTCGATATATAAATATGATATAATGGCTGGGGAAGTTACTTCAATACATTGTGAGGAGCATGGATTTACATATGGAAATTATAAAATCAATATTTTACTTTATATTAGCAGGAATATTTGAAATTGGTGGTGGATATCTCATATGGATATGGCTACGTGATGGAAAGAGTTTTTGGTATGGAATCACTGGGGCAATAATATTAATTTTGTATGGTATAATTCCAACATTACAACCTTCAAGTGCTAATTTTGGAAAGGTATATGCAGCTTATGGAGGAATATTTATTGTTCTCTCAATTTTATGGGGATGGAAAATTGATAATATAACACCTGATAAGTTTGATTTGATTGGTGGTTTTATAGCGCTAGTTGGAGTTATTATAATTATGTATGCACCTAGAGGCTAAAATATTATAAAGTTAAATATATTAGAATTACATAATAAAGATACCGTATTATTCAGTGATGAATTTGCGGTATTTTTTTATGCACAATATGAATAAATTGCGAACTAAATGATCCTTGAAAATTGAATAATACGGTATGAAAAATATGTTATAATAGTACTGACTTTTAAGTTGAATAAATTAGAATTTGATGGAGGCAAATAGTAATATGAAGAAATTTAAGAAATTCAACGCGTTTATGCTGTTTGGAATTTTTCTTTTTTTGTATACTCTTATATGTTCTTATGCGTTGATTTTCAAGTACGTTTCACCATTAGAATTGTTTAGTTCAAATAGAGAATATATTAGGAGTGTTAATGTCATACCATTTCATACTATATATAGTTATTTGGTAGGTGGGTTGAATGTTCCTCCAATTGTCATTTTAAGCAATATAATTGGAAATATAGTATTGTTTATTCCTATGGGAATTTATTTACAGTTATTAAAGAAAAATAAAAAAATATGGATAAGCACGTTGTTTGTATTATTCATCTCTTTGTTTGTTGAAATGCTTCAACTTATTTTGGGGCTTGGTGCTGCGGATATCGATGATATTATTCTTAATTTTTTAGGGGGCTTAATCGGAGTATTAATATATAGAGGATTATGTGCACTATTAAAAGATGAGGAAAAAGTTCGTATATCTATTGTATTCTTAGGGGGAATTACTATTTTGGTCCCAATTTTTGTGATGACTATATTTGGTCTCAGGTTTAGATTAGGTTAATGCTTTTTTATAGAATATAAAAAACAATAAGTATTATATGTAAGATGATAAATTTCAGTTTATTGATTAAATCATTGAAGCAATAAAAATATAATTAAAGTACCGTGTTATTCAAATGAATATGCGGTATTTTTATTTCGCAATTCTAAAAAGTGACGAAGTAAATTAATATCTGAGAAATCGAATAGTATTATATTTGCATATGGGCTATAATTTTCTAAAAATAAATTATAATTTGTAGAGGTGATAAAATGAAATGTTTGCTGGTTATTGATATGCAAGAAGATTATGTCAGAAACAAAAGAAATAAAAAAAGATATCCATATGATGAGAAAAAACTAATTCTAAATATCAATAAAAAAATAAGTGAATATCCGGCAGAAATGGTGTTTTATATTACAAATAAATTTTGGTGGTAGAATGGAAAAATTGAAAAAAGTTAGTTGATGGACTATCTGTTGTCTCAAATAACATTTATGAAAAAAAGAAAAATAGTTGTTTTTCTAACAAGGAATTATTTGAATATCTTAAGAAAATTAACACACAAACAATAGAATTTGTTGGGGTAGATGGAAATGATTATGTTGGATATTCAGCGTTGGTAGGACGAGAAGAATTTGATGTATTATTTGATTTGACTTGTATTGGAATTGGGAACATGAAAAAATTTCAGCATACAAAAGAGAAGTTATTGAAAGTAGGGGTAACTTTTCTTTAATAAATTCCAATAAGTGAGATAGATTTAAAAATTGAAATTCAGTAGATTGTATATGATGTTAATTTGCATACCATTAAACAAGAATGGAAAATTATGAAGCTAAATAAAGAAGAAAAAACTAGTTAAGAATGAGATATGCCATAGCATTAGGAACCTCTCGAAAATCATAAATATTGGATTTTCGTGGGGTTATCTTATCTATAAATAAGTCTTATAATAAATTACTGTCTTTTTAATCATAATTATTTTTTAAATATTTTCTGCATTTTGATTAGAAAATATATAACTATATTCCTGAAGCAGTATTTCAGTCATTTCTTCAGGTGTTTCTATGCAGCCATCAAAAAGCCATTTGCATGCAATAGATTTTATTCCATTTCCAATGAAAATCATATGATATTTTCTTTTACGCTTGGCTATCTCATCATCGTTTAGTGGCTTGGAATATAAATCAAATATAGAATCATAAGTAGTTTTTGCTAATATTTTGCTATCAATACTCATAAAATATGCTTTATAAAAGCTAGAATGATCCTTTATATAAGAAAAATACTTTGTGTAGGCATCTTTTGGTGAAAGCTTATTTTTTAGAAGTATATCAATGATTTTATTAGAATATTTTTTCTGGATTTTTAATATCAAATCATTTATGTCATCATAATGAGAATAAAAAGATGTACGTGCAATTCCAGCTTCTTTACATATGTCATTAACGTATATTGAGTTAAAGTCTTTATCTTTAAGAAGCGTTAATAATGCATTTTCTATTTTTTCATCTGTTATCTGGTATCTTTTATTATTGCTTTTATTCATACTTTTTCCCTTTATATTTACATATTACAAAATTGTGTAGTGGTTAAAACAAAGTCATTATAATATACTTTTATTAAAGTTACAACTGTTTAGATAATAAAATCATTATCTAAACATTACACATTGAGGATATGGAAAGGATGAAAACTTTAATGAAAATTAATAAACAAAAGAGGTCATTAATATTCATAAATATATTGGTGACATGCATTGCATCATCTATGCTTGCAACTTCACTTACCACAGCGCTTCCCCCTATTTTAAACGATCTTAAAATTAGCGCAACTATTGGGCAGTGGCTTACAAGTGGTTATTCTCTTGCAATGGGAATCATGATGCCAGCCACTGCATTTTTGATAAGAAGATTTGAAACAAAGAAATTATATTTGTCTGCTTTAGTATGTTTTATGTTTGGACTTATAATTGATATTTTTTCACCAAATTTTACGATGCTTATGATTGGAAGAATTTTTCAAGCAGCTGGAAATGGAATATTAACATCTATGGCACAAGTTGTTCTTCTTAGCATTTATCCAAAAGAAGAAGCAGGTTCTGTTATGGGATTATATGGACTTTCTGTTGGAGCAGCACCTGTAATTGCACCTACCATTGCAGGATTTATTGTAGATCATATGAGATGGCAGATGATATTTGTTATTGCATTAATTATTATAGCTATTTCATTTGCACTAGCTATTTTTGTTTTTGATGATATTCTTGACACTGTAAAACAAAAATTTGATATATTGTCTTTTGTTTTAAGTGCATTAGCTTATTGCGGTATTATCTTGGGAATTGGAAACATAGGAAATTATGCATTATTAAGTATAAATATTATTCTGCCTATTATAGTAGGAATTACAGCTATGATTATATTTGTATACAGACAGCTACACATGGAAATGCCATTTCTTGAATTAAGAATTTTTAAAAACAGGGAGTATATGTTGAGCGTCATAGGAAGCATGGTATTATATCTTGTTATGATGGGATCTTCTATTATTATGCCTCTATATGTACAAGCAATTAAGGGAATGTCTGCAACAGTATCAGGGTTAGTTACTCTTCCAGGATCACTTTTAATGGCAATAGTAAGCCCATTTGCTGGGAAAATATATGATATGATTGGAATGAAAAAGTTGTTTATAGCTGGTGCTTTATTTATGCTTATAAGTAATGTAGGTATGGCATTTATACCATTAAATGCGTCTATAGTAGTTGCAGCAGTATTAAATGCCATAAGATGTATTTCAATAGGATGCCTTATGATGCCTTTAGTTACCTGGGGACTTAGTGGAATTGAAGTTGAAGATACACCTCATGGAACGGCTCTTCTTACATCGCTTAGAACAATTTCAGGATCAATTGGGTCAGCTATATTTGTTGCAATAATGACACTAGTAGCACAAAATTCAGTCACAAGTTTTGGGGAAAGCGCACATATACATGGATTAAACATAACATTCGCAGTAATGTCATGTATTACAATAATTTTACTTTTAATGGCTGTGTTTTGCATCAAAGAGAAGAAGAATTAAAATTTTAAATATGGTCAATAGCAACTAAATATACGTTCTTTAGAGATTAAAGAACGTTATATTTATATATGTGTTATAATTTACTAATAAATTAATTATGATTTGTGAGGGGATATTATGAATAATATTGGAACAAAAAGAATAGAATCTGAACGTTTAATTTTGCGTCAGTTTGTATTAGAAGATGATAAAGCAATGTTTAATAATTGGGCATCAGATGCAGAAGTAACAAAATATTTAACGTGGCCAGCTCATAAAAGTTTAGACATTAGCAAACAAGTATTAAGAGATTGGGTAAATAATTATAAAAATCCTGATTTCTATCAATGGGCTATTATAGTGAAAGATTTCAGTATTGAGCCAATAGGATCGATAAGTGTTGTACATCAAGATGAAGAAGTTGGAATGGCTCATATTGGTTATTGTATTGGACGTAAATTTTGGCATGAAGGAATTACTTCTGAGGCATTAAAAATGGTTATTAATTTTCTATTTGATGAAGTTCACGTGAATCGTATTGAATCTAGACATGACCCTAGAAATCTCAATTCCGGTAGAGTAATGAAAAAGTGTGGAATGATTTATGAAGGAACATTACGTCAATCTGATCGGAATAATCAAGGAATATGTGATGCTAGTTATTATGCAATATTAGCGTCAGATAGATTAAAAATATAGTCTAATTTATAGATAAGTGAAGATTTACCAATTTTAAATATTTCAAAATTAATAATATATATAATATCACATATTCAGAAATGAAAATGTGGTGTTTTTTTATTACTTTATTATAAAATTTTATCTATAAACTTAGATATGTTTTTTTAAAAAATAAATGATAATTGCTCATACTATTAAATATTGACCTAAGTCACTAATAATTTTAGAATCTTAGAACTTAAGAATTTAAGAATTTAGGAACTTAAGAATTTTTATTTTTTAGAATTTTAGAATTACTTCCTGGTGCTAGTATATCTTTATGGACACATTTTAAATTAATAGAGACATATCTAAAACATTAATATAGCTTCTATAATATATAAGCTTCTTTTTGCTTGTATAATTAATTCTGGTTCTTGTGTCTCTTCAGTAGTTAGCTCATTCATTATAAAATTCACATACTTATAAATATCACTTTGAAATTATATTATAAATTATAAATAGTATTAATTTAGTTGTAAGTGTATGATAAAAACCATAAATGATACTTCAAATTCAAAAAGTGTATAAATTATATTTTAAATAAAAAGGGGATTATGATATGAAAAAATGTGTGATAAAGGGTAGATTTAGATCAGATATTAAGAATGTTTGGAAAGTTGTAACTGACAATAGTAATTTTGAATGAAGAAGTGATTTAAGCAAGATTGAAATTGGTAAAGATAACTTAAGTTTTATAGAATATACATCAAAAGGATTTCCAACAAATTTTATGATTACAGAAAAGAAGCCTTTTGAGCGTTATGAGTTTCATATGAGCAATAAGAACATGAAAGGTTATTGGATTGGAAAGTTTAATAAGATAGGTGATGGAACTGAAATAGAATTTACAGAAGAAGTGTCTTTAAACAATCCTATTATGAATTTGTTTGCTGGAATCTATTTAAAAAAGCAGCAGGAATTATATATTAAAGATTTAAAAAAAGCTTTAGGTGAATAATATTAATAATAAAGAGAAAAGAATGACTAATAAGGAGGAAATATGGAAATAAGAGAGCTTGCATGCAGTGAATTTGATACTGCATTACAATTAGCATGGACAGGTTTTCAAAAATATGAATCACCAGACTATTCCGAAGAAGGTATACAGGCTTTTTGGGATTCTATACATGACAAGGATTATATAAAAATGCTTAGAATCTATGGAGCATTTGAAAATAGAAATATGGTTGGTATGCTTGCAACCCGCAGTAGTGGTAGTCATATTGCATTATTTTTTGTAGATGGTATGTATCATAGAAAAGGAATTGGAAGGCAGTTGTTTGAAAAAGCATGCTCAGATAATATTTCTGGTACTATAACAGTAAATTCTTCTCCATATGCTATAGAAGTATATCATAATTTAGGATTTGCTGATACAGATATAGAGCAGGTTACAGATGGATTAAGATATACACCAATGGTATGCTCTTTAAAAACAAAATAATGATTATAATGGGATTATTATATAAAATTAAATAATTTTATATTTGAATATATGTTATAATTTGTTAAAAAATATTACTTCAAGGAGGTGCATTATATGAGAAAATTGGGCTTGGTAGGAGGTATGGGACCAGAATCAACTTTAAACCTAACATGTTGATGAAAAAGATAAATCAAAAATGATAGATGGAGTTGGCAGGACACCATCACAAATTATTTCTTATCAGCTAGGATGGCTAGACTTAATTAGAAAATGGGACAAAGACGAAGCTGATGGTAAAGTAGTAGTTACACTTGCATCAGGATATAAGTGGAATAACCTTGGCGGGCTTTACAAAAGTTTTTATACTGAGTATTCTGAGTACTCTTTATTAGAGCTACAAAATTTGTTTAATAAAAAAGTAGAGGAGTTTATTGAGTGAGTGAATAATTTTACAGAGGATGAATTATTCATAGAAGGTGGGCGTAAATGGACCTCTTGCACCATAGAACATAAAGTGAGGACAAATTTATATAAAATGCCGAAATGGAGTTTTTTATGATTAAAAATTTTAAAAGTATATATTGCGCAATGTATGAAATTGATGCATTAATTAATAAAAAAATGTTCTTTGAAATTTGAATAGCTTAATAATTACAAAATGTACTATAATTAGTAATGAATAAATTAGGATTTTTAGAGATAAATCATTGTATGGTAGTTAGGTATGATTTTTATTTTGAAATACATTCAAAAAGAATTATATTTCTAATGAATTTTCAGTATAAATAATTATAGAAATATACGGAAAATAAATAATAAAAGTTATCATTGATTAAAATTTAAAAGGTGGATAAGAAAGTTGAAAAAAATAATTAGTTTTATGATTATCTTGACTATATTAGTAATGACAGGCTGCTCAAATAAGGAAGTTATTAAACACGACTATACTTATAGGGGAGAAAATGAATCTTGGACTGCTGAATACAAAGTAAATGGTAAAGTAACATTTACTAAAGAAAATAATGTTACTAAATGTAATACTGAAGCTAATAAGGTTTTTACAGTAACTTATAAGAAGGATATATCAGAATTATCATCAGTAAAAAATGTAGAGATATCATATAAGAGTAGTGTTTCAGGCGGAAAAATAACTGGTAATTCTGATGAGGGAGATAGTGTACAAAAAACTTATACTATGCAATCAAGTAGTAAAAATGGAGCAATAGAGAAGCAAGATGAAGTTATAGAAGTTACTATAAATATTGATGGGAATACAGAAGTTTTTGAGTTAAAAAATGAACAATAATTTTTATATCACAATTTTTAAGTCACCGACATTAAGTTAAATCCCAATTTGTAGATTAGAATAAAGCCTTAAAATATCACATTATTCAAATAATAAATGAATTTTGTGATATTTTTTATTTTACAATACTACAAAAGACTTTTATTTTACCTACTTACAAACTTAAAAATGCTTTTAAAAGAAATAAACGATAATTACTTATACGAGTAAATGAATTATGACTTAGAATATTAGAACTTAAGAATTTGTTTTATGGTTAAGTATAGTTCTATAGGAAAATTTAAAAAACGAATTATAATAAAATTATTGTTGTAAAATATAAAATACTAAATTATAAATTAATTGCCACATATTACAAAATAATTTATAATTAAAAATGAATGAAAGATATAAAAAGGGAGATGATGAGAATGATAACATACAAAAATCTTTACGACAATAAGAACATAGAAATCATAGCAACTAAAGGTGGGGTTAAGGTACTTGAATATAAAAAAGATTTAAGTGTTAATACACAAAATGCAATAGCTGCATATTATGCATCAGAAATGAATGTAAGAAAGAGACAAGTCCTAATAGAGTTAAATGGAAATGCATATACAATAAGTGCAGGAGCAATGCAATGGACTTCTGGAAATGTGAAAATGGCAGCAGATGTTAAAGGTTTTGGCGATCTTTTAGGCAAAGCCATATCTTCTAAAGTAACAAAAGAATCTGCAATTAAACCTAAATATGAAGGAAATGGTTTATTAATGCTTGAACCTACATATAAACATATCTTGCTTGAAGATGTTGCAGAATGGAATGGGTTAGTACTTGATGATGGACTTTTCCTTGCTTGTGAATCAAAAGTTAAACAAAAAGTAGTTGCTAGAACAAATCTTTCTTCAGCTATGCTTGGAAATGAAGGGTTATTTAATTTATGCCTTGAAGGTGATGGAGTTGCAGTACTTGAAAGTCCAGTTCCAAGAGATGAACTTATAGAATTTGTTTTAGATAATGATGAAGTTAGAATTGACGGAAATTTTGCAATTGCATGGTCTAAGTCATTAGATTTTAGGGTTGAAAAATCTAGTAAGAGTTTAGTTGGATCTGCTGTTTCAGGTGAAGGCTTTGTAAATGTATATCGTGGAACAGGAAAAATCCTTATGGCTCCTATAGCTTAAAAAAATTTTGATAAATATATATGTTGCAATAGGTTTATTTTTCTAAATTATAACATATGAATTTTATAAAGCTACTAAAGGTAAGTTTCAAAAGTTTTTGTAGAGAAGCGTGAAGTACAATATAAGAATATTACAACTGAATTTATTTTAATTTGTTTTGATTATAACTTAAAAAATAACACAATCATTTTATTGTGTTATTTTTTTTATACAATCATCAAGCCAATCTATATAACTTTTTTCTCTCATAATTGCACCATTTAAAACAATATAATCTCCAAAATAAGGAGAAGATACTTTGGATATATCTTTAGTTTTTAAAAGCTCTTCCATAGAATTTTCCAGGTATTCTAATCTTTCAGAATGCTTACTTAATGCGCTTTGAAATTGCTTTAATAAAGTGTTATTATCCATTTCATCACAGAAGTAGGCTTTAAGTCTAAAAACATCTTTTGGAGTTGGCTCTAAAGGATCATCTTTTGCTAACCATTTTTGTAGGCATTTCTTTCCTTTTTCGGTTATAGTGTATAACTTTTTTTCTAGCTTTTCACCCTGTATAACTGTTTCGTATGAAATAAGATCTTCATCTGTTAGTCTTTTTAATTCAGGGTATATTTGACTATGTTTAGCATACCAAAATTCTACTAATCCTTCATTAAATGCTTTTGTTATATCATATCCTGTTAATGGCTGTCTATTAACAAGTCCTAAAATTGCATATTTTAAATTTCTCATATATTATTACCTCTTTATTATTATAAAGTTATTTTATCATAATTAAATTAAATGTAAAATATAATATGAAAAATAGAACATGTAAGTATTGACATGTTTTAATTTTGAATAATATAATAATAGGGAGGCATGCCAAACATAGGAAGAATTTTGTTAAAATATTAACGGCTATATATTTAATTTAGGAGGATATCTATGAATAAGTATAAAAAGTTATTTGAATCAATTAAAATAGGAAAATGTGAAATAAAAAATAGATTTGCATTAGCACCAATGGGACCGTTAGGGTTAGGTGATAGTGAAGGTGGATTTAATCAAAGAGGAATTGACTATTATACTGAAAGAGCAAAAGGTGGTACAGGATTAATTATTACAGGAGTGACTTTTGTAGATAATGAAGTTGAAGAACATGGTATGCCAAATTGTCCATGTTCTACACACAATCCAGTTCACTTTGTTAGAACCGCAAGAGAAATGACTGAAAGAATACATGCTTATAATGCAAAAGTATTTTTACAAATGTCAGGCGGATTTGGTAGAGTTACTATTCCTACTAATCTAGGAGAATTTCCACCAGTTGCACCATCAGCAATTCAACATAGATGGCTTGATAAAATCTGCCGTGAGCTTACAGCAGATGAAATTAAATCTATAGTTAAAAAGTTTGGAGATGGTGCTTATAACGCAAAAAGAGCAGGTTTTGATGGAGTACAAATTCATGCTGTTCATGAAGGATATCTTATAGATCAATTTGCTATTTCATTATTTAATCACAGAACTGATGAGTATGGTGGAAGTTTAGAAAATAGACTTCGATTTGCACGTGAAATAGTTGAAGAAATTAAAAATAGATGTGGGGAAGATTTTCCAGTGACTCTTAGATATTCACCAAAGAGTTTTATCAAAGATTTAAGAGATGGAGCACTTCCAGGAGAGGAGTTTTCAGAAAAAGGGAGAGATTTAGATGAAGGAATAGAAGCAGCTAAATTACTTGTATCTTATGGATATGATTCATTAGATACAGATGTTGGATCTTACGATTCATGGTGGTGGAGTCATCCTCCAATGTATCAAGAAAAAGGATTATACAGACCATATGCTAAATTAATGAAAGAAACTGTAGATGTGCCAATTATATGTGCAGGAAGAATGGATGATTCAGATATGGCATTGGAAGCTATTGAAAATGGGACATGCGATATTATAAGTCTTGGAAGACCATTGCTTGCAGATCCTGATTATGTAAATAAATTAAGAAGCAATAAATTGGAATCTATTAGACCATGTATTTCATGTCAAGAAGGTTGTATGGGACGTATTCAACATTATTCAATGCTTAATTGTGCTGTAAATCCACAAGCTTGTAGGGAAAAAGATAATGGGTTAACACCAATACTTAAGAAGAAAAAAGTTTTAATAGTTGGTGGTGGAGTTGCAGGCTGCGAAGCAGCAAGGGTTTTAGCTCTTAGAGGTCATGAACCAGTTCTTTACGAAAAGAATGATAAATTAGGAGGAAACCTTATTCCAGGTGGAGCACCAGACTTTAAGGAAGATGATATAGCACTAGCTAACTGGTATGCTCATACATTAGGGGAATTAAATGTTGAAGTACATTTAAACAGTGAACTAACAAAAGAAGAAATATTAAAATATGATGCTGATAGTGTAATAATAGCCACAGGATCTACTCCAAAGGTATTTTCACTTGGAGACGATGATAAAGTATTTACAGCAGCAGATGTATTACTAGGAAATAAAGATGCAGGAAATACTACTGTTGTAGTTGGTGGAGGTTTAGTTGGCTGTGAATTGGCACTTGACCTAGCTAAAAAAGGTAAAAAAGTTACAATAGTAGAAGCGTTACATAAAATCCTTGCATTAAATGGACCTTTATGTTCTGCAAATAGTGAAATGCTTGAAAAGTTAATACCATTTAACGGTATTGAGGTAAAAACAAATTCAAAGGTAAAAACATATAAAGATGGAATGCTTGAAGTAGAAACAGAAAATGGAATAGAAAAAATAGAATGTGATTCAGTAATACTTTCAGTTGGATACAAGGAAGAAAATTCTTTATATAACGAATTAGAATTTGAAATTCCAGAAATTCATCTTTTAGGAGATGCACGAAAAGTTTCTAATATTATGTATGCTATTTGGGATGCTTATGAGGTTGCGAACCATATATAAGTTCTAATATAATCTTCAAAAAGATTATATTAGAATATATGTTATTATGAATAAATAAAGAGTGTTAATCAAATAAAAAAGTAGTAAAAAATTAGAGTATTAAGAGGTTGTAGTTAAAACTACAGCCTTTTTTGTATTTAGAAGTTACGTTTTTAACGTCATTATGCCAATAAATAACAGATAACTAAAGAAAAGCAATGATAACATCCTAATTTTATCCATAAAAGACGTGATAAGACGTATAAATGAAATTGATTAGTACGACATAAAGACGTAAAATATATTTGTAAGCTAAAAAGTGGTAAAAATACGTAAAAGGGAGGTTGTATAAATGTCTGATTTAATAAATGATTTACCTTGGTTTAAAAAGATGGAAGTTTTAAGAACTATTAAGGGGTGGAGTCAGGAAGAAACTGCTGAAAAGTGCTGCACTGGTCAAAAAGCATATTGGGGATGGGAGAAGGGAAACATTTATCCGCGTAAAAATAGTAGACGAGCTATAGCACATGCATTTGGTATTAAAGAAGAAGAGATATTTGGAAAAGAAAAATGAAGCCTAAATCAGGTATAACAAAATTTATTTTATAAAAACTAATTGTATGTTGAGTGACAGGATATTATTAAGGTAATCAAAAGAATAAAAAAGGAAGGACTGATATCTTTGGATAAGCTAACTCTTCTTAAGGAAAAGTATAATGAAAAACTAAAGAAAGCTAATGATGCTGAAGAATATTTTAAGTCGCATTCAGTTGAAGAATGCATGAAGCATTTAAAGTTATTTAATTTAAGAACAAAAGAAGTGAGCATGGCAGGCATAGAGATTGAAAATTTCACAGGTAGAAAGATGACGAGTTATGAACTAATTAATGGCTTCGTGTTATAGGAGGTGCAAATGGAATGAGAGAAATAAATGATATAGACTTAAAATCTTTAATAGAATCTTTAACAGGAGAAAAATTCAACAGAGAAAACAAAATATATTCTCCATTTAAGAAAGAAAAAACACCTTCTTTTTGCATATACTTTGACAGCAATTGCAATAAACAAAAGTTTAAGGATTTCAGCACAAATGAGCAAGGTGATGCAATAGATTTTGTAATGAAGTATAAGAATTTAACTTTTCAGGAAGCTAAAAAGTATTTGGGGTTATATGAAAAACAGACTGAAAAAGAAATTTTTGAGGAAAAGATAAAAAAATATATTAAGGGTCAAATGAAATCTATTAAAAAAGGTTATGAACTTCTTGGAATATTTACTTTTGTAGATGAAAAGAGCAAGCCATTATATGCAAAGGCAAAGTTTCTAAAGCCTGATAATTCAAAAGAAACACCATATTATCACATTGATAATGGAAAAGTAATAAACAAAAGAGGATGCAATGAAGTACCATATAATTATTTCAATTTATTAAAAGCAATGGAGGAAGAAAAGACAATAATTTTTGTTGAAGGTGAAAAGGACGCTAATACCATAAACAATATCTTTAGAAATAAAAGTTATGTGGCTGGATCATTAAAGGGATTTAAAGATTTTGAAAAACTGAAAAAAGAAAATATGAAAGTATATGTTATTGGTGATACAGGAGAAGCAGGTGAACAATATGTATCTAAAATTAAAGAAGAATTTATAGGCTGTTCTAAAAAGTTTAAAATAATAAACTTACATGGAATAAATAAGTTAGGTGAAAACAAAGATGTAACTGACTGGTTAGAATCTGGACATAATACTCAGGATTTACTTAATGCTTTTGATAGAAGCATTGATCTAAAAAATAAATATGAATATGTCCAGGATAGAAAAGGAATATACAAGTTTAAGATTGTTAAAGATGATAAAAGTGATTTTGAAACAAAAATATATATTTCAGACTTTAACATTCTTGAAGCCAAAAAAATAATAAAAGTAGATGAGGAATGTGAAGGTATAAAGCTTAAATTTAAAAGCTGTATTGAAGGCAAAATTATAGAAAAGACTGGCAGCAGTAATATATTTGATGATTTAAAGAGCTTTAGAAATTTTCTTGGAATAGATTTAACTTTTCTAGGAAAGATGGATGATTTAATAAAACTCAAATTATATATTAACAAGTATTTTGCTTTAGAAAATGAAGAAGTACATTTAGGGACAAAATTCATTTTAAAAGATAAAAAGATTGGACTTATAACGTCTAGAGGAACAATTTATAAACACAAAATAGACTATGAGGTTTTAAGTGAAGAAAGTAGGGTAAATATCATAAATAAAGATCAAATAAACAAAGAAGAATTAAGGGAGATTAAAGAGAGAGTATTTAAATTCTTATCACCTGAAAAAAGTTTAAGCATCATTGGAACAGTAATAAATGATCTTGCAGTATTACAGAATTCCTCATTAGATCAAAAACTTCATCATCTTCTTATAGTTGGTGAATCTGAAAGTGGCAAATCTACAATATTAGAGCAGATAATAGCACCGATTCTTAATTATCCATTAGAAGAAAAACAATCAATATCAACAACTCCATTTGCAATGATAAAAGCGTTAAGTACAGGAAATTATCCTATTATTTTTGATGAATTTAAACCAAGCATGATGGACAGATATAAATTGCAGCGGTTAAGTGAGATTTTGAGAAATACTTATGATAAAAGTGTTGTTTCAAGAGGCGAGAAAACACTTAAAACAAGGGCGTTTAAAATGGAAAGACCAATAATTATGGCAGGTGAAGAAAGTTATCCAAATCAAGAAAAAGCACTCATAACACGGTCATGTATTGTTTATATTTCTAAGAATGAACGGACACAGGAAAGCAGTGAAGCCTTTTTATATCTTACTAGCCACAAAGAAACGTTAAATAAATTTGGCAGAAGTTTAATAGATGAAATATTAAACATGCCGATAGAAGAATATGCTTTTATTAGAGAAAATCTCATGGAAAAATTCAAGGAATTAAAGGACAGAACATTAACTACAGCACTTAATATAGGATGCGGAATAGAAATTTTTAATATTCTTATGGAGAGATATGGACTTGAAAAGATAGAGGGGTATGAAAAATTTATAATTCAAAATATCAAAGAAGAAATTCTTGAGGGCAGTGAAGATGTAAAAACAACAGTGGAGCAGATGCTGATACTTTATAATGACATGATTGCAAATAATAGGGTAAGCAGTCCAATGATAGAAGTTAAAGATGGTGAGATTTATATAAGAACATCAAAGATGATAGATGAAATTTTTAAGTTCATTAAGGATTATGGATCAGCAGATGTTATACCTTTAAAGTTAAAAGATTTTAGAAAACAGGCAATTAAGTCAGGGTATATTACAAAGATAAATGCAAAGCAGGCAAGATTCTTATCAGGCTTTAATGAATTTTCAAAGCCTGTATGGGTGGACATGTTCCATAAGGAAAAGCTTATGGATTTAAACGTAAGTAATATAACTAATGAAGAAATTTTTGAAGAAAATGTATGTGAATATGAACAGGAAATTTTTGAAAGAATGTTTCCAAACTAAATTAGAATAGTAATTGTAGGTATAGATGTTATATTTGTAACAAAAATTGCAAATCTTGTTACAAATTTTGTTACAAGTGAAAGCTCAGTAATTTAGGGGGTTAAGAACAGTTTGAGAATTTAATGAAAATTATTTTTGTTACAATTTTGTTACAAGGCTAAGGCCTCATGGATTGGGCTGTTGCAGTGTAAAATATATCCTCTGTAACAAAATAAAAAAATAATATACTAATAATAAATATTAAAACTAAAACAGATAGAAAGTAATAAATTTAAGTTTTTATTGTAACTTGAAAAAATAAAGATAAGCATATAATATTTATTTTTTTGTTACACATAACAAAAAGTTATGTAAGGCCTTGTATATTAAGGATTTCAACTGTAACAAAATTGAAATTAATTTTTGTTACAGAGATGCAAAAAGAAAAAAAATTGATAAATTTAGTGTAAAAATGAGGTGGATATGTATGAAGGAAAAGTTAAAAAGAACAGAAGAAGCTTTATATAATTATAAAAGAATGGAAATTGCTATAAAAAATATTCAAATAGATATAGAAAATTTATTAAATGATATAACACTTAAAGCTGTATCATATGATCAGAGAGGAAGTAAAACAAATGCATTCAATTCAAGTGTAGAAAATGAAATTATAAAAAGAGAAGAATATATAAAAGAACAGGTTGATATACTTAAAGCCAAACTTAAATATAATAAGGATTTGAAAGTGAAAATTGAAGGAGCACTAGGAGAACTAAATTCAATTGAATATAAATTAATAAATCTAAGATATTTTAGTAGAGAAAAAAAGACATGGGTTGCGGTAGGAATGGAACTTGGATTTGATAAGGATTATTGTGTAAAAATTAGAAGTAAGATAATTAAGAAAATGAGTGAATTGATTTACCCATAAAATAATAAAATGCTGATAGATGATGAATAAAAATTCGTTGTTTATCAGTTTTTTTCATGATTTTGTAATAATAAATGATATATACAAATATATTAAATAAATATTCCCTATTCTGCATACGATTTTTAATATATTTTCTTGAATTAATTACTTATTTTATGAAAAAAGTATTTTAAATAAAAAAAAGTAAAAAAAAAGAAGGAATATAAAAAAAAGTATAGAATTATTTAAATATAACATTGAAAAAGGTGATATGACGTTTTTATAGATAGGGTATAAGGGGGATAAAATGTTACAGCTTAATTTTTTGGAATTTGTATTTAGAGTAATTCCTGAATCATTTATGATAACTTATGGCATTATATTATTATCTGAAGAAAAAAATATGTCTATTTGGAAATATTTTTTATCAGGTATATGTATGTCAATAAATGCTTTTTGTGTAAGGCTATTGCCTATATCATTTGGTGTGCATATTATTATAAATATTATTTTAGATATATTAATAATAACTTTTATTAGAATTAAGCTTATTAAAGCTATATATAGTACATTAACTATGTTTTTAATTTTGTCGCTAAGTGAATTTATTAACATATATGTATTGGGACTTATGAACATTGATTTTAATACAGAAAGCATTAATATTTTTAAAAAATTATTATTAGGAATCCCTTCGTTAATCATTATGGTTGTATTTATTTTTATAATAAAACTTCTACTAAAAAAGAAGGCGAGGAAAGAATATGTCAATTACTGAAAAACTAGCTTTTAAATTAGGAAATATGGTTAAAACAAATTTAAATACTGATTCAGATGAAACAGATATCATTATATATGGAGCAATAAATTTATTTCAAACTATAAATTCTATATTATGGGTAATAATAGTTGGATTTTTTACAGGAGCATTATATGAGACATTACTATTTTCAATTACAGCAAGCATTTTGAGAAAATACTCAGGAGGAGTACATGCATCATCTCCTATGAGATGTACGATAATTGGAGCAGTTAGTTCTGGAATTTTTGGGGGTTTTATCAACAGGTTTTTTTATAAATCAAATATAAATATAGTTATTATTTTCAGTGTGTTATTAATAATAATTAGTCTGTTGATAATATTGAAAAAAGCACCTGTAGATAGTATCCAAAAGCCAATTGATGATGACAGTATGAAAAAATCGTTTAGAAAGAAATCAATATTATTAATATTTATAATTACATTTATAACTATAAGCTTACTTTTAGTATATATAGTAAATAGAAATGTAATATATATAAAATTAATAGAGTGCTTAATTATAGGAACATTTTGGCAGAGTTTTACATTAACCAAGATGGGAGATCTCTTAGTAACTAAAATTGATTTGGGATTAAAATTTCTTATTGAAGGGAGGTGAGGATATGATCCGTAAAGTATTATTAAAAACTGCAAGTGATGTATGCAAAAAAATGGCTTATGAAGTTTCTGCTTCAGCTTGTATTTGGGGTACTTATCAGCCTAAAGAGCCTAAGTGCCTAAAAAAGATAAAGAAGGATTAGAATTAATAGAAAGTGAAAATTGTTATAGAGAATTATCTTAAGTAACAATTTTTACTTTTTGATTTAGAAGCTATTGATGGGGGAATATAATGCAGGATAACATATATAATAATAAAATGTATAACATCTTATCTATTTTAAAAATTTCAATTTTAGTATTTATTATAATAATTATATATATTAATTTGCCTGAGGAATGGATAAATCTTATGGATAATAATCAAGGGGTAAATCTATATACATCAGCATTTTTTTTATGTCTTATAGCAGTATTTTATTTTTCGTGGATTGCTTTAAATAGAAGAAAAGATAAAAATCGTAAGAAAATAAAGAGAAGATTAATATTAGAAGATATAGTTCTTATTTTAGCAATATCTTTACCAATGTATATCTGCATGGAAAGTGATAAACAATATAAATATTTATTTTTATTACTTATAATATGTATAACCATTGAATTTGGAACAAAATATGGAACTATAACAGCAGTAATTTCTTCATTAATTATACTTATAGCAGATTTGTTATATGCTCCATTAAAAGATGGAATTAATATGGAATTCCAGAAAGATTTAATTATGACTGGTGTATTTATATTTGTTTCATACATACTTGGATATTACGTAGATATAGTAAAGGATATTGATAAAAAGAAAGAAGAAAAATTAAATAAATTAAGCAGTAAATTAGAAGAAAGAAATAAGCAGAGGGAGGAAATGAAAGTTATCCTCTTTAATAATGAGATATGCTATGATATATTATTTGAAAATTCTTTAAACGCTATTATTATACATAGAAAAGGAAAAGTTATTTATGCTAATCAAAGTGCCTTAAAATTATTAGGATATGATGATTCTTGCAACCTAGATAATATAGATTTTTATGGGCATTATTCTAAAGAGGCTCAAGAAGAGATTAAAAATAAATATTTAAATATAGTAAATAAGAACCTTATAAAGGATGTTAAGGAAGAAAATATATTTGACTGCAATGGAATGGAAATTCCAGTTCGTAATACATCATCTTTTTTTGTTTATAAAAAAGAAGCAACAATATTAACATTTTTAATAGATATAACTTCAGAAAAAACTTTAGAAAACCTAGAATCAGATATAGAAGAAAATATAAAAGTTTTAAATAAGACAAAAGAATTTAATTTACTTATTAGAAACTTTTTTACAAATATGTCCCATGAGCTTAAAACTCCAATTAATGTTATATATTCAGGAGTTCAAATGATTACTATGGATCTTCAATTACCTAATGAAAATAAGATTCTAAGAAGTAAAGCATATTTAAAAACAATGAAGAAAAATTGTTTAAGGATAATACGCTTGATAAATAACTTTTTAGATACTACTAAATTGGAATCAGGATCTATTAAATTAAGTAAGAGAAATAGCGATATTGTATATACTATTGAAAATATAGTGCAATCGGTTGCTAGCTACTTGAAAGATAAAAATATTAATATAATTTTTGATACAGATATAGAAGAAAAGATAATGAGCTATGATGAGGAAGTAATAGAAAGAATATTGTTAAACTTGTTATCAAATTCTATTAAATTTAGTAATGATAGAAAAGATATATATGTAACTGTAAGTGATAAAAATGATAGGATTATAATTAAAGTACGGGATGATGGGGAAGGCATTCCAAATAGTAAACTAGGTATTATATTTGAAAGATTTGGCCAGGCAAACAGTTCTTTATCAAGAGAATGTGAAGGAACTGGAATAGGACTATATCTAGTTAAATCATTTGTTGAACTTCATGGAGGAACAATAGAAATATTAAGTGAAGAAGGAGTTGGATGTGAAGCTATAATAGAACTTCCAGCGCAGCTAGTTGAAGATAAAGATTATACAATAAAAGTAATTGGTGAAACTAATGAACAAAAGATAGAAAGAGAATTTTCTGATATATATACAATATAAAATAGCTAAAATAGAAGTGATTTTTATAAAGTGTTCGATTTGGAATAGTTACTAATATTTTAGCTATTATTATTTTTAACAAGTGATTTTTTCATTACAATTTTTTAGTTTTAAACAATAATGTTATTCATTATTCATAAATCAACTTACTTTATATTCTTATGCATTATATCATTATTTGAGAAATGATGATAAATATTAAACAGTTTTAAAACAGCAAAGTTACATTTTTGTCTTCTTAATAAATAATATAATTATATTGTCAAAAGAATTGATTAAGAAATATTTAACCTTAATCATTTTTTTTGTTATTTTTTCCATCTAACCTCATTGTATCAGGATTATTATTGTTATGAATAAAATGGAATAGTTATTTATACATTTAAAAAAGGTATTAATTCACATATTCAATTTTGGTTATTTCTCACTAAACTATAATATAACACCATATATTTATTTCATACGTAACAGTATCATTTTTCACTTTTTAATGAATCATCATCCATGAAAGTATCCTGTTCTTGCTGAAACTACCACATAAGGAACATCTTTACCATCTATATTTACATATGCTTGGTATAGATCATTATCTAAAGGTTCTAATTTTGTTACCTTTTGACCATATATATTATATAGGTCCCGTTCAAATAATTTTTTCCAATCATTAAGAATTGGAGCATTTAAAGTTACATATTGTGAAATACTTTCTAAATCATTAGGATTTCCACCACTGGATATATATTGATCATATAATGAGCCAATATCAATTCTATTTAGAAATGACTCACTCCATTTTAACTTTTCAGCTTCAGGTTTATTTTCTTGTCCATTAATAATATAGTCAGTAATTTTTTCTGTAACATTTTGATTATTAATTTCAGATATATTTTTATCTTTATCATTGGATTCAGCATTGGCAGCAGAACTGTTATTTGTTGAATTATTTTCATTTTTAGCGGTATCTTTTGAATCATTATTTTCATTAAGGTTTTCTGAAACAGATTTATCAGAACTATTATTTATCTTAGAATTGTTTTCTTCTTTAGAAGACTCTGATGAACATGATATAAAAAACGTTATAAAAAATAATAAGATAAATGCTAACTTTTTCATAATAAAAATCTCCTTTTGTGTAAATAGGCAAATTTTAAATAATTTATGAATTTTGTGCTATATGAAATTTTAAAGTTTCTAAATAATAATATTCCTAACCTATTATTTATTTTAACATATTTTCCATGATGAATTAATTTAAAATGTTCCTAAATTTTAATACTAATAGCAACCTTATTAAAAATTATGAAAACTGCACTGTACTAAATATCATATTTAAATTTTTATCTTTACTAAAAGAAAGGAGGTGACCTAAAATATTAGAAAAAACTAACCTAATAAAATCAATATTTGCAGCCATATCAGCATATTTAAGCTCAAAACTTGGAATTTTATCCCCCATAATAGTCATGTTAATAGCGGTACTTATTACAGATTATCTAACTGGAATGTTATCAGCCTTTCAAAATAATGTATTAAATAGCAAAACTGGATTGTGGGGGATAGTAAAAAAACTTCTCTATGGGGTAGCTGTAGCAGTTGGAATGATTGTAGATTGGACAATAATAAATGTTGCACAAGCTATTGATATTAATATACCAATGACTACATTTTTTGGACTTTTAGTATCTATATGGCTTATAATCAATGAATTAATATCAATATTAGAAAATTTAATGAAACTAGATGTGCCTTTGCCTACATTTTTAATAAAAGTAGTATCAAATTTTAAAATAGCAGTTGAAAATAGCGGTGAAGTCTTAGCAGATACAATTGATAAAAGTGGTAAAAAGAATGATGATATGTAGAAAAATTTAAAGGCAATAGTTAGGTTTGATTTCCTAGCTATTGCCTTTATTTGTAGCATAAGAGTATATTGAATAATAACTGAAATCCAATATACGATATATTCTATTATAGGAAAATTTGAACTAAAAATATCGATCATTTTAAAACTGACAAAATATTAACATTGACAAAAGTATTAATTGACATATAAAAGTAAATATGTTACATTATAAAAAATAAATTACAAATGCTATGAAAAGAAACAGTAAATATTTTTGATTTTTCAGAGAGAAGTTGCCAGGTGAAAAACTTTAATGAAAAAATATTGAACCAGTCTTGGAGCTATGAACCGAAAGTGTATTATGAGTAGGCTTCATCGGAGATTCTACCGTTAAAAGGAAAACAGTATAAAGATACATAATCTTCGTACTGATTGAGTGCAGTTATTTCTGAAATTAGGTGGTAACACGGATTGTATATTCGCCCTAAGTTGATTATTAAATCAGCTTAGGGCTTTTCTTTTTGTAGCAGGAAAATAGGAGGAAAAAATAATGATAAAAGTTGGTATTTGTGGAGCTTCTGGCTATATGGGTGGGGAGGTGTTAAGAGTACTTTTGGAACATCCAGAAACAGAAGCTGTATGGGCAACAAGTAGACATGACAAATATGTATCAGACTTTCACAGAAATTTTTATGGATTAAATATGAAGCTATGCAAAATGGAAGAAATCACTCCTTGTGATGTTGTGTTCCTAGCACTACCTTCAGGCCATGCAATGGAGCTATCACAGAAATTTCTTGAAGAAGGAACTAAAGTTATAGACCTTGGATCAGATTTTCGTCTTGAAAATATAAGTGATTGGGAAGAAATCTATGGAATGAAACACACTCAGCCAGAGCTTATAAAAGAGGCTATATACGGACTCACTGAATTTAAAAGAGATAAAATTAAAAATGCTAAGCTTATTGCAAATCCAGGCTGTTATTCTTCATCAGCAATATTTGGACTTGCTCCATTAGTAAATGAAGGAATAATAGATACAAATAAAATAGTGGTGGATGGTCTTTCAGGAACAGCTGGCGCAGGAGCAGAACTTAATATAAGTGTTCATCATCCAGAGATAGGAAACAATATACTTCCATATAATGTAGTAAATCATAGGCATACATATGAGATAGAGCAAGAATTATCTAGATTTACGCAAAATAAAGTAAGTGTTCATTTTTCAACTGCTTATGTTCCAATTACAAGAGGAATATTAACAATATCACATTGTTTTCCTAACAAAACAGTAACACGAAAGGAAATTTTAGATTTGTATAAGAGTTTTTATAATGATAGCAAAGGCTTTATCAAAATTCTAGACTATGAAAAGAATGAAAAATCAAGCTATATTTATGAACCATATCCATGGGTTTCAGCAGTTTCAGGAACAAATTACTGTCATATTGGTGTTGATGTTGATGAAAAGAGAAATAGAATTGTTGTGTACAGCGTTTTAGACAGTATTGGAAAGGGAGGAGCACATGCAGGGGTCCAGAATTTAAATGTGATGTTTGGTTTAGATGAAAATACTGGACTTTCAAGAAGCGGAATGCATCCATATTAAATTTAAGCATATGAATATTAATTAATTTCTATTTTAATAATCAATTAATAATAGAAATTAATAGTATACTTTTTCCATGGAATGCGGCTTAAAGGTACCTTAGATATAAAATTTACAAGATCACGTCTTCCGCTATATCTAGCAGTACCTTGAGCATTTTGTGCCATAAGAACTACAGGCAGATTTTGAAATACACGAGAAAAATCCTTCCTAAGACCTTCTATATCAGAACTTGCAAAAACAGAAGGTTTTACAACAGCTATTGCAAAAGTTACATTCCTTTCTTTAATAACAGCTCCATCAAATTGCATTTGCATAACTTACACCTACTTTCAAAAATATTTTATCACAAGTAAATTAAAAGAAAAATAGGAAGAATATAATTCTATAATGAATCAAGTTTAAAAATATTATAAGAGCTTTTAGTATATTTATAGAAAAGAAATGAATTTATGACTTATGAATTCAGCTTAATAAAATTATGAGGAGGAAGTGCGTATGGAAAAGTATGAAGAAGAACTTATTAAATATATAGATGAAAATGATGAAAGGTATAAAGAAATAGCAAGAAAAATTCACGAAAAACCAGAAGTGTCTAATTATGAATTTTTTTCAAGTAAGCTATTAGCTGATACATTATCTGCAAATGGATTTGATGTAAAAATTGATGTTGCTAACCATAGAACTGGTTTTACAGCTGTAAAAAAGTCTGATAAAAAGGGACCTGTTCTCGTCTTTCTTGCAGAATATGATGCCCTTGAAGGATTAGGACATGGATGTGGGCATAACCTTATAGGAACAATAAGTGTATTTGCAGCTATAGCTCTTTCAAAGTTTTTAGATAATTTTGGAGGAGAAGTAAGGGTTTATGGTACACCAGGAGAAGAAGGAGGAGAAAATGGAAGTGCAAAAGAGGATTTTGTTAATTTAGGATATTTTAAAGATGTGGATATTGCTTTAGAAACGCATCCTAATATAGTGAATACACTTACTCCAAAAAGTTTAGCACTAGATCCAGTAGACATTGAGTTCTTTGGAAAAGCAGCTCATGCAGGAGTTTCACCTGAACAAGGAATAAATGCTCTTGATGCATTGATTTTGACTTATAACGGAATAAATGCTTTAAGGCAGCATCTCACATCAGATGTAAAAATTCATGGAATTGTTTTAGATGGGGGAACTGCACCTAATATTGTTCCAGACTATAGTCGTGGAAGATTTTATATAAGAGCTGATACGCGTGAAAGAGTAAATGAGGTCCGTAAGAAAGTATTAAATATAGTAAAAGGTGCTGCTCTCTCAACAGGATGTACTTACAAAATGGATTTATTCCAGAATAAAGTTGATAATCTTGTACCTAATAAAAAATTGGATGAAGTTTATGAAAGATATCTTAATGAATTATCACAGGAATATGAAAGAGATATTAAATTTGCATCAACTGATGCTGGTAATGTATCACAGGTAATTCCTACACTTCATGCAGGAATTAAAATTACAAATGGAAATTATTCTCTTCATACTGTTGAATTTAAAGATGCAGCTGTTTCAAAAGATGGATTAAATGCTATTAATCTAGGAGCAAAACTTCTTTCGTTAACAGGTTTAAAATTGCTTTCAGAACCGTCTTTAGTTGAAGAGATAAAAGAATATCATATAATTAAGAAGTGATCTTTGAAAATTAGAAGGTGCCATATTTTTCGATATATGTTATAATTTAAAAAATGCTTTTATGGGAGAATATGTATGCTATTTATTATATGTGGTGTAATTATGCCAATATTATTTGTTATTTATAATATTATTTACTATTTTAATAAAAAAGTTATTTACACAATAAAGGATAAGAATTTTATTATAGTTAATGATAAATTTTTTAAAATGCAATTATTCTTTAGTTGCTTAAATGCTATACTTGTATCTATAGTAATTTATTTTTGGGATAAATATAATTCAAGTTTATGTCTATTGTTTTTTATATTAATCTTTTGGGGAATTAATTATTTAATAAAATTCAGTGCAATATTGAAAAAATATGCAAAAATAGATAAATAAAATGATTTAATATATGAGTCTGTAGAAATACGATCAAGTAAAATTACTAGATTTATCTAATTATTGTTTTATTTGGTTTTTGGGTGTTTTTACTTGGTAATTGTCTAAATTAACTATATCTGAGGATAGTGGCAAAAATATTACGTATTTACCTGGATATAAGTAGAATAAAAACTTTGGGTGACTTAACTAAAGTTTTTATTCTACTTATATTAATATTAATCTACTACTAATAATCCAATAGATAAGGGATATACACAATTTAAATACATCTAATGTTAATCTTAATCGCATATTCTTTTAATAAAGAGACTTCTTCAGCATTTATTTAAATACATCTCATGTTAATCTTAATCAGTACCTAAAATTAAATAGGCAATTGTATTATATATATTTAAATACATCTCATGTTAATCTTAATCGAAACGCTCACATGATTTTGAAAGTGGTCTTATAGAATTTAAATACATCTCATGTTAATCTTAATCATATGTTTTTGATATTTCCCAAACTAATGCAAAAGTATTTAAATACATCTCATGTTAATCTTAATCGATAGTAGAAAGCAAATAGAAATTTACGAGTTTTATTTAAATACATCTCATATTAATCTTAATCTTAATCCAACGCAAATAAGCCATTTTTAAATTCAGCAATTCTCTGTATATGACTATAGTAGCATATTCTTTAAAAATTTACCAACGAAATTATATATTGATGCAAGCAATAGAGGAAAGTGCTTAAAGTGGCTTTGTCACTCTAATTTAAACAGAAAAGTAAATAAATGGCCTGGTAAATAATTAATGAAATGATCAGGTCTATTTAGATTATGGATAATGTTTTATTTACAAGATATGTTATAATTAGCATAGAAATAAATATTCATTTGGAGGGTTGATGTGATGATTAAATATGAGATTCCTGAGATTTTAAAAGAGCATGAAGCTATTATCATGGAGAATACTAGGTATAGTAATGAAATAACATTTAAAATTGAAGAGACTAAACCTTGGGATAGTAAATTGGGAGGATGTCCATATTTAGAATGTATTGAAGATTATCCTTTGGATAATGAGGGAAAAGCAATGGCATTTTTGGCGCAAATAAATTTATCAGATCTAAAGAATTTAAATGAATTACCTTCAAAGGGATTACTACAATTTTTCATTACTAATGATGATATGTACGGCCTAGATAGTCCTATTATTGTAAATTATATTGAGAATTATAAGGAAAGTGAAGAAGATTTGGTAAGAGAAAATCCTTATGAGAATGAATATGAGGAAGGCTTACCTTTCAGCAATAATGGAAAAATGTATTTTGAACTAAGGGAAATGCCAATTTCATCTTCACTAGATAAATTTGATGAATTATTTGAGGACAACCTGTCTCCAGAACAATATAATAGACTTCAAGATGATTGTTATGCTTGTGACAGCAGAGTAGGAGGATATCCATATTTTGTACAAAATGATTATGGTTTTGAAGAAAATGATTTTCTCTTATTACAGCTTGATATAGATGACACTTGTGGAATAATGTTTGGGGATTCAGGAAATTGTACATTTTCTATTTCAAAAGAAGATTTAAGAAATAGAGATTTTTCAAAGGTTGTTTATGATTGGCAATGCTGCTAATGAATAGAGTATGAAGATTTAAAGTTATATAACATTTACTTTATAGATTATACTTAATCAAGTAAAAAAGAAGCAATTAAATTTTATTATTGAAGAAGTAAAGAGGTAAAAGCTCTATGTTTTGGAATAAATGCTTATTATATAAAGGATCATCAATTGAAACATATAATAAAATAAAAAATACATTAAACTTAAATAATATAAAGTATAAAGAAAAAATAGAGAATAAGAACGGAAATTTAGGACCAATGGTAGATAAAATGATTATAGGAACATTAGGACAAAAAGAAGACTTCTCTTATGAATACAGTATTATTGTAGATAAAGAAAATCATGAGTACGCTTATTATTTAATAAACCAAATTTAAAAGAAAAAATGAATAAATAAGTTTGATAAAACATTATCCAAAATTAAAGCCAGAAAATTGAAAGAATAAATTATATAAAAAACTAATATTAATCATGAAAAAATAAACCCCACTCAAGCCTTGAGTGGGGTTCTATATTTTATAGGGTAGAAAAGTTATATTTCTTAATTTAAGATCAACAAAAGTTTAATTGTAATTTTTTATAATAGTTAATTTATTAATTGTATAGATTTTAATAATCGATTAATTTAAAACGTAGGGTTATTTTAAAGATTAATCTTAACATTATTTAATATAAGAAATTATCTTATCCAAGCACCGTTAGAGCCTAATCTGTAACCATTTATAGTTGTGTCATGAGCCATAGCACCATTTGGATATAGATAGTACCAAGTTCCTCTGTCATTTATCCATCCTGTTTTCATAGCACCTCTAGTACCATCAGAAATTGGATTTAAATAGTACCAAGTACCACTAACATTAACCCATCCAGTTTGCATAGCGCCTCTATAACCATTGGAAATTGGATTTAAGTAATACCAATGACCATTATCTAAAACCCAACCTGTTTTCATAGCACCTTTAGTACCATCAGAAATTGGATTTAAATAATACCATTGTCCACCAACTTGAACCCAACCAGTTGCCATAGTTCCATTAGAATTTAAATAGTACCATTGTCCATTTAAATCTAACCAACCAGTAGCTTTAGTTCCATCATTTTTATAGTAAACCCAAGTACCATCAGAGTTTTGATCCCAACCAGCTTTTTTATCTTCTTCTTTATTGTCATCTTCAGATGAGTTGCTCTTAGCTGAAATTATAGAGTAAACTTCATCATCTTCATTCCAAACAACAAGATTGTTATCATCGTAAACAGTTATTTCTTCCATAGATCCATCTACTTTATAAACTTTATCCCAAGAATCATCATTATCATATTTGTAAACAAATCCACCATTTAAAGCCCATAGATTACCATTAGCATCTACATCATAAGCTTCAGCATTTTCTAAATCTTGATCATCGCCATCACTAAAGTCAGTATAGTAGAATCCATTTTTAGATTTTAAAGTTAATGTAACAGCTTCAATATTATTACCATCTAATTTATAATTTGTTACTTTTCCGTTAGAGATTGTGAAATCTTCTTCTGCTTCAGTTAATAATGATTTAGCTTGACCTTTATCATTTGCAAGAACATAGTTGTTTACAGTCTTTGCATATTTAGCATCATCAACATCATCAGAAGCTTGAGCTTTAGAAATCTTTTGAATTACTTTAAATGTTACTGAAGTACCATCAGAATTAACTACTAAAGCATCGCTCTTATCAACAGCCATTCCATAAATTTCTGTAATTTTAGTGTTAGCTGATTTGCTAGCATCAACACTTACAGTAATTGTAGCAAGTCTGTAGATATTACTAGAGTCTTGTCCTAATACTTTTGTGTTAGAAAGTGAAGCTTTTATAGCATCTTTTCCATTAACAGCATCGTAAGTATCTTTAGTGTTTTCTATATTAACATTTTTTTCTGTATTATTAGATTTTGTTGTAACCTTTATTTTTCCAAGGTTATAATCTGCATCAATATAGTTACCTTTTGAATCAGTGAATATTGAAACAGCTGAGTTTGTTGTATAGGTAACGGCTGAGTCTGTTGTATAGTCTTTTGTCATATACCAAGTAGATGAGAATTTAGGCCCACGGAGAGCTTCTAAATTAGGTAATCTATTGTCATCACCATATCTATCGACATCTTTTATTTTTCTTCTTAATGCAGTACTAGCATCATCAATATTGTCTTCTTCTATATCATCATCAGTCACTTTACCATTTGATAAATCTAAGAAATAATCACCATTTTCAAAGTTGATGTATTTTTCACCATATATTTCAAGATCAGATCCAGTATCAATATCATCTAATTTATTATATTTTCCATTATTTAAGAAGTAAGTTGCTTCTTTATCATTTATGTCTCCATCTAAATAGAATGTCCCATCTTTATATGCTACTGCATTATAGATTGTCCCATCCTCTGAAGAAATTCTTTTATAGTCTGCTGCAAAAGCGCTTGTACTAGGTACTAATGAAATTACTGAAGCAGCAGCAAGTAATCCGCTTGTTAATTTATTTACTCTTTTTATCATATTTATTCCTCCCAAAATAGTAGTCAAAATCTTATAAGCATATATGCGTAAAAAGTATTATTAAATTAAATATTATTCGAAATATATTTCGTTTTATCCCCTTGTCGCTATATAATACAATCAATATTAGTCGATTTGGGTACCTTTTTTGAAAAAAGTTTATTTAGAGTAGAATTTTTATTAAATATCATTATAATTCCATAGCAGGATTCAACATAATAATTATAGATAATAATTCTAGATTTAGTGGAAATACATGTGAATATTAAGTTAGTGCGTAGATAAAAGATTAAGATAAAATTAACATGTTAAATAGGAAATAAATTTTTATAATGGCTATACTTTTTATTGTTTTATGCATATTTACATTATGCTTTGCATTTGTATCAAACATGGAAGTAGCATATATAACTGTAGTATTAGTTATTGTACTTTATCCACTTATATCTTATATTATTAGTGAGATAATTATTGGTATAAAATTCTCTAAAAAGGTTAAAGCTGATGAAAAAGTAATTTTAGAAAGAGATTTTGAGACAGAGAAGAAAGCAAATATAATTAGATATATAGATACAGAAATAATATCTATAATTTTAATTGGAATAATTATAGGGTAGTAATTTTAAAGATTATATATGTTTATGTCTATAATAGACATGGTTCTGTATTGGCAGAATATTACAAAAATAATTATCATTATAATTTAACAAATAGGAGAGAACTAATGAATATACAGATATTTGGAACTAAAAAATGTTTTGATACTAAAAAGGCAGAAAGATTTTTCAAAGAAAGAAAAATAAAATATCAACTTATTGATTTAAATGAAAAAGAAATGAGCAAAGGTGAATTTAATAATGTATGCAAAGCTGTAGGAATAAATGAATTAATAAATACAAAAGCAAAGGAATATGCAAAATCTAATTTGGGGAATATTAGAAGTGCAGAAGTGAAAGCTGAAGTTTTGCTTAAAAATCAAAAAATAATGAAGACACCAGTTGTTAGAAATGGAAAAGAAGCAACTGTTGGTGTTGATTTAGAAATATGGAATAAGTGGATTGAAAATGAAAAATAATTTTTAAAATTAACAAAAGTATTTATTTTATATGAATACTTTGTAATCTCTTTTTAAATACTAAATTTGAAGGTTATTTAAAAGGAGATGAATTTCATGGCTAAAGCAGGTATGCGAAGACCAGATCCAAGTGATGCACATGGAACAGAAAGTAATCACAAAATGAATCATCACAAAAACTCTGTAAAAGATATACCAACAGAAATACAAGGAAAAGCTAAGACAGGAAATGAAAAAGCTGGTCCAATAAACTAAATTAGCATAAATAATATTTAATTTATTATTTATACATATTTTTATGAATAGTAGTGCTTATAATCTTAAATAATAGTTTTATATACTATTTAATGAAGGATTATAAGCACTATTTCAAATTTAGAGTAAACTTATAATGATTATTATGCTAAAATGTAGTGGTATATAAAAATTATCAATTAAGAAGGAGAAAGACATGTATTTAATAAACTTTATAAGAGGATTTTGTATGGCGCTAGCCGATAGTGTACCAGGAGTGTCGGGAGGAACTATAGCTTTTATTTTGGGATTTTATGATAAATTTATAGGTTCTTTAGATGATCTAATTACAGGAAAAAAGGCTGAAAAAATTGAGGCATTAAAATTTCTTATTAAGATAGGGATAGGATGGATAGTTGGATTTGTTTTAGCAATGTTATTTTTAGGGAAGGTTTTTACAACCCATATCTATAATATTAGTTCATTATTTATAGGATTCATTATATTTGCAATTCCAATAATAATAAATGAAGAAAAGGAAATTTTAAAGAATAGATATTTTAATTTAAGTTTTACAATAATCGGAATAGTAATAGTTGCAGGCATAACTTACTTTAATCCAGCTAAAGGTGGAGTAGGGGTTTCAATTGATAATTTATCTTTAGGACTTTCAATATACATATTTATATGTGCCATGATAGCAATATCAGCTATGGTGCTTCCAGGAATATCTGGATCTACATTACTACTTATTTTTGGTCTTTATGCACCAGTTGTTAATGCAGTAAAAGAAGTATTACATTTTAACTTAAAGTATCTTCCGGTTGTTTTGATTTTTGGATTTGGTGTACTTACAGGTATATTCTCAATAATAAAATTTGTTAGGATTCTTTTAAAGAAGTATAGATCTCAAACAGTTTATTTAATATTAGGACTTATGATAGGTTCTATATATGCTGTATTTATGGGACCTACATCTTTAGAAATACCAAAGGATCCTATGACATTAAAAACATTTAATTTAGTGTTTTTTGTAATAGGAGGTATCATAATAGTCGGCTTACAGAAATTGAAAAGTTTTTTTGACAAAAAGTGAAAAATATAGAATAATATATATAAAGTATACATTAATGTAAAGGTATGAAAAACGAATACATTAATTATTTAGCAAGAAAAATATAAAGAGTATAGATTGGATGATGGGTGTGGGGAGTATGGAGAGGAAAACTAAGCTAATTAACTTTAATGAGTTAAGACCTGGAATGGTAATAGCAAAAAATGTTGAGCAAGGAAGACAGATACTACTAAAAAAGGATTTTGCAATAACGAACTCAGCTATACAAAAGCTAAAAAGAACTTTATTTCTTGATAGAATTGAAGTATATGATGATATGGTAACTAATGAAGATAAAATTGAAAGAAAAAAAATTAAAGAATATGAAAAAATTGACGAAGATTTTAAAGAGATATCTACAAGACTTCAAAGGACATTTAGGTTAATTACTAATCCAACTGGTTCAACTTTAAATGAGTTAAAAGAGTTTTCTGAAAGAATACAAAATGAGATGCGCCCAAGCAGTATGATTATTAAAAATATTGTCTTGCAAGGTAGTGGTGAAGATAGTATATATAGACATGGTGTAAATGTTGCAGCCTTAAGTGCATTAATAGGCAAATGGATTGGTATGGAACCTAAAGACATAAACAGACTTATATATTCTGCCATATTACATGATTTTGGAAAAACAAAAATCGATAAAGAAATACTTAAAAAAAATGGCGCTTTAACAACAAGTGAATTCGAAGTAATAAAAACACATACAACTTTAGGGTATAAAATGTTAAAAGATGTATCTTATTTAGATAAGAGTGTTTTATACGGAGTGGTAATGCATCATGAGAGAGAAGATGGATCTGGTTATCCATTAAGTCTTAAAGGAGAAGCTATCCACCAATTTGGAAAGATAATTGCAATTGCTGATGTTTTTGATGCAATTAATTCAAATAGAGGATATAAGAAAAAGAAGCCGCCATTTGAAGCATTACAAATTGTAAAAAATGAAAGCTTAGGCAAGCTAAATTATGAATATTCTAAAGTATTTATAGAGCATATAGTCAATTATTATTTGGGAGAAGAAGCAATTCTTAATAGTGGAGAAAGATGCAAAATAATACAGATGAATGTTAATAACCTAGAGAAGCCATTAATATTAAAAAAGAATGAATTTATTGAATTAACTAAAGAAAAGAATTTATATATAGAGGAATTAGTCTTATAATAATTTTAAATTGATAGAGGGTGGAGAATTTATGAGCGAAAAAGAATTTTTATCTGTCGATGAATTAAAAATTGGAATGATTATTGCAAGTGATGTTTTTAAAAATGGAGGTCTTCTTATAAAAAAGAACTCTGTAGTTACAGAGGATCTTATAAACGTTTTAAACAGAGCATATTTCTTGGACAAGATTCAAGTTACTGTTCCAGAAGAAGTGCTTAGAAGAAGTAGTAAAGAAGAGGAATTAAAAAGAGTTGAAGAAAAATTTAAAGAAGTAAGTACAGATCTTGAAAACATGTTTGAGAAAATGAAAAGAACAAAGGACTACAGAATAAATAATGATTTAAGAGAATTTGCAGATAAAATTCAAAAAGAAATTAAATCTACTGAGATCGTTGTAAGTAATATTCTATTTAAAGGTAGTGGAGAAGATTGTATATATAGACATGGAGTAAATGTAGCAGCTTTAAGTGCATTGCTTGGAAAATGGCTTGATTTTGATGCACCTAAAATAAACCTTCTTATATATACAGCACTACTTCATGATTTTGGGATAATAAAATTAGATTCTAAATTTCAAAGTAAGCCTGATATACTATTAGAAAATAGATATAAAGAAATTAAAGATCACACAAAAATAGGATATAAGGCTGTAGATGCAATACCATATTTAGATAAATCCGTTAGCTATGGAGTATTAATGCATCATGAAAGAGAAGATGGTTCAGGATATTTAGGAGTAAAAGGTGAAAAGATTCATCCTTTTGCTAAAATAATTGCAATTGCAGATGAACTAGATGTTATGAATTCAGATATAAAAGGTGTAGAAAAAAAGGGACCATTTGAAACATTAGAAGAAATTAAAAAGAACAGTTTAAATAAATTTGATTATTCATATGCTAAGACATTTTTAGAACATGTAGCAAATTATTACATGGGTGAAGATGTTATATTAAGTAATGGTAGAGAGGGAAAGATTCTTCAAATAAACACTGAAAATATATCAAAGCCATTAATATTAGTTGATGGAGAATTTGTGGATTTAAATAAAGAGAAGGATATGTTTATAAAAGAACTTATTGTAAGATAATTATTGATATTATATTTAAAAAGCTGGTATTCTAGTCAGTTTAATAAGCATTTATATTTTACTATAAAGATGAAATTCAGTGCTTAATGAATTATTGACTAGACCAGCTTTTTCTTTAATTCTTTTAATATATAGTTCTAAAATTGTTACCTATGATGATGATTTGTATGGATTTCATAAAGAAGATATTAGTGCTATTTTAGATTGATTTAAGAATTAAAGAACTTTAGAATTTAAGAATTTAAGAGTTTGAGAACTTAAGAAGTTAAGAATCTAAGAACTTAAGAATTTTAGAATTTATGTCTTTTATTAAAAATGACATATGCAGAAAAATATTGATTTAGTATAAAAGTGCGTTCACTGTGATTCTGTTAGGTTGTTATGAAAAAATAGCTTAACATTTCGTAGAATTACTCGCTCTTTGAAAATTATATAAGTTTGATTAATTTATTGCATGGCAAACAAGCTTGCAATAAATAGGATTTTTGCAGGTTAATCAAAGATATTGATTAACTAAATTAAGCAGCAACAAACCAAGAATGTTTAGATTTGCTATCGCTAGCGAAGCCGGCAACTTCAGCTGGAGTATGATTGTTTAATGATCCATGAGGTCTTATAAAGTTATAGTGAAAGATAAATACAGATATTAAGTTATTAGCTTTCTCGAATGAATTAAAGCCTTTTTTAGCTTTATACCAAGCTTTAAAAGTTTTATTGAAAGATTCTATAAGATTATTACTTGTATCACTGGACATTGGTGCTACAGGAATATGCTTAGTATTTGGCAAAACTTTAGCTACAGCTTGATTATATGAAGGCAATCTATCAGTAATGAAATTACTAGGTTCACCAAACTTTTTAGCTTGATTAATTAGAGTAAAAGCAGAATCTTCACTACGTGATTTCGTAAGATGAAATGCTAATATGAAGCGTGTTTCTGAGTCTATAGCAAGCCATAGATAATACTTTTCGCCATTTATAAATACAACAGTTTCATCAGCGTGCCAATCGTCAGATTGAAGATTTAACTGATCTTTAAAGGAATCAGCTTTCAGATTGAAGAATGGTGCAAATTTATGAGCCCAACTCGCTATGGTTACATGGGATACTTTTATATTTGCTGTTGTATGTAGGAAATGTGCAATAGCTCGTGTTGATGTATTATTTAAGAAATATAATGTCAATGCTGTAAGAATAATATGTAACGGAAAGCGCATTCCTTTCATAGAAAGGGAGCCGGTTAGCTTTTCACTAGATGCATCATCAATATTTAAATTATGATGATGTACAATTACATGATTACATTTTTTATTGCCACATTTATATCGATTATAGTGCTTATAAGAATGATGTAAGAATGTAGATTTACCACATTTAGGACACGTGGGGTATTTTGATTTCTTCGGCATGCTGACAGAGTCAGGAGCGAATTGGCGTTTGCAGTTCTTACATTGATATTTTTGGTTAGCCTGCTTATCCAAACCAAACTTATATAGTTGGTCAGAGTGACAGCGAGGACATTTTACTTTAGTTTTGTTCATTGTTCTTCTCTCCTTTTCTAGGGGGATAATTGGTTCTAGTCAAACTTATTATATTTTCTAGTGTTGAGAAGAGCAATGTTCATATAACTTAACAGAACGTTCACTGTAAATGGGAGATAAAATATGAAATTAAGAGAAGAATATACTTGTCCATTAGAATTAACACATGATTTGATACGCGGAAAGTGGAAGCCGATTATATTATGGCAGCTTGGAAAAGGTAATGCTTCATGTTTTCTATTTTACTACCAATACATCATCAATGCGTGTTAAACAATATATTAATAATACTAAAGCATGTATTTATTTTTGCGATAAAAGGTTCTTTAGAGGGGTAATGCTTAAAGGAACTATGGAAGTCCTTCAAGATAATAATTCCAAAGAAATGATTTGGCAAGAAGGTGACACAATGTATTATTCAAAAGGTGCTATTGATCCAGATTATTGCGTTTTGAAGTTTACAGCAGAAAGTGGAAGATTTTATAGCAACTTTAAATCAGAAGACCTTGATTGATAAAAGCATATAGAAATATATGTTAATAATATATACAAAAAATAAAAAAAGGTATATACTATACCTTGAAAAGTTAAAAAAATATGTACAGAGTAGGTATTTGTGCGTCAAGTGTTAAGAGGACGGGAAGTTGTCTCTTAAACGAAAAACTCTAGCAGTTTGCGGTACAAATATTGCATTCCGCTGTATTTAAAAGAGGTCTCTCTTTTATTTCAGCAGTAATTAAGTTATAAACTTTTCTTAAAACAACTAACTTTTTAAGTTTAGCTGAAATGACCTTGCTTATTTTTAGCAGGATTAAATGAAAGGGGGATTTTTTGTTATGAAAAATGTTGTAGAAGTGATGATTTCTTCATCAAAAGAATTAAAAAGTGTAAGAAACTTAGTGTTAGCTTCACTTTTAATAACAGTACATTTACTTTTGGATTTATTCACAATTCAATTACTACCAACGCTTCATATAAGCTTTGAATTCTTAGCGAGTGCAACTATTGGTATGTTGTTTGGCCCTGTAGTTGGAGGTATGTGTGGAGGATTATCAGATATAATCAATTATATACTTTATCCTAAGGGAGCATTTTTTCCGGGATTCACTATATCAGCTATAGTTTCTGGATTAATATATGGGGCAATGCTTTATAAGAAAGAAATAACATTAAAAAGATGTTTAGTTACAACTACATTAATAATATTAATAGTGGACATTATATTAAACACATACTGGTTATCAATTCTTTATAAAAATGCATTTTTAGTATTATTTGGTCCGAGATTAATTAAGAATCTTGTAATGATTCCCATAAACACTATACTTATGTATATTGTTTTAAAGAAAGTAAAAGAAATATCAGTGAAATTTAATATGTAATTAAAGTAGTATGTATAGTGTTACTCTGGCTATGCATACTTTTTTATTATGTTTGAAATTATACAATATATGGTGGTACTGTGAAAGCAATATAAAATGGATATTAAGATAGCGTTAAATATTATAAAGAATTATAATATATAGTGAGATTTAAAATACAATATAACCAAAGAGAAAAAATTATATTTATGGGAGAGAGATAATAAATGAAAGTAAGTAATTTAGATTTTAATAAATTTACTAATAACTATATTTCAGAAAAGAGTTTTCAGGAAGAAATGAAAACTAAAGTTGAACCATATTTAGATTCATTAAGAAAAGGTGGTTATTTAACTGGAAGTAATGGCTTGAAATTTTATTATGAAACTTTTATTAAGAAGAATTCAAAGGCAAGTATAGTTATATGTCATGGATTTGGAGAATTTATTGAAAGATATCATGAGCTTATATATTATTTCTTAAGAGAAAATTATTCTGTATTTATAATGGAACATAGGGGACATAGCAGATCAAGCAGACTTGGAAGTGACAAGTCACAAATAAATGTAGAAAAGTTTGATTATTACGTAGAAGATTTTAATAAGTTTATAGAACAAGTGGTAAATCCAGATAGCAGAGATAAAAAGTTATTATTATTTGCACATTCAATGGGTGGTGGAATAGGAACAGCATATTTGGAAAAGTATTCAACACGTTTTAAGGCAGCTATTTTAAGTGCTCCGATGCATGAAATAAATACAGGAAAGTATCCAAAGATAGTGGCAGATATTGTTTCAAGATTAATGAAACTTATTAATAAAGGAGGAGATTATCTTCCAGGACAAAAGGCATATAACAGTAATTATAAGTTTCCGGGAAAAGCAACTACATGTAAGGCAAGATATGATTATTCCTATAATAAAATGATAGAAGATGAAGCATTTCAAAGCGGTGGATCATCAGCAAATTGGTATGTAGAAGCTTCTAAGGCAACAAAAAATATAATAAAAGAAAAAAATGCTTCAAAAGTAGAGATCCCAGTTATGCTGCTTCAGCCAGAGAATGATACTTATGTGATGCCAGAAGCTCAAAATACATTTGCAAAGTATGCTAAAAATTGTGAGCTTATAAGAATTAAAGGCTCAAGGCATGAGTCTTTTAATGAAAAGGATGAAATAGCATTTCCTGTTTTTGAAAAAATACTTAATTTTTATAACAGTATAATATAGGTAAATAATATACTGATGTTAGTAAAAATAACATAAATTCAATAGATGATATGGTCGATTATAGGAAAATTTAAATGGAAATGTATTATCTTATTTATTAAATCTTTACCAAAATCATCAGATATGGTAAAATTAAATTAATAATTGATGGTAATTAATAATTATTATGATTTATAAAATTAAGGAGTGATAATATGTTATTTATAGAATATCCTAAATGTACTACATGTAAAAGAGCATATAAATATTTAAATGAAAATAATGTAGAAGTTGAAAGAGTAAATATAGTTGAATGCACACCAAGTAAAGAAGAATTATCAGATTATATGGAAAGAAGTGGACTTGAACCTAAGAAATTTTTCAATACTTCTGGAAAGCTTTATAAAGAAATGAACTTAAAAGACAAGGTTAAAGATATGTCAAAAGAAGAAGCTTGTGAGCTTTTAGCTACAAATGGAATGCTTATAAAAAGACCTCTTTTGGTTACAGAAGATAAGGTAATTGTTGGGTTCAAGGAAGATGAATACAGTAAAGTAAAATAAAGGACGCAAAATAAGAAGTTAGTGAGAAATAACCGAAATAAAGCTCTCAAATTCTGCTCGCTTGCTACAAAAAATGAACTAAGAATTAAAACATCAATGATTGTGCACAAAACTGTTTGCTCCAATATAAAATTTGACAAACAATTTTGGAACAATCATTGATGTAATAATTCTAAAGTTCATTTTTTGAATGCAAGTCTCCGCAGAACATGAGAGCTTTATTTCTTTGTTTCATCTAAACTTATATTTTATATATAAATTTTACTATAGATTGATACTAAAATTATACATTAAACATAGTGTATATAGGCTACAGTGAATAGAGATTTTTAACTTAATTCACTGTAGCCTATAATTTTATATCTTAGTAATAGACATAGTTTTATATACAGCAATAAAAGAAGAATACTGAAATAAATTGTAAAATTAAACCTTATAAGTAATAAAAGATAAAATATAAACCAAAATCTAATAATTAATTGTAGCTTTCATAGAAGGTATGATATGTTTTTGTACATTCACTATTCAAAATTGTTTAAATGGGTAATTAAAACAATTTTGAATTTTATATAGGATGTATTACTTATAAGTTATTGTGAAAAAATAATAGTGGCTTTGGTATTTAATTATGTTTAAAAATATATATTTATATAGAGAATAATATAAACAAAAGAAAGAGGGATACCTTGGATGAAAGAATTATTTGATTTATTTTTTACTTTTTGTAGAATTGGAGGACTGACTTTTGGAGGCGGATATGCAATGCTTCCTATGATACAAAAGGAAATTGTTGAAAATAAAAGATGGGCAACAGAAGATGAGGTCGTTGATTATTATGCAGTTGGGCAATGTACTCCAGGAGTAATAGCAGTTAATACAGCTACATTTATTGGATATAAAACAAAGGGTGTAATCGGAGCGTTGTTTGCAACATTTGGAGTTGTTTTTCCTTCACTTGTTATAATAATGATAATTGCAGCTTTTTTAAAGAATTTTGCAGAATTCGCAGTAGTAAAGCATGCTTTTGGCGGAATAAGAATAGCTGTTGTTGCACTTATCATAAGTTCAATTATAAAATTATGGAAAAGCTCAGTTAAAAATTCAATAGGTATATTCATAGCAATAGCTGCTTTTATTCTTGGTGCAGTATTTGGTTTATCACCAATTTATATAGTAATTGGTGCAGGAATAATTGGATTTTTAACTAAGAACATAGGAGGCAACAAGGCATGATATATTTAATATTATTCTTTGAATATTTTAAGATAGGCTTATTTTCAGTAGGTGGAGGCCTTGCAACATTACCGTTTTTAATTGATTTGACATATAAATATAATTGGTTTGATCAAGCGATGCTTGCAGATATGGTTGCAGTTTCAGAGTCAACGCCAGGACCTATGGGAGTTAATATAGCTACGTATGCAGGGTTTGAAACAGGAGGCTTTATAGGAGGATTTATAGCAACACTTGGCCTTATAACACCATCAATAATAGTGATTTTGATTGTTGCAAAGTTTTTAGAGAAATTTAAAAGTAATACTATCGTTCAATCAGTATTTAATGGATTAAGACCAGCAAGCGTAGGACTTATTGCTGTTGCAGGATATGAAGTTGTAAAAATTGCACTTATTAATATTGATTTATATAAATTAAGCAGAAATATAATGGATTTAATTAATATAAGAGCATTGATTGTTTTCGTAATTATTTTTTATGCCATAATGAAATATAAAAAGCATCCTGTTGTTTATATAGGTGCAGCTGCTATAGTTGGCATAATATTAAAGTTATAATATGTATAATCTAAGATTCTTAAAACAATAGAATTAAAGAGACTACTTCAAGTACATTTAAATGATATTTGAAGTAAGTCTCTTTTAAATTGGTTTCATTTCTATTATCTTAAAAAGTCTTTTAAAAAGTTTTTAGCAGTTGCAGATGTTTTAGCAGTATTGATCATATCGATTATTTCTTTTAATCTTTTATTTTCTGCATCGCTAAGTTTTGCACCGCTGTCTTTCTTTTTCATTAAATCCTGATATTCTTTATAGTTCTTGTCTCCAAGCTTTCCCTTTATGATACAGTCAACAACGTTTCTAAGGAAATCTTCTTGCTCCTTTGTAAGTTTGTCACCTTTTTCTCTGCATTTTTTTACTTCTTCTAATTTTGTGCATTGATCTTTAGAAAGATATTTCTTGTTTTCTTCACTAAAAATACTTTCACGTTTTTCTTCCTTTTTACAGTCATCCTTCTTTTCTTTTACTTCTTCTTTTTTACATCCGTCTTTCTTTTCTTCTTTTTTATCTTCTTTACAACCGCAACCATCTTTGTCTTTATTCTTATGATTTACAGTAGAAGACACATTGGCAACAGATATATCGTCAATAGATGCTAAAACTCTTTGAGGGATTGAAGATATACATCCCATGATTGCCAAAGAGGCTGCTATACATTTAATAGTTTGCTTTTTCATTAGTTACACCTTCCTAACATTAAATTTCAATCATAGTATGTGATTTAATAAAAAAATTTATTAATAAAAATAAAAAAATATTAAAAAAAGAAGATATCTTAAAATGATAATAATGATTTTAAGATATCTTTTTCTCAATTTTTAATTACAGAAATTAAAAATAAACTATTTTAAATATGAAGTTAACATCCAAATATTCTTTTAATTATTTATTAGTTTAATTGTTATTTGTTGAATTAGTGTCTTCAGTATTATTTTCTGAATCATTGTTTTTTGAAGTATTAACATCTTCAGAAGAATTATCTGTATTTACATCAGAATTGTTTTCATTTGAATTTTTATCTTCAAAATGAGTTTCAGTTTCTGCATCGTCAGGAATTATTGTTTCTTTATCTGAATTTTGTTGTGAACTATTACCTTCTGATTTATCTCCAGCAAATAAGTTTTTAAACCAATTAGATATTTTTCCAAGGAAACCTTCTTCTTTTGGAGTTTCAGTTTGAATTGCATCTGATTCAGTAGCATCAATTTGAGCAGTATCACCTAGTATGCTGTCATTTGTACTTTGAAGAATCCCTAAATCACCATCGTTACTTCCTGAGAATAGATCTTTAAACCAGTTACCTATTGATTCAAAGAACCCAGAGGTCTTAATTTTTTCACCCATTGCTTTTAAATTTGCACTTACATTATCAGAAACATTGTCCAAAGTGTTTTTCATAGTATCATAATCGTAATCTTGATCAGCAATTTTTTTCATTAGATCTTTAATTTGATCCTGCTGTTCGCTTGATAAAGTTATATTGTAATTATTAGTTACATTATTTATTGTTTCTGCAATTTGATTTACGTCTTTAGTATCATTTTTAATGATATCAGCTTTAATATCATTCATAACGCCTGTTGCTTTGTCTTGTCCGATTTCTTCAGCTAAGTCACCAGTAGTTATTAATTCTTTAGAAGCAAGTTCTTTCTTTTCTTCATCAAGCTTATTTCCAGTTGCATCTTCAAAAGCTTTCATTACACCAGTAAGTCCACCAGTTCCTGATACAGGAAATAATGAAGCCACAACAACGTTACAAGAATCCATTCCAGATGTAGCTAAGGTACTTGCTATCATTGAACTTGTAACCCAAGTTAAATTTGCAGTTTTTACTTTTATTCCACTTCCTGACTTTGTAGGCTCAACATATGCACAAGAGTATGTTTTAGTTCCAATTTGGGATTCAGTAGCTATTCCTTCTAAGTATTTTCTTTCATCATCATTATTTACTTCAAGTATAACAACTTGGTCTTTATTAACACCAAAGTATGTAAGCATTTTTTCTTTTTGCTCATTTGTAAGGTTAGCACCTAAAGTTACAACATTAGCACTATCAGCGTAAGCAAAAGAAAGATTATTAATAAGTAATGTACAGCTTAGCAAAATAGTAGCTATTAATTTTTTGAATTTCATTGATATTATCTCCTTTACAGTCAATTATGTATTATGTCAAAAGAATTATACCACAAAATTTCTTAAAAAGTGTTTTCGAAAATATTATTTTTCTATTAATATTTTGAAGATACTAAAGGGTAAATTTAAAGATACTAAGAGATGAATATGATTAAAAAATATGCGTAAGGGTAAGAATGAAAAATATAATAATTTACCGCTTAAATAATAGTCAATAAATATATTTAATGCATAAAGTATTAGTAAGATAAAATATTTTAATAATTATCTTCTCTTAAGATTAATGCTAAAAATTAAAACGAATTTATAAAAAATTAATAATTTATAATCGAAACGATATCATAATTAGGAAAAAATTAAATGAAATGTTATAATATAGTTGGCGATAAGGGGGAGAAGTTATGAATTCATGGATTAAAGAAAGTATATTTTATCAAATATATCCACTTGGATTTTGTGGAGTTTTAGATGCCGATAAGGATTATGAACAAAAGAATAGATTAATGATGATAGAAGATTGCATACCTCATTTAAAAGAAATAAATGTAAATGCAATTTATTTTTCACCAGTATTTGAGTCTACTTATCATGGATATGACACTAAGGACTATTATCAGATAGATAAAAGACTTGGAACTAATAAGAATTTTAAAGATTTATGTAGAAAATTACATGAAAATAATATAAAGATCGTACTAGATGGAGTGTTTAACCATGTTGGCAGAGATTTCTTTGCATTTAATGATGTTAAAGAAAAGGGAGCTTCATCTCAGTATATTAATTGGTTTACAAATTTAAATTTTAATAATAAAAGTGCCTATGGCGATGATTTTAGCTATGAGGGCTGGAATGGATGTTATGATTTAGTAAAGTTGAATTTATGCAATGATGAAGTTGTAGATCATTTACTTAAAGCAGTTGGATTTTGGATAGATGAATTTGATATAGATGGATTAAGACTTGATGCAGCAGATAAGGTGGAACTGGAATTCTTCAAAAAACTTAGAAGATTTACTGAATCTAAGAAAAAGGATTTTTGGCTTATGGGAGAAATAATTCATGGAGATTACAGAAGATGGGCAAATGACGAATGTCTTCATTCTGTAACAAATTATGAATGTTATAAGGGAATTTACTCAAGCCATAATGATAAGAATTATTTTGAAATATCATACTCTTTAAATAGATTATTTGGGAATGGTGGATTATACAAAGATTTATGTTTATATAATTTTGTGGATAATCATGATGTAAACAGAATAGCAAGTACTCTTAAAACAGAAAAGTACTTGAATAATGTATATACCATTTTATATACAATGCCAGGTGTACCAAGTATATATTATGGAAGTGAATATGGAATTAAAGGCGTAAAGGAAAATGGCAGTGATGTTTCTTTAAGACCACTATATGATATTGACGCATTTGAAAAAGAAAATAGCGAATTATGTGATACTATTGCTAGGCTTGGAGAAATAAGAAGCAAAAGTAAAGCGTTAAAATATGGTGATTTCGAAAATGTTGTAATAAAAAATGAACAATTAGTTTATTCAAGAGCAATTGAAGACGATAAGGTATATGTTTTAGTAAACTTAAGTGATAATGAAAGCATTTTAGATTTTCATATGTCCTTTGAAGAAGGTATGGATTTGCTAGATTCATCTAAAGAAATAATAGAAGGTGGAAGGGTAAGCCTTAAAGTACCTGCATTTTCGGCAAAAATAATAAGTAAAAGCAAGTAAGGTTTTGAAAGGGTAATTAAAAAATGAATTTATTAGATAATGATTATAATAACTATAATGGAAGTTTAGGTGTAGATTATTCTAAANTATGGATTTGCTAGATTCATCTAAAGAAATAATAGAAGGTGGAAGGGTAAGCCTTAAAGTACCTGCATTTTCGGCAAAAATAATAAGTAAAAGCAAGTAAGGTTTTGAAAGGGTAATTAAAAAATGAATTTATTAGATAATGATTATAATAACTATAATGGAAGTTTAGGTGTAGATTATTCTAAAGATAAGACAAAATTTGTAGTATGGGCTCCTAATGCTAATAATGTACGTTTGGTTTTATTTACAAGTAATGAAAAGGAATATAACGATCCGCCTCAAGAGATAATTGAAATGAATAGAGGAGAGAATGGTACTTGGAGTATAGAAGTAAAAAGAGACCTAAATAAAGTTTTTTATAATTATTTAATTACTAATAGTGGAAATGAGAGAGAGGTAACAGATCCGTATGCTAAAGCTGTCGGTGTTAATGGGAGACGAGGAATGGTTCTTGATCTTAAAGAGACAGACCCAAAAGGTTTTGAATATGATATAAGACCAGAGCTTAGCAGTGCATCAGGCTCAATAATTTATGAACTTCATATAAGAGATTTTTCTATAAATGAAATGTCTGGAATAGATGAAGATAAAAAAGGAAAATATACTGCTTTTACGCAAGAAGGCAGCAGTATTCCATGCGAATTTTCAAAGACAGGTATAAGCTATCTTAAAGATTTGGGAATTACACATGTTCATTTGATGCCATGCTTTGATTATGCAACTGTAGATGAAGAAAGATTAGATAAACCACAGTATAATTGGGGTTATGATCCTCAAAATTATTTTGTACCAGAAGGATCATATTCCACAAACCCATATAGCGGAAGTCAAAGAATAAAAGAATTCAAAGAAATGGTTCTTGCACTTCATAAGGCAGGTATAAGAGTAATAATGGACATGGTTTATAATCATACGTATAAATCTTATGATTCAAACCTTAATTTAGCAGTTCCAGGATATTATTATAGATGTGACCAAAATAGAAATTTCTCTAATGGTTCAGGATGTGGCAACGAATTAGCTTCAGAACGTTTTATGGTAAGAAAACTTATAGTTGATTCTGTTATATATTGGGCTAAGGAATATCATATAGATGGATTTAGGTTTGATTTAATGGGATTGCATGATATAGACACAATGAAAGCAATACGTAATGAATTAAATTTAATAGATCCATCAATAATTATATACGGAGAAGGCTGGACTGGCGGAGGAACATCATTAGATGGACATATTCAATCAAGTAAGCAAAATATAACTAAATTTGAAAGGATGCAGATTGCAGCTTTCAGTGATGATACAAGAGACGGTGTTAAAGGTCATGTATTTAATGTAAATGAAAGAGGTTTTGTAAATGGAAGAAGTGGACTCGAAGAAACTATTAAATTTTGTATAGTTGGTTCGACCGGTCAAAGTGGAATAAATTATGATAAAATAATATATTCACATTGGTCATGGGCAAATGAGCCATATCAATGTATTAATTATATATCTGCACATGATAACTATACACTATGGGATAAGCTTGCTATGGCTAATAGCGATTCATCCATAAAGCAGAGAATTAGCATGAATAAGCTTGCAGCTGCAATAATACTAACATCTCAAGGAATACCTTTTTTCCAGGCAGGAGAAGAATTTTTAAGAAGCAAGAAAAATGATGATGGAACATTTAATCATGACAGTTATAATGCTCCAGATAAAATAAATAATTTAGAGTGGCAAAGAACAATAGAGTATAAAGATATAGTAGATTACTATAAAGGCCTTATAAAATTAAGAAAGAAATATAGGGCTTTTAGGATGAATAGCAGATGTGAAATAAAGGAAAACTTAAAGTTTTTTGTTAAGGGAGAGAATTTTTATAAAGATAATATAGTTGCGTATAAAATTGAAGACAATACAGGAAAAAACTTATGTAATGATATTGTTGTAATATTTAATGCCAATGATGAAGAAGCTTTTATAGATTTACAAGAATGCAGATGGAGTGTGCTTGTTAATAAAGAAAAAGCAGGTGTTGATGAAATACATGCAATTACAGGAAACAATATAACAGTACCTTCAAAATGTGCATATGTTCTTATAAAAAAATAAACTTTTGAAAAATCATGATTTAAAATGATATAATGATTTTTATAAGATGAAATACGTAAGAAAGAAAAGGTGGTAATAGGTGGAGCAAGACAGATACCTGACATTTTTAAATGACATTAATGATGGCAAACCTAATAACTTTGTCAATAAAGATACTGAATGTCCATTTTGTGATAGAAAAAGTCTTGAAAATATAATTGATACCGAAGGTCCATTTATTATTTTAAAGAATAAATATCCAACTATAAAGGACACATGCCAGCTTGTTATAATTGAATCATATGAATGTGACACAAATATGAGCAAGTATAGTGATGAATATATGATAGAATTAATTAGATTTTCAATTAAGCACTGGCTTGAAATAGAAAAAAGTAATAAATATAAATCAGTAATTTTCTATAAAAATCATGGACCAAGATCTGGAGGAAGTTTAAAGCATCCCCATATGCAGATTGTAGGAATAGACAATATAGATTATAAAGAAAGTCTAAGAGAAGATAATTTTGAAGGAATATCAATATATGAAAGTGAAGGGTGCAGCATAAATTTATCTACAAAGCCATTTAATGGTTTTTCAGAATTTAATATAATTATGAGCGACACCTTAGATGCAATTGAAGAATTTTCATGCATCGTAAAGAAAGTTGTAACTTATGTGTTAAATGATTATTTTGTTAAATGTGATAGCTTCAATTTATTCTTTTATCATATGGATAAAAGAATCATATGCAAAGTATTCCCAAGATTCGTGACTTCTCCTTTAAATTTAGGATATGGAATAAGACAAATATCAGATAGTGCAGAAGATATTGCAGATGATTTGAAAAAATTATATTTTACAGATTACAAAAAATAATATATTAGTAAAGAAGGTAAAAAAATCTGGTGCACATGGAATAAATAAATGGTGCAATATCAGTGGCTAGGGATAACAAGAGAAATTCAATATATGATATGCTCTATTGTAAAAAAATTTTAAGCTGAAAATTCTAATGACAGTGGCTGTAGCCAAAATAGTTTGCTCCAAAAACAAGTTTTTGACAAGCAATTTTGGAACGGCCTTTGTCTAATAATTTAAAAGGTTAAAATTTTAATGCAATACATAAGTATACTCATATATTGAATTTATTTGTTTTTCTCTAAAATCATATATTACTTTATACTAGTGTTTTTATATTGACATAAGTAAGTAAAGATTGTATTATACTAAATGAAAATGATTATCAATATTTTAAATGGAGGCAACATGTCGAAATATATTTGGATAAATCCTGTAGCTGAAAAGATGTATGATGATGAGTTGAATTTAATAAAGTACAATTTAACTAAAAAAGGATATATAATAGTAAATTGTGAGTCACAACTTGAGTATGTAAAAGAACAGTATAAAAAATATTCAGAAGAAATAAACGGAACTATTTTAGACTGTAGATGCCCTGAAAGTATAAATTTTTTAAAAAGAAATAATTTAACTTATGGCTTTGAGATTCCAATGATTGAGCCAATATTAGTAAGAACATCTAGAGTATTATATGAAAAGTACATAAAAAATGAAGAGGATACATTAATAATAACCTGTCCATGTACGCAGCTTAGGGATTTTTCAAGGCAAGCAATGAATGATAAAGTTGGAATTAAATTTTTTACATGGAAAGAGTTTATTGAAAACGAAGGTATGGAATCATTAGGTAGCGTGGACGAGTCTCCTATACCATTAGGATATTTTAAGGATACTTTTGAAAATGTTCTTGAATTATCAAGTGAAGAAGAAATACTTACTGGAATAAGCAGCTTAAAAGAATGCAATGAAAAAAGATATGATATTGTAGAAATGCTTTATTGTAAAAATGGATGCAATAATGGAGATGGTCTATAAATGAAAAGTGAAAAATCTAAATTTAATATTTTAGGAAATTTAAAAGGATTTTTAATCTTTTTAATAATACTTATAGCTTGGTATATTGTATGTGAGATGAAGGTATGGAATGCTTATATATTACCTCCACCACAAAAAGTATTTGAAACATTTTTAAAGATGCTAAAAGATGGATCAATATTTATCAATATTTATGCAAGTATGAAAAGAGTTTTTATTGGGTTTTTCATAAGTGCAATAATCGGAATTCCACTTGGGATATTCTTTGGAATGGTTAACAGCATTTATGAATATTTTAAGCCGTTATTTAATTTCTTTAGAAATACACCACCATTAGCACTTATACCAATGCTTATATTGTGGTTTGGAATTGGAGAAAAATCAAAGATAATAATTATAATTCTTGCATCTTTCTTTCCTATATTTACAAGTACATTAAAAGGAATAAGAAATTGTGATTCGAAATTAATTGAAGTTGGTAAAGCTTTTGAATTATCTAGGTTGCAAATAATACTTAAAATAATAATTCCAAGTGCAGTCCTTGATATAGCTGTTGGACTAAAATTAGCATTAGGCTATAGTTTTAGGGCTATTATTGGTGCCGAGCTTGTAGCTGCATCTTCAGGACTTGGATATTTAATTTCAGATGGAAAAGAAATGTCTAGAACGGATGTAGTTATAGTTGGAATAATCGTAATAGGTATACTCGGAATATTGTGTGATTACATATTTTCTATACTTGTAAAGAAGGTCAACAAGGGAAAGTCGGTGGAAGCTTATGAGTAATTCGGGATATATAATAAAAAAAGTTTGCAAAAATTATGAAGTCAATAATGAGCAGCATATGGTTCTTAATAATATTTCATTAAATATCTCAACAGAAGATATAACAGTAATACTTGGAGAAAGTGGATGTGGAAAGACAACATTTCTTAGGATTATTGCAGGTCTTGAAAATGTAACAAGTGGTGAAATAAGCTACATTAAAGATAATAAAGAATTTAAACCAAAGGTAGGAATGGTATTTCAAGAAAGCAGGCTTATGGATTGGCTTAATGTAAGTGAAAATATAACTTTTCATAATGTTAGTAATAGATCTAAAAAAAATAATAAAAATGCAATATATAGGCTGCTAAGTAAATTAAGATTTAAGAAAAATAATTCAGTTAGTGAAATAGATGTAGATAAGTATCTTTCTATGATGAAATTAGAAAAGTTCAAAAATTCATATCCAGGTGAATTATCAGGGGGAATGGCTCAAAGAGTAAGTATAGCAAGAGCTCTTTCATTTGATCCAGATATGCTGCTTATGGATGAACCTTTTTCAGCTTTAGATTATTTTACAAGAAAAGATATGCAAAATGAAGTTATAAGAATACATGAATCTACAAATAAAGGTGTTATCTTTGTAACTCATGATATCGATGAAGCTTTAAAAATTGCAGATAAAATAATAGTTTTTACTTTAGAAAGAGAATTTAAAGAATTTAAAATAAATGATACATATAATAGAGATTTGACATCTAATTATTATGTTTCACTGAAAAAAGAAATTTTACATACCTTAAAATCTAATATTAAAGATTAAAGCCAATGAAGTAAAGATGATTAATAATATATTCCATGCAGAAAGTTATAAGTAAAAGGTAGAAAAGATTATTAAATATACATTATAAGAAGATTATAAATTATATATTAATATGTAATTTAAATATATAAACTCAAGGGGGAAAAACAATAATGAATTTTAAAAAAGTATTAGCATGTATGACAGCTATGATGGTTTTAACAGGAACAATGATAGGTTGTGGAAGCGTGAAGACAACAGAAGATAAGGCAGAACAAGTTTCAGAAATAAATTTAACTTACGTTAAATCACCACTTAATGTACCATCAATTATTCAAAAGCAGGATGATTTATTTGGAAAGGAATTTTCAAAAGATAATATAGCTGTTAATTTTCATGAAATAACTTCAGGACCAGATCAGACACAAGCTTTAGCAGCAGGAGAATTAGACTTCTTACATGCTTTAGGTGGAACTTCAGCATTAATAGCAGCATCTAATGGTGTTGAGTTAGAAATATTAAATACATATAGTAGATCACCAAAAGGATTTATGATTTTAACAAATGATGATTCAATAACTTCAGCAAAAGATTTAGTAGGTAAAAAGGTAGCAGGGCCTAAAGGAACAGTACTTCATCAAGTATTAATAGCTGCTTTAAAAAATGAAGGACATACAATTGATGATGTTGAATATATAAACATGGGGATTCCTGAAGCTAGTGCAGCTCTTGCAGATGGCAGTGTAGATGCAGCTCTAATAGCTGGACCTACAGCACTTAAGGCAATAAATTCAGGAAGCAAAGTTGTTGCAAATGGGGAAGGCTTAGTTGATGGAATAATTGTAACTGCTGTAAGCAAGGACTTTGCAGATAAGCACCCAGATCTAGTAGATAGATTTTTAAAAGTAGAAAAAGAAACTTTAAAGTATGTAGATGAAAACTTTGATGAAGCTATGGAAAAAGTAGCAAATGAAGTTGGCTTAACAGTTGAAGAAACAAAAGAAATGTATAGCTGGTATGATTTTAATTTAGACATAACAGATGCTGATATACAATCACTTAAGGATACACAAGACTTTTTAATTGCAAATGGATTACAAGAAAAAGAAGTAAATGTTGAAGATTTAATATATACTAAAAAATAATTATAAATAGCAAAGAATAAAGAAGTACGAATTTTTATTCATACTTCTTTATTTTGTATTAGAGGCAATAATATGTATTTTGTATTTAAAGAAAAAATATTAAACGTAAATAATGTATGTGAACAAGCGCAATATTTATTAACGAATATCCCATAGTTCAGTAATATGAACATGGGATATTTTTGTGTGATTTTATATTATATATAAATAAATTATAGATTTGTTTAAAATAAATCTAATTAATACAAGAATTAATTCTAAATTAATATGTAATATATTATAGCTATTATGATTTACATTAGAATTATTTAGACAAAAAGTACAAAATAATACCCCCTAAAATACTTAGTATATCATGATATAAAGGTTATGAATGTATAAGTAAGTCATATTAAGTCGGAAGATAATTATTGATATTATTTCCATAAAATAATATAATTTGAATTATAAAAGATTAAAATATTTTACTCTTTTATAAAATAATTAATTTAAACTCAAGGCTAAAAAATAAGGGAAAAGTGAGGGTGTTTTAATGATTAAAAAAAGATTTAAAAAACTGACATCATGTGTAATGGCTGGATCTATAATTACATCTTTAATTGGACCAACTAATGTATTTGCACAAGATATGAATCAAAATGTACAAGCAATCACAAATAGTGAAAATCAAGCACAAGTAAAAATTAAAGAGCGTACATCTGTTCATGATCCTTCTATTGTAAAAGACGGTGATACTTATTATGTATTCGGTTCTCATATAGAAGCAGCAAAGTCTACAGATCTACAAAATTGGACTAAATTTACTAATAACTATACCACTCCCAATAATGTTTTATTTGGGGATTTGTCAAAAAATTTAGCGGGATCTTTTGCGTGGGCTGGTGAAAATGATTCAGATAGTAAAGGTGGATTTTCTGTATGGGCACCAAATGTATTTTGGAATGCAGACTATGTAAACGATAACGGAACAAAAGGTGCATATATGATATATTATTGCACATCATCTACTTATAAGAGATCTGCTATAGGTTACGCTGTATCTCAAAATATAGAAGGTCCATATACTTATGTTGATACAATTATGTATTCGGGCTTCACTAGTGGAGATTCTTATGATACTGGAAGTAAAATAAATACTAATTATTTGAATACAAATATTAAAGAACTTATTGATAACGGTACATTAACAGGATCAAATTCAAAATGGTTTACAAGTAATGGGGCTTATAATACAAGCTATTCTCCAAATGCCATAGATCCAGAATTATTTTATGATTCAGAAGGTACACTCTGGATGACTTATGGCTCTTGGTCGGGTGGCGTGTATATATTAAAAGTTGATAAAAGCACTGGTAAAGTAATATATCCAGGAAAAGATGAAAATAGTGATAGTGGTAATATTACTGATAGATATTTTGGAACTAGAATATCTGGGGGATATACAAAATCAGGTGAAGGTGCAAAAGTTGTTTATGATAAAGAAACAGGGTATTACTATTTATATGTATCTTATGCTGGATTAGCTGCAAATGGTGGTTACAACATAAGATTATTTAGATCAAAAAGTCCAGAGGGTCCTTATTTGGATGCGGCTGGAAATAATGCTGTATTACCTGGAAATGTAGATAATGCTTATTCTGGAATTAAACTTATTGGCAATTATAAATTTGATTGTTTAGATGTTGGATATAAAGCGGCTGGACACAATTCATCATTTATTGATTCAGATGGACAAATGTATCTAGTTTATCATACAAGATTTAATAATGGTACAGAAGAACATCAAGTTAGAGTTCATCAAATGTTTATAAATGAAGAGGGATGGCCAGTAGTAGCACCTTATGAATATAGTGGTGATAAAATTTCTGAAGATGGTTATTCAAAGGATGAAGTTGTTGGATACTACCAATTTATTAATCATGGTAATTCTAACAGTTCTGCAATGATAGATACATTAAATGTAGAGCTAAAGGAAGATTATACAGTATCTGGTGATGTAAGTGGTACTTGGAGCATGAAAGATGATTCATATTTCATGAATGTTACTATAGATGGAGTGACTTATAAAGGAGTATTCTTTAAACAACAAGATGAGTCTAAATATGTGTCTAAAGTAATGACATTTACTGCTCTTGGTAGTAATAATGAATGCATTTGGGGAAGTAAGCTTGAATTAAAAGATAGTGAAGCAGTACAGTATGCAGGAAATGATTTAGAGGCGAAAATTCCAAGCAGTACAAAATCAGATATAACATTGCCTACAGTAGGCGCATATAATACAACAATTTCATGGTATTCAAGTAATCCTAGTGTGCTTGATAGTGAAGGAGTAATAAGTCGTACTGCAAATGACGAGATTATCACACTTACAGCGAAAATATCTAAAGGTGAATCAGTTTATAATAAAACATTTAATGTTGTTGTTAAAGGTAAATTAGAAAAGATTGATTTAGAGCCAACATATAAATATGATTTTGATACATTAAATGAATCAAATGAAGTTTTAAATAGTGGAATTAAAGATGGAAGTGCAATTCTAGTAGGTTCAGCATCAATTTTAGATGATAAAAATAGAGGGAAGGTACTAAGTATATCAAATGAAAAGGGCGCTATAAAAGAAAATTATTTAGCCTTACCAAGTGATACATTTAGTGGAATTATCAATAAAGGTTATACAATAGGAATGTGGGTAAATGTAGATACTACAGATCCAAATTACTTTGAGCATAGTGCATTGTTTGAAGGAAATGGTGGTGGACAAGATAAATATCCTGTCACAAGAATTAGTGCTAATTTATTCTCTAGAATTAATTCCAATGGAGCATGGGCTGACGCAACAGAAATTAGTAAGCCATTAAAAGCAAATACATGGCAATATGTAACATATACAGTAAATTCAGAAGGAATTGCTGTATATGTAGATGGAGATGAAGTTGGAAGCGCTAAAGGTAATTTAACAGCATGTTTTGCAGATGATTTTCTTTCAAATATGACTGATGTTAGAGTTGGAAGTGGTAACATTTGGGGAGATGCAGATATATCTTCTGCAAAATTTGATAATGTATCTGTCTATGATACTGCATTAACAGATCAACAAGTAGAAGCACTTTATAATGAAGAAGTGTCATCAAAGCCAGAAGAACCATCAAATCCAAGTGAAGGTAATGGAATTTCATTTAATTATAAAGTAGATGAGGCATGGGAAAATTACGTTAAGTCAACTGTAAAATTAACTAATACAAGTGATAAAACAATTAGCAATTGGGCATTGAAAGCTGATTTTGATGGAGAAATAACTCAAATATGGAATGCTTCAATAGCTTCTCATGATGGAAATAGTTATATAATAAAAAATTCTGGATGGCCACAAGATATTACCACAGGTGCAGCTGTTGAATTTGGTTTTATAGCTTCATATGAAGGAGAAAAAGCTCCTGAAATTACAAAACATAGTATTGTATCATCTGAACAAAGAGTAGAAGATGATCAATATAAAGTTGATTTCTCTAAAAGTTCTGAATGGGATAATGGATTTAATGGTGAGCTTGTAATTAATAACAACGGTAATACACCAATAGAAAATTGGGTTATTGAATTTGATTATAAAGATACAATTGAATCTATATGGAATGCAGAAATAGTAAGCCATAAAGGAGATCATTATGTAATTAAAGGTAAATCACATAATGCTAATATTAAAGCAGAAAATAGTGTATCATTTGGATTTGAAGGAGTGCCTATTGAGGGAGGTAAGTCAACGGAGGTCCCAGAAAATTATATTTTAAGTGAAGTCACATACTAGTATATATACAGGACAGGTATTGATAAAAATTTAATAATAGTTAGTTTTTTAAATCAGTTGGAGTGGATTTAAGTACTTCAACTGATTTTTCTGTACAAGAAATAATTAGTGTTGCATTTGATATTGTAATTTATCTTATATTAAAATTTAAGTTTAAGTTTAAGCTCATTTAGCATTAAACAGAGAGTATACCATATCTTCACGTACATAATTCAATGATTCAATTGTTCCATCAGATGCAGATAAATATCCATATTCACCATTATCAAATTTAACTGCATTATAGCTTAAATTCCCATTAATTTTACCAATAGCTTCACTTATTTCTACAAGATTATTTTTAAAGGAATCACTCATAGGAACGTATTTTTCTTCAAATAAAGTATTATTAGATATAGAATAAACATACATTTTTTCACTGTCATTAGGATGCAATTGTACTATATTACCATCACTGCTTATCTCAACATTACAATATGAATCGCCTTGAGTAGCGTTACAATCTATAGATTTCAAATCTAAGCTTTTCATAATGCTGAGATTATTTAAGTCATATAAAAAAAGACCAAAGTATCCATGGAAGATCACCATGTCAGAAGATGCATAGTCAATCTCGGCCATATCTGCACCTATAATGTCTTGAGGATTTAATTCGGATACAGCAGGTTCAATTTGTATTTTTTCATCATTAATATTACTAACATTTTTAGATACATTATTTGAAGATAATGATAAGTTTTTTGATGAGCCCTCATTGGTGTTACTACAACCAGTTAAAAACATACATGCTACCGATATACTTATTATTAAAGAAATTAATTTTTTCAGAATTCATCATCTCCTTTCTACAAACTAATTAATAAAGTATTAATTTATTTCGTCTTAGTTAAAATAATTATAAAATGTCTTTTATAAAAATATTTGAGATCTTTATTGTGTTTTTATAATTAATATTTTTGTGTTTATTGATAATTTACTAATACTGATTTTTATATATTCATCTACTAATTTATTTACCAAAGTAATTATATAGATTGTGAATATGATTATTTTTTTTGTAATATATAGCAATATTGTTAATAACCTGTGTAATCAAATTATATCATGAAAGTGATTAAAATAGAAAATTGAAATTTATGAGACTAAGAAAATAGAGTTATAGTACTTCGATGATGGTATTATAGATCTATTTTGGTAAAAATATAAAGAATAAATATGGAAATAGATACTAAGAATATTTGACATATGTCATAAAAGGTATATAATAATAATTGACATATGTCAAAAAGGGGGAGTGTCATGCCAAGACCTAAAAAGTGCAGAAGAATCTGCAGTATGCCTAAAACTGAAGAATTTATCCCAGTAGGTAAAAATATGGATGATGAGATAATAGTCATGAATTTAGATGAGTATGAAGCTATACGTCTCATTGATTTAGAAAAAATGTCTCAGGAACAATGTGCTAAGCAGATGAATGTTGCAAGGACGACAATTACAGCAATATATGATAGTGCGAGATATAAAATTGCTAATTCGTTGATTAATGGAAAGAAAATATTAATTGATGGAGGAAATATTGAACTTTGTGAGTATCATAGTAAGTGCTGTGGCATGGGCTGTATGAAAAAATGTTTTGAAGATAATAAGACATGCAGTAAAAACTGCTGCAATAAATAATATATTAAGTTAGTGTACAAGCATGTACATGACATATGATAAGGAGAATGAAAAGATGAAAATAGCAGTAACTTATGAAAATGAACAAATATTTCAACACTTTGGACACAGTAAACAGTTTAAAATTTACAATGTAGAAGATAAAAAAATAGTATCGAGTGAAGTTGTTGATACAAACGGAAGCGGACATGGAGCCTTAGCAGGATTTCTTAAAGAGCATAAAGTTGATACATTAATATGTGGAGGAATTGGCGGTGGTGCTAAAACAGCACTTGCAAATGCTGATATTACTTTATATGGCGGAGTTTCTGGAAATTCAGATGAAGTTGTTAATGAATTCTTAAACGGCAAATTACAATACAACCCCAATATTGAATGTTCTCATCATCATGAAGGTGAACATAACTGTGGGAACAATGGATGTGGAGAACATAGTTGTAAATAATTTATAATTTATATCTTTTTTAAAGAAATAAATTATAAATAATGGAGTCTTAATATTTTCTGGACTCCATTATTTTTATAATTAATATAATATTTCTATTATATTGCTACAAAGTTTAGCTTTTTAATTCAAAGGTTAAAAATCATAAATTTAGTGAGAATATATTTTTTGCAAACAATTAAAATATTCAGAAAATTTAAAAAATATATCTTGTTTTATTATTTGCATAATGCTATAATTATTTCTAAGAGAAAAGTAATTATTTAGAAAATAAGTATAATACGATAAATAATTAAATAAAAAGTTAAATTTAGGAGACTAAGAGATATAGAGTTATAGTACTTCAGTTAAGGAGGTGTTATAACTTTTTTTGTTGCAACATTTGTTAAAAAAATATCAATAATTACGGTTTAAATAATCCATTTAATAATGTGTGATGGATTGAAAAAAGAAATGAGAATTTGAGGGGGAAAAGACAATGACAAAAGTAATTAATTTTAAGGATGCAGTAAGATTAGTGAAAGATAATGATGTTTTAGCAACATCTGGTTTTGCCTTTTTAGGAGTTCCAGAAGCATTGATGAAAGGGCTTGAAGAAAGATTTTTAGAAGAAAAAAGTCCTAAAAATTTAACTTTAATGTTTGCAGCAGCATCAGGAGATAGAAAGGATAGAGGATTAAACCATTTAGCTCATGAAGGCTTAGTTGGTAAAATAATAGGAGGTCACTTTGGCTTAGCACCTAAGATTGGAAAATTAATTAGTGATAATAAAACAATTGCATATAACTTGCCTCAAGGAGTTGTATGTCATATGTTTAGAGATAAGGCTGGAAAAAGAACAGGGACTATAGAAAAGGTTGGATTAGACACATTTGTAGATCCAAGAATAGATGGTGGAAAAGCAAATTCAAGAACTAAAGAGGATATAGTTGAAGTAATAGATATATTAGGTGAAGAAAACTTAATTTATAAATGTCCAGATATTAATATAGCTTTTATTAGAGGGACATATGCAGATGAAAAAGGAAATATAAGTATGGAGCATGAGGCTACGTACTCCGAAGCCACATGCATAGCGCAAGCAGCTAAAAATTGTGGTGGAACAGTAATAGTACAGGTAGAAAAGGTGGTTAAAGAAGGCACTATTGATCCTAAAATTGTTAAAATTCCGTCAATTTATGTTGATTATATAGTTGAGGCAGAAAAAGAAGATCAGGCTCAAGTTTTAGGTCAAGACTATGATCCTTCATTGACTGGTGAAGCTAATATGGTGGTAGATGCACTTAAGCCATTAAATTTAAATGAAAGAAAGATTATTGGAAGAAGAGCAGCTATGGAATTATCAGAAGGACAAGTGGTCAATATAGGAATAGGAATGCCTGAAGCGGTTTCAAGCGTTGCAAATGAAGAAGAAATTGAAAAGCTTTTCTCTTTAACAGTGGAGCCAGGGTTAATAGGAGGAATCCCACAAGGTGGAGACAGGTTCGGAGCCTCAATCAATCCTGAATGCATGTTTGATCAAGCAACACAATTTGATTTTTATAATGGAGGTGGACTTGATATAGCTTTCTTAGGACTTGCAGAATGTGATAAAGAGGGGAATGTAAACGTAAGCAAATTTGGACCAAAGCTTCCGGGGTGTGGTGGATTTATTAATATTACTCAAAATGCAAAGAAAGTAGTCTTTTGTGGAACATTCACAGTCAAAGGACTTCAGATAGAAATTGAAAATGGAAAAGTGAAGATTATAAATGAAGGAACTAATAAGAAGTTTTTAGATTCCGTTCAGCAGATTACTTTTAGTGGTAATAGAGCAAGAAAGCTTAAGCAGCCAGTAATGTATATAACAGAACGAGCAGTTTTTGAATTAAAAGAAGATGGTCTTCATTTAACAGAAGTAGCACCAGGAATTAACCTTGAAAAAGATATTTTAAGTAATATGGAATTTAAACCAATAATAGATAAAAATCTTAAAGTAATGGAAGAAAAAATATTTTTAGATAAATTAATGGGATTAAGAAAGTAGCCTAAATTTATAAGGAGATGATGTAGTATGCTAGAAAATTTAAAAATTAAACTTATAAAAATTGCACAAGATGCAGAAAAGAATAATTTGGGTTTAGAAAAGTGTGGAAGTTTCAGTATCAAAGATAAGACATCAGGATATATAGTGATAACACCTGCAAAAATAAAAATAGAGAACTTAAAAACAACAAATATTTGTATTGTTGATTTAAAAGGAGAAAAAATTGAGCCGCTTGATGGAATAAACCCTAGTTCTGACTTGAAAATGCATCTAGAAGTATATAGCGCTAGAAAAGATATACGTACTTTTATGCATATAAATTCAACTTATGCAACAACATTTTCAATAGCAAATAAAGTGATTCCACCAATATCATATGATTCAGCAAGCTATGGAGGGTATATCTATTTAGCAAAATATGAAGAAAGAAAATCTGATGAATGTATAACTGATTTAATAGAAAAGTTAAGTAGAAGTGATGCTTGTTTATTAGAAAGTAATGGAGCTATTGTTATAAGCTCAAGTACAGAAGACATATTGTCTAAAGTAATAGATGTAGAAAAAGTTGCTAAAGTTTATTATAAAGCATTAATTTTGAATCAATTCAAAGAGCCAAAAAGAATATCAAGAGATGAGTTGATGCTTTATTTATCAAATAGATAAAACAATTTAACTTGCTTTCCCTAAACCCATTTATATAAAAGACCATATAATAAAAAATAAGGCTAAATAGTTTTCTATTCGGCTTTATTTTTTATTCAGTTTATTATAGTTTCTTAAGTATTGTATCATTTTAGCATGTTATATAGAATTAAATTGTAAATATAAAATGTGTAGTAAGTTTGCATATTATCATATTCTTAAATTAAAAGATAAAATATAAAAAGATTATATATTGACATGAAAAAGTTTTTATGATATCCTTATCATGAAATTAATATTTAAGGATTGTTACTGGTTATGCAGGCTTTACCGCTTTATTTTTAATATTTTGTAAAAAATATTATATTATTTTGTGGTGTGGTCTTTTTTTATACCACAATATAGAGATTCAAAAGGTGAAATTTTAGGGGAGAATAGCTTATGAAAATAGACAAGGTAATAAACAACAATTTAATTCGTGCATTTGACAAAAATAATAAAGAAGTCCTTGTTATGGGATGTGGTCTAGGATTCAAAAAGAAAATTGGAGAGGAAATAGACTCTGATAAAATTGAAAAGGTTTATTATTTAGAAGATGCAAATAGCACTAACAAATTAGTAAGTTTATTATCAGAAATTCCATTAGAAGTCATTCAGGCATGTAATGAAATAATTTCTTATGCAAAATATTCACTTGGTAAAAAGATTAATGATAATATTTATATTTCATTAACAGACCATATAAATTTTGCATTAGAGAGAGCAAAACAAGGGGTAGATTTTAAAAATGCTCTTATTTGGGAAATAAAAAGATTTTATAATCATGAATTTTTAATAGGTAAAGAAGCATTACAGATAATTAAGAAAAAGCTTAATGTTGAACTTCCAGAAGATGAAGCTGCATCAATTGCATTACATATAGTTAATGCAGAGCTTAATTCTAGTAATATGGATGAAACTTTAGACATAACTAAGATAATACAAAATACTTTAAATATAGTAAAATATCATTATAATTTAGAATTAGATGAATATTCACTTCATTATGAAAGATTTATAACACATCTAAAGTTTTTTGCACAAAGAATGTTTAGTGGAAAGGAAATAGAAGATGAAGATACTAATCTTTGTGAAATAATGAAGGTAAAATATAAAATGGCATATGATTGTGTTGAAAAAATAGAAAAATATATTGAAAAAGAATACGATCATAAGCTTACAGAAGATGAAAAGATGTACCTTGCTGTACATATAAATAGAATAACAAAAATAAACTAAATAAGTTTAGGATTGTTACTGGTAATGCAGGCTATACCTAAGAAACATAGATTTTTGAGCGCTCAGTCTATGTTCCTTAGGTATTTTTTATAAAATTTTATGTAGCTTTAAATAGCCTAAAGCTCGCAATAATATTTAATTAAATGCAAGAATGTTACCATAAGCAGGTTTATATAAAAAGTAATTACAAAATATAAAGTTAGTTAAATAAAATATAGATCTGGGTTATGGGCTTTACTTCATTAAAATCAAATTTAAAATTTATTTTAATTGGAGGATTGTATTATGGACTACTCAGTAGTAGCAAAAAGAATAATAGAAGAGTTAGGTGGAGAAAAGAATGTTAACAGTGTTATGCACTGTATGACTAGACTTAGATTCACATTAAAAGATGAAAGCATTGTTGATGATGAAAAAGTTAAGAAAATAAAAGGTGTTATGGGTGTCATGAAGAAAGGCGGCCAATACCAAATCATCATAGGAAACAATGTAGGAACTTGCTATAAAGAACTATTAAAGCTTGGAAACTTTAGTGATTCAAATAGTAATAGTGAAGAATCAAAAGAAAAGAAAGGAATTGTTACAACCGTTTTAGATGTAGTATCAGGATGTATGTCAGGAACTATGCCAGCTTTAGTTGGAGCAGGTATGGTGAAGGTTTTACTTGTAATACTTACTACAATAGGATTATTGTCTGATACAAGCCAAACATATAAAATACTGTATTCTTTAGGAGATGCAACATTTTACTTCTTACCATTTTTATTAGTTATTTCTTCATCTAAGAAATTTAACATTAATCCTTATACATTAGGTGCAGTTATAGGAGTTATGTTATATCCAGATTTTACAGGATTAGTAGCAAGTGGTGAAAAAATATCACTATTTGGACTTCCAGTAGCTGCAGCAAGTTATACATATGCAGTAATTCCAGTAATCATAATGGCATGGATTATGAAATATATAGAACAATTTGCTGATAGAATTACTCCAGCTGTAACAAAGAACTTTTTAAAACCATTACTTATTTTAATTATTGCACTTCCTATAGCACTTGTTTTAGTTGGTCCTTTAGGATATTTTGGAGGTAATATATTATCATCAGCATTATATGCTATGTATGACAAAGCAGCATGGCTTGCATTAGCGCTAATGTCTGCACTTATGCCTTTACTAGTTATGACAGGTATGCACTGGGCATTTGTACCTATATCAATACTTAGTATAAATACTACGCCAGGATTTGATACTTTACTATTAGTTGCAATGTTATCTTCAAACTTAGCTCAAGGAGCTTCATGTATAGCTGTAGGTTTAAAATCAAAAAATAAAGATTTAAAACAATTATCTTTCTCATCAGCAATATCAGCATTTCTTGCAGGTGTTACTGAACCAGCAATGTATGGTGTTACTTTAAAATATAAAAAGCCTTTATATGCTTGTATGTTTGCAGGTTTAGTTGGAGGATTTTACGCAGGATTAACAGTATTAAAATGTTATGTGTTTGCAACACCATCAGTATTAGCAATGGTACAATTTATTGCACCAGAAGGTGGTAGCAATATGACAAATGCATTAATAGTAGCAGGAATATCAGTTGTTATAGCTTTTGTAGGAACATGGATATTAGGTTTTGATGATCCTAAAAACGAAGAAGATGAAATAGTAGAAGAAGTTAATGAAGATAATACTTTAGAAGAAAGTATAGAAAATAATAATGAAGTAACAGTTGAATCTGTAGTATATGCTCCGATTGAAGGTAAGGCAGTTTCATTAAAACAAGTTGATGATGCTACTTTCTCAGAAGAAATAATGGGAAAAGGTGCTGCAATAATACCAACAGTAGGAAGAGCAGTAGCTCCAGTTGATGGAGTAGTTTCAGCATTATTTGAAACAAAGCATGCAATTGGAATCACAAGTGAAGATGGTGTTGAATTGTTAATTCACATAGGACTTGACACAGTTAAGCTTGGTGGAAAACACTTTACAGCTCATATAAAAGCAGGAGATAAAGTTAAAAAAGGTGATTTATTAGTAGAGTTTGATATAGAAGCTATTAAAAAAGCAGGATATGATACTATAACACCAGTTCTTGTAACTAACGCATATGACTATAAAGATGTTTTATCACTTATAGATAGAGATGTTAAAGAAAAAGAAGAATTGATTAAAGCTACTAAATAATTAATTCTACTCAAATTTGATATTTATAATATGATGAATTCTAGCTGATATATAGATATCAGCTAGGAGAATTCTATAAATTAAATATAAATTAACAAAAGAAAATATTAAAATAAGGGGAGTAGTAAAATGAAAAACAAAAAATGTTCTTTACTTTCTATGCTTGTAGCATCAGTTTTATGTGTTGGTATGTTTGCAGGATGTAATAATGCCAAAGCGCCTGAAACTAATAACAAAGTAGAAGGTCAAAATGTTTCATCAACAATACAAAAGACAAAGGCTCGTACTGTTATTACAACAGATGGTGAAGTTGATGATATGAACTCAGTAATAAGATTTATGCTTTATGCAAATGAAGTTGATCTTGCAGGAATAGTTGTGACAAGCTCCATGTATCACTATGCAGGAGATGAAGAAAAAGGGATTGAACCATTTAGATGGACTGGAACTAAGTGGGTAGACGAATTTATTGATGCATATGAAGAAGTATATCCTAACTTATCAGTACATGCAGAAGGCTATCCAGAACCAGAACATGTTAGAAACATAACTAAGATTGGTAATATCTCAGATGCTGGAGAAATGGATGAAGTCACAGAAGGTTCTGAGTACCTAAAAGAACTTTTCTTAGATGATGATGATAGAGAACTGTATGTCCAAACATGGGGTGGAACTAATACTACAGCTCGTGCTTTAAAGTCTATAGAAGAAGAGTACAAGGATACAGATAAGTGGGAAGAAATTCAAAAGAAGATTAATGAAAAGGTTGTACTTTATATAATTTTAGACCAAGATGACAGCTATGGTGAATATATAGCGAAAAATTGGCCAAACATTAGAATCATAAATGATAGAAGTAACTTCTGGCACTTTGCATATGCTTGGAAATATCATAACGATGAGGTGAACTCTTTATTACAAGGTGACTGGATGTATGAAAATATTAAAGCAAATCATGGACCATTACTTGAAAAATATGCTTTAATGGGTGATGGAAATTATATAGAAGGTGAACTTGAAGAAGAACAAAGAGGAACTGAAGAATATCTTAAAAATAACTCAGAGTATAATAGATATGACTTTATATCAGAGGGAGATTCTCCATCATTTTTATACTTAATTGATAACGGTTTAAGAAGTATGGAAGATCCAACTTATGGAGGTTGGGGATCTCGTTTTGGAGTTGTTAATGATAACTTATGGAAAAATACTGAACTAGATTACAATCCATATACAAATCAATATGAAGCATCATATTCTTTAACAAGATGGTTTGATGATATTCAAAATGATTTTGCTGCAAGAGCAGATTGGTGTGTTGCTAAAACTTATGAAGAAGCTAACCATGCTCCAACAGTTAAAGTTAAAGAAGGAATTGATTTAACTGCGAAAGCAGGAGAAAAGATAACATTAACTGCTGATGCCAAAGATCCAGATGGTGATGAAATAACTTATAAATGGTGGCGTTATGCTGAAGCTGATACTTATGAAGATTACAAAGGTCAAAAGAATGAGACAGAAGATACTTATGCTGGAGATCTATTACTAGATACTACTCGTAAACTTGCAGAAAATGAAGTTGTAGACAGCATTAAATTAGAAGGAAGTGACACTAATAAGGTTACTTTCACAGTACCAGAAGATGCAAAATCTGGTGATACTATTCACATTGTTGTTGAAGCAAAAGATAATGGAAAAATAAACTTAAAACATTATCAACGTGTTATTATAACAGTTAAATAAGAGATTATACTTAGAATAAATAATAACTAAGATATTAAAATATAAGTGCTGCTTATTGACACTATCAAAAAAATATGATATCCTTATCATAGATTTATAAAACAGGATTGTTACTGGTAAAGCAGGCTATACCTAAGAGATTTAGAAATTATTTTTCTATATTTCTTAGGTATTTTTTTATAAATTTTATATAAAACTATTACGATTATACNTATTAAAATATAAGTGCTGCTTATTGACACTATCAAAAAAATATGATATCCTTATCATAGATTTATAAAACAGGATTGTTACTGGTAAAGCAGGCTATACCTAAGAGATTTAGAAATTATTTTTCTATATTTCTTAGGTATTTTTTTATAAATTTTATATAAAACTATTACGATTATACATATTTTATCATTAGCGCTATGAAGATATAATCTTAAATTAGGAGGAGTAATTATGGCAATTAAATTTCCAGAAGGATTTTTATGGGGTGGAGCAACAGCTGCAAACCAATTCGAAGGAGCATATAACGAAGATGGCAAGGGATTATCAATTCAAGATATTATGCCACATGGTATAAAAGCACCATTAACAGATGAACCAACAGAAGATAATATGAAGCTTATAGGAATAGACTTCTATCACAGATACAAAGAAGATATAAAGTTATTTGCAGAAATGGGCTTTAAGACTTTTAGATTATCTATTGCATGGTCAAGAATATTCCCAAATGGTGATGATAAAGAACCAAATGAAAAAGGATTACAATTTTATGATAATGTTTTTGATGAATTAGCTAAGTATGGAATTGAACCACTTGTTACAATTTCACACTATGAAACACCTTTAGCACTTGCTAAGAATTATGATGGATGGACTAACAGAAAGCTTGTTGGATTCTTTGAAAATTATGTGAGAACAATTTATACAAGATACAAAGATAAGGTTAAATACTGGCTTACATTTAATGAAATAAATTCAGCACTTCACTTTCCATATATGAGTGCAGGAGTATGGACACCAAAAGAAAAGTTAAGCAAGCAGGACTTATATCAAGCTATGCACAATGAATTAGTAGCAAGTGCATTAGCAGTTAAAATAGGTCATGAAATAAACCCAGAATTTAAGATTGGATGTATGATACTTGGTGTACCGAACTATCCATTAAGCCCAAGACCGAGTGATGTACTAAAGGCTATGGAACAAGATAGAGCTAATCTTTTCTTTGCTGATATTCATGCAAGAGGAGAATATCCAAGATATATGAATAGATACTTCAAGGAAAACAATATAGAAATCAAAATGGAGCCAGGTGATGCAGAAATACTTAAGAACACAGTAGATTTCATTTCATTCAGCTACTACATGAGTTCATGTGCAACAGCTGACCCAGAAAAGAATAAGGCTGGTGAAGGTAACTTAATTGCAGGAGTACCAAATCCTTATTTAGAAGCATCAGACTGGGGATGGCAAATTGATCCAGAAGGCTTAAGATATATTCTTAATTTATTATATGACAGATATCAAAAACCATTATTTATAGTTGAAAACGGATTAGGTGCTGTTGATGAATTAATTACAGATGAAAATGGAAATAAAACTGTAAATGATGATTATAGAATAAATTACTTAAATGACCACTTAGTTCAAGTTTATGAAGCAATTGAAGATGGTGTTGAACTTATGGGATACACTACATGGGGATGTATTGACTTAGTTAGTGCATCAACTGCTGAACTTAAAAAGAGATATGGATTCATTTATGTAGATAGAAATGATGATGGATCAGGTACTCTTGAAAGATATAAGAAAAAGAGCTTTAATTGGTACAAAGAAGTAATAGCTACTAATGGTGGAAGCTTAAAAAGATAAACTATAAGATTTCAAAATAAAATATTATTTAAAGCTAAATAAGTTTATATGGTTTTATCTTTAAATAATTTAAAAATAAATATAGCATAAAGCATTAAATTTAACACAATATTTATATAAATAAACAAATAGAAAATGTAAACCATAAAAAGTAACTTTAATATAAAATAGTCTGTAAATAAAAAGTATAAACTCATAAACCATAATAATAGAAAGTGGGCTATCGCGTTAAGAATTAGTGCGAAGCTCCTTTTTATTACAAAAAATAAATCAAAACTCTAAAAGCTTATGATTTGTAGTAAAATATTTTTATGGAAAAAGAAAATATTTTACAAAAGATTATGTAATTAATCAGAAGTTTTATCAATTAAAACTTCAATTAAATATTGATTGTATTAAAGAAGAGATATGTATTTAAAGATTTGTAACGTATTCTCTTATTGATTTATTAAATAAATTAGAATTATAAAAATATAAATCTAAATGATAACCTTGTAAAATAGGATTATATCAGAGCCAAGCAGTTGTTAAAGCTATAACTTTTAATATATAATGACCATGTTATTTTAGTAATTATAATATTATTAGCAGTAATAAGCGCAGCAGGAGGAAACATGCAAAAACAACAAACTTTAGTCCTATTAAAACCAGACGTATTACAAAGAAATTTAGTTGGTAAGGTATTATCAATTTATGAAGAAAATGATTTAAAGATAGTAAAGATGAAAATGTTAGATGCAACATTAGAGCTTGCAAAAGCACATTATGAAGAACATGAAGGAAGAGAATATTACGATAGATTAATTGAATATATAACAAGTGATACAATTGTGGCATTAATTCTTGAAGGTGAAAATGCAATAGAAAGAGTTAGAGCGTTGAACGGACCTTTTGATATATCTAAGGCAAAAGAAGGAACAATAAGAAAGAAGTATGCAATAAGTAATAATATCAACTGTGTTCATGCTTCAGATTGTATAGAAAATGCAGAAAGAGAAATGAATATTTGGTTTCGAGAGTAAAGTAATATATAAGTAAACCAATCTATAAATATAAAATATAATTAATAAAAATCCACATATAAAAAACTGATAAATTCAGTTTTTTATATGTGGATTAACAATTTTTTAATACTGAAAATTTGATATAATCCAATTTTCAGTATTTTATTATTTAAATTTTTATTTCCAATTTTAAACAATTTTATAACACGAACTAAACATTTTTCAATGTTTTGAATGGAATATAATAAAATTGTTAAAAGAATTCATTAACAATACTTAATAATCCTAGGTAAAAAGGCACAGTGTAACAGTTGGAAGATTATATGACTTTTAATTAATAAAATCCCTAATGTAAAAGATAATTGAATTAAAAAGGAGAGAAAAATATGTTATTAAAAAAAGGATCAACTCCATAATATATTTTTGTACCTATTATTTTTTTAATATCTTCAGTACTATAAATTGTTACAGGGCCAGAAGCTGCTGTACCGGTGATGGTCCAATCACCAAAAATATTTCATCATTTATTGAGTTATCATTTTTGCTATTGGTCTCTGTAGACTTTTTATTATCTTTATCTGAAGTCTGTAAAGACTCATTACTAGTTTCCTTTTTTTCATTTGTTTGAGATACATCTGCAGTTTCTTTTTTATTTTCTTTATTATCATTTGCTTGTCTTCATTATTAATTTGAGCTTTATTACATCCAGTTATAAATGCGCATATTATAAGTGGAAGTATTATTAATTTTATTCTTTTCATTAGATTCCTCCATAAAACAGCATATGCCAAATAATACCATTTAATTTTTATTGAGGCAATAATTTAAAAAAATAGAAATATATATGTTATTTATTGAATATTAATCTGAAAAGTAATATAATTTTTAAAAGGTATTGTTATATTTTGCTAAATTTGTATTTATGATTTTTTTATTATTTAATTAATTTTTAAGATAGAAGGTGTTTATTTGACGGAGATAGACTATACTATTTCAAAGGAAGAATTAATAGATTTTCATATGGGACATGTTGAGGAAACTAAAGTTTTTAAATATCAGATGATTTCTAATTTTATTTTTATTATTTTAGTTATTTTATTAGGTTTTTTAGTTGCAATTGCTCTTATTAAAGACCCATTATCAATTGTAATATATATAGTATTTTCGTTTATAATTATGTTATTTAGAAAAAAGATTATTATGCATAAGCTTAGAAAAAAGTTTTTTAAAATATATTCTTTTGATAAATATCAAAATTTATTTGAACAAACTAAATTAACTTTTGTAGAGGAAGGATTAAAAGTTAACACTAAATTTGTAGTGAAAATTTATAATTGGAATTCTATTAAGAGCATACATTCACTAGATAATTACATACTTGTAAGAACAGTTAATAATGAAGATTTATTGATTCCAATATTCTCTTTTAAACCTATTGAAAATAAACAGATTTTTTTAGATACTATAATTAATAATACAAATTTAGAATTAGAAAAAGAATATCCTAAGGATATAAAATATCTTTAAACTGAGAATAGATTTTTATGAATATTTAAAAGAAGAATTTTGAATTAGACTAAGCTATATTGAATTAAATTTTTTATTTATTCAATATAGTTTATTTTATTTAAACAACATTTATGGTATGAAAAATCAAAATAATGACAGTTAAACTGCGTAAAATTAAAGTAATAATGTTCTATGGAGTTAAGTAAAATACTTAAAAAATTTAAGAATAGCAAATTTATGTTGTATAATCTATATAAGAAATGAGTGAAGTAAGTTGTAAATTATAGTGAATAATTAATAAAGAGCTATGTTCAAAATTTATTAAGGTCTTTTAGGAGCGTTGAAAATAAATTATAATACCATTATTAAAATATTTATAAATTAAAGGATGTAAAAACTATGAAGGAAGAAAGATTCACAGAACTAGATAAAGATGATTCAAAAAGATTTATACCATGTAAGCAATATAAATGGCTTAATGATATGAATGCAGAATATAGTGAATATAAGTTTTTTCTAGAAAAGCTTAAATACAATAAAGAAGTAAAATATATTGAAACAAGAGATATGGTTTATATTGCTGCATCAGATTATATATATAAAGACATAAAGTTTACTATGATAGTTGATTTGGATTATGAAAGTGTAGATTTTCTTGTTGAGGATATTGAAAAAGTAGAAATAATAAGAAATTTTATAGAAGAAATTATAAAAGACAGTTTATTATAAAAAATTGTAGAAAAAGTTTATAATATAAGTAAATCAATATTTACTTATATGGAGGAATGAATATGGTATGTGGGTGTAGTTTACCAGATAAATGTCCAAAGTGCGGAGTGCTTTTGGAGAGAGAACGTAAGTATGATGGAGCATATATAGTTATTGAAAGAGTATGTAAAAATCCAAAGTGTGATTCTAATTATAGAATAAGAGAAGAGAAAATTAATAGCTGTGATATTGAAATATAGATTATGGAGAAAAATATGGATAATATAAATTTAAATTTAAATTTAAATCAATTAGAAGGAAAAATTATTTTAAAAGATAATATAGATTATGAAGAATGCAGATTGTCATGGAATAGAGCAATTGATGCTTATCCAAAAGCAATTGTTTATTGTTTTAATAAAGAAGAAGTTTCAAAAAATATAAAGTGGTGCAGAGAGAATAAAGTTGAGTTCAGAATAAGAAGTGGTGCTCATAACTATGAGGGATATTCAACAGGGAATGATTTGATTGTACTTGATGTAAGCCAAATGAAAAAAATAGATTTAGATGAAGAAAATAAAAAGGTAACATTAGAGGGTGGAGTAACAAATAGAGAAGCATGTAAAATCCTATGTTCAAAAGGATATGCATTTCCAGGTGGAGGATGCCCTACAGTAGGAGTTGCAGGTTTCACACTTGGTGGAGGCTGGGGATATTCAAGCAGATTTTTAGGACTAGCATGTGATAGCTTAATCGAAGTAGAGTTTGTAGATTATAAAGGTGACATAATTATTGCAAATGAACATATAAATAAAGACTTATTTTGGGCAAGCAAAGGATGTGGTGGTGGAAACTTTGGAGTTGTAGTTTCTATGACATTTAAGCTTAAAGAAAAAGTTGAAAATGTAACTTTAATTGATCTTGAGTATTTTAATTTGGAATCTGATAGGCAAGTAACTGTAGTAAAAACTTATCAAGATATGTTTAAAAATCTAGATAATAAGGTTAATTTTAAGATGGCAATTTATAATTCAAAGAAAAAAGGAAGAGGAATAAAGCTAATTGGATTATATTATGGTGAAAAAGAAGAAGCTCACAATATTTTAAGACCACTTATAGATTTATGTTATGATGAAACTTTAAATTTAACATATACAAGTATATTTGAAGCAAATAGAATAATTCAAGACAGCCATGCAGATTATGAAAAATATAAATCAACAGGAAGATTTATTTATAATGACTATTCAGAAGAAGAAATAAAAGAGATAATTAAAATTTTAGATAATGCTGCAAATGGAGCAGTTTATGCAGCTGTAACATTTTATGGACTTGGCGGTGCAGTAATTAATAAAACCAAAGAAGATGGTGCTTTTTATTATAGAGATGCAAAATTTATAATGGGCTTCCAAAGTGTATTTGAAGAAGATAAATATAAAAAAGAAAACATAGAATGGATATTAGAAAAATTTAAATACATAAAATCTATAACAAAAGGATCATTTATTAATTTCCCATTAGTAGAGCTTGAAGATTATAAACATGAATATTATGGTGATAATTATGAAAAGCTGAAATTTATAAAAACTAAATATGATCCTAATGATGTATTTGCATTTGAGCAAAGTATATAACTAATAGGTGACATTCACCTCTCGAAAAATGTCAGAATTATGAATAGAATCATATTTATCAACAAGTATAGAAAAAATTTCTACTAGAATAATGAGATAGTACGATGTATAATAATTTAAACGTACTATTTTATTATTTTTTTAAATTTTAGTACCGAAATATAAAAAACGAATTGTATTATATATAAAAGGGGGTGAGAAAATGGGAAATATAATGAAAATAAACTTGTATGCAGAAACTAAAAAGGCGCATAATAAAAAGATTTGTTTAAAAAATGTAGAAAAAAAGATTATGCAATATAATAAGTGGCTAAAGCAAACTAATAGAGAGGATAAGGTTGAAACTTATGAAGAGTTTTTGCAAGCACAATAATAAAAAATAAAGAGGTAAATTAGGCAGGGATGTTTAATTTACCTCTTTATTTTTTATGTTTAAATATATAGTTATGTACGTAGAAAAAAAGTGTCATAATTGCTTACAAGATTAAAACCACAATATACATCTAATTATAATTGTGTGGATCTTTAAAAATAGTAAGAAAAAAGTATACTAAATTTAAGTTAGTATGAATTAGATATATATTAGGAGATATAATATGGAAAAATATAATATTGAAAAAAGTAGTGACAAAGAATCAGAGTTAATAATAGATAAGCTGATAAATTACAATTTATCTAAGGTGCCCAATACTCAGAAAAAATCATTCATATGGATAAACAGAGTTATTAAAGATAATCATGGAGGAATCATTGCAGGGATAAATAGCAAAATGTATTGCTGGAACTGTTTATATATAGATTCTTTATTTGTTGATGATAAATATAGAAATAAGGGACTGGGAAGAAAGCTTTTAGAAGAAATTGAGATGATAGCAAAAGGAAATAAGTGTAAATTAATTCACTTAGATACATTTGATTTTCAAGCAAAAGATTTTTATTTAAAGCAAGGTTACGAGATATTTGGAGTCTTAGATCAGTGCCCAGAAAATCACAAGAGATACTATATGAAAAAGAATATAAATTCTTAAATTCTTAAGAATTTTAGAACTTAAGAATTTTAATGAAACTTCACTTATGTCATTTTGCAAAAACACGATTGCATTTGCTATTGGGTATTCATACAAAATGCAGGATTTAGAATACTGACTTAAAGAGTAATAAAATTTATAAAATAAGCTTTAAAAAATTATAGGCAAGCTTAATTCCATAATAAATAATCACAGAACCGCAGACCATGTTAATAATCTTTAAAGTTTTTTCATTAAATGATTTACTAAATATACTGACAATGCTTCCAAGGCAAAAAAACCACATAAAAGATGAAATACATACTCCAAAGATAAAATATGATGTCATATGTGATGGAAGAGTTGTGCTAAGTCCGCCAAAAAGCAAAGTACTATCAAGAAGAGCTTGAGGATTAGCCCATGTAACTAAAAAACAAGAAATTGTTGTTTGTATAAAATTTTTTTCTATATTAATTGAAGAATACAGTGAAGGAGTACTTTTAATTAACTGAATACCAATCATTATTATTGTAATTGAACCAGCCAAAAGAATTATTAATTTAAATAGTGGAAATTTATTTATTAAAAATCCTATACCAAAGAAGCATGCAAGACTTAATGAAATATCAAAAAATATTGTAGTAAATACAACCATATACATTTGAGATCTTTTTCTACATAGAGCACTATTTATCACATATAAATTTTGCATTCCTATAGGTGCAAGATAGGCAAGTCCAATTGTAAAACCTCTCAATATTGTTTTTAACATAAAAATCATTCCTTATTAGTAGTATAAAATTAAGTTAATAATAGATATATTTATTGAATGATATTATTTTTCAATAGAAAGAACTCTTATAGAATTTTCTATTTCATTCTTATTATTGTTTAATGCCCAATCTAGAATGTTTTCATCTCTCTTTAATCTACATATAGCAAAGCTGTCCTTTAATAATTTTAATGATAATATTGCGTTTTACATTGAAAAATCTCCTCTCATGTTTATAAATTTAGTTTTAAAGACTTTAATATATTTCTTATACACAAACTCATAGTATCATCATATCATTTAGCTGTATCCAGCCATTTTTAATATCACATTATTCAAAATAATAAATGATTTTTGTGATATTTTTTATGCACAAAATATGGATTTTGAGTAGTAATTAAAAAATTTTCCTTGAAACTTGAACATGATATATTTACAATTTATGTTATAATATAACTTATAATCTCAAAAAGATTTGTAATAAAGTTATAGAAAGTAGTGAATAAAATGAGACGAATCCAAACCTATGAGTTTAAATTAAGTGTATTTCTACTCATTGTTGTTACTTTTATTGTACCAGCTAATATAAGACAAAATGGAACGTTAATAGTATATAACTTTGGATTTCCATGTAACTATTGGTCAATATACCAAGGGAGTGAAGGAAGTTATATACTTTTTGATAATCTATTTAATGGAAATAGGGGGATGGATATCAATATATTGAGTTTATTCTTTAATATAGTTATTATTTATGCATTAGTAATACTATTAAAGAAAATATATATAAAATTTATCAACGATTAAAAATAAATAGCAAAATTGTAAAATCGTATTATCAAGATATGTAATTCATCATGAATTTGAAATACACCAAGCCCTAACATTGGCATTTCTATACCATTATTTAATTTTACATATTGCATCTTTGTCACCTGGTTTATATATTTGATATTAATATATCATAAAAGAGTGTACAACTTTAGAGGTACTCGAAGTCGAATGTTTTTTAAAATTATTTTAAAACTTATTGGTATTAGATGAAAAAATTTTTATTAACAACAATGGATTAAGCTAACGTTAAGATAAGAATACTATTGTTAAACCATAGACTATATAACAATTGAGTAAAATTTAGGAGGATTTAAGTATGGTATCTAAAAATGTAAAGAGATTAATTGGTATATTTTCAGTATTTTCTATAATAGGAACTGGTTTATTAAGCGCCACTGTAGCTAATGCTGCAACACAATATGCTACGCCTTATTATGAAAATGTGCAGAATAAAGTGAATAGTAATTCTGATTCTGTAAATGAAAAGACTAATGGTAAACCGCCTGAAATGCCACAGGGAGGACAAAATGGACAAATGCCTAATGGTGTGTTCAATGTTGATAAAGGAAGTTCAGTAGAGTCTACAGCAGTAATGTCTATTGATGGAACATCTGAAACTAAAAGCAAGGAAGAAGTTACAGCTACGAAGGCAAATGAATCAGCTATAAAAGTGACTAATGGAGGTTCTTTAACAATTTCAGATTCCAAATTGAACAAGACATCTGGTGAGATGACAGTTGAAGAAGCTAGTGATTTCTTTGGTGCAAATGCAGGCTTTTTAGCTAATGAAGGTTCAAATGCAACACTTGATAATGTAAATATAAATACGACAGTAGCTGGTGGAAATGCTGTATTTTCAACTGGAGAAGGAACAAAAGTTACTGTTAAAGATTCTGTAATAAATACAACAGGAGACCATTCGAGAGGACTAGATGCTACTTATCAAGGTGAAATTAATGCTGATAATGTTAAGATAAGCACAGCTGGGGCACATAGCGCAGCAGTTGCTACTGACAGAGGAGAGGGAACTGTTAGTGTGAATAATAGCACTCTTAATACATCTGGAGAAGGTTCACCATGTGTTTATTCAACAGGAGATATAAATGTTTCTGATAGTAAAGGTAAGGCCACAGGATCTTCTATTGCTGTTATAGAAGGCAAAAATTCAATTGAATTAAATAATTGTGATTTAACTGGATATGCAATTGGAAGAGGTACAGGTGGTGTTGATGATGCTGGAGTAATGGTTTATCAGAGTATGTCAGGAGATGCTGATAATGGTGTGGGAACTTTTTCAGCTTCAGATTCAAAACTTACTATTGATCCTGCTTCAGGTAAATATAGCACAGCTCCAATGTTCTTTGTAACAAATACAGAAGGTGTAATTAACCTAACAAATACTGAACTTTCATTTGGAAGCGGAAAACTTCTAAATGTAGCTGGAAATAATGGTGAATGGGGAACAAAAGGAGCCAATGGAGCAGATTTGACATTTAATGCGGATAATCAAAACTTAGAAGGCTTAATAACAGTAGATAAGATAAGTACTTTAAAACTTAATTTAAAATCTAGTACATTAAAATCTACAGTAAATAGCGCAAATTCTGGAAAAGAAGTAGACATATCATTAGATAAGAATAGTACATGGAATGTAACAGGAACATCATATGTTACAGTTTTAACTGATGAAGATACTTCTCTTGATAATATAAAAGATAATGGAAATACAATATACTATGATAGCAGCAATAGCAGCAATTCATGGCTTGAAGGCAAAACTATAACATTAAATGATGGAGGAGTATTAACTCCAGCAGAATAAATAATAAAAAGCATAATGTGATAAATAAAATGGAACTTATAGGATAGGTACTAATAAAAGAAAATCTATCTTATAGGTTCCATTTTAAAATTCGTGATGCTTTTTGTTATTTTAAAAGTTTTTCTAAGATAGCAAATGATTTTGATACCTTAATATTTGAAGGTGCGCAGGGATTAATGTTGCATCAAAATTATAAATATTTCCCTCATGTAACACCTTCAAATACTGGCATTGAAAATGTTATTGAGCTACTATATGATGAATTTAATGATGAAGAAACAAGGCAGGCTGTTGATATTGAGGCTATATATATTACAAGAAGCTATTTAACAAGACATGGAGCAGGTCCAATGCCAGATGAATTAAAAGATAAACCATATGAAAAAATAGAAGACTTAACAAATATACCTAATAGATATCAAGGAACTTTAAGATTTGGATTATTAAATTTAGACTTATTAAAAGAAAACATTGAGGCAGACTTTAATAAATCATTAAATAGTAAATTTAAAATAAGAAAATCTTTAGCTATAACTTGCCTTGATCAAATAGATGATAAAGCTCTATATATTAAAGATAAAAGAAAAGTAAGTTCTGAAGTTAATGTATTTATTGAAGAAATAGCTAGAATAATAGATGCAGATAAATATTATTTAAGCTATGGAGATAACAAAGAGGACATAGAAGTTAGATAAATTAAGAGCACCTTAAGATATTTGAGATTTAAAGGTGAACTTTTAAAAATATTATTTCAAATATTTAAACGAGGTAAATTAGGAATATACATTTAATTTACCGCGCTCAAATGATAATTATTTAAATTAGGATTTCATAGCTTTCATTAGAAAGTACTTCTATAGCATGAGGAATATCAGTATTTTTAACAAGTATATAATCCGTATCATATGTAGAAATTGCAAATATACTTATTTTCGATTTTGCTAGAATAGTACTTATTTTTGATAGTATGCCAATTAATGAAAAATCCAGAGGACCTTCAATTTTGAGGGCTTTAAAATCATCTTTATGTTTTATATCTTTTGGAACAGATTCTTGAGAGCATACAATTGATAATTCGTCTTCTGTTTTTGTTATAGAATAAAAATCACTAGTATTTATCCAATCAGGAATTACCTCATTTTTATTTAATCTACAGACAGCAAAAGTTTCTTTTAATAATTTAAGTGTTAGTGTTTTTTCTGACATATTTAAATTCATCCTTTCATTTACCAATAATATTACCAATCATTATAAGCTTATATTTAATATTTTGAAAGAAAAATTAAGGAACTTAAGAGTATGTTAAGAAAATCTTAATCTATTTGACAAACACCTGACATAAACATTATTTAATATATATAGTATAGAAAGGGTGTTGATGTATGATAAATGAAAATAATCAAATGGAAATAAGAAAAGATATTACAATAGAAGATAAAGAAATATTAAGTAAAGCAGTTGATGGAATAAATGGATGGGATTTTAATCCTATTGCAGTAATTACAAATGGATATGATGAGTATTATTTCATATGCAAAGTTAAGACGATAATTGAAAATCTGCAAATGAAAATTGCAAAAATATCTATAAAAATAAATGAAAGAATCCCTAGATTACTTGGAATAGAGGAAATACCTGAGAGTATTGGTTGAAAGGTTGATACTTTGAATAAAAAAGAAGAGAATTAGAGAAGATTATATGGATAAAAATAAAGTTACAATAGAAAAAACGATAAAGTTGCTAAATATATCAAAATTTTATATATTTTTAAGATAAAATTTTGATATATGGCTATAATATAATTATGGATATAATTAATATAAATTGTGATTAATTAAATTAATTTCAAAAGTAATATATATAAGTTCCAATAATTGATTTACATATAAATTTAAGAAATCTTGAAAAGATTTCAACCATCATTGTAAATTGTTAATTAGAACATATATAATAAGCTAATTTTTACTTGTTATTTTTTAATAAAATGACTTAACATTCTTAATTTTTTTAAAATCGAAAAAATTAAGAATGTTAAGTAAAGGTTTACTAATTTGACAAAATGCTGACACAAAAATGGATTATTATTAGGATATGAGGAATTGAAAGAGAGGTGAGAAGATGGGAAATATAATTAAGATTAATATGTATGCAGAATGTAAAGGTAAACAAATTAATAATTTAAAGCTTGAACAGTTAGAAAAATATATTTTGAAGTACAATACATGGCTAAAAGATACCAATAGAGAGGATAAAATAGAAAATTATGAAATGTTTTTACATGTTAATTAATTATTTTTAAAGGCAGGAGAAATATTTGAATTTCATCCTGCCTTTTTATTATTTAGGAGATATATTTATATAAGAGCAGAGAACAGAGCTATTATTTGAGTTATAAATTATTTTTAGATTATTTGCTAAAAGTGTTATTATTAATAGTACAATCATCAAATTTAACACTTTCTTTATTGTCTACTAAAGAATCACATGTGTTCTTAGTTATTTCTGAGTTTCTTACTATTATTTTACTGTCACATTTACCAAAGTAGTCTGTTGTTTTAAATAAGCATATATTTTCATCATTGAATTCTGAATTTGATGATTTTGAATTATTCTTAATTACACATGAATCAAACAATATATCTGATTTGTTTGAGGTTTCTATAAAACTCCACATGAAATTATTATTATTTGCAAATTCACATTTCTCAAATGTAATGCCTTTTCCACCATCTATCATTACTATATTACTATAGGCTTCATGATCAATGATTTTATTTTCTACAAATTTAATATCTGAAGAATCATAAATCTGTATTGCACGCAAAGAACAATGATCTATTAAACAATTTGATGCTTCAAGTTTACTTACATTGTGTAAGTCCAATCCAATACTTCCGCAGCCATATAGATGTGAATTTGCAATTGAAATATTATTACTATTAGTAAACTTCAATACTCCTGCATTACATTTATATTTTGCTGGTGTGTGGCCTGCAACAATATTTTTTATAGTAATATTTTGGGCGTTAGAAAAATTCATTATATTAGCAAAACGTGGAGCTACTTTAATTTCTACTTTACCTGCCTCTGCACCTTCAATAGTAAGATCATGAATTCCTATTATATTCAATTCATCACCATCATTTACTGGTATATACTTTACACAAGAATCTGAATTATTAATTTGTTTTACATCTGATAAATTATATACTCCTGGTTTTAATATGATTTTTTTATTGGAGCCTATAGAATTAACAAATTCCTGAGCATTTCCAACAGTAACCTCAGTAATTTTTGATTCAGTTGATTTATTAGAATTATTTAATGTATTTGTAATCCAGGCACCATCAGATCCTAGCTTATATCCACCAATTATTGTATCATGAGCCATATATCCATTAGAGTAAAAATAATACCATTTTCCATCGATTTCTTTCCAGCCTCTAGAATATGAATTATTTACTGTATACCACCAGCCTGTAGTATCTTTTTTCCATGCAGCATTGGTTTTCATTGGAGTTAATGAAAATAAGCAGGCTGTTACTAATGAAAATGTCACGGCTTTTCTTATATTTAATTTTATCATTTTGATTATGCTCCCTTCTTGTATTTATTTACTATTTTACCATAATAATAAATAGTGGGATGAATTATTAAAATTTTTAAGAGGAATTTAAGTTTAACTGATAAAGATTTTTTTACTGATATATTTAATTTGTTGTAAAAAATACTATATCCGTTAAGCTAACGTTAAGATAAGATAAATATAATAATTATTACAAGGATGTGCTGAAAGTATTTTTCATTTCATTACTTAAATATATTTATCACAGTAATATGTAGATATGAACTCCCCTATGTCTATCTACAACAATAATATATTTACCCTAGAAGGCAGTATATAAATTTTTATATACTGCCATTTTAATCTTCATAATAAGCTTATTTATAACATATAATTTATTGTAATGATAATTATCTTTAATTAAACTTTGATGCCTAAATAATAATATTAAATTTTTCTTGAAAATATCATTGACATAAAATTACAGATGTGTTTTAATAAAAGGGAAGAAAACGTTTATATGAATAAAAATATAATTATATGCAGGCTATGAGAATTAGAGAATAAGCCGCATAAAACTACATTCATTATTAAAGTAATAAATAAGTTCTACAATATTACTTTATTTTGAAAGTGTTTTATGCGGCTATAATTATTTATTAAGAAAAAAGAGTGGAGGAAAAAATATGAAAAAACTAATTAATGATCCTAACAATGTTCTTAATGATATGATTGATGGTATTGTAGCAGCTTATCCAGAGTATGTAAAGAAATTAGAAGGTTTTAACGTTATTGTTAGAAATGAAAAAAAGAAAAATAAGGTAGCATTAGTTAGTGGAGGTGGCAGCGGACATGAACCAGCACATGCTGGATATGTAGGATATGGAATGTTAGACGGAGCAGTTTGTGGCGAAGTATTCACATCACCAACTCCAGATCAAGTATATGAAGCAATCAAAGCCACTGATGATGGAGAAGGAGTATTACTTGTAATAAAAAATTATACTGGAGATGTCATGAACTTTGAAATGGCAAAGGAAATGGCAGAAATGGATGGAATCAAAGTTGAAGAAGTTATTGTAAACGATGATGTAGCTGTAGAAAATAGTATTTACACAGCAGGAAGAAGGGGAATAGCAGGTACTGTATTTGTTCATAAAATAGCTGGAGCTAAAGCTGAAATGTCAGGAAGTTTAGAAGAAGTAAAAGCAGTTGCAGAAAAGGTAATAAGTAATGTTAGAACTATGGGAATGTCATTATCTTCATGCATAATACCAGCAGTGGGTAAGGCAAATTTTGAGATAGGTCATGATGAAGTAGAAATTGGAATGGGCATTCATGGTGAGCCAGGAACTCATAGAGAAAAAATATCTTCAGCAGATAGTGTAGCTGAGCAGCTGATGAGTAAGATTTTTAGTGATATAGAATTAAAGGGTGGAGATGAGGTTAGCGTTATGATTAACGGTTTAGGCTCTACTACTAATATGGAATTGTTCATAGTTAATAAAAAAGTAAATGAAATATTAAAGGATAAGGGAATAGAAGTATACAAAACTTTTGTAGGAGAATTCATGACATCATTAGAAATGGCAGGTTGTTCAATTTCAATTCTAAAGCTTGATGATGAATTAAAGGAGTTATTAGAAGATTCTGCAGATACACCAGCATTTAAGAGTTTATAGTATTATTCTATTTTGGAGGCAATAAATCATGGTAGATGCAAAAAAACTTAAAGAAATATTTTTAGATATTGGAGAGGTTATAGAACAAAATAAATTATATTTAAGTGAGCTTGATGGAGCAATTGGTGATGGAGATCATGGACTTAATATGTCTAAAGGGTTCAAGGCTCTTAATGATAAGATGAGTCAAATTGATACTGATGATATATCAACAATTTTAAAAACATGTGGAATGACATTAGTTAGTACTGTTGGGGGTTCTTCTGGGCCGCTGTATGGTACTGCCTTTATGAAGGGAGCATTAGTAACGGTAAATAAAACAAGCCTAGATGTTAATGATTATATGAACATATTGCAGCAGGCATTAGATGGAATAAAAGCAAGGGGGAAATCTAAGGAAGGTGAAAAAACTTTAATAGATGCATTGTTACCTGCGATTACAGCAGGAAGTAAAGCTTTATCACATAATAAGACTGATAAAGAGATACTAAATGCAATAAGTGAAGCAGCAAAAGATGGAATGGAAAAAACAATTGATATTATAGCAACAAAAGGAAGGGCAAGTTATTTAGGTGAAAGAAGTAAAGGTCATCAAGATCCCGGTGCTACATCAATGTATTTGATTCTAGACACAATAACAAAAAAGGTATTAGGAGAAAATTAAAATATGGTTGGGATAGTGATTGTTTCACATAGTGAAAAAATAGCAGAAGGTGTAAAGGAAGTAGCTGAGCAAATGGTTCCAGAGGTGAAAATATATTCAGCAGGTGGAACAGATGATGGAAGAATAGGAACTGATGCTATGAAAATTTCTGCTGCTATAGAAAATGCATTTGATAAAGATGGTGTTATATTATTGTTTGATCTAGGAAGTTCACTTATGAATGCTGAGATGGCAATAGAATTTTTAGATGAAGATATTAAAAGTAAAGTAGAAATAATAGATGCTCCATTAGTAGAAGGAGCTATAGTTGCCGCAGTATATGCCAGTATGAATAAAACCATTGAAGAGATAAAAGATAATTTAAAAAGTATGTCATTAAATAAATATTAAATAAATATTAATTATGGAGAGGAAGAGATTTTATTATGACAATCTTTATGGCAGAAATGATAGGGACATTATTACTTATCCTTTTAGGAGATGGCGTTGTTGCAAATGTTGTCTTAAAGAATTCAAAAGGTTCAAATTCAGGATGGATGGTTATAACAACAGGATGGGCAATTGCTGTTGCGGTTCCAGCGCTAATATTTGGTTCATATAGTGGTGCACATTTTAATCCAGCACTAACTATTGCATTTGCAGTTATTGGAAAGCTAGATTGGAGCTTAGTGCCAATTTATCTTGCTGGACAACTTATAGGAGGATTTTTAGGCGCAGCTTTGGTATTTATTCAATATTATGATCAATTTAAAGCTACTGATAATAAAGCAGACAAGCTTGGAGTATTTGCAACAGGTCCAGCAGTAAGAAATACTACATTAAATTTAATAAGTGAAATTATAGGAACAGCTGTATTAGTTTTTGGTATATTAGGAATAGGCGCTCAAGATATTGCAAGCGGACTTGGAACTTTATTTGTAGGTCTTTTAATTTGGGCAATTGGTTTAAGTTTAGGTGGAACAACAGGATATGCTATAAACCCTGCTAGAGATTTAGCTCCAAGAATTGCACATGCATTACTTCCAATTCCAGATAAAGGTGATTCAGATTGGGGATATGCTTGGATTCCGGTTATAGGACCTATTGTAGGTGGAGTTTTAGGTGCATTAATATATACAATGTTGGTATAAACAAGAAAAAATCAGCATTATACTGTAAGGTGTTGAAAAACCAATTTGACAGGTAAATACAAATATGTAATACTCAAATAAATATTATGTTATTAATTGAGGAGTGAATATGGACATTAAAGATTTACTGGAAGAAAATCCAATTATAGCGGCTGTGAAGAATGAAGAACAGCTAAATTCAGCCTTAGAATCATCTGCTAAGATTATATTTGTATTATTCGGAGACATCACAAGTATCGCGAGTATAAGTGAAAAGATAGAAGAAAGTGATAAGATTGGCATAATTCATATAGATTTAGTAGAAGGTTTTGCAAACAAAGAAATCGTTATCAAATATTTGAAAGAAAAAACCAAGTTTCATGGGATTATCAGTACAAAACCTCAAATTGTAAAAGCTGCTAAGAAGTATAATTTATTAGCAATTCAAAGGGTGTTTATTTTTGACACACTTTCATTAAATAATGTAAAAAATCACATGATAACTGAATGTGATGCTTTAGAAGTATTACCAGGTGTAATACCGAAAGTTTTAGGTATTATTTCTAGAGAAACTAAAAAACCTTTAGTTTCTGGAGGATTAATTGAAAGCAAGAACGAAGTTATACAAGCATTAAATAGCGGAGCAACTTGTGTATCAACAACCAAAAAAGAAATTTGGGATATGTAGCTATAGAGATTTAGAGTGGAAGCCACATAAAACAAAATTGTATAGTAATTTCCTGTACAAGACGTATGATGTATTGAAATAGACATTATAGGTATATGTTTTATGCGGCTATAATTATTAAAAATAAGCTTACAATAAAATTATCATAAATATTATTTTTATTAAATTTGAAAGGGTAGGTGTCATATAAATGGGAAAATATATAATAGCGTTAGATCAAGGAACTACAAGCTCAAGAGCAATAATATTCGATAAGGAACAAAACATTTTAAATTTAAGCCAAAAGGAATTCACACAAATTTATCCAAAGGCAGGATGGGTAGAACATAATCCATTAGAAATTTGGGCAAGTCAATATGCTGTTTTACAAGAAGTAATAGCAAAAGCTAATATAACACCTGAAGATATAGCAGCCATAGGCATTACAAATCAAAGAGAAACTACAATAGTTTGGGATAAGAATACGGGAGAGCCTGTATATAATGCAATAGTATGGCAATGTAGAAGAACAGCGGAAATAGTTGATGAATTAAAAGAAGATGATGAGTTTTCTGCATATGTAAAGGAAAATACAGGCTTATTATTAGATGCATATTTCTCAGCAACTAAAATTAAATGGATTTTAGACAATGTTGAAGGTGCAAGAGAAAGAGCCGAAAAAGGAGAATTATTATTTGGTACAGTAGATACATGGCTTGTATGGAAGCTTACTAATGGTAAAGTTCATGTAACTGATTATACAAATGCTTCTAGAACTATGCTTTATAATATTAAGGAATTAAGATGGGATGAAAAAATACTAGAAAAACTTGAGATTCCGAAATCAATGTTACCAGAAGTAAAAAATTCATCTGAAGTTTATGGATATACAAACCTTGGAGGAACAGGTGGAATTAGAGTTCCAATAGCAGGTATGGCAGGAGATCAACAATGTGCTTTATTTGGACAAACTTGTTTTGAACCAGGAAGTTCTAAAAATACTTATGGTACAGGATGTTTCTTATTAATGAATACTGGAGACAAAATGATACAAAGTAAAAATGGATTAGTAACAACTATTGCTATTGGAATTGATAACAAAGTAGAATATGCTTTAGAAGGTTCTGTTTTTGTAGGAGGAGCTGTAATTCAATGGATTAGAGATGAACTTCAATTAGTTGATGATGCAGCAGATACTGAATATTTTGCAAAGAAAGTTGAAGATAATGGCGGAGTATATATTGTCCCAGCATTTACTGGACTTGGGGCTCCACATTGGGATATGTATGCTAGAGGTGCTATATTTGGATTAACAAGAGGAGCTAATAGAAATCATATCATAAGAGCAGCACTTGAATCTATAGCTTATCAATCAAGAGATTTAATTGATGCAATGGAAGAAGATTCAGGATGCAAGCTTACAAGCCTTAAGGTTGATGGCGGAGCAAGTAGAAATAACTTATTAATGCAATTCCAAGCAGATATAACAGGTTCAGAAGTTGTTAGACCAATAATAACTGAAACAACAGCTCTTGGTGCTGCTTATTTAGCAGGACTTGCAGTTGGTTTCTGGGAATCTAAAGAGGAAATTGCAACAAAATGGTCAGTGAGTCAAACTTACACTCCGAATTTAGATGAAGATAAAAAAGAAAAGCTTTATAGAGGATGGAAGAAAGCTGTTGAAAGAGCAAAAGGCTGGGAAGAAAATTAAAGGAAATATAGACAAGTATACATTTACATGATATAATTAGTATATAAATAAATATTAATGCTGAGAGAATATAGAGTCAGGCATAAAATATAGGTATACATACCTTTGTTTTTGCTTGGCTCTTTTTGCTATGATTAAGGAGGAAATATGATGTATGATGTGGCAATAATTGGTGCAGGAGTTATTGGAAGCTCAATTTTTAGAGAATTAACAAAATATGATTTGAAAGTACTTATGCTAGAGAAAGAAAATGATGTAGCAATGGGTACGTCAAAAGCAAATTCAGCAATAGTACATGCTGGCTATGATCCCAAAGAAGGAACATTAATGGCAAAGTACAATGTCAAAGGAAATGAAATGTTTGAAGATTTATGCAGGGAACTGTGTGTTCCATTTAAAAGGAATGGATCTTTAATCCTAGCATTTACAGAAGAAGATATGGAAACTGTAAAGAATTTATATGAAAATGGTGTTAAAAACAAAGTAAGAGGTCTTCAAATATTAAGCAGAGAAGAGGTTTTAGAAAAAGAACCCAATTTAAGTGAGAACATATTAGGTGCTTTATATGCTCCAACAGGAGGAATAGTTGGTCCATTTGAATATACAATAGCGTTGGCTGAAAATGGAGTAACAAATGGTGGAGAAATAAAGTTAAATAAAGAAGTTACAGGAATTGAAAAGAATAATACATTTAAGATTTCTACTAAAGATGGAGAAGTCATAGAAGCAAAATATGTTATTAATGCAGCTGGACTTTATGGAGAGGAAATTCATAACTTAATCTGTAAAGAAAGCTTCAAGATAATTCCAAGAAGTGGTCAATATTTTGTTTTAGATAAAAAACAAGGTGATCTAGTAAGCCATACAATTTTTCAATGTCCATCAAAAATGGGGAAAGGTATTTTAGTTACCCCAACTGTTCATGGAAACTTATTAGTTGGACCAGATGCAAGGGATATTTCTGATAAAGAAGATTTAAATACTACTAGTGATGGCTTAAATTTTGTGAGAGAAACATCAGGTCTTACTACAGAAAAGATTAACTTTAGAGATAGTATAAGAAACTTTGCAGGACTTAGAGCAAATTCAGATCGCAACGATTTCATTGTAGAAGAAAATGATGAAGTTAAAGGATTCATTGACGTTGTAGGAATGAAGTCCCCAGGACTTACATCAGCACCAGCTATAGCAGTTGATGTAGTTGAAATTCTAAAAAATAGCGGATGTGAATTGAAGAAAAAAGAAAATTTCATAGGAAAAAGAGAACAAATTCACTTCATGGACCTTTCACCAGAAGAAAAGGCAGAATTAATAAAGAAAAATCCACACTATGGAAGAATGATTTGTAGATGTGAGAGCATAACTGAAGGTGAAATAATCGATGCAATAAATAGATGTTTTGGAGTACCTTCTTTAGATGGAATTAAGAGAAGATGCAGACCTGGTATGGGTAGATGCCAAGGAGGATTTTGTGGACCTAGGGTACAAGAAATAATATCAAGAGAATGTAATGTACCTCTTGAAGATATAGTTCAAGAAAAGAATGGTTCATATATCTTATTAGGAAAAACAAAGTAGGAGGCGTACGGTTATGGATTATGAATTAATAGTAGTAGGTGGAGGACCAGCAGGACTTGCTGCAGCATATGAGGCATATAATAATGGAATAAAGAACATATTGATTTTAGAAAGAGACAAAGAACTTGGCGGAATATTAAATCAATGTATTCATAATGGATTTGGTCTGCATACTTTTAAAGAAGAGCTTACAGGTCCTGAATATGCAGCTAGATTTATAGATTTAGTAGAAGAGACTGAAATTAAAGTAAAATTAGATACAATGGTACTAGATATAAGTGAAGGAATAGACGAAAAATCTAATGAAAAATATAAGGTAGTTCATGTTATTAATAGTGAAGAAGGATATATGGAATTAAAATGTAAGGCATTAATACTTGCAATGGGATGTAGAGAAAGAACAAGAGGAGCTATAAATATTCCTGGTGCAAGACCTTCAGGTATATTTAATGCAGGAGCAGCTCAAAGATATATTAATGTAGAAGGCCATATGCCAGGCAAGGAAGTTGTTATATTAGGATCAGGTGATATAGGACTTATAATGGCAAGAAGAATGACACTTGAAGGTGCTAAAGTTAAAGCAGTAGTTGAGCTTTGCCCATATTCTAATGGATTAAACAGAAATATTGTTCAATGCTTGAATGACTATGATATTCCATTATACTTATCTCATACAGTTGTAGATTTAGTTGGAAAAACTAGATTAAAAAAAGTTATTATAGCTGAAGTTGATAGCAATAAACAACCTATAAAAGGAACAGAAATAGAATTTGATGCAGATACATTACTTCTTTCAGTAGGATTAATTCCAGAAAATGAACTATCGAGTAATGCTGGGATTAAAGGGGATAGAAGAACTAATGGATTAGAAGTTACAGAAAGTATGGAAACTTCTTTAGAAGGCGTATTTGCTTGTGGAAATGTTGTACATGTACATGATTTAGTTGACTTTGTAACTCAAGAATCTAAACATGCAGGAGCTTGTGCAGCAAAATATATTAAAGGGAAACTTAAAAAAGAAAGCTATGTTAATATAATAAACGGTCAAAATATTAATTATACGGTACCACAAAAAGTTGATATTGAGGCTGTAGATGATAAATTAACAGTATTTATGAGAGTAAATAATATTTATCATAATAAAGTTTTAACTGTAAAATGCAACGGCGAAGTTATAGCTAAATTCAAAAGAGAACATTTAGCACCATCAGAAATGGAAAAAGTGACTCTACCAAAAGTTTTATTAAATAAAGTAAAAGGCGATATGACAATATCTTTAGAGGATGGTGAATAAAATGGAAAAGGAAATAATTTGTATATGTTGTCCAAAAGGATGTCATTTAAAAGTAAATGCAGATGAAAATAAGGTTAGTGGTAATAGCTGTGAAAGAGGAGCTGAATATGGAATAAATGAAGTTACTAATCCAGTTAGAGTTATTACTTCTACTGTAAAAGTTGAAAATGGAGACTCGCCTGTAGTTCCAGTAAAGACTAAAAACCCAATTCCAAAAGCACTTAACTTTAAGTGCATGGAAGAAATAAATAAATGCACAGTTAAAGCACCAGTTAAAATTGGGCAAGTTATAATTGAAAATGTACTTGGGACAGGTGTAGATATAGTTGCTACTAAAAATGTAAAATAGGCTTATAAGATTTCTTGATTCAGATGAAGTGTTTTTAAGAAGAGGATAATATGAGTAATAGATTTATTTAATAAAAGAGAAATTCCAACAGAAAAACTTGAATTAAATAATAGAGCATAAAATACCAGTTATGATTAAATCACTAGTGTTTTATGCTCTATTATTATTTATTTATAAGGTTAAATGAAGATGGGATTTTTATTAATTTAGAGAAATAATTTTACAGCATAAATGAATAATGCAGAAAAAATTGCAGTGATTGGAATAGTTAATATCCATGCCCATACAATGCTTTTGGCTACTCCCCATTTTACACTTTTTAATCTTTTAGAGGCTCCAACTCCCATAATAGTAGTAGTTATTATATGAGTTGTACTTACAGGTGCCTTAAAAAATGTCGCACATAAAATCACCAGTGATGCACCAGTTTGTGCAGCAAAGCCATTTACAGGAGTAAGCTTTGTCATACCACTTCCCATAGTTTTGATTATTTTCTTTCCACCAATGGAAGTACCAAGTGCTAAAGATAATGCACATAAAAATACTACCCATACAGGAACTTTAAATGAACTTATTAGTCCTCCACTTAAGAGTGACATTGTTATTATTCCCATTGATTTTTGAGCATCATTTCCACCATGATTAAAAGCCATAAATGCACCTGCTAAAATTTGCAGTTTTAAAAAGATTTTATTAACGAGACGTCTTTTACAATTTTTTAAAATGGAATTTAATATATTCATTATTATGTATCCAACAAAAAAGCCAATTACAGGTGAAAGAAAAAGCCATAATACAACACTATGAAAGAGGTTATACCAGTTTATTACACTAAAAGAATTATTATATGCAATTCCACCGCCTAAAAGTGATCCAATAAGTGCATGAGAAGAACTGCTTGGAATTGCAAAATACCATGTGAGTATATTCCATACTATAGATACTATTAATACACACATAATAACCCACTGAGGGGTAACTGTATGACTTACAATATTATCACCTACAGTTTTTGCAACAGCAGTTCCTGTAAAAGCACCAAGAAAATTAAAAATACAGCAGATGATTATAGCATTTTTAGGAGTAAGTGCTCTTGTTGTAATTGAAGTAGCTACTGCAGTAGCTGTATCATGAAAACCATTTATAAAATCAAAGATAACTGCAAAAATAACTATTAATATAACAAGCATAAGAGAACTATGCATTTTTAATCACAACTCCCTCTATAATATTGGCGACTTTTTCACAATTATCAATTGTGTTCTCTGTAATTTGATATATTTCTTTTAACTTCATAATAGTAATAGGATCTTTTTCGTATCTGAATAATAGTGCAACAGCGTTTCTGAAGAGTTTATCCGCTTCATATTCTATTGAAGAAATATACCTGATTTTATCAAGAAGATTTTTTGATTTGCATCCATTTAATCTTATTTCATTCATTAAATCACAAAGACTTTCGGTGATATTTAACAAAAAATCAGAGGCTTGTATGATTTCAGAAGTAGCATTTGTTATGTCAAACATTATAAAACGGTGCATTATAGAATTAATACAATCAAGTATATTATCCATTTCTTTTACTATTTCGTATATGTCTTCTCTGTCAATTGGGGTAATAAACGCCTCGTCCAATTCCTTGGTTAAGGTAAGGACTAAAGCATCACCTGCATCTTCAAGTGCAGTTGTTTTTTTTAATTGCTCTTCTTTTTTATCAAGACAATCTAAGCTACTTCTCAAAATTTTAGCAGATTCATGAACTGTATTAGCAGATTCTGACAACATATCGTAAAATTTATCTTCCTTATTATTGAATTTAAACATTATTCCACTCCTTTGGTGTTATTATTTTTATAAATATGTCAAAATAGAAAAAATTTTTACTCATTAGTAAATTATACAACTTTATTTACAAATATTAAATCGTTGTTAAGATTAATATTTTATTATTAAGAACATGTTAAGAAGAAAATAATATGGATTTAGTAGTTATTATATTTTTTTTAGTTTAGGTAAACTATTTTTCGGGTATGTATTTGTTACATTTACTTTTATAAATAATAAATTAAAAAAGTACTTGTAAAAAATTTTATTTAGTTCTATACTACTTAATATATAATATTTTTATAAGGCGTTTTTATAAAAGCTACGACTTATTAATGTCTTCAGAGAGCTGATGGATGGTGCAAATCAGTGATTATTGTAAGTCTTTCCACTTTTAGAGCTGCTGGCGATGAGTCAGAGGGTTATGCCCTTTATAGCATATTGAAGAGGTCGGTATATATTATATGCTGGCAATTTAGGTGGCAACGCGGATTTTTTCGTCCTATTTATAACTTTTAAGCTATAAATAGGACGTTTTTTATAATAAACTAAAATAATCAATAGAATTTAAGATGAAATTTTGGAGGGAATTATGTTAGATTTAAAATTTGTTAGAGAAAATCCTGAAATTGTAAAACAAAATATTAAAAATAAGTTTCAAGATTATAAGTTACCACTTGTAGATGAAATAATTGAGCTTGATAAGAAATCTAGAGAAGCGCAAACAGAAGCAGATAAATTAAGATCAAACAGAAAAACAGTATCTAAGCAAATCGGTGCATTAATGGCTCAAGGTAAAAAAGATGAAGCTGAAAAACTTAAAGAACAAGTAAATAAAGATGCAGAAACATTAGCAAAACTTGAAGCAGATGAAAGCAGACTTCAAGAAGAAGTAAAAGAAAGAATGATGAAGATACCAAACATCATCGATCCTTCAGTTCCAATAGGTAAAGATGATAGTGAAAATGTTGAAGTTGAAAAATTTGGGGAACCTAAAGTTCCTGACTTTGAAGTACCATATCACACAGAAATTATGGAAAAATTCAATGGAATAGATCTTGATAGTGCAAGAAAAGTTGCAGGTAATGGATTCTATTATTTAATGGGAGACATAGCAAGACTTCATTCGGCTGTAATTTCATATGCAAGAGACTTTATGATAGATAGAGGATTTACATACTGTGTACCTCCATTTATGATAAGAAGTAGCGTAGTTACTGGCGTTATGAGCTTTGAAGAAATGGATTCAATGATGTACAAAATTGAAGGTGAAGATTTATACTTAATTGGAACAAGTGAACACTCAATGATAGGTAAATTTATAGATACAATTCTTGATGAAAAAACTCTTCCTCAAACTTTAACAAGTTATTCACCTTGCTTTAGAAAAGAAAAAGGTGCTCATGGAATCGAAGAAAGAGGAGTTTATAGAATACATCAATTTGAAAAGCAAGAAATGATAGTTGTATGTAAGCCAGAAGAAAGCAAAGAATGGTTTGAAAAACTTTGGAAGAACACTGTTGATTTATTCCGTTCATTAGATATACCAGTAAGAACACTTGAATGTTGTTCTGGTGACTTAGCAGATTTAAAGGTTAAGTCAATTGACGTTGAAGCATGGTCACCAAGACAAAAGAAATATTTTGAAGTTGGAAGCTGTTCAAATCTTTCAGATGCTCAAGCTAGAAGACTTAAAATACGTATAAATGGTGAAGATGGAAAGAAATATTTCCCCCATACATTAAATAATACAGTAGTAGCACCACCAAGAATGCTTATAGCATTTTTAGAAAATAACTTAAATGAAGATGGAACTGTAAATATTCCAGAAGCATTAAGACCATATATGGGTGGAAAAAGTATTTTAAAGTAAACACAAAATAAAATTTTTATATTTCATTTTTAATGACATTTGTACATTAAATTAGGAACCATATCAGAGGAATATGCAAATTCTAATCTGATATGGTTCCTTTTTTAGAAAGAAAAAATAGTTTATTCATTATTATTTATTTCAGATGCATAGTAATCTATTTTATCATTTAGCTTTTTCATATGGTTATTAAGAGTATTAATTTGAGATTCAAGAAAAAGCATTTGCTATTGAGCAAGCAAATTTTTTGTCAGTGCATTTACAGAAGGCTTAGCTATAGAGCTAAAAGAAGCTGATGATAAATTACAAGCAAAAGAATTAGTACCAGCAGCAACCAAAACTAACTTTGGAAATATTGCTAATGATATAGTTAATTATGATTATGATAATAGTTTTGGAATGTATCATACAGGTAAAGACATGGCTGAATTTCTAGTTGAACTTTATGAAAGTGATAAGATTGTAGGAGCTGTAGATAGAGAAACATTTGAATTTAAATTATTAGAGCTTCTTATGCCTTATGCAGGAAATTCAAAGCATAATCAAAAAATATAACAGATAAATACTTGGCTTTTATATAAATTAAAGCTATAATGTAAAAAATATGTATTTCAAGTTAATTATGGAGGTAAAGATGAAAAATTATATATTAATATATGACGATTGTTGTTTTTATGAAATAGTAACTATATGCTATTATTTGAAATTCACGAATAATAATATTGTATTTTGTTCATTAAATGGTGAAAAAATTACATGTACGGAAGGGACTACTATTGAAGCCAATAGGGCATTATCAGATATTAAAATAGAAGATGTTTTATCTTTTATTTTACCTGATGAAGAAGAGGCAGAGCATACTATGTATTTTGGAGAGAGTGTGGATTCATATCGTTTGAAATAATATTTTGAAATAAATGGAGATTATTATGTTAATTATATTTATAGCTATAGTATTCATTATGTTTTTATTATATTCGTGGCTAAATATATCAATAAAAGAAATTAAAAAACAATTAGATAGTATTGAGGATATGATTAAAGATGAGAATAATAAAAACAAGGAATGATAAATGTGTTTTATAGTTTTTGATTTTAATCCAAGTAAAAATAAAGAACGTGCATTTTTAAATAAAATATTCTTTTTAGATGACAATCTGATATTTGTAAATTTACTAATTTTGGGATATTCATATGAAGAAAATAGAAGTACAAAAAAGCTATCTGTTGAAGAAATAGTGTTGTAGTTTATAAGATATTTAAATATTATGCACAATAAAACTTCCTTTATTTTGAATTATAATCATTTTAAGGTATAATTTGAGGTGATATATAAGAAAATTAATATTTAAGATAAATGTATTAATATTAAACTAAGTATAAAAATTTGTACACTATCAAAGATAGGAATGATTATAATGCAATCACTTAAAGTATATGCAAATAGAAAAAGGAAATATGATTTACTAATAAAAAAGCAGAAGAAATATATGAATAATTTAATCATATCAAAAGTTATTATTGTTATATTAGGAGGAATATCTTTAATAAGTTTATATTCACTTAAGAATAGTTATTTTTTTATGATTATAGCTATAGTGACTATTATTTTATTATTTTTTTTAGATTCTTTGTATAAAAACGTAGAAAACAAAAATAAATATACAATAATCTTGCATGATATAAATAAAAATTCTATAGAAAGATTAAATGGCAGATGGAATCTTTTTGATGATACAGGTGAAGAATTTATAGATGAAAATCATAATTACTCATATGATTTAGATATTTTCGGTAAAAATTCTTTATTTCAATGGATAAATACTTCTAATAGTTATATGGGAAGGCAAAAGCTTAAGAATGTATTAACAGAAATACCTAAAGACAAACAAGATATTTATGATAGACAAGCAGCTGTTGAAGAGCTTGCAGAAAAAATATATTTTAGACAAAGACTTGAAACAGAGGGAAAAAAAATTCCTAATAGCAGGCAAGATCCAAATGAACTTTTTTTATGGATGAAACAAAGAAATAAAAGAATAATAGAAAAACAAGTAATTTTTGTAATATGCATTTTATCAACAGTAACAACAATACTTACAATAACTTTATTTACTAGAATAGTAGCTTTTTTATTTAGTTTTTTATTAGATATTCCAATCTTTGTACCTAAAATATTTTATTCAGTACCTTACTATATTCCTGTTTTACTTATTGTTATTCAATTGATTATTTTAATGATAAAAAAAGAAGATAGAATGAATAATCTCATTATTGCTGAAAGATATAATAACAGTGTAAGCACATATAAAAATATGCTTAGGTATATAGAAAAACATAGATTTAGATCAAAATATATTATAAATTTATGCAGGGAGCTTTGTAATGCTGATGGTGAAAGCTCATCTAAACAAATAAGTAAATTTTCTAGAATTTGTGAGTGTATAGCAAGTAGACGTAATATGGTTTATCTTATTTTGAATCCAATTCTAATGATGGATTATCATTTAAATATTTCTCTCGAAGTATGGAAGAAAAATAGTGGCGCCAATTTTGAAAATTATCTCAATGTAATAGCTGAATTAGAAGCGTTATGCAGTCTTGCAGTTATTAGATATGATAATCCATGCTGGAGTATGCCTAAAATTGAGGATAAAAAAACAAGGATTATAGCTAAGAATATAGGACATCCACTTTTGGGAGAAAAACGGGTGTGCAATAGTATAAAATTAGAAGAACCACATGAAGTTATTCTTATAACAGGTTCTAATATGTCTGGAAAAAGTACATTTATGAGAACTATTGGAATTAATATTATTTTAGCATATGCAGGAGCACCAGTATGTGCAGATAAATTTAATTGTCCTATTATTGGCTTGTATACTTGCATGAAAATTAGTGATAATTTGAAAGAAGGAATCTCATCTTTCTATGCAGAAATTCTTAAAATTAGAAAGATAGTTGAAACTTCAAAAGAAGGAAAGCCAATATTATTTTTATTAGATGAAATTTTTAAAGGAACTAACTCAAAAGACAGGCACACTGGGGCTAAGGTCTTAATAAAACAATTAAGTAAAAAAGGAAACATTGGATTTGTATCTACTCATGATATAGAATTAGGAGAAATGGAGAAAGAAAGTGATTCAAGGGTAAAAAACTACCATTTTTCAGAGTATTATGTTGATAACAAGATCTGCTTTGATTATAAATTGAAAACTGGAGTTTCAAATACAAGAAATGCTGTGTATTTAATGAAGCTAGCTGGCATTGAAATTGAAAATAAATAGGTGAAAGTTATTATAAAGTGATTAGAAAATAATGTTTTGGAAATAGATTTAATAAAGACATTATTTTGGAGGGTTAGTCATGGTAAATGAGCTTTATATAACAATATTTAAATTAATATGTATCACAGGTATTTCTCTTTTATTAGCAATGATTAGTGAGATTTGTACATTAATTGTGTATATGAGAAAATTAAATGAACATATGAAAAAAGCAGTTGTAGTTAATTATAGGCAAAATCATAATTGGGTATCTAATGGTAATAATTAATTAAAGTATAAAAATTCTAAAATTCCTAAATTTTCAAGAATTTTAGAATTCATATTCTTAAGAATTTACTTATTTAGCTGAAATTAAGTGAGATATTAAAATAAAAAGATACGTAATGCATAACGGGCTTGCATTACATATCTTTTTTTATCCTAATTTAAAAATGATCAGCAAATATAAATGCTTTATCATTACTACTGTTTATACCTATGGCAATAATATTGAAAATGAGATTAAAAAAAGAGAATAAAAATAAATGCGATTTTGAAATAGAAATTCAAGTGATATTCAAATTAACAATATAACACTAGTTATGCTGAAATTAATTCTAAGAAATATGTTATAATTTCAGCTTTTATTGAAGCAGAATATACTGATGCATCAACATTGACTTTCACTCATAAAACATGGAACTATATTCATGATGAGCAAGATAAGAGGATTATAGGCTTGTAGCATACTCACCCTAATTAGGGGATTTTTATCCAATTATTATATATTTATCCACATTTTTTAAACCTCCAATGGCAAATAGCGTATGTTGTTGATCTTATAGCAGAAACAAGAGGGGGCAATGGAAAAACTATAGTTAGGGAAAATTGATAAAAAATCAAATCCAAATTATCTTAGCAAGCATAATATATTTATAAAGTATTTAAATATGGTGTATGGAGGCTTAATGAAGAAATATATTAAAAAAGCTATGCTTAAATTTGATGGCGACCTTGAAATCTTAAAAAATCCAAGCTATATAGTTATTCATCATACTGGAGAAATAGGATGGGATGTTTATAAAACTCATGAATACCATAAATCCTTGGGATGGAAAGGGATTGGATATAACTATTTTATAGAAGAGGATGGACGAATAATAGAAGGAAGAGGAATGCATGTAGGAGCTCATACTAAAGGGCTGAATAATATATCAATAGGAATTTGTATGTCAGGAAATTTTGATTTGAATTATCCTTCAGAAGAACAAAGAAAATCCTTGTATAGACTATGTAAAATATTTATGAATAAATATAGTATACCAATAGATAAAGTTATAGGTCATAGGGAAGTTGAAGGCGTAAATAAAAGTTGCCCAGGATACAATTTTGATATGAATAAATTTAGAGAAAGTTTATCTAGTACTTTTCATAAAATGATAAAGGCTTTGATAACAGTATAATAAATTATTCTATAACACAACATTCTTATAATAAATATTATCTCCATAGCTATGCAAATAATAATCCATCTATTTATGTAGTTGATGCGATGCCAAGACAATAGACATTAATCATTACGCATGTGAAAAATTGTTAGATTATATAAAAGTATGTGAAGCACGTTCAGTATTTAAAAGAGATGTTAATCTTAATAAGGGTGACAAGATAATGAAATTAATTACATGTACTTATGAGACTGATAATTCACATACTCTAGTTAAAACAAAACTTATTAATTAGAGTTCTTTAACCAATTAAAATATTGAATAAACTGAATTAAATTAAGGAAATATAGAAATAGCAAAAGAATTTATATATCTGAATTAATAGCCTAAACAATTAGTTATAATAATTATTAATTATGGTATTAGGCTATGTTGGTGATTTCTAATGCTTTAATAAAGAAGAACATAAAAATAAAGATAGGAGTGGAAATAGTTATGGGAAATAATATGGATATTGAATATCCAATGTTTTGTTATCAGTGTGAGCAAACAGCAGGGGGAAAAGGGTGCACTAAGCTTGGCGTATGCGGCAAAACACCAGAAGTTGCAAACCTTCAGGATTTATTGATATTTCAGATAAAAGGAATAAGTTGCTATGCAAATGAAATAATTAAGAAAGGTGAAAATGTAGATAAATCAATAGTTAGTTTTATTGAAAACAGCTTATTTACAACACTTACAAATGTCAATTTTGATGCTGATGTTCATGTTGAAATGCTCAAACAGTCTCAAAAAATAAAAGATGAATTAAAAAAGAAAGTTGGAAAAATTAAAAATGATACTGCGCATGTTACATATACCTTAAGCGACAGCAAGTCTGAGATGCTTAAGGATTCAAAAATAGCAGGAATTATGTATGATAAAGAGTTAGACCCTGACATACGTTCACTAAGGCAGACTATAGTATATGGATTAAAAGGAATAAGTGCATATGGACATCAGGCAAGGGAACTTGGATATTATGATGATGAAGTTGATAACTTTTATGTGAGGGCTCTTGAAGCAGTATGTGATGACAATTTAACTGTTGAAGACCTTATAAGATGGACTATGAGAACAGGTGAAATGAGCATTGCTGTAATGAAAAAATTAGATGAAGCTAATACTACTGTTTATAAAAATCCAGAACCTCATAAGGTTAATGTACATATTAAAAAAGGTCCTTTTATAATAGTCTCAGGACATGATTTGAAGGATTTGGAGATGATTCTTGAGCAGACAGAAGGTAAGGGCATAAATATATATACTCATGGAGAAATGTTACCTTGTCATGGATATCCTGAACTAAAAAAATATAAGCATCTTGTAGGAAACTATGGAGGAGCATGGCAGGACCAACAGAAAGAATTTGACAACATTCCAGGATGTATTTTAATGACTACAAACTGTCTGATGAAGCCAAGAGATTCTTACAAAGATAGAATATTTACCACCAATGTAGTGGGATGGGACGGAGTGCAATTTATAGGCAAAAATGAAAATGGTCAGAAAGATTTTACTCCAATAATAGAAAAAGCTTTAGAACTTGGAGGATTTAAGGAAGATCAAGAGCCACATGAAATACTTGTAGGTTTTGGTCATCATGCAACATTAAGTCATGCAGAAGAAATTGTTAGTGCAGTTAAAGACGGAAAAGTAAGGCACTTCTTTGTAATAGGTGGATGTGATGGTGCTAGGCCAGGAAGAAATTATTATACTGAATTTGCTACTAAGGTTCCAGAAGACTGTATTATCTTAACACTTGCATGTGGCAAATATAGATTTAATAAGATTAATTTTGGGGAAGTTGCAGGGCTTCCAAGACTTCTTGATGTTGGTCAATGTAATGATGTATATTCTGCAGTGAGAATAGCAACAGTACTTGCAGATGCATTTGAAACTGATGTAAACAGCTTACCACTTTCTATAATATTATCATGGTATGAACAAAAAGCTGTTGCAGATTTGCTTGCACTATTATCCTTAGGAATAAAGGGGATGTATATAGGACCATCACTTCCAGCATTCTTTAGTCCAAATGTTCTTCAATATTTAGTTGATACATTTGACTTAAAGCCAATAAGTATACCAGATGATGATTTAAAATCATGTCTAAAACAAGAAATTTAAAATAATGAAGAATAATAGCATTATTAGATAAATAAAAATATCTGATAATGCTTTTTTACACTAAAAGTTAATAAACGAAAGAGTAAAACAAAAGATTTTATTCATATAAACTTAGTTAAAATATAATATATAACTAAAATTAAATATTATCTGAAAAATTAAAGTGAAATGGTATAATACAACGATAATTATATAGAATATACGTTTATAAATTAATTAAATGAAGCATTTTAATTAAATAGCATATGTAATAGAAAGGAGTATTAGAAATGAACAAACTGAAATTTATAGGAAGAGGCTCTGGATATAATGTGAAAGAAGGAAATACAAGTGCATACATTATAAAGAATGAAGTTCTTCTTTTAATTGATTGCGGAGAGGGTGTTTTTAAAAGAATTATTGAAACTAACTTGATTGATGGCATAAAGGAAATACGCATACTTATTACTCATATGCATGGTGATCATGTGGGATCACTAAGCAGTTTTGTTGGATTTTCTTTTTGGAAATATCATATATGCAGTAAAATATATTTCCATGAGAAAAGTGTTTTAAAACAGTTCTTAGAATTAACATCTATGCGTGAAGGAGAAAGCTTTATAATTGATGATGGTAAAAATATCAGAATAGATAAATTAGGGTTAGAATTTTCAGCAATACTAACTAAACATAATAAAAGAATTAATACATATTCTTATACATTAAAATTTGACGAAGGTAATGATATTTTTTATAGCAGTGATACATATGAAACAAATTTTGATATTGTACCATTTTTAAAAGACGGTAATATAGTATATCATGATACATGCTTAAATGATTGTGAAGGTAATGTTCATACTTCACTAAGGGTATTATGTGAAAAGGTTCCAAGAGAACTAAGGAAAAATGTTTATTGCATACATATTGATGGGGAAAATTTCATTGAAGTAGCTGAAAATGAAGGGTTTAATGTTCCACATATTTTAGTTTGATTAATTTTAAAGAGGTGAATTCCAATTAATAAGATAGATTTACAGACTAATTCTATTATATCTGACGGAACATCAGCACTAGAAGAACTTATACACGATCTCTAATTGAAAATGTAAAAGCATTATCCTAATACAAACTATATTATTTGTAGCATTAGATATGAGCTATCTCGAAATTTACATAATGATTACAGTATTCTTTTTTAGTAAAGATATAGTTGATAAACATCAATTATTGTAGCTTTAGTGGCTGCTTATCTTTGTTTTAAAGAACATAATTAATATATTTTTCATATTATGTAACAAGGAGGAGAGAGTTATGTCTAAAGTATGGAAATGGTGCTTAGAGGAAGATGGAAAACTGTTAAAAGGATGGCAGCAAGTAGAGAATAATTGGTACTATTTATATCCTAATGGAACTATGGCTATAGGATGGGCTCAAGTAGAAAGTAGATGGTTTTATTTAAATAAAGATGGTGTAATGCAGAAAGGCTGGTTACAGGATAAAGGAGAATGGTATTATCTTGAGGAGAAATCTAATGGGCATCAGGGAGAAATGTATGTAGATGGTGCTTATATAATAGATGGCAAGTCCTATAAATTCAATTCAAATGGTGTATGGATAAAAGATAGCTTAGTTACTAAGGAGCAATTAAATGCTGTTGGATGGAAAAATGTAAGTGATTTTGTAGTGAAAGATTTAAATAACTGTCTACAAAAATTTAATATTAATACACCAGAAAGGATAAGACATTTTATAAGTCAGTGCAGCCATGAGAGTGCTTGTGGAATTTATACGAAAGAATTAGCTTCGAGACAGGCTTATGAAGGAAGAAGAGATTTAGGAAATGCACAAACAGGTGATGGAAAAAAGTATAAAGGTGCAGGCTATTTACAGTTAACTGGACGTTCTAATTATCAAGCTCTAGCAAACTATTTACCAGACCAATTTGTTATGAAAGGTGTAGACTATGTTGCTGATAATTATCCATGGACTAGTGCAGGGTTTTGGTGGTATAAAAACAACATGAATACTTTATGTGATAAAGGAGCAGACTGCATAACCATAACTAAAAAAGTTAATGGCGGGACTAATGGATTGGCTGACAGGCAACGTTATTATGACTTATGCTGCAATATATTTAAATAGAATCTGTTATAATATTTATAGCTAGAAAGAGTATATGCAAATTAATATGAACTATAAAATTTAGAAAACAACTAGAAGCAGTATGTAGTTTTATATGGTCTTCTTTATAATGGACATTTAAAATAATAAAAATGTTTATTATGAAGAAGACCATATTTTTATTAGAGGAAAGTAAAAGGTACATTAACTTTCTCATTTATATAATGATGTACAACACACTTTAATAGAATTATAATGTAATTATGTAATTTATTAGAAATGTTAATTTTAAATTGAAACGCAAATTTAACTGATAAGGGAGAATATATAAATGAAAATTGAGATAAAGGATTTGATTATTCGTAATTTTGAATTGAGTGACGAGAAGGATTTATGCGAATATATGGTGCAGCGAGTTAATGCAGAACTTGAATCATATCCAGATTTTACTTTAGAGAAGGCGAAAAAAGAGATAGAATTCAGAGCACAAAGCGATGAATTCTATGCAATTGAGTTGAAAAAAGAACATAAGGTTATTGGAAATATTTATTTAGGAAAAAGGGATTTTAACGCAAGAGAACTTGGATATGTTTTAAATGAGAACTATCAGAATAAGGGATATGGAAGTGAGGCCAGCAAAGCGGTGATAGAATATATGTTTAATAAAGGTATTCATCGGATTTATGCAGAATGTGCTCCTCAAAACATACCTTCATGGAAGGTTATGGAGAAAATTGGTATGAATCGTGAAGCATATTTTAGAAAAAACGTTTCTTTTCATAAAGATGCTAATGGACATCCTATATACTGGGATACTTATGTATATGCAATATTAAATCCATGTGAAGAATCGGAATGTGATTGATAAATTTCAATAAGTGAAGTAGATTGAAAAGTTGTAATTTGAATTGGAGAGTGATTTATGAATTATGAAGAAATAAAATATAAATTAAATAATGTTTATTTTATCAATGGTACTGCTTATGCTGGTAAATCAACTATTGTAAAAATGATATCAGATAGATTAGGTCTTTATTTTTGTGGTGAAAATTATAATCTTGATAAAGTTCTAAGAAAAGTAAAACCTAAAGAATACCCCAATTTATGTTATTTTAAAACTATGAAAAGTTGGGAGGAATATGTATCTAGAACACCAGAAGAGTATGATGCATGGATTACGGGTGGACAAGTTGAAATTACTCCTTTTGAAATTGAAGATTTAATAGAATTATCAAAAAATCAGAAGGTTGTTGTTGACACTAATATTCCAGTGGATATTTTACATAAAATATCAGATTATAATCATGTGGCTATCTTATTATCACCACAGTGTATGTCTGTAGATGAATTTTTTAATAGAAAAGATCCAGAAAAATTATTTATTCTTGATCAAATAATGAAAACAGAAAATCCAGAACTAAATTTAGAGAATTTTAAGAAATGCATTAAAAAAGTAAATAGTTTAGAGCACTATAATGATTTTTTGAATAGTGGATTTAAATGTTTTATTAGAAAAGAAAATAGCAATTTAGAAGATAGATATAATCAAATTATTAAACACTTTAAATTAGTATAGAAAGATTTAGTTTACTAACATGCAAATCTCGATTTGTCGCTCAAATATAGTATATGCCTCTGAAAGTGGTGGTATAGTTTTTTTATATCACCACACCTTAGAGAATAAGGTGGAAATAAATTTATCAAAAATACTGAAATTGAGTTTTGGATACTAATATAAAGTATTTATGATATATAATTATAAATATAAATTGTTTTTAATTTTTAATAAATAATTGATAGAAAGTGTACTGCTATGAAGATTGATAGGTTGTTAGGAATATTAAATATACTAGTTAATACAGATAGAATTACAATAAAAGAGCTGGCAGAAAGATTTGAAGTTTCTAAGCGTACAATTTTTCGTGATTTAGATACATTAAATAAAGCTGGAATTCCTATAGTTACATATTCAGGTATTGGTGGAGGAGTATCAGTTGTTGAAGGATATAAATATAAAAAAAGCATTTTTTCTAGGAATGATATAAAAAATATTTTTACTGCACTTTCTGGATTGATGAGCATTAATAAAAATAATGACTTAATAAATCTTATGGCAAAGATAATACCAGAAGAAACAAAGACTATATTTTCAGAAAGTGACTATTTAATTGATTTATCATCATGGTTTAAAGATAGTATTACACAGGAAAAGGTTCTACATTTGCATGAAGCAATAGAAAATCACAAATGTACTTGTATTGAATATATTTCTAAAAACTCTAGAAAAATGAGAATTGTTCATCCATATAAACTTGTTTTTAAGCAATCATATTGGTATTTATATGGCTTTTGTGAGGAAAATAATGAATTTCGTTTGTTTAAGGTCAATAGAATTGTTTCATATAAAATTTTAAATATAAATTTTAATTACAAGTCAATTGAAAAAATTGACTTTAGGAATGATTTTGGTGCTGATTTATTTCATCCAGAAGATTCAAGAATATTATATAATGTTACATTAGAATATAACATTATTAATGAGTTTTTTCTAACAGGTAAAATTGATGCAAAATTTTTTCATAGGAATAGCAATGAAGAAAATGGGTGCATAATATTTCAAGTAAGTGATTTAGATTGGACAGCAGATTTGGTTATAACCATGCAGGATAAAGTTAAAGTTATATGGCCACTACAATTAAAAGAAAAAGTAAAATTACGAATAAAAAATATGAATGGAATTTATAAAGATGACATATAGGTGTCATCTCAGTTTGTAGACAAAAGAGGGTAAATGAAATTTGCATTTACCCCTTTTGCTATTATTAATAGAATTTTTTCTATATTTTTCATTAAATTGGTCAATAAATTGTCCGAACTGGTAGGCAATAATCCATTCCGATCCAGCCATGTGGCTAATTTTTTTAAATTCATGCATGCAAATAAGAGGTTAAGCTCCATCTTAACCTTTTTTATTCCACGATATTGTGTATATCTCATACCATGCTTTTCTTTTGCATCCGCAAATACACGTTCAATTGTTTGACTTCGTAACATATAGATTTCTTTCATACCTTTTATATGTCTTATATCTTCTACTTGCTCCATGTATTCTTCCCAAACATGCCTGCATATTACTTTTACATGATTTTTACTTTGAGTACATTGATTAAGAAATGGACAATTAGCGCAAGTCTTTTTGTTACTTTTATATTCTTTATAACCGTCTCTATTAGTTGTAGAATATTTTAATATTTGGTTATTAGGGCAAATATAACAATCATAGTATTCATCATAAGCATAGTCATATTTTTTGAAGAATCCTTGTTTAGTCATAGGGCGTTTATAAGGCATTATTGGTGTCTTTCCATCATNCTTGAATAGTTTTTACTAAATGTTGAGAAATGAGGTAATTGTTCATGCATGTTATATCCCAAATACCAACGATATGCAAAATTAACCTCAATTTCTTTAAGTGTTTGTCTCATTGAACGGATACCAAAAAGATATTGAATCATTACTATTTTTATCAAAACTACTGGATCAATGCTTTCGCGCCCGTAAGGCTTGTATAGATCTTTTACTTCATCGTAAATAAAACTTAAATCTATTGCTGCATCTATTTTTCTAACTAAATGATTTTTAGGAACAAGATCATCTAAACTTAACATTTCAATTTGTGTTCTATCTGCTTTCTTTTTAATTCCCATCATAATGAAACACCACCTTACTTTTACTATCATATTTTAACATAAAAATAAACAACTAACTTCATTTTGAAGTTAGTTGTCAACAGTCTGAGATGACATATAGGTGTCATCTTTTTTTATATACAATATTTAAGAAAGGATGTGCTGAATAATGAAAAAAGAAATACTTACATTTATTTTTGATGGATATGCTGACTGGGAGAGTGCTTATATATGCTCTGAACTTAATGCAGCAGAAACAGATTATGTTGTTAAAACTTTAAGTTTTGATAAAGAACCTAAGATATCAATGGGAGGTTTTCACACTATTCCTGATTATTCTATAAATGATTATCCTAAGGATTTTGCAATACTCATATTAATTGGGGGCTATGCATGGATAGAAAATAAAAATAATGATATTAAACCTATAGTTGATTATGCAGTTGATCATAATATTCCAGTAGCAGCAATTTGCGGTGCAACCTTTTTTATGGGCGAAAATGGTTATTTGGATAATAGAAAACATACAAGCAATACATTAGAGTTTTTGAAGTCGCAATCTCATCATTATAAAGGTGAGAATAATTATGTTGAAAAACAAGCAGCGAGTGATTGTAATGTTATTACTGCCAATGGAACAGCAACATTAGAATTTGCTAAAGAAATTATGTTATATCTGAAAGCTAAATCCGTAGATAAGATCAATGAATGGTATGAATTTAATAAATTAGGCTTTTATAAAAAGTAAAGCATTTAGGGTGAATAATATCTATTTGATTAAATTTATTGTGATAATGTTGACTATATTGCTAGTTATAGTACAGACAATTAGAAATTTGCTTTTTATTTATGATTATGTAGGCTAGAGGGAATAGGGGGGAGATTTATTTGGATATTATTAATGCAATATTAACGAGGTCTAGCTACAGGGGAAAATATATGGATACTATAGTTCCCAGGAATGATTTGAAAAAGATTATGGAAGTAGGGTTAGCTGCACCTTCTGGATCTAATAAACAAACAACAAGTCTAATTGCAATTGATGATGTACAAATTTTAAATAAATTACATAGTGTAGTAAATTCATCTATATGTGAAACCGCTCATGCAATGATTTGTGTATTAACAAAAAGAATATGTTCATATAGAGGTAAATGTTATAATATTCAAGATTATTCAGCCGCGATTGAAAATATGCTACTTGCATGTGTTGAACTAGGGGATCAGAGCTGTTGGATTGAAGGAATTATAACTGATTCAGATAATATCAGAAGACAAATGGCAAAGATTGTGAGTGTACCAGATGAAAATGAATTAGTTTGCTTTTTGCCTGTTGGAGTTGCATCAGAACCTCTTACTAACTTGAGTAAGAAAGTGGGTAGAAAAAGAGCCTGGTTTAATGAATTTAATAAAGATAGCAAAGAAGGAAATTTATAAAATGCCATCAAAAGCTATTGTGTGAAAAATAAAAAAACATGAGCAATTTACATACGTAAATGCTCATGTTTTCTAAAATGGTGACCCATACGGGAATCGAACCCATGATTCCACCGTGAGAGGGTGGCGTCTTGACCGCTTGACCAATGGGCCTCAGAACATTTAATAGTATACTCTTATTTTTTATCAATGTCAAATTATTCTTCATATATTATTAGATAGGATAATATTAAAATTATGTATTAATAGGTGTATAATGTTATTTTGTTATATAAGTAAAAATATACTATATTTATAATACAAAAAAGCAAATTATAGACAAATGTCTCAAATTATTAAAGAAAAAATTAAATAATTATGAATAAATTGTAATTTAAGGACAAAATTCCTATACTTATATTGAGATATATAATATAATAATAGTGAAGCAAATATATTAAAGTAAGAATAAACTAACAACTTAAAAATTCAAAACCCTATAATGAACAGGAAGATATGGAATCTTATTCTATATCTTTTTGCCATATATAAAATAATAAATTAGAAGGTAGACATAATTTATGAAAAATGAATGTATTATTGAGCTATTTAATATATTAGAAGCAAATCCCATAATATATGAGATGATGAAACAATGTCCATATGAAATTTTAAAAAATATTTCTGTAAAAGAATATAAAGAAGAGGAGTTTGTACTAGAACAAGGAGATAAGCAAGAATCATTTTACATAATAGTTGAGGGTATATTTGATATTTATACAGTTTCTGAATCAGGGAAGAAATATTTAATTCAAACATATACTAATGGGGATTATATTGGTGAGCTAGAAATTTTTGATAATAAGCCATATGTATCTAGTGTTAAAGCAAGAAGCAGTTCAAAATTAATTGAGATTAAAAGAAATGATTTTTTAAAATGGATAGATATAGATAAAAATTTTAGTCAATATTTAATGCGTACACTATGTAAAAGCACGTATGTTTTGTGTGAGAATACTAGCAATAATACATTATATACATTAAAACAAAGGATATGCCAATATTTAATAGACAGTATAAATAAATCATGTGAATCAGATGAATTTTGCATAAAAATTAAAACTGATAATTTGGGAGATAAAATGGGGGTGACTCAGAGAAGCATAAACAGAGTGTTAAAGCAATTAAAAGAAAATAGAGTTATAGATATTCAAAACTCAAATGTTATAGTAAAAGATTATGAATTATTAATTAACCAAAGAGATTTATAAAGCATGTACAAGCTTGAAGAGGAGCTGAGATAAAAATGAAAGAAAATAACTTATTACAACCACATATACGTTGTGGCATAAAAGACAGTGCAAAATATGCACTTTTGCCTGGAGATCCTAAGCGTATTGATAGAATTAAAGAATTTTTAACAGATACAAAGGAGATTTCTTATAATCGTGAGCACAGAAGTATTTCTGGATACTATAAAGGAATAAAGATAATAGCAGTATCCACAGGAATGGGTGGAGCTTCAACTGGAATTGTAGTTGAAGAATTATACAATATAGGGGTTGAAGTCATGATAAGAATAGGGAGCTGTGGTGCATTAGACTCAAATATTAACTTAGGAGACATTATTCTCGTTAATGGTGCAGTAAGAGATGAAGGGGCATCAAAAGCTTATATAGAATCCATATATCCAGCCATTCCAGACTTTGACGTACTGCTTAGTACCTGTGAAGCAGCCAAGGAGAAGAAGTATAGATATTTTATTGGAAAAGCACGAAGTCATGATAGTTTTTATACAGATGAAGAAGAAACAATTGATGAATATTGGTCATCAAAAGGAATATTAGGAGCTGATATGGAAACAGCAGCATTATTTACAATAGGTGCTTTAAGAGGGGTAAAAACAGCTTCTATTTTAAATAGTGTTTCAGAATATAAAAAAGATTTGAAAGATGAAGTCAATAATTATGTTGAAGGTGAAAATTTAGCTATTGATGGAGAAAAGAGAGAAATAATTGTAGCACTTGAAGCTATAGTAAAATTAAATAATAAGTTTTTAAAGTAATAACTTTACATAATAAGGGTTTTGATATATCCTGTATATACAGGAGTAAACACAATATAATTTAATATTAAAATGGAGGAATAAAATTATGAAAAAAAATAGTATGTGGTCATTTAAGCTTAATACAGCTGCATTGGTTCTTATTCCAGCTGCTGTAGGTATCAATTATTTAGGAAAACTTTTTGCAGGGTTATTAAAATTACCACTATGGCTGGATTCAATTGGTACATGCCTTGCTGCAGTCTTAGCAGGACCAATAGCAGGAGCAATTTGTGGTGCTGTAAATAATATTATTTACGGGCTTACTATGGATCCAATATCTACAGTTTATGCATTAACTAGTGCATTTATAGGTGTAGCAGTTGGTGTATGTGCTTATAAAGGAAACATGAAAAATATTAATGGTGCAATAATAACAGGACTCATTGCAGGACTTGTTGCAGTTGTTATATCTACACCTCTAAATATGATTTTCTGGGGTGGAACAACAGGAAATGTATGGGGAGATGCAGCATATGCATGGGGAATAGCAAATAACTTACCAGCATTTTTAGCATCAGCAATAGATGAAATCATAGTAGATTTACCAGATAAAATAGCTACATTATTGATAGTTTTTGTTATATACAAAGGACTTCCAAAAACTCTAACTTCACTTTATAAAAATAGCGAAGAGATTGAAAGTTTAGATGAAGAAGAAAATCATTTAGAAAATATGTAATCATAGATTTTTTACATATTATCTTTTGAATATATGTAAAAATTAAAAAACTTCTCTATGGAAGGAGAGTAAGCATAAGTGAAAAGCATAAGCTTATATGAAGATAAAAAGTCAATCATAAATATACTAGATCCTATGAGTAAAATTATATATATTATAACAGCACTTATAGTACCATTTTTTATTGGCTCTAAAATAGCCAGTGTAATTTTTATAGGAATGAGTATAATTATATTATTGATAGGCAAAGTACTAAAGAAAGTAGTACCTATATTAGGATTCTCATCTATTGTAGTTTTATCAGTATTTATTATTCAAGGTTTATTTCGCTCAGGCAATGTAAATCCTTTATTCGCAATAGGACCAGCAGTATTTTATAAAGAAGGATTAATATTTGCACTTGACATAGGGATAAATATATTAAACATTTTATTAAGCTTTTGTATATTAGTTCTTACAACAAATCCATCAGATTTAATAGAGTCATTTGTTAGAATAGGTTTATCACCAAGAATAGGATATGTATTTATTTCTGTATTTCAAATAATACCACAAATGACAGAAACAATGGCGACTATCACAGATGCTCAACGCAGCAGGGGGATGGAAACAGATGGAAATCTTATTACACGTGTAAAAGCATTTTTTCCTCTAATATCTCCTGTCGTAATGAGTTCTTTAATAAATACAAAAGAGCGTGCAATAGCACTTGAAGTAAGGGGATTTAACGCAAAAGAAAAGAAGACATTTTTAAATGAAGAAGTTAAAACAAAAGGTGATATTTTTATAAAAATAATTTTAATATTAACAATTATAATATCAATTATTTGGAGGGGATATTTATGGCTAAAATAGTTGTAGAAAATTTGAAATATAAGTATCCTCTTTCAGAAAAATTAGTTCTTGATAATGTATCTTTTGAAGTAAATCCAGGAGAATTTATAGGTATTATAGGAAGAAATAATTCTGGTAAGAGTACATTATGCCAAGCTTTAGTTGGTCTTGTACCTAATTTTTATAAAGGGGCATATGGCGGAAAGGTAATTATTGATGATATTGAGGTCGCTAAAAGTGATACTTCTGAAATGTGTAAAAAGGTTGGAATTGTGTTTCAAAATCCATTTAATCAAGTAACTGGTTCAAAAATGACTGTGTATGAAGAAATAGCTTTTGGTCTTGAAAATTTAGGGATAAAGAGAGATGAGATGATAGAACGCATTGATGAAGCAATGGAACTTTTGGATATTAGTAAATATAAAGATAGAAATCCATTTGATTTATCAGGTGGTCAAATGCAAAGGATGGCTATAGCAAGTATTATTGCAATGAAACCAGAAATTATTATTTTGGATGAACCAACTTCACAACTTGATCCACAAGGAAGTGAAGAAGTGTTTAGAGCAGTTCAAGCTTTAAGCAAAAAAGGAATATCAATAATTATGGTAGAACATAAAATAGAAAAAATTGCAGAATACAGTGATAAAGTTTTATTACTTAATGATGGAAAACTAATAGATTTTGATATTCCAGAAAAGATATTCTCAATGGATAACCTTATGGAATATGGAATAAAGCCTCCGATATTTACAGAAGTCTGCAGAGAACTTGGTTTTTATGATAAGGAAACAAATCTATATCCAGTAACTCTAAAGCAAGCAGAAAAAATTCTTTCATGTAAGAAAATGGAGGAACTATAGATGAATAAAATTGATATAAAAAACTTATCATTCTCATACACAAAGTATGAACAGATTTTAAAAGATATATCTTTGATAATTGATAAAAGAAGCACAGCAATAGTTGGACAAAATGGTGCAGGAAAAACAACTTTTGTTAAATTATTAAAAGGTTTATTAAAGCCAACACAAGGGGACATACTTTTAAATGATAAAAGTATAAAAGAAATGACAGTGGCACAAATAGCAAAACATGTTGGGATGGTATTTCAAAATCCTAATGATCAGATATTTAAGAACAAAGTGATTGATGAGGTAATGTTCGGACCGCTAAATATAGGAATGCCGCATGAAAAGGCATTAAAGTTTTCTAAAGATGCCTTAGAAATGGTTGGATTAAGTGAGAAATTAGAAAGCAATCCTTATGATTTAGGACTTTCAGACAGAAAATTAATTACAATAGCTTCTGTTTTAGCAATGGATACTGAAGTTGTTATATTTGATGAGCCAACAATAGCTCAAGATTACTATGGAAAAGAAAAAATAAAATCTATAATAAAACATCTAAGAGAAAATGATAAAATAGTAATAACAATTATTCATGATATGGATTTTGTAGCAGAAAACTTTGAGAGAACAGTGGTTTTCGCAAAAGGAAAAATACTGCTAGATTCAGATACTAGAGAAGTTTTTTCTCAAAAGGAGATTTTAGAAAAAGCATATCTAGAACAACCTCATATTACAAAGCTATGTTATGAATTAGGCTATGATAAAACATTTTTAAACGCTGAGGAATTTATTCAATATAGAAAAAATATAAATTTATAATTTTTAAATCTTTAACATCTATAAATAACTATTCCTTAATTTAAAAATATATTTATGTATAGCGACAATAATACCGATACTCTGAATTTAGATAAAACAAAGAAATAAAGCTCTTATGTGTGCAGTGTCTTGCAGTCAAAAATTGAGCTTTAGAATTCTTCATGTAGACTTGTTCCACAATTGTTTGTCCGATGCATATTAAAGGAAACATCTTCATCGGTAGATGAAGATGGGCTATACTGCTAAGTTCGTAACTCACTAAGCATTATATGCCTTGGAGCAAACATTTGTGGGTGCAAGTCTGCATGTTTGAATTCTTAGCTTCATTTTTGTAGCAAGCGAGCACCACATAAGAGCTTTATTTCGGTTATTCACACTAAACTCAGTACGTCCTTTATTTATTTAACCATTCTACTAGAGCTTCATTTTCATAAGCAACTTCAGATGGATCTATTTTTGTTACTAATAATATATCACCAGCATTGCTTACACTTTTTAGTTCTTCATACATTTCTTTTGCCGATAAATCGCTTTTAACAACAAATGATTCAGGCATAACTTGAGCCCATGCTCCAAAAGATCTTATTTTAGCTGTTATTTTTAATTCGCTATCAATTTCTTCTTCATCATGATGATGTTCATGATCGTGATTACATCCACATGAAGTTTTTTCATCATTGTGACTATGATCATGTCCACAATTACATGAATCATTATGTGAATGATTATGTTCATGTTCATGGTCATGATCTCCACAGCCACATCCTCCAGTTGTATCGCTTATAAAATATGTAATGTTATATATTGCCATATGCTTTCTCCTTAAATTTAATAAGTATTATTATAATATTTCTACTATAACTTAAATTATACATGTATAAATGAGAAAGTAAATCAATTATTTCAAAATAGAAAAATACAGTAAGATAAAAAACAAATAAAAATATAACAACATTCGTGTTTTTGCTTTTGAATATTAATTTTTCGCAAAAAATATTGTCAAATATATTGAAATACGCTAGAATATATCTGTAAATAAGAATAATAAATATAAAAAAACATATTAATATTCACTTGTATAAATTCTGCAATAAGGGTGGAATGTTTCTACCGAGCTACCGTAAATTGCTCGTGGCTATAAGTGTCTACTAAGCATTTGACTTTAATTGAAAGGGAGATGTAAATCATGAATTATGATGTAATAATAGTAGGTGCGGGCCCAGCTGGGATATTTACTGCTTATGAACTTAAAAACCAAAAACCAAATTATAACATTCTATTAATAGAAGAGGGAAGAAGTATAGATAAAAGACAGTGTCCAAAGGCTAAATTAAAAAAATGTGTATCTTGTAAGCCATACTGTCATATTACTTCTGGTTTTTCAGGTGCAGGAGCATTTTCAGATGGAAAATTATCTTTAAGTTATGAAGTAGGAGGAGATTTGCCAGAGCTTATTGGAGCAGATGTTGCACAGGAATATATAGATTATACAGATTCAATATACTTGAGTTTTGGCGCAGATACACATGTAGAAGGTGTAGGCAAAGATGAAGCAGTTAAAGAAATAAGAAAAAAAGCGATACAAGCAGGTTTAAAGCTAGTTGATTGTCCTATTAGACATTTAGGTACAGAAAAGGCTCATGAAATATATTTGAAAATTCAAGAATATCTTATAGAAGAAGGTATTGAAATTAAATTTGATACTGTTGTGAAAGATCTTATAATAAAAGATAATTTGATTAACGGTGTACTTATAAGTGATTCATTAACTAAGACAAAAGATCAAAGAATATTATGTAATAAGGTAGTTGTTGCGGCAGGAAGAAAAGGTGCAGACTGGCTTAAAGATATGTGTGTAGATCACAATATTGAACATTGTGCAGGAACAGTTGATATTGGAGTTAGAGTAGAGCTTAGAAATGAAATTATGGAAAGTATAAATGATGTTCTTTATGAATCAAAGCTTATTGGGTATCCAGCTCCATTTAAAAATAAAGTAAGAACTTTCTGTCAAAATCCGGGTGGATTTGTTAGTCAGGAAAACTATGATAATGATCTTGCTATAGTTAATGGTCATTCATATAAGGATAAAAAGTCAAATAACACAAACCTTGCAATTTTGAGTTCACATAATTTTTCTAAGCCATTCAATGAACCCATTGAATATGGCAAAAAAGTTGCAGAACTTGTTAATATGCTTGGAAATGGCAGCATTTTAGTTCAAAGATATGGAGATATTTTAGATGGTAAGAGAACTTGGGAAAAAGAACTTTCTCAATCAAATGTAAGATATACTCTTCCAGATGCAGTTGCAGGTGATTTAACTTCTGCAATTCCATACAGAACAATGACAAATATACTTAATTTTATTCAGGCAATGGATACAGTAGTCCCAGGATTTGCAAGTCCAGAGACTTTACTTTATGGACCAGAAATAAAATTCTACAGTAATAAAATAGTCATCGATAAAGATTTTGAGACAAATATTAAAGGCCTATATTGTTTAGGTGATTCAAGCGGCTGGACAAGAGGATTAATGATGGCCTCAGCAATGGGGGTTATGATGGGAAGAAAATTATAGAATGAAGATAATTTGAATTAAAATGATTACTATAATTATAAAATAAATAATATATAAAAGACTATATATTTAAATAATAAGACAGATGGAAGTTATCATATTTCCATCTGTCTTATTAATTTAAATTATATAACTATTTTAAATTAATTTACATATTATGAATAATGATGAGAAACTTTCAATATAAAATAATGTATATGTAAATTAAGGGGGAACAGAGATGGAAGTTGCAAATTATATAGTACAGAATGCTTTAATTTTAATACCAGCCCTATATATTTTAGGAATGATATTAAAGAGCACTCAAAAGATATCAGATAAATATATTCCTATTACTTTATTAATATTTGGAGTTGCTGGAGCTATTGGAATTTTAGGAGTTTCAGTTGATTCAATTATTCAAGGAATATTAGTTACAGGCGCAACAGTTTACACTAATCAGTTAATAAAGCAAAGTGAAAAGAAAGAATAAAAAATATATCTAGTAGAGGATAAATCCTCTACTAGATATATTTTTTATTCTTATTGTATTCTATATAATTTGGAATTTAGAAATTAATATACAATAGCTTTGATGATTTTTTATAATATACATTACTATATAGCAGGTGGTATAATTTATAATTGAAGTAAATAAATTGATGGAGTAGAATTATGAAAAAATTTTATACTTATATATTGATAATTACATTATGCTTTTCAAGTATAGGATGTAGTAAAGAAGAAAAGAAAGAAAATGAAAACAACAATAAAGCTGTAGTTGAAGAAAAGGATGAGAAAGAAATTAATAGTGGAGTAAGTGAAGAGAAAAAAATAGATTATTCAGCATATGCTGGACACTGGGTTAATGAAAAACTTTTGATTCAAGATTTTAAATATGGTACAACTGTTGACCTTGATGTTGATGAGAAAGGGTATGTCAATGGAAGTGTATATTCAGCAACAGAAAATTTAGCACATATTGCACAAGTAGATATAAATGGGCAAATAGAAAATAATAAATTATCTTATGATTTTGATGAAGATGGCTGGGAACATAGTGGTAATATAGAAATAGAATTTAAAGAAAACTCTATAGTTTTAAATATTAAATATAATGAAAAGAGCAGTGAAAATAATCTTTGGGGAATTGGTGAAGGTGCATTTCCATTAATTAATGACACAACACCTGTCAAAAGAACTTTAAATGATATCAAAGATGGTGGTTTTGTGGCTCAAGAAAATCAATCTTTTGATACAAAAATTGATAACTATGGTGATATAAAATTTATTTCTGGGTTAAAAAGAGAAGATGGAAATGATATTGCTGTTTTTTATATAGCAGATAGAAATAATAATATATTATATAAGCTACCAGCATTCTATGGAAATAATAAAGGTAGATTTGAAGAAGTTAACTGTGTAGCTTTTATGGATTTTAATGGAGATAATTTGAAAGATATATTAATAATAGGTAAGTTCTTAAGTAATGAAGACTTTTCTAAAGAAATACATGTGGCCAGTATATATTTTCAAGAGGGCAAAGAATTCAAAAATAATGAATCTTTAGATAATGAAATAAATAATTCTGGACATAATGAAAATATGGAAAGTGTGGTTGAGTTTATGAAAAACTCATAAATACTATGAAGGGATGAAAAAAATGAATTTATCTGATATGTATAGTATTAATCCAAGGCTGGTTGTTAGAAATTGCACAGATGAAATTTTGACTAATTTAAAATTTTCTTATACTGGAATAGAAAAGAGTCCTTTAAAGATTTCTAAGATTTATCCAGGAAAACAAGAAACTAAAGTTCTTGTAGCAGATAATTTAAATAAGCAAACTGATTTAATACTCTCTTATGAAGATACAGAAGATATGGTTGTATATGATAAACTTATAAGAAATACTAATAAGACAATAATATTAAATTTATATAAAGAGAATGGAAAGCTAGTTGTAAAAACAAAGATAGAAGACATAAAGGTTAAACCAACAGAATTTGGAAGCTTGATAGGAAAATTTTACAATATTATAATTGCAATACTTATTATTTTATCTGCAATTATATTTATAATTCAAAAACTCACATAAAAAGAATGTTTTATTCTATTGAATAAAACACAGTTGTAATCTATAATTTTAAATAATGATTTCAAGGTTTTAATTATTTTATGTAATTAAATTAAAAGGGAAAGCAGTGAAAAGCTGCTACAGCCCCCGCTACTGTAATGGAGGACTTAAGCTCTAGTAAACCACTGAGATTTATATCTTGGGAAGGTAGAACTTTAAGGAAGATACCAAAGTCAGGAGACCTGCCTTGGAAAGAATTACTATTGCTTTCGGTGGGAAGGATAATAGCAACGTAAGAGTAAATTATATATATTCTTGTTTTGTTATATTATCCCTTATTATCTTTGAATAGGTAATTTGGGATTTTTTACTTAGCGTATTATATAAGAACTATCCTAAAGATGCAGAAAAGTTTAAAAAATAAGCATCTTGTTAATATATAAATGCTTGCTTCAACCGACAAGTTATTTTATTTGGAGGAGAAAGAATGAAAAAGGCAATTTTAGTTGTAAGTTTTGGAACAAGTCATATGGATGCTTTAAAAAATTCCATTGAAAAGATTGAAAATAAAATAAAGGAAGAATTTAAAGAATATGATGTTTATAGAGCATTTACAGCTCACATGATAATAAAGAAAATAAAAAATAGAGATGGCATTAATATTCCTACGCCAGAAGAAGCTTTAGAGGAGTTAAGAGAAAAGGGATATGAAGAAGTCCTTGTTCAACCACTTCATATAATACCAGGAGAAGAATTTGATTATATAAAAGGTATAGTAAAAATACATAAGGATGATTTTAAAAGTATTAAGATTGGACGTCCAATTTTCTATTATCAAGGTATGGAAGGACTTCCTAAGGATTATTCTTTGTTTATTGAAAGTATAAAAGAAGTCTTAGAAAATGAAGAAAGTGTAGTACTATTTGGTCACGGAACTGCACATTATGGTAATGCAGTATATGGAATGCTGCAGACAGTTTTAGTGGATGAAGATTATGATAATGTATTTGTTGCAACAGTTGAAGGTTATCCAAGTATAGAAAGCTGCATTAAAAGAATGAAAAAGAAAAATATAAAGAAAACTAAGCTAGTACCATTATTATTAGTAGCAGGAGATCATGCTAAAAATGATATGGCATCAGATGAAGATGATTCATTAAAAAGCATGTTAGAAAGAGAAGGAATAGAAGTACGCTTACATATGCATGGACTAGGTGAATTTGATAAATTTGGACATCTATACATAAATAGAATTCATGATTTAATTGAAGAGAGATATTTAGATGCAGGAAAGACAAAAAAGCTTAGAAAAAGAAAATAGGTTGTTATAGGTTAAGTTTTCTTAAGTATGAAAATAATTAATATATATATAACTTATTTGTAATAATTAAAAATAAGGAGTTTATAACATGAAGTCTATAATAATAGCCTCTAGTCATAGTGGTGGCGGTAAAACCACATTTACTTTAGGTCTTATGAAAGCTCTTAAGGATAGAAATTTAGACGTTCAAGGATATAAAGTAGGCCCAGATTATATAGACCCGGCTTTTCATAAAGAAGTTACAGGTAAGGCCTCAAGAAATCTAGATGTATATTTAATGGGAGAAGAAGGTTTAAAGTATAATTACTCAAAAGGGTGCGGAGATGTTGGAATACTTGAAGGAGTAATGGGCTTATATGATGGTATTGGTGTTTCATATGAGGCATCAACATATGATGTTTCAAGAATTCTTGATAATATGCCAATAGTTTTAGTAATGTCTCCAAAGGGGCAAAGTACAACTTTATGTGCTGAGATAAATGGATTAAAAAGCTTTAAGAATGCTAATATAGTAGGTGTTATTTTAAATTCTGTTAGTGAAAAATACTATAAATTATTAAAGTATTCAATAGAAAGCAACTGTGATGTCAAAGTACTTGGATATGTCCCAAAGGAAGAAAAAGTATCTTTAAGCAGCAGACATCTAGGCCTTGTTCAAAGTATGGAAGTTTTAGATCTTAAAGAAAAGCTAGACATATGTGCAGATTTAATTAAAAAGCATGTTGATATAGATGGAATATTAGATTTAATGGAAGCATTTAAAGATAATAATGAAAATATATGTGGTAAAAGCATAAAAGAATTAAAAAGAAAACATATAAGAATTGGAGTTGCTTTAGATAAAGCATTCAGTTTTTATTATAAGAATAACATAGAGCTTTTAGAAGAAGTTGGTGACGTTATTTACTTTAGTCCAATAAATGATGAAAAGCTTCCAAAAAACTTGGACTTTTTATATATCGGAGGAGGTTATCCAGAAGTATTTAAAGAAGAACTTGAAAGTAATGTTTCAATGAGGAATAGTATAAAAGAAGCTTTGGATAATGGTCTTAGGTGCTATGCTGAGTGTGGTGGACTTATGTACTTAACAGATGAAATTGATGGATGTAAAATGGTAGGCTTTTTAGAGGGAAAAAGCTTTATGACTAAAAGACTTACACGTTTTGGTTATTGCACAGTTAATATAAAAAATGAATATTTTACTAATAATATAAAAATAAATGCACATGAATTTCATAAGTCTGATGTTGAATTAAATGAAGAACCTATCTATGAAGTGGAAAAAACTCAATATAATGGGGAAGTTTTAAAATGGAAGTGTGGCTATTTAAAAAAGAATACTTTAGCTGGATATGCACATATTAATTTTCTTGGAAATTTAGATTTTTTTAAGGAATTGATGAAATAAGAATATAAATATAAGGAAACATCTTCATCAGTAGATGAAGATGGGCTATACTGCTAAGTTCGTACCTCACTAAGCATTATATGCCTAAGGAAACATCTTCATCAGTAGATGAAGATGGGCTATACTGCTAAGTTCGTACCTCACTAAGCATTATATGCCTAAGGAAACATCTTCATCAGTAGATGAAGATGGGCTATACTGCTAAGTTCGTACCTCACTAAGCATTATATGCCTAAGGAAACATCTTCATCGCTAGATGAAGATTGGCTATACTGCTAGGCTAGTACCTCACCAAGCATTACATACCATAAAAATAATTGAATTAAGAAGGAATTTTAAGATATGAGTTATTTAAAAAATCCTATGGGAATAGAAGAAAGAAGTTTTGAAATAATTGGCGAAGAAATGGGAACTCATTCATTTAATGATGAGGAGCTTATGATAGTTAAAAGAACTATACATACAACAGCTGATTTTGAATATAAAGAGTTAGTTGATATAAGTAAAGATGCAATAGAAACTGCAAAAGAATTATTTAAAAAAGGTGCTACAATATATACAGATACTAATATGGCTCTTAATGGAATAAATAAAATGGCTTTATCTAAAACAAACAGCAAGGTTATCTGTTATGTAAATGAAGAAGTAGTTCATAAGGAAGCTAAAGAAAAAGGCATTACAAGAAGTATGGCGGCTGTAGAAAAAGCCTGCAGTGACAATGTAGATATATTTGTTTTTGGAAATGCACCAACAGCACTTTTTAGACTTAAAGAATTAATAAAAGAAGGAAAAGCAAATCCAAAGCTTATAATAGCTGTACCAGTTGGGTTTGTAGGTGCAGCAGAAAGTAAAGAAAACATGGATGAGCTTAACATTCCATATATAAGAGTAAAAGGAAGAAAAGGTGGAAGCACTGTAGCAGCAGCAATTGTTAATGCACTTATGTATATGGTGGTTGAGCGAAATTAATATTAAAAAATGTTTGCACAAATATTTAAAGAATGATAAAATGCCCAGAATTTAAGAATTTAAGAATTTAAGAATTTAAGAATTTAAGAATTTAAGAATTTAAGAATTTAAGAATTTAAGAATTTAAGAATTTAAGAATTTAAGAATTTAAGAATTTAAGAATTTAAGAATTTGCTTATTTTATGGGGATTAGAAGGAATTATTTAAGGAAACATCTTCATCGGTAGATGAAGATGGGCTATAATGTTAGGCTCGTACCTCACCAAGCATTATATGCCTTTGAACTTACATAGAGTGCACTCCTATGAACGAATGTGAATAGTGAGTTCCCTTTAAAAAGTGAATAGTTAGAAATAATTTCAGTAATATAATGAAAAAACTAAAAAAGTTCAGGAGGTGATATTTTGTTTGAGATGTATGTAGAAAGTGATGGGAAAAAATTAAGATGTGGTTATACTACAGGATCTTGTAGTGCAGGAGCTGCAAAAGCTGCAACAATAATGCTTTTTAATAAAGAAAAAGAGATTTCAGAAATAGAAATATTATCTCCTAAAAATATAAAAATAAATATGCCTATCGAAAAAATTGAAAAAGGTGAAGACTATGTTGAATGTACAATATTAAAATTCAGTGGTGATGATCCTGATATTACAAATGGAATAGAAATAAGGGCAAAAGTAAGAAAGATAAGTGATGAAGAAGAAACTAAGAATTTATCTGAAGAATTCAATGAAATTGAAGATGTGGAAGTAGTTGTTTTGAAAGGTGGGATAGGTGTTGGAACTGTAACAAAAGAAGGTTTGTTTGTTAAAAAAGGAGAGCCGGCAATAAATCCTGTGCCAAGGAAAATGATAAAGCAGGAAGTAATGAGTGCTCTTAAGAATGGACAGAGAGTTGAGGTTACAATATCTGTGCCGCAAGGTGAAGAAATAGCAAAGAAAACTTTTAATCCAAGGCTTGGGATTCAATGTGGAATATCAATACTTGGAACAAGTGGAATAGTTTATCCAATGTCAGAAGATGCACTTAAAGCTTCTATAAAATTAGAAATTACACAAAAGGCATTAAACAANTATCCAATGTCAGAAGATGCACTTAAAGCTTCTATAAAATTAGAAATTACACAAAAGGCATTAAACAATGAAAGATTAGTTTTAACTTTTGGAAATTTAGGCGAGAATTATTGTAAGAAGCTAGGGTTTAATAGTAGTGAAATAGTAATCTGCTCTAATTATATAGGATTTGCATTAGATATATGTGTTTCATACAAAATAAAATCTGTTGTTGTAGTAGGGCATATAGGAAAAATGAGCAAGATAGCTTATGGTTGCTTTAATACTCACAGTAGAATTAATGGGGTAAGATTAGAAGTATTTGCACTTGAACTTGCTCTTCTTGGATATGATATTTCACTTGTTAATGAAGTCTTAAATCAAAAGACAACAGAAGGGGCAGTAAAGTTACTTGGTGATGGCTATGATGAATTATATAAAAATATAGGCACTAAGATTTTAAATAAAATTAAAGAGTATGTTTATAATGAAATGGATGTGGAAGTTGTTACTTATTATGGTGCAAGTAATCCGATTTTACTTTGGAAATCCTTTGATGATTAATGAAATTTTAAGTTGTGAATTGCTCTACTGGGTACCCTAAAGGGCATAAATCGAGTAATGGATGGTGATAAATTGATTTATATTGTAGGTCTTGGACCAGGTAATACAGATTATATATTAAAAAGAGCAACAGACATATTAAAAGAAGCAGATTATATTTTGGGATTTGAAAGAGCACTTAAATCACTTGATTTTATATATGGAGAAAAAGTATATATGAAAAAATTAAGTGATTTAGATAAGTTTATAATAGATAAAAGTGAGTATGAGAATAAAATCATATGTATAGTAGCATCAGGTGATCCGACATTTTATGGAATAACTAATTATATAAAAAATAAAACAACTATGGAATTTGAAATAATACCAGGAATAAGTTCATTTCAATACTTAACTTCAAAAGTTAAACTTCCTTGGAATAATGCTGTTTTAGGCAGTTTACATGGAAGAAAAGATGAGTTTTTAAAAAAAGTTAATGAAAATAATATGACAATTTGGCTTACAGATAAGGAAAACAATCCATGTGAGTTATGTAAAATACTACACAAAAACAATGTAGACTGCACTGTGATAATAGGTGAAAATTTATCATATGATGATGAGGTTATAAGTATAGGAAAACCGAAAGAGTTCATAAATGGAAATTTTGAACCTTTAAATATATTTATTGTTATACAAGAATAAAGACATATTATGGAGGATAATAATGAAGTTTATAAAAGATGAGGAATTCATCAGAGGAAAGTGTCCAATGACAAAAGAAGAAATAAGAATGCTTTCTATAGGAAAAATGAATATAAGTGAAGATTCTTTAGTATTAGACGTTGGATGTGGTACAGGAAGTATAACAGTTCAAGCTGCATTAATAGCTAAGAAGGGGAAAGTTATAGCAATTGAAAAAGAAGATGAAGCTTTTGAAATTACTCAAAAGAACATTGAAAAGTTTAATTGTGATAATGTAGAAATTATTAAAAAAGAAGGAAGCAGTTGCTTAGATGAACTTTTAGATAACAATATTAAGTTTGATTCTATATTTGTAGGGGGAAGTAGTGGTCATTTAGAAGAAATACTTTTAAAGTGTAATGCAGCTTTAAAAAATGATGGTGTTATTGTTATGAATTTTATAACTTTGGATAATGCTTATAAAGGAATAGAAATAATGAAAAATTTAGACTACAAGGTAGATGTATCATTGGTAAGCATAAGTAAGAATCGTGGGAATAGTCTAATGATGATGGCTCTTAACCCTATATATGTTATACAATGTTTTAAGTCAGTTAAGGATTAAGAGTTAGAAGTTAACATGAATAATAGATATTTAGGATAAATAAAAGAATAATGTTATATTCTAATAAGATTGAAAGAAAAGTTTATTACTAAAATATATAGAAGAATATAACGTGGTTTAGTGAGGAGAGAAATTAGAAAATGGCAACTTTATATGGAATAGGTGTAGGACCAGGTGATAAAGAATTACTAACAGTTAAGGCGGTAAGAATAATTCAAAGCTGTGATGTAATTGTTGCCCCAAGTGCTACTTATGGTGGAGAAAGTATAGCACTTGAGACGGCTAGAGAATATATAAGAGAAGATTCAGAAATAGTAATAAAACATTTTCCAATGGGAAAGAAAGATAGAGTACTAAAAGCTTTGGAAGCTTATGAGTTTATAGAATCAAAGCTTAGAGAAGGAAAGAATGTTGCATTCTTAACAATAGGCGATCCATATGTTTATAGCACATATAGTCATATGTTAAAACATATGAGAGATGATGGATTTCAAGTAGAAACAATACCGGGAATAACTTCATTTTGTGCAGCAGCAAGTTTAGTTGACAGAACATTAGTTGTTGGAAATGAAAATCTTGTGGTTATGCCAGCTACAAAAGTAAAAGAAATTACTGATGAAAAGTTCATAGTTGTAATGAAGGTTTACAAACATGAAGAAGAAGTTTTAAATACTTTAGAAGAAAAAGGTTTTGATTATATATATGCAAGCAGAGTTGGACGTGAAGGTCAGATAGTACTTACTGATAGAGAAGAAATACTTAAAGTAAGAGATTATATGTCTTTAATAATAGCAAGCAGAAGTTAGGCAATTAACAATTCACAGTTCACAATGCACAATTAAGGAGGAAATTCCTTACAGGAATTTCTGAAAATAATATAATTTATAGAAAGGCGCGCCTTTCGTCATGAATTGTGCATTGTGAATTCTAAATTGATTAAAATTGTGAACTGTGAATAGTGAATTGATTAAAATTGTGAATTTTGAATCGTGAATTGTGAATTGAAAAAAGGGGTGTTAATTATGATTTATTTTATAGGTGCAGGTCCAGGAGCGGCAGATTTAATTACTGTAAGAGGTAGAGATTTACTTGAAAGAGCTGATGTCGTAATATATGCAGGGTCACTTGTTTCTAAAGATCATTTAGAATATTGTAGACCGGATGCTCAAATTTATAATTCAGCGCATATGACACTTGAAGATGTCATGGAAATAATGACTATGGAAGAACGTATGGGAAAATTAGTTGTAAGATTACATACTGGTGATCCATCTATATATGGCGCAATAAGAGAGCAAATGGTAGAGCTTGATAGGGTTAGTATTCCTTATGAAGTAGTTCCAGGAGTAAGTTCATTTACAGGTGCAGCCGCTGCAATAAATAGAGAATTTACGCTGCCAGGAGTTACTCAGACAGTAATATTAACAAGAGTAGAAGGAAGAACTCCAGTACCAAAAACAGAAGATTTAGAAATATTAGCTTCTGTGGGTGCATCAATGGCTATATTTTTATCAATTTCAATGATTGATAAAGTGGTTGATAAGCTTAAAAAAGGATATAAGAGAAACGACGTACCAATAGCAGTCGTAGAAAGGGCCACATGGCCAGATGAAAGAATAATAATAGGAACTTTAGAGAATATTGCTGATAAAGTTAAAGAAGCAAATATAACTAAATGTGCTCAAATATTAGTTGGAGATTTTATTGATAGTGATTTTGAAAAGAGTCTTTTATATGATAAGAGTTTTTCTCATATGTTTAGAGAAGGACAAAAAGATATGAACGACTAATAATTACAATCATAAAAGTTTTAATTAAAAAGTTAAATTGAAATTAATACAAGATAATTTCCTGGGAAATGTGGTGAAAGAAAATGTTGTTAAGTGATGAAAAAGAAAGTATAAGTATAATTTGTCCATCACCTAAAGGCCTAAATTTAGGAATAAAGCTTCAAAATGAACTGGCTTGCACTCTTTATATTAAAGATGCGTCAGATGGATATATTAGTGATTTCTTAGGAAATAAGAATGAGAAAATAAAAGTATATGGAAAAGAATTTAACTTGAGTAAGGTTACAAAAGAAGCTTTTGATATCTCGTCTAAAATTATATTCATATCCTCAACAGGTATTGCAGTAAGAGCCATAGCACCACTTTTACAGGGAAAGGATAAAGATCCAGGTGTAGTTGTAGTAGATTTATCTTCAAAATATGCTGTAAGTCTTGTAAGCGGACATTTAGGTGGAGGAAATGAGATTACTTTAAAGGTTTCGGAAATATTAAATGCAGAGCCAGTTATAACAACAGCAACTGACACTATGGGAATAATAGGCCCTGATATTTTGGCTAAAAAATATGATTTGATAATAGATAATTTAAAAAGTGCGAAGTATATTGCAGCTTTATTAGTTGATAATAAGACTGTTGGAATTAAAGATGAATATAATTTAATAGAAATAAGTAAAGGATATGAAAGAATAGAGGAACTAAATGAAGATTCTATTTGGGTGACTAATAAAATTGCTTATTTAGAAAAAGAGAACTTAGATTATTCAAAGATATTAAAACTTATAAAAAAGGATTTAGTCCTAGGCATAGGATGCAGACGTAATACTCCTTATGAAAAAATAATAAAATTTATAGAAGATAGCTTAAAGAAATATAATTTTGATATAAAATCAGTGAAAGAAATTGTTTCTGTAGATGTTAAAAAAGATGAGCAGGGGATAATGGAAGCTGCTAAAAAGCTTAAATGTCCTTTTAGAACATTTGAAAGAGAAAAAATTAAAACTGTACAGGATAAATATGAAAGAAGTGAATTTGTATTAAAAACACTAGGGGTAACAGGGGTATGTGAGCCATGTGTTGATCTTGCAAGTGCTAAAGTAATAATAAGTAAAATTAAGCATGAAGGAATGACGTTGGCAATTGGAGTGGTGAATTAATGTTAGAGAGAAGAGTTATATTTCATATAGATGAAATGAATAAATGGAATATGGTTTTAAAAAATGCAGATAATTTATTAAATTCAGTAGATGGAGAAAATATAAAAATTGAAATTTTAGCTAATGGTGAAGCTGTACAATACTACGAGAAAAATATGGAAAAAAGATATGCTAATATGAAAGCATTACACCACAGAAGCGTTAAATTTGTAGCTTGTAATAATGCATTAATGAGTAATGGATTAGCAAAAGATAAACTAATTGAATTTGTAGAAGTTGTGCCAGCGGGCGTTTTAGAGCTTGTTGATAAACAACATGAAGGATATGCATATATAAAACCTTAAAAAGATTATGATTAAACAAATTTATATAGATAAAAAACATGATTATAGTGATTGGAGAATAGAATGGGAAAGTTAAGAGTGATTGGAATAGGACCAGGAAGTATAGAAAATATGACACTTAGGGCTTTAAAGGCCATTGAAGAAAGTGAAGTAATTGTTGGATATTCTAAATACATAGATATGATAAAAGAATTACTAGAAGGTAAAGAACTATACTCAACAGGAATGATGGGTGAAGAAGCTAGATGCAGACAGGCACTTGATATATCTAGAGAAAAAGATGTTGCAATAATAAGTACAGGTGATTCTGGAATTTATGGAATGGCAGGACTTATTTTAGAAATGAAAAGTGATGAAGAAGTAGAAATAATTCCTGGAATAACAGCATCAAGTTCAGCAGGTTCAGTAGTTGGAGCGCCACTTATGCATGATAACTGTAATATAAGTTTAAGCGATTTGATGACACCTTATGAAGATATAAAAAAGAGAGTAAAGTTAGCAGCAGAAGGTGATTTTATAATATCTTTATATAATCCAAGAAGTAAAGGCAGACCACATTATTTGAGGGAATGTATTGAAATAATAAGAAAATTTAGAAATGATGAAACTCCAGTTGCAGTTGTAAAGCATGCACTTAGAGACGGAGAAAGCATTACATTATCAACTCTTGGTAAGTTTAATGATGAAATAGTAGATATGATGTCTATAGTTACAATAGGTAATTCTAAGAGTTTCTATAAGGATGGAAAGTTTATAACACCAAGGGGCTATTCCGATAAAAAGAGAGATAAGAAATAATAGAAAGTATTAAATAGAGGAAAATAAAGTGATAGGATTCATTTTAGGAACATCAGAAGGTAAGAAGATATTATCATTAATAAATAAATATACAGATGAAATTGCAGTTAGTACAGCAACTTCTTATGGTGGGCAGTTACTTAAAGAATATAAGATTAAAGATTTGAATACAAAACCGCTAAATAAAGAAGAAATGAAGTTGTGGATTCAAAATAATAAATTAAATATTTTAGTTGATGGATCTCATCCATATGCAGCTGAAGTAACCAAGAATGCAATTGAGTGCTCTAAAGAGCTTAACATTAAATATGTGAGATATGAAAGGTTAGGTGCTTTAGAGCAAATAAGTTGTGACAATATAATAAGAGTAAAAGACTATGATGAAGCTATAGAATATATAAAAACTTTAAATGGAAATGTATTAAATACTACAGGCGGAAATAATGTAACTAAATTTATAAATATAGATTTTAATTACAGAGTAATTCATAGGATTTTACCTTCACCGTCTGTTTTAAGCAAAATAGTTGATGCAGGAATAAAAATAATAGATATTATTGCAATTCAAGGACCAATAACATATGATCTCGAAAAAGCTTTTATTAAACAGTTTGATGTTAAGGCTATTTTAACTAAAGACAGTGGTGTTCAAGGGGGAGTACTTGATAAGTTTAAAGCAGCAAGAGATAGTAATATAAAAATAATAGTAATTGAAAAAACTAAATTTGACTATGAGCTAGAATTTAATGATGAAGAAAGTTTGGTGGATTTTTTAGTGGTACATGAAAACTTTACGCAACACTAAACCACATTTTGGGAAGAATTATATTACATTTAATAAAATGTAAATTAAGTTAAAGTATCATAAAACCATCTTTTTAGGTAACTATCTAGATGGTTTCATATTTTAGGGGGCTTATGAAGTGGAAAATGAATTAATAAAATTAAAAGAAATAATAAATGAAATAGAGGATGTAGACCAAGAGACGATTATTGAAGCTGAGAAAAGAATGATATCTCTAGCAAAGCCGCCAAATAGCTTAGGAAAGTTAGAAGATATATCTATTAAATTAGCTGGAATAACTGGAAAAGTAAAAAATACAATAAATAAGAAGCTTGTTATAATAATGTGTTCTGATAATGGAGTTGTTGAAGAAGGAGTTGCTTCTTCACCACAATCTGTAACACTTGCACAGACAATAAATTTTACTAAAGGACTTACAGGAGTTGCAGTAATTGCAAAGGCTAATAATACAGATTTAAAGATATTAGATGTTGGAATAAACTGTGATTTCACTTATTCTGAAGTTATAGATAGAAAAATAAGAAAATCTACTAGTAATATTGCAAAAGGCTCTGCTATGACTTATGAAGAAGCAGTTAAGGGAATTTTAATAGGAATTGAAGCTGTATGTGATGCTAAAAGTGAAGGCTATGAAATACTTGGAGTTGGTGAAATGGGAGTAGGAAATACAACAACAAGCAGCTCAGTTATATCAGCATTGACAGGTGCAAGGGTAGAAGATGTAGTGGGGAGAGGTGCAGGCCTTACAGATGAAGGACTTAAAAAGAAGGTTAGTGTTGTTAAAAAAGCAATAGAAATAAATAGGCCTAATAAAGAAGATCCAATAGATGTTTTATCAAAATTAGGTGGATTTGATATTGCAGCAATGGCAGGAGTATTTTTAGGTGCAGCAAGATACAAAATACCAGTAGTAATTGATGGATTTATATCTGTTGTTGCAGCTCTAATAGCATACAGGCTTAATAACAAATGCCGTGATTATATGTTTACATCACATTGTTCAAAAGAAATAGGGTTTATTTTAGGTATGAAAGAACTAAACTTAAGTTCGATTCTAGATTTAAATATGGGACTTGGAGAAGGAAGTGGATGTCCTATAGCATTTTCAGTAATTGATACAGCATGTGCAGTTATGAATAATATGGCTACATTTGCAGAAGCTGAAATAGATGATAGTTATTTAGATAAACTAAAAAAGAAAATATAGGCTTCAATTCAAATAGGTTTAATATAAACGTATTTGCTATTTTGAAATATAAAAAAGAGTATATAGCAAAATGATATACAAGAATGTACAAATACAATAAATATTTGTGAAAAAATAGGAGAATAATAGTTATTAATTGATTATATAGTAATGCGAAAGGAATGTGTTTTTATGGAACTTGGACTTATTCATATATATTGTGGTGATGGAAAAGGAAAAACAACTGCATCAATGGGCCTTGCCGTGCGTGCAGCAGGAAGAGATAAAAAAGTATTATTAACTCAATTTTTAAAAGATAATGAAAGTGGAGAATTAAATTCTTTAGAAAAATTAGAAGATAATATAATTTTATTTAAAGGTGATCCAGTAAAAAAGTTTTTTAAATTTATGAGCCCAGAAGAGCAGGCAATAACTAAAAAGGAACATGAAGAGAGGTTTAAAAAGGTAACTGAAAAAGCAATAGATGAAAATTTTGATCTTCTTATAATGGATGAAATAATTGCATCAATCAATCTAGGTTTAATATCATTAGATGAAGTTGTGGAATTTCTAAAAAATAAGCCTAAAACTTTAGAAGTTGTATTAACAGGTAGGGGACCAGATGAAAAATTAGTTAAACTTGCAGATTATGTTTCAGAAATAAAAGCAATTAAACATCCGTATGAAAGAGGAATATCATCAAGAATAGGAATAGAAAAATAATTAGTATTATATCCTAAAAATATGAAGATAAAAATAATTGTAATAATAAAAGATAGGATTTGATTCATTATGAATTATTTAATCATTGGTGGTTCTAAAAGTGGAAAATCACACATAAGTGAACAAATAGCCTTAAGCTTAAATAAAGATAAGGCTGTATATATTGCAACTATGAAGCCATTTGACATAGAAGATGAAGAAAGAATAAAAAATCACATTAAGGCCAGAGAAGGTTTAAATTTTATAACAATAGAAAAGCAACTAAGCTTACATGAAATAGTAAATGAAATAAAAGAAAATGACACAGTTCTTTTAGATAGCATAACATCACTTTTAACTAATGAGATGTTTGCAGGAAATGAAATAGTAACAGATCCATCTATAAAGATCCTAACATCATTAGATCTTATTATGAATAAAGCAGAAAATACAATAATAGTATCAGATTTCATATTTAATGATTCTATGGAATATGATGATATAACAGAAATTTATAAAAAAGAACTGGGGATTATAAACAGGCACTTAGCGCGAATATGTGAAAATGTAATTGAATGTTCATTTGGAAATATAAAGTATCATAAAGGTGGGAATTAAATCTCACATATGCAGATTAATAAAGTCTTGTTAATGATAATAGATGTAATATATATAAATATTAATGGATTTTTCAAGAAGAAAGTATGGGGGAAATAATTTAATGAGAAAAATATACAACAGCTTTATAATGGCGTTAAGTATGTTTACAATAATACCTACGCCATATATTGAATGGGATGATGAAAGCAGCAAAAATATGATGAAATTTTATCCAGTTATCGGATTGATTGTAGGTGCCATATGGAGTCTCATTTATGTGATTTTAAGTATTATAAATTGTACTATTATGATTAAAACTACAGTGATAATGATTGTACCATTTATAATAACTGGTATGCTTCATTTAGATGGATATTGTGATGTATGTGATGCTATACTTTCAAGACGTGAAAAAGAAGAAAAGCTTAGAATATTAAAAGATTCACATATTGGAGCGTTTGCAGTAATAAGTCTTATAATATTATTCTTTTTGCAATTTTCAGGAGTATATTCGTTTTTAGAAAAAAATATTGACATTAGAAATATCATTTGTTTATTGATATTGATTCCAGTAATAAGCAGGAGTCTTGCAGGGTATTTTTTACTAAGCAAAATTACAATTAAGGAAAGTTCACTTGGGACATATTTTAAAAAAGGTACTAATAAAGTTGATATAATAATAATGATAGGTGTAATAATTTTAAGTACAATATGTATTTTCATAAATAGTGGATTAAAATATTCTATAGTACCACTTACTATGACTGCTATAGTAACAGTAGGAGTTAGAAAATGTATTAAAGAATTTGGTGGAGTTTCTGGTGATGTGGCAGGCTTTGCTTTGATTATTGGTGAAGCTGCAGGACTGATAACTTTAGGAATTATGTAATTTGGAGGGAATATGATTTTAATATTTGGAGGATCATATAATGGAAAACTTAATTTCTGCAAAGAAAAATATATGGTAAAAGATGATGAAATCTTTTTTTGTGGAAAAGATAATAAAGATAATATAGAAAAATTAAATTTTAACAAAAAAGTAATATGTGGTTTACATATTTTTGTGAAAGAATGTGTTAAAAATAATATTAGTGCATTAGATATAATAAAGAATAATGCAGATAATTTAAATGATAAGATAATTATTTGTGATGAAATAAATAGTGGTATTGTTCCAATGAAAAAAGAAGATAGAATGTGGCGAGAAGAATGTGGACAGTCACTTCAATTTTTAAGTAAACACTCTGAGGAAGTATACAGAGTATTTTTTGGAATACCAGAAAAGCTTAAATAGTATAACTTTTAAATTTTTCTTAAGGAGGATAATATGGGATACTGTGGTATTTACAAATTTTAATTAAAAAGAGAATAAGTAAGAAGTAAATAATGCGACAGTGCCATATAAGAAGTTTATGAAAAAGAAGATATATTTAATAAGGCATGGGAAAACGTATTGTAATGAAAAACAACTATATTGCGGCAAGACTGATATTGATTTAAGTGAATCTGGAAGAAAAGAGCTTGAATCAAGGGATATAAATATATATCCTAAATGTGATTTTTATTTTACAAGTGGACTTAAAAGAGCAAATTCAACTTTGGAGATTATCTGTCCAGATAAGAAGTATACAGTTATAAATGAATTTTCTGAATATAACTTTGGTGATTTTGAATTAAAATCTTATGAAGATTTAAAGGATTTGAAAGAATATCAAGATTGGATAATTGATGAAACTCAAAATGTATGTTGTCCAAATGGAGAGAGCAAACTTGAATTTAGAAATAGAATTGAAAAAGCTTTTGATAAGCTTATAAAATATATGTTTAAAGAAAATAAAGAGACAAGTTTAGGGGTCATTCATGGTGGAGCTATAGGCATAATTTTAGAAATCAAATACGATGACAGTAAAAAATTTTATGAGTGGCAGCCTAAAAATGGTTATGGTTATGAGATAATAGTAGATATCTTAGATAATAATGATTATGAGATATACTCCATAAGACCAATAGAATAGTATAAAAATACGGAGAAAAGAAATGATACAATTAACATTAGGATTTATTTTAGATTTATTTATAGGTGATCCAAACAATCCAGTTCATCCAGTAAGAATAATAGGAAAGATTTGCAGCAGCTTAGAAAATATATTTAGAAAGCTATTAAAAAGCAACTTAAAAACAGCTGGATTTATTGTATGGATAATTACAGTAGCAATTACATTCTTTACGACATATATGTTAGTATGCATATTCAATAAGGTTAATATATACTTAGGCGTTATAATTGAGGGAATATTAATATATTTCTGCATATCAAGCAAGGGGTTGATAGTGGAAGGTTTTAAAGTTATAAATTATTTAATAAAAGATGATGTGGAAAAAGCAAGACATCAATTGTCATATATAGTAGGGCGTGATACAAAAAGTTTAGACAAAGAAGGAATAATAAGAGCTGTTATTGAAACAATAGCTGAAAATATGTCAGATGGAGTTATAGCACCACTATTTTATGCAGGAATATTTGGAGCACCACTTGCAATGGCATATAAAGCTGTTAATACAATGGATTCAATGTTTGGATATAAAAATGATAAATACATGGACTTTGGATATTTTCCAGCTAAATTAGATGATGTATTTAATTATATACCAGCAAGACTTACAGGAATTTTAATTGTTATATCGGCATTTGTATTAAAATATAATTATAGAAATAGTTATAAAATCTATAAGAGAGATAGATATAATCATACAAGCCCTAATAGTGCACATCCAGAAGCAGCTATGGCAGGTGCCTTAGATATTCAGCTTGGTGGAGCAAACTATTATTTTGGAAAGCTTGTAGTTAAGCCAACGATTGGAGATAAAATAAAAGTAATTGAAATAGAAGATGTCAATCGTACAAAAAAAGTTCTTTATTTATCATCATTTATAGGATTTTTATTATCACTATTAATAAATTTTGTAGTACAATTTATTTTAAGATAGAAATGTGGAGGAAGTTGATGTGGCAAGTTTTGGTCATGGTGGAAATGCAAAAATCATAAGCAGAGAAAAGAACATAGATTTTAAAGAAATAATAGATTTTTCTGCAAATATAAATCCTCTTGGTATTCCAGATAGCGTACGAAGTGCAATAGTAGAAAATATAAGATTAATTGAAAAATATCCAGACATAAGTTACTTTGAATTAAAAGAATGCATAAGTAAGTTTGAAGATATAAGGAAAGAAAATATATTACTTGGAAATGGGGCATCAGAAGTTTTATTTTCTATAGTCAGAGCCATAAATCCAAATAAATCATTAATAATGGCGCCAACTTTCTCAGAATACGAAGAAGCTGTTAATTCAGTAGGAGGAAGTATAAGGTATTATTATTTAAAAGAAGAATACGCATTTAAGATACAAGATGACATTCTAGAATTTATAGATAATACACTAGATTTAATATTTATATGCAATCCTAATAATCCAACTGGAGTTTTAACAGATAAAGAACTGCTTTTTAAGATATTAATAAAAGCAAAAGAACATAATGTTAAGCTTTTAATAGATGAATCGTTTTTGGATTTTATAGAAGAAAAACTTACAATGATAAATTACATAAATGAACATGATAATTTAATAATAGTTAAGTCATTAACTAAATTTTTTGCACTTCCAGGATTAAGAATTGGTTATGCACTTACATCGAATAAAATGTTAAAAGAAAAGATATTTGAAGTATCTCCAGCGTGGAATATAAATATATTAGCTGAAATTGCTACAAAAAGTGCATTAATAGATACAAGATACATAAAGAATACAAAAGAATTTATAGATAAAGAAAAAGATTATTTATATGAAGAACTTACAAAAATAAAAAGATTAAAGGTATTTAAGCCAAGTGTTAATTTTATTTTTATAAAAGTAAAAGGAGATTTAGACCTCAAGGAAGAGCTATTAAAATTTAAAATATTAATTCGCAGCTGCAGTAATTATAATGGTCTTAATAATAAATATTACAGATTTGCAGTTAGAACACATGAAGAAAATATTAGGTTAATAGAAAGTTTACAGGAAATATTAACATAGCACCATTTTTATAAAAGTCAAGGGTTATTTTAATGTTAAATTTATATTATAGTAGAGGTATAAAGAGATGGAAAATAAGAAAGTGGTTATATCATTTAGTGGTGGAAAAGATAGTACATTATCATTGTATAGAATGATAAAACAAGGATATGAAATAATAGGTCTTTTAGTTACTTTTGATGAAAATAATAATTCATGCTTTCACAAAATACCAGAGAAAATTTTTGAATATATATCTAAATCACTACAAATAGATTTGTACAAAATTGAATGCAGTAATGAAAAGATTTACGAAAAAGAATTCGAAAAGACATTAAAGAAAGCAAAAAATAATGGTGCAGATATTTGTGTATTTGGTGATATAGATATAGAACACCATAAAAAATGGGGGATTGATAGATGCAAAAATGCAGAAGTTGAGGCGTATTTTCCTTTATGGCAGGAAGATAGAGAAAAATTAACCCATGAATTTATAGATTCTGGATTTAATGCCATAATCAAAAAAGTTGATTTAAAAAAACTTAGTGAAAATTATCTTGGAAAAACTTTAACTAATGATTTAGTTGATGATATAAAAAATCTAGGATGTGATCCATGTGGAGAAAACGGAGAATATCATACACTTGTTATCGATGGACCGATATTCAGTAAAAAAATAGAAATGAATATAATAGGTAAAGAAATAGTAGGTGAATATGGATATTTGATAGTATCATAGACTATATGATACTATCAAATATTTGTTACATACTGAAAGGAGTATATCATGAATAAAAAAAACATTATGTTTTTGGGTACAGCATCTTCGGTTGGGAAAAGTACTTTAGCAGCAGCGTTATGTAGATATTTAGTTAATGATGGTTTTAATGTATCTCCTTTTAAAGCGTTAAATATTTCATTAAATTCGTTTGTTACAAAAGAAAATTTGGAAATGGGAAGAGCGCAAGTGGTTCAAGCAGAAGCTTGTAAGATCGAGCCTAAGGCTATTATGAATCCAGTTTTATTAAAGCCAGGCGGAAATGTAACACAAGTTATAGTAGAAGGTAAGGTTTATAAAAATATTGAGCCATATAAATATAAAGAACTAAATGAAGAATTAAAAGTTAAAGTAAAGCAAGCTTATGATAAATTAAAAAGAAAACACGATATTATCGTTTTAGAAGGATCAGGAAGTTGTGCTGAGATTAATTTAAGAGATAGTGATATAGCTAATATGTATATGGCTAAAAAGGTTAATGCACCAGTAATTTTAGTTGCAGATATTGATAGAGGTGGAGTATTTGCTTCAATTGTTGGAACGCTTCAATTATTAAAACCTGATGAAAAAAAATTAGTTAAGGGTGTAATAATAAATAAATTCAGAGGTAATAAAGAGTTTTTTAAAGATGGAATAAAAGAGCTTGAAAGTATTATTAATATACCAGTAATTGGAGTTATGCCATATGAAATGTTTAATATTGAAGATGAAGATAGTGTAACAGAAAAAATTAAAAATGAAAAAAAAGAAGGCACTATTGATATTGCAATAATAAGACTTTCTCATATGTCTAATTTTACAGATTTTAATGTACTTGAAAACGTGGGATTTGTGAATGTAAGGTATGTTGATGATGTTAAAAAGTTAAAAAACCCAGATCTAATAATAATTCCTGGAACTAAAAATACCATAGAAGATTTAAGACTTCTAAAAGAAAAGAATTTATTTGAAAAAATAAAGGAATTAAAAGAAAAAGGAACTCCTATTTTTGGAATATGTGGCGGATATCAAATGCTTGGTAAATTTATATTGGATAAATTGGGTGTTGAAGGAGAAATATGCGAAGAAGAAGGTTTTGGTTTTTTAGATATAAAGACAAGATTTAATGAGAGAAAGATAACAAAGCAAACAAATGCAAAAATAGTATGTGACTTAGAAAAAATAAAAGATATACGTGGAAAAGATGTTTCAGGGTATGAAATACACAATGGAATAAGTAAAATTGGAAAAAATACAATTCCATTTATAAAGGATGCAGATGAAAATATACTTGGAGTTTGTGATGAAAGTGGATTAGTTTCTGGAACATATCTTCATGGAATATTTGATTCAGAAGAATTTTTAAAAGCATTTATTAACTCCTTAAGAGAAAATAGCAATATTCATAGTGATGATTATGAGGCTTGTGATAATATTATAATTGATAAAAAAGATAAAGAATATGACAGACTCGCTCAAGTTTTTAAAGATAATATCGATATAAATAAATTGAGAAAGATAATAGGGATATAAGGGAGTGATGTTTATGCTAACAGCTACCGAGGAAAGAAATCTTGAATATATAGAACAAAGAGCTAGGCATAATATAAGGGGAAAGAACTTTTTTACCACAACTGATGTATTAGAAGAAGCTTTTTGGATGAGCAAAGACAAAGCATATGAAGTATTAAAAAATATTTTAGGTAGAAAAACAATAAGAAATTCTCCAGATGCAATAGTTGATGAATATATTGACATGTTAAAAAAAGGGTATGCATCAATAGAAGAGCAGATAGATATTTTTGGTGGCGATAAAGCTTCTAGAGTAGAATCGACAGCAAGAATAAGATTTAAAAAATTTGCAGGTGGCACTTTTATAGATGCACTAAGAGAGGTCTATAATGTTGAAGAAGATGAGATTATGCCTCTTATAGGAAGATATTTAGGAAGCTTAGAATCACAAGTTTTTTCATATACAATAGACCAAGAATCATTTCAGAGATATCTTGAATCTAATGTTGAGGAATTAGATGCTCAGTTTAAAAGATTTATGGATTAGTTAAATTAAATATTATTTATTACTTCATAACAAAAGAGAGAGGAATATGAGTTTTTCCTCTCTCTTTTGTTATGAAGTAATAAATTCTTTATTTAATGTTAAAGCAAGAGTATAAGCGGAGTCGTAGTCAAATATATTAAGACATTCTTTAATTTTACTTAAAAGTTCTATTTGAATTTTTTTGAAATTATATCTTGATAATTCATCCAAACATTTAAAAGATTCATCTAAATCAAAATCATCAATAGAATTTATAAGAGACTTTATTAAATTTAATACTTTGGTTTTATTAAATTTCTTTAAAACATTTAAATGTGGAATCTTTGAAGGAATGATAAAAGGTCTAATATTGCTTAAAAAAGCTTCATATTTCATAATAATATTCTCGTGATTTTTTATTACAAATTCTAAGTTACCGTTTAAGGCTTCTTCCTCATGTTGGCTTGCTAAATCAGATAAATTATAATCTCCAATAATGGCACAGACTGATTTTAAAGAGTGTACCTCAATCATATAATTTTTTATATCTCTATTCAAAGCATATTTTTTAATAAGTGAACATCTATTTATGCCATCATCATAAGCTACAGTTAAAAGTGACAAATATTTATTAATATCATTTTCGAAGTAAATCAAAGCGTTTTTTAAATCAATATTAGGAATATTTAAGTCATAAGATTTAGTTATTTCTTTATTAAATATATTACAATCTTCTATAACATTTCTAGGAATATAAGTCTTTAACACACAGCTTAAAATCTTATTGTTAATTGGTTTCTTTATAAAATCATTAAAGCCATTTTTAATATAATTTGAAAGTATATTTGGAGAATCATTACAAGTTAGGGCTATAAGTGTTAAGTTTTTATAATAGTCATCAGGAATGTTTCTAATATTATTGGCTGTTGATATTCCGTCTATATCAGGCATTATATGATCTATAAAAATTATATCAAATTTTTCTTTCTTAATAAGTTCTAAACATTCAAAACCATTTTTTGCAATTGAAATATTCATTTTATATTTCTGAAAAAGTTCTTTTTCAAAATTCAGTGTAACCATATTATCATCAACTATTAAAACCTTTGCTTTTGGGGCAATAAAATTATACATTATATTTTGCCTCCTATTCTTGAGTATATATTTTATATACTTGCTCAAATTTAGGATGTATACTTTTAAAAACTCCAACAATATTAGGGTCAAAATGAGTACCACTTGATTCTATAATTATTTCTGTAGCTTTAGAATGAGAAAGAGCTTGTTTATAAGGACGTTTAGAAGTTAAAGCATCATATACATCAGCAATAGCCATAATCCTTGCAGATAAAGGGATGTTTGTACCAGAGAGCCCATATGGATATCCGGTGCCATTCCATTTCTCATGATGTGAAAGTGCCATATCTTTTGCTATGTATAGGAAGCTTTCCCCATCAGTAGCATCAATAAGCTTTTGAAGAGCTCTTCCACCTAAGATGGTATGCTGCTTCATATATTCACGCTCATTATCATCAAATGTGCCATTTTTCAATAATATATTATCTGAAATTCCTATTTTACCGATATCATGAAGAGGAGCAGATCTAATCATATTATTAATATATTCATCAGTCAAAATATCTGTATATAATTTATTCATGCAGACTGCTTCTACTAAAATCTGTAGATATTTTGCAGTTCTATTTATATGACCGCCAGTTTCTCCGTCTCTGCATTCAACAAGTTCAGCAAGTCCTATAACCATAGTATCCTGTAGATTTTCAATGGTAGCCGTCTTTTCTGAGACTAATGATTCAAGTTCATTTCTATAGCTTGCAAGTTCTAATTGAGTATTAATTCTGCTTATCATAATTTCAGGGATAAAAGGCTTGAATATAAAATCAACAGCTCCTAGTTTCAGAGCTTTAAGTTCACTCTTAACATCGTTTTGGACAGTCAGAAAGATTACAGGAACATTTTTGAATTTATCTATAGATTTAATTGTACAAAATACTTCGAATCCATCAACTCTAGGCATATTAATATCTAGTAATATTAAATCAGGAGTATGTGTTAGTAAAAATTTCATAGTTTGTACAGCTGACGTTAATAGTGTCACTTTAAAATGCGGTTTTAAGGATTGTTCAACAAATTTAAGATTTGTAATATCATCATCTACTACTAATATATGTTTCATAATTATTCCCCCCACAGTATACCATAATCATATAAATAAAATTCGTCATAACCAGAGGATATGACGAATTTGTTGTAGTGTTAAAATACATTTAATTTAAATTCATACCCTTAATATTATTTTAACAAAAAAAATATACTAAGTAAAAAGATTTATACAAATAAGGAATTATTTTGTAAATGATCGTTATAAAATTCTTAAAAAGGCTAAAATGATTAATAATACTCCAGAAAGCCATGAAAGTTCAAAGTGAACTTTATCAGCAAATTTTTTACCAATAAAAACACCAGTTGAAATTGCTAAAAAGCCAATGACGATACAAAGGATTAGTACCTCAATATAGTTAATGTTGCATAAGCTAGAACTAAATCCAACAGCAATGCTATCTAGCGATAAAGCAAGTGCCAAGTAAAATGCTTCTTTTGGACTTAATGATTTAGATTTATCAAAATCTGCTTTAACTTCATCAGTATAAACTTTTAAAACAAAATTAAAATCGAATAATTTAAATTTTAAAGGCTGATCAAGTAATAGATTTTTAGAGATATATGACTTAAAGACATATTCAAATATCCTATAAAAACCTAATATTATAAGCAAAGTAAAACCTAGTAAACTTGGAATTTTATCAGGTAAAAAGTTTTTAACAATCGATCCTAAAAACAACGAAAAAGCCAAAGTTCCAGTGCAGACTAAATTTATTATTATTGTTGAAAGCTTTGGTATATGAATTTTTGAAGTACCATATGCTACGCTTGCAACAAATGAATCAATACATAAAGAACAAACTAATACTAACGATTCAAGCATAAAATTTACCTCAGACATTTTTATTTACAAACATAATATGATGAAAAGATGGCATTAGTTACAAAAAACCACTTTTACAATATGTTTATTTTATTGAATAAACATAGATTTCAAATTATAATAAAGTTAGTGTGATAAATTAAGAAAAGATCATAATAGAATATATAGTATAGCATTAGGAGGAAATATATGTACAAACTAATAGCATTAGATATGGATGGAACGCTTTTAACTAGTGAGAAGAAAATCGCTGAAAGTACTAAAATAGCTTTAGAGAAAGCAGAAGAAAAAGGCGTAAAAGTAGTTCTAGCATCAGGCAGACCAATAGATGGAATAACAAGATATTTAGAAGAGCTTAACTTATTAAAGAAAGATGATTATGTACTTAGCTATAATGGTGGAATAGTTCAAAATACACACACTAAAGAGATTGTATCAAAAGCAGTATTAAAAGGATCAGATTTAAAATTATTATATGATATAAGTAAGAAATTAAATGTAAATATACATGCATTTTCTGCCACAGAAGGTTTAATTACACCTAAAATTAGTAAGTATACTCAATATGAAGCTGATATGAATGGAATTGAAATCACAATAAAAGATTTTAATGAAATTGATGATAATGAGGAAATAATAAAAGTTATGATGATTGATCCGGCAGAAATACTGGATCCTGCTATAGAAAAGCTGCCAAAAGATCTTTACGAAAAATATAGTGTATTCAAAAGTGCAGAGTTTTTCTTAGAATTTACAAATAAAGAAGTAGATAAGGGACTAGGTCTTAAAAAATTAGGAGAATATCTTGGAATAGCTAAGGATGAAATGATTGCATGCGGAGATGCAGGTAATGACTTATCTATGGTTAAGTACGCTGGAATGGGAGTAGCAATGGGGAATGCAACTAATGATGTTAAAGAAATTGCTAATTACATAACATTATCAAATGATGAAGATGGAATAGCGAAAGTAATAGAAAAATTCATATTATAAAGTAAATAAAAAAACTTCTCGTAGAAATGGTTTTGTGTTCAGTTTCTACGAGAAGTTTTTTACTTAGCACCAAATAATCTGGCTATAAGGCTTGGACTTTTTTGAGATGCGATTTCATGTTCAATTGTATAAGCTTTTTCAACCACATTTTCAAACTTTTTAATCCTATAGATTACTTGATCACTTAATTCTATGGATTTTGATTCAATATTGTTAGATAAATCAGATAAGTTTTCTTCCATTCTTGAACTCTCATATTCAAGTTTATCTGTTATTAAATCTTGAACTTTAGAAACCATATCGTCATTCATTGTTTGAGAATTTTTAGTGTGTTCAGATAATTCAGTACATATGTAATCTTTTATATCTTTAGTTAAATTCTCTTTCATTTGATCTATGTAATTAAATAATTCAGATTTCAATTTTGAAATTTCATCAATTTGTGATTGAGAAATCAATGAAATTAAATCAGAAACAGATAATGTGTTTGTCTCCCTAGATATATCATTATCATCTAGTGGAAGTTCTTCACAATATGATTGAATTTCCTTAATTGTTAAACCTTTATTTTTTAAGCGAATAAGAAATTCTAATTTATCTATATCTTTATCAGTATAAATAAGTTCTTTATTTGAAACCTGAATTTTTAATAAATTATCAAAAATGTTGGTATAGTATCTTATTTTGCTATCACTTTCCCCTAATAATGCAGCAACTTGATTAATCGAGTAAGATAATATGCCACTTCTTTTTTTTTCTTGAAGAGTTACTGTATCATTATTTTGTATACTAATGTACTGAGTCTTATTTTCCATATTAGTTTTACACCATCCTTAAATATCTATAAAATAGAATTACATATTGACGTGGAAGTATGTGGGATATATTATAGAATTATAATATCACAAAAGTGTATAATATGAAATGATTTAAATATAAAAATTTAGACTTTATAAAGTATATTTTTGAAATTATTACCAGTGGAGGTTGTATTATGGAAAAGAGCAAAATGCTGTTTGTAGCATTAGGACAAGGTGCAGGAAATGTAGTTGATGGATTATTAAGCAAAGACAAAAGGTATAAAGGGTTATTCTTAAATAGTAGTTTATTTGACATTAAGCCTTTAAAAAATGCATATATCGATAAAAATGTATATTTATATCCTGGAATGGATGGATCAGGTAGAGATAGAGCTAAATCTGAGGAAATGATAAGAGATAATGCAAATGCAATAGGAGCTTTACTTAGAAAATATCCTCAAACTGAAACTATGGTTGTATTTACAACAATGGGAGGAGGGACAGGCTCAGGAGCAATAAAAACTTTTATACAAATAGCTAAAGCTTCAATACCAAATACAAAAATAAATATTGTAGCAATACTTCCGAGTCTTCATGAAGATGAACTATCATTTAAAAACACTATTGAATGTTGGAATGATATAAATAGTATGATGGATGTAATCAGTGATGTAAAATTTGTTGATAATAATAAAAGGAATACATATAAAGAAATTAACAATGAATTAATTGAAAGCTTAGATTTAACCTATAACATTATAGGAATTCATCCAGATGGAAACATAGATAATAAAGATTCATTTAGAATAAATACAGCTGAAGGTACTGGAATAGTCTTAAAGCTTTATGACAGCTTAAAGGATGAAAAGACAGCAATTGATTTGGCTATAAAAAATAGTGTATTTGTACAGCCTGATATATACGATTGTGATTACTTGGGAATTAATTTAAAAGAGGGCGGATATAATCCAAATGAAATTGCTAAATGTTTCGAAGTTTATAAAAGTACATATGTAACTTACAATGATAAATTTAATACAGTTGTACTTGGAGGATGTGAGACACCTATAGAAGCAATTAAGTTAATAAAGATGTCATTAGATGAAAAGAACAAAAGAAAATCCCAAAGAAAAAGAAAAAGAAGTGTAATGATAGATATTGATGAAAATGTTAGTTTGGATGTTGTAAAAGAAGATAATAAAGAAATAGATATATTTAGTGACTCTATTTCAGATATACTAGATATATAAATTTATTAAGGTGGCGTTTATTTATAATTATCTAAGTAGCTTGGAATAATATGGGATACTTACGAAGATATAATATAAAAAATAATAGAAAAATTCATATTATAAATTAATACGAGCTTCTAGTAGAAATTGGTTTACATATATTTTCTACTAGAAGCTCTTTGTTTAAAAAATAACTAATTATTGATAACTAATTAATTTTTGTGTATATAAAAATTAATTTTTATATGATAAAATGGCGATTTTAGGTGAGCTGGTGATAATAACAATGAAGAATTAGATATATTGAATGTTAAAAAAATAGCAAAATATAAATAATAATCATTGATAATTAATAATTATTATTCTATAATGATTATAAAGATTAAAAGAAACAATATGTTAATATTTCAAATTTTTAATATGAGAGTATAGAAATTGTCTGCAAATGTATAATAAATAATATAAATAAAAGTCAGACAATTCAAGGAGGAAAATAAATGAAAATTATTGTAGTTGGATGTACACATGCAGGAACTGCTGCTGTAGTAAATTTAAAAGAAGAACATAAGGATGCTGAGATAGTAGTCTATGAAAAAAATGATAATGTATCTTTCTTATCATGCGGTATAGCATTAAGTATTGGTGGAGTAGTAACAGAAACAGAAAAGTTATTTTATAATTCTCCAAGCAATCTAGAATCTATGGGAATAGCTATGAAGATGGGATTTGAAGTTTTAGATATTGATTTTGATAATAAGAAAATAAAAGTAAAAAATTTATCTGAAGATAAGGTTATAGAAGATAACTATGATAAATTAGTATTAACATTAGGATCTTGGCCAATTGTTCCTAGACTTGAAGGCATAAATTTAGATAATATTTTATTATGTAAAAATTATGATCATGCAAAAGTGATTCAAGAAAAAGAAAAAAGTGCTAAAAATATAGTTGTAATAGGTGCTGGATATATAGGAGTAGAGCTTGCAGAAGCATTTGAAGTTCAAGGCAAAAATGTTACGCTAATTGATGCAGAAGATAGAATTATGGCAAAATATTTAGATCCTGAGTTAACTAATGTAGCTGAAGAAGAATTCAGAAAACATGGAGTAAAACTTGCTTTAGGCGAGATGGTTCAAAGATTTGAAGGGGAAAATAATAAAGTTACAAAAGTAATAACAGAAAAGAATAGTTACGAAGCTGATTTAGTTATATTATGCATAGGATTTGCACCTAATACTAAAATTATAAAGGATAAGCTTGATACATTAAAAAATGGTGCAATAATTATAGATGAATACATGAGAACAAGCAAAGAAGATGTATTTGCAGCAGGTGACTGTTGTTCTGTAATATATAATCCTGTAGGTGATGTAAGATATATTCCTCTTGCTACTAATGCAGTAAGAATGGGAACTCTTGTAGCGAAAAATATAGAGAAACCAACACTTAAATATATAGGTACTCAAGGTACATCAGGAATTAAGATATATGAAAAATGCATAGCATCAACAGGACTTACTGAAGAAATGGCAAGAAAGACTACAGATTATAATGTTGAAGCTGTAAGTATAGTTGATAACTACAGACCAGAATTTATGCCTACATATGATGAAGCTACTGTAAAGATTGTTTACGATAGAGATTCACGAAGAATTATAGGAGGGCAGATACTTTCTAATCTAGATCTAACTCAATTTATGAATACACTATCAGTAGTAATTCAAAATAATATGACTGTGGAGGAACTTGCTATGACAGATTTCTTCTTCCAGCCACATTTCAATAAACCATGGAGCTTATTAAATTTAGTAGCACTAGAAGCAATAAAATAGTTTAAGATAAAAATCTCTCAGTTAGAATACTAATATTATTGAGAGATTTTTTTATTTTCCCTTTTATATGATATGGCATCCTAAAAGCGAAATATAAACAAAATATAAATAAAATATAAACTTAAAGTAATAGTTAACGACAATTATTTTATAATATAATTTTATAGACTTTGTAGACAATAAAAGTTAGTTTAGATTAGTAGAAATTATGTATAGCCATACAAAAGAAAATTGAACAAGGATGTTAAAGGGGGAAAATAAATGAGGCTGATCCCTATTGATAGAGTACGGCCCAATACAGTTTTGGGGAAAACTGTATATGACTGGGGTGGAAAAGTATTATTAAGAGCTGGTGTAGTGCTAAAACAAAATACTATAAATAAGATAAGAGAAATTGGTATAAGTTCAATTTACATAGTAGATAAATACAGCCGAGAAGAAATTGAGGATGTAATAAAACCAGAGATAAGACAAAAAACCATAACCTTAGTTAAGGAAGCTTTTTCAACAATCCAGAGATTAGAGCCTGAAAATAAAATTAAAAATGAAGAAAATGATTATACATGGCAAGAAGAAAGTTATTTTTATAATATTGGAAAAATGGTAGAAGATATTATGACGGACATATTAAGAAAAGAAGAACTAGTTCTTGCATTAGTAGATATAAGAAGCAATAATGACTATATCTATGCTCATTCGGTTAATGTTGCAGTTATTTCTCTTATGATTGGTATAGCATTCAAATTGCCTAAAAAAAGATTAGAAGCGCTTTGTATAGGTGCATTACTACATGATATTGGTAAAGCATATTTGCCAAAAGAAATAATAAATAAAAAGGGAAAGCTTACAGAAACTGAGCAAAATATAATGAATGCCCACCCAAGGCTTGGATATAAATATTTATCAAGTACATATAATGTCAGTGCATTAAGTAAAATAATAGTTCTTCAGCATCATGAAAATGTTGATGGAACTGGATATCCAGATTGCCTTAAAAGAGATAAAATTATGGATTTAAGCGCTATTGTTAGTATTGCAAATGTTTATGATAATTTATCAACTAATACAAATGGAAGAGAAGCAATGTTTCCAAGTGATATTTTAGAATATTTAATGAGTAATGCAGAAAGAAAGTTTGATTATAATATGGTGAATGTGTTTTGTAGAATTGTAATACCATTTCCAAGGGGAACCCTTGTAGAACTCAGTACAGGGGAAATAGCTGTTGTTGAAAAAACAATACCTAACTTCCCATTAAGGCCAATAGTAAAGATAATTAATAGTAAAAGATCCAGCAGAGAAAATATGATAATAGATTTAATTACAGAACTGTCTATAGTTATTGTAAAAATAGTATATGACATAGATTTTTAGAAAATCTATGTCATATTTTTTAGTCAAACACTATACATGTAGGTGATGGAGCAGTAAATGAATTTAACAATGCTAAATCTCCATTAGATTGATTTATAGAAAAAACAGATAAATTATTTGATTTTTCATTCGCACAAATCATGTATTTACCAGATGGGTCAATTCTAAAATCTCTTGGAGAATCTCCACCACAATCAAAACTATTTATATATTTTAATAATCCAGTATTAGAATCAATATAGAATAAATTCAAAGAGTTATTCCCTCTATCTGATGTATATAAAAATTTATCATTATTATGAATATGAATGGCAGCTCCTGACTTGTTAGCCTCATAATCTTCAGAAAGGTTACTTATTGTTTGAATATTTTCTAAGATTATATCTGAATCTGGATTGTATTTAAATGCAAAGACTTCAGAAGTTAACTCACTCAATACATAATAAAATGGTTTAGATTTGCAATAAGTTATATGTCTTGGACCAGTTCCGCCAGGAAAAGAAATATTAAGATCATTTCTTTGAATTAATTTATTATTTTGAATTTCAGATATTATTAGCTTATCAATTCCAAGGTCCACAGAAATAATATATTTATTATCATTTGTCATAATAGAACAATGTATATGTGGTTTTTCTTGTCTTTCAGGATTTATACTTGAGCCACTATGCTTATCAATAAAAGGATAATTAAGGATAATGCCGCATAATGTGTTATATACAATCATTTTATTTTCGTGATAATTAGAAGACAAAAGTAAAGAGTTGCTAGAATCGATACTTACATGACAAGGTTGCTTGTCTTCTGAAAGATTGTAATTAATTAAGTGTAGATTATTAGTTTCCTTATAATATTTAAATGATGCTACCCCACATTTTTTATTAATCTTGCATGAAGAATATATTATATGATTTTCTTTATCTAAACATAGATAAGTAGGATTATCAATCTTATATGCTAAATGCAACTCTTCAATTTCCCCAGAGTCAGTATTTAAGTTAAATCTATAGATTCCTTCACTTTCGTTATCTGTATAACTTCCAATGAATCCTGCTATTATATTTTTATGTAATAACATTTGATATGCCCCCTTTTTGATTCATATATAATATAAAAAGTATACCATAAATAGTTTTACGAGAAATATATGGCGTATAGCTGTTTAATAGAAAAATATTTATTTAATTAAATGATTAATAAAAAAACAATTAATTCATAGATATATAGGTGCAAAAATATTGAATTATAATAATATTTTGAAAAAAATTTATGAATAAATATAAATAAGATGTGTATACAAATTATTGTGGACTTCAAATTTCTAATTTAATTGTTATTTCTTTTGAAAGTTGATAAAAGATATGTATCTGTGATAATATTTACTTAATAGGTTTAAAGATAAAGAATTGTAAAAAAATATAGCAATAAGCATACTAGGGGGGATATAAATGCCAATAAAAATTCCTAAAGAATTACCAGCATTTAAAGTTTTGTCAGATGAAAATATATTTATAATGAATGATGAAAGAGCTATGTCACAAGACATAAGACCTTTAAAAATAGTTATTCTTAATTTAATGCCTAAAAAAATAGTTACAGAAAATCAACTTTTAAGATATCTATCAAATACACCTCTGCAGGTTGAAATAAGTTTAATTCAGCCTAAAACATATACATGCAAAAACACTCCAGAGGAGCATCTTAAGAAATTTTATGGATATTTTGATGATATAAAGCATGAAAAATTTGATGGATTAATCATAACTGGAGCTCCAGTTGAAACAATGGAGTTTGAAGATGTAGCATATTGGGACGAGCTTTCGGAAATTATGAAGTGGAGTGAAAAGAACGTATTTTCAACATTGCACATTTGTTGGGCATCACAAGCAGGGCTATATTATCATTTCAATGTTCCTAAATATGATTTGAAAGAAAAAATGTTTGGAATATTTTCACATAATGTTATAGATGAAAAAGCAGACTTAACAAGAGGATTAAGTGATATCTTTTATGCACCACATTCTAGACATACAGAAGTCAGAAGAGAAGATATAGATAAAGTTAAAGAACTTGAAATATTATCAGAATCTGATGAAGCAGGAGTGTTTATTGTATCTACAAAGGATAGAAGAAAAGTATTTATAACTGGTCATCTTGAATATGACAGGGGAACACTAAAAGAAGAATATGTACGTGATAAGGAAAAAGGTATGGAGATACAGATACCTAAAAATTATTTTAGAAATGATGATCCAAATAGTATGCCACTACAAACATGGAGGGGCAGTGCGAATATCGTTTTTGGTAACTGGCTAAATTACTGTGTATACCAAAATACACCATATAATCTTAATGATTTATAATTTAAATATATTGTGTAGAATCAGAATTTAGTGGGAAATAACCGAAATTTAATATATGATATGCTCGATTGTAGGAAAATTTCAGCTAAAACCTGCTAAGAAAAATCAAGTTTTTTTTAGCAGGTTTTTTATATATTTTTTGCATGACAAATAAATTAAACAGAAATTCTGTTTAATTTAGATATAGATACTATCTAAATTTAAGTATTATAGACTTCTTTTACTCTAGCGTAGTATATTCTTAGAAACTTATTTAATGCAGCAATTTTAGCAACTTTTTTAGGTTTTCCTTCTGCTTCTTTTTTTAACATATATAAAAATATAGGATCATCCTTTGGTTTGGCACTTTTGATACATTTCATAATTTCATATCCAGTTTTTCGTAATAATGCAGAACCTCTTTTAGAAATACGACGTTTGTTTGCAACAAACTGTCCCGACTCAAAAGGAGGTGAATCAATACCCGTATAAGCTATCAAAGCCTTTTTATTATAAAAGCGTTTTAAATCACCGATTTCAGCAATTAAGCGTGGAGCCAATGTATCTCCAACTCCAGGCATATTTCTAACAACATTGTATTCCTTTAAACTACTTGCTAATTCTTGCATTTGTGATAATATCATAGATAGAGTTCTATCTATTTCGCTAAGAACTCGAACAGCTTCTAATACTAACATTTTGGTTGATGGGGTACTAGAAGATAGTGTAGGGATGCCTTCTTGTGCTAAAGCATATATCTGTTTTGCTTTTGTTTCACTTTGATGGTATCCTTTATTTTTTGCCCATTTAAAATAACTATTTATAAATTGCTTTTCATTTTTCTTGGTAATATTATCGTAATGCCAGTATTCTTTAACAAAATCATTTAATTTATCTTTCTCTGGCTTATCGGATCTATTTTTTAATAGATTTTTAATTCCTGGCATTGTTCTATCTAATAGATTACTTAGTACAAGTTTGCTCTCTATTCTCATAGCTATATAATGAGAATATTGCCTACCTAATAATTTTAATTCAGAATACACCTCATCTGTTGCTTCATAGTCAGTTAATTTAAACCAATTATCAATTCCATAATTAGCTATTTTGATAGAATCTAATTTATCAGTTTTACCTTTCCTTAATCCTATAGCAGAATATTTTTTCATAATTAATGGATTTATTACGGCTACAAATATACCATGATTTTTAAGATAAGTAAGTAGTGGCAAATGGTATGCACCGGTCGCTTCCATAACAACTCTAGTTTCTTCATTTAATTCAGAAATAGATTCAACTAATGCTTTTAAATCAGCTTCAGTATGATTTATTTCATGTGGTTCACTAATAACCTCACCATATTCTTTCAATATACATACTGTACTTTTTCCTTTTGAAACATCAATTCCAACACTAATCATGTTAATCCTCCTAAAAAATTATTGTAATTTTAATCCACCCACACTTATTACAATTCATTTTGGTTAGTTACACGAAAGCCGTACGGTTTCAACCTGCTTAATCGAATCTTTATAATAAGGGATGGCTGACAGTTTTAGCTACGGATGTTAAAACCCAATTCTAAAGTCGTCATACCAAATTACTCCCTTTATTATAAATTAAAATAAGTGCAGATGTTAAATCATATATTTATGATTTGTATCTACACTTATAGAGTACCAAAATTCTAATGGCAGAGGCTGCGCCTAAAAATGTTTGCTCCAAAAAGCAAGTTTTTGGACAAACAATTTTGGAACAGCCTCTGCCAAAGAATTTAAAAGCTGAAATTTCTAATACAATACTACGCATATTCATATATTGAATTTCTTTGTTTTTCTCTAAAATCATATATACTCAATTTATTTTAATTATGATTAATGTTTTTTATATTCTATGACTTAAAGTATATCTTCCAATCAATGGATGTAATTTATGAAGTCACCTATAAAAATCACCTTAACCATCATAGAATAAGCAAATTCGTAAGAATGTATATTCTGATATTTATAAATCTATATCTTTTTAAAAATGATAAAATATTAACCTTTTAAATCTTTAACATATATAAATAACTATTCCTTAATTTAAAAATGTATTTATGTATAGCAACAATAATACCACTACTCTGAATTTAGATTAAACAAAGAAATAAAGCATTTGTGTGGGCGGTGTCTTGCATCAAAAAATGAAGCTTTAAAATTTTTCATCAATGATTGTTCCAAAATTGTTTGTCCGATCTTGCATCGGAGCAAACGTTTTTGGAACAATCGTTGATGCTTAAATTTTTAGCTTCATTTTTGCAGCAAGCGAGCCCACATAAATGCTTTATTTCGGTTGTTATCCACTAAACTTTGTACGTCCCTTATTTATGTTATGAAAAATTATTATTTTTATCTATGATTCGATATTCAATTTATATGGATAAGAAATAATATAATTTCTATTATTAAAATAGCTGGAATTCCAAAAGTAAACTTAAGATGCTTTGTTTTATGTCTAAAACAATACATTCCTAAAAGGGAACCAATAGAACCGCCAATTATTGCTACAGCCATAAGTGTGTTTTCAGATATTCTCCACTCGTGTTTTATAGCACGTTTTTTATCTATATACATTAAAATAAAGCCTAATAAATTTATAATAGTTAAAAATATAAATATGACATTTTTCATAAATTACTTAAAACCTCCATTTTTATTTATGTATATTATATCATAAATAAAAATGGAGGTTTTCTTTAAAAAAGATTAGCCACCTAAAGTTACATCTTGGTCATTATACCAATTAAGAGCATCAAAAAAATCTTTGGTTTTAAAGTCTGGCCAGTAATTATTTATAACATAAAAATCAGCATAAACAGATTGAACAGGAAGTAAACCACTTAAACGTCTTCGTCCACCCCATCTTATGACAAGATCTATTCTAGAAATATCTGAAGAATTAATATTATGTATAATATCATGATTATCATTATTGCATGATTTTAAGCCATTTAAGTCCCATTGCCACCCGTAATTTATTAAAAAATTAACTTTTGTTCCTCCACTCCCGTATTTTACTCTTTTTGTAAAAGGCAATAATTCTTTAGGGAAATTTTTAGAAGTAGTATCGCCTAAGACAAGTATTTCACAATTTTCTTTTGTAAGCAGCATTACTGATTTTATACATGCATCTGTAAAAGCCATTTTTTGTTCAGATGGTCTTTTAGTATTATCTATGGTGAACCCATAAAAAGTCACTTCACTTATATTTTCTTTTTGGCAAAGCTTAAAAACTTCTAATCCTGGATCTATTCCGTAATCATATCCTTTATCTTTAGTTAATCCAAGAGAAATGGCATATCTTCTATTTCCATCAGGAATTATTGCTACATGATTTGGTTTTCTCATAAATATAGTTGTTAAATTCATACTAAACTGAATTAACAAGATCACCTCCATATTATTAATTAGAACTAAATAATATTATTAACCAATAAGCAAAAAAATAAACCCCAGCATAAGCTGAGGCTTTATTAGTACTGAGTAGGGGTTTCAGTACTTAATATAAAAGGGGATACATCTTGTAAAGTGGACCCTTTGTCAAGGACAATAAAAAAAAGATGCTTATGCCGCTGAAAGCTGATTTCTGTATTCTACAGGAGTCAGCTTTTTTAAATTCCATTGACAACGATGATTATTGTAGTAATCAATATAATCATTAATAGAATTCTCGATGTCTTCTAATGTAGTACAACTCTTATAATCAACTTCATCTTTCAGATGGCCGAAGAAAGATTCTTGAGGGGCATTATCCCAACAATTACCGCGTCTAGACATAGATTGTCCAAGATTATTTTCTTTTAATAATTTTTGATATTTAGGACTAGTATAATGAACTCCTTGATCCGAATGAATAAATGCATCATTAGATGGTTTAAAATCTTTATTAGACATTAAATTACGTATGGTGGTCATAACTATATCTAATTCCAAACTATTTGATACATTATAAGATAATATTTCATTAGTTGAAGCGTCTTTTATGGTTGACAAATAAGCCATCTGGTTAGCACCATATGGTAAATATGTAATATCAGTAAGAAGTACTTTTCCAGCTACCCCTTGTTTAAAGTTTCTGTTAAGAAGATTCGGAACAACTCTATGCTCTTTTGTTGCTTTAGCCATTCTTCTATATGGATTAGCTTTTCTTATTGGGCAAAGTATATTATATTTTCTCATAATCCTTTGAATACGCTTTCTATTATATGTAATACCAAAGCTATTTTCTAAAGTCATTTTAATTGAACGTGATCCTTTCTTGTATCCCTTAAAATTAAATGCTTTTAGTATATTATTTCTAAGGACTATATCATTGTTATCACGTTCGATTTTTAATGATTTACTTTTTAAATATCTATAATAACCCGAACGTGAAACTTCAGCTATAGCACATAAATGTCTAATACTAAAGTTATTTATAGAACCTTTAGCCAAGTTTTCTATTAAGTAAAATGCTTCTGCTGCAATTAATTTACCTTTTCTCACCTGCCTTTCTTGCAGCTCTAATTTTTTTAACAACTCAACCTCAGCTTTTAAATATTCAATCTCAGCATTTTGTTTTGCTATAATATCGTCTTTAGTTAGTTCACGCTCACGCGGACGACCGCTATTATTACGACGAGTATCATCTAAGCCAAGAACTCCATTTTCTTTATAAGCTTTTTTCCATCTGCTTGATGAACAATCGATACGTTTTAAACCAATTACCTCAGCATCAAATCCAGCTTCTTGAAAAATTACTCTTGGAGATTTTCCGTTATTGTATTCTGCTATAAAATGAATTTTAAATTCATTAGTATATGTAATAGCTTTATCACTAATTTTTTTAACATACTTATTTTTAGATAAATTCTTGATTTCTTCATTTGAAAATGTCTTCTTACTCATTAATTAAATCACCTCATAAATTTATTGTACAAAAAAAGACTCTATATAGATAGACACTCTTTTATTAGTGTCTACTATATAGGGTCCATTTTATTGGATAAGATGTTTTTAATATTTAATAAGGGGTAAATATTATTGTTTAACTACTTTACGATTTAAATTATATTATTGGTATGTGTCAAAATCGTGACAAGAATGTTAAAAAATATTAATACTAAATTATTTTCTTAACATATCAAATGAAGCTATAATATAGAAAACAGCTTATTTATAATATAAAAAGACCATAAATATTTGTTATGCTATAATAAATATTTATTATAAAAGTAAAAGTCCTAAAAGGGTTTAAGTTTAATACTATTTTAGTTAAAATTAAACTATATTTAGATAAAAAGGAGCAAAAATATATGGTTAATGCGAAAAGACAAAAAGAATTAAAAGCTTTAGGATTTTTATTACAAAATGATCATGAACATTTTGCAGTAAGATTTTTAGGACGAGCAGGTAACTTCACAGCAGAAGAATTGAAAAATATTAATTATATTGCTGAGAAATATGGAAGAGGTTACTGTGGAATGACAACAAGACTTCAAATAGAAGTACCTTGGATAAAAGACGAGGATGTTGAAAATGTTATAGAAGAAGCTAAAAAAATAGGCTTAAGACATGGTGGAACAGGTCAAAAAATAAGACCTCTTGTAGCCTGCAAGGGAACAGTGTGTTTACATGGTAACATTGATACTCAAGAAATATGCAGACAATTAGAGGATAAGTATTTTGGAACTGATACACCTCATAAATGTAAAATAGGTATAGTTGGGTGTGCAAACAACTGTGCAAAAGCTAATATAAATGATATTGGAGTACTTGGAAGAACAGTTCCTAAATTTGATTTAGATAAGTGTGTTGGATGTGGATTATGTGTCAAAGGATGCAGACAAAAAGCATTAGAAGTAGTAGATAGAAAGATTGTTTATAATAAAGATTTATGTGTTAGCTGCGGTGAGTGTGTAAGATTATGTAGAACTAAGGGAGCTGTAGCAAAAGAAAAAGGTGCTGAAATATTTGTTGGCGGAAGATTTGGAAGAGCAATGAGAATTGGAGATTCACTTGGAAAGATCTTCAAAGAAGAAGAAGTTGTACCTATGATAGATAAGATTATGGATTACTATAAAGAAGTAGGTATAAAAGGTGAAAGAATATCTCATGTTATGGATAGAATAGGAAAAGATGAATTTATAAAAGCAGTTTTAGAATAGAAATAACATATATGATATACTAAATGATGAAATATTATTAATATTTCATCATTTACTATTTTTTTTATTAAGGATAATATATACTATAGAATTAATGATATATAATTAGAAATTGTAATATATGATAATAATAATGCAATTAATATTTGAGGTGAAACATATGATAGGCTTGCTTGGGGTAAAGAGAAATACACCATTAGAAGTTAGGGAAAAGCTTATAGTTACTTGTAAAAATCATGATTTATATATAGATAAATTACTAAAATCTTTTAAAGAAGTAGTGATACTAGCTACTTGTAATAGAACAGAAATCTATTTTAATGTTTTTGACATGGATAATGAAGAAATATTAAAAAAGATTTTTGAAGTATTCAATTGGAATACTAATTATAAAGAGTATATTTTTATATCAGAAAATAAACGTGCATATACTCACTTATTTGAAGTGTGTTCAGGATTTCATTCGAAGATTGTTGGAGAGGATCAGATTCTTGGACAGGTAAAAAGCGCTTATGAAGAAGCAGTAAAAAGAAAAGGCGTTACATGTGAACTTCAAAGATTATTTCAGCAAGCACTTTCATGTGGAAAAAAGTTTAAAAGTACATCAAGATTATATGAGATACCAGTTTCATCTGTATCTATAGCTGTAAAGGAAAGTATAAATAAAGCTTGTAGTACATATATGATTTTAGGATATGGTGATGTAGGAAAATTAGCAGTTAAGTATCTTTTATGTCATAAGATTTCAAAAATATATTTAGTGGTTAGAAATATGAATATAGTAAATGAAGTAGAAGATGCTAGAATAGAAGTGATTTCTTTTGATGATAAAAATAAATATATTAATGATGTAGACTGCGTTATAGGATGTACTTCTGCACCACATGTTATAGTGAAAAACAGAGATATAAGTGAAAAAGGAAAAAAATTATACATGTATGACCTAGCTGTTCCAAGAGATTTTGAAGAAGAAATATCATATCTGAGCAGAACAGAAGTTTATAATATTGATGAAATAAGTCATATGAATGATGAAAATAAAAAATTACGTATTAAAAAAATGGAAGAACATAAATATATCTTAACAGAGTATCTAAATGAATATGAAGAATGGCTTAAATTAAGAGAGATTGTTCCACATATAAAAGATTTAAAATCATTGGGGCATGATGTAAATGAAAAAAGAATAAAAACATTTGTAAATAAGAGTAATAGCAAAGATCATATAATGCTTGTAAATAAGCTTGTTGAGAGTACATCAAATTTTTATATTAATAATGCAATAGATGTGTTAAAAGAAGAAACTTTAAAAGGTTGTGGTGATGAATGTCTAAGGATAATCGAAAAGATATTCAAAATGAAAGAATAGATTATTCATATATTGGACTAATGTCAAGTAAGACTAGAGTTGGAATAATAGGCGCTGGAAGAGCAGGATTTATAAAAGCAAAGCATTTTGCTTTGAATGGATGTTACGTTGAAATAATTGCAAAAGAGTTTAGCAAAGAAGTAATTGATATTTCAAGTGAATGCAATTTAATACTTATAAACGAAGAGTTTACAATAGATTTTTTAAAAGATAAGCACATAATAATAATAGCTGTAGATGATAATGATTTAAAAAAGCAAATAAGAGAATACTGTGAGAGTAATTATAAAATATATATAGATTCATCAAATTTTAAAGATGGAATGGGAGTTGTGCCAGTAGAGAGGCAAAGCAAAAATATAATGGTTGCTTTAAATACTAAAATAGGAAATCCAAAAGGTGCAGTACTAATATCTAAAAAGATTAAAAATATTATAGATGAATATGATGAGTTTATAGAATTTACTTCAAAGCTTAGAAATAATTCAAAGGAATTATTAGAGTATAAAAAAGATATTGTAGAAGTAATAGGAACAGAAGAATTTGAAATGCTATATAAAGAAAATAATCATGAAGAGTTTTTAAGAAGAAGATTCCCAGATGAGATTGTGGATTATATAATGAAATAATATTTTAATGGTAAGATAACAGTCATAGTTAACATTTTTGGAGGATAATTGATGAAAAATTTAATAATAGCTACGCGAAAAAGCAAGCTCGCACAAATGCAAACAGAAATTGTTATGAAAAAGCTTAAAGAGAAGTGCAATATAGATAGTGAGAAACTTTTAATAGTTACAGAAGGAGATAAAAAGTTAGATATTTCTTTAAATAAGATTGGAGGGAAAGGTCTTTTTGTTAAAGATATAGAATTAGCCCTTTTAAATAATCATGCACATGGAGCAGTACATAGCATGAAGGATGTACCACATGAATTACCAGAAGAATTTGAAATAGCAGCTGTAACTGAACGTGAAGATATAAGAGATGTATTCATATCAAGAAAAGGAATGCTTTTTAAAGAACTTAACTCTGGAGCTAAGATCGGAACAAGCAGTTTAAGAAGAGCTCTTGAACTTAAAGAAATAAGAAGTGATATTGAAATAGTACCAATCAGAGGGAATGTACAAACAAGATTAGCGAAGATGGAAGAACAAAAACTTGATGGAATTATCCTTGCAGCTGCTGGACTTAAAAGGTTAAATAATGAAAATATAATAACAGAATATTTTGATCCTAAAATTGTACTGCCAGCTGTAGCACAAGGTGCTTTAGGTGTTGAATGTTTAAAGATTAGTGAAGCAAAGGGGTATTTTGAAGCATTAGAGGATAAAAATGCAAGATTAACTGTTGAAGCTGAAAGAAGCTTTATGAGGGCTTTAAATGGAGATTGTCATAGTGCAATAGGAGTATATTCAGAAATACAAAATAATGATTTATATATGATAGGTATGTTTGAAGTTAATGGAAAACTTATAAAGAAAGATATTCTTGGAAGCAAAAATGATAATGTAATCCTAGGAAATGAGTTAGCTAAAAAAATATTAGAATAACAAAATACTATATAATTGTTTAAAGGAGATATTCTTTATGAGTAAAGTTTATATAATTGGTACAGGATCAGGAGATGAGGAGCTTTTAACATTAAAAGCTGTTAAGTGTTTAAAAAAATGTACAGCAGTTTTATATGATAGATTAGTCTCAAATAATATATTAAATTATTTAAATGATGAATGTGAAATATACTATTGCGGAAAAGAGCCAGGTACTCATTATAAGACACAAGAAGAAATAAATGCTTTATTGGTTGAGCTTGCTAAAAAAGGACATATAGTAGGCAGAATAAAAGGCGGCGATCCATATGTTTTTGGAAGAGGTGGAGAAGAGGTTTTAGCTTTAAAAAAAGAAAATATAGAATTTGAAGTTATTCCAGGTGTTACTTCACCTATTGCAGTTTTAAATTATGCTGGAATTCCAATAACACATAGGGGTATAGCCCAAAGCTTTCATGTAGTAACTGGAATGTCTGCAAATGATCTTAATGTGAATTTTGAAGCTCTAGCAAAAGAACAAGGAACTCTTGTCTTTATGATGGGGCTTAGCAATCTTGAAAATATAGTAGAAAACTTAATCACTAATGGAAAAGATAGAGCTACACCTTGTGCTGTTGTTATGAGAGGAACATGCAGCAAGCAAAGAAAAGTTGTTGGAACATTAGAGAATATAGTTAGCTCAGTACGAAAAGCTGAATTAAAGTCACCATGTATCATTGCTGTTGGTGATGTTGTTAATTTAAATGAAGAATTAAGTTGGTATGAAAATAAACCTTTGTTTGGGAAAAACATCTGCGTAACAAGATCAGAAAAGCAAGGAGCATCATTAAGAGAAAAATTAAAAGATTTGGGTGCAGAAGTAACATCCTTTCATGCAATAGAAATAAAAAGCACAGTAGAAAAATTAGATATGTATTTAGAAAAATTACATAAGTATGATCATATTTTGTTCACATCTGTAAATGCAGTTAATATATTTTTTGATTATCTAATTGAAAAAGAATATGATATAAGAAATATAAAGGCAAAAATTTCGGCTGTCGGTAAAGCTACATGGCAGGCTCTTAATAGAAGAGGAATAGTATGCTTTTGCAAAGCTAGAGAATTTATGGGTATAGGGCTTTTTAAAGAATTAAAACCATATTTGGAGGAAAATCAAAAAATACTAATTCCATGTTCATCATTAAGTAAACCTGATTTATATAATCAGCTTTTAAATGAAAATACACAGGTAGACAGAGTATTTATTTATGATACTGTCTGCGGAAAGATAAGAGATACAAGACCATTTGAAGAAGTTGATGTAGTATTTTTTACAAGTCCATCAACTGTCTATAATATGATTGATGCAGTTGGTATTGATGCAATTAAAGAGAAACATGTTATAGCTATAGGACCTAAAACCAATAAACCACTAAGAGAAAATGGAATTATAGCAGATGTATGCAGAGAGCATTCAGAAGAAGGCTTTTTGAATGAAATTATAGATTTACTGAGGTAATTATTTTAAATAATTACTAACTATATATAGTAAATTTGACTTAGATTGATATCTAGGGACATGATATGCACGAAATATTAGGTTTGGATATCTGATTAAGAAAACTCTACTTTAAAGGTTTGCTAAGTATATTTAGCCTACCATTTTAGAAAACATCTTCTCATATGCATTGGTAGGTATAAATAATTCGTAACAAATGCAAGATTTGGATTCTCTAATTAAGATTTGAGTTTTCTGCTTAAGAATTTTAAAACTTAAGAATTTTAGAATTTATATTCTTTTGGTAGTATTATAATATTTTTATATGAATTATACATAAAATTATTTTTAGAAGGAAGGCCAAGAAATTAAATGATTAAAAGAGGAAGAAGATTAAGATTAAATTCTGCCATAAGAGATATGGTAAGAGAAACTACACTAAATTCAAAGAATTTTATTTATCCTATTTTTGTGGTTGAAGGAGAAAATATTAAAAATGAAATATCTTCAATGCCAGGAATTTATCATTTTTCAATAGATAGATTGCATGAAGTAATAAAAGAAGTTGAAGAAGCAAAAGTAGGAGGTGTGCTTCTATTTGGCATTCCAAAACATAAAGATGCATGCGGATCAGAGAGCTTTGCAGAAGATGGAATAGTTCAAAAAGCTGTAAGGAAGATAAAAGAAATAAATAATGATATTCTTGTAATTACTGATGTATGTATGTGTGAATATACTTCACATGGACATTGTGGAATTTTACATGGGGACTATGTAGACAATGATGAAACTTTAGAATATTTAGGTAAAATAGCAGTATCTCATGCAAAAGCAGGAGCAGATATTATTGCACCTTCTGACATGATGGATGGAAGAATAGGTTTTATAAGGAATGCTTTAGATACTAATGGATTCAAAAATGTAAGCATTATGAGTTATTCAGCTAAATACTGTTCAGCTTTTTATGGACCATTTAGAGATGCAGCAGATTCAGCACCTAAGTTTGGTGATAGAAAGACTTATCAAATGGATCCGGCAAATAGAATGGAAGCACTTAGAGAAACAGAAATGGACATAGAAGAAGGTGCAGATTTTATAATGGTTAAGCCAGCGCTTTCTTATTTAGATGTAATTAGAGAATGTAGAGATAACTTTAATTTACCTCTTGCTGCATATAATGTAAGTGGAGAATATTCAATGGTAAAAGCAGCAGGAAAGCAAGGACTTATAGATGAAGAAAGAGTAATGATGGAAATTTTAACTTCAATAAAAAGAGCAGGAGCAGATATAATAATAACTTATCATGCATTAGACGCAGCTAAACTTTTAAATAAGTAGAAATTATTGAAGAAGTAATGCTAAGAATATGTGTTTATAAAAAGAGTGGTTATTATATAATTTAGAACTTATAAACCATTATGAAATGAGGAAAAGTTATGAATAATAATGAAATATTTGAAGAATCAAAAGAGTATATGCCTGGAGGAGTAAACAGCCCAGTTAGATGTTATAAAGGAATGGATATGAATCCGCCAATAATAAAGTCAGGTGATGGCGTAATAATAAAAGATGAAGAAGATAATGAATATATAGATTTTGTTTTAGCATGGGGACCAATGCTACTTGGACATTGTGATCCAGATGTTGTAAAGGCAGTGAAAGAAACAAGTGAAAAAGCATTAGCTTTTGGAGCACCAACAAAGCTTGAATTAGACCTTGCAAAGTTTATGTGTGAAAATCTTGATAATATAGATAAGATAAGAATGGTAAACTCAGGTACAGAAGCTACAATGAGTGCCATAAAGCTTGCAAGAGGATACACAAAAAGAGATAAGATAGTTAAGTTTGCAGGGTGTTATCATGGACATTTTGATGGCTTTTTAGTTGAAGCAGGTTCAGGTCTTATGACAGCAGGAGTACCTGATTCACTTGGAGTGCCAAATGAAAGTATTGCAAATACTTTAATTGGTGTATATAATGATAAAGCGCAAATTACACAGCTATTTAAAAAGTATGGCAGAGAAATAGCAGGGGTTATTATTGAACCAGTAGCAGGAAATATGGGAGTTATAAAAGCTGAAGATGATTTTATGATAACTCTTAGAAATCTTTGCAGCGAGTATGGAGCACTTTTAATATTTGATGAAGTTATGACTGGATTTAGAGTAGCTTTCAAAGGTGCACAAAGCTTATTTAATATAAAGCCAGATCTTGTTACATATGCTAAAATCATGGGAGGTGGACTTCCTTGTGGTGCATATGGTGGAAGAAAAGAAATTATGGAAAACTTATCTCCGCTTGGAGGAGTATATCAGGCTGGAACTATGTCAGGTAATCCAATAGTAATGGCAGCAGGTCTTGCTACTTTAAATAAACTAAAAGATAATATGAAAGAATATTATGAGAAAATTGAATCTATTGGTAAAAAGTTAGAAGAAGGTATAGTTAGTATATCTTCAAAGTATAAATTACCATTAGTAATTAATAGAGTTGGTGGAATGTTTACTATATTCTTTACAGAATTAAAAGAAGTTAAGACATATGAAGATGTTAAAACTTGTAATATTGAAAGATTCAATAGATATTTTAAACATATGATAAAAAGTGGATTTAATTTTGCACCATCACAATTTGAAGCAGTATTTTTAAGTGTAAAGCATGAAGAAAGTCATGTTTTAGATTACTTAAAAGCATTTGAAGAGTTTGCAATTAATGAAACTAAATAACAGATTGTTAACCACTAAATCTAAAGCAATCAATTAATAAACAAATAGAAGTTTATTATTTATATAGATGTTTTATAAAGACTGTATTGTAAGTTTATAAAAATATGCAGTTTTTAAAAGAGCTTATTTTTAGGAGGATTAATTTTTTTATGAAAAGAAAATTAAAATCATTGTCTTTGCTAGTTGCAGTATTCATGATGGCAATGATGTTTGCTGGCTGTAATAAAGAAGAAAAACCAACAATAAATTTCTTTAATTATGGAGAAAACATTGGAGAAGGAATTTTAGAAGAATTTGAAGAGAAATATGGAATACATGTAAACCAGGATGTATATGATACACCGGAAGAAATGTATCAAAAGATAGCATCAGGAGCAGCTCAATATGATGTTATTGTATCAATAGATTATTTAGTACAAAGAATGATACAAGAAGATAAATTAGAAAAGATTAATTTTGGTAATGTACCTAATATGAGTAAGATAGCAGATGATCATTTAGGAAAAACATTTGATCCAAGCAATGAATATTCAGTACCATATATGTCTGGTACAATAGGACTTGTTTATAATACAGATTATGTAGATGAACCAATAGACAGCTGGACTGCACTTTGGGATACTAAATACAATAAAAATGTAATTTTATTAGATGGTGTACGTGATACATTGGGTGCAACATTAAAAATGCTTGGATATTCATTAAATACAACAAATCCAGATGAAATCAATGAAGCAAAGGAAAAGCTAATAGAACTTAAAAAGAACGGTAATTTATTAGCAATTGGAGCTGATGATAATACGGATAAAATGGCTAGAGGAGAAGCAGCAATTTCTATTCTTTGGTCAGGTGAAGGATTAAATCTTGAAGCTGAACACGATAATTTAAAGTTTGTAGTGCCTAAAGAAGGTGCAAATTTCTGGATTGATTCTTTATGCATTCCAAAAGGAACTAAAAATAAAGAAAATGCAGAACTTTTTATAAGCTATTTATGTGAAAAAGATCCATCATTTAGAACAGCTGATGAAATTGGATACACTACACCACAAAAAGAAGCTAGAGAAGAACAAGATGATAATGTAAAAAATAATCCTAATGCATATATGGATGATGAATTACTTAAGAAATGTGAAAGCTATAATTATCTTGGTGATAACTTAAGATTATATGAAGATGCATGGACTCAATTTAAAGATTATCAATAGAAAAATACTGAAGATGTATTATAATTAAAAATTATATGAAGGGTTATATCAAAGTTGAATATTCATTTTGATATAACCCTTATTATTTGATCGTTCTGTTAAGTTATATGAACATTGCTCTTCTCAACACTAGAAAATATAATAAGTTTGACTAGAACCAATTATCCCCCTAGAAAAGGAGAGAAGAACAATGAACAAAACTAAAGTAAAATGTCCTCGCTGTCACTCTGACCAACTATATAAGTTTGGTTTGGATAAGCAGGCTAACCAAAAATATCAATGTAAGAACTGCAAACGCCAATTCGCTCCTGACTCTGTCAGCATGCCGAAGAAATCAAAATACCCCACGTGTCCTAAATGTGGTAAATCTACATTCTTACATCATTCTTATAAGCACTATAATCGATATAAATGTGGCAATAAAAAATGTAATCATGTAATTGTACATCATCATAATTTAAATATTGATGATGCATCTAGTGAAAAGCTAACCGGCTCCCTTTCTATGAAAGGAATGCGCTTTCCGTTACATATTATTCTTACAGCATTGACATTATATTTCTTAAATAATACATCAACACGAGCTATTGCACATTTCCTACATACAACAGCAAATATAAAAGTATCCCATGTAACCATAGCGAGTTGGGCTCATAAATTTGCACCATTCTTCAATCTGAAAGCTGATTCCTTTAAAGATCAGTTAAATCTTCAATCTGACGATTGGCACGCTGATGAAACTGTTGTATTTATAAATGGCGAAAAGTATTATCTATGGCTTGCTATAGACTCAGAAACACGCTTCATATTAGCATTTCATCTTACGAAATCACGTAGTGAAGATTCTGCTTTTACTCTAATTAATCAAGCTAAAAAGTTTGGTGAACCTAGTAATTTCATTACTGATAGATTGCCTTCATATAATCAAGCTGTAGCTAAAGTTTTGCCAAATACTAAGCATATTCCTGTAGCACCAATGTCCAGTGATACAAGTAATAATCTTATAGAATCTTTCAATAAAACTTTTAAAGCTTGGTATAAAGCTAAAAAAGGCTTTAATTCATTCGAGAAAGCTAATAACTTAATATCTGTATTTATCTTTCACTATAACTTTATAAGACCTCATGGATCATTAAACAATCATACTCCAGCTGAAGTTGCCGGCTTCGCTAGCGATAGCAAATCTAAACATTCTTGGTTTGTTGCTGCTTAATTTAGTTAATTAATATCTTTGATTAACCTGCAAAAATCCTATTTATTGCAAGCTTGTTTGCCATGCAATAAATTAATCAAACTTATATAATTTTCAAAGAGCGAGTAATTCTACGAAATGTTAAGCTATTTTTTCATAACAACCTAACAGAATCTATTTGATTTAAGAGCATTTTCTTGTTTTAAGAAGTATGTTTAGGATATAATAAAAATATAATTTAACAAATTGTAAAAGTATGATAAATATTATTGATACTATATTTTTTATATAGTATAGTAATCATAATTAACAAAAGAAGCAATACTATATATAATGTAATTAAGGAGTGATTAATATGTCTGACAGAATTATAGATTTTAATGAAATAAAGAATAAAGCCAAAGATAAGGATGTAGATAAATTTGAGGAATACATATACTCAATGTATTATCAAATGGCTGAAGGTAAATTAAATATGGCAGACTTTTCAAAAAATATAATGAAATATATGGAAGAAAACAATATATCTCAAGATAAATTAATTAATATTCAAAAGAAATTTTTAGAGAGATATGGATTCGATCCTTCAATTTTAGAAAATCAGTTCAATATGTCAGGATTTGATCTTTCAGGACTTGGATTAAATTATGATAATGTGAAAAAGACAATGGGCTTTCAAGAAAAATACAAAGATAGAATTTCTGTTAGATCAATATCAGAATACTTTATAAAAAATGATAAAAATGATGTAAAAGTATTGCTTGAAAATGAAAAAGTAATTTTAATAAGCGAAAAAAGTATTGATTTAAATGATAATGAATTAAATGAATTTTTATGTTCATACAAAAAAGTTGTTGATGATAAAGCACTTGATATTTCAATCTGCGAAAATAGTAAAAATTATAATTATTAGAATCTTACACAACATAAATAAGGTATGTACTAAGTTTCGTGAAAAATAACCGAAATAAAGCTCTTATGTGTGGCTCGCTTGCTACAAAAATGACGCTAAGAATTCAAACATGCAGACATTGTACCCACAAATGTTTGCTCCAAGGCATATAATGCTTAGTGAGGTACGAACTTAGCAGTATAGCCCATCTTAATCTACTGATGAAGATGTTTCCTTTAATATACCTTGGACAAACAATTGTGGAACAAGTCTACATGAAGAATTCTAAAGTGTCATTTTTGAATGCAAGACACCGCCAACATAAGAGCTTTATTTCTTTGTTTCATCTAAATTCAGAGTAGTGGTATTATTGTTGCTATACATAAATACATTTTTAAATTAAGGAATAGTTATTTATAGATGTTAAAGATTTAAGAAGGTAATATTTTATCATTTTTTAAAAGGTATAAATTTATAAATATAAGGATATATATTCTTAAGAATGTGCACTTATAAAAAGAGCAGCTATGCTGCAATTCGGAACTTTTCTTATTTATTGGGTGATGCAGGGGGCCATAAATTATTACAAGTGATTGAAAAATATATTTTTAGGCATGAAATATTCCTAAAACATAAATTATAGCTAAAAAAGTTAGATATCTATGATTTTAGAGAAAAACAAAGAAATTCAATATATGAATATGGGGAGTATTGTATTGAAAATTTGAGTTATTAAATTCTTAGACAGAGGCTGTTCCAAAATTGTTTGTCAAATACTTGTTATTGGAGCAAACATTTTTGGGCACAGCCTCTGTCTGTAGAATTTTTAACTCAAATTTTCCTACAATACGAGCATATCATATATTGAATTTCGGTTGTTATCCACTAAACCATGATTCTACGTCCCTTATTTAAAGTGGTGAATTTAATATTATAAATTTTAATAGTCCAGTAGAAAAACTTATAATATCGTCTTTACTTATTCCAGAAAAATCGTGTGATGAAAAATCAAGTAATATTAATTCACTTTTGGCATTTTCTTTTTGGCATTTATCATAAAGCATCACAGAACTTTCATAAGGAACAAGTTCATCAGCTTTTCCATGAATTATAAGCGTATTTGGAATGTCTTTATTGACATAATTAATAGGATTATACATTTTCTTAGTTTTATCTATATCATCAATAGATGAAAATATGTTTGATAAATCATAATTTAAATCGGAAGTATTTAATAAGCTCAAATCTGTAGGACCAAAACAATCTACTAAATATTTTACTTTTGATGGATAGCCTATAAGACCTGGCTCATCTTCAAATGAATTTTCATCACTATATGCAGCAAGCATGGAGATATGCGCTCCAGAAGAAACACCGATTAGTCCTATTTCATTAGTGTCAAGGTTGTAGACATTTTTATTTTTATAGATCCATCTAATTGCATCTTTTACATCAGATACTTGTTTATCAAATTTTTCAGTATCATGCATAAGTTCATATTCAACACTAATTATAGTGTAACCTTCTTCTCTAAAAGAGTTTAAAATTGGTGTTAAGACATCAGGAATTGATTTATCACCATAAGCCCAAGCTCCACCATGCACATACATTAAAACTGGTGAAGATTTATAAACTTGATTTATTGGACTATAGATATCCAAATGAAGTTGTACACCATTAGTGCTTTTATAAAGAACATCACGGCAGTCCATAGCAGTAGAAGATGTATTAATATCAATTTCTTGTGCAACTGCAATATTATCTTTAAAAGAAAGGAATTTATCAATTAATCCATAACATAAAATTATTCTCTTATGAAAAATAATTGAAAAGATACAAACTACAACTAAGAATAAAATAAGAATATTTTTAATAAATTTTTTCATAAGTCTTAATTTAATCTAATTATTACAAAGCATAATTAGATTTCCTCCCTTCTCTATAATGTCAGTTTAATTATAACATAGTTAATTTCATAAAAAAAATGTTGAAATATACTATATTATATTTAAAAAAATTTAGAATAGAATTATTAATTATTTTAAATATGGAATAAAATTTGCTGAGTAAAATAAATTTAATAATATTTTCAATTTATTAGAATATATTATATGAGAGAAAATACATAAATACATTAACATTATAGAAAGGAGAAAGTATGAATAATCCTTTTGATGTGCTTGTATATTTAGATGAAATATTGGTTAAAAATCTATCATCACTAGTTCTAACAGGGTTTATAGAAACAGTAACACTTACACAATCATTTGACAATACATTATCAGCAGGAATGCAGGAAGGTCATAGAAGTGAAAATACTAGTCAAGACAGTATTACAAGAATAGAAAGAGAAGGCTTCAAAGATAAAAATAAACTTGATTCCAATAATGATTTTGAGCATTACCATTATGACAGGGCATTGGATGCAAGAAGGTGTGTAAGGGAAGAGAAAAAAGTTCAAACTACCTTTACTACTTTTGTGCTAAATAGAAATCTAATTGATTATTTCAATGAAAATGAAAAACTTCATAAAAAAAATGAAGATGATATAGAAAATGACAATATAGAGGTTGGGGATATAATTGAATTGGAAGGTACAATTACTAATAATAGTCTCGTATCTTATGTAGACACATTAATAAATCTTATGGATGTATTTGGATGTGATTATTTAGATACTCTTACAAAAGATTGTAGTTGTAATTTGACGTTCACAAGGTTTTACAAAATGTTAACATACCTGCAAAAAGTCTTATGCTGTAATAATACACAAGATGTAATAATGAAGTCTGGTAATGGAACTGTAATTTTAACTGTAAGTACAGATAATTTCATGAATAATAAATGTAGTGTATTTGATAAAATAAACTGTCATTGTAAAATTGTTGGTAAAGTAGTAAAGACGTGTAGCGAGGATTGCGATTCAATAAGTTTGTTAAGAAAAACAGGTCAAGAAGAATTTTACGAAAAATTTTTTGAAAAATCTCAGTGTCTTATTAAATGCTTAGAAGACAATGATATTTTTGTTCCCCAATGTCCTAATTTAAGGATGGAAAAATGTGCAATTCAAGTTATGCCGATAAATATATATATGTGAGCAATAATAGTCATATAAAAGTGTAGTTTTTAAGAAATTATTATAAGAATACGTTTAGTTTTAATATATCATTAAAAATAAATATGAAAAATTTTTATAAAATATGAAAAAATTTTATTTTATTTGTGTGTTTAAAGGAAAAACACTTGTTTATCAATAAGATACATGATAATATATACTACAGATGGAATATATTTATATATTGATAATTGTCGACAATCTATATATGTATAATAATGTCTGAATATATTATTTGAGGTGATAAAATGAAGTTTAGAAGTACTAGGGGATTGGAAAAAGAAATACCATCTGCAGAGGCAATAATTAATGGTATTGCAAAAGATGGTGGATTATACGTACCAGATGAATTTCCAAAAGTATATGACAAGCTAAAAGAAAATACAAATATAAAATATGAAGAATTAGCATTTAAAGTTATTAACGAATATTTTACAGATATTGATGATGCAGAATTAATGGGGGCAATAAATGATGCATATAACAATAGATTTGATGTAAAAGTAAAAAATAACTTTTTAGAATTATACCATGGACCAACTTGTGCATTTAAAGATGCAGCACTATTATTTTTACCACAAATAATGAAAAGAGCAAAAAAAAATCAAGGAATTAAAGAGGAAGTTACTATTCTTACAGCTACATCTGGAGATACTGGTAAAGCTGCACTAGAAGGTTTTGCAGGAGTGGATGGCTTTAAAGTAGTTGTGTATTATCCTAAGAATGGAGTAAGTGCCATTCAAGAAAGACAAATGTCAAGTCAAGAAGGGGATAATGTTAAAGTAATCGGAATTAAGGGGAATTTCGATGATGCTCAAACAGGTGTAAAACAAATTTTTGGAGATGATGATTTTAAAGCAAAATTAGCGCAAAAAGGATATATATTATCTTCGGCTAATTCAATCAATATTGGAAGATTAGTACCTCAAATAGTATATTATTTTTATGGATACTTCAATTTAGTTAATCAAGGGGTAATTAAATTAGATGATAAAATAAATGTTGTAGTTCCAACTGGTAATTTTGGTAATATACTAGCAGGATATTATGCAAAGCAAATGGGATTACCAATAGATAAATTTATATGTGCTTCAAATGAAAATAAAGTTCTTACAGACTTCTTTGAAACAGGGGTATATGATAAGAAGAGAGAACTGATTTTAACTGAATCACCATCAATGGACATACTTGTTTCATCAAATCTAGAAAGATTATTATATGAAGCAAGTGGAAGAAATCCTGAAATAGTTAGCGAATTAATGAATTCACTAAATGCTAAAGGAGTATATGAAGTAAATGATAAAGTAAAATCATTTATAAAAGAATTTTATGGAAACTTTGCTACAACTGATGAGGTTTATGCAGCAATAAAAGAAGAATACGAAAAAGAAAATTATGTTATGGATACACATACAGCTGTAGCACATGTAGTTAAGAACAAATACGTTAAAGAAACTGGAGATGATAAACCAGCTTTAGTTCTTTCAACAGCAAGTCCATACAAATTCCCAAGAAGTATTTGTAATGCATTAAATATTGATGTTAAAGATATAGATGATTTTAAAGTATTAACAAAATTACATGAAGAAACTAAGACTGATATTCCAAAGAACTTAGCAAACTTAGAAAATGCCAAAGTTCTACATGATGAAGTATGGGATAAGAGCCAGATGAAAGATGCTCTATTATCTTTCTTGAAATAAGGCAAAAGGGGATAAGCTTTATGAGTATTAGAGTAAGAGTACCAGCTACATCAGCTAATATGGGACCGGGATTTGATTCATTAGGAATTGCGTTAAATTTATATAATGAATTTGAATTTAGTGAAATTGAAAATGGCTTAAAATTTAAAGGAATGCCAGAAGAGTTCTGTAATGAAGATAACATAATTTATAAAGCAATGAAATTTTGTTTTGATAAAGCTGGATATAAAATAAAAGGATTAGAAATTAGTGAAATTAAGCAAGATGTACCAGTAGCAAGAGGCCTTGGAAGCAGCTCTACATGTATAGTTGGGGGACTAGTTGGAGCTAATGCAATACTTGGTAATAAGTTTTCAAAAGATGAATTATTAGATATGGCAACAGAGATTGAAGGGCATCCTGACAATGTTGCACCAGCACTACTTGGGGGCATGGTAGTTGCAGCAACTGAAGACAAGAAAACTTTTTTTGATAAAATTAAAGTACATGAAGGCTTGAAATTTATAACTATAGTTCCAAACTTTAGGTTATCTACAGAAAAGGCAAGAAGTGTATTACCAAAAGAGCTTACTATGAAAGATGGTGTATACAATGTTTCAAGAGCAGCGCTAATGGTTGCTTGTTTAAGCAGTGGAAAATTTGAAGTAATAAGAACTGCATGTAAAGATGCCTTTCATCAAAATTACAGGAGTAAGTTGATTCCTGGTTTTGAAAAGGTGTATAATAAGAGCTATGAGCTTGGAGCGTTAGGCTGCTATTTAAGCGGAGCAGGTCCAACAATCATGACTCTTATCGAGGATAGGGATGTGCGTTTTAGCAATAAGCTTAGAGAATTTTTAAATCATGAAAATTTACAATGGGATATATTAGAATTATCTTTAGATAATGAAGGGGCAACCATTATAGAAGGTGATTACTAATGAATGGAAGTTACTTAGTTATAGACAAAAGAGTTTTACCAGATGTCTATGAAAAAGTTCTTTTTGCAAAAAAACTTTTAAAGGATGGAAAAGTTAAAGAAATTACGGAAGCTGTTAAAATTGCATGGATAAGTAGAAGTGTATATTACAAATACAAAGATTTTGTATTTGATTTTTCAGAAACATCAGAAGGAAGAAAGATTACATATAACCTCATTTTGAAAAATGAAAGAGGTATGTTATCGGCTATAAGTAATTACATATCTGAAACAGGAGGAGATATTTTAACAATAAATCAAGGTATTCCTCTAAATGGTTATGCTAATTTAAGCATAACCATAGATTTATCAACTTTAAATGGAGATATAAAGACATTAACAGATGGGCTCACAAAAATACGTAATGTTGAAAAAGTAGAGTTTATAGGAATGGAATAACTAAAAGCACTTAAGAAATATAAATAATATTTCTTAAGTGCTTTTAGTTCTATATAAAGAGATATAATCATATATTAATTTGTAATAAGATTTTCTTTTTGGAAAAAGAAGGAAAAAATAGTACCGATGTTGAATATATTATTAAAGGGCTTAAGAAAGTGGTCATTAGAAACTAATGGGAAATAATTATTATATAGCTTTTAAAGTGGGTATTTTTTATAAGCTATTATAGTTATTAATATATTATTATATCTAAATGCAAAAATGTTTATAATAATAAAACATATATATGCATAGTATTTAGAATAATATAGTATTATGGAGGAGAGGGTTATATGAGTAAAGAGTATTTAATGTTTATTGACGAGAGAGGATGCTATAGTAATAGTGACGGAAATAATTTTTCTATGGTGGGAGTAATATTTGAACGTGATTATTGCACTAATTTATCTGCTGTAGATAGTGAGCTTGCCGATAAGCTAAAAGGGTTTAAGAAGCAAATAATAAATAAGGATGGGGCTAATGACATAAGAATAAATAACATAACAGAAACAGAAAACGTTTTCTTGGCCGAGGCTAGTGAAATATTAGGTAAGACAATATCAGTATTACCAAAATTTTTAAAGAATTTAAAGTTCTCAATTGTATCAACTTCTATAAAGCAGGATAGATTTCGGTCAAAGGATTTATATGAATTGGCTGTTAACAATTTAATAAAAAGATTTTATTCCTTCATTATTACTAAAAAAGCAAAATGCGGAGGGATTATAGTACAAAGCAGGCATGATGAAAAAGACTATATTATGCCACAAAAGTTTTTTAACATATATAATGAAAGAAAAACTAATTTTTATATGCATGAAGATATAAATAAAAAAATTAACAAATTTATGATTTGTGAAGTGTATAATAAAGAGTATAAATATGCATTAGAAGTTTCAGATACAATAAATAATTTACTTTTAAGCATATTAGGCTCAAAAGATGAGTACAATTTTTATATTGAATATGATTATATGAATAAAATATTAAACATAATCAAGGAAAAAATATATAGAGAAGAAATTGATTTATTAAATGATAATACCCAGAAATATATTCAAAATGCATTGGATAAATACACTAAGGAATCAGAAAAATTGAAATATGAATTATCATTAAAAAATAGAAACATAGTAGAGAGAGATAAGGAAATTGTTGAGTTAACAGAAGAAATAAACATATTAAAGCAACAGTTACAGACTGCTATAATTAATAGAAAGAGTGAAAGTATAATATTTGATATTCTTTCGCAAGTTGATGTTAAGATTAAAGGAATTGAAAAACAGGTTTTAGTTAATGCAAAGAATTAATTTCTATCTAGATAGCTTGGATTTAAGATGATTCCGGGCTATCTTTTTTATAAAAGTCAATTATAAAATATCTATTTTAAATTTGTGAAAAAATGCTTATACTAAAATTAAGTGTTAATAAAAACAAAAAAATAAGATATTCAAATAAACGGAGGAATAAAGATGAAAAAAATATCATTTATAGGTACAGGGGTCATGGGAAGGTCTATGATAAAAAATCTTATGAAAGATGGATATGATGTTACTATATATAATAGAACGAAAGATAAGGCCTTAGAGTTGATTGAAATGGGAGCATTATGGAAAGATAGTATAAAAGAATGTGTAAAAGATACTGATATCATAATAACAATTATTGGATACCCTAAAGATGTAGAGGAAGTTTATTTTGGAAGTGAAGGAATTTTAGAAAATATAAAAGAAGGAACTGTTGTTATAGATATGACAACAACAAGTCCTACTCTTTCAATAAAAATATACGAAGAAGCTAAGAAGAGAAAAATATATGCATTGGATGCTCCAGTATCTGGTGGCGATGTTGGTGCTAAAAATGGTACATTATCAATTATGGTTGGTGGTGATAAAGAGGTATTTGAAGAAAATAAAAGTATATTTGAATCTATGGGAACAAATATAATATATGAAGGAAAAGCAGGCAGTGGGCAACATACTAAAATGGCAAACCAAATAGCAATAGCAGGTGCTGTGTCAGGTGTGTGTGAAGCAATAGCATATGGGAAAGCTCAAGGATTAGATACTAAATTAATGTTAGATAGTATTTCTGAAGGTGCTGCAGGAAGCTGGCAAATGAAGAATATGGGTTCACGTATGTTAGAAGGAGACTTTAATCCAGGGTTTTATATAAAGCATTTTATAAAAGATATGCACATTGCAAAAGAGGAATATGAATCTGCACACATAGCAAAAGAGATATGTAGTGATGTATTTGAAAATAATAAAAATAGAAGTAAGCTGGAAATGCTTGATATAGTATTGAAGATGTATGAGCAGCTAAGTGAAGATGGGATGGATGACCTTGGCACACAGGCACTTCTTAAATACTATTTATAGGAATGATAAATCATACTAATGTATGATTATAAAAATAGAAATAAGGAATAATTAAAAGAGTATGTATTTATTAATAATATGTTCAAAGGATGTGAATATATGAAAAAAATAGCTTTAGGGGGAGGATGCTTCTGGGGTGTGGAAAAGTTTTTTTCTAAAATACCTGGAGTTGTAGAAACTGAAGTAGGATATGTAAATGGAAATATAGAAAGTCCAACATATGAGATGGTATGCACAGGAAATACTGATTTCGTAGAAATATGCTTAGTAAAATTTGATGAAAAAGTAATATCACTAACAGAACTATTAGATAAATTTTGGAAAATAATAGATCCTACAATTATTAATAAACAGGGAAATGATGTTGGAACACAATATAGAAGTGGAATTTATTATTTTGATGAAGAAGATTTAAAGGATATTATAATAAGTAAAAGAAAAATGGATTCATTTTACAAAAATTTAGTGGTGACAGAAGTGAAGCCAGTAAAGAACTATTATAAAGCGGAAGAATATCATCAGAAGTATTTAAAGAAAAATCCAAATGGATATTGCCATATACCTGATTATATTAAATAGAAGAATAAAAAGTTAGCATCGCTTTTTTACTTACAGTTAAATACTATTAAGTGAAATAAATTTAATTATTAGTTAAAAATTTCATAAAATGAAAAGTATTAAATACTATGTTATTGATTTTTTCAAAGCATAGTATTTTTTTGTGGTGGGTGATTATAATAAAAAGTACTTTAAGTATAATTCTTTTTTTGCTATAATAAAAAATGCTAAAGCATAGTAAGTTTATAAGAATAATATATATATTAGCAGTTTAGGTACAATATCAATTAGAAAGAAGGATAATATGGAAGTTTATTTTGATAATAGTTCTACTACAAAAATGTATGATAATGTTATAGAAGAAGTAGTAACAGGTATGAAAGAGTATTATGGAAATCCTTCATCACTTCATAACTTAGGATTAAAGAGTGAAAGAAAATTAAAAGAGTGTAGAAGTGTAATTTCAGAGATAATAAATGCTGAAGCAAATGAGGTCCATTTTAATTCGGGTGGAAGCGAAGGAAATAATTTAATACTTAAAGGTGTATTAAAATCTGGAAGTCACCTTATAACAACTCCATTTGAGCATGCTTCTATTTTAAATACATTAAAAAAGCTAGAAGAAGATAATGTTAAAATTACATTTTTAAAAATTGACAAAGATGGAAGAGTTGATTTAGAACATCTTAAAGAATCTATAACAAAAGACACGGCACTTGTATCAATTATGCATGTAAACAATGAAATAGGAACTATTCAGGATATAGAGTCCATTGGGAATATAATAAAAAGTAACAGCAGCAGAGCAAAGTTCCATGTAGATGCTGTACAAAGCTTTGGAAAATTAAAAATTGATGTTAAAAAGATGAATATCGACTTTTTAAGTGCAAGTGCACATAAATTTCATGGTCCTAAAGGATGCGGATTTACATATATAAAAAAAACAAATAATATAAACCCTCTAATTAATGGAGGATCACAAGAATTTGGATTTAGAGCAGGAACACAAAATATTGCTGCTATAATGGGAATGGCTAAAGCAGCAGAAATAGTTAATAAAAATATGAAAAATAACTATCAAAAAGTATTTGACATTAAACAAAGATTTATAGAAAAGCTTAATGATATAGAAGATATAACTATAAATAGCTTAAATAATGATTACTTTTCACCATATATATTAAATGTTTCTTTTAAAGGTATCAAAGGAGAAGTTTTACTTCACTTTTTAGAGGAAAAAGGAATTTATATATCAACTGGATCAGCATGTTCATCAAAAGAACGTGAAAAAATAGGGGGAAGCTATGTATTAAAATCTATTAATTTAGATAGAGATGAAATACTTGGTGGAATTAGATTTTCTTTTTCAGATGATAATAATATAGAAGAAGTTGACTATGTTATTGAAGAATTAAAAAATGGTTTGGTGTTCTTAAGAATACTTAATAAAATAAGGTAAATCATTTGGAAGTAAAATATTTATAACTAAATGAATTTAGGAGGAAAATATGAAAGAATTAATATTAGTAAAATATGCACCTGAAATATTTTTAAAAGGATTAAATAGAGGTAAATTTGAAAAGAAATTAAGAGATAATATATGCAAGAAGCTTGAAAATATAAAAGTTGAATTTATTCATGATAGTGGAAGATACTTTATCAAAACAGATGAAATTGAAGAAAGTGTAAAGAGAATATCGAAAGTATTTGGTATTTTAGAAGTATGTGTTGTTAAAGAAGTAAGCATAGATTTAGATGAGATAAAGGCAGTTTCATTAGATAAAATAAAGAAATGTGAAGGAAAAACATTTAAAGTAAAAACTAATAGAGCAAATAAAAACTTTGAAATGAATTCTATGGAAGTTTCTAGAACGGTTGGCGGATATATATTAGCAAATTATGAAAAAGATTTAAACGTTGATGTTAAAAATCCAGATATTTTAATTAATATTGAGATAAGAAACAATTATGCATATATATGGTCAAATTCAGATATAACAGAAGGTGCAGCTGGATTGCCATATGGAATGAATGGAAGCACAATGCTAATGCTTTCTGGAGGAATTGATTCACCTGTAGCTGGATATCTTATGGCAAGAAGAGGTGTTGAAGTAAGCTGCGTTTATTACCATAGTCATCCTTATACTTCAGAAAGAGCAAAAGATAAGGTTAAAGATTTAGCTAAGATATTATCTACATATACTGAAAGAATTAATTTATATATTGTGCCATTTACAGATATTCAAATGAGTATAATAAAAAATTGTAGAGAAGATGAATTAACAATTATAATGAGAAGATTCATGATGAGAGTAGCTTGTAAATTAGCTGAAAAATATAATATAGATTCAGTAACTACAGGAGAAAGTATAGGTCAAGTTGCAAGTCAAACTATGGATGGTCTTATAGTAAGTGACAATTGTGCAGATAGACCAGCATTTAGACCACTTATTGCAATGGATAAAACTGATATAATGGATATATCGAGAAAAATAGGAACATATGAAACATCTATTTTACCTTATGAGGATTGTTGTACTATATTTGTTCCAAAACATCCTAAAACTAATCCAAAACTTGAGCCGATCATAAAGCAAGAAGAAAATTTAGATATAGATGAATTAGTTAATGTTGCAATTGATAATATGGAAATTGTAACATATTAAAATGAGACTGTTTATAATGAATATTAAATCATTATAAACAGTCTTTTCTATGTATTGTAAGGTATATTAAAATATATTGTAAAGAATGTGAATTAAAAGAATGATTATAAAATTAAAGGAGAAATAAAATGAATTATATTGATACTAATATTAAGAATGTAAGATTTAAAAAAACAACAAAAGAAGATGCAAAAATAATTTTAGAGTTAATTAAAGAGTTGGCTACATATGAAAAATGTGAAAGATTTTAGTGGTATGCCTAGATTGGAATAAATCTTCTCTTAATTTCTATAGTAGCTTAGGAGAAAAGATTAAAAAACAGTGGGTTATTCATAGATTAGATAAAGAAGGAATAGAAAGACTCAATGAAGATGAAGTTAAATAATTATAAGGAGTAATGTATGAAAGTTTATATTAATCATACACCACTCCTTTTTTAAATGAATTACTTTTGAACAAATTATATATTTAGAAGTTAGAAAATGAAATAAGAAGAAAATATTTTGAAGTGATTGACAATATTGCTAGAATAAGATATTATTATTATTATAGCATCAATTTAGCACGCTAAATTGATAAATTAATAAATGATTGTAGGTGGGGTAACAATGGGGCAAAGAAATGTTCTTCCAGAAGGAACAAGAGATTTAATATTAAATGAATGTATTGTTAAAAAACAATTAGAAAGAGATATAGATGAACTTTTTAATAAGTGGGGATATAAAGAAGTTATTACTCCTACTGTAGAATATTATGAAACTTTCAATCATAATTCTAATACCCTTAGAGAAGAAGATATGTATAAGTTCTTTGATAATAAGGGGCGTATTTTAGTTCTTAGACCTGATATGACAGTTCCAATAGCAAGAGTTGTAGAAACTAAACTTAAAGATACAGACTTACCAATAAAGCTTAGATATAATTCTAATATATTTAGAGTTCATAAAAGCCTTGGGGGAAAAAGAAATGAATATACCGATATTGGGGTAGAACTCATAGGACTTAGTGAAAAAGAATCCGACTTAGAAATACTTGTTTTAGCATTAGAGGGATTAAAGAAATTAGGATTAAAAGATTTTAAACTTGAAATTGGTAATATAGGTTTTTTTAATGGTGCATTTGTTAATACAGATATAGATGAAGAGTGCAAAAGTAAAATAGCTAAATTTATTGATGAGAAGAATTTAAAAAGTTTAGAGGAATACTTAGAAGATTTAAATATTGAAAATGAATATAAAGTATTTTTCAATAAGCTTCCATGGATGTTTGGAGATAAATCAATATTAGAAAAAGCGAAAGAATTAGCATTTAATGATTCTATAAAAGAAAATTTAGATTATTTAGAAAGAATATATTTAGATCTAGAAAAATTAGGTTATGGAGATAATGTAACTTTTGATTTAGGAATGATACCAAGGCTTAATTATTATACTGGAATTATTTTTAAAGGGTATGTTGATGGTGTGGGTACTACTGTACTAAGAGGCGGTAGATATAATAATTTAATAAAACCACATAAAGATTATTTACCAGCGGTAGGATTTTCTATTGATATAAATTCAGTTATACCAATTGTAGATGTAAATGATATTCTTAAATATGAGTATGAAGCTTATAAAATATTTTATAGTGAAAAAAATAAAATAGAAGCAATTAAAAAAAGCCAGGAACTCAGAAATCAAGGATATATAGTAGAATTAATGCCAAAAGAAGATCTAGAAGAAGTTAAGATAATTAAGGAAGGGGTCAAATAGTATTATGAGTATAAGTATAGCACTTACTAAGGGCAGATTGGAAGAGGAAAGCATTAAGTTATTAGATAAAGCACATTATGACCCATCAGAATTAAAGAATAAAGGAAGAAAGCTTGTATTTAAAGATAAGAGCGCAGATATTAACTATTTCTTGGTTAAATCAGCTGATTCAATAACTTATGTTGAACATGGGGTTGCTGATATTGGAGTTGTAGGTAAGGATACAATATTAGAAAGTGATACTAATTGCTATGAGGTATTAGATTTGGGATTTGGAAAGTGTGGCTTTATTGTAGCATCTCTCCCAGAAAATGATATTTATAAAAAAGTTGGACATGTTAAGATTGGAAGTAAATATCCTAAAGTTGCAAAAGATTATTTTAAAGACAAAGGCATGGATGTTGAAGTTATTAAAATTGAAGGCTCAGTGGAGTTAGCACCAATACTTGGCTTGTGTGATGGAATAGTAGATATAATGGAGACTGGTACAACGCTTAGAGAAAATGGCTTAATAGTACTAGATAGAATTTGTGATATAAGTGCAAGAATGATAGTTAATAAAGCAAGTTTTAAAATGAAGCAAAAAGAAATTGGGGAATTTATAGAAAAAATTAAAAAAGTTATTGATAAGTAATTGACAAAATTCGCAGAGTATTCATAATTATAATTAATATATTAATTGATTTTGCTCAAATAAGTTGATATATTAATACTAATATGTATATATATTTAATAATCGGTTAATATGTAAATTTATGTTAGAGGGGGCTACTACTAAATGCTAAGCTTAATGGAAATTAATGAAAGCAATAAAGAAAAGTTGATTAATGAATTAAAAGAAAGAGTGGAAGACGCAGATAGCAGTGTAATTGAAAGTGTAAGAAACATTTTATCAAAAGTTAAGAGTGACGGGGATGAAGCTTTATTTGAATTAACAAAAACTTTTGACAAAGTTGAACTTACTAATTTGCAAATTTCATCAGATGAAATTGAAAGGTGCTTTGATAAGGTAGAAGATGAGTTTATTGAAGCCTTAAAAGAAGCAAAAATTAACATTGAAAATTATCATATGAAACAAAAGAAAACTGGCTATATTATGACAGAAGAAAATGGAATTTATTTAGGGCAAAGGGTTCTCCCACTTGAGAAAGTTGGGGTTTATGTACCAGGGGGAACTGCGGCTTATCCATCTTCTGTTTTAATGAACGTAATACCCGCAAAGGTTGCGGGAGTAGAAGAAATAATAATGGTTACACCACCAGATAAGGATGGAGGAATTAATCCATATATAGGTGTAGCAGCTAAAATTGCTGGTATAAATAAGATATATAAAGTCGGTGGAGCACAAGCTGTTGCAGCTTTAGCATATGGAACAGAAAGTATACCAAGAGTTGACAAGATAGTTGGACCAGGAAATATATTTGTAGCGACTGCTAAAAAATTAGTTTTTGGACAAGTAGATATAGACATGATTGCAGGACCAAGTGAAATTCTTGTTATTGCTGATGAAAAATCAAATCCAGTTCATGTTGCAGCGGATTTAATGTCACAAGCAGAACATGATAAGTTAGCATCATCTATACTTATAACAACATCTAAAAAATTGTATGAAGAAGTTGAGGCGGAACTCGATAAACAGGCTAAAACATTAGAAAGAGAAGAAATAATAAGAACATCTTTAAAAGATTTTGGAAAAGCTATAATTTGTAAAACACTAGAAGAATGTATTGAAATATCAAATTGCATTGCACCAGAGCATCTAGAGCTTATGGTTGATGAACCAATGTCGTATTTAGGATTAGTTAAACATGCTGGATCAGTATTTTTAGGAAGATATTGCCCAGAGCCAATAGGGGATTATTTTGGAGGCACAAATCATGTTTTACCTACAAGTGGTACAGCAAGATTTTTTTCACCTTTATCTGTTGACAGTTTTGTAAAAAAATCATCATTTATATATTATTCAAAAGAAGCTATTCTAGAAAATGGCAATAAGATAATAACTCTTGCAAACAAAGAAGGATTAACAGCCCATGCAAACTCAGTTAAAGTGAGGTTAAAGTAATGAGTGTTATTAATGAGTATATAAATATAGAAAAAGAATACAAGATAAATCTTGATAGCAATGAAATTTATCTTAATATTAATGAAAATATACTCATGAAAATGAAATCCTGTCTAACACAAATTGATTTGCATAGATATCCAACAAATGATATGCAGGAAATAAAAAAATTATATGCTAAGTACGCAGATACAGATCCTAAAAATATTATTGTTGGTAATGGATCAGATGAAGCTATTGATCTTGTAATAAGTTCAGTTATTAGACAAGGAAAAAAAGTATTGAGTTTAAATCCTGATTTTGTAATGTATGATTTTTATGTAACACGATTTGGTGGAGAAATTAAAACCTATAATATAGGTGAGTCTATGAAGTTTAATGTAGATGAATTTATAGAAATGGGTAAAAACGAAGATATAGATATGATTATATTTTCTAATCCTAATAATCCAACAGGAATAGGCATTAAAGTAGAAGATATATTAAAGGTTCTAGAAGCATTTAAGGATAAGCCTGTAGTTGTTGATGAAGCATACTACGAATTTTATGGAGAAACAGTAATTTCATATATAAATGAATACAAAAATTTATATGTAACAAGAACTCTTTCAAAAGCATGGGGGCTTGCAGCACTTAGACTGGGATTTTTAATAACTAATGAAGAAAATGTAAAGGAGCTATTAAAATTCAAAGTACCATATACAATAAGCTCATATTCACAAAATTTAGCTTCAGTAGTTCTAAGATATCCAGATAGAGTAATTGAAAATGCAAAAAAAGTAGTAGAACAAAGGGAATTACTTTTTAGTGAACTTAATAAAATACAAAAAAATGCAGCAATGCATATTGAGTTTTATCCATCAAAGGGAAATTTCATTTATGGGAAAACTAGTCATAAAGAGGCACTTGAAAAAGGTCTGATAAAAGATGGAATCTCAATTAGGTATTTCAATGGGGATGTTTTTAGAATTACAGTTGGTTCACCTATGGAAAATAGGAAGGTTGTAGAATCTATAAAAAATATATTTGGATATTAAATAAATTAAGGGGTGAGTAGATGTCTAGATATTCTAAAATAGATAGAAATACAAAAGAAACTAATATAACATTAGAACTGGAACTGGATGGCAAGGGCAATAGCGAAATTGATACTGGAGTTGGTTTTTTTGATCATATGCTGACTCTATTTGCATTTCATGGGAAAATGGATTTAAATATAAAAGCTAAAGGTGACTTAAATGTATGTGATCACCACACTGTAGAAGATGTTGGCATTGCTTTAGGTGAAGCATTTAAAAAATCCATTGGAGATAAGAATGGGATAAATAGATATGGAACATTTTATATCCCAATGGATGAAACATTAGCTTTAGCTTCAATTGATATAAGTAATAGACCTTATTTAGTATTTGACTGTGATTTTAAAAGAGAAAAAGTTGGGGAAATGGCTACAGAAATGGTTGGAGAATTTTTTAGAGCATTTGCATTTAATGCTGGTGTAACTTTGCATTTAAAAGTGATTTATGGCGAAAATGATCATCATAAAATAGAAGCATTATTTAAAGCTTTAGGAAGAGCAATTAAAGAAGCAAAATTAATTAATCCTGAGAATGGACTACCATCAACTAAAGGAAAACTTTAAGCAATGTACAATTCATAATGCACAATTCACAATTAATGATGAAATCATTAATGAGTTTGAATAATTGTGCATTTTGAATTGTGAAATGTGAATTGTAAAATGGGGTGTATATATGATAGTTATTATAGATTATGGCATGGGAAATTTAAAAAGTGTTAGAAATGCTTTGAATTTTCTAGGACTTGAAAATAAGATTTCATCTAAAGAAGAAGACATAAACAATGCAGATGCACTTATATTGCCGGGTGTTGGAGCTTTTCCGGATGCTATGGAAACTATAGAGAAGCTTGGCTTGGATAAGATGATAAAAGCAGAAGTAAAGAAAGGAAAACCACTTCTTGGAATATGCTTAGGTATGCAGCTTTTATTTGATAAAGGATATGAAGGTGTAGAAAAAAAAGGTTTGGGGCTTATAAAAGGAAATATAGTTAGGATGAATGAAGACAAGGTTAATAATATAAAAATACCACATATAGGCTGGAATAATCTTTTCTACAATAAAGAGGATGAATTATTTAAAGGTATAGACGAAGGAAAATATGTATATTATGTACATTCGTTTTATGCTCAAGATTATGATGAAGATGATTTGGTGGCATATAGTGAATATGGATCAAATAAAATTCCGGGTGTTGTTAGATGCAAAAATGTAATTGGTGCACAATTCCATCCAGAAAAGAGTGGAGATGTTGGCGTTAATATTTTAAGAAATTTTGGGGAGTTGATTAAATGATAATTTTACCAGCTATTGATATTATTGATGGAAAGCCAGTTAGATTATATCAAGGAGATTATAATAAGAAAGAAATAGTTGCAGATGATATATTTGAGACAGCTAAATCATTTGAAAGAGTAGGAGCCGACTATATACATTTAGTAGATTTAGATGGAGCAAAAAGTGGTGGCAATGAAAATCATGAATTAGTAATAAGGATTGCTAAAGAACTTAATATTCCAGTAGAATTGGGTGGCGGAATAAGATCGTTGGACACAATTAAGCACCTGCTTGAAAATGGTGTCTCTAGAGTTATTTTAGGGACAATAGCAATAGAAGATGAAAATTTACTTAAAACTGCAGTAGATACATATGGTGAAAAAATAGCTGTTGGTATAGATTGCAAGGATGGTAAAGTTTATGGTAGAGGCTGGCTTGAAGGAAGTAATTTAGATTATTTAGATTTCGCTAAAAAAATGGAGAATATAGGTGTCAAAAATATTATAGTAACAGATATAAGCAAAGATGGAACATTACAAGGGGCTAATGTTGAAATGCTTAAGAAGTTAAAATCAACTGTTGATATTGATATTACAGCGTCTGGAGGCGTTCGGGATTTAGATAATATTAAAGAGTTAATGGAAATTGATTTATATGGGGCTATAACTGGTAAAGCAATATATGCTGAAACATTATCATTAGAAGAGGCAATAAGAATATCAAAAGAAAACAGATAGTAAAGGGGGGAATTTATATGCATACTAAAAGAATAATACCTTGTCTTGATGTTAAAGAAGGAAGAGTTGTTAAAGGAATAAATTTTGAAGGATTAGTTGATGTTGGAGATCCAGTGGCATTAGCTGAATACTATAATAAACAAGGTGCAGATGAATTGGTTTTTTTAGATATAACAGCAACTCATGAGAAACGTGGGATAATGGAAAAGGTAGTTGAAAGCGTAGCAGAAAAGATATTTATTCCGTTTACTGTAGGTGGTGGATTAAAAACTATAGAAGATATAAAAGCCATATTAAGGGCTGGAGCTGATAAAGTAAGTTTAAATTCAGCAGCTGTAAGAGATAAAAATCTTATTAAAGAAGGTGCATTCTATTTTGGAAATCAATGTATAGTTTTAGCTGCTGATGCTAAGAAGAAAGCAGATAATACAGGCTGGAATGTCGTTATAAATGGAGGAAGGATAGATACAGGAATTGATTTGTTAAAGTGGATTGAAGAAGCAACAAAGCTTGGTGCAGGAGAAATTCTTTTAACATCTATGGATGCAGATGGAACTAAAAAAGGATTTGATTTAGAACTTACTAAAGCTGTAAGTGATATAACAAATGTTCCTGTTATTGCATCAGGTGGATGTGGATGTCTAGAAGATTTTTATGATGTCTTTAAAACTAATATAGCAGATGCAGCACTTGCAGCATCACTTTTCCACTATGGAGAATTGACAGTTGATGAAGTAAAAAATTATTTGAGTCAACGTAATATATCAGTAAGAAGATAAATTAATTTTATGCGGATTAAAAGGGATTCTTATAAAAAAATTTATTACGTAAATATTTGAAGAATGAAAAAATAGCCAGAATTTAAGTGAGAACCCAAATTTTATATTTGGCTGATCGAACTTACTCCTATGAACGGATGTGAATAGTGAGTTTCCTTTAAAAAGCGAATAGTTAGAAATTATGACAGTTAAAAGGATAAAAGAGAGAGTTTAAATAAAGAAAATATCTTCAGCAGTAGATGAAGCTGGGCTATACTGTTAAGTTTGTGCCTCACTAAGCATTATATGCCAAAGAAATGCATTGCGTAAATATTTGAAGAATGAAAAAATAGCCAGAATTTAAGAATTTAAGAATTTAAGAATTTAAGAATTTAAGAATATATATTCTTAAGAATTTGCTTATTTTATGCGGGTTAGAAGAAAATTTTTAATGAAACACCTACTCATATTCATTTGTAGGTGTAAGCGATTCGCACCAAATGCAAGATTTGGGCTCTCTGCTTAAGAGTATGCACATATAAAAAGTGCAGCTATGCTGCAATACGGATCTTAAATAAAAAGAGTAGTTATCTTAAAATAAGGAACTTTTCTTATTTTATTATGGTATTAGATATTTTACTAATAAATATATTCTGAATTTCTCTATTTATAAGAGAGGAGTACGCATATGGAAATTTTAGAAAGATTAGAAAACGTTAATTTCGAAAAAGGGAATGGTCTTGTTCCAACAATTGTACAAGATCATAAAACCAAAGAAGTTTTAATGCTTGCATATATGAATAAAGAAAGTTTAAAAAAAACATTAGAAGGTGATACAACGTGGTTTTATAGCAGAAGTAGAAATGAATTATGGAATAAAGGCGCTACATCAGGACATTTTCAATATGTTAAAGAAATTAAAATAGATTGTGATAATGACACAATTTTAATTTTAGTTGAACAAGTGGGAGCTGCATGTCATACCGGAAATAAAACATGTTTCTATAGAGATTTATAAGTATATTAAAGAGCAAAAAAATAATTCTTAAAATATAAGGAGAAGATTATGGAAAAGGAAGATTTAGAAGCTTTATATAAAGTTGTTTTAGATAGAAAAAATAATGGTAGTGAAGGGTCATATACAAATTATTTATTTGAAAAAGGTCTAGATAAGATATTAAAAAAAGTTGGTGAAGAATGTACAGAAGTTGTTATTGCCAGTAAAAATGATAATAAGGAAGAACAGATATGTGAAATATGTGATTTAGCATATCATTTACTTGTGTTAATGGCTGAACTAGGAATATCTATGGATGAAATCAAGGTGGAATTAGGCAAAAGAAGAGAAAAGATAAATAATTTTAAAGGCGAAAGAAAAGAAATAACAAATGTTTAATAATTACAGATTATTTAAAGTCTATTATTTTAATAGGCTTTATTTTATTCTATTCTTTATGTAAGAATAATATATTTGATGATATAATATAATTGATAAGAATATTAATTATATTATATAAGAAATACACTTTTTCTTAAAGTGAGAGGTGTTTTAGTATGGAAAGTATATCAAAGAATTTATTATCTATTTTGGTTACTGCAATTAATGAAAAAGATAATAAGGTTATTTTAATTAAAGATACTAAAAATTTATCATTAGGAGATATAAATAAAACCTTAATAAATCTAGGGAAAAAATGTTTTTATAGAGTTTTAGAAAAACATAATAATGGAGAATTAGAACCGTATTTTCCGTTTTTAACTTTCATAGATGAAGAAATTAATATAGCAAATATTGAAGTAGAAAAATTTTTAGAAGATATTAATATTTATCCGCTGCATAAATCATTATTTTTAAGTTATTTAAAATGTGGAAAAGCTGAAAGAGATGAAGAATTAATATTTTTTGATTATGAGTATGAAAAAAATAAAATTTATGAATCATTGATGAATATTATAAATAAATTTGGAGACAATGTATTTATTTTATTAGAAAACATAAATTATATGTCACTCTCAACTCTCAATTGGCTAAAATATATAGTGATGAATAATGAAGAATATAATTTTAAAATTATATTAACTTTTTCAGATGACAAGTATTTTGATTGTGATTATCAAGATGAATTTGAAAATCTAATTGATTCTATAGAAGCAAAGCATTCATTATTACGACTTAGTATTAAAGAAAAAAGCAACGGAGATAATAAAAAGCCTAAAAAAGTAGAAAAAGATCTAATTATTCATGGTGAGAATTTGTATAACCTTTTTGCAATAGATGAAGCTTTAATATGCTTTTGTAGAAAATATAAGAGTATGATTGATTCAAATGATATTTATGAATTAAAACAAGTACTACTAAGATTGGGTGATATATATTTAATAAAAAAAGATTATGGAAATAGTTATAAGTATTATGATTTGTTATTAAATTTTGCAATTGATGTAAACGATAAACAATTAAAAACATTGGCACTTCAAAAATTGTCTATGTTAAATATAGTACGCTTAAAGTTTAATGAGGCAGAAACCCTTGCGAAAAATAGTTATAAATTAGCTGTTGAAATTAATAATGATTATTTTAAACTAAAATCTTATGAACTATTATTCTGGATTAATGAAAAAGGAAAGTATAGGACAACCATAGAAGAACTAAATTTTGATGAAGAATTTATTAAATTGGCAAGAAAATATAACCAAAAAAATATACTTGCATATTTTTTGACACATAATTTTAATCTTATATCTTTTGTTGGACCTAAAGATCAAAGAGAAGACTATTATATGGAAGGGCTTGAATTAGCAGAAAAATTAAAGAATATAAATTGTATTTTATCAGCTGATTTAAAAACTGCACTAGTATATGCAGTTAATGGAGATCATGATATTAGCCAGGAATACTACAAGAAAGTAGAAAAAATACTTATTGATATGCATGACAATTTTAGATTGGCACAGACATATAATGGAATGGGTTATTATTGCTTAATTGAAGGCGATTATATAAAGGCAAATGATTACTATAATAAATCATTAAGTTATTTAAGACTTGAATGGAATTTTGATGAAATCTGCATGGCTTTAATAAATAAAAGTCTTACTTCACTATTTGTATGCGATTATGAGACAGCAAACAAACAATTAGAGATACTTCTAAATGTAATTAAGACATTAAAGCTGGGAAGATTAAGACTTACTACTGTTAGTAGAATATATGGAATAGCAGCATTAAATCATTTCTATTTAGGAAATCTATATAAAAGTTATTCGTTTTTATCTAAAATTCAAACTGTAGATATTAGTAATAGATTTTATGAAGATGATGAAGAATATTTTCTTAAGAATTTTACTGAAGCTCTATTAGCTAAAAAGCCAGGAGATTTAGACGAAGCTCTAAAACTATTTAGAAAATCATATAAGAATTTAATAAAAGCTAAAGGTTCATTAAAATGTATGTATCCTAAGTTTATGTATGAATATTTTAGAATATTGGAAATATCTGAAGAAAATAATAATGCAGACTCTGTAAGGAAAGAAGCAATAAAATATTGTAAAGAACATAATATAAATTACTATATAAATCTAATTGATGGAGTTACAGTAAACAATAATTATACTTTTGAGAGTGATTTAAAAGACTTAAGTTGGATTATTGAAGCAGCTAAACAAGAAGCTACAATTAATTCTCTTAATGATAAAGTTGAAGAAATACATTTCATAAATAGCTTTCAAGAAATTTTAACATCAATAGATGATAAGAATACCATTATAAATAATTCAATGACTCTGATAGAAAATAAATTTTCTATTGACTATTCATTATTGATTTTTTATGAAGGAGAAACCACAGAAATACTTTATACGACTGATAGGGAAATTTTAAGTGATAATTATATAAAAGAATTAAATGCTATAATAACTGAATATACGTCACCATTTGTAACAAGCGATGATATTGACTTAAGTAATTGGATTGAGAGAACTATAAATGAAAAGGTTCGTTCATTAATTTATGTGCCTATTATAAAAGATGAGAATTTAAAATTAATATTTATATGTGCAACTAAGTTTGGAAATGATCCTATAAGAAATAATATAATATTAGATAGTTCTAATTTAGGAATAATAAATATATCTATAAAAGAATTTAATGAAACACTTCAAAAAATAAAATGGCAGGAAAAATTAATGGAAAGTGCATTAAAAGATGCACTTACTGGTCTAAATAATAGGTGTTATTTCTTTGATAAATTATCTACACTTGTGAAAAATAATGGTAAGAAAAATATAAATGCTTGTTTATTATATATTGATTTGGATAATTTTAAATATTATAATGATACATTTGGACACTCTATAGGTGATTATATTTTGAGTTTTTTTGCTAATTCATTAAGTTCTATATGTGAAGAATTAAAGAGTGTAGATGTTATTAGATATGGTGGAGATGAATTTATAGTATTACTGGAACAAGCAGAATTTGGAGATGGAGAAGTGTTAGCAGAAAAGTTATATGAAGAAATAAAACGATGTAGAGGATACGAGGATAATATAAAAGCACTTTTAAATAAAAATATAAATATTCCAAAAGAAAAATTATTATCATGTTCAATGGGAATATCCTACAGAAAATTAAATTCTTCTACAAATTATAATAAATTAATTGAAGAAGCTGATAAATGTTTGTACAAAGCTAAAAATTCTGGTAAAGGCAGGTATATAGTTTTTAAATAATTATTACAATTTTATAAAGTATAATGTATAAAAAGTTATATTGATGTATTATAATAATAAATCAATATAGCTTTTTTATTTGTAAGAGTAATTTTAGAATTTAAAGCAATATTTTATATAAAGTGTATTAAATGATTTGTTTTAGTTAATTAATAATAAGAAGAAAGGAATAGATTTATGATTGAAATAAAAAAAGAAGACTTACTAAAAGATTCTGTCGATTATGAAGATTATTCAGAAAATATATGTTCTTTATCAATAGAAGAATTAAGAGAGGAAGGTTTGATAAAGTGTGGGGGCTGCTCAGGATGCAGTTGTAGTAAAGTTAAATGCGGTTCTTGTGATAAAAAATAGTAGTTGTTGTAAAAAATATATATTAATGCTGTAGATTTAACAATAATAATAAGATATAATAAATTTGTTTGAGTAAAAAATATGTGATTTGGAGGGAAGTTTTTTGGGTAAGCCAAGTATTTTTAGCAGAGAATATGAAAAGAAAATGAAGAAAAGAAAACGTAACATAATTATTTTCTCTCTAGTGATGATTTTAATAGTATCTGCTATAGCTGTTAAATTTGTTTACAATCCAATTGATTTTTCAAAAGTAAAACAGGATCTTCAAGCTTGGATAGATAGTGATACATTAGATAATAAAGAACAGGCACAAGACGAGAATAAAGAAAATGAGGAAAGTGTAAATAAAGAAGAAATTGCTGAAACACCCAAGGAACCAGTAGAACAGACTATAGATATTCCACTTAGCAGTGGGAATGTTGCAAAAGCAGTATATTCTAAAGACTCAAATGAAGAAAGTACATTTACAGAAGTGAAAGATTTAGACGAAAATGTTAGTTATGATATAAGTCCATCTAAAAAACAAGTATTAATTAATGATGTAAATGGAGATATGATTGTATATAATATTGATGGAAGCAGTTCGATTGTTTCAAAAAATGAGTATACATCAACTAGAGGAAGTGTTTTTAGAAAAGAAGACACTCTTGCTAATAATCCTAATTATTTATGGAATTATGGTGGAAAATTTATAAGTGATGAAAAAATAATCTTTATAACTAATAGACCTTATTTCGGGAATAATGTTTTAAAGCAATATCTTTGGATAACTGATATTCAATCTGGCGCAGATACAGTACTTTGGGATTTAGCAGCTAATAGTATTCAAATTTCTACAATGAACGAACTTGGTTTACAAGTTGATGTAGATGGGGTAACATATTATATAGATAAAGATGGAAATTATAATCACTAATTATATAGAGGAAAAATAAATTATTTGATAAAATTTAAAGGTTTATGGTATAATAACCTAGTTAAATTAGATGCATACTATTTTAGGAGGAAAGAATAAAATGAAAGCTAAAGTGGAAAAAATAGAAACAAATGTTGTAAAGTTAGAAATAACTGTGGAAGCAGAAAAATTTAACGCAGCATTAACAAAAGCATATAATAAGAATAAAACAAGATATAATATACCAGGGTTTAGAAAAGGTAAAGTTCCAATGGCAATGGTTAAAAAGTTCTATGGAGTAGAAGTATTCTATGATGATGCTATTAACTTTGCAATTGATGAATCATATGGAGAAGCTTTAACTACTGAGAATATAAGACCAGTAGATTATCCAAAGATAGATATAGTGGAATTAGGTGAAGGAAAAGAGTTTGTTTACACTGCAACAGTTACTGTTTATCCTGAAATCGAATTAGGTGAATATAAAGGTTTAGATATAAAGAAACCAGTTTATGAAGTTGAAGAAGCTGAAGTTGAAAAACAAATAAATGACATGAGAGAAAAGAATGCAAGAGTTGAAGAAAAAGCTGAAGGAGCTACTATAGAAAAAGGTGACATAGCAGTTATAGATTTCAAAGGATTTATAGATGATGTTGCATTTGACGGTGGAGAAGGAAATGATTATTCTTTAGAAATAGGTTCAGGTACTTTCATAGATAACTTTGAAGATCAACTTATAGGTTTAAAAGTGGGAGATAAGAAAGATGTTAATGTTAGCTTCCCAGAAAACTATGGAAGAGATGAATTAAACGGAAAGCCAGCAAAATTCGAAGTTGAAGTTAAAGGAATAAAAGTTAAAGAATTACCAGAATTAGATGATGAATTTGCTAAAGATGTATCAGCTGTTGAAAGCTTAGCTGAATTAAAAGAAAACATAAAGAAAAACTTAGAAAAGAGCAATAATGATAAAGCTGAAAGAGAATTTGAAGAAGCTGTAATAACAGCAATAATTGAAAACTCAAAGATGGATGTTCCAGAAGCTATGATTTCAAAAGAAATTGATGCTATGATGAAAGACTTAGAAGGAAGATTAAAATATCAAGGTTTAAGTTTAGATCAATATATGGAATTTACAGGTAACACTGTTGATAAAATGAGAGATTTTATGAAAGAAAATGCTGAAAGAAAAGTTAAAGCTGATTTAGTTCTTGAAGCTATAGCAAACGCTGAAGAAATAAAGGCAACAGATGAAGAAGTTAAAGAAAGAGCATTAGAACTTGGTAAAATGTATGGACCAAAAGATCCAGAAAAAATGGCAGACATTTTAGTTAAAGCTCAGAAGCCTATGATAGAAAAAGATCTTGTTATTGAAAACACTTTAAAATTCATTAAAGATGCTTGTAAATAGTAAGTAGTATACATTAAAATAGAAAAATGCTTTAATAATTGCCAGAAAAAAGTTTTCTGGCAATTATTTCAAATAAGCATTAACAAATAAACTAAAAACCTATATAATTATAAGTAAAATGAATTTAAAATTATTGAGGTGAAAAAAGGGAGGATTTAAATGAGTTTAGTACCTATGGTAGTAGAACAAACCAGCAGAGGTGAACGTTCTTACGATATTTTTTCAAGATTATTAAAAGAAAGAATAATAATGTTAAGTGGAGAAGTAAATGATGATAGCGCTAACTTAATTGTGGCACAGCTATTATTTTTAGAAAGTGAAGATCCTGATAAAGATATATATTTATATATAAACAGTCCGGGTGGATCAATCACAGCAGGGATGGCAATATATGATACTATGCAATATATAAAGTGTGACGTATCAACTATATGTATTGGTATGGCTGCATCAATGGGATCATTCCTTCTTATGAGTGGAGCTAAAGGGAAAAGATATGCTACTCCAAATGCGGAAGTTATGATACATCAACCATTAGGTGGATTCCAAGGTCAAGCAACTGATTTTGAAATACATGCTAAGAGAATTATAAAAATGAAAGAAAAATTAAACAAAATATATAGTGAAAATACTGGTAAGCCTTTAGAAGTAATAAATGCTGATGTTGAAAGAGATAATTTCATGAGTGCTGATGAAGCAAAGGAATATGGATTAATAGATGAGATTATAACTAGTCATAAAGTAGAAAAGAAGGAAGATTAGTATTTCATTACTTAGATTAAGTGAGGTGAGTTTATGGCTAAATATGACGATAAAAAACAACTAAAATGTTCTTTTTGTGGTAAGACACAAGAACAAGTAAAAAGGTTAATAGCAGGACCAGGAGTATACATCTGTGATGAATGTATTGATTTATGTTCAGAAATAATAGCAGATGAATTCCAAGAAGCTCCGGACTTTGATCCAAAGAGTTTACCAAAACCATATGAGATTAAGGAATACTTAGATTCTTATGTAGTAGGTCAAGATAGAGCTAAAAAATCTTTAGCAGTAGCTGTTTATAATCATTATAAGAGAATAAATACTAATAAAGATGATGGTGATGTAGAATTATCAAAAAGTAATATTTTATTACTTGGTCCAACAGGTTCAGGTAAAACATTACTAGCTCAAACATTAGCTAAATTTTTAAATGTACCATTTGCAATTGCAGATGCTACAACTTTAACTGAAGCAGGTTATGTTGGAGAAGATGTTGAAAATATACTTTTAAAATTAATTCAAAGTGCAGATTATGATGTTGAAAAAGCTGAAAGAGGAATAATATATATAGATGAAATAGATAAGATTGCAAGAAAATCTGAAAATCCATCTATAACAAGAGATGTATCTGGAGAAGGTGTACAACAAGCTTTATTAAAAATACTAGAAGGTACTGTTGCATCTGTTCCACCTCAAGGCGGAAGAAAGCATCCTCATCAAGAATTCATTCAAATAAATACATCTAATATATTATTTATTTGTGGTGGTGCATTTGATGGAGTAGATAAAATAATCGAAAATAGAACAAGAAAAAGTTCTATGGGATTTGGTGCAGAAATCCAAGGTAAACATGAAAAAGATGTTGGAAGTCTTTTAAAAGAAATTATGCCAGCTGATTTATTGAAATTTGGATTGATTCCTGAATTTGTTGGAAGACTTCCAATACTTGTAACATTGGAATCATTAGATAAAGCTGCATTAATTGAAATATTAACTAAGCCTAAGAACGCTCTTGTTAAACAATACAAAAAGTTGTTTGAACTTGATGATGTTAAGCTTGAGTTTAATGATGAATCTTTAGAAGCTATTGCAGCTGAAGCTATCAGCAGGCAAACAGGTGCCAGAGGGTTAAGAGCTATAATTGAAGATATAATGAATGAAATAATGTATGAGATACCTTCTGATAAAACGATAACTAAAGTTACAATAAATAAAGAAGCTATTAAAGATAAAAAGGAACCAGAAATAGAAAGACTAGAAGAAGGTAAAACTAGACCTTCATTAGTTAAGCCAAGATCAAAAAAAGAAGTTGAAACTGCTTAGTTTTTTAATCTCCAAAGATTTTATTAATCTTTGGAGATTTTATTATTTGGTAAATTACATTGTTGTAGAATTCTATTTAATCATTTGAAAAAATATAAAAGAAAAATTATACCTTCATAGAATTATATATAATTTAAGGAATATTTATCAATATATATACACATACTACTTTCAAGATGATTTTTGGAAGGGAGGAAAAGTATGCTTAAAAAGTATACTTAAGCAATAATGAATGAAGTAGTATTAATTTTTCAATTTGTTCTTATTATAGTAATGATATGTGTAATAAATAACTCAAGTAAACCTAAGGTGAACAAAACATCTACATATATTGATAGTAAGAATAAAGAATTAGATAATTTAAATAAAATGAGAAAAATAAAATTAACCGAACCGCTTACAGAAAAAAGCAGACCAACCAGTTTTGATGAAGTAATAGGTCAAGAAAAAGGTATTAAAGCATTAAAAGCTGCACTTTGTGGGCCAAATCCTCAGCATGTTATAATATATGGGCCTCCAGGAGTGGGGAAAACCGCTGCCGCTAGATTGGTATTAGAAGAAGCAAAAAAGAATAAAGTATCACCTTTTACAGCTACATCAAAGTTTATTGAGATAGATGCAACAACACTACGATTTGATGAAAGGGGTATAGCGGATCCGTTAATAGGATCAGTACATGATCCTATTTATCAAGGTGCAGGTTCACTTGGTGTTGCTGGGATACCTCAACCAAAGCCAGGAGCTGTGACAAAGGCACATGGAGGCGTATTATTTCTTGATGAAATAGGTGAACTACATCCAATTGAATTAAATAAGCTACTAAAAGTTCTAGAAGATAGAAAAGTCTTTTTAGACAGTGCATACTATAATGCTGATGATCCTAATATGCCAAAATACATAAAAGAAGTATTTGATAATGGATTACCAGCTGATTTTAGATTAATAGGTGCAACAACAAGATCGCCAGAAGAAATAATACCTGCTATTAGATCAAGGTGTGTAGAAATATTTTTTAGAGCATTACTTCCAGAAGAAATAGAAAAGATTGCTATAAATTCTGTAAAAAAAGTTGGATTAAATATAAGTGACGAAGGTGTAAGAGAAGTAAGTAAATACTGCACTAATGGAAGAGAAGTAATAAATTTAATTCAACTTGCATCAGGTGTGGCTATAAATGAAGATAGGCAGGAAATACAATTGGTTGATGTAAAGTGGGTATTAGAAAATGGCCAATACAATAAAATAGTATGTAATAGCATTCCAAATAACTCTAAAGTAGGTGTTGTTAATGGGTTAGCTGTATATGGGGCTAATATTGGTATTTTAATGCCTCTTGAGGTTAGTGTAAAAGAGGTTAAAAATAGAAGAGGAGAAATAAAAATAACAGGTATTGTTGAAGAAGAAGAAATAACAAATAATAATAAAAAGATAAAAATGAAAAGTACAGCATATTCATCTGTCCAAAATGTTCTTACTGTATTAGATAACTTATTTGGATTGTGTACTGAAAAGTATGATATTCATGTAAATATTTCAGGCGGAATGCCTATAGATGGACCATCAGCTGGAATAAGTATTGCAACAGCAATATATAGTGCAATAACAAGATCAAAAGTTGATAGATTTGTTGCAATGACAGGAGAAATAGGAATATTAGGATCAGTTAAAGCAATTGGAGGAGTAAAAGCTAAGATATCTGCTGCATTAAAAGCTGGTGTAAAAAGAGTAATAATTCCAAAAGAAAATTATGATGAATCATTACATGACATTGGTGATATTGAAATAATTCCAGTATCATATTTTACAGATGTTATTAGGTATTCGCTAAAAGAAGATTTAAATACTGTTAATAGAGAAATATTACTTGCAGAAGGCAATAATAATTTGGAGAATTAATAATATTGTAGTAAAATATAAATAAGAGGTTAGTTTATTTTATAAACTAACCTCTTATTAGAAATAAATGCTAAAAAACGCCATAGACACGCATATTGAAAAATCATACTAAAATAGTAAGTTTTTATTCTTTGGTATTATTGAAAAAAGTTATTAATATGTGTATACTAGATAGGTCCGAATAATTAAGGAAATAATGAATGGGGGGAAATAGTAAGATGAAAAAGTTATATACAATTCCTTTAATTCCTCTAAGAGGGTTAACTGTTTTTCCTAGTGTAGTAGTACATTTTGATGTTGGAAGAGAAAAATCAATAGCGGCTATTGAACAAGCCATGTTAGAAGAGCAGGAAGTATTTCTTGCAGCACAAAAAGATTCAGCCATTGAAGATCCAAGTAAAGATGATATATATACTATAGGAACTATATGTAAAATAAAACAAATACTCAAAATGAATGATAATTCTATAAGAGTTCTTGTAGAGGGAAAAGTAAGAGGTAAGATTACTGAATATATAGATGAAGAGAAAGATTATATTAAAGTTTCTGTAGAGGAAATAAATGTAGAAATAGTTAGAGATGAAAAATTAGAAGCTTATATAAAGTATTTAGATAAAGAATTTATAAAGCTTGTAAAGCTTACTAATGAAAGCTATTTAGAAGCATTGAAAGCAATTGAACCTTTAGAAAAGCCAGAAGAATTTGTTGATATGATAGCTTCATATGCTCTTACTGATGAAAAAGTTAAACAGGAAATTCTTGAAATTTTAGATATAAAGACTAGAATTGAAAAGATACTGGAAAGACTAAAGATAGAAATATCTATAGCAGCGCTTCAAAAGAAGCTTGAAGGAAAAGTTAAAAATAAAGTCAGTAAAGAACAAAAAGAATATTATCTAAGAGAGCAATTGAAAGCAATTCAAGAGGAACTTGGAGAAGATGAAACAGAACAAAATCAGCTAGAAAAATATAAAGAAAGAATTGATAAGAGTAAGCTTACAAAAGAAGGTAAGGAAAAGCTAAGCAATGAACTTTTAAGACTTAAAAATATGAGCTTATCTTCATCAGAAGCTAATGTTATAAGAACATACCTTGACTGGGTGCTTGATATTCCATGGGGAAAATATAGTAAAGAATCTATAGATGTTGTTAAAGCAAGAGAGGTCTTAGATGATGAACATTATGGATTAGATGATGTTAAAGATAGAGTTATAGAATACTTAGCAGTAAAGAAATTTAGTAAATCTCAAAAAGGACCTATATTATGTCTTGTTGGTCCTCCAGGAGTAGGTAAGACATCTATAGCAAGATCAATAGCAAAAGCTATTAACAGAAAATATTCAAGAATATCTCTTGGCGGAATGAGAGACGAAGCGGAAATTAGAGGGCATAGAAAAACTTATGTTGGAGCTATTCCAGGAAGAATAGCTTATGCATTAAAAGAGTCAAAAACAATGAATCCATTAATTTTATTTGATGAAATAGATAAAATAAACTCTGACTATAAAGGTGATCCTTCTGATGCATTATTAGAAATATTGGATAATGAACAAAATAAGGATTTTAGAGATTCGTACCTAGAAATACCTATGAATTTATCAAGAGCTATGTTTATAGCAACAGCTAATACATTAGATACTATACCAAGACCGCTTTTAGATAGAATGGAAGTAATCGAAGTAACAGGATACACATATGAAGAAAAATTTAATATTGCTAAAAACCATCTAATAAATAAAATTCTAGATGATTTAGATATAGATAGAAAGTTAATTGATATTAAGGATTCTGCAATAAAAGAAGTTATTGAAGGATATACTAGAGAATCAGGTGTGCGTGGACTTGAAAGAAAGCTAAGTTCACTTATAAGAAAAGCATTAGCTGAAATATTAAAATCAAATAAAGAAAAAATATCTATAAATAAGAAAAAAGTTGAAGAGCTATTAGGAAAAAGATTGTTTGACTTTGATAAGATTGATAAGTTAGATAAAATTGGAGTTGTAAATGGAATGGCATGGACTGCTTATGGTGGAGATACATTGCCTATAGAAGCAATGGTTATGTCTGGAAATGGAAAGCTTGAACTAACTGGGAAGCTTGGAGAAGTAATGCAGGAATCAGCTAAAACAGCATATAGCTATGTGAGAGCAAATGCTAATAAATTTGGAATAAAAGATAATTTCTATAAAGATAAAGATATACACATTCATGCTCCAGAAGGAGCTGTTCCAAAAGATGGGCCATCAGCTGGGGTTACTATGGTAACTGCACTTGTATCTGCATTGTCAGGTAAGAAGGTTAGACATAATGTTGCTATGACAGGTGAAGTTACATTAACGGGAAGAGTTCTCCCTATTGGTGGATTAAAGGAAAAATCATTAGCAGCTTATAGAGCTGGCTTAGATACAATAATAATTCCTAAAGAAAATGAGAAAGATATAGATAAGATACCACATTCAATTAGAAGCAGCTTAAACATCATACCTGCAGAAGAAGTAAATGAGGTATTAAATAATGCATTAATTGGAGAGGATAATAATGAGAATTAAACAATCAGAATTTATAACCTCAGCAGTAAAAAGAAGTCAATATCCAGAAGATAATAGAAATGAAATAGCTTTTGTTGGAAGATCAAATGTAGGTAAAAGCTCAATAATAAATTCGCTAACTAATAGAAAGAAATTAGCAAAAGTTAGTCAAACTCCTGGAAAAACAAGATTAGTAAATTTCTTTTTAATCAATAATGATTTTTATTTGGTTGATTTACCTGGATATGGATATGCGAAAGTTTCAAAAAGTGAGAAAGAATCATGGGGAAAAGTTATAGAGACTTATCTAAGCGATAGAGAGCAGTTAAAAAGAATTGTATTATTGGTGGATTCAAGACATAAACCTACTGAAGATGATATAATGATGTATGATTGGATAAAGCATTTTGGATATGATTGTGTAGTTGTAGCTACAAAAAGTGATAAACTTAAAAATTCTGAATTTAAAAAGAATGAAAAAGTAATTAGAGATACATTAAAGTTAAGAGTAGAAGATAAGTTGTACTTCTTTTCTTCTTTAACAAAGAAAGGAACTGAAACTTTAATTGATAATCTTTTCTTAGAATATGCAACAAATATAGACTAAATACATTGAGGAATTAAAGGAAAAGACTGAGATTTTAAAATCTCAGTCTTTTTATTATATGAGAAAATGTCAAGCTAATTGCAACACTTAGCTCGATAATTCGTCATATAAAAATGCTGAAAATTTTTTTGCTTTTTTCATATCAGATAAGAACTAAAAAGACAGAAAATAATACTATAATATTAGGCTATATACTAAAAACAATACGCTATTAAAAAAATAAAAAAATGTGTCAAAAAATCAGCTGAAGAATAGTATATAGTATAAAAACAAAAATATTTCCAAGGAGGAACAAATATGGAGATGAATGATATCCTAAATGGTTTAAATTCATGCGATGATACTTCAAGTGAATCAACTTCAACTAGTGATTGTTGCTGCTTTAGCGGAAGCACTAATAATGCTAACACAGGATTTCCACCTGTAATAGGCGGTGGATGCGGATTTAATGCTTGGATTTGGATTTTATTAATATTATTCTATTGTGGATGTGGAAATGGGTTTCTAGGTGGAGGATACAACAATAATAGAAACAATAATTGCTGCTGTAACTCATGTGACTCATGCTGTAAGAAAGACTGCTGCTGCTGTAATAACAACTCAGGATATAACAATAATAATGGCTCATGGTGGGGCGGTGGATTATTAGGAAACTGTAGTGCTTATTTATTCTTATTAGTAATCTTATTCCTTTGCAATGGTAGTTTTGGCGGCTTCGGCGGCTTCGGCGGCGGATGCGGTGGATTAGGTAATTTTGCAGGTACAGGTTTAGCTTAATTAATATTCTGAATTTTTAGGAAGGAGAGATAAATATGTCTAAAAAGAAGAGAAAATGTAATGACTGCTGCTGTGAGAAAATGTGTGATAGCTGCTGCTGTGAAACACCTTGCTGTTGTAATAACAACAACTCCTATGGAGGAACTGGAGGATTATTAGGCGGCTGTGGTGGTGGCGGTTTAGCACCAATTATATTCTTATTAATAGCTTGTGGATCAGGATTATTAAATTGTGGTTCATCTTATTTAATTATCTTACTATTTATATTATTTGGTGGATGCTTCTTTAATGCAGGATGCAATGGAGCAGGAAATAGCTGTTGCTGCTAAAATAATAGGTGGAGGACCGATGGTCCTCCAAAAAAATATCCAATTTTATAACACTTTTAAGTACATATGCATATACTAGAAATAGGTAAGTTATAAATGGGAGGATTTTTAATGGCTAAACATAAACATAGGAATCGGGAACCTTCACCAGAGAATAGAAATAATATGAATAATAATAACAATATGAATAATATAAATAATATGAATAATAATCCTTTTGGAATAGATCCTTTTCAATTAATGGGATTGCTTGGCGGAAATGTTGATATGAGGAATATAGGAAATATGTTATCTTCAATGAATACTAATGGTTTTAATTTGGGAAACTTGGAACCATTAGCTAAGATGGCAGGATTAAATTTTGGAAATAATAATGGAATCGGTAATATGAATCCAGCAGGTAGTGGAAATGGTATGAATAATATTAATATGATGAATGAAGTAGGAAGTTTAGATAATATTAATGATATGGATATGGAAAACGGTGCTGAAAATGAAGAAGATATTGAGGATATGAGTGCTATGACAACTGAAAAAAAGGAATCGGGAAAGAGAAGTAGTAAGAAACATAGGGATAAAAGCAATAATAGAGATGATGAAAATTTAGAGTTTTTGCATCATCTAAGAAATTGTGTTCACCCAGAAAGAGTAAAGCTTATAGATAAAATGATAGAATTATACATGAATGGAGGATTTAACGATATTTAATATAAAATAAATTAATATATAAATAAAAATATTTTTTAATGTATATAAATAAAGAAATTGTCAATACTATTAATGTAACGGAGAAAGTACTCTCCTACATGCTGAATTTAAATAAGAAGTATAATTTACAGCTTATTTAATTAAGCAACCCCCCCATCCCCCTTTTAGGCCGCATTTTGCGGCCTTATTTATTATTAATTATTTTGATTTTTTTATGCTAGTTATCTTATACAAAGAAGAATCTTTTTTTACATCAAGAAAAATTATAATCTCATCTTTATTGCCTTCACTTCCCTTTAAAGCATTTTTTTCAAAAGATAGCCTCCATTTTATATTAGTTGGATCGCCATTGGCATCCCATTTATAATCATAAAAGAATGCATTTTGAAATGCATATGAATAATTATCTTTATCCAAGTTCCATAATAAAGATAATTCGTTACTATTAATTCCACTCGTGAATATATCGGGTAACTCATCAACAACATAATTATATTCAACTAGATTTATAAATTTAATTACACTATCAAGGCTAGGAATATTATTGTTATCTTTGGAAGTATTTAGTATATCATTATTAATAACCATGGAACTTTCTAATGAAGATATACCATTTTTAGAATCAATTGAGTAAAGTTGTGGAGTTTTACTGTTCTTAGAATCAAGTATGCCTAAAATGTTTTTTTCAGTTGATGTAACTAGAGAAAAATCTTCTCCATTCCAATGAAATAAATAAGAAATGCTTTTGTTATTTTTTGAGCCCTGAAGAAGTATTTCAGGTATTTTATCTCTTGATAAATCATGAATGAATACAGTTGGTTTCCAATGATTATTAGTGGTAAAGAGTAGTTTATCAGGAACTTTTTTTGAAAGAAAATAATCATCTCCATAAGATTTTATATTGTAATCAATTTTATTTTGTCCATTTATCATTTGAAGTGTATCTTCTTTTCCATCACCAGTTAAATCATACTTAGAATTTTCATTTATATCTAATGGATAAATGGTTTGCGTTGTTTCAAATTTTTCTGATGTAAGAGTAAATATTACTATAGATAAAATAATTAAAAATAAAGTAAAAATTATATTAATAGCAAATTTCTTTTTAATAATTAGTATTTTCATTATGTATCACCTCATTAAATTATATGATGATATATGTGATACATAGAAGTAAAAAGAAAAGAACTATAGCTTCAATAAATAAATTTTACTAAAGTTATAGTCCCTATAAAGATATTATTGGCACTCCTTGCAGTATCCATAAAAATAAACTTGATTTGACATTATTTTATAATCACTATTGGTTTCGGCTAATTCATTAAGATTATCAAGAGATAAATTTTTAAAATCTTCAACTTTACTACATCCTAAACATTGTAAATGTGGATGTGGATGTACATTTGCATCATATCTAAAGTTGCCTTCACCAACATTTATTTCTTGTATTAAACCAACATCAGCTAGTGTTTTCAAAGACTTATAGACTGTAGCTAAGCTCATAGTTGGGTATTGCTCATGCATATCTGTATATATTTTATCTGCAGATGGGTGTGAATTGGTACCAATTAGATACTTATATACAGAAAGTCTTTGTGGGGTCAATTTTAGCTTTTTTTCTTTAAAAATAGAAGCTATAGTATCCATTCTCATCACCTCACTATAATTATATTTATATAATAAATTATAATATAAATATATAAGTATAGTCAATAAAAATAATTAGTTATATTAATAAATAGTTATTATTATTTATTAAAATATTAAATAATAATAACTATTTATTAATATATTGCATTATTATTATTTATAAAATATTGTAAAATATATAAAAATGTATTAGATACTAGATAAGATTTTTCACAAATAACCTTAAAAATTTTATTTAAAAGTTGTTAATTTATTAACAAAACAGAAAAAATGAAATATAATATATATATAATAAGAAAAAGGTTCATTGTCATAATTTATTTTTTTCTTATTATATGCGGTATTATAAATTGCAATCAACTTTAGTTTATACCTAAAATTTATATTGGGAGGCGTTTTTAATGAGTAAATATAAAGTTGGAGATGAATTAATAATAGTTAATGATCCTAGTAAGGATAATAAAAGGCTAAAAGAATTAACAAAACTATCTGTTGAGGGGGATTTTGCTAAGATTTCATGGGGAATAAAGATACTTAATGTAGAGTATGATAAGCCATATATAACATTAACTTATAAGAATTTTAAAGGTGAAAAAAACAAGGTATTTTCAGAATGTAGAGATATAGAAAACTTTGATAAAGAAAAAGTCCTAGAAAAAGCATTGTTAAGAGCTTTTCAAAATGAAATAATAAATATATCAGTAGTAAAAAATAATGGTGAATCGAAAAAGTGATTATTTAAAATATTCAAGAACTCTACCTTTTATGGACATGTATATAATATTATATTTGAGTATATTTGATTAGATAAATTTTTTATAATTAGATTCTAGGTGATAAAAATTATTTTATGTAAAAAATTAAATAATTATTAAAAAATATAAAAGATTTAGTAAAATTTGATATGAAACCTTTACAAATATAAACAAATGTAATATAATGTAACCATAATTTTCACATGAATAAATGAAAAGGGTGGGGTATATGAGAAAATGTCCATTTTGGTCTACACAAAAGGAAAAAGTAGAATGCAATTCAGAATGTCCGATGATTAATAAGAATTCAAATATGGATTCTGATGAACGCTGTATTTTCTGTGAATGTTCATTTGATAATAATATTGATATAAAAGGAATAATGAAAAACGAATATGATTTCATGAACATATCCATATATGAAGATGAAAGAAATTTAAAAGTAGGATATTAAAGAACTTAATTAAAAAAACCTCTCTGTTATATGGTTTCAGAGAGGCTTTTTTATACTAATATTTATTCTTCTTGATTTTCAAATGTACTTGTATATTTATGAAGCAATGATTGTTTTAATGTCCATAAATTTTGAGATAAATCGACATAATAAGTATGAGGATTTTCAAATCTTAAAACTTCTGACCATAATCTGTCAGTTTCTTTTTTAGAAAATTCTTTTATGTCTAATACACTAGGAGATTCATAAACACATTTGCCTTGCTCGAATATTTGTACTTGGAGATCTTTAATGTAGTAATTTTTTAATGTCTTTCTCTTCCAAGTATGAATAGGGTTAAATAGAGTTAGTGGCTTATTTTCATCAATTTTTTCATCTCTTAATGCAATTAAATCGGCAAGAGCTTTATTTGATTTTTTGTCGAAAATTCTCACAATCTTTTTAAATCCTGGATTAGTTATTTTCTCATCATTTTCACTTATTTTAATCTTTGGTACTATTTCGTTAGCTTCATCTAATGCAACTAGTTTATAAACTCCGCCGAAAACAGGTTCTGATTTAGCTGTTATTAATCTTTCACCAACACCAAATGAATCTATGCATGCGCCTTGATCTAGGACATCTTTTATTATGTGTTCATCAAGAGAGTTAGAAATTATAATTTTACAATCTTCATATCCAGCTTCATCAAGAATAGATCTACATTTTTTTGTTAAATAAGTTATATCTCCTGAATCAATCCTAATTCCCTTAGGTCTTTTTCCAAGAGGCTTTAATACTTCGTCAAATACTTTTATTGCATTAGGTAAACCAGATTTTATTACGTTATATGTATCAATAAGAAGTACACACTCATCAGGATAAATTTCTGACCATGTTTTAAATGCTTCATATTCAGTATCAAATAGCTGAACCCAGCTATGAGCCATTGTACCAACTGCAGGAATATTAAACATTCTGTCAGATAATGTACATGCAGTTGAATTACATCCACCTATTATGGCAGCTCTTGCTCCATAAATAGCACCATCATATCCTTGAGCACGTCTTGATCCAAATTCCATTACAGGACGACCTTCTGCAGCTCTGCATATTCTATGGGCTTTAGTAGCAATCAAAGTTTGATGGTTTATAGTTAAAAGAATCATTGTTTCAATAAATTGAGCTTGAATTACAGGACCTCTAACTGTTACAAGTGGTTCATTTGGAAATACAGGATATCCTTCTGGAACAGCCCAGACATCACAGCTAAATTTAAAATCTTTTAAATAATCAAGAAAGTCTTCTGAAAAAAGATTTTTATTTCTTAAATAATTTATATCCTCATCGGTAAATTCAAGGCTCTTTAAGTATTCAATTAATTGTTCAACACCAGCCATTATGCAGTATCCACCGCCATCTGGAACTCTTCTAAAGAACATATCAAAGTAAGCTATTTTATCTTTTAAACCTTTATTATAATAACCATTTCCCATTGTTAATTCATAAAAATCAACTAACATTGTTAAATTTCTTTCGTTTTTTACATCAAATTTTGAATTATTCATAAATAAGCTCCTTTTTAAATTACAAGAAATCATAAAATTAAATCTCATTATTCTAGCAATCATAATATTTATATCTGTATATAAAATATACAAAACTATTGTACAACTATAACACTTACATTACAATAGAGTTGCTAAAGGCTAGGTGAAATAAATGAATATAATGAATTTTAGTATAGCTAATTGCAATAGTGGAAATAAATTTTAATAATTTAATGTATAATAGATAAACTCAAAGAGAAAAGAGGAATGATGATGGGGTATAATCTTGATGAATATCAAGAAAGTTCTGTAAAAGCAGAAGAAAAAAATGCTTTAATAGTTGCAGCACCGGGTTCTGGAAAAACAACAGTAATAATAAATAGAGTTAATTATTTAGTGAAACAAAAAAATATATTGGATAAAAATATTATAGTAATAACTTTTACTAAAGCTGCAGCATTAAATATGAAAAAACGTTACTTTGATAAATTTAATACAACGACAGCACCATTCTTTGGAACGTTTCATGGACTGTTTTATAAGATGCTCTTAAAAACAGGAGGTAATATAGATATTATAGATGGAGGTATTGTACATAAAATAGTAAGTAATATTTTGAATAAATATTTTGATGAAGTAAGTGAGGATAAAGTAAAAGAAGCAATAAATAATATTTCCTTATATAAAACATCAAGATTACCGTTAAATGAATTTAAAGCTTCTATTTCAAAAGAAATATTTGAGGAAATTTTAGAAACATATGAAGGATATAAGAAAGAAAATAATAAGTATGATTTTGATGATTTATGCATTAAAGTCTTAGAACTTTTAAAAAGCAATAAGAATCTATGCTCAGCATACCAAAAATTATTTAAATATATACTAGTAGATGAGTTTCAAGATTGTGATGAGATGCAAATAGAATTTTTAAAAATAATAAATGAAGGCCATGAGAATTCTCTTTTTGCGGTAGGGGATGAAGATCAATGCATTTATTCATTTAGGGGATCTAAGCCAGAATATATGGTATCTTTTGATGAGATATTTGGCGATGCAAAGAAATACTATTTATCAGTTAATTATAGAAGTAAGCAAAATATAGTTGAAAGCTCTAAAAAATTAATAAAATTTAATAAAGCAAGAAATAATAAAGAAATTTATTTTAATAGAGAAGAGTTAGGAATTATAAAATGGTTTAATACGTATAATGAAAAAATGCAGGCTGAAAAGCTGGCTGATATTATAGAAGAAAATAAAAAGCTAGGAATACCATATGAGAAAAATGCAATTTTATATAGAACCAATATGGAATCTATGAATGCTATTGATGTACTGACAAGAAGAAAGATTCCATTTACTTTATTGGATCGTGAATATAATTTTTTTGAACATTTTATATGTAAAGATATAATAGCTTACTTAAAGTTAAGTGTAAACAATTTTGATAAAAAGAGTTTTATTCAAATAATAAATAAACCATTTAGATATATGAGTAAATCAAATATAGCCTATTTAAATAATTATTTTAAAGAAGAAAGTCCTTTTGATATTATAATAGATAAAGAAGATACGCCGCCATTTCAAAAGAAAAAAATAGATGAGCTTAGAAAAGATATAAATTATCTTAATAAAATTTCGTTATCATCAGCTATTTCATATATTGTTATGGATTTAGGATATATTGACCACTTAAGAGAATATTCACAAAAATTTGGACAGAGTTTGGATGATCTAGAGGATATTATTGAAGAATTTAAAGTAGCAGCGGAAGGTTATAAAACTATATTTGAATTTTTAGCACATGTAGATGAAGTTAAAGAAAGTATTGAGGAAAGTAAAAAGAAAAAAGATAGGGAAGGGGTTATATTAAGCACAATTCATGGCGTAAAAGGAATGGAATTTAAAAATGTTTATATAATAAACTGCTGTGAAGATACTATCCCACATTCATCAAGCAAGGATACAAACATAGAAGAAGAGAGAAGATTATTCTATGTTGGAATTACCCGTGCAATAGATGAGCTTTATTTATTCTCACCAAGAAATAGAAAAGGTCAGTTTAAAGATATTTCGAGATTTATAATAGAAGGTGGATTTAATGATTTGCCAGTAGATACTTATGGATATGAAATAGGAAGAAGAATAACTCATAAAACTTATGGAACTGGAATTATTGAAGAACTTGAAAAAGATAAGGCTACTATAAGATTTGATGATGGAGAAGTTAGAAGTTTTTCTTTAAAGGTACTAGTTGATAATGGATTAGTTAATAAGGTATAAAAAATTAAAAGAGTAACTTAATTTAGGGGATATAAGTTACTCTGAATACTGATTTATTATAGGGACAATAATGAAAACATAAAATTGTTCTGTAACAACTTTACAAGAACTATTTTATCTATCTAGTGTTACAGTATTATGTCAATAAAATTAAAATTTTATTAATGCAAGTATATTTAAAATTAAGAAAGCTTATATAGAATATATTGCTATTGATTTAACAATCTATATGATGATAAAATATCATATTATAAAAATGTAAAGTAAGGTGATATTTTGAAGAAGGTAGAAGATATTTCAGTTGAAGCATTAAAAAGTAATGAGTATTATGTGAAAAAACTAGATGAAGCTAAAAAATTAGTAAAACAAAAATAGGACAATCTAATATTTGTCCTATTTTTATTTATGTTAATATAGATGTTTTTTTATTGTTTCTTCAAGTGTGATATTATTCTTTCTTACATCATAACTATTCTTTATACTATTAAATAATGCAATTAGACAATCCTTATCAAGCATAGGATTATCATATAGTAGCATTTCTAAACATTCTCTTTCACGTGCAGTGTAATACTGATTGACTAAAAAATCATGAGATATTATAAGTAACTTCCAAGTTTCTGTGCTAAAAAGCTTAGTTTTTTTATTTCTAGCTAACACGTTATGAATTTGGAGATAGAGTATTTTATAAGTATTATCACTGGAGATATTATCATTTATAAATTCATATTTTCCAGGTGATGAATTGATTATTTTTTTATATGATTTTAAATTTTTCAAACCTTCTAATAACATTTTACGAGAAAATTTAAAATTAACAGTACCTTTAATTAAGCCATCAGGAATGTCTTTTCTTAATGTAGAATAGTCAAATGATATAATATCATCTTTATTTGATTCAATATAATTAATCCATTCAATATTAGATATTTTGGTAAACATTTTCAACACCTCCTGAACAAATGCTTTATATAAATATTTTACAATAAATAAAAGCAATTTAAAATTGCTTTATGAAAAATATAATAAATTCTTAATAAATAAAAAGTAACTATATTTTTGCATTAAATATAGATAAAAAAACTAAAGTAATTTTCTAAATCATTGTATGTAAATGTCTTATAATATATAATTTATAATAAGGTTTATATATTATAGAAGTAGGGAGAGTTTTATGAATTTAAGTAATTTTAATGAAAAAGATATAATTTTCTCTTTGGATATAGGTACTCGTTCTATTATAGGAACAGTAGGGATAATTAAAGATAAAAAATTTCAAGTAGTTTGTGAAAAATATTTAGAGCATGAAGAAAGGGCTATGGTGGATGGTCAAATTCATGATGTAAATTTAGTAGCACAAGTAGCATTGAAAGTAAAAGATGCCATTGAGAAAGAAATAGGCATTAAGCTTACAGAAGTTTCAATTGCTGCAGCAGGTAGATTTTTAAGAACAATTAATAGTAATGCTGAACTTGACATAAGTGATGATGAAAATGAAGTTAATAAAGAGATAGTTAGAACTCTTGAATTAAGTGCTGTAAAAAAAGCAGAAGAAGAAATTAATAAGACATCAGAAGGAAAATTATATTGTGTTGGGTATTCAGTTAAAAATTATTATTTAAATGGCTACTTAATAGCAAACTTAATTGGCCAAAAGGGTGAAAATATTGGAACAGAAGTAATAGCAACATTTTTACCTAGATCTGTAATTGATTCACTTTATTCAGTAATGAATAAAATAAATTTAAAAGTGAGCAATTTAACATTAGAACCAATAGCTGCAATGGAAGCAGCAGTTCCTAAAAATTTGAGGCTGTTAAATATAGGATTAGTAGATATAGGGGCAGGAACTTCAGATATAGCTATAAGTTCAAAAGAAACCATTTCAGCATATGGAATGGTACCAATTGCAGGTGATGAAATAACAGAAGCAATAGTACAGGAATATTTGGTAGACTTTAATACTGCAGAAAGAATAAAAAGATCAATTAAGGATAATGAAGAAATAACATATGTGGATATAATGGGATTAGAGAATACTGTATCTAGTGAATCAGTTTTAAAATCAATATATACTGTAGTAAAAAAATTAGCAGATGAAATATGTAAAAAGATAGTAGAGTTAAATGGTGATAAATCACCTAGTGCTGTATTTTTAGTTGGAGGTGGAGCACATACTCCAGGTTTAGTTGAACAGATGTCTGAAAAACTTAATTTACCGCCTCAAAGAATAGGTATAAAAGATAGAAGTACAGTTACTGAATGTATATCTGATAATAGTTTAGGCTCAGCAGGTGTAACTGTTCTTGGAATAGCTTTAACTGCAATAAAAAGTCTTGGAAATGATTTTATAGATGTAATGTTAAATGATGAACCTATAAGTTTATTTAATTCACACAATCATACTGTTATGGATGTAGTATTGCAAGCAGGAATCAATCCAAGCTTATTTATAAGTAAAAATGGTAAAAGCGTTAGATTTACTTATAATGGATGCAAAAGAATTGCTTTTGGTGATTATGGGAAAAATGCAGTTATTAAGATTAATGGTGAAGTAGCAGCATTAGAAAGTGAAATTAGAATTAATGATAAGATTAATATTGAATATGCTCAAAATGGTAAGGATGCACAACCTAAATTAGCTGATAATATAAGAGATATCGATTCTATGAGTATATATTTAAATGGAGATATAATTAATGTAGAACCTGTAATTATGGTAAATGATTGTGAAATAGATTTAGAATATATAATTAAAAATAATGATGATGTAAAAGTATTTTTACCTTCTAGATTGAAAGAGTTTAAGAAATATGTTATCAGAGAAGATGTAGAATTGTTAAATGAAGAAGGAAATCTATTGCCAGAAGAGTATGATATTAAAGAAGGGGATAAGATATTCAAAAAAAATACTGAAGAAGTTAATAATGTGGGAGATGTGAATATAGAAATAGATGAAAAAGTAGCTGAGACTGAAATTTTACCAGAAGATTCATTAAATGACGTCAACAAAGTGATTGATAATGAATTAGCTTCTTATGACGTTGTAAAAAATGATATTAATATTGAAGAGAAAGAAGTAAAAAAGAACGAAGATCATAATGAAGATGATAAATTAAAATTAGAAGAATTAAAAAATAAAATAAGTGAAAATAGAGGAATAACTGTTATTGTCAATAATGAAGAAATCAAAATGAAAGAAAAAGCACAATATGTAGTAGTTGATATTTTTGATTATATAGATTTTGATTTAACAGTACCAAAAGGTTCAATAAATATAACTTTAAATGGAGAAAATACTCCTTATACTGCGAGTATTAAAGATGGAGATGTTATAGAAGTATTCTGGTCGTAATTCATATAATAAAGTGATTTTAAATCTAAAATTTCCACTGGAACTTAAAATGACATATCTCACCCAACGGATATTGCATTAAAAATGACTACTGAATATGGAATAGGCGAAATGACTATGAACATTAAGAATAGAAAATAATATGACATTTTTATATTGGAATATGTGAAAACGGAAGTATAAAAAGAGAGAGAGGAATATACATGATTAATTTTAATAAAGAAGCAAATGAAATCAAAGATGAACTAATAGCCATAAGAAGAGATCTACACATGCATCCAGAACTTGGGTTTGAAGAAGTAAGAACTTCAGGAGTTATAAAAGAATTCTTAAAGGAAAATAATATTCCATATATCGAAGTTGCAAAAACTGGAGTTTGTGGAATAATCACAGGAACTAAGGATGGTGAAGGTAAAGTTGTAGCATTAAGAGGCGATATTGATGCACTTCCAATTCAAGATATGAAATCTTGTGAATATAAATCTCAGATTCCTGGGAGAATGCATGCATGCGGACATGATTCACATACAACAATCCTTATGGGAGCAGCTAAAATTTTAAATAAATATAAAGATAAATTTTCTGGAACAGTTAAGTTATTATTTGAGCCCGCAGAAGAAACTACAGGTGGAGCACCACATATGATAACACAGGGGGTACTAGAAAATCCAAGGGTTGATTGTATATTTGGACTTCATGTAGATGAAGAGACAGAATGTGGAACAATAAAGATAAAAAAAGGTGTAGTTAATGCTGCATCAAATCCTTATAATATAAAAATAACTGGTCAAGGTGGTCATGGGGCATCACCACATACAACGGTAGATCCAGTTGTAATTGCAAGCCATATAGTACTTGCACTTCAAACTATAGTAAGTAGAGAAATAGCTCCAGTAAATCCAGCTGTAGTAACAGTAGGCATGCTTCATGCTGGAACAGGACAAAATATTATTCCAGGAGAAGCAAAGCTTAGTGGAATGATTAGAACTATGACAAAAGAAGATAGGGAGTTTGCAGTTAGAAGATTAAATGAAATTGTAAATGGAATTGCTGAAATGTCTAGAGCCAAAGCTGAAGTCGAAGTTTTTGAAAGTTATCCTTGTCTATATAATGATGATGATTGTGTAGACTTATTAATGGAAAGTGCAAGTAGTGTTATAGGAAAAGAAAATGTATTAGAGCAAAAAGCACCTAAAATGGGTGTTGAGAGCTTTGCATATTTTGCTAATGAAAGACCATCAGCATTTTATTTCTTAGGATCAGGAAATAAAGAAAAAAATACAACACATCCAGCACATAGTGATTTATTTAATATAGATGAAGATTGTTTACCGATCGGAGTTGCTATTCAGGTAGCGGCAGCATTTAATTTCTTAACAAAGTAAAGTAAGAATAATTAGTATAACCATCCTGTGTTAAGTCTTAAACTTTAATGTTTATATAGACATATAGGATGGTTATTTATATACTGTAATTAAACATTTTATTTATTAGTTTGTAATATAACATTTTTTATCATATAATTTATAAGTAAAAAATGTTTTACTAAAGGAAAACGGAGTGATAATATTTGAAAATAGAAATTGGACCAAACGAAGCAGGACAGAGATTAGATAAATTCCTAAGAAAGTTATTAAAAGATGTACCATTAAGCGCTATATTTAAGGCGTTAAGAAAAAAGGACATAAGAGTTAATGGGAAGAAACAAAATGAAAAATATTTTTTAGAGGAAGGCGACATAGTAGAGATTAAATACATACAAAGTAAAAAAGAAGATAAAAGCAATAAATTTATGAAAGTTGATTCAAAACGAATGAAGATTTGTTTTGAAGATGATAATTTAGTAGTAGTTGAGAAATGGCCAGGAATTTTAGTACATTCTGATAGTGCTGATGGAAAAGAAGCAACACTTACAGATTATACCCTTTCATATCTAGATGCAAAGGGAGCATATGTTCCAGAAAATGAACTTACATTTACACCAGCAGCATGTAATAGATTAGATAGAAATACATCTGGCATGGTTATTTTTGGTAAAACTTTTGAAGGACTAAAATGCATAAATGAAGCAATTAGAGAAGATGAAATCAAAAAATATTATTATGCTCTTGTAAAAGGAAAGATAAAAAATGGAAGATATGAAGGTTATATATTAAAAAATTCAGATAATAACCTTTCAAAAATTTATGAAAATGAAGTTGAAGGTTCTAAAAAGATTATTACAGAAGTAAACACTGTAGAAACTAATGGAGCGTATTCACTTCTTGAAATAAATTTGATTACAGGAAGAAGCCATCAAATAAGAGCACATCTATCATATTTAGGAAATCCAATAATTGGTGATAATAAATATGGAGATAAGAAATTAAATTCATTCTTTGAGAATAAGTACGGACTTAATTATCAATTTTTATATGCTTATAAATTAAACTTTAGAGAAATTAAAGGAAAGCTTAGCTATTTAAAGAATAAGACTGTAGCTGTAGCTCTGCCTCCTTTATTTAAAAAGATAAAACAAGATGTATTTAAGTTTTCACTTAGATAGGAGGAGTTATGGAGGAGAAATCATCTAACAGAGGGTTTTTAATACTTTCAGTAGCTGGTATTCTAACAAAAATAATTTCAGTTTTCTATATTCCTATGCTTCAAAGAATAATAGGACTTTCTGGATATGGAATATATCAAAATTGCTATGAAGTTTTTTTGTTTGCATATGCAGTTACTAATCTTGGAACACAACCTGCAATTGCAAAAGTAGTTGCAGAATTGAGTGCAGTAGATAAGCCAGATGATGCAGTACGAACTCTTAAAATATCAAGAAGTATATTGGCATTAATTAGTGGAGTTATTTCACTTTTATTAATGATTGGCGCATTTGCACTTGGAAATGGAATTAAGAATCCAGATGCTTCTTATGGAATTTTAATGCTTGCACCTAGTATATTTGTAACTACAATATTATCAGCTTATAGAGGATTCTTCCAAGGGAAAAGCAGCATGACAGCTATTGCAATATCTCAGGTTATTGAGCAGGTTATAAATATAGCAGTAAGTTTATTATGTGCATATTTACTTATGAAAATAAGTATCCCATATGGAGCAGCAGGAGGAACAATAGGTACTTCAGTTGGTGCATTAATTGCTCTTGGGTATATGATGTGTGTATATAAAAAGAAAGATTTTGAAGAAGAAGCTTATATAGCACAAGGTGATGCAAAAAGAATAAAACCTAAGAGTATAATTAGGAAACTTGTAAAGTATGGATTACCAATAACATTAAGTTCCGGTCTACAAAACTTTGGTAGTCTTGTAGATATGGTTAATGTTAATGCAAGATTAGCTTTTGCTGGTTTTTCAATGGAAAAGGCTCAAGAATTATATGGAGTTCTTGGTCGATATAAAACATTATTATCTGTACCACTTATAATAATAACAGCGCTTGGAACTACAGTGCTTCCAGCAGTATCAGCGGCAATGGCGGTGAAAGATAAAAAAGAAGTTAGAAATAAAACTTCATTTGCTTTTAGAATGGTATTTTTAATTACAATACCATCAGCAGTTGGCTTGTCTTGTTTATCAAGAGAAGTTTTTACAATACTATATGGTAGTGAACAAGGGTATGAACTTATGATGGTTGGATCAGTTGTACTTATTTTTATGGCTGTAGCACAGATACAAACTGTATTACTTCAAAGTATGAATAAGCTATATTATGTCCTTGGTACATTTATAATTGGACTTACATTTAAGATAATAGCTAATTATATCTTAGTTGGAATGAAAGATATAAATATAATGGGAGTAGTGGTTGGTAATTTCTTGTGGTTTTTTATTCCATGTATATTAAATCAAAGAGCACTTAAAAAAGCTTTAAGAGTAAAAATACATATGATCAGAAATATAGTAAAACCATTGATTGCATCAGCAGTAATGGCACTTGTAATATATTGGACTAGGATTCCAATAAGTATAATGTTAGAACTTACTAATAAAAATATGATTTTATATGCTGTTTCAACATTTTTACTAATAGCTATTGGAGGTTTTGTTTACTTATATTTAATAATATTGCTCGGTGGGTTAAGGAAGAGAGATCTAGACAGTATTTCAGGAAGAATATACAAAATGCTCCCAAGGTTCATGAGAGAAAATATGCACTTATAAAAAGAGCAGCTATGCTGCAATTAGGATCTTAAATAAAAAGAGCAGCTATGCTGCAATACGGATCTTTTCGCCTCTAAAAATAATATAAAGTATCTATTAAAGAATTTAATACGCAAAGAAGTATTAATTACATTTTTTATAGTTAAAAAATTATAAGAATCACATATAAAATTATTGACAAGCAAAGCTTATGGAATAAATATAAGAAATATACATAATAAAAATATAAAATAAAAATTACGGAATGTATTTTAGCATTCCGTAATTTTTATTATATATAATTTTAAAAAGAAGAAATTGTAAAGTGAATTTATAAAAAATTGTTATGAATCACTTTCGCCAAAGCCTCCAAGATATGCAAATATAAAAAATGTCAAGCCTATGACCATAAAATTATTTATAATAAGAGAATGTGCCAAGAAATGAGTGGCTAATATTTTTATAATTAAAAATACAAGTAATGCAAGCAAGATATAAATAAATATATTATATGAATTTATATTAATATCTATATGTTTTTTTACTTCATGTATGTTAAGTAAAAAGCTAGTACCTGTAGCAATTATCATTGTTATGCTATATCCTAGAATATTTATTGAAGGAATAGCAGTAAATATATATAAACCGATTAATTCAATAATTGCTTCAATTAAAGAATTTCTTAATATAATACCTTGTTTATTAAGTCCGTTTAAAATACCAAACATTGTACTGGAAGTAAATAAAATAGGTGCCCCAAAGGAAGCAAATCTAATATAAGTACCTAAATCATCACGTCCATAAAACATTTTTCCGAGATTATCTGGTATTATATTGCATATTATTGTTGTGGAAAGTCCAAGTAAAAATGCAAGTTTTATAACTTTTCTAATTCTGCATGAAGCTTCATATTTTTTTCCTTGACTTAAAGTTTGTGAGAGATCAGGTATAAGTAATGTATTAATTGTGGATACCACAATAAGTGGAATAGTGAGCAAAGTCATTGCCATTCCAGTAAATTTACCAATAAGACTTAATGCTTCTATATGATTAAAACCTGCAACTAAAAGCCGTCTTGGAACAATAAGAGTAGCCATAGTTCCTAATATATTTGTTAAAAATCCATTCATACAAAGTGGTATAGTTATTATAATAACATCAAATAAGAGCTGGAATCTACTTTCAGGAACTTCACAAGAATGTGGTGTTTTAGCAATGCAGTATTTATAATATATATATAAGCCTATTAAACTTTGAAGTTCTCCAATACATAAAGCAATAGTAGCAAGTGTTACCATTTTTTCAATTGAATCCGCATTAAAAAATAAAATTAAAAGGCTGACGGTTATTATTCTCATAGCCTTTTCTAATATATCTAGTAAAGCAGGTATCTTTATTTTTGATGTTCCATAAAAATATCCTTTAAAGATATTCGAAATTGCAATAAACACCATAGCAGGGCAAATAACTCTTATAGCGCTTATTGTTCTTGTATCACTAACACCATATTTTCCAATCAAAGGAGCAGCTACAAAAACTAGTATACCGATAATGATTGCCCAAATTATATTAAACATTGCTACAACTCGTATTGTTTTAGTAATGTTATTTTGCTCGCCTTTTTGATCATAAACTGCAACTATTTTTGACATTGAGGAAACAATACCAGCAGACATAAGGCATATAAACAAATTATAAATAGGCATAACTAAATTATAAAGCCCCATACCTTCAGGACCAAGAAGATTGGATAAATATATATTGAATATAAAGCCTAATATTCCAGTAGTAACATTTGATGCGGTAAGTAAAAAAGAATTCTTTAAAAAATTATCTTTTGCCAAAAGTTATCACTCCTTTAGATTACTCTAAATAATATTCATATATTTTACGTAATATTCCTGAAGAAAAATAAGAAAGATACATGATCAATACAAATAAAGGACGTAGAAAGTTTAAAGTGAAATAACCGAAATAAAGCTCTTATGTGTGGCTTCCTTTTTGAATGCAAGACACCGCCGAACATAAGAGTTTCATTTCTTTGTTTCATCTAGACTCATAGTATCAACATTATTGCTCTAAATAAACACATTTTTAAATTAAGGAATAGTTATTTATACATGTTAAAGATTTAAAAAGTTAATATTTTATTATTTTTTAAAGGATATCAATTTATAAATATCAGAATATAAATTCTTAAGAATTTGCTTATTTTATGCGGGTTCTATGGAAATAAAGATGTACTTATTCATATATTTTCTCTGTTTAAGGGAATATCTACTCATATACATTCGTAGGTATAAGAGATTCACACCAAATCACAGATTTGGGTTCTCTGCTTAAGAATGTGCACTTATAAAAAGAGTAGCTATGCTGCAATTCGGATCTTTTCTTATTTATTGAGTATCAGATGGGATTTTTTTAATAAGGAAACATCTTCAGCATTGAATGAAGATGGGCTATACTGCCAGGTTTGTACCTCACCAAGCATTATATTACATTGATTGAAAACTATATTTTTAGACAGGGGATATTCTAAAATCATAAATTACATTGAGAATAAGTTTAGAGAAAAACAAAGAAATTCAATATATGAATATGGGGAGTATTGTATTGAAAATTTTAGTTATTAAATTCTTAGACAGAGGCTGTTCCACAATTGTTTGTCCGACACTTGTTGTTGGAGCAAACATTTTTGGGCACAGCCTCTGTCTGTAGAATTTTTAACTCAAATTTTCCTACAATACGAGCATATCATATATTGAATTTCGGGTGTTATCCACTAAACTCTGATTCTACGTCCCTTATTTTATGTGACGATATATAGATCTATACAGTTACGTCAATATTTGAACCTAAATTTGGATCAACAGCTAGATTATCTAAAACTTCAGTCATTGCTGTAAGTTGATTAGCAGCAGTATCCATAGTCATATTTAAAACAGAGATAGAAACTGCATTTTGAAGAGAAGCTTGACTCATTCCCATTGAAAGATCTGCAATGCTCATTTCCATATAAATCACATCCTTAACTTTATGTANGGATCAACAGCTAGATTATCTAAAACTTCAGTCATTGCTGTAAGTTGATTAGCAGCAGTATCCATAGTCATATTTAAAACAGAGATAGAAACTGCATTTTGAAGAGAAGCTTGACTCATTCCCATTGAAAGATCTGCAATGCTCATTTCCATATAAATCACATCCTTAACTTTATGTATTTAATTCTTACAATAATTATCGGTTAATAAAATGATACCTTTATTATAAAATGAAGGTCTTATTTTAATATTATGGAAATATAAATTTAGTAATGAAGTATATTATTTAGTAGAAGTGTTACGAATATATGTAAGATAAGAATATAATATTAAAAAGTGGTGGAGGGAGAAAAGTGAGGCGTTTTTTTAAATTCTTGTTAATTTCAATTATAATTGTAGCAGCATCTTTGGGATTATTTGAATTATCAAGCAAGTATAAAATAAATATTCTAAAAAGTAATATAAATTGGAGTATAGAGGCTAAAAATTGTAGAAATGCTGTAAGTTTTGATAAAGACGGAAAAAATACATATGTAGCCTATGAAAATTATGTGAAGGTTTTAAAAGATGAAGGAAGAGAAGAAATACTTTTTTCAGATGAAGCTTTAAAAATAGAAGATATTCTGTTTTATGATGGAAAATTATATATTATTTCAGGTGATAAATTATATAATTATGATTTATCTACATCTGAATTAAATGTAATGGTAAGTAATATACCTTCTGTTGGGAAATATTTAGACAGAAAAATTATAATAAAGGATAACAAGTTATTAATTGCAATAGGCAGTGCTACTAATTCTGGGATTGCAGACAATGATGGAACTTATGATATAAATAACATTCCATATGATAAAAGTCCAATAAATATATCATTGAATGGAAAAAATTATGGTGAGAGTAAAACTGGCGCATTTATGCCCTATGGAAACTCTAGTGTTGAAGGACAAAAGATAGAGGGAGAGAAGCTAGGCAATGCATCTATAGTTGAAGTGAATTTATCGAATAATAAGATATCCCTTTATGCATGTGGAATAAGAAATATAACAGGGTGGGATTTAGATAGTAATAATAATTTAATATGTGTTGTAGGTGGTATGGAGAATATTGGAGATAGACCTATAAATAGAGATTTTGATTATTTATATGAAATAGAAAAAGGAAAATGGTATGGATGGCCAGATTATAGTGGAGGAGATTTAATAACTTCACCTAGATTTAAAGGAGAACAAAAAATATCTAGGATTATTTTAAATCCACCTAATAAAACAGTTGCTGCACCAATATATCAATTTTCAGATGTTGATAATATAAAATATCTAGGAATAGATAAAGAAGGAGCAATTTTAGAAAAGGACAGTTGTGTATATTATGATAAAAAGGATAATATGATATATTCCATTAACGAAAATGGAGTAAAACATAAGCTTTTAAAACTTAAAGATGAAAGTATAATTAGAGGAATACGTACTAAGAATGGATCGGCATATATATTGGATAGTGGAACTGGATGTGTTTATAAATTACAGTCTAAGAATGATGGAGTAGTATTTAATTTACCTAAAGAAGTACGTATATTTATCTTGATACTTTTATTTGTTCTAGTATGTTTATTTATTCTAAAATTAAATAATAAAAAATCTTTAAAATAAAGAAAAAGATGTTTAGAAGTTAACAATTGAGCAGTTATCTGATTAATTATCAGGTAGCATATCAAAATCTAAACATCTTTTTTGATTAAATTAAATATACTAAAATATTTTATTGGATATATATTTTGTTAAGTTGTATTTTATTAATATGTAAAAAAATGTTAAAATAATAGTATGAAATATTAAGGAAGGGTGATTGGAAATGGGAAAAACATTAGTAATAAATTTAGAAGATGTAAATATACAAGGAGATATATTAGATGTTGGAGAGAATAATCTTGGTATAATATATAATATATCTAAAGAGGTCTTAGAGGAAATTAGCATTGATTATGTGAATGAAGAGACAAAGTGCAAATTACAAAGTAGAAAATATGATGCATGTACTTTCTTTTTTGATCTAAATAAGATGTGGACTAGTCTTGAGAAAGAAAGATTAATAAAAAACGTTTCTAAATATCTAAAGAATAATGGTGAAATACTAATATGGGATATAAATAAACAAAGGGGAAAAGTGTTTAATAATAAGATAAAAGTTATATTACCAAAAGAAAAACTCAGAGAATTTACATTTAAAAATTTAAATATATTATCAAATAACAGTGTAGATGAAATAAAAAAAATCCTTGAAAAATACTTTGAAATAGAAGAAACTAAAGTTTATGAGGATGTTTTTTTCATAAGAGGAAAAAAATTAACATTAAAAGAAGAAGTAGAGGAGAACACAATAAATGAAAATATTACTTACAGCTATTAACTCAAAATTTATCCACAGTAATTTGGCAGTTAGATATTTAAAAAGTTTCACTAATGATCTGCCATATGAAGGAAAAATACGAGAATTTACTATTAACGATAGGGAAGAAAGAATATTAGAAGAAATCATAAAAGAAGATCCAGATGTAGTTGCATTTTCCACCTATATATGGAATGTTGAATTAATTGAGAGATTAGCTAATCTCATCAAAAAAGTAAATTCTAATATAGAAATTTTATATGGTGGACCTGAAGTATCTTTTGATTCAGTCCAGTTTTTAAGAAATAATATTGGAGAGTATGTAATTGAAGGTGAAGGGGAAAAAACTTATAGGGACTTTGTTTTATATAAATTGGGAGAATTAGATATTGATAAAGTAAGAGGGTTACATTATAAAAATTCAGGAGATGTATATTCAAATGAAAAAAGACCGCTCATGTCTATGGATGAGATTGTATTTCCATATGAAGAAGATGAAGATTTAAGCAATAAAATAGTATATTATGAAGCATCAAGAGGATGTCCTTTTAATTGCAAATATTGTTTATCATCAACAAGTCATGGTGTCAGATTTTTAGATATAGAAAGAGTATTGGAAGAATTAAATTATTTTATTAAAAAGAAAGTTAAACTAGTTAAATTTGTTGATAGAACATTTAATTGTAATCACAAATTTTCTATGGCAATATGGAATTTTTTAATTAATGCAAATACAGAAACATCATTCCATTTCGAAATATCGGCAGATATCTTAAAAGATGAGGAAATAAAATTATTATCAAAAGCTCCAGAAGGGAGGTTTCAATTTGAGGTAGGTGTTCAAACTACTAATGATGATGTTTTAAGAAATATAAATAGATTTGTTAACTTTAGCGATATTAAAGAGAAAGTATTAGAATTAATGTCCATAAAGAATATAAAACAGCACTTAGACTTAATAGCAGGGCTTCCAGGTGAAGATTATAATTCATTTGTAAAATCATTTAATGATGTATATTCTATACATCCAGAAGAAATACAATTAGGTTTTTTAAAGTTATTAAAGGGATCATCAATGAGAGAAGAAGCGAAAATGTATGGGATGGAATATTCACCATATCCACCATATGAAATACTAAAAACTAATTTAGTATCATATGAGGAAATGATAAAACTTAAGAAAGTAGAAGAAATGGTCGATAAGTATTATAACTCACAAAAATTTAATTATATAATTAAATTTTTTGAAAAAAAATTTAATACACCATTTGAATTTTATTATGCTTTAGGAAAGTTTTTTGAAGAGAATGGATATTTTAATCGAAATATTGGAAACATAGAATATTATAAAGTCTTTTTAGAATTTAACAAAAAAATACTAAAAAGTGATAATAAATACCTAGATAATATAGTTAAATTTAACTATTTACTATATAATAAAAGGAGAGGCTTGCCTAATTTCTTAAAAATAAATATTTCTAAAGAAGAAGAAAAGAAATATAAGGATAAGTTGAGAGAAAAATACTCATTTAAGGAATATTTTTTAGAAAAATTTGATATCAACTTAGAAAAATATGTTAAAAATGGCGAACTTATAGAAGAAGATTTCTACTGTCTATTTAACAATAATAATGAATATTTATTTATTGAAAAACTCAGTGATTTATAGTGTGGATGCATTATGAAATAATAACTTTCTGTTAATAAAATTTCAAATGTGTTGAAAATTATGCAGAGGCATTGTATAATGAGACAGTGACAAAGTAATTAATACTATATAAAGTATTAATATATATTATTTTTCTTTGTATTAAGGCATAAAAGGTGGTGATATTTTGGCATTAGAAGCAATTGAAAAAATTAAAAAAGCAGAAGCAGAAGCAGAAGAACTAGTAAAAAATGCTACTTTACAAGCGAAAGAAATAGTTCAAAAAGCGAGTGCAGAAGCACAAGCAAAATATGATGATGTGCTAGCTAAAGCAAAAGAAAAAGCTAATGTTTTAATGAATGAAGCGATTAGCGCAGGAAATAAAGAAGCAGAGCCTATATTAGCTAAAGGTAAAAGTGAAGCTTCAGACATAGAAAATATATCTGAAGAAAAGAAAAATAATGCTGTAAAATTAGTGGTTGAGAGGATAGTGAAAATTCATGGCAATAGTTAAGATGAATAAGTTCACTTTGTTAGCCTTTGAATCAAAGAAAGAAGCATTGCTTGAAAAATTACAAGAATTTTCAAATGCTGAGTTCATTAATCTACAAGATGAAAATCTTTTAGAACAAAATGAAATCCTTTCAGAATTGAAAAAGGATATAATTGATTCTGATATAGCAAAGTGGGAAGAGCAATTATCAAAGGTTAAGTTTGCCCTACAATTTTTAAAAGACTATGTGCCTAAACAATCATTAGTGAAAACTTTAAGAACAGAAAAACTCTCATTAACGATGGATGAGCTTAAAGAAAAAGTTGAAAGTAGTAATTGGGAATCTGTTTATGAAAAAGTTAAGGAAAAAGAAGAAGGGATTGCAAGACTTGATAATGAGAAAACTAAGCTTCAAACTGCAGTATCAAGTTTAACACCTTATGAAGCTTTCGATGCACCTTTAAGTTTCTTAAAAGAACTTAAAGAAACTTCTTATTTCTTAGGTAGTGTAGCTAATCAATATGAAGAATCATTAATTAGTGAACTAAATGATTGTTATGTCGAGATTATATCAAAGACTAATCAAGATACTTATTTTATTGCTTTATGTAACAAAGCAAACAAAGACAGTGTTGAAGAGGCACTTAGAGGATTTGGGTTTACTCCGTTTAAAACTGATGAGGAAGAAACTCCTCTAAAATTAATTCATGAATATAATGATAGAATTGGACTGATTGAATCCGATAAATTCATTATAAAAGAAGAATTATCAGGTTTTGAAGAAGGAATGAAGAAATTGCAGTTAGCTTATGAATACTATAGCAATCTTGTTTCAAGAAAGAGTGTAAGTACAAATTTCTTAAGAACTGAAAGCACTACATTAATTCAAGGTTGGGTTCCAACCAAGTTTAATGAAAAGCTTACTGCAATAGTAAAAGATATTTTAGGTGAGGACTATTATTTAAATTTTGAAGATGTTAAAGACGAAGAAATTGATGATGTTCCAATCAAGTTGGAAAATAATGATTTGAATGATTCGTTTATGTCAATAACAGAAATGTATGCATTACCTAAATATGACGAGATTGATCCTACACCGATAGTAACACCATTCTATTTAGTTTTCTTTGGAATGATGGTAGCGGATATGGGATATGGTCTATTAATGCTTATAGGTACAATTATAGCACTTAAGTATCTAAAGTTTGATGATGGAATGAAAAAGATGATAAAATTCTTCCATTATTTAAGTTATCCAACAATAGCATTTGGTGCTATTTACGGATCATTTTTTGGAGATTTGATTCCTTTGCCAAAACTAATTGATACTACTGCAGATGTTATGACTATATTAGTCTTATCAGTAGTTTTTGGTGCTATTCAAATATTCTTTGCATTAGGTGTTAAGGCTTATGTATTAATAAGAGCTGGAAAACCATTAGAAGCTTTTATGGATGCAGGATCATGGGCAATTACATTAATATCATTAGGGTTACTTGCAGGTGGTATGATGGGGAATATACCGATGCTTGGAACAATAGGTAAAATTGGAGCTATAGCAGGTTCTGTATTAATTGTAATTACTCAAGGAAGGTCAGCTAAGACAACAGGTGGAAAGGTAGCTTCAGGACTATATGAATTATATGGTATTACAGGTTATGTAGGAGACTTAGTTTCTTATACAAGACTTATGGCACTTGGTTTATCTGGTGGATCAATAGCAGGAGCTATTAATCTTATTATGGATATGATACCAGGACCACTTGGCACATTTTTATTTGGACCATTAATATTTGTAATATTCCAAACAGTAAATCTAGGATTATCGTTACTAGGTGGTTACGTTCATTCATTAAGATTAACTTATGTTGAATATTTTGGTAAATTCTATGATGGTGGAGGCAGAGCCTTTAAGCCATTTAAATCAAATAGTAAATATATAAATTTAAGAAGAAATTAGGAGGATATTTAAAATGGATATGACTTGGATTAAATTTTTTACGGAAAATTACGGTGGATTCGTAATGGGAGCATTAGGAGTTGCATTAGCAGTAGGTATGTCAGGTATAGGATCATCTAAAGGTGTTGGTATAGTAGGTCAAGCGGCAGCAGGACTTTTATCAGAACAACCGGAAAAATTTGGTAAAGCGTTAGTTCTTCAATTATTACCAGGTACACAAGGCCTTTATGGATTCGTTATAGGATTATTAATATTCTTTAAATTATCACCAGAAACAACATTATCACAAGGTTTATATTTATTATTTGCAGCATTACCAATAGCTATATGTGGTTTATGGTCAGGTATTGCTCAAGGTAAAGCAGCAGCTGCTGGTATTCAAATATTAGCTAAAAACCCAGATCACACTACTAAAGGTATAGTATTAGCTGCCATGGTTGAAACATATGCATTATTAGGATTCGTTGTATCATTCTTATTAGTAAATGGCGTATTTTAATTAGTCAGAATTTAAGGATGAGGATGTGAGAGAATGTCTAACATAAGTAATTTAACTTCTAAAATTCTTGAAGATGCAGAAGATAAAAAAACTTCTATATTAAACGATGCTAATGAACAAAGAGATAAAATCATAGCTAAAAAAGAAGAAGAAGCATCTGCAGAAGAAAAGTTAATTTTAGAAAGAGCAGAAAGAGATGCAGCAGCTAGAAAAGAAAGAATAATTTCAGGTGCAGAATTGAATTCAAGAAATGAAAAACTTGCTGCTAAGCAAAAAGTTATAAATTCGGTATTTGAAAGTAGTGTAGAAGCACTTTGCAATCTTTCAAATGAAGAATTAAAGGATTTTGTTACTGATTCAATATTAAATAGTGGTATAGAAGGAAACCAAAATTTAATATTAAATGAAGAGGGTGCAAAAGTTATAACTACTGAAGTTTTAAACGAAATAAATAATAAGCTTAATTCAAAGGCTACAATAACTTTAAGTAGTGAAAAAAGAAACTTTAAGGGTGGATTTATATTAGAAAAGGATGGCATAGAAATAAATAATACATATGAGGCTTTAGTAAGCTCTATTAAAGATGACTTAAGTCTTAAAGTTGCACAAGTATTATTTAATTAAGGAGGATAAATAATGGATGTAATGAAATTTAGTCAAGTTATACCCAGACTTAGAGTATACGAGACAAAACTCCTTGATAAATCAAAGCTTGACAGAATGATAGATTCTCATTCAGCAAGTGAAGCACTTAAAGTGCTTCAAGAAACAGAGTATGCCAATGTTATGACAAATGTTAAGAGACCAGAGGATTACGAACTTATATTAAGTGAAGAATTGAAAAGATTATTTGAACTTATGTATGATATAAGTCCTGAAAAATCACTTATAGACTTAATGAGTATTAAATATGATTATCAAAATATAAAAGTGATTTTAAAAGGAATGTTTCTTAAAGAGGATTTATCATATCTTTTAGTTAACGTTGGAACAATTGATTCTTTAAAATTAAAGAACTTAATTGAAAATAATGATATAAGAGATTTATCTCCAATTATGAGAGAAGCAATTGAAGAAACTATCTTGAAATTTGAGGAAAGTAAAGATCCTCAACTACTTGATATTATTTTAGATAAATACATGTTTAAACAATTAGTACATATTAAGAGTGAAATAAATGATACTTTTGTTGATAAATATGTAAAATGTCTTATAGATTCTACTAATATAAAGACTTTATTAAGAGTTAAGAAGCAAAATAAAAGTAGAGAATTCTTTAATTCAGTTATTATTGAAGGTGGATCTTTAGATAAAGATAAATTACTTGGCATGTTAAATGATTCAGTTGAGAATATAACTTCAAAGCTTGCATTTACTGATTATGCTGAATTTATTAGAGTTGGTATTGAATACTATACTAAAACAGATTCAGTTAGTATGCTTGAAAAGTTAATTGATAACTATATTATGAACATGATGAGAGATGCTAAAATAATACCATTTGGTGTGGAACCTGTAATTGCTTATATTTATGCTAAAGAAACAGAAATAAAGATAATAAGAATTATAATGGTTGGCAAACTCAATAATATTGCTGCGGAAGTAATAAGAGAAAGGCTGCGTGATATTTATGTTTAAAAAAATAGGTGTAGTTGGTGATAAGGATTCGGTTTTAGCATTTAAAGCTCTAGGTATTGATGTTTTTCCAGTGGTTGAACATGATGAAGCTAGAAGAACTGTTGATAGATTAGCAAGAGATAATTACGCAGTTATCTTTGTAACTGAACAAGTCGCTCAAGGAATTGAAGAGACAATTGAAAGATACAATAAAGAAGTGCTTCCTGCTGTAATATTAATTCCAAGCAATCAAGGAACATTAAATATAGGTATGCAAAGAATAAGCGATAACGTTGAAAAAGCTGTAGGCGTTAATATTTTATAGAAAGGTAGGTTGATAAGGGTGAAGACCGGAAAGATAATTAAAGTTTCAGGACCTTTAGTAGTTGCTGAAGGTATGGATGAAGCTAATATATATGACGTATGTAAGGTTGGACAAAAAGGACTTGTCGGTGAAATCATCGAAATGAGAGGTGATAAGGCATCAATCCAAGTTTACGAAGAAACCTCAGGAATAGGACCTGGAGATCCAGTTGTAACTACAGGAGAACCATTAAGTGTTGAACTTGGCCCAGGACTTATTGAATCAATGTTTGATGGAATACAAAGACCGCTAGATGCATTTATGGAGGCTGCACAGTCTAACTTCTTAACAAAAGGTGTATCTGTTCCATCACTAAATAGAGAAAAGAAATGGGAATTTAAACCTACTGTTAAAATTGGAGATAAAGTAGAACCAGGATATGTTATTGGTACTGTTCAAGAAACACCCGTTGTTGAACAAAGAATTATGGTGCCAGTAGGTGTTGAAGGTACAATTAAGGATATAAAAGCTGGAGAATTTACAGTAACTGATACAGTTGCAGTAGTTGAAACTGCAACTGGTGATAAAGAAGTTATGATGATGCAAAAATGGCCAGTAAGAAAAGGAAGACCATATAAAGCTAAGATCAACCCTGTTGAACCAATGCTTACAGGTCAAAGAGTTATAGATACATTCTTCCCTGTTGCTAAAGGTGGAGCAGCTGCAATTCCAGGTCCATTCGGAGCTGGTAAAACAGTTACTCAGCACCAAATTGCTAAATGGGGAGATGCGGAAATAGTTGTTTATGTTGGATGCGGAGAACGTGGTAACGAAATGACAGACGTTCTTAACGAATTCCCAGAACTTATTGACCCTAAGACTGGTGAAAGTTTAATGAAAAGAACAGTTCTTATAGCTAATACTTCAAATATGCCGGTTGCTGCTAGAGAAGCATCAATATATACAGGTATCACAATCGCTGAATACTTTAGAGACATGGGATACTCTGTATCAATAATGGCTGATTCTACTTCAAGATGGGCAGAAGCTTTAAGAGAAATGTCTGGTAGACTTGAAGAAATGCCTGGTGACGAAGGTTATCCAGCATACCTTGGTTCAAGACTTGCAGACTATTATGAAAGAGCAGGTAAAGTTGAATGTTTAGGCAATGATGGAAGAATAGGTTCTATCACTGCAATAGGTGCAGTATCACCTCCAGGAGGAGATATTTCAGAGCCAGTATCACAATCAACACTTAGAATAGTTAAAGTATTCTGGGGACTTGATGCTCAACTTGCATATCAAAGACATTTCCCATCAATTAACTGGTTGACTTCATATTCATTGTATGCTGATACAATTGATAAGTGGATGAATGAAAATGTAGCTGAAGACTGGGGAAAACTAAGACTTGAAGCAATGACTATTCTTCAAGAAGAATCAAGCTTACAAGAAATCGTAAGACTTGTTGGTATAGATGCATTATCTGAAAAAGACAGATTAAAATTAGATGTAGCTAAATCAATAAGAGAAGACTATCTGCAACAAAACTCTTTCCATGAAGTAGATACATATACTTCACTTAAGAAGCAATACAAGATGTTAAGTCTTGTTATGGGATATAAGAGAGAAGCAGAAAGAGCTTTAGATGCAGGAGTTTATTTAAATGATATATTAGCAATGGAAGATTTAAAAGACAGAATTGCTAGAAGTAAATATATAGCTGAAAAAGACTTAGATGCAATAGATAAGATCTTTGAAGATTTAAAAGTAGCAATTGATGACCTAATAAGCAAAGGAGGGGTAGCAAATGCTTAAGGAATACAGAACAGTTACTGAAGTTGTTGGCCCTTTGATGGTTGTTGAAGGTGTTGAAGGTGTTAAGTTTGATGAATTAGTTGAAATTGAACTTCATACTGGTGAAAAGAGAAGAGGAAAGGTTCTTGAAATAAATGGATCAAAAGCAATGGTTCAAATATTTGAAGGATCTTCAGGAATAAACTTAAAAGGTACTAAAGCTAAGTTCTTAGGTAGACCACTTGAACTTGGCGTATCTGAAGATATGTTAGGTAGAGTATTTGATGGTATGGGTAGACCAAACGATAATGGCCCAGAAATAATACCAGAAAAAAGAGTAGATATCAATGGTGAAGCTATTAACCCAATGGCTAGAGATTTCCCATCAGAATTTATTCAAACTGGGGTTTCAGCTATTGATGGTCTTAACACTTTAGTTAGAGGACAAAAGTTACCAGTGTTCTCTGCATCAGGACTTCCTCATGCAGAACTAGCTGCACAAATTGCAAGACAAGCGAAGGTTTTAAATTCAGATTCTAAATTCGCCGTTGTATTTGCAGCTATAGGTATAACTTTCGAAGAGGCTCAATTCTTCGTTGATGAATTTAAATCAACAGGAGCTATTGACAGATCAGTTCTATTTATGAATTTAGCATCTGACCCAGCTATCGAAAGAATATCTACTCCAAGAATGGCCCTTACTTGTGCTGAATACTTAGCATATGAAAAAGGAATGCACGTTCTTGTTATTATGACAGATATAACAAACTATGCTGAAGCATTAAGAGAAATTTCAGCAGCTAGAAAAGAAGTTCCAGGTAGAAGAGGATACCCAGGTTACTTATATACTGACCTTTCTACATTATACGAAAGAGCAGGAAGACTTAGAGGAGTGGAGGGTTCAATCACTCAAATTCCAATACTTACAATGCCAGAAGAGGATAAGACTCACCCAATTCCAGACTTAACTGGATATATTACAGAAGGTCAAATTATCCTTTCAAGAGAATTATATAAGAGAGGTGTAATGCCACCTATCGATGTATTGCCATCACTTTCAAGACTTAAAGATAAAGGTATTGGAAAAGGAAAGACAAGAGAAGATCATGCAGATACTATGAACCAATTATTCTCAGCATATTCTCAAGGTAAGCAAGCAAAAGAATTATCAGCAATCTTAGGAGAATCAGCATTATCTGAAACTGATAAGAAGCTAGCTAAATTCGCAGAAGCTTTTGAGGAAGAATACGTATCTCAAGGCTTAACTACAAATAGAACAATTGAAGAAACTCTTAACCTAGGATGGAAATTATTAAAGATGCTTCCTAGAACAGAGCTTAAGAGAATTAGAGATGAATACCTTGAAAAATATATGCCAAGAGAGGAAGAATAGTCTATGGCAAAGTTAAATGTCAATCCTACTAGAATGGAACTCTCTAAGCTAAAAAAAAGATTAGCTACATCAACAAGAAGTCATAAGCTTTTGAAAGATAAACAAGATGAATTAATGAGACAATTCATTAACTTGGTTAAATATAACAATAAGCTAAGAAAAGAAGTTGAAGATAATCTTCAAGGCTCTTTAAAAGACTTTGTTATGGCTAGAGCCGTAATGAGTTCAGAATTTTTAGAAGAAGCTATTGTTTATCCTAAAGAACATATTTCAGTTGAAGTTGGTGAAAAGAATGTTATGAGTGTATCTGTTCCTGTAATGAACTTCAAGAGACAGCTTGAAGGAGATGAGGGAAGCATATACCCATATGGATTTGCAAATACTTCATCAGAACTTGACGATGCATTAGCTAAACTTTATGGAATACTTCCACAATTACTTGAACTTGCAGAAGTAGAAAAGTCATGTCAGCTTATGGCTAACGAAATTGAAAGTACAAGAAGAAGAGTTAATGCTCTTGAATATATGACTATACCTCAACTTCAAGAAACAATCAAATATATTAGAATGAGACTTGATGAAAATGAAAGATCTGCTACAACTAGATTAATGAAAGTTAAGAGTATGATTGAGCAAAGAGGTTAATATTATAAAAGGATGCTAGAAATGAACCGACCCCAAAAAGTTAGACCAAAAATCTAATGATTTGGAGGTCGGTTTTTTGGCAAAATATAGTTATGAATTCAAAAAAGAAGTTGTTCAAGCGTATTTGGATGGTAAAGGTGGTTATAAATTTCTTGCGAAAGAGTTTGGTATTCCTTCTCCAAGCAAGGTTAAATTATGGGTTGATAATTACCGTACATTAGGCGATGAAGCGTTGATGCGTTCAAGAAAAAATGAATCTTTTACTTTCGAATATAAACTTCATGTAGTAGAATTATATCTAACAAGTGAGGTCTCATATCAGGAGTTAGCCCTTCAAGAAAGGATACATAATCCAACGCAAATAGTTAAGTGGGTAAATGATTTTAGAATTGCTGGTCCTGATGCTTTGCGGCCGAAGAAGAAGGGACGAAAGATATCGTTGGAATCATCAAATAAATTGTCTAGTAAAACAGAATCCGCCGAAATTGTTTCAGTTGACACTACTGCTGAACATGTAAAACAGCTTGAAGATGAATTGCTCAAGCTCAAAATTGAGAACGCATATTTAAAAGAACTGAGGAGGCTGCGTTTAGAGGAGGAAGCTCTTCTGAAAAAACAGCGAGAATCATCCACAGCCTCCGAGGAGAATTCAAATTAAAAGATATTCTCGCAGTTGTAGGCTTTCCAAAAGCGACATACATGTATTGGCAAAAGCGATTTAATAGAGAAAATCCTAATAAAGAACTAGAAGAAAAGATCCTTGAAATACGTAGTATTAATAAAGATTGGGGTTATCGACGTGTATACGGAGCACTACGTAAACAAGGAATACTTATAAATAAAAAGAAAGTTCAGAGAATTATGCAAAAGCTTAATCTTCAGGTGACTTCCTTTACAAGAAAGAGTCGTAAGTATAGTTCATACAAGGGTAAAGTTGGAAAGGTTGCTCCTAACAGAATTCATAGACGTTTTGACACACAGATTCCTCATCAGAAAATCACAACAGATACTACTGAGTTTAAGTATTATGAGGTTGATGATAAGGGACGAATGATAATAAAGAAACTATACTTAGATCCATTCATGGATATGTGTAATAGAGAAATCTTAAGCTATGGAATATCTCAACATCCGTCAGCGGCCAATATCATGGGAGCACTAAACCAGGCAATTGAAATCACAGCTGATTGTCCATACAGAAGAACTTTTCATTCTGATCAAGGTTGGGCTTACCAAATGAAAGCTTATGTACACACTCTTAAAGAAAATCGAATTTTTCAAAGTATGTCCCGAAAGGGCAACTGCCATGACAATTCAGTAATGGAGAACTTCTTTGGAATAATGAAACAGGAAATGTACTACGGCGTTGTTTACTACAGTTATGATGAACTCAAAGAGGCAATAGAACAATACATCAAGTACTACAATGAACAAAGAATTAAAGAGAAACTAGGATGGATGAGTCCCGTAGAATACAGGCTCAACCTCTTGGCTGCATAAAAATAGCGTAGCAGCCATTAAAACTGCTACGCTTAAAAAGTCTAACTTTTTGGGGTCACCTCAAAATAGCATCCTTTTTTTATTACATATTAAAAATACATAGATATGTTAAAAAAATTAACTATACTATAAAATAAAATTTTTAAAATTAACAAAAGAGGACTTGGTTTATTAGAAGATAATTGGATACAATATAAATACAACCTAATTAAAGGGGAGGAAGTATATTGAAAAAACAAGTAATGTTAAGTTTGATAGTATCAATAACTTTACTTTTCAGTAGTGCTACTTTTGCACTTGCAGATCAAACAGAAGATGCTAAAGAGATAACAAAAATAACAATAATACATACCAATGATACACATTCAAGAGTATTAGCAGAAGATGGAGGCCTAGGTTTTGGAAAAATAGCAACATTAATTAAGAAAACTAAATCAGAAAATCCCAATACTTTAGTAGTTGATGCTGGTGATACATTACATGGAAAACCAATTATAAATGTAAGCAAAGGTGAGAATGCAGTTAAAATATTAAATGCAGCAGGGTATGACTTTATGGTTCCAGGAAATCATGATTTTAATTATGGAATAAGTAGACTTATAGAACTAAGTAAATTAGCAAAATTTAAAATGCTAGGTGCAAATTTTACTTATGACAATGGAACTGAAATTTTTCCACCATATGAAATAGTAGAAATGGGTGGAGTTAAAATAGGAATTTTTGGATTATGTACACCAGAAACAGTATATAAAACAAGTCCATCTAATGTAGAAGGAGTAAAATTTAATGATCCAATAGAAGTTTCTAGAAGAATTGTAGATCAGTTAGATGATAAAACTGATATAATAATAGGGTTAGCGCATATAGGACTTGATGAAAGTTCCATCATTACATCTAAAGAAATAGCAGAAAAAGTTTATGGGATAGATGTAATAATAGATGGGCATAGCCATACAGAATTAGAGAATGGTCTTGTTGTTAACAATACATTAATTGCTCAAACAGGTGAATATGGTAATAATTTAGGAATAGTAGAAATTGAAGTTAAAGATAATAAAGTAAAAAGCAAGAATGCTAAATTATTGAAAGCATCTGATTATGCAAGTTTAGAAGAAGATAAAGATGTTAGTTCTTTAATAAATGAAATTAAAGCAAAAAATGATATTGTATTCTCAGAAGTTGTAGCAAATTCAAATATAGATCTTGATGGTGAAAGAGAAAATGTTAGAAGAAAAGAAACTAATCTTGGAAATTTATCAGCGGATGCAATAAGAGCAGAAACTAAATCAGATATAGCATTTGTAAATGGAGGTAATATAAGAACGTCTATACCAGCAGGTCGTGTTACAAAAGGTAAAATAGCAGAATTATTTCCATTTGGAAATACAATTCAGGTTATAAAACTAAATGGAAGAGATGTAAAGAAAGCGTTAGAAGTATCTGTAAGTGGATACCCAGAAACACAAGGAGGTTTCTTACAAGTAAGTGGAATAACATTTGTCTTTGATCCATCTAAACCCGTTGGCAGCAGAGTATATGATGTGAAGGTAAATAATAACTTAATTGATGGCACTAAAGAATACACAGTAGCCATAAATGATTTCTTATCAGAAGGTGGAGATGGCTATGGCGTATTTAAAACTAAGGTAGTGGCTGAATTTGGAACATATGAAGAAATATTTGCAAACTATTTAAACAATAATGGAACAAAAGGCTGTGAAGTTAGTGGAAGAATACAGGTTAAAGGAAACTCTATAGCTTCAAATGAAAGCTTAAAAAATAGAGAAAATGAACAATATGAAGTTGTGAAAACTGAAAGTAATGTTAAAGTTATCGCTACTACTTCAAAGGAAATTGTATATGTAGTGAAATCTGGTGATAATCTAACTAAAATAGCAAGTGAAAATAATAAGACATGGCAAGAAATTGCAAAATATAATAATTTGAAGAATCCTAATTTAATTTATTCAGGAGAAAAAATTAAATTACTAACATGATATATGGTTAAATAGTATAAATAAGTTGATGAACAGAGAGTGTTTAAAAATAATATTTTAATTTTTGAATACTCATCTTGTTTTTTATAATATAATTTACCATGTAAAAGGATAAAGCTTAATAATTTTGTAATTGATAATAAGTCCCTTTAATAGTATAATCTAATAGGTAATTAAAATGGATATATAATAAGTATTTATATATAATAAGTATTTATATATAATTTTACTAAGGAGTAGATACAATGAATTACATAATAGCAATGGTGGTTGCATTTATAGTGTCATTTGCCATAATGCCACTTCTTATGAAATTATCTGAAAAGATTGGATTTACAGATAAACCTAATAAGAGAAAAAAACATAAATCACCAACTCCTTTATGTGGAGGAATAGCACTATACATAGGATTCTTTGTTTCATATTTATTATTTGTAGGAGATGAAGCAAAGCAGCAAATAATGATATTTATTGGTGCTACATTTATAGTATTAATAGGACTTGTTGATGATTATTATAAGACTAAGGGAAAAGAGTTTCCTATTTTGCCAAGATTAATAATTCAGCTTTTATCAGCTATTCTTGTGTTTAAAGCTGGTATAATTTTTAAAGGCTTTACAAATCCATTTACATCAGAATTCATACTATTAAATCCGACGTTACAGTTTATATTAACAATAACATGGATTTTTGGAGTAACTACTGTTATAAACTGGTCTGATGGTATGGATGGATTAGCTGGTGGTATATCTTTAATATCATCTATTACATTTTTTGTGGCAGCAATAATATTAGGGCGGAATGTTTCGGCTCTAATTTCTATTGGATTAGTTGGAAGTATTGCAGGATTTTTATATTATAATAAATATCCGGCAAAAGTATTTATGGGAGATTCCGGAGCTAATCTTTTAGGATTTTTATTAAGTATAACTGCATTAGATGGAGCTTTTAAATCTGCTACGGTAATGAGTCTTTTTATCCCAATATTTGCACTTGCAGTACCTATATTTGATAATTTATTTGTTATTTTTAAAAGATTTTCAGAAGGTAAACCTGTATATCAAGCAGATAGAAGTCAAATACATTTTAGACTAGAAGCGAAAGGTTTTACTCCTAAGCAGGTTGTTAAGTATATAATGATAGTAAGTATACTTTGTAGCTCAATTTCTATTTTTTTGTTATTATTTAAACAATAAACTTGTTATACAATATACTGGTAAAATGTTTAAATACTAACTTTACAAATTTAAGCAGATAGTATATAATTATTAAAAAATGAATATTAACTTATCAAGAGAGGTGGAGGGACTGGCCCAATGAAACCCAGCAACCAATATGGTTCATATACTATATGTGGTGCTAAATCCTGCAGTATTAAACTGATAGATAAGGTATTTTAATAGAAAGTTAAGTCTAGAGGAATGCCTTTAGACTTTTTTTTATATAATTATGGAATAGTATTAGGAGGAATTTGAAATGAGTAGTAAAAGCGTAGAAAGTTTTTATTAATTATTATAAAATAAAATTTAAATGTTTATGGGGAATAATATGAATGAATTTAATATTAGTATAAATAAAGAAGAAGTATTAAGATATCTCGGGTATAAAGACCAAATTATAGATGAAAAGATAATGAATACTATCGATGAATGCATAAAGGAAGTTAAAGAAATAATAACTCCAAGAGTAATATATGAATACAAAGATATTAAAATTATAGACGAAGGTGTAGAAATATTAGGTACTAATCTACAATTAACAGGAAAAGATATAAAAAATCATCTTTTTAATTCAAACAAATGTGTACTTATGGCAGTAACAATTGGAAATGATATTGAAAGAAAGACTAGATTATATGAGAAAACTAATTTAACTAAAGCTTTAATACTAGATTCTTGTGCTACAACAGCAGTTGAAGAAGTGTGCGACATAGTTGAAGAGGAAGTAAGAAAAAAAGCAGAAAATGATAATATGGATATAACTTTTAGATATAGTCCTGGATATGGTGATTTACCATTAGATGTGCAAAATAGTTTTTTAAGAACATTGGATGCTCAAAAAAGAATAGGACTTATAGCATCAGAAAACAACCTATTGTTTCCAAGAAAATCTGTAACAGCGATAATTGGCATTATTGAAAAAGGAGTTAGTAAGAAAAAAAAGAGCTGCAAAGAATGTAGTAATTATGAAAACTGTAGTTTTAGAAGAGAGGGCGAAAGTTGTGGGGCTTAAAGAATTTATAAAAAATAATATTTTAATATTTGATGGGGCTATGGGAACAATGCTTCAAAAAAAGGGATTAAAGTTAGGTGAGAATCCTGAACTTTTAAATATAACATCACCATCTATAATAGAAGATATACATAGAGAATATATAGAAAATGGTGCAAATGTAATAACTACTAATACATTTGGTGCAAATGAACTAAAACTTAAACTTTGTAATATGGAAGTAGAAGAAGCAGTAAGTGCAGCAGTTAATATTGCAAAAAAAGCTAAAGGGAATAGTGCTGCCTATATAGCTTTAGATATAGGACCAATAGGAGAATTATTGGAGCCTATGGGAACATTAAGCTTTGATAGAGCCTATGAAATATTCAAAAGGCAAATAGTTGAGGGGGTAAAATGTGGAGTAGATATAATACTTTTAGAAACTATGACAGACCTTTATGAGCTTAAAGCAGCTATACTTGCTGCAAAGGAAAATAGTGATTTACCTATATTTGCAACTATGACTTTTGAGGAAAATGGAAGAACATTTACAGGATGTTCCCCCGAATCAATGGTATTGGTACTTGAAGGATTAGGGGTAGATGCGCTTGGTGTAAACTGTTCACTTGGACCTAAGCAGCTTAAACCTGTTATTGAAGAAATATGTAGCTTATCTAATATTCCAGTAATGGTTCAGCCAAATGCAGGACTTCCTACATTATCAATAGGCAATGAAACTAAATATGATGTAACCAAGGAAGAGTTTGCTGAAACTTTATGTGGTTTTGTTGATAAAGGAGTAAGAATCATTGGAGGATGTTGTGGAACTACTCCAGAGTATATAAGAGAATTATGTATTAGAACTAGAAATATAGAATTAAAAAATAAAGAAATAAACTATTATTCGGCAGTTTGTACACCATCAAAAGTAGTTCGTATAGATAGAATTAGAATTGTTGGGGAAAGAATAAATCCGACAGGAAAGAAGTTATTTAAACAAGCACTCATTAATGATGATTTAGATTATATTTTAAATACAGCTGTTGCACAGGTTGAAGGTGGTGCACATATTCTAGATGTTAATGTTGGATTACCAGAGATTGATGAGCCTAATATGATGCATAAGGTTGTGAAGGAAATACAAGGAATATTAGATATTCCTCTTCAAATAGATTCATCAGACGTAAATGCAATTGAAACTGGACTTAGATATTATAATGGTAAGCCAATATTAAATTCAGTTAATGGGGAAGATAAGGTCTTAGAAAGAATATTACCACTTGTAAAAAAATATGGTGCTAATGTTGTAGGTTTAACTCTTGATGAAAAAGGAATACCGCCAAAAGCAGAAGATAGATTTAAGATCGCAGAAAAAATAGTTAATAAGGCTATAGAGTATGGAATAAGAAAAGAAGATGTATTTATCGACTGCTTAGTTTTAACGGTGTCAGCACAACAGGAAGAGGTTCAAGAAACCTTAAAAGCTGTAAGAATGGTTAAAGAAAGATTAGGCGTTAAAACACTTCTAGGAGTTTCAAATATATCTTTTGGACTCCCTAATAGACAATTTATAAATGAAACATTCTTAGCGTTGGCTTTAGGAAATGGACTGGATTTGCCTATAATGAATCCTAATGAAACTGGAATGATGAGAATAGTTGATACATACAATGTTTTATATAATTATGATAAAGGTTCAGAGAAGTATATAGATAAGTATGCTAATGTAAAAATAAGTACAACTACATCATTGAATGATTCAAAAGATAACAATAAAATAAGTGATAAGAATGAAATACGTAATTTGAAAGGGATAGTGATAAAAGGGCTAAAAGAAGAAGCTAAAAACGCGACTGTTGAACTTTTAAATACGCTTAAACCACTTGAAGTTGTTAATGAATATCTGATCCCAGCATTAGATGAAGTAGGTGAAAAATATGAAAAAGGTGAGCTATTCCTACCACAATTGATTCAAGCAGCTGAAACAGTTAAGAATTCATTTACTGTGTTGAAAGCTGAAATAGCAAAGAGCAACACAGAAAATATATCGAAAGGTAAAATAATAGTTGCAACAGTTAAAGGTGATATTCATGATATAGGAAAAAATATTGTAAAAGTTATTTTAGAAAATTATGGATATGAAATGATTGACTTAGGTAAAGATGTTCCTATTGAAACTGTTGTAGAAGAAGCAAGAAAGCATAATGTAAAACTAGTTGGATTAAGTGCTCTTATGACAACCACATTAAGGAGCATGGAAGAAACTATCAAAGCATTAAAAGACGATGGATATGATGGAAAGGTATTTGTTGGAGGAGCAGTTCTTACTCCGGATTACGCAGAGCAAATAGGGGCGGATTTTTATGCAAAGGATGCTAAAGAATCAGTTGAAATTGCGAAAAAGATATTAGGATAATAAAATAAGCGAAATCTTTGACTTTAATGTTAGAGTTTCGCTTATTTTATATATAAATATATTTGGCTATATTGACAAATACTGTTATAGGCAATATATTACCTATATGAAAGGAAAGTTATGATAGAGAAAAATAAAAATTTAAAAGAGAGTGTTATAACCGTAGAAAATAGAAAGTTCATTTTTGCTAGTTTATTTTTACTTGCTAATAAACTACAAACTGTTGGAGATAGATGGGATGAAACAATTACTTTTAAGCAATGGTTGCTCCTAATAATGATAATTCAATTTAAAGAATCATATCCAACACTTACGGAAACAGCAGAGTTAATAGGTACTTCTAGACAAAATATAAAACAGTTGGTTTTAAAATTATAACAAAAAGATTTTATAGAAATATTAAAGGATGCTGAGGATAACAGAATTATACGATTAAAAACAACTGAAAAAGCAAAAAAAATTTTAGATGAAAAAAGTCAACAGCAAGAAATTTTTTTTAAACATATGTACAATGGAATTACAAAAGAAGAAATAGAAGTTGTTTATAGATGTTTTTTAAAACTTGATTCAAATTTAGATTATATAAATAAATTAATAGAAAAGGGGTATAAGTATGAAGATAGCAGTAATATATAGCTCAAAATATGGTGCAACAGAAGTATGTGCTAAGAAAATTTCGGATAATATAAAAGGTGAAAGTGAAATAGTAAATATTAAAGAAAATAATAATATTAATTTAGGGGAATATGATAAAATAGTTATTGGAACATCAGTATATGCAGGTAATATTGATAAAAGAATAAAAGATTTTTGTTCAAAAAATGAAGAGATATTAAAATCTAAAGTATTTGGAATTTTCATAAGCTGCATGAATGGAAGCGATTTGACAAAGTATGTAACAAGTGCTTTTTAAGCAGAAGTGATGTCTAAAGCTGTTATTATAAAAGATGTTGGTGGAATGTTTAATTTTGATAAAATGAATTTTTTTGAAAAATTTATAATAAAGAAAATAACTAAATCAATTAATATGAAAGATAATTCAAGCAATAAGATTGATGGAAAGAATAATAGCAATATGATAAATGATAATAATATTAAAGAATTTTGTGATTCAATAAATGAAATGAAGGTAAAATAAATATTTAAGGTACAGGAAGCTACTTTTCCTGTACCTTAAATATTTATAGTTCTATTACATCTAAATCATCTGGAACATAGATCTTACCAGAAAATTCTTCTTGTCCTTCTTTAATATAAAGCTCTTTTCTCATATCTAAATTTTTATCTTCAGTATGATATAAGATAACATTTTTCACATGTAAATCAGACGCATTCTTACAAGCATCTTTTGCAGTTGCATGATGTTTTTCATATGGTTTAAATACATCTTTTTGAGAATAAAGACAGAAAGCTTCATGAAATAAATAATCTACATTTTCTGAATATCCTCTCAATTCTTCTCTATAGGGCTCATCGCCTAGAAAGGTTAAAGTTTTACCATTTTCTAAGATTGTTGTAAAGCCATGTTGAAGTTCTTTGGTGCTATGTATATCGAAGAATGTTGTCTTTCTTCCAAGAATATATGTTTCATAACTATCTTCTATTTCGTTAAAAATAATTTTGTCATTAAAAAGTTTTAAAAACTTTTTTTGAAGAACAAAAGAACATATAGATTGAATTGCCTCAATAGATTTTTTATGACAATAAATATTTAAGTTTCCTGTATAGTTATTATTTAAAATATGTTGAGCTACAGCTCTAATAATCCAAACACTACCTAATATATGATCATTATGATTATGTGAAATAAACATATTATGTATTTGATTTATTTTTATGTTTGATTTTTCTAAATTAGTTAGTATTGTATTTCCACCGCCTGCATCTATAAGAAAATGTTCATCATCATTAGAAATTGTAAAGCATGTATTATAACATTTTGTTACCATTGCAGAGCCAGTACCAAGTATTGTTAATGCTTCCATAACGTCCTCCTTGTATAAATGTGTTTATAATATAAATAATTTAAAATTATTTATATTATAACAATATAAATAATAGTAAAACAAGCTAATATAAATTTATTTTTTATAGAATCGTTTACTTATATTTACTAGTGAATAATAATATATTATACTAGTGTATATACACTAGCGTTAAGGAGGATAAAAAATGAATAATAGAATTAAAGAAATGACTTATGCAGGGTTACTCACTGCACTTGCAATTATTATTCCTATTCAATTTGGATTTTTGAAAATTTATATTCCACCATTTTCAGCAACATTAACTGCGCATGTACCAATGATGCTTTCTATGTTTATTTCACCATTTGCAGCCATTGTAGTTGGAATTGGTTCAACCCTAGGTTTTCTTATATCAGGGATGCCAATGCCAGTAGTAGCTAGGGCAGCAACACATATTGTTGTGGGATATATTGGAGCAAAAATAATAATGCAAAATAAAAGCTATGTTAAAGCAGCGGCGATAACTGCACCGATACATGGAATTTTAGAAGCTGTAGTTGTAATTCCTTTTGTTGGTTTTAACTTATATCAGTTATTAATTGTTACAGCTGTAGGTGGATTTTTACATCATTGTGTTGATAGTATAATTGCTTATGGAATAGTTAAAGCAGTTGCAAAATCTAAGAAAAAAGATATATATAATGTTTTTGGACAATTTAATGTGTCTAAGACAGCATAAAATATGGAATTTTTGAGAACGAATAAGCCTTATAAAGTAGATAATAAAGAATAAGTCTATTTTATAAGGTATTCTTTTTTATAAAGATAGATAACATTAAATATAGATTTAAGTTAAAAAGTAAATTATTTAACAAATATATAGACAAAATAAATATATATCATATAATAAGTTTAGAAACAGTAAAAATATGAGGTGAAATTGATGGAAGAAAAAGAAATAATGTCTTTTAGAGATGAAGAAGGAAATAAAGTCGATTTTGAAGCTATAGCTAAAATATATTTAGATGAACAAGGATATTTATTATTATCTCCACTTGAAGAAGGTAATGATGATATGTTTGCATTTAGAATAGATATTAATGAAGATGGCAAAGAAGAATTGAATTTTGTTGAAGATAATAAAGAATTTGAAGCTGTTAAAAAGGAATATAAAAAGTTATTATATTAGATACAAAGAGGTGGAATTTTAATGGATATTACTGAAATAATAACTTATTTAGAGGAAAATGGATTAGGCGAAGTTGAAGAAATAAAAAAGGTTAAGGGTGCAGTAATAATAAAGTTTTATTATGATTTTGATAATGATGAGTTAGCTGCTGCGAGAAGTTATGCTAATGATGAAAGCGACTTTGAAGCAGAAAGTGATGAATGGTATAGTGAATACTATATTCCTTACTTGAAGGATATCGCTATTGATAATGTTGAAGGAATATGTGAAGATATGATTGATGAATATGAAGTGGGATGCAAATGTAAAAATGTAGGAATACAAAAAGGAAATGGAGAATACTTTGAATTTATTGCTATAATTTCAGAGGTTTTAGAAGACTCAGAGTTAGAAGATATATTAAATGAATACCGTGATTAATAATTAAATAATACGAATTTAATACAATTTATTATTAAATTCATATTTAGTTATAGTTGTTTATAATATGACATTAATATACACTTGAAATAATATACTAGTATGATATAATTAACTCATAGAATTCCTGAGATGTGCGTAAAACTTATCATATTCAACCTACATGACATTATCGGGATTTGCAAAATGCTTTGAAATGTCGGACTTCATTTATTCACTTAATGTGACAGAAGATGACAGGAAGAAGTTGAGCTTAACCCACCTGCGAGGCGCAGGTATTGAATATATAAGTAAACGGCATGTTGGGAATCATAGAATGTAATTAACACCTCAGTTAATGAGGTGTTTTTATTTTAGAAAATTATATTATTATAAATGTAATTTTAAGCAAATATATTATTTTTTTAAATAAGAATTTTTTAATTTTAGAAGAAGCTTAGAATAGCTAGGCAATTAAGGTTTTTTTACATGATGTTTTTTTACATGATGTTTTTTTATCCTCTTGAAAGTATTTATCAGATATCATCTTTTGACGTAGAACTATATACTTGTCTAAATTTTGAGAAAGATAAATCATGAACTTCTTTCTAGGAGAAAAAAATAAAAGTAAAAAATTTAATAGGTTTTTCCTAATAAAAATTCTGTATCCAATTAATAAATTATATATTGCTTTCATAATTACCCCCCCCTTGCGAACTTTATAGGTTAATTATAATAAAAAGAGAAATATTTGTAAAAAGAATTCGTTATACAAATATTGACATTAAAAACTAAGAACATACTAAATAATATCAAAAAACATATATAAAAGCCTATTTCACGCTAACAAATTACAATATTTCCATTTAATTACAATTAAAGCGTCCGACTATATATTACAATAAAAAATCTAATTTGTCGAAAAAAATTATTTCAAAAGTAATAATTAAAATGCTAAAATTAATGATAGATAAACTGAAAGGATGAAATCATATGGATATAAATAATATGAAGATTGAAGAGGTTGTTGAAAAGATTAATTCACTGTATAGAATTAGTCAAGAAAGGGAATTAACACAAGAAGAAAAAGAAATACAAGGACAATTAAGACAAAGATATATAAATAATGTTAAAAGAAATTTCAGAGCACAATTAGAAAACATAGAATTAAAAAAGTAAAAGGGTGATGATATTTTGGCAGTTTCAGTAAAAAAACTAATTGATGACCTTGAGTTAGAAGTCTTGGCAGAGGGGAAAGAAGATATTGAAATATCGGTAAACGATATAAACAGACCAGGATTACAATTAGCAGGGTTTTATAACTATTTTGCACCAGAAAGAATTCAAGTTATAGGTAAAGCTGAGTGGAGCTTTCTAGATGATATGCAAATTGAGGTAAGAAAGAAAAGAGTAAAAAAATATTTTAGCTTTGATATAAGCTGTTTAATAATAACAAGGGGATTAGAACCGCATCCTGAATTTATTAGTGAAGCAAAGAAGCATAAAATATGGGTACTTAGAAGTAAGCTTGTAACTACTAATTTCATTAGTAAGACTACAATTTACCTTTCTGATAAGCTTGCTCCAGAGACACGTTTACATGGAGTCCTTGTAGATGTTTCAGGAATTGGGATATTAATTACTGGAGAAAGTGGAATTGGAAAGAGTGAAACGGCATTAGAACTAATAAAAAGAGGGCATAGACTTGTTACAGATGATGCTGTTGATATAAAAGAGATTGATGGTGATTTAATTGGCACATCACCTAAGATTACAGTGGGTATGTTAGAAGTAAGGGGAATAGGGATAATAGATGTGACTCAATTATATGGATTAAGCTCAGTTGTTCAAAAGAAGGAAATAAAATTAGTTATGCATTTTGAACATTGGAGAGATGATAATGATTATGACAGATTGGGTATAGATGAAAATTATATGGATATATTAGGAGTAAAGGTTAAAAAACTTATTGTTCCAGTAATACCAGGTAGAAATATTGCAGTTATCATTGAAGCAGCAGCAGTTAACTATAGATATTCACTAATGTCTCAAATTACACCAGTAGATGTTATTGAAAATAGAATGAATACTATTAGTGATTTATAGTAGTATAATAAATATATAAGTATATAAGTTCCAATAAAGTTACTTCATATGAACATGTATCCTTTTGATTTAGGGCAGATTTTAATGAAGATCTTAATTAGAACATATATATTAAACTAATATTATAAGGAGTTGACATAAGTTATGAATAACAAATCAAAAAAGAATGCATGGGTTAAGTATGATGATGAGAAAGTGAAAGAAATATTTAGCTTTAGTGATAAATATAAATCTTTTATTTCTACATGTAAAACAGAAAGAGAATGTGTTAAGGAGTCAATAAGGCTTGCAGAAAGTGTTGGATATAGAAATTTAGAAGATATAATTAAAAATAATGAAACTTTAAAATGTGGAGATAAGGTATATGCAAATAATAAAGATAAAAATATTGCCTTATTTGTTATTGGAAGCGAACCAATAGAAAAAGGATTAAAAATATTAGGAGCACATATAGATTCTCCAAGATTAGATTTAAAACAAAATCCTTTATATGAAGAAGGAGAGTTGGCATTATTAGATACTCATTATTATGGCGGAATAAAGAAATATCAATGGGTTACACTTCCATTAGCACTTCATGGGGTTGTTGCTAAAAAGGATGGCACTTTAATAGATATATGTATAGGAGAAGATGAAAATGATCCTGTAGTTGGAATATCAGATCTTTTAGTGCATTTAGCAGGAGAGCAAATGGGAAAAAAGGCTGATAAAGTTGTTGAAGGTGAAGATTTAAATGTGCTTGTTGGAAGTATTCCATTAAAAGAAGATGAAAAAGAAGCTGTAAAAGCAAATATATTAAAAATATTAAAAGAAAAGTATGATTTTGAAGAAGAAGACTTTTTATCAGCTGAAATAGAAATAGTTCCAGCAGGTAAGGCTAGAGATTATGGATTAGATAGAAGTATGATCATGGGATATGGTCATGATGATAGAGTATGTGCTTACACATCTCTTGCTGCCATGTTAGATATTGAAAATGTTGATAAGACTTGTTGTACTCTTTTAGTTGATAAAGAAGAAGTTGGAAGTAATGGAGCAACTGGTATGCATTCAAAATTCTTTGAAAACATAGTTGCTGAATTAATAGATAGAGTAGAAGGATATAATGACTTAAAATTAAGAAGATGTCTTACAAATTCTAAAATGCTTTCATCTGATGTAAGTGCTGCCTTTGATCCAAACTATCCAAGTGTAATGGAAAAGAAGAATAGTGCATATTTTGGTCATGGAATTGTATTTAACAAGTATACTGGTGCGAGAGGAAAATCAGGATGTAATGATGCTAATGCTGAATATATGGCAGAGCTTAGAAGTATAATGGAAAAACATGATGTAAGCTTCCAAACTGCTGAATTAGGTAAAGTAGATGCTGGTGGTGGTGGAACTATTGCATATATTCTAGCAAATTATAATATGGAAGTTATAGATTCTGGTGTAGCAGTTCAAAACATGCATTCTCCATGGGAAATTGTTAGTAAAGTAGATGTTTATGAAACAATGAAGGGATATAGAGCATTCTTAAAAGAAGCATAAAATAATATGAAAAGAACCTAGAAGATTTAATATTCTTTTAGGTTCTTTTCATATTATAACTTAATTTGTAATTTTTCTAATAAGTTTGATAAATTTTCAGATGAGATCTCCATAGAACCTATATCTCCGTGTCTAGTATCATTTTGTATGCCGTGAAAATCAGAACCACAAGAGTTTAACAAATTATATTCTTTAGCTATATTTAAATAATAATTAGTTTCTTCAGTTGTATTTTGATAATAAATTGATTCTATACCATCTATATTCATTTTAATAAATTCCTCTATAGGAGTATTTTTTATTAATTTTGGGTGTGCCAAAAAAACTAAAGCATTATATTTCTTTAAAAGATTTATTCCATACTCTGTAGATAGCTTTAATGTAGGAACATAAGCCTTAGAATCTTTTCCTATAAATTTATCAAATATTTCATCGTGACTATAATCATATCCAGCATCTATTATAGCTTTAGCAATGTGAGGTCTAGCAATTGTATCTTTTGATTCTTTTAATATTTTTTCAAAACTTATTTTTATGTTAAATTCATCATCTAATTTTTTAGTTATTTTTTGAGCTCTTATAATTCTATGATTTTTTATTTTGTCTAGCTCTTGTATGAAGTTTTGATTATTATAGCTTTTGTCTTTAAAGTAACCTAATATATGTATGCTTTCATTGTTATATTGAGTAGATAATTCTATTCCAGGAATAAATGAAATATCATATTTTTGACTTTCTACCAGGGCTTCATCTAAGCCGGAAACAGTATCATGATCAGTAATTGAAAGATATTTTACATTATTCTTGTAAGCCTTGAAGACAACTTCTTTGGGTGATAAAACTCCATCAGAAGATGAAGTATGAACATGAAAATCAGCTTTGATCATTTTTGTATTAACCTCCAAATTTACAGTGATTTTAATAATTAAAAAGAAATTCTTATTTATAATATAATATCATAATAATAGTTATTTGAAATAGTTTTATAAAAAATACTGTAAATTAAGAAGTTATTTAATTAGACGTAGGTGTATTTTGTATATGGCTGCAAAATTCAAATAAGTTATAACCTAATGGTACATTTTCCATAGATATAGAGTCTTCTTCAAAAGTGCCATCCCATGGTGATATAGAAATATTTGAAGAGCTAAAAACCTTGATTAGATATTTACTAGTATCATCGAATACTATTTTTATTCTAAAAGGCTCTTTTTCTACAATATAATTATCTAAATAATTTGTTTCAGTTAATGAACCTATAAAATTTTCGATTATATCATCTTCATCAGAAGATACTTTAATCTCCTTATAAAGATTAGTATCAAAAACGTATAAAGTAAAAGGATCATTCTCAAGAAGCTTCTTTTTAATCTCACTTGTATAATAATGATTATTAGGTTTTTTAGATAGACTTATGTATTTTGGATCTTGAATAGTACAACTACATAGCATTAGTGAAAGAAGTGTGCTAACTGCAAAAAATAAGAATTTTTTCAAACGAATTTCCTCCCATAAAAGTAATACTTATTTTAATTTATTCAAAAGAGATTTTTTTAGAACTTGTTAAAGTTCAGATATAAGTGATAATTAGGTATTTTGTTTAATAAAAATACAAGGTAAGAATAATTTGGAGGGCACCATGTATATAATAGGAACAGCAGGACCTAATATAAAAGAAAAGTCTTCAATAAAGGGAATTATTGATAATGGAGTAAATGTCTTAAGGTTTAATTTTGCACATGGAAGTGAAGACGAATTTTTAGAATTCTTAAAGTTTACAAAAGATATTGATAAAAATGTTAAAATAGTATTAGATCTTTCAGGTACAAAAATTAGGGTATCTAATAGGTTTGATTATATATACAAGATTTATGAGAGAGAAGAAGTATATTTTTGCGGAGAGGATAAATATGAAAGCATAAAAAGCAGTTTTAACAATAAGAAACTTATACCATTAAATATAAAAGATGAATTATTGCATTTGAAAAAATATAAAGAAATATCAATTAAAGATAATACAATGAATTTTAGAATAATAGGAAAAAAAGATAGCGCAATAAAAACTATAACTATAAAAGGTGGAATAATAAGAAAGGGAAAAGGTTGTAATATAAAGAATCTCGACAGAAGTAAATTTGATTTAAGTGAAAATGATAAAAAAGCAATCTTATGGGGAATAGAAAATCAGGTTGATATAATATGTCAGTCATTTGTGGAAGAAATAAATGATATAAAAAAGATAAAGGAATTTTTATCTAAAAATTCAATTACAGAATATAAGCCAACTATTTGGGGGAAAATAGAAACTTTGAAAGGAGTAAACAATATAAAAGGTATAATAAAGGAAGTTGATGGAATTGTTATTGGAAGAGGAGATTTAATACCAGAAACATCAATTGAAGATACACCTATTTATGAGCAGATTGTTATGGATGAAGTTTTAAAAGAAGGCAATAAAGATCTAATTATAGCTACACATATTTTTAATAGCATGAAAAATGGAAAACGTGCATCAATAGCTGAAGTAGAATGTGTATATAATTTTATTAAAGCAGGGGTTACAGGATTTTTATTAGCAGGAGAAACATCAATAGGAAAGACACCGTTAAAAACAGTGAAATTTTTGAAATCACTCATTGATAAATATATAAATTAAATTTATTTAATCTTATGTCATTTACATTCATATAAAGTCATGATAAAACTTCACAAAATAGAACGATAAAATTAGTCATATTATTTTTATTTTGTGAAGTTTCCATTTATAAAAGTTTATGAATTTTATTAAAATAGATAGTTATTATAAGTGTTAAAGCATAATCATAAACTAGAAACATAATTTGAGCTAAAATAAATACTATATATAATGAATATGGTAAAACAATATTTCCAATGAAAGCAGTCATTATGAAATATATAATTAAGAGTAGCACATTAAATGTAAGTAATTTTAATAATATTTCATAAGTTAGCTTATGAATCTTTTCAATATAATGCTTTATTATTCCGTAAATTCCGAAAAACAATATATATGCTAGTGAAATGTTAATAGGTATTATCATTAAGCTAAGTATACTGCTACAAGCGTATACTAGAAAAGCATTTTTTATACTAGTTCTAATAATACAGATAGGAATTAAGCATGATGATATGGTGAGAACGGATAAAGTACTTATTGGCAACAAAGAGGTAGCATAAAGAACTACTAAAGTAAGAGCTATTAAAATTCCGCTTTCAGCAATATGTTTAGATTTCATTGTATCACTTCCTATAAATTAATATAAAGAAAGAAATTAAGTCATATATTTAGACTCAATTTCTAAAACACTAACAAAATATGTAAATTAACAACAACTAATAATATCTCCACCAAAACATTCACATAAGGTGTCTAAACACCATAACTGCATACAGCAATCACATGGATCTTGGGAACCGCCTCTTGTTGTTCTATAATATGGATTAGAATAGTTTGTAGTTCTTTGATTTAGAGAATTTAAAACCTGTCTATATTCAAAATTGTTTGGATCCATACGGGTAGCAGTGCTAACATGTTCATAAGCAGAATCATACCAACCTTTGTTAAGCATAACAACTCCATATAAAAAGTGCCATTCAGCATTTCTATTTGGAATAGAATTTAAGCTTTGTTCAGCAGCAGTAAAGTTTCTGCTATTTATATATCTTCTTATTTCTTGTAGATTAAATGAGTTATTAGAAGATGTATTACTATAACTAGTTGAAGAATTGGTAGAATTAGAATAATTATTTGAACTTCCATAGTTACCATTATTTTTAGTTAATGTATCATATGCTTCATTTATTTCCCTCATCTTTTGTTCTGCTAAATCTTTAAGTGGGTTATCAATATATTGATCTGGATGATATTGTTTTATAAGTTTTCTATATGCACTTTTTATTTCATCTTGACTTGCTCCCTGTTTTAATCCTAATACTTCATATGGGTTCATTTATAAGTCACTCCTCTTGCTTTTGTTAATTTTATCTTCATTTTCAATTACCTTTAAATATTTATCCATTAATCCAAGTTCAATTATATTAAAAATTATATCTTTATTTCGAGTTAGATTAAGTTTGTTTAAATTTTCCATGCAAGTATAGCCGCAATTTAATATTGTGAACTGAACTCTTTGTTTTATTGATTCCATAAATCTATTATAATCTAAATTATCTTTATTATATAAATAATTCAATGGATTAAATTTATTTTTTTCTATATCAGACTTTAAATCATCTAAAGCATCTATTAAATATATCCATTTTCCAATAGAATATCCTAATTGATATAGTGTTTCTCTTAGTTCATTAGAATCATCTTTTAGATTGAAAGGATATTCTTTTAAAACTATTCCAACTAATTTGCTAAATGGCTCACAAATTTCATCTATACAAGTAAAATTTTTATTCTTTTCTAATAGAGAAAGATCATTTAAGCATTTACGTATCTTATTATTTATTTCTATAATGGAAGTAGAAAACTTTTTTTGGTAAGGTGATAATAGAGCAGCTTTAAATTTACTTTTTAAATTATCATCATCATTAACATCGTCTATAAACTTATAATATACTAATGCAATATTTATTGCAGCAGCGTAAGATAATGCCTCATTATCATCAATTATTATTTTTTTCATTGATGGATGAAGCGCACATAAATGCTTTTTTACTTTTATTTCATCAGCACTTAGACCATCTAATAACAAACCTAAAAAAGTCATATCATAGTTTAAGAATGCTCTAGGAACATTACCAAAATTGTTCTTTATATGACAACAAAGACCACAGTAATAACATTTAAATCTTTCGTAATCTTTGACTTTCATTTCAGCTTTTAATGGAGTAACATATCCAAACAAGGTCAACACTCCTTAATTTAATTCATTATAAACTTATTATATTATACAGTAATTAATATAATTCAAACAACAGTATAGAAGATTAATAAGAAAAAGTTAATATATTATTAATAATTATTTATAGGGGAATAGGATTATATAATAAAAATTAAATAAAGATCTAATTCGACAAAGTATTGAGAATGTTTTAAGAAAAAATATGATAAAAAATGATATTAAGTACTATAATTAATGAGTGATAATCTATAAAGATTTACATAACAATACTTTTTTTTACAATTAGTACACGCTTTTAATTAAAGCACAGTTGCTTTTTATCTTGGAAGAGATATAATTAACTCATAAAATAGTTTTATTGGAATATAATATTAAAATGGACAAAGTGTATTAAATATTTATTATTTATGAATAATATAGAAAATAAATAAATAATTTTTCTAAAAGCTATTTACAACGGATAATTATTATTATATAATAATATCTGAAAGAGACAAAAACAAAAGATAATAAATTAAAAATAATTATAGATATTTTAGGAGGAGTTTATTATGAAAAAATTTGTTTGTACAGTGTGTGGTTATGTTTATGAAGGAGAAACAGCTCCAGAAAAGTGCCCAGTGTGTGGTGTAGGTGCTGATAAGTTTAAAGAACAAGCTGGAGATATGACTTGGGCAGCAGAACATGTTGTAGGAGTAGCTCAAGGTTCATCAGAAGATATCATGGCTGACTTAAGAGCTAACTTTGAAGGAGAATGCTGCGAAGTAGGTATGTATTTAGCAATGGCTAGAGTTGCACATAGAGAAGGTTATCCAGAAATTGGTTTATATTATGAAAAAGCAGCTTGGGAAGAAGCTGAACATGCATCTAAATTTGCTGAATTATTAGGAGAAGTTATAACTGATTCAACTAAGAAGAACCTAGAATTAAGAGTAGCTGCTGAAAATGGAGCAACTGAAGGTAAGTTCGATTTAGCTAAGAGAGCTAAAGCTGCTAACTTAGATGCTATACATGATACAGTTCATGAAATGGCAAGAGATGAAGCTAGACACGGAAAAGCTTTCAAAGGATTATTAGAAAGATATTTCGGTTAATAAATAAAAAAATAAGATAAGAGTACTTTTGTACTCTTATCTTATTTTTTTTATTCTCCTAATTTTAAAACTAAATCATTATAAGTAGATTCGTAAACATCAAAAGTTTTTTTATCAAAACATACCATTGCAATTTCATCTAATTTATTAGGCGTATTTTTTATGAAATTAAATATTTCTTCTAATGCAATTTTACTTGCTTCTTTAATTGGAAACCCATAAGCTCCAGTACTTATAGAAGAAAAAGCAAGTGTTTTTATTGGATAAGTACTGATATATTTGTTAAATTGATCAACAGTTGATTCTTTTTTCCTTGAGCTATTAAATAAGTAAAGATGATCATTTATAATTCTAATGCATTGCTCAGAATAATAAGAGGCATAGTTAACAGCTACATTTAGAACTGAACGATAGCAATTTCTTAAATATTTATTTTCGTGTCCATTATGTCTGTAAATAGGTCCAACAGTATGGATTATCCAGAAAATACCTTGTGTAGTTAAATTATATGATCGAGTAATCTTTGAACTTCCTGTAAGGCACCCTTGTAAAAATTTACACTCTTCTAGCAATTGTTCACCACAGGCCTTATGAATAGCACCATCAACGCCACCACCACCAAGAAGAGAGGCATTTGCAGCGTTAACAATTGCATCATATTTAACTTTTGTTATATCGTCTAATATTATCTTAACTTTTGTCATATATATCCCCTCAATAATATAAATTCTAATTAATTATAGTTTACACCAAAGAATAGAAAATAAAAAGAAATTATTGGATAATATAGAAATGAAAATATAATATAGAAATAGCATTAAAAATACTTTACTAAATTATCTGTAAACACTTAAAATAAAAAGTAATTAATAATATGTTAAGGAGAAGAAAATATGACAATAAAAAAAAGTATTGTAATATCTAATATATTAATGCTTTTAATACCGGTTGTATCAATAATAAGTATATCAACAATAATTAAAGAACCTTTCTTAAGATTAGTTGAATCAAAAATGAATGACTATGAACTAAATACGCCAGGAGCTTACTTTGTTCAAGATAGACTAAGGCTTGATTTCAAAAAATTAGAAGATGAAGAATATTTCAAACGATTGCCTTTTGAACTAGAAGAAATGTTAAAACCAGAAGGATATAATTTATTTATAAAATATGGTAATGAAATACTTTTTTCTAACATTACAGAAAATGATAAGAAATCTATTTCTACAATAGGAAGTGAGCTGTTAGAACAATCAAATTCATTAGTACTTGAAGTTAATCATATATCACTGGTTAAAACAAATTTTTTTCATAAAGGAAAGGTTGTAGAAATAGTTACTATAAACTCTTCGTATGAACCTGCAAAATTTGATATGGGAAAACATATGAGAGCATATTTTCTTACATATATTAGTTTAGTTGGCTTAATATCAATACTAGTAATAACTTTAACCAATGGAATCTTATCAAATAGAATTGCAAGAAGCATTATTAGACCTTTAGATTTATTAAGATATTGGGCAGATCAAATAAAAAAAGGGAATCTTGATTTTGAAGTTAACTATAGTAAGGATGATGAATTTAAAAAAGTTTGTAGTGACTTTGATGAGATGAGGATACGATTAAAAGAAAGTATTGATACTAGAATAAAATATGAAGAAAATAGAAAAGAGCTTATGGCGGGAATATCACATGATTTACGAACTCCATTAACAGCAATAAAAGGGTATGTAGAAGGTTTAAGAGATAATGTGGCTAATACACCAGAAAAACAAAAGAAATATTTAAATACAATTTATTATAAAGCTTGTGATATGGATAGACTAGTTGAAGAGTTATTCCTGTTTTCTAAATTAGATACTGGTAAGTTCCCATTTAAATTTGATATAATTAAAATAAATGATTATATTAATAATTTCTATTTAAAAATAAAAGAAGAATTTTTAAATAAAGGACTTGAAATTTTCTTGGTCAATGATTGCAATGAAAAAGATAAAGTAAATATAGATTGCAAACAGATGGATAGAGTTCTTTTAAATATTATAGAAAATAGTTATAAATATAAAAAAGATAGTATTGGAACCTGTAAAATAAATATGTATGAAAAAGAAAATGATATTGTTATCAAAATTAGTGATAATGGAAAAGGTGTAAGTGAAGAAGAACTTGAAAAAATATTTATAAGTTTTTATAGGTGTGATCCATCACGTACAAAAACCAATGAAGGCAGTGGACTTGGACTTGCTATTGCGAAACAAATTATAGATAATCATAAAGGGAAAATTAGAGCGTATAGCAATAATGGACTGGTAATAGAAATATTAATTCCTAAAATATTATCAGATTAAGTAAGTTTAAAATTTAGATAGGAAATATAGACTAACGATGGCGGTGGAAAAGTTGAAAAAAATACTAATAATTGAAGATGATAAAAGTATTGCTGAATTAGAGCAGGATTATCTTGAAATTAATAATTTTGGAACAGAAATTGCAGCTACTGGATATCAAGGGTTAGAATTAGCATTAAATAAAGGTTTTGATTTAATTTTGCTTGATGTAATGTTACCAGGAAAAGATGGTTTTGAAATATGCAGAGAGGTGCGAAAGTATAAAGAGATTCCTATAATTATGGTAACAGCTAAAGAGGATGATATATATAAGATAAAAGGCCTTGGCATTGGTGCTGATGATTATATTGTTAAGCCATTTAGTCCAAGTGAGTTGGTTGCAAGGGTAACTGCTCATATAAAAAGATATGAAAGATTGACTAATATTGATAAAAGAAGCAGAGAAAAAGATAATATAATTGATCTTGGAAGATTAAAACTTATGTGTGATGCAAGACGTGTATATGTAGGAGATAATGAAATTAGATTAGCCAATAAAGAATTTGAACTTCTTCAGTTTTTAGCAATGAATCCTAACATAGTTTTTTCTAAAGATAAATTATTAGATAGAATTTGGGGAGAAGAATCATTAGGAGATACATCTACAGTTACTGTACATATTAATAGAATAAGAGAAAAAATAGAAATAGATAGCAGTGATCCTCAATATATAGAAACCATATGGGGAGCTGGATATAGATTTAATATTTAAATAAAAAGTTAAAATATAAAATATGAAAACCAGATGGATAAAGATACATTTACATCTGGTTTTTACTATGTAAAGAAAAATTTATTAAGCTACCGTTAAGAAAAGTAAATTAAAATATAAGTTAAAGTTCATGTTATTCATTTTGTTTATAAATTGTTTAGATTTGTTTTAGAGGAAAGTTATATTTTATCTCTATAATTAATCTGTAAAAAATTATTTTATTCAAAAAACACTTGTTTAACTATTTTTTAAAGAAGTAACTTATTAAAGGAGGCAATAAATTTGAAAAGAAAAATACTATGTTTTTTGATTACGTCATTATTAATCTTAAATACAGTTCCAGTATTTGCATCAAGTGATAGTGGACAAACTGCAATTTCATTAGAAAACATAAAAGAGGTAATGCTTGATAACAGCATAGAGATGAAGATTGCAGAAAATAATTATAAGCAGACGCTACAGAAGTATGAAGATATAAAAGATGCTGTTGATGATTTAGAAGATGAAATATATTCATTAAAAGCACCTTCAGATACTGGATCTGATACGTATGATAGTGAATATGAATCATATAATACTAAATTGAGCAATTTAAAGAGCCAATTAAGTTCTAAAGAAGATGAGGAAGAAAGTTATAAATACACAGTAAAATCTGCAAAAATAAATTATAGAACTACAGTAGAAAATAAGGTGTATTCAGCTAAAAAAGAATATGTAGCTTATTTAAGTGCTGTATCAGATTTACAACTTATGGAAGATCAACTTAAATCAGATCAAAAAGATTTAGAATTATATAAGAAAAAATATGAGTATGGATTTATATCTAAAAAAGAATATGACTCTTATAGTATTACTAATACTACTTCTAATAATGATTATGAATCAAAAAAGAAGGATGTTGAATTAGCACGCAATAATTTATGTTTTACATTAGGATTAGATATTAATAGTGATGTTGTTTTCGATACAAACATAGAAGATACATTTGACGATGTACTTGATATTAATTATGATGAAGATTTACAAGAAATGCTAAGTAATAATTATGATATAAAATTGAAGGAAATAGAAATAGATAAACTTGATGATAGTGAAGATTCATATGATAGTGATGAAGTTTATGATTATGATGTTGATAATGCAGATTTAAATTTAGAATCAACAAAAACAAATGCTGAATTAGAATTTAAGGAGCAATACAACACATTAATAAGTTCATATAATAAACTTAAGACAACTTATGATGAATTAAATCAAAGTCAAATTGACTATAACCTTATGAAACAAAAAAATCTATCTGGATTTGCATCTGATAAAGAACTAAGTGATAAAAAATTAGAGTTAGATAATAAAACTTCAAGTTTTGTTAGTGACAAAAATAATTTTTTATTAACATATTTGAATTATTTGCAAATGAAGGAGGGCTATTAAATTGAGCTTTAATTTTAAAGATATAGAAATAAAAAAGTTTTTAAATAAAAAAGTTATTATTTCAACAATTGCTATAGTATTAGTTGTTACTACAGCGGCAATAGGCATAACTATAAAAAAATCAAAATCTAATAAAGATTCACAAACAAAGGTGAAATATACAATATTAAATAAAACAAATGTAATGACTACTGTAAGTTCATCAGGAGCAATAAAAAGTGGAACATCTACCAATGTGTATTCAAATTTTGATGATAATTATACTTTAAAAGAAGTGAATGTTGAAGTTGGTGATGAGGTAAAAGCAGGAGATGTTTTAGCTGTAATTGATACAAGTGATTTTGAAAAGGAAATTGAACAACTAGAAGCAACTGTAACTGCTAATGAAACAAAAGCAAAATTAACATTAGAAAAAGCGAAAAAAGCATATGAAGATGAAAAAAATTTATATGATAATGATTTAAATTCTTCTGTAGTTAATGCAAATGCAACTCTTGAATCAGCTAAGCTTTCACTTGAAAATGCTCAAAGAGTTTATGAATATAATAAAATGCTTAATGAAAATGGAGATATTTCAGAAAATGATCTTAAATCAAAAGAGATAGATTTTGAAAACGCAAAAAATGATTATACTAAAGCAGAAGTAGCATTAAACTCTGCTAAGGTTTCTGCTGAGCAGAGTTTAAAAAATGCACAAACTGATTATGAAAGTGCTCTTGCAAGCTATAATGATAATAGTGACAGATTGCAGCTTGAAACTAAAAAAGCAAAGCTTGAAGATAGTAAGGTAATAGCACCTGTTGATGGGACTATTACAGCAGTTAATGTTGCTGTAGGAGATAAATGTGGTTCGGGTGCATTTTTTGTAATACAAGATTTAAAAGATTTAATAGTAGATGTTGACGTTGATGAAACTGAAATAGCAAATGTAAAAGTTGGACAAAAGGTACAAGTTACAACAGATGCATCAGAAAATCAAATATTAAATGGTGAGATTGTAAGTGTTGATCCAATTTCTAGTGCAGTAGCTAGTACTTCAAGCAGTTCTTCAAGTAGTAGTGGATCTTCTTCATCAGGAAGTGGCACATCAAATTCAACAAGCAGTGATGTAACATTTACTGCTAAGGTTCAAATAAATGATTATAATGAACTTGTTAAAGTAGGAATGAATGCAGTTGTTAATATTATTACAAATGAAGTAAATGATGTTTATGCAGTACCATATGAAGCGATTAAAAATGAAAATGGACAATCTGTTGTTTATGCAGCTAAAGAAAAAAGTGGAAAGTATGTAGTAGAGTCAATACCAATAACAACAGGATTAGAATCTGATATTTATACTGAAGTAAGTGGAACAAATTTAAGTGATGGCTTAATTATTTTAAATGACCCATCAAGTTACAAGGTAGGAGATGAGGTTGACATAAAGTTACCTCAAAAGCCTCTACAGGCAAATAAAGAAGGGAATTCACAAGATGTGACTAATATTACTGAACCTAAAAAAGATGGTGAGGAGTGATTATCGTGAATAAAAAAATAATAGAAATGAAAGATATAGTAAAAAGTTTCTATATAGGAACTCCCAATCAGTTAAACATTTTAAAAGGAATTAATATAACAGTAGAAGAAGGAGAATTTGTATCTATTGTTGGTAGTTCTGGTTCTGGTAAAAGTACACTTATGAACATAATAGGAGCGCTTGATAGGGCAACTTCTGGCTCATATATTTTAGATGGAACTAATATTCAGGATATATCAGATAACGGATTATCAGAAATAAGAAACAAAAAAATAGGTTTTGTGTTTCAAACTTATAATCTAATACCTAGAAGTTCAGCACTAAAAAACGTTGAATTACCACTTCTTTATGCTGGAATGGACAGAAAAGAAAGAAAAGAAAGAGCAGAAAGCTTTTTAGAGCTGGTAGGAATGAAAGATAGAATGAGTCACCAGCCAAATGAATTATCAGGTGGACAGAAACAAAGAGTAGCAATTGCCAGGGCCTTAGCTACAAATCCAAGCATAATACTTGCCGATGAACCTACAGGAGCACTCGATTCAGCAACAGGAAGATTAGTAATGGACTTGTTTCATAAAGTGCATGAAGAACAGGGAAAGACCATAGTGTTTATAACACATAATAATGAACTAGCAGATGAGACAGAGAGAATAATAACATTAAAAGATGGTAACATCATATCAGAAGAAGATAATAAAAGATATTTTAAAAGATTTGGAAATGGTGAAGTATCATGTTTATAAAAGAAAATATAGCATTAGCTTTAGCAGGGCTTAAATCTAATAAAATGCGTGCAATACTTACTATGCTTGGTATAATTATAGGTATAGCATCGGTAATAAGTATTGTTTCAGTAGGAAATGCAATGACTTCTTCTGTAACTAGTTCAATGGCAGATATGGGAACAAGTAATATTATGGTAAATGTAACTGAAAAGAGCACCACAACTACTACAGATACACCACAATCTCAAGATGGTAATAATGGTGGAGATGGTAAAGATAGCGAAATGGCAGATGGTGATCCACAAGGTGGTGATATGCCGGGCGGTGGGGGCCCTGAAGCTGGTAGAGGTGGCCCACAAGCTGGTGGAGGCGGAATGCCAGGCGGCGGAGGCGGTGCTCCATCTGGTGGAGGCGGAATGCCAGGTGGCGGAGGCGGTGCTCCATCTGGTGGTGGTGGAATGCCAGGTGGCGGAGGCGGCGGAGGTCGTCCAGGAATGTTTGGCTCAGATGCTTCTACACCAGATGATAAAGACCTTATAACAATGGATACTATTAAGGATCTAGAAGAAACTTTCAGTGATAAAATTAAAGCTGTTAGTGTTTCAGAAACTAAAGATTCAGGAAAAGCTAAAGATGGGACAGCATATGCCAATGTAAGCATAAAAGGTACTAATCCTGGTTATGCAGATGTTGAGAACATAGAGCTTATTGATGGAAGATATATTTCTGACAAAGATATGGATAGTGCAAAAAAGGTTGCTGTTGTGTCAGATAAGTTAGTTACTAAAATTTTTGGAGAAGGAGCAGATCCAATAGGAGAGCAGGTTAAAATATATACATCAGATGCAATTTACTCATATACAATAATAGGCATTTATGAATATAAGTCTAAAGGAACAGTTACAACAGCCTCAGAAGAAAAATTAACTACAGATTTATATATACCTGTAACTGCTGTTAAAACATCTTCAACAGATAAAAATTATCAATCACTTACAATAAGAGCAAATGATGATGTTGATATACAGGATTTTACTGACGAAGTTCAATCATACTTTGATCAAATATATGCTAGAAATACTGAATGGGAAGCTAGTGTAAGCAATATGGAAAGTATGCTTGAATCAATGACATCAATGATGAGTACAATAGCTCTTGCTATATCAGCCATAGCAGGAATATCACTTGTAGTTGGTGGGATTGGTGTAATGAATATAATGCTTGTATCAGTTACTGAAAGAACAAGAGAAATTGGTACAAGAAAGGCATTAGGTGCTAAAGGTAGTCATATTAAGATGCAATTTATTATAGAATCTATGATTATATGTGCAATGGGAGGAATTATAGGAATAATTCTAGGCATTGTATGCGGTGCAGTTGCTTCTAACTTAATGGGATATGCAGTTGTTATATCTCCTGTAGTAATATTAGGAAGCTTCACATTTTCTATGGCTATTGGAGTTTTCTTTGGCTATTATCCAGCTAAAAAAGCAGCATCTCTTGATCCTATTGAGGCATTAAGATACGAATAGAATATATTGATTTTATTGCATATAATGATATAATTTAGTAGTAGAATAACAAAGGAGCTTTGTCGAGTACAAGCTCCTTTGTTAATAAAAATATAGATATATGTGAATTAAATTGTAAAAATCACATAATATATTAAAAATTGGAGGAAAGAGTTAATGTACAGTTTTGTAAACGACTATAGTGAAGGAGCTCATCCAAGAATAATGGAAGCTATGGTGAAAACAAATTTGGAACAAACAAGTGGATATAGCACAGATTATCATACTGAAAATGCTAAGAGACTTATAAAAAAGGCAATTGATTGTGACGATGTTAACATACATATACTTGTTGGTGGAACTCAGACAAATGCAATTGCAATTTCGTCTTTTTTAAGACCACATCAGGCTGCAATTGGAGTAGATACTGCACATATTAATGTTCATGAAACTGGAGCAATTGAAGCTACAGGACATAAAGTTTTGACTGCACAAAGTGAGGATGGTAAATTAAAGCCAGAGATGATTCAAAAAATAGTCAATGAACATACTGATGAACATATGGTGCAACCAAAATTGGTATACATATCAAACTCAACAGAGATTGGGACAATATACAAATTAGATGAAATAAAGGCCATAAAGGAATGCTGCAATAAGAATAATTTACTTTTATTTCTAGATGGAGCACGTTTAGGTGTAGGTCTTACATCAAAAGAAAGTGATGTTAAATTAAGTGATTTGCCAAAGCTTTGTGATGCTTTTTATATAGGAGGTACAAAAAATGGAGCATTATTTGGAGAAGCACTTGTGATATGTAATAATTCTTTAAATGAAGATTTTAGATTTTTAATAAAGCAGAAGGGTGCAATGTTAGCTAAAGGAAGACTTCTGGGAATTCAATTTGAGGAACTATTTAAAGATGATTTATATTTTGAATTGGCTAGACATGCCAATAAGATGGCTATATTAATTAAAAATGCAATCTCTGAGAAAGGATATAAGTTTAAATCAGATTCATCAACTAATCAACAGTTTCCTATTTTACCTAATGATTTAATAAGTGAACTCGAAGAAAAATTTTCTCTTGGAGATATAATTCGTGTAGATGATAAAAATAGTTCTATAAGAATTGTAACCTCTTGGGCTACAGATGAAAATATTGTATATGAATTTATTAAAATAATAAAAAAATTTGATAAATAGTAATAATTTTGAAGAGTGTTGATTTGAAAAAAATATGTAATTATGTTATATTTGTTATAGCATTTTTATAAAATACAATTTCTGAAAAGTAAGAGAGGGGAATAAAAAATGATATTAGTAAATTGTGCATTAAGACAAGATGATATTGTTGCAATAGTTGAAGCTGTAGAATTTGAAGGAAAAAAGCCATTTAAATTAAATAAAAAACAAGGTATTCAATTATATTTTGATGCAGATGTTGCAGATAGTCAAGCAGCAGCAAAAGAAATAAAAGCAGCTATAAAAGCTACTGAAGTGGGAAGGGCATTATTTTTTAATGTTACAGCTCAATAATTATATAATTAATAAGATAAGGTTGTCTAATTATTAGGACAACCTTTTTCCATATATCAGATTTCTATTATATGAACTTTATTTCCACATTTTTCAATGACCTTTTCTAAATCTTTAAAGGATATCCAGACGGTTGCAGTATTCACATTTGGATGAAAGCCAAGGTAGTTTTCATTTATAATATTTTTATCAAAAACAAGCTCAACCTCATGATTAATATCATTCAAAATTCCAAAAGGAGTTACTGATCCTTTGGTTAACTTGAGGTAATGATAAAGTTTTTCTTCAGAAGCAAAGCTTAAAGGAGAAGAAGATAGTTTTTTTTGAAGATCTTTTAAATTAACACGTTTGTTTTGTGAAAGGACAACTAAAAAGAATTTAGAACCTTTTCTATCTTTTAAAAATAAATTTTTACATCCATATCCTATATTGAGTTCATCAATAGCAATTGCTTCTTCTACAGTAAAAACGGCAGGATGTTTTGTTATATCATATTTTATGTTCAAATCAGCTAATGTTTTGTAAACAAGGATTTCAGTAAGCATATAAATAACTCCTTTTAGACTAAATTATGTATATTTTATGAAACAATTATATTATAACACATACAAGATATATCTTTAGGATATGAGTCACATGTATTAAAAAGATTTAATATAATAAATGAAAGCTCTTTTTAGGAGAAAATATGGATAGCAATGGATTTGGTAATTTTGAAGATATTTTTAGAGCTTGTGGACTTGGAAACATAAATATGGATGATTTAAAAAATAGTAAAGATAATAAATCCAATGAAGAAAAGTTTAGAGATAAAACTACAAGTGATGGTAATGCACAAGATACAGGAGGTGGATTTAATTTTGGATGCAATGATATTCCGGGAGGTTTCCAAAATGTAAATCCAGAACTTTTTATAGTAGTTGCAGAAATACTCGGAAATGTAATGGCTGGAAATATGCCATTTAATGTTCAAAATGCAGTAGGAAATTGGCTTGAACTCGTAGGGCAAGTTATATTGACTTATAATTCACAACAACAGTATTTTCAAGGTGGACCAGGAAGATATTTTAATCCTATGTACTATAATGTAAGTAATCCTTTCTGTAATCAGACCTCAACGAGCTCTGCAGAAGATAATATGACCTCTTATGGTGTATCAAAATCAGAAGGGGAATCAAGTGAAGAGAAAGGCAGTGGATCATCTAAAAAATATTCAAAAAAGAATAAGAAAAATGATGATATTAGAGTACTTAAAAATAAAATGGAAGATTTATTATCTCAAATTCAAGATATAAAAGAAGAAATAAATAATATTAAAAAGAATTAAGCATAAGGTTCCGTTTGAGTGTAACCTATGCTTAATTCTTTTGTGAAAATCTCTAAATTAAAGATTATATAGGGTTAAAATATCAAAACATTTAATGTATAATGTAATTAAGAATTATATTATAATGTATTAAAAACTGTATTAATATAAAGTAAGGTGACATATAATAAAAATGAGTAAAATTAAAAATGCATTAGGACACTTTATAACAATAACCAATCACAAATTACTAGTAATGAAATCTTGTTTTAAAGTCGGTTTATATAAACAGGGACTATTACATGATTTATCGAAGTATAATCCAGTGGAATTTTTTGCTGGAATTAAGTACTATAACGGTAGTATTAGTCCAAATGGCATTCAAAAGAAACAAGAAGGACTTTCAGAGGCATGGCTGCATCATAAAGGAAGAAATAAACATCATTTTGAGTATTGGATAGATTACGGTATTAAAGAAAGTGAAGGACTAAAAGGTATGAATATGCCGACTAAATATGTTGTGGAAATGTTTATAGATAGGATGAGTGCTTCAAAAAATTATTTGAAGGAAAAATATACTCAAAGAAGTGCGCTGGAGTATTATGAAGCAAGAAAAGATTATTATATACTGCATCCTGAAAGCAGAGAGCTTTTGGAATTTTTACTTAATAAACTATGTGATGAAGGTGAAGAAAATACTTTAAAGTATATAAAGAATAATATTCTTAAATAAGTAATTATATATTGTTTAATTTATGATTATAAGTAGATTATAAATTAAATAACACATTCCATGAAAAGGTTTAATATGGTGGAGTGTTAATTAATATATGAAGTTTAATAGAGTTTATGGGGGGGGACGATATGAACGTAGTATCTACAATGGTATTAAGAGGTGAGAACTTAGACGACTTAAGTAACAAACTGAATAAAGAGCTACTTAGGTATAGTGGAAAGGACATTTTGGATGTAAAAATTTTAAGTGCTACTGAAGCTGTTATTGTATTTAAAAATTAATTGATTTTGTTACTTAAAAAGCATTTGTATTGATTATGATGAAACTAATCAATACAAATGCTTTTTAATTCTTTAGAAAATTATATTGACGATTTTTTATTTATAATAATATTTTGTCGAACGAAAAATATAAAAAATTTATAAAAAACATATAGATTTTTAGTACTAAACCATATATCTATTATATAAGAGAATTTTTTATAAAAAATAAGATCAAAAAAACTAAAAATTATATGTGTTTTTTTAATCTCGCGCGTATATCTTTTATGAAGGAAAAAATTATTTATAGGAGTGATAAATTATGAAAAAGAGAACTCATGTTAGGTTTAGAGTGGATATGTATGATGATATCAAGTGTAAGATAATTGATACAATGGCTAGAAGGGATCTTATACATTACGTTTTAGCTAGATTAATAGTATTAGCTGGAAAAGTAGATTTAGATGGAGAGTTATATATTACAAAAAATATGCCTTATACAATAGAAACTTTAGGAATAGAATTTAACAGAAGTTATGAAGAAGTTGAATATGCTATAGGTGTTTTAAATGAATTAGAAATTATTCATATATCAGAAGAAAATACTTTTAAGGTGAAAAATTGGGCCAAGCACCAAAATAATTGCAGAAGAAAAGAAATAATAAAAGATGATCACAAGGAAGATGAAAAGTTCCAGAATAATATATTAGTAAAAGATAGAGATAATAAAAATAATATTATAGAAGTTGAAGTTAGGAATGATGTCATAGATGAAATCACAAAAAATAATGAAACGACACATTATGAGAAAGAATCTGAGCCAATTAATATTATTAATAAGACTAATGATCAAAAAGATAATAATAACGCAACATATTTTATGAAAAGTAATTTAAGTAATAATGAGAATATAGAGAATTCAAATAAAATGACTATAAATTGTAATCCTAAAATAAAAAACACAGATAGAAGTAATAAAAAAGCAAAAGATAAAATAGGTACAGAGGAAAGAGGAGTATCTTTAAAAAAAGATGATAAAAATATTAATAAAAAAATGACTGCAGAGCAAATTAAGGAGGTATTCGGAACGGAAGAAGTGATTTCTATATTTGCAGAAGATCAGGATGAGCTTTTTATTGGTGAAAGCAGGGTTGTAAAAGTTTTTGATCTCACGTAATATCGTATGGGTACAATTGCTATAAATTTTTTGCAGTGATATAATGACCATAATATTTTTATATACAATTAAAAGTTATAAGGGGGCTATATTATATGGAAAATAAAAATATTAGAACTAAAAAATTAATTCAGACTGCATTACTTGCTGCATTGTGTTTTGTATCATTTACATTTCTTCAAATTAAAATTCCATTACCAGGAGGAGATGCATCATCACTGCATATAGGAAATGCGTTTTGTGTGTTAGCATCACTTTTACTCGGAGGCTTGTATGGTGGACTAGCTGGTGCAATAGGAATGACTATAGCAGATATATTAGATCCAGTATATATTATTGTTGCACCAAAAACATTTTTATTAAAGCTATGTATTGGATTAATTACAGGACTTATAGCACATAATTATGCTAAAATAAGTGAAAGCAATGATAAAAAGTATATATTTAAATGGAGTATAATTGCAGCAGTTGGTGGCTTAGCATTTAATGTAGTTGCAGATCCAGTTGTAGGATACTTTTATAAACAATATATTTTAGGACAGCCGCAGGAAGCAGCTTCTATATTAGCAAAGCTTAGTACTGTAACTACTTTTGTTAATTCAGTAGTGTCTGTAATATTGGTGGCATTTATATATAATGTTTTAAGACCCATATTAAAAAATTCGGGATTATTATTACCAGTTGGAAAAACGAATGAATAAGATTTTAGTATAAATCAAAGAGAGTATTCTAATACTATTGGAATACTCTCTATTTAGAAATATATTTTCAATGATTAGTTGTACGTTTACATTTAATTCGTGTTATATTAGATATGAAGTTTTTGTATACTAGTTTAAATTTTTTAATAACTATACATAGAAATATTATTATAGAAAAATCAATTAATATAAATTCAGATTCTTTAATAATATTTATAGAATGAGAATTGAAATTTAAAAATAATTCATCTATTGATATGACTAATGAAATAACTACCGTTGGTACAATTAATCCTGTGATTTTTAAAAACTTATATAATTTCTTAAGCAAGAAGCAACAAAATTCTGAGAGCGCATACATATGAAATCCCCCTTAATTTTTTATTAAATGCTTTACATTCTTAATTGTATTTGAGTTATTTGTTCTTAGATAAACATTTTACTAATCCCTTTCAAGATAATAGGATTTATATAATACATATCTCTATTGTAATTATATTCCATAAAGTTACTTAATACAATAATATTTTAAAATAATTATATTTTTTTATAATTTAAAGTTGTCGAAAAAAAATATATATGATAAACTTCTTAAAGTATAAATTATGATAGAAAAATAAGTAGGGTGAGGAAATGCAAGAAAACATAAGTGATGAACTCTTAGAAGAATATAAGGAAAGAATAAGAGAAATTAATAGGCAATTAAGATTAGGAAAAATATATACTGATAATTATTTAATTGATGTACTGAATAATGAGAAAAAAGAATTAAAAGATAAAATAAAGGCCTAAATATAAGGTATATTAAAATAATAATTAATTATTTTAATATACCTTTTTTATATAAGTGCATAGATTATTTTTAAAAATTAGTTAGTTTGGGACTTGATATTGTAATTTATATATTAAAGAAGTTTAAGCATAGAGATTATAAATAATTTATAGATTTTTTATTGTATTTATTAAAATAAATTATTTATAGACCATGGAATAATTAGTTGATTTGTTGGAAAATAAATATTAATTCTAGTTATTGCAAACAAAATAAAAAAGCCGTACTACAAGGGGCTACACCCAAGCAATACAGCGATTTGATAAAAATAATGGTGCCGGTGACCGGGGTCGAACCGGTACGGTATCGCTACCACTGGATTTTGAGTCCAGCACGTCTGCCAATTCCATCACACCGGCATGCACCAACAAAAAATATTCTAGCATGAATAAAAAAATAATTCAAGCATAAAATTATTTTTTTTATAATTTATTTATAAATAGAAAAATTTAGAGATAAATTATTGAATAAATTTACATGTAATAACGCATCTTATGCATTAAAAGAAATAAAAAAATCTAACTAGGTTTATATATTTTACTAATTAATCAGAAAATATTATGCGAGAATTTAAAGAAAATCTCAAATTGGATTAAAAATTTATATTAATTTCACTTTTTGAGTACATTTTTAAAATTAAAGGTTGTGACAAGCAAAATGATTTGCTATTATAGAAATAGGGGGAACGACCCTAGCGGGTCGGATTATGCCCAATAGTATATAACTATTAAACAGGTTGTGCAGTTCAATAGTTATTATCATCTATTAATTAGGGAGGAGCAAATTATATGATGTATTCAAAAGAAGTTGAAGAAATGTGCGTAGTTGCTAAAGGTCCTAATCATGGACCAGCACCAATTCCTGCAGAAGGAAAATGGGTACAATCAAAAGAAGTAACTGATATATCAGGTTTAACACATGGTATAGGTTGGTGTGCACCACAACAAGGAGCTTGTAAATTAACATTAAACGTTAAAGAAGGTATAATCCAAGAAGCATTAGTTGAAACAATTGGATGTTCAGGAATGACTCATTCAGCTGCTATGGCTTCAGAAATATTACCAGGAAAGACTATCTTAGAAGCATTAAACACAGACTTAGTTTGTGATGCTATAAACACTGCTATGAGAGAATTATTCTTACAAATAGTTTATGGAAGAACTCAAACAGCGTTCTCTGAAGGTGGATTACCAATAGGAGCAGGTCTTGAAGATTTAGGAAAAGGATTAAGATCTCAAGTTGGTACTATGTACGGAACTTTAGCTAAAGGACCTAGATACTTAGAAATGGCTGAAGGTTATGTTACAGATGTAGCTTTAGATGAAGATAAAGAAATAATAGGTTACAAATTCGTTAACTTAGGAAAAATGATGGAAAGCATTGCTAAAGGTGTAGATGCTAACGAAGCATTAGAAGCTGCTAGAGGTCAATACGGAAGAGTTGCTGACGCTGCTGAATTAATCGATCCAAGACATAAATAATTATTTGTAAAGGAGGAATTTTAAAATGGCATTATTTGAAAGTTATGAAAGAAGAATTAATCAAATCACTCCTGTATTAGAAAAATACGGAATGAAGACTCTAGAAGATGCAAAGGCAGTTTGTGCTGAAAAAGGTGTTGATCCTTACACAATCGCTAAAGAAACTCAACCAATCGCATTTGAAAATGCTGGATGGGCTTACACTTTAGGTGCTGCTATAGCTATAAAGAAAGGTTGCACAAAGGCTGCAGATGCTGCTGAAGCAATCGGAGAAGGATTACAAGCATTCTGTATCCCAGGATCAGTTGCTGATGATAGAAAAGTTGGTTTAGGACACGGAAACTTAGGAGCTATGCTTTTAAGAGAAGAAACTAAATGTTTCGCATTCTTAGCAGGACACGAATCTTTCGCTGCTGCTGAAGGTGCTATTAAAATAGCTGAAAAAGCTAACAGAGTTAGAAAAGAACCATTAAGAGTTATATTAAATGGTTTAGGTAAAGATGCTGCATTCATAATCTCAAGAATCAACGGATTTACTTACGTTCAAACTCAATTTGACTACTACACTGGAGAAGTTAAAGTAGTTAAAGAAAAAGCATACTCAAACGGAGAAAGAGCTAAAGTAAGATGTTACGGTGCTGACGACGTTAGAGAAGGTGTTGCTATCATGCATATGGAAGGTGTTGATGTATCAATCACTGGTAACTCAACTAACCCAACAAGATTCCAACATCCAGTTGCAGGAACATACAAGAAAGAATGTGTTGAACAAGGTAAGAAATACTTCTCAGTAGCATCAGGTGGTGGTACAGGAAGAACTCTTCATCCAGATAACATGGCAGCAGGTCCAGCTTCTTACGGTATGACAGATACTATGGGAAGAATGCACTCAGATGCACAATTCGCAGGTTCTTCATCAGTTCCAGCTCACGTTGAAATGATGGGGCTTATCGGAATGGGTAACAACCCAATGGTAGGAGCTACTGTTGCTGTTGCTGTTGCTGTAGAAGAAGCAATGAACAAATAGGCTAAGTTTCTAGCTTTACAGTATTTTTGATAAATAAATAATCGGATTTTTATATAGTACACATCATATTTTAAGATAAATTTTATTTTATATATGACGTGTGCTATTTTTTATTTATTATTAGCATTTTTAGTTTTTGTAGCATAAATTAAGAATATGATTTAAAAAACAAATTATACACTGTTTAAATATAACTGTTAAATTAGTAATATTTGAATTGTTTTTTATGTTATTTTCAGTTATAGATTATTCGATAGAACGTATAGAAGAAATAATATTAGACGTAGTTTTATACTGTAGTTAGAATAAAGAATAAAAGTTTGGAATTATATTAATTGGATTAAGGGAGACAACTATTAATTTAGTTATCTCCCTTTTAGGTGGTATTTATTATGATATTACAATTATAGACTATTATCTTGAAATTTATTCATATATAAAATAGGATAAAAATAAAGAAATTATATATTATTTTATAGACTTTTTTTGTAACAAAATTATTTTTCTATACTCTAATTTAATAGGAAGGGGGATATGGAATGAGGAGGCATGATGAAGTAGAAGAGATTTATTATACATATTCAGATGATGTTTATTATTATCTACTTTCAATGACACGTAATGAAGTTATTGCAGAAGATATGCTTCAAGCTACTTTTTTACAAGTTATGAATGGCATAGCTACATTCAGAGGAAGATGCTCACTGAAGACATGGATTTTTACAATTGCCAGACATGAATATTTTCATTGGACTAAAAAGAATCCACCGATGTTACAGTTAGATGAAGAAGTTCCACTTCATGATAAAATGATAGATAGCTATGAAAAGCGTGAACAGGTAAGCAAGATTCTTAAATATATAGATAATTTAGAAGAGCCGCATAGATCTTTGATGGTTTTTAGATTAATAAATGATCTTACATTTAGAGAAATTGCAATTATACTTGGTAAGACAGAGAGCTGGGCAAGAGTTACTTTTATGAGGGATAAACATAAACTTCTAGAAGATTTGAAGGAGGAATTAGAATGAAAGAATTAGAATGCTATGTAATACGTGACTTGCTTCCTAATTATATAGAAGGTCTTACATGTGAAGAAACCAATGATTTAATAGTAGACCACTTAAAATCATGTGGTGAATGTAGAAAATTGTGTGAAAGTTATAAAACTGAACTTAAGATACCGGTAGAGAAACCAAATACAGATGATAAAAAGATAATTAAGGGAATGAGATTTAAATTTTTATGGTATTTATTTTGGCCAATGTTTTATGGTGCAACATTACAGTTTAGAGAAGAAGGTTCATTAGAATTTCTAATAACGGCATTATTAATAACAGGTTTTGCACTGTGGCAGGCACCAGTATTAGATTTTGACTTTGATATAGATGATACAAAGAAAAGCTTTTATGAAAGAGAAGAAAGAAATATTAATTCTGGAAATGGATCTTTTTTTACTCAAGGGCTTTTCTGGTTAATTCCAATAATAATACCTATCTTATTTAAAGCTATACCTATTTTAATTTCATATTTTAATTCGTAAGGAAGTTATTTCTATAGGAACAATGCATTTCTTTATAGGAACATTGTTTCTTTTTTGATAGAATTAAAAGAGTGAGTTAAAAATATAAGTTTAAAAAGGAAGAGAAATATGAAAAAAATAATTAAGCTGTTACATCCAAGTTATCTTGATGAATTTAAATGTATAGGTGGAGAATGTGAAGATAACTGCTGTGTTGGATGGGATGTGGACATAGATAAAATTACTTTTAAGCAATATAGTGAAATTGATGATAATGAAATAAAAGTAGTTATTAAAGATAATGTTTTTGAAAATAGAAATTGTACAAACGAGAATGCTGATTATGGTAAAGTTAAATTAAATAAGGAAAAGAGATGCCCCTTCCTAAATGATAAAAATTATTGTAATATACAATGTAAATTAGGAGAAAATTACCTTTCTAAAGTGTGTACATCTTTTCCAAGAATAATTAATAAAATAGATGATCAATATGAAATGTCTCTTGATGTAGCGTGTCCAGAAGCAGCTAGACTTATTCTTTCAAAGGAGGAAGGATTAGAGCTTGCTGAAAGTGAAAAAATATTTAATAAATATATTATAAATGATGAAATAGAAACAAATTTAGACGAAGAATCATGGCTAAATTACTTCAAAGAAATTAGAGGATTCAGTATTAAAATAATAAAAGATAGAAATTTTACTTTAAGTGAAAGGCTTTATATATTAGGTGATTTTATAGAAAATTTAGAGTATGTTGATTATGAAACTGATGATGTGAATGAATTTATAAAGGAATATGATGTGGCTTTAGCAAGGAATTCATATAAAAAAGATAATCTTAATTATATTTTCCAAGTATCATTTCTAAATAATATGATTAAATCTCTAGATATTGTTAATGAAATTGATAGTGAAACATTTAAAAGATATACAAGACAAGTTTTGAATGGAATAAATGCTAAGGATAATTATGATATAGAAAAAAATGCAGATAAATATATATATGAATTTGAGTATTATATTGAAAAGTATGTAAATGAAAATGACTATATTTTTGAAAATTACTTAGTTAATTTTATGTATAATAATTTATTTCCTTTTTCAGAAGGTGAATATATGTTTGACGCGTATATTATGCTATTAATAAGATATTCTCTAATGAGATTTTATTTAATAGGTATGCATTTAGATAACCAAATAGATTCAAGAGAAAATATAATCAAATTTATTCAGGTATTTGCTAAAGCAATAGAACATGATAAAAATTATTTAGAGGAAATATTAGAATATATAAAGGAAAATGAGTTTGATAATATGGAATTTGCAAGTATGATTTTATAATATAAAGGATATAAAAGCATGGAAGAAATATTTGACTTAAATCCTAGTTTTATCATTGTTATAAAGTAATTAATAAGTTAGACATATTATTTCATTAATTGTATAATATTAATGATTTATGTATTAATTTGTTAAAATGTGATGTATTAAATGTAGAATGAGGTGTAGCAATGGTTAAAATTATTATGGATAGCGGAAAAGAGTATAATGTTGAAGAGGAAAATATAGAAAGAATTTTATATGAGAATTCATCTGGATTAGGGTTCTCTGAGATGAAGCTTAGAACTGGATTAGTTAAGATACCAAACCAATCAATAACAATAAGCCCGCAACATATATCATCGATTGAAAAAGTGGACAGATAAAGTATTTATTGTAATTCCTTATTACATAAGTATATAATTTAATAAACCAATATATTATTAGCAAAATATTAATGTAAGAAGGAAGAAGACAATATGGATAAGATTAATTTTGAAAACTTAAGTGGAGAAGAGATTTGGGAAAAACTTTATAATAAAGAGCTTACTTGTAAGAAGAATATTCTAGAATATATAGAGATGACTAGAATTCTTATAAAAGAACAGGTGGAAGTATACCAAATAGAATCTACATATAATTTTATTTATAGAAGTATAGATAAGATGTCTGATAAAGTGAAACCTAATACTATCATGTTTCTTCAAAATAAGTTAAAAGCACAACTTGGAAAATACGTTTCAGTAAAGGATCCTAAGATACAAAGTACATTCCTGGAATTTTTCAAAGAAGCATATCCAAAGGGTGAAAGAAGAAAAGATTTTACTTGGGTTCTTATAGATATAAATAACATATCAGAAGAACAAATATGGCATACTTTAACTTATATAAATAGGGAATGTTTAGAAGGCTTTATTTTAGATGATGACGAAATAAATGATATAATAGAAATGATTGAAAAATTAATAAGTAAAAATGATATAAAATATATTAATGATGTCAGAAGTTTAGAAATATTAAATAACATTTTAAACATAAAAATAGTTAAAGAAAAAGATAAATATAAAGTGAAAAGAATGCAAGAACAATAGATATTTTTATGAGATTTAAAACTCAGAGTAAAATATATTTTATTGGTGATATATCATATGCAATAGTGATAATATTAATAAATACAAAATCCAACTTTAAGCTGATTTCAGAAAAAGTTGGATTTTATTTATGTAAAAAAGGTTTATTAATAATAAAGAGAATCCTAACTACATAATATTATAATATACAATTTAAATTTACAGCTTTTAATATGTATTTAAATGTTATGGGGGAGGAATTGTTATTTTAGATATAAATAAACAAGAAATTAAGAAAATAATTGTAGCTACTGCTATTATTACTACTTATATATGTATTTCATTATTTTTTAAGAGTCATTTTTATTTTGGAACAATCGTTAATGGAATAAATATTTCAGGAAAGACAGTTGAACAAGCAGAAAAAAAGATAAATAGAAAGATAGAAACCTATACTATTTCTTTGGAAGAACGAAATAGCATAGTAGAAGATATTAAAGGAAAAGAAATTGATTTAAAATATAATAAAAATGAAATTTTGGATAACATTATTAATAAACAAAAAAGTTCAATATGGATATATGAAATTTTTAAAAGGAAGAATTATGTTCATGATAAATTTTTCAATTATGATATTGATTTATTAAAAGAAAGCTTTGAAAAATTAAATTGCTTAAATGATGAAAAAACAATAGAACCTAAAAGTGCAAGTTTAAAATTTAATGGTATTAAATATGAGATTATAGATGAAGTATATGGAGATAAGGTAAAAAAAGATGAATTATTTAATAAAATTGAAGAAGCTATTCAATATGGAAAAGTAAAAGTAAACATTGGAGAAGTTAATTGTTATGAAAAACCTATATATACTTCAAATTCATTAGAGCTTATTGAAGCAAAAAAAATATGTGATAAATATGTATCATCTAAGATTGTATATACTTTTGATGAAGCAACAGAAACAGTTGATAGAGGAGTTATTAGTAGTTGGATTACTATAGATGAAAATCTAAATGCTAGAATTGATAAAGAAAAGATAAAAGAATATGTACAAGAGTTATCGCGAAAATATGATACTTATGGAAAAACTAGAATATTTGCTACTTCAGTGGGTAAAGAGGTTGAAGTTAAAGGTGGAAACTATGGATTTAGAATTGATAAAGATAAAGAGTATACAGAGTTAATAAATGCGATAGAAAGTGGTCAAAGTATAGTTAAAGAGCCGGTATATATTCAGAAGGCAAAAAATAGAGGGGATAATGATATTGGAAAAACTTATGTTGAAGTAAATATTACAAGACAGCAATTATGGTTTTATAAAGATGGAGAACTTGTAACTCGAGGAAGTGTTGTAACGGGTAATGTGGAAAGAGGATGGAAAACTCCCAATGGGACTTATGTATTAAATTATAAGCAAAAAGATGCAGTACTTAGAGGTGATAACTATGCATCTAAAGTTAAATATTGGATGCCGTTTAATGGAAATATAGGACTTCATGATGCAAGTTGGAGAGGTGCTTTTGGAGGAAACGTTTATAAAAATGATGGGACTCATGGCTGTGTAAATTTACCTAGTTATTTGGCGAAAAAAATATTTGATAATATAGAAGAAGGAACACCCATAATATGTTATACAGAGTAAATTGAAAATATAGCCAAACTCTATTAAGAAAGAGTTTGGCTATATTTTATACAAGTTCATTTACGTTGTTACCTTTTAGATTTGATTTATCAAAATTAAAAGGTAAAGTAGTTTCGGATTTTGTTGTAGTTTTTGTAGTACCACCTGAAACATATGTCCTGCCGCATTCAGGACAGACAGAAGTTTGTAAAGATACACTTTGAGATATAACGTCCTTATCTTTAGACTTAGTACTAGCTTGTTCATTTGCTACATGTTCCATTTCGTGGCTTTTAACTACAGCGGCGGAATTTTCAGGATCAATATGTCCAGCAGCTTTGAAAGATACACTAGGATCGTCTGAACCATCTTGATATTTTCTCTCTTTACAGGTTTGACAGATTTCACCTGATTGAATTTCTTTAGATGAAAGGTTTGCTTCTGTAGAGATTTCAGATGACTTTGAGGTAGATGCTTCAGCTGCTGGAGTTGATTGAAAATTATAAGGCTGATATTGATAAGGACTAGATACAGAAAGAGCACTTAAAATCATATATACCTCCACTCTTATTTTAAGTTTTACATTTATAATAATATTATAGCATATTATAAGTATTTTACATAATAGTGGCTAATTTGATTGTATAAGTAAATTATATATGGTAAAGTGCATATATTTATATTAATTAATAAATACAAAATGATAGAGGAAACGTTATGAATGTACCAGATTCAATCCATGCTTTTACTATTGTATTAATTGTTATTGGTATAATTCTTTTGATAGTGCATTTAATATATTATGTTTTAGTTTTTTTTGATTCAAGAGAAAAAAGAGATGAAGAAAAAAAGTTGATTGAAGTCAAAAGCAAAGAAAAAAATAAAAAAGATTAAGAGTAATGCAGAGATTATTTTAAAAGTGTTTATTATTTTGAATACTATAAATAATATGTACTTAATAAAGTAATGTCTTTGCATTTTTAAAATTTATTGTGTATAGTTGTAAATGAAATATCAAAAACTATTTGGAATTGGAGAAAAACAGTGAAGAAGTTTAAAAAAATTTATATAGAAACAACAAATATATGTAATTTAAAATGTAATTTTTGTCCCCAAATATCAAGAAAATTAGAATTTATGAGTGTAGATTCTTTTTCAAAAATCATAAATAAAATTGCACCTTATACAAATCATGTATATCTGCATCTTATGGGAGAACCATTTTTAAATAGTAATTTTAGTGATTTTTTAAATATATGTGAAGAGAACTTAATAAAAGTTAATATAACTACAAATGGAACATTAATAAATAATGTAAAAGAAATTTTATTAAATTCAAAATCAGTTAGGCAGGTGAATTTTTCACTACATAGTTTTGAAGCAAATGAACATAAAGTGACATTTGAAGAGTATGTTGATGGAATTCTTAATTTTATAAAAATATCTAGTAAAGAAACCGATATAATTTCTGTTTTAAGATTATGGAATTTAGATGCGAAATATAAAGCAAGCAATAATATGAATAAAAATATATTAAATTTATTAGAAGAGAAATTTGATTTAGATTGTGATTTGAAAGAAAAATTAAAGGAAAAAAACAGTTTTAAGTTAAGAAATAATGTTTATATAAATATGGGAGAAAAATTTAAATGGCCATCCTTAAAAGAGGAGGAAATGGATGAAAGAGTTTTTTGTTATGGATTAAGAGACCATATTGGAATATTAGTTGATGGAACCGTAGTGCCATGCTGTTTAGATAGTGAGGGGAGTATACCTCTTGGAAACATATTTGAAAATGATTTAGAAGAAATCATAAATTGTGATAGGGCTAAAAAAATATATGATGGATTTTCAAATAAAACAGCAGTAGAAGAATTATGTAGAAAATGTGGATTTATAAGCAGAGTAAGATAAAAAACTAAAACTATAAAAGTTATAATATAAGTTGTATATAAATTTTACTATATGTCAATAATCCCTAGTAAGGAGGGATTATTAATGGTAAATAATAAAATAAAATTATTTTTAAGCATGAGTATAGCTTTAGCAATTATATTTTCACTTACTTATATATGTATGGATAATTATTATAGCAAAGAGCCAAACATTGCAACTCAAAACGCAGTAAAAGAAAAAGAAGGATTGGATGATAAGACAAAAATAATCTTATTTGCTGGAGATAAAAAAGAACAGGAGTATTCACTTGCTGATCTAAAAAGTAAACTAAATATAACAGAGAATTTGACAGAAAGTGAACTCATTAAATTGTTAGAAAAACAAGGCTATGTACTTGATGTTAATGCTAATAACGAATTTATGTTCAAAAAGGATGCAACAAAAACATTAGAAGCTAATAAATATTATATTGGTGATAAAGACGGATATTTAGCAATATATAAAACTGATAAAGATGGAAATTTAAAAATTGAAAATTCAGCCGATGTGTATTCAGACTTTAAGACAGTTGATAGTTTGGGTCAAATAGATAAAGAAAAAATAAGAAATTTTGAATTTATGTATAATAGTAAAGAAGAAGCTGAAGAAGGATTGTCAGAATTTTTGTCTTAAAATAATAGTGAAGATGTATTTAAAACAATTCAAATATAGTTTTAAAAGCAAATTATAAATTTGTTAAAAAATAATATATGAATTTGGGTTAAGTACATCTTTGTTTTAAGTTTAATATTTTTCAGAAGATGATAATAGATAAACTGAATTTGGACAAATTGTTAATAAAAATAAAGGATAAATTATGAAGCCTTAATAAGAAATTTATATTAACAATATTAAGATAAGAGTTTATGAGTTGAAAGATTTATTGTAAAATGATAAAGTATAATTTAGATTAAATCTAAATTATACTTTATCATTTTAGTGTAAGAGTATTTATTATGAGGAGAAACAATTATGTATGAATACATAAAAGGAATATATATAGGAATAAATAAGGACTATATAATAGTAGAGAATAATGGGATAGGATATAAAATCTTTACCTCAGGGGCTACTATGTCTTCTATGCCTAAAAATGGAGAAGAAGTTCAGCTTTATTTAGAGCAAATAGTAAGAGAAGATTTTATAGGATTATATGGCTTTGATTCAAGTGAAGAACTTGAAATGTTCAAATTATTATTAACAATAAATGGTGTTGGTGCAAAGGCAGCATTATCATTATTATCAATAAGCAGAGTAAACAATTTAAAATATGCTATTATGACAGGTGATGAAAAACATCTATGTAGAGGTGTTGGAATTGGTAAAAAGACAGCAGCAAGAATTATACTTGAACTTAAAGATAAGCTAAAGCCAGATGAATTACTTGATTCTTCAGTAGGTGGTGTTTCAGGAGATGAGAGTAATATAATGGCCTCATCAGAAGCATTAAGTGCTTTAATAGCATTAGGATATAGTGAAAAAGAAGCAGAAAATGCATTAAAGAATGTGGATAAAAATGATACTGTTGAAAATATAATTAAAAATTCATTAAAACAATTAATGATGTAATTAAGAAAGTTAACAGTTGAGAGCTGACAAGTAACAGTTAAAAAAGAGATTCTTTATTAGAATTTGTAAAATAATATTAAAATATAGAAAAGAATTCTCTTGAGTTAAATGATAAAATTAATAGAAAGTAGCATGAATTTTATTAGGTTTTATATTCAACTGTCAACTGTACACTGTTAACTCTTAACTGAAAAAGTGGGGTGGAATAAGAAATGGAACGAATAGTTACTCCAAATGAAATGCTTGAAGATAATAATTCGGAATTAAGTTTAAGGCCACAAAAGATAAGTGAGTACATAGGTCAAGAAAAAGTTAAAGAAAGGCTTGAGATATTTATAAAAGCAGCTCAAAATAGAAAAGAAGCCTTAGATCATGTTTTATTATATGGACCTCCAGGACTTGGAAAAACAACTTTAGCTAATATTATAGCTAAGGAAATGAATGGAGATTTAAAAATAACATCAGGACCTGCAATTGAGAGAGCAGGAGATTTAGCTGCAATATTAACATCATTAAAAGATTATGATGTTTTATTTATAGATGAAATTCATAGATTAAATAGAAGTGTTGAAGAAATATTATATCCGGCCATGGAAGATTACTCACTGGATATCGTCATAGGAAAAGGTGCAGCAGCAAAGTCTATAAGAATTGATCTCCCTAAGTTTACACTTATAGGAGCAACAACGAGAATTGGAATGCTTACAGCACCACTTAGAGATAGATTTGGTGTATTATGTGCAATGGAATATTATACAAATGAAGAACTTAGAGAAATTGTAGTAAGAAGTGCTGCTGTATTTGGATGTGATATTACTGAAGAAGGTGCACTTGAAATTGCAAGAAGATCACGAGGAACTCCGAGGATTGCTAATAGACTATTAAAAAGAGTTAGGGATTATTCAGAAGTAAAAGCTAACAAATTAATTTCATTAAAAGAGGCTAGAAATGCATTAGAATTATTAGAAGTTGATAATCAAGGTTTTGATAAAGTTGATAATAAGATATTGGAAGCAATTGTAGATAACTTTAATGGAGGACCAGTTGGTATAGAAACTTTATCATACTTTATTGGAGAAGAGCTTGGAACTATAGAAGATGTATATGAACCATATTTACTTCAACAAGGTTTTATAATTAGAACGCCAAGGGGAAGAATTGCAAGTGACAAAGCTTATGAACATTTAGGACGTGTTAATCCGTCTAAGAAAAAAAATAATATACAAGTTAATTTGTTTGATGAGGAATGATTACAGTTGGCAGTTGACAGTTGACATGTGACAGTTATAGTATAAGCAATAACTTTGTGTTATTGAAGTATTAACAAATGTTAAATGTAGATTGTTTATTGTCCATTAAAAAAGGAGATAATATATTATGGACGTAAAAGATTTTGATTTTTATTTACCGGAGGAACTAATAGCACAACACCCATTAGAAAAAAGAGATACTTCAAGACTTATGGTGCTAGACAAAGAAAGCGGAGAAATTACTCATAGGACTTTTCATGATATCATAGAGTATTTAAATAAAGGTGATACTCTAGTGTTAAATAATACTAGAGTAATGCCTGCGAGACTTATTGGTGAAAAGGAAAAGACTGGAGGGAAAATAGAATTCCTTTTACTTAAGAGAATAAAAGGAGATAAGTGGGAATGCTTAGCTAAACCAGGGAAGTCAGCTAGGGAAGGTAGAAGATTTTCATTTGGTGAAGGTAAGCTTAAGGCAGAAGTAGTAGAAGTTTTGGAAAATGGAAATAGAATTGTAGAATTTTATTATAAGGGAATATTTGAAGAAGTATTAGATTCATTGGGGGAAATGCCACTTCCACCATATATTCATGAAAAACTTGAAGATAAAGAAAGATATCAAACTGTTTATTCAAAGGAAAATGGATCAGCAGCAGCACCAACAGCCGGACTGCACTTTACAAAAGAATTACTAGAGCAAATAAAAGAAAAAGGTGTAAATATTGTTTACTTGACTTTACATGTAGGTCTTGGAACATTTAGACCAGTAAAAGTTGAAAAGATAGAAGAACATGAAATGCATTCAGAGTTCTATATTCTATCTAAAGAAAGTGCAGATATAATAAATGAAACTAAAAAAAGAGGAAATAAAATAATTTCTGTTGGTACAACATCTACAAGAACACTTGAAACTATTGGAGATGAAAATGGTTTTGTAAAAGAACAAAGTGGATGGACTAATATATTTATCTATCCTGGATATAAATTTAAGGTAGTAGATATATTAATAACAAATTTCCATTTGCCAGAATCAACTTTAATTATGCTTGTTTCTACACTTGCAGGTAAAGAGCATACAATGAAAGCATATGAAGAAGCAGTAAAAGAAAGATATAGATTCTTCTCATTTGGAGATGCGATGTTTATAAAATAATTCAACAATTCACAGTTCACAATTCAAAATTCACAATTAAGGATGAAATTCCTTAGAGGAATTTCTAAAAAAATATAGGTTCATCACAGAATTTTGTGAAAGGTGATTTTTCAACATCAATTCTTTATTCAAAACCAAGTAAATAGGCATATAAGTGATGTAGAGTATTATTTATGGCAAAATTTCAGGATGAACCAAAATATATTTAAAGAAAGGCAATGCGTTTCATCATTAATTGTGAATCGTGCATTGTGCATTGTGAATTGAAAAAATCGGTGAGGTGACATTAACCGTTTATATAAAATACTAAAAGTAAGAGGTGTCGCTTATGAGCAAAAGATATACACTATTAAAAAAAGATGGAAATGCTAGAAGAGGGCAGTTTGAAACTCCTCATGGTACAATACAAACCCCTGTATTTATGAATGTTGGTACTTTGGCAGCTATAAAAGGTGCTGTATCAAGTATGGATTTAAAAGAAATTGGATGTCAAGTTGAACTATCTAATACATACCATCTTCACTTAAGGCCTACTGATAAAGTTGTTAGGGAATTAGGTGGATTGCATGAATTTATGAATTGGGATAGACCAATTCTTACAGATTCAGGTGGATTCCAAGTGTTTTCACTTTCAGCAATGAGAAAGATAAAAGAAGAAGGTGTTTACTTTAATTCTCACATAGATGGTAAGAAAATATTTATGGGACCAGAGGAATCTATGCAAATTCAAAGTAATCTTGCTTCTACTATTGCAATGGCATTTGACGAATGCATTCCAAATCCATCAACTAGAGAATATGTAGAAAATTCTGTAGCAAGAACAACAAGATGGCTTGAAAGATGTAAAAAAGAGATGGATAGATTAAATTCAATGCCGGATACTATAAATAAAGAGCAAATGTTATTTGGTATAAACCAAGGTGGGACTTATGAAGATATTAGAATAGCACATGCTAAGGAAATAACAAAATTGGACTTGGATGGATATGCTATTGGAGGCCTTGCAGTTGGAGAAAGTCATGAGGATATGTATAGAATAATAGATGCAGTTGTACCACATCTTCCAGAAGATAAACCGATATATTTAATGGGAGTTGGAACACCTGAGAATATTTTAGAGGCTGTGTCTCGAGGCGTAGATTTCTTTGATTGTGTACTTCCAGCCAGAAATGGAAGGCATGGTAATGTGTATACAAAAGAAGGAAAGCTTAATTTAATGAATGCAAAATATGAACTTGATAAAAAACCTATAGAAGAAGGCTGCGAATGTCCTGCTTGTAAGCATTATACAAGAGCATATATAAGACATTTATTTAAAGCAAAAGAAATGCTTGCAATGAGACTTTGTGTATTACATAATTTATACTTCTATAATAAATTAATGGCTGAAATAAGAGATGCTATTGATGATGGATGCTTTGAAGAATTTAAAGAAGAAAAATTAAAATCATGGGGAAATAAATAATATTTTTTGCTAATGATATAATAAAAAGATGTATTAGAATTAAATTGTTCCAATACATCTTTTGTATAAAATATATATTAATGGCTAATATATTATAAATGTAATGATAATTTATTTGTGATTAATTACAATGGAATTTAAAAACTATTTTTGGTAGTATATAATAAATATATGAACAAATAGTTAACAGTGGTTAAATAATGTTGATATTAGTTCATAATACCTATAAACTATTTATCATGGAAACTAAGAATCCAATAAGAATAACCTTGGAGGTGCAAAATGAATAATTTTATGACATTACTTATAAACATTGGACCTATCATATTAATGTTTATAATTTTCTATTTCTTATTAATTGTTCCAGAAAAGAAAAGAAAGAAAAAATATCAATCTATGGTTGATGAATTAAAAGTAAATGATGAAATTGTAACTAGAGGTGGAATTATAGGTAAGATATCTCATATAGATGATAAAAGTGTTACAATTGAAACAAGTTCTGCTAAAACAAAGATTAAGTTAGATAAAAGTGGAATAGCTTATAAAGCAACAAACGAATAATAAAATTATCATAATACCTCTCTATATTTCATAAAATGATATACTAGGAGGTGTTATTTTTATGGAAAAAAATAAATATTTAAAATCAGTGTGTAAAGGAACTGTTGGATCAATATTACTTAGTCTTGTAGGTGTAGTAATTCTTTCGGCCATAATGACGAAGTTTGTGTTCAGTGAAAGTATATTTAATATGTTATATGTAATCATTTCATTAATTGCTTTAAGCATAGGCGCTATAATTGGAGCAAAGAAAAATGAATCAAAAGGATGGCTTGTAGGATTTGGAGTAGCAATAGGCTATTATTTAGTGTTATTCATTTTGTCATGTTTATTAAGTGGAGAATTATCATTTAAATTATTTGAATTAGCAAAATTAGCAATTGCAATGACTATTGGAACATTAGCAGGAATGCTAGGTATAAATTTATAAAAGTGATAAGATAACATTTGAAATTTATAACATATTTACATAAGCTTAATATCAAAGAAAAACGATTTGGTAAGAATTTATAATTATATATTATAAGGATAATAAATACTTTATTAAGAAATTATAGTGTGCTATAATGAACAATGTATTGATTGTATGATAAAAAAAGTTTAAAATTAAGAATTATAAAAGTTGCAATATATTTTTATATTTCTTAATTTTAAATATTGTTTTGGTTACATAACAATATAAAATGTTAATAAATGAACGAAAGCTTCAAAACAAATAGTATTAAGTTTACTAGTGAAGCAAAGACATAATACGTGGAGGGGATCAACATGAAGAAAAAAAGCAAAAGTTCAGTACTATTTGTTTTGATAGTAGCTGTAATTGGATTTTTAGCTTTTGCAGGATTTAAAGGTTTTATTCTAGGTGGATATGAATTTAAATCTTTTGATAAAGTGATAACAAAAGGTCTTGACTTACAAGGTGGTGTTTCTGTATTAATGGAAATACAACAAGATAATGTAACTAGAGAGCAGCTGGAAAATACTAAGCAGCATCTTGAACTTAGAGTCAATTCTCTTGGAGTTGCTGAAACAGTAGTTACTACAGAAGGGGATAAGAGAATAAGAGTTGATATCCCTGGATATAGTGATTCAAATGGTCTTGTAGAAAGCTTGGGAAAATCAGGTAATTTAGTATTTAAAGGACCTGATGGAGAAGAAATATTAACAGGTAAAGACATAAAAAATGCAACAGCACAATTAAATCAAAATAATGGTGGTTCAGAAGTCGGACTGGAACTAAATGCCGAAGGGCAAAAGAAATTTGCAGAAGCAACTAAAAAATATATAGGCCAAGCGATTTCAATTTATATGGATGATGAACTTTTAATATCTCCAACAGTACAAACTCAAATTACAGATGGCAGAGCTAGTATAACAGGAACAAAGACATTAGAAGAAAATAAAAAACTTGCAGGAATAATCAACTCAGGAGCTCTTCCAGTTACAGTGAAAGCTGTTTCTGTTAAGAATGTTGGAGCACAACTTGGACAAGAAGCTCTTCCTAATGCTATGAAAGCTGCTGTTGTTGGTGTTGGACTAATTTTTGTTTTAATGATAGCAATCTATAGAGTTCAAGGTATTATAGCAGACATAGCATTAACATTATATATATTGTTAATATTATTCATTTTTGCAGAAATAGGAGTGACATTAACCCTTCCGGGAATAGCCGCATTGCTGCTAACCATTGGTATGGCAGTTGATGCTAATATATTAATCTATGAAAGAACTAAAGATGAATTGAGAAAGGGATTATCAGTAAGATCAGCTGTTAAGGCAGGATCAGAACATGCACTTTCTTCAATAGTAGATTCGAATGTAACAACTATTCTTTCTGCTTTGATCTTATATTTTATAGGGTCAGGATCAGTAAAAGGGTTTGCTATTACTCTTATGATAGGTATTTTAGTAAGTTTATTTACTGCATTAGTAGTAACAAAAGTGCTTACTAATTTAGCTGTTGAAATGGGAATATTGAAAAAATTATCACATTTTGGAGTAAGCCAAAAAGAAAAGAAGAGAGTAGTCTTTGATATAATTGGAAAATCAAAAATATGGATTTGCATGTCAGCAATTATAATAGTTATTGGGCTTGGAACTATGTGTTTTAAAGGATTAAACTATGGTTTAGATTTTCTTGGTGGAACTGAGGTAACAATACAAGTTAATGACAATGCAAACAAGGAAGAGTTGGATTCAATAGTTAAATCATATGCTAAAGATGCAGTAACAAGTATATCCGATAAAAATGAATACGAAATAAAATCAAAGGATTTAGATAGTTCTAAAGTATCTAAAATAATGAATGATTTAAAAGAAAAGTATAATTTAGAGGATAGTGCTTTAGTATCTCAAGACGAAATAGGTGCATCTATAGGAAAAGAATTAACAAGAAGTTCTGTATTGGCAGTACTCGCAGCATTTTTAATGATACTTATATATGTTGGAATAAGATTTGAGTTTAAATTTGGTAGTGCAGCTGTAATTGCTGTAATACATGATGTTTTACTTACAATTAGTTTTTATGCTATTTTTAGGGTGCCTGTTAATACTCCGTTTATTGCAGCTATCTTAACAGTTATTGGCTACTCAATTAATGACACAATAGTAATATTTGATAGAATAAGAGAAGATTCTAGGAAGATGAGAAGAGCTGTTCCAACTGAAATAGCGAATAAAGGAATAAATGATACATTAAAGAGATCAATATATACATCTGCGTCAACGCTTATAACAATAACTGCAGTTAATATATTTGTGCCAACAGTTAGAGAATTCTCTACACCTCTTATAGTAGGTATAGCAGCAGGGGCATATTCTTCAATATTCATAGCTTCACCAATATGGGTATTATTGAAAGAAAAATTTAATAAATCCCCTAAGAAAAAGTTGCAAGGTATATAATTACTGGTAGAATATTAAAAACCTCTAGCATTATTATTGGAGGTTTTTAATTTTTTAATAAAGTAATTGTAAAAATGGTTAGAATCATATATAATATATTTGTTTTCTAATTTTATGGAGGAAGAAGCCGTGCGTAAATTCTGGGAAAGTATATATTGTCCAAATTATATTACTGGATATGACCCGTTTGAACTTAAAGGTATGAAGAGAGCAATTAATAGATTAGCTTTAGCTATTAATAATAGACAAAAAATTGTCATTTATGGTACATATAATGTTGATGGAATTTGTGCAGTATCATCACTGATTCTTTTGCTGAGATATTTAAATGCAGATGTTGAGTATTTAATATATGATAGACAAGATAATGATGCTAGAATAAATTCAAAAGATATTAAAGAAAATGTAGATTTTTTAGGTGCTGAGCTCCTTATTACTTTGGGTGTAGGATTAAAATCAAAAGATGAAGTTGAACTATGTAAAAAGCTTGGTATAGATTTAATTATTCTTGAAAATGAAGTAAGTGATCTCGTAGATGACTACATATATATTAATCCTAATCAAAAAGGGTGTCAGTACAAATATAAAAATTTATCAACAAGTGGATTGGCATTTAAATTAATGCAAGCTATTTCTATATATTATAATATGAAAAGTATTAATAAATATTTAGATCTAATACTTATAGGCGTAAAATGGTCTAATGTAACATCTAAAGGCGAAAATGAGGTGTTTATTAAAGAAGGAAATAAGTTTTTAGTAAATACTAATAATAATGGGTTAAGATCAATAATAGAATTTAACAAAATAGAGGAATTTGATAATGATGGCGTTGATACGATAATAGATTTTCTAGTACCACCAATAGGAGCTGTTGGAGTGACTGATAATGCTAGAATAGTATTAGAACTTTTAACAACAAATGATAAAGATAGATCAAATCAAATTGTTAAATACTTATATAGATTGAAAAAAAACAAAGTTTTAAGCAATTAGCAAAAGTTTGTTAATATTATATTAATCTTGTTAAAATGCAGGTTGTGGAGGAATTAACATGGATTTTAAAGAAAAAATAAGAGTGATTGAAAATTTCCCTAAGGAAGGTATAAGTTTTAAAGATATAACTACATTAATTGGGGATGGAGATGGATTAAAGGCTTCAATTGATGAAATAGTTACTTATTTAAAAGATAAGGAAATAGATCTTGTAGTTGGACCAGAAGCTAGAGGCTTTATTTTTGGAGTTCCTGTTGCGTATGCATTAGGTGTAGGTTTTGTTCCAGTAAGAAAACCAGGAAAATTACCTTATGAAACTATATCAATGAAATATGATTTGGAATATGGTCAAGATGAATTACAAATACATAAGGATGCAATAAAGCCAGGACAAAGAGTTGCAATAATTGATGACTTATTAGCTACTGGTGGAACTATAAAAGCGGTTGCTGATCTTGTTGAAAGTGCAGGGGGAATAGTAGCTTCATTAGATTTTGTTATAGAGCTTACAGGATTAGAAGGTAAAAAGAAATTAGAAGGATATGATGTATATTCATTAACTAAATATGAATTTTAATAAAATAAGTTATTTAAAAGTAGAATACTAATTTCTATTTTTAAGTAACTTATTTTATTTATAAATCTATATAATGATAAAATAATATATAAATATACTATTTTATAAAATGATAAAATATAAAAGAAAAATAAGTTGAATAAATTTAAATACCTATGATTGATTACATTATTGAAAATAATTCGAAAATAATATATAATTATTAATTATTAGAATGGTAGGGCTGGTTTTACATACCAGCCTTTGATTTACTTATATATTTATAATTTGTAGAAGGAGAGCAAATCCTTATGATTGATGAATTATTAGAAAAAATCCAGAAGAATTGTCATAATGTTGACATTGAAATGGTTAAAAAAGCATACTATTTTGCAGAAAATGCTCATAAAGAACAAAAAAGAGAATCAGGTGAACCTTATATAATACATCCATTAGCAGTAGCTGAAATTTTAGCTGATATGGGCATGGATACAAATACGATTGTAGCAGGATTGTTACATGATGTTATAGAGGATACTGAATGTTCTTATGAAGATACAGTAAAACTTTTTAATGAAGAAATTGCCAATCTTGTTGAAGGTGTAACTAAGCTTACCAAATTAGGTGAAATGGAATATAAAACAAAAGAAGAGCAGCAAGCTGATAATGTAAGAAAGATGCTTCTTGCTATGGCTAAAGATATAAGAGTTATCATAATAAAGCTTGCAGATAGATTACATAATATGAGAACTCTTAAATATATGCCTGTCAATAAGCAGAAAAATAAGGCAAAGGAAACATTAGATATATATGCTCCGCTTGCACATAGATTAGGTATGTCTAAGATAAAATGGGAACTTGAAGATTTATGCTTTAGATATTTGCATGAAAAAGAATATTATGATTTAGTAAGAGACATAGCAGAAAAAAGAGTTGAAAGAGAAACGTACATAAAAGATATAATAAAAGACCTCTATGAAAAACTTGAATCTTCAGGAATTGATGCAGATATAGATGGTAGACCAAAACATTTCTATAGTATATATAGAAAAATGGTTACAAAAAATAAGAGCTTAGAGCAGATATTTGACTTAACAGCTATAAGAATACTTGTTAATTCAGTTAAAGATTGTTATGCAGTTCTTGGAATAGTTCATACAATTTATAAACCAATACCAGGAAGATTTAAAGATTACATTGCTATGCCGAAACCTAACATGTATCAATCTTTACATACAACTGTAATAGGACCCCAAGGTAAAACATTTGAAATACAAATAAGAACTTTTGAAATGCACAAAACAGCAGAATATGGTATAGCTGCTCACTGGAAGTATAAAGAAGGTGATACTGGTACTTCAGAACAGGAAAAAGAAAAAGATTTTGAAAAGAAGCTTGTATGGCTTAGAGATATGCTTGAATGGCAGAAAGAAACTTCTGATGCAGAAGAATTTATTGAAGGATTTAAAATAGATTTATTTTCAGATGAAGTTTTTGTATTTACACCAAAAGGTACTGTAATTAATTTATGCAGGGCGGCGACACCTATTGACTTTGCGTATAGAATACATACAGATGTAGGGAATAAATGCGTAGGTGCTAAAGTAAATGGGAAAATAGTTCCTTTAGATTATACTTTAAAAACAGGAGAAATCGTTGAGATATTAACATCACCTAATTCAAAAGGTCCTAATATGGATTGGCTTAATATTGCAAAAAGTAATCAATCAAAAAGTAAAATTAAATTATGGTTTAAAAAAGCTAAAAAGGAAGAAAATATTTTAAAAGGGAAGGAATTACTTGATAAAGAACTTAAAAAGCAAGGTGTAAGTTATGCAGATATAGCTAAAGGTGATATTTATGAAAAAATGGTTAAAAGGTATAATATTCATAATATTGAAGACTTTCATGCATTGTTTGGTATAGGTGGCTTAGCAGTATCTACTTTTGTTTCAAGGCTTAAAGAAGATAATGGAATTGGTGTAGATAAAACTTCGAAAGAAAAGGAAAATACAGAAATTTTAAATAAATCAATAGAAGAACAGATTGCAAAATCTTTGAGACAACAGCCAAGTAGTCAAGGAATTACAGTAAAAGGTGAAAGTAATCTTATGATTAGATTTGCAAAATGCTGTAGTCCGGTTCCAGGTGATGATATATTAGGATATATAACCAAAGGTAGAGGGGTATCTGTTCATAGAAAAGATTGTATTAATTTGCAAAATCTAATTAATACAGATAAAGATAGAGTTGTTGAGGTAAACTGGGGAGAACCTAAGGGCACTGCTTATTTTGCTGAAATTCAAGTAAAAGCAGAAGATAGAGAAGGACTTCTTGCTGATATAATGAGCGTAATTACAGATCTTAAGCTTCAATTAAGTGCTGTAAATGCAAATTTAGCAAAAGAAGGATATGCATATATAAATGTTAAGGTAAAAATAACATCAATAGATAGTTTACAAGATTTAATGAAAAAAATAAAAAGATTAAAAGGCGTATTAGATGTATACAGAATGAATAGTTAGATTTTAATCTTGATCAGAATAATGAGGAGTAGAATTATGCGTGCAGTTATTCAAAGGGTAACATCTTCAAGCGTTACTGTGGATAATAAGACCATAGGAGAAATAAATAATGGCCTTAATGTTCTCATTGGAATATGTAATGATGATACTATTGAAGATTTACAGTATGTAGCAGATAAAATAATCAACTTAAGAATTTTTCATGATGAAAATGATAAAATGAACTTATGTATTCAAGATGTTAAAGGAGAGCTTTTGATAATATCACAATTTACATTATACGGAGACTGTAGAAAAGGAAGAAGACCTAATTTTATGCAGGCCAAAAGCGGAGAAGAAGCAAAAGTTATTTATGAAAAATTTGTTGATATTATAAAAAAATCTGGTCTTAAAGTGGAAACAGGAGAATTTGGTGCAGATATGAAAGTTCAAATAAATAATGATGGACCAGTAACTATATTACTTGATAGTAAAAGACAGTTTTAAATAATATTATTAAAGAAAAGGGTGAAAGTTTTGATAATTGAGGCAATTCCAGCAGGAATATATGATGCAAACTGTTATATATTAGTAGAAGAAAATACAAAAGAATGTGGTATTATAGATCCAGGTGGAGATTCACAAAGACTAATATCACAAATAGATAAGTTAAATGCAAAGCCTAAGTTTATTTTACTTACTCATGGACATATGGATCATGTTGGTGGGGTTATAGATTTAGTAAAGAAGTATAATATTCCATTTTATATTAGTAAGGCTGATGAAGAATATATGGAAAAAGATGATTTTGTATTTGGAACATTACCTAAAGCTTCTGGATATTTAAAAGAAAATGATATCTTAAAATTAGGTGATGAAATCATTAAAGTTTTGGAAACTCCAGGACATACAAAAGGCGGACTTTGTTTCTTATTAAATAATGATAAAGTATTTACGGGAGATACTCTTTTTAATGGATCTATAGGTAGAACTGATTTTATAGGAGGAAGTATGAGTGAAATTATTAATAGTATAAAAGAAAAATTACTTCCGTTAGGTGACAAAGTTGATGTCTATCCAGGACATGGAGATATGACAACAATAGAACATGAAAAGAAATACAATCCGTTTTTATAAAAATATAAATTGAGAAGTCTGTCTAAATAAAGTGATTTTTATACTCTAGGCAGACTTCCTTTGCGTGAGGAGAAATAATGGAAGTAAAAATTTATTTAAATGACTTAAAATATAGATACGAAGTATATCAGTTGTTTAATATTTATTTTTCAATGAGCAATATTGATTTTGTTGAAAAAGATAAAAGTGATTATAAAGTATATATTGATGATGAAACATTAAAATTTATATATAAAGATTATCAAAGGAAAGAAAAAATATCAGAGGAAAAGAAACATTCAATTAGAAGATTTATATTTATTTGCCTTAGAGAATTAACAAATGATATGTATCCATGGGGGATACTAATAGGAATACGACCTTCTAAAATAGCATTAAAATTATTAAAAGAAGGAAATACTGAAGAAGAAGTAATAAATATATTTAAAGAAAGATATTTAGCACATGAAGATAAGGCTAAGCTTTGTATAGATGTGGCAAGGGCGGAAGAAAGAATTGTAAATAAAGATAAGAACAATATAGCAGTATATATTGGAATGGCGTTCTGTCCAACACGATGCGTATATTGTTCATTTACTGCAAATCCAATAGCAGCTCATAAAAAAATGGTTATGCCATATATTGAAGCTCTTATAAAAGAAATTAATGGAATGAGCAGTTATATAAAAGAAAAGAACCTAAATATTGAGTCAGTATATTTTGGTGGAGGAACGCCTACGTCAGTTAATGATGAAGAATTTGCTATGGTTATGAAAGAAATATATGATAATTTCATTAAAGATAATAATGTTAAAGAGTTTACGGTTGAATGTGGAAGACCAGATAGTATAAATAAAAATAAGCTTCAAACTATGAAGGATTATAAAGTAAACAGAATAAGTATAAATCCTCAAACCATGAACGATAAAACATTAAAACTTATAGGGAGAAATCATACATCAGAAGACATAATAGAAAAGTTTAATATGGCAAGGAATCTTGGATTTGAACATATAAATATGGATTTGATTATAGGTCTTCCAGGTGAAGGATATGAGGAATTCCTTAATACTAAAAACGAAATAATAAAATTAAAACCAGATAGCATAACCATTCATGGTCTAGCATTAAAAAGAGGATCAGCCATGTATGAAAACTTTGTTCTTAAAAAAGGGATAGAGGTAACATTGCAGGATGAAATAATAAAAATGTATGCAGAAACTAAGAATTTAGGTGATAGTTTAGGGCTTTCACCATATTATATGTATAGACAAAAGAATATGGTTGGTAATATGGAAAACTTAGGTTATGCTAAAAAAGGAAAAGAGTGCATTTATAATATTCAAATGATAGAAGAAAAGCAAACAATAATCGCACTTGGTGCAGCAGCTGTAAGCAAGGTTGTATTTTTAGAAGAAGATAGACTTGAAAGATTTCCTAATTTGAAGGATTTACATGAATATATCAGAAGAATTGATGAAATGATTAAGCGTAAAAAAGGACTTCTTGATACTTTATATAATTGATAAGGTACTTTAAAAATTATGATTAATAATTAATATAGAAAAGTAAATTCTTATTAAATAAATATGATTTTTAAAAGTTGTATAAGAATTTTAATTTAAGGCTATACACTTTTAATAATCAATTGTGAATTGAAATAATTTTTTGTTTATATTAATATTATCATGTAGTAAGAAATAGATTTGGAGGAATTTAGATATGGCAATGGAATTGCAAGCACCAAAAGGTACTAAGGATATGTTACCAGAAGATGCATATAAATGGCAGTATGTAGAAAGTACATTTAGAGAAGTAGCAAAAACTTATGGAATAAGAGAAATCAGAACTCCAGTGTTTGAACATACAGAATTATTTTTGCGAGGTGTTGGAGACACAACAGATATAGTACAAAAAGAAATGTATACTTTTAATGATAAAGGGAATAGAAGTGTAACATTAAAACCAGAAGGTACTGCACCTGCTGTTAGAGCATTTATAGAAAATAGATTATTTAATGAAGCTCAGCCAACAAAGTTATATTATATAACACCAGCTTTTAGATATGAAAATGTTCAAAAGGGAAGGCTTAGACAATTCCACCAATGTGGTCTTGAAATGTTTGGATCTAAAGAACCTTCAATGGACGTTGAAGTAATTAAAGTTGCAATGGACACCTTGAATAAATTAGGCTTAAAAAGCTTAAGCCTTCATATAAATAACTTAGGATGTCCTACGTGTAGAGCAAAATACAATGATGCATTAAAAGCATTCTTAAAAGAAAACTATGACACTCTTTGTGAAACGTGTAAGACTCGTTTTGAAAAGAATCCAATGAGAATATTAGACTGTAAAGAAAAAAAATGTAAAGAAATCACAAAGAATGCACCTATAATATTAGATTATGTTTGTGAAGAATGTGAAACTCACTTTAATAAAGTAAAGGAATATTTAGATGTATTAGAAATATCATATGAAATAGACCCAGGTATAGTAAGAGGATTAGATTATTATACAAAAACTATATTTGAAATTATAAATGCAGATTTTACTGTATGCGGTGGAGGCAGATACGATAAACTCATAGAAGAATTAGGTGGACCTGATATGCCGGCAGTTGGTTTTGGTATGGGTGAAGAAAGACTTATAATGACATTAGACAATGAAAATATAGAAATACCAAAGGAAAACTTATTTGACTTGTACATTGGTGCAAGAGGTGATGAGGAAAGAAAAGTTGCATTTAAGCTTGCAAGTGATTTAAGAGTGCTTGGAGTTAAGTGTGAAATTAATCATATGGGTAGAAGCGTAAAAGCTGAAATGAAATATGCTAATAAATTAGGTGCATCATTTACTACTATTTTAGGTGAAGATGAACTTAATAATAAGAAAATAAATCTTAAGAGAATGAGTGATGGAGAAATTTTTGAAGTTTCTTTGGATAACGGTGAAGAAATTGCAAAAACAGTTAAATAGATAGAATATTATATGTTATAATTATATGTATTGTATTTATACTTTTAAGAACAAATGTTGTTTTAAGTTTATATATTCATAATGTATAGAAAATGAAGTATAAACTTTAAACTGCTATAAGGAGGAAATTATAATGGGTGAAGCTTTAAATGGATTAAAGCGTACAATGATGTGTGGCGAACCTAGAGAAGCTCATGTTGGGCAAAAGATTACTTTAATGGGATGGGTTCAAAGAAATAGGAAACTTGGAGGACTAGATTTTATTGATTTAAGAGATAGAACTGGTATAATGCAAGTTGTATTTGGTGAAGAAATTAATGCTGAAGCTTTTGAAAAAGCTAAAAGTGTTAAGCCAGAATACTGCATAGCAGTAACTGGAGAAGTTGTTAAGAGAGAAAGTGTTAATGAAAACATGCCAACTGGTTTTGTTGAATTAAAATGTGAATCTATAAAGATACTTTCAGAATCAGAAACGCCACCAATAATAATAAAAGAAAATTTAGATACAGCTGAAGATATAAGATTAAAATATAGATATTTAGATTTAAGAAGACCAGATATGTTCAAGATTTTTGAAACTAGAAGTAAGACAACAGCAGCTATTCGTTCTTACTTAGATAGTCATGGTTTCTTGGATGTAGAAACACCGGTACTTGGAAAAAGTACACCAGAAGGAGCAAGAGATTACTTAGTGCCTTCAAGAAATTATAATGGTATGTTTTATGCTTTACCACAGTCACCACAATTATTTAAACAATTGTTAATGATGTCTGGATTTGATAAATACTATCAAATTGCTAAATGTTTTAGAGATGAAGATTTAAGAGCTAACAGACAACCTGAATTTACTCAAGTTGATATGGAATTAAGCTTCGTTGAAGAAGATGATGTTATGGAATTTAATGAAGGATTAATTGCACATGTATTTAAAGAAGTTGCAGGAGTGGATGTCAAGCTTCCAATAAAGAGAATGACATATAAAGATGCAATGGAAAAATACGGATCAGATAAACCGGATTTAAGATTTGGTATGGAAATAACAGACATTACTGCAGATGTTAAAGATATGGATTTTGTAGTATTTAAGTCAGCAATTGAAGCAGGTGGATCTGTTAGAGCTTTATGCTTAAAAGGTGGAGCGGATTTAGGTAGAAAGCCACTTGATAAGTTAGGCGAATTTGTTAAGACATATAAAGCAAAAGGTCTTGCATGGATTCAATTTAAGGAAGATGGAATTAAATCTTCAATTTCAAAATTCTTAACTGATGAAGTAACAGAATCTATAAAAGAAACTATGAATGCTGAAAATGGAGATGCTGTACTTATTGTTGCAGATAAAAATTCTGTAGTATTCCAAAGCCTTGGAGCATTAAGATTACACTTAGCTAAAGAATTTGATTTAATTAAAGATAAAAATGAGTTTAACTTTACATGGGTTACTGAATTCCCATTATTTGAATATAGTGAAGAAGAAGGCAGATATATGGCATGTCATCACCCATTCACAGCTCCAATGGATGAAGACTTAGAGTACGTTGAATCTGATCCAGGAAGAGTAAGATCTAAAGCTTATGATTTAGTATTAAATGGTGAAGAACTTGGTGGAGGTTCAATAAGAATTCATGATACAGCTGTTCAGGAAAGAATGCTTAAGGCATTAGGATTTACGCATGAAAGAGCATGGGAGAGTTTTGGATTCTTATTACAAGCACTTAAATTTGGAGCACCACCACACGGTGGTTTGGCATATGGGTTAGATAGAATGGTAATGTTCCTTGCAGGAACTGAAAACATAAAAGATGTTATTGCATTCCCTAAAAATCAAAATGCATATTGTTATTTAAGTGAAGCTCCAAACATAGCTGATGAAAAGCAATTAGCTGAACTTGGAATATCAATACTTCCAAAAGAAAATAAAAAAGACGAAGAATAAGAATTTGGTAGACTTTAACAAAGTGATTAGTTTAAATCATTTTGTTAAAGTCATTTTTATTCTAGAATATATAATAAAATCTTTAATGGTAAAATAATTTAATATTATTATATATGTTGAAAATCGAAATTCACATTAAATGTACAGTACGTATACTCAAGTATTGAATAAATCATATTGCAACATATATAATTTGATTTTATTATAAATAAGATTCATAAGATAAATTATTTATTTTCAGATATTCACTAAAAGAAACATTAAAATCTTTTCCGTATTTAGTGCAATATTCATAAAACAAATTATAAAGTGTAATACGCCTTTTACTAGTTATATCTTTAATATCTTTTTCTGTATAATCACTGACTAGTTCAATTTGTCTATTTATAATATCTTCAGAACCAACTTTATCATAATTATTCATCATATCATAAAAAATCATGAATGTACTTGTTCTACCAATCCCTTCTTTGCAGTGAAAGTGTAGCCACTTATCTTTAGGAAGCTTATTAACTGAATTTATAAAAAAGTCTATATTTTCAGGAGATGGAGGAATTTCGTCAGTTGCAGTTATTCTTAAATATCCTAAAGAATTATCAAGACACGTTTTGCTTTCGTTTCCTACATATTTTGGAATTATTGAATCTTTATGATTATAAAAATTTAATTCAGAATTTAATTTTATTTTACTTAAATCATCTTTTTCTTTAAGTAGCACTTTATTCCTTGATAAGCCCATATTTGCATTATTATGATTATTTTCATAACTTACAGGAATGTCATTAACAAATCCATGAGATTCTTCTCTTAAATCAATAACTATAAAAGGAAAATTTGTATTTATATTATTTATAATTAATCTTATATTGTTTCTTGAGAATTGCTGGCTGCCGGATATGTTTAAGGTATCTAAGCTATATGTATTGATATTTTTTTCATCAAGTATGGATAGATCTGAAGTTTTTCTAAAATGAGATGGTAGCTCATTTATTCTTAAGTTATCGATTACAAGATTCACTGTATTGGAATTATTAGAAATTTCTTTATTAGAGTAAGAATAGGCACATTTTGGGAGTAAAGCTAATGAAAAAAGAAAAAGTAAGCAGGCAGATATAAAAAATTTACTAAGTTTATTCATATTAATAATCACCCTCTTAAAAAATATTTGTATTACTAGCTTTCTATAATAAAAGAGTGTTTATACAATAAATTAGAAAAAGCAAGATAAATTTATTTAACTATAAATTATCTTGCTTTTTTAAATTAAAATAATATAGGTGTGTTAATGTTTAATAGGTTTATGAACCTTTTATTAATAAGAGGTTCAGTAAGAACACTGCTACATGTATTATGCAATGTTTCAAGGTTCATTGAGATTTATTCTTCAACAAATTCATCAAAGTCCCATCCTATAGTTGCCGTTATAAAATGGTAGATTTCCATTGGAGAATCAAAAATCTTTATGAATAATTTTTTTTCTGGATCATTATCCCACTTATTGTTGAAATTATCTGTAAAATTTATCAATTTTTTTGTTAAAGTAGCTTCGTCTGCATTCCATAAAGAATTAATATATTCATATGAATTTACCATAAAGTTAGCAGAATTTATATCAATATTTTTTTCGTGTTTAAGAACTTCTTCAATGACTGTATCAAAGGTTGCCATAGGGATACAAAATTCATTTGAAAATGAATCAAACCATGTAAAAAAGCAAGTAGATAAAAATATATTTTGAATAAATCCTAGCGCTGAGTAAATCGATGGATACGAAACAAATCCACACTCAATAATATTTTTTTCAGCATTTAATATGCCTGTATATATAATCTTAGAATGAGTTGTTATAGTTTTATTTTCGAAGTATCCACTTAGTACTGAATCATTACTTATTATTTTATTTTCCCAATAATGATAATCTTTATAATAATTTTTAAGCAGCGTTTTATTATTAAAGTTCATATAAACATACAGCCTTTCTCTAGAAATACATAAAAACTAAAATACAAATTGTTGTTAAAACCCTAATTATAATTTAGAATAGAATTCTACAACTAAAGAATCGTTGATTTGTATTGGAACTTCTTCTCTAAGTGGCATTCTAGTAAGACTACCTGAGAAAGAGTTCTCATCTTTTTCTAAGTATGGATAAGTATTAAGGATAGAAGATAAGAAATTATCCTTAAACATTTCATTCTTTTGAGATTTTTCACTTAAAGAAATTCTTTCGCCAATACTTACATTATAAGAAGGTCTATCTACTTTTTGCCCATTTACTAAAATATGACCATGAACTACCATTTGGCGAGCTTGAGCAATTGAATTTGCAAATCCTAGCCTATATACTAAATTATCAAGTCTACATTCTAATTTTTTTATTAATGTATAGCCAGTCAGTTCTTTGTCAGCAAGTGCTTTTTTCACGTAATTAGAAAATTGTCTTTCTCTTATTCCATAATAAGATCTGAGTCTTTGTTTTTCTAAAAGTTGAATTCCATATGATGAAAGTTTTTTAGCATCTCTAGCTGAACCATTATTTGATCTTTTCATTGCCTTAGGATGTCCTATTACATTAAGTCCTAACCTTCTACATAATTTGAATCTTGGTTGTTTTGCCATAATAATTATCATCTCCGTATAATAAAGATTTGCCGCGATAAAATTAAGCCCATAGATAATATAGCATAAATTTTGGAGTAAGTAAATGAAAATCATTATCATTTATAAAATTTATTTTTAATATTAATGATTTCATAATGTGGGGTTAAGTACTTTTGAATTTGGGAATATGGTATAATATAAAAATATTCATAAAAATGGGGGGATTAAAAATGTTAGGTACTATAGTTAATGCGTTAGCAGTAGCAGGTGGATGTATAATTGGATTAATAGTAAAGGGAAAATTAAATGAAAAAATCAGTAATACTATAATGAATGGGCTAGCATTATGTGTTATATATATAGGGATAAGTGGTACGCTTAAAGGTGAGGATACTCTGCAGATGATTATATGTATAGCAATTGGAGCTTTAATTGGAGAAATAATAGATATCGATGATAAACTCAATAAATTAGGACAACTTATTGAAAATAAGGTAAATAATAACAAAGATGCTACAAGTGAAACCGTTTCTATAGCAGAAGGATTTGTTACATCTAGTTTATTATTTTGCGTTGGGGCTATGGCTGTTGTAGGATCATTAGAAAGTGGATTGAAGGGAAATCATACAACACTTTTTGCAAAATCTATTTTAGATGGGGTTTCATCAATAATATTTACTTCATCTCTCGGTATTGGAGTTATATTTTCAGCAGCAGCTATTCTGATTTATCAAGGAAGCATAACAGTACTTGCTGGAGTTCTTTCTGGAATTCTCACAGAAATTGTAATAAACAATATGTCTGCTGTTGGAAGTCTTTTAATATTAGGATTGGGATTGAATATGTTGGGTGCAAGTAAAATAAAAGTGGCTAATTTGCTGCCTTCAATATTTATTCCAATTATATTTGGTTTATTTTAAAATACAAATATTACATAAAAATTAGTAATAGATGCAGGTAAATATAAAATATTCAGTAAAAAATATAGCCAAAGTTTAATAGAACAATTATAATTAAATAAGTATACTATATTTATTATAGTAAGTAGAAACTTAAGGGGGCACACAAAATGAAGAAAGTAAAAATAGCACTACTAGGATTGGGGAATGTTGGTCGTGGTGTTTGGATGATTTTGAATTCTAATAAAGAAGAAATAATGAAAAGATCTGGATATGAGGTAGAAATCGCAAAAATCCTTGTAAGAGATAAAAATAAAAAAAGGTCAGTAGAAGTACCAGATGAAATTATTACTACAGATTTTGATGAAATACTAGAAGATGATAGCATCAAAATAGTAGTGGAAGTAATGGGTGGCATGGAGCCATCAAAACGCTATATGCTAAGATGTATGGATAAGAAAAAACATATTGTAACTGCAAATAAAATGCTCATAGCAAATGCAGGAGATGAACTTTTTGAAAAAGCAGATGAAATGGGCGTAATGTTCCAATATGAAGCTAGTGTAGCAGGAGGAATTCCTATTATTAAAGGTATAGATGAAAGTCTTACTGCTAATAAAATAGAAAAACTTTATGGAATAGTAAATGGTACTACAAATTATATTTTAAGTAAAATGGAACTTGAAGGTGCAGATTTTGACGATGTGTTAAAGGAAGCACAAGAAAAAGGGTACGCAGAAGCAGATCCAACATCTGATATAGAAGCGTTTGATGCTCAATATAAACTTGCAATACTTGCATCTTTAGCATTTGGTAGCAAGATAGATGTTGATAATATATATAGAGAAGGAATTACTAAAATTGAAGCTGTAGACATGAAGTATGCTAAAGAATTTAAAATGGGAATAAAACTTCTTGCTATTGCTAAAGAAAATAATGGTAAGATAGAATTAAGAGTTCATCCAACTATGATTTCAAAAAAACACCCATTATCAAATATTTATGATTCATTCAATGCTGTATTTATAAAAGGTAATGCTGTTGGTGACTTAATGTTCTATGGAAGAGGAGCAGGTGATTTACCTACAGGAAGTGCTGTGGTTGGAGATATAGTTACTATAGTAAGAAATGGTGTAGATGCAGAAAATTCTAATCCTGTTGTTAAGAATAACTTATGGAAAAGAGAAATTTTATCAATGGAGGATATAGAGAGTAAATATTATGTGCGTGCTACAGTAGTAGATGAGCCTGGTGTTTTAAGTAAAATAACATCTATACTTGGAAAGAACAATGTAAGTTTACGTTCTGTAATCCAGAAAGGCGATGAAGAGAATGGAAATGTTACAATAGTTCTTGTTACACATAAGACTAATGAAAAAGAGTTAAATAATTCAATCAAAGAAATAGCTGAATTAAAATCAGTTTATAAGATTAATAATATAATTAGAATTGAAGACTTAGAATAGCAATAGGGTAAGATTAGTTATATTCAAATAAGGTGCTATCAGTAAGTTCTTTTTATGCATTCACAATATTATTATACTTAAAAAAATAAACAAAAATTTAAAATAAAATGATAAAATCAATATATTTTATTATTTTATTGAAAAGTTGGAATCTTTATGATAATATAATAATATAAAAAGAAGCAATGATGTTTCAAAAACTCATTGCTTCTTTTTATATTATAAATTTTAATATAGATTCTAAATAAGCCCCCAAAAAGGAGTATTTCTGATGTGTAATGATTGCTTTGCCATTATTTATCATGCATTATAATACAACTTCCACATGCTATATGTTGTATTTTTTAGAGATATTGCCTTTGAATAATATATGAATCCCCTGTATTTTACAGCTTAAATACAGGGGAAATTTAATATTGATTTACAAAATATAAATCAATATAGATGTGGAAGCTACTTTTTTATATCTAATTAATATTCATAATTAACTTATTAATATGTATTATGGATTGTAGAAGAACAAAAGAAAGAATAAGAAGAGAGTAAGAACATTAGAAAATTAGGTTAAATAATGAATAAAATGAAGATCAAGATATTATATAGAAGAAAAATTCAAATTAAACATTGCAATTACTAATAATAGGTGATATACTAATAGTGTTCGATAAGAACAGAAATTTTTTTTTTAAAGATTTATTATATGAACATTTCTCCTATGAGAAACTATCAGTAACTAAGTCTTTGAATATGGAGGAATGTAAAATGGAAGATAAGAAAATAATATGTAAAGATTGTGGAAACGAATTTGTATTTACAGTTGGAGAACAAGAATTCTACAAAGAAAAAGGATTCGATAATGATCCAGTAAGATGTGCTGATTGTAGAAGAGCTAGAAAGCAACAAAATAATAGAAGATAGTTATTTTAGCCATAAGGAATATTCCTTATGGCTTTTTGATTTTATTGAAACAATGTTAATTAAAGTGCGTAAAAATAAAAAAGTTAATTTCTATTTTCAAAAATTTAAGCATAAATAAAAAGTTTTATATTTACCTAATTGATATGGTCACTTTTGAAACCCTCACGCTTTACAGAGTGCCTTTTTCTATTTTTGTTGTGATTATGATTTTCTTCTGTTAGTGGAGTTTGATAATTACATTTTTCCATTCTGGCTATCTTATTATCTGGCTGACTATCTTTTGGCATAAATATTCCACCTCTCTTTTAATGTTTCACAAATAGTTTAAGCTAAGCGCTTTATTATTATTCATAATGAAATTTAATTGATAAATAGACTTAATGTTACAAAAACTGATACAAGAAAATGATGAATATAATAATAAAAAATAAAAATAAGTTATAAATGAAATGTATTTAAAGAATATATTTTCTTGAAAACAATTAACAAAAGTTGTAATATTAAGTAAATAATTACCAATTAGGAGGAGAGGAGCATGGGGACACAATCAGCAAAAATTAATTTTATAAAGAAGATTAGAATCAAAAAAAATGATATATTTACATTAATAAAAAATAGAAAATTAATGATAGATAAGATATTATCGTATAGTTCAACTTTATCAGAGGGCATTAAAAAATATAATAATGCAAATATTAAATTTATTATATTGATAACGATAGGAATTCTACTTAATAACTACATGTTAATTTCAATACCATGTTGCTTATTATCAATTTATTTTATTGTTTTAATGCTTAAATATATAAAATATGGTAGTGTAATTCACATAGTAAAAAAACTATCAAAAGATCTAGCTTTTAAAGGTATTTATGATAAGGAAAAAATAAGTTTTATGTTACAAGAATTTAAAGATAGATATGGTGATGAAAACGTAGAATTTAGAGAATTGGTCATTACTATAAATAGCTATGAATCATTCGTTATGAAATTAGAGTATATTATAAGAGGATTAGAAATAGAAAGCAAACGAGCATATAAAGAAAAAGAATTATTAAAGAAATACAAGATTCCATCATTTTCTTATATAGAAAAACATTCTACTTATAGAAAAGCGGAAGAAGAAAATCAAAAAAATAGTTATGAAGTTAAAACTGTTGGTGATTACTATAGAGATTCAGAGGATAGTATTTCAATGATTTATAAGGATGAAAGTGGTGAAACAAAGAAAGTAAATAGAGCTATTGAGTTTTTTGAAGATGAAAATAGCGAAGAATATAAAAATACTTTAATATTAAAAAGTAATTCAAAAAATAATAAAAATTTAACTGTTTATCTATATAAAAAGGAATCAAATTTTCAAAAAAATGCACTTTGATTATTAATTTATAAAGATATATTTTTTTCTTTAACTCTTATTTATTTTTTAAATATTATAAGAGTTGTTTTTTTTATTTTTTTGTAATAAAATTTAATAGTTAATTATAAATAAGAATAATAATCTACCATTAATAGATTTACTTTTAGATTATATAATAAAATTAAATATACTTTATTGCATTGGAGGAACATATGAGAAATACAATGATTATAGGCATAGCTGGTGGAAGTGGTTCGGGAAAGACTACAATAGCACAAAAAATAAAAGATTATTTTGAAGAAGAAGTTGTTATTCTTTGTCATGACTATTATTATAAATCAAATGATAATATTTCATTAGAAGAAAGAAAAAAATTAAATTATGATCATCCTAATTCATTTGAAACTGAATTATTAATTGATCATCTTAAAACTTTAAAGAATGGGGATATTATAAGACATCCAGTGTATTCTTTTGTAGAACACACAAGACTAAAAGAGACTGTTGAAGTTAAGCCTAAAAAAGTAATAGTAGTTGAAGGAATATTAATCTTTGAAAATAAAGAACTTTGTGATTTAATGGATATAAAAGTTTTTGTGGATACAGATGCAGATGTTAGAATAATAAGAAGACTATTAAGAGACGTTAAAGAAAGAGGCAGAGATATAGATTCAGTTGTGAATCAATATTTAGGAACAGTAAAGCCTATGCATGAAGAATTTGTTGATCCAAGCAAGAAAAGAGCTGATATTATAATACCAGAAGGTGGAGATAATATGGTGGCTTTAAGTATGTTACTTGAAAGAATTAAAAATTTCATAAACGAAGAATAATAAAATATGAATTGTATCAGAATTTCTATTAAAGTTCTGATACAATTTTTTGATTTTGAAATATTTTTTATAAAGGAATATTAAGAGGGAGAAATCTATAAGTTAATAAAATATTAATATAAGTTTATTATATATTGGTGTATAATCTATATAGACTATGCAAAAATTCAATGCACTAAAGGAGAAAAATATGAAAATAGATTGGAATACTAAATATACAACAATAGCAACATATGTATTTATAGTTGCATGTTCTATAATTATTTTTTATCTAGGCATATCCCAATTAGGAGCTGTGTTAAGTAAAATTCATGGAGCTATAGGCATATTACAACCTTTTATAATAGGTTTTTCTATGGCATATTTATTAAATTTCATATTAAAGTTTTATGAAAAAAAAATATTTGAAAATAGCAATATAAAAAAGCTTAAGTTGAAGCAGAAAACAAAAAGAAGTTTTGGTATATTATTTACATACGCTACTGCATTAGTAGTTGTGTTCTTGTTTATTAAATTTGTATTGCCTCAAGTTGTTGATAGTATATCAGGACTAATAAATGATATTCCATCATATATAAATGAAACTAATAAATTTATTGATGGTACATTAGCAAAGCTAAATATTGATCAACAATATTTAAGGATAATAAATGAAAATTTTAATGACTTAGTAAATTATATAATAAAAGTTGCAACAAACTTTTTACCTTTATTAGGTGGGATGCTAACAACGGTGGCATCTAGTATATGGAATATAATACTCGGAATAATAGTATCAATCTATTTACTAATAGATAAAGAAAAATTTTGTGCTTTAATAAAAAAGATAACATATGCAATATTTCCTAAATCGGCTTCAGAAAAAATATTAGAAGTATCTTATATGAGTAATTCTATTTTTGGAAAGTTTTTAATCGGGAAGATAGTAGATTCTGCTATTATAGGGGTATTGACGTTTTTTATCTTAGCTTTATGTAAAATGCCATATGCGATTCTAGTATCTGTAATTGTTGGAATAACTAATATAATTCCTTTTTTTGGACCTTTTATAGGAGCTGTTCCGTCATTTATAATAATTTTATTTATTTCGCCTGTTAAGGCACTTTGGTTCTTGGTTATAATATTTATTATTCAACAATTAGATGGTAATATAATCGGTCCTAAAATATTAGGAGATTCCATAGGAATTTCAGCGTTTTGGATTTTATTCTCAATACTTGTGGCAGGAAAATTTTTAGGACTTATAGGTATGGTTATTGGGGTGCCATTATTTGCTGTTATTTATGCAATTGTTAAAGAGATTATAGAAGGAAAATTAAAAAAGAAAAATATGAATTATAAGACTGAAGATTATTTGAAATAACAAATTAATGGGATCAATATATAATTAATATTCATTATATATTGGCCCTATTTTTTATTTTATATGATAAAATTAATATTATGTACTAAAAGTGATGAGGAGAATAAAAATGAAGAAAATTGAAGCGGTAATTTTTGATATGGATGGTGTTCTTGTGGACACAGAAAGAGTATCTTTTGAGTCCTATAAAAAAGTACTTAAAGAATATAACTATGATATTAGTCATGAATTTTATTTGACTTTATTAGGAAGAAATATTCCGAGCATTAAATCTATTTTTATTGAAATATATGGGGATGATTTCCCTTTCGATGAAATATATCCAAAGAAATCTAAATTGGCAACTGAGACTGTTGATAAAAATGGAGTTATTGTAAAGGGCGGGGTTCATGAGCTTATAGATTACCTAAAGGATAATAAATATAAGATAGCTGTAGCTACTTCTACTAGAAAAGAAAGAGCACATAAATTATTAAGTGAGATAGATGTATTAGATAAAGTAGATTATATAATCTGTGGAGATCAAGTACAAAACTCTAAGCCGAATCCAGAGATATTTCTAAAAGCAGCTAAAGTATTAGATGTGGAACCAGAAGTATGCGCTGTTATAGAAGATTCGGAAGCAGGAATATTAGCAGCAAATGCAGCTAATATGAAAGGATTTAATGTGCCTGATATGAAAATGCCAGATGATAATATGAAAAGATTAGCTTTTAAGATATGTGATGATTTAATTGAGGTAAAGAACTACTTTGAGGCCCTATAACATATACTTGTATATAAAAAGTGATATGTTAGTATTTACGAGACTTACAATTAAAAAGTATGATAAAGAAAATATACATATATTATAAAATAAAGCTTCTAAAATAAATACATAATGTAATTATTTTAGAAGCTTTTTGCTTTAGTTATAAACACATTTTGGATTAATTAACTTTGGAGAATATCCGTTAGCCTTAAGTGCTTTTATGATTTTTTGTTTATGTTCATGACCGAACGTTTCCATTGTTATATCAAGCTCAACAGCACTATTTCTGTTTATACTTACAAATTGATTATGATCAAGTTTAATTATATTACCTTGCGCTTCAGCAATTACTTTTGATACATTTGTAAGCTCGCCAGGCTTGTCTGGTAATAAAACTGAAACTGCAAAGATACGTTCTCTTTCAATTAAACCGTGTTGAACAAGTGAAGCAAATGTAATAACATCCATATTACCACCGCTTATTATCGATACAACTTTTTTGTTTTTACAGTCTAGATGCTTCAAAGCAGCAACTGTTAATAAACCAGAATTTTCAGCCAGCATTTTATGATTTTCAAGCATGTCTAAAAACGCACCAATTAATTCATGATCTTCTATTGTGATTATATCGTCTATATTTTCTTGAATATAAGGGAATATTTTGGAACCAGGAGTTTTTACTGCTGTGCCATCAGCTATGGTATCAACAAAAGGTAAAGTCACAACTTCACCTTTTCTCAAAGATTCCTGCATACAATTAGCGCCAGCAGGTTCTACTCCTATAACTTTGATATTGGGATTAAGTAATTTTGCTAATGTAGAGACTCCTGTAGCAAGTCCACCTCCACCGATTGGAACTAATATAACATCAACAGTTGGAAGTTCTTTAACAATTTCCATAGCTATTGAGCCTTGTCCAGTGGCAACATCTAAATCATCAAATGGATGAATAAAAGTATATCCGTTTTCTTCAGCTAATTTTAATGCGTAGTCACATGCTTCATCATATACATCTCCATGTAAAATTACATCAGCCCCGTAAGCTTTGGTACGATTAACTTTCATAAGAGGTGTAGTAGTAGGCATAACAATAGTTGCTTTAATGCCATATAGTTTTGCAGCATATGCAACTCCTTGAGCATGATTACCAGCAGAAGCAGTAATTAATCCTCTATTTCTCTCTTCATCAGTAAGAGTACTTATTTTATAGTAAGCACCTCTAATTTTATAAGCACCTGTTTTTTGCATATTCTCAGGTTTTAAATAAACCTTATTGCCAGTTGATTCTGAATAAAAATCACTATACACAAGCTTTGTTTTTATAATTACTTTTTGAACGGCATCATAGGCTTGTTCAAATTTTTCTAATGTCATCATAATATGTCACCCCTTTATTTAATTATTGCTTTTTAAACTTAACAATCTAATGATATCATTTTAGGTTTTTCTGTCAAGATATATGTTATTGAAGTGAAAGAATATAAAATTAAATATATTTTTGATATTATTTAGAAAAAAGAAAAGTAGGTCAAATAGTTGAAGTGAGTGTTGATGTAAGGTAAGGTATTGTATTGTGAATGTGTATAAATAAATCAGATAATATAATAAAAAACTAAGTGATCCATTTATAAGTATATAATATGGAAACACTTAGTCTTTTTAATTTCGTATTATTATATAGATCATATATCCTATATACAGAGTTACTAAAATTAATCCTTCAAATCGAGTAAGTTTTTTTTCTTTTCCTTTTCCTATGAATATTAATGCAAATAAAAAAAATGTTATTGCTAATAAGTATAGGAAATCAATCATTAAATTAGCAGCAACTGTAATAGGGCTTATTGTTGAGGAAAAACCTATTATAAGTAATATATTGAAAATATTCGATCCTAGAACATTACCAAGAGCAATATCATTTTCACCTTTTAAGGCTGCAACAATTGAAGTTACAAGTTCAGGAAGAGAAGTTCCCATGGCTACTATTGTAAGACCAACAAGTTTTTCGCTCATGCCAAATCTATAAGTTATATTAGTAGCACTATCTACAACAAAATCACCACCTAATATTATTGCACAGGCACCTAATATTATAAGTAATATCTTAATGAATATATTTATATTTTTATCTTCTTCACTCGGTAGTTCAACATTTGTTTTAATAGACTTAAATACGAGGTATGTAATATAAGCAATACAAACTATAACTAAAATTATTCCATCGAATCTAGAAATTAAATTTCTGTCTTTCCCTAAAATACTGTCAAAAGTTAAAAATAATAATAATATTGTAACTGCAATATTAACAAGAAAATCAATTTTAATCTTTTCTTTTTGAATCATTAATGGAAGAACTATAGAAGTTACACCTAATACCATAAGAGTATTAAATAAATTTGAACCAAGAACATTCCCAATGGCAATCTCATTACTGCCGTTTATTGCAGAAATTAAGCTTACAGCAAGTTCTGGTGCACTTGTTCCAAGAGATACTATAGTAAGACCAACTATTACTGATGGGATTCCAATTTTTTTAGCTATAGAAGAAGCACCATCTACAAATATGTCAGCACCTTTTATAAGTAATACAAATCCTATAATTAATAATATGTAATTCAAAAATTTTCACCTACTTTCAATATTTTATATAAAAACAAATCTTCAAATTATATATAGATTTATCTCCAAGATTCAATATATTATACCAAAGCCGATATATTTTATGGAAGAAATAACGAACTAATATATAATTAAAGCATACAAGGATATAAAATTCTTTTGACATAAATGGTTTACATGTTTTAAACTATTTACTGTATATAAATTTTGGACATTAAATTGTAACATAAGAACTAAAAACTAAAATAACTATATAAATTGGGAGGAAATAAATGAGCGTATTACTAGTTAAGGATATGAACCATGGATTTGGTGATAGGGCTATTTTTGAAGATGTATCATTTAGACTATTAAAGGGTGAACATGTTGGGCTTATTGGAGCTAATGGCGAGGGTAAATCAACATTTATGAATATAGTTACTGGAAAACTTCAACCAGATGAAGGGAAAGTTGAATGGTCAAATAACGTGAGAGTTGGCTATATGGATCAGCATGTAGCACTTACAAAAGGTCAAAGTATAAGAGATGCATTAAGAGGTGCGTTTCAGTATTTATTTGATATGGAAACTGAAATGAATTTGTTATATGAAAAAATGGGAGACTGCAGTGAGGATGAATTAAATAAAATGCTTGATAGAACTGCAGTAATTCAAGATTTACTTGATAATAATGGATTTTATGTAATTGATGCTAAAGTTGAAGAAGTTGCTAAGGGGCTTGGACTTTTAGATTTAGGGCTTGATAGAGATGTTGATGATTTATCGGGAGGCCAAAGAACAAAGATTCTTTTAGGTAAGCTATTACTTGAAAATCCGGATATATTACTTTTAGATGAGCCTACAAACTATCTTGATGAGGAACATATAGAATGGCTTAAGAGATATTTACAAGCATATGAAAATGCTTTTATCCTAATATCACATGATATTCCATTTTTAAATTCAGTAGTTAATTTAATATATCATGTAGAAGATAAAAAGCTTACAAGATATGTTGGAGATTACGATGAATTCCAAAGAATATATGCTGAAAACAAAAAGAAATTAGAAGCAGCATATGAAAAACAACAAAAAGAAATTGCGAGACTTGAGGATTTTGTGGCTAGAAATAAAGCTAATGTTGCAACAGCTAATATGGCAAAATCAAGACAAAAGAAATTAGATAGAATGGAAAAGATTGAACTTTCAGCAGAAAAACCAAAGCCAGAATTTAACTTTAAACCTTCAAGAGCGTCAGGTAAAGTGATTTTTGAAACTAAGGATTTGGTTATCGGATATGATTCTCCACTTACAAAACCATTAAATATTTCAATGGAAAGAGGTCAAAAAGTAGCTTTAGTTGGAGCAAATGGCCTTGGTAAGTCAACACTACTAAAAAGTTTACTTGGAAAAATTAAGCCAATAAGTGGAGAAGTTCATTTAGGTGATTATCAATACATAGGATATTTCGAACAAGAAGATAGAGCTGATAATAGCAATACTTGTATTGAAGAAGTGTGGCAAGAGTTCCCAGGGTATACTCAATATCAAATAAGAGCAGCACTTGCTAAATGTGGACTTACAACAAAGCAACTTGAATCTCAAATCAGAGTGTTATCTGGAGGAGAAGCTGCTAAAGTAAGACTTTGCAAGATAATAAATAATGAAACAAATATATTAATCCTTGATGAGCCTACGAATCATTTGGATGTAGATGCTAAAGATGAATTAAAAAGAGCATTAAAAGAATATAAAGGAACAATTCTTTTGGTATCACATGAACCAGAATTCTATAGAGACATTGTTACTGAAATTTGGAACTGTGAAGATTGGACTACTAAAATAGTATAACCTTAGAAAATTCAATGGATATGAGTGTTTAAAATGATAGAAATAAAACTGATTAACACATTAATTATATCCATTGATTTTTCTTTTTTTAACACATGAGTATAAATATCAGCAGTAATACTTATGATTGAATGAGCTAATAAAATAGATATTGTTTTTTAGGTAACAGAACATCATTTAAAATTTTAATGTTGAATAAGTGTGGCGGAGTAGATGAAAATTTTGTGCTTAACACCACACTTTTTTAAAAAGGTATTCTAGGCATTCATTTAATTGTGGCTTAGGATCGTTAAGCACCAGTACATTATGGCAATTAATTAAAGTCAGAAATAGAAATGCTGTTAAAATAACTAATGCTTTTCTTATGCATGTTAAGGATGGATGACGACGCAACCAGTATTGGTTAAAAGAAGAAATACAGAAGCTAAGCTATTTCTTACTGGTAAATATACATTAAATAATTAAAAGCTTATTAAATAATATAAAAAACTATTTTATTATGTAAAAAATATGGTATAATATGATTATAAATAGTAATACCATACATAAATCTAATATATCTATAAATAATTAGAAAACAATAGAAGCCGGTTAAAGATTAATTTCTTTAGCTGGCTTTTATTCTGTTTAGAAAATGTTAAGAAATAGATTATATTAGAAATAAGGATGCTATTAAATTCTTATGTTTTGAATGTATAATAGCATTGAGGTGAATTCATGAGTACAAAGGGATTACGTGAAACAATAAAGAACATGGCAATTTAAATCTAGATTAGCAGGAACTATAATAAATACGGTTTGTAATTGGATAAGAAATCTTATAAGGAGATAGCAGTAATAATATATATGAAAGCTATCTCCTTTTTATATGAATATTAATAATTTTATCATTTATATTATTGATATATATTACCAATAGTATACAATGTTAATATATTTATGATAAAGGAGATTAAATAATGGATTTGGCTGAATTAGTAGTTGGGATAATACCAATCCTAATAATTTAATAAGATTAATTAAATATAAATTTAAAGATCTAGAAAAAACTCCATTAGTAAAAATTCAAATTATAATACATATAGTATTACTAGTACTTTGCATATTGTCATGTATACCACTTATAATATTTCCTCTTATTGCATTTTTCAGTTAATAAAAAGGAGACAACTATTAATTTAGTTATCTCCTTTTCTGAGGGCTAGATATATTATGTATGTATAGATTATAGACATAATATGTTAATTATATACAAAAATTTATTATCACATAGTAACATATTTTTAACAAACAAGTTCCGAAGACTTAAGTTGATATTTGAGTGTTTAACGTAGGACTGTGGAGTATTTTTTATTTTAATATTTTTCTTAGTAAAAAATTATAATTATTATTAAATTATATGGGCATAATAGATACGAAGCAAATTATGTTTATAAGGAGGAATATTAAATGGAAGAGAAAAGAAAAACTTCAAACAATAATATTTTGGGTTGGATAACTAGACTAGTATTAGTTGCAATTATTTTAGGAATAACATCATTTTTAACACCAGGATTTACTATTAATGGATTATGGTCATTTTTATTGGCCGCAGTTGTAATAACTGCATTAGATTATATAGTAGAAAGATTTATGGGACTTGATGCATCACCTATTGGAAAAGGTATAAAGGGGTTTATAATAGCAGCAGTAATAATATATTTAACACAATTTTTTGTTCCTAATATGGGAGTATCTATAGTCGGAGCATTATTAGCAGCTTTGGTTATTGGAATTTTAGATATGGTAATACCACAAAAAATAATGTAAAAACTTATTTTAATAAGAGCTCTAGAAATAGGGCTCTTTTATTTTAGGTAAATTATAGAAACTGTAATGTTTTTATGAATAAAATATAAAATTCATTGCAAACTAAATCATAAAGTCTACAATTATGAAAGGAATATTGTTATGAAAAGTTTTAGAGAAATAGCTGAAGAAATATGTAAATGCAGAAGAGAATTAGAAAAAATATCTCATGAACAATCAAATTTAATAGATCCTAAAGTAATAGAGGAAACTAATAAACTAAATGAAGCAATAAAAAAATTTGAGTATTTTATGATGGAACATGAATGATAAAGTAAAAACACTTTTACTTAATTACAATATCTGCAACATTAGCATAATAAATGTTTGCGTAAAAATAACTATTAATGGGGAAAATCATTGTATAAAAATAGCTTGAGTACTATGCTTAATCTATTTTTATTTTGTTTTGTATGTAGAATAAAACTTCTTGGAACTATTAAAGTCCAAGAAGAATATAATATTAAAAAATTATATGGGAGAAAACTATGCTAAGCAGAGAAAAATATATTACATTATCTTTAGAATTACATCTATTTTTTGGGCGAATTATGAAGGAACATTCCTTTTTTCTAGAAGCTGGATTCACGCCTAAAAACACAAAGCTTTCTAAGGAAGCAGATAATTATAAAGTAAATTTTGAAAAACTTTTATTAGATACAGTTAAACTTAGCAACGGGAGAATTAGGCAAGCTGTTATAGATTCAGGAGAAGTTTTTACCGAGTATACTTTAAATGCAGAAACAAAAACAAAATACTATACAGGTATAGATATTAATTCTAAAATAACACTAATGGAGAACGACTTAGAATGCAGACCTACAAAAGGTACTGATACCAAGATTATGAATTGTGTGAAAGGTCTTAATAACAGAGCTATAAAATTATTGGATGGACTAATAGAGTTTAAGACAAAAATTTTAAATGATATGTTGTGTTGTAAACTTTTCACAGTGAATTATCCTTTACTTATTGAACATATAATACGAGAGGCGAAATTGTATCGTTTATATGTAGAACAAATTGAAAACAATAATGATATAGATAAGGACGACATTAGGAAAAACGAGTTATTTTGGAATCAAATTATGATGGAACATTCTCTATTTATCAGGGGATTGCTTGATCCTAGTGAGGCTGAATTAATAAGTACTTCAAATAAATTTGCAAATGAGTTTTCTGAACTAATTAAAAAGGCAGATGAGATTACTGAAATGACTATGTCTAGTATTACAAATGATACTTTAACAGAGGTAATTAAATTAAGAGATTTTAAGAAGGCAGGCACAAAGGGAATAGTTGATTGTGAGATAAAATCTATAATATTACCACTTCTTGCTGATCATGTACTAAGAGAAGCAAATCATTATATAAGATTACTAAAAAGTTATGAGGCATAATATATAGTACTAGCTACCCAAAATAGAAATTAAATTTCTATTTTGAGTAGCTTTTTAAGAATGTTTAGATAATTTATATTTAAAATAATTATGTAATGATTTTAACATATAAGGAAAAGTGGTATGAAAGCTGTATTTTGTAAATTAAAGAAAAGCGAAACATTTAAAGCATATGTATTTTTATTGCCAAGCCTTAAATGTAGTGTTACTGGTTGGGCTATATTTCGTAAAAAGTTTGATTAAAACTAATTTATGGAAAATGATATCTTAAATTAATGAATGGTATTGATTAATATGAACTAAATTTAAATATGATAGCAAAATATTGGAGAATATTCATATCATATATAATAATATAGTGTATAATATAAAATATGGAATATTTATGGCGATAAATATAATAACTATTGGTATTGAAGGAGAGAAAATATGAATATAAAGATGTTGTCGTATTTTAAAGTAAATTTAGATTGTAATTTAATAGAGAATTATAGTGATACATTAGTGGTTTTATTACCAGGAATAGGATATACAGGGGATAGACCACTGATGGATTACTCTAAGAGATTAGCCTCAGAAATGAGATATGATGTACTTTCAATAGAATATGGATTTCAAGTTGCAAGAACATCACTTAATCACTCTGATGAATTCAGCATAGTTATAAGAGAAACTAGGGAAATTATATTGAAGGCTTTAAATGATAAATACAGAAAAATAGTATTTATAGGTAAAAGTATTGGAACTTTGGTACAAACATCCATAGAAGAAAAATTAGCTAAATATGAGACGTTTAACATATATTTAACTCCAGTAAGTGAAACAATAAAGGTGGGGATAAAGGAAAATTCGTTAATTATTGCAGGAAACAATGATCCTATGATAAATAATGATGCTTTACATAAATTAAGAGAGATGAGTAATGTAAAATTTTTAGAAATAGAAGGTGCTGATCATTCTCTAAATATTAAAAATGATACAATGAAGAGTATAGATGTATTAAAAAAAGTTATTGAAGCTGAAAGAAATTATCTTAATTCTATTAAATAAGAATTTAGGGGTAAAAAAGTGATGAAATTTTTTAGTAATAAAATGAGTTTGATAATAATTTGCTTTACTATATGTATGATTTCAGGTTTATGTATATATAAAATAAGTACTAAAGATGGTTTTAGTAATATAGAAATAGTTGAAGTAAATGGTTATGTATCTATAGAGAACCTTGATGGAGATATAACCAAAGCTGATAATAATATGTATATATATGTTGGCGATACATTAAAAGTGGAGAATAATGGATATGCTAGGTTGAAAATCGCACATAAAAAGTATATAAAGCTTCGAGGAAATACAAAAATAATAGTAAATAAAATGAGTGCCAATGATACAAAAGTTGAGCTTACTTTAGTTAAAGGATCAGTAGAATCAGAATTGGGAGAAGATGTATATAATAATACATCATATAAAATTTTATCACCAGATTTTTCTGTTGTAGATAATAAAAATATAGATAAGACTCAAATTGAATATTAGAAATAATTTTTAAATATTAAAAATGCCTTGATGTTAGTAGTATAGCAGGATGCATTTTTTTATTTAGCTATTGATGTATATAAAAAATAAATATATTTAAACTAATTGCCTAGAAATGATTCGGGGAAAATAGATAAGAATAAATTACAAGAACTTTATTTATTATATTAATATTTTGGATTATAATAAACATTAATATAAGTAAAAAAATAGAGGTTGGTAAATGTATGTTTTTTATAGGAATATTTGGGATAGAAAATAAAAGTGCAGAAATAAAAATATTAAATAATTTAATCTGTGAAAGATGCAAACAGATAGTAAATGCAAAATTAATTAAAAAATTTGATTTTTTTCATTTTTTCTTTATACCAATATTTAAATGGAATGTTGAATACTATGTTCAATGCGAAAGATGTAATGCGATATATACTATTTCAAAAGAAAAAGGAAGAGCTATTGAAAATAATGAAGAAGTTCAAATGACATATTGGGATTTAAAAGACGCCTTTAATGATATTTATTATAATAGTAAATGCTTAAATTGCGGAAGAGAAGTGGATAGGCAATATAGTTATTGTCCATATTGTGGCGAGAAAATTAAATAGAAACATAAAATAAATCTTATTACGACATACTAATATTAAAAGAACTATATTGATAAATAAGGTTGTGATAAGTATGTCTGAAAAATATAAAAATAAATTTCATGAAATGAAATTTACAATTGATCATGAAGAAAATTTTGATGCAGATTTAATTAGTTCTATGCCAAAAGATTTAGAGCATGAAAGAATTAATGATGATTTTTCAAATGAATTAGAAGTTGAGCTTAAACATCCATCAGAAAGTGAAAATAGAAAAAATAAGTTAAAAAAATAATATAGATTGAGATTTATACCATAATAATCATTAATATAAATCTCAATTTTTTATTGTCTATAACTTCAGATGCGTTGGGATTTTTATTCTGAAGTTTATTTTTGAATCGTAAAAATTTTGAAGTAGCAGTAATTTTTATTTAGGAATATAAATCTATAAAGTTAATAATGTTTCTTATACATCACAAAGTAACAATGTTAAGATTGGTGATAACTTAGAAGTTTTATTAAATGGGGATGGAAAAGCAGAAATATCAGATAAGGTTGTAAACTCTTCTAAAATTGTAGATGCAGTAAAGAAATTTGCAGATGATTATAATGAAGTGGTTTCATTTCTAAAAGACAATTCTAATAAATCCAGTAAAATAGAGAATTTAGCATATTCTTTTAGCAGTAATAAATATTTAAATAATTCATTATCTTCTATTGGAATACAGATAGATTCGGCTGGCAAAATTGATATAGATGAAAAAAAGATTAAAATCTGAAGTAGAAAGTAATATTAATAATGTAAAAAAGGTTTTAGGAAATTGGTTTGTACTTGCTACTTCTACATATGATATGGTAAGTGAAGCAATGAAAAATGGAAAAAATCTTTATCCAAAATTTGAAATGAATTCTGATGATATAAGCACATATTCATATAACAATTCTAATATTATTTTAAGTCACTATAATTCAGCATATAGTAATGGATTATTTTTAACTTATTTATTATAAGTATCATGAAATGTAATATACTTAAAATTCCGGTATGGTTTGTAAAGTTCTATAATTATGAGTTTTAATATGCTCATAATTTATAGAACTTTTTTATTCTTCACAAATTTATATTATTGAAAAATATGATGAGAACTTAGATATAAATAATTACTTTAGAGATTTTTATTAATTATAAGTATCAAAATAATGTTTAATATTATAAATTAAATATTATGGCATTATAAATACAATGCCATTAATGAAAGAAGGTTTTTTATGATAAAAGACATGACAAATGGAAGTCCTTCGAAGATTCTTTTTTACTTTGCATTACCGATGGTAGTTGGAAATATATTTCAGCAGCTTTACAATATTGTTGATTCAATTATTGTAGGAAACTTTGTTGGAGTTAACGCATTAGCAGCAGTTGGAGCATCATATCCAATAACATTTGTATTGATTACAGTTGCTAATGGAGCAAGTATAGGATGTTCGGTAGTTATTTCGCAATTATTTGGAGCAAAAGATATTACTAAGATGAAATCTTCAATATATACAGCATTATTATCAGTGGGAATATTAGGTCTTATATTGATGTTTCTTGGATTAGTATTTAATGAAAATATTTTAAGATTACTACAGATAAAAGATAGTATTCTTAATGATGCTAGTGTTTATATGAATATTTATTTTTTAGGAGCTATTTTTTTATTTATATATAACATATCAACATCATCTTTTAATGCATTAGGTGATTCCAAGACACCACTTGCATTTTTGGTTTTTTCTTCAATAATAAATGTATTTTTAGACTTACTATTAGTAGGAAAATTTAATATGGGTGTTAAGGGGGCAGCAATAGCAACATTTATAGCACAAAGCATATCAGCGTTGCTGTCATTAACATTTATATTAAAAAGAGTAAAAAGCATACAAGTAATAGATATGCATGAACGTAAGATAAAAATATTTGATTTAGAAATTTTCAAATGCATGTGCAAAATATCAATACCTTCAACATTGCAGCAGTCAATAGTATCAATTGGAAATTTACTTGTACAGGCATTAGTAAATAGTTATGGTGTAGTAACTATTGCTGGATATACTGCAGCAACAAAGATTGACTCAATAACAATACTTCCTATGTCAAATTTAAGTAATGCCGTTTCAAATTTTACAGCACAAAATATAGGAGGTAAGAAAATAGAGCGTGTTAAATCTGGATATAGATCAGCATTAATTATGATAGCTATTTTCAGTATTAGCGTAACAATATTATTATTTGTCTTTGGGCAAAATCTAATTGAGCTATTTATAAATTCTGATTCTAATCAGGATGTAATAAAAATAGGTACTCAGTATTTGCGTATTGTATCAGTATTCTATTTCTTTATGGGATTAATGGTAACAACAAATGGAGTGTTGAGAGGTAGCGGCGATATAAAAATGTTTATAATAAGTACTATATCTAATTTAGGTTCAAGAGTAATGTTCGCATACTTTTTTGCATATAGCATAGGAGAAAAGGGAATATGGTATGCGGTTCCTTTAGGGTGGATTATAGCATCAACGATATCAGTAGTACGCTATAAAAGTGGTAAATGGAAAAATAAATCAATAGTTTCATAAAAAATGGATTGTATCAAAATTAAAGAATTTTTTTGGTACAATCTATTTTTTAATATTATTTAGATAATGGTGCAAACTAAATAAGAAAAATAAATTAATAAAATAAAGAAAGGGTGGAAATTATGAATGATTTAAAAAATTCAATGAAGAATATGACAAGCGATATAAAGAATAATGCAAGAGAGATTGGCGATGAAATAAAAGAAAGTGCATATAATATGAGGAAAGATATGAAAGCAGTAACTAGCGAAATGACTTCTGAGGTAAAAGAAAAGACTCAAGAATTTACAGGGATAATTAAAGAAAAAGCTAAAGAAATGAAAAGTCGCATAAATGACATGAAGTAAATAATTTCTTATGTAAAGAGAATATTAAATAAAACTATTTTTAAAAGAAATATACTTACAAGTAGACAATTAACCATGTAAAATATATACAAAATATGGTATAATTAAGCGGTTGACAATTTTATAGATTGTAAACTGCTTTTTTAACGTATAGGAAAGTATAAAATTTTTATCATAACAAAAGCCTTAAGAATAGAGCTATTCTGTAACTTAGATACTCCAATACGTTAAAAAAATTATAGTCCCGTAAAAGAACCAAAAAGCAACTTTTGGAACCTTTTGCATGGGTAAAAAAGTGGCTTCTTATTTAAAAAAGTGTTTGTAATTGCTTATTTTATAGTGTTAAGGTTTATATTTTACGTATAAAGCATGGCAAAGCCACTTTTTTATTAATTTTAGTATAGTATTGTGTATTAATATATAAATATGGCATTCTTTAAGGCTAGATTAGTGAGGTGTTGAAAGTGAGAGATGAATATTTAATTTTAGTAGTTATTCTTGGGATGATAGCATTTGGACAATACTTAAAACGACAAATAAAATCAGAATTAAAAGATGGTGAAATAGAATTAATAAATAAAGAAATAGAATGTTCAGATGATGAAGATAGCATACAGAATATAGAAAAAAATATAGAACCTGATAAAAACGATTTAGATTTAGATAAAAATAGAGTTGTAAGTAAAAATCAAACAATGATGCAGATGTTTGAATGGTATTCACCTAATGATGGTACAATGTATAAAAAAATAAAAGAAGACATTAAGGATTTAAGTGAAAATGGAATTACAACAATATGGATGCCTCCAGCATGTAAATCAGTAGGTGGAATTTATGATGTTGGATATGGAATATATGATTTGTATGATTTGGGTGAATTTGATCAAAAAGGAAGTATAAGAACAAAATATGGCACAAAAGAAGAGTATATCCAGGTTATAGAAGAAGTGCATAAATATAACATGGAGGTTTATGCAGATGTTGTTTTTAATCATAAGGCAGGTGCAGATGACTCCGAAATAGTTAAAGCAATTCAAGTAGAAAAATATGATAGAAATATTGAAATTGGAGAAGTAAAGGAAATTGAAAGTCATACAATATTTACTTTCCTAAGTAGAAATAATAAATATTCAGATTATAAGTGGAATCATAAAGATTTTACTGGCGTTGATTATGATAATCTTACTAAAGAAAATGGAATATATAAATTTTTCAATAAGGAATGGGCAACTGATGTAGATACTGAAAACGGAAATTATGATTATTTAATGTTTGCTGATGTTGATATTAATAATATAAATGTACAAAATGAACTTATAAAATGGGGAAAGTGGTTTATTGATGAGACAAATATAGATGGTTTTAGATTAGATGCAGTAAAACATATACAATTTGATTTTTTTAAAATTTGGTTAGATGAAATGAGAAAATATAAAAAGAAAGATATGTTTGCTGTAGGAGAATATTGGAGCTATGATCCTCAAAAATTGAAATATTATATGAAGAAAAGCGGAAATTCTATGAATTTATTTGATGTACCACTTCATTTTGCTTTTTATGAAGCAAGTAAATCATTTGGATATTTTGATATGAGGACACTACTTGAGAAAAGCTATTTAAAAGATAATCCAGATAGAACATGCACATTTGTTGATAACCATGATACTCAATTAGGACAATCGCTTCAATCCTGGGTAGAACCTTGGTTTAAACCAATTGCATATACATTTATTTTAACAAGAAAAGAAGGATATCCTTGTATATTTTATGGAGATTATTATGGAATACCTCATAATAATTATAAAGGGATTAAAGATGAACTCGACATAATATTAAAAGTAAGAAAAAATTACGCTTATGGAATCCAACATGATTATTTTGATGATTATCATATAGTAGGATGGACTCGCGAAGGGGATTTGGAACATAAAAATTCAGGGTTAGCAGCTATTATAACTGATGAATGTGGTGGAGAAAAAAATATGTATGTTGGAACTAAATTTGTAGGTGAAGTATTTGTAGATATCACAAAAAATTTTGAAGAAGAAATAAAAATAAATAGTGAAGGTATTGGAAAATTTAAAGTTAAAGATGGTAGTTGCTCAATATGGATTAAAAAATAGTTGATGATTAATATTTAATAAAGGAATAAAGGATGGTATATGTAATTTATAAATTATAAGCACAAATATATAGGAATTTTATAATTTTTTATAATATTAAAAGCATTTAAATAATTATTTATTGAATTTAAGTGCTTTTTTTAGTATAACAATTAAGTAACAAAATTTTATAGAGGCTGTGTAGGAGAATAGAACATATGAGAATCAATAAGCTCTTTAGTAATATGGGAATATGTTCACGAAAAGATACAAATAAGTTAATTGAAGAAAAAAGAATAAAAGTTAATGGTAAATATTGTGTTCAAGGTCAGTGGATTAGAGAAGAAGATGAAATTCTACTAGATAATGCTCCTATTTTAGAAAAGAAGAAGATTTATCTTGCATTTAATAAACCAAAAGGAATAATATGCACAACATGTAAAGATACAAAAAATAATATAGTAGATTTTATAAATTATCCTCAATATATATTTCCTATTGGAAGACTAGATAAAGATTCAGAAGGACTTATAATTATGACTAATGATGGGGATGTTGCAAATAAAATTTTAGATTCTGAAAATAATCATGAAAAAGAATATATAGTAACGTTGAATGAGAGTTTTACAGATGACTTTATTGAAAAGATGAAAGACGGAGTTGAGATTCCTTGTATGGAAAGTACAGGAATTAAAAGAATATCAGATACAAGTGGTGTTAGAAGGATAAATGAGAACGGTGAAATAATAGAAAAAGAAGAATTACTTAGCTCAATTAATAAAGTAGAAAGAAAAAATATAGTAAAAACGAGGCCATGTAAAATAGAAGGAATAGATGAGAAAACTTTTAAAATAATACTAACTCAAGGTTTAAATAGACAAATTAGAAAAATGTGTGCATCTTTTGGATTTAAAGTAGTTAAGCTAAAAAGAGTAAGGATTATGAATATTAAATTAAGTGATCTAAAAGAAGGATCTTTAAGAGAAATAACAAATGATGAAATAATATATCTTAAAAGTATTTTATGATATATGTACTGAGGAGGAGATAGCATTCATGGAGAGATTACAGGATAAAATAGAATATGTTTTTATTGATAACAAATCACATTTATATGAGCAGAGTATAGATTTAAGATATGATGAATTCTATAAAAATTTTAACCGTACAAGAGAAAGCATATTTGATGAGTTTGAAGATAAAAGTATTCGTATTGTTGCATGTATAGATAATAAAGTGATTGGTAATGCACGCTTGTTTATAGATGAAGAAAAAAATGCAGAAATAACACAAGTAGTAGTGCATAAAGAGTATAGAGGAATGAATATAGGTGCTGAAATTATGAAAAAACTTTTATTATATGCAAAAGATAATAATGTTAAGAAAGCAGAACTTGATGCAAGGATATATGCTGTTAATTTCTATAATAATCTTGGTTTTAAATCCAAAGGAGAGATTTTCGCGTCTAAAAAGACAGGATTACCACATATAAGAATGGAAATGTTTTTATAATATATAAAGTATAGCTAATAATCTATGTTATAATTAATTTGAATTTATTTATTTAGGAGATATGGGTATGGGGAAAATTGAAAAAGATAGGCATTATTATGATAATAGTTATAAATTAAACGGTAAAATTTTATTTATAGATAGAGTATATATGGTTGATGAATATAGATTTACGGATGATACGTATGAGGAACTTGCTAAAATATATAGATTATTACCTGAATTTATTTTTGATCCAACTAACATATGCTGTTGGTATGGAGATAAAGATAAAGGAGATGAAATTTATCTTTATGTTTCATTTGAGCCAGCAGGATTGCAGATAGTGGGAAATTTACCATTGTATAATTTTAAAACATGGGAAGAAGAATTTCATAAACAAATAATTAAGGTACCATTTAAAGTAAGATAGTTTTAATTATTGAGGAGATATTATGAAAAATATATTTACTGTTAATGATATAATAACTATAGTAATGGAAGAAGTTAATTCATTAAAAGAAAAACAGATATATTCTATTGAAAATGATGAATATAATCTTCCAAAACCTATTTTAGATAAATTAAGTTCACTAAATAAATATGAATTTGATGAATTTACCAAAAGAGTTTCTATTATTGCAGAAGAAATTTTAGAAATGCAAAGTGGAGAGCTAAATGAATTAAATATTTTTCACGCAGAAATAACCTTTGTAATAGAAGATATTTTGGGGAAAGAATGGATAAATTAAATTTAGAATATAAATGATAATATAAAATATAGATAGTTGAAAAATAATATTTCTTTCCTTGTAATATTAATGTTTGCTTTTTTAAATATGAATTTTAGAATTATATAATAAATCATTTAAAGAATAGATAAGTATTTTGAAATTGAAATAAATACTTATCTTTTTTCTATAGTTAATAAATTTCTATTTTTACAAATTATGCGTAATTATAGATTGTACAGTAATGTTAAATTGTAAAAAATACGAACTATAATAATAATATAAAGAATATAGTTCGAAAATATACATATAATTAAATGATTTATTAAAAAAATGCAATTATTTTTGTAAAATGATAAATTATATATTTTATCTAGAATTAATAAAAAAATATGCTATAATTTGTATTATGTGGTTGCAAAAATAAAAAAAGATAGTGAATATTTATAAGGAAAGTGTTATAATTAACACTATTAATGCATTTAGTTTTGCAGTATTTAGATTTGTAAATTGCATTATTTAAAAATTTATAAAAATATATTATAGAAATTAAACACAAAGGAGTGCATTTAATTGGGGAGAAAATTTAAAAGAGTACTTGTTGCAAATAGAGGAGAAATAGCAATAAGAATTTTTAGAGCATGTCATGAACTTGGAATAAGAACAGTGGCTATATATTCAGAAGAGGACAAGACTTCTTTATTTAGAACTAAAGCTCACGAAGCATACTTGATAGGAAAAGGCAAAGGTCCTGTTGAGGCATATTTAAATATAGATGAAATAATCAATTTAGCTTTAAAAAAGCATGTTGATGCAATTCATCCAGGATATGGTTTCTTATCAGAAAATCCTGAGTTTGCAAGAAGATGTGAAGAAGCAGGAATTGAATTTATAGGTCCTAAAGCTGAAATGATGGAGCAATTAGGTGATAAGATACAATCTAAAATTGTTGCAGAAAAAGCAAATGTTCCAGTTATTCCGGGTGTAGAAAGACCAATAGGAACAGAAGAAGAAGCTAAACAAATTGCAGCAGAGTGTGGTTATCCAGTTATGGTTAAAGCAGCTGCTGGTGGTGGCGGAAGAGGTATGAGAATCGTTCATTCTGAAAAAGAGATTTGTGAGGCTTATAGAAATGCAAAGAATGAAGCTAAAAAAGCTTTTGGTATAGATGATATATTTATAGAAAAATATATCGAAGGACCAAAACATATTGAAATCCAAGTTCTTGGGGATAAATACGGAAATTTAGTTCATCTTTTTGAAAGAGATTGTTCAATTCAAAGAAGACATCAAAAAGTAATTGAATTTAGTCCAGCCTTAACATTAACTGAAGAAAAAAGAAACGAAATATGTGAAGATGCATTAAAGATAGCTAAACATGTTGGATACAGAAGTGCAGGTACATTAGAATTCTTGGTTGATAAAGATAACAATCATTACTTTATAGAAATGAATCCAAGAATCCAAGTAGAACATACTGTTACAGAATTAGTAACTGGAATTGATTTAGTACAAAGCCAAATATTAATAGCAGAAGGATATAGTTTAGATTCTAAGGAAATAGGAATTCCGTCTCAAGATTCAATTAAACCAAGAGGTGCGGCAATTCAATGTAGAATTACAACTGAAGACCCTACAAACAATTTCATGCCAGATACAGGTAAGATTGATGTTTATAGAAATGGTGCTGGTTTTGGTATAAGACATGATGGTGGTAACGGATTTGCTGGTGCAGTTATAAGTCCTTATTATGATAGTTTGCTTGTAAAAACTACCGCTTATTCTAGAACATTTGAAGATGCAAGAAGAAAAGCAATACGTTCAATTAAGGAATTAACTATAACAGGTGTAAAAACAAATGTAGNGCCAGATACAGGTAAGATTGATGTTTATAGAAATGGTGCTGGTTTTGGTATAAGACATGATGGTGGTAACGGATTTGCTGGTGCAGTTATAAGTCCTTATTATGATAGTTTGCTTGTAAAAACTACCGCTTATTCTAGAACATTTGAAGATGCAAGAAGAAAAGCAATACGTTCAATTAAGGAATTAACTATAACAGGTGTAAAAACAAATGTAGATTTCTTAATCAATGTATTAAATGATGAAACATTTAAAAGAGGAGAATGTGATACTAACTTTATAGCTAGTAATCCTCAATTATTTGATATTACACCAGCAACTGATGAAGAATACAGAGTATTAAAATTTATTGGAGAGAAAATTGTAAATGGAACTAAAGGAAATAAAACAGAATATGATGTTCCAAACATCCCTAAGATAGATACAATAGAGGGACTTGTTGGTACTAAACAAATTTTAGATGAAAAAGGTCCAGAAGGTGTAGTTGAATGGATAAAGAGCCAAAATAAGCTTTTACTTACTGATACAACTATGAGAGATGCTCAACAATCTCTTATGGCAACAAGAGTAAGAACTCAAGATATGAAAAATATTGCGAAAGCTACAGCAACTTATGCAAATGATTTATTCTCTCTTGAAATGTGGGGTGGAGCTACATTTGATACAGCTTATAGATTCTTAAAGGAATCTCCATGGAAGAGACTTGACTCATTAAGAAAGAGAATTCCAAACATAATGTTCCAAATGCTTATAAGAGGAGCCAATGGTGTTGGATATAAGAACTATCCAGATAATGTTATACAAGAATTTATTAAAGAGAGTGCAGAAAGTGGAATAGATATATTTAGAATATTTGATTCACTAAATTGGACAGAAGGTATAAAGGTTGCACTTGAGCAAGTTCTTGAATGTAATAAGGTGGCAGAAGTAGCTTTATGCTATACTGGTGATATTTTAGATGAAAGCAGAGATAAATATACATTAAAATATTATGTAGATAAAGCTAAGGAAATAGAAAAAATGGGGGCTCATATTTTAGCTATCAAGGATATGTCGGCTTTATTAAAACCTTATGCAGCTAAAAAGCTTATAACTGCACTTAAAAATGAAATTTCAATTCCTGTACATCTTCATACACATGATACTACAGGAAATGGTGTCGCAACAGTTCTTATGGCAGCTGATGCAGGTGTAGACATAGTTGATACAGCATTTAACAGTATGTCAGGACTTACAAGCCAACCAGCACTTAATTCGGTAGTTGCTGCACTTTCAAATACAGATAGAGATACTGGAATTGATTTAAGTAAGGTTCAAAAGATTTCAGATTATTGGGGAGCTGTAAGACCAGTATATTCACAATTTGAATCAGATTTAAAATCAGGAAGTGCTGAAATTTATAAGTTCGAAATACCTGGTGGACAATATTCAAACTTAAAACCACAAGTTGAAAGTTTTGGAATTGGACACAAATTTAATAGTGTTAAAAAAATGTATAAGAAAGTTAATGATATGCTTGGAGATATTATAAAGGTTACTCCATCATCTAAAATGGTTGGAGATATGGCAATCTTTATGGTGCAAAATGATTTGACTCCAGAGAACATATATGATAAAGCAGCAAATATGGCATTTCCAGATTCAGTGGTTGCTTATTTTAAAGGAATGATGGGTCAACCAGAAGGCGGATTCCCAGAAAGATTACAAAAACTTGTATTAAAAGGTGAAGAGCCAATTACAGTAAGACCAGGTGAACTTTTAGAACCAGAGGATTTTGATAAAATATCTAAATATTTAGAAGAAAAATATAAATTTAAAGCATCAAGGAAAGATATGTTAAGTTATGCTTTATATCCAGATGTATTTGAAGATTATATTAAGTTTGTTTTAGAATATGGTGACGTAAGCAGAATGGGTAGCGATGTTTACTTCCATGGTTTAAATGAAGGCGAAACAAGTGAAATTGAAGTTGCTGAAGGTAGAACTTTAATTGTTCAATTAATTGAAATTGGTAAATTAGATGAAGAAGGCAATAGAACTCTGATTTATGAAATTAATGGAAATAGAAGAGAAATAAAAATTAAAGATAACAAAGCAGTAGAAAGAAATGTATCTGCAGGAGGAAGTTTATCTGCAATGGCAGATCCATCTAATAAACTAGAAATTGGATCAAGTATACCAGGTACAGTAATAAAAGTGCTTGTTGAGCCAGGACAAAAAGTTAAAGAAGGCGAAAGCTTAATAGTAATAGAAGCTATGAAGATGGAAACAAATATTGTTGCATCTTGTGATGGTGAAGTTGAAGAAGTTTTAGCTGAAGAAGGAAGACAAGTTAAGAGTGGTCAATTAGTAGTTAAATTGAAATAAGATTTTTCAGAACATAAATAAAGGACGTAGAATCATGGTTTAGTTGATAACAACCGAAATTCAATATATGATAGGCTCGATTGTAGGGAAATTTCAGCTAAAAATTCTAATGGCAGAGGCTGTACCCAAAAATGTTTGCTCCAAAAAGCAAGTGTTCGGACAAACAATTTTGGAACAGCCTCTACCAAAGAATTTAAAAGCTGAAATTTCCAATACAATACTACGCCTAAGCAGAGAACCCAAATCTGTGATTTGGTGTGAATCGCTTACCCAGCGAATGAATATGAGTCGGGTATTCATATATTGAATTTCTTTGTTTTTCTCTAAAATCATAGATAACTAATTTATGTTTTTAGGATTATTCAATGCCTAAAAATATAGTTTTCAATCACTTATAATAATTTAGGGGACTACTTATCCCCTTGTATCCCCCAATAAATAAGCAAATTTTTAAGAATATATATCCTTATACTTATAAATTGATACCTTTTAAAAAATGATAAAATATTAACTTTTTAAATCTTTAACATCTATAAATAACTATTCCTTAATTTAAAAATGTATTTATGTATAGCAGCAATAATACGGATACTCTGAGTTTAGATGAAACAAAGAAATAAAGCTCTCATATTGGGCGGAGACTTGCATTCAAAAATTGAGCTTTAGAATTCTTCATGTTTGAATTCTTAGCTTCATTTTTGTAGCAAGCGAGCCAAATTTGAGAGCTTTATTTCGGCTATTTCACTATAAACTTACTACGTCCCTTATTTATTTTATATGTAATCACTTTTTTCACGTTTTATAGATAAGAGAATAGAATATACAATGAAGCAATTAGATAAATTGATGAAATAATGGTGAATAATTATAACTGTAAAAATATTTTTTCTGGATTTCAAGAATTACATCCGAGATTATTTACTTTGACAAGTGAAGTTCTTGGAGATATATTATGTCAAAAGCTGCCCTTTAATGTTCAATGTGCATTAGGAAATTGGCTTGAATGTATTGGGGATGCTATAATAGCATATAATTCTAAACAGATGTATTTTCAGAGTGGACCAGGAAGATACTACAATATAATATATAAGAATGTAACTAATCCATTTTGCACAAGTAATGGAAATACTCCAGAAGAAAGTAATAATTCAGATTTATTTTTTAATGCATCAGGAAGTCGATGTTATAATGAAAATATTACAGTTACATCTGATAACGAAGATATAGAGGATAGTTCAATAGATGAATTATATAACATACTTAAGTGTTTAGAGTTTGAATTACAGAAATTAAAAAAAGAAATAGATATATTATAGATAGAATTATCTTTTAATAGAGACTGACTTTAATTTTATAAGTCAGTCTCTATTAAATAATTGCTTTTTAATTTTCTTAAAATTAGTTACTTGTTTTGTTATTGTAGAAACAAATATTATACCAAGAGCTAAAGTGCCAGCATTTGCAATAGTGTTTAAACCAAGTTCAAGTGCCTTCGAAGAATTACCACTTATTATTTCATACATGGTGTAATACATACCAGCACCAGGAACAAGGGGAATAAGAGCACAAATAATTATTGTAGTGACAGGAGTTTTTAAAATTCTAGCACAAATTTCAGAATAAACACTAAAAGCAATAGAAGAAATGAAGAGTGAGGATATCTCGCTATTGTTATTAGTTTTAAAGAATAAATATACAAACCAACTTATGCATCCTCCTAAAGCAGCAAAAAAAAGATTCTTTCCTCTTATATTAAATAAAACGCCAAAACCCAATGATGCTAAAAATGCAAAAAAAGATTGATAAATCATATTAGCCATATTATTCCCTCCATAAGATTATTATAGAATAGGCAATAGTAAACTTAAGACAGCACCAGTACCAACAGCTATTGATACAGCAATTAGGAAAGCTTCAGCACCTTTTGTTATCCCGGATAAAAAGTCTCCGGCTATGGTATCACGTATTGCATTAGTAATTGTGAGCCCTGGAACAAGAAGCATTATTGAACCTATTATTATCTTATCTAGGTTTTCACCAAGATTAATTTTTATAAGCAGCATTGCAATTAATGCAGTAATACCACCACAAAGGGAGTTTATGAAAAATTCATTTATATTTAATTTCTGACATGATAAAGCTATTATTTTTATTATTGCACCTATTATAAAAGCACCACAGAAATCTAAAAAATCTCCGCCAAATAATAAAGCAAATGAACCAGCAGTTATTGATGACCAAATTAAATTTGTAATAAGTTTATATTTGTAATTCATATTTATAATACATAATTCTCTGTTAAAATCGTCAATTGACATTGAAGAATTTTGAATTTTTCTTGAGAGGTTGTTAATCTTATCTATTTTATTTAAATCAACGCCTCTAGAAGTTATTCTTCTAACTAATGTAGAGACTTCATCGTTATGAGTTATTGTTACAATAATTCCAGTTGGGATAACAAAGCTTTCAGCATTTTCAGCACCAAAGGCCAAACATATTCTAACTATTGTTTCTTCTACTCTATATGTTTCAGCGCCACTTTCCAATAGAATTTTACCAGCTAAAGTAGAAACTTTAAGTAATTTATTTAAATTCATATTGCATTTCCTTTCTAAAATTATCATCTAACAACTAGCATTATATCACAAAATTTTGATTTATAAATAAGGGAAGAGACTATATCAAATAGTTATTTATACATTTATTATGCTTCAAATTAATAAATATAATTTAATAAAAAATTAATATGGAAAAAAATATATTTTATGGTAGAATAATTTATGGGAGGAGAGAGGCAAATGTTAAAAAAGAAAGTTATTAAATTTATTGCGGTATTGGGAATGACACTAACTTTTGGTACTGCCTACAATGTAAAAGCAGATACAAGCTATGGAACAACATCTACATCAGTACAAGCTGAAAATATGGACCATAATATAGTATCTGTAAGTGAAGCTACTGTAGAGCAAGCTAAACAATGGGCTAAAAATAAAGGCGCATCTCAAACTTTTATTAGTTTAGCTGATTTATATTTTAAATATTCAAATGAGTGTGGACAAGTTAATCCGGCAATTGCATATGTACAAGCTGCTAAGGAAACTAATTTTGGAAAATTTGGTGGAGTTATAGATGAAAGTTATAAGAATCCATGTGGATTAAAAATATCATCTGGAGGAGATAATTATGATCCAAAAGCACATCAAAAATTTTCAACTTGGGATGATGGCGTAAAAGCTCATTTGGATCATTTAGCATTATATGCAGGTGCTGTTGGATATCCAAAATCAAATACTACAGATCCTAGGCATTTTAGCAAGATTAAAGGAAAGGCAGTTACTGTAAAAGCTCTTGGTGGAAACTGGGCACCAAGCAAAACATATGGAGATGAAGTTAACAAATATTATAATGAGTTAATAAGTACAAGTGATAATAAGAGTAAGAATATGGCTACTTCTCCTATAGCAAAGAAAACTATAGTTATAGATCCAGGTCATAATTATGGTGGAGATAAGGGCGCTACTTCTACCGTAGATGGACATGTATATTCAGAAGTGGAATTAAATATGCAAGTAAGCTCATGCTTAAAAGATGAATTTGAGCAAAAGGGATATAACGTTATTTTAACAAGGAAGGCTGATGAGAAACCAGAGGTAGAATTGACAGAAAGTCTTAAAGATAGAGTTATTATGGCAAATAATGCAAATGCAAGTTTATTTATAAGCATACATCATAATTCAGCAGAGGCTGAAGAGGCCAATGGAATAGAAACATACTATAGTTCTGCTGAGCAGGGTGAAGATTTTAAAGGTGGAGCAGTTTCAAATAAACTTGAAATCAGTAAAAAGATAGCTTTAGCTGTAAATAATAAAGTAGCAGAAGGATTAGCTTTAAATAATAGAGGAATAAAGGATTCAGCATTATTTATTAAGAGTACTAATATGCCTTCAATATTAATTGAAGTAGGTTTTATCACAAATGAGGAAGAAGCAGAAAGATGTAGTGATGCAGATAAACAAAAGGAAGTTGCTAAATTAATAGCTGATGCTGTAGCAGAAAATTTGAAATAATATAAATGTTTTATGGGGCTGTCACATTAAATGATTTGTGTCAGTTCCTTTTTTGATGTCACAAATTATAACTTAAGTGACACAACAAAACTTGTTTTTGGTAGATGGAATTTACACATATGAATGAATATGAGAAGTATGTTGCTTTTAAGTGAAGAGAGAATAAAGAAATATGAATAGATAAAAATGGTGAATGCATCAAAGCTGTAGAGCTCACATTTTTTCTTAACTCTTATCCGTTTATTCTTACTTTTTCTATTTCAAATTAAAATTTGTAAGTGAGGCATCCCTTGAGTGATATTACTATAAATAGTAATGTCTTGTGGTGATTGTTACTTTAAAAGTATTTGCTATTTTTTTAAAACTGACATATAATTTGAATATAATTAATGAATTTGGGGTGAAAAAGATGAATTTTGAAAATATCAAAAAAGAAGATAAAGAAATATATGACTTAATTGAAAAAGAGCTACATAGACAACAAAAAGGAATAGAATTAATAGCGTCTGAAAACATAGTAAGTAAAGCTGTTATGGAAGCTATGGGTTCATACTTAACTAATAAATATGCAGAAGGATATCCAGGAAAAAGATATTATGGTGGATGTTATGTAGTTGACGAAATAGAACAAATTGCCATTGACAGAGCTAAAGAATTATTTGGTGCAGAACATGCTAATGTTCAACCACATTCAGGTTCACAAGCAAATATGGCAGTATATTTTACAGTCCTTAAACCAGGAGATACAGTTCTTGGAATGGATTTAAGTCATGGAGGTCATTTAACTCATGGTTCTCCAGTAAATTTCTCAGGAAGATTATATAATTTCGTTTCTTATGGTGTTGATAAAGAAACAGAAATGATTGATTATGAAAATGTAAGAAAAATTGCATTAGAATGTAAGCCAAAGCTAATTGTTGCAGGTGCAAGTGCATATGCTAGAATTATAGATTTTGCTAAATTTAGAGAAATAGCTGATGAAGTAGGAGCAATTCTTATGACAGATATGGCTCATATAGCAGGACTTGTTGCAGCAGGAGTTCATCCATCACCAGTTCCATATTGTGATTTTGTAACAACAACAACTCATAAGACATTAAGAGGACCAAGAGGTGGATTAATTCTTTGTAAAGAAAAATATGCTAAAGATTTAAATAAGAATATATTCCCGGGAATACAGGGAGGACCACTTGAACATATAATAGCAGCAAAAGCTGTGTGCTTTAAAGAAGCATTAGATCCAAGTTTTAAGGAATATGCTAAAAATGTAGTTGAAAACTGTAAGGAATTAGCTGATCAATTAATTTCTAAAGGATTTAAAATAGTATCAGGTGGAACTGACAATCATGTATTCTTAGTAGATTTAAATAATAAGGATATAACAGGTAAGGAAGCAGAAGCACTTTTAGACTCAGTTGGAATAACAGCTAATAAAAATACAGTTCCTAATGAAACAAGAAGTCCATTTGTTACTTCAGGAATCAGAATAGGTACTGCTGCAATTACAACTAGAGGATTTAAGAAAGAAGATATGGCAGAAATTGCTGATATAATAAATCAAGCAATAGAAAATAGAGAAGGTGATTTATCACCATTAAAAGCAAGAGTTGAAGCTTTATGTGATAAATATCCTTTATATGAATAATAAGTGATAAAAGTTTAGGAAGCTATTAATTATAATAGCTTCCTTTAATTTTAGATTGTTTTATATTAACTAGAAAGACTTTTATATTATATAAAAAAAGAATTCATATAATAATAAAAAGAATTAATAAAGAGATGATATATATTAAAATGAGAAATAATTGCTCAAGAAGTAAAAACTTTATAAAGCGAATAGAACAATTTGGTGCGGATATAGAATTTGATGAAAAATCCAAAATAGTATTTATAAGTGATGTTCATAGGGGGGATGGTGGATACTCTGATTCATTAAGGCAAAACAGAAATATATATAAGGCGGCAATAAATTATTATTTGAGAAATGATTATAAATTAATTGAACTTGGTGACGGAGATGAATTATGGAAGAATAAAAACCTTGTTGATATAGCATACAATTACAGAGATATATTTAAAATACTTAATGAATTTAATAAGAAAAAAAATTTATATATGGTATTTGGAAATCATGATATGGCAAAAGCTGATAAAGATTTTATTTTGAAGCAGGAAAAAATTTTTAAACAAATAGGAAGAAGATTTGGGAAAGACTTATTAAATTTATATAAAAATATAGATTTTTATGAAGGAATAGTATTAAAATATATTCCAGCAGGGAAAAAGATACTTGCCTTTCATGGACATCAGGTTGATTTTATGAATTGCGACTTATGGAGAATTAGCAGGTTTTTAGTACGATATATATGGCGCCCAATGGAAGGTATTGCTGGTTTCAAAGAGCCTGTAAGTCCATCAAGTAATTATGATAAAGGAACAAAGATTGATATGATGTTAGAAAAGGTAGCTAAAAAAGAAAGAAAGATTATTATTTGTGGACATACACATAACGATATTTTTCCAAAGGTTTCTGAAGGGTTATATTTTAATGATGGATGTTGCGTTTTTCCATCCTCAATTACTACAATAGAAATAAAAAATGGATTAATATCATTAGTTAAATGGAGAATAGAGGTTGATAATAATAATATTCTATTTGTAAAAAAGAATATTATTGGTGGTCCTGAGAAAATAGAAAAATATTTTGAATACGCAAGAAACTTATAATTGCTATAATGAGTAAGGAGAGAGTTTTATGAAATTTATTGATTTGCATTGTGATACTGCAATGAGAATGTATGAAGAAAAAGGAAAGCTAAAGAAAAATGACTTTAGTATTGATATTGAAAAATTAAAAAAAGGGGAATGCATGGCACAAGTATTTGCTTTTTTTATAGAGCTATCAGAAGTTTCAGATCCATACAAATATTTTTTGAATATGTATGATAATTTTATAAAAGAAATACAAGAAAATTCAAAAGAAATAGAGATAGTGAGAAATGTAGATGAATTAGAAAAAGCGAATTTAAATAATAAATTAGGCGCATTTCTTTCGATTGAAGAAGGTGAAGTTTTAAAAGGAAGCATAGATAATCTAAGAGATGTATATGATAAAGGAATAAGACTCATAACACTTACATGGAATTTTGAAAATTCAATAGGATATCCTAATATTAATTTTAAATATAAAGAGAAAGGATTAAAACCTAGAGGTAAAGAAATAGTTGAAAAGTGCGAAGAGCTTGGAATAATTCCAGATGCATCACATTTATCAGATGGAGGCTTTTATGACCTAGTTGATATATGTAAAAAGCCATTTATAGCTACACATTCTAATGCACGAGAAATCACATATCATCCAAGAAACTTAACAGATGATATGATAAAAAAATTAGCTGATAAAGGTGGAGTTATGGGAATAAATTTTGCAAGTGATTTTTTAGGTGAAAGTTTTGTATCAACTATAGAAGAAATGATTACACATATTAAGCATATAAAAAATATAGGAGGAATTGATGTAATAGGACTTGGAAGTGATTTTGATGGAATAGAAAATCAAGTTGAGATAAAAGATTCATCAGAATTTCCAAAGTTATATGAGGCATTAAAGAAGGCTGGATTTAGTGAAAATGAAATGGAAAAAATATTTTATAAAAATGTTTTAAGAGTTTTTAAAGAAACTTTATAAAATAATTGTTTTAGTTTATAATTTTAAAAGGATAAATTACAATCTTCGATATAACAATTATATTAAAATGCATTGTATTAAAAATTTATTTTAAATTTAGAAAGAGGTAATTAAAATACGTAAGTTAGAAGGAAAAGTTGCACTAGTTACTGGTGCTTCAAGAGGTATTGGCAGAAATATAGCAATTGAGATTGCTAAGGAAGGCGCAATTGTAGCAATAAATTATTCAAAAGATGATAATGGAGCAAAAAAAACTTTAGAAGAAATTAATAAGGTAAATGGATATGGATTTTTAATAAAAAAAAGTGTTAATTCATTTGAAAACTGCAAGTATATAATTAATGAAGTCATAAGTAAAAGTGGAAAAATTGATATACTTATAAATAATGCAGGAATAAGCCTTATGGGTCTATTTATGGATTCTTCAGAAGAAGAAATTAATGAAATAATAAATACAAATTTAATGGGTGCTATTTATCTAAGCAAGGAGGCTCTTCCACATATGATTTCAAGAAATGTAGGAAATATAATAAATATTTCTTCTATGTGGGGAGAAGTAGGTGCGTCATGTGAAGTGTTATATTCAGCAACAAAAGGAGGAATTAATTTATTTACAAAAGCACTTGCAAAAGAAATGGCTATGTCAAATATTAGAGTAAATGCAATAGCGCCAGGGGTGATTGATACTAAAATGAATTCAATGCTGGATGAAGAAAGTAGAGAAAGTTTAAAAGAAGAGATACCTATGGGGAGATTTGGATTGCCATCTGAAATAGGAAAAGTTGCAGTATTTTTATGTAGTAAAGAATCATCATATATAACAGGACAAGTGATACGAGTAGATGGTGGATTTATCTAGATAATAAACTTAGTTAGTAATGATTAGGAGGAAATTTTATGTTCACTAAGGATGAACTTTTGGTAATTGAAGAAGCTTTGAAAATAGCAGATGAAACATATATGGATAAAATGAATGCAAATAAAAATAATAGGAACATAATGGTTTCATATAACAGAAAACAAAAGAAATTATGGCTTGTTCAAAATAAACTAAAAAAATTATTACAGGAAAACTAAATATTAGTATATAAAAAGACAATTAATTTCGTAGCTTTCTAATAAAATGGACCCTATATAGTAGACACTAATAAAAGAGTGTCTATCTATATAGAGTCTTTTTTTGTACAATAAATTTATGAGGTGATTTAATTAATGAGTAAGAAGACATTTTCAAATGAAGAAATCAAGAATTTATCTAAAAATAAGTATGTTAAAAAAATTAGTGATAAAGCTATTACATATACTAATGAATTTAAAATTCATTTTATAGCAGAATACAATAACGGAAAATCTCCAAGAGTAATTTTTCAAGAAGCTGGATTTGATGCTGAGGTAATTGGTTTAAAACGTATCGATTGTTCATCAAGCAGATGGAAAAAAGCTTATAAAGAAAATGGAGTTCTTGGCTTAGATGATACTCGTCGTAATAATAGCGGTCGTCCGCGTGAGCGTGAACTAACTAAAGACGATATTATAGCAAAACAAAATGCTGAGATTGAATATTTAAAAGCTGAGGTTGAGTTGTTAAAAAAATTAGAGCTGCAAGAAAGGCAGGTGAGAAAAGGTAAATTAATTGCAGCAGAAGCATTTTACTTAATAGAAAACTTGGCTAAAGGTTCTATAAATAACTTTAGTATTAGACATTTATGTGCTATAGCTGAAGTTTCACGTTCGGGTTATTATAGATATTTAAAAAGTAAATCATTAAAAATCGAACGTGATAACAATGATATAGTCCTTAGAAATAATATACTAAAAGCATTTAATTTTAAGGGATACAAGAAAGGATCACGTTCAATTAAAATGACTTTAGAAAATAGCTTTGGTATTACATATAATAGAAAGCGTATTCAAAGGATTATGAGAAAATATAATATACTTTGCCCAATAAGAAAAGCTAATCCATATAGAAGAATGGCTAAAGCAACAAAAGAGCATAGAGTTGTTCCGAATCTTCTTAACAGAAACTTTAAACAAGGGGTAGCTGGAAAAGTACTTCTTACTGATATTACATATTTACCATATGGTGCTAACCAGATGGCTTATTTGTCAACCATAAAAGACGCTTCAACTAATGAAATATTATCTTATAATGTATCAAATAGTTTGGAATTAGATATAGTTATGACCACCATACGTAATTTAATGTCTAATAAAGATTTTAAACCATCTAATGATGCATTTATTCATTCGGATCAAGGAGTTCATTATACTAGTCCTAAATATCAAAAATTATTAAAAGAAAATAATCTTGGACAATCTATGTCTAGACGCGGTAATTGTTGGGATAATGCCCCTCAAGAATCTTTCTTCGGCCATCTGAAAGATGAAGTTGATTATAAGAGTTGTACTACATTAGAAGACATCGAGAATTCTATTAATGATTATATTGATTACTACAATAATCATCGTTGTCAATGGAATTTAAAAAAGCTGACTCCTGTAGAATACAGAAATCAGCTTTCAGCGGCATAAGCATCTTTTTTTTATTGTCCTTGACAAAGGGTCCACTTTATAAAGTAATTTGAATATTAATTGTCTTTTTTATATTATTCTATTTCGTCATTATCTTCAGGGGAAACTATTTTCTCTAAATAGAAATAGAATTCCACACCTTCATCAATATTATGAAATTTAAATTCACTTTTATGAAGTTCTAAGATGTTTTTTACAATAGCTAAACCAAGTCCAGTACTATTTTTTTGGGTTCTTTCTCTTGATTTATCTAAACGATAAAATTTATCAAATAATTTATCAATTTCATCTTCTGGAATATAAGTTCCAAGATTTTGAACTATTATTTTATATCTATGTAATTCTTCTTCAATTGCTATATTAATTGTATTATGTGGCGGCGTATATTTTATTGCATTGGTAACAAGATTAGTCATTACCTGTTCCATTTTAAAGGGGTCAGCATAAACATAGCTATATGGATTAGTTGAAGTAAAATTAACTTTAAAATCATGTTCCTCAAAATTAGGTGTATGTTTAGCTAATATTTTTTTTATTAATCTGTTTATATTGAAGGCTTCGGGTGAGAGTTTTATTACTCCAGATTCTAATTTGGATAATTCAAGCATATTTGAAACTAAAATACCCATTTTTTGAGCTTCATCAATAATTGTTTCTAAGTAAAGTTTAGCATCTTCTCCCGTAACGATACCATCTTTAAGACCTTCGGCATATCCTTCAATGATTCCGATTGGTGTTTTTAATTCATGACTTACATTATCTACAAATCCTTTTCTCATATTTTCAAGTTCACGTTCTTTTTCAATATCTTCCTCAAGCTTCTTATTCTTCTTTTGAAGATCTAAAAGAGCCGTTTGAAGATTATTAGAAAGAAAATTTAATGATTTAGCAAGACTTCCAATTTCATCTTCTCTATTAGTTGAGCAGGTGACTGAAAAGTCCATATTAGACATTTTATTTGCTACATATGTTAATGTTACTAATGGTTTAGATATTAAATTAGAATATATTGAAGAAAGTATTACTGAAATAGCAACTAATCCTAAAAATAAATAAATTAAAAATTCATCAATAACTTCCGATGCTTCTTTTATAGATTGTATTGAAGAAACGCAAAATATTAAACTATCATTTTTATAATTTAATGACATGGGTGCGATAACACCAATTTTTTGTAAGTCACTGCTGGCATTATAGAATGTTGTATAACGGGTATTTGAATTTCGTGTCACATCATTAATAAGTGATTTATTATTAATAAGCTCAGAACAAAAAGAAGTCAATTCATTAAATGATTCCTTATCAGTATATAGCTGGTTAGGTGAATAAATTATTGAGCCATCTAATGATAATATAAGAATTTTTGCATTATTATCATTTTCAAATTTTTTTAAAACAGGATATATTTCTGCAGGCTCAGAAATATGCATTGAATATAAAGTACTAAATTTATTAACTTCATGAACCAAACTCATGGTTCTCTTATAAGAATAAAATTTTTCAAATAAAAAGGCTTGAGCAAAATAGGTTAAAAACATTAAAACAAGCATTAAGGAAAGTGTTATTCCAAATAATCTTTTAGATAAACGATATCTCATTATTTACCTTCGAATTTATATCCGCTTCCGCGAACAGTAACAATACAGTTAGATTTAGAAAGTAATTTTTCTCTTAGCCTTTTAATGTTTGTATCTACAGTACGTATATCACCATAGTAATCTAATCCCCATACATTATCTAAAATGTTATCACGGCTTAGGGCAATGCCTTCGTTAGTTATTAGATAAACTATGAGTTCATATTCTTTTGGGGATAATAGTATCTCAGTTCCATCAACTTTTACTTCGTGCGAAAGTTTATTAATTGTAAGACCATTAAATTCTTGATAACTAGAATCTAAATTATCTCGTGTTCTTTTTAATAGAGCTTTAACTTTGGCAATTAAGACTTTTGGACTAAATGGTTTAGTTATATAGTCGTCAGCTCCATAGTCATATCCTTGAAGTTTATCTTCTTCTTCGCCTTTTGCAGTAAGAAGTATAACAGGGACTGTAGAAACTTCTCTTAACTTTTCCAGCATAGTGATGCCATCCATTTTTGGCATCATGATATCTAAAATTACTAAATCAATTTTTTGACTACTAAAAGCAATAAGCCCTTCTTCACCATCTGAAGCTTCAAAAACATTAAAGTTTTCTTTCATCAAATAATCTCTAAGTAAAAATCTTATTCTTAATTCATCTTCTACAATTAAAATAGATTTATTCATTTTAACTCCTCCATTTTAAAATATTAATTATACATTATACTATATTAATTTAATAATACAATAAAAATAAGTCAACTATATTACAATTATATTTTATCATGTATTTTAGCATAAGTATAAAAAGATAGTGAATATTATTGTGTTTTAAAGTATTATTAGTAGTATAGAAAAGTAATTTAAATGTAAGGTGGAAAAATATGATACAATTGAATTTTGATATAAAGAGACATAAACTAAAGAATGGATTAGAAGTATTAACTATACATAAAGACACACAAATTGCAGCTATAAATGTAGGAATAAAAATTGGAGCATTATATGAGAAAATGAATGAAAAGGGAATAAGTCATTTTATTGAACATTTATTATTTAAGGGAACAGATACACGCAATGACGAAAAACTTAATAGTGATTTGGAATCTTTAGGTGGAGAATATAATGCATATACTGATTATGATGTTACTGTATATACGATAAGCTGTTTAGCTGAGGAGATACATAATGCAGTTGAAATATTAGGTGATATGATAATAAATTCTTCATTTGATGATGAAGAAATTGAGAAAGAAAGAGGCGTGATTTTATCAGAAATAAAAACAAGTAAAGATGATATAGAAGATTTAAGTTTTAAGTGTGTAAATAAAACAGCGTTTGAAAAAAGTGCTCTTAAATATGAAGTTACTGGCATTAAAAAAAATGTAAAAAATTTTAAAAGAGAAGAATTATTTAATTATTATAAAGAAAATTATACTCCTAAGAATTCCATAGTGAGCTTTGTATCTCCATTAAGTCACGATGATGCTATTAAATTAATTGAAAAGTATTTTGGAATATGGTCAGGAGATGAAAAAGAAAAGTGTGAAATTATCCTAGAAGATAATAAAGAAATTATAGAAATTGGGTATAAAAAAGATATTGAGCAAAGTACAATTGTTTATTTATTTACTTTTAATGGGTTAAAAAAAGAATATGAGCTGCCACTAAGAATATTAAACCATAGACTTGGAGAAAGCTCTAATTCTTTATTATTTAGAGAAATAAGAGAAAATAGAGGATTAGCATATGATATATACACACATTTAGAGATTACTAAAAACATTAAAACATTATATATTTACACTGCTGTGAGTGGAGAGAATGTTGAAGAAGCAAAAGAAGCTATTGATGAAACAATAAAAAATATAGTTGATGGAAAAATAGAATTTGGCGATAGAGATTTAGAGATAATGAAAAAAGTTCATAAAACAGCTGTTATTTCTACATTAGAGGACTCTTCAGAATTATGTAATTATATATTACACCAAGCTCTTGAAGATGAAGACATATTTGAGTTTATAGAAGATATGCATAGATTAAATGAACTAGATAAAAGAAAAATTAAAGAAGTAAGTAAGTTGGTTTTGAAAAGCCCTACGGTTCATATATTAAAATCAGAAGATAATTAATTCATATTCAATATTTAAGAAAGGTGAAAATATGCCAAAGATAACAAAAATAGAAATTCAAAAAAATAATAAAGATAGAGTAAATATCTACTTGGATGGAGAATATGCATTAGCTATAAATGCTGAGCTTGTTTACAAAGAAAATCTTAAAGTAAAAGATGATGTAGATATATCAAAACTTCAAGAGATAGCAGAAAAGGAATCATATATAAGATGTAAAGAAAGTGCTATCAAAATAATAGAAAGAAGTTATAAAACAGAAAAAGAAATAAGAGATAAGTTAAAACAAAAAGGATATGAAGAAAAACAAATTAATAATAGTATAGATTTTTTAAAAGAATATAATTTTATAAATGATAATACATATGCAAAAGCATTTATAAAAGATAAGCTTTCGTCTAAAGGTAGCCAAAAGATAAAATATGACTTAATGAAAAAAGGAATAGCTAAGGATATTATTGAAGAAAATCTAATTAAAGTTGACAAAAATGAAGAAAAAGAAGTAGCATTAAATGTAGGAAGGAAAAAGTATGAGTCTATAAGAAGAAAAGAAAGTGACAATTATAAATTATCTGGAAAGCTATATAGGTTTCTAATTTCTAGAGGATATGCATATGACATTGTAAAAGATGTTGTAAAAGAAATAATGTCATTAGATGAATTTGAATAAAATAAGCTTAAAAATTTTCAGCATATTTGATATAATGGAATATAGATATAATAATTTGTTAAGTACATGCATAAATTATAAAATAAGAATTATATACCTATAAACAGATTAATATCTAAATAATAATATAAAATATACAATGATATACTGGAGGAAGTTTCATGAACAAGAAAAATATATTGTTGAAATTTATTGCTCTAGTGGTTATATTATTAATTCCAGCTATTATGAAAATCTTTTTTCATGAAAAGAATACAGTAACGTTACTGTTAAATAATTTTTCAAGAGATAATGAGAAAGTTTCCTATGTAGAGGATAAAAGATTAGATACTCCAAATGTAATTTATAATGGAACGACTGTAGAAGATGGAATTAGATCAAATAGTATAATAGAAAAAAAAGCAAAGAAGGTCACTGAAAGTGCTACAAATGATAGAGAAAAAGCACGAGATTTATATGTATGGATCGGTTCAAATATAGAATACGATAATAATAAAGCAGAAAAAGTATTAAATTCTAATGATGAAACAGTGGAAAGTGGAGCAATATACGCTTTTAGAGATAGAAGTGGTATTTGTTTTGATTATGCATGTTTATATGTTGCAATGGCTAGAAGTGTGGATCTTAAGGTGAGATTAGTGATTGGAGAAGCTTATGATGGAAGCAAATATGTATCACATGCATGGAACCAGGTATATTTAAGTGACGAAAAGAAATGGATTAATGTTGATACTACGTTTTATAATGGTGGTAATTATTTTGATTCGGAAAATTTTGATAAGCATATAAATAAAGAAATTATTGGGGAATGGTAAACTAATAAGTAAGATATGTTAGTCATTAGTTTTAGTTGAAACTTAATAGTATATATACTTAGTTAGAGATTAAAGCTATAACAGCTTTAATCTCTAACTAAGTATAAGGAAGTTGTAATTTATACTATTTTTGATAGTAATAGATTAACTGCTTTTTCACATTCTTTATCGCTAGGATCTATTGACCATGCTAAATTGAATAGATAAAGAGCTTTTGGTGTTATTTCTTGCATTGCGTAACAGTATCCAAGGTTAAATATGTATTTACTTTCCGGGGTTATGGAAATAGCTTTTTTTAGTACATCTATTGCACTATTATATTCTCTTAATTTAATTAAACAAACACCGATATTATAATATGAACATGCTTCATTTAGATTTTCGCTAGCAGCTTTTTTATAACATTCAATTGCACGACGATAGTCTTGTGTATTATAAAATTTATTACCTTCATTAAAGTGATTCATTTTAACCTCCTAAAAGTACTTTGCAATAAATAATTTATGTGTTAACAAGTATATCCACATATAAAGAAATATATACATAGTTGTGATTTTCAAAAAAGATAAAACGATAGAAAATGTGAATTTAATGTTACAAAGTAGGTGAAATAATAAGGATGAATATTTATAAAATAGGATTAGATATAGGTTCAACAACAGTAAAATTAGTAGTATTAAATGAAGAAAACATAGTAGAATATAGTCAATATAAAAGACATAATTCTGATATACGCAGTACAATTATAGAATTAGTTAATGAATGTTATGACAAAATTGGAAATGTTGAATGTAAAATAAGCATAACAGGTTCAGGAGGGTTATCTGTATCAAAGTGGACTAATATTGATTTTGTACAAGAAGTAATAGCATGTTCTAAAACAGTAGAAACATTTATACCAGAAACAGATGTTGTAATAGAACTTGGTGGTGAAGATGCAAAAATAACATATTTTAAAAATGGAATAGAGCAGAGAATGAATGGAAGCTGCGCAGGTGGTACAGGAGCTTTTATTGATCAAATGGCATCACTTCTTAATACAGATGCAGCAGGTCTTAATGAATATGCAAAAAGTTATAATGTTATATATCCAATAGCATCTAGATGTGGAGTTTTTGCAAAGACAGATGTACAACCTCTAATAAATGAAGGCGCAAATAAGGAAGATATAGCGGTGTCAATACTTCAAGCGGTTGTAAATCAAACAATAGGAGGATTAGCTTGTGGTAAGCCTATAAGAGGAAAAGTCGCTTTTCTTGGTGGCCCATTATTTTTCTTATCAGAATTAAGAGAAAGGTTTATTGAGACTCTTAAACTTAAAGATGATGAAATAATAATACCAGATGACTCACAGTTATTTGTAGCTATGGGAGCAGCACTTTTGGCTGTTGATAATATGAAAACAACATTAAAAAATGTAGTTAATAAAGTAAATAATATAACTAATCTCAAGGAAGATAATGAAAATAAACTAGAAGCACTTTTTGAAAGTGAAAAAGATTATGAAGATTTTAAAAATAGACACAATAAATCTGTAGTAAAAAGATGTCCTATGGAAAGCTATAAAGGACAAGCTTATTTAGGAATAGATGCAGGATCTACTACAACAAAGGTTACTTTAATAAATGAAGCCGGAGAATTATTATATTCATACTATGGAAGTAATGAAGGAAATCCATTAAAGAAAGTAGTAGAAATACTTCAAGATTTATATTCAAAACTTCCTTCTTCCATAAAAATAGTTAATAGTGCTGTTACAGGATATGGAGAATCATTAATTAAAGCAGCGCTTCATGTTGATATAGGGGAAATTGAAACAATTGCTCATTATAAGGCAGCAGATTATTTCTTGCCAGGGGTAGATTTTATTTTAGATATTGGTGGACAAGATATGAAATGCTTAAAGATAAAGAATGGAGCTATAGACAGTATAATGCTTAATGAAGCATGTTCATCTGGATGTGGATCATTTATAGAAAGCTTTTCAAAATCATTAGGTATGCCAATTGATAAATTTGCAAAAGAAGCATTATTATCTAAAGCACCTGTAGACTTAGGCTCTAGATGTACAGTATTTATGAATTCAAGAGTGAAGCAAGTACAAAAGGAAGGTGCACAAATTTGTGATATTTCTGCTGGACTTTCTTATTCTGTAATCAAAAATGCATTATTTAAAGTAATAAAATTAAGAGATGAAAATGATATTGGTGAAAAGGTAATTGTTCAAGGTGGTACTTTTTATAATGATGCTGTTTTGAGAGCTTTTGAGATTATATCTGGAAGAGAGGCTGTAAGACCTGATATAGCAGGTCTCATGGGGGCATTTGGATGCTCACTTATTGCAAAAGAAAGATATTTAGAAGGCAGAACAACATCACTATTGCCAAAAGAAAAAATAGACCAATTTAAAATGACTAGCTCATTTAGAAGATGTGGAATGTGTGGAAATAACTGCCTTCTTACTGTAAATAAATTTTCTACAGATGAGGAATTTATTTCTGGTAATAGATGTGAACGTGGACTTGGAATTGAAAAGAAAAAAGAAGAAAAAGAAATTAATTTATATGATTATAAATATAAAAGAACATTTGGGTACAAGCCGCTAAAAGAGGAAGAGGCTAAAAGAGGAACTATAGGAATACCAAGAGTTTTAAATATGTATGAAAATTATCCTTTTTGGTTTACTCTTTTAACTAAACTTGGTTTTAGAGTTATATTATCAAATCCATCAAGCAAAAAAATATATGAACTTGGAATTGAGACTATTCCGTCAGAATCAGCATGTTATCCAGCAAAGCTTGCACATGGACACATAATGAATTTAATACAAAAAAATATTAAAACAATATTTTATCCATGTATTTCTTATGAAAAGAAAGAATTTGAAGACAGTCAGAACAACTATAACTGTCCAATGGTAACTTCATATCCAGAAGTAATAAAGAATAATATGGATGAATTAAAAATTAATGAAATTAAGTATATAGCTCCATTCTTTTCATTGGATAATGAAAATGTGCTTGCTAAAAGGATAGTTGAAGAATTTAAGGAATTTGATGTTACTTTAAGTGAAGCAAAAGAAGCTGTAAAAAGTGCAGTTTTAGAAAGAGAAGCTTATAAGAGAGATATACAAAAAAAAGGTGAAGAAACTTTAGAGTATTTAAGGAAGAATAATAAAAAAGGAATAGTATTATGTGGTAGACCATATCATATAGATCCAGAAATAAATCACGGTATTCCAGATATGATCAATTCTTTTGGTATGGCAGTACTTACAGAAGATAGCATAAGCCATATTGAATGTTTAAATGAAAAGCTTAGAGTGGTAGATCAATGGGTTTATCATTCACGACTTTATAGGGCAGCTACATTAATAGCAGGAGAACCTTGTCTTGAAATAATTCAGTTAAATTCTTTTGGATGTGGCTTAGATGCAGTAACTACTGAGCAAGTTTCAGAAATTATATCATCAAAAGGGAAAATATATACTGTCTTAAAAATAGATGAAGGTAATAATTTAGGTGCCGCTAGAATAAGGATAAGATCTTTAAAAGCTGCAATAGAAGAAAGAGAAAGAAAAAATTATAAACCTATAGAAGAGAAAATAAGTTATAAAAATCCAGTATTTACAAAAGAAATGAGAAAAGATTATACTATTTTAGCACCTCAAATGTCTCCAATTCATTTTAATTTAATTGAAGTAGCTGGAAAGGCAGCTGGATATAATATAGAAGTACTTCCATCAAATGATGCTGAAGCGATAGAAGAAGGTCTTAAATATGTTAATAATGATGCGTGTTATCCTTCAATAATTGTTGTAGGACAAATGATAAGTGCATTAAAATCTGGTAAATATGATTTAAATAAAACAGCTCTTATAATGAGTCAAACAGGTGGTGGATGTAGAGCCACTAATTATATAGGATTTTTAAAGGCAGCATTAAGGCATGCTGGATTTGAAAATGTCCCTATAATTTCACTAAATGTGGCTGGTCTTGAAACACAGCCAGGCTTTAATATTACACCAAAACTTATAAAAAAGGCACTTATGGCTTTAGTATATGGTGATTTATTTATGACAGTTTTATACAGGACAAGACCTTATGAAAAAGTAAAAGATTCTGCAAATGAACTTTATAACAAATGGAATGAAAGAGCAAAAGCAAATATAGTTAATGGAAGTAAAACAGAATTTAATAAAAATATAAAAGAAATTATTAAAGAATTTGATGAATTACCTTTATTTAATATAAATAAGCCGAGAGTTGGAATTGTTGGTGAAATACTCGTTAAATTTCATCCAACAGCCAATAATGATATTGTAAAAATATTAGAAGATGAAGGTGCGGAAGCAGTAGTTCCAGATTTATTAGACTTTTTCTTTTATTCAGCATATGATAATAAATTTAAGGCTGAATATTTAGGAAAGAGTAAAGTGGCAAAAACTGTAAGCGGGTTGGCTATTTTCTATATGGAAACATATAGAAAAGTAATGAAAAAAGAGTTAGAGAATAGCAACAGATTTAGCAGACCTAAACATATCAAGGAATTAGCCAATATGGCGTCACCAATTTTATCACTTGGTCACCAGACTGGTGAGGGATGGTTTTTAACAGCAGAAATGATAGAACTAATAAAAAGCGGAACAAAGAATATAGTGTGTTTACAGCCGTTCGCATGTTTACCTAATCATGTTACAGGAAAAGGTATGATGAAAGTACTTAAAGAGAAATATCCAGAATCTAATATAGTGGCAATAGATTATGATCCAGGAGCATCTCATGTAAATCAATTAAATAGAATAAAATTAATGCTTTCTGTAGCAGTTAAAAATCTTCAAAATAATGAAATAAACTTTAAAGAAAGTGAAGAATCACAAGAAGAAATACAATATCATAACAAAATTAGTTTGACTTAATGAAGGAGATACTAATGCCTGAGAAATCTGAAAAAAAGCATTTTAATTTAATTACATGTTTATTAGGAACAATATATATTTTTCTCTTTTTAATTATAACTACACCATTAGTATTATTTTTAGGACCTTATCAAAATACTAGAAAAGCATTTGTATCAACATTACTTGCTACCAGACATGAGTACCTTTTGACAGATTTTTTTTCTAAAGAAACATTAAATAAAATGATGGGAATAGAAGCAGAACCTAAAAAGGAAAAAGAAGTTGCACAGAAAATAGAAAATATTGAAATAAAACATTCTACAAGCACAGAAATTGAAAGATATGATATAAATACGGATAGATATGATGCATATCTATTAGAAATAAAAAATCCTCTTAAAATAAAAGTAGCAATGACAAAGTACTTAGGAAAAACAGGGCAAAAAACTAGTGAAATGGCAAAAGATAATAATGCAATAGCAGCTATTAATGGTGGCGCTTTTATAGATAAATCTGATGATGGTACTTTATATGCAGGTACAGGAGCAATCCCTGGAGGATTTGTAATAAGTGGAGGAAAGCTTCTATATCCTCAGATGACAGATTTAAATTCAAAAGATAAAGAAAATGTTATCGCATTTACTAAAGAAGGACAATTAGTAGTTGGAAGTCATTCTTATGATGAATTAATTGATATGAATGTTCAGGAAGGAATGTGCTTTAGACCACCTAATATAATAATAAATGGTGTGAAGCAGATTAAAGATAAAATGGCAGAAGGACTAAACCCAAGAACTGCTATAGGACAAAAAGAAGATGGAACAGTAATATTTTTAGTTATTGATGGAAGAAAAATTTCAAATCCTGGAGCAAGTCTTTATGATGTACAAGAAATTATGGCTAGTAGAGGAGCAGTAAATGCGGCAGCATTAGATGGTGGATATTCTTCAACAATGTATTATAAAGATGAAGTAATTAATTCACCAAATGCTTGGGATGGAGAACGATCTGTAGCTACAGCATTTTACGTTGAAGAATAGGAGAACTAAAATTGAAAAGTATAGCTAAAATATTAATTTGGACATTTATAGCATTGTTAATACAGCATGGAATATTTTTATATATTGAAAATATATATTTAGATACAGATTTAGAGATAACAGCCAAAAAAGTTGAAGAAGAGCCAGTTGAGGAAGTAAAGGAAGAAAAACCAAATGAAATAATATTACCAGAAAGTGTAGAAAATATTTCAGTTTCATCAGATGGAAATTATGTAGCCTATACAAAAAATAATGAACTTAAAGTTTTTGATAATACTAATAAGGAAGAGAATAAATTCAAGTGTGAGACAAGTGGTATAATTGAAAACTATAAGTGGTTAAATGATGAAGATTTAATGCTAGTTATACAGCGAGTGGAAGAAGATGATGGAGTTTATTTCGAACCTGTTTCTTATGATATTAAAAAGAATGAAGCAAGAGAACTTGTTGATTTTAATTATAATAAAATGAGAATACCAGTTAATAATGAAGATGATAGAGTTGAAAATATAGCATTTTCAACTTCAACGCATAGTCTTTATATAAAGATTCGAAAAGCTAATGGCTTGTGTGATTTATATTATTCAAATGTAATGAATCAAATAAATAGAGTAAGACATAATAAAGAAATTGGTAATATAGTTGTTCCAAGAACTAATACAAACGCAGTTATGGAAATGGGGAATAATTCAACAATATTAAATGAATCTGGCTATATAAATATTCCTGATGTAAATGTATCTAGGCTCCTAGGAATTGATAAGGATGATAACATTTATTTTGGAAAAGAAGAGGATGGATTAATTACTTCTATATATAATACTAATTTAAATAATGAAGAAAATAAATGGAATTCATTTGCCTTAAAAAATTCAGTAAATAAAGATAATATATTTGTAGATTATAGTGGTAAAATTTACATTAATAATGAAAGTGACAAGACTATTTCAGAGATTACAAAAGGCAGGCTTATAAATTATGAAGGTGAATTTCTTCAAACCTATAATGATGGTTTTATAACTAAAAAAGGAAATAACATTATTAAGAATAATATAAATGAAATAAAGCTATCAATTAATTAATAATGAATAAAAAGAATTTTAGTGTACATCATAATTACTGAGGTGATGTACTATGGACAATAATAAAAATAGATTAAATGATAGACCAAAATCTAATGCCGAGCTAAGAAAAATACATCCAAAAGGAAATTCGGATTTAGGAATTATTGATGGTAAAAAAATCGGAGCACCTCCGCATAAAGAAAAAGATCATTTTTAAAATTAAAATTAATAATGAGGTGGAACAATGACTAATAAGATGAAGGAAAATAATAAACGAAAGAATAAAAATGTAAATCATAATCCACAAGCGGAAAGCGTTAAAGCAGTGTTTGGTGAACCCAAAGCTAAGACATATGATAGGTCAGATTTTAAAATTTAAAATAATAGAATAAGAAAAAGAAAGAATAAGTCAGGATATACATAGTAAAAGATCCAATAAATTAATACTTTAAATTTATTGGATCTTTTAACTATGCAGTATTGATATAAAAAGTAATTGATTAAAACTTCCTAAGTAGAAGAAATATTCAAATTTTTAATATAACATAATGTTGTTTAATTATAGATTATAAAATAAATATATTGGAAAAGTATAGTTGAATTTCTTATATTAGACATATAAATAAGCTAATAGAATAGTAATGTTAATATATGATAAACTATATTAAGAATCAATCAAAACAAGTGAAGAAGAGGTGTAACTATGAATTTAGAAGTTGACGTTTGTGAATTGGGAAAAATATTAAAAGAAATAGAAAAAAATTATGAGTTAAACATATTAGTCAAGTCAAATTTGAGCGGTGGATGGATGACTATTACAGGAAAAGCATCCATTGAAAAGCATCCATATGAAAGTGAAAGTGGATGCAGTAGTAAAAAAGATAATATTATTCACATAAGAATTAAGGAAGATAAAGAAGATGGAGTATTAATAAAAATAACGGGTGCGAAAGATAAAAAATTTAATGTTGATATATCATCAGGTAAATATAAAGAAATTTCAAAAGTAGGTTTAAATATAGATATGATAAAAACAAATGAAAATGAAACGAAATTAAGAATTGATGAAAATATTATTTTTACAATAAAAACAAATGCAGAAAAAATAAATGAACTTATAAATCAATAAATTATTTTAGTTTGTGTAAATAAACAACTCAGGTTATGCATAAAATATATCTAATTAACTTAACTAAACTAAAGGTGTGATAAATATGTTAATTAGATTAGGGTATGTTTCTATCTCAATGAAGCTTGGTAAAAAAGTTACAGCTTCAAGTAATGTTACTTTTACAAATTATAATAAACAAGAAAGCAAGGAGAAGAAGTTAGAAAAATTAAAAACAGTTGCTTTATCTAATCTAAATGATTTAGAGAAAATCCTAAAATATAACATTAATAATAATATACATTTTTATAGAATAACTTCAGCATTAGTTCCTCTAGTTACTCATCCTGAAGTTGGATATTGGGGACATAGAGAGATATTTAAAAAGGACTTTGAATATTTAGGAAATTTAATACGAAAATCGAACATGAGAGTAGATACACATCCAGATGAATTTAATGTATTAAATAGTATTAACCCATCAGTTGTTGAAAACACTAAAAGAAATTTAATGTGTCAAGTGGAATGGTTTGAGGATCTTAATTATCCTGAAGGGAAAATGGTGCTACATGTAGGAGGAGCTACATATGGAAAAGAAAATGGAATAATAAGATTTATAGATAATTTTAAAAAGATGCCTATAGAAATAGCTTCACGTTTAATAATAGAAAATGATGATAAAACATATACAGCAAAAGAAGTTTTAGAGTTGTGTAATAAACTAAAAATACCTATGGTTTTGGACGTTCATCACCATAATTGTAACAATTCAGGAGAAGATTTAGAATATATGTTAGAGAATATTTTTAATACTTGGAATAAAGAAGTTCTTCCGCCTAAAGTTCACTTTTCGTCGCCAAAGGATTTTGAGAAAGATAGAAGACATGCTGATTATATTAATCCAAAAGAATTTATTGAATTTATTGAAAAAGCTAAAAAAATAGATAGAAGTTTTGATGTAATGTTAGAATGCAAACAAAAGGATGAAGCATTATATAAATTAGTAGAAGATATAAAAAAGCTTAAGCCAGAATATAGATGGGTTGATGCAAGTAGTTTTTATTTATAAAATATATTAATATCATATAAAGTAAAATACAAAAAATAACGATAATAAATTAAAAGATTTTAAATACAACAATATAAGTAAAGCTGGGAGATGGTCTTTGTGAATAGGAATAAAATTATTATAGGAGCATTAATAGCGATGATGTTACCATGTAACATTGTTTTTGCAGCTAGCTCAAAAGATGATTATGATAAAGAAGAATTAGAAAATATGACTCCAGGATACAGCTATTCTGATATAAATAAGAGTAAATATAAGGTTGAATCAGATAAAAATAGATTTTCAACAACACAAATCGAGGATGAAGATGAAGACGACGATGATAAAGAAGAAAAAGAAGTAGCATTTGATCAGATATTAGCAACTTCAGGTCCGGAAGTTGTTAGTATTAGTCCTAGCACAGGAAGTAGATATGATTATTGGGCAATGACAACAGATGGAAATTGGATGCTTATTGAAAAAGGTACCCCAGTTATTGGTTGGAAGAATGTACGTGGATCTTGGTATTACCTTGATGAAAGTGGAATAATGAAAACTGGATGGGTTAATGTAAATGGCTATTGGTATTACTTATACAGCAGTGGTAAAATGGCAAGTAACACATATGTAGATGGATATTATCTTGGATCAGATGGAGTAATGAGATAGTAGGGAAAAACATAGCACATAAGCTTATAGCATTATGCTATGTTTTTTTATTCTTTAGGAAATTATATTCATGGATAATCTGTGGATAAGTTATTTTTAAAAATATTGCAATAAACTAAATGCATAGTTCCTAAAGAATAAAAAATATTATATGCGCCTGGTCTTTTCTTCGGCAAGCTCAGAAAATCCAGAGTGCGCTGAAAAAAATCGACGGCTTAAAGGATTACGTTTTATAAAAGCTATTGTATTCTATTGGATTTGTATTTTTATAGAAGACTATATCATAGTCGCCTTGGCGATTTTTTTATTCTTTAAGAAATTATTACGTTGAAAAAAATTTGTGGAGTTAAGTTTAATTAGATATTTTGAACTATTAATATGAAACTTAAGTAAAATTTATATAAATATCAATGAAAACAATTAGTAATAAAATACGTTTATGTTATAATTAAATATATAATTAATAAAAGTATTGTCTATAATAATAAATACAATAATAATCTAATAAAGGTAGATTTAGTATGAAAAATAAAAAGATAGAAGAAATAAATTTAAAAAAATTCAATATAAAGGGGCTGGATTATGAAAGCAGGCAAAATATATTAGGTGATTTTGTTAAAAATAATATAAATCAGTTGGAAATACTAAATAAAGAAATACATACTTTATTAGAAAATGATTGGATTTATATTAAAAATAAAAAAGTATATTATAATAGTAATCTAAATGCACTATTTCCAGATTTACTTACATTTATTATAGGTTTTTGTCCAATACGTGAAGAATTTAATGATGACAGTTTAAGATTGGAATTTGGAGGATTTCATGGGAGAATAATGACGGATATAGAGCTTTTAAGTATTTTAGATAAGAGTGGTAATGTACAAGGAATATCATTTTATAATTATACTGTATTTGTAAATGGAATAAGATATATAGATAAAAATAATATTAGCAATATTAACAAATTTAAAAATAATAATAATCCATATCTATCATATCATATTCCGATATATGAATTAGATGATAATACAAGTATAATTGATGAAAATGGATATGATTTAAAGTATATAGATAATAGAAATTATATAAATGATGTATTAGATATTGTTAATTTATGGTATAAATTTGATCTTATACCAGATGGATTATCAAAAGAAAGTGAAGATTTATATATAAAGATGATGGAGCTTTCGAAGATAGGAATAAGTAAATATTTAATTTCACATAAAAGAATATAATTTTAGTAATTAAGAGGAGTATATATCAAATGAATAAACCAGAGCTTTTAGCACCAGCAGGAAATCTAGAGAAGCTTAAAACAGCTATAGAATTTGGAGCTGATGCTGTATATCTTGGAGGAAGTAAGTTAAATTTAAGAGCATATGCAGATAATTTTACGACTGAACAATTAAAAGAGGGAATTGAATTTGCACACTCAAGAGGTAAAAAAGTTCATGTAACATTGAACATAATTCCACATGATTCAGATTTAGAAGGAATAGAAGAGTACCTTAAGGAATTATACGAGCTTGGAATTGATGCAGCTATTATTGCAGATCCAGGAATTATGACAATTGCCAAGAAAGTTGTTCCGAATCTAGAGATACACTTAAGTACTCAAGCTAGTTGCTTGAATTATGAAATGGCAAAATTTTGGCATAATTTTGGTGTGAAAAGAGTTGTTACAGCAAGAGAAATGACATTGAAAGAATTAAAAGAAATGAGAGAAAAATTACCAGACACATGTGAAATTGAATCATTCATACATGGGTCTATGTGTATGGCATATTCAGGTAAATGTATGTTATCAAATTATTTAACAGGAAGAGATCCTAATAGAGGAGCTTGTGCTCAACCATGTAGATATAAATATCATTTATATGAAGAAGATGGAAATGAGCTAATTGAAAAAACAGATGAAGGCTCTGGAACATATATAATGAATTCAAGAGATTTATGTATGATAGAATACTTACCAAGTCTTATTGAAGCAGGGATAAATTCTTTTAAAATTGAAGGGAGAATGAAAAGTGTATACTATGTAGCCTCTGTGGTAAAGGCATACAGACAAGCTATTGATACATATTTTGAAAATCCAAAAGAATATAAATTTAATCCAAAATGGATGGAATACCTAGTTAAACCAAGTCATAGAGAATTTACAACAGGTTTCTATTTTGATGAGGAAGTTAAACAAAGTTATGGAAGTTCATCATACATTAGAGCATACGAAATAGTTGGAATAGTTAAAGATTATGATTCTAATACCAAAGTTGCAACTATACAGGAAAAAAATAAGGTTTATAATGGTGAAACAGTTGAATTATTGGCATTAGAAGGCGATGATAAACTTATAGAACTCAAAAATATGAAAAATGCAGACGGTGATGAGATTGAAACTGCCAATGTTCCTGAAATGATTTTTACTATAGAGTGCGAATTAGAACTCAAAAAAGATGATATATTAATTAAGAATTTACCATAATAAATTTTGGATAAAGAATATAATTAATATAAAATGATCAGAATTTAAACAGGGATTACTTAATGTTAAAGTTTAAGCACAAATAGAAAAGACTGTCTCAAATTTTTTGAGACAGTCTTTTTTATTTGTGCAATTAGGAGATACAGAGAACCATGCAATTAATATTGTTACCAAATTTCCAATTTATATACAAGTAATTACTAAATCATAGTCATACTATAATAAAATTTATCATATATATTAAAGGAAATTTATAAAAATCAACAATATTTAAAATAGGTGGGATACGATATGGATATTAAGAAGTTTTTTAGAAATATAAAAAAGGCAGTGCTAATGAAGATAAAATATGAAGTTTTCAATGATGAATTTATTTGTATAAGATTAACAAGGGAAGAAAAAAATATTGTTAGAAAATTAGCAAACTGTCAAAAAAGCAATGTTCAGGACTTTGTTAAATATGTTATATTTTCGAAATATATTGATGATTTTATAAGGTAATATATAAGTTTTAAAAAAATATATGTACGAAAACAATATCATATGTAGAAATGTTAGAAGTTATATGTTATAAATTTATTATGAGGGTTAACAAAGTAAAATAAAAAATATTTATTTACATAATAATGAATACTGGGGGATGAGAATTTGGGTGGAGTATTATTATCTATTAATGAATTTATTGAGGAATATAAGAATGCAGATATAAATTTTGAAGACTGTAATCTTAGGATTCTTATGAAATATGCAGAAAGGGGAAATAAAAAAGCTCAAAATAGTCTTGGAGACAGATATTACAACGGTGAACTAGGAGAACAAAATTATGAGAAGGCAATAAAATGGTATAAAAGATCAGCAAGCCAAGGATATAGTATTGCAGAATACAATCTAGGGTATATGTATTATTATGGACTTGGTACAAAAATAGACTATGAAAATGCTTTAAAATATTTTAAAAGAGCTGCATTTAAAGGTCATGTTGATGCTCAATGTAATTTAGGATGCATGTTTGAAGACGGTGAAGGTACTGAGCAAAATTATAAAGAGGCAGAAAAGTGGTACTTGGAAGCTGAAAAGCAAGGAGACTGTTTTGCACAATATAATTTAGGAAATTTATATATGCACGGTAAAGGTGTTAATACAAATTATAGTAAAGCATTTATGCTTTATGAAAAATCTGCCATGCAAGGATATTCTAAAGCACAAAATATTTTGGGATATATGTATGAAGAAGGAATTGGAGTAGAACAAGATTTTAGGATCGCAGCTAAATGGTATGAAAAAGCTGCATATCAAGGCTATTCTTATGCACAATATAATTTGGCTGGGATGCACTATTTAGGAAAAGGGATAAAACGAAATTACAGTTTGTCTTATTCGTGGTATAAAAAAGCAGCTCAGCAAGGTCTTGAGAAGGCTCAGATTGCATTAAAAAAAATGTTTAGTTAAAAATGGAGGACTTATAAAAATCAATATATTTTTATAAGTCCATTTTTATTTTACATTTTAAAACTTGGAGAGGTGAAAATAACTATTTTGTTATTATTGATGATATTATTAAGAATATAATTGATAATATTATTTAAATATTATAGGAATAAAAGTGGCCATAATCCAAGGCCGCCAAAGCCACCAAAGCCACCAAGGCCACAGCAACCAAAACCATTGTTAAATCTACCAAAACGATTATTAAAATTATTGTTAGATCTACGATTAGAATTATTGCAACAACAACATCTTCTACATCTTCTTCTTCTTCTTCTTCTTCTTCTGTTTGAAGTATCTCTATCTGAATCGCAACGTGACATATACATAATCTCCTTTTTGATTATTTTTTATATTAATAATATATTCGACATAATAGATATGTGTTACAATATTATGTTAAAAAAATGCTTCAAATAATCAATTTGATAAAGTATTAATAATTAGTTTTATTCTAACAAATATATAGTATAATATATAATATGTTAGGGGGAAGTTTTGGATGAGTAGAAAAAAAAAGAATAAGGCTGATTTATGGAAAAAAACAATAATTTTTCTTTCACCTTTAGCTATAATATATTTAAGTATATCAATTTATTTTAGTAATCATTTTTATTATAATTCTGTAGTCAACTGCATTAATGTGTCAGGACAGACCGTAAAAGAAGCTAATAATACAATATCATCAGAAATAAATGAATATACACTGCAATTACATGGTAGAGAAAACGTTAATGATGAAATTAAAGGAAATGATATTGAATTATCTTATAAATCAAATGATGATCTAAAAAAAATAAAAAAGAGCCAAAATCCGTTTACATGGTTTTTAGGATTTTTTAATAAAAATAGCAATTTGACAATAGACATGGTTTCTTATAATGAAAGCTTATTAGATGATTATATTGATAATCTTACATATTTTGACGTTGGAAACATAGTTGAACCTAAAGATGCGAATTTTGAATTTAAGAATAATAAATTTGAGATTACAAACGAAGTTGTAGGAACAAAAGTAAATAAGGAAGTTCTTCGTGAAAAGATCATAAATGCTATAAAAAACGGTGAACATATATTAGATTTGGAAGAAGAGAATTGTTATGAAAATCCTAATTATACAAAAGACTCTAAAGAAGTAATTGATGCTAAAGATAAGTTGAATTCAATGATAGATCTTACAATTACATATGATGTTGGAGACGAAAAAGAAATTGTTGATGGTAGTATAATTAGTAATTGGCTTAATGTAGGAGAAGATTTTGAAATAAATTTTGATAAAGAGAAAATTAAAGAATATGTTTATAAATTAGCAAGTAAATACAATACATTTGGTGGAAATAGAGATTTTCTCACAACAGATGGGGATAAGATTAAAGTTAGTGGGGGGAATTATGGATGGATTATTGATCAACCTAAAGAGGTTGATGAATTAGTTAAGGATCTTAAAGAAAATAAATCAATAGAAAGGGAGCCTATATATTCACAAACAGCAGTATCAAGAGCAAAAAATGATATTGGAGATACATATGTTGAGATAAATATGACTAAACAACACATGTGGTTCTATAAAAATGGAAATCTTATAACAGAGGGTGATGTTGTAACAGGAAATGCAAGTAATAATTGGTCAACACCTGTTGGAACATATAGATTAAACTATAGAGAAAGAAATGCTACATTAGTTGGAGAAAATTATAGTTCGCCAGTGAATTTTTGGATGCCATTTAACAATAATATAGGAATACATGATGCAACATGGAGAAATGAATTTGGTGGACAAATATATTTAACAAATGGTTCACATGGATGTGTTAATGCTCCATATGCAGTTGCAGAAACAATATTTAATAATATTGAACCAGGAACTCCAATTATTTGCTATTATTAAACAAAGTTTTTATCATATCTTATAAATAGTGTTTAAATATAGTGTTTGATAATGTATAATATAATCATATTAAATATAGAAAAAATGATACTTAGAAAACTACTTGAATAAAAAGGGGGATATTTAAATGAAGTTTATAGGATGTATACAATTAATAAAGGATGATTTTAATAATGTATTGATAATGAAAAGGAAGGCTAAAAGAGGTACTATTTCTAAATGGACTTTATTAGAACAAAAGATTAGAGGAAAAGAAAGTGATGAAAAGTGTCTTGCAAGAGCTGCTAAGGATGTTTTGAAAACAATAGTGTTTGACAATAAAGAATTTAAAGAATATAAAATAAATGAAGATGAAGCTATAAAGGTTTATATAGGAACATTAAAGGAAAAATTCATTCTAGATAAATCATATGATGAAGCAAAATGGATCAATAAAAGTAGAATAGATGACTGTGATATTGAAGAATTAGATAAAAAAATATTACTAGATTATTTTAATTAGAATGTTGAAAAGATGTTGTATCAGAAATAGTGAATTTAATACAACATCTTTTTATTTTATGGTAAATTACAAAATTATTTATTCGATAAAAAAATATAGGGTAAATTCACAAATGTGAGAAAGGGGTGATTCAGATGGGAATGTCAATAAGAAATAATTTAAATGCTATGTTTGCTCTTAGATATATTGGTATAAATAATGATCTTTTGGGTAAAAGCATAGAAAAACTATCTTCTGGTCTTAGAATAAACAGAGCTGGTGATGATGCAGCAGGGCTTGCTATATCAGAAAAAATTAGAGGTCAGATTAATGGTTTGACTCAAGCAAGCAGGAATGCACAAGATGGAATATCGTTAATGCAAACAGCCGAAGGCTCTGTAAATGAGACTCATAGTATGCTTCAAAGAATGAAGACACTAGCAGTTCAAGCTGCTAATGGAACTTATACAAATAGTGATAGAAAACTTATAGATAAGGAACTACAAGAGCTGAAAAAAGAAATAAACAGAATTGCAAAAGATACAGAATTTAATGGAATGACACTTCTTGATGGATCATTTGATAAAAAGAAGGGGTCAGATGGTCTTAATTTACAAGTTGGAAATAAAGCGAATCAAATAATATCTGTTGATATTGAAGGAGCTACATTAAATGATCTTGGCATTCAACATATCAGTATAGAGACAGAAGATGATGCTAAAAGTGCCCTATCTAAAATAGAAAATGCCATACATTATACATCTGGCATAAGAGCTACTTTAGGCGCAGTTCAAAATAGATTAGAGTATACTATTTCTTCATTAGATAATACAGCAGAAAATTTACAATCTGCTGAAAGCAGAATTAGAGATACAGATATAGCAAAAGAAATGATGGAATATGTAAAGTCTAAGTTATTAATGGATGTGGGAATTAGTATTTTGACACAAGCAAATCAAGAATTCAATTTTATTTTAAAATTGTTAGATTCAATGTAAAATAATTTGAAATTATTGAAAAGGATTGACGTAAAAATGAAAAAAATAATATATATTTTTTGTATTTTAGTGCTTACTTTAAATTTGATTTCTTGTGGAAATAAAGAAACTGTAGATTCAGATGAACAGGCTACAGAACAAAAAGAAAGCACAAATACTATTAAAGCTAAATCAGAAGAATTAAAAGTAGATACATTTACAACAAATGATAATTATGTTAAAGCAAAATGGGTATATGGTCCAGAAAAAGAGAGTGAGTGACAATATAATATGATTATCAGAGTTAATAAAAATGGCTACATCAGAATGAGTATGTAATTTGGGTGCAGTCTATTTTTTATTCTACATAAATATGAATAAAATAAAATTAAAAAGTAATAATAAAAAAGTAATGTTATATATTGAATAATATTTTAAATAATATTTTTAAAGTACAAGCATACTTGCATGTATATAAAGTAAAATGTATAATTAAGAAAAATATAGTAGAGAAAATGGAATTTTAAGGAGTACAAAATTGGAAAATAATAATATTGAAAAAAAACAAGTAAAGAAGAAGCGAAAATATATACCTAATAGAAAGAAAGTAAAAATAATCCCATTAGGTGGGCTTGGAGAAATAGGAAAGAATATTACTGCATTTGAATATGAAAATGAAATAGTGGTAATAGACTGTGGATTATCATTCCCAGATGAAGAATTATATGGTATAGATATTGTTATACCTGATGTAACATATCTTATTAATAATAGTCATAAAGTTAAAGGTTTTTTTATAACACATGGACACGAAGATCATATTGGAGGTTTGCCTTACGTTCTTAAGCAAATTAATGTACCTATTTATGGCACAAAGCTAACAATAGGTTTGATAGAAAGTAAACTTACTGAACATAATATTTTAAGTGATTGTACATTAAATGTTGTAGAGCCAGGCGAAATAGTTGAACTTGATAATTTTAAGGTGGAATTTATAAGAAATAATCATAGTATAGCGGATAGCTGTTCAATAGCGTTACACACACCATTAGGTGTAATTGTTCATAGTGGAGATTTTAAAGTTGACTTTACACCAATAGATAATAAAGTTATGGATTTGGCTAGGTATGCACAGCTTGGGAAAAAAGGAGTGCTATTATTAATGGCAGATAGTACTAACGCTATTAAGCCAGGATATACCATGTCGGAAAAAACAGTTGGTGAAACATTAGAAAGACTATTTTTACAAGCAACAGGAAGAATTATAGTTGCTACATTTGCATCTAATATTCATAGATTACAGCAAATAGTCAATGCATGTGAAAAGCACAATAGAAAAATAGCGTTTAGTGGAAGAAGTATGGAGAAAATATCAGAAGTCTCAATGGAACTTGGATATTTAAATGTTCCAGATGGAATGATAATTAGTCTTGATGAAATAAATAATTATTCAGATGAAAGAATAACTATTGTAACTACAGGAAGTCAAGGAGAACCAATGTCGGCTTTAACAAGGATTGCCTCAGCTACTCATAGAAATATACAGATACAAAAAGGTGATATGGTTATAATATCTGCTACTCCGATTCCAGGAAATGAAAAATCAGTTTCTAATGTTATAAATTCATTAACAGAGAAAGGTGCTAATGTAATTTATAAGGCGATTGAAGATATTCATGTATCAGGGCATGCTTGTGAGCAAGAATTAAGACTTATTCAAGCCCTTCTTAAACCCAAATTCTTTTTACCTGTTCATGGAGAATATAAGCAGTTAAGAGCTCATAGCAAAATAGCACAAGATATGGGAGTAGATGAAAATAAGATATTTATATTAGAAATTGGTGATGTTTTTGAACTTTATAAAAATAGAGGTAAAATAGCAGGAAAGGTTCCATCAGGTAGAGTTCTTATTGATGGAATGGGAATAGGTGATGTTGGTAATATAGTTCTTAGAGATAGGAAAAATCTATCGCAAGATGGCATAATAACTATAGTTACTGTTATAGATAAAAAGAATAAATTTATAATATCTGGCCCAGATGTAATAACAAGAGGATTTGTTTACGTGAGAGATAGTGAAGAACTAATAAATGAATTAAGAAATGAAGCTTTGAGAATAGTGGGAAATTGTCTTGAAAAAAATATAACTCAGTGGTCAGAAATGAAAAATACAATAAGAAAAGATGTTGGATCATATATTTATTCAAAGATTAAAAGAAAACCTATGATTTTACCGGTTATTGTTGAAGTATAAAAATGAAAAGAGACCAACAAGAAGATTTATTTAATATATCTTCTTGTTGGTCTCTTTATTTTTAAAGTAAAGAATTTTTTCTTCATATTCTTTTATTTTGGCTTATATCATATATAGCTTTTGCATAAAGCTGATGATCAACATCAATAAAACCTATTTTATTGCTTCTACTGTCTAAACTATCGTTTCTATTATCACCCATTACAAATATTTTACCTTTAGGAATATAAAAGGTCATGTTTTCGCATTCCATAGGTTCTTTTATGTATGACTCAGAGACCAATTTATTATTTCTATATAATTTATTATTTAATATATCAATTTTATCATTAGGCAAGCCGATAACTCTTTTAATTAGAAATTTATTTTTATATGAATAATCAATATTAGAATAATTTCTTTTTACTATAACAACATCTTCATAATTAGGAAGATTATCTTGATACGTATACATATCTAGAAGTACCACATCTTCATTATCAATAGTGTTATTCATAGAAAATCCTTTAACTACTGTTATACCAAAGGTTTTAAAAAATAATACGAATAATATTAAAGAGGCAACAAAAAGTTTAATAAGAGAAGAGAGTATAGTTTTAATATTCATTATTAGTACATCCTTTCTGTGAACAATTTAAAAGATATTACTATGGATATTATTAACATTATTTTGTGTAATTAAACAAAACTTATAAAAAATATACGAGGAGAATCAGAGTTTGTTTTATTCAAAAAAGGTATTGTGTAGCTTATGTATTATTTTTTCAATGTTTATAGGTGGATTTTTAGCATATATAACGTTTGCTAACGAGCAAAAAACTATTAATAAAAGAAAAGAAATACAAAACGAAGTGATAAAAGAAGTGAAAGATGATATGAATACTATTGTTGATGATGAAAAATTTATAAAAATAGATGCAGAATTAACAGCTTATTGTAATTGTAAAGAGTGTTCAGAAGAGTGGGGAGATATTACTGCAATGCAGACTAGGACAAGGGTAGGGGTTGTTGCAGCACCAAAAGAAATAGAATTAGGAAGTAAAATATATATTCCTATTCTCAAAGATTATGCCGCTAATGGAATGTTTTCTGTAGAAGATAGGGGGAGTGCAGTAAAAATTAAAGATGATGGAACATATATAATAGATGTATGGATTTCAAATCATGATGAAGTTGAAAAGTTTGGAAGAAAGAAATGCACAGTATATTTACAGGAATAATATTAAATAGAGCATAAAATAATATATTTAGATAAAAAAATAGAATAAATATTTTGCCTACATTAGAAAAAATTATGCATAAAAAAGGCTAGAAATCAAGAATAAATTGGATTTAAAATACATAAAAAATATAAAAGACCAATTAAGGAATGTTATTGCTTTGCATAAATAACAATTATATACTATAATAATTCATGCCATGTCGATGTCACTGCAATTTTTTATTTTAAAGATTAATTTCTAGAAAAATTGCAAAAAAGAAACAAGGAGTGGTTATTTGTCGAACTTAAAGAAATATATGTTTAGGGGATGTGCATTTGGTGCAATCTCACTAGTTATAGGAATGTCTTTATATTCTGCTAAAGGAGTTAAAGGTGAATCTATAAATAGAAACATAGAATATTCTAAAAGCGAAACGCCTAAAGTAAATACTAATCAAAATAATAATTATACGGTTAGTATGATGAATCAACTTACAGTAAAGGAAGAAAAACAAAAATTACTACCTTATGGTCAAGTAGTAGATGTTGAATCAAATTTATGTGTAAGAGAAACGCCTGACATAAACAGTGGAGCAAGTACTGTTTTAATGAATGGTATGACATTTGAGATATTGAGTAAAACTAATGAATGGTATGAGATTAAATATAATGATATACAAGGTTTTGTTCATGAAGACTATGTAGAAGAGTATGAAAATACTCCGCCTAATGAGGTTTATGAAGAAAACACGACATTTAAAAGAGCGATTAAGGCGGAATTAACAGCTTATTGCGATGATCCAAGATGTTCAGATGGATGGGGTTCTAAAACAGCTATGGAAACTCATACAAGAATTGGTGTTATCGCAGCTCCAAAAGACATCCCTCTAGGTAGTAAAATATATATACCAGAGCTTACAAATTTAAAATCAGATGGTATTTTCGATGTGGAAGATAGAGGTGGAGCAATTAAAGTTAAAGAAGATGGTACATACGTTATTGACGTATGGGTACCATCATATGAAGAGGCAATCGCATTTGGAAGAAAAGAAGCTACTATTTATTTAATGGAATAGTAAAAAATAAGAAGACTAGAAATTTAAGATTCAGGATTTCTAGTCTTCTTATTTTATGAAATTTTTTAATCTAAAAATTCAACTTGTCTTTGTATTTGCTGCATTTTAAGATCTGTAGAAGATATAACATCTGCACATTCCTTTAAATCATGTTTAATATCTAAAGAAGCATTTTTTTCTGTTTTATAATATAACTTATGTTCAAGACTTGCCCAAAAATCCATAGCAATGGTTCTGATTTGAACTTCAACTCTTACTAGTTCTACATGTTCAGAAAAAAATACAGGAACTTGTACAACTAAGTGTAGGCTTCTATAACCATTAGGTTTTGGATTTTTTATGTAGTCTTTTTCTTCTATTAATATAATATCATCTTGTTTAATAAGTGTATTTGCAACTTCATAAATATCATCAACAAATGAGCATATGACACGGACACCTGCAATATCATGCAAGTTATTCTTAGCAGATGCTATACTTATTTCAAATCCTTTTCTCTCAAGTTTGGACATTATACTTTTTGGAGTTTTAATTCTAGATTTCATATATTCAATAGGATTACGTTTCCTTTTTATTTTAAATTCTTCATCTAAAATTTCAAGTTTTGTTTTTACCTCTTTTACTGCTGAATGATAAAGCAATAAAAAACCAGCCATTTCATCAAATTTTTCTTCTACATCATTATTACCATCTTTGCTAGATAAAAAAATTTTTTGCTCAACTGTTACATCATCCATAAATAATTCTCCTTTCAATCTAGCTCTAATTACTATGTAAACATTTCATTATATAACAATTATATAATATTTTCTTTAATATCTAAATAGATAATTTAAAAGATAATAAAATATTAACAATATATTCTAGTATATAACATAAAAAAATACTAAATAATAAAATGAGGATTTATTACTACTTAAGGAGGTGAATACTACATATTATATTGTAGTAAGCATATGAAAAAAATCGTAAGGAATTTAATGATATTTGTTTTAGGGGTTATTGTAAGTTTATCTTCTAGTATTAGTATATTTGCTGAAAGTAAAGAAAAAAAACAAGAGTATATGGATTCACATAAAGAAATAATTAAAAGCTTAAAAGAATGTGAAAAAGTATGTGATATACATACAGAAGATATTACTGTTGATTTTTTAAATCAATTTATTTATGCAAATAAGATAAAGATTGGGTTAAGTGAAAACTTAATTAAGTATGGTGACAGTAAAGAAGTAAGAAATGAAGCTAAAAAATGTATACGTAATTCTCTTGAAAACATTAGTAATGCTGAACCAATATTAGATTGCATAAAAAATAATTTAACAAAAGATAAGCTCAAAGAAGAAAAATATTTAAAAGAATACCTTGAGATATATAACGAAATGATTGAAGAGATGGAAAATGATTGTAAAGAAGATATTGTTGATAGGGTGTTCTTAAAGAATATTATTTGTCATGGTAAATTTACTGTAAAGATGTTAGATAATATAGAAAAATATAATGAAGATAAGGGAATAGTTAAACTTTATAAAGATTCTAAAAAGAATCAAATAAAAGAAATAAAAAAAATGGAAAAACTATTAGATGAACTTGAATAAAGAAGGGAGAAATAAAAATGAAAAAAGAACATTATAATGTTAATGGCCTAGCAAATGAAGAAATGAAAACTCAAGTCAAAAATGCACTTGATAAAATTGAAGGGGTTAATAATGTTTGCGTTGATTTAGCTCGAGGAACCGTAGAGGTTGCTTACAATAATCCTGCAACTAGTCAAGAAATAAAAAAATGCATTGAAAATACCGGGCATGAGGTGGAATAATTCGTGGGGATAAGTGAAAAACTCTCAATCTGTATTAAGTAATAAGGAAATAGAGACTCCTAAAAACATCATTAATGTTTTTAGGAGTTTTTATTATGGACTTTACTCTGTTGAGCGAATGCGAAACATAAAACCACTTGCTATGCGGTGATTATTATTTATTCACGAAATTATAGAATAAATTTAGAACAATAAAATTTATAATCTATATCATATATAGGAACAATAAAATACTGCTAATAAAGAAAGATTATCCTTCTAATATTTTTACATAAAAGGTTCTATTTCGTGGCCCGTCAAATTCACAAAAATAAACATCTTGCCATGTTCCAAGTATTAAACTGCCATTATGTAGAATTAGAATCTGAGAAACACCTACTGTAGATGATTTTAAATGTGCATGTGAATTTCCCTCGAAATGTTTATAATTTTTATCAAATGTTGGATAAACTTTTTCAAATCCATAAATGCAATCATGTACTACATCAGGATCTGCATTTTCATTTATTGTAATGCCAGCAGTAGTATGCGGACAGTATAATATAACAATTCCATTAAGTATTTTACTTTGCTTTATATCATCTTTTATATAAGAAGTAATATTTATAAAATCCTGCCTATTAGATATTGTTAGTGAATGTTTAAATAAATTTGACATACAAACAACCTCCATAAATTAATTATCTATACATAGTATAAAGTATAGAGCATATTTTTTCTAAGAAACAACTTTTTTATTTAATTTTTAAGTATAAATGAATTTATACTTTATTTATATATTTTAAATTATGTTAATAAATTTATATATAACGAAATATACATAATTAATATAAAGGAAGGTGTTGAAGGATGAAAAGTAATAAACTAAAAAAAATATCACAAATATTATGTATTGGCGTTATTTTAACTACTGTATCTGAATGCAGTGTGCAGGCATCACCATCTACTGGATGGGTAAAGAAGAATAATGACTGGTATTATTATAATGGTGGACATAAATCTACTGGATGGATAAAAAGTGATGGTTTATGGTATTATTTATCGCCAAATTCAGGGCAAATGCAGACAGGATGGATACAAGATAATGGAGCATGGTATTATTTGAATAATTCTGGGGTAATGGTAACAAATGTGTACATTGGACAATTCTATATAGGACCTAATGGAAAGTGGATTCAAGACGGGTGGGATAGTGGAAGTAGCAAGGATAATAAAAAAGATAAAGAAATTACCCTAGAAGAAGCCCAAAAAATAATGTATAAGGAAGATAAAGATTATCTAGCATGGATGATTAATAAAGGTTATACTGTTATTGCTGGAAGTAAGGGAAAAAATGAAACACTAATCGAAAATTATGGTATTAATGAAACTGTATATTCATTTTATATAGAGAATTCTGAATATGTAGAATCTGTGATCTTTGTAGGAGCAAAAAGCAAGAAAGTATATAGAACTAGTGGAAATGTCGGAAATTCAGTTTATGTTATAAGCAACAATAAAAAAGTACAAGAATATAAATATTATTCATAATTATAATATTTATAAATAATTAAATTACTATTTTTTAATAATCGATTATCAATGAAATATAAAGTAATTTAGGTGATTTTATATGTTAAAATAAAGTTACAGGCAGTTCTTTATCTTCATTGGTAATTGAATTGATACTTATTTATTAGTAATTATTTTTTTTGAGAGACATTATTATAATAATTTAAATCATTAAATTTTTTATAAATAATTTTATTACAGGAGTCATTACCTACCTCATTTGATTTAAAACAAACAAGTGCAACTTCTTATATGTATCTTATCTAAGGTTTAAATTCTCATGCCTGGAATTTGCACCTATATAATTGTATATGTAATCATAATAATCAATTTTACGTAAGTTGTAATTAATATTTATTCGCCTTTATTTAAAATATTACAAATATCCTATAATAAGATGTACAAATATACAAAAATATTAATAAAAAATCATAAAAACTATGTAGAAGAAATTAATTTTAGTAAGAACTATGAAAATGAGATATAATAATATATATTTAGTGTTGAGAGGAGAATTATATTGAGTTTGCTAAAATGTGGAGATGCAGTTGGAATTATTGCATGTTCAAATGGATTAAGTTTAGAATCAAAGGTATATTTAAATAATCTTAAAAAAATACTAAATGGGTTAGGATTAAAAGTAGTCTTTAGTGAAAAATTATTTAAAGAGAAAGATATATTTAATGGAACAAATATTGAAAAAGCACAAGTACTTATGAGATTTTTTAAAGATAAGGATATAAAAGTTATATTTGATGTTTCAGGTGGGGATTTAGCCAATGGTATTTTAGAATATTTAAATTTTGAAGATATCAAAAACAACCCTAAACCATTTTTTGGATACAGTGATCTTTCGGTAGTGTTAAATTCATTATATTCAAAATCTAATGTATGTTCTTATTTATATCAAATAAGAAACTTAATAGGTAATGATTCAGAAAATCAAATAAAAAATTTTAAAAATACATTTATTGAGAAGAAAGATAATTCTTTATTAACATTTAATTATAGATGGATCCAAGGAGAAGAAATGGAGGGTATTGTGATTGGTGGAAATATAAGATGCTTTTTAAAGCTGGCAGGCACGGAGTATATGCCAGATTTCAATAATAAAATATTGTTTTTAGAAAGTTTAAGTGGTAATGTAGCTAAAATGAGTACATATATAAATCAATACAAGCAGATTGGTGCTTTTGATAATATAAAAGGAATAATACTTGGAAATTTTACTGAGATGGAAGATAATAATTATTCACCCAATATTGCTGAGCTAATAAAAGGTACTATAAATAATGCAAATATTCCTATAATTAAAACTGAGGAAATAGGTCATAAAGGAAATTCTAAATGCATTATTATAGGTGAAAAGGTAAGGTTTAAAAATAAAAGAAATTAAAAAGATGATGAAAAAATAATTTTTAAATAAATTTTTATTACATGTGTTTAATACGATAGGCATTAAAAAAGCGCAATCGTGTAGTTGTAATCATAATTTTTGAAAGGAGAGATTTATATGGAATATGATTTTCAAACGTTGGTATCAAGAAAAGGTCTTGGATCAGCTAAATGGAATATAATAGAGGGATTGAAAGATGATGGCGAGGAGGAAGTAATACCATTTTCAGTTGCAGATATGGAATTTAAAAATGCACCAGAAATAATTGAAGGCTTAAAAGAATATGTGGATTCTGCTATATACGGATATACTGAGGCTACTAAAAAATATTATGATTCAGTATGCAGTTGGATGGAAAAAAGACACGACTACAAAATCGAACCAGAATGGATAGTTGAATTTCCAGGGGTAGTTCCAGCACTACATATAATAGTACAGGCTCTTACAAATATAAATGATGGTGTTATAGTAATGACTCCAGTATATTACCCTTTCTATAAAGTAATAAATATACATGGTAGAAAGATCATAAAAAATCAACTTATATATGATAAAGGTAAGTATGCTATAGATTTTAAAGATCTTGAAGAAAAAGCAAGTAGGGAAGATACTAAGCTTATTATATTATGTAATCCTCATAATCCTGTAGGTAGAGTATGGACAATAGATGAACTAAAAAAAGTAGGAGAAATATGTATAAAAAATAATGTATTGGTTATATCTGATGAAATACATTTTGATCTTATTATGGAAGAATATAAACATACTGTATTTAGTACAATTTCTAAGGAATTTGAGGAAAACTCAATTATCTGTACAGCGCCAAGTAAAACATTCAATTTGGCAGGACTTCAAGTATCTAATATAATAATCGCAAATAAAAACATAAGAGAAATAGTTAAAAAAGAGCGTGAAAAATCTGGATTCCCTAGATTAAATACATTTGGATTTAAAGCATGTGAATTAGCGTATACAAAGTGTGAAAATTGGCTAGATGAGCTTCTAAAAGTATTAAATGAAAATAGGAAATTTGTAAAAGAATTTTTGAATAAAAACATTCCAGAAGTTCAAGTAATACCACTTGAGGGAACATATCTTCAATGGCTTGATTTTAGAAAATTAGAAAGTGATTATGTTAAATTGCAAGATTTTATGGAAAATGAAGCAAAACTCTTTTTAGATGAAGGTTATATTTTCGGAAAAGAAGGTCAAGGATTTGAAAGAATAAACATAGCATGCCCAAAACATATTTTAGAAAAGTCATTAAATAGGTTTTTGGAAGCTGTAAATAGAGTGTATAAAAAATAAAGATATTTTATATTAAGGATCAATTTATTGAATAATTATAATAAATTATATAAAATATGTAAGGGAGATGGTGAGTATAAAAAGCATCTCCTTTTAAATTGTGTATTTATAGTAAAGGGGATAGTACAATGGGAATTGATTTTAGGATATCATCATTATATATTTGTGTAGATGATATGACGCGTGCAATTAATTTTTATGAAGAATTATTTGATCAAAAGGTTACAGTAAGAGATGAAATTTATAGTGTATTTGATATAAATGGGTTTAGATACGGCTTATTTAATTATAAAAAGATGAATGAAAAGCATACTTTTGGCAATAATTGTTTACCAAGTATTGAAGTAAGTGATTTAAATGAATTTACTGAAAAACTTAAAATTTTAAAAAGTGAAATAGTATTTCCAATAACTAAGATAGGTTCTAATTATGTTTTGGAGTTTGTTGATAGTGAAGGAAATAATATAGAAGCAACATTTCCTATTAATACATACAATAATATTGAAGCTGAAAAAATAGATATATAATAAAAGTACATATTGACAAAATAAAGTCATTAATATATTATAAAGATAATTTCAAAATTATATAAAAGCATTGAAAAAGAGGAGTAAAAATTGGAAACATGGTAGGAAGCTTGCAGATAATAATGTGAGTAGTACTGTTTTTTATGAGTTATATAATTCATAAAAATATTCAGAGAGAGGGATTAGGTGAAAGCCCTTATGTGGAAGATTTTGAAGGTAGCTTTTGAGCTTCTTTAGTGAAAATAACAGTAGCTAAAGACGGTTTTTCTAAATCGTTATTTAAATTAAGAGTCCCTTAGAGCATGATTTTATCTGCTTACGTGGAAATAAAGGTGGTACCGCGAGTTTTCGTCCTTTTATAGGATTGAAAGCTTTTTTTATTTATAGCTAATATTTTTAGAAATTTAACAATCAACAAGAGACTTTTATTAAAAAAATAATTTATAACTGTCAATTATCAGATGTTAACTGTCAACTAAAATAAATGGAGGAATAAAAATGTCAGAGATCAAGAACATATCAACTACATATGATCCAAAAGAATTTGAAGAAAGAATTTATAAGAATTGGGAGGATAAAGGATATTTTACACCTGTAATAGATAAAAGCAAAAAGCCATTTACTATTGTAATGCCGCCTCCAAATATAACAGGTCAGCTTCATTTAGGCCACGCATTTGATGATACTCTTCAAGATATGCTTATAAGATTTAAGAGAATGCAAGGGTATTGTACATTATGGCTTCCAGGTGAAGACCATGCATCTATTGCAACAGAAGTTAAGGTTGCAAATAAGTTAGCTGAAGAAGGCTATGATAAAAAAGAAATGGGAAGAGAAGCGTTCCTTGAAAAAGTTTGGGAGTGGAGCGATAAGTATAGAGCCACAATAAGAAATCAAGTTAAAAAGCTTGGAGTATCTGCCGACTTTACAAGAGAAGCATTTACAATGGATGAAAATTTAAGTGCAGCTGTAAAGCATGTATTCGTTAAGCTTTATAATGAAGGACTTATTTATCAAGGAAATAGAATAACTAATTGGTGTACTCATTGTCAAACTGCACTTTCAGATGCAGAAATTGAATATGAAGAACAAGCGGGACATTTCTGGCATATAAATTATCCACTTGCTGATGGTTCTGGATTCTTAGAAATTGCAACAACTAGACCAGAAACATTACTTGGAGATAGTGGCGTAGCTGTTAATCCTAATGATGAAAGATATAAACATCTTATAGGAAAGACTGTAATATTACCACTTGTAAATAGAGAAATTCCTATAGTTGGTGATGACTATGTTGATTTAGAATTTGGTACTGGTGCAGTTAAGATGACTCCAGCTCATGATCCTAACGATTTTGAAGTAGGTAAGAGACATAATCTTGAAATCATAAGAGTTATGGATGATAAGGGAATTATCAATGAAAAAGGCGGAAAATACAAAGGCTTAGACAGATATGAAGCTAGAAAAGCAATTGTTAAAGATTTAGAAGAAGCAGGACTTTTAGTTAAAGTTAAAGATCATACACATAATGTTGGAACACATGATAGATGTGGAACTACAGTAGAGCCTATAATATCAAAACAATGGTATGTTAAGATGGCAGATCTTGCAAAGCCAGCAATTGATGTAGTTAAAGAAGGAAAAACAAAATTTGTTCCAGAAAGATTTGATAAAACTTATTTTAATTGGATGGAAAATATTCAAGACTGGTGTATTTCAAGACAATTATGGTGGGGCCACAGAATACCTGTTTACTATTGTCAGGACTGTGGTGAAATGATGGTTGTTGAAGAAACACCAACTAAATGTTCTAAATGTGGAAGTACTAATATAAAACAGGATGAAGATGTGCTTGATACTTGGTTCTCATCTGCATTATGGCCATTTTCAACACTTGGCTGGCCAAATAAAACAGAAGATCTAGAATATTTCTATCCAAATAGCGTATTAGTTACAGGCCATGATATTATATTTTTCTGGGTAGCAAGAATGATATTCTCAGGACTTCACTGTATGGGTGAAACTCCATTTAACACAGTTCTTATACATGGACTTATAAGAGATTCTCAAGGTAGAAAGATGAGTAAGTCTTTAGGTAATGGTGTAGATCCACTTGAAGTTATTGAAGAATATGGTGCTGATGCATTAAGATTTATGATTGCAACTGGTAATGCTCCAGGAAATGATATGAGATACTATCCAGAAAGAGTTGAAGCATCAAGAAACTTTGCTAATAAGATCTGGAATGCATCAAGATTTGTTATGATGAATCTTGATAAGGGTATAATGAATAAATATAAAGACTGCAAGGATTATTCATTAGCAGATAAATATATACTTTCAAAGATGAATACAGTAGTTAAAGAAGTTACTGAAAACATGGAAAAATTCGAACTTGGAATTGCTATGCAAAAGGTTAACGACTTTATGTGGACTGAATTCTGTGACTGGTATATAGAACTTGTTAAACCAGTATTTTATGGTGAGGACGAAAAAGCTAAGGGCGTAGTTTACAATGTTTTAAGCACTGTTTTAGTTACAGGACTTAAATTATTACATCCAGCAATGCCATTTATAACAGAAGAAATATTCACTCACTTAACTGATGAAGAAACAATAACAACATCGAGCTGGCCTGAATATGATGAAGCTTTATTAGATGAAAAAGCTGAAAGTGATATGGGATATATAATTGAAGCAATTAAAGGATTAAGAAATGTAAGAGCTGAAATGAATGTACCACCATCAAGAAAGGCTAAAGTTATATGCTATATTTCAGATGAAGCTAAAGAAGCCTTTAATGTAGGTACATCTTATATTGAAAAATTAGCTTCAGCATCAGAAGTTGAATTTATAGCTGATAAATCTAATGTACCAGCTAATGCTGTATCACTTGTTGTTAAGGGTGGAGAATTATTTATGCCGCTTCTTGACCTTGTAGATAAAGAAAAAGAACTTGAAAGATTAAATAAAGAAGTTAAAAAGCTTGAAGGCGAAATAGAAAGAATAGACAAGAAATTGGGAAATGCTGGCTTTGTGGCTAAAGCACCTGAAGCTGTTGTTAATGCAGAAAAAGAAAAGAGAAGTAAGTATGTAGAAATGCTTGAAGCTGTTAAAGTGAGAATAGATGCTTTAAATTAATAATTAAATGACAAATATAAAAATCTTATGTAGTTTAACTGCATAAGATTTTTATATTTTAAGCCTATTATGTGATTAACTAATGGTAATAAAGGTTAAGTATAAATAATATATTAAATTATAATATATTAATCAGGTTTATTACTGAGGGGGAAATCATGGGACGAAGTAAAACAAAGAAAAATCTATTTAATTTAATTTTTTGGATAACTTTATCTATACTATTTAATATTTATATATTTTATAGCAGGGGAGAAATAGCAGCAGTTGAGTATTTTGGAGGGTATATAGTTGAAATGTCATTAAGTTTGGATAATTTATTTTTATTTTTAATGATATTTTCTAGCTTTGGAATACAAAAAGATTATCAGGAACGTGTTCTGCTTTATGGAGTTATTGGTGCAATGATACTTAGACTTATTTTTATTTTAGTGGGTGTAACAATAATAAGCAAATTTCATTTTGTTCTTTCAATATTTGGTTTTATATTGCTTTATAGCGGTTTTAATATGTTTTTTAATAATAATAAACATATAGATTTTCATGATAATTTTTCAGTGAAAATCCTTAGAAAGATAATGCCTGTTACAAATGTTCTATATGATAATAATTTTTTTGTAAAAAAGAATAAGATATTATATGCAACACCATTGTTTGTAGTACTTTTAATAATAGAATTTTCTGATATTATCTTTGCAATAGATTCAATACCAGCTATATTTTCAATAACTACAGATACATTTATAGTTTATACATCTAATATTTTTGCAATACTTGGACTTAGAAGTATGTACTATATATTAGAAGAAATGAATGATATGTTTAGATTTATGAAGTATGGAGTTGGATGCATACTAATTTTTACTGGAATTAAACTTGTAATATTGCTCTTTGGAATAGAAATTTCAGTTACTAATTCAGTACTTTTTATAATAATAATTTTATTATCTAGTATATTAATTTCATTAATATTTGATAAAAGTTATATTCGAAATCACAAATAGTTATATATGGTTTGCTTGAAGAATAGCAATAAGTAGGATAAAATTTAGTAAATGATAAAAATAAATTTTTATGAGGATGAGGTTTACAAAATGAGTATGACATATGAAGAAGCAATGGAGTATATAGAAAGCGTAGGAAGATTTGGATCTAATTATGGACTTAGAAGGACTTTTAGATTACTAGAGATACTAGGCAACCCACAAGAAAAGCTTAAGCTTATACATGTAGCAGGAACAAATGGTAAAGGGTCTACTACAGCTATGATTACTAAGATGCTTAGGGGGCTTGGATATAAGGTAGGAATGTATACTTCACCATATTTAGAAGAGTTTGAAGAAAGAATACAGATAAATGGAGTTAATATTAGCAAAGATACTTTTGTAGAATTATTAGAAGAGGTTAAAAAGGCTGTTGATAAGGTTATAGAAGAAAACTATGATCATCCAACAGAGTTTGAAATATTAACTGCACTTATGTTTTTATATTTCTATAATGAAAGGGTTGATTATGGGGTTATAGAAGTTGGTCTTGGAGGAACAATGGATTCAACTAATGTGTTAACACCAGTTATTAGCGTTATTACATCAATAAGTATGGATCATATGAATATATTAGGTGATACAATAGAAGAGATTGCTAAGCAGAAGGGTGGAATAATTAAGCAGAATATACCAGTTGTATTATATCCACAAGAAAAAAAAGTGGAAGAAGTTATTTCTAAGATAGCTAAAGAAAAAAATTCTGAGCTTCATTTAGTAAAAAATGATTCTGGAAAGCTTATAAAGATTAACAGAGAAAAAGTATATCAAGAAGTACAGGTAAGAGGAATTAATGATATATATAATATAAATCTTCCATTACTTGGAGAACATCAAATATTAAATTTAACTGTAGCGATAAATACAGTAGAAATATTACTTAATAATGAAAATAAGTATGCTTCTAAAAATTTAATAGAAAAATCACTGGAAGATGTTGAGTGGAAAGGTAGATTAGAAGTATTACATAAGGAACCATTTGTAGTTATTGATGGAGCACATAATATAGATGGCATAAAATCTCTTAGAAGAAATATTGAAAAATACTTTAAATATAATAATATGTATTTGCTTCTTGGCATATTAGCAGATAAACAGGTTGGAGAAATGATAAAAGAAATAACACCTATGGCAAAGAAGATATATGCACTTACACCACATAGTGAAAGAGCAGAATTAAGTGAAGATTTAAGAAAAGAAATTTTAAAATATAATAAAAATGTTGTTGCAACTGAAAATTATGAGGATGCATTGGAAGAAGTCATAACAGAGGCGAAAAAAGATGATTTAATTTTAGTAAGTGGTTCACTTTATATGATAGGTGACATGAGAAAAATAATAAGAAATAAATGGTAATAATTTTATTGGAGTAGTAATATAAAAGGGAATTAGATAATTTATTACTAGAGGAAGGAAATAATAGCTATATGAATATTAACAAAGAAAAATACATCTATGATGACTTAAAAGAATTTTATAATAAAAATAAAAGTCAATTATATACTTATCAAGATTTAGAATTGTCGGGTAAAAATGAATATGAAATAAGTATAAAAAAGTCATATCAACTAAAAGAATATGAAAAGAATAGATTATCTAATGAACTTATAGAAATTATTATTAATGTATCAAAAGAATATAAGCAAATTAAGAAATTAATCAATTATATAAATGCTAATCCAGTCATTCTTTATTATGATAATTATATAAAACTTTTAAAAAACTATTTAAAGTATAATGATGAATTAAAGAAAAATTTCGATAAGTTTATTATAAATCTTGTAACAAAAAGTTCATGTGAAGAAATAGTGAAGCTTGGAATAATAAGCTCATGTCTTTGTAGTACTGATAATTTAAAAGAAATATTAGAAGTTTTTACTATTCACAATGAGTATATATTTTATGTTATTAAGTGCTTAACTTACCTAGGAGAGAATGATAAAATATTTGAAATATGCAAGAATTCTTATGGATATGGGAAAATATTTTCAGTAATGAATTTAAGCTGCGTAAATAAAGAAATGAGAAATTGGCTTCTTGAAAAAGGCTCAACAAATAATGTTGAAATATCCGAACTTGTTGAGTACTGTTTGTTAGGAGGTAACTTATTAAAATATTTTAAAGAAAATGAATATGACAAAGAAAGATTTGAAAATGTAATTATGCATTTTACTGAGCTTATTTATAACTATGATATAGATGAGATTGAAGATGGAATTGATATATGCTTAAATATAATAAATTTCATTGAAGATAAATTTGGTGGAATCTATTCACTATATTCAATAGTTCTAATAAGTGATTCAATAGAAAATTCTATTTTTTTAGATTCTAATATAAATGATAAAACGATTAAACAAAGATATAATAACATGCTTTCTAGATGCAAAGATATTTACATTAAGAAAGAATGGCATGAAGTTATTAAAAAAGAATTTGATAATGTTGATATTGAAGGTTCAATATTAATAAGTTGTGCTCAGAAAACAAAATATAAGATTAAAAAAATGGAATTTAAGCGATTATTTAATAGAAACTATAAATCACCAATTATATATAGATATGCTGTTACTTATGGAAGTCCATCCATAAAGAAATTTTTATTTTATGAAGGCATAAATAAATTAAATATTTATGACCTGCTTACAGGACCAGATAATATTAAGTTAGAGAATGTACTTTATGATAAAATAGAACAAGTTTGTTTCTTTATAATTATAAATTATTTAAAATATGAAGAGTTTACTGATATATATAAAGATATAAATTTACATGCATTAAGATCTCCAATAGTAGAAACAAGATACGAAGCTATAAGTAATCTAAATATAATTAAAGAACTTTTAGATGAAAATGATATTAATTTTATAAAAGAATTAATTGATGATGAGGTAGTTAAAGAAATAAAAAGATCATTAATAGTTTTATTGCCTAGAAACAAGGAAAAGATCATTAGGTATATAGATATTACTAGCCAATTAAGGATAAAACCACATGTGAAAGATATCTATTTGAACACAATACAAATATCAGAAACAAACTATGTTGATATGAGTGAAGTTAGTAATAAATTATTTGAAGAAGAATTAGTTTACTTAAAAAGAGAGTCAACCAATGTTTATGATGAAAATGCTATTTTAGTCACTACAAATGAAGGGTATGTCTTAGGATATATACCTAAGAGTGATAATTTTATATTAAGAAATCTAATGGACAATAATAAATATATATATGGATATATAAAAAGTATAAACGATGATTATACCAATATAAGAATTGATTTATACTTAAGTTATGAAGATGTATTAGAAGAAATAACAGATACACTAACTCTGTTATCAAACAACTATAATAGCTATTTGCAATAAAAATTATAAAAAATAAACTCTGGTATCATACTGGAGTTTATTTTTGTAGACTATAATTATAAATTTTCTTTTTTCCAAGCTGCTAAAGCTTTAGATAGCTGGTCAGGGCAAGAAGTACTTTTATTTCCACAAAGAACACCGTTTAATCTATCAATTACATCATCAACTTTCATACCTTTAACAAGCTGACCTATGCCGGAAAGATTACCATTGCATCCGCCAGTAAATTTAACAGACTGTATAATATCATTAGATATTTCAATATCAATTTTAGATGAACAAACACCTGAAGTCTTATAAGTAAACATAAACAAGCTCCCTTCATATTCTAATCAATCATTATTATTATAGTAGCAATTTGTCAATAAATAAAGATATTTGAGAAAATAAGTTGTACCAATAATATAAAATAGGAATATATTGATATTATCAAGCATGATTATTTTATAGGAGGGTATAAAATGAGTTATATTATAGTGTGTAATACAGGTTCTGATAGTATAATCAAATTCGATTGTGAAACTATGAAAACTAAAGAAATGAAACTTACTAATGGAGAAAAACCATTTGGCCCTCATGAATCATGTGTATACAATAATAAATTATTAGTTTCTAATAGCTATAACAATACAATTTCAATAATTAATTTAAAAGAATTTAAAGAAGAAGGTAATATATATATAGGATCTCATCCTAATGATTTGATTTGTTATGAGAACAGAATGTATGTTGCATGTGGTGACTTAAATTCACTAATAACATATGACATAGAAAAAAATCAATTGGATTTTGAAATTCCAACGGGCATTTTCCCTCATAATATTCAAATTATAGATGAAAAAAAGCTAGCATTTGTCTGTAATATGGGTGAGGATAATATATCCGTTATAGACTGCACTGATAATAGAGAATTAACCAGAATACAAGTGGGACATATCCCTATTAAATCTATAATATCTAAAAATAAAAAATACTTATATGTAGCAGTAAGCAAGCTGGGACATAATACAAAAGGTGAAATAGTTATGTTATCGTTAGATAATCTAGAAATATTAGAGAGAATAGATGTGGGATTTGCTCCTGTTGATCTTTATGAAGATGATGATTATCTATATGTATCAAATTTTTGTGATGAATATATAAGTATAATAAATCTAAAAACTTTCACTGAAGAGAATAAATGTAAAATAAATGGAATGCCAAGAGGAATAGTGAAATATAATGACACACTATATATTGGTGATTATCTAAATGGAACATTGAATATTGTAGATCTAAAAATGGATAAGAAAAAAGTCATAACAATAGGGAAAGAACCTAATGCTATGACCATATTTAAAAACTAGTTAATAAATAAATTAATAATATTATTATATATTTCCGAAGGATTTTTTTTCCATTTAGAACAAATTGATGTGGCTTGTTCTTTGGAAGGAACAGTTAATTTCAATTCCATTAATAGACTTTCACTTTCAACTGCTTTTAAGTCAACAATAAAGCTGTCATTACTTGCAATTGTGTAATCTGCTTGTATTGTTAATTCTCTTTTTATGGATTCCCATTTTTCTTTTACGTACTCATTAATGATTGTAATTTTTGAAGGAGATAATCTGTCTTTAAATAAAGATAGGACACTATCTCCTTTTTCTGTTATTACTAATAGTTTTTTATTATTGTTTTCATGATATTCTACAAATTTAGATTCTTCAAGTTCAGATAAATATTGCTGAAAAATAAAGTAATTCATAAAATTGTTTTCAAGAATAATTTCTGTAAATTGAGCATTAGATATGGGATCTTTTATAGATTTTAATATATATAACATTAATAATTTATTTTCAGCCAATTCTAATGAATTTTCGTACATATTTACCTCCATGACTAATGAAACTCTTATCTTATTATAGCATAATTTATTATTTAGGGAATACATGATTGACTATGAATTTTTAAATGTGGATTTTGTAAGTAGATACATCTTATTTAACTACTATATAATTACCTTATAATGAAATTAATTATTAAAAAGCAGTATAAATGTAAGAGTTGACTTTATATTATCTGCTTAAATAAAGGGTTATTAATTTTATTATGTAGTTATCATAAATGTTGTTTTTATGAATATATTTTAATAAAGAATTAATGTGACATATGGGAGGAAAAGTTGAATTGGAGAAAATTAAAGATATCAATAAACATATTGTTAGTGGTTTTTATAATTTTAATATCCATATTAGTAGGTAGGAGTGTTCAAGTGTCAGGAACTGCGGAAGAAAAGCAGCCAATTTACCGTGTTGATACAGAGGAAAAAGTAGTTAGTTTAACTTTTGATGTAAATTGGGCTGAAAAAGAAAATTTGCAAAGCATATTAGATATCCTAGATAAATATAATGTAAAGGGAACATTCTTCATAATGGGAGGATGGGTAAATTATAGTGAAGAAAATGTAAGTAAACTAAAAGAAATATCCGAAAGGGGGCATGAAATAGGAAATCATAGTTATAAACATCCAAGCTTTAGTAAAATTACTGGTGATGCTATTGAAGAAGAGATAATAAAAACAGATGATATAATAGAAAGATATACAGGAAAAAGACCAGTATTATTTAGATTTCCAAGTGGAGATTACAATAAAAATGCATTAATGAAGGTAAGAAGCTTAAATCATATTGCAATTCAGTGGGATGCTGATTCAGTAGATTGGAAGGAAATGGGGTCGGATATTGAGTATAATAAAGTAATGAAGAATACAAAAAGTGGATCTATATTACTATTTCATAATAATGCAAAGTACACACCGGAAAATCTAGATAGAATAATAAAAGAATTGAAAAGCCAAGGATATGAATTTAAGCCTGTTGGTGAAATGATATATACAGAAGATTATTATATTGATGAAAATGGTATACAGCATAAAAATTAGCAGTGTTTTTATAATTTAAATTCGATATTTATTGAAAAGAAACTAGTTTTTGTATTATAATGGTAATATATGCTAGTCATGAATATATTACACTAAAAAATAATTGCCGATAGAGAGAGGGATTACAATGGATAATTTAATGCTAAATAACAAGATTTATCTAGAAGGTAAAGTAGCGTCTGGATTAGAATTTAGCCATGAAATGTATGGCGAAGGGTTTTATACTTTTGATTTGGAAGTTATGAGATTAAGTGATTCAGTTGATCATCTAAATATAACTGTTTCAGAAAGATTACTAAATGAGATTAATTTAGAAATAGGAGTAGATATAATTGTTGAAGGTCAATTAAGATCATATAACAAGTTTGTAGATGGATCTAACAAACTTATACTTACAGTATTTGCTAGAAACATTGAACCGTGTATCGAGAGAAGTAAAAATCCAAATGAAATTTTCTTGGATGGATATATATGCAAAGAACCTGTTTATAGGACAACTCCTTTTGGAAGAGAAATAGCTGATGTATTATTAGCAGTAAATAGAGCATATAATAAATCTGATTACATTCCAACAATTGCATGGGGGAGAAATTCTAGATTTTGTCAAACATTAAATGTTGGAGATAATATTAGAGTTTGGGGAAGACTACAAAGCAGAGAATATCAAAAAAAGGTGTCAGAAACTGATGTTATAAAGAAAGTTGCATATGAAGTTTCTATATCTAAAATGGAAAAGGTTGTAAAGGAAGAAGGCTCAGGAGAAGAAGGCGCAGTTTAAAGTATATAAAGTTAAAAACTATGGTCAATAACCTGAATAAACTTCAATTTACTTTTATTATAAGTTGAATAAAAAAGAAAGTATCGATAACGATACTTTCTTTTTTATGTATTAAATTATTTTCTTAAATCATCTAATAGTTGAGTTTTATCCTTAGTCTTGTCATCTACATTTTTTATGATTTTTGCAGGTGAACCAGCAACAACAACACCAGCAGGAACATCTTCAGTAACAACAGAGCCTGCAGCAACAACAGAGCCTGCACCTATTTTAATACCTTCAAGAATTACTGAGTTAGCACCTATTAATACATTGTCGCCTATTTGACATGGTTCTTTACTTGGCGGTTCTAAAACACCAGCAACAACAGCACCAGCACCTAAGTGGACATTCTTTCCAAGTTGCCCTCTAGCACCAACTACAGCGTTCATATCAACCATAGTTCCATCACCTATTTCAGCACCTATGTTTATAACGGCTCCCATCATTACTACTGCATTTTTACCTATAGTGACTTTATCTCTTATGATAGCACCTGGTTCAATTCTTGCATCTACTTCTAATAAATCTAACATAGGAATAGCAGAATTTCTTCTATCATTTTCTATTCTAAAGTGTTTTATAAGATGTTTGTTATCTAAAACTATTTTTGTTATAGAATCAGATTCACCCATTAGTATGTAAAATTCATTTGAGCCATACCATTCTACATCGCTCATATCAGCATCTTTTAAATCTCCATTAACATAAACTTTTACTGGAGTTGATTTTTTAGATTCCTTTATAAATCTAGCGATTTCATAAGGATCTGTTAAGTTATATGACATTAGATCACTCCTTCAAATTATTTAATAATCACTATCATTATAATAAAAAAATTATTTAAATGAAAGTAAAATACGAAAAAATGACATAAATATTTGAATAAATATACGCAATGTTGTAAAATTGATTTAAACAAAACTGAGATTAGGGGGGCAAAAGCACTAATGAACGAAAATTTAAATGAGATTCAGATTTCAGGTATAAGAAGGTTTGCAAGTAAAGTTAAAATGGTAGAAGGGGCATTATCATTAACTATAGGACAACCAGACTTCGATATGCCAGTTGCAGTATCAGAGGCTATGATAAGAGCAATTAAAGAGCACAAGACAGTATATACATCAAATGAAGGAATTGTAGAACTTAGAGATGAAATATGTAGGTATTTAAAAAATACTTTTGATATAGAATATGATAAAGATGAAGTATGTTTAACTGTGGGGGGAAGTGAAGGATTATTCTCAGTCCTTAATGCACTTTTAAACCCTAAAGATAAGATTCTTATTTCATCACCAGCTTATCCAGCATATGAAAATATAGCTAAGATGATAGGCGCAGAAGTTGTGAATTATGGCTTGAATGATGATTTTACAATAAATATAGATGAAATCAGAGAAAAAATTGAAAAAGATAATATAAAATATTTAATGCTATCATTTCCAAGCAACCCAACAGGTGCAATCTTAATTAAGAAACAAAGAGATGAACTTGCAGAGCTTATAAAGAAAAAAGATATTGTTGTTATAACGGATGAAATGTACTCTGGAATAATCTTTGATGATTACTATTCAGTTGCTCAAATCAAAGAAATTAAAGATAAAATCATATATGTAAGTGGATTTTCAAAGCTTCTTTCAATGACAGGAATAAGAGTAGGATATGTAGCATGTACTGAAAAATACATGAAGGAAATAATGAAAGTACATCAATATAACGTATCTTGTACTTCCTCAATTGGTCAATATGGTGCATTAGAAGGATTAAGAAGTTCACTTGATGATGCAGAAATTATGAGGAAATCATTTGAGAGAAGAAAAAATTACTGCATGAAAAGATTGAGAGATATTAGAATAGAGGTAAATGAACCTATGGGCGCATTTTATATATTTCCATCAATCAAAAAGTTTAATATGACAAGTGAAGAGTTTTGCGAAAAATTATTGAATGAAGAAAAACTTGGATGTGTTCCAGGAAATGCATTTGGTAAACTTGGCGAAGGATATATGAGAATATCATATTGTTATTCAGATGAAGAACTAAAAGAAGCATTTGATAGATTAGAAAGATTTATTAAGAAGAATTTTCCTAATTGTTAATTAAGAAAATTTTACTGTATAACTATTAAATTTAAATTATATAAAATACTCAATATTAAATTAAAGTTAGCAATATAAGCAAGTTAAAAATTATATTAATAAATAGATTGGGGAGTTAATAAATGAGTGAGTTTAAAAATGTAACAGCAGTAAAGAAAGCAAATATATATTTTGATGGGAAGGTGACAAGTAGAACAGTTATATTAAAAGACGGTGAAAGAAAGACATTAGGAATAATGCTTCCAGGAGATTATGAATTTGGAACAGGTGATAAAGAAGTGATGGAAGTACTTCAAGGATCAATGGATGTAAAACTTCCAGGAGAAGATAGGTTTACAACTTTTAAAGAAGGTGAAACTTTTACAGTACCTGCAAATTCTAAATTTAATTTAATTATAAAGGAAGTAGTAGATTATTGTTGTTCTTATATTAAGGAATAAAAAAATTATATAGTATAGATAAGTTTTTTAAGTAATATAAAAGCAGAAGTGGCTATTAACAAATGTAATCACTTCTGCTTTTTGTGTATTAATTATAAGATTAAAGATAATACCCAATATTTTGTAGTAACCTTTTATCATATTCGATATTAGTTCCAGTTGTAGTAAGCATATCTCCAGTAATGGTTGCATTAGCACCAGACAAAAATGCCGATTTTCCAAAATCATTCATAGAGATACGTCCGGCGGCAAGACGAATTTCAGCAGAAGGATTTATATATCTGAATAAAGCTATTGTCCTTAATATCTCTTCATGACTTAAAGAAGTTTGATTTTCCATTTTTGTCCCTTTGATAGGAATTAGAACGTTTATTGGAATAGAATTAACTTCTAGATTAGATAAAGTAAAGGCCATATCTATTCGGTCTTCCATGGTTTCACCCATTCCGATAATTCCACCAGAACAGATTTCAAGTCCAGCTTTTTTTGCAGATTTTATTGTATTTATTTTATCTTCATAAGTATGAGTACTACAAATATCTTTAAAATATCTTTCTGATGTTTCAAGATTGCAGTGATATCTTGTCACACCAGCTTCTTTTAGTCTCATGAAATGATCATAATCAAGTAATCCATGAGATGCACAAAGATTAATATTACAATATTTTTTAATAGCGTCATATGCTTTAATGGCTTTTTCAAAGTCATCATCTGAAAGTGCTTTACCAACAGTAACAATAGAATATCTATGTACACCTCTTTCAAAATGATATTTAGCATCTTCTAATATTTTTTTAAGCGGTACAAAATCAGTTTTCTCTATACATGAACTATTATGTGCAGATTGAGCACAGAATTTACAGTCTTCGCTACAATGACCTGTTTTACCACTTATAATTGAACAAAGTGATGCTTTATTATCACAAAAGTGTTCTCTTAAAGTATTAGCGCCATCACATAATGTTTCTGTATCCAAATCATAAAGAGTGGACATGACAATAGATTTCGTTATTTTATATCCATTAATAATATCATTTACTATTTTATCAGCCATATTAATACCTCTAACTATAAATTAATTTTAATGATTTGAGTTTGTTTCTTATTTTAAATCCAATTAAAGTACCACACATTATTTTTAATGAATCACCAATTAAGTAAGGTATGACCCCCATAAATAGTGCCTGCATAAAAGTTAGACTTAGTTGTTTCGCAAGCCAGATTGTACCAAAAGCATAACATATAAGTGTTCCTAGTATCATACCGATGGCATACATATAGATTTTATCTTCGAATTTTTCAACAAATAAACCAGTGATTATGGCACAAAAAATATATCCAATTAAATATCCTCCAGTAGGGCCACCAATCTTAGAAAGTCCAGAGGTAAATCCTGAAAATACAGGAAGGCCAACTAGCCCAATTAGAAGATATATAATAACACTTAATGTACCTTTCTTTGTTCCTAATATACTGCAGCTTATATAAATCATAAGATTACTTAATACAATTGGAACTGGACTAAATGGCAATGGAATAGAAAATGGTCCAATTATACAAAGTAATGCGCTCATTAAGCCTATTGTTGTCATGTTTCTAGTATTAATTTTATTCATTTTTATTTTCCCCCTTTTGTTAATTAATAACTTTTACTAGATTAAGTATAAACCGGAAGAAATAGATTGTCAACTTTTGAAATGGGGATTGGGTTGACAATATAAAATGTATAGTGCACTTTATTAAAAATATAAAGTTAACTATACTTTTAAAGGCAATATTTATTGAATAATATAGAATAAATGAATTAAGAAAGCTAAGAAAAATAACTCAAGAAGAATTGGCAGAAAGTGTGAAAATTACGCGTCAGACAATAATTTCGATTGAAAATGGAAATTATAATGCATCACTTATACTATTACATAAAATTACAAAATTTTTTGAATTATCAATAGAAGAGGTATTCATTTTTGAGTAGGAGTAAAAAATGTTTTCATCAGTATTTAATAATTAAAAAACATCATATAAAAATAATGTAAGTAAGTTTCAAGATTATAAATTTAGGACTGAATTTAAATACAGTAATTTTAATTCAGTCCTTTTAGAAATTAAAATATCAAATTTAAATTTGATTAAGATTTAATTAGATAATTAATCAAGTCCAATAACATCATTCATGTCATAAAGTCCTGGCTGTGTTATAGAACCCATGTATTCACATGCTTTTAAGGCACCAATTGCAAATACTTCTCTTGATATTGCCTTATGAGTAAGCTCAATAACTTCACCAGTGCCAGCAAAAATAACATCATGATCACCAACAATAGATCCGCCTCTTATTGCATGAATACCAATTTCGTTTTGTTCTCTTTTGCAGTTACCAACTCTTCCATATACATATTTAGTTTCATCTTTTAAAGAATTTTTTATTGTATCTGCAAGAAGAACAGCAGTACCACTTGGAGCATCAACTTTTTGATTATGGTGTTTTTCTATGATTTCTATATCATAATTGCCATAAAGCATAGGAGCAACTTTCTTTAAAAGAGAGTTTATTAAGTTTATTCCAAGAGACATGTTTGCTGATTTAAATAGTGGAAGAGATTTACTTTTTTCATTTATTAAATCTAATTGTTGCTCTGAAAAACCAGTTGAGCAGATAACAAATGGTTTTTTTGTTTTTTCTGTTAAGTTTAATAAACCTTCAAGTGCATCAGCTCTTGAAAAATCTAATAATACATCGTATTCCACATTCATTTCGTCTGCACTTTTAAATACAGGATAACCTATTTCTGTTGGAAATTTATCTATTCCTGCAACAATTTCAAGATTGTTAAATTGTTTACTGCATTCAGTAATAATTTTTCCCATTTTACCACAGCAGCCGCTTAATACTATTTTTATCATATTCATCACCTTACATTAATTTATTTTCTTCTAAAACAGCTTTTAATTTTTCTTCATTTTCTTTGTTCATTTCACAAAGTGGAAGCCTTAATGGACCAACTTCAAGATTCATTAAATTCATTGCTGTTTTAATTGGTATTGGATTTGTTTCTATAAATAGAGTATTTGTTAAAGCTAACGTATCTAGTTGGATATCTAAAGCTTCTTTAAATTTGTTGTCTAGGCAGTTTTTTGCCATGTTATGAACAGTTTTTGGAATTATATTAGCTAAAACTGAAATAACTCCAATTCCTCCAAGTGACATTATAGAAACGATTTGATCATCATTTCCTGAATATATATCTATTTTATCTCTACATAAAGCCTTTATTTGAACAACTTGACTTATATTACCACTAGCTTCTTTTATAGCTACGATATTATTAAGTTTACAAAGCTCAAGGAGAGTAGTTGGCATAATATTTACACCTGTACGTGAAGGTACATTATAAAGAATTATAGGAGTTTTTACTTCATCGTTTATAGCCTTAAAATGCTTTATAAGACCTGTTTGAGTAGTTTTATTATAATAAGGTGTAATAACAAGTAATCCATCAACACCTACACTTTCAGCATATTTACTCATAGAAATTGCAGAAGATGTACAGTTTGAACCAGTACCTGCAATTACAGGGATCCTTTTATTTATTACATCAACCGTAAATTTAATAGTTTTCTTTTTTTCTTCTTCTGTCATTGTGGTTGCTTCACCAGTTGTACCACATATGATTATGGCATCAGTTCCTTGGGAAATGTGCCATTCAAGTAAAGTTCGTAGTTTTTCATAATTTACACCTGTTTCAGTAAAAGGTGTAACTATAGCAACACCAGAACCTTTGAATAATGACATTTTAATTCCTCCATTATACATTGATTAGTTAGATTAAGGAAGTGATATTAGGCATCACTTCCTTATAATAAAAATTATTTATCTTGTGCAATCATTTTTTCCGCGATTTGTATAGCATTAAGAGCTGCACCTTTTCTTATGTTATCACCAACAACCCATAGGTTTACTCCATTATCAACACTAAAATCTCTTCTTATTCTTCCAACATATATATCATCTTTACCAGAAACTTCAAGTGCAGTTGGATATTTTAATTCCTTAGTATCATCATATACAGTTACACCTTCAGTGTTTCTTAATAATTCAAATATATCTTCAATTTCAAATTCACTATTTAATTCAACATTTATGCTTTCGCTATGTGAGTTTAAAACTGGAACTCTAGCGGTAGTAGCTGTTACCCTTAAATCAGGTTCATGAAGAATTTTTCTTGTTTCTTTAATCATTTTTTCTTCTTCCTTAGTATAGCCATCTTCAAGGAAAACATCTATATGAGGTAATACATTACCAGCTATAGGATATGGAAATTTTTTTGGCTGAGCACCCTTAATTCCATCTTCTAAATCTTTAATACCTTGCATTCCTGCACCAGATACTGCTTGATAAGTAGAATATACAATTCTCTTAATACCATATTTGTCATTTAATGCTTTCATTATTGGCATAGCTTGAATTGTTGAGCAGTTTGGATTAGCAATAATACCTTTTTTAGTATGAAGTTTAATATCTTCTGGATTAACTTCTGGCACTACAAGTGGTACATCTGGATCCATTCTCCAAGCACTACTATTATCAATTACTACAGCGCCATATTGTGCAAAAATAGGTGCAAATTCTTTACTTGCATCGCCACCTGCAGAGAAAAGTGCATAGTCTATTTTTTTATCTTTTATATTTGCTTCACAAGTTTCTTCAATAAGATAATCCTTTCCTTTAAATGATAAAGTTTTTCCTGCTGATCTTTTTGAAGCAAAAAGATATAAATTTTTTACTGGAAAGTCTCTTTGTTGTAATATTTCTAAAAATTTTCTGCCTACATTTCCAGTAGCCCCAACTATTGCGACATTATACACAATAATCCCTCCTATTAAATAATAATTCATATGTATGTATATAGAAATAATAATGCTGAAATTTATTATTTCTATATATACATATAAATACTATAGTTAAATATTGCGCAAATATCAAGTCAATAGAGGAAATAAGTTGAAAAAAATTATAATATATAAATTTGGCTTTTCTATAAATAAAAATTGTGAATAATTTGCAGATTAAAACAAATACTAAATTGTAAAAGAGTGGGTCGATAAAACTTAAAATATCTATTAGTTATATGGAATAGTAAAGATATTACAAGGTAATAATAAAAATATATATTATAAATTTTTAGTGCGGAGGAATTAAAATTGAGCAGTACACCATTAAAAAAAATAATAAAGTCAAAATTAAAAGGAAATAAAGAGCTTACTGAAATAGAAAAAATGAGAGAAAAAATAAAATATGAAATAGCAGAAGAATTAGGACTTGGAGAAAAAGTTGAAAAAGAAGGCTGGGGTGGACTTTCAGCAGAAGAGACAGGACGTATTGGAGGGCTTATGACTAAAAGAAAAAAAGAACTTAAAATTCCATCTAATGATGAAATTCTAGGTAGAAAAAAGAATAAGATATAATCTACTAAATGAATCGAGTACCTTAAATAATTGACTATGTACAAATTTAAGATATAATATACTAGATGAAATAGTGTATTAATAGAATTTAAGGGCGTGATTTATAGATGGCTTATAAAGAATTTGCCAATATATATGATGAATTAATATATGAAGATATTGATTATGATGAAATTTCTGAAAAGATAATAAGTTTAAGTAATGAGAATAATATAGAATTTGAAGATTATCTAGATTTAGCATGTGGGACAGGTAATGTAGGCGTAAGAGTAGGAAAGTATTTCAAAAACATGTATGCTGTGGATCTATCTAATGATATGCTAAATATAGCATTTGAAAAATTTAAACAAAATAAAATAAAAGCTAAAGTCATATGCCAAGATATGAGTGAGCTTAGTTTAAATCATAAATTTAATCTTATAACATCTGTTTTGGATTCAACAAATTATATAACAGAAGAAGAAGATTTATTTAATTATTTTAAGCGTGTATATGATCATCTAAAGGATGATGGATTATTTATATTCGATATTAATTCGTATTATAAACTATCAGAAATTATGGGGAATAATATTTATACATATAGCAGTGAAGATGTTTTTTATACATGGGAAAACACTTTTGAAGATAATATATTAAACATGTTCTTAACTTTTTTTGTTAAAAACGAAAATAATCTTTATGAAAGATTTGAAGAAGAACATTTTGAAAAAGCATATCAGGAAAAAGATATTGAAGATATATTAAATGAAATAGGATTTAATATATTAGGAAAGTTTTGTGGTTATTCAGATTTAAAGCCAGATAACAATAGTGAAAGAATACTTTATGTTTTAAGAAAATAAATTGTATTTAGGAGATGGAAAACATTATGGAAGATAAGATTATAAAAGCTACAGCAAAAGATGGTATGGTAAGAATAATTGGAGGAATAACAACCAATTTAGTTAATGAAGGTACAAAAATACATGAATGTACTCCAGTTGCAAGTGCAGCTTTTGGAAGAATGATGACAGCAGCTGCATTAATGGGAAGTACGTTAAAAGGTGAGAAAGAAATAATTACAGTAAAGATTAATGGCGGTGGAGAAATTAATGGAATTACTGTTACAGCTCATAATGATTGTACTATAAAAGGTTTTATTGGTAATCCATATGTAGACAGACCGCTAAATGAAAAAGGAAAGCTCGATGTTGGAGGAGCAATAGGAACTAATGGATTATTATATGTTATAAAAGACTTAGGATTAAAGGATCCATATGTTGGTCAAGTTCCAATACAAACAGGTGAAATAGGTGATGATTTTGCATTTTATTTCACAGTTTCAGAACAAACTCCATCAGCTGTATCACTTGGAGTATTAGTTGATAAAGATTTATCAATAAAATGTGCAGGTGGTTTTATTGTTCAAATGATGCCTGGTGCAGATGAACTTCTTGCAGATGTTATAACATACAGACTTCAAGAAATTCCACCGATAACAACTATGATAAATGAAGGAAAAACTATTGAAGAAATATTAGAATATATTTTTGAAGGTATGGATTTAAAAATATTAGAATCTATTAAGCCTGAATATAAATGTGACTGTTCTAGAGAAAGAGTTGAAAAAGCATTAATTTCAATAGGAAAATCTGAACTTCAAAATCTATATGATGAAGGAAAAGAGGAAGAAATAGTTTGTAATTTCTGTAATAAAAAATATAAGTTTACTAAAGAAGATATAGGAAGGTTAATGGATAGATAATATAAGATACGTAAGAGGCTGCTTATATAAAAGTTTTTATATAAGCAGCCTTTTTATATAAGTATAAAAATTTAGAAAATAAGAAAGTAAGTATTATAACAAAACTATTATAAATTATATTAATCACCATTAAATAAATCCTATTGTAGAGATTTTTCATTAACAATGAATGATATATAAAATAAATTTATATAATAAAGCTATTATTTATAATTCTATATATTGACATAATTTAATACCTATATTATATTAATAATATACTAAGTAGTTTTTAAAACTATATTCTAAATTTTTGACAACCATAAGGATGGAGGATTTTATATGAATTTAAATTCATTAACAATAGGGGACTTAGTTGCTAAAGTTCCAATAATACAAGGTGGTATGGGAGTAGGTGTAAGTTTATCATCACTTGCTGGAGCAGTAGCAAAGGAAGGCGCAATAGGTGTAATATCAGCAGCGCAACCAGGATATTTAGAAGAGGACTTTGGAAAAGATTCATTAAGTGCTAATGTAAGAGCGCTCGGAAAACATATAAAAAAAGCAAAAGAAATTTCAGATGGTGGTATTATAGGCATAAACATCATGTGGGCAACAAGAAATTATGAAGAGTATGTAAAATGTTGTATAGATAATGGTGCAGATTTAATTATATCTGGAGCAGGACTTCCTTTAGATTTACCTAAATTTGTAGAAGGATCAAATATAAAGATTGCTCCAATAGTATCACCACCAAAGTCAGCACGGGTTATATTAAAAATGTGGGATAGACGATATAAAACAACAGCAGATATGGTTGTTATTGAGGGACCAAAAGCTGGAGGCCATTTAGGTTTTTCTAATGAAAGTTTAGAGGAATATGAAGGTAAAGAGTATTATGATAAAGAAGTAATTGAAATTTTAGAAATAGTCAAAGAATATGAGATAAAATATAATAAAAGAATTCCTGTAGTATTTGCAGGAGGAGTGTATGATAGAAAAGATATAGACCACTATATTGGTTTAGGATGTGCAGGAGTACAAATGGCAACAAGATTTGTTGCAACTGAAGAATGCGATGCAGATATAAACTTTAAAATGGCATATATAAATTCAAAAAAAGAAGATATAATGATAGTAAAGAGTCCAGTTGGAATGCCAGGACGTGCTATAAGAAATAAATTCATGGAAGAAAGAAAATTAACCAATGAAAAAATAAGTAAATGCTATAAGTGCTTAAGAAAGTGTGATATGGCTACTATACCATATTGCATAACAGGAGCATTAGTACGTGCAGTAAAAGGTGATGTAGATAATTCATTAGTTTTTTGTGGTGAAAATGCTTATAGATTAGATAAGATTACTACTGTGAAAGAATTAATTAAAGAGTTAACTGAATAGAACATATAAATAAGGGACGTAGAACTAAAGTTTAGTGAATGACACCGAAATAAAGCTCTCAAATTTGGCTCGCTTACTACCAAAATGAAGCTAAAAATTTAAACATCAATGATTGTACCCAAAACCGTTTGCTCCAATGTAAAATTAGACAAACAATTTTGGAACAATCATTGATGTAAAAATTTTAAAGCTCCATTTTGGAATGCAAGTCTCCGCCCAATATGAGAGCTTTATTTCTTTGTTTCATCTAAAATCAAAGTTTCAGTATTATTGGTGTTACACATAAATACATTTTTAAATTAAGGAATAGTTATTTATAGATGTTAAAGATTTAAAAAGTTAATATTTTACCATTTTTTAAAAGATATAGATTTATAAATATCAGAATATAAATTCTTACGAATTTGCTTATTCTATGCTGATTAAGGTGATTTTTATAGGTAACTTTATAAGTTACCTCCATTGAATTAGAAGATATATCTTAAGGCATAGAATATAAAAAACATTAATCATAATTAAAATAAATTGGGTATATATGATTTTAGAGAAAAACAAAGAAATTCAATATATGAATACCCGACTCATATTCATTCGCTGGGTAAGCGATTCACACCAAATCACAGATTTGGGTTCTCTGCTTAGGCTTAGTATTGTATTGGAAATTTCAGCTTTTAAATTCTTTGGCAGAGGCTGTTCCAAAATTGTTTGTCCAAAACTTGTTTTTTTGGATCAAACATTTTTTGGTGCAGCCTCTGCCATTAGAATTTTTAGATGAAATTTCTCTACAATCGAGCCTATCATATATTGAATTTCGGTTGTTATCCACTAAACTTTGATTCTACGTCATTTATTTATTTCGTCTATAAATTGAATGTGAGAATAGCTATTCTAAATACATTTCTTTTAAAGTGCTCAGTCTTTCTGCTGTTAAATTCATTTGACTTTCTAGAAAATTTTTCATAGAACCAAAATTTATATCAATTGTATAAAAAACAGAATTGATATAGCTTTCCTTAACAGTAAATAAAGCTTGTATATGTGAGATATCTGTGACATTTTTAACTTTTGATGAAATTATATTAACTAGAGAATCTATTTGTTTTTTTGTAAATTCATTAACCATCAAATAATCTGCGATTATAAGTTCTCTAGGGATATCTAATGCACTTAAAAGTAGTGCAGTTCCAACACCAACACGATCTTTTCCAGCACTGCAATGCCATAATATAGCCCCTTCATTTGAATTAAGTAGTATATTAAAAAAATTTCTATACTGCTGCAGTGAAAATTCGTCACAAATTATGCTTTTATATATATTCATCATGTATTTTTCACCATCAAAATCTGGCCTATCTATATATTCTAGAAGCTTTGAATTTGAATCTGTTTGAGAGTTGTTTTCCTTTGTTATGCCTAAAGTTTTTTCTTCCAATATTGGATTTATAACTACATTAACTTTTTCTAAAACTGGGTCAGGTTTCTCATCTCTTTCAGTCTTTGTACGAAAATCTATAATTGTTTTTAAGTTATATTCATCTAATAATATTTTCTTATCATTATCTGATAAATTATATAATTCTCCACTTCTTATCAATTTATGTGAACGTATTTTTCTTCCGTCTAAGCTTTTAAAATAACCTAAATCACGAGTGTTATATAATCCTTTAAGTTGAATCTTGGTAATATTGTGCATATGCATATCTCCTTAATTGTGAATTTTATATTACTATAAGGTTTCAAAAGAAAATTATAATCAGAGTATATATCCATATAGTCTATATAAATATTGTATAGTAAGTTAAAAGAAGTTGTAAAGAAAATGAGAGAATTAATTTATAGATAATGTTATAATGACTATATTAAGGGAATGAATAATGTTGATAATAAGCAATTAATATGTACAAGGAGAAGAGGAATATGTTTAATTCGGAATTTTGTGAAGTAAATTATTTAGAAAAAGAAAATGTAGTGTTTCTAACATGGAAAAAGTTTTGTAGCAGTGATGATTATAGAAATCCAATTATGTATGCTTTAAAATTATTAAATGAGCATAAAGGAAGTAATTTTATATGTGATGCAAGAAATGGATTTGAAGATGAAAAAGAAGATGTAGAATGGGCAGTAAATGAATTTTTACCTGCAATGGGTAAAGCAGATTGTAAAAAAGTTATATTCATAGTAGACGAAATAAACCCTATTGAAGGGAAAATAGATATGTTTATGAAAGAATTTATGAAATATTTTATAGTTGAAAAAGCAGCATCTTTAGAAGAAGCACTTTTAAAAGTGCCATATGAAATTATTTTAAATGTTATATATACAGTTAAAGATGGGACAAGGCAGGACTTTTATAATGAGATAGTTAAAGAAAAGATTGATCAATTATCTAGAGATGAAGAAGGTAATATTAAATATGAATATTATTTTCCAGTGGAAGATGAAAACAAAATACTTCTTATTGAGGTGTGGAAAGATGCTGAAGCTCAGAAACTTCATAATAAAAGTGAACATTTTGAAAAGCTTCAAAAAATTAAAGAAAAATATGTTATAAATGTTCAATTTGAAAGGTTTTATCTTGTATAACATATATTTTGTAAAGTTTTCTATTTATGATAATATATAATAAAAAATGAAATAGGTGATGTGAGTTTTGGAGTTAATAATGATTATAATAGCATTATTAGTATATTCAATATTAAACTTTTATGTTGGAAAAAGAGTTGTACTATTGCTAACTGCTGTTTTTCCTAAAATAAATAATCTTATATTTTGGATTTTATATATTATGTGTGCATTATGCATATTTATTGGATATGCCGTTCCAAGGTTTAAATTTACTAAGATAGCTAAAATAATAAGCGGATATTATATGAGCACCTTTTTATATCTTTTAATAATTTTTATAGTACTTGATATTATAAGAATAATATTTGGACATACAAAATTTTTTGAAGAAAGCATTTTAAATAATCCTAAAGCTTCGATTATAATTGGTTCCATAATCTTTGTATTAGTAGCAGGGATTATTTTATATGGAAATTATAATGCTAAAAATATTCAAATAGTAAATTATGATGTTAATATAAGTAGAATCTCCAATAATCATAAAGAGTTAAACATAGCTATGATTTCTGATATTCATATTGGAGATATAATTGGATACAGGGAAATTGAAGAAATATCTCAGAAAATAAATGGTTTAAAACCGGATATAGTTTTAATTTCTGGAGATGTATTTGATGGAGATTACTATGCTGTAGAAGATATTGAAAAAATAGAAGATGCATTTAAGAATTTAAATAGTAAATATGGAACTTATGCAGTACTTGGAAATCATGACTCAGGAAGTTCATATGATAAAATGGTTGAGTTTTTTAAGCAGGCAGATATCAAACTTCTTCAGGATGAGTTCCTAGAAATAGATGATGAATTTACAGTTGTAGGAAGAAAGGATATTTCACCAATAGGTGAACAAGGGATTAAAAGAGAAGACATAAATGCTGTGCTTGAAGATGTAAATACAAATAAGCCTATAATAATGCTTGACCATCAGCCATCTAAAATCAATGAAGAAGCAGAAAAAAATATTGATATGATTCTTTGTGGGCATACTCATAAGGGGCAACTATTTCCAGGTAACTTAATTACTAAAAATCTTTTCTTAATAGATTATGGGTATTTAAAGGTTAAAAATACTAATATTATTGTTTCAAGCGGTGTAGGCACATGGGGGCCAAGAATGAGAATTGGCAGTAAGGCAGAAATTGTTAATATTAAGCTTAATTATTAAGAAAAATATTTGATAAGGGATGAGTAGAATATCATTTGTTTAAGTCTTACCATCTTTCAAATTACTGTGTTAATTACATTGCAATTTGAAAGGTGGTAATTTTATTGTACAAATTTGCCATATTAACTATAAATTAAAATGAATCACTAAAACTGTTAAGATATTCATTAGGATTTTTACATTTCATAAGTGAAGACATAAGACAAATTCCATAAGCGCCTGCATTTAAAACGCTTTGTGCATTTGAAGGAGATATTCCACCAATTGCATATACTGGGATGTTGACTGAACTACATACAGATGATAAAAAGCTAAGTCCTCTTGGAGGTAAATCTTTTTTGCAATCTGTAGGAAAGATATGCCCAGCTATAATATAACCTGCTCCTAGTTCTTCTGCTTCTATCGCTTCATCTATAGAATGTATTGAAACACCTACACATTTAAATTTATTAGAAATGTTAGGATGATTCTTAAAAATATTAAATGGTAAATGAATATTGTCACAGTTAAGTTCTTTTGCTGCATTATAATAGGTATGAAGTATACAATCAGTATTATGTATCTTACATATTTTAAAAACTTTTTCAGCAATCTTTTTATAATCAGTTTCACATAAATCTTTTTCTCTAAGAACTATTTTTAGAGAAGACAACATTGAAGATGATTTTTTTAAAGATGAAATTTTTAGATTTGCTGAACAAATTTTTTCTAGTTGTGTAAAAAAGTCATCAGTACATATATGACGATTAGTAATGGCTAATATGTTAAACATAAATATAATCACTCATAACTGGCTGAAGATCATGATTTATAATTGCATCATATACTTCTTGTACATCACGTGAATCTGAAATCTCAAATTGCTCGTCACCTCTTGCTTCCTCACTATGTCCGCCAATAGCAACAGATACACCAGCAGAAATTTTAGTTGCAGCAATACCAATTACATTATCACGGAATCTTGCACATTCACGTGTTGATATTGTAATATTTGAAAATGGCATAAATATTCTATAGGCACAAATTATCTGAAGAAGCTGAGGCTCATGTACATCTTTAGGATTTATTTTATCATTATTTATTATTGGACGAAGACGTGGACATGAGAATGCTATTTCTACATGTGGATATTTACGTTGAAGAAGGTATGCATGAAGTCCAGTTGCAAAAGCATCTTTTCTAAAATCATCAAGTCCTAGAAGTGCAGCAAAACCAACACCTCTCATTCCACCTTTTAATGCACGTTCCTGAGCATTAAATCTATATGGGAAAATACGCTTATGACCAGAAAGATGAAGTGTTTCATATTTATCAGAATTATAAGTTTCTTGAAATACAGTAACATAATCAGCACCACACTCGTGAAGATATGAATATTCATCACTATTAACAGGATAAATTTCAAGTCCAACAACCTTAAAATATTTCCTTGCAAGTTTACAAGCTTCACCTATATATGAAACGTCAGACATGCTTCTGCTTTCTCCAGTAAGGAGAAGTATTTCTTGAAGTCCTGTTTTTGCAATTGTCTCCATTTCTTTTTCAATTTCTTCGCTTGTAAGTTTAGCTCGATTTATTTTATTATGGCAGTTAAAGCCACAATAAATACAATAATTTTCACAATAATTGGCTATGTAAAGTGGAGTAAACATTTGGATTGAATTACCAAAATGTCTGCGAGTTTCTAGTTTTGCGCGCTTTGCTATATCTTCAAGAAGAGGAAGGGCAGCAGGTGACAGTAAAGCTCCAAAATCTTCAACAGAAATAGTCTCTTTTTGAAGGGATGCACGTACGTCATTAGCAGTATATTTGTTGCTATTATAAAAATTCATTTTAGAAATAACTTCATCTAATATATCTGACTCGATAACTTCCATGCCAGACATGTATTTCATATGATCAACACGTTGTTCCATTTATAATTACCTCCTTAATTTTTAAGAAATCCAGTTAGGGGTGATGAGGCACTGGCACCAGCGTCTAGAACACGTCCAAGACCAGAGAGATAAGCACTACGTCCAGCAATTATGGCATTTTTAAATGCTTTCGCCATAAGAGGTATGTTTCCGCTAGTTGCAATTGCAGTATTAGCCATAACAGCAGCAGCACCAATTTCCATTGCTTCACATGCTTGAGAAGGTCGCCCTATGCCTGCATCAACTATAATTGGAAGATCAATTTCATCAATTAATATTTTTATAAAATCACGAGTTGATAAACCTTTGTTTGAACCAATAGGTGCACCAAGCGGCATAATTGCTGAAGCACCAGCGTTGACCATATCTCTTGCAGAGTTAAGATCAGGATACATATAAGGCATGACAATAAATCCTTCTTTAGCAAGAATTTCAGTTGCTTTTAAAGTTTCATAATTATCAGGTAAAAGATATTTTGAATCACGTATAACTTCGATTTTAACAAATTCCCCGCATCCAATTTCACGAGAAAGGCGTGCTATTCTTACAGCCTCTTCAGAAGTTCTAGCTCCAGATGTATTTGGTAATAATGTCACGTTTTTAGGTATATAATCAAGAATATTTGCAGTACCATCTATATTAGCACGTCTTAATGCAAGAGTTATTATTTCAGTGCCTGCATTTTTTACAGCAGCATTAATTAAATCTAATGAATATTTTCCAGATCCCAATATGAATCTTGAATTAAATTCGTGCCCACCAATAATAAGCTTGTCTGTATTATTTTCCATATTTTTATCTCCTATCTTTCATACATAATATTGCACTTTAGGGTTATTTACTTAAACTTTAATTAGATTAAAGTTTAAACTTATGAGATTTTAGTTTAATGTTTTTAAACTTCATAAATTTCGAGTATAAGTCTTAAAATCATATTAGATTCATGGCCTGCGCATATACTTACACGTGGTGCCATAAGTCCACGACCTATCTTTGCACCAGTTTTGTTATCTCCGCATAAATAGAAATTATCTGTTATCTTTTTTGTTTCTATTGTATTGCTGCTTTCATATCCTGCCATTCCAGATGCTGCTACTATTTTTTTTGAAGGAAATTTTTCAAGTAGTGTATTTACAAGCATAGCTTTATTCTTTGGATTATCAAAAGCTTCGCAGATAATATCTTCATCCGAAAATAGTGAAGGTATGTTTTCTTCAGTTACTCGAATAGTATCTAGGGTTACTTTAATAAATGGATTTATTTCTTCAATTTCATTTTTTAAGGCTTCTGTTTTGTACATTCCAAGATGTTTAATTTTATATTGCTGACGATTTAAATTGCTTGGTTCAACAATGTCAAAATCAATCAAATGAAGATGGCCAACTCCAGTTCTAGCTAGATTTATAGCTATATTTGAACCAAGACCACCAAGTCCTGCAATTGCAACTTTAGCAGATTTGACTTTTTCAAATACATGAGGAGTATTCCTAGCACACATTAAGCGTTCAAATTCATCTTTAGAAGGCATTTTGCCTTTTTTAATAAAAAATATTTCATCATTTTCATTAATTGTTACATCATCAGAAGTTTGAAATCCATTTATTATAGTAACTAAATTTTCATTATTTGAATAATGTTTATTACGTAAATTATCAAGAGTTAAAACATCAGTTTCTATAGACTTACCATTGATATAAATTTTCATATCAGCCACCTCCTACAAAACTTACAACTTCTAAATGGTCATCTTCTTTTAAAATTTTTTCTTTATACATGGATTTTGGAATTATTTGACCATTACATTCAACTGCAATAAAAGCAAAAGAATAACCTTCACGACTTAAATAATCATATAAAGTTAAACTATCTGCATCAGTAACTAAATTTCCATTGACATAAATCATAATCACACCTCCTACCGAAAAATGGAAATAAACAAAAAAGTCACATGAAGACCTACACCAATGGTGGTGTACCCCTTCATGTGACCTTTTTGTCAACACTCTAATACATATTATAGCAATTTGATTAGTTAATGTCAAAAAGAACTTGATATAAAAGTAATAAAGTGAGAAAATTAATTATCTGCAAATGCATTATTTAACAATTGTTGAAATAGAATATATTTATTAAATAATAATTTATTTAAAAGATTATAAAACAAAAAGATGTATTTGCATTAATTTTTATTACATTAAATAAGAGGCAAATATATGAAATAGAGTACTTTAGTAAATATATAGTATAATTTATCTTCTGTAAATTAATAAATAGTATATACTAATTGCTATGTTGATAGTATATGGGAGGGGAAAACTATGGAGTTCAAACCAATGTTAAATATAGAAAAAAATGAATTTAAAGATAGAAATCTAATAAAATATTTAGAGCTATTATCTCAAAAATATCCTAATATAGGATCAGCAGCAACAGAAATAATTAATTTAGAGGCAATTTTAAATTTACCTAAAGGAACAGAACATTTTTTAAGTGACATTCATGGAGAGTACGAGCCTTTTATCCATGTATTAAAGAATGGATCAGGAGTTATAAAAAGAAAGATAGAAGATATATTTGGAAAATCCTTAATGGATAGCGAAAAGAAAAGTTTGGCTACATTAGTATATTATCCTGAACAAAAATTGGAGCTAGTAATAAAAGAGGAAAAAAATATATCAAATTGGTATAGAATAACATTGTATAGGCTAATCAAACTATGTAGAAATGTATCTTCTAAATATACAAGATCAAAGGTGAGAAAAGCTTTACCAAGTGAGTTTGCATACGTTATAGAAGAATTACTGCATGAAAATTCTGATGAATATGATAAGAAGAAATATTATGATAGAATAATAACAACAATAATAGATATAGGCAGAGCACGTGATTTTATAATTGCTTTATCAAAAGTTATACAAAGGCTTGTTATTGATAGGCTACACATAATAGGTGATATATATGATAGAGGTCCTAGACCAGATATAATATTAGATACTCTTATGGATTATCATTCAGTTGATATACAATGGGGAAATCATGATATTGTATGGATGGGAGCTGCAGCTGGGCAAAAAGTGTGTATAGCAAATGTCTTAAGAATATCGGCTAGATATTCAAATTTAGATATTATTGAAGATATATATGGAATTAATTTAATTCCATTAGCAACATTTGCAATGAAAAATTATGAAAATGATTCATGCGCTTTTTTCATGTCTAAAAGTAATGATGCAAATTTAAATAGCAAACATGAAAACGAATTAATTGCTAAGATGCATAAGGCAATAACTATTATGCAGTTTAAATTAGAATATGAAGTAATAAAGAGAAGACCAGAATTTCAAATGGAACATAGATTATTATTGAATAAGATAGATTACGATAAAGGAGTAATTGTACTTGATGGGATAGAGTATGAACTAACTGATAAAAATTTCCCAACAATAAAAAAAGAACATCCGTTTAAGCTTACAGAAGAAGAGGAGATTCTTATTGAAAAACTTAAATCGTCATTTGTTAACAGCAATAAGTTACAAAGTCATATTTTATTTCTCTTATCTAAAGGAAGCATATACTTAAAGTATAATTCTAATTTGTTATTTCATGGCTGTATACCATTGAATGAAGATAAGTCATTTAAGACTATGAACATAAATGGAAAGGAATATAGTGGAAGAGAACTTTTAGATAAATTTGAGATTTTAGTTAGAGAAGGCTATTTTAATAAAGAGGATATAGAAAAGAAAGAGTATGGTATGGATATAATGTGGTATTTATGGAATGGATCTAACTCCTCATTATTTGGAAAGGAGAATATGGCAACATTTGAAAGATATTTTATCAAAGATAAATCAATGCATGTTGAAAAAATGAATCCATATTACGATTTTAGAGATGATGAAGAGGTTTGCAATATGATATTAAATGAATTTGGTATATGCTCTAAAGACTCCATAATAATAAATGGACATGTACCAGTAAAAAATATTAAAGGTGAAAGTCCAGTAAAAGCAAATGGGAAGCTAATAGTAATAGATGGAGGATTTGCAAAGGCATATAGAGGTTATACTGGAATAGCAGGATATACGCTAATTTATAATTCATATGGGCTTCAACTTGTAGAGCATGAACCGTTTGATTCAATAGAAAATGCCATATTATATGAGAGAGATATACTTTCTACAACTTTGCTTGTTAAAAAAAGATTAGAAAGAAAAAGGGTTGGAGATACTGATATAGGAATTGGACTTAAAAATCAAATTACAGATCTCAAACTTCTACTTTTAGCATATAGATCAGGAATAATAAATGAAAAGACCACAATATGAACGAAGTTTTACAGGATAAAAATGGATAATTTAGGGGGGAAAACGATACTGAATATGTGATTGTGCTATTTATTTAATATTGAGGGGCGATTTTAGTGATGAAAAAATATTTACTTTTAGTATGTTTAATTATAGTATTGGGATTTGCTATTTTAAGTGGTGGGACTAAATATGCTTATTGGGGATGTGGAATAATAGTTTTGACTTTTTCAGCAATTTTAATAAAAAATATATACACATATAATATAAGCAGAAAGCAGATTTCAGACAATTATATTAATTTAAAAAGGAATAACTTAGCAAATACAATTTCGGCACTATTATTAATTTTATTAAATGCCAATAATGATGTATTGAGTATAAAAAATACGAAAGAACTTGTTTTAATAGTAACATTATATATGACAGTAGGAATGCAACTGCTTATTTCTATATTTTGTATTCCTAAAATATCTACAGAAGGTTTTATTTGTTCTAGCGGAAAGTTTATTGGTTTTAATCAAATAAAGAATATAAAAAGTGAAAGTGGCATGTTTATGAGCTATAAACAGTTAACTGTTCAGTATGAGGAAAGTTCCGAAATATTTAAGGTTCATTCCTTAGATTATGAAAATGTTAAAAAGTGTATATATACATATGGAAATATAGTCATTAAAGAAATTGACAAAAAAGAAAACTAGGTTGAATTACAAAAATATAAGATATATAATAACAATAGATATAAAATGAGGAGGATTATTATGAATATACTTATTATTAACTCAAATTTAATGCATCATCATTACTAGAGACTTGGTTTGCGTAAAGCAGATACAAGTCTATCAGCGTGGGCTTGTATCTCTAGGAATGATAAATTAAGTATAGTCATAATTTATTAAACCATGTGGGTATTTGCCTGCATGGTTTTTTGTTATATAAAAATAATATTAATTTAGGAGTGAAGATTATTATGAATAAAAATTTAATTAAGCCAAGTATATTACCAGGATTCATGGAGCTATTACCAAAAGAACAGCAAAAATTTAATGATATTGTAAATAAGATTTTAGATGTATATGAGAAAAATGGATGTTTGCCAATGGATACACCGATAATAGAAAAAGCAGAAGTACTTCTTGCAAAATCAGGAGGAGAAACAGAAAAACAGGTATATAGATTTCAAAAAGGAAAAAACGATTTAACTTTAAGATTTGATTTGACTGTTCCGTTTGCAAGGTTTACAGCACAATATTACGATAGATTGCAATTTCCTTTTAAAAGGTATCAACTAGGTAAGGTATATAGAGGTGAAAGAAATCAAAAAGGAAGGTATAGAGAATTTTATCAATGTGATGTTGATATAATAGGTAACGGAAAGTTAAGTATATATAATGATGCATATGTCATAAGTTTAGTTTATAAAGCATTCAAAGCAATAAAATTAGAACAATTTAAATTCCAAATAAGCAATAGAAAAATACTGAAGGGAATTTTTAATGAGCTAAAAATAGATAACCAATTAGAAGTTATGATACTAATTGATAAATACGACAAAATAGGAAAATCAAAATTTGAAGAAGAATTAATAGAATTAATTGGTGATAAGAAAAGTGAATTCTTGAATAATATATTGGATACTGATGGAGACAATAATGAAAAAATAGAAAAGCTTTCAAATCTAAATATAAAAGATACTTATTTTATAGATGGAATTTCTGAATTAAAAAAAGTAAAAGAAATGCTGAATACTTTAGATGTAGAAGATGATAAATTTACAATTAATTTAAAAATTATTAGAGGTTTAGATTATTACACTGGAACTGTTTTTGAAACATTATTAACTGACAATGAAAAATATGGATCTATATGCTCTGGAGGAAGATATGATAACTTGGCAGGAAATTATACAGATAAGATATTGCCTGGAGTTGGTATTTCTATAGGCATGACAAGATTATTTTTTATTCTTAAGGAAATAGGATTTATTGATAATTATAATTTAGAAAGCAGCCTTGATTATTTAATTATGCCAATAGGAGATACAATAAATTACTGTGCTAAAATAATGAAAAAGCTAGAGAAAAAAGGATATGGAGCATCTATATATTTTGAAGATGATACATTAAAGAAAAAAATGAATTATGCAGATAAAATAGGTGTTAAATATGTAATACTTGTTGGAGAAGATGAAGTAAAAAGAAATGAAGTAAAAATTAAAAATATGGAATCTGGGAATAATGTTGTAATCGCATATGATGAACTATAGATATATAGAAAATATGTATATTAGCTGATTTAAAATTTATAATTAATAGATTCGATTTTATAGATTTAACTAAGTATATAGTGGAGATAGATTAAAGATAATAAAAGAATTTGGATCTTATATAAATAATTACTGAAAAATTAAAGAAATCGTATTGATGAAAACAAATATGATTTCTTCTACAATAAATAAAAAAATTCCATAAAAATATGAAAAAATGTTAAAATAGATATAGTAAAAAATTGTATTAGATTTTTCAGCAGAAAAAGTGATGAATTCTATTATGGATTTATTAAATGATAAAACAATTATTGTTATAGCGCATAATTTAGATTCGATTAAAAACTTCGATAGAATTATAGCATTAAAAAACGGGGAAATAATTGGACAAGGTACTTTTTATGATTTATTAGAAAATAATTTATATTTTAAAGATCTATATTATTCAAATGTGAAAAGTGAATAGTAAGCAGGTAAAGGGGAGTATTATAAAAATGTATTTTGATGAAGAAGCAGCTAAATGGGATACAGAGACAAGAATAAAACGAGCTAAAATTTTATCAGATGTAATTTCTGAAAAGATTGATTATACAAAGGGATTAACTGCTTTAGAAATAGGATGTGGAACAGGCCTGATTTCATGTAATTTAATTGAGAAATTTAATAAAATATATTGCATGGATATATCTAAAGAAATGCAGCAGATTTTATTAAATAAAATTAAAAAATTTAATATATCTAATATAGAGGTATCTGAAAAAGACTTAATATATTCTGGCAGATTTTATGAAAAGTTTGATGTTGTTTATAGTTCAATGGTTTTTCATCATATTGATGATATTGAATATGAATTAAAGAAAATATATAAATTATTAAAAACTAATGGAGTTGTAATTATTATTGATTTAGATAAAGATGATGGAAGATTTCATGCAGAAGAAAAAGACTTTCATGGACATAATGGATTTGACCGTGATGAATTAAAAGCTTTGATGGAAAAGTATAATTTTAAAAATGTATTCTTTGAAACTGCATATGAAGGAAAGAAAGATATGAAAGATGGAGTATTGGATTATTCATTGTTTTTAGTGATAGGAATGAAGAGATAACTGTTTTGATTCCTATTGCAGGTGAGTTTAAATTATTTGGCCGGGAAGATAAAAATAATAAGCCCAAAAGTTATGTTTTATTTTGAACCGTAACTTTTGGATTTAATATAGAATTAATGAGCTGCATTTTTGAGAAAATAATAATTGAATTCATGTATAATAGCATATTTGAAAAGTACGATAAATTAGAAAGATAATACTTTGGAGGAATTATTAATGGAAATGTTTGATATTGTTGATGAAAATGGAGAACCTACAGGGACTGTAAAGGAAAGGACAAAGGTGCATGAAGATGGGGATTTACATAGAACCTCACATGTATGGATTGTTAGGGATAATAATAAAGGTGGATTAGATGTGTTGCTGCAAAAACGCAGTGAGAGTAAGGATTCTAATCCAGGATGTTATGACATATCATCAGCAGGTCACATTCCAGCAGGATGTGGATATTTGGATTCGGCACTTAGAGAACTTAAAGAAGAGTTGGGAATAGATGCATCTTCAGAAGAATTAGAATTACGCTTGATAAGAAGAATATCATATAGTGATATTTTTCATGGAAAATTATTTAAAGATAATCAGGTAACAAGAGTTTATAAGATGAAGAGAAACGATATTGATATAGAAAAGTTAAATCTTCAGAAGGAAGAAGTTGAAGAGGTAATTTGGATGGATTATGAAGAGTGCATAAAGGCGGTGAAAAATAATACGATAAAACATTGCATTTATTTAGAAGAGTTAGAAAAATTGCTTGATTAAGAAAAGTTCGCTTAAAAGCAAATATTTATATAAAAGAATACTTATATTATAATATTAAGACAGAAGGAGACTAATTTATGATATATAGGCAAACACAATTATATAAGTTTTTAGAATACTGCAATAAAAGTAATATGGAAAAGAAAATATTGGATTGTGGAGCAGGAGGAAATATGCCGCCACTAGGGTTATTTTATAGTGAAGGCTATGAGACTTATGGAATTGAATTAAGTGAAAAACAAATAGAACTTTCAAAAGCTTTTGAAAAAGAACATAATATGAATTTAAATATTAGACAAGGAGATATTAAAAATCTTCCATTTAAAAATAATGAAATACCTTTTATTTATTCTTATGGGACAATATTTCATATGTCAAAAGAGGATGTAAAAAATACTATAAATGAATTTAAGAGAGTACTGAAGAGTGAAGGTTTATGTTTTGTAAGCTTTCTATCTAAAGAAGATGAAAGGTATGGACAAGGTGTTAAGCTAAATGATGATGAATATATTCAAAGAGAATATGGGGAGGATGTAATGCATTCATATTTTGGTATAAATGAGTGTGATACATACTTTGAAGATATGGAGATCATTTATAAGGAAGTTAGATTATTTGAGAGAATATATGAAGGTAAAAAAATAAGACAAGGCTATATTGATTATATTGCACAAAAGAAGTAATAAAAATAATTACTGCTAGAGTATTTATGGAAAGTATTGAAAGGAAATTGGTATGATATCTATAAAAGAAGAACGTATTAATTCGCAAGACGGTATAAAGCTCATAGAGGAGCTATCATGTACTTTAGAAAAAATTACAGGCAATAGTGGAAAAGGCAGCTTTGATTATAATGATATGTTAAACACGAGATCAATATTTGTTATTGCAAGAGATGATAATAAAGCAGTTGGATGTGGTGCATTTAGAGAAATAACAGATGATGTTGCAGAAATTAAAAGAATGTATGCATCAGAAAAAAATCGTGGAATAGGAAAGATGATTTTATTACAGTTAGAAAATAGGGCAAAAGAGTTTGGGTACTTAAAGGTGATTTTAGAAATAAGAAAATGCAATAACAATGCCATAAGATTTTATTTAAGCAATAGATATAAAATTATAGATAATTATGGAAAATATAAAGAAATGTTACAGGCAGTTTGTTTTGAGAAAGTTTTAAATGAAATGCAATAATATATAAATCTAAGTATAATTCTAAAATACTTGCGGTTATACCCCATTTTATACGGATTAAAAAGGAAGTGAATGTTTAGTTATTATTAAGAATTTAACTAAAATATGTGTATGAAAATAAAGAAGATTAAAGGAAACACATTTTGTATAGATACAGGAATGACATATATACCTTTTTATAAAATTAATGATGAAGAAATAATTTTATTAGACTCTGGATGGATAAAGGAAAGAGAGGGCATTGATAAGCTTTTAAAAGAAAATAATTTTAAAGTTGTCGGTATATTATGCAGCCATGCTCACATAGATCATATAGGAAACAATACATATTTAAAGGGAAAATATAATTCAATTATTGCTATGTCATCATATGAAGCTCTTGTTTGTAGCTCAACTGTAAATTTAAAAGTTTATTATAGCAGCCAGACCTTAAGTGAAGTGACCAAGCATTTTGGACATATGGCTTGTGAGACTGACATTATGATTTCAGATGATACAAGCAAAATATATGTATGTGGAATTAAATTTAAAATTATACATACTCCGGGACATAGTCCAGCACATATATGTATTGTTACTCCAGATGATGTTGCTTATTTAGGGGATGCTCTTATAAGTTATGAAGTTATGAAAGGTGCTAAAATGCCATATGCATTTATTCTTAGGGAAGATTTGAAAAGTAAGGTAAAACTTTATGATTTAAAATGCGCTAACTATGTTGTTGCCCATAAGGGAATCTATAAAGATAATGAAATTACCAAACTTATAGATGATAATATAGAATTTTATAAGAAAAGAGCATACAAAATATATGAAATTATTAATGGGAAAATGACCATGGAAGAAATACTAAAAGAAGTAATAAAAGAATTTAATATTCCAGTAAAAACACAATATAAATATTCAACTTTGGAACGAATGCTTAGATCATATGTTGAATATTTAAATGAAACTGGAAGAATAGCGGTTAGCATGGAAGATGGCTTTCTTAAATATTCTAAGTGTGATGAAATTTAAATAAAAAGTAATTAAGCTAATTAGAAATGTATATGAAAAGAGATAAATAAGGTGAGAGGTATGAAACTTATAGAAAGAATACTCCAATTAGAAAAAGATTTGTTGAAATCAGAGGTAAGAAAATCATCACAGAAAATAAATGAAATACTATCAGATGATTTTATTGAATTTTGTAGCAGTGGAAGCATATATCACTATAAGAATGGTGACATATTTCAAGAAAAAGATGATGAGATAGAAAATAATTGGGAGATATTAGACTTTGAAATTAAAGAGTTAAGTGGTAATTATGTATTGGCATTATACAAAGTTATAAAACTTAATGAAAAAGACGAAAACAAAAGATCTTCGATTAGAAGTTCTATATGGAAATTATATGATGGAAAATGGAAAATGATTTTTCATCAAGGAACAAATACTAGAAAATAAGGGAGAGTTTCAATGGATAATGGAAAAGTTACTGTAGTAAATAAAAGTGACATTAAAGTAAAACACAAATCTGAACATGATCCTTATGAATATTATAAATATGAAATAACACAGCAGAATAGTGATAACAGATGCCTTGTAAACATATATGAGATACCACCTCAAAAAGCAAATTATCCATATCATTATCATGTAAATAATGAAGAAATTTTTTATATAATAAGTGGAGAGGGGATTTTAGATACTCCAGAAGGCAAGAAAAAAGTTTCAACAGGAGATACTATAATATGTCCTGCATCAGAAAATACATCACATAGATTATTTAATTCGTCATATACAGATATGCTTGTTTACTTTGAATGTGATACAAATAATTCACCAGATATTATAGGTTATCCAAATTCTAATAAGATTGGAGTAGCTATAAAAGGTAAGGAAAATAGAATTTATAAAAATAATGAAATTGCAGATTACTATGATGGTGAATATAAATAAGGGACGTACAAAGTTTAGTGGATAACAACCGAAATAAAGCATTTATGTGGGCTCGCTTGCTGCAAAAATGAAGCTAAAAATTTAAGCATCAACGATTGTATCTAAAAACGTTTGCTCCGATGCAAGATCGGACAAACAATTTTGGAACAATCATTGATGAAAAATTTTAAAGCTTCATTTTTTGATGCAAGACACCGCCCACACAAATGCTTTATTTCTTTGTTTAATCTAAATTCAGAGTAGTGGTATTATTGTTGCTATACATAAATACATTTTTAAATTAAGGAATAGTTATTTATATATGTTAAAGATTTAAAAGGTTAATATTTTATCATTTTTAAAAAGATATAGATTTATAAATATCAGAATATACATTCTTACGAATTTGCTTATTCTATGATGGTTAAGGTGATTTTTATAGGTGACTTCATAAATTACATCCATTGATTGGAAGATATACTTTAAGGCATAGAATATAAAAAACATTAATCATAATTAAAATAAATTGAGTATATATGATTTTAGAGAAAAACAAAGAAATTCAATATATGAATATGCGTAGTATTGTATTAGAAATTTCAGCTTTTAAATTCTTTGGCAGAGGCTGTTCCAAAATTGTTTGTCCAAAAACTTGCTTTTTGGAGCAAACATTTTTTGGCGCAACCTCTGCCATTAGAATTTGGTACTCTATAAGTGTAGATACAAATCATAAATATATGATTTAACATCTGCACTTATTTTAATTTATAATAAAGGGAGTAATTTGGTATGACGACTTTAGAATTGGGTTTTAACATCCGTAGCTAAAACTGTCAGCCATCCCTTATTATAAAGATTCGATTAAGCAGGTTGAAACCGTACGGCTTTCGTGTAACTAACCAAAATGAATTGTAATAAGTGTGGGTGGATTAAAATTACAATAATTTTTTAGGAGGATTAACATGATTAGTGTTGGAATTGATGTTTCAAAAGGAAAAAGTACAGTATGTATATTGAAAGAATATGGTGAGGTTATTAGTGAACCACATGAAATAAATCATACTGAAGCTGATTTAAAAGCATTAGTTGAATCTATTTCTGAATTAAATGAAGAAACTAGAGTTGTTATGGAAGCGACCGNAAATTTCGGTTATTTCCCACTAAATTCTGATTCTACACAATATATTTATGTTACGTTCAAATTTAACATTTCTTCTATGTAAAATGCCAGCATATAATTGAACTTATCTTTTGGATTATTTAGATCGGTGTTTAATATTTCTTTGATCTTTTTTATTCTATAGTTAATTGTATTTCTATGAGTAAAAGTTTTTTCTGAAACAGCCTGTATGCTGGAATTATTATTTATGTACAGCTTTAATATGTTCAAATAATCAGTTTTATGAATTAAATCATATTCTTTAAGTTTTCCAAGATACTCATTATATAAATCAACTAATATTTCCTTATTATTAATATTAAAAAGAAGTTTATATAATCCAATATCATTATAGTAAACGATACATTTATTATCTTTGATTGCAATATATCTAGCACATTTAGCTTCTTTAAAACTTTTGGGTAATGTGTCTATACCTTTAGAGGATAAGCTAACACCCATATTATTAAAAGATTTTTGATTTTTTAAGTATTCATTAAATAAAACATTAAGGCATTGTGGAATGTCTGTAGCAGATGAGTTGTTAATTATAATAGTTAAATCTTGGTCATTTAATAAAATACTATATTTAAAAGAAAATGAATTAAGTATTTTTTCAATGTTTATTATAAAATATTTAAGTGATATCTCAGAAGTTTTTGAATAAATTGAACTTTCTAATTCTAATGATATTATTGTAAATAATCCATTAAGATCATAACCCTCCTGTTTAAGAGGTGGTTTGAACAAGTTTATATTGTCAGGATAATAAATAGCATTAAAAAATGCACTAGATATGTTGGAGGCAGTTTGCTTTGCATTGATGATTTTATTGCAGTAATCCTGCATTATATCCACTAAATGAATTTCCCAAGGCATTATAAAAAGAGGAAAATTATTTTCATTACAATAGGATATTGTATGATCAGGAATTGTCTTTATATACTGCCCTATATTTATTATTAATCCACATACATGATTCTTTATCAAACCTTTAATTAAATTATCAAGCCAGTCATTATTTTTTGAGCCAATTCCAGTAGTTACAATCAGTTCATTTCCGCGTATGAAATTTATTGTAGATTCATCTTCCATAAAATGAAACCAGCTGACTACATTGTCAATTCCACTTTCTCCAGCAATCAATTTTAATTTATATTTATTTTTTGTTTCATAATATAAACTTTTTAATGTAATTGACATAATGCATTCTCCTAAAAAATAATAATAAGTATATTTGTGCTTATAGCACTAAAAATATAAAAATATTTATGCTATATAACATAGAGAGTTGATAATGTTAGTGCTAAGATTATTATAACAATAAATACTATATTGTGGTAATAAAAATAAAATAATTTTGGACAAAGGCGTTCTAGAGTGGATATAAGAATGCCTTTATTTTTATACCATTATTTAAGAAATAATTTAATAATTAATGAAATTATGAACAAGGGGATGTTATAAATGTTAAAAAATGATTTACCAAAAATAATAAGTGAAAGTTTACCTGGACCAAAAGCTAAGAAAATTATAGAACGACGTAAAGAAGCTGTACCAAGTGCCATAAAATGCGTGTATCCTGTTGTCATTGAACGTGGAGAAGGGGCTGTGATTGAAGATGTAGATGGAAATAAATTTTTAGATTGGATCGGTGGAGTTGGGGTACTAAATGTGGGATTCGGCCATCCTGAAATTATTGAGGAAGTAAAAAAACAATCAGAAAAATATTTTCATGGGATGTTTAATATAGTTACTCATGAAGGATATGTGAAATTAGCTGAAAAGTTAAATGAAATTGTTCCTGTTAAAGGTGATAAAAAGAAAACATATTTTGCAAATAGTGGTGCAGAAGCAGATGAAAATGCAATAAAGGTGGCAAAAGCATTTACTAAAAGACCTAATATAATTTGTTTTTCAGGAGCATTTCATGGAAGAACTAATTTAACTATGGCAATGACATCTAAAAAAGCATATGCAAAAGGACTTGGACCATTTCCAGAAGGAGTATATAGGGCGGAATTTCCCTATCTTTATAGAAAGCCAAAGGGAATGAGTGATAATGAAGCTATAGAGTATTATATAAATTCTATATATAAAGTATTTGAAGAATGTTCATCTGCTGAGTATATAGCAGCAATTGTTGTTGAGCCTGTACAAGGTGAAGGAGGATTTATTCCTGCACCAATAGAATGGGTTAAAGCTGTACGTAAAATATGTGATGATAATGGAATATTGTTGATTGCAGATGAAGTACAAAGCGGATTTTGCCGTACAGGAAGAATGTTTGCAAGTGAATATTGGAAAGAAGAAGGAGTTATGCCAGATATTTTAGCTACTGCAAAATCTATTGGTGCAGGACTTCCACTTAGTGCAATTGTAGCAAGAGAAGAAATAATGGAAAGTGTTCTTGGAGGAACCATTGGAGGAACTTATTGTGGTAATCCATTAGCATGTGCAGCAGCAATTAAAACTATAGAAATAATGGAAAGAGATAATTTTGCAAAACGTTCTTTAGAAATAGGTGAGAAGGTTCAAAAGAGATATAGAGAATGGATGGAAAAATATGATGTAATAGGTGATGTAAGAGGTCTTGGAGGAATGATTGGAATGGAATTTGTTACAGATAAAGAATCTAAAAATCCAAATACAGCAATTGTTTCAGAAATAATAGAAGAGGCAGTTCAAAATGGACTTATGTTAGAAAACTCAGGAACTTGTGGACAAGTAATACGATTTTTAGCGCCTCTTGTAATGACGGATGAACAATTAGAAGAAGGCCTTAAGATTTTTGAAAGAGCTATAGAAAAGTTCAGTAGCAAAAATTAAGATCAAAAATAAATATGGAGATGAATTTTGATGAGATTTAATTACAATTTACCAGTAAATATTATATTTGGAAGAGGACGAGTTGAAGAATTAGGAGTTGAGACTGCTAAGTATGGTAAGAAAGCATTAATTGTTACAGGAAAAAGCAGCACAAAGAAAACTGGTCTGTTAGATAAAGCTGTATCTTTACTTGAAAAAAATAAAATTAAAGCTGTGATTTTTGATAAAGTAGAGCAAAACCCGTTAACGACTACTGTCTACAAAGGAGCAGATATTGCAAAAGAAGAGAGGTGTGATGTTATTGTTGGCCTTGGTGGTGGAAGCATAATGGATGCTGCAAAGACAATTGCTTTTGTTACATTAAATGAAGGAGATGTTTCAGATTATATATATGGAAAAAAATTAAGTGACAAAGCACTTCCTATAATATTAGTTCCTACAACTTGTGGAACAGGAAGTGAAGGAAATGGATTTGCAGTATTAACAAATCCTGAGAATAATGATAAAAAATCTTTAAGATGTAATGCTATAATCGCAAAGGCATCCATAGTAGATCCAGAGCTTATGACTACAATGCCAAAGCATATTTTAGCATCAGTTGGGTTTGATGCACTTTGTCACAATATGGAGGCATATATATCTAAAAATGCCCAGCCAATTACTACAATGATGGCACTACAGGGAATTGAATTAATAGGAAAAAATTTAGTTAGAGCTTATAAAAATCCAGAAGATATGGAAGCATTTGATGCGATAACATGGGCAAGTACATTAGGTGGAATGGTAATCAATACTGCTGGGGTAACAGCAGCACATGGCATGGAACATCCTGCAAGTGGATTAAGAGATATTGTACATGGAAGAGGCCTCGCAGCATTGACACCTGTTATCTATGAGGAATCAATATGTGTAGCGCCTGAAAAATTTGCTGTAATATCAAAATTATTGGGTGGAGCTGATGAAAATGACTGTGTAAAGTCAATAAGAAAATTATTAAAAGATATAGATTTAGAGACAACACTTAAAGAGCAGGGGATAAAAGAAGAAGATATAGATTGGATGTCAGAAAATTGCTTAAAGGTATCTCAAGGAAGTATGAATATTCATCCTGTGAAATTTGAATTAGAAGATATTAAAAGAATATATAGAAAAGCACTTTAATAAAGTAGTATCAGAATTTAATTTGAATTAAATAAATTACGAGTAAGGGGAATTTATCATGAAATTAAAAGATGTAAAACTATCAAAAGAAGAATTAAAAGGATTAGTAAGCAAATATATGATTGATACTTACGAAAGATTTGATTTTGTAGCAGAAACTGCAAAAGATATGTACTTGTATGATGAAGGTGGTGATGGATATTTAGATTTTTATGGTGGTATTGCAGTTAATAGTGCAGGGAATTGTAATGAAAAAGTAGTAGCCGCTATTAAGGATCAGGTAGAAGATATAATCCATACATTTAATTATCCATATACAATTCCTCAAGCATTACTTGCAAAATTAATTTGTGAGACAATAGGGATGGATAAAATTTTTTATCAAAGTACAGGGACAGAAGCAAATGAAGCAATGATAAAAATGGCAAGAAAATATGGAGTGGATGAATATGGACCAAACAAATATAATATTGTAACAGCTAAAAATGGTTTCCACGGAAGAACATATGGATCTATGTCAGCAACAGGACAACCTGATAATGGATGTCAAATTGGATTTAAGCCAATGGTACCTGGATTTACTTATGCTGAATATAATAATTTGCAAGCATTTAAAGATGAATGTACGGAAAATACAATAGCTATAATGATTGAACCAATACAGGGAGAAGGTGGAGTACATCCAGCAACACAAGAATTTATGCAAGGGCTTAGAAAACTCTGCGATGAAAAAGGAATGCTACTATTATTGGATGAAGTTCAAACAGGATGGTGCAGAACCGGTAAAACTATGGCATACATGCATTACAATGTAAAACCGGATATTGTGTCAATGGCGAAAGCTATGGGAGGCGGAATGCCAATAGCAGCAATATGTGCAACTGAAAAAGTGTCTAAAGCATTTACACTTGGATCTCATGGAACAACTTATGGAGGAAATCCAGTATGTTGTGCGGCTTCATATGCACAAATTAATGAATTAATTGATAAAGACTTAGCAGGAAATGCTGAAAAGATGGGAGAATATCTTAAAGCTAAGTTAAAAGAGTTACCACATATAGTAGAAGTGCGTGGAAAAGGATTATTAGTTGGGGTTGAATTTGACCAAAATATTGCTGTAGATGTTAAGCATGCATGTTTTGATAGAAAGCTTTTAATTACAGCTATTGGAGGAAATACAATTCGTATGGTTCCACCGCTAATATTAAATGAAGAGGATTGTGATAAAGCTTTTGAAATAATAAAGGAATCAGTAGATGACGTTGTTAAATAATCTGCAGTAATTAAAAGCCTGTTGAGTATCTCAATAGGTTTTTTGAATATTAATATTTGAAGATGAGTAGTAGTTAAGTTTATGTTTATAATCGAAGAAATAATGTGATGTTTTTAATAATGAATTAAAAACATGAGAAATATTGGACGAAAACGTGAATTTATGTGAAAATCTTGAAGAAATGAAAATTAATGATTGAAAATTAAAGCCTTTAATGATAATATAAGTATAGAATTTAGTACAAGCTAAAAGTATAAAAAATAATTTAATAGGGCAAAGCAGTTGAAAAGCTGTGACGCAAAGCTAGAGGGCCTTTTCCTAATGGATGGCAGCCAGTTGCATTTTACATAAGGGGCTATTTCATTTAAAAAATGCAATAAAGCTCTTTTTTAATGCCTTTGTCTATTTATAAATAGGAGGAAAAAATGAGTAAAAAAATTTTGATATGTGATGATACTATATTTATGAGAAAGATGCTTAGAGAAATTTTGACAGAAAACGGTTATGAGGTAGTTGGAGAAGCTGAAAATGGAAAAGTGGCCATAGAAAAATATAATCAGTTAAGTCCAGATTTAACTTTGATGGATATAACTATGCCAGAAATGGATGGAGTTAATGCACTTATTGGGATTCTTGAAAGTGATGTTGATGCCAATGTAATCATGTGTTCTGCAATGGGACAGGAAAACGTTGTAGTTAGTGCAATAAAAGCAGGAGCCAAAGACTTTATAGTTAAACCTTTTAAAAATGAAAGAGTAGTAGAAGCGGTAAGAAGAACAATCGGAGATTAATGATGTATTAACCTAAAAAATCTAAAATAAATATGTTTTAAAACAAAAAGGAAAAAGCTCGTAGGCGAGAGAATTCTCAAGTCTACGGGCTTTTTATGGAGGCACCACCCAGATTTGAACTGAGGAATAAAGGTTTTGCAGACCTCTGCCTTACCACTTGGCTATAGTGCCTTAATCTTAATTAAATATCTTATATTAATAATATAGCTAAATTGAGAAAAAATGTTACTAAAAAATCTCATTTTAAAATAAAATCTGCATAAGCCTAGAAAAATAGGACTTATGCAGATTTTATTTTTAAAAGTAACATACAGAAACACAAATCATATTATATATGGACATGACTAAAGAGTAAGCAGACTGCCCCTGTCTATTAATTTACCTTTTCTAAGATAAATTGGCTCAATGTCATATTTAAAAAGAAACTCTTTTATTTTATTTCCGTATTTATAATATGATAAATCACCAAAGAAAGCCATCTTGTTATTTGAAATCATTCCACCAACGCCACCTATAAATCCATAATTTAAAGATGGAAGTAGTATATCACCAGGAGGTACCAATAATATATCAAAATCATAATTTTTTAATACGTTAAAAATTCCTTTATCACTAGTTATCAATGAATTTTCTCTCACCGGCAGTACAGAACACTTGGTATAACCTTGAGGCACAGAAATAACAATTTTATAATTTTGAGAACCAAGTAGATTTTCATCAGTATATTTTGTATTGTGTATGAAATATTTATCGGTTATAAATGCATTTAAAAAAATATCTCCAGGATATGTATTAGACAAAGTATTTTTTGAAACAATATATTTTATGTTGTTATCAAGTAGAAAATTTTTAAAATTATTATGGATTTTATTATGGATTATTACTTTATGTTCACTATCATTTTTTAAAATATTCATTTGAATATCTGGATGACCATTAATTGCTTTATATACAAGATCACATTGTGGTACCGATATAACATTAAGGTTTAAAGCAGAAAGATTCAATAATTCTTCTTTACTAATTCTATAATCAACAAAACAATACATTGAAAAACTCCTTAAGATTTATTTTATTAGAATGTTGCTACAATTATATTTTTATTCTATATATAACATGGTGTCAATAAATTTAATTTATATCTAAACATTATAGGAAAATATTCAACTTACAATTATTTAGGGAAAAAACAAATAAAATTATACATACAAATATTAAGAAGGGAGTGAAATCCATGCTTATTTTAAAATTAGCTTATGATGATGATTTGTCTTTTTCGAAAGATTTGCAAGAGCTAAGAGAACGACTTAAGAAGAAAGATATTTTAATAGGGCTTGTAGAAAGCATAGAAGGCAAGACTCATATAATTAAAATAATCTGTGAAGAAAATTGCTATAATGAAAAGATAAAAGAAATTATTAATATGTATGTTAGCAATATTTTATATAGAATTGTTATTGAGAATTATAGAAAAAAAGAAATGTTCGAGTTTTTAACTGATAATTATTTTTTCTTAAAGCAAAATGAAATATTAGAAATAGAAAATGAAATAATGAAAGTATTAAAATGTGAAGATTTAAATGATAAAGAAGGTAGCGTATATTGTTTAAATAGAATAAATTCTATAATAAACAAAATACAAGAATGCATAAGTGAAAATCAGGAGATAAATGTTGATGGTTTTTTAACATTTAGAATGAGAAAGTTACGAAAAGAAATAGAAGAAGTAATAGAGAAAGTAATTGAGATGTACATGGTAGAAAAAGAATATAATGAGTTTGTAAAACTGTTAAAATATTTTGTTAATATTCAAGAATGCAAGATAGAGGAAGTAAACATTATTATTAATGAAGATAATAAATATAAAGTAGAAGATAAAGAAGGAAGAGATTTATATAAAGATTTTTTAAAGGAATTAACTGGAGATGAAAAAGATTTAGAAGTGAATATCGAAGATATATTGATCAGCGGTCTTATAACAAGTTCTCCAGAGAATATAGTCATTCATGGAAAGGAAAATTGCAATAATAAAGAGTTCCTTGAAACTATTGAAAATGTATTTGGAAACAAAGTGAGATATTGTGATAAAATAGATGAGTGTATAGAAATAAAAAATATGAGTAAAAATGTTGACATATATAAATAATGATGATATACTCATATTCGTTAAGAAGAAACAGCCGTTTCTCACCCTGCAGTGTCTAATGATTACTAGTAGAGGTTATATGTCTATGCATTATTTTGATTGAGATGACGGCTATTATGGCCGTCTTTTTTATTGTGTATAGATATTTTTCGGAGGTGAAAAAAATTAGTAAAGATTATTCTATTAATGACCAAATTAGAGAAAGAGAACTAAGAGTAATTGGAAGCGATGGAGAACAATTAGGTGTTATTTCATCAGCAGAAGCAAGAAGAATTGCTGAAGAAAAAGATTTAGACTTAGTAATGATTTCTCCTAATGCAAAACCACCAGTTTGTAAGATTATGGACTTTGGTAAATACGTATATGAGCAATCAAAAAAAGAAAAAGAAGCTAAGAAAAAGCAAAAAGTAGTAAATATTAAAGAAATTAGAGTAAGTCTTAATATTGAGGAACATGATATTGACATAAAAGCAAAAAATGCAAGAAAGTTCCTATTAGATGGAGATAAAGTTAAAATTACTGTTAGATTTAGAGGAAGAGAAATGGAATTAGGTCACATGGGTGAAAAAATTCTTGAAACTTTTATATCTAAATTAGAAGATGTCTGCCTAGTAGAGAAAAGACCAAAAAGAGAGGGCAGAAACATGACATTAGTTTTAGGGCCTAAAAAGGCATAACTTGAGAGGAGGATTTTAATCATGCCAAAAATGAAAAGCCATAGAGGTGCAGCAAAAAGATTCAAAAAGACAGGTACAGGAAAGCTTAAGAGAGCTAAAGCATTCAAGAGCCACATCTTAACAAAGAAGAGCTCAAAGACTAAGAGAAATCTTAGAAAAACTGGATATGTTTCAAAATCAGAAGCTAAAGTAATTAAGAAATTATTACCATACCTATAAGATAGAGTTGGTACAGGAGGTTTAAGTAATGGCAAGAGTAAAGAGAGCAAAGAACGCTCGTAAAAATCATAAAAAAGTTTTAAAACTTGCAAAAGGATATTACGGTGGAAAAAGTAAGTTATATAAAACTGCTAATGAATCAGTAATAAGAGCATTAAGAAATGCATACGTTGGAAGAAAGAACAAGAAGAGAGATTACAGATCATTATGGATCGCTAGAATCAATGCAGCAGCTAGAATGAACGATATGTCTTATTCTAAGTTCATGAACGGATTAAAAGTTGCTGAAGTTAACATCAACAGAAAAATGTTATCTGAAATAGCTATCAATGATCCTAAAGCATTTGCTGAATTAGTAGCAGTAGCTAAAAAAGCTTTAAATGCTTAATTAAAATGCGGCTTTAAGTCGCATTTTCTTTATATATATTTAAAATAATATATAATATAAGTAAGTTTATTTAGGTATAATAGTAATAGAACTATTATATCTATTTTTATTAGTATTTATTAACCTAGAGGTGATTTACATATGGAAAAGAATATAAAGAAATTCAAGCTACATCCAGTTCAGATATTGTCTTTAGGCTTTGCGATAGTAATATTAATTGGTGCAATTTTATTGAGTTTACCAATATCATCAGTAGATAACAATTATACAAACTTTTTAGATGCTTTATTTACATCAACATCTGCAGTTTGCGTTACTGGGCTTATAACAATAGATACTGGTACGTATTGGAATGCTTTTGGGCAGTGTGTTATTTTGATGTTAATTGAAATTGGTGGACTTGGATTTATGTCATTAACCACCTTTATAGCTGTTCTTTTAGGTAAAAAAATAACTCTTAGAGACAGACTGATAATGCAGGAAGCTATGAATACCTTTAAGATAGAAGGATTAATAAAAATGTTACAATACGTTCTTGGATTTACAATAATAATACAGCTTGCTGGAGCAGTTCTGTTATCGACTCAATTCATACCTCAATTGGGATTAAGCAAGGGGATTTTTTTCAGTATTTTTCATTCAGTTTCTGCTTTTTGTAATGCTGGATTTGATTTAAATGGAAATTTTAGCAGTTTAACAGGATATGCAAATAATTCTATTATTTTGTTAATACTTAGTTTTCTAATAATAATAGGTGGTTTGGGTTTTACAGTGATAATAGAATTGTACAATTTTAAAAAGAAAAAGAAATTATCAATAAATTCCAAAATAGTTTTATTAGTAACTGGAACTTTAATTATCATTGGAACAATATTAATGTTATGTTTTGAATATAAAAATCCAGAAACATTAGGAGTGATGAATGCAAAAGACAAGTTGCTTAATGCATATTTTGCAGCAGTTACTCCAAGAACAGCTGGGTTTAATAGTATATCTACAGATGGCATGAGTATAGCGGGTAAATTTATTACAATAATACTTATGTTTATTGGTGGATCGCCAGGATCAACTGCTGGAGGTCTTAAAACAACAACTGTTGGAATTTTAGTTCTTACAGTAATATGTGTACTAAAAGGAAGAGAAGAAACGGAAGCATTTGGAAGAAGATTTTCAAAAGAAACAGTTTATAAATCATTTACAATAGTAGCTGTTGGTGTTATGTGGGTTGTTATTGTTACTTTGATGTTAACTATACTAGAGCCTCAACATTCATTTATTAATTTGTTTTATGAAGCAGCATCAGCATTTGGAACAGCTGGACTTAGTACTGGTGTAACTCAAAGTATAGGAGGATTAAGTAAAATTTTATTAATAATGAGCATGTATATTGGAAGAGTTGGCCCTTTGACAGTTTTATTTGCTATTATTAATAGAAATAAGAAAAAAGGATATAAATATCCGGAAGGAAAAATACTAATTGGATAGGGGAATGATTAAAATGTCAAAAAAGCAATTTCTTATTATAGGATTAGGTAGATTTGGATCCTCTATAGCAAAAACAATATATGAACTAGGCCATGATGTGCTGGCAATTGATAAAGATGAGGAAAAAGTACAAGAAATTTCAGATTATGTAACTCATGCAGTGCAAATGGATTCAACGGATGAAAGCATACTGAAAACTTTAGGTGTAACAAACTTTGATGTGGCAGTAGTTACTATAGGATCTAACTTACAAGATAGTGTAATGGCTACTCTTATTTTAAAGGAATTAGGAGTAAAATATATAATAGCAAAAGCTAATAATGAACTACATGCAAAAGTATTAACGAAAATAGGGGCGGATAAGGTTGTTCTTCCTGAAAGAGATATGGGTACAAGAGTTGCTCACAATCTTGTTTCTTCAAATATATTGGATTATATAGAATTATCCGAGGAATACAGCATATTAGAGATAGAAGCAATTAAAGAATGGTTTAATAAGTCACTAAAAGAGATTGAAATTAGAAAAAAACATGGGATAAATGTTGTTGCTATAAAAAGAGGAGAAAAGGTTAATATATCACCTTCAGCAGAAGATATTATAAAAGAAAATGATGTTTTAGTTGCTCTTGGAAGTGCTAAAGATCTTAATAAATTTGAAAGTATGATTTCAAGAAAAAATAAGTAGAGGTGTAAATTTGATTTTTATAGAAAGTAAAGAAAATAATTTATTTAAAGAAACTAAGAAGCTTAAAGAAAGAAAACATAGAAATAGAAATAATAGATATATAATTGAGGGCTTTAGATTGATAGAAGAAGCATTTAAAGCTGATTTGCCTATTGAATATTTAATTATAACTAAAGAAGAAAATGAAAAAATGAGTACATATATTGAAAAATATTTAAAGGATGATATAAAGATTTATTTGATGAGCGATAGTTTGTTTAAAGAATTAATTTCAACAGAGCAACCTCAAGGTATACTTGCTGTAGCTAATATGCAAAATAATTATTTAAAAGAAAATGGAAGCTTCTATTTATTATGTGATAAAGTTCAGGATCCGGGGAATCTTGGTACAATAATTAGAACGGCACATGCTGCAGGTGTAGATGGAATTATACTTACTAAAGGTACTGTTGACATATATAATGAGAAAACTATAAGATCAACAATGGGATCTTTATTTTATATACCAGTTGTTTATGATGATGAGAATTTATCTTTAGTAAAAAAGCTAAAGGAAGAAAGTTTTAAAATACTAGTAACATCATTAGAGACGGATAAGGATTTTTATGAAGAAGATTTGAAAGGAAGAATATTATTAACTGTTGGTAATGAAGGAAACGGAGTTAGTGATGAAATTTACGAAATTGCTGATACAAAGGTAAAAATACCTATGCCTGGTAATGCTGAATCCTTAAATGTTGCAATAGCTACTTCAGTAATAATATATGAAAAAATTAGACAAGAAAGATGTAAAAATTAAAAAATAATATTGATATTTTTTAATTTTATTTGTATAATGAATTATATTAATTGCATATAAAAAACGTTGAATGAGAAAAGTAGATATTATGAAGTTTTAAGGGAGAGAAGGTCATAGACTGTAAGCCTTCTTAAATGAATTGATATTGAAGTTCACTCAGGAGTTCCAGTTGTGAAATTATAGTAGTGACTGGCGGCAAAAAAAGTCGTTAATTAAATTAAGTTGGGTTAATCTTGAGTAAGAGAACCAATTAGGGTGGTAACGCGATAATTCGTCCCTTTCTGTATGAAGGGGCGATTTTTTTATGCAAATTTATAAATTATCAATTTTATATGAAATTGAACTTGTTTGAAAGGAGAAAAATAATGAAAGAAAAACTTAAAGAATTACAAGAACTTGCATTAAAGAAAATTGAAGATGCTAAAAGCAGTAGCGATTTAGAAGAAATAAGAGTAAAGTTCTTAGGTAAAAAAGGAGAACTTACTACAATATTAAGAGGTATGGGTCAAGTGTCTCCAGAAGAAAGACCTATAGTTGGTAAATTGGTTAATGAAGCTAAAGCAGCAATAGAAACAAAACTTGAAGAAATAGTTAATTCTATTAAAGAAAAAGAAAAAGCTAATAAACTTGCTAATGAAACTATTGATATTTCACTTCCAGGAAAGAAAAAAGTTATAGGAAAAAGACATCCTCTTGATTTAACACTTCAAAAAATGGAAGAAATCTTTATTTCAATGGGATTTACAATTGAAGAAGGTCCAGAAGTAGAGCTTGATCACTATAATTTTGAGGCTTTAAATATTCCAAAGAATCATCCAGCCAGAAGTGAACAAGATACTTTCTATATTAATGACAATATAGTTTTAAGAACTCAAACTTCACCAATTCAAATTAGAACAATGGAAAAACAAACTCCACCAATAAAGATGATATCTCCAGGAAAAGTTTATAGATCAGATGCAGTAGATGCTACTCACTCACCTATATTTTATCAAATGGAAGGCCTTGTAATTGATAAAGGTGTTACTTTTGCAGATTTAAAAGGGACTTTAGAGCTATTTGCGAAGAAGATGTTTGGAGATAAGGTTCAAACTAAATTTAGACCTCATCATTTCCCATTTACAGAACCATCAGCTGAAATGGATGCAACTTGCTTTGTATGTGGCGGAGAAGGATGTAGAGTATGTAAAAACAGTGGTTGGATAGAGCTTTTAGGTTGTGGTATGGTTCATCCAAATGTTCTAAGAAATTGTGGGATTGATCCAGAAGTTTATAGTGGATTTGCTTTTGGATTTGGTGTAGATAGAATGGTTATGCTTAAGTATGGTATAGATGATATAAGATTATTATATGAAAGTGATATGAGATTTTTAAATCAATTTTAGATAATATTTTATTTTAGAGGAAATTTGAATTCTTGGGAAATCATTAATAAAAGTGTGAAGTATAAATATTATAAAAAATTTTCTTTAATAGCTAAAGTTTTGCAATAAAAAATATATATTCCTAAGAATATAAGAATATAAGAATATAAGAATATAAGAATATAAGAATATGCTTATTTTATGGGGGCAGAAGGGATTCTTTTAGTGGAAACACATACTCATATACGTTTAAATAGGAACGTATCACATGGTTGTGATGCGGGCTTTACCACTAAGCCGTATCTAGCTAAGTGGTAAATGCCACCGATTCGCACCAAATACAAGATTTTGGATCTCTGCTTAAGGAAACATCTTCATCAGTAGATGAAGATGGGCCATACTGCTAGACTCGTACATCACCAAGCATTATATGCCAAAGAGTAGATATTGTTAACTTGGGGAATTTTGTTATTTGATGTGCTTTGAGGTAAGTAATAAAATAAAAAAATGGAATTTTAATGAAGATTTCAAAAACTCAATGTACTTTGACTATAAATGCAAGTATATATGAAAATTAGTTATTTGTACATTGAAAAAAAAGGAGGATATAAAAATGAAAGTACCATTTACTTGGTTACAAGATTACGTTGATATAAATGTAAGTCCTAAGGAGTTAGGAGATAAATTAACATTAACAGGTTCTCAGCTTGAAGAAGTAATAATTCAAGGAGATACTATTGATAAAGTAGTTACAGGAAAAATTACAAAGATTGAAAAGCATCCAGATGCAGAAAAATTAAGTATCTGTCAAGTTAATATTGGAAGTGAAGAAATTCAAATAGTAACAGCTGCTACTAATATGAAAGAACAAGATGTTGTTCCAGTTGCACTTCATGGTTCAACGTTAGCAGACGGAACTAAAATAAAGAAGGGGAAGCTTAGAGGAGAAGTATCGAATGGTATGTTCTGCTCAGAAGAAGAACTTGGAATTGCTGGAGATGAGCCTGTACATGGATTGATGATATTACCACAAGATATTGCTCTTGGAGTTGATATTAAAGAAATCTTGGGATTAAATAAAGCTATATTGGATTTTGATATAACTTCAAACAGACCAGACTGCTTAAGTATGGTTGGTATGGCAAGAGAAACTGCAGCCGCACTTAGAACTTCGTATAAAATGCCAAACTTGGACTATAAAGCTGAGTGTAGTATAAATATAAATGATGAATTAAAGGTAGAAATTAAAGATGATCTTTGCTACAGATATATGGCGAGAGGAGTAAAAAATGTTAAAATTGCTCCGTCACCAAGCTGGATGCAAGAAAGACTTCTTGAAGCTGGAGTAAGACCAATAAATAATATTGTTGATATAACTAACTTTGTAATGCTTGAAATTGGTGAGCCGATGCATGCATTTGATAAAAGAGAGCTTACAAATAATAAGATAGTTGTTGAAAGAGCTAAAGAAGGTGAAAAGTTCACTACTCTAGATGAAGTTGAAAGAACCTTAGATAGTAGTGTTCTTTGTATAAAGGATAATAAGAGAACAATAGGATTAGCTGGAATAATGGGGGGATTAAACTCAGAAATCAAAGATGATACAACAGAAGTTGTATTTGAATGTGCAAACTTTGATGGAACTAATATAAGAGTCAATTCTAAAAAGCTAAACTTGAGAACAGAAGCTTCATCAAGATTTGAAAAGGAAATAGATCCAAATCTTGCACAATTAGCAATAGATAGAGCATGTGCTTTAGTATGTGAATTAGATGCTGGAGAAGTAATGGAAGGCACAATAGATGTATATAACAATAAAAAGGAAGCAGGAAAAGTTATTGTTAATTCTAAATGGGTTAATACGTTCCTTGGAACAGACATATCTGTAGAAGAAATGAAAAGATGCTTAGACAGCGTTGATTTATTTACAGAAATTGATGGTGATAATTTAGTAGTAACAGCTTCAACTTTTAGAGTTGATATTGAAATTAAAGAAGATATAGCTGAAGAAATAGCAAGGATTTATGGATATGATATCATACCAACTACAATATTTAAGATTTCAACTGAAAGAGAACCACGATACAAAAAAGGTCTTTTAGATGAAAAAGTTGTATTATTTGCAACAGGTAGTGGCTTAAATCAAGCTATAAGTTATTCTTTTGTATCACCTAAGGTATTTGATAAAATAAATCTTCCAAAGGATAGTGAACTTAGAAATGTTGTTAAGATTAAAAATCCATTAGGTGAAGACTATAGCGTTATGAGAACTACAACATTACCATCAATGATGGAATGCTTGGGAAGAAACTACTCAAGAAATAATTCATATGCAAGATTATTTGAAATGGGTAAAATATATATTCCAAGTGGTGAAGAAGATAAACTTCCAACTGAAAAGAATATTTTAACAATTGGTATGTATGGAGATTGTGATTATTTAGATCTTAAGGGTACTGTTGAAAATATTACAGAAGGTCTTGGAGTGAAAAGTGCTAAGTATATTCGTGAAAGCGAAGATCCAAGTTATCATCCTGGCAAGACAGCAAAATTGGTTGTTAGAGGGAAGGAAATTGGAGTTTTAGGAGAAATTCATCCAGATGTTTCTGAAAATTATGGTGTTGATACTGAATGTTATGTGGCACAAATCAACTTAGATAATTTATATGAAGCAGCAGATATGGATAGAAAGTATAAACCATTACCTAAATTCCCAGCTGTGACAAGAGATATTGCACTTCTTGTTGAAGACAGTGTATTAGTTCAAGAAATTGAAGACTGTATAAGAAAAGCTGGTGGCAATATAGTTGAAAAGGTAGAATTGTTTGATATTTATAAAGGAAAGCAAATTCCAGATGGTAAAAAGAGTATAGCATATGCAATTGCTTATAGAGATGAAAATAAAACATTGACTGATAAAGATGTTAATAAAGTTCACGAGAAAATATTGAGATCTTTAGAATATAAATTAGGAGCAACACTTAGAGATTAATAATTAAGAAATTAATAAAGCCGAAATAAATTATATCATGAATTTATTTCGGCTTTTTTGGTGAAAATCCTATAAATTTGTAATATAAATATTACTTAAAATGTGGAGATCTGCAATTTGGAAAGATTCAATTAAGATAAATTTATTTTTTATATTAAATTTATCTTAATTTTTTTAAAGTTTTAGAAGGAAAAATAGATTATATATAGAATATAACTTAAGAAAGTGGTTTAAAGTGGTGTAAAGTGGATAGAAATAGAGCAAATAACCATATTAGTATTAAAAGTGGAGCTGATAAATATGTTTTTTGGTGAATATCAACATGCATTAGATACTAAAAACAGAATAATTGTGCCAGCGAAGCTTAGAGAAGAACTTGGAAATAAGTTTGTTATTACCAAGGGACTAGATGGGTGTTTATATGTTTATCCACTGGCTGAATGGAAAATTCTAGAAGAGAAATTAAAAACTTTACCTTTGACCAACAAAGATGCTAGAGCTTTTGTTAGATTCTTTTTTTCTGGCGCTTGTGAAATAGAGTTAGATAAGCAGTATAGAGGAGTAATTCCACAAAACTTAAAAGAATATGCAGGCATAGAAAAGGACATAGTAAGTATAGGAGTATTATCTAGAGTAGAAATTTGGAGCAAAGAAAAGTGGGATGAATATAATGAGTCAAATATAGATTTTGATTCTATTTCAGAGAAGATGAATGATTTAGGAATATAAGGAGTTTTTATTATGGAATTTAAGCATGTATCAGTCTTATTAAATGAATGTATAGAAGGACTAAATATAAAGCCAAATGGGACGTATGTTGATTGTACTTTAGGCGGTGCTGGGCATTCTTCACACATATTAAAGAATCTATCAAAAGATGGAGTTCTTGTTGGAATAGATCAAGATAGAGATGCCTTAACAGCAGCTAAGGAAAGGCTTAAAGATTATGATAATGTTAGATATGTTCACAGCAACTTTTATAATATAGATAATATTTTAAGTGACTTGGATATTGAAAAAGTAGATGGAATTTTAATGGATTTAGGAGTTTCTTCGTATCAGCTAGATGAGGCATCAAGAGGTTTTAGCTATATGCAGGATGCACCTTTAGATATGAGAATGAATAGAGATAATGATTTTTCAGCATATGATATTGTAAATAATTATAGTGAAGAACAATTATATAAAATAATTAAAGATTATGGAGAAGAAAGGTTTGCTAAAAGAATTGCTAATTTTATAGTAAATGCAAGAGAAATAAATCCTATACAAACTACTTTAGAATTAGTGGAAATAATAAAAAATGCTATTCCTGCTAAAGCAAGGAGAGAGGGGCCTCATCCTGCTAAGAGAACTTTCCAAGCTATAAGAATAGAAGTGAATTCAGAACTTAAAATATTAAATAAGACAATAGAAGATGGAGTGGAAAGACTAAATAAAGGCGGAAGAATGGTTATAATAACATTCCATTCTTTGGAGGATAGAATAGTTAAATTAAAATATAGAGAATTGGAAAATCCATGCACCTGCCCTAAAGAATTTCCTATGTGCGTGTGTGGCAAGAAGCCAACAATAAAGGTACTTACTAGAAAGGGATTAGCTCCATCAAAAGAAGAAATTGAAGAAAATCCAAGAAGTAGAAGTGCAAAAGTTAGAATATTAGAAAAAATTTAGTAATTATTTGTTTGTATAATTTATTATGTTTATTTGAGTAGGGATGTGAATAAAATGAGAAAAGGAGAATATGATTATATAAAAGGTAGTACAGCAACAAAACCAGCTAGAAGAAGTAATGTACAAAATCCAAACAGAGAATATAAAGAAACACATAAGGTAAAACAAGACAGAAAAGCAAAATTAAAGACTAAAAAGAAAAATGATAGGCGATATGTCCTTAGTGTAGCAGGAATAATTTTATGTTTTGGATGTGCTACTATTTTAGGAGATAGTAAAGTTTATAACATGCAAAAGCAAGTCCGCCAGTTAAATACTGAAATTAATCAAATGCAAGAAGAAAACGAAGCATTAAAGGTTAAAATATTGAAATTTTCTTCATTAAGTAATATACAAGAAAGTGCAGAAGCGAAACTTGCAATGGTTATGCCACAAAAGGAAGATACCATAAAAGTAAACTTTTCAGAGAACTATTTTAAAAATGTAAAAGATAAAACTGAAAATGAAGAAAATCATAAAGAAAGTAAAGGCGGAATAATTTCAAAATTATTTGGCTTTACAAAATAGTGATTTTGTATATTTAACTGCTTCACATAAAAGGAATTAAGCTATCTATAAAAATAGATGGGGGAAGAAAGTTGAAAAGAAATAATTATAAAGATAGAGCAAAAATGAGGCAAAGAATGAGCATCGTAATCTTAGGATTAACAGTTGTTTTTGCTATCTTAACTACTCGATTAACTTATATAATGACTGTTAAAAGACAGGAATATGCTGCAAGAGCGGAAGAACAATGGACTAGTGAAGTAAAAATAGATGCTATAAGAGGAAAAATATTAGATAGAAATGGAAAAGAACTTGCTGTATCTGCCAATGTATATAGAGTTGACTTTGATTTAAATTCAATAAGATCATATTTAAAACGTGATCTTACAGAAGATAGAATTAGAGAACTTAACAGTATAGGTATAACTGTCTCTAAAGGGAAGACAGAACTTACAATGGATGATATTGCACCAGCTATTGCCACTGCTCTAGACTTAGATGTTAATAAGGTAAAAGAAAAATTAGAAACTAAGCTTCCAAGTGGTGCTCAAGCAGGATCTGCAACTCTTATAAGAAGAATTGAAAAAGAACAGGCTGATAAAGTTAAAGCGCTTAACATTAGTGGCGTATTGGTATCTCCAGATACAAAAAGATATTATCCTAATAATAATTTCTTAGCGCATGTACTTGGAAGTACTAATATTGATGGTACGGGTCTTACAGGTGTAGAACTAGAGTATAACTCGTATTTATCAGGTGTTCCAGGAATGAAAATTACCGAGCTTGATAAAAACAATAATGATTTACCATATACAATATCTCAATTTACTTCTCCGGTAAATGGTAAGGATGTAACTCTAACAATAGATGAAAATATACAGTATTTCGCTGAGAAAGCAGCCAAACAAGCTTATGAAGATAATATGGCAAAAGCAGTTTCAGTATTAGTAATGGATCCTCATACTGGTGAGATTCTTGCAATGGTTAATAAACCTGATTTTGATCCTAATGAACCATATGAAGGATATGAGAATTTTGATGGAGCTAATAAAAGTGAGCAAATACAAAAAATGTGGAGAAATAGACTTGTAAATGATACATTTGAACCTGGTTCTATTTTCAAGGTAATTACTGCAATCACTGCTCTTGAAGAGGGGCTTGTTAATGAAAATAGTACATTTTTCTGTGGAGGTTCTTATTCAGTAGGAGGTATACATCCGAAATGTTGGAGGACTCAGGGACATGGGACTCAAACTTTTCCAGAGATTATACAGAACTCATGTAATGTAGCATTTATTCAATTAGGACAGCTTATTGGAAAAGAAAAATTAAGTGAATATATAAATAAATTTGGATTTGGAAAAACTAGTGGAGTAGATTTGCCGGGAGAAGCCTCTGGTATTGTAAAGAAAGTTGATAATATTTCAGAAGCTGATTTAGCTACCATATCTTTTGGACAGACTAATACGGTAAATTCAGTACAATATATGGCTGCATTAAATGCTATTGCAAATGGTGGAACATTAATACAGCCTCATGTAATGAAAGAAGTAACTCATGAGGATGACAATGGAGTGAAAATAGTAGATGAAGCATTTAGCCCTAAAAAAACTACAGTTGCGAGTGAAGAAACTACTAAAGCTCTTAGAACATATCTTGAAAGAGTTGTTATGTATGGATCTGGTAATAGTACATTTATAGAAGGATATCATATTGGAGGCAAGACTGGTACTGCACAAAAAGTTGAGAATGGAAGATATCAAGATGGAAAATATATATCATCTTTTGTTGGGATGGCACCAGTAGATGATCCAAAGGTAACTATAATGATTACAGTAGATGAACCAAGTAATGGTGCTTATTACGCAGGTCAAGTTGCTGCACCATATGCAAAAAATCTATTTATGGATATATTTAATTATTTAGATAATAAATTCTCAGATGAAAATACGAGTCAAATATCTAGAGATGTGGTAATCCCAGATGTTAGAAATCTTAAGGTTGACGAAGCTAAAAAAGTCTTAAAAGAAGCTAAATTAGATTTTACTATTGATGGCAGTGGTGAAAAAGTTGTAGACATGAGTCCATACCCAGGATATTCTGTAAAAGAAGGATCAAAAATAAATCTTTACACAGGAAGTGACGCGACTTATAATAATAATGTTGCAATGCCTGATGTTAGAGGATACAGTAAAGAAAATGCAGAAGCTCTACTAAGTGGCTTAGGTATAACTTCTTCTTTTGAAGGAGAAGGAACTATAGCTGATCAAAGTATTTCGCCAGGAGAAATAGTAAGTAAGGGCACAAGTGTTAAATTTACATTGAACTCAGATTATGAAGATTAATCAAAAGATAAGATATAGCATGTGGGATGCTCACATGCTATATTTTTTTAGATATATAAAATAAGAGAGTGAGGTTGTTTTATGGAATTAAAAAATATTTTAACAAATATAGATTATGAACTTGTATGTGGAAATGTTACTAGTACAATAAATAAAATTAACTATGATAGTAGAAAAGTTGAAGAGAACGATATATTTGTATGCATAAAAGGTTTTGCTACAGATGGTCATAAGTATATTAATAAGGCTATAGAAAATGGAGCAAAAGTAATAATAATTCAAGATGATGTAAAAATACAGAACGAAAATATTATTGTAATAAAAGTAAGTGATACAAGAAAAACATTGGCATGTATAGGGGCAAATTACTATAATAATCCAAGCAAGAAGATGAAGGTCATAGGAGTCACAGGAACTAATGGTAAAACAACAACTACTTTTATGATAAAGGATATATTAGAAGCAGCAGGGAAAAAAGTAGGCTTAGTAGGGACAATAGCAAATTATATTGGAAAGGAAAAAATTCATACTGAGAGAACAACACCTGAATCTCTAGAACTTCAAGAATTATTTAGTGAAATGGTAGAAAAGGGTGTGGAATATTGCATAATGGAAGTATCTTCACATTCTTTGGAGTTAGATAGAGTCTATGGAATACAGTTTGAAGGTGGAATATTTACTAATTTAACAAGGGATCATTTAGATTTTCATAAAACATTTGAAAATTATTATAAAGCAAAATTTAAGTTGTTTGAAAGATCACGTATAAAATTAGTTAATATTGACGATAATTACGGAAAACAAGTAATTGAAGACTTAAACTTATTAAATGCCAAGGATATATATTCATTTTCTCTTAAAAATAAATCAGATTTTAAAGCATTTGATGAAAATATGGGAAGTAAAAATATTAACTTTAAAGTCAAATTAGATAAGGAAGAGGAATTTGTTTTAAATATTCCGGGCGATTATAATGTTTATAATTCTTTAGGTGCAATAGCCATGTGCTATAAGCTTGGAATAGATATAAATGCTATTAAAAAAGGAATAGAAGAAACTTTAGTACCTGGAAGATGTGAAAGAGTTTGCAAAGAATACAACCTTCCTTATGAAATAATAGTAGATTATGCTCATACTCCGGATGGTCTTTTAAATATACTTGAAACGGCCAAGGCATTTACAAAAGGAAAATTAATTTCTGTATTTGGATGTGGTGGGGATAGAGATAAAGTAAAAAGACCTCAAATGGGAAAAATAGGAGTAGATATATCTGATATAGCAATAATAACTTCAGATAATCCAAGAAGTGAAGATCCAATGTCTATAATAGAAGATATAAAGGCTGGATTAGATAAAAATAACTATATAATAATAGAAAATAGAAAAGAAGCTATAAGAAAAGCTATTTCAATTGCTAAGAAGGATGATGTTATTGTAATTGCTGGAAAAGGCCATGAAACATATCAGATTTTAAAAGATAAAACTATACATTTTGATGAAAGAGAAGTAGTAAAAGAAATACTTGATTCAATGAATTAAGTATTAATAATTAATTATAAATTTGAATTAATTGTGAATCATGAATTGAATTAAGGGGTGGATGTTTTGGAATTAAGTTTAGATGAAATTGTGAAAGCAATTGATGGGAAAATAGTAATAAACAAAGAAAATTTAATTTTTAATGAAGTCTGTACTGATACAAGAAAAATAGAAAAAGACAATTTATTTATTGCTTTAAAAGGTGCAAATTTTAATGGAAATGATTATGCAAATATGGCTATAGAAAAAGGTGCATCACTTGTAATAATTGATGAAATAAAATTTGATATTAATGAATTTGAAAATAAAGCGGTTGTAATTAAGGTGGCTGATACCAAAAAAGCCCTTGGAAATTTAGCCAAGTATTATAGAAAAAAATTAGGAATCAAGGTTGTTGGAATAACAGGATCAACTGGGAAAACATCTACCAAAGATTTGGTTGCAGCATTTCTTAGTGGGAAATATAGAGTTTTTAAAACACAAGGAAATTTTAATAATGATATAGGATTGCCACTTATGATATTAAAATTAGATAAAAATTATGATATAGCAGTTCTTGAAATGGGAATGAATAACTTTGGAGAAATAAGAACACTGGCTGATATTGCAAGACCAGATATTGCTGCAATAACTAATGTAGGTGTAGCTCATATAGAATATTTAAAGACTAGAGAAAATATACTTAAAGAGAAGATGAGTATATCACATTATTTTGGTGAAAAGAATGAGCTTATAATAAACTGTGAAAATGATATGTTAAGAACTGTAGATATAAACCAAGGCTTTGTATTGCAAAGAACTGGTTATAGTAAAGATTGTGATCTTTATGCAGAAAATTTGGAATTAAATAGTGAAAGTACAATTTTCGATGTAGTTACTAGAGAAAATAAGAGATATAGATTTGCTTTAAATATGGTTGGAGAGCACAATATACTAAATGCATTACTTGGAATACAGGTTTCACTAGATTTAGGTGTTACATTTGATGAAATGAAAAAAGGCCTAGAAAACTTTAAAGCTACGTCTATGAGATTAGAAATTATAAATAAAAAGAATTTTACAATAATAAATGACTCATATAATGCAAATCCAGATTCAATGAAAGCTGCACTTGATGTACTCTATAATTATTCAGGAAAAAGAAAAATAGCAGTACTTGGTGATATGGGAGAGCTTGGAGAGTATGCTAGTAAGGGGCATACTGAAGTTGGAGAATATGCAACAACAAAAGCTGATGTATTACTTACAACTGGTGAATTTAAAAAATGTTACGAAGAAGGATTTAAGGGAACATGTATGATTTTCGCCAATAAAAAGGATATTATAAATAAATTAAAAGAATTTATTAAAGATGAAGATATAATTTTAGTTAAAGCATCAAGAAGTGCTAAATTTGAAGAAATAGTTAGTGAAATAGACGAAATATTTGAATAGACAGAGGAGGAAGAAAAATGGGGGAATCAATTAAAGGAGCTTTAAATTTGAATATATTAATACCTTTATTAATGGGACTTATATTTTCAATCATACTCGGACCTATTTTTATACCATTGTTGCATAAGCTGAAATTTGGGCAAAATATAAGAACTGATGGTCCTAAGAGTCATTTAAAGAAATCAGGAACACCAACAATGGGAGGAATAATATTTTTTCTTGCGACAGCACTTACTATTATTATAATGGGATATAAAGTCAATTCAAAAGAAATGATAATATTATATTCATTATTAGCATTTGGATTTATCGGATTCTTAGATGATATACTAAAGATAATTCATAAAGATAATTTAGGACTAAAAGCTATGCAAAAAATGATATTACTACTATTATTTTCAATTGCATTTGCGTGGTATGGATATAAATATGTAGGAACATCAATATTAGTTCCTTTTGCTAATTTTAGTATTGATTTAAAGATATTATATATACCATTTATAATAGTTTACTATGCTGCTGTAACAAATGCAGTAAATTTAACAGATGGTTTAGATGGGTTAGCTACATCTGTAACGATAATTGTATTAACATTTTTTGCTATAGTTGGATATAAAACAGGCAATGTATATATAACTACATTTTCATTAGCACTTATCGGTGCACTAATTGGGTTTTTAAAATTTAATGCTTTTCCAGCTAAGATATTTATGGGAGACACAGGTTCACTAGCACTCGGAGGAGCTATAGGGACTATGGCGTTGATGCTTAAAATGGAATTATTAGTGATAATAGTTGGTGGTATATATGTATTTGAAACATTATCAGTAATAATTCAAGTTACATCGTTCAAATTAACAGGAAAAAGGGTGTTTAAAATGGCACCAGTACATCATCATTTTGAGCAACTTGGATGGAGTGAAGTAAAAATAGTAACAGTTTTTTCAATTATCACTGCAATTCTATGTGTTATCGGGTTTATAGCAATTTAAAATTAAGTGGAGGATTTATGCATGAAAAAAAAGAAATCCAAAAATAAAATGGGAGAAATAGACTATGGTATATTTTATGCTGTGATATTACTTTTAGCAGTTGGTATTGTAATGGTATATTCAGCTAGTTCATATTATGCAATGTTTAAAAATAATGATAGTATGTTTTACTTAAAAAGACAGCTTATTTTTGCGCCTTTAGGTATAGGAACAATGTGTTTTATGATGTCATATGATTATCATAAAATTAAGAAATATACATTTGCTTTAATGATAGCTACTATTCCTTTATTATTAGCAGTATATTTATTTGCACCTATAAATGGTGCACAAAGATGGATACAACTAGGACCTTTTAGTTTCCAGCCATCAGAACTTACCAAGTATACAGTTGTTTTGTTTCTTGCTATGAGCCTTGAAGTTAAAGGTGAAGGAATTAAGGATTTTATAAAAGGAATCATACCATATTTAGGAATAGCAGGATTATATGCAGCATTAGTACTTGCACAAAAAAGTTTAAGTATAGCCTCAGTAATTATGATAGTTACATTTATTATGCTTTTTTCGGCAGGAGGAAGAATTAAACATCTTTTTGGGTATGTAGCTCCAACTATGGTAGCTGCCGCATTGTTCTTCACATTTTCAAGTGATTATAGAAGAGCAAGGATGCTTAATTTCATAAATCCATGGCAGGATCCAGCAGGGGATGGCTATCAGTTAATTCAATCATTTTATGCTTTAGGAGCTGGTGGACTTACTGGACTTGGCTTGGGTCAATCAAGGCAGAAAACATTGTATATGCCAGAACCGCATAATGATTTTATATTTTCTATAATAGGAGAAGAACTAGGACTTATAGGATGTGTGCTCATAATCGCATTATTTGTATTTTTTGTTTGGAGAGGAATAATGGTTGCAATGAAGGCAAAAGATGTATATGGAAGTCTACTTGCTGTAGGAATAACATCAGTAATTGCAGTTCAATCTCTTATAAACATCGCGGTTGTAACAGGATCAATGCCTGTTACAGGAGTGCCACTGCCGTTTATAAGTTATGGTGGAAGTGCACTTGTTATAAATATGGCTGCTATGGGAATACTTTTAAACATATCACGTCAGACAGAGGGCAAAAGTGAGTTTTAAAAATAAATAATAAAGATTTTTCAAATGCAGAGTAGATTATAAATGCAGTCTATTCTGCATTTATTATTGAAATTTTAATGAAAATATATAATTAAAGTGGTATGATATAATATATGAAAAATATAGAAACAGATTAAATAGAAATAGGGATGGGTATGATAAAGAAAAATAATAAATATATTAAAAAAAGACGAAATAAAATAATGATAATAAAATTATTATTTTTAATATCTTTTATAGTAATTGGTTTTAGTATATTTGCATGCAAGTCTGATTTTTTCACTATTAAGAAAGTTGCTATTTTAGGAAATCCAGCTATGAGTGGAGAAGATGTAAAAGAAAAAACCGAATATCTAATAGGCCAGAATATATTGTTTATAGATAAAGAACATATAAATTCTCAGGCTAAAAGCAATGCATATGTGGAAGCTGTAAAGATAAAAAAAATTTATCCTAGACAGGTTAATATAACATTATCAGAAAAGAAAGCTATATATTACGTGGAAATAGATGATAAAATATATGTGCTGAGTGATAAATTAGTAGTATTAGAAGACAGTGCAAATATAGAAAATAGAAGTTTAATTAAACTTAATGGAATCACCATTGATAATCCAGTGCTTGGACAAATTGGAATAAAAGATGAAAGAATCTTGAATATTTTAACTATATTTTCTAAGATAGCAGAAGTTAATCCAACGAATTTTAATATAGATTCTATTGATTTAGCGGATCTTATGAATATAAAAGTATATATCGGAGAAGTTGAAGGAAGACTAGGTAATGATGAGAATTTACCAGATAAAATGAATAAACTAATGCATATAATTGAAGATCCATCTATAGAACTAAAAAAAGGATATGTAGATGTTGGATTTGAAGGTTCTCCTATATATTATAGTGAATAAGAAGAAAAATGGATATTAAATTGCAATTTTTTTTATTACAATAATCTCATTACTAATGTTTATTAAAAATAATTACGATTTTGAAAGGTAAGATAGAATGAAGGTATCTAAATCACAAATATTTATAGGAATTGTTTGCTGTTTTTTAGGGTTTTTATTAACATATCAGTTTAAAATTTTATTATCTAAAAATAGTCAAACTAATGTAACAAGTTACGATTCAGCAGACATAATAGCAGAAATAGAAGCACTTAAAAAGGAAAAAGAAGAATTACTTACAACAAATACACAATTATCAGATGAGCTTAAACAAATGGAAGAATCTGCTGCAGAAGAAAGTGGATCGGCTACTGAAATTAAAAATCAATTAGATACTGCAAGAATGCACTTAGGTATAGTCGATGTGAAAGGGCCAGGTATTAGCTTGACAATAACACCAAAGACATCAATATTTTCATCTAATGCTGGTGGAAATAGTAGGGACTTAAGTGAATCAGAAATTGTTCATATTATTAATCTTCTTTGGTATTCTGGAGCAGAGGCAATATCAATAAATGATATAAGAATAACACCTCAGACTGGAATAAAAACTGCTGGAAATGGTATTGCAATAGGATCTACTGGAAGAGTATACCCAAGAGAAAAAATAGAAATAAAAGCAATTGGAGATAAAAATAGAATGGAAGTTGGAATAGGATTTCCGGGTTCTTTGGAATATGGTGCACTTTCTAACTACAATACAGAACTAAAACTTGAAGATGACCTTAATATAGGAAAAACAACAGTAGCATTAAAAAGCGAATTCATTAAATCTGTAAAGGAATAGGAGAGAATTAAATTGATAGCAGTAGTAGGACTATTTATAGGAATTATATTAGGTTTTGTATTTGATGTTAATATTCCAGAAGGATTTTCATCATATATGTCAATTGCTATACTTGCATGCTTAGACTCAGTATTTGGGGCAATTAGAGCAAATTTATCAAAAAATTTTCGAGCTGATATTTTCGTATCGGGTTTTTTTGGTAATGCACTTTTAGCAGCTTCACTTACATATTTGGGAGATAAACTTGGAATACCAATATATATTGCAGCTGTAATTGTATTTGGAGGAAGAATATTCGAAAATTTTGCAATTATAAGAAGGCTTATTATAGAAAATTGGAGAAGTAAAAAAGAACAACATAAAGCTCAAGTTGAGGTGAAAGAAGAGTGATAAAAAAAAATAGTTCATTCTTTGTTTTTATTGCAGCAATTATTGTTGGAATTTTGATATCTGTAAATTTTGATTTTGAAAGAATAAAATCTTCTTATACTCAAATCAGCTCAGCTGAATATCAAAAGGCAATTGAAGAAAGAAATAATTTATATAAAGATATTGGGAATATAAAAGAAGACAATATAGAAATGAAGCTAACAATAAATAGGTATATGCGAGAAGATGAACAAAATGAGAAAATACTAGAAGATATGAAGAATCAAATAGGGGATTATCAATTATTCACAGGAATGAGTGCTGTAGAAGGACCAGGAATAATATTAAAAATCAATGATGGTTATACAAACTATAATGAAGATATGGAGGAAGATATAAATAGCAAATTGTTGCATGACAGTGATATGGCATTAGTTTTAAATGAACTTAGGAATGCAGGAGCAGAAGCAATAAGTGTAAACAATCATAGAGTTATTCCATGGTCAGGAGTAATATGTAATTGGGCATTTATAGGCTTTGAAGATGGAAGTATGGAGTATGCACCTTTCAATATTTATGCAATTGGTGATCCTGAAAAATTAAAAGCAGCCCTAATGGAAGATGGAAGCCATATAAAACAACTTATGATTAGAAAGTTAAATATTGAAATTGAAACTAGAAACAAAATTACAATGCCTGCTACGAGTTCTAACGGTATAATACAATTTATGGAAAGAAATGAAAATATAAAAGAAAATTAAATTTTATTTATTAAATTTGAAGGAAAATTCATATCTGTAGAGAATATAAACATATTAAGGACAAAAGAAAGGAATAGCAGAAAAGGTGTTGACAAATGGGGATTAAAGAAAATATTGAAGAAATAAAATCTAAAATTCCATCAGAAGTACAATTGCTAGCTGTCTCAAAAACAAAACCAATAGAAGCGTTAGAAGAGGCTTATGCAGCTGGAATGCGAGAATTTGGTGAGAATAAAGTTCAAGAACTTCTAGCAAAAGAGGAAATTTTTCATAAAGATGTTAAATGGCATTTAATTGGACATTTACAAACAAATAAAGTTAAATACTTAGTGGATAAGGTGCATTTGATACATTCATTAGATAGTATTAAGCTATTAGAAGAAATAGAAAAAGTATATGAAAAAAATGAAAAAACAGCAAATACTTTAATTCAAATTAATATTGGAAGAGAAGAAAGTAAGAGTGGTATTTTAGAGGAAAACTTAAATGAATTTATTGAAGCAATAGAAGAATGTAATCATATTCTTGTTAAAGGAATTATGGTTATTATTCCAAAAGGAAATGAAGAAAGTAATAGGTATTATTTTAAGAAAACTAAAGGAATATTTGATGAATTAAAATGTAAGAAATTTAAAAATATTTCTATGGATATATTATCAATGGGTATGACAAATGATTATATGACTGCCATTGAAGAAGGTTCTACTCTTGTAAGAGTTGGAACAGGAATTTTTGGGGAAAGAAATTATAATGTTTAAGTGTAGGAGGAGAAAAAATGAGTAATGTATTATCAAAAGTTAAATCTATACTAGGATTCGAAGATTACGAGGATTATGATGACTTCGAAGATGAAGAATATGAAAATGAAGAAATGGAAGAAGAAAATTCTGCTGAGCCAGTTATAACAAATAAGAAGAATAATAAGGTAGTAAATATCCATACATCATCAGCAGTAAAGGTAACAATAACTAAGCCATCTGATTATGAGGAAGCAATGGAAATATGTGATGCATTAAAAAATAGGAGAATAGTTTTAGTTAATACTACCATACTTGAATTTAAAATAGCACAAAGATTATTAGATTTTATAAGTGGATCTTGTTATGCTTTAGGAGGAGAAGTTCAACAAATAGAAAAAGGAGTTTATCTTCTTTCACCTTCTAATGTTGAAGTAACAAATGAATTAAAAAATGAATTAAGTACAAAAGCATTATTTAATTGGTCTAAATAGGAGGTATAATGGCAAGCGTAATAATTAGATTAATGAATACAGTATTTGGTATAATTGAGCTTGCTATATTAATAGAATGTATAGCATCTTGGATACCACAACTTAGATATAATAAATTTATGGATATAGTTTATGCAATAACTAATCCTATTTTAACTCCTTTTAGGGCATTACAAGATAGATTTTTTCCAGACTCACCAATAGATTTTTCACCAATCATAGCATTATTTGTAATTGACTTTGTTTTAAGACAGGTAATTAATAGAATTTTATATATGTTATTATGGTAAAAGAACTTATAAATAGAAGCTTTGGTGAAGAGAAAGAAGAAGTTATAAATTTATATGAAAAATACTTACTTGCTAAAGAAAAAGATATAGTAGTTTTTGGAAAAGAGTTTTATACACCTAATGTTTGGAAGTGGTTTGAAAAAAATCTTCAAAGTAAAAGTGTAAAAATAGAAAGTTATGGAGTTTTTGAAGAAGCTGAAAGAAGGATGATTTCTTTCAATAATTTATACAATACAAGTTTCCCAATTAATTTAATTAAGATAACTAATAAATCAAAATTCTCAGAATTAACTCATAGAGATTATTTAGGCGGAATATTAGGTTTAGGTATTGAAAGAAATAAAATAGGTGATTTGTTTGTAGAAGATAATAGCTGTTATGTTGCTGTACATGAAGAAATTCAAGATTTTATATTATATAATATAGACAAAATAGGAAAAGTAACATGTAAAGTTGAACTAATAGAAGATATGTCGCTTCTTCCACATGTAAATTTTAAAGAAGAAATCATTATGGTTTCTTCTTTAAGAATTGATGGGATAGTTTCAAAACTATGTAATATATCTAGAGCTAAAGCGCAAATTTTAATAGATCAAGGCCAAATTTTAATAGATTATGCTAAGATAAGAGATAAGAGCTATGAATTAAAAGGTGAAGAAAGAATAACAATAAGAAAACACGGAAAATTCATAGTTGGAAATATTATTGGTACAAGTAAAAGTGGAAAATTAAAGGTAGTTATAAAAAAATATACATAGTAGAGGTGATAACATGAAACTGACACCAATGGATATAAATAATAAGGAATTTAAGAGAGGTCTAAGAGGATATAATGCAGAAGAAGTTGATGAATTCTTAGATGAAGTAGTTGAAAATTATGAAGAAATGTATAAAGAAAATTCTAATTTAAAAGAAAAATTAGCAAATTTAAATGAAAAGATAGAGTATTATTCAAAAATTGAAACTACTATTCAAAACACTTTATTATTAGCACAAAATGCAGCAGAACAAGCAAAGAGCTCGGCTAAAAAGGAAGCAGAGCTTATGGTGAAAAATGCAAATGAAACAGCACAAAAGATTTTAGATAAGGCACATAATGATGTTATTCAAATAAATGATGAATATGAAAAGGTAAAACAAGAATTTATTAAATTTAGAGCTAAATATAGAAACTTTATGAATACACAAATGGAAACTTTTGATGCTTTAGAAAAGGACTTTATTAAAAATTATAATCTTGGTGAAAGTGGTGAAGAATCACCTAAAGATATAATAGAAGAAAACGAATCTCAATATTCAAGTGATACTTTTGAAGAAGTTGCAGCTGATGTGATTAAAGATGAAGCTTTAGAAGAAGGAAGTGCTAAAAAGCTTGAAAATACAATGTCTTTAGAAGAAATTAATCAGGAATTGAATGAAATAAAGAGTTTCTTTGCAGATAATAAAAATGAGTAATTGTATTAATGTGTTTTTCAGAATAAATACATTCCATGTTTATAAGGATTAAAATTTATAAGAGGGGTATAACCCTCTTTTTTTGATTATTATTTCTTATGTACGCTTACGAATAAAATAAGGTAGATTGTAAATTATATAGTATTATATTATAATGGTTAAGAATATATGTAGGATGAGGATGCATTATGGAAAAAACTTTATTTAAAGTAGATGAAAAAAGTGAAGGAACAAGAATAGATAAATATTTAAGTGATATGCTTGAAGAAAAATCTAGATCATTTATTCAAGAATTGATTAAAAAAGAAAAAGTAGTAGTTAATAATAAAATACCTAAAAGTAATTATAAAGTAAAAGCTTTTGATAATATAGAATTAGAAGTACCAGAGCCAGAAATACTTAAAGTTGACGCAGAAGATATACCTTTAAATATTTTATATGAAGATAATGATGTTATTGTTGTAAATAAGGAACAAGGGATGGTGGTTCATCCAGCGCCGGGAAACTATAATGGAACTTTAGTTAATGCATTATTATTTCATTGTAAAGATTTGTCTGGAATAAATGGTATAATAAGGCCTGGAATCGTTCATAGAATTGATAAAGATACTTCAGGAATACTAGTTGTAGCAAAAAATGATGAGGCACATAATAAACTTTCAGAGCAATTAAAGAATCACTCAATGAAAAGAGAATATTATGCATTAATTGAAGGCAGATTAAAAAATGATAGTGGTACTATAAATAAGCCTATTGGACGTAATAAAAAAGATAGATTAAAAATGGGAATAGTTGAAGATGGAAAACTTGCAGTAACTCACTATGAAGTATTAGAAAGATATAACGGATATACTTTAATTAAATGTATATTAGAGACAGGAAGAACTCACCAAATCAGAGTACATATGTCATCAATAGGATTCCCGTTAGTAGGTGATCCGCTATATGGATTTAAAAGACAGAAATTTAAGTTAGATGGACAGATGCTTCATGCAAAGACTCTTGGTTTTATTCATCCAGAGACTAATGAGTATATGGAATTTAATAGTGAATTACCTAAATACTTTATAAATATAATTGATAAATTAAGAAATGAATAGAACAATTAGTGGAGGAAAAGTAATGAAATTAAAAGCTACTTTATTAGATGAAAAAGCTATTAATAGAACTCTTATAAGAATATCCCATGAAATAATTGAAAGAAATAAAGGAATAGATGATGTTGTATTACTTGGAATAAAAACAAGAGGATATCCTATAGCTAAAAGATTGTCAGAATATATAAAGAGTATAGAAGGCAAAGAAGTTCCAGTAGGTCATGTTGATATAACATTATATAGGGATGACTTAACTGAACATGGGGATATTCCCAAAGTGAAAAATTCAGAACTTGGAGTAGAAATAAAAAATAAAAAAGTAATTATAGTTGATGATGTTCTATATACTTGCAGAACTGCAAGAGCAGCAATTGATGCAATAATGGATGTTGATAGACCAAAGGTTATACAGCTTGCAGTTCTTATTGATAGAGGACATAAGGAACTTCCTATAAGAGCAGATTATGTTGGAAAGAATATTCCTACTTCAAAAAGTGAACTTATAGCAGTTAAACTAAAAGAAACTGATGCTGATGAATCAGTGAACATTTATATGAACGACTAGCCCAATATAATCATAAGGAGAAATAAGAATGATATATGATTTAATTGCAACAAGTACTTTTGGAATAGAAAGCATAACAGCAAAAGAATTAAGAGCACTTGGATATGAAGATTTAAAAATAGAGAATGGAAAAGTAACATTTGAGGGGGATGAAATGGACATTGCTATTGCCAATGTACATTTAAGAACAGCAGAAAGAGTACTAATAAAAATGGCTGAATTTGAAGCAAGATCTTTTGAAGAATTATTTCAAGGAACTAAGAGTGTTGATTGGAGTGAAATAATACCTAAAGATGGAGTAATGCATGTCGTAGGAAAAAGTATAAAATCTACTTTGCATAGTGTGCCTGATTGTCAATCAATAGTTAAAAAAGCTATTATAAAAAGCATGAGTGAAAGTTATGGAATTGAAAATTTTAGTGAAGATGGGCCAGTATATAAAATAGAAGTTGCTATTTTAAAGGATGTTGTTACATTAACAATAGATACTAGTGGAGTTGGACTACATAAAAGAGGGTATAGGGAACAGGCAGGACTCGCACCACTTAAAGAAACATTAGCTGCATCAATGCTTTTACTTTCAAGATACAATCATGATTTTGAACTTGTAGATCCATTTTGCGGTTCAGGAACTATTTTAATTGAAGCAGCTCTTATTGCATTAAATATTGCGCCAGGAGTAAATAGAGAATTTGTATGTGAAACATGGCCAACTATGCCGTCTAATACTTTTGATATGGTTAGAGAAGGTGCAAGAAATGCAGAAAAGCATAAAGATATAAAGCTTATTGGTTATGACATAGATCATAGAACTTTAAAAGTTGCTATGGAAAATGCCAAAAAAGCTGGAGTAGATAAGTATATACAATTTCAAAAAAGAGACTTTATGGAATTTTCAACTTCTAAAAAATATGGATTTGTAGTATCTAATCCACCGTATGGCGAAAGAATAGGAGAGAAGGAATCTTTAGACAGACTGTATAAACATATGGGATATATAAAAGAAAAATTGGATGGATGGGATTTTAATATTTTAACATCATTTGAACCTTTTGAGAAAATATTTGGACGAAAATCTACTAAAAATAGAAAATTATATAATGGGAAAATAAAGTGCTATTATTATCAATATTTTGATAATGAAAAAATAAAAAATCATGGAGATGCACTTATTAATATATTACTTAAGTAAATTAATTTAAAGAAATTTTATGAAAACATATTTACACATTATATTTTTTATGGTAATATTTGAATGTAAGAATATTTTATATTAGCGAAGATGCTAACAGCAAAGCTGTGGCATCTTTTTTTGTTTTTAAAATAATAGTACAAGTAAATACAAGGTTTAGTTCATAATGTTTAAAAATTATATTTTACTATATTTATATAAAGGAGAGTGAAAGTATGTCAGAAGTATATCAAAAGATAGCAGAAAAAATACCAAATATGAGTAAGGCTCAAGAAAAAATAGCGAAATATATATTGTCTAACCCAAATACAACACCTTTTTTAACAGTGGAAAAGCTAGCAAAGCTGTCTGGAGTAAGTATTGCAACAATAACTAGATTTGTCACATTTTTAGGATATAAAGGATATCCGGAATTTTTAAAGGATACTCAAGAATCTATGCAAGCACAAGTGACAAACTCTGAAAGAATAAAACTTAATGCTGAAGTTAAAGAAGAATGTGAAAAAAATATATATGAAGTTTTTGAAAGTGATTTAAATAATATAAAGTCAACTATGGAAGATATGAATTTATATGAAATTAAAAGAGCAGTTAATGAAATTATGAATTCAAAGAGAATTTATATAGTAGCAAGAAGAAGTGTTTATTCTCTAGGAATACTTCTAAAGTACTATCTTGATTTTGTATTTAATAATGTATATATAATTGAGAATACAGAAGATATACCTAAATATGTTGATAAATATGATCTTGTCATAGGAATAAATTTTGAAAATTATTCAAGAAGTACTGTTGAAGTGTTTTCATACTTAAAAAGTAAGGGATCAAGAACTATAGCTATTACTGATAATATGCTGTCACCCATAGTACCGTATGCAGATGTAAGCTTAACTGCAATAAGTAAAGGTGTGACTTCATTAGATTCTTTTGCTGCACCAATTAGTTTAATAAATGCTTTAGTAGTATCAATTAAAGAACAAAAGAAGGAATGCTTTATCAATAACGTAGAGCTTTTAGAAGAAACATATAAAAAATTTGATATATTTATTTAAAAATTAATGGATATAGTATAAGTTTATAAATATAAATTTTACCATATCCATTAATTGTATTATATTAAATTTTAATTATTAAACAGCGTATTAAAGTCATTTGGATTTATTACTATAGTATTATTTTTATGATAAATTACCATTCCAGGTTTTGAACCATTAGGTTTCTTTAATTCTTTTACTTTTGTATAATCTACAGATAACTTATTATTATTTTTTCCTTTACTATAAAATCCAGCTATTATTGCAGCTTCTTCGAGAGTCTTATCGGGAACATCAAAAGCGCAGACTATAACATGAGAGCCTGGGATGTCTTTTGCATGTAACCAAAGAAAATTTTTGTTAGCAAACTTTAGACTTAAGTAATCATTTTGAATATTGTTTTTTCCAACATAAATATCGATGTTATCACTTGAAGTAAAGTGATGAGGTTTTGATATTTTTGCTTTTTTTTGCTTATCTTTTTTCTTATAACGTATATATCCTGTTTCTATTAACTCGTTCTTAATTTCATCAATTTCATCATAGCTTTCAACATTTAGAATATTAGTAAGAACTGAATTTAAATATTCAACTTCATTATTGTTTTTTTCAAGTTCCAATATAGCATGTTCTTCAGAGGCTTTTAATTTGTTGTATTTCTTATAATAACGTTGAATATTTTCTGATGGAGTTTTAGTTTTATCTAAAGAAATTTTAATATATTCTTCTTCATTCTCATTGTAAAAATTTAACAAAGTACATTCGTTGTCACCTTTTTTTATGCTGTATATATAAGAAGTAAGCAAATCACCTTTTATTTTGTAATCATCCTTTTTTTCACATTCTTTAAGCGTTTCTTTTAATATATTAGATTTTTTATTACATCTATCGATGTTTGTATTAATTAATCTTTGAAGATCAGTTGATTTATTTTGTAACCTATCTTGTTTATCCTTTTTACTATAAAAAGTATCCATTAATATATTAGGATCATCATAATTAGTTGTTTTATAATTGGCATATGAATATGACAAATGAGTACAATAATAATCTTTTAAATAGCCTTCATTATCAGAGAAGATTGTAAATGATGGATTTTCAGAAATATTATTCGTGAAATTCTTAAGATTTTCATAAATTTCATTTCTAGTAGGTGAACTATGCTCTTTTGTAATGCTATAATATAATTCATTAGATAACAATTTGCTTATACCAGTAAAACAATTAAAATAAAAATCTTTATCTAATGCAATTGAATTATTTGTTATGAAAGAATTTAAATTTTCATATGTACATGAAAACGGATCTAATTTGTTAGAAATAGGTGGATAAACATATTCTACTCCAGGATATAAAACTCTATAACTGTTTATATTAGGGGTAATATGCTTAATAGATTCCATAACTTTATTATCTCTATCTCTAACTAAGGTAATATTAGAATGTCTGCCCATAATTTCGATGATTAATGAGTAGGTACTATCAAAGCCTAATTCATCCCTGTTTTCAATTTTCATTATTAAAATTCTATCATTATCTTTTTGGATTAAATCAATAATCCTTCCGCCTAAAATGTACTTTCTTAAAACCATAAGATACATAGGTGCAACTATTGGATTTTGCTTAACATTATTAGTTAAGTGAATTCTAGCAAATTTAGGTGATGCAGAAATTAAAAGTTTTATATTTTTACGATCTTTTCTAATGGTTAAAATAATTTCATCCTTCTCAGGCTGATTAATTTTATCTATTTTTGAATCTATTATTGAATTTTTTAAATTGTTAACTAAACTATATAAGTATATACCATCTAATGCCATTATATGTCATCCTTTCTTAATACGTTAAGAATAGTATAACATTAAGAAGAATGCATTATCAATTGTTCTGTTTCAATAGTTTATATATTTAATGTATAATTTGATTTTAATTAATTTTTTAGCAAATAAATTTTGAAAATAATGTGGTTAATAATTGTAAATAGTAGTATTATTAATCATGGACTTATTATATTAAATGTTTATGTAAGTGTTTCTAGGGGGGATTAAAGATGAAGTTTTATAAAATGCAAGGGGCAGGAAATGATTTTATATTTGTAGAAGATTTTAATTTTGAAATAAAAGATGAATGTAATTTAGCAAAACAGCTTTGTAATAGACATTTTGGAATAGGAGCGGATGGACTAGTTATAGTTAGAAAATCAGATGTTTCTGAAGCTAAAATGATAATAATAAATAGTGACGGCTCAAGAGCAAATATGTGTGGCAATGCAATAAGATGCTTTGGAAAGTATGTTTATGAAAAAAACATAGTAGATAAAACAAAATTTTCAGTTGAAACTGGAGATGGAGTAAAGGAAATAGAAATTATATTAGAAGATAATAAAACAAAATATGTAAGAGTTTATATGGGCGAAGGGTCTTATAATGGTGCAGATATTCCATTAAATAATTTAGAAAACTTAATAGATAAAGAAGTTGAAGTGGATGGTAAAGTATATAAGATGACAACTGTACTTGTTGGAGTACCTCATACAATAATATTTGAAGAAAATGAAAATTATGATGTAGAAGTAGATGGTTCTAAAATTGAAAAATATAAGTTATTTAAAGAAGGTACAAATGTTAATTTTGTGAAAGTTATAGATGATACTCATATTAGAGTAAACACATGGGAGAGAGGTGCTGGAGCAACCTTAGCCTGTGGAACAGGATGCTCTGCATCTGTACTTGTTTCTAAAAAATTAGGTTTAGTAGATAAGAATAAAGAAGTTTTTGTTAAAGCGCCAGGTGGAGAGCTTATAATAGAGGTCTTAGATGAAGGGCTATTCATGAAAGGACCTGCTGAATTTGTTTTTTCTGGAGAGACATCAAAATAGAATAATATAATATGGATTTATAATGCATAGAAAAATATTGAGAAGGGGAAAATAATGAGATATACAAAAAAAAGGATATTTATATGTGTGTTTATTTTCATTGTATTTCCTCTGCTCGTTTTAGGATGTCAAGAAGAGAAGATAAGTTCTAATAATGCAGCAGAGGTAATACAGCTAGGAAAAGGGGCAGTACTTAAAAGTGAAGAAGGTCAATATAATATTTATAATTATAGAGATTATAAATATTATAAAGTAGATACACAAAGTACAATATTAGCTTATGATAAAAGTAGCAATAGTTACATATGCATAGAGCATGGTAAGCACTTTATAGTATATAACCATAATAAATACATAATAAAAGATGAAAAATATGAAGGACTTAAGCTTTCTCCTCATGGAAAATATATTTCATATTTTGTAGATGACAATGGATTAAAATTAAAAGTATTTAAAAACGATGAGAAAAATAGTGAAATAGACATCAATTCAGATGTATCAATATCAGGTACTTTGTATGATTGGTATGATGATAATACAATTGTTTATTATGGTGTTAAAAGCGATAAAACAAATGGATTATTTACTTATAATCTTATTACAAACAAAGAAGAATTAATTTATGCATTAGAAGAAGGATATTTAGCTTATTTAAAAGGAACAGGTGATAATTTATTATTTTTGCAGATAAATTTAGAAAATGATAAAGAACTGGTGGCAATTGATAAAAAAAACAAGAATTGCAATATTTTAAGTAATGAGATAGAAGAATTAAATGATGTAATAAGTCTTAATGGAAATTTTTATTTTACAGGAAAAATGAAAGATGATTCAAAATCTCTTTATAAAATAGAAGATAATGATATAAAAAGATTAGTTTTTGACTTTCCAGCTGTGATAAATGCAGAAAAGGGATTAAAAGCTGATAGTGAAGGTAATATATTATTCGTAGGTAAGAATGATATATACAGTGAATATGAAAAAATATATTCATATAATAAGGATAAATCTGTTTCGGTAGTGTCAGATGAAGCGATTGATTACGTATTTATTGATTATAGAGAATAATGAAAAGCCATTGAAATTAGGTTGTTAGTTTTAATGGCTTTTTATTTTTGGCAAATTTAAATTTTTGGACAATCTGTGGACGAGGTGCCCCTGATGGTATAACTTAAATTAAGCTATTATGCAAATTAAAATAAAAACCTAGAGAATAAAAAATAAATCATATGCGCCTAGCCTTTCGCAGGCTTGCTCGAAAAATCCAGAATGTGCTAAAAAATCCACGGCTATAGATTGCTTTTTATTAAGAGAAAGTTATTTATTATTGAGATAATATTAAAAGTTCGTAATTACACAGTCGCCTTGATGATTTTTTATTCTTTAGGAAATTATATTCACGGACAATCTGTGGATAAGTTATTTAAAAAATATTGCAATAGACTAATGCATAGTTCCTAAATAATAAAAAATAAATTATATGCGCCTGGCCTTTTCTTCGGCAAGCTCAGAAAATCCAGAGTGCGCTGAAAAAAATCGACGGCTTAAAGGATTACGTTTTATAAAAGCTATTGTATTCTATTGGATTTGCATTTTTATAGAAGACTATATCATAGTCGCCTTGGCGATTTTTTTATTTTTATTAAATTGATGAATAAAAAGGAATTTTATGGACATTAATTAGGTAATTAAGAATCTGAGAGGTGTGTGAATATTAATAATTTCATTGAAAAAGTAGATTTTACAACAGCTAAAAAAATTACAAAGGAAATATGCACGAAATATAAATTAATTCCAATAAATGAAGAAGTAAATAAGATAAAGGCCATAACTTATGAAGATGAAAAAGATTCTTTAGATAACTGTGTGAAATTTTATTATGATAAAGAGATAGAGATAATTGTTGTAAGTAAAGATGAATTTAATATTTGGGAAAGCATAATTTATGGGTGTGATAACAATAAATTAGATGAACTTCTCATATATAAGGCAATTGATAAAAATGCCAGTGATATTCATTTTGAGCCATGTGACAATTATGTGAATATTAGATATAGAATAAATGGAATATTGAGTTTAGCATATAGAATGGAGTTAGAAAAGTATGCTTCATTAGTTTCAAAGATAAAGTTAGAAGCAAACATGGATATCACCGAAAAAAGAAGACCCCAAGATGGGAAGATAATAAAAAGATATAATAATAAAAAATATGATTTCAGAATATCATCAATACCAGTAATTAATGGAGAAAAAATTGTTATAAGAATACTGTATTGCAGCAGTTTCAACTACAAACTAGAAGAATTAAATTTTCCAAGTAATCAAGTAGATCTTATAAAGAAGATTATTGCACTTGAAAATGGATTATTTTTAGTTAATGGGCCAACTGGCTCAGGAAAATCTACAACTTTGTATACTATTTTAAAGGAAATAAGTAATGAAAATATAAATATCACAACCCTAGAAGATCCAATTGAAGTGACGCTTAAAAATGTTAATCAAATGAATTTAAATAAAAAGCTTGGAATAGATTTTTCAAGTGGACTAAGAAACATACTTCGTCAAGATCCAGATGTAATTATGATTGGTGAAATAAGAGATAAAGAGACTGCTGATATGTGTATTAGAGCATCTATAACTGGACATAAAGTATATAGCACACTTCATTGTAAGTCACCAAGAGAAGTTTATTTGAGATTAATAAATATGGGGGTTGATTCAAATCTTTTAGTTGAAGCCCTTGGTGGAATAATATCTCAAAAACTTATAAAAATTTTATGTGATGATTGCAAAGAAATAGATAATGTAAACAAGTATAAGAATTTTATGTTATTTAAAAAACGTGGCTGTAAAAATTGTAATTATACTGGATATATAACAAGAAAATTAATTAGTTCTGTTTATTATTTAAAGAATTCAAATAAAAAGAATATAGAAGAAATTTATGCAGATAAAAATTATTTATGTAATACACATATGAAATCTCAAATGGAAGAGCTCATAGCTAAAGGTAAGATACCATATGCTGATTATTTTAACTTTCTAGAAGGAGAGGACTTAAATGAATTGTAGTGTTAATGTTATGAAACAATTAAAAAATGCTTCTTCTATGATATTTAGAAATAAGGTAAATGAGGAATTATTAATAATAATATGTGATAATCTTGCTGAAATCTATAAGGATGGAATAAATATAGATTATGGAATTGAAATTATCTCTGATGCTATTTTTGACAAATCATATAAGGAGAGCTTAAATGTAGTATTAAAGTATATAAAAGAAGGCAGAACTTTAAGTGAAAGTTTTAATGAAGTAGATGAATTATATCCTCCATTTTTTATTGGAATGCTTGCTGTTGGTGAAAGTAGTGGTAGTCTATATAAAATACTTATAGCTCTTAAAATATTTTATGAAAAATCAGTTTTTATAAAAAAGGAAATAAAGAAAGCATTATCATATCCAAAACTTGTATTAATAAGTTTTTTCATCTTTATTATGATATTTTTCGTATTTGTAATTCCTAATTTTTATAATATATATGAATCTATTGGAGTTTCTCCGTCTCAAAATTATTTAACTATGCATAAAATCAGTATGGTTATTTGTGATAATAGCATAAAGTTTTATTTATATTTTGCAATATATGTTGTCATTATTCCTATAATATTCCTAAAGTATTTAGTAAATAAAATAAAAATAGATAAATTTCTAAAAGTTAGTATAATAAAAAAATATTTTGAGTATAGAATGCTATTGATTTTATATATAATAACAAATTCTAAGATGAATATATCATATGGATTGACTATTTGTGAAAATTCATGTGAATCAGATTATATAAAAAATAAATTGAGGCAGATGAATAAAAGTATAATAAATGGAAGTACATTATATGATGCATCAATAAGAATAAATATATTTTCTAAATATACTTTAGCTATTATTAAGATTAGGGAAGAGTCTGGAGGCCTTGAAGAGGCATTAAAAGATTTATGCAATAAACTTCAAGAAAATATAATGAAAAATATTAATAAATGCTTATCTCTTATTCAGCCTGTAATAATAGCAATTTTAAGTGTAATAATAACAATATTTTTAGTGCTAGTTGTATTACCTATTTTTGAAGGAGTTCAAAGTATACTGCCATGATAAGAAAAAGAGGGTTTACTTTAATCGAAACAATTGCAAGTATAAGCATATTATTAATATTTATGAGTATCTCAATATCTATGTATAAATTAAAGGCTTCATTGGAAAGTGATATCAATGTAACCGACTATATATATGAAATTCAAAATTTGATTACATATGGTAAAAGCGTTTGTAAAGAAAAAGAAAACTATGGGAAAATTATTGTTAGTACAAAAGATAATAATATTAGATTTGTTGAGAATTGGGATAATATCGAAAAAAGTGTTAATTTACCATATGATTTAAAAGTAATATCACAATTTACAGTTTATATAACACCACAAGGTAAATTAGAAAAAGGTAATACAATTAGTTTGCTTGATAAAGATAAAAAACGATATGACATTACTATAGGGGTTGGAGTTGACATAATAACTATTAAAGGGGAATCATAAAGTGAAAAAAGATGGCAGTGTTTTGATTGAAGTAATAGCATCAGTCTGCATAATAACAATAGTTATTACTGCATTTATGCAAGCTTATGTATCAAGTATTAATAATTTGAAAAGCCGCATGTTAGAAGAAGAACTAAATATGTGTATTTATAATCTATCAAATGAAATAAAATATAATTTATCATATGATGAGATAGAAGAAATGTTAAATGATAAAAATGAAGTAAGTTTTAAGTATGATGAAGATTTTTCAAGGAGATTAATGCAATACAATATTGATGATTTAGAGATAGGCGATGATATAAAGATAGTAATGCGAAATTGTAGTAATGATAAAGCAGAATTTCAAATAGAAGCATGCATTAGTGCGGATGAGCATAAAATTGAAAAAAAATATGCATTTAATAAAAGTTGGTGGATGGATGAAATATAAATTCAGGAAAAAGCATGCTTTTACTCTTATAGAATCAATAGTATATATTTTTTTGACATCTATAGTTTTTCTTGAGCTTATAACTTGCTTGTTTTCTTTTTATGCTTCATATATAGAAATAAGAAATAGGAGTATAAATGAAAATAATATGAGAAATTTTTATACTAGCTTAGATTACATTTTACATGAGAATCATAATGAGGTTATTAAAAAAGAAAGCAACTCAATAGTAATTTATAAGGATTCAGAAGATGATTATATTGTAAAAAGTATAAAATTTTATGATAATACTGTAGTTGCAAAATATACAAAAGGAAAATCTACCTTAGCCATTAATAATATGCTTTATAATATAAAAGATTTTGAGGTTGTAGAAAAGGATAAATTAATATATTTGATAATTACAGATATGTATGGAAAGGAATATATAAGATGTCTATAAAACAAACTGGAAACATACTAACAAGCACCATGTTGTTTTTAGCATTCACAAGCATAATCATAAGCTTCTTGTTTAAAATTGCTATAAATAATAATGAGATTTCTTCATTTGAAGTTAATAAATATGACTTATATAATATCAAAGAAGTAGAAGAAAATTTAATTTATAAGTATATGAAAGAACTAAATAAAATGAGAGATAAAGAAAAAGAAGATGATGATGATGAAAAAACTAATGATATGTTTGATAATGATTTTTCAGTCACTATTAAAGAAAGTAAATTAGAATATCATAAAGATGAAGATGTATTTATTTTAGATATGAATTTAGATAAAGATAAATCAATTGGGAGAAATATTGATTACAAAATAGAAAATGAGTCAATAATTTTAATACCAACATATAATTGTAAAAATTATGATTAAAGTGTTTTATTGGAGAGAGTTTTTAATGAAAGATAACATTTTATTAAATAAAAACTTTTTTACATATGATGAAGAAAAATATCTTGATGAAGAATTTTATAGAATTCAGGAAAAATTAAAACCTAAGCAAAGAGTGATAATTTTAGAAGAAAATCTAAATATTATAAAGTTTGATATAAAAATAAGAAAAAATAAAATCAGTAATTTTGTTGATGAAAATATAAAAAAGAATATTCCTCAAAATGGAGATGTTTTATATCATTATATATACGATTCTAAAAGTAATTTATTATATATTTACTATATTAAAGGTGGAAAAAGAATTGATAATTTAATTGATTATGTAAAAGAGCTGGAAGTAACACCAATACAATTTTTAATTATGTCAGTATTAAGAAATAAATTTAAAATAAAAGATAAGGAAATTCGGGTTTTGGTGAAAATAAATAATTATTACTATTATTTAAATATTGAAAATAATATAATAAAGCAATCTTTTATAGTAACAAATGAAGAAGAAATATTAAAAAACATTGAAATTAATGAGGAGTACTCGAAATTATATATTGATAATAATATTTTACATGAGATAGCAGAAATTAAAAATCATATTAATATTATAAGTTTTGATATAGTAAAGGGGATATATGAGAAAATTAACAAGAAATAAAAATTTCACACCTGAAAATTTTTATAAGAAAAAAGAAAAACAAAATTTGGAAGAATTTAGACGATTAATATGTCTGGTTTTTATTTTAAATTTAATGTTAATACCAAATACTATAGAATATATTCAAGAAAAGCAAGATAAAACTTTAGAGAATTATAGCCCAATAGATTATAGTTATACTCAAAGTTATAGTATAGATGAAATAGAAACATGGATAAATAATATATTTATAAATTGTATATTAAAGGCAAAAATTAATCAAAATGAAGGTGAGATAACCCTTAATAATTTAGATGATTTTTATAATTTAAAATTGCAAGAAAAAATCGATATAACTTATATAATGTCTGAAGAAGAAAATTATAAAGTTGGAGTAAAGTTAAATGAATAGAATGTTAAAAAGCTTTTGGTTAACAATTTTTTGTATATTGTTAATGTTACAAATGATAATATTATATATTAATAATTTTAATACTAATGGGAAGAATATTATTAAAGAAGAATATAAAGAAGAAAAATCATTGTATGATATATATGAAGAGTTAAATGTATTAACTGAAAAACAAATTATAAATGCAGAACATATAGATGAAAAATGGAAAATACAATTACGAATAAATGGAGATAAAGATCAATTAATAAAAGAATTAAATAAATTGAAAGCATATAAAATAACAAATTATGATATATATAATGATAATAATGAAAGTTATATTGTTTTAGAAATGATATATACTTAATATATTAAAATAATTTAAGTAATAGGAGCAACAAATATTGCAATTATTTGAGGAGTTTGATAAAATAATTTTGTTATGTCAGTTATTAAGTAAATTATTAACATATAGTTGTTAATTTTAGTATGTAACGATTTTATAAATTTGGAGGTATATATTAATGATATCAGCAAGTGACTTAAGAAAAGGGACTACTTTTGAATTCGATGGACAAGTGTTTACAGTTCAAGATTTCTTACACGTAAAACCAGGTAAAGGGGCAGCATTTGTAAGAACTAAACTTAGAAACGTAATTTCAGGAGGAGTAGTAGATAGAACTTTCAACCCAACTGAAAAATTACAAGACGTTGTAATTGAAAGAAAAGAAATGCAATATCTTTATTCAGATGGTGAATTATATTACTTCATGGATCAAGAAACTTATGAACAAATTCCTTTAAATTTTGAAAAAGTTGAAGATGCAATAAAATTCTTAAAAGAAAATATGTTTGCAACAATTAAATTCTACAAAGGTGAAGCTTTCTCAGTAGAAGCACCAAACTTTGTTGAATTACAAATTACTCATTCAGAACCAGGAGTTAAAGGAAACACTACAACTAATGCATTAAAACCAGCTACTGTTGAAACAGGTGCAATAGTAAATGTTCCTATGTTTGTTAACGAAGGTGATACAATAAGAATAGATACTAGAACTGGTGAATACATGGAAAGAGTTTAGTTATTACAAAAGTTGTTAAGCATAAGCTTAACAACTTTAATTTTATAAGAATAGAAATTTCTATAAAAAGGAAGTGGGATGCATGGAAAAGATAAAGAAAGAACTAGAAGAATTAAAAGATTCTTTAAATACTTTGGTAAATAATCAATACAAAGAATATTTTACAAGAATTACTTCTATATTAGATAATATGAATGAAAAAATTGAAGAGTTAACTGTAAATCAAGAGTCACTTGATGAAAATATAAGATTTATGGATTCAGATTTAAGTAACATTCAAGAGGAGCTTTTTGAAGAAGTTTCAATTGATGAACTAAATGATATAGAAGATCAATATACAGAGATAAATTGTATTCATTGTAATAACCCAATCTTTATTGAACAATCTGCATTAGAAAATAATAGTGAGATTCCATGTCCTTATTGTAATAAAAATATAAAATAAATTTTTGTAGGAAGCCGTTATAAGTACTTAAGGTATTTATAACGGCTCAGACTGTTGACAACTAACTTCAAAATGAAGTTAGTTGTTTATTTTTATGTTAAAATATGATAGTAAAAGTAAGGTGGTGTTTCATTATGATGGGAATTAAAAAGAAAGCAGATAGAACACAAATTGAAATGTTAAGTTTAGATGATCTTGTTCCTAAAAATCATTTAGTTAGAAAAATAGATGCAGCAATAGATTTAAGTTTTATTTACGATGAAGTAAAAGATCTATACAAGCCTTACGGGCGCGAAAGCATTGATCCAGTAGTTTTGATAAAAATAGTAATGATTCAATATCTTTTTGGTATCCGTTCAATGAGACAAACACTTAAAGAAATTGAGGTTAATTTTGCATATCGTTGGTATTTGGGATATAACATGCATGAACAATTACCTCATTTCTCAACATTTAGTAAAAACTATTCAAGAAGATTTAAAGATTCCGATTTATTTGAAACTATCTTTGCAAGAATATTGTGCGAAGTTAATAAATACGGTTTTATTGATGATGAGAATATCTTTATAGATGGAACACATATAAAAGCTAATGCTAATACTCATAAATATAGAAATGAAGTTATTGAAGAATCTGCAAGAGTATATGAAAAATCATTGAAAGAAGAAATTAATAAAGACAGAGAATTACATAATAAAAAACCACTTAAAGAAAAAGAAACTTCAGAAGAATTAAAAAAAAACATTAAAGTAAGCACTACCGATCCTGAAAGTGGATTATTTCATAAAGGTGAACATAAAAAAGTATTTGCATATACTGCTAACACAGCTTGCGATAAGAATAACTATATTTTAGGCTTTGAATTGACACCTGGGAATGTCCATGATTCAGTTTCATTTTGGGGAATATATGAAAAAGTTAAGAAAGAACATAGCAATGTGAATGGTATTGTTGTAGATTCGGGATATAAAATCCCTGCGATTGCGAAGCAAATAATTGATGATGGAAAGACACCAATAATGCCTTATAAACGCCCTATGACTAAACAAGGATTCTTCAAAAAATATGACTATGCTTATGATGAATACTATGATTGTTATATTTGCCCTAATAACCAAATATTAAAATATTCTACAACTAATAGAGACGGTTATAAAGAATATAAAAGTAACAAAAAGACTTGCGCTAATTGTCCATTTCTTAATCAATGTACTCAAAGTAAAAATCATGTAAAAGTAATATGCAGGCATGTTTGGGAAGAATACATGGAGCAAGTAGAAGATATAAGACATATAAAAGGTATGAAAGAAATCTATATGTTACGAAGTCAAACAATTGAACGTGTATTTGCGGATGCAAAAGAAAAGCATGGTATGAGATATACACAATATCGTGGAATAAAAAAGGTTAAGATGGAACTTAACCTCTTATTTGCATGCATGAATTTAAAAAAATTAGCCACATGGCTGGATCGGAATGGATTATTGCCTACCGGTTCGGACAATTTATTGGCTAATTTAATGAAAAATATAGAAAAAATTCTATTAATAATAGCAAAAGGGGTAAATGCAAATTTCATTTACCCTCTTTTGTCTACAAACTGAGCCGTTATAAGTACTTAAGGTATTTATAACGGCTTTTTATATTTTAAAAATAATATAAATATATATGGTGACTGACATGTTAAAAATTAAGTGATTTTAATTTACATATTTTTTTTATATTTAAGTAATATTTTTATGCTTTCATAAATATTAATTAAGTATGAGAACAGGAGAGGAGGCAGTAAGTAAATTTGAATAATGTTGAAGAAGTATTAGCTGTATTGCCAAATAAATTATGTGATAGATTAAAAGATAGAATTTTATATGAAGAAATTTATGAAATAAGAATTAAAATAAATAAACCAATATTAATTTATTCAAAATTTGGAGAAAGTAATACAGGCTATATAGTAACTAAGGAAGAAATGAAAAATTTAGTTCAGAAAATAGTTGGGTTTTCATTATATGCATATGAGGAAGATATACGGCAAGGTTTTATAACAATAAGAGGAGGACATAGAATAGGATTAGCTGGTGAATGTGTTATGGAAAATGGCTATGTAAAAACCATACGCAATATTTCATCAGTAAATATAAGAATATCAAGGCAGATTATAGGAACTTCAGATAAAATAATGAAATTTATAACTTCTAATAATAGAGTCTACAATACAATTATTATTTCTCCACCCAAATGCGGTAAAACAACTATCTTAAGAGATATAGCCAGAAACATATCAGATGGAATAAATAATCTTAGAATAGTTAAAGAAAAATTTGATGGGAAAAAAGTAGTTGTTATAGATGAAAGAAGTGAGATAGCAGCATGTTTTATGGGGATACCTCAAAATGATCTGGGAGTTAGGACTGATGTCTTGGATAATTGTTTAAAGAGGGAAGGGCTTCTTATGGCAATAAGAAGTTTATCACCAGATGTATTAATTTGCGATGAGATTGGAACAACGGGGGATGTTGAGGCGCTTACTGCAGCTTTTAATTCAGGCGTAAATATAATAACTACAATACATGGATTTACAATAGAAGATTTATATAAAAGACGTGTACTCTCGGGCTTATTAAATAATAATGTTATTGAAAGGGTAATTGTTCTTAGTAATAGAGAGGGAGTAGGAACCATCGAAAATATATATTCCTTAAATGGAGGTGAGAAAGAATGTTTAAATTAGCACTTTCAATTGGAATATTTGTTATAACTTCCTATATAGGATTCATGTATGGTGAGACATTTAGAAAAAGGCAAAATCAGCTTAAGGAAATATTGAAGACCTTGGTGCTTTTAAAGAATGATGTATTGCAATGTGCTACACCACTTACAGAGGCATTAGGAAATTTAGATAGAAAAACTGATGAGCCAATATGCAGTTTAATAAATGATACTAAAAATAGACTTGCAGAAGGAGATATTGATAGCATATATGATGCAACTAGTGAATCATATAAAAATGTAAGAAATGAATTTAATTTAGAAGAATATGACTTGAAGCTAATGAGAGATTTTTTACGGTCGCTTGGAAATTCAGGAGTATATGGGCAGGAAGCATTATTTAATATGACAATAGAAGAATTAAAGATACATTTAGAAGATGCAAATGAGGCTGCTAAGAAAAACATAAAATTATATAGGTATATAGGTATGTGTTTAGGGGCTATGATAGTTATATTTTTAATATAAAATAAGAATTTCTATGGAGGGGAGAGTTTAAATGCAGGATTTTAGTATACTTTTTAAAATTGGTGGAGCAGGAATACTACTTGTAGTATTAGATAAAGTACTCACAAGTAGTGGAAAGGGCGAAATAGCAGCGATAACAAATATTGCTGGGATTGTTATTATATTACTTATGATAGTTTCAATAATAGGAGATTTATTTAATACAGTTAAAACTATGTTTGTTATGTAGGTGATTATTATGCTGATAATAAAAGTAATTTGTCTGGCGTTTGTAGCTTTATTTATAACTCTTTTATTAAAACATAGTAAAAGTGAATTAAATCCAATTATATTTCTTACAGCTGGAGCTTTGATTTTAGTTGTTATGATAGAGCCGCTTAAGGAAATTATAAATTTTGTTAGAACTGTTGCAGAAAAGGCTAATATTGATAGTGTGTATATAGGTATCGTACTAAAAATTTTAGGGATAGCATATTTGGCGTCATTTTCCAGTGCGTTATGTAAAGATGCAAATGCTGATTCTTTAGCAGCACAAATTGATTTTTCAGGAAAAATCATGATTTTGCTTTTAGCTGTTCCAATACTTATGGCTGTATTAAATTCAATATTACAAATAATGTAGGTGTTTGCTATGGAGATGATAAAAAGAGTAACAGTATTTTTACTAATTATAATTACAGTTGGTTTATTTCCGCCATTTGGCGGAGGTTATATACGCGAGGTATATGGAGAGGTAACAGAAGATAATAACAAAGATAAGCAGGCAGAAACACAAATAGAAGATATAGGCGGAAAGGCACAAAGTGAAATAGAGTCTTTATATGAATATATAAATAAGATGAAAACAGATGTTGAAATAATGCAGGATTTAGATCCAATTGATTATATTCAAACCTATATAAAAGAAGGACATGGAACTATTTCATTTGAAGTTCTTGCAAAAGCATTTTTAAGTGTTTTGTTTAAAGAAGTAAGAACAGTATTAAAATTATGTTTTTCAATAGTTATTATTGCAGTATTATGTTCGCTTATTAAAAATTTACAAGAGTCATTTGCAAGTGAAAGTATTTCAGAAGTAGCTTTTTATGCATGTTATGCGATTATAATAATGATTTTATCTAAAAGTTTTATAGTGTCAATTTCAGTTGCAAAAGATGTAATTAATAATATTTCAGATTTTATGTCAGCGCTGCTTCCAATATTAGTTACAATGATTGGGCTTACAGGTGGAGCAATGCAGGTAGCAACTTTAGATCCAATTATCATTGTATGTGTAGTATTTATACCAAAGCTTTATGCAGATGTTATAATTCCAATGATTCTTATGCAATTTGTGTTAGAATTTGCAAACAATTTATCTAAAGAACATAAAATAGGGAATCTGTGCAGTTTATTAAAACAATGCATAGTGTGGTTTCAAGGCGCTATAGTAACAATATTCATAGGTATTTTAACCATAAGGGGAATAACATCAAGCACCTTAGATGCTGTTACATTAAAAACTGCAAAATTTGCTGTAGATAATTTTATTCCCATTGTCGGAAAAGCTTTTTCTGATGCAATATCATCAGTTGCTGGATATTCTTTAATTATAAAAAATGCAATAAGTTCAATTGGACTGTTAATAATAATTATAATAATGTTATATCCTATAACAAAATTGGTTTTAATGACGTTTATATATAAGCTTTGTGGAGCTTTAATTGAGCCTATAAGCGATTCAAGAATAACAAAATCTTTAGAAGCAGCTGGAAAATCAATGACGCTTATAACATCATGTGTTCTTACAGTAAGTTTAATGTTTTTTGTTCTTATTGCTATTATGGCATCCTCAGGAAAATATATTATTGGAGGATAGATAAAGTGACGTTCATAGAAAGTTTAAAAGGGTTAGTTACAACACTTACAAGCATGCTTGTATTTATAGGTGCAATAGAAATAATAGCTCCAGATAATAAAATGAAAAAATATATTAAATTTATTTTAGGATTAATATTGATAACTGTTATATTAAATCCAATATTAAATTTTATATCTAATGGAGAAGAAAACATTTTGAGTACGCTTTCTAAATACGAAAGGTCTATTTCAAATGAAGAAGTATATAAAGAGGATATAAATGTGTTTAATAATAAAAAAAATGATAATGAAGCAATAAAAAATACTTTTATAGAAAATTTTAATAAAAACTGTGATAAATTACTTAAAGATAAGTTTAAGAATATGACTTTTAAAAGCGAAGTTGAATGTGATGTCGATTTTAATTCTATGTCATATGATATTAAAAAATTAAAAATAGGAATAAATGATAATAAAGTAAAAAAGATTGAAATTGGAATTGAAAGAGATAATAAAAGAGAGGACAGTGATGAGTATGAAGAGGTAGTAGATTTTATCTCTGATGAACTTGAAATATCAAAAGAGAAGATAGAAATATATGAATTAGAAGGGTAAGGAGGGTGGCATATGGACAAATTTAAGAAAGAACTAAAAAAAATATTAGAACAAAAGGGCTTGAATACATTAATAGTAATATGCCTTATTATGGGCTTTATGTTAGTTGCTTTAAATGTATTATTACCATCTAAGGATAACTCTATTACTAATATGTATTCGGGAAACTATAAAAACAATCAAAATGAAGTAGAGCAAGTTAAAAACACTGAAGAAGATTATGAAGAAAATCAAAAAAATAATTTAAAAAATATACTTAAGAAGATTGAGGGAGTTGGTGATGTAGATGTTATGATAACATTTGAAAGTGGTGAACAAAAGGTACCAGCTTATGATAAAAGCACTCAAATATCTAAGACTGAAGAAAACGATACATCTGGCGGAACGAGAGTAAATAATCAAAATACAGATGGAAGTAAAGTAGTTATGACAACTAAAGATGGGGATAATGAGCCATTTATATTGACAACATATAAGCCTAGAGTAATAGGTGTAATAGCGGTTGCAGAAGGTGCTGAAAATAGTAAAACAAAGTATGAGATTGAGCAAGCTATTTCTAAATTATATGACTTAAGTTTAGATAAGGTTAACGTATATAGTATGAAGAAATAGCATATAATGATAAAGGAAAAAGGATGGGAGGAATTTATTATGACAAAAAAACAATGTGGGATTATCTTTACTTTGCTAACATTAATATTATGTGTAGGGATGTTAGCTGCAAAGCTTAATAAGGGAGGATTGAATGATCCGACAGATTTAAGCCAGGTATTATCATCAGAAAATATTCAAAATGTGGAAAACACTGAGGATACAGAAGCTCTAAATCAAACAAATTATTTTTATGAATCAAGAAGTTTAAGAGAACAGCAAGATTCATCAACAATACAAAGTTTAAAGGCAATAATTTCTGATGAAAACACATCACAAGAAAAGAAAGATGATGCAACTAAAGAATTAACTAAAAAGACTATGGTTAAAGATAATGAAGGCAGAATAGAACTAGGAATTAAAAATAAAGGATATGAAGATGCTTTATGTATGCTTGAAGATAGTAAAGCAACAGTAATAATTAAAAGTTCTAAACCAATAGAACAAAAAGATAGCGTAGATATTCAAGAAATTGTACAAAATGTATCAAATATTAAGGATGTTATAATAGAAGTTCAAAAATAATATGTTTGTAATGTTAATTCATATTTGATATAATAAACACAAGATTAGCATGTTTTGTTATTACAAAACTAAGGAGGCCAAATTGCATGGAAGATTTCAATAAAAATGAGAATATTGGAGTTGTTAAGATTTCTGATGAGGTAGTAAGTGTTATTGCAGGAATAGCAGCCCAAGAAATTGAAGGAGTTATAGATGCTCAAAATGGAGTAGCAGGAAACATAACAAACATATTTAAAGGTAAAAAAGGTACTGCAAAAGCAACTAAAGTAACATTAGTTGAGGATAAAGCAATTATTGATATGAATGTTGCTGTTGAGTATGGGAAAAAGATTATGGATTTAGTTTCTCAAGTTCAAGAAAATGTTAAAAAGACAGTAGAAGCTATGACTGGATTACAGGTGGAATCTGTAAATATTTTTGTTCAAAACATTTACTTACCTAAAAAAGAAGAAAGTGAAACAGTCTAAAATTTATTTTCACCCTCTGAAACTTTCAGAGGGTGTTTCCATGCTTAATGGTTTAAAAGAACATAAAAGTGTGTATAATTATAATGTGCAAACAGTATGATACATATTTAGGAGGATTACATGAATAGAAAATTATCAAGAGAAAAATCAATGGAAATATTATTTAGCATGACTTTAACTAAGGATAATGCGAGTGATGCAATAGAAAATTTCACTGAAAATTATGAAGGTAATATAAAAGATATAGATTTAGATTATCTTAGAAAGATAATATATGGTGTTGAAGGAAAGAAAGAAGACATTGACAAAGCTATAGAAGAAAATTTACATAATTGGAAAATGAATAGAATATCAAAAGTTAATTTAAGTATTTTAAGATTAGCTGCATATGAATTATTATTTGATGAGGAGATACCAACAAATGTGGCTATAAATGAAGCATTAGAAATAACAAGAAAATATTCTGATGAAAAAAGTGTATCATTTGTTAATGGGGTTTTAGATAAAATTAAAAATAAAAACTAAGTTAAAGAAGAGGGAGAGTTAAAGATGGGGCAAATTATAAATGGAAAAGAAGTTGCATTTAAGCTAAAAGAAAGCATAAAGGAATTTGTGAATGAAAGAAGAGAAAAAAATTTAAAAATACCTAAAATTGCTTCAATATTAGTTGGTAACGATGGTGGATCCATTTATTATATGGAAGCACAAGAAAAGGTGGCAACATCTCTAGGTGTAGAATTTTTAAAAATAAAGATAAATGAAGATGCTTCTGATGAAGAAGTAATCAAAGAAATACATAAACTAAACATGGATAATAATATTCAAGGGATTATTCTACAGTTACCTCTTCCGAGTAACTTTGATGAGAAGAAAATAATAAAAGAAATAAGTGTAGAAAAGGATATAGACTGTTTGACTTTTGAAAGTCAGGGAAAACTATACATGGGAGAACCAAATTTTTTACCGTGTACTCCTAATAGTGTAGTTACATTAATAAAGAGCTTAAATGTGGATATAACAGGGAAAAATGTTGTTGTTCTTGGAAGAAGTAATATAGTAGGTAAGCCAGTGGCTCAATTATTACTTAATGAAAATGCAACAGTTACTATATGTCATTCAAAAACTAAAAATTTAAAAGAAGTATGTAAGGCAGCAGATATATTAGTGGTTGCTATAGGTAAACCTAAATTTATAGATGAAAGCTATGTAGATAGTAATGCAATAGTAATAGATGTTGGAACTTCAAGGTTTGAAGGAAAAATAACTGGTGATGTTGATTTTGATAAAGTAATAGATAAGTGTAGTCTTTTAACACCAGTTCCAGGTGGAGTTGGGGCCTTAACTACTACACTTTTAATAAATAATGCATGTGAGGCGTTAAAAAAACATGAATATTAAAACTTTAACTGTAACAGAAGTAAGCAATTATATTAAACGAGTTATAGATAATGATTTTATTTTAGGCAATCTCTCTGTAAAAGGGGAGATTTCTAATTTAAAATTTCATAGTAGCGGTCATATTTATTTCTCTCTTAAAGACGAAAGCAGTAAAATAAATTGTGTTATGTTTAAAAGTAAGGCAATGTATTTAGATGTTGATTTAGAAGAAGGTATGCAAATTGTAGTTAAAGGAAAAGCTTCTATTTACCCTGCTACAGGAAGCATGCAGATCTATTGCGAAGAAATAAATAAGGAAGGTATAGGAGATCTCTTTATTAAATTTGAAAAGCTTAAAAAGAAACTTGAATCAAAAGGATACTTTGAATTTTATAATAAAAAAGAACTTCCTAAATATCCAAGACGTATAGGTGTTGTAACTTCACCTACAGGAGCTGCCATAAGAGATATAATTAATGTTATTAAGAGAAGAAATGGTATGGTGGATATAGTTTTATATCCAGCAAAGGTTCAAGGGATAGGAGCTTATAAAGAAATAATTGAAGGAATACAATATTTTAATGAAAAGAATAATGTTGACTTACTAATAGTAGGCCGTGGTGGCGGCTCAATAGAAGAACTTTGGAATTTCAACGAAGAAGCTTTAGCAGAAGCAGTCTATAATTCTAACCTTCCAATAATTTCAGCTGTGGGACATGAAGTGGATTTTACTATATGTGATTTCGTAAGTGATGTTAGGGCGGCAACACCATCTCAAGGTGCAGAGATTGCTGTGCCACTTGAAAATGATATAAAACAGGAAATCGAGAGAATATCATTATATTTAGATGATACAATTTATAATAAAATTAAAAATTGCAAAAACGAGATTATTTCTATGGAAAGGATTTTAAAAATACATTCTCCTTTATCAAAGATAGAAAATTGCTATTTAGAAGTTGATAAACTTAAAGATAGACTGGATTTTGCATTGAAAACAAAGTTAAATACAGAGAAACAAAGGTTAGAAAGTTTAAATAGTTTATTAATAGCTCATAATCCTGTAAATGTACTTTCTAGAGGATATGCTATAATAGAAGATGATGATACCTTAATAAAAAGTAAAGAACAATTAAAAGAAGAAAAAAAATTAAAGATTACTTTTAAGGATGGAAAGATAGAAGGTAAATTTATGCCATCAGATAAGGAGTTTTAATTATGGCTAAAAAGGAAAGCTATGAAGAAATGATGAATAAACTTCAAGTTATACTTGAAAACTTAGAAAGGGATACATATAATCTTGAAGATGCTATGAAATCATATGAAGAAGGCGTTAAACTTGTAAATAAAATTTACAAGACACTAGATTCATATGAAGGCAAAATTTCTGTAATAAAAGAAGAAAAAGAAATGGAGTTTAAAGATAGTGATAGAGATTAATGCTTTAATAGATGAAATTAATATATATTTAGAAAATTATTTCAAAGAAAAGGGCACCTATAATAAAATTATATATGATGCTTCAAGCTATAGTCTAAATATCGGAGGAAAAAGGATAAGACCTCTTTTACTTATGTTGTCTTATTACATATATAAAGAAGAATATAAGAGTGTAATTGAAATGGCAGCAGCTATAGAAATGATACATACATACTCATTAATACATGATGATCTTCCTTGCATGGATAATGATGATTTAAGACGTGGAAAACCAACAAATCACAAGGTTTTTGGAGAAAATATCGCAGTTCTTGCTGGAGATAGCTTGTTAAATGAAGCTATGATTATTATGATGAAATATTCATTAGAGCATTCTAAGAATGCGTTAAAAGCATCTTATGAAATTGCAAAAGCAGCAGGTGCAGAAGGTATGATTGGTGGGCAGGTTGTTGATGTTATTTCTGAAGGAAAAAAGATTTCTAAAGATGAACTTGAATATATGCATTTAAATAAGACCGGGGCTTTAATAAAATCTTCAATATTAGGAGGTGCAACACTTGCAGATGCGCCTGAAAATGATTTGAAATTATTAAATAAATATGGAGAAAAATTAGGATTAGTTTTTCAAATAAAAGATGATATTTTAGACGTTGTGGGAAACACTAATATACTAGGGAAAAATGTTCATGCTGATGAAGAAAATAATAAAACTAATTTTATTACAGTATATGGACTTGAAAAATGTGAAGAATTATGCAAAGATTTAACAGAGGAGTGTATAAGTATACTTAAAGATTTAAGTGTTGATACAAGTTGCCTCATTAACTTAACAAAAAAATTGTTAGATAGAGAAAAATAATAAAGGAAATGGTATTATGAAGTTATTAGATAAGTTAAGTTTCCCAGAAGATCTGAAAAAACTTAATGATAAAGAATACGTGACTCTAAGTGAGGAAATTAGGGAATTCTTAATAGACAGTGTTTCAAAAACAGGTGGACACTTGGCATCTAATTTAGGCGTTGTAGAACTTACATTAAGTATGTTTAAGGCATTTGATTTTAAAAAGGATAAAGTAATTTTTGATGTTGGGCATCAAAGTTATGTATATAAAATTCTAACAGGTAGAAAAGAAGGATTTAAAAAGTTAAGGCAATATGATGGGATGAGTGGTTTCCCAAAAAGAAATGAAAGTAAGTATGATTTTTTTAATACTGGACATAGTAGCACTTCAATTTCAGCAGCCCTTGGAATTGCACGTGCAAGAGATTTAAATAATGAAGATTACAATGTTATAGCTGTTATTGGAGATGGCGCACTGACTGGTGGTATGGCTCTTGAGGCACTCAATGATGTCGGATTTAATAAAACTAAACTCATAATAATATTAAATGATAATCAAATGTCTATTTCTAAAAATGTAGGAGGGCTTTCAAAATATCTGAATAATATAAGGATGGCACCTAAGTACAATAAATTAAAGACAGACATAAATGCTTCTCTTGAACATAGTGAAATAGGAAAGAATATTGCTGGAAAAATATCTAAAGTTAAAGATAGCATAAAACAGCTAGTTGTACCATCAATGTTGTTTGAAAATATGGGAGTAAAGTATATAGGCCCAATTGATGGTCATGATATAAGTACTATGGCTGATGTTTTATGTAAAGCAAAAGAGGTTGAAGGACCAGTAATAATACATACAATAACCCAAAAAGGAAAAGGGTATGCTTTAGCTGAAGAAAGTCCAATAAAATATCATGGAGTAGGTCCATTTAATCTAGATAGTGGAGAAATGATAGCTTCTCAGAAAAATAGTTATTCGAAAGCATTTGGAACTGCACTTATAAAGTTAAGTGAAGAAAATAAAAAAATCGTAGCTATTACTGCAGCTATGCCAGAAGGAACAGGACTTAGTTGTTATGCAAAAAAATTTAAAAATAGAATATTTGATGTTGGAATAGCAGAAGAACATGCAGTAACTATGGCTGCTGGAATGGCTAGCAATGGTTTAAAACCTATTGTTGCTATTTATTCTACATTTTTGCAAAGAGCATATGATCAAATAATACATGATGTATGTCTTCAAAATCTACCGGTAGTTTTTGCAATAGACAGAGCAGGAATAGTTGGAGAAGATGGTGAAACTCATCAGGGAATAATGGATGTTTCATTTCTTTCTACAATACCTAATATGACAATAATTCAACCAAAGTGTTTAGGCGAAGTCCATATGTTATTAAAATACGCATTAAGTTTGAATAAACCTGTTGCTATAAGATATCCAAGAGGTGGAGATCTTATAAATACTTTAGAACCACTAAAAGATATTAAAGAAGGTAGGTGGGAGTTAATTTCTAAGGGAAATAAGGTTTGTGTTATTGCAGGTGGAAGAATGCTTCAACATGCTAAAAAAGCTTCAGATATGCTATATGAAAAAGGTGTAAATGTAGATCTAATAAATGCTACATTTATTAAACCCATAGATGAAGAAATGCTAGATAGAATTGCTCAAAAGGAATATAATATATTAATAATAGAAGACAACATGCTTCAAGGTGGATTAGGTAGTGCAATAACTGATTATTTAAGCAAGACTAATTTTAATAAAAAGGTAAAATGTCTTGGATATGAAGATTTTGTACATCAGGGTAATTTAGATATATTATACAAAATGCATAAATTAGATTTTGAGAATATAAGCAAAGAGATTTTAGCACTTTATGATTAAAGGAGATAAATATGGCTGGAAAAAAAGAAAGACTTGATGTACTTTTAGTAGAAAAAAATATAATTTCTTCCAGGGAAAAAGCAAAAGCTTGTATAATGGAAGGAAAAGTATATGTAGATGGACAAAAAGTAGATAAAGCAGGTGAAAAGGTAAATAGTGATGCTAACATAGAATATAGAGGAGATACTTTAAAATATGTTAGCAGGGGTGGCCTTAAACTTGAAAAAGCAATGAATGAATATGATATATCTTTAGAGAATAAAGTCTGTATGGATATAGGAGCATCAACAGGTGGTTTTACGGATTGTATGCTTCAAAATGGTGCATGTAAGGTTTTTTCAGTTGATGTAGGATATGGACAGTTCGCATGGAAACTTAGAACTGATGAGAGAGTTGTTTGCATGGAAAGAACTAATATAAGATATGTTACTCCTGATGATATTGGGGAACTTTTAGATTTTGCATCTATTGATGTATCATTTATATCACTTAAAAAAATAATGCCTGCAACATTGAATTTATTAAAGGAAAGCGGAGAAGTTGTGGCACTTATAAAACCACAATTTGAAGCAGGGCGTGAAAAGGTCGGGAAAAAAGGTGTTGTACGTGAAAAAGAAACACATAAAGAAGTTGTATATGGAATAGTTGATTATTTACTAGAACAAGATTTAAATGTTTTAGGTGTAAATTATTCACCAATTAAAGGACCGGAAGGAAATAGAGAATACCTTGTTTATTTTACAAAAGATAAAGCGAAGATAAGTGAGTTTAAAAGAGAAGATGTAGAAAGTGTGGTAGAAGCATCACATATAGAAATCTAATTTCTGTGGAGGGGCTATGAAAAATATAGGAATTGCAATAAATCCTTCAAAAGATAAGGATAGTACAATACTCAATATGGTAGTTGATAAGCTTAGAGAGAAGTTTAATTTAGATAACATACATATTTTTAATTGTTTTGATATAGATAAGCAGGAAATAAGCAACATTGATTTACTTGTAGTTCTTGGAGGCGATGGAACACTCCTTGGAATTGCAAGAAATTTAAAAGAAGATTTTAAAGGTGCAATTCTTGGAATAAATATTGGAAATTTGGGGTTTTTATCAAGTGTGGATATATCAGATATAGATAAAGCACTTACAAAACTTGAAGAAGGAAGCTATAGGATAGTAGACAGGATGCTTTTAAGTGCACATATAATGTGTGATTCCAAAGTAGAAAAATTTAAAGCTTTAAATGATATAGTTTTAGCAAGAGGAACATTATCAAGAATGGTTAAATTTAAGATATATGTTGATGGTAATTTGTATTCAACATTTAAAGGTGATGGACTTATAATTGCAACGCCTACAGGCTCTACAGCATACTCATTTTCTGCAGGAGGTCCTTTTATTTATCCAGATTTAGAACTAATAACCATAACTCCTATATGTCCTCATACAAAAAGTATGCAGACAATTGTATTAAAAGGTGATAGTATAATTGAAATATATGCAGAAAATGGAGAAGAAAAAATATTTTTAACAGTAGATGGTCAAAAAGCTATTGAGGTGAATCAAAAAAATTCGGTTAAAATAAGTAAATATGAAAAGAAAGTTAAATTACTTTTATTTGACGACTATGATTACTTTAAAGTTTTGAGAAGCAAGATTTTAAATAACTCTAAAGAATGTGATGGTGATGAAATTTGAAATCAAAAAGACATGCGAAAATATTAGAAATAATAGGAACTAGAGAAATTGAAACTCAAGAAGAATTAGCAGAGGCACTAAAAGAAGAAGGATTTGATATAACACAAGCAACAGTTTCTAGAGATATTAAAAATTTAAAACTTATAAAAATGCAATCAGCTAGTGGAAAATCTAAGTATGTTGTTTCTTCAGGAGAGCAAAAAAATATTATAGATAGATTAAGTAATATTTTATCAAACACTGTTCTTTCTGTAGAGAATATAGATAAAATGATTATTGTAAAAACAATAACAGGATCAGGTCCAATAACAGCAGAAGCAATAGATCAGCTTGAAAATGCGGATATTGCTGGAACTGTTGCAGGAGATAATACTATTTTTATCATGGTAAGAACTCTTGAAGGTGCTGAGCAATTAGCATCTAGAATAAGAAGTAGAATATCATTGTAAATCTAAAGGTGGGGTTAAATGCTAATTCAGTTAAACATTAAAAATTTTGCATTGATAGAAGAAATGACAATTGATTTTAGCGAAGGTTTTAATATTCTTTCAGGTGAAACTGGCGCAGGTAAGTCTATTATGATAGATGCTATAGATTTTGTTCTTGGAGGAAAATTTTCTAAGAGTCTAATTAGAACTGGCAAAGAAAGAACCTATGTTGAAGCTTTGTTTACGATAGAAAATGATAGTATAAAAAAGATATTAGAAGAACTGGATATAGAATATGATGATATTGTTATTGTAAGTCGCGAAAGTCATCAAAATGGTAAAAATCTTATAAAAATAAATGGAAAAAGCTTTATTACATCACAACTTAGAAAGCTTGGATGTAAACTATTAGATATACATGGACAACATCAAAATGCAGATTTGCTTCAAAGAGCAACACATATAGTTCAATTAGATGATTTTATTGGTGAATCAATATATGATATAATTAAAAAATTTACATTTGAAAAAGAAAAGCTCTTAGAAGTTCAAGATAAAATAAAAAGAATTGAAGGTAATGAAGACAGGGAAAAATTATTAGACTATTTAAAATTTCAAATTGAAGATATAGAAAAAGCAAAATTAAAAGAAAATGAAGAGGAAAATTTAAAAGAAGAATATAATATATTAGCAAACGCAGAAAAGATAAATAATGCTTTGCTTTCGGCTCATAATTTGCTTAATAATAATGAAGAATTTACAGTTATAAATTCTCTTTCAAAAGTTTTACATGAACTTTCAAGTATAGAAAATCATTTTGAGAAAATTAAAAGTAATAAGGAATCAATTGAAGGTGCGTTTTATACACTAGAAGAATGTTCTCGTGAGATACGTGATATGGCTGAAGAGATTGTATTTGATAATGATGAGTTAGAAAAAGTTAATAGCAGAATATATGAAATTAATCAATATAAGAAAAAATATGCGCCGAGTATTCCAGAGATTCTTGAATATCATGAAAAGATAAAAAGGGAATATGATGAAATAATTAATTCAGAGAAGATAATAAAAGAATTAAAGGAAAAAGAACTTATAATAATAAATAAGATGAAGGAGATTTCATTAAAACTTCATGAAATAAGAAGTAAAAAGGCTAAAGAATTGCAAGAAAATATATTAAGTGAATTGAAATTTGTAGGCTTGGAAAAATCTAGGATGGAAATAAGGGTTGAAATAAAAGATAATTTTAATGAACGCGGTTTTGATGAAGTTACATTTTTTATCTCAACAAACCCTGGAGAACCGCTTATGCCACTTGAAAAAGTCCTTTCAGGTGGAGAACTTTCAAGGATAATGCTGGCTCTTAAATGTGTTTTTGCGGAAAAGGATAAAATTCCAACATTAATTTTCGATGAAATTGATACTGGAATAAGTGGAGCAGTTGCACAAAGAGTTGGTGAAAAAATGTATCAATTATCTAATACACATCAAATAATATGTATAACTCATCTTCCACAAATTGCTGTATTATCAGATTATCATTACTTTGTAATGAAAAAAGTAAATAATAATAAAACATTTACTGAAATTAAAGTGCTATTAAAGGAAGAAAAAGAAATAGAAATAAGTAAGATGCTTTCAGGAGATGAGGTCACAGAAGCTACATTGAATAATGTAAGAGAAATGATTAAGCTTAGTGATTTAAAAAAAATTGAAATAAAAAATAAATAAATAAATTAATACATATAGTGATGTATTTTGGTAAAAATAAAACCATATGACGATGTGGTTTTATTTTTTTGGCTAAAAATTCATAAACATTATTATTAAATTTTAGTATGACGTAAATTTTTTGTATCTAATAACATACTTCTTATAGGATAAGAGACATGTCTAGTGGGAAAATTAAAATCAAGAAGCAAAGGAGGAGAGAAAAAATGAAGAAAAATTTAAATAGAATAATAGGTTTTATAATAACTCTAATCCTAATTCTAATTTTAGTCCCCACTGTAACAGTTATAAATCTACCAGACAAAATATATACTAATAATATTTCTGTATCTTCACTTGCACCACTTGGAAATACAATAGCTAAAGATGAAAATGGTGATAATAAATATGAAATAAAGTTACTAGGAATGATTCCTTTAAAATCAATTGAGGTTCAAAAGGTAGATAATCTTAAAGTTAGCCTTGGAGGTATTCCAATTGGTGTAAGAGTCAGTAGCGATGGTGTTATAGTTGTTGGATATAGTGAGATAGAAATAAATAATAATAAAGAAGAAAGTCCAGGAAAATTAGGAGGCTTAGAAATTGGGGATATAATTCTAAAGATAAATGACATAGAAGTATATAATGCTACAGATTTATTAAAAATAATTAAAGAATCTGATAATGGATTATTAAAGATGGATATTTTAAGACACAATCAAAATTTAACTAAAACAATACAATGTAAAAAAGAAGATGATGAAGATTATAAAATAGGTTTATGGGTGCGTGATTCAACAGCTGGTGTAGGAACAATGACATTTTATGATCCTTTAAGTAGTAAATTTGGAGCATTAGGCCATCCTATTACAGATTGCGATACTAATGAACCATTTTTAATAAAGAAAGGTGATATATTAGATTCGTCTATAATAAGCGTAAGAAAAGGAGAAAAAGGTTCTCCAGGAGAGTTACGAGGAGTATTTGTAAATGAAGATAATCCTTGTGGAAATATAGAAAAAAACACTCAAAGTGGGATATATGGGAAGATAGAAAATAATAATACATTAAATCAAAAGTGTACATTGATACCTGTGGGATTTAAAAATGAAATAACTATAGGAAAAGCTAAAATTGTTACAACAATAGATGAAAATGGACCTCAAGAATATGATATTGAGATAGAAAAATTAATGGACCAAAATGCGCCTGACTCAAAAAGTATGGTAATAAAAATTACAGATGAAAAATTACTAGGAAAAACAGGTGGAATAGTTCAAGGAATGAGTGGCAGTCCAATAATTCAAAATGGAAAATTGATTGGAGCAGTAACACATGTATTGGTTAATAAACCTGATACTGGATATGGGATATATATAGAATGGATGTTACAAGATGCAGGTATAATAAAATAATATAAATAATAAAAACTATATCATATTATGAGAATGATATAGTTTTTATTATTAAGTTATGTTTTTCTACAGAAAAATATTATATAATATAAAAATGAGGATATTTATACATAAATAAGAATATATTGATTAATATAATAAAAAAATCTAAATTATATGAGAAAATTTAAAATAAGTATTTACTTCTTGCGAAAAAAAGTGTATAATTTACAAATAGTGGAAGATAGCGAGAATATAATAGAAAAAACATTTCCGATTAAAAAAATTAAATATATTTTTTAAACAATAAAATATATACGGATACATACCCTCATAAAAAGAATTCACTAACAATGTGTAGAAATGATTTATAAAATAAGATTATTTCAATATGATTTGAGGGAAATATACATTATTCATAAAGGAGAGCGAAAAATGGAAAATTCAAAAATATCAGTATTAATAGCCGATGACAACAAAGAATTTTGTAGTATTTTAAATGACTACTTATTAAATCAAAAGGATATTGTAGTTATTGGAATAGCAAAGGATGGTAGAGAAGCATTAGAATTAATTGAAGAAAAAAAGCCAGATTTAGTTATTCTAGATATTATAATGCCTCATTTAGATGGATTAGGTGTTTTAGAAAGAATAAATACTATGAGACTTGAAAAAGTCCCAAGAATAATAATCTTATCTGCTGTAGGTCAAGATAAAATTACACAACAAGCAATAACTTTAGGCGCAGATTATTATACAGTAAAGCCATTTGACATGGAAGTGTTCACTAAGAGAATAAGAGAAATGTTTAATAATTCTCCAGAATCAGAAAATAATACAAGAATGAATACACAACAATATACATCATCTTCATCAATTTTATCAAATGAGACAAAATCAACAACACCAATTGATTTAGAAACAGAAATTACAAACATAATCCATGAAATCGGTGTACCAGCTCATATTAAAGGATACATGTATTTAAGAGAAGCTATTACAATGGTGGTAAACGATATGGAGCTATTAAGTGCTGTAACAAAAGAACTTTATCCTTCAATAGCTAAAAAGTACAACACAACAGCTTCAAGAGTTGAAAGAGCAATAAGACATGCTATAGAAGTAGCTTGGGGCAGAGGTCAAGTTGATGCTATAAATAAATTATTTGGTTATACTATTCATACTGAAAAAGGTAAACCAACAAATAGTGAATTTATAGCAATCATTGCTGATAAATTAAGATTAAAAAATAAAGTATCATAATAATATCAATTTATTGTTTAAGTGATTTTAGAAATGATAAAAATAAGAAATCAATAAAAGATTTTTTTAAAGAACAAATTTCATACTAGTAAATATAGTTAAAAAGCATCTTTAATATATGAATTTATTTAAATATATTAAGGATGCTTTTTATTGACTATAATTTTAAAAAAATTAGAATTATTTGGATACTATATTTCAAGACAGGTAATTTTAGAAAGATAAAATATGTATTATAATAAAAATTTATTTATTTTCTTATAATGAAAATTAGTGATATAATGAAAATACGAAGAAAATAATATAAAAATCAAAAAATAAGTTATAATATCAATAAAAAATGGGTTTAGTAGGGAAGATAGTCGATATATGAAAAAAACAAAAGAATCAATCAAAGAGAAGAAATCTATTAATAAACATTTTATAATAATTTTTTTATTACATACTATTATTTTGGGATTATTATATGAAATTAGTGTTGTTGCTGCAAATAATTTAAATTTATCAAATAGTATTATTTTAAGAGATATAAATGGAATAATCTATGTGGTAGGAGCTATATCTATTTTTTGTTCTGTATTGTACTATTATATACATAAAGATGAATATTTCTATATATTTTCATTAAATTACATTTCAATATATGTTGAATTCTTAATGACAAATCATTTAAGTTTTATTGAAAATATAAATTTTTTTGCTGGAGTTAATTTAAATTTTGCTTCAATTGGATTTGGATCAATTATAAGAACAATTTTAATGTATCTTATGGTATACGATAAGAATAAGATAAATAGATACTTATATAAACATACATTACTTGGAATATTGTTCATAATAATTATAACTATAGGTGGTGTAAAGCTAGATTTATTTATTTTTAAGGAACATATTCAGATAGTAAGGGGAGAAAGCATACATATTATAAAAAATTTAATAAATCTTTTAACATATTTATTGCTAGTTGAGATGTGCCGCAAATATTTTAGAAAAAAGAATTTCAATTATTTTGTAACGTTTATAAGTATAGATATTATGTTTTTAAGTAGAATTCTTTTAAATGCAGATTTATATAAAAATCTTGATAGAATGTATATTTTAAATAGGGTTGTATTATCATTAGGTTTCTTAGGAATAATATTAACTTTATTTTTTGAAATAATAATTCAATTTAAAGAAAATGAGGAATTAAATTCAGAAGTTGTGATTCAAAAGAATGCAGTAGACAAGCTCAAAGCAGAAGAAGAAATGAGAACACAGTTTTTTGCCAATATATCACATGAACTAAAAACTCCTTTAAATATAATAATGTGCACAACTAAATTATTAAAAGCATGCAGTTCCGATAAGGATGAATTTTTGAAATATTATAATAAATATGAAAATACAATAACACAAAATTCTTCGAGAATGCTAAGACTTATTGATAATATAATAGATATAACCAAATTCGATGTGGGATGTTTTAAAATGAATTTTAAAAATTGTGAAATTGTGAGTTTAATTGAAGATATAACTTTATCAATAGCACAATATGAAAAGACAAATGGTAGAAATATAATTTTTGATACAAATTGTGAAGTAATTGAAATATGTTGCGATGCAGATAGTATAGAAAGAGTAATTTTAAATCTGCTTTCTAATGCTGTAAAATTTACAAAAGAAAATGGAAATATACTTGTAAAACTTGAAAAGCAAACAGATTATATAATTATAACTGTAAAAGATGATGGAATAGGAATTCCAAAAGAATTTAGAAAAAGTGTATTTGAAAGATTTGTTCAAGTAGATAAGTCATTTAGGAGAAATGTAGAAGGAAGTGGAATAGGTTTATCTTTGGTCAAATCTATAGTGGATTTACACGATGGTGAGATTTATCTAAAAGATAGCGATGAAATTGGAGCAGAATTTGTGATAAAATTACCTAATATTTTATTAGAAGATGAAGAAAGCCAAAATAGTTCTTATCAAATTGAAGACAGAAGTGCAGAAATTAAAAATAAAATATTAAAGGAGTTTTCTGACATATAAATAAGGATAAAAGAAAATATTATTATGATAAACATATTGTATGTTTTTAATATGTTTATTCTATAAAAGCTTTATTGATTATGGTAACCAATAAAGCTTTTTATATAAATTTTAATATGAAAATAGTCATATGATTAATATACGAGCAATTCATAATTTATATCATATATGTATAGGTGTTTATAATAAAGATATTAATATTACATAGTTATATATTAGGATATGAATAAAGTATAAATATTAAACATAGTATAGATTAGAGTAACTTGACGGAGGAATAAGAGATGAATTATGTAGTGGATAAAGTAAACACAATTTTTAGAGATAAGAAAGCCTATTTCTTCATTGTATTAATGATGTTTTGCCTAGGAATATCTTTTGGTCTTTATACAGTTAAATATATGGGAGAATCTGATAAAAACGATTTGATGAGTTACCTTAATAGTTTTACGACATCTATACAAGGACAACCAATTAACTATACACAATTATTATTCGAGGTGATAAAAAAAAGTTTAATATTGTTTATACCAATAATTTTTTTAGGAATGACTTTCTTTGGATTCCCATTTATATTAATTTTGGACTTAATTAAGGGATTTACATTAGGATATACTTTTTCATTTATTTCATCAGCTTTTAATGGAAAAGGATTGTTATTTGGAATTATATCAATTTTACCTCAAAATATTATATATATTCCATGTTTTATAGCTTTAAGTGTTATTTGTTTGAATATGTCAGCTGAAAAATTTAAAGAAAAAGTGTTTAAAAGTTCCAAGGCGAAAGACGTTTTTTTACGCGATACATTAAGTCGATTAATTATAATTATGATATTATTTCTTTTGGGAATTCTAATAGAAACTTATGTATCACCAAGTATTATTAAATTTGTGGCTAATAAATTTTTGATTTAAATCGTATAAACTTAAGATAGTAAAATAAAAAGGAAAAAAGGCAATTTTGTCGAATACTAATATAATTAATGGTATAGGAGAGAGTCATGTTAGATAATATAAATAATTATAGAAATTATTTGCTCGAAAGTGGTAAAAGTGAAAACACGATATACGCATATGTAACAGATGTAAGCTTATATCTTAAGTTTTTAAATAGAAAAAAAATAGATTTGTATAAAAGTGATAACTTAACAATTATGTCATATATACAGAATCTTTTAAATCAAGGAAAATCAGAACGATCAATAAATAGAATAGTTATTAGCCTTAGAAATTTTTACAACTATCTTAAAAGGGAAGGTTTAATTAAAGAAGTTCCTAAAATTGAGTATAAAAGCTCAAAGAATATAAGAAAGTTACCACAAATTTTAACCATTGAAGAAGTAGACAGGATAATACGAATAGTGGAAAAGGATTCTCCAAAAGGATTAAGAGATAATGCACTTTTAGAGCTTATGTATGCAACTGGCATGAAAGTGTCAGAACTTATTTCTATAAATGTAGAGGATGTAAACTTAGATTTAACTTTTGTTAAATGTAGGGATAATAAAAACTATGAAAGATTGATTCCAATAGGACGTAGTGCATGTAAAGCTCTTACAGAATATTTAGGAATTAGATATAAGATAGCTGATTGTGGCGTACCAAATCTATTTGTGAATTTAAATGGTCAAAAATTGACTAGACAAGGAATATGGAGAATTGTAAAAGAATATTCAAGAAGAGCGGGTATAGATAAAGATGTTAATTTGAATACATTTAGGCACTCATTTGCAGTTCATTTACTTCAAAATGGTGCGAATGTTAGAGCAGTTCAGAAACTACTAGGAAATCAAGTCTTAACATATATGGATACTTATTATGAGATCATAAATAATGATAAAATTAACTATATCTATATGCATACACACCCTAGAGCTTGATTTTATTGGGATTAATAAAAATAGATATTAGAGGTGCACATTTGCCACCTGTTTTCCACCCAGTATTTTATATGGGTGGATTTTTTATTCTTTAGGAAATTATATTCATGGACAATCTGTTTCGAAAAATACTGTAATAAATTAATGTCATTGAACCTAAAGAATAAAAAATAAAATATATGCGCCTAGCCTTTTCACAGGCTCGCTCAGAAAATCCAAAATGCGCTGAAAGAAATCGATGGATAAAGGATTTTCTTGAATTTAAGTTAGTGTATTCTATTGGATTTATATTTTCTATTGGATTATATAATAGTCGCTTTGCGATTTTTTTATTGTAATGAATTATTATTTTCGCAGATTATATTATAAATAATATGGTTATTATTAGAATAATAAGAATAAAATAATTGTCTTTCCTATAAAATCTTTAAGTAAAGTTATATCTTAGTGTGATATTATTTCTTGTTATGGTAACACTAATTTTGAAAGGAGGAGATATAATGTTTAAAAATTTTAAAAGAATGGTCTCTTTTATACTATTATTTATATGTACTTTATTGCTTGTTTCTTCTAAGCTAGTTAGCGCTACAACATTAGAAGATTCAGTTAAAAGTGAAGGGACTAATATTGAAGCAAGATCAGCTTTACTTATGGAGCCAATAAGCGGAAAAATAGTATATGAAAAAAATATAGATGAACAATATGCTCCAGCATCCGTAACTAAAATTATGACAATGCTATTAACTATGGAAAGTGTAGACAATGGAAAAATAAGCTTAGATGATAAAGTAACATGTAGCGAAAATGCAAAAAAAATGGGTGGAAGTACAATGCTTCTTGATACAGGTGAAATAAGAACTGTTGAGGAACTTATAAAAGGTGTTGCTATTGCTTCAGGAAATGATGCAGCAGTTGCTTTAGCTGAATATCTTGGTGGAACAGAAGAAGATTTTGTTGTCATGATGAATAATCGTGCAAAAGAGCTTGGTATGTCTAAGACAACATTTAAAAACTGTAATGGTCTACCAGCAGATGGTCATGTATCAACTGCAAGAGATATAGCATTAATGTCAAGAGAATTATTAAAGCATCCTAAAATATTAAAATATACTGGTACATATATGGAGACAATAGCAGAAGGTAGAAAATCACCTATAGAATTAGTAAATCATAATAAATTAGTTAGATTTTTTGAAGGCTGTGATGGATTAAAAACAGGTTTTACAAATGAAGCTAAGTATTGTATTTCTGCAACTGCAACAAGAAATAATGTAAGAATGTTATCTGTTATTATGGGTGCACCAACTTATAAAATAAGAAATCGTGATGCAGGTGTCTTACTTAATTATGGATTTTCTAAGTATGAAGGAAAAAATGTTGTAGCAAAAGATGAAGAAGTAGACAAAGTATATATGGATGAACAGGGTAACAGATTCTTTATTGCAATGGCAAAAGATGATTTAACAGCAATAATTCCAAAAGGAAGCAGTGAAGAAATAGAAAAGAAAATTGTAATTGATGAGTTGAAAAAGGAATATAAACAAGGTGATATTGTAGGTAAATGTGAAGTTTATTTGGGAAAAGAAAAAGTTGGAGAAGTTGAAATATATAGTGATAGAGATATAAAGAAAGGTAATTTCTTTACTAATATAAAATTTAATATAAAAAATTTATTTGACAAAGGTGTATAAATATAATTTTTTAAATTTTAAATGCAGTATATTTATTAAAATAATAAGTATACTGCATTTTTTTGTTACACATAAGAATATATATTCTTGTCTTAAACTTAAGAAATTGTTATTATATAATAATAGAGCATTCTATTAAATTATTTAAAATAGTATTAAAGAGAAGAGGTATTTATGGAACTTCCAAAAATAAAAATAAATGATTTTGAAGGTCCATTTGATTTATTATTACACTTAATTAAGAAAAATCAAATGAATATATATAATGTGAAAATATTTGAAATAACTAATCAGTACCTTAATTATTTAAACAACATGAAGGAAATGGATTTAGAAATAACTTCAGAATTTATAGTAGTAGCTGCAACTTTAATAGAAATAAAATCTAAATATCTATTACCTAAGGTTAAGCAGGAAGAGGAAGATGAGGATGATGAAAAAATCCTTATAGAAAAGCTTATTTTATATAAAAAGATTAAAGGAGTATCTGGTTATTTTAAGGATAAGTATTTGAATACAGGAGAAGTATATAGTAAAAAAGCAGAAATAATTGAAGAAAAAAAAGAGAAGATTAATAATGATGATTTATTAAAAAATATTACTTTGCTAGACTTGTATAATATATATAATAATCTTTTAGAAATATATAATAACAAGCAAAATAAAGCAAATGTTATCCAAAGAAAAATATATGTAGATAAATATAAAATTGAAGATAAGCTTGAGTATATAAGAAAAAGAATACAAGATGAAAATATAAATGATTTTAGTGAGCTAATAAAAGAAAGTGAATGTAAAATGGAGACTGTTGTAACTTTTTTAGCTTTATTAGAAATGATAAAACAAAGAATGATTAAAGTTTATCAATCTGATAATTTTGGCAGGATAATAATAGAGAGGCGAGAAGAACATGCAGAAAAGGAAAGCAATACAAATTCCATTTATGGATGATAAAAAGAAGGATTTTTTAAAATCAACTATAGAAGCATTGTTATTTGCTAGTGGTGATCCATTAAGCTTAAATGAGATATCTAATTTTCTTGAAGAAAAAAGTAAGTTTATTGAAATAACAATTCAGGAAATGATTGAAGAATATGAAAAATCTAATAGAGGAATAAAGTTGATAATTATAAAAGGAAGTTATCAATTGGTAACTAAGCCAGAAAAATCTGACTATATTCAAAAATTATTAAGAAAAAATAAAAGACAATCTTTATCACAAGCATCAATAGAAAGTTTAGCTATTATTGCATATAAACAGCCTATAACAAGAATAGATATAGACGAAATAAGAGGGGTAAAATCAGAAAGTGCGATACAAAGACTAATAGAAAGAGAATTGATAAAAGAAGTTGGGAGACTTGAAGTACCAGGAAGACCTATACTTTATGGTACAACAGAAGAATTTTTAAGACAATTTGAATTAAAAGATCTAAATGATTTACCTTCACTTGATTTATTTGGCCAAGAAGAAAAAAATATAGATGATGACATGGAATTAGAAGAGATTGAAGATAAAGAATAACTATACTGCTGCATAATATAAATTAATGTATTTTGCAGCAGTATAATTTTTAGATGTCTGAATCAGCATTTTGATTTTCATTGATATTAATATTTATATCATCGGGAGTTTTCTTTTTGGAATCTTTAACTAATCCATTGATTATATCTAAAACTTGAGGAACTGTATCTACTATTTTATCATAGGTGGTATCATGATCTATTGTAATCATTCTAACATTGCCATTTCTTATAATTAAAAAAGCTACTGGCTTAACAGAAACACCGGCACTTGAACCGCCACCAAATGGAAAGTTATCACGTTCAAATGATTTATTTGAGGTTGGATATTCACTTCCACCTGAAACGAATCCAAAACATAGTCTTGAAACAGGAATAATAAAGGTACCGTCTTTTGTTTCTATTGGATCACCTATAACTGTATTAACATCTATCATATCTTTAAGATTTTCCATGGTATTTTTCATAAGGTTTGATACATTTGCATCATTTAACATAAGCTATCCCAATTAAGGGGTTCCCTCCTTTGAAGTTTTTATAAAAATAATTGATATATATATAATTTGGGCAAAAGAAATGAAAATTATACTTGATGTTTCAAATTTTACTAAAATTTCATCTTTAAAAATAGGATCTACATTTAAGTTATATTTTTTTATATTGAAAGGAATATTTACTAACTGATATAAAAATGAAAATAATGTGCATAATAAACCGTATATAAGAGCAGTATTATAAGAGTCATTTAGCGAATATGAAAAGCTTAGATTTATTTTTAATGATGGTTTAAATTTAGAATAAAAAAGCTTTGAACAAAATTTCTTGTATTTTGACATATGAAATTTCGATTTATTTTTTTTATTGTACTCAATTAGTCTATTTAAAGTTTTAGGATTATTACTTTTATATTTTGATATAAGAATAAATTTATAAAATTTAATATAATAATTTTCTGATGAGTAATATGATGTAAACTTTAGTGGGATAGGAAAAAATAATATAAAAAGAAATATAAAAAAAATAATAAATAAGATTTTCATAATTTTCCTCCAAAGTTTATATATTTTTAAGTATTGCCTTAATATACATTAAATAAACTTAAAAATTAATATAAATATGTTTAAAAATTATGTTTAATGACAAACTAGATGTAAATAGTAAATTTAGAAGGTGATAAAATATGAGAAATGTTATTAGAAACTCTATTATAATATTAATCCTTATTATTTCTCAAATATCATGTATAAGTGTTAGTGCATTAGAAAATGTTCAAGATAAATTCAGAGTGAATGCAAGATGCGCAATTGCATTAGATAAAGAAACTAAAAATGTATTATTCGAGCAAAATGCTTATGAGATAGTACCAATGGCAAGTACTACAAAGATTCTTACAGCACTTATTGCAATTGAACAAGGAGATTTAGATAAAGAGGTTACAATAAGTAAGAATGCAACCAGTATAAGAGGATCAAAAGTAGGGTATAAAACAGGTGAGAATATAACACTCCGAGAATTAGTTTTTGGATTAATGTTTAAATCGGGAAATGATGCAGCTATAGCAATTGCAGAAGAACTAGGTGGGTCTATGGAAGGTTTTTCAGAAATAATGAACCATTATGCAAGAAGCATAGGAATTTTAGATTCACATTTTGAATCTCCACATGGCTTAGATAGTAATAAACATTATTCATCTGCATATGATTTGGCTATTTTGGCAGCTAAGGGAATGGATTATGATTTATTTAGAGAGGTAGTTGGTTCTAAATCTATAGATAAAGTTAAATATAATTTTACAAGAGATTATAATAATATAAATAAAATATTATGGATGCTTCCAGGTGCAAACGGGATAAAAACAGGCTATACTGGTGGTGCAGGAAAATGCCTTGTTTCATCTGTTGAAAGTAATGGAAAAGATATAATTATAGTTGTATTAAATTGTCCAGATAGATGGAATGTAACAAAGCAAATTTATGAACATTTAGTTGAAACAATTGCATTTGAAAGTCAAAATATTAAAGAGTTAATTTAAAATAAGAAACCAATTAAGAAGACTATATCAAAATTATTGTTTAATTTTGATATAGTTCTTTAATCTAAAACTTTCTAATTATTCTAATATTAATTAATCTAGCATAGCTTAGTGTTAAATATATTATCTAAATTTAATTTTTTAATTCTAGTTTGAATTTCATCAATATCAGTTGTGTAAAGTCCAAGTTCCTTCATTCTCTTGAAATATCCAGAGCCAGCAAATGTATAACGATCCTTTCTGCCTTCTCTGGATTTAGCTTTTTCATTTGCATAGCTTATTATATCTCCTATACATGTTGAATCAGGAAGAATTAAAAGTGGTATTCCTAAGGAATAACGAACAGTATTGTGACCGGCTAATGCTCCGGTGCATATAGCTTCGGTATGGCCAACGAATAAGCCACTCTTTTCGCCTGCACAGAATAAATTATCTATTCCTATAACTTTTAAATCATTTGTCCTAGGTGCAACTGATAAATATCTAATTGAATTTCCTTTGCTTCCTGCATATGGATCAACATATTTAGCATTTTCAAGACCAGGAATTTTTCTGAGTTTATGAAGTGGATAATATGTGGTCATCAGCTTAGCATGTCCAGTATCAAGAAGTACTACATTCTCAGCAAATTCTTTTAGCGCATATTGCTGGCATACTTTAGTAGCAAGCTTTCCATAGTTAACATCCTCAGCTGGGACTTTTAGTACAACAACGCCTTTGGTATCAAGCTCATTTCTTATTTCATCAGAAAGACTTTCCTTTGCGAGTTTGCATGAGCCTGAGAATGCACCTAAAGAATCATCATTTCTTTCACCTTGAATATCTTGAACTCCACAACGGCCGCTTATACTTATTCTTGGACCAAATGAAGGGCAGCGCAATACACACATTGAGCAGCCATTACCATATCTTAAACAGTTTCCCATAGGGCCAGTGGTACCAGTTGTTTCAATAAAAGCATCACCTTCAATAAAAGTATCATCACTTAAATAAACACCTTTAATTTTTTTGCCATCAAATTCAACATCATTAACTCTGCTTTCCATCATAAGATTGATTCCGCATGATACAAGATATTTTCTCACCTCACCTTCAATCATATTTACATTATATAATGTAGCATGTTTATGACCTGGAAAATCTATATTAGTGTGAGTAGATACTATATCTGTAATCTTAATTAGATCACCACATCCAAGGGCAATTAACTCTTCAGAGGCAGTAAAACGGCCATTATTTCTCATTATTCCGCCTACATTTCCAAGTCCGAGTAATAAATCGGTTTTTTCAATTAAAGTTACATCTGAACCAGCTTTTTTTGCGGCTAATGCTGCGCTACATCCAGACCAACCTCCTCCAATAATAACAATCTTCATATGAATCTTCTCCCTTCAAATATATTCCTTGGATCAGTTTGTTCTTTACAAAATCTTCGTATCTTATGCCCTGCAAATCTTACGGTACAGGCACCGCAAATACCTTCTCCGCAGCACATTTTAAAGTTATTACAACATGATAATTTTACATCTTTTCTATCAAGAGCATCCAAATATTTAATTACTTCATAAGTTAGAATATCAGCTCCTGCTATATGAATATAGTTAGTTCCCTCTAAGAGGGAATCTTTTATAATAACTTTTCCATGATCAGATAGTGTGCCCTTTTCAAGTAATATGCTTTTATTAAAATCTATGTGAAAATCTGCCAAAAGATCATGTGATATTGAATTGTCAAATGGAGTTTCATCAACTATTATTTTTAGTTCATTATTTTGTGACAATAATTTTCTTATTACAGGCATCATTGGAGCCATACCAATTCCGCGAGACAAAATAAGAGCTTTGCCTGAAGTTTGGCTGTATATATTTTTTAAACCAAAAACACCATTCCAGTATGGACCTCTAATTATTATGTTTTCGCTAATTTTTGCATTAAGCAACTTATCTGTTTTTATACCTTTTATTTCAACTACTATAGTAATAATATCATTCTCTAGGTTTGAATCCATAATAGAAATTGGAATATCAAAATAATTATTTTGATCAGTTCTTATGAAAATATAACTACCGGGTTTTACTAAATCTAATACTAGTTTATGAGGCGCTTTAAATTTTATCATGATTAATTTATCACTAAACTTTACGATATCTTTAATTAAGCAATCATAAGTTTTTCTTCCATCTTTTGCTTTGTAATCATTATTATCAAGTTCTTGATAGACGCAGACACCTTTCCAATTTAAACAGTCACAAAAGCATTTCCCTTGACATTGAGAGCAAATAAGGCATTCTCCACTTTCTGCCAATTTGCATGGACAATACTCAGTTCCGCAATCTATACAATCAACAGCTTCTTTTCTCATGATTTCTCCTTTAAGAAAAAATTACTTCTTATACTAGGTTATTTTTAAAAGTCTAAATTGCTACACAAAATATTTCTAATATTATAAATTTAAAAAATCCATTAAAGATTATTTAATTTATAATATAAAATTAGCAATCTTAAGAATCAAATAAGTTTCAAAGAAGAATTAGGATAATATGAAACATAAATTAATACTATATCGGTGGTTAGATAGAAAAAGTTATATTTTAAATGAAAAATAGAAGAATAGTAATATAGTATAGTATAAGTTTACAACATAAGTAAAATAATATTATTAAGAACTTATCCATACTAAGATAACCTTATAAGCAAAAAGATACAATTATAAAAAGAAGGAGAAAAAAATGAGTAATAATGAAAAACAAAAGAAATTAACTTTAATTACATTAATACTTATGGTATTCACATCAGTTTTTGGTTTTGCAAATATGCCAAGATCATTTTATTTAATGGGATATGGTGCCATACCATGGTTTATATTAGGAGCAATAACATTCTTCGTTCCATATGCATTTATGATGGCTGAATATGGTGCTGCTTTTAAAGATGAAAAGGGTGGTATTTATTCATGGATGGAAAAAAGTGTAGGACCTAGATTTGCTTTTGTAGGGATATTTATGTGGTATGCATCATATGTAATTTGGATGGTAAATATCTGTTCAACAATATGGATACCATTATCAAATACATTTATGGGAGTAGATACAACGTCTAAATGGAGTATTTTTGGTCTAAGCCCAACTGTGACTTTAGGAATATTAGGTGTAATATGGATATGCCTTGTATTCTTCATATCAAGATATGGTATGAGCAAGATTACAAAAGTTACATCAGTAGGTGGCATAGCAGTTGCTTTATTAAATGTAGTTCTTATAGTGTTTGGAATTATTGTTCTGATATTAAACAAAGGACAATTAGCAGAACCAATAAGTTCAATGGTTTCTTTTATAAATTCTCCAAATCCAGCATATAAAACCGTGAGTTCAATGTTGTCATTCTTAGTGTTTGCTATATTTGCTTATGGTGGTATTGAAGCGGTAAGCGGGCTAGTTGATCAAACTGAGAATCCAGAAAGAACTCTTCCAAAAGGAATAGCAATAGCAGCAATAATAATATCAATTGGTTATTCGGTTGGAATATTTATGATTGGTATATTTACAAACTGGAGTGATTCACTATCTGCTCCAGATGTTAACATGGCAAATGTCGCATATGTTGTTATGAACAATTTAGGTTATTCTATTGGAGAAGCACTAGGTCTTGCTACATCAACTTGTGTAGAGATAGGAAAATGGGTTGCAAGATTTGTAGGATTATCTATGTTTTTAGCATTAAGTGGAGCATTCTTTACATTATCATATTCACCATTAAAACAATTAATAGAAGGAACACCTAAAAAGCTATGGCCTGGTAAAATGGCTGAAATAGATAAAAAAGGAATGCCTATAAATGCAATGAAAGTACAAACAATTATAGTTGCTGTAATGGTACTTGGAATATCATTAGGTGGGAAAAGTGCTAAAGCATTTTTTGAAATGCTTGTTTTAATGACTAATGTTGCAATGACACTTCCATATTTATTTCTTACAATAGCATATATTTCTTTTAAAAAGAAAGAAAAAATTAAGAAACCATTTGAGATATTTAAAAATAAAAATTTAGCTGTAATAATAGCTATTATAGTTACTATAACTGTGGCTTTTGCTAATATATTCACTATAATTGAACCATCATTAAAAGGTGATTATGTTTCAACATTTGCTATGATAGCTGGACCAATAATATTCACCATAGTAGCTCTGATAATTTATTATTTAGGTGAGAAAAATAGCTGAAGAAAGTATAGAAAGGGTAAAGTATATTATTATGCTTTATCCTTTTTCATATAATTATTTCTATATTCTATAGGCGTACAACCTACTATGTCTTTAAATATTTTAGAAAAATTACACTGATCACAGAAGCTTAATGTAGTTGAAATTTCAAGAATTGATTTATCAGTGCTTTTAATCAGAGTTTTAGCTCTATTAATTTTAATTTTTTTGTAATACTTCATTATTGATATTCCCATATTTTTTTTAAAGCAGTTTGACATATAACTTATTGAAAGGTTTAATTCAGAAGCTAGATCTTCTAAATTCAGATGATCTTCAAGATGTATATATAAAAAAGCAATGATTTTATTAGTAACCAAATTATTTGTTATTTCTACTGAGTTGATTAAAATATCCAAATAAACATTAGCCATTTCAAGTTCGATTTTTTGCATATCAGATAAAGTAGAAAGAGTTTGAATTAAGCGATAATATTTATTATATAAAGTATGAATAAATTGTTTAGTAGAGCCATTTTTTATTATTTCTCTAATAAAGACAACGTTCCAAATAAGTAAATCATTTCTTTTATTATTTATAGGAAAGTATTTTTCCATTAATTCTTTTTTGTGCTTTTTTTCAATTATATATATTATAGAATTTCTATCTTTTTGTTCTAATAAAAAAGTGATTTCATTGCTGAAAAAATCGCTATCTGAATCATAAGCATCATACATCATACACGCCTCCATAAATAAATATTTATTTTAATTATACAACAAAATATAGAAAATACAGTGAAAATGAACAAAAAATAAAAGAAATAAACAAAAAGACATATTAGCAATTGATATAATAAGATTGTAAAGGTTGCAACCGTTTACTAGAATTTTATGATAAATATACAGAGAAATATATAGAATGTGGAGGAATGGTTATGAGTAAAAAAATAAAAATTTTATCTTCAGTTTTAGCTGGATTCATAAGTTTATCTTTATTAAATGGATGCTCAGGACATAGTAGTAATGGTGCTGCCTCAAAGGATGATGAGATTATTGTGTGGTCATATTTAATGGATAATGAAGTTGTAGAAATAGATAAATTAGCTCAAAAATGGGCACAAGAAAATAATAAGAGTGTTAAAGTAATTAAAGATAATTCGGATTTTCAAACATTTTTACAAGCGGCTAATTCATCAAAAGGTCCAGATTTAATATTTGGTTCAACACATAATAATTTAGGAACTTTTCATGAGGCAGGATTACTTGAAGAAGTACCAGATGATTTTGTAAATAAAGATGATTATGTAAATTCAAATGTATGGGATGCTGTATCATACGATGGAAAAGCATACGCTGTACCTCTAGCAATGGAAACTTATGCTTTATTCTACAATAAAGATAAATTTTCTAAGGTTCCAGATACAATAGAAGAACTTGTTAAAGAAGCAAAAGCGTATGGTCCATCAGGCTTTCAGTTTTCAATGAATGAATATTATTATGTAGCAGCGTTTTTACAATCATATGGAGGCTATATTTTTGGCGAAAAAAATAATAGTCTTGATGTTAATGATATAGGAATTGCAAATGATAGTGCAATAAAGGCATATAGTTTTCTTCAGAATCTAGTACAAAAAGATAAATTAATGCCAGCCGATATTACAGCAGACATAGCAAATAGTAATTTCAAATCTAGAAATTGTATCTTTTATATAGGCGGTCCATGGGATGTAAATGGCTTTAAGGAAGCAGGTGTGAATTTTGGAGTGGTTCCAATTCCTAAAATAAATAATACAGATGCAAAGACATTTCTTGGTGTACAAGCAGCTTTTGTCAGTAGTAAATCTGAAAAGAAAGATGATGCATGGGCACTATTAAAATATTTAAAAGATAATTCAGCGGAAAAGTTATATGAAGTAGGAAATAGGTTACCTGTTTTAAAAAGTGAACTTGAAAAAGATAAGATAAAAAATAATGAATATAGTCAGGGATTTATAAAACAAGCAGAAAGTGCAATTCCAATGCCAAATGTTCCAGAAATAGAATGTGTTTGGGAACCAGTAAAAAATATGACTAGAATATATAGCGGAGAAGATGTTAAGACAGTTGCAAAAGATATGGAACAAAGTCTAAAAGATGGAATAAAAATGAGCAAGTAGATAAAGATTTAGGTAAGGTGAAATAAATGATTAAGAAAAGAAGTAGTATTGAAAGTTATAAATATTTATCACCAGAATTAGTAAGCATATTCATATTAAGTATTTTACCAATAGTATATACAGTGTTCATAGCATTTACAGATTATAATTTGAAAAATCAAAATTTTGGTTATGGCACAGAAAAAGGATGGCATATTGTAGGATTATATCAGTTTAAACAGGTATTAACAGGACCGTTAAAAGATCAGTTTTTCCCATTGCTATCATGGACATTTATATTTACTATTATTTCAACATTTGGAGCATTTTTTATAGGATTAATTTTTGCCATGATACTTAGAGATAAAAATATGAAAGAATCATTTATCTATAAAGGTCTTTTAGTAATACCATGGGCTCTTCCAGGTGCAATAACAATAATATCATTTAAGGGATTACTTAATAGTCAATATGGAGCAATAAATACAATCTTATCACAGTTACATTTAATTAATGAACCTATTATGTGGCTTACAACTCCAACTGCTGCAAGAATTGCTGTAATAATAGTTAATCTATGGCTTGGCTTTCCATATATGATGAATGTATGTACTGGAGCGTTATCTGCGATACCAGAAACATATTATGAAGCAGCTAAACTTGATGGTGCAAGTAAATTTCAGCAGTTTATAAAAATAACTCTTCCATCAATAAGCAAAGTATCATATCCATTATTGATATCAAATTTTGCATTTAATTTTAACAATTTTAATTCTGCATATCTTTTGACAGAAGGAGGACCTTCAAAAGCAGGATCATCATTTGCAGGTTGGACTGATATAATTGGATCTGCAGCTTATAAGATGTCTATAAATAATGGAAACCTTGCACTTGGTGCAGCTATGTCAATATTATTATTTATAATAATAGGTTCTATATCTTTGATTAATATGAAAATGTCAGGTTACTTTAAGGAGGTGAATGATTGATGGAAGTAAACATTAATATAACATATGAAAGTGAAAATAAATCTCAAAAAATAAAATATAAAAGAAAATTGAGTAAAAGAGAAAGAATTGAATTATGGATAAAAAGAATATTTTTGATTGCAGCAGTTATAGTTGTTATTTTCCCTGTTTTTGCAATAATATCAGCATCACTTTCAACTGGAACAAGCTTTATGCAGAAAAATATTATACCTGATTCAATAACTTTTGAGAATTATGCAAAAGCATTAAGTGAAAATGTTGGATTCGTAAAGTGGATGAGAAATACGACTTTTGTAGCAATAGTTGTTGCTTTATTTCAATTGGTATTAACACTTCCATCAGCATTTGCATTTTCAAAGTTTAAATTTAAAGGGAGAAACAAGTTGCTTATAGTATTGCTTATTCTTCAGATGTTTCCAGGATCAATGACTGTACCAGCAATACTATCTGTAGCATATAAAATTCCATTTGGAATGGATAATCTTTTGTTTTTATCATTAATTTTATGTGCAGGAAGTGCTTATAATATATGGCTTATGAAAGGTTTTATGGATGGAATACCTATAGAACTTGAGGAAGCAGCTAGAATTGATGGCGCAACTACTTGGCAGACTTTTATGAAAATAATATTACCTTTATCTAAATCAATGGCAGTTGTAATATTCTTTTTTGCATTTATTGCTGTATATGGAGAATTTGTATTTTCATCTGCACTTATTAAAGATAAAGATTTAACAATGCTTGTAGTAGGTCTTAAATCATTTACTAATGGAGGAAGTTTAACTGACTGGCCAATGTATTCCGCATGTTCAATAATGGTATCAGTACCACTTGCAATAATATTTGTTGTAATACAAAAATTTATTTCAGAAGGATTGGTAGCAGGATCAGTAAAAGAATAAATTAACTAAAATTTGGAGGATAAAAAGTGAACAAGCATGCAATATATCATATATTAGATACACCATATTCTTATGCGAAAAATTTAAATACTTTATCAGTTATATTACGAGTTGCAAAAGATGATATAAGTACATGTAGAGTACATTATAAAACGCGATATGATTGGGAAAATCCATTTGATGTTAAAGAAATGGAAATAGTAGATACTAATGAATTATTTGATTACTTTAAAGCAGAGATATCTGTTGAAAGAAATAGATATAGATATTTTTTTGAGATAATTGATAAAAAAGGTCAAAAAGAATTCATGGATGAAAGAGGATTTAAAACAGAAATTGAAGAAAGACCAGAGGCAGCAGCATTTCAATATCCTTATATAGCAGAAGCAGATACTTATGAAGAGGTAAAATGGCTTCAAGAGTCAATTGTATATCAGATATTTGTGGAACGCTTTTGCAATGGAGATGAAAAAAATGACCCAGATAATTGTTTGAAATGGGGAAGTGAAGTAAGTGTAGCATCAAAATTTGGTGGGGATATTCAAGGAATAATTAATAAACTTGATTATCTTAAAGAGTTAGGAATAAATTTAATTTATCTTACTCCAATATTTAAAGCATCATCAAATCATAAATATAATACAAGTGATTATTATGAAATTGACCCACAGTTCGGAACACTTAAAAAAGTAAAAGAGCTAGTGAATAAATGTCATGAACTTAATATAAAGATAGTTTTTGACGCTGTGTTTAATCATTCAGGTGCTGACTTCTTTGCGTTTCAGGATGTGTTAAAAAATCAACAAGAATCTAAGTATGTTGACTGGTATTTTATTGATAGCTTTCCTGTTGAATATGAGAAAAGTAATTATTATACTTTTGCAGATAATGTTAAAACAATGCCTAAGTTTAATACTAACAATAGCGAAGTAAAAGAATATTTATTAAAAGTTGCAGAGTACTGGATAAATGAAATCGGAATTGATGGATGGAGACTGGATGTATGTGATGAGGTAGATCATAGTTTTTGGAGAGAATTTAAAAAGAGAGTAAAAAATAAGAAAAAAGATGCTATTATAGTTGGAGAAATAATGCATGAATCAACTTCATTTTTAAAAGGTGATCAGTTAGATGGAATAATGAATTATCCTTTTAAAGGCGCATTGGTAGATTTCTTTGGTAAAAGAAGTATAACAGCTGAAGAGTTTGATAATATTTTAGCAAAAAATAGAGTTATATATATGGATTGCATAAATAAGCAATTATGGAATTTAATTGGGAGCCATGATACACAAAGATTTTTAACAGAATCTAGTAATTATCTTGAAAGAATGAAACTTGCAATAGTTTTTCAATTTACTTATATTGGAGTCCCATATATATATTATGGAGACGAAATAGGATTAGATGGTGGTGAAGAACCACAGTCAAGAAAATGTATGATTTGGGAAAAAGAAAGACAAAATTCAGATTTATTAAATTTCTATAAAATGTTGATTGATATTAGAAAAGAAAATATTACATTAAGTTATGGAAGTTATAGAACTATATATTGTCATGAAAATGTTATTGTTTTTGAAAGAGAATATAAAAATGAAAAAATAATTGTTCTAATTAATAATAACTACGAAGCAAAGAATATTAATATTAACATGAATATTAAGATGAAGAATATTATTGATTCTAAAGAACAATATATAAAAAGTGATTTAAAGTTAGCTCCTATGGATTTTAAAATTTTAAAAGTAATTAAATAGTATTTTAAAAAAGGGCTGTTGCACATTTAATAAATAAGTTGTGAAAAAACACTTATTTATGTTGTGCAGCAGTTCTTTTATGTGCTTAATAATTTTACACATAATATATTGACAATAAAATATTAGGGCTGTATAGTATTAAGTGTACTAATTAATATAGTACACTTAATACACGTTTGGAGGATATATATGAAAAAAGGAAAAATAGCAATAGGAGTTGTGGGATTATTATTAATTACAATTTTGCTTGGAACAAGCTCAGGGAATATTTATTTAAAAAAGAAACATTTTAATACTACAAATGAACTTCTTTACAATCTAGAAACAAACAAATTACAAAGTTATAATAAGCAAGGAGTGAAATATGAGACGGACAGCTCTAAAGAATGTATGTCTAAAAGAAAGAGACTAACATACTCAGATTTCTATCCTTCTAAGATAGAAATAAAGGATATTATTGATCTTGATGAAAAATCAAAGAAAGCTATATTACATGATTACTATAGATTTACAGAAAACTATTTAGTTAGCAATAGAAAAATTAATTTAATTGAGCCAATAAGATTAAAGGCGAAAGTTTATTATGATAGTGGAGCTTCATATGAAGATGGCAAATATATAGAATCATATTCGGAAGAAAATAGTGTAATAACATTAGTAGCCATTGATGAAGGTGAAGGTTTCGTAATCGACTATATTGTTTCTGAAGAAGAAATACAATAAGAAGAGGATGAATATATGATAAAAGTAGATCCTAGGAGTAGCACTCCAATTTATGAACAAATAGAGCTTGGCATTAAAGAGCTTATAATGAAAGGCGCATTAAAGCAGGGAGAAAAGCTTCCATCAGTAAGAGAACTTGCTTCAATGTTAACAATTAATCCTAATACTATAAGCAAAGCTTATGGTGAATTAGAAAGAGAAGGCATAATAGAAACATTGAGAGGTAAAGGAACTTTTGTAAGTGAAAATATAGAGGGAAAGGTTGATGAAAGAAGAATGGAAGAAATTTCAGGAAGCTTAAAAAAAATTATTCTTGAAGCAAGTTATAGTGGAATTACTAAAGAGGATTTTATTGATTTGACCTTAAAAATATTTTCACAATTAGGAGTTGATAATAATGATAAAAGTAAATAACTTGTCATTTGAAATAGATGAAAATAAAATTTTAAATGATATAAATTTAAACATAAAAGAAGGAAAAATATTTGGAATTATTGGTCCAAATGGAGTTGGAAAAACAACCTTACTTAGATGTTTAAGTGGAATATATAGTACTACAAATGGTGAAGTGCTATATGATAATGAATCTGTATATGATAATCCAAAAGTAAAAAGTAAAATTGGATATGTAGCAGATGAAAATATAATGCCTTCAGGATTTAAAGTAGAAGAAATAATTAAATATAATAAATTAGCATACGAAAGTTTTGATGAAAAAAGATTCAATGAATTAAACGAGATATTTAAAATTCCAAGAAAACAATACATCTTTCAATTATCTAAAGGTATGAAAATGAGACTCTCACTTATGATAGCACTTTCTATTAAAGCAAAATATTTAATTTTAGATGAACCAACATCTGGGTTAGATGCAATACTTAAAAAGAAATTAATAAACATCTTGTTAGATGAAGTATTTGAAAATAATACTACTGTAATCATAAGTTCTCATCATTTAAATGAACTAGAACAAATATGTGATGAAGTAGCTATTTTAGAAAATGGAATTATATCATATGAAAATTCAATAGAAAATATGAAAAATAAAATAAAAAAGATACAGGTAGCATTTAAAGAAGATATTGATGAAAAAGAATTAAATTTAAAAGGAACATTTAAAATAGAGAGAATAGGAAGAGTATTTACAATCATAACAGATGAATATGATGAAGAATTTATAAATAAACTAAATATGCTAAATCCATTGTTTGTAGAGCAAATTGATTTGAGTTTAGAAGATGTATTTATTTATAAGTTAGATAAGGAGGAGACAGATGAAAAAGTACTTTAATAAAGCTTTGATGTATCAGTGGTTTAATTCTACCAAGATAGCTATATTAATTGGAATATTAACGTGGGGATTTCTTTCAAATGAATTAATAAACTCTGGGATTTCTGATGTAAAGAGCATGATAGCATATAATGCTACAAATAGTTTTTACACATTTAGGATAGAACAGTATTTCCCACTGGGAGTAATATTTATAGCAATATATTTTATTGGACATGGTATAAATAAAAGAAATAATGATATGTTTTTATATAATGGACCATATACTAAAAAGCAATTAAGGATTAATCATCTTATATGTTTACTAATAACATTAATTTTATTTATAATGACATATGTCTATATAGCAATAATGGCTTATATAAGAAATATAGAATTAATGAGTATAGTTGATGGTTATTTTAATGTTATGGCATTTGAATTTCTAAAAGTTATTATATTAGGGACTATAGGAATATTATTTTTAATTATATGTGATTTATTATTTTCTAATATTGCAGCTTCAATTATAGGAATAGTATTTGTGTTGCCTATATCATGTATTGCTATAATAAATAAAATAAGCTTTATTATTAGTTATTTTGGGGTAAGAAAGGAGATTAGCATTATGGGAATAATAGATAGAAGTATTTATGGTAATGGATCATATATTTTGGCAAATCCTATTCTTAGAAGCATCTCTATTAGGAATATAAATTTAAAATATTTGTGTGTGGAAATTTTAACAATGTTAATTGTAATAGGGATAATGTTAATTATATTTAATATAAGCAGCAAAAATTATAAGCTAGAAAATAGTACAAAATTATTTACATCAAAAAAAGCAGAAAAATTTATTCTTATAATGCTATCAATTAGTGTGGGAATAGTTTTAGAGAGCTTAATAGCTAATTCAATTTTAAACAATATTTTATATATAAGAAATAATGGAATCTTATTTGGAAAAGATCTGATTTTTACTATGGGTGCAGAAATTATAACTATAGGAATATTAACGTTTATAATACTTCACATATGTAAAAGAGTTGTTAAGAAAATTTCTTAGAATTTTAATATAGAAAATTTAGTCAGTATATAGATTAATAGACATACAAAGAAATATATTGTATAATTTGTGATATGAGAAATGAATGGACTTTCTTTTTTAAGATGTCTGTTCATTTTTTATATTAAAGTTGTATAGGCAGTTACTGTACTTGGTGGACAACTACAGTATTTATTGTAAGTTACTCCAATTGACTCGTATATACTATGAAGATATATAATGAAAATGAACAATAATTTGGGGATGGAGGAAAGGATTTTAATGAAAGAGATACCGGCTGAAAGAATAATATTTAATATAGTACTTATAGTTTTTGGCATTGTATTGTCAATGATGATCAATGTGTTTAAAGGATTATATGGTATTATATTACCGATACATATACCAGTAATAATAGCAGGATTATTATTAGGACCAATCAGTGGAATTAGTGTTGCAGTTTTTACACCTATTTTAAGTAATATATTTTGTGGGTTTCCACATATTGAGGAATTATTTTTCATTATTTTTGAATTATTTTGTTATGGATGTATTGCTGGCTTTTTGAAAAATAAAAATATAAATACATATATTATTTTAATAATTTTATTCATATTAGCGAGAGTAATTTATTTTGGTGGGATGTGGTTTTTAGGGAATATTATAAATGTAGGTGATATTTCAATAAAAAGTATAATTAAAATAATAATAGAACAGATTCCAGGAATGATTCTACAAATTATAGTAATTCCTCCATTGCTAAAAAAGGTGAAGAGTGGTTTAGAAGAACTATATGGAGTTATCAGTTAATTTTTAAATAATATTATCCTATTCTATTTTATTTAAAATCACAATGAACAATTATCATTAGATTTGAATAAAATATATTAAACTAAAGAATAGGAGATGGTGAACAATGTCAAAGAGATCTAAAGATTGTTGTTGCTGCTGTAATAAATGTACTAGCTGTTGTTGTCAGCCTTCATGTTGCTGCAGTAATAATTGTTGCAGTAATAATTGCGGCTGTGGTAATAATGGTGGATTTGGTAACAATTTTGGCTGTGGAAATGGATTCGGCGGCGGACTTGGCTTCGGCGGAGGATGGTGGATTTGGATTTTATTAATCTTCTTCCTTGGCTTCGGTGGAGGCTGTGGCGGATTTGGTGGATTTGGAGGCTGTCCTGGAGTATTCTTCTAGTAAAACCAATAAATCTTACTGTAAAACAATAATTTAGACTAATTTTGTTTAAAGATGATAGAGGCGCTTAATAGAGCGTCTCTATTAATTTATGTCGAATATTATTTAAAGATATGTCATTGATTAATATTGATTGTTTAAGTATAATCAAAAATGGCTATATTAGAGTGTAATAACACAAATGTGTTTTAAATGGAGTGATAAAGTAATGGAAGAAAGACTACAGAAATATATGGCAAGTTGTGGAGTAGCATCAAGAAGAAAGTGTGAAGAATTAATACTTGCTGGAAAAGTAAAAGTTAATGGAATTTTAGTAAATGAATTAGGAACAAAAGTTAATCCAGAAAAAGATGTTATTGAATATTATGGAAAAATAATAAGCAAAGAAGAAAAGAAAGTATATATAATGCTAAATAAACCAGAAGGATATATATGTTCTGTTAAGGATGAAAAGGATAGAAAAACAGTGCTAGATTTAGTTAAAGTTAAAGAAAGAGTATATCCAATAGGAAGACTTGACTATGATAGTTCTGGATTGATTCTCTTAACTAATGATGGGGAAGTGTATAATAAGATAATACACCCAAGAAAAGAAATAATAAAAAAATATATTGTTATAGTCAAGAACAAAATTAATGAAAAAGATGTAAGAGCATTTAAAGAAGGAATTGATATTGGTGGATATATAACAGCACCAGCAACCCTTAAAACTATAAGCTATGACGAAGAAAAGAATATATCTACTATTGAGGTAAGTATACATGAAGGTAAGAATAGGCAAATAAGAAGAATGTGTTCAGCATTAAATCATGATGTATTATCTCTAAAAAGAGTATCTATTGGAGAAATAAAGCTTGCTTATTTAAAAAGAGGAGAATATAGGGAATTAACTGATGAAGAAATTGAATATATAAATTCCTTATAACCATATAAATTATTTCTTAATTTAAAAAGTTAGTAAGTTTTTATTAAAATTTCTTAAAGATGAATGGATTAAGTTATAATCCTGCAAAGTTTTAATATTATATTTAAAAAATAAGTTATTAGATTGAATATTTTAATAAATGATGATAGAATTAAGATAATATAATTCAATTTTAAAAAACAGGAAGGCTAAAAATGGATGAATTAAATAATGAAAATAGCAAAGATTTAATGAGATTAATTCAGGGGAAATTTATACGCTTAAGTAAAGGGCAGAAGCTTATAGCAGAATACATATTAAAAAACTATGATAAAGCAGCTTTTATGACAGCAGCAAAACTTGGAGTGTCAGTTGGAGTGTCAGAATCTACTGTTGTAAGATTTGCTAATGAGCTTGGATTTTCAGGGTATCCAAAGCTTCAAAAAGCGCTTCAGGAGTTAATAAAAAACAAACTTACTACAGTTCAGAGATTAGAGCTTAGAAATGATTATTTTTCTGATGGTGATGCTTTAAAGGGAGTTCTTAAAGCTGATATGGAAAATATAAGAGCAACATTAGAAAAAATAAATGAGAATGTTTTTGAGGATGTTGTAAAGAGTATATTTGAGGCAAAAAGAATATATATAATAGGTCTTAGAAGTTCAACTGCATTATCAGAATTTTTAGGATTTTACTTAAATATAATTCTTCAAAATGTAAAAGTAGTAAGCTATGGAATTTCAGATGTATTTGAACAAATGATAAATGTTTCAGAAGGAGATTTGGTAATAGGAATAGGCTTCCCAAGATATGCAGCAAAAACTATAGATGCATTAGCATTTTCTCAAGACAGAGGTGCTAAAGTAGTGGCTCTTACTGATAGTTTACTATCACCACTTGCAACTAAAGCAGATTATACATTGATAGCTCAAAGTAATATGGCATCATTTGTTGATTCACTAGTGGCTCCTTTATCAGTTATAAATGCTTTAATAATTGCTGTTGGAATGAGAGAAAAAGAGAATATATCTAATGTATTTGCTGGATTAGAAGAAATATGGCAAAATTATAATGTATATTCGTATAACAATAGAAATGTTGCAGACGACTAATGTAGAAGCAGTGCTTAATGCACTGCTATTTTAATATATTAGGTTGATATTAAAGGTAGGTGGAACGTTTGGATATAAAAATACAAAAGGATGTTAAATATATATTAAACCGATTAATAAAAAATAATTTTGAGGCCTATATTGTAGGTGGCTGTGTAAGAGATATTATTTTAAATAAAGAGCCAAAAGATTATGATATAACAACAAGTGCAAAGCCGGAAGAAGTTATTAAGTTGTTTGATAAGGTTATTTTAACAGGTATTAAACATGGGACAGTGACAGTAGTTTTAAATAATGAAAATTATGAAGTAACAACTTTTAGAATAGACGGTGAATATAAAGATCAAAGGCATCCAAAGGAAGTGAAATTTGTAACGAGCTTAAGAGAAGATTTGAGCAGAAGAGATTTCACAGTAAATGCTATGGCATACAATGATATAGATGGATTCAAAGATTATTTTAATGGTTTAAATGATCTAAAAAATAAAATAATAAAAACAGTTGGTAATCCAGAAAAACGGTTTTTAGAAGATGCATTAAGAATGCTAAGAGCAATACGTTTTTCTGCACAACTAAATTTTGAAATTGAAGAAGAGACTTTAAATGCTATAAAAAAGCTAAAAGACAATATTATAAAGATATCAAAAGAGAGAATTAGAGAAGAATTCAATAAAATAATTATTTATAATCCAAGAAAAATTGATCTTTTAAGAGAATGTGGACTTTTGGAATTTATAATAAAAGAAATGAGAAAGGCATATGGCTTTAATCAAAATAATATGTATCATGTTTATGATTTATATATGCATACAATTATTTGTATGGAAAATATCGATGCTAAATTACATTTAAGACTTGCTATGTTGTTGCATGATTTGGGAAAATTAGAAACAAAAACTACAGATGAAAATGGAATTTCACATTTTTATGGGCATGTGGAATGTTCGATAGAAATTGCAAAGAAAGTACTTAAAGGATTGAAGTATGATAATGTGACTATAGAAAATGTTCTGATTTTAATAAAATATCACGATTATCCTTTAAATGATAAGATAACAGTAAAACGTCTTCTTAATAAAATCGGAGAAGAACTTTTATATGATCTGCTAAAAGTTAAAAAAGCAGATATTTTAGGTAAGAATTCATTATATAAAGAGACTCAATTAAAAAATTTATTAGACATAGAAAAATGCTTAAATAATATAATTGAAAATAAAGAATGCTTTAATATTAAACAATTAAAAATAAGTGGGAATGAATTAATAAAAGTTGGTTTAAAAGGAAAAGAAATTGGAGAAATGCTCAATTATCTTCTTGATATGGTTATGGAAGATAAAGCAATTAATAATACAGAAGAACTCATAAAATTTGCAAAAGAAAAAATTAATTAGTTCATAATATAGAAATATCCAAGGTGCTTTTTGTATATAAAAGTACCTTGGTCTATTTTTTTAAGCTTTATTATATGTATAATTCTAAAAATGAGGATCTATTTCGTTTCTTTGAATTCTTTTTAAATCTTTTAGTCTTAAATGTGTTTTTTCCATTATAGTATCAAAAGATTCACCATCTATAATCATTTGTTTTGCTTGCTCATGAAGATTTTTCTCATCTTTCATAATTTGAACCTCCTTATAAATAATAATCATTATTTAGTTTATGAGGCTGACAATATTATATTCATAAAATCTTATATTGTTTAATAAAAAAATAAAATGTATAATTAATGTAAATATATGGAAAAGAAGAGGACGATTGATGAGAAAATCTAAAAAATTAATAACAATAATAGCTACAGGTATTATTTTATTTATATGGATAGTTTTAATAAGTAGATATGTTTATACTGAAAACAACAAACCAAAGGAAACATTATTAAATTATATAGAATGTTTAAATAATAAAGAATATGAGAATATGTACAATATGATATCAGTTCAAAGTAAAGCTGAATTTGATAAAGAGACATTCATTTCAAGAAATAAAAATATTTATGAAGGCATTCATGCAAAAGATATTAAGATAAATATTGAAGAGATAATTAAAAAAAATGATATGGTAACTATAAAGTATGAAAATATAATGGATACAATATGTGGAAAAATGAAGTTTGAAAATAGTGTAGAGTTAAATAAAGAATATGATAAAGGCTATGTGATAAATTGGAATTCTAATTGCATTTTCCCAGAATTGAATGATTCCGATAAATTAATGGTGGATACTCTTAGAGCAAAAAGAGGAGATATTTTAGATAGAAATAATGAAAAATTAGCTACAGATGGATATATACTTAATGTAGGAATTGTGCCTGGAGAAATTAAAAAAAATAATAAAAATTCAATAAATGAAATTGCAAGTATATTAGAAATGGATCATGATTATATACAAAATAAACTTAATCAGTCATATGTAAAGGATGATATGTTTATACCAGTTAAACTAATCAGTAAAGATGATAAAAGAGCTCAATTATTATCAAAAATAAAAGGAGTTATGATCAAAGAAGAAGAGGGAAGAATATATCCATATGGAATGAAATGTGCTCATTTAACAGGATATGTTCAAAACATAAGCAGTGAAGAATTAGAAAATAACAACGATAATGGGTATGATTCAAATTCGGAGATAGGAAAAAGTGGACTTGAAAAAATATATGAAGAAAAACTTCATGGGATTAATGGATATGATATATATATAGAAACAAAGGATCATATAAAGAAGAAATCTCTATCATATACGCCACAAATTAATGGAAAAGATTTAAAACTAACTATTGATATTAAATTACAAGAAACTATGTATGAAGAACTTATACAAGATAATGGAGCATCAGTTATATTAAATCCAGCTAATGGAGAGGTTTTAGCACTGGTAAGTACTCCAAGTTATGATCCAAATGATTTTATATTAGGTTTATCTAAGGAAAAATGGGATACTATAAATTCGGATAAAAATAAACCATTATTTAATAGATTTCAAGCTACATTTGCGCCAGGATCATGCTTTAAACCATTTACTGCGCTTATAGGTTTAGATACTAAAAAACTAGATTCAAATAAAGATAGAAGTATCAAGGGAATATCATGGCAAAAAGATAGTAGTTGGGGAAATTATTATATAACAAGAGTAAAGGAATATGAGGGAAAAAATAATCTTTTAAATGCACTTATATATTCTGATAATATATATTTTGGACAAATTGCGTTAGAAATAGGAAAAGATGATTTTAAGAAAAGATTAAATGAATTTGGAATAGGAGAAAAAATAAAATTTGAATATCCATTATTTAATTCACAAATATCATCAAATAATGAATTTAATACAGAAGTCCAATTAGCTGATAGTGGATATGGTCAGGGAGAAATATTAATGAATCCTGTACAACTTGCTTCAATGTATACCTTATTCTACAATGATGGAAATATATTAAATCCATGTTTAATTTATAATGACAATAATAAAGGAGCAATATGGAAAAAGAATGTTACTTCAAAAGAAAATGCACATATGGTATTAAATGATTTAGTTCAAGTTGTTGAAAATATAAATGGGACAGGACATGAAGTATACACAAAAGGTAAAAAAATAGCAGGCAAGACAGGAACAGCAGAAATAAAAAATTCTCAAAAGGATAATATGGGAACAGAATTAGGGTGGTTTATAGGTATGACAGTTAATGACGATAAAAATAACAATATAATAGTATTAACTATGATTGAAGATGTTAAAGAAAAGGGATCAAGTCATTATGTTGTCCCGAAGGCTCGAAAAGTTCTTAATATGGTAGAAAATAATTAAAAATAAAAAGTGTTTTGCATAAAGTAATTTATATTGTATAATATTTATAGGATAATAGAAAATGAAGGGGAAATAGATAAAAAATGGAAGAAGTCACTAATTATATGGAAAACTGGGTAAGAGATTGTATGGAAGAACTTTTGAAAAAAGATAACGGCTGTAGATGTGAAAAGTGCAAAAGAGATATTTTTGCATTATCTTTAAATAATTTAAAGCCATATTATGTAGCTACTGAAAAAGGAAGAGTTATGGCGAAGCTAGCTAATTCTGAAAATCAGTTTGAAACTGATATAATAATTCAGGTAACAAAGGCGATCAATAAAGTTCGTGAAAACCCTAGTCATAATTTTTAGTAATCGAAAGCTAAACAATAAAATATCATTTGATTTTGATAATTTTAAAGGTAAAGAGATAGGAAAGATGTATGGTATTTTAAGAAATTGATTATTCTTTAATAAAGTAATTAAAGAATAAATAAGGGTATCGATAAGTATAAACGATATCCTTATTTATTTTGACTAAAAGAACTTAAGTTTTTCATTAAATTTGCAATAAAGCTTTACCATATCAGGCTCGTTAGAATACTCATGTATTTTATCTATTGGAATCCATTTAACACCGCTATTTTCATCAGCTTTTATGAATAATTCATCACGTTCATCAGCCTCAAGTAAATACGCTACAGATAAATGTAAATGAGCAGAAACATATTTATTATTTTTTATATGACCAATTACTGGCAATACATCTAGAGAAAATATATTTTTAGAAAGTGGTTTTATATTTTGAATTCCTGTTTCCTCTTTTGCTTCTTTAATGGCAACATAAAGTAGATCAGAATCATTATCAGCGTGTCCACCAGTCCAAGACCATGTTTTATAAATATTATGATGCACCATAAGAACTTTGTTTTTAGATTCATTTATTATATATCCAGAGCTTGTTATATGTGCAAGTACATTTTCTCTGCTAAGCAAATTATCATAAATATCTAAACACTGCAATATAAGTCTTTTATCTGTTTCTTCTTGTTCGTTATATGGAATGTAATTTTTTATATCATTTATCCATTGCATATTGTTTCCTCCAATTTTCATACTGTTAAGTAATGAAATATATTTTATCATATTTACAAGAAGAAGTATATTTTCTTATATGGATTAAAATAGTATGTTTTTTTATTTAATTTATCAATAATGTATAAACTTAACGAAAGTAATTAAATTATAAGGTATTATTTTTAACTATATAAAATATTTTCCATTTAGTATAATATATTCATATAGAAAAAATACAATGATAACCTTAAGCAAATGAAAGAGAAAAGAAATAGGAGGAGCTTTATGAACAATAAATTAACAAATGAACAAATAGTATTAGAATCATTACAAAAAGTGGTTAATAACGGTGAAATTCTTGATAATAAATTATTTATAAAAGAAATTGATTTAATAGTAACAACTGAAATTGTAAGTATTAAGACTGAAAAGGATTTTGTGATGGCAGAGTTGATTTTTTCAATTAATAATGGAGAATTTAATGATGTGTTTATAGAGTCTACAGCAGGAATTGGTAAAAGTGAAGAAGAGGCATTAAAACAATGTTCAGTTAATTTTGCATTAAGCTGTCTTTTAACATTTATTGATAGTATGAATAACAGATATTCTGAAACTTTTGAAACACATTTTTTTGAAAGTAAGAAGTGGAATTTAACTAAAAGTGATCTACAGTGTATGGGGGATAGCATAAAAACAAACATAACAGATTTCTGGGAAATATTTGGAGGAAAATTAAAAAAGAGATTAGGAAATAAGAAATATAATTGGGTGAAGATATTTATTTGTAAAACATCCGATAATAATTATATATGTGAATGTAGAATTAATGGAACTTTAAATTTAGAAATCACAAATGACCTAAGAAATCTTGCAGAATCTATTGATTTTTCTGGAAATTTTATATCATTAAAACAGTTCTTTATAATAAAACAAAGTGATGAAACTTATAAAAAGGTGCCTTATAGTAAAGATGATATAATTAATTTTTCTAATAAAGCAATAGAGATAATTGCAAATTGTGATAGCAAAGAAAAATTTGATAATATTCTAAAAGACATAAGTAAAATAACAAATGATGAAAATCTTGCTTTTGAATTGAAAATTTTTATTCCAGAAATACTATGTGAATTGATTTTTTCAGAAGGAAAATATATTGATAAAATTATGTTCATAAATAATGATAGAAATATAGAGGTATATAAAAATCAATTTACAAGTTACTATAATATTTATGAAAGCGTATCTGAAAATTTATATAATAGAAAAATAACAAAAGAAAGTATAAAAAAAATAATATGTTTAAGTGCTACTTATGATGCTATAGAAAAAGTGTTAAAAGAAAATAAGCAATTAAGCAATTTTAGAGCAATAGGAGTAGGTATGAGAATTAGTGATAAGTATAGGCCTTTTTAAATAATACTATATAATCACATAACATAATCTATAATTTTAAAAGTCATATAGGAGGAGCAATGAATATTTGGGGTATATTAAACATTAACCCAACAAAGAACAAAGATGAAATAAAAAAAGCATATTTAAATAAACTTTCTGTTGTGCATCCAGAAGATGATGAAGAAGGATTTAAACTTTTAAGAAGATCTTATGAGGAAGCTTTGAAAGAAGCAGACAAAGATGAAGTAATAGATGAAGACAATACACCGATTGGAATCTGGATTAAAAAAGTAAATGAAGTTTATGATAAATTTTCTCTAAGAATAAATGAAGAAGCATGGAAAAATCTTTTAAACGAAGATGTATGTTATGGGATTGATACTAAAGAAGATGCAAGTGAAAAGCTTCTAGAATTTTTAATGGATAATTTCAGATTTCCACAAAAGATATGGATTTTATTAAATAATTATTTTGAATGGACAGAGCAAAAGGAAGAATTATATGAAAAGTTTCCATATGAATTTATAGATTATGTGGATAATAGAATAAAATATATTGATGTATTAAATTATGAATTATTTGAAAATATTGATGACAATAAAAATTATGACCAATGGATAGAATCTTATTATAAAATAAGAAGGGAATTAAATGAAAGAAACTTAGATGAAGCTAAAAAATCTTTAGATAATATTGAACAATTAAATATATTTCATCCATCACTAGAGGTTTTAAAAATAAGATATTTTATCAGTAACAATGATATTGAAAATGCACGAAGCATAAGTGAAAGATTAATTGAAGAATACGCAAATGAACCAGATGTTATGTATTCTATGGCAGAAGTTGAATGGATCGAAAAGAATGTGAATGAAGCAAAATTATTGTATGAAAAAGTGCTTGAAATTTTACCAGAGGACTATAATTCAATTTGTGGACTAGCTGACTGCTACTTAGAACTAGATGAATTAGATAAAGCTAAAGATCTATACTTAAATCTTATGAGAAGAAATTCATATGATGATTATGTTAGAAGAAAGATAGCTGAAACTAACGACAAACTTATAGATCAGTATAAAGAGAGTCATGAAGAAAAATCTCTATCTGAAAAATTTAATATAGCATGGTGTCTTTATGAAAACTATAGATATGATGAAATATTGGAATTATCAAAAGAGATAGATTGTGATGAAGAAAATCAAAGCCAATATTTTGATTTAATGGGAAGAACATATTCTTCTTTAGAAGAGTACTCAAAAGCATTGAATTATTTTAATATGTGGTGTGAAAAAATAGATACAAGAAATTCGGAAGAGAGAGATAATAATAGACAACTTGAATATATCTATTGCGAAAAAGCTAGAATTCTTATGAAGTTGGAAAAATATGAAGAAGCAATTAAAATTTGCAGTAATTGTTTAGAAATCAATAATAAGAATATAGGAAGCTTATATATAAAATCATATTCATTAAATAAGCTAAAAAAGTTTGAAGAAGCTTTAAAAATTAGTGAAGAAGCATTAGAACTAGATAATTCCAATGTTAAATTCCATATGAACAAAGCAGAATCACTGTATGAACTTGGCTATCATAGAGATGCTTTAGATTCTTTAGAAGAAGCAATAAATATATATCCATATAATTCAGAAGCGTATGCTTTAGAAATGGAAATTTATTATGAGCATTCAGAATATGAAAGAATACTGGAAATATATGAAGAAGTAGAAAAACAAGGCGTTGTAGACGATAAAATAAATTTATATAAATTGAAGACAATAAACAGCATGAAAAAATTAGATGAATCAGAAGAAATAGCTATAAATATTTTAAATTCAATTAAGGAAAATGATGATGTATGTAATATTGCTGATGAAGTATATTATGAATTATCATTGATTTATTGTGATAGACGTGATTATAAAACAGCTTTATCATATATAAATAAATCTTTTGATATAGATAAAAGAAAATTAAAGTTTTATTATTGCAGGGGATATATTTATAAAGCATTAAAGGAATATGATAAAGCAATTAAAGATTATGATTATGCAATAGATAGAGCTCCAGAAGACATATTCTCTTATTTAAGAAAAGCTGAAATTTATAGAATTCAGAATGACAAAGAAAAAAGTATAACTGAATATAAGAAGGTTCTAGAAATAGATTCTAAACATGAGTATGTTAATAATGAAATTGGAGAAATCTATGAAGAATTACATGAATATGATAAGGCTTTAGAATATTATAATAAACAAATAGAAGTAAAAAAGGAACCATATTATTTAATTAATCGTGGACTTCTTTATAAAAAAATAGATAGAGAAGATGAAGCAGTTAAAGACTATGAAGAGACAATAAAAATAGATCCTAAAAATCCACATGCTTACAATAACATTGGAGTTATTTATAAGGATAGAGGCGAATTTGAAAAGGCAATTCAATATTTTATAAAAGCAATTGAAGTAATGGATGATGATGTTTATGTTCAATTTTATAATAATATTGGAAAGTCATATAAGAACATAAAAGAATTTGATAATGCAATAAAATATTACGATGAAGGAATATGCAAATTAGAAAATGAGCCAAGTCTGTATTATAATAAAGCAAAAACTCTTATGGCTATGAGAAAATATGAAGAAGCAATAGAAGTATATATTGAAGGAGCTAAGCTAAATGATGCAGATAAAGAAGATTTTTATGATGAAATAGGTGATGCATATAAAGCACTTCAAGAATATGATAATGCTATTATATGGTATGAAAAGGTAATAAAATTAAATCCTAATCATAGTTTTGAATATAGACAGATTGGAAATGCTTATGAAAGAAGAAATCATTATGATACTGCAATTGCATATTATTTAAAGCAGATAAAAATAAATGATAATAATCCATTAAATTATATATGTTTAGCAGGAGCATATAAATATAAAAAACAGAAAATAAAAGCACGTATTTATTATAAAAAAGCTTTAAAGCTGTACATGGATAGGAATAGAGATTCATCATTTGATGTTTGTGAAATAGGAAGATGCTATATGGAGCTGAATAAGCATAAAGAAGCCGTTTTTTATTTGAATAAAGCTATTGAAAAGCCATGTAATAATTGCGATTTTGATGGATGCTATGAAGCGTATTATATATTAGGTGAAATGTATGAGAATGAAAAAGATTATGAAACGGCCTATAAGTATTATAAAAAAGCATATGATATACGAGATAATTTGGAAGAACATGTTGAAGCTTTAGAAAGAATGAAAAAAATTTTAAATATTGACTAAAACTTTTATTTAGTATTTGGAGGGTTATATGATTATAGGAATTGATCTTGGTACTACAAATAGTTTAGTATCATACTTTACAGAAGGTGGCCCAGTTATTATACCTAATAGGCTTGGAGATAATCTCACTCCTTCTGTAGTCAGCATAAATGAAGAAAATGGAGAAATATATGTAGGAAAAATAGCAAAGGAAAGAAAAATTACTCATCCTAATTTAACAGCAGATATATTTAAAAGAAGTATGGGAACAGAAAAGAAATTCCATCTTGGAGAAGAAGAATTCTCAGCAGAAGAGCTATCTTCATTTGTTCTCCGTTCTTTAAAAGAAGATGCAGAAGAATATTTAGGACAAACAATAAATGAAGCTGTTATAAGTGTACCAGCATATTTTAATGATGCACAAAGAAAAGCAACTCAAAGAGGTGGAAAACTTGCAGGTTTAAAAGTCGAAAGGATGATAAATGAACCAACAGCAGCTTCCATTGCTTATGGACTTCATAATGAAAATTTAAATACTAGGTTTTTAGTATTTGATCTTGGTGGAGGTACATTTGATATATCTATTTTAGAACTGTATAAAAATATTATGGAAGTAAGAGCAGTTGCAGGAGATAATTTCTTAGGTGGAGAAGATTTTACTGAAATTTTAGTTAATATGTTTTTCAATTCTAAAAAAATAAAATGTAATTCATTTGATACTAAACTTATTGAGCATGTAAGAAAGCAGGCTGAACTCTGTAAGCAGGAATTCTCGAATAGTAAAAATGTTATTATGAAATGTAAGATTAATGGAGAATTAATTGAACAAGAATTTTTCATTGAAGAGTATGAAAAGAATTGTCAGCTTCTTTTGGCAAAAATAAGAAAACCTATTGAAAGAGTACTAAAAGATGCTGCAATAAAGGTTAGAGAAATAGATGAGATAATATTAGTTGGTGGTGCTACGAAGTCATCAATTGTTAGAAACTTTGTAGGCAAGCTATTTGGAAGATTGCCAAATACTAATATAAATCCAGATGAAGCTGTGGCACTTGGCGCTGCTATTCATGGAGCAATGAAGGAAAGAAATGAAGCAATAAAGGAAATTGTACTTACTGATGTGTGTTCATATACACTTGGAACTAATGTTTCATTAAGAAGGGAGGATGATTCTTATGAATCAGGTCACTTTTATCCAATAATAGAAAGAAACACAGTTATTCCAGTAAGTAAAACTGAGAGGTTATATACAACATATGATAATCAGCCATCTATTAACATAGAAATACTTCAAGGTGAAAGTCGTTTCGCTAAAAATAATCTTTTCCTTGGTGAATTAAATATAGATGTTCCAAAAGGTCCAGCAGGAAGAGAAGCAGTTGATGTTACTTATACTTATGATATTAATTCAATACTTGAAGTAGAAGTAACAGTAGTTTCAACAAAGTTAAAAAAACGAATTGTAATACAAAAAAATGAAGGCGCCATGAGTGAAGAAGAAATTGAAGAAAGACTTAAAGAGTTAAGTTATCTCAAAATACATCCAAGAGATAAAGAAGAAAATAAACTTTTACTTGCAAAAGGTGAAAGACTCTATGAAGAAAGCTTTGGAGAGGCAAGACGTACTATTGATATGTATTTAAGAGACTTTGAGGAAACACTAGATAAACAGAATAAGCATGATATAGAGGTATCAGCAGAGGAATTAAAAAAATTTTTTGATATAGTTGAAAATGATGGACTTGATTAAAAAAATAAAAGAATAAGATTATTTTTCTTGGAGAAACTCTTATTATTATATTTAGTAATAAAGGAGAGTTTAGTATGAGTAATAAAAGTGATAAAGTTATTTCAACTAAATATGGAAAAGGAACTAATTATAATGATGAGATTGATGGATATGAGCTTGTAGATTATGATGAAGGATATAATTATTTGTCAAACAATGATGGAAATAAAGAGGTTTTGATGAGGATATTTCCAAATCCGGATTGGCAAAGGATATGAGTTTTTTAAAACTTTAAAGAAAATATAAGAAATTACCTTAGGAAGAACTCCTAAGGTAATTTTTTTAGCCGTAATTTATTCAGTTTTTTCTATTAGCATTCTTTTAATTAAAATTCTATACTTGATTGCCATTGGAATGGTTGCACCAATCCATGCAAAAGGGCTAGCAAGACATATACCAATATAGCCTATAAATGCAGGCAAAGTAAATGCTACAATAACCCTTGCAACAAGTTCTGCAACACCAGCCATCATTGGTATAAATGCATCACCAATTCCTTGAAGTGAGTTTCTATATATAAATAACATTCCAAGGATAGGAAGAAAGATAGCGACAGTATTAAGATACTGCTTACTGTAATTAAGTGCTTCAATTTGGTCACTGCTTATAAATAATGTGCTTAATGATTTACCGAATACAAATAATACTACAGCAGCAATTATACTAACCATTATAGTTATGATAGAACCTTTTTTTACGCCTTCTTTAATACGATCATATTTACCGGCTCCAAGATTTTGACCACAATATGTAGCCATGGTAGTTCCAAATGATATACCGGGCTGAGTAACTATTTGCTCAACTTTAGATGCAGCTGTGTATGCTGCGATAACAGTAGATCCAAAGGCATTCAATGCAGTTTGAAGAACCATTACTCCAGTTGCTGTAATTGAAAATTGAAGAGCCATAGGAATACCCACATTAAGGTGTTTTAAAGCAAAATTTTTATCCCATATCCAATCTTCTTTTTTTAATCTTAAAATCGGATATTTTTTTAATGCATATATTAGGCATAAGATACCAGAAATTCCTTGAGCAATTACAGTTGCATAAGCAGCTCCTCTTACCCCCATATTAAAATTTAATATGAAAAATAAGTCCAATATAATATTTAAAATTGAAGATAGAATAAGAAAATATAAAGGTGTCTTAGAATCACCAAGAGATCTTAATATTCCGGCAATCATATTATAAAATACAGTTGCACAAGTACCAGCATAAATTATAATTATGTATATTGTAGCATCATTTATAATATCGTCTGGTGTATTCATAAGTGAAAGTACAGGTTTTGCAGATAACATACTAGCAAGTGTAATTATAATAGTTGATATAATGCTTAGAATAGTCGATGTAGCAACAGACTTTCTAAGTCCATCCTCATCATTAGCACCAAAACGTTGTGCAATAATGACTGAAAATCCACCTGTTAGTCCAAAAGTAAATCCAAGAATAAGAAATGAAAGAGAACCAGTAACACCTACAGCAGCAAGTGCTTGTACTCCTACATATCTGCCAACTATTATGGTGTCAACCATACTATAAAATTGTTGAAAAACATTTCCTATAAGCAGAGGAATTGAGAAGAATAAAATTAGTTTAACTGGATTGCCAGTAGTCATATCTTTATCCTTTCTAAATATATATTAATCTACTGTAGAATATCATCGTTTATTTTAAAATTGCAAGAAAAAATTAATTGAATTTATTTTTTTATGACGTTGGGAATTTTGAGATATATAGAATATAAAATGACAAAAAAGTTTCCATAATTATATGGAATATTAAATTAGATAAAAGTGTCATAATAATAAAAGTATATAATGAACAGGATATTTGCATAAATATATGTTATTAAGTATTTAAAAGAATTTATATGGGTACTATTCTATGAGATAGCTTTTAATAAATAATTTTTTATGAAGGATTTTATAAAAAAATATAGAATAAGTAACATAAATAGTGTATAATTATGTTAATGTATGAAAACGATTTGAAGGTAAGGAGAGATTTTTTTGCTTTTATATGTAATAAATGTTTTATATGATGGACTAGTAAATTTAAATAAAGTTAAAAATGATATTAAAATAATGGAAGATGCAGAATACATATCTAGATTGGGAGAAGTAGACAAGACACATAACACTTTAGAGATTCATCAAAAACTTTTAAATGTAGTAGAAAGATTTAATAAATACTATATTTCTTATAATGATATAATGGATGTATTAAAGAAGTTATTGTTAAATGTTCATAACCAGTGGATAATTGATAGATATCACGAAACTTTTTATAAATATATATTTAAGGATAGAATAGAAATAGCATCTTTAATAAGTAGGAATTTATTAGCAGCAAATGAATTAGCTATAAGTGGATAAATTTTTATACTTTATTTAAAGGTTTACATTAATTTTGAATAACAAAGTTACAAATCATTTATTGAAGTAGCTTTGTTATTTTTTAATTATATATATGAATAATTTAAGTAAAAATAAACACAATAATATTTAAAATTGTGTTTATAGAAAGGAGTATTTAAATATGAATTTTCCAACTTCGTTTCCAAAGCAAAAGCAAAATATTCAGCCGGGACTTGAATATGAAATGAACCCAATGCCTATATTTGATGATCCAAAATACAATAGTTGTTGTGAAGTACTAAAAGATAAAGTAGCCATAATAACAGGTGGAGATAGTGGGATAGGTAAAGCAGTTGCAATTGCTTATGCAAAGCAAGGGGCAGATATAGTTATAGTTTATTATAATGAAAAGAAAGATGCAGAAGATACAAAAAAAATAGTAGATTCTATAGGAAGAAAATGTACCTTAATAGAAGGTGATATTTCAAATAAAGATTTTTGTAATTCAGTAATTGATTTAACAATAAAAGAATATAAAAAACTAGATATATTGATTAATAATAGTGCAGTACAATATGAGTGTAAAGATATAAAACAATTACCTGATGAGCAATTTGATAAGACATTTAAGACTAATGTATATGGGACTTTTTATATGACAAAAGCAGCAATGAATGTTTTAAAAAGTGGTGGATGTATAATAAATACAACATCAGTTGTGGCATATAAAGGAAATGATATATTAATAGATTATTCAATGACAAAAGGAGCCCTTGTAGCTTTTACTAGAAGTTTGGCTTTAGCTCTAGCAAAGGGAAAGACTGGGATAAGAGTCAATGCTGTTGCACCAGGACCAATATGGACACCTCTTATACCATCAAGTTTTGATGAGATAAAAACATCTAAACATGGAAGTACAACGCCAATGGGAAGGGCAGGGCAGCCAGTGGAATGTGCAGGTGCATATGTATTTTTAGCATCAGATTCAGCATCGTATATAACAGGCCAAACAATACATATAGATGGTGGAGATTTTTTAAATAGCTAGATGAAAAAAGTTATAAATTAAAAGCGGGATGGGAAAAGATATAAAAGTATATTAGATAATGAATTTTTTATTTATAAGGAGTATTAAATGGAATTAAAAATGGATTTTAATCAATTTAACAATATTGTAGAAAAAGAAGGGCTGGATTCCGCAATAAAATATAAGAATGAGTATATACCAAAAAGATTATTCCAATATAATGCTTTATTAGATAAAAGATATAATAATTATATAGAAAAGAATGAAAAAAAATTAGAGTCATTAAAGGAAAACAAAATTTATGTTACTAATTATAGATGCTTTAATGATCCATTTGAATTTGAAATGCTTTCAGTAGACATGGATAAATTACAAAAAGAAAATTATGATATTAAAGAAATAGATAAATTCTTAAATGCATTTAAAAATAAAATTCTTGTAGCATGTTTTACAACAATAAATGATAATATGCCTATGTGGGCACATTATGCTAACAATCATAAAGGATATTGTGTAGAATATGAGATAAATGATACAGAAAAAATATATCCTGTATTTTATGAGCAATTCAGAAATAATAATTCTAAAGAGTTAACAAATATGGTTAGAGAACTTTATGATTATTATAGTAATTTAAATAATCATAAAGAAGAATTCTATAAAATATTTTCTTATTTTTATTTATCTTTATGTTGTAAAAATAAGTTTTGGGAATATGAAAATGAGTATAGGATGTTATATAAAACAGATGAAATTGAAGTAAATATAGAAAAGGTAATTAAAATAGAAGATGAAGATATGAATGTAAAATCTATATATATTGGATATAAATGTGAAGATGATTATGTGAATGAATTGATTAATATATCAAAGAAGATAAAATGTAATGTATATAAGATGGATTTCAATAAATATGGTGTAGACTATAAATTAATAAGTAAGCAGATTTAAGAAGAGCATTAGTTACATATAAAAAAGAAAATAACTATAATTAAAATAAAAATGTGAGAGACAAGCTGAATTAATGTTTCTCACATTTAATTTTTATATTAGTAACTATAAAATATAAGTGGAATATTATATTTTATAGCAATAATTGTTAATATTATAATTTGAATAGATAAAAAAATGGATGCCACATTTATTAAACATAACAGGTATGCAGTGAGATCGATAGTTATAGGAGGAAGATATGATATCTTTAAGCAAAATAAAAGAAGATGATTTGTATCTATTGGGAAAGTGGCGAATTAATAATAAATTTTTAAACAAACATAGCTCAGAAATTCGACTTAATCTAGAAAAAGAAAGAATATGGTTTAATAAAATTATGACTGATGAACTGTGCAAATATTGGATTATAGATATTAATAATATAAAAATAGGTGTGATAAATATAAATAATATAGATATAAAAAATAAGGAATGTTGTTTAGAATATAGCATACAAGATATACATTTTAAAGAAAGAGATATGATTTATACTATAATATTTTATATTTGTGATTATATTTTTAATGTGATGAACCTGGACAAAATATATTGTAATGTTCATAGGTTTGATAAATTTAATATTAAACTTTTAAAAAGGATTGGTAATGAGATAAAAGATAGTATAATGTATTGTGATAAGGACTTAATTAATATATGTATAGATAGAAAAGACTGTCAAACTTTAAAAGATAAAGATTTTTTAGAAAAGATATTTATAGAATAAAATAATGAAAATTGACTAAAAAAAATAACTATGGTAATATATGCATGTTAATAGAATTTATTTTGATGGCTGAGAATTAGGTTATATCTAATTTTCAGCTTTTATTAAAATTAAAAAATATCAGATTCTGTTAGGTTGTTATGAAAAAATAGCTTAACATTTCGTAGAATTACTCGCTCTTTGAAAATTATATAAGTTTGATTAATTTATTGCATGGCAAACAAGCTTGCAATAAATAGGATTTTTGCAGGTTAATCAAAGATATTGATTAACTAAATTAAGCAGCAACAAACCAAGAATGTTTAGATTTGCTATCGCTAGCGAAGCCGGCAACTTCAGCTGGAGTATGATTGTTTAATGATCCATGAGGTCTTATAAAGTTATAGTGAAAGATAAATACAGATATTAAGTTATTAGCTTTCTCGAATGAATTAAAGCCTTTTTTAGCTTTATACCAAGCTTTAAAAGTTTTATTGAAAGATTCTATAAGATTATTACTTGTATCACTGGACATTGGTGCTACAGGAATATGCTTAGTATTTGGCAAAACTTTAGCTACAGCTTGATTATATGAAGGCAATCTATCAGTAATGAAATTACTAGGTTCACCAAACTTTTTAGCTTGATTAATTAGAGTAAAAGCAGAATCTTCACTACGTGATTTCGTAAGATGAAATGCTAATATGAAGCGTGTTTCTGAGTCTATAGCAAGCCATAGATAATACTTTTCGCCATTTATAAATACAACAGTTTCATCAGCGTGCCAATCGTCAGATTGAAGATTTAACTGATCTTTAAAGGAATCAGCTTTCAGATTGAAGAATGGTGCAAATTTATGAGCCCAACTCGCTATGGTTACATGGGATACTTTTATATTTGCTGTTGTATGTAGGAAATGTGCAATAGCTCGTGTTGATGTATTATTTAAGAAATATAATGTCAATGCTGTAAGAATAATATGTAACGGAAAGCGCATTCCTTTCATAGAAAGGGAGCCGGTTAGCTTTTCACTAGATGCATCATCAATATTTAAATTATGATGATGTACAATTACATGATTACATTTTTTATTGCCACATTTATATCGATTATAGTGCTTATAAGAATGATGTAAGAATGTAGATTTACCACATTTAGGACACGTGGGGTATTTTGATTTCTTCGGCATGCTGACAGAGTCAGGAGCGAATTGGCGTTTGCAGTTCTTACATTGATATTTTTGGTTAGCCTGCTTATCCAAACCAAACTTATATAGTTGGTCAGAGTGACAGCGAGGACATTTTACTTTAGTTTTGTTCATTGTTCTTCTCTCCTTTTCTAGGGGGATAATTGGTTCTAGTCAAACTTATTATATTTTCTAGTGTTGAGAAGAGCAATGTTCATATAACTTAACAGAACGAAATATCATGAAAGGATAATTAATATGAAATTTGATAGTTTAAGTGACAGAAGCAAGGGTATATTCTTTATTGTAATGTCAGCTTTTGGATTTGCTATGATGTCCGCATTTGTTAAATTATCAGGAGATTTACCATCACTTCAAAAAACTTTTTTTAGGAATATAGTTTCGGTAGCAGTTGCAGCATCGATAATTATTAAAAATAAAGGGACATTTTTTGGGAAGAAAGAAAATCAAAAGCTTTTAATACTTAGGTCAACACTTGGAACATTAGGAATATTATTTAATTTTTATTCTATTGATAAATTAGTGTTGTCTGACGCAAATATGCTAAATAAATTAAGTCCATTCTTTTCAATAATCTTTTCAACCATATTCTTAAAAGAAAAGATGAAGCCTAAGCAAGGAATTGTTGTAAGCATGGCATGTACAGGGGCATTTATAGGTTCATTATTTATTATAAAACCATCTTTTAATCTTGAAACTATACCGGCATTAATTGGACTTTTAGGCGGAATAAGTGCAGCAGGTGCATATACTTGTGTAAGAGGTTTGGGAAATAAAGAGAAACCGAACACTATAGTATTTTATTTTTCGTTCTTTTCAAGCATGGTTACGCTTCCGCTTATGTTAGGAGTATATAAACCAATGAGTATTCAACAACTAGCTTATTTATTATTAGCGGGTGTATTTGCAAGTTTAGGGCAATTTGGAATTACACTAGCGTATAAATTTGCTCCGGCAAAAGAGATATCAATATTTGATTATACAAATATTATCTTCTCAGCTTTAATTAGTTTAATACTTTTTGGCGTATTACCAGATTGGGTAAGTGTAGTAGGATATGTTATTATATTTCTTGCATCATTTGCAATATTTGCATTTAATAAAAAACTTGATAAGGAAAAATAAGATTAATGGCAACAGGAAAGCAAATCCTGTTGCCATTGATTTTATAAGAATATTTTAGTGATTTTAATTATATAAAAATTTTTTATATAAGACTTGACAACATTATCAATATAATTTAATATACTAATTGATAATGATTTTCAAAAATAATTGATAAGGGGATGGAAATATGAAAATAGTCTATTGGTCAGGAACAGGTAACACAGAAAAGATGGCTGAACTTATAAAAAGAGGAATTGAAGAAGCTGGCAAAGAAGCTGAAATGATTTCGGTTTCAGAAGCTAATGTGGAAGAGGTATTGAAAGAAGAAATTTTAATATTGGGATGTTCAGCTATGGGAGATGAGGTGTTAGAGGAAGGAGAATTTGAACCATTCATAGAGGAAATTTCAAGTAAAATCTCTGGTAAAAAGGTAGCTCTATTTGGCTCTTACGGATGGGGTGATGGCCAATGGATGAGAGATTGGCAAGAAAGAATGGAAGGTAATGGCTGCATAATAAATGAAGAACCGTTAATAATACAAAATGAGCCAGATGACAGAGAAGAAGAATGTATAGAGTTTGGTAAAAAAGTAGCTAATTTATAATTTGAAAGTGATGTGGCATAATGAAATATCTAGATTTTTATAATAAGTTAAATTCAATGGAAGATGATGAATATATAGAAAATTATCTCTTATATAATACTTCCTTAATTATTGCAGGTGTCAAGCCAGCAGTTACAATAACTGTAAAGAAAAGTAATCATAGATTATATAATAGTTGGGTTAAATTTGGAACAAATTTCATTAATGAAATTAATTTGGAATATACTGAATTAAGGGAAAATATGGACTATATAATATTAATGATTTACGATAGACATGTTCTTGACAAAAATCTAAATATAAAAGAAAATAAGGAATTCTTAATAAACTTAGGATATAAAGAGAATTTTATTATAGATGATTGCATAAAGAATTTAAAAAATAGATATAATAAATATCATTGTCCACATGAATTAGGATTATTTTTAGGGATACCATTTGAAGATGTTAAAGATTTTATGGAATGCAAAGAAAAAAAGTGTCTTTTATGTGGATATTGGAAGGTATACAACAATACGATTGAAGCAAAAAAGATATTTGATAAATATGATGAAATAAAAGAATATACTATAAAAAATATACTAAAAGGCAATAACTCATCGCATAGCCTTATAGTAAGTATAAAAGACTCCTTTTATAATAATGTTAAATATATATAATGCTCCAAGATTTATAATTTTTAGATGATAATTAATTTTGCACACAATTAATATATTATAAAAAAATATATCTTAAAATAATAATATATTTAAATATCCACACTATTCAAATATGTTATTAAAATTATTATTTAGTTCCGCACACAACTAAATAATAAAAGATAGATTAATATAAAAATGACTATGTATAGTAAACACAGTACAAATAATTCAAAATTTATTATATTTAATCAAATGCATTTCATAAGATTACCATAAGGTTTATAAGATAGATTTATCTTATAAACCTATTTTATTGTATATAAAGTATAAATTGAAGTATAATTAATATTATAAGATAATATTAAAACTTGATATTTTATTTAAGGGAGCATAGTTTATGGTATTTGATAAAATAATTGAAATAGAAAAAGTAAATGAATCCATAGGTAAAGTGAATTTTAGAGAAGCAGTAAGAGCGGTAATAATTAAAAATAATAAAATATTAATGGTAAATTCTAAAAATAAAGATTATAAATTTCCAGGAGGTGGAGTGAAAAAATATGAAGAAAAATTAGAGGCATTAAAAAGAGAAGTAGAAGAAGAAACAGGGTATGTTTGTTCGGACGTAAAAGATATTATAGGAATAGTAACAGAAAAAAGTAAAGACAGGTTTCATCACAATAAATTATTTAAAATGATATCTTATTATTATATTGTGGAAGTTTCTGATGTACAAAAGGAACAGAAACTTGATGATTATGAAAAAGAATTAGAATTTAAACCAGTTTGGATAAATATAGAGGAAGCAATTTTGCAAAATAAATTAATTATAGAAGATAATATATCAAATATTCCAAACTGGATATATAGAGAAACATATGTTTTGAAAGAAATTGAAAATGCTATAAATAAAAATATTTTAAACTTTTAAATCACCTATATTTTTTAAGGTGATTTATTTTAATAAAAAATTAAAATTTAAAAGCATACATATATAATTAAATATTGGTTTAGCCACACACATATTAAAAGGGGGATATGTATGTCATTTAAAACATATTCATTGAAATTGGATAATAAAAGCTCAATTGATTATTATAAAGATAGTAAAGCTGCAAAGGATTTATTTATGAATAAAGTTTTGCAGAAATGTAGTAAACTTATAAATGAATTTATGATGTTTATAGAAAGCAATGAGATTGAAAAACTACGATCTAGAGAAGAATATTTAATAGAAATTGTTTTAATAGGAGTTCTTGTTAATGAATACATAGATAATGCTAGAGCCTTTAAATATAAGCTCAATTATATTTTTACTATTTTAAATAGTATGCGAAAAAATGAAATATTAAAAATAAAAGTAGACAAGATAAGAGGAATATTGAATACGAAAATACTTTTAAAGTCTAAGAAAATAAATAAAGAAGTATCTATAAAAGATATGGAATATCTAATTAAGTGGCTTGAAGCTTCTGGAGACTTTAAAGAAGAAGGTATTAGAATAAAAAGATGGCATTTATTTTTTGTTGAATTAAAAGATGAAGATATATCAGAATTTATGATATTAAGCAATTTTTGTATAGATAATTTATATAGTATTTCTGAAGATATACTAAGCAAATATGTGGCTAATGTAGACTTGTATTTAAAAAAATATAAAAGAGATCATAAATACAAAGAGAATATTATATATTGTGGTAAAAGCAAATTACAGTATTATTTTAATATGGTCTGTAGTAAAATAATGAATGATATTTATAAAAATAGGTTTTTAAAAACCAGAGAAAAGATAGTTTTTTTACCATCTTGTATGAGGCAAAATAAATCAAAATGCTTAGGTATAAAAAGTGAAAAGGGGTTTGTATGCAAGTGTTGTTCAAAAAATTGTAATGTAAATATTATAAATGACCTAGGGAAAGCACTTCATTATTCTACATATGTAGTATCTCATGAAAGCTCATTTCTTAAATTGAAAGATAATAATAATGGTGAAATTGGAATTATTGGAGTTGCATGTGTCTTAAATTTAATTTCTGGAGGGTGGAAAGCTATTAGAATGGGTTTTATACCACAATGTGTAATTTTAGATGAATGTGGATGCTCAAAGCATTGGCTGGAAAGTTCTAAAATGAGTTATGCGAATACAGATTATATAAAAAAAATAATTAATGGATAGAAATATAAATATAAAAGAACTTTAATAGTATTAAAGTTCTTTTATATTTCAGAGTGTTGACAACTAACTTCAAAATGAAGTTAGTTGTTTATTTTTATGTTAAAATATGATAGTAAAAGTAAGGTGGTGTTTCATTATGATGGGAATTAAAAAGAAAGCAGATAGAACACAAATTGAAATGTTAAGTTTAGATGATCTTGTTCCTAAAAATCATTTAGTTAGAAAAATAGATGCAGCAATAGATTTAAGTTTTATTTACGATGAAGTAAAAGATCTATACAAGCCTTACGGGCGCGAAAGCATTGATCCAGTAGTTTTGATAAAAATAGTAATGATTCAATATCTTTTTGGTATCCGTTCAATGAGACAAACACTTAAAGAAATTGAGGTTAATTTTGCATATCGTTGGTATTTGGGATATAACATGCATGAACAATTACCTCATTTCTCAACATTTAGTAAAAACTATTCAAGAAGATTTAAAGATTCCGATTTATTTGAAACTATCTTTGCAAGAATATTGTGCGAAGTTAATAAATACGGTTTTATTGATGATGAGAATATCTTTATAGATGGAACACATATAAAAGCTAATGCTAATACTCATAAATATAGAAATGAAGTTATTGAAGAATCTGCAAGAGTATATGAAAAATCATTGAAAGAAGAAATTAATAAAGACAGAGAATTACATAATAAAAAACCACTTAAAGAAAAAGAAACTTCAGAAGAATTAAAAAAAAACATTAAAGTAAGCACTACCGATCCTGAAAGTGGATTATTTCATAAAGGTGAACATAAAAAAGTATTTGCATATACTGCTAACACAGCTTGCGATAAGAATAACTATATTTTAGGCTTTGAATTGACACCTGGGAATGTCCATGATTCAGTTTCATTTTGGGGAATATATGAAAAAGTTAAGAAAGAACATAGCAATGTGAATGGTATTGTTGTAGATTCGGGATATAAGATCCCTGCGATTGCGAAGCAAATAATTGATGATGGAAAGACACCAATAATGCCTTATAAACGCCCTATGACTAAACAAGGATTCTTCAAAAAATATGACTATGCTTATGATGAATACTATGATTGTTATATTTGCCCTAATAACCAAATATTAAAATATTCTACAACTAATAGAGACGGTTATAAAGAATATAAAAGTAACAAAAAGACTTGCGCTAATTGTCCATTTCTTAATCAATGTACTCAAAGTAAAAATCATGTAAAAGTAATATGCAGGCATGTTTGGGAAGAATACATGGAGCAAGTAGAAGATATAAGACATATAAAAGGTATGAAAGAAATCTATATGTTACGAAGTCAAACAATTGAACGTGTATTTGCGGATGCAAAAGAAAAGCATGGTATGAGATATACACAATATCGTGGAATAAAAAAGGTTAAGATGGAGCTTAACCTCTTATTTGCATGCATGAATTTAAAAAAATTAGCCACATGGCTGGATCGGAATGGATTATTGCCTACCGGTTCGGACAATTTATTGACCAATTTAATGAAAAATATAGAAAAAATTCTATTAATAATAGCAAAAGGGGTAAATGCAAATTTCATTTACCCTCTTTTGTCTACAAACTGAGAACTTTAATAGTATTAAAGTTCTTTTATATTTTACTTATATTAATTATTTTTTATAATATTTATATGAAATAAAATAGGATGTTATTTTTTACAAACATGATCTTGAACATCCATTAAAGCTTCGCCAAATCTTTGATAATGGACAACCTCACGTTCCCTTAAGAATTTTAACACATCTTTTATATCTTGTTCATCAGTTAAATTGATTAAATTTTCATAAGTAGCTCTGGCTTTCTGTTCAGCAGCCATATCTTCATGTAAATCTGCAATTACATCACCTTTAGCTTGAATATAAGTTGCGGTCCATGGATTGCCGGTAGCATCAGTATAAAATAATGCTTTTCTATGATCTGCATATTGACCGCCAAGGCCAGCTTTTTTAAGTTCTTCTACAGTTGCATTTTCCATTAGCTGATATACCATAGTTGCTATCATCTCAACATGGGCCATTTCTTCAGTGCCTATATCGGTTAATAATCCTTTGGATTTATTTGTTGGCATTGTATATCTTTGATCTAAATATCTAAGTGCAGCACCTAATTCACCATCAGGACCACCATATTGAGTAATTAAATACTTTGCCATATTAAGATCTTTACATTTTAAATTTATTGGATGCTCTAATGTTTTCACGTAATACCACATAACCTACTTATCCTCCTTATACATATTCTCCCAAGGCCAAGGTGTATTAATCCATTTTTCCGGATTTTCAATATAGCTTGATCCAAAGTTAGTTAATGGTCCATATTCTTTTTCATATTGACTAATTAACTCTTTTAATTTTGCTGATACTCTGCAATAATCTTCCTTGGCATTTGTATTATCAGGGTAATTGTCTAAGAATAAGTTAAGGTCAATAGCACAAAATTGATAAACTTGTATACTATTTAATAAGTCATTCATTTTACACATACATATCACCTCTCAAATTAACATTCACTAAGTTTACTTTTTACATAAGGGTCATAGAGAACTTTAAAAATTGTTCCTTTAGTAAATCCCTCTTTGCAAGAAAATAAATCTTCATATTTTTGTGGTAATATATATGCACGAGCATATTCATCAAATTTATGCATGCATTCTTCGTGTCTGTACATAAAATTTTTCCTCTCATATTTGTTGCTTATTCAATAGTTATATTATGCATGAAACTTATTTATGTGAGGGAAAATGACAATATTTTTATAAATTTAAAGTTTAAATATACTTATTAATATAGAATTTTATAATTTAAAGAAAAATAATATGTCCTAAAACAAAATGTTTTAGGACATATCTAATTATTTATTTTCAATTATTCTAGGAAATCCTCTTTTGTATTGGCTAGGAATAAGAATTTCCTTATTTAATTTAATAGAGGCTTCCAATGCCCAATATGGATTTCTAAGCATATCCCTTCCAATTGCTACAAGATCAGCATCATCATTTCCTATAATTGAATTAGCAAGCTCAGGATCACCTAATTTTCCAACTGCAATAACAGGAACATTTAAAGCTTCTTTAATTTTTCGAGCTAGCGGAACTTGATATGCAGCATGTGTTCCAGGTTTTCCAGAAGATCCAATTGGACCTTCTCCACCTGAACTTACATGAAATATATCAACACCAGCATTTTTATATTCTTTAGAAAATAGAATACTTTCGTTAATTCCATAACCACCATCAACATATTCTTTTGCTGATATACGCATAATTAATGGCATATCATTAGGCATTTCACTTTTAGATACTTCAACGACCTCTTTACCGAATTTATACAAATCTTGTCCATATTCATCAGTTCTCTTATTAGTTAATGGAGATTGAAATTCATGTATTAAATATCCATGAGCTCCATGAATTTCAATAGCGTCTACTCCAGCTTTTACAGCACGTCTTACTGATAGACGAAATTTTTCTATGATTTTTTTAATTTCATCAGTTGTAAGTTCATGTGGAGTCTTTGATTTATTATCAAAAGGAATTGGAGATGGAGCAACAGGAACTTTAGCATCTTCAGCTTTACGCCCGGCATGGGCTATCTGTATAGCAACTTTAGCTCCATATTTGTGGCATTCATCTACAATTCTCTTAATGCCAGGTATTTGATCATCTGACCATAGTCCTAAATCATAATCGGTAATACGGCCATCAGGTTCTACATCAGTCATTTCAATGATTATTAAACCAGTTCCGCCTATAGCTCGGCTTACATAATGTATGTAATGCCAATCAGTAGCAATTCCATCTTTATTTTCTACTGAATATTGACACATAGGTGGCATAACTATTCTGTTTTTTAATTTGAGGCTCTTTAGTTCATAAGGTGTAAATAAATCACTCATATTAAATTCTCCTTTCAGAAATTGGCTGATTGGTAAATTCTTTTTTATGAATTATACAATCAACCAACTGTTATAAATTAATATTATTTATTAGTAAACCCTTGCCTTTCCATAATAGCTTTAACTTTTGGGTAATAATTCAATTTGTAATATCCAGATGTTTGAGAACTCCAATTTTTTTCTTTATCATATCTTCCGATATCTTTTAAGTATGAAGCCATTTGATCATCATAAGAATCAATTGAAGATTCAACAATTTTTTTATCGTATTTATCAATATGTCTATAACTATTAAAAGGAATTCTTGGTTTTTTGTGCGATTTGTCAGCTGGATAACCAACTACTAATCCAACTACTGGAAAAGTATATTTTGGAAGTTCTAAAAGCTCAATAACTTTTTCTGGATTCTTTCTAATACCTCCTATTGGAACTACACCAAGTCCAAGTGATTCAGCAGCAATTGTAGCTGCACCTAAAGCTATTCCAGCATCGACTGATCCAACTTCAGTGCCTTCAACATATTCATGAACTACTTGTTCAACATGATTTTTTTTGGCAGCAAGGTATGTCCTATAGAAATCAATTAGAAAAACAAGAAAAACTGGGGCTTCTGCAACATGTGGTTGATTTCCAGTAAGCTCTGCTAATTTTTCTCGTTTAGCTTTGTCCTTAACTACGATTATAGTTGTTTGCTGACCATTTATTGAGTTTGGCATAGCTTGAGCTGACATTATTATTTCATCAATAATTTCATCTGGTATATCTTTATCTAAGTATTGTCTTATTGATCTATGATTTTTAATTATTTCTATTGTATTATTCATCTATATTTCACCTTCATTTATTTTTATATTATATTGTTATTAGAAATTATAGTCTTACTAAGAATAAAAATCAATAGATGTATATTAAATTTAATACAATTTAATTTTGTAATATACATTTATGGCTTATAATATATATTATAGAATTAATTATATGATATAATTTTTATAAATTATGGAGGTATTTAAAAAGCATGTTAGATTTATTATTCGAGTTTTTAGGTAGAATTACGCTTCTTTTAATATGTATATTTTTGTTGACTAGAGTGTATATTTTAAAAAATGTTTTTGCGAAGAAAAGCCATAGCAAAAAAGATAAAATAATAATTTCAATTATTTTTTCATTACTTGCCATATTTGCAACATATACTGGAATAAAAATTGATGGTTCTTTAATAAACGCTCGAATAATCACAATAGTAGCAGGTGGAGTACTTTTTGGACCAATTGTGGGAATTACAACAGGAATTATTTCAGGTATTCATAGATATCTAATAGATATGAATGGGATAAGTTCTATTCCATGTTTAATTAGCAGTATTTTAGCAGGTTTTATATCAGGATATGTATATAAAAAAGCAGATAGAAGTTTACAATGGATTGCAGCAATAGCCACTGGAATGCTATCTGAAACAGTAACTATGATATTAATAATTCTTATTAGTAAGCCTCACTCTATAGGATTTAGTATAGTATCAAAGATAGGTATTCCGATGATAATTGGTAATATTAGTGTTGGATTCATTATACAAATAATTCAAAGTATTGAAGATGAAAAAGAAAAATTAGCAGCAAGACATGCTAAGTTATCATTAGATATTGCTAATGAAGCTCTTCCTTATTTTAGAAACATAAATACTGATTCTCTAAATAAAGTATGTTCAATTATTAAAGAAAATATAGAAGCAGATGCAGTTGCAATAACTGATAAGAAGAATATTTTGGCTTATGTTGGATTTGGAAAAGAATATTATAAAATAGGACATGAAATAATAACTCAAGTTGCAAAGGATGCAATAGAAAACAATGAAATAATAATAAAAAATCATGGATTTCCAAGTAGAACAAGAATATTAAAATCTGCAATCATGCTACCACTTCATGACAAAAAAGATGTTATTGGATGTTTAAAAATATATTATATAAAAGAAAATAAAATAACTGAACCATTAATAAATCTTTCAACAGGTCTTGCAGAAATTATTTCAACATTAATGGAAATTGCTAAATTAGAAGATATTAAAAAGATGGCTGATAAATCAGAATTAAAAGCCCTTCAAACTCAAATAAATCCACATTTTCTATTCAATGCATTAAATGCTATAGCATCATCTATAAGAATAAATCCACAAAAAGCTAGAGAACTTATTATTAATCTTTCTAGCTATCTAAGATATAATTTAGAATTAAACGATGAATTTATAGATATAAATGATGAATTACAGCAAGTTAGAAATTATATAGAAATTGAAAAAGCTAGATTTGGAGATAAAATAAATGTAGTATGTGATGTAGATGATGTAAATGTAAAAATCCCAAGTTTAATAATACAACCGTTAGTAGAAAATGCTATAGTTCATGGTATTTTAAAGAACAAGGGAAAAGGAACTATAAAAGTAATTGTAAAAAAGCATCAAGAAGATGTTCAAATAATAATAATGGATGACGGGATAGGAATAAATGAAGAGATAATACAAAACATGTATAATGATGAGGTTCCAAAGGAAAATATAGGGCTTTATAATGTGAATTCAAGATTAAAACTTATTTATGGGCAGGGCCTTACAATAACAAGGCTTAATAAAGGAACTAAAATAGAGTTTTTTGTAAGGGAGGTAAAACAATGAAAGGAATAATCGTTGAAGATGAGTATTTATCTAGAGAGGAACTTAAATATTTTATTAAGAATTATAGCGGTATAGAAATAGTGGGTGAATTTGATGATGGTTTAGACGTACTTAAATTTCTTCAAGAAAATGAAGTAGATGCTATATTTTTAGATATAAATATACCCTCTTTGGATGGAGTATTTCTTGCAAAAAATATAAGTAAATTTGCTGTAAAGCCATATATTATTTTTATTACAGCGTATAAAGAACATGCAGCTGAAGCTTTTGAAATAGAAGCCTTTGACTATATACTAAAGCCTTATTCTGAAGATAGAATAATATCGATGCTTAGGAAACTTGAAATGAATTACAATCTTGAAAAAAATAAAAATAATGAAAATCATACTTTAGGAAAAATAAATCTATGGAAGAATGAAAAAATTATAGTTTTAGATATGGATGAGATATATTATTGTACTGCAAAAGATGGTATAACTTCTGTTTATACAAAAGATGAAGAATATTTAGTACATTCAAGTATATCTGAATTCTATAATAGTTTACCAAAAGATAAATTTTATAAATGTCATAGATCTTACATAGTAAATATAACTAAGATAAGAGAAATAATACCTTGGTTTAATAATACATATAATTTAAAACTTAATGGTATAGAAAAAGAAATACCAGTGAGTAGAAGTAAAATAAAAAAATTTAAGCAGCTTATGAATATATAAGTGTATTTTAAATACACATTTAAGCATTTCAATCATTTATTAATAGAATTGTCTATATTAGATGTATAATTAGCTAAACAATAAAGGTAATGTTTATTGAGATTATTTAAATACAGAAGATTTTATTATATATAATGAAGGGAGTGCAATAAAATGAAGAAGAAATTAGATAGTCGTTTGTTAATTATAATAGGTACTGTTATTGCACAGATAGGACTAGGAACAATATATACTTGGAGTTTATTTAATCAGCCGATTGCTGATGAATTTGGCTGGGATTTTAATAAGATATCAGTAACTTTTTCAATAACAAGTATTTCATTAGCATTTTCCACACTATTTGCGGGTAAAATTCAAGAAAAGATAGGAATTAAAAAACTTACAATAGTATCAGGAATTGTTTTAGGGATTAGCTTGCTTTTAGCATCAAAAATCAATTCAGTAGTTATGTTATATGTTACAGCAGGAATTATACTTGGTGCAGCGGATGGGATTGCATATTTATCCATATTGTCAAATTGCATAAAATGGTTTCCGGAAAAGAAGGGATTAATATCAGGAATTTCAGTTGGTGCATATGGAACAGGCAGTTTGATTTTTAAATATATTAATGGATATATGATAAATTCAAAAGGGGTATCTTCAGCATTTTTCTATTGGGGGATACTTGCCATGATATTAATAGTTGTAGGCGGTAAATTTTTAAAAGATGCCCCAGAGATTCAAGAAGAAACAAGTGGTACTTCAGGTGACAAAGAGTTTACGGTTTTAGAAATGTTAAAGACTAAGGAAGCTTACTTGTTATTCTTAGTATTTATTACAGCGTGTATGAGTGGCCTTTATGTAATAGGAATAGTAAAAGATATAGGCGTTGATTTGGTGGGATTAACACCTTTAGTTGCAGCTAATGCAGTAGCTATGGTAGCCATATTTAATACTATGGGCAGAATTGTTTTGGGTTCATTATCAGATAAAATAGGACAACTAAAAGTTGTTATGTATGCATTGGTAATAACAGCAGTATCAGTAATAGTTTTAAGTTTTGTACAGTTGAATTTAATAACATTTTTCGTATGTGTTGCAGCTATTGCATTTTGTTTTGGCGGATGTATCACAGTATTCCCAGGAATAGTAGGAGATTTCTTTGGGATAAATAATGAGACTAACAATTATGGCATCATATATCAAGGCTTTGGAGTTGGATCATTATTAGGAACATTTATTGCTACATCAACAGGTGGATTTAAACCAACATTTATAGCAATTGCAATACTATGTCTAGTTTCAATAATAATAATAGCTACAATAAATGCTCCACATAAGCACTTAGCAAAAAGTGCATTTAACAATAGGATAATATTAGAAAAATAATTGTGGCTATTGTTCATGAAATAAATATATTGTGTAGAATAAGAGTTTAGTGTAAAATAACCGAAATTCAATATATGATAGGCTCGATTGTAGGGAAATTTCAGCTAAAACCTGCTAAGAAAAATCAAGTTTTTTTTAGCAGGTTTTTTATATATTTTTTGCATGACAAATAAATTAAACAGAAATTCTGTTTAATTTAGATATAGATACTATCTAAATTTAAGTATTATAGACTTCTTTTACTCTAGCGTAGTATATTCTTAGAAACTTATTTAATGCAGCAATTTTAGCAACTTTTTTAGGTTTTCCTTCTGCTTCTTTTTTTAACATATATAAAAATATAGGATCATCCTTTGGTTTGGCACTTTTGATACATTTCATAATTTCATATCCAGTTTTTCGTAATAATGCAGAACCTCTTTTAGAAATACGACGTTTGTTTGCAACAAACTGTCCCGACTCAAAAGGAGGTGAATCAATACCCGTATAAGCTATCAAAGCCTTTTTATTATAAAAGCGTTTTAAATCACCGATTTCAGCAATTAAGCGTGGAGCCAATGTATCTCCAACTCCAGGCATATTTCTAACAACATTGTATTCCTTTAAACTACTTGCTAATTCTTGCATTTGTGATAATATCATAGATAGAGTTCTATCTATTTCGCTAAGAACTCGAACAGCTTCTAATACTAACATTTTGGTTGATGGGGTACTAGAAGATAGTGTAGGGATGCCTTCTTGTGCTAAAGCATATATCTGTTTTGCTTTTGTTTCACTTTGATGGTATCCTTTATTTTTTGCCCATTTAAAATAACTATTTATAAATTGCTTTTCATTTTTCTTGGTAATATTATCGTAATGCCAGTATTCTTTAACAAAATCATTTAATTTATCTTTCTCTGGCTTATCGGATCTATTTTTTAATAGATTTTTAATTCCTGGCATTGTTCTATCTAATAGATTACTTAGTACAAGTTTGCTCTCTATTCTCATAGCTATATAATGAGAATATTGCCTACCTAATAATTTTAATTCAGAATACACCTCATCTGTTGCTTCATAGTCAGTTAATTTAAACCAATTATCAATTCCATAATTAGCTATTTTGATAGAATCTAATTTATCAGTTTTACCTTTCCTTAATCCTATAGCAGAATATTTTTTCATAATTAATGGATTTATTACGGCTACAAATATACCATGATTTTTAAGATAAGTAAGTAGTGGCAAATGGTATGCACCGGTCGCTTCCATAACAACTCTAGTTTCTTCATTTAATTCAGAAATAGATTCAACTAATGCTTTTAAATCAGCTTCAGTATGATTTATTTCATGTGGTTCACTAATAACCTCACCATATTCTTTCAATATACATACTGTACTTTTTCCTTTTGAAACATCAATTCCAACACTAATCATGTTAATCCTCCTAAAAAATTATTGTAATTTTAATCCACCCACACTTATTACAATTCATTTTGGTTAGTTACACGAAAGCCGTACGGTTTCAACCTGCTTAATCGAATCTTTATAATAAGGGATGGCTGACAGTTTTAGCTACGGATGTTAAAACCCAATTCTAAAGTCGTCATACCAAATTACTCCCTTTATTATANGGTTATTCCACTCTAAACTTTCTACGTCCCTTATTTATGTTGTGTGACATCATAATTTTTATTTTTATATAAATTGAAATTCAAAATGAATTAAAATAAGTCCTGTTGATTAAAATATATGATATAATATTACATAGATAATATCAATTTTAAAGTATCTGATTAATACAATATATAAATTTAGAATAGTAAAATCTATATTTGATTTTAAAATCATAGAGGTGATCATAATGAAAGAGAAACAAATTTATAGTAGTGAAGAAGAGTTTTTAAAAGACTATGACTCTAATAAGTTTGATAAGCCTAGTGTTACAAATGATTTAATAATTTTTACAACAGAGAATATGGAAGAAGAGAATATAAGAAAAGTTCCCAGAAAAGGAATGCAGGTTCTTTTAGTTAAAAGAGATGAGTATCCTGAAAAAGGAAAGTGGGCAATTCCTGGTGGCTTTGTGCATATTAATGAAAGTTTAGAAGATGGCGCAACAAGAAAATTAAAAGAAGAAACAGGAATGGATAATGTTTATATGGAACAATTATATACTTTTGGTGAAACTAATAGAGATTCTAGAACAAGAGTAATAAGTATTGGAAATATAGCGTTAATATCTAAAGAGAATATTAATTATAATAAATCTAATAAAAATATGGAATCAATGTGGTTTTGGATAAATAAAAAAATATTAAATAAAGTAAATAGTGAAGATTATATTATAAATATATATGAATTAAGTTTGATAAGTGAAGATGGAAATATTGAAATTAAATATGAAATTACAGAGAAAATTGAAAAAAATATATTAAAAAGAAAAAATGAAATATATAACAATATTTTGGGAAAAGATGAATTGGCCTTTGATCATTATAAAATATTAGATTATGCTATTGATAGAATAAGAAATAAAGTTGAATATACTCCAATTGCTTTAAATTTACTTCCTAGATTATTTACTGTAAAAGAACTACAAAATGTGTATGAGGCAATTATGGGAAGAGAAATATTGAATTTTAGACGCAAAATGGGAGATATGATAATAGAAACTGATGAAATAATTGAAGGAAAACCATTTAGACCAGCTAAGATGTTTAAATATAATGAGGAATATGAACATAATTTTTAAGTAAGTAATATTAAGATATAAATAAAGGAGGAAATTATGAAAAAGATATTAGCAGTTATTGATTATCAAAAAGATTTTGTAGATGGTGCATTAGGGTTTAAAAAAGCTGAAACATTAGAGGCAGGTATATACAATAAAGTAAAAGAATATTTAGATAATAATAATAAAGTTGTATTCACATATGATACACATTTTGAAAATTATTTAGATACAAAAGAGGGAAAGCATCTTCCAGTTCCACATTGTTATTTAGGCAGTGAAGGTCATAATTTATATGGAAATTTAAAAGATTTTATAAATGAAGAAAATACAATACACGTAAAGAAAGAAGCTTTTGGAATAGCTCCTAAAGATATGATTAAACTTGCAGAAGAACTTGGAGATATTGATGAAATAGAGTTAGTAGGAGTTGTATCAAATATTTGCGTTATAAGTAATGTATGTACTTTTCAGGCACAATATCCTAATGCGCAAATAACTGTAGATAGTAATCTTTGTGCAAGTTTTGATGAATCTTTACATGAAAAAGTATTAGATGTTATGGAAGGGTTGCAAGTTCAAGTGATAAAATAAATTATAATTTTTAGATGGAGAGGGGCAATAAAATGAAAGAAAAAATAATTAGAGATGGGCATATACATTCGCCATTTTGTCCACATGGAACAAATGATTCTTTTGAAAAGTATATAGAAAAAGCAATAGAGCAAGGGCTTCAAGAAATAAGCTTTACAGAACATATGCCGCTTCCAGGATATTTTATGGATGATAAGAAATTTTTAGATGAATGTTCACCAAATGAAGAGCAAATAGAAAAATATTTTGAAGAACTAAAACTTATTAAAGAAAAATATAAAAATAAAATAAAAATAAATATTGGACTTGAAGTAGATTTTATAGAAGGATATGAAGATAAAACAACAAGGCTTTTAAATAAGTATGGAGAAAATTTAGAAGATGCACTGTTGTCACTACACTTTATAAAACTAAATAATGGTGAATATACAGATATTGATGGAATAAAAGGATTTGAAAGAGCTTTAGAAAACTTAGGATCAGTAGAAAATGTTTATGATAAGTATTATGAAACTTTACTCTTGGCAATACAAAGTGATTTGGGAACTTATAAACCTAAAAGAATAGGACATCCTAATTTAATACGTATATTTAATGAGTTATATCCAATTGAATATAAGAATAGATTTATATTGGAGGAAATAGTAAAAGCCATTAAATATAAAAATTATGAAGTGGATGTGAATACAGCTGGGATTAGAAAGCCATATTGCAAAGAACTTTATGTGAGCGGTATATTTAAAGAATTAGTTGAAGAATATAATGTAAAGAAAGTATATGGCTCAGATTCACACACAAGTAAAGATGTAGGGCGGGATTTTGACAAGGAATAATGGAACTAATAAGCAAATTTTTCATATATATTTCGAATTATTAATATTTAAGAAGAATTTCAAGTGGTAATGAGGAGGGATATAATATGAATAAGTGCTTAGAAGGTCTGATTGTATATTTTATTTGAGAGTTTGGAGATAAAGTAATATGAAAAATAAAATAAGAATACCTGCATATAATATAATTTTGGTTATTTATAAAGCTATTAATTCTATCGATGAAAAACTTTTAGATCATGGTAAAAGAGTTGCGTATATAATGATGAATCTTTTAAAATTCGAAAAGAATTATACAGAGGAAGAAATATTTGAAATATGTACTATTTCTATATTTCATGATTTGGGAGCATATAAAGTGGCAGAAAGAGAAAAATTAGCAGATGTAGAAGAAAATTCACCATTTAATCATGCTATCTATGGTTCATTATTTATAAAATATTTTTCACCTCTTTCAGATAAATATAAGATGGTACTAACACATCACTTTACCGAAAGATATTATAGAGAGAGAAATATAGATATTATATCAAAAGAGGGATTGTTGCTTAGTTTTGCAGATTATGTAGATAGAATAACAGTTAAAAATGGATATGTTGATATTAAGAAAAATAAATATATAATAGAAAATTATTCAAATAAATTTTTAGATTTATTAAATAAAGCAGATAAAGAANGAAAAATAAATATATAATAGAAAATTATTCAAATAAATTTTTAGATTTATTAAATAAAGCAGATAAAGAATATAGATTTATCTCAAAACTTAAAGATGGAACATATATAGATGAATTTATGGAATTCTTTAAGAAGAAGACATTTTTAAGAGAAGATGTTTTAGCGTATAGTAAAATGCTTGCATATTCAATAGATTTTAGAAGTGAAGCTACAGTAAAGCATACAATAGCTGTTGAAGCTATTTCTTATGAAATAGCAAAGTTATGCGAATTAGATGAAGAAACAGTTAATAAAATAGCGCTTTCAGCAACATTACATGATATTGGGAAAATAAGCATTCCAACTGAGATCCTAGAGAAGCCAGGTAAACTAACTAATGAAGAATTTGAAATAATGAAAAGTCATGCAAAGATAGGATACGATATATTAAGTGGACTTAATATCGATGATATAAGAGATATAGCAACGCTTCATCATGAAAAATTAGATGGAACTGGGTATCCATTTGGATTGAAAGAAGATAAATTAACTTTAGAGATGAGAATAGTAGCAGTCGCGGATATTATCAGTGCATTAATAGGAAGACGTAGTTATAAAGAAGAATTTAAGAAAGAAGAAATAATAAAAATATTGAATGATATGGTGAGCAATAAAAAAATAGATAAGAAAGTAGTAAATTTATTTGTAGAAAAATATGATTATGTAATTGGTCAAGCTAACATTAGATCTCAAGAGTTAATGCAGTCATATATAAATATAAAAAAAGAATATAATGAAATGTTACATAGATTTAGTTAGAATTTGAATTTTAAAGATAACACTTAAGGTATTGCAATTACTTTAAGTGTTATTTTATTTTTCTTTAGAAATTCTTTAGCTTTTTTAGATGTATATCTTAAATTTTTAGAATTACAATTTGTTTAGATCAAAAGAAAGGGGGAATTTGAGATTGAAAAAATTAATTATTATCTATATTGCTAGTTTATTACTTTTAATAAGTGAATGTGTAAATACATCATTTTTTTATATTTTTATATTGAATATAAAAGATAGTATTTTGCAGTTAAACTTTAATTTTGCAATTAAATTTATTTTAGTAGCTTTAGGGGGGATTATAATTACATTTTTAATTATAAATGAATGTGTAAAAAGAAATTCAACTATTAAATTAATAAAAAGACAAAGTTAAAATAAGTTATGATAATATATTATATGATTCTATAAATACTAATCATACAATTATATAAAGGTGGGAAAATAATGAAAGCATATAATATTTTAATAGTTGAAGATGAAAAAGAAATCTGTGATGGAGTTGCAATATATTTAAGAAATCAGGGATACAATGTATTTAAAGCTAATAATGGAATAGAAGGTCTTGAAATTATAGAAAAAGAAGATATACATTTGGCAATAGTAGATATAATGATGCCAAGGATGGATGGAACAACAATGGTTATGAAGCTTAGAGAAGAACATGAATTTCCAGTAATAATGCTTACAGCTAAATCTGAAGAAATGGATAAGATTATGGGACTAAATATTGGCGCAGATGACTATGTAACAAAACCATTTAATCCTATGGAATTAATTGCAAGAGTTAATTCACAGCTTAGAAGATATTTAAAATATTTAAATATAATAAATAATTTAGAGAAGAAAAATAATAATGTGGTAGTAGGTGGACTTGAAATAAATGTTGAAACAAAAGAGATATATGTTGATGGAGAAAATATAAAAGTTACACCTATTGAATTTAAGATTCTTCATTTATTAATGAAAAATCCAGGAAGAGTATTTTCAGCAGAAGAAATATACGAAAGTGTGTGGAAGGAGCAGGCAGTGAATACTGATACAGTTATGGTACATGTAAGAAACATAAGAGAAAAGATTGAAATTGATTCAAAGAATCCTAGATATTTAAAGGTGGTGTGGGGAGTTGGCTATAAAATTGAAAAACAGAAATAATACTGAAATAATAAAAAATAATTCTAATAAAAAAAATATTAATATCAATATAATTGCAATAATTCTTTTAGTTATAATTTCTGGTGGAATAATGCTTTTTTATCCAAAGTTAAAAGAATGTGCAAAAATGGATAAAACACAAATTTATGAAGATAACTATTTTTTAGATAAAATATATGATTCAAGTTATATGTTATATAAGGATGTTTTAGAACATAAAAAGGGCTCAGAAATATCAATTGAAGAAGCCTATATAAAAGAGTACTTAGTAGATGATTATTACCAAGATAATTATTATGGTACTGGGTCTTTTTCAGATGAATCTAATTATGAAGATGGGAATAGAGAAATAACAAAATCAGAGGTTAATATCAGTTTAGATAAAGAAATTGAAGCAGATAAGAAAAACATAGTAAGAAATTTAGATGAAAACTATCTGCAGAATAAAAGAACATTACAAAATGATTTAAGAAATGTACAATATGCAGTATTTGATAATGATAATAATTTAATAGCAAGTAATGTAGAGCAAGATCTTTTAAATATTGATAATATTAAAGAAAAATATGATTTTTATGTTGAATTAGCATTTAATAAAAATGGATTGGCAGATATATTAAAAAGTCATGGAATAGATGAAGATTTACTTAGTAATAGAATGTCAAATTATAATTATAACAAAAACGAAACCTATCAGTATAATTACACTAAGGCATCTTTAAATTCAATAAGCGATTGTAAATTTATATATGCAATTCCAAAAGAACTGAAATATGTAGATTATATAACTGAATTAAGAACTTCATATAATGAAGGCGTTGATCAAAATGTAATTATGGCATTTGTTGGTTCTGTATTTGTTGTCATTCTTATAGTATCCTTTTTTCTTCCATATAATAAAGGAAAAAATATAGTTGGTATAAGATTTATAAATAAGATTCCAACAGAAATAAATATAGTTATTTATATATGCTTGGCTTTGAGTATAGCAGCACTTTGTTTACTCGGACTTCAAAGCACTTTAGATGGAAATGCTATTAAAGCACTTAATAATTTGCGCTTAGGTACAGGTTATTCAAATACAATACTATTTATAGCAAATATCTTTATGTGGAGTATATCTATATATTCAATTTTTTCTGGAGTTATGTTATTAAAATATATATTTACAACAGGGCTTAAAACATATTTAAAAGAAAACATGCTTCTATGTAAGCTTTATAGATTTTTTGTTAGAAAAATAAATAATATTAGAAATGAACTATATCATTTAGATTTAAAGGATAAATCTAATAAAATGATAATAAAGATTATTCTAATTAACTTTTTAATACTATCATTAATTTCAGCAATTTGGATCTTTGGAATTGGCGCAGCGGCTATTTATTCTATTGTATTATTCTTTATAGTAACTAAATATGTTGACGATATAAAGATAAAGTTTTCAAAACTTTTAGACTCAACAAATAAAATTGCAGAAGGAAATTTAGGTATAGAAATAGATGAAGATTTAGGAATATTTAATCCAGTCAAAGAAGCAATTCTTAATATTAAGAAGGGATTTAAAAATGCTGTAGATGAAGAAGTAAAAAGTCAAAGAATGAAAACTGAATTGATTTCAAACGTATCACATGATTTAAAAACCCCATTAACATCAATAATAACTTATGTTGATTTATTAAAGAATCCTGAGATTACAGAAGAAGAAAGAAAATCATATATAGATACATTAGATAAAAAATCTCAAAGATTAAAATTTTTAATTGAAGATTTATTTGAAGTAAGCAAGGCTACAAGCGGAAATATTAAATTGAACTTAGTAAAAGTTGATATAGTAGAGCTTATGAGACAAACACAGATAGAGCTTCAAGATAAATTAAAAAATTCAAAACTTGTAGTTAGAAATGACTATCCGGAAAATAAAATAATACTTAATTTAGATAGTCAAAAAACTTATAGGGTATTTGAAAATCTTTTAAATAATGTAGCTAAGTATGCTATGGAAAATTCAAGGGTATATATAAATATAGTGGATAATATTGATACAGCAGAAATTACAATTAGAAATATGTCTGCAAACGAAATTAATTTTACACCTGATGAAATCGTAGAAAGATTTCAAAGAGGAGATAAATCAAGAAATACTGAAGGATCAGGACTTGGTCTTGCAATTGCTAAAAGTTTTGTGGAAGCACAAGGAGGCAATTTTAATATTGAAATTGATGGAGACTTATTTAAAGTAATAATTACATTAAAAAAATAATTTGACTTAAAAAACACTAAATTAATGAAATTTAATTATTTTGTTAATTTAGTGTTTTTTCAATTTTTTTATGTTTTTTATAAAAAAAATTAAAAACTATAAAAATGCAATTTATAATGGCTTTTATTATTTTTGTTTACTTTATGATAGTTGCACATATATAATTTAAAATATAGAATTAAATTAATATAAGATTGGAGAAATGTATGAATAAATTATTTCAAATTAAAGATTTAGAATTTTATGAAGAAGATTTCGTTGAAGATATACATGACTATGAAGACATAATTGATATAGTACAAGAGTTAAGTGAAGAATTAGATTATGAAATCATAGAAATTGCAGGATCCAATGGATGCTGCAATGATACTAAAAAAAATTATCTAGTTGAAATCATTGGATATGTAGATGAAAATGATGAATTTGTTACTAAAAATGAGCGTGATAAAATGGGCTTTATGGCTGATAAGAAACAATTTGATTTATTTGTGATAACAATACATAAGTGTACAGCATGTAATAAATGGGTTATTTCTATTTTAGAATAGTTTTAAATTTAGTAGTATAAAAAAATAAAATGCAAAAGATATATGCGTATAGATTTAAACTTAAAATTATGATTTTAAGTTTACGAAGGGACGCGTGAATATCATATGAAATTTTTAAAAAATAAAAAATATTATATTTATTCAAGAATTTTAATTTTTTTGATATTTACAATATTTTTGATAAATTGCATTTTTGTATCAGTTGCACAAAATATCAGTTATGCTATAAATACAGAAAATTTAATAAATGCAATTCATATTAATGAAAATCAATATGAAAATTTAATGGTTAATGAAGTAGAGCCATATTTAAATAAATTAATAGATCAAGGATCCTTCAAAGGTATAGAAGATAAAGATATATATTATGAAAATTATATTTTAGACAAAAATAAAGGAAACATTGTAATATCACATGGATATACAGAAAGCCTGGATAAATATCATGAAATAATATACTATTTTTTAAGAGCTGGATTTAATGTCTTTGGAATAGAGCATAGAGGGCATGGAAGATCAGAAAATCTTGGAGTAGATGATATTAGTCAGATGTATGTGGAAAATTATGAAGATTATATATATGATTTTAAAACATTTATGGATATAGTAGTGATGCCATATAAAAATTCAAAAAAAATATTTCTTTTTTCACATTCTATGGGTGGAGGAATAGGTGCAAGGTTCATACAGTTATATCCAGAATATTTTGATGCTGCTATTTTAAGTGCTCCAATGCTTAGCCTTAACACAGGCTCAATACCAGATTTTTTTACTCATTTATTATCAAAAGCTGCTATCGCACTTAATAAGGGGCATGTTTATGTTATTGGTTTTAGAAGATATTTACCAGAAGAAGATATGGATAAATGGGCTACATCAAGTAAGGTACGGCATAAATATTATGATGATTATGTTGAAAAAAAAGTAGAATTTCAAAAAGGTGGAGCAAGTTATAAATGGTTAAATGAAGCATTAGAGTTATGCAGAGAAACAACTAAAAAGAAAAATATAAAAAAATTAAAAATACCAATACTTTTATGTGAAGCAGGTAATGATATTTATGTTACACCTAAAGGTGAAAGAAAGTTTGAAAGATATGCAGAAAATTGTAAATTAATAAAATTTGAAACTTCTAGGCATGAAATATATAGAGAAGTTGATAAAATTCAAATTTCCTATTTAATATATGTTTTAAATTTTTATGAAGAAAATTTAAAATAGAACGTAATATAAATTAAGCTCTGCTTTATAGTGAAAATATTAAATTTCAACATTTGGTATAATAAATATAGGAGAGTATAAGCAATGAATGCAGAACTTATATTAAAGAGAAGAGATGGAGAAAAAGTAAAAGCTACAATCAAATTATTAGATATTTCATATTTAGATAAGATTTTAGAACTCCAGAAATATATATATGATTTATTAGAGGAAAAAGAGTTTTATTCGTGTTGCAGTGAAGAAGATTTAAAAAAAGATTTAACTGAGAGGGGTAAAATTTTAGGCTGCATTGTGGAGTCAACTGACGAATTAGTTGCTATTGGAGTATATGCAAAGTTTGGATATGATGAAGAAAATTATGGATATGACATTGGTGTTAAAGGGGAAGAGTTGCTATACATTGCAAATTTTGAATCTACAATTGTACATCCAGATTATAGAGGAAATAAGCTTCAAAAAATACTTATTGAAAAGCTTGAAGAATTAGCAAAAGCTGATAATATAAAGTATATTTGTGCTACAGCAGCACCAGATAATAAATACAGTTCTGATAATATTAAGGAGTTAGGGTTTGAAATTGTATGTGAAAAAGAAAAATATGGAGGTTTGAGAAGGTACGTTTTTATGAAGAGAATATAAATATATATTGGAGGGATGTAAATGGACTTATCATATAATGACTTTGGATATGGTTTTATGTTTAGTTTTGGGCAGGTATTTATTTTTATTATTTTTTGTATTGTTATAGGAACTTTTATATATAGAGCCATAAAGGGGCTTTCACAATGGCACAAAAATAATAATTCACCAGTTCTTGAGGTTAAAGCAACCGTAGTCAGTAAAAGAGCAGATGTTTCGCATAATGTTACAAATACAGGTGAAAATAATATGATGCATTCATCCACGACTTATTATTATATTACATTTGAAGTAAATAGTGGAGACAGAATGGAATTTTCAGTAACGGGAGAGCAATACGGTATGTTAGCTGAAGGTGATTATGGAACTCTAACTTTTCAAGGGACAAGATATAAATGCTTTTTAAGAGAGAAAAATTAAGTTTGTTTCCTTAATTAAATAAAGTTTTTGAGTATAATATATTAAAATATGAAATTATTAGAGAGACTAGTAAAATTGGAAGATTAAATTGAATTCTGATAATATTATATAACTTAAGAAAGTAAAGAGATAAAAAAATTTTAAAAAAAGTGTTGATTTATAAAAAAAAGTGCAATATAATGAATACAACATTAGGAAATGAATAAATGCAACGATAAAGAAAAGTAATTCTATGATGATTTTTAGAGAGCAGATGATGGTGGAATATCTGTATGAGTCTTGAATGAAAGAACACTTTGGAGCAGTTAACCGAAATTACAAGTACGTAATAGTAGACTTAGCCGGAATCACACCGTTAAAAGTGAAGGATATAGAGTAGTAGTGTGTTTACGAAAGTATCTCAAAATTTTTACATTATGCACTCTGTATTTATTAAGTGAACTTGTTATCAGGTTAAACAGGGTGGTACCGCGGAATATGATTATTATATCTCGTCCCTATGCGAAAGCATAGGAACGAGATTTTTTTATTGTTTAAATTTTAAACTTAGTAATAAAGGTTAAACACAAGAGATTTCTAAACATTTGTTTCGATAAAATTCAAAATAAGTAAAAAGGAGTAAGGGATATGAAAAGAACATTTATAAAAGATTTAAAAGTATGTGAAGAAGAAAAAGTATCATTAAGAGGATGGGTTCACAAAATCAGAGATTTAGCAAGTGTAACATTTGTAATGCTTAGAGATAAAAGTGGAATAATTCAACTTGTTTGTACTAAGGAACAAATTAAAGGTTTAAGACTTGAAAATTCAATAGAAGTTACTGGAATGGTTCGCGAAAATGAAAAAGCACTCGGAGGAATTGAAATAGAAGCTGAAAAAATAGATATGGTTGGAAAAGTTTATTACGATAAGCTTCCATTTGAGATTCAAGGATATAAAACCAAGGTTTCCTTAGAAACTCAATTGGATTATAGAACAATGAGTCTTAGAATACCTAAAAAGAAAGCAATATTTAAGATTCAAAATGAAATTGAAGAAAGTTTTAGAAGATTTTTTAAAGAAAATGATTTTGAAGAAATTCATACTCCAAAGATTATAAACTCAGGAACTGAAGGTGGATCTGAAATGTTCACTGTAGACTACTTTGGTAGAAGAGCATTTTTAGCACAAAGTCCACAATTTTATAAGCAGATGATGGTTGGAGCAGGATTTGAAAGAGTATTTGAAGTAGGATATGCATACAGAGCAGAGCTTCACAACACTTATAGACATTTAAATGAATATATAAGCTTAGACGTTGAAATTGGCTTTATAAAAGATGAAAAAGATTTAATGGATATTGAAGAAAACTTCTTAAGATATATGTTTAAGCACTTAAAAGAAACTTGCAAGGAAGAATTAAAATTATATGATACAGAGCTTCCAGATGAACTTAATATTCCAAGAATTCCATTAAGTGAAGCACAAGAAATATTACTAGCTGAGTATGGAAAGAAATCACCAGTTGGAAATATTGATAATGAAGGTGAATTGTTATTTGCACAATATGTAAAAGAAAAATATAACTGTGATTTTGTATTCTTAACTGAGTATCCAACAGCAAAACGCCCTATGTACGCAATGGAATGTGAAGATAATCCTGAAATTACTAAGAGTTTTGATTTAATTTACAAAGGACTTGAAATTACAACTGGTGGTCAAAGAATTCATGATTATGAAATGCTTAAAGGTAAGATGGAAAGACTTGGATTAGATTTAGAAGCATTTAAATTCTATTTAGATACATTTAAATATGGAATGCCACCACATGGAGGGTTTGCAATAGGTCTTGAAAGAATTACAAAGCAAGTTCTTGATCTTTCAAATATAAGAGAAGCAGCATTATTCCCAAGAGATATGAAGAGAATTGAACCATAAGTGACAGCCCAAATCTATGATTTGGTTGCTGGAACTTACTCGAACGAAGGAATGTGAGTCCGAGTTTCATAAGCAGAGAACCAAAATCTATGATTTTGTGTGAATCGCTTACTCGAATGAACGAATGTGAGTCCGAGTTTCATTAAAAAATAAAAAAATGAGGTGTTAAAAATGAACGTAACAATTGATGAAGTTAAATATATAGCTAAGCTTTCTAAGCTTAGATTTACAGATGAAGAAGCAGCAAAGTTTGCAAGCGAATTTGAAGGTATTTTAGAAAATTTCAAATATTTAAGTGAATTGGATTTAGAAATAAATGATGATGAAATAAAAAAAGAATTAAAACCTATAGTTAGAAAAGATGAAGTAAAGAAATTTGAATGCAACGATTTATTTAGAAATGTTAAAGAAAAACAAGATACGTACATCAAAGTACCAAAGATTATTGAATAGGTGGTGAAATAAATGAAAATGACATTAAAAGAAATGGTAGAAAAAATAAAGTCTAAAGAAATGACCAGTGAAGAATTAGTTAAATCTTATATTGAAAATATTTTAGAGAAAGAACCTAAAGTTAATGCTTTTTTAAGTCTTTCATGTGATGAGGCTTTAGAAAAAGCCAAAGAAATAGATGCTAAAATAGCAAAAGGAGAAGCACTTGGAAAACTTGCTGGAATTCCTATAGCTATTAAGGATAATATTTGTACAGAAGGTGTAAATACAAGTTGTGCATCAAAAATGCTTGAAGATTTTATTCCTCCATATGATGCAACAGTTGTAAAAAAATTACTTGAGGAAGATGCAATAATAATTGGAAAAACAAATATGGATGAATTTGCAATGGGATCTTCAACAGAAAACTCAGCATTTAAAAAGACTCACAATCCAAGAAATTTAGACAGAGTTCCAGGTGGATCATCAGGTGGATCAGCAGCAGCAGTTGGAGCGGATATGTGTCCGATATCTTTGGGATCAGATACTGGTGGATCAATAAGACAACCAGCTGCATTCTGTGGAGTTGTAGGTCTTAAGCCAACCTATGGATTAGTTTCTAGATTTGGTCTTGTAGCTTTCGGATCATCTTTAGATCAAATTGGTCCATTTTCACAAAATGTTGAAGATAGTGCTTATATGCTTAATGTAATAGCTGGAACTGACTTTTATGATTCAACAAGTATAAGAGATCTAGAAGTAAAAGATTATACAAAGAATTTAAAAGATGGTGTTAAAGGTATGAAAATTGGGGTTCCAGAAGAATTCTTTGGTGAGGGATTAGATGAAGAAATAAGAGAGACTGTAGTAAAAGCTATTGAAGTATTAAAAGAAAATGGTGCTAAAGTTTCTAAATTCTCACTTCCAATAATGAAAGATGGCCTTGCAGCGTACTATATAATGTCATCTGCTGAAGCATCAACAAATCTTTCAAGATATGATGGTATAAGATATGGATATAGACCAGAGGAATTTGTAGATGTTGAAGATTTAGTGGAAAGAAGTAGAACAGAAGGTTTTGGACCAGAAGTTAAGAGAAGAATCATGATAGGAACATATGCACTTTGTTCAGGATATTATGATGCATATTATAATAAAGCAGATAAGTTTAGAACTAAGCTTAAATATGATTTATCAAAAACATTTGAAAAGTATGATTTAATACTTGGACCAGTATCACCAGTATTACCATTTAAGATAGGTGAAAAAAATGCAGATCCACTTGCCATGTATTTAGCTGATATTTATACAATAAACGTAAACTTAGCTGGAATTCCTGCAATATCAATTCCGGGAGGCATATCAAAAGAAGGTCTTCCTATTGGTATTCAGCTTATGGGAGATATGCTATGTGAAGAAAAAATCTTTAAAGCTGCATATAGCTTAGAACAAAGCTTAAATGTTGAGTTATAGGAGGTAAGAAAAATGAACTTTGAAACAGTAATTGGTCTTGAAATACATGCTGAATTAAAATCTAAAACAAAAATATTCTGTTCATGCTCAACAGCATTTGGAGCAGAGCCTAATACAAATACATGTCCTATATGTACAGGGGTTCCAGGAACACTTCCAGTGCTTAATGAAGAAGTTGTAAATTTAGCAATAAAAGCTGGTACAGCTCTTGGGTGCAAAATAAATAAGTTTAACAAAATGGATAGAAAAAACTACTTTTATCCTGATCTTCCTAAAAACTATCAAACTTCACAATTTGATATGCCAATATGTTCAGGTGGTGTTATTGAATACGAATATGAAGGAAAAACAGTTAAGGTAAGATTAAATAGAATTCATATAGAAGAAGATGCTGGTAAGCTTATTCACGTAGAAGATGAACCAATTTCATTAATTGATTATAACAGAGTTGGCGTACCTCTTGCTGAGATAGTTACAGAACCAGATATGAGAAGTGTTGGTGAAGCTATAGAATTTTTAAGAAAGTTAAAGTCTATTTTAGAATATGCCGGCGTTTCAGATTGCCGTATGGAGCAAGGATCATTAAGATGTGATGCTAATATATCTTTAAGACCTGTAGGACAAGAAGAATTTGGCACAAAAGTTGAGCTTAAAAATATAAACTCATTTAGAGAGCTTGAAAAAGCTCTTAAAAAAGAAGAAAAAAGACAAAGAGAATTATATAGCTTTAATGAAGGATATAAAGTTGTTCAAGAAACTAGAAGATGGGATGCTGCAAAAGGAAAGACTATATCTATGCGTTCAAAAGAACAAGCACATGATTATAGATATGTAGTTGAACCAGATTTACCACCAATAATACTATATGATGAGCAAATAGATGTAATTAAAAAATCACTTCCAGAAATGCCAGAGGTTAAAAGGGAAAGATTCTTAAATGAATACGAGTTAACTGAAAAAGAAGTAGATATATTAATTTCAGATATGGGTCTTGCTATGTTCTTTGAAGCTGTCGCTAAAGAAGGAATAGCACCTAAGATGGCAGCGAACTGGATCCTTGGAGATATTTTAAGAATATTAAAGGACAGAAAGACAGAATCATTAGAAATGACATTAGATTCAGTAAACTTTGCAAAGCTTCTTAATGTTGTTAGTGAAGGAAAAATAAGCAATAATATAGGACGTGAGGTTCTTGAAGACATATTTGATGAAAATAAAGATCCAATAAAAGTAATTGAAGAAAAAGGACTTATGCAAATAAGTTCAAGCGATGAACTAGAAAAAATAGTTGATGAAGTAATAGTAGCTAATCCTCAATCAGTAGAAGATTTTAAGGCGGGAAAAACCCAAGCATCAGGATTCTTAATGGGGCAAGTAATGAAGAAGAGTCAAGGAAAAGCTAATCCTAAAGTTTGTAAACAACTTATTGATGATAAGTTAAGTAAACTATAATAAGATTTATATAAGAAAAAGCATCTAAAATTTTTAGGTGTTTTTTTCTTATATAAATTGTTTTTTTATCTTAAACAGTGTATTATAGACATGTTTGCAAGTAGATTCTTATAAGGGGGGATGACAGTATAATGACATATACAGAATTTATGGTATTTGTTATGGAAATGGTTGGAACAATAGCATTTGCATCTTCTGGTGCTATGGTAGGTATAAAGAAGAATATGGACATATTTGGAGTTAATGTACTAGGAATTACGACTGCAATCGGAGGTGGTATAATAAGAGATTTGATTTTAGGAATAACACCACCAAGTGTATTTAGAAATTATATATATGTAACAATATCAATTTTAATATCATGTATTTTGTTTTTAATTATATATATTAAAAATGAAATTTTAAGCAGTCAATTTTTAGAACACTATGAACAGATCATGATTTTATTTGATGCTATTGGACTTGGAATATTTACAGTAGTAGGAATAAATACAGCAATTAATATGGGAATAGAAGATAATATTTTTTTACTTACATTTGTTGGCGTAGTAACAGGTATAGGTGGGGGAATGATACGAGATATAATGGCTGGAGTAACTCCTTTTGTACTTGTAAAACATGTATATGCTTCTGCATCTATCATTGGAGCTATAAGTTATATATTATTTATTAAATTAGAGATAGATAATATTTTATCCATGGTATTAAGTTCATTAATTGTAATAGCAATAAGAATTGCATCAGCAAAATATAAATGGAATTTACCAAAGATAAAAAAATAGGATTAGATAGTATACTTACTATCTAATCCTATTTTAACGTATTTCTTTGCCAAACGGCATAAGGGAAAGCTTAGCTAATTTTAAAGACTGAGCAGCAAATGGAATTCCTACAATAGTAATGCATAAGAAAAATGCACTTAAAAGATTAGCTATACATAATTCTAAGCCACCAAATATAATCCATAATATATTTAAAAAGAGGCTTCCGATTCCAAAATTTGTTTCTACAACTTCTTTTCCAAAAGGAGCAAGCTGTAAACCTGCCATCTTGAAACATTGAAGCCCTATAGGTATTCCAATAATTGTTATGCACCAAAGTATTCCTGTAAAGAACCAGCCTATAGCATTAAAAAATCCACCGAAGATAAACCAAATAATATTACCTAAACAACTCATAATATCTCCTTTTAAAACATTATATATAAATACATGAAATATTATATATTAGAAAATAGATATTTTGTACAGTATATATGATATTTAAGAATATAATAAGAAAACCTTAATATATTTTTTGCTTAAAAAGCAAATTCTTTAATGTTAAGCTCTTTGCTTTTTAATAAGTCAATAATATCGTTATTTAGAATTATGATAGGGCGACTAAGGTCATTAACATTCATAAGTACAATTTGGGCTTTATCACCATTATCAAGAAGAACATCTTTTCCAATAAAGAAATTTAATATATTATTTATAAAAATGTTTGAATATCCATAATCTAATCTGCCAAAACTTTCTTGTTTTATTTTTTCAATTGCTTCAAATGGGTTTAGTTTTTTACAGTTTCCTCTAGAAGAATTTGCATTATCAAATGAATCAGCAATTGCTATAATTTTTGAAAATTCAGGTATTCTTTCAGAGGTTAATTTAAATGGATATCCGCTGCCATCCAGTCTTTCATGATGAAATAGTACACCTTGTGCTACAGACTTATCTAGGTATACTATTTCTTTGACAATGTTATATCCATGCTTTACATGTTCCTTATATTCTTCTCGTTCCGAGAAGTTCAAGGAAGCTTTTTTAGTTAGTATTTCTTTATTAATACGAGCTTTACCAATATCATGTAATAAAGCGGAAAATGTAAGTAGATTAAGTTGTTCTTCTCTTAGGCCTATCCAATTTCCAAGAAGATTGCTAAGAAGTGCAACATTAATTCCATGTCTGTAAATGGGATCATCACTACTTCCAAAGAACACAAGATCTTGTATTAGTGTGTTCGTATCTTTTGTTTGAGAGATAAGAACATTAGAGAATTCTCGAATTTCTTTAATATTAGAGTTTTGGAACATTTTAAGTTTATAAAAAATACTATTTAAAGCCATAGAAAGTTCATTATATTTTTGTTCCAAATTCTGTACTTGTTCTTTTAATGTTTTAGGAATGAAAGGTTTAACTTTTGAGCTGCCGTTTACAGCAACTTTTTCATCAGAATATATTATGCTATCATAAACAAAAATTGTTTCATTTGGAATTTCTTTTTTTATAGTAAGAATATCTTTTTCTTTTATAGGTGAATTTCTATAAGCCAAAACATTTCCATCTTTTAAAATGGATTTTGCTAACACCATACCAGGAGTTAATTCATTACAAGTTAAAATTTTTATATTACCATCCATACAATATCAGTCCTATCATACTATAATATATATTAAATATATATTATTAATTTCGATATGTGATGCAATAACTTAAATTTATGCAATTAGATAGATATTTATTTTTATAAATAATATATAAATTTTAGAACAAAGATATTTCCTGTGAATTTTATGATATTAAAATAGACTAAATAATAATCTACTCTATTTTAAAAATCATAATTAGAACTAGAAACTATCTTTTCAAATTCAGAAATAGGCATTGGTTTCGCAAATAAATAACCTTGAACCATATCACAACCAATGTTAGTTAAAAAATCACATTGTTCAATAGTCTCAATGCCTTCAGATATAACTCTTATATCTAATTTCTTTGCCATATCAACAATAGTTGAAACAATTATTTTTTCTTTTTTACTAATATTATCTCTTGGAAAAAATCCTTTATCTAATTTTAAGACATCAATAGGTAGATCTTTCAAAATATTTAGTGATGAATATCCAGAACCAAAATCATCTATTGAAAAAGTAAATCCATAATGTTTTAATTCACTAATGACTTTAAGTAATTGATTTATATTTTCAAAGAATGTACTTTCAGTAATTTCTAATTCAATAAGATCTGTTGGAAGATTATATTTATTTATTAAAGAAGTTAGTCTAGGAACAAAATTATAATCTCGTAAATGAATCCTAGATACATTTAAAGAAATAGGGACTAAACATCTTTTTTCATCAAGCCATTTTCGTAAAACTTTAAATACCTCTTCGTAAACATAAAAATCTAATTCAACCACAAACCCATTTTTTTCAAATAAAGGAATAAAATCCTTTGGAGGAATTAAATTTTCATCTGGTGGAAGCCAACGAACTAATGCTTCTGCACCAGAAATCTGTCTAGTAGATAAATCAATTTTAGGTTGAAGATATACTATAAATTCTTTATTTATAAGTGCAGATCTCATTTTATATTCAATTGATTTTTCTTTTGTAATTTTAGAGTGCAATTCACAACTATATACTGAATACGTACTTTTATGCGAATTTTTTAAAGTTTTTCTAGTGATGTTAGCTCTATCGATTAGTTGGATTACGTCTCTATTATTAGTGGATGCTAAGCTAATACCACTAATTAATGCAATGTTTATATTTTTGAATTTATTATTTTGAAGAGTTAGGATTTGCTCATTTAAAGAGTCTATCCTGTTTCTTAGATCCGTAATTGTATTATACTTAATTAAAAGTATAAATTTATCATCTCCATTACGACATACTAATTCATCTTCAGTTAAATTTGATGAAAATAATCTGGCAACTTCTGTTAAAAGTATATTCCCAGTTGAGTATCCTATATTTTCATTTATATATTTAAATTTATTTATATCAGAGAATACTATAGCAAAATTGTCGAAAACGTTACTGTCCAATATTTTTATTGCTTTGTCTTGAAATTTGGATAATGATAAAAGACCAGTTAAGGAATCTTTGGATTTAATTCTTTCGATAAAATTACCTATATTTGAAAGACATATTAATCTTATATTTTTATTGTTCGATAAATTTATCTTAGATACAATTGAGCTGACCCACATATTTAAATATGGATCAAAATATTCATTACTTTTGTTGTCATGTATATTTGAGTTCTCATTTAAAATAGGGCAATTCTCACATGGAGAATTTCTAGTTTTTAAAGTTTTATAGCATAATTCACCAAGCTTTACAGAAGGAAAAAGCTGCTTTAGATTTTCTCCTATAAATTCTAACTCATAGGAATTAGAATTTAGTGCATAAGTATATAAATTTTGACTTTTAGTAATGGAAGTAGCTATTTTTATTTCTTTTTCATAATCACTATTCTTATAAAATTTTAAAATATAGTTTTCAAAAAATTTACTAATTAATGAAAAATTATTTATTTCGTTTTCATTCCATTTATGAGGAGCAGATGTTAATGAAAAAATTAAGAAGCCAGTAAAATATGTGTTATATAATGAAAAACATATAAAAGATTGAGAGTGTAATTTTTTTACTAAAGGATAGAGAATATTATTTTTATCAAAATTTTTAAAATCATCACAAACAATAACTTGATGTTTTATTGATTGTATAAAATTTTTGCTTATATCACATGACTTAATTTTAGAGGGTTCCGATGTTTTGCTATGCCATTCATAAATTGAATTAAGAGCGGTAAGCTCTCTATTTGATCTTAATAAAATGATTTTATCTAAATTAAAATTATCTCCAATATAAGATAAAATTGAATTGATTATGGTATTATTATCATTTGACTCAGATAAAACTGAGACTATATAATTGGTCAAATTTTTGTTTAATCCAAAATTATTAGTGCTATTTGTAAGTATATTAATCATGTTTTCCCCCAAAATAATTTTATTGAAAATATTAAATATGTTAAATATGTTAAATATGTAATATTAATTCAACTATAGTATATCATAAACATAATAAATATAATATCATCTTATATTAAGATGATATTATATTTATTAGAAAAAAATTAGAAGTTTTTTTTCTAACTTCTAAAAATTATCATTTAATTGTATAATCATAGTATATGAATTAGAATAAAGAGAAAAACTTATAAAAAATATATAACATAGTATTATTCTAGTTTTTTATTATTATATAGTTAAGGAACTTAAGAGGGGAATAATTTATGAGTAAATATAAAACTATAGTAGCTAAGTTCATGATTTCTATAATATTAATATCAGGATTAATAGGATGTGGAAAAAGTAAAATAGAACTAATTAATGAAAACTTAAATTCTAGTAAGTATGAAGAAGCAATAAAGATATTTAATAACATAAAAGATGAAGAAGATAAACAAAAAGCAATAGAAATTATGAAAAAGCAAGATTCTATTTTGAAGGAAAAGTTTATTAATAAAGAAATAAATAGAGATACAGCGGTAGAATACTTAAATATATTGAAATCAGTAAGTGAAAATAAAGATGAAGTTGATAAAACAATAAATGAAATTGATGAACTTGTCATGTCTCAAGAAGCTTATGATGCAGGTATAAAGTCGATGAAAAATAATGAGTATAAAAAAGCAATAAATCAATTTTCAGCAGTTCTAGAAAATGATAAAAGCAATTACAATAATGCGCAAAATAAGATAAAAGAGGTTGAGGAATTGGCAAAGAGTACAATATTAGTCACCATAGATGAATGTAAAATAGCTTACAGCAATTCAAATAAAAAATCGATGTATCCAGATCAATTACAAATAAAAGTAACTAATCATTTTGATAAAACTATTAAAAATTTCAATGTTTGTTTTATAGGATATGATAGTGAGAACCATCCAATTGAAATACCAGGATATTTATCTGAAAGTCAAGGATTCGAATTTATGGGGACAGGTCAAAATGTAAATATACCTAAGGATGGAACTTGGGGAAATGGAACTATGGGGTGGAATATAGGCTCAAGTGAAAAATTATCAAGAGTTGAAGCAAATATAAAGGAAATTGAATTTGAAGATGGAACTATTTGGGCTAATCCATTATATGATTTGTGGATACAAAGATCCTTAGGAGAAGAATGGTGAGGATTACAGTAATATTAAGAAAAATAAAAATACTCTTAATATTATTGTTTTGATATAATATATTTAGAAAAATAGAATTAACACATAAATTAGGAGGATAAAAATGACTTTAAAAGAATCTTTAGTTTTTTCGTATCTTAAACATATAAAAAAGTGTAAAATTATACAAACTAATTGGGTTCCAAAGACTAAGGATTGGGATGAAGAATATGATAAAGCAAAGGAATTAATAAGAATAAGTAAAAACTATTTTAAAAATAAGTATAGAATCAATATATTTAAAAATATATCTTTGGATGATGATATTATCAAACTATATAATAATATAGATGCTTTTGGAATAACATTTAATAAAGACTATACACAAGATATATATGGTGTTATGTGCGAATTAAATGAAAGTTACAATAAAGTAAATATTGAAAATGTTTTAGAAAAAATATTTATAATTTCTACTTATCTTGTAAGCTATTTTAACAGAATAAATGGGAATATAATAATTATGTGTTCAAAATTAAATGATAAAATTATAAGAGAAATAGGAACTTATTATTTTGATATAAAGGAAATATTCAGACAAGTTAATCTTTCTTTTGAGGTAAGTATACTAATTAATGAAAAGTTTCAAGAAGAGGTTATAAGCAAACTGGAAAAAGTATGCCTAGATATAGATGAAACAGAAGAAGAAATTTATTTGAAAAGTTTAAAACTTCAAAAGCAACTTAATTATAAAAATAATGATATTGAAGAAAATAATGAATATGTAGAGAAAAAGATTAAAAGTGATGCAGAAGAAGAGACAAGCAGTACAATAGAAATTGAAGCAGTTAAACCTTTAGAAGAAAATGATTATGGGAATATTGATCATAATGTTAAAGAAACAAATAAAAACAAAATAAGTAAGTTAGATATTACAATAGATGAAGATATAAATGGAATACTATTTGATAATATAAGTAATATTGATGATAATAGAGAGAGCCATACTACAAAGTATTATATGAATAATAGAAATGTAAAAACTCAATTAAGAGTAGATGATGATTCAATAAGCAAAATAATAGAAGAACGGAATAGAAAACTTGTAGAAAATTTATTGAAGAATAAAAAACACGAAGGTGGTGAAATAAAGGATAAATATGATGATATAAAAATTGGAGAATTGGTTAAAAAGGAATTTGATAGATTATTTAGAGATGAAAGTGTACCTAAAGGAGAAATAAGAAAACTTCAAGAATATGATTACTGCAAAGAAATATTTGGAATTGATTACCCTGTATTAAAAGAAGTTGATATGGAGTATTCTTTAGAGGAACAAAGAAGAGATGAAAATGGAAATGCAATATATTATGGATTTATTGCAACAATATATGATAAAGATTATTACATATGTTCAGTGTGGAGTGAAGAAAACAGAAGAGACTTTTTAAGATGGATGAGTTTTTTAAGATAAATTATAAAGTGTATACCATAATTTTATAATATAATAATTATATTAAGAAAAAAATAGATACATACTTTAGGGGCAAGATAGTGATAAAAACGAAAGATTTTATATTGGGGGAGTATTAGATGAGCCTTGAAAGAGGAATAAAAGTTGTCAATGGTAATATAATTTTTCAAAATGATTGTAGTGATGAAAAGTTTACAATTAAGTCAAGAAAGTATATTAATTTATTCATAAATGATGAACTTTGCAAACAATTTGAAGAAAACGTAGTAACTAAAGATGATAAAATACACTATACCCTTGAAAAGTCAGAAGCTAAAAGGGAAATAAATATATTTATATCTGAAGATAAAATGAAAGCATATGTCAGGATAGAGTATTTACCAGAAATAGAATATAAGCTTAAGGATAAAGCATCGTTTATTAATTTGGCTTTATCAGTAGAAGAAGTAAGTAGAAAATATCCACCTAAGTATACTGTAGATGAAGTAAAAAAAATTCTTAAAGAAAAGAATGTGATTTTTGGCATTAAAGAAGCAGCATTGGAAAAAGCTATTTTAGGATGTAATGAAGAACTATTAATAGCTGAGGGAGAGTATCCCATACAAGATGTACCAAGTGAAGTGAAATTACTTTTTTCGCCAACAGAAATGCACTTTCCTGATCCAGAATCAAGTGAAACTATAGATTATAAAAATTTATTTAGAATATCTAATGTACGAGAAGGTGACAAAATAGCTGAAATAATTCCAGAGACCATAGGAAAAGATGGAAAGAACATTTTTGGGGAAATTATCAAAAAAAATTATGTTAGATTAACACCTATTACAGCTAACAAGGGATGTAAAATAGAAGAAAATGATATAATAGCCACTATAGATGGAAAGGCTCATATATCAGGAAGAATTGTAACTGTAAATCCAGTATTTACAGTTGAAAGTGTTAATATGGAAACATGTAATATAAATTTTTATGGTGATATTGAAGTATATGATAGTGTTAATGATCATATGGATGTTAATGCAGGCGGATCTCTTGATGTAAGCAATAACGTAAATGCTTCAAAGGTAGTTACAGGTGGGGATATAACTATACTTGGTAATGCTATAAGTTCTAAAATATTATCCGGACAGATTGATATAAGAAAAAAAGAATATGCTGATGTTTTGACTTTATATAAAGATATGATAAATGATATTATAAAAACTATAAGGCTTCTTCAGGCGAAAACCACAGCATTTGGAGCAAAGGATTTTATACAAAATTTAACTGAAGATAAATATAAAGATTTTCAAAAAATAGCATTAAAATTAGTAACTTTAAATATTAAAAATGAAACAAAAGGATCGGAATTAATAGAATATATAAAGGAAAAAGTTTTGGGATATAACATATTAAAGATGAAATCTTTAAATGACCTTACTATTCTACTTAATATTTTAGATAACGAAATAGAATATTACGATAAAAATAGCATTGTTCCTCTTGATATAAGAATTTCGTATTGTCAGGATTGTGAAATTAAATCTACTGGAAATATAATAATAAGTGGAAAAGGCGAATTTACATCAAAGCTAACTGCAATGAAAGACATAATGTTTACTAAGCCTGATTCAGTAGCAAGGGGTGGAATAATTTCAGCTGGAAATAGTATAGCAGCAGGAATTGTAGGAAGCAGAGCAGAAATTCCAACGACTCTTATAGTTCCAAAGGAAGGGAAAATAAGTGCAGTATTAGCATATCGAAATACAACATTTAAAATAGGAAATGTGTCTGCTAATACTGAAAGAGAATATGAACATGTACAGGTGTTTTTTAACAAAAAGACAAGACTAATAGAATTTCATGAGGATGCATTTTAAAAAGAAATCTCTAAATATTGGGATTTCTTTTATTTATTTAAGTTACTATATTCCTTTGAATTTATATTAAAAAAACTAAAGTACATAGTTATAGTGGAGATTTTTTATTAGTCATTTACATGATTGGCAATTATATTATCATTATGATATTATAATACAATAGAATATTTTCTAATAAATATAATTTTAGGATTGAATAATAAACTAAGGATAGAAAGGAGATAGTTACCAATAAGTTATATATTAATATTTAAAATTGGTGGCGAATAAGTGTGCTAGAACTAAGAAATATTTGTTTTGAAGTCCAAGAAGAAGGCTTCACTAAAAAAATTCTAAAAAATATTAATTTAAATATCGATAATGAAAAATTTGTCGCAATTACAGGTCCAAATGGTGGTGGAAAATCAACTTTAGCAAAAATAATTTCTGGAATTAAGATACCTACAAGTGGAAAAATAATATTTAATGGTAATGATATAACAAACATGAGTATTACAGAAAGAGCCAGATTAGGGATAAGCTTTGCATTTCAGCAACCAGTAAGATTTAAAGGGATAACAGTTAAAGAGCTCATTACTCTTGCAAGTGGGAACTCTGGATGCAAATGTAATACTTCAAACATAAAATTTGAAAAAAGTCCATGTGATTATTTATCAGAAGTAGGACTGTGTGCAAAAGAATATATAAATAGAGAAGTCAATGCAAGCCTTTCTGGAGGAGAATTAAAAAGAATTGAAATAGCAACTATTTTAGCAAGAAAAACAGAGCTTTCAATATTTGATGAGCCAGAAGCAGGAATTGATATATGGAGCTTTAATAATATGATAAATGTATTTGAAAAAATGCGTAAAGATATTAATGGATCAATCTTAATAATTTCTCATCAGGAAAGGATACTAAATATTGCAGATGATATTATAGTCATTGAAAATGGACAAGTAAAACAGAGTGGTAAAAAGTATGAGATTTTACCTAAGTTACTTTCAGCAGCAGATAGTTGCAGATTTTATAAAGGAGAATAAACTATGGAAGAAATGCAAAAAAACTTATTAAGTGAAGTATCAGGCCTCCATGGTATTCCGGTTGGGGCATATAATATAAGAGTGGATGGTCAGGCTCTTAGCATGAATTCTACTGCTAATATTGAAATTGTTAAAAAGAAAGATAAAAGTGGAATAGATATTTATATTAAACCAAATACAAAAAATGAAAGTTTACATATTCCGGTGATTTTGACACAGACAGGTCTTAAAGAGGTGGTATATAATGATTTTCACATTGGAGAAAATAGCGATGTAACTATAATTGCTGGATGTGGAATTCATAATAGTGGAGATAAGGAATCTGAGCATGATGGTATACATAGCTTTTTCATAGGGAAGAACGCTAAAGTTAAATATGTTGAAAAACACTATGGTGAAGGTGATGGAAAAGGGCAAAGAATATTAAATCCAGTTACTATAGTTGAAATAGATGAAAATGGATATATGGAAATGGATACTGTTCAAATTAAAGGTGTAGATTCAACTAAAAGAATTACAAAAGCTAAGTTGAATGAAGGCGCTAAAATAGTAGTAAAAGAAAAAATTATGACTCATAGAAATCAATTTGCAGAAACAGGATTTGAAGTTGAGCTTAATGGAGATAATAGCAGTGCACACGTTACATCACGTTCTGTTGCAAAAGATAATTCTAATCAAGTATTTTTAGCTGACATTAAGGGAAATGCTAAATGTACTGGACATAGCGAATGCGATGCAATAATTATGGACAATGCAACAGTAAAGGCTATTCCACAAATTCTTGCAAATAATGTTAATGCAAATCTTATTCATGAAGCTGCTATAGGTAAAATTGCAGGAGAACAATTAACTAAACTTATGACTCTTGGACTTACTGAAAAAGAAGCAGAAGAATGGATAGTTAATGGATTCTTGAAATAGAATATATTAAAATAAAATGATTTCTGATAATATTACAGAAATCATTTTTTATTTATTGGATATGTAAATAAAGTAATACATAAAATAAGCTAAATAAATTTATATATTTAGATATAATATATAATGAAGAGTTTATTATATAAGTTATATTAATACTAGCTACTAAAAATATAAGGGGTGTCAACATATGGGTAATAATGCAGCTATACGTGAATTTAAAAAGTATAAAAGTCAAATACATCAAATGAAAGAAGTGGCAGAGCACTCAAAGCCAGGAGCTCTTATAGAGCAGGAAAGTGCAATAAGAAAAAAGCTAAAAAAGCTAAAAGAATTTGAAAAGACAGGATTAAAAGACTTTGATGAAGTTTATGAATCGTATGAAGAGCTTTTAGAGTATGTATCAGAAAAGATGCTTAAAGATTATAATAAAAAGAACAATACTGAATTTGATTTCTTTGATGTTGTAAGAGGAAATTATAATAGTTTTCAGAATGTTGGAATAATGGCACTTCTTACAAAAATTCATATACCTAAACTTATCAGTCAGGAATTTGAAGAAAAGTTTCCTGCTAATCCTAAAGATGAATATTATCAAGCAAGACATATGAAAAGAAAGTTTTATATTCATTTAGGTGATACAAATACAGGTAAAACATACAATGCAATAGAGCGTTTAAAGACAGCTAAAAAAGGTGTATATTTATCGCCACTTAGAATACTTGCATTGGAAAATTTTGAAAAGCTCAATAATGAAGGAATTGTATGTGAACTATTAACTGGTGAAGAGGAAATTTTAAAAGAAGGTGCTACACATACATCTTGTACAATTGAAAAAGTAAACTTAAAAGAACATTATGATATAGCTGTCATTGATGAAATTCAAATGATAAGTGATCCGTTTAGAGGAATGGCATGGAGTAAGGCAGTTCTCGGACTTAATTGTGATGAAATTCATATTTGTGGAGCAGCTAATAGTAAATATATATTAGAAACAATATTAAATGACTGTAATGATGAATATGAAATAAAAGAATATAAAAGAAGTATTCCATTAGAGGTTGAATATAAGAATTTTAGATATGAAGATATACAAGATGGTGATGCCATTGTAGTATTTTCTAAAAAAAGAGTACTTGAAATAGCAAAAGAGTATTCAGATAAAGGTATAAAAACAAGTGTAATTTATGGGGACTTACCGCCAGAAGTTAGAAAAATGCAATATGAGCAGTTTGTAAAGAAAGAAACTAAAGTACTTGTAACAACTGATGCTATTGGCATGGGAGTAAATTTGCCAATCAGAAGAATTATATTTATGAGCATAAAGAAGTTTGATGGAGATGAAATAAGAGAACTTACATCACAAGAAATAAAGCAGGTAGCAGGACGTGCAGGTAGAATTGGTATATATGATGTTGGATATGTTGCATCCGTTTCAGGAAATGCAGAAATTATAAAATCTAAGCTTGAGAAAGAAGATAAGAGAATAGAAGCAGCAGTAATAGGACCATCAGAAGCAATTCTTCAAATAAAAAGTTTACCATTGAATGAGAAATTGGCTCTTTGGAGCACTAGAGAAGAGAAACTTGATTATTATACAAAAATGGATATAAGTGAATATATACTAATATTAGATAAATTAAAAAGGTATAAATTAAGTGAAGAAATACAATGGGATTTATTAAAAGTTCCATTCGATGTAGCTCGTGACGATTTAATGGAAACATTTTTAAATTATGTAGATGAGATTTTTGTAAATAAGCAAAAAGAGCTATTTAAGCCAGAATGTTATTCTGGATATCTAGAAGAACTTGAAATTTATTATCAAAAAATTAACATGTATTACTCATTTTCTAAAATATTCAATTTAAAATTTGATATAGACTGGGTTTATGATGAAAGAATAAAAGTAAGTGAAGAAATAAATGAAATTTTAGTCACGATATAATGATTTTAGGCAGCAAACTATAAATGTAGTTTGCTGCCTAAAATAGTTTCTTAAAAGATATTATATTATTATTTACAGTAAAAAATTGATTTTTTGAAACAATTATAATAGAAGTAAGGATGGTTCGTTAAATTGTTAATTTTTATAAATTATAACAATACTATATCTACTAATGTTAAGATTTATATGCATTTATTAAGAATAAAATATAAAAACATGCATCATATATTTTTTAAAATATAATTATTGGTGAAGTATTTTAATTTTAATAGGAGGAATTTATGTGAATGATGTTTTTATTAAGGACAAACCATCGAAAACTTTAATAAATTTGTATAAAGGAAATTATATTAAATTATTAATAGCACTAATATTTTTTATTATAAAAAGTTCTCCTGTATGGATAATGCCAATTGTTTTATCTAATATAATAAATTTAATTAGTAATTCTTCAGGAAATAATACAAATAAATTAATATTAAACATTGGTATTATGGTAATTTTAATTATTACAAATATCCCCACTAATTTAATATGTGCTCATTATAGAAGCTTAGCTATAAGAGATGTTGAGTCTAATATAAGATGTGATTTGGTTAGTAAATTGCAAATTTTATCAATTCCTTATCATAAGCATCTGCAAGTAGGAAAACTTCAATCAAAAATATTAAGAGATGTAGAAGCAATTACTAATTTATCTAAGCAGCTAGGGATTACAGTACTACCTATAATAATTAGCATTTCTGTGACTTTTTCTATAACTATTTTTAAGAATAAATATGTTGCCTTATTTTTTTTAGGGGCAATACCAGTAGCATTTTTTATAATAAGCATATTTGGAAAGAAAATAATAAATAAGAACATGCAGTTAAGAATAAATATGGAAGATATGTCTTCAGCAGTATCTCAAATGGTTGAAATGATACCGATAACAAGAGCGCATGCATTGGAAAAATTAGAGATAACAAGAGTTGACAATAAAATAAATAAGGTTAAAAAGATTGGATACAACGTAGATATATTGAATGAATTTTTTGGCTCATGTGGATGGGCTTCTTTTCAGATAATGCAGCTTGGATGCTTGATGTTTACATCTTATCTTGCATTAAATAATAAGATACAAGTAGGAGATATTGTTCTTTATCAAAGTTATTTTACTTCACTTTTAGGAGAAGTAAATGCACTTATTAATGTTTATCCTGATTTGGCTAAGGGATTTGATTCTATTAATTCTGTTTCAGAAATATTATTAGCAGATGATATAGAAAAAAATAAGGGAAAAACTAAAGTTAAAGATATCAATGGAAATTATAAATTTAATCATGTGTACTTTAAATATGATGATGGTGAGAATTTAGTATTAAATGATTTTAATCTTGAAATAAAAAAGGGTGAATGCATAGCATTTGTTGGAGAATCAGGTGGAGGAAAAACCACTTTGCTAGATCTAATTATAGGCTTTATAAAGCCTATAAAAGGTACTGTTTTACTAGATGGACAGGATATGCAGTTAATTAATTTAAGAGATTATCGAAAACATATTGCAGTAGTACCTCAAAATACAATGTTATTTTCTGGAAGCGTAAAAGAAAATATAACTTATGGTGTAAATGTAAGTGAAGAAAAATTAAATGAAATTTTAGAAGCGTCATGTTTAAGCGATGTTATATGTAAACTTCCAGATGGACTTAATACAAATGTAGGAGAACATGGAGGAATGTTATCTGGTGGACAGAAGCAGCGTATAGCTATAGCAAGAGCACTTATTCGTGATCCAAAAATCATAATACTTGATGAAGCAACTTCAGCATTAGATATTCAAAGTGAAGTTCATGTTCAAAAAGCGCTTAAAAATTTAACAAATGGAAGAACGACATTTATAGTTGCACACAGACTTTCTACAATTAAAGATGCAGATAGAATCATTGTGATTAATAATGGAACTATTGCAGAAGAGGGAAGTTATGAAGAACTAATAACTAAAAAAGGTGATTTTTATAATTTAATAAATAATTAATATATATGTTGAAAATCGAAATCTACATTAAATGTACAGTACGTATACTCAAGTATTGAATAAATCATATTGCAACATATATATAATAAAAAAGTCTTAGATTATTTCTAGGACTTTTTTATTATATTACTATACTACTTAGATTTTATAAGGAATAAATACTGTTAAATTTTAAGCACTGAATATTAGCAATTTAATTAAAAATTTAATTATAGAATATATCTTTATAAAAATTTTAAAATAATTGTAGAATATAAAAAATATTTATGATAACTTTAATAAGGATAATTTATTTTACAAAAAGATAATTTGATACGGAGATACTTATGATAAAAAAGATAAAATATTTAGTTATACTATTATTTTTATTTTGCAGACCTGTATATGGTGAAACCATTATTCCAGAAATAAATGCACAAGGTTATGCTGTAATTGATGCCGAGAGTGGCCAAGTTCTTTTTGGAAAAGATATTGATACTAAATTTGAGCCAGCATCGACAACAAAAGTAATAACAGCATTAATAGTACTTGAGAAAAGTGATTTATATGAAGAGGTTACTATAAGAGAAAATTTTACTGATATAGATGGTAGTGCTATAGGATTATTAAAAGGAGATGTAGTTACTGTGTATGATCTTCTTTTAGGCTTAATGTTGGAATCAGGGAATGATTGTGCCAATGCACTAGCTTATCATGTTTCGGGGAGTATTGAAGAATTTGCAGAGCTTATGAATGAAAAAGCAAGAGAACTCGGTGCAATAGATACAAACTTTAAGAATCCAAGTGGACTTCCAGATGAAGAGCATTATACAACGCCTAGAGATTTAGCATTATTTTTGAGAGAAGCTATAAAGAATACTGATTTTATAAATATTGCAACCACTGAGAATAAGACAATATCAATGATTAATAATTCAGAAAGAACATTAACTGTAAACAATAAAAATTATTTAATTAATAAGAATTCAGAATTTTATTATGAATATGCTCTTTGTGGAAAAAGTGGGTATACAATGAGAGCAAATCATACTTTCCTTGCGGCAGCAAAAAAGGATGGGAATACTTTAATTGGATCATTTTTAAAAGCAAGTGATAAAGAACAAAATTATAAAGACATGAAATCTATTTTTAATTATGGATTTAATAACTATTCTTTTATTGATCTTTATAATACTAATGAAAAGGTAGCTACATATTACATAACCAACAACGAAAGAATACCTCTATTTGTGAATGAAACAATAAAGTATGTTACTGAAAAAGGTAATGAAGACAATTTAAATTACAATTTAAAGATAAAGGATGATGATTTAAGTAATAAATCATTTAAAAAAGGTGAAAAAATATTAGATGGAACTATTTATGTAAATAATCAAGAATACATAGATGTTGATTTATATGCAGGTGAATCAAGAGATCTTAGAATAAGTTCAGAAAGTTCTAGTGATATAACAAAAACTACTCATAAAGAAGAAGTTAATGAAAATAAAGAAGAAAAAAATGATAGAAGTAATTTTGCTAAAATAGGTATATTAGGGATAATGGTTTTTATAGCACTTAGAATTAGAAGAAAAATTATATTAAAAAGGATTAAACGTAAAAAAATGTTAATGAGAAAAAAAAAGATAATGAGAAATATTAATAAAAGAAAAATATAAATTTATATAATAATTAAGAAGCTGTATCAATATGAGCTTAAAAGAAGAATACATGATGATAATAGCTTCTTTTATTTATGTTATTTTTTAGTTTTTTATGATGTTGAGAAATATATAGAATATAATATATAATAAAAGCAATAAATTAATAAGCAATATTATATAAATTAGAGATAGAAAAGCAGATTTTAAAATATTAAACAAGTAAAGAGAAAGAGGACGCATATGAAAAATAAATTTGATGGATATGTTATTTTTAGTGATTTAGATGGAACATTATTAAATGATAATAAAGAAGTATCAAAAGAAAATAAAAAAGCGATAGAATATTTTATAGAAAATGGCGGAAAATTTTCAATTGCGACAGGAAGGGCAATTGATTCTGTTAGTAAGTATATTGAAAGTGTAAAAACGGACTTACCTATAATTACTTATAATGGGGGTACTATTTATGATTATAATAAAAAGAAAATTATAAGTGAAAAAGTTTTAGATAAAGATAAAAAGGCATTAGCTTGTAAAATAGCTGATGATTATGAAAATATAGGGGTAGAAATATATGTTGGTAAAGACGTATATGTACTTAAAGATAATGGTATGTCTGACAGACAGGCAACAAGATTATTGAATTTAAAATATGATGTTCCAGAAAACATTTTTAATCTAAGTTGGAATAAGATTACTACTGTAGGTAAAATTGGATTGATGGATGAAGTTGAAAGTGAATTTTATAATAAATATAAAACAAAAGCTATAAGAAGTGGAGAATGTTTTGTAGAAATAGTACCAGATAATGCATCAAAGGGAGATGCATTAAATGAAATAATTAAAACTTATAACTTGGATAAGAAAAAAGTTATATGTGCTGGAGATAATATGAATGATTTGGAGCTTCTAATGGAAGCGGGAATATCATTTTGTCCTGAAAATGCATCAAACGAAGTAAAGAAATATGCTAATCATATAACTGTAAATAATAACGAGCATATTATACCCAATATTATAAAATGGATTGAAACAAATCTTTAAAGGAAAAGTCTTAGATGATTATGTATTTGATATGAATGAAGGCTTTCATAAGCTTGTAATATTCTTTTAAAGTTATATTATTAATATTGCAATAATAATTAAAATGCAGTAAAAACAGGTGGATTTTGAAAAAGTAATAAATCCTGAAAAAAGGGAAGTATAAATAGTATTATTAAAATAAGGGATGTCTAATTAAAATTTGTAAGTGAGACAGTCCCTTATTTTTTTATTATTAAAGTTAGAGAATTAAAAAGTATATTATCTACTGAAAAGCTGGAAAAATTCTTTGAAGTACATCCATAAGTTCAGGATAAAGTGCTAATAACTCTTTATTTAGCTTCTTAAGGTTACTAAAATATTCGTGAATTTCATTATTTGAACAGTATTTATTACTATTATTATAATCTGCTTCCCATACTTAAAGGCCTAAAAATGGATTTGCAGTTCCAACATATAATTTATTTTCACTGCTCACAAGAAGAGTTCTTCCGCCATAATTATTAGGATCATTTAATCCATCTAGGATTACTGGACTGAAATTTAATCCATCTTTTGAAGTGTAAATGTCAAATCCTNAAAATGGATTTGCAGTTCCAACATATAATTTATTTTCACTGCTCACAAGAAGAGTTCTTCCGCCATAATTATTAGGATCATTTAATCCATCTAGGATTACTGGACTGAAATTTAATCCATCTTTTGAAGTGTAAATGTCAAATCCTTTTGGATAATTATATTTACAAAGAAGTTTATAAATTTTCTTATAGGAATTTAAAAGTCTATTATAGTTCTCATATCCAAAATTCTTTATATAATCTTCTTTGTTATATTCAAAGCCTGTTATAAAAGTTCTTATATTAGTTGAACTGTCATAAGTTGTTATAACTAAATTACCTTTAAATTCTTTAATCTGCCATCCATAAACATTAAAGAAATTATTAAAACCTGAATTAAATCCAGAAAGACTTTTATTTCTTACGCCAGTAGATGGACACGAAGGTATAATAGGTTTGCCTCCAACGACTATTTCCCAGCAGTCATTTTTATCAATTCTAATTAAGTCAAAGCTTAGTGGGACGAATAAGGATAAAGGAAATCTTTTTGTAACAGCAACATATAAATGATCTTTAAATACTCCAGTAGACATTATATTTGTATTTAATGCATCACCAAAACCTTTATAAGCAACTAAAGTCCAGTCATTGTTTTTAGGATTGCAGTTATTTGATCTCCAAACTTCTGCACCATCTGAATTTCCAATACTTAAATAAAGCCTATTATTAAAAACACTAAGATCATCAATTCCACCAATTGGATTATTATTGGGAATAAATCCCTTGAACTTTGGGTTTATAACTAGCTTAAAAAGTTCAAATTCAGGATCTTTACTTGAATATAAATAAGGGACATTTCCTCCAATTCCTTCTTCAAGAGTTGCCATATATAATTTTCCATTAAAAGATGCAAATGCTCTTGAGCTTGTTCCTGAAACATTAGAAGTATTTATTTTTTTCCAATGAACACCATCAGTGCTTTTGAACACATAAACTTTTTCGCCCATAGAAGCAGCATAAATGGCACATGAGTTGTTTGATTTATGAGTTATCATTGCTCTAAATCCATAAATTTTATCTTTCGAACTGGCTTTAAATACTTTTTCCCATGGACATGATCCATCCTTTTTATATCTCCAGATTTCTGCATTGTTATCTGAACCTGTTACAAGTGATGGAGCAAGGTTTGGACTTTCTGTAAAGGCAGTGGTAAGTGATGAAATCATATTTCTTGAAGTGCCTACATATATATAATTTCCAAGCTCAGCCATGGACCATGCATAGCTATTTTGCCTGGAATTTTTTAAATTATTTATGTCAATACCATTAGTTTCTGTTATTTGTTTAAAAGTAAACATAAGACTCCTCCTTTGTGATATATAATTAGCAATTATACAATCCAATATATGTAAACAAACATATATAAGTGAACATAAAAATATTGAAGGAAATCTTAATTATAAATTATACTTAAGGAAGTGGTGATACTATGTTATGGGTCATAAGTATTTACATAAAATAAATTTATAATAGAAACGATAATGTAATAATTCATTAAATATTGAAAAAGCTATATACTATATTAAAAAATAATGAAATTATTATAAATGATATAAAGGGACTGATTGTATGAGATATGTAATAGTAAGCATTGTAAAAGGCGGAGCTGGAGAATTTAATAATAATATGAGAAAGGAGCTTTATGAAAATTTCAAAGCAAAATCTTCAAAACTGCCAGCACATTTTACAATAAAAGCACCATTTGAATATGATAAAGATATAGATGATCTTGAAAATGCAATAGAAAGCTTTTGTATGAGAAATAAAAAGACAAAATATATAATGGACAAATATAATCATTTTGATAAAAGAGTAATATATATGGAGGTCAAAATAAGCTATGAAGGTAAAAAAGTTCATGATGAACTTATAGATGTTTTAAACAAGTTTTCATATATTAGATTTAAAGAAAATGAAGGGAAAAATAAAATATTTCATGTGACTTTAGTCTCAAAAAAATTAACACTTATATATAACGACATTTGGGCTTATGTTAACAATTATCCTTTCAGATTTGAATGCTTATTTGATAATGTAAGTATATATGTGTGGAAGGATAATACATGGAAATTATACAAAGAATTTAATTTCCATGATTAAGTATAAAGATCTAGTAATTTGAAGTCTTATTTTGATCTTTAATATAGCTGTCACAGGACATGATCATAGCTATTTGAACATAAGGAACAAAATAAAATATTGGTATTATGAAAAAGCATAGGAAAAAGTTTGGTAAAAATGAAAAATATAAATTAGTTAAATCTTTTTAATTTTGCCTAAAAAATTTAGAGTTTGTTTTAAAAACTTCAGTTAAAGATTGATTCATGTCCATAAAGTAAAAATAAATTAAACATCCAAAGTGTCTTAAGTATAGAAAATTAAAAAATATAAGAGAGCTTATTAATAAAAGAGCTAGTATACACGATAAAATTCCGGACATCTTTATATCTGTTAACAAATAAAAATAACCATATCCCAATTTAAAAATAAGGAGAAGTATACTTAAACTATTATATAGTATAAGAACTGCTATAGAAATTATAATCAGTAAAATAAATCAGCTGTAACATTTATTGCAAATTTTATAAGCATTTCAGGAAGTATAATAGCCAAAAGAGAACCGAAAAATAAGACATATCCTATGATAATTTCAAGATGATTTGATAATAAAATTTTTGCTTCATGTTTTATATTTTGCATATAACCATTCCCCTTACATGTGTAATATAAACTATAAGTATATAATATAGTTTACCATATATTAAAAAAGTTGTAATTATGTAGATAAATATGTTTATGATATATATGATTATAAAGAGTAAAAAATAAATAATTAATAAGTTTTATATACAAATAATCATGATGAATTTTTAATTAATTGATAATGATTATTTAAATGCTTATACTATAGATAATGAAAAAAGTATTTTACATTTTCATGTATACGTTTTTTGATAAATACTACTTGATTATGGAGGAGAGAAATGGATATAGATTTAAAGACTTTAAAAATTGATGAAGTTAAGAACATCAAAATAAATGGAAGAACAACTAAAAAAATATCACCATTACCTTTGTTTTGGACAGGAAGTGGATTTGAAGTAAATGTAAGAGCACAGGAATTATGGATGGAAGTAGAGATAGATTATAATGAATATGAACAATGGATAAGTGTAGAAATCAATGGAGTATTTGTAAGTCGTCAAATGTTAACTAAAGGAAGATATTTTATATGTCTTTTTAGAGGAATGAATAATGAATTAGTTAAAAATGTTCGTGTATATAAAGATGTTCAAGCTATGCCAAAAGATAATGATTGTATATTTTTAATTCATTCACTTAGAACTGATGGAGAGTTTGAAAAAGTTGAAGATAAGAGTATGAAAATTGAATTCATTGGTGATAGCATAACTTCAGGAGAAGGAACAATAGGTGCTAGAATAGAAGAAGATTGGATTTCTATGTGGTTTACATCACTTAATAATTATGCGGTTATGACAGCCAAAAATCTTGATGCAGATTTTAGAATTATATCTCAAAGTGGATGGGGCGTACTTTCAAGCTGGGATAACGATCCTAAATGTGCAATTCCTAAATATTATGATAAAGTTTGTAGTGTAGTAAACGGAGAAAGAAATAAAGAACTTGGCGCATATGAAGAAAATGATTTTGAGTCTTGGCAGCCTGATTTTATAGTTGTAAATTTGGGAACAAATGATGGCGGTGCATTTAATTCACCAGAATTTAAGGATGAAAAAACTGGAGAAATTTTCAAGCAGCATCTTAATGAAGATGGAAGTTATAGTGAAGAGGATATTAAAAGGTTTGAAGATGCAGTAGTCAGATTTTTGTATAAACTTAGAAAATATAATAAAAATTCGAAAATTTTATGGGCTTATGGAATGCTTGGAATTCCAATGATGCCATATATTTATCATGCAGTAGATACATATAAAAAAGAATCAAGAGATACTAAGGTTTATATAACTCAGCTTACAAACACAACAGATGAAACCATTGGGGCGAGAAGTCATCCAGGAGTTTTGAATCATAAAGCTGCAGCTAAAGATTTAGTAGATGCTATTAAAAATTTACAGATATAATTATTAATCCTTAAAATTAATGAAAAATATAAAATTATATTAATAAATTAGAAAAAGTAAATTTTAATTATTTTAAGAACTTATGAAAAAAGTAAAAAATCAAAAAAATCATGATTTATAAATATTAAAAACTTTAAGTTAAAAATAGATATAAACGAATTTAATTATTCATGATAATAAAAAAAGGAGAAGATTTTATGAATAATAATTTTAAATATATTAAGGAAGAAATAGAAAAAGAAATACAGAATTGTAATATAAGCGGTGCAAGTGTATGCATTATTAAAGATGGAAAAGAAATATATAAAGATAATTTTGGATTTGCAGATAAAGAAAATAATATAAAGATGGCAGACGATACTATTTTTCGTATGTTTTCTATGACAAAGCCCATTACAGCCACTGCAATTATGATATTATTTGAAAGAGGGAAAATAGATTTATATGATCCGGTTTCTATGTATCTTGAAGGCTTTAAAAATCAAAAGGTAATAAAAGATGGTAAGCTTTCAGATGTTAACAGAGAAATGACTATTAAAGATTTACTTAATATGACCTCAGGATTAAGTTATGCTGATGATTCTACAGAATGCGGAAAGTGTATGAGTCAACTTTTTGATGATGTTAAAAGAAAGCTTGAAGAAGGAAGCCCTATAAATACTTTGGATTTCTGCAATGCAATAGGTAAAGTTCCGCTTGCATTTCAACCCGGAGATCAATGGCTATATGGAACATCAGCAGATATTTTGGGAGCAATAGTTGAGGTTGTAAGCAAGAAGAAGTTTAGTGAATTTTTAAGTGAAGAGATTTTTAAGCCACTTCATATGAAAGACACAGCTTTTTATGTTCCAGAAGAAAAGCGCCCAAGATTCGCACAAATTTACAAATATAATGAAGAAGAAAAAAGATTATATCCATATTTAGAAGATGCTTTGGGGTTGGATGGATATAAAGTTTCAACAGCTTTTGAAAGCGGTGGAGCAGGACTTGTTTCTACAATAAATGATTATAAAAAATTTGCACTTATGCTTTTAAATAAAGGAAAATATGAAGACACTAGAATTTTAGGCAGTAAAACTGTTGAGTTTATGACACAAAATCAACTTAATGAAAAACAAATGCAATCAATGAATTGGGAATCACTTAGAGGATACGGATATGGAAATCTAATGAGGATTCTAATAAATCAAGCAGAAGGTCAGACAAATGGATCTTTAGGTGAGTTTGGATGGGATGGTTGGACAGGAAATTATATAACAATTTCACCAAAGGATAATATGATGTTTATGTATTTTATCCAAAGATGTGATACTGGGACAAGTGTTTTTACAAGAAAATTAAGAAGCATAGTGTATTCAGCTATAAATTATTAAAAGATTTTAAAATCACAGAATTCTTAATTTTAAGATAAATAACTGAAATTAAAGAAAGTATAAAAAATTAATTTTTTATACTTTTTATCTTTTTTAAAATTTATATTGACATATACATTTTTTAGGAATAATATAAGTATATAGAGTTAACATCAAAATGAAATTAAGAAGCTGATAAGTAAGTATAAAGTGCAAATATTATAATTAAGAGTAGATGAATTTTTTTTGAAGTTACTTAATGTCGAAATGAATTTAACAAAGAATGAAGTAACAGCTATTTTTTTAAAGCCACTTAAATTCAAAATGAAAATAAGAAAGAAGGTATATTTATGAAAAATATTTTAACAATAATAATAAAGCAGATTTTAAATAATGAAAAATATAAATATCTGAATGTATCACATTTTGAATATAAAGAACATTCTAAAGCAATTTATAAGAATTCAAATGTGTATGAAAAAAATATAGCTGAACTTATTTTCTTGGTAGATACAGGTAAGTGGTTTGATGAAACTATACGTTTTGAAATGTGTATGTGTTCTAATAAAAATGTATTAGAAATTAAAAAAGGCTACAATGAAAATTGTACAGAATATCCACATAGAGAATATAGAAATATAGCTTTGGACATGATTTTTGAAATTGAGAATTTTCAAAATAAAAATAAATTATATAAAAATGAAGGATGTGTAAACTATGAATATTAATTTAGAAAATGAAAGAAATTTATCAATGTTGGTAGACTTTTATGAATTTACAATGAGTAACACTTTTTTTGTAGATAACCAAAAAGACAAAATAGTATGTTTTGATATGTTTTTTAGAAAAAGTCCTGATGATGCACAATTTTCAATAGCAGCTGGATTAGAACAATTTATTGAATATGTGAATAATATGAGATTTACAAGTGAAGATATTGATTATTTAAGAAAGAAAAATTTATTCAATGAAGGGTTCTTAGAATATTTAAAGAAGTTTAAGTTCACTGGGGATATTTATGCAGTAAAAGAAGGAAGTGTAGTTTTTCCTAATGAACCTATAGTAACTGTAAAAGCACCAGTAATAGAAGCACAACTTATTGAAACAATGCTGCTTTTAACAATAAATCATCAGAGCCTTATAGCTACAAAAGCTAATAGAATAGTAAGAGCTGCTAAGGATAGAACTGTTTTAGAGTTTGGTGCAAGAAGAGCACAAGGCTATGATGCAGCAATTTTAGGTGCAAGAGCCGCATATATTGGTGGAGTTCATGGCAGCGCAACAGCACTTAGTGATATAGAGTTTAATGTACCAGCATCAGGAACAATGGCTCACTCTTTTATTCAATTATATAATGATGAATACGAAGCATTTTCTGCATATGCAAAGCACAATCCAGATAATACAACATTATTAGTTGATACTTATAATGTACTTGAAAGTGGTATACCAAATGCCATTAGAGTTGCCAAAGAAGTTTTGGAACCAATGGGAAAGAGACTTAAAGGTGTAAGATTAGACAGTGGAGATTTAACATACCTTTCAAATAAATCAAGAAAGATGTTAGATGAAGCTGGACTTGAAGATTGCAAAATAGTAGCATCTAATAGTCTTGATGAAAAAATCATAAGTGAACTTTTAAATCAGAAGGCACCAATAGATATATTTGGTGTTGGAGAAAGACTTATTACTTCAAAATCACAACCTGTTTTTGGTGGAGTATATAAATTATGTGCAGTAGAAGAAAATGGAGAACTTGTTCCAAGAATTAAGATTTCTGAAAATGTAGAAAAAGTAACTAATCCGGGATATAAAACATTATATAGATTTTATGACAAAGATAGCAAAAAAGCTATTGGAGATGTAATAGCGTTACATGATGAAATAATAAATAAAGATGAATATGAAATATTTGATCCTATACACACATGGAAAAGAAAAATCTTAAAGAATTTTGAAGTAAGAAAAATGCAGATCCCTATATTTATAAAAGGAGAATGTGTATATGAAAGTCCATCAATTCAGGAAATACGAGAATATTGTGAAAGTGAAGTAGAAAGTCTTTGGGATGAAGTAAAGAGATTTGTAAACCCACAGGAATATTATGTTGATCTTTCTCAAAAATTATATGATTTAAAGCAAAGTTTATTAAAAAATCATAGTTTTAGATAGAAATAATAAAATAAATATAAATTATATAAAAATAGCTGTTTTTAAGCAGCTATTTTTATATAAAATTATTTCAAAAAAGTATGCATTAATTTTAATTAATATATGCTGATATAATAAAATATATAAAAAAGGCAACTGAGGCTATATACATAGGAAGAGAAACTTCATTTCCTTTTTTAATGCATATTTTACAAATTGGATAAGCAATAAATCCAAAACCAATACCATCAACAATGCTATATGTTAGCGGAGTTAGAACTATAATAAGAAAACTTGGTAAAAATTCGCTCAAATCATGGAAATTTATATTTCTTAAGCTTTGGCTCATAAGGCATCCAAGAATTATTAGTATAGGAGCTAAAACTTCATCTGGAATTATGCTTATAAAAGGAATAAAAAATAATGATATTAAGAACAATAAGCTGCATATTATAGCTGTAAATCCAGTTCTTCCACCATCAGCTATACCAGCAGTTCCTTCTGCAACTGAAACTGGTGGACTTGAACCTAATAGTGCACACCCTATAGTTGATATAGAAACAGCTTTTAAAGCTTTAGAAGTTTTCTCAGGTTTATCAAGCATAACATTTACTTGTGCATGAAGAATACCTAAATTTTCAAAAACTAATACTAATGTTAATGAAAAAGTTGAAATCCAAAAATTTAGATTATTAATGGCTGAGAAGTCCATGCTGAAGAATATATTTTTATATTCTTTAAAATCTGGCATAGTATATGTAAGACTCTTTAAATCTATGATCCCCATAAAAGACGCTATTATTGTTCCGACTATTATTGAAATTAAAAAACTTCCACGAACATTTCTAATAAATAAAATAATCGTTAGAAGCATAACAATTATAAATAAAATAACATTTGGTGATTTTAAATTACCAAGAGAAATTATTGTAGAACTATCTGCAACAACGATTCCTGATTTTTGAAGACCAAGAAAAGTTATAAAAAGTCCTATACCAATTGTTATACTTTCTTTTATGCTGTCTGGTATTCCTTCCATTAATAATTTTGAAATAGGAGTAACTGCTATAATTAAAAACAGTATACCTGAAATGAAAACTGAACCTAAAGCCTCATAAAACGTTAGTCCTAAATTATTTACCATTGTATAAGTAAATAAAGCATTAAGTCCCATTGCTGGCATGATTATAAGTGGTGCGTTACTAAAAAATGCAACCAATATTGTGCCTAAAGCAGAAGATAAGACTGTAGCTATAATAAGTGGCTGAACTTCAACATTTGAATCACTTAATATACTTGCATTGACTATAAGTATGTATACAGAAGCAAAGTATGATGTTAAAGCAGCTAAAGTTTCACTTTTAAAGCTAACATTGTGTTCTTTTAATTTAAAAAATTTTTCCATCCTTTCGACCTAACTTTCAAAATTCCCTCGCCCACCCACGTACAAACATAATTTTTATTATAGCATCTAAATTTGTTTTAGACAATATAATTTCATTTATAATATGTTCATTTAAGTGATTTTGGTTATTATAAAGCTATATTTGGAATATGTAACTTGAAATGATATAATTATGGATAAATATATAATTATTCATAATTTATAAGAAAAAGCATAAGCATAATATTTAGGGGGAAGGAAAATGGACACATATTTTGAACAAATAAAAAGGGCACATATAATGATAGATTCTTTATGCATATTTAAAAAGTTAAAAGATGATAATGTATTAATAAAATATAAAGCATTATTAAAATATTTAAGATATGATGATATAAGTGTTTCAGAAGGCATAACATTTTATAATGAATTTGTATATGAGCTTTTAGAAGAATCTAATGAGACTAATTTTAAAAAGTACATAATTGATAAAATATTTTTAGATAATAATGCGTTTACTAAAATGATAGACTGTAATGATTTAAGTCAAAAAAATATAGTAAATCAAGTTTCATTTGAACTTGAAGCTTTACAATATATATGTAGCATTGAATGTAAAACTATTAAAGATTTAATCTTATATAAGACAAAAGGAATAGATTTTGAAGAAGGCATAATTAAAAATTTAATTGAATGGGATTCAAAGAAAGGCATAGATGATTCAGAAAAATCTATTGATAAGCTAAAGAAAAAGATTATTGATTCTAATAAATGGTCAGAATGTTTAGAAGATATTATTGAATTTTATAAGAAGTTTGGAACTGGTGAGTTTGGTGAATATAGAGCTTTTGTTTGGGAGAGAGATGGAGGCAAAGCTTACCTTAGAGGTGTAAAGCATCCAGATCCAGTAAAACTATCACAGCTAGTTGGGTATGAAGACCAAAAGAAGATTATAATAAATAACACATTACAATTTTTAAATGGACATCCAGCAAACAATTTACTTCTATATGGTTCAAGAGGTACAGGAAAATCTTCAACTGTAAAAGCAATAATAAATGAATATTATGATAAAGGCCTTAGACTGATAGAGGTAGATAAGGACAGATTGACTGATTTTACAAAGATAATAGAAGTGTTAAAGGATAAAAATTTGAAATTTATAATATTTGTGGATGATTTGGTATTTCAAGATGGAGAAGCAAGTTATTCAGCACTTAAAACAATTTTAGAAGGTGGAATAGAAAGCAATACAAATAACATAATTATTTATGCAACAACTAATAGAAAGCATTTAGTTAAGGAAACATTTGAGGAAAGAAATAATGATATTCATGCCTCTGATACTGTTGAAGAGAAATTATCTTTATCAGACAGATTTGGAATTACTGTATCATTCTATTCACCAGATCAAAAGGAATACTTAGCTATAGTTGAAAGCTTAGTTAAAGAAAGAAATATAGAAGTAGATCCAGAATATTTAAGAGCTGAAGCGTTAAAATGGGTAAGATTTTATAATGGTCGTTCACCAAGAACAGCAAAGCAGTTTGTAAATTATCTTGAAGGAAATATGAAAATTAAATAATAATATTAAATTTATTGTGTAATAATAACTTTGAAAGGAGTTGATTACATTTGTCAAAAAATTCGAAAGATAAGTTAATTCAAAAAGGCGGATCTATGTCTCAATCCAAAGTTAAATCATATTCAGAAAATTCAGATTTAAGTGATAATACAATTGAAAAAGGAAGAGAAATTCCATACAATAAGCGTTAATTTTTGTAAATAGAATTTTACAAAATAAATTTTAAATTGCAATTTTTAAAATTCCATATATAATATATTACGTAGGGTTAAAAGCTATAGTAAAATGACTTTATGCAAGTTTTTCTTGTATATTAATTTTACTATAGTTTTTTATTTTTGTTAAAAAATAACTTTTCTTAAAATATTTAAATTTTAAATAAAATACTATTCTTTCGAAAATCTTAAGAATTTTAATGATAATTATGTAATTTTAATATATTAATATAAATACATAAGGGATTTATTTCTATTAATGATATAATTTAAAAGTGATGTGTAATATTTAGCTAAATATGGGGGCGATAGTGAATGAAAGACTATAATATTTTAGTGGTTGATGATGATGAGATGATAACAGAAGCCATTGAAATATATCTTAAAAATGAAGGGTATAATGTGTTTAAAGCATATGATGGAATAGAAGCACTTAAAATTTTAGAAGATGAGATAATTCATTTAATAATTATGGATATTATGATGCCCAATATGGATGGGACAAGAACTACTGTTAAAATAAGAGAAGAAAAACAAATTCCAATAATTATGCTTTCAGCAAAGTCAGAAGATACTGATAAAATATTAGGACTCAATTTAGGAGCAGATGATTATATAACAAAGCCATTTAATCCACTTGAACTTATTGCAAGAGTAAATTCTCAAATAAGAAGATATACAAGGTTTTCTTCATTAAAAGAAGATGAAAACTTAATAGTTATAGGTGGATTAACACTGGATAAAGAAAGTAAAGTAGTTACTGCAGAAGGGGAAGTAGTTAAACTTACTCCACTTGAGCTAAAGATACTTACACTTCTTATGGAAAATCCTAATAGAGTATTTTCAATTGAAGAAATCTATGAAAGGGTATGGAATGAACAGGTGGTTGGAAATGTTGATACAGTTACAGTTCATATAAGGCGCATAAGAGAAAAGATAGAAATAAATTCTAAAGAACCAAGATATTTAAAGGTGGTGTGGGGAATTGGATACAAAATTGAAAAATAAAAGTATTAGCTTTAATCTTCTAGTTCTAGTTATATCTATTAATATATTAATAATAACAGGATTTTTAGGAATAACACGTTATTATTATAGTAAGAGTGTAATAGCTACTGGATATATGATAGGGATATCAATAATTTTATCTTTATTAGTGGGAATTTTTATAATTAATAAAAAATACAAATTGGAATATAGAAATAATATAGTTGATTTGTTTTATAGTAAACTATTTATTGAAATACGAATTTTATTTATATTTATTGCAATGAACCTTATAGCGTATTTGCATGAAATATCAAATTATAGGGACTTTTTTTCTTATGATTATATTTCTGGATTTTTTATTTGTTTATTGTTAATATATGTTGCAATATGCGATGCATATAAAATGGGGTTAATTAATAAGAAAGAAGAGTTAGACAAATATATAAAAGACAAATCATTGATTTATTTTATACATAATAAAACTAGAAGTGGCTATAGTAAAATATGTAATGAGTTTAATGGTAATTTAATAATTAAATCAACAAAAAATAGGTTGTTATTAAAAATAGTATATATATTTTTATATGTTTTAGTTTTATTAATAACAGCACATCATATAGGATATCATTATATAAGATGGTATGATATATTTAGTATGAATATTGAAGAGATATTTTTAATCTTCATAAGTTTTCTGTTAACAGCAGTATTACTAGTTTATGTATTTACATTTGAATGTGATATCAATTATGTTCAAACAGCAGTAGGTAGCATTTTAAGTGGAAAATATAATAATGAAGCAAGCCTTAGTAAAGTTAAAATTTTTAAACAAATTGCTTATGATATAAAAAATATTGAAAATGGTTTAAACAAAGTCATAGAAGAAGCTGTAAGAAGCGAAAGAATGAAAGGTGAACTTATTACAAATGTTTCACATGATCTAAAAACTCCATTAACTTCAATAATAAATTATATAGACTTTTTAGATAAGGAAGATATATCAGAGGAAGAGAAAAAGAAATATATAAGTATTTTAAAGGAAAGAAGCAATAGGCTTAAGGTGCTTATTGAAGATTTATTTGAAGTGTCAAAAGCTTCATCAGGAAATATGGAATTAAATATGGAAAATATAGATTTAATAGCTCTAATTAGACAAACTTTAGGTGAGTTTGAAGAAAAAATAGAGAAATCAACATTGTCATTTATAAAAGAAATTCCATATGATAAAGTGATTATTTATGCTGATGGCAAAAAGACATTTAGGGTTTTTCAAAATATTATTTCAAATATACTTAAGTATTCTATGGATCATTCAAGAGTTTATATTAATGTAAGTGAAGAAGAAGAATTTGTATGTATAGTTTTTAGAAATATATCAAAATATCGATTAAATATGAATGAAGAAGAAATTTTAGAAAGATTTAAAAGAGGAGATTCTTCAAGAACAACAGAAGGTTCGGGACTTGGCCTTGCAATTGCAAAAAGTTTAATTGAGCTCCAAGGAGGAAAATTTGAAGTTATAATAGATGGAGATTTATTTAAAGTAAGAATAATGATTAGAAAAGAAAATAAAATTAATCTGATAAATTAGAAAAAACAATAAAAATATAATAATTACAAAATTTCTGAAAAAATGAAATTTTAAGTAATTATTATATTTTTATTATATAGGTAAAGTTGAAGAATTTTTTTTACCTGTAATATTAAATTTATTGATAATAGTAGAATTATGCTTAGTATTATTTTTATCTTTAGCTAAAATAATAGTTGAAATAACGATTAGTGTACTTCCTAAAATTAAAGCAAAGTTCAATTTTTCATCCAAGAAAATAACTCCTAAAAATATGCTCATAATAGCTTCAAAGGTTCCAAGAATTGAAGCAGAAGTTGAGCCAATAAGTTCAATTGCTTTAAGTAAAAGAATCATTGAAAATATAGTTGAAATTATAGATAGTCCTAAATATGAATATATGATTTCAAAATTAAATTTTAAGATTATTGAATTTGTAGAAGCACCATATATAATTAACCCGAGTGTTGCACCAAAACAAACATACATAGTTAAAACAGTATGATCTATGTCCTTTAGCTCTTTTAAAGATAATGTTACAACATTAATTCCATAACATAAGCCAGAAAATAAGGCTAAAATAATTCCAACTGTATTTAATGATTTATCTTCAAAGGCAATAAGACAGTAAACTCCTAAAATTGAAAGTATCAACGAAATAATCTTTTTATATCCAACCTTTTCTTTAAAAAACACAAAGCTAAGTAAACAAACTATTGCTGGATAAATATAGTGAAGAGTAGTCGCAAGTCCTACATCTAAATAATTATAAGATAAAAATAATGTCTCTGTAGTAATTGTATATCCCAAAGCACCCATGATAAATAAGATAAAAAATTGTTTAAAACTAATTTTGAGATTAATTTTTTTTATTTTAAGATAAATAAGTAGAACTACGCCTGCAATCAAAAATCTAAAAATAAGTGCAGATGTAGAATTAGAGCCGCTATCATAGGCGACTTTTGCGAAGATTGGCATTATAGCATAAGCTAATGATGAAAGAATAGCATATAAGATACCTTTATAATTGTCCACTTGTTTTTCCCCCTTGAAAAACTATAGAATTTATGTAGACTTTATATTTTATTGTATTAAAGAACAAAAGATAAAGTCCTTATACAGTATAAGGATTTTTTGGAAAACAATCAAGAGGATATATGTAAAAAATTTTACAAAAAATAAATAATGAACTTAACATTAGGTTTTAGTGGATAACAACCGAAATTCAATATATGATATGTCAACAGTAGAAAAATTTAAGTTAAAAATTTAAATACAATACTACACATATTCATATACCGAAATTCTTTGTTTTACCTAAGCTCATAATTTATAACACATTAATTGTCGATTAACGTGTTATAAATTTAATTTTTAGTTACTTTTCAAGTTTAAGAACTTTATCAAGATTTTCAAATACATTTTGATCATAATCTTGATGTAAATTAACTTCTAGTACATCATATAATTTTTCAACTTGTTTAATGATCTGATCTAAAACTGAATCGTTTTTAACAAGCAAGAACATTTTGCTTGTTGAACCATCTCCAACTTGAGCACACAAAATTCCTTCTAAGTTAAAAGCTCGTCTAGCAAATAATCCAGTAATATGACTCATCACACCTGGATGGTTTCTTACAAGTAATTCTAATAAATAGTACTTTGTATTAATCATTAAACTCTTCACTTCCTATCATTTCAATATTTGATTTGCCTGGTGCGACCATTGGAAGAATTTTCTCGCACTCTCCAATAGGTATATTTATTAAATAAGGACCAGGTATATTTAAAACTTCTTCTAATTTTTCTAAAGGATTTTCTTCGAAAGAAAAATCAATTGAACTAATTCCAAATCCTTCTGCAATAATCTTAAAGTTTGGGTTTGATATAAATTTTGAAGCGATGTAGTGACCACTAAAGAATAATTCTTGCTGTTGACGTACAAGTCCTAAATGATGGTTTGAAAGAATTATTACTTTAACATTAAGGTTGAAATCGGCTAAAGTTGCAAGCTCTTGAATATTCATAAGTATTGAGCCATCACCACTAAAGCAGATTACAGGAGTATTTTTGTTAGCTAAAGCAGCACCAATTGCTACAGGAAGTCCAAAGCCCATAGTTCCAAGTCCGCCAGAAGTAAGAAGTGTTTTTGGGGTATTAAATGGGTATCTTTGGGCAACCCACATTTGATGTTCCCCAACATCAGTAGTTACTATTGTAGATGAATCCACCTTTGATCCTATAAATGGTATTATATTTGCAGGATGCAATTGTTGCCCATAAGATGGAAGGGGATATTTTTCTCTAAAGCAGGCAATTCTTTGAGTCCAATGCTTTCTTTTTCTTTCATCTATATAAGGCAAAATTTCAATCAAAAAGTCCTTAACATTTGCAACCATTGATAAGTTGCTATTTTTTATTTTATTGATTTCAGATGGATCAATATCTATATGAATAATTTGTGCATTTGGACAGAATGTATTAATATCGCCTGTGGCTCTATCATCAAATCGTGTACCTAATGCTAGAATTAAATCAGCTTCATTTAATAAATAATTTGTATAAGGTGCACCATGCATGCCAAGCATTCCAAGATTTAAAGTATCATCATGAGGAATAGCACCTAAAGCCATTAAGCTTAATGATACTGGAATATTATTTTTTTTAGCAAGAGCATATAGTTCTTTGCTGGAGTCGCCATTTATAATTCCACCACCTGCATATATTATAGGTCTCCTAGAATCATTAATTAATTCAGCTATACATAATAATGTGGATTTTTTCAATGAAGTTTTTATTTTTTCTTTTATATGTGATGTATTCTTAGTATCATTAGATATAATAGAGTCTATTGTATTTTCTTGCTTTGAACTATTACTTAAAAAATATTCATCACATTCAATTATTGATGTTTGAATGTTTTTTGGAATATCAATAAGAACAGGACCAGGCCTACCTTCAGAAGCTATTTTAAAAGCTTCTGGAATAATAGTTAATAAATCATACGGATCTCTAACTAGAAAATTATGTTTTGTAATTGGAATGGTTAGTCCATAAGCATCTACCTCTTGAAAAGCATCAGTACCTATTGCACTTAAGGAAACTTGTCCAGTTATTGCGATTAGAGGAATAGAATCGAGCTTAGCATCTGCAATAGCAGTAAGCAAATTTGTGGTTCCAGGTCCAGAAGTTGCAAAGCATACCCCAGGTTTATTTGTTGTTCTAGATATACCTTGTGCAATAAATCCTGCACCTTGTTCATGACGTGCCAGTATATGTTTGATTTTTTTACTTTCGTATAAAGCATCATAAATTGGAAGATTAAAACCACCAGGAATACCTGCAATATATTTAACACCTTGATTTTCTAATAATTTAATTAATATTTCAGCTCCACTATACTTCAAATAAATCACTCCTTTGCTATTATAAACTTTGTAATGGAGTTATAAAAATAAAACATTTGTATAATAAAAAATCCTCATCCTAAAAGTATAGGACGAAGAACGAATCACCGCGGTACCACCTAAATTTGTATTGAGAAATACACACTTTAATATAATACAGATAACTATTTATCGATATTATTGCCTTTTTAACGGTAGGCATCCGTTTAATTCTACTCTCTAAACGATTTCCTTTAAAAGTTCCAAGGCTACATTCAATATATTAATCACAAGAATTCACACCAACCATTCTTTCTCTTTGCATCAAATATATATCTACTTTTCCTTTTCATTACATTTAAAATATGAAGTTTATAATAATTATATTCAAAAATGTTTCATATTGTCAATAATAAAATAAAAAAATTAATAATTTATGATTGTTAATTATTCTTTAAAATAAATAATTAGAATGATATATTATATAAAATAATATATATAGATGTATTAAAATGGTATAATATGAGAAGAAATCATTTTACTTAATAGAGAAAGGACTAAAACATTTTATGAAGAATAAGTTAAAAACGTTAGGAAAATGTCTGTTATTTTTTATAATATGGATTGTACTTGTTGTAATAACAGAAAGATTTTTTAAGCTATATATTCTGGTTGATTTTATTGGAAAATCAGATGGGACAATGCAGCTTTATCATGAAATTATATCTTTATTAGCAACTATAATAGCCACGTGTATTTTAATATTTGTAGTTGATAGAAAAAGAAAGATAAAGATATTTAAATTTGACGCAATTGGAATAGATACGTTGATAGGGATGGGATTAGGCCTTGGATATAGTGTATTAATAATTGTTATTTTATATTTCATAAAAAGTGTATCATTTGATATAAAAAATGCTAGCTTTTATTTGGAATTAGTAATGTGGATAATAGCATTATTGATTCATTGCATAATGGTACATCTATTAGTACGAGGATATGTTTATAGAATCATAGAAAAAGAACAAAGCGAGTTATCTGCAATAATGATAACAGGCATTATCTATATGATTATACATATAAAATATTATGATTTAGATATATTAACTATTTTTAATATATTCACATTAGGAATTATTTTTTCATTTATATTATCTATATTTAAAAGTTTATGGTCTGTCATAATAATGGATTTTTCTTATACTGTTGTTTTAGGACTTGGGACAGGTCTCATAAAGCTTACAAGTAACTATCCAGTATGTGTTTCTTCAAGCGTTTCAAATTATAAGTTTTTTTCTTTTGGCACATATGGATTGCTATCAGGTATTTTAATTACAATTATTAATTTAAGTTTGATAATTGTATTGATGCTTTTAAAAATAAAAAATAACTCATCTTCTAAAAAGTAATGAGTGTTGTACAGAGGATAAATAAAGGACGTAGAATCATGGTTTAGTGGATAACAACCGAAATTCAATATATGATATGCTCGATTGCGTAAATATTTCAGCCAAAAATTCTAATGAAAGAGGTTGTGCCCAAAACAGTTTGCTCCAACAACAAGTGTTGGACAAACAATTTTGGAACAACCTCCAGCCTCTTTCAAAGAATTTAAAGGCTAAAATATTTAATGCAATACTACGCATATTCATATATTGAATTTCTTTGTTTTTCTCTAAAATCATAGACATCTAATTTATTTTAGTTATAATTTATGTGGCTACTTATAAAATCCAAGTATTCCCCAATATATAAGAAAAGTTCCGAATTACAGCATAGCTGCTCTTTGGCATATAATGCTTGCTGAGGTACGAACTTAGCAGTATAGCCCCTATTCATATAATGATGAATAGGTTTCCTTATAAGTGCACATTCGTAAGGATTTATATTCTGATATTTATAAATCTATATCTTTTAAAAAATGGTAAAATATTAACTTTTAAATCTTTAATATCTATAAATAACTATTCCTTAATTTAAAAATGTATTTATGTATAGCTGCAATAATACAGATACTCTGAATTTAGATGAAACAAAGAAATAAAGCTCTTATGTGTGCGGTGTCTTGCATTCAAAAATTGAGCTTTAGAATTCTTCATGTAGACTTGTTCCACAATTGTTTGTCCAACGCATATTAAAGGAAACATCTTCATCGGTAAATGAAGATGGGCTATACTGCTAAGTTCGTACCTCACTAAGCATTATATGCCTTGGAGCAAACATTTGTGGGTGCAAGTCTGCATGTTTGAATTCTTAGCTTCATTTTTGTAGCAAGCGAGCACCTCATAAGAGCTTTATTTCGGTTATTCACACTAAACTCAGTACGTCCTTTATTTAAATGGTTTAGTATTCACTTTTATAGAATGAAATTTACAAAGGTATGTTTAATTTATATTTCTATATTTATTTAGGTGAAGATATTCATATTATAGTAAAGAAAGAATAAAATATTCCGAAAATAAGTTAACAAATACTAGATAGGGAAGTGATTATATGAGTGATAGAGACAGTATTTCCAAAATAAGTAGTGTGAAAGACTCGAGTAATGTGTATGATAAGAGTAATTTACGTAAAAAGAATAGCTTATATACAGAATGGAATTTCCCTAATCAAAAAGGTTCATCAAAAAATAATAATCTAATGAAAAATAAAAAACATGAAAAAAAGGGATATGAAAATAACTTATTGGATGATGACAAAATAGAAATTGATTTCTTTAGTGATATACAGGAAAATATAGAAAGAACAAAAGAAGAAATCATTGCATGTAAAATAGCAAGAGGAGAATATGTATCTAAAGAAGACTTATATGATCTAAATGAAAACAATCCAGAATTAATAAAAAAAGCAATTGTAGTGGGAAAGCAGAGAAAACGATTGGAAGAAAAATTAAGATTTGTAAATAACAATATGGAAGCTCAAAGTATTGTATTTAGATATAAAGAATTAGCAATTAAGAGTAGCATGACTAATGATGGAAAATCACTTGATGGGGGAACAACTAAAGTAATAATGCTAGCTGCCATAGATAAAGTAGAATATAAATACAAAAATAATGTATGGGATGGAGATAATATAGATCTTGAAATTAATCTAATTGAAGCTGGAATTAATTAAAATATTAAAAAATATAAATAAAAAATCCACTATAAAAAGGCCAAAAATGACTATGTTTTTTAGAAAATATTTTTAATGTAGAAAGTATTTCCGATTTAGAAAATATTTAGATGAAAGCTTATTTACAAATTATGCAAATTTACGTTATAGTTAAAAATCGCAGTATCCAATAAATGAACTACATGCTGTCAAATAGATAGTATGTAATCGAGAATTATGGATTTGCGATTTTTTTTATTATTTTAATCTAGCAGTTAAAATCCATACAAATTTATTCATTTGCACAAAATCTACCCTAAAATCTTCACTTTCAAATGCTTCAGACAGCACCTTATGAGTTGTATAAAATTCGGTTTCTAAATCATGTGCAAGAGATAGGTAGTTATTATTATAAGATTCATTAATTAAAATATCTCTTGTTTCAAGGGTCTCATACATAGTATCTGCAATTATTACATTTCCATCAGATTTTAGTTTTTCTTTAAATAGTTTTACCGCATTGTATTTTTCATCATCAGTTAGATGATGGAAAGCATAGCTGCTGATTATTGAATCAATGCTATGGTTTGCTATTGGTAAGAATAAAAATGTGCCATAGGCAAAGTTTAGTGAAGGGTATTTATTAGCTGCAATACTACGCATTTTAGAATTTGGTTCAAAACCAGTAACATTATAGCCAGCCAGGCTGCAAGTGTATGTTAAATTACCAGTTCCAGAACCAATTTCAATAACACTTGCCCTTTTAAATTTTGCAATATGAAGTGTAGTTTCTGATAGTATTTTATCATAATTTTGAAATACTTCTTTATATTCACCATCAGTAGTAGTTATGGTATCGTCATAGGTATCAGCCCAATCATCAAATAAATCATTAAATCTATTATCGGATGTATTCATTAACAATGCTCCTTTCAATAAATATTTAAATAGACATTATACTTAGTATATAGTATATAAACATTTCAAATATTTGTAACCTTATTTATTTACTCTGATATAAAATTGATATTAAAATATACATGTATAAGTTATATTTATAAATATAAAATAAACAAAAGTGATAAATGTTTAATTATCTATAGACAAAATTTAAAATTGTTTATAAAATATAATTAGAAGAATAGATTGTATATTAAGGAGGCAGAATTTATGGATAATATACAAAGGTTTTTAGATGAATGTGGTAAAATTAAAACCTGGCCATCTAAAAAGGACAAAAAGATTGAAATTTTAAAGTATTTAAGCAACAAATTTGAATATGATAAGTTTTATACTGAAAAGGAAGTTAATGCAATCATAGATGAAATCCATACGTTTAATGATTATTTTTTACTACGACGCGGAATGATTGATTACAAATTTTTAAGCAGAACCAAAGATGGTGCTAAATACTGGAGGAATAAAGATGAGTAATGAAAAAGAAAATCAACAATTCTGGAGTTCATCTATAGAAGAAGTGAAGAATGGATATATAGAGGACAAAGATGAGTATAAATGCTTAATATGTGGTGAAAACTTCACTAAAGGCAGAATATATGAAGTAAAATCGCTTTTGTATGATGCGAAAAAAGCAACTGAATTTCATATTGAAGAAAAGCATATAAGCATGCTTGATTATCTAGTTAATATGAATTCAAGCTTTACTGGAATAACAGATGTGCAAAAAGACCTTATAAATATGTTTTATTCAGGACTTTCTGATAAGGAAATTTCAGAAAAAATAGGCATAGCTCAGTCAACAATAAGAAATCACAGATATAAGCTTCGTGAAAAGGAAAAGCAGTCAAAAATTTTTCTTGCAATGATGGAGCTTTTAAATGAAAAAACTGATAAGAAGATAAATAATTTGGATAAGGGAAGCATGTGTGATGCACATAAAAGTGCAAAATCTGTAGATGATAGATTCAATATAACTGATAAGGAAAAAGAAAAAGTTAAAGAGACCTACTTTAATGAAGATGGTTTTTTAAAAAGCTATCCAGCGAGAGAGAAGAAAAAGATTATAGTTCTTGAAGAAATAGTCAAAAATTTTAATAAGGATCGTAAATATTCAGAAAAAGAAGTAAACAGGATCTTAAAAAGAATATATGAAGATTATGCAAGTATCAGGCGTGCCTTAATTGAGTATGGTTATCTAGAGAGGAATAATGATTGCTCAGAATATTGGATAAAAGAATAAAAGAGTTTAAAAGTTATAAAAAATTATAAATTTATCAATTTGGGAGATTTTGATGGAATTAAAAGAATTATTAAAAAAACAGAAAAATTACTTTTTTGATGGAAACACATTAAACATAGATTTTAGAAGAAAAACGCTAATAAATTTAAAAAATATAATTAGTGAAAATGAAGAAAAAATACTAGAAGCTTTAAATAAAGATCTACGTAAATCAAATTTTGAAAGTTATTTAACAGAAGTTGGACTTGTTTATGATGAAATTAACCTTCATATAAAAAACATTCATAAGTATGCCAAAAGAGAACGACTAAAGAATTCAATAATGTTTTTCCCAAGTTCATCGTACCTCTACAAAGAGCCTTATGGAAATGTGCTCATAATTGGACCGTTTAATTATCCTTTTCAGCTTGTATTGATTCCGTTAATTGGTGCTATTTCTGCTGGAAACACTGTAATAATTAAGCCTTCTGAACATAGTACACATATTTCTAATTTACTAGAAGAGATTATTAATAATAATTTTGATGAAGAATATATTAAAGTTGTTGGAGCAAATGAAGGAAAAGAAATTGTAACAGAACTTTTGGATATGAATTTTGATTATATTTTCTTTACTGGAAGTACTACAGTTGGGAAAATAGTCATGGAAAAGGCCACAAAAAGACTTATACCAATAACATTAGAGCTGGGTGGTAAGAGCCCATGCATTGTAGATAAAGATGCAAATTTAGAAATGGCAGCAAAGCGCATAGTTTGGGGAAAATTATTAAATTGTGGTCAGACATGTATAGCACCAGATTATTTGTATGTTCATAAGGATATTAAAAATGAACTTTTAACTTTCATGGTAAAGGAAATACACAAACAGTACGGAGATGATTTAAGGAAAAGTGAAGACTATACAAGGATTATATCTTCAAGAGAAATAAAAAGGTTATCTTCATATTTAGAAGATGGATATGTATTTTATGGTGGAAAATATAATGAAGAAGAACTTTTCTTTGAACCTACAATATTAACTAATATAAAAGAAAATAGTAGAATATTAAATGAAGAAATCTTTGGACCAATACTTCCAGTTTTAGAATTTGCAGAAATAAATGAAGTTATAGATTATGTAAATAATAGAGATAAACCTCTTGCAATGTATTATTTTTCAGAAAGCAAAGAAAAAGTAGAAGATATATTAAAAAGAATTTCAAGTGGCGGAGCTACAATAAATGATGTAACGCTCCATGGTGGTTCATGTAATGTTCCGTTTGGAGGTGTTGGACCTAGCGGAGTTGGAGCGTATCATGGAAAGTACAGCTTTGATGTATTTACTCATAAAAAGGGTGTAATAAATAGAAAGACATTTATGGAACTTCCCATTAGGTTTGCACCTTTTAATGATAAAATCAAGCTTTTGAGAAAGTTTATGAAATAAATAAAATTATTTCTAAGTATTGACAATTATAAGAGGCTGTCTTAATATAATACTGTAAGATTTATTTCTTATTAATTATGAAAGGATGTGTTTTATATGATGGTAAGTAGATGTGAGGTAATAACTGAATAATTTTATATAAAGCAACAGCCTATTTATATTTATTTTTAAAGAATTTATGTTATATAATACATTTTGTGTATTATTAAATTTTGCAGATATTAAAAATGAATTTTTTCCGTGGCTTTTGTTGTCACGGATTTTTTATACCTTTTTTAGGAAATATCATTTAGCAATTTCTATTAAAAATCTAATAGGCAAGGCATATGAAGAAAGAAATAGTTAAAGATGAAATGAAAAACTTTATACATGCCTACATTCATAATTAAGAGGAGAGAAATATATAATGGACAAAATAAAAATAATAAAAAACGATAAATGTTTTATTGAAAGTAATGCAATAGAGCAACTAAACAGCGTTTCAAATTTAGAAAATGTAATAAGAGCAGTAGGGTTTCCAGATCTTCATTATGGGAAGGGACCCATAGGTGCAGTAATAGATGTTAAAAATAAAATATATCCACATTTGATAGGGAATGATATTGGGTGTGGAATGATGTTTATAAAAAGTAATATTATTAAAAGAAAATTCAAAAAAGATAAAATTCTTAGAAAACTTGAAAAAATTGAAAATCTTAAGAATATTGAAAATATCAATGATTTTAATAATTTTAATGATTTTGATGATTCGAGTAATTCTGAAGAAAAGTGTCCAATTTTTAATTTTGGAACTATTGGTGGTGGAAATCATTTTGCAGAATTTCAAATTTTAGATGAAGTTTTTGATAATGAAGAGTTTGAGAAATTAAACTTTAATAAGGATGATATCATGATGCTTGTTCATTGTGGCTCAAGAAATTATGGTGAAGAAATTTTAAAGAAATATTTAAACTATGATGGATTAGATTGTAATTCTGAAATTGCAAAAGAATATTTAAAAGAACATGATAAAGCTCTTGTTTGGGCAAAAATCAATAGAAAAGAAGTAGCTGATAAACTTACTAAGTATTTGGGATTTAGGATAGAAAATGAAGTGACAATTGACTGTTATCACAATTTTGTTGAACAAAAGGATGATATATTTGTTCATAGAAAAGGTGCTGTAAGCAGTGAAAAAGGGATGGTAGTTATTCCAGGATCAAGAGGAAGCTTAAGTTATATTGTAATGCCAACAAATAATAAAGAAATTTCAGGCTTTTCATTATGCCATGGAGCAGGCAGAAAGTGGCCAAGAAATTTATGCAAAGGAAGATTAGAAAATAAATATACAAAAGAATCAATAAAAGAAACAAAATTAAAGAGCAGTGTAATTTGTCATGATTCTAATTTACTTTATGAAGAAGCAGTTGAAGCGTATAAAAATATTGATGTAATAATTAATTGCCTTGTAGAGTATGATCTTATTAAAGTTGTGGCAACTATGAAGCCCTTAATTACATTTAAAGGTTAGGGGTCTGTTAAGTTGAGATTACAAATAAGTGCAGGTAATGGTCCAGAAGAATGTGAATTAGCTGTAAGAAAATTTTTAGATTCTATTAAAAAGGAATTTAAGAATTTAGAGATAGTTGAAACAAGTAAAGGTAAATATAAAGACACATATAAATATGTGGTAGTAGAAAGTACCGATGATTTATCATTCTTGGAGGGCAGTATTAAATGGATTTGTGAAAGCCCTTATAGAAAGAATCATAAGAGAAAAAACTGGTTTATTGATGTGTCAGTAATAAGTGGGATACAAGAATATTATTTGGATGAAGATTTAATAAAATTTGAGACTTTTAGATGCAGTGGAAATGGTGGACAAAATGTAAACAAAGTTGAAAGTGGGGTTAGAGCGATTTATGAACTACTTAATTTAATTGTTGAAGCGACAGAAGAAAGAAATCAAAAAATGAATAAAAATATAGCGATCAGAAAATTAGAAAAAGCAGTTAAAGATCTAAATAATAAAGCCTTAAAGGATAATAGCTGTGAAAGATGGCTGGAAAATAAGGCTATTGAGAGAGGCAATGAAATACGGATATATAAAGGAAAGAAATTTTTGAGAATTAAATAAGATACAAAAAGAGGAGTGGTATAAATGGGACAAAAAATTGATGAATTATTTGTAAGACTGGCAAAACTTTTTAGGACGATTGAGGAAGAAGGTCTTATTTCAGTAAAGCTTATAGATGAAAATGATATTGTTCATGAATTTTATAATAAGAGTGTGAAGATGGTTTTGGAAGGCAGGGGATCAGAGCATATTGATTTAGTTCTTTCATTTGAATTGGCTAAGTCTATTAGAAATACAAAAATAGATGATGAAAGTATCCAGTGTATGATTCTTATAAAAAAATTAATAGAGCCAATAAGAAGTTGTTTGGGATATGATGATATCATAGAATTCTCTAAGATTTGGGCAAGTACAGAAAAATATCATAAAATAAATGATGAAATACTACAAAAATATATTAACAGAGAGTTTGAAAAGCAAAACCCTCAGGAAGTATGTAGAATGAAACTTGATAATATTATTGAAGTAGAAAAAATAGATAAAGAAATACTCAAGAAATATATTAACAAAGTTTGTGAAATACAAGAGTTATTTAAGGATGATTAGAAGTAGACTTGCTGATATTATTGAAAAAAAGAAAATGAAAATGGGAATAAATGATTCATAGTTAAATAAAATTGGAAGTTTCATATAAAAAGTATATGATGTAGAACTGAGTTTTGGGATGACAGTTATTTGTTAGCTCTAAACTCATATATACATCATTTTTTATTTTGAAATTATTTTATAATTTAATACTGGAATAGTGTCAATGTTATTACTGGTTTAGGATTAGTATTAGTTCTTAAATTCTATAAAGAGATGTTTTAAAAAAATGTTGTCAAGTTTAAAAAAGCTGTTTTTTGGCAAGTATCATAATAGTAGTTTGATTTTAAATAATTTTATTTTTATAAAGGAGATTATTATGATACAAGAAGATATCAATCTTGAACAATTAAGAAAACATACAGGATATCTTTTGAAATATGATATTTATAAAAACAGATGTATTAATGAATGTCCAAATTGTAATGGGAGAAGCTATATTAAATTTGGAAGATATAATGGAATACAAAGATATAAATGTAAAGAATGTGACAAAACTTTTTCTAGAACCACGAAAGCTTTATGGAGCTATTCAAAAAAGCAGCCAGAAAAATGGGTTGAATTTATGGAACTAATGCTTCAGAAGAAGTCTTTAAGAGCATGTTCGAAAATATTAGAAATAAATATAAGGACAGCTTTTATATGGAGACATAAAATTATGAAGAAAATGTCTCAAGATATAAAAGATGATAGGCTAGAAGGAAAAGTTTTTATAACAAAAGCAATGGAAAAGGAAAATTTTAAAGGATGCAGAAATATTACTACTTCAAAAAGAAGAAATGTGTGGATTGTAGCTGCAAAAGATAGACGTGATTCAATGATTATTGCGCCAGTATGTAAGGAGCTTTGGGATGAAAATAATTTTAAGAACTTAGTATATTCAAAAATAAAAGAAGCTTCTTACATAGTCCCAGACTACGACAGGTATATGATGAATACTGCAAAGAAACATAATAAAGGAATAGTTTTAAATGCATATAAAGAGGAATGTGTAAAAAATTTTAGAAGGAATTTAAAAATATGGATAGGTGGATTTAAAGGTGTAGCAACAAAATATTTAGAAGGATATCTTTCATACTTTATTATTTTTAATGTGTATAGAAAATTCAATAGTCTTGATTTAACATATAATTTATCTCAAAAAGTATAATATGTATGTTGTAATTAATATCATTGCTTGTGCAATATAAGCGAAATTTAAAGGTAATATATTTCAAAGATCTTTTATTATATGTAATATAAGTATTAAGGCACGTACATAATAGATAAAGATAACTTTAACAACATTAGTTTAAAACATTAGCCCATATGAAATTGTAACAATATATATGTATAGTACTAATTTTATTTATGCTTAATTACAACGATTACGAGAATATAATTAATACTTATATACTATAAGCTGCTACATTGCTGTAACATAGCAGCTTATACTTAAAAATAAACTCTGGAGTCATTACATAAATGGTTGTTAACAAAATGTTTGCTAAATTTTATATTGATGAAAACGGTGTTGATTTCAACCAGTGGTATTTGGATTATTAGTTAATTTTTTTGCAAAGTCAGCAGAATTTAAGACATTTATTTTGATGGCATTCATTAAATTTTGAATGTCTATTGCAACAATAAAAAGGCAATTTTAAGCACCTAGGTAAGCTTTTCTGATTATGTCATCAGCAAGAAGTTCTTTTGCGTTTCCAGTCATGCTCACATGACCAGTTTCAAGAACATAAGCTCTGTCTGCAATTGAGAGAGCCATTTTAGCATTTTGTTCTACTAATAATATGGTTATGCCTGTGTCGTGAAGCTCTTCAACTATTTTAAAAATTTCTTTTACAAGAAGGGGAGATAATCCCATAGAAGGTTCATCCATAAGAAGAATTTTAGGCTGCGACATTATAGCACGTCCCATTGCAAGCATTTGCTGTTCACCACCACTTAATGTGCCAGCTGTTTGTTTATAACGTTCCTTAAGTCTTGGAAAGCGTTTATAAATATCATATATATCAAGTTCAATTTTTGGCTTATCTTTTCTATAATATGCACCCATTTTTAAATTTTCTTCTACTGTCATTTGAGAAAAAACATGTCTTCCTTCTGGAACATGAGCCATGCCAAGTGTAACAATATTGCTTGGATCAATTTTTCTAAGGTCAGTATCATTATAAGTTATTGATCCTGATGTAGCATCCTTAAGTCCTGTAATTGTGTTAAGTATTGTAGTTTTTCCAGCGCCATTGGCACCAATTAATGAAACTATTTCACCTTCATTAACTTCAAGGTTAACATTATGAATTGCATGTACTGCACCATAAGATACATTTAAATTTGAAACTTTTAACATAAGTATCCTCCTATTCTCCAAGATATGCTGCAATAACTTTTGGATTATTGGCAATTTCATTTGGAAGTCCTTTAGCTATTGTTACACCATAGTCGATAACTATAATTCTTTCACAAACATTCATAACAAGGCTCATATCATGTTCGATTAGTAAAATCGAAATATTAAATTTCTTACGAATCAAATTAATACATTCAAGAAGTTCAGCAGTTTCAGTTGGATTCATACCAGCAGCAGGTTCATCCAAAAGTAAAACTTTCATATCGGTTGCAAGAGCACGTGCAATTTCAAGTTTACGCTGCTGACCATAAGGAAGGTTATCAGCTAAATAGTCAGCTTTGTCTTCCATATTAAATAATGAAAGAAGCTCACGTGATTTTTTATCAATTTCTTCTTCTTCATTCCAGTAAGATCCTAATCTAAAAATAGCATGTGGAATAGAATACTTCATATTTTTATTAAATGCTACTTTTACATTATCAAGAACAGTCATTTTTTTAAATAATCTTATATTTTGAAATGTTCTTGCAATGCCTTCATTAACAAATTGATAAGTTTTTTTACCATTCATTTTTTTGTTATTTAAAGTAAGCTTACCATAAGTAGGCTTATATACTCCAGTAAGAAGATTGAAAATGGTCGTTTTACCAGCTCCATTAGGGCCTATAAGTCCAACAAGTTCACTTTCGCCAAGTTCCATATTAAAATTATCAACTGCTTTTAATCCTCCAAAAGCAATTCCAAGATTTTCAGCTTTTAATACTACATTATTACTCATTAATTACACCGTCCTTTTTTTCATCTTGTATATACTGAACTTTTGATGATGCATCTTTTGGTTTACGTAAAATGTATTTATCAATAAATTTAGTTAATGAAAATTCATATGTTCCAAGAAGTCCGGATGGTTTAAAAATCATAACAAGTATTAAAACTATAGAATATAAAAGCATACGATATTTTGAAAAGGCTCTTAAAGCCTCTGGCAAAATAGTTAGTATAATAGCAGATAAAACTGAACCAGTAAGTGAGCCCATTCCACCAAGAACAACCATAACTACATATTCAGTGGATTTCATAAATCCAAGTCCGCTTGCATTTAAAACTGTTAAATGATGTGCAAAGATACCGCCAGCAATTCCAGCAAAGAAAGCTGCAATACTGAAAGCTAATACTTTGAAGAATGTATTGTTAAGTCCAGATGACTCAGAAGCTATATCATCTTCCCTGATTGCAAGTATAGCACGTCCATATCTTGAACGAACAAAAGTAAATAGAACGCCTACAATAAGCGCAGTAATCCAAAATATAACATATATATTAGATAAATTATCAATTCCTATTAATGATTTTCCACCACCAGTTATTTTTAAGTTTTGAATGATAACACGTATTATTTCTCCAAATCCAAGCGTTATGATTGCAAGATAGTCACCACGCAGACGTAATGCAGGAATACCAACTAAGACTCCACAGAATCCAGAGAAGATGCCGCCACCTAAGACTGCAATGAAAAATCTTGCCATATCAGGCATTGCAAAACTTTTTAAACTCATTGAAATTAAAGCTGAGGTATAAGCACCAATTGCTAGAAATCCAGCATGACCTAAAGCAATCTGCCCAAGAAAACCTGTAGTAATATTTAAAGATGTAGTAAGTATAATATTTATACATGCAAGTACGATTATTCCTTGAATATAGCTTGATATTAAATTACCTTTAACTAAAACAACAAGAACTATAAACGCTATAATTAAAGCACCTAGATTAATAAGAGTTGATCTTAATTTTTCTTTTGGCATTTTCATAAATTATCACCTACACTTTCTCACCTATATTTTTACCAAGCAGTCCTGTTGGCTTAACAAGTAAAACTATAATTAGTATTCCAAATACAAAGGCATCTGCAAGCTGTGAATTTATATATGCTTTAGTCATACTTTCAACAATACCTATGACAAATCCACCAACCATAGCACCAGGAATACTACCTATACCTCCTAAAACAGCAGCAATAAATGCCTTTAATCCAAGCATCATGCCCATATAAGGTTCTACTTTAGGATAAGAAGCAACATACATTAATGAACCGACAGCAGCAAGTGCAGATCCAATTGCAAAAGTTAATGAAATTGTTCTATTTACTTTTACTCCCATTAGAACTGATGCTTGCCTATCTTCTGAAACAGCACGCATAGATCTTCCAAGTTTTGTTTTCTTGACAAATAATTGAAGAATAAGCATGACGATGATACTTATTGAAATTGTAAGAACTGAGCTTTGGGTAATAGAAATACCACCTAAAGCTACATTATCTTTTGAAAACATTGCAGGTACAGATCTTGGCGAAGAAGTAAATAATACTAAACATAAATTTTCAAGAAGTAAGCTCACAGCAAGAGCAGTAATTAATGAAGAGAGGGAACCAGCACCTCTTAATGGTTTATAGGCAATACGCTCAACAAGCATTGCTAAGATTGCACACATTATTATTGCAGGGATAACACTAATATATATAGGAATTCCAAAAGCGCTGCAGAATGGAATGGTGAAAACTATAATATATCCTCCAACCATTATAAAATCACCATGAGCAAAATTTATTAACTTAATGATTCCATAAACCATGGTATATCCTAAAGCGATTAGAGCATAAACACTTCCAATTTGAAGCCCATTTATGAGCTGTTTAAAAAATATTATAAAATTTGCATCCAATGAATACACTTCCTTTCTTAATATAAAAATATAATTAAGGAGTACTTCAATTTGAAATACTCCTTTTGAATTTGTTGAAAGATATAATTAAGTTTTATTCAACAGTAGAATTCCAAGTGTATTTTCCGTCTTTAATTTCTATAATTGCAGCACCTTTCTTAGGATTTCTATTTTCATCTAAAGCTATATTTCCAGTAACACCTTCATATGTCATTCCAGTCATTGCTTTTACAATAGATGCATCATCAGTAGCGCCAGCCTTTTCAAGTGCTTCTTTAACCATATAAGTTGAATCATAAGCTAATGCTGCTAAAGCATTTGGAGTTTTACCATCGTATTTATCTTTATAAGCTTTGATAAAGTTTTGAACTTTTTCAGAAGTATCATCAGAAGAATAGTGGTTTGAGAAGAAACAATTATTTAATGCTTCCATAGAGCCAGAATCAGTTGCCTCAATTACACCATCCCATCCATCTGCACCAAGTATTGGGCCAGTATATCCAGCAGCTCTTGCTTGAGAAGCAATTAAAGTATCAGTGCCATAGTAATCAGGAACAAACAATACATCAGGATTTAATGAAGCTATTTTTGTAAGCTGAGTATTAAAGTCAACATCACCATTTCCGTATCCTTCAGTAGTTGTAATTTCTAATCCTGAATTTTTACCAGCACTCTCAAAAGAATCTTTAAGACCAGTAGAATACTCATCAGTAGTGTTATAAAGTATTCCAGCAGTTTTGGCTTTTAAATTTTTAGATGCAAATGTTGCCATAATTTCACCTTGGTGTGAATCTGTGTAACATGCTCTGAATATACTATTTCCAAGACCAGTTATAGCATCATTTGTACTGGTTGGAGTAAGTATTAATTTACCATCTTTTGCTGCGACAGAAGCAATGGCAGATGTATCAGCAGAAGCAACTGATCCGATTACTGCAACAACTTTATCTCCTTTTAATTTGTTGTAACAGTTAACAGCTTCAGCACTATCATGTTTATCATCAAGATATGTTGCTTTAATTTGTTTTCCAAGGACACCTCCGCTGGCATTTATCTCATCAATAGCAAGTGCAATTGCATTATTAACGGCTATACCATAATCTGATAATGCACCACTTGATGGTGAAATAACTCCTATTGGAATTGTGTCACCGGATGCTGTGGATTCACTAGATGATGACTCGGACTTTGAATCAGATGGAGATGATGATGTACTACCACAAGATATAAAAGTAATAGACATAAGTACTCCTAAAACTAAACTTAATACTCTTTTTTTCATAAAATAACCCCCACTCAAAATAAAAAAGCAAAGATGCAGAAAATAAATGCATCTTTGCTTATTGGATATATTATAAGAAGTATTATATATAATAGCAATAGAAAAGATGAATAAATTAAACAAAATAGGAAATAACATCAAAAAAGTAAAATAAAAACAGTTTTTAATATTAAATTGTTAATATAATAAGGATATGATATTATATTAATCTATGAGTATAAATATCTTAATAATAGATATTTAATATCTTAATTAGATTTTTATATATACTTATAAGTAATTATAACAAGAGAGAAAGGAATGAATTTATGCAAGCTTTGCCAAAATGCCCAAAGTGTAATTCAGAATATACTTATGAGGATGGAAATATTCTTATTTGTCCAGAATGTGCATATGAATGGACTTTAAATTCAGAAAACCAAAATACTGATGATGTACTTGTTGTTAAAGATTCTAATGGAAACATATTAAACGATGGAGATTCTGTAACAATAATAAAGGATCTTAAAGTTAAAGGAAGTTCTTCTGCTCTTAAAAAAGGAACTAAAGTAAAGAATATAAAATTAGTAGAAGGCGATCATAATATTGATTGTAAAATAGATGGTTTTGGGGCAATGCAGCTAAAATCAGAATTTGTTAAAAAATTATAAAAACATCTACTATGGCTGTTATGTGATATGTATGGATTAAATCCATATTTTTATTGCATAGCAGCTTTTTTTATTATTATGAAGCAATAAAAAATTTACTATATATGTTGCAATTAGTTTTCTACATTTTGTATGCTGGTATCTACTTAGGGTGTAAATATTTTAAATGTAATTTTATTATTGCAATATATATAAGTTCCAATAAAGTTACTTCATATGAACCATATATCCTTTTGGGTTTAGGGCAGATTTTAATGAAGATTCTTAATTAGAACATATATATTAATATATTTTCTGCTTTGTATAATGATGTGTTTTAAGAAAATGTTGGTAAACAGACGATTAAAAATTCAATGCCAGTATTTTGCATATCTTAAGATAAGTAAAAATTATTTAACAACATTTATCTAAAACATATTCCTATATATTTATGAAATAATATATTAAAAATATATTACAAACATATTACAAAAAGCTTGTATACTCTGAAATTTCCTAGGTGCTTTAGAATGCTATTTATTATTTAGTTAAAAGAAGGAAGATATGTCAACGTAAAAGCATTGATAATAATTTGATACAGTGATAGTATATGATATAGCAAGAAAGTTTTAATATGAATTTAACAGAATGCAAACAAAAACTTAATATGGGGGGATATAAATTAATAGGTTATGAAGAATATTTTATATAATTTAAAAGAAAATTTTAAGAGATACGATTTCAAAATAGCTACTATATTATTATGTTTATCACCACTAATATCATTTTGGTCAATAGAAATGCTTCAAGGTGGGAATATATTTAAATTAAATATAAATGCTATTTTAGCAAATATATTTTGTTATGTGTTTGTGTATGGTATTTTATTTGCATTAATAAAAAGTACTAGATACACAACAATAATAGGAAATATTTTATTTTTTATAATAGGTGTTTCAAATCATTTTGTAGCAGAATTTCGTAATACACCTATTTTACCATCAGATTTACGTTCATTTAAAACAGCAGCAAGTGTAGCTGGAAATTTCACATATAATTTTTTAGACTATAAAATTATAGTGCCATTTATAGTTTTACTGTTAGTTTTAGTTATTTCTATTTTCAATAAAAATTATACATGGAAAAATAGTTTAAAAAGAAATTTAGCTTTAGTAGCTGTTTTCTTAGTTGTTGGAACTACAAGTGCTGTTACAGTATACAAAACTGATTTTCTAAAGAATATTGGACTTACAGTAAACCTTTGGGAACAAAATGTTGGATATAGAGAAAATGGCTTTTTTGCAAGCTTTATAAATAACAGTAAATTTTTAATAGTTGAAAAGCCGGAAAATTACGATCCAAATACAATTGGGCAAACAGTTTTAGCTAGTAGTGACAGTGATAAAACCATGGAAGTATTTTCAAACAATGTTACTACACAATCTAAGAAACCCAATATAATTGCAATTATGAATGAATCTTTTGGAGATCCAAGTGTAATTGCAGATTTTAAAACAAATGAAGATTATATGCCATTTATCAGGAACATGAGTGAAAATACAATAAAGGGAAATATGCTTGTATCAGTTTTTGGAGGTAATACATGTAATTCAGAGTTTGAGTTTTTAACAGGAAACAGTATGGCCTTTTTACCAGCTGGTAGTATTCCATATCAGCAATATGTTACAAAACCTATGGGAAACTTAACGAGTATATTAAATGAGCAAGGATATGAAAGTACAGCAATACATCCATATCCAGGAACAGGTTGGAACCGTAACACCGTATATAAAGATTTTGGTTTTAGTGAATTTTATGATTCAGAAGATTTTGTAGATCCATCTTATTATAGATGCTATATAAGTGATGAAAGTAGTTATGATAAAATTAAAGAAGTGTTAGAAGATAAAAGCGATGATAAACCTAAGTTTATATTTAATGTAACTATTCAAAATCATGGTGGATATAACTTTGGTGAAGATGTATTTGAAAGTGATGTTAAGATAACTGACATGAAAAATACAACTCAAGCAAATCAGTTTTTAAGCTTAGCAAAACGCTCTGATGAAGCATTTAAAAATCTTCTTACTTATTTACAAGGAATAGATGAACCAACAATTGTTGTTTTCTTTGGGGATCATATGCCTCCAATTGAACAAAAATTCTATGAAGAGATATATACAAGAAGAGGAACTTCTTTATTTTCATTAGATAATTTAGAAGATCTTCAAACAAAATTTACAGTTCCATTTAGAATATGGGCAAATTATGATATAGAAGAACAGGATTTAGGTACAATAAGTGCAAATTATTTATCATCTATATTATTAAATACAGCTAATTTAGAAATGTCAGATTATAATAAATTCTTACTTAAGCTTAGAGAAGAGATTCCAGCAATGAATGTTAATGGATATATTGGAGCTGATGGAAAGTATTATAAATATGATGAAGAAAGCCCATACAGTGATGATATAAAAGAATACGAGAAGTATCAATATAATAATTTATTTGATAAATCTCATAAAGATGAAGAAAAATTTAATGTTAGTAAATAATGTGAAAGAGGATACATCATAATTAAGTGATTTTGATGTATCCTCTATTTATATTTTGAATCGTAATCATTTATTATTATATTGATAATATCATCATTCCAATTTATATCACAATAGATGCTTTCTACATACATACTATACCAAACTTTTAATAACATTATTGGATCTCGAGCGTTATTATAAAAAACATAACTTGAGTTAGATATTGCTTTTTGAGTATAGTATATATTAGTTTCTAATATATACTAAATAAAAGGACATATGATATTATATAAATAGAAAGAATAATGATATTTGTATAGAAATGCTAAGTTTATTATAAATAGACAATAAATTTAAAGAAAGGACTGCAATAAAATATAGCAGCGCGGTAGAGTTTAAATGGCAGTTTATAGATTACCACAAGAATTAATATTTCCAGATCCAGAACTTTCGGAAGAGGACGGACTTTTAGCAGTTGGTGGAGATTTATCAATAGAAAGACTGATTCTTTCGTATTCAAATGGGATTTTTCCATGGTATAACGAAGGTGAACCTATTTTATGGTGGTGCCCAAAACCTAGATTTATATTAAAGCCAGATGAAGTTAAAGTATCAAAATCAATGAGAAAAATAATTAAAAAGAATATATTCGAAGTTAAATTTAATACAGATTTTGAAGGTGTAATAAATAACTGTAAAATTACACGTGAAGATGAAGAAGGAACCTGGATAACAGAAGATATGAAAAGTGCATATATAGATTTATTTAAAGCTGGATATGCAATGAGTGTTGAAACATATTTAAATGAAGAATTAGTTGGTGGACTTTATGGTGTTAAAATTGGAAAATGCTTCTTTGGTGAATCTATGTTTTCAAAAGTAAACAATAGCTCAAAAATTGCACTTATAACTTTAGCTGAAAAATTAAAAGAAGAGAATTTTGCTTTTATAGATTGTCAGGTTCATACAGATCACTTGGAAAGTATGGGCGCAAAATTCGTTGAATGGGATGAATTCAAAAGAATGCTCAATGATTATTGTTCGATTTTTCCATATGTAGATACGCAAAGTGTATGAAGAGTAATTAATATGAAATTGAAATGGACAGAAGAGAGCAGAAAATGACAAGATTTAATTATGTCCATGATATAGAATATTGGTGAGAGGTGATGTAAATGGAATGGACAGAAAGCTTAAAGAGGGCAATTAATTATATGGAAAAACATCTGCTAGAAGATATTGGAGCAGATGAAGTGGCTGATCAAGTATATATGTCATCGTTTTATTTTCAGAAGGGATTTAAAATTATGACAGGGTATTCTATAGGTGAGTATATTAGGAATCGCAGGCTTTATATGGCCGCGTTGGAGCTAATATCAAATAAGGAAAAAATAATTGATTTGGCATATAAATATGGTTATGATAGTCCAGAAAGTTTTACAAAAGCATTCAGCCGTTTCCATGGAGTATCTCCAAAACAACTGAAAGGAGATACAAGAAAAATAAAGACCTTTTTACCTCTTAAAATTATTGTATCAATTAGAGGAGGAAACGATATGGATTATACAATAGAAAAAATGGACGTTATTAAAGTAATTGGGTGTGATAGAAATTTTGCTTACGAAACAGCTTACACTGAAATTCCAAAGTTCTGGGAGGAATTTTCTAAAAATTGTATTAATGATAAAAATAGTAAAGAAACTAAAAGAGTAATTGAAGAATGTATGATTGGGCAATTTGGAATATGCATTGAAGATGCACCAGGAAAGAAAGAATTTCGTTATATGATTGCAGGAAAATATAATGGTGGTAATATACCGAAAGGAATGAAAATATTTGAAATTCCGAAAGCAAAGTGGGCGAAATTTAAATGTACAGGTCCTCTGCCAGGATCATTACAGTCTGTGAATACTCAAATTTTTAAAGAATGGTTACCTGGTAATCCAGATTATGAGATTGAAATGGGAATAAATGTTGAGTGGTATTCATGTGGAAATTGTAATTCTTTTGATTATGAAAGTGCAATATGGATTCCAGTAAAAGAAAAATAGAAGAGAAGTAAAGATTAGGGCGCTGTCACATTAAATAATCTGTGATAGTTCCTTTTTTTCTGCACTATAAATTTAAGTTATTCTTTTAAAGTAAGAGGTAAAATTAAAGAATGAAGAGAAGTGTTATGAAAAATTTCAAATAAGTGAAACTTTTTATAATTTATAAGTGTATGGTTATATATAGATTAATATTAAATGAAGTTCATATTAAAAGTGGGGGAATAAATGTGGAGGTAGACAAGAAACTCATTGAAAAATGTAAAGAATATGATAAATATTCATTTATGAAATTGTATAATATGTATGAAAAATATTTATATTCTTTATGTTTCAATTATGTACAGAATCCGCATGATGCACTTGATATGGTACAGGAAATATATATTAAGGTTTTTAAGAATATTGACAAATTTGATACAGAGATGCCATTTCATCCATGGATAAGAAAAATTTCAGTTAATACATGTTTAAACTTTACAAGAACAATTAAAAATAATGTGGTATCTATGAATGTATGTATAAATGACATTGATGGTGAGGTAACATTAGGAGATACATTTGTGTCAGAAGAAGATGTTCTAGATGAAGTTATTAATTTAGAAACTAAAACCATAATAAAAAAATATCTTACTGAGATGCCAGAGGAATATAGAATGGTTATAGTTCTTAGATATTATGAAGAATTATCATATAATGAAATAGCAGAACTTATTGGAAGGCCATTGGGGACCATAAAAACTGAAATTTATCGTGCAAAAGCTATTCTTAAGAAAAAACTTGAAAAAGTTATGGAGGTGAATAAATAATGTGCAATATGGACAAGCGATTGTTATATTCTTATGCAGATAATTCAATAGAACCCTTGGAAAAAATAATTTTGGAAGAACATTTGAAATATTGTAAGGAATGCGCGCAAGAATTAATTGAAATAAGAAATATGGAAGGTAAACTAGCAGCTTTTGATTTTGAAGATATTGAAATTCCACAAAGGTTATCAGATTTAAGTGAACTTATTATCGATAACTGCTTAAATGAAGTTGAAAAAGAAAAACCAAAAATAACATATAACAATTATAAAGAAAGTATACGATTAATGAAATCCACAATTTTAGATGGATATAAGCTTAGATATAATAATCCGTATGATAAGCTGATAAAAAAGAATATTGCCATAACTACTAATATTGTAAAAAAATCAGCAGGAAGGTACTGCCAAAGTAAATTTGAAAACAGCAAACTAGCAAAAAGTAAACTGTATAAAATATTAAAGGCGGTGTAAAAAATGGCAATATTGCTTTTGGGATTGAAAATCATAAGTGTAGTATTGATAATAATTTCATTAATACTTACAGCTATAATTTTTGTACCATTTAGATATATAGTTAAAGGATCCATTGATGAAGGATTTTATGGAAATGCATGTGTTAAGTTGTTATTTGGATTAGTAAAGCTTATTATATCAAGAGAAAAAGAAAGTTCAAAAGTAAAAATGCAAATAAGTTTATGTGGGATAAATATTTCGATGGCAGATAAAAAAAAATTTAAAACCAGAGAAACCAAAAAGTCAGAAATAAAAGAAAAAAGCTCAAAGAAGATTCAATTTAATAAGAATCTTTTTAATATACTTTGCAACTATACGAAAGAAGTTTTAAATATAATTAAGCCCAAATATATAAAAGCAGATGGAATTTATGGATTTGAAGATCCATCTATGACGGGTATTTTATCTGGACTAATAAGCATAATAAATACAGCTTATCCAAACAACAACATTAATCTTTTCCCCAGATTTGAAGAAGAAGTCTACCATATTGAACTAGAAATCATGGGAAAAATTTTAGGATTTATAATTATATTTAAAACTATTCATCTTTTAATGAAAAAAGATATTAGAAAAATAATCTTTTCAAAAAAAGAAAAAAATATGAAACATTTAAAGCCAAAGATGTGTATTAAATAGTATAAAACATATTGATCAATATAAATTATAAATTAATAAGTTAAGATTTTAGGAGGAGAGATTTATGGAAAATAATTTTAAAGAAAGCATTGATTCTATATTTAGTAATTTTGAAAGATTTATAAAAACAGAAACTGTAGTTGGACAACCCATAGTTGTAGGAGAAGTAACTCTTGTACCAATTATTAGCGTATTCTTTGGCTGTGGAGCTGGTGGAGGAAAAGGAAGCGATAATAAAAGTATAGATAGCGATGGAGCAGGCGGTGGCGGTGGTGCAAGAATTACTCCTGATGCAATTGTTGTAATTAAAAAAGGTGAAGTAAGCATGCTTCCAATTAAAAGTAAAAATAATTTAGAAGCATTAATTGAAATGGTTCCAGAGATTATAACAAAAGTAAGTATGAAAAAAGAAAAAGAAGAAAAAAATCAGAATAATAAAGAAGATGAAGAATAAAAAATAAAAGAAGATATAACATATATATAGCCTCAATTTAATAATACTGCGATTAGATTTATAAAAATTATGAGAAAATTTAATTGTAAATAGTATTAGTAAGGAGGTATAAATATATGACTGCAAGAGAACTTACTATAAAAACAATAAATGATATAAAAAAAGAAGATTAAAAGGTGAAAAGGAATATATGGCATACCAAAAAGAAAAGAACTCAAGAAAATTGAAAAATTGGAGTGTAAAGGTTGGAGGGGGCCGCTGGTAGATAAAAACAAATATATAAGAACAAATTTATTGTATTTCATATTTTATGTTTGAAATAATATCTTTACAATATATAATAATATAGTATACAAAGTTATAAAAATCTTTTGTATACTATATTATTTTTTATGATAGGTGTGTTATATAAATGGAAGATTTAATAAAAGCAATAGATGATATGTTAAATGATGAACTGATAAAGATAGTTATAAGCAATAAAATAAATAAAGAAAATAAGTATAATAAAATAAGTATATTTTTAAAAGAAAATAAGAAAAAGGAATATTATCAAATTGAAAAGTATACTGATAAACAGGTATTTCATGAGAATATAGAAAAAGAAGAACTTAGAGATAAGATTTTAGAGTTTGTTTATAATAATTATAAGCAGCTTAACGGATGGTCAGAGAAAACAACTTTTGATATGAAGATTTCTAAAAAAGGTAAAATTCTTTTAAGTAAAAGTAAAACTAATAATACTAAACTGTCAAACAAAAGTCATAATAAAGAAAAGAATTATATACTTAAAGAAGGTACAATAATAAAACCGCTTATTGATTTAGGGGTATTTACTAAGGAAGGAAAGGTTGTTAATTCTAAATATGATAAATACAAACAAATAAACAGATTCATTGAAATAATCGATGATGAAATAAAGAAAAAAGATTATAAAGAACTTACTATATTAGATTTTGGGTGCGGAAAATCATATTTAACTTTTGTGCTTTATCATTATTTTGTAGAAATAAAAAAGATAAATGTTAAAATGATTGGTTTGGATCTTAAGGAAGATGTTATAAATAAATGTAATAAAATTGCTAAAGCATATAATTATGAAAATCTTCATTTTGAGCTTGGTGATATAAATGGTTTTAAATATAATAATAAAGTAGATATGGTTATAACGCTTCATGCTTGTGATACAGCTACAGATTATGCACTTTATAATGCTATAAAATGGAATGCTAAAATGATTTTTTCTGTACCTTGTTGTCAACATGAACTAAATGCTCAAATGAAAAGTGAAAATTTAAATATACTAACAAATTATGGAATAATACAAGAAAGAATTGCTGCACTTATGACTGATAGTATTAGAGGAAATCTTTTAGAATATATGGGATATAAAACTCAGCTATTAGAATTTATAGACATAGCTCATTCGCCTAAAAATATATTGATACGAGCAAGCAAAAACAAAGTATCAGATGAAAAGAAAAATATAGTTTTAAACGAAGTTAATAATTTAATTAAAGAATTTAATTTTAATCCAACTTTATATAAATTGTTAAAGAACGATGGTTGTATCTTATAATTCAACAAAATATAAAAAATTCTATACACATAAATTAAAATATCTTCAATATGTGATAATAATTGAAGATATTTTTTGATTTACATTATATGAAGAATGTTGAATAAATGATATAATCTTATTATTAGGAGAAGATGACTAAATATATAAGCGTAAAGGGGTAGATGTTATGGAAACTAAAAATGACATATTATTAGAATCAGGAACAGGAGAATTGGAGATAATAGAATTTGTGGCAAATGGCAATCATTATGCAATTAATGTTGTTAAGGTTAAAGAAGTTATTGAAATGCCAAAGGATGGATTAACAAAGCTTCCAGATCCTAGACCTGAAATAGCAGGACTTATTTTATGCAGAGATGAAATATTAACATTAGTAGATTTAAAATATATTTTAACAAAGCAAAAATCAAAAAATATAGGTGCTAAAGTTATAATATGTGAGTTTAATAAAATAAAGGTAGCATTTAATATTGATGATATTATAGCTGTACATCGTATTAAATGGGAAGAAATAAGAAAACCAGATGATTTATCAGAAAACTCATTGTCTGTAGGGAATATTCTTCTTGGAACAAAAGTTTTGATAATGCTTGACTTTGAAAAAATAGTTACAGATATTTGTCCAAGCTCTGGAATAAGTGAAGACAGACTTGTAAATGTAGACTATAAAGATAGATCAAATATAAAAGTCATGCTTGCAGATGACTCAGCTTTAATAAGAAGACTATTAAAAGATACATTAACCAAAGCAGGATTTAGAAATTTAAGAATTTTTGATGATGGACAGCAGGCTTTAGATTATTTAACTGAACTTAAGGCTAAAAAAGGTGAAAACTTTAGAGAAGATGTACAATTACTAATAACAGATATAGAAATGCCTAGAATGGATGGTCTTACATTAACAAGAAAAATTAAAGAAGATCCTATATTACAAAAACTTCCTGTTATAGTATTCTCTTCATTAATTACTGATGAGCTAAGACACAAAGGAGAATCAGTAGGAGCAAATGCACAATTAAGTAAACCAGAAGTTGAGGGATTAGTTAAAACAATAGATAACTTACTGTCTTAATTAACAGAATAATAAATAATGGTCAGTAGTTTGGTTAAAACAATATATACTTAAAAAATAAAAAGATAATTTAAAATGGAATTGAAATTTTATATGTTTATATAAAAAATCTAGCTAAGCTTATAAGAAAATTATTTTAATATAGTTTTTCTTATGAATAATTTTTAGCAAGTAACGTTATAATATGATTAATTATTAAAGCAGTTAGTAAGGATTTTAGAAAGATAAATATAATAGAATTTTAGTTCCATTTTTTTGAATTAAAAATAACAATACAAATTTGGGCAGATGAACTATTAACGACAAAATAATCGATAGATGCATAAAAATTTTAGCTATAATTAAATAAAATTTAAAAATAATTCAAAATTGTTTGACAAAAGACAAACAATAGACTAGAATTGATTTGTGAAAAGTGTTAAAAATATCACAAGATAAATTTTTTAGTGAATTTACTAGGAGGTATGGGAATGAAAGTTACAAACCCACAAGAATTGACAGCAAGAATTGAAGCATTAAGAGTAGCACAAAAAGAATTCGCAAACTTTACTCAGGAACAAGTTGATGAAATATTTAGACAAGCGGCTATGGCAGCTAATAATAACAGAATTAAATTAGCTAAAATGGCAGTAGAAGAAACTGGAATGGGTATAGTTGAAGATAAGGTTATAAAAAACCACTTTGCGGCTGAATATATTTACAACCAATATAAAGATATGAAAACTTGTGGAGTTCTAGAAGAGGATCACACATATGGTATTACTAAAGTTGCAGAGCCGATAGGTGTTATAGCAGCTATAGTTCCAACAACAAACCCAACTTCAACAGCAATATTTAAGACGTTAATTGCACTTAAAACAAGAAATGCAATAATTATATCACCACATCCAAGAGCTAAAAATGCTACAATTGAAGCTGCTAAAATAGTTTTAGATGCAGCAGTTAAAGCTGGAGCTCCAGAAGGAATAATAGGATGGATTGATGAACCATCAGTAGAATTATCACAAAATGTTATGAGAGAGTCAGATATAATACTTGCTACAGGTGGCCCTGCAATGGTTAAGGCAGCTTATTCATCAGGAAGACCAGCTTTAGGGGTTGGAGCAGGAAACACTCCAGCGATAATAGATGAGACTGCACATATTAAAATGGCAGTGAACTCAATTCTTTTATCAAAAACTTTTGATAATGGAGTGATTTGCGCATCAGAACAATCACTTGTTGTATTAGAAGAAGTTTATGATGAAGTTAAGAAAGAATTAAGTGAAAGAGGAGCTTATATCTTAAAAGGTGAAGAAATAGATAAGGTAAGAAAGATTATCTTAAATGAAAAAGGCGGATTAAATGCCAACATGGTTGGTCAATCTGCATATAAAATTGCTAAAATGGCAGGTGTAGATGTGCCGGAAACTTCTAAGGTATTAGTAGGTGAAGTTACTTCAGTAGAGCTTGAAGAACCATTCTCACACGAAAAATTATCACCAGTACTTGCAATGTACAAAGTTAAAACATTTGAAGAAGCTTTAGATAAGGCTGATAGATTAATAGTTCTTGGTGGAATGGGTCACACATCAGTACTTTACACAGATGAAATAAAATCAAAAGATAGAATATCAGCCTTCGGTGCTAGAATGAAAACTGCAAGAACATTAATAAACATGCCAGCATCTCAAGGAGCTATAGGTGATTTATTTAACTTTAAACTTGCACCATCTTTAACATTAGGATGTGGATCATGGGGAGGAAACTCAGTTTCAGAAAACGTTGGTCCTAAGCATTTAATAAATGTAAAAACTATAGCTAAGAGGAGAGAAAATATGCTTTGGTTTAGAGTTCCTGAAAAAACTTATTTTAAATATGGATGTTTACCAATTGCTTTAAATGAATTAAGTGATATGGGTAAGAAAAAGGCATTCATAGTAACAGATAAGGTATTGTTCGAACTTGGATACACTAATAAAATTACAGAAATTTTAGATGCAAACAAAATACAATATAGAATATTCTGTGATGTTGAACCAGATCCAACTTTAAGATGTGCAAAAGCTGGAGCTAAGGAAATGTTAAGCTTTGAACCAGATACAATAATAGCTCTTGGTGGTGGATCAGCTATGGATGCTGCTAAGATAATGCATGTTATGTATGAACATCCAGAAGTTAGATTTGAAGATTTAGCTATGAGATTCATGGATATAAGAAAGAGAGTATATAAATTCCCTGAAATGGGCGTTAAAGCTATGATGGTTTCAATTGCTACATCAGCAGGAACTGGTTCAGAAGTTACTCCATTTGCAGTTATAACAGATGAAGAAACAGGAATAAAATATCCACTTGCTGACTACGCTTTAACACCAGATATGGCTATAGTTGATGCTGAACTTATGATGAGTTCACCAAAGGGGTTAACAGCTTGTGCTGGTATAGATGTATTAGTTCATGCTATGGAAGCTTATGTTTCAATAATGGCATCTGAATATACAAATGGTATGGCGCTTGAAGCAATAAGATTAGTATTTAAATATTTACCACTTGCATATAGTGAAGGAACAACTAATGTTAAAGCAAGAGAAAAAATGGCGCATGCATCATGTATCGCTGGTATGGCGTTCTCAAATGCTTTCCTTGGAATTTGCCACTCAATGGCTCATAAGCTAGGTGCATTCCATCACTTACCACATGGTATGGCAAACTCATTATTATTAAATGAAGTAATTAAGTTTAATGCTACAGATGCTCCAACTAAGCAGGCAGCATTTGCTCAATATAAATATCCAAGTGCAGCAGGCAGATATGCTAAGATTGCTGATTATTTAGGACTTGGTGGAAATACTACAGAAGAAAAAGTTCAATTATTAATTAGAGCTGTAGAAGAATTACAAGTAAAAGTAAATATGCCAAAAACAATTAAAGAAGCTGGTGTATCTGAAGATAAATTCTATGCAAGCTTAGATGAAATGGTAGAACAGGCATTTGATGATCAATGTACTGGAGCTAACCCAAGATATCCACTTATGAGTGAGCTTAAAGAAATGTATATAAATGCTTATGATATAAAAAAAGAAGAAACTAAAAAATCTAAAAAGAAATAGTTATAGATTAAAGACAGTCTACTTAAGGTAGGCTGTCTTTTTTATTCTTTAGGAAATTATATTTATTAAAAAAATTAAAATATAAATTAATATTTTTGATTTTATAAGTTTATAAATAAATAAAATTAATGGAAATATTAAAAAAATTAATATTGTCTATTTACAAATTTTATAAATAGTGATAAATTATTATTAAGGAATGGAGATGATTTAATGCATGAGATAATAAGTAGATGTCCAATATGTGCTAAGAAGCTTGTGGCAACTAAATTAAGATGTAATAGTTGTAATACTGTTATAGAAAATGAATTCAAGTTATCTAAATTTGATTATTTAAATAAAGAACAGCTTTATTTTATAGAAACTTTTATAAAATGCAGGGGAAGTATAAAGGAAGTAGAAAGAGAGCTCGGAATATCATATCCAACTGTTAGATCAAAGCTAGATGAAGTTATTGCAGCATTAGGATATCCAGTAAAAGAGATGAAAGAGCCTAGATTAAGACAAGATAATAATAATATATTGGATGCACTTGAAAAGGGTGAAATATCTCCAGATGAAGCAATTAATAAATTAAAAGAATAAGAAAACACAATTTTAAAAAATATATTAGGGCAAAAAATATCAAAATAAATTATAAAAAATGGAGGATATTATTATGAATGAAGAAGTTTTGAGAGTTTTAAAGATGGTTGAGGAAGGGAAAATAACTGCTGATAAGGCAAAAGACCTTATTGATGCACTAAATAATTCAAATAGAACAAATGATAGTGATGCACAAATTGTAATCAGTGAAAATAAGAATTATGAAGACAAATTTTTAAGAATAAAAGTATTAAGGGCAGAAGGTGATAAAGTTAATGTACAGCTTCCTATCAAAATAATAAGAGAAGTTCTTAAGGTTACAGGAAAACTTCCAATTAAAACAGAAGGATTGGATGGAGTAGATATAGAACAATTAATGAATACAATAGTAACTTGTCTTGATAATGAAGCAATGGGAGAGATTGTTGATGTAACTTCTAATAAAGGTGATATAGTGAAGGTAGTTATAGAATAGAGGCACTATTATGAAGGTTTCAATAAAAGCAGATAAAATAAGATTTACTATACTTATTCCTTTATCTTTATGTGGATTTATTATTAGGCATATACCTAATAAAGAACTAACAGATGAATTAAAGGTGTTAATAATAGAAGCAATTAAATGTGTTAAAAGAAGTTCTAGAGAATATAAAGGAATGAAGATTGTAGAACTAGAAACAGCTGATGGACAGGAAGTAAAAATCACTTTATAAATTAAATAAGGGACATACTAAGTTTAGAGTAAAATAACCTAAATTCAATATATGATAAGCTCGATTGTAGGAAAATTTGAGTGAAAATTCTAAAAATAGAGGCTGTTCCAAAAACAATTTGCTTCAAAAGCAAGTTGTTTTTGGAACAGCCTCTGTTTAAGAATTTTTACTCAAATTTTTGATACAATGCTATCCTTATTCATCATTGATAATTTTTTATTGAAAGTTGTTTTTGCAACTTATTTAGGTTATGACTTTAATTTTTCATGTGTTTTTATGTATGAGTCATACCAATTATTAAATAAAACTCTAAATGATGCGGCTATAGGAACAGATAAAAGCATTCCAAATAAACCACCTATATTTCCACCAATAAGGATTGCCATCATTGTGAAAACTGGATGAAGACCAACACTGTCGCCAACTATTTTAGGTGCAAGAAGATTGTTATCTATTTGTTGAACAACAAGCATAGAAATTATTGCATAAAGAATTTTTAATGGATTTCCACTTAATAAACCCATTATGGCAGCAAGTATAGTACCAACAATTGGTCCTACATAAGGAATCATATTACATATTCCAGCTATTACACCTATTATAAAAGCATAATCAATTCCAACAATCTCTAGTGCGATTGCAGATAAAACTCCAACAAAGAATGCTTCTAATAATTGACCTTTAATAAATTTAGCAAAAGTTTCATGAATTGTTTTGAAAACATATGCGATTTTTCCACCAAGCTTACTTTTTCTAAAAACTAAATTGTATAGTTTTTTCCAAAGATTTATAAAATATTCTGAATCTTTTAATATATAAATACTTAGTATTAATGAAATAAAAAATGTAGCGATTCCACTTCCTATGCTTAATATGTATGAAGTAAAATTACCTAAATTGCTGGCAATATATTGTTGTACATATTGAAGTGATTCTAAAATATAAGGCTCTAATTCCTTAATAAATGGAATATTTAAATTTCTGATTGTATCACTTATTGATGTACTATTAAACAAATTTGAGTTTAGGTACAGAGAAATTTCATCAACAATATTAGAGATAGTTATATTATTTGAAATCTGTCCTCCAATCATAAAGTAGATTCCACAAAGCAGCCCGAGTATTATCCCAATAACGGAAAGGTAAGAAAACAGTATAGCTAAAATTCTTCGAGATGATTCTTTTTTTACTTGAAAAATTGTATTATTTTTAAGAAAATTTTCTATAGCCTTCGTTATTGGAAATAATAAATACGCTATTATGAATGCAAAAAACAACGGCTTTATTAACTTATATATATTTCTTAAAATATCTAAGGACTTGCCGAAGATATCTCCAATATTTGAGATGATTAAATATGCAATATATATTGAAATAGAAGTAACAGCAACATAAATTCCATATTTTATAAGTTTTTTGTCAATTTCGATTTTCATATAATAACTCCTTTCTATAATATTATATTTTACAGTATAAATTATAATAAATAAATCGGTTTTAATATTAAAAATTTATTAAATTAGCAAAGTAGATGTTGGGCAATATAAATAAAGGACGTAGAATCATGGTTTAGTGGATAACAACCGAAATTCAATATATGATATGCTCGATTGCGTAAATATTTCAGCCAAAAATTCTAATGAAAGAGGTTTGCCCAAAACAGTTTGCTCCAACAACAAGTGTTGGACAAACAATTTTGGAACAACCTCTGTCTAAGAATTTAATAACTCAAATTTTCAATACAATACTACGCATAAGCAGAGAACCCAAATCTTTGATTTGGTGTGAATCGCTTACCCCGCGAACGAATGTGAGTCGGGTATTCATATATTGAATTTCTTTGTTTTTCTCTAAAATCATAGACATCTAATTTATTTTAGTTATAATTTATGTGGCTACTTAGAAAATCCAAGTATTCCCCAATATATAAGAAAAGTTCCGAATTACAGTATAGCTGCTCTTTGGCATATAATGCTTGCTGAGGTACGAACTTAGCAGTATAGCCCCTATTCATATAATGATGAATAGGTTTCCTTATAAGTGCACATTCGTAAGGATTTATATTCTGATATTTATAAATCTATATCTTTTAAAAAATGGTAAAATGTTAACTTTTTAAATCTTTAATATCTATAAATAACTATTCCTTAATTTAAAAATGTATTTATGTATAGCAGCAATAATACGGATACTCTGAATTTAGATGAAACAAAGAAATAAAGCTCTTATGTGTGCGGTGTCTTGCATTCAAAAATTGAGCTTTAGAATTCTTCATGTAGACTTGTTCCACAATTGTTTGTCCAATTTTATATTGGAGCAAACATTTGTGGGTGCAAGTCTGCATGTTTGAATTCTTAGCTTCATTTTTGTAGCAAGCGAGCACCTCATAAGAGCTTTATTTCGGTTATTCACACTAAACTTAGTACGTCCTTTATTTTTGTTGTGAGGCATACAATTTTAAGAAATGATATGAAATATTAAACCATACTCATATATACTCATTATGAGTAATAGAATTCCAGTAATCAAAATGTTATATCTTAAAATAAATCTAAAGAATTTAAACTTAATTATGAAACATTCAAGGTAAAATGAAAGTAGAGAAAATAAAAAAATAAAAATCAAGCATAAATCCAAATTTATATGAATTACTCCTGCACTAAAAAATAAAGAAAAACTGTTTATTACAATTGCATATGCAAAAGGAATGCTTTTAGGAATATCAATTAATTTAGAATTATTTTTATCTAAACATTTTGGATTTTCCAGTATATTTTTATATTTAAGGTTAGTTTCATAATAAAATGATGTATCATATCCTAAGAAATATTCATGATGTCTTTTATATTCACAAAGAAAATATATGCTTATGATAAACAGTAATACAATTCCAAAAATATTTGATATATAAGAACCTAATAGAATACTAATTAAATTACCTAAAAGCATAGAAAGAAATGTTCCAATAGTTACAAGTATACTTATAAAAGTAGAACTTGATTTATGGATGGATATTGAATTTACTTTTAAATTGTGAGTAGCACTTATAATAGGTAAACATGCTGTAATGGTAAGTAAAATAGGCGAAAAATAATTCATATTTTCTTTTTCTCCTAAAATAATTGCTATATTGCTAGTATATTAAATTAAGCATAAAAGGGAACTTAATTATAAAGAAAAAAATGTTGATATTTATAAAAAGGTTATGAATTTTATAAAATAACAGGTTATATATTAAAAAAGTGATGGCTATTTGTATAAAATATTTACATACCTTCATCGGTGTGTTAAAATACACTTAATATTCAAAATACAAAGGAGTGATTCTTGTGGGGTTAATAACACCGTAGATAGAACGATTATATTTATTATGAAGATACGTGGAGTGGTTGAGGGGCTATATCTGCGATTTAAAAATGCATGTGGAAAGAGCTTTATAATAAATATATTTTGGGGGGCAAAAAATGTTAAATTATAAAAAGTATAAGAGATTTGAAACAATAAACTATAAGGAAAGAACATGGCCAAATAATGAAATAAAGAAGGCACCAATTTGGTGTAGTGTTGATCTAAGAGATGGGAATCAAGCACTTATTAATCCTATGACTGTGGAAGAAAAAGTAGAATTTTTTAATTTACTTGTTAAGCTTGGATTTAAGGAAATTGAAGTCGGATTTCCTTCTGCATCACAAATTGAATATGATTTCTTAAGAAAATTAATAGACGAAAATCTTATTCCGGATGATGTTTATGTACAAGTTTTAACACAAGCAAGACCTCACCTTATAGAAAAAACATTTGAAAGTTTAAAAGGCTTAAATAAAGCTATTGTTCATATATATAATTCAACTTCAGTTCTTCAAAGAGATGTTGTTTTTAATATGAGTAAGGAAGAAATAAAGCAAATTGCAGTTGAAGGAACTAAACTTGTAAAGGGATATGTAGAAAAATTTGATGGAAAGATAGTACTTGAATATTCACCAGAAAGCTTTACAGGAACAGAAGTTGAATATGCTCTTGAAATCTGTGATGCAGTTGCAGATGTATGGGAAGCTACTAAAGAAAATAAAATAATTATAAATTTACCATCAACTGTACAGATGGATACGCCAAATGTGTATGCTGATCAAATTGAATGGGTGTCTAAGCATTTTAAAGACAGAGAAAGAATCATATTAAGTGTTCATCCACATAATGATAGAGGTACAGGTGTTGCTGATGCTGAGCTTGCTCTTCTTGCAGGTGCAGATAGAGTAGAGGGAACACTTCTTGGTAATGGAGAAAGAACCGGTAATGTTGATATTTTAACTGTGGCTTATAATATGTTTTCGCATGGAGTAAATCCAGAGCTTAATATTGAAAATATTGATGAAATAGTAGAAGTATATGAAAGATGCGTTAAAATACCTGTACATGTAAGACATCCTTATGCAGGTAACTTAGTATTTACAGCGTTCTCAGGATCTCACCAAGATGCTATAAATAAAGGGATGAAGAAGTATGAAGAAAGACATGATGGAATATGGCAGGTTCCATACTTACCAATAGACCCAAGTGATTTAGGCCGCGAATATGAGGCATTAGTTAGAATTAACAGTCAATCAGGTAAAGGTGGAGTGGCATTTGTAATGGACCATTGCTATGGATTTAAGCTACCTAAGACTATGCAGAAAGAGTTTGCAGATGTTATTCAAAAGATTTCAGAAGGAAAAGGAGAAGTTTCACCTACTGAAGTTATGGATGCATTTACTCGTGAATATCTAGAAAGACAAGATGCTCTAAAGCTTGATAAATGTCAGTTCTTTGATTATTCTGAAACTAATGGGGATAATGATACTAAAGTAAATATGAATGTTGTTTATGATGGACAATCTAGAAGTATAGAAGGTATAGGTAATGGGCCTATTGATGCATTTAAAAATGCTATAGGAAAAAATATTGATATAGATGTTAAAATAATTGATTATAATGAACATGCTATGAGTACAGGTTCTGAAGCAAAGGCAGCATCTTATGTTTATATGCAAAGAAATGATAATAAAGAAAAAACATTTGGTGTTGGTGTAGATAGTAATATTACAAGAGCATCTATTAAGGCAATGCTAAGTGCAATCAACCGCTTATACAGTAAATAAATTACGAGTGTCAGAGGTTAGTGGATAACAACCGAAATTCAATATATGATATACTCGTATTGTAGGAAAATTGAAGTTAAAAATTCAAAAGACAGAGGTTGTGCCCAAAACTGTTTGTCCAAAAAACAAGTTTTGGACAAACAATTTTGGAACAGCCTCTGTCTAAGAATTTAATAACTTCAATTTTTAATACAATACTACGTATATTCATATATTGAATTTCTTTGTTTTCTATAAAATCATAAATACTAAGTTTCTTTTGTTTATGCGTGAAAATACAATTCTGGTAATTTATAGAGTCGCTTATTACATAATAAATGCTAGCGATTCGAGCCAAATACAAGATTTAGGTTCTCGGTTCATGGGTGTCTTAAATTCAAAAATAAAGCTATAGAATTTTTACATTAATGATTGTTCCAAAATTTTTTGTCTGATTTTAGATGACTCAAACAGTTTTGGGTACAATCATTGATGTTTAAATTATTAGATTCATTATTTGTAACAAGTGAGCACCATATAAGTGCTTTATTTTGATTATTTTACTTTAAACTTAGTATATCTTATATTTATATTATGGAATAAATAAGTTAATATTATAAATTTATCTAAAGAATATATTGACATTTTAAGAAAATAAATATATACTAAATTCATCAACTAACAATTGAATATATAACTTATCAAGAGTGGTGGAGGGACTGGCCCTATGAAGCCCAGCAACCGATATATTAGTTCATTTACTATATATAATGGTGCTAATTCCTGCAGTTATTTTTTATAACTGATAGATAAGAGGATGAATTTTATGGTGATTATTACGCTAGAGTTTATTCTCTGGCGTTTTATTTTTATTTAATTCTTAGTAACTTGATAGCATTAGAAGGGGGCATATATATGGCAAAATTAAGTGGAAGATTAGATGGATTTACAGAATCAGTCATTAGAGCTATGACAAGAGTTTCTGAAGAATGTGGTGCTATAAACTTATCACAAGGATTTCCGGATTTTGATCCACCAAAAGAAATAACAGATAGATTAAAAGAAGTGGCAGATGAAGGACCTCATCAATATTCAATAACATGGGGAGCACAAAATTTTAGAGAAAAGCTTGCAGCTAAGCAAGAAAAGTTTATGGGAATTCATATTGATCCTAAAGAAAATATAGTAGTTACATGTGGAAGTACAGAAGCAATGATGGCTGCAATGATGAGTGTTTGTAATATAGATGATAAAGTAATTGTATTTTCACCATTTTATGAAAACTATACAGCAGATACAGTTCTTTCAGGTTCTGAGCCAATATATGTTGAGCTTAAACCACCAACTTTTACATTTGATAAAGATGAATTAAGACATGCATTTGAGCAAAATCCAAAAGCACTTGTTCTTTGTAATCCATCAAATCCAACAGGAAAGGTATTTACAAGGGAAGAACTTCAGTACATTGCAGATCTTGCCATAGAGTTTGATACTTTTGTAATAACAGATGAAGTGTATGAACATTTGGTATATCCTCCATATAAACATACTTACATAGCTTCACTTCCTGGAATGTTTGAAAGAACAATATCATGTAGTTCATTATCAAAGACATACTCAATTACTGGATGGCGACTTGGATATATAATTGCAAGCAAAGAAGTGATAGAACAATGTAAGAAGGTTCATGACTTCTTAACAGTTGGAGCAGCAGCGCCACTTCAAGAAGCAGCTGTTAAAGGACTAGAATTTGGACAAGATTATTATGATGGATTAACAGATCTATATGATAAGAAAAGAAAATTCTTTTTAGAAGGTTTAGATAAAATAGGATTAAAGTATTTTGAACCACAAGGTGCTTATTACGTTATGGTTGATATATCAGAATTTGGATATGAAGATGACTATGAATTCTGTATATGGCTTGCAAGAACAATAGGAGTTGCAGCGGTTCCAGGATCAAGTTTCTTTAGAGGCAATGTTAATAATTATATAAGATTACACTTTGCCAAAACAGAAGCAACTCTTAGAGAAGCACTTAAAAGATTAGAGAATTTAAAAAATTATATGAAAAAGTAAATTAATATATAAATGTAGGTGTAATTTAAATTAAGATTCTGATAAATAAAATATAACAATATATTGTGATTTCAAGAAAAGGTAAATAATAAAAGAAAGTACATTGAAATCACAATATATAAATAAAAAATCAAAATAAATATGACTAATTATATAAGAATTATTATAATTAAAAAATAAAAAGCAATAATAATTTAGTGAAGATTATAGGGGGAATAAAATATGAAAATTTTAAAAAAATTAGGAGCATTATCATTAATAACAGCAGTAGGCATTAGTTTAATTGCATGCGGAGGAGCAAAGGATAAAAGTACAGAGAGTAATAACCAAGCTTCAAGTGGAAGTTCAAAGGATATTATTGTAGGTGTTTGCCCTGGTCCTTATGGAGATATGATTAAGGAAGTGTTTACACCATTACTTGAAAAAAAGGGATATAAAATCACAGTAAAGGAATTTAGTGATTATATTCAACCAGATCAAGCTTTAAATAATGGAGAAATTCAAGCAAACTTAATGCAGCATACAGAATACTTAAAGAAATTTAGCGCTGATAATAATTTAGATATTTCAGCTGTTAAAACTGTACCAACACTTGGAATGGGTATGTTCTCACAAAAATATGATTCAATTGACAAAATTCCAGATGGTGCAAAAATAGCTATTCCAAATGATGCATCAAATCTTGCAAGAGCATTAAACGTGTTGAGTGCTAATGGATTAATTAAGTTAAAAGATAATGTTGATGCAACAAAAGCAAGTACACTTGATATTGCAGAAAATACTAAAAATATTGAGTTCGTTGAAGTTGAAGGTGCTCAACTTGCAAGAAGTTTAGATAGTGTAGATGCTGCACTTGTTCCGGGAAATTATGCATTTGCATCAGATTTTGATTATAGCAAGGCATTAGCTGTAGAGCCATTAACAGAAAATTATAAAAATGTAGTAGTAGTTAGAACAGAAGATTTAGATAAAGAACTAGGAAAAGATCTTTTAGAAGTAATAGAATCAGATGATTTTAAAACAGCAATAGAAAACAGTAAGTTTAAAGACTTTTCTAAACCAGAATGGTGGAAATAATATAATTAAGAAAAAAATTTTAAATTATATTAGAGTGTAATATAAACTAAAATATAAGTAATATTATCATATTAATGCAGAAATCTAGCTTACGATAATGGCAATATTATTGTAAGTTAGAAAAAATTATATGGGTGGTGATAAGAATGATTGAATTGAAAGATATAAATGTTGAATTTGAAATAAAAGGAAAAAAAGTGCAAGCGGTGAAAGATGTGAATCTAAAAATAAACAAAGGTGAAATCTTTGGAATTGTTGGATTAAGTGGAGCGGGAAAGAGTACACTTGTCAGAATAATAAATTTACTTCAAAAACCTACATCAGGACAAGTAATTATAGATGATGAAGATATAACTAATATAAGCAGAAGCAAGCTTAGGGAAAAAAGATTAAAAATAGGAATGATATTTCAACAATTTAATTTAATAAGTGGAAAGACAATATATGAAAATATAGAGTTCGTTTTAAAAGCAAATAATTATCCAAAAGATAAAAGAAATGAAAGAATCAATGAATTACTAAGCTTAGTTAAACTTGAAGACAAAAAAGAAGTATATCCAGCAAACTTAAGTGGCGGGCAAAAACAAAGAGTAGGTATTGCAAGAGCTATTGCTAACAATCCAGAAGTGCTTTTGTGTGATGAGGCTACATCAGCATTGGATTTAGAAAATACTGAAGAAATACTTAATCTATTAAAGGATATACATGATAAGCTAAATATTACTATTGTATTTATAACTCATGAAATGGAAGTGGCAAAGAAATTATTTAATAGGGTAGCAGTTATGAGTAATGGAGAAATAGTTGAAGTTAATGATGTATATTCAATTTTTTCTGATCCTAAACATGAAGTTACTAAGTCTTTAATTAATAAAAATTCAAGTGTTGATCTTCCAAGGGAAATTTTTGATTTATTAGGTGAAGGCGAAATAATTAAAATAAATTATAAAGGAAATGATAGCTTAAAACCTGTAATATCAGAAGTAGCTAAAAATTATAATGTTGATATTAGTATAATTCATGGAAAGATAGATTATATAGATAATAAACCAATAGGAACTTTGATTGTAAGTATAGTTGGCGATAAGGAAGAAATAGCAAGAGCAAAGCAGTTTATAAAGAATAATGTGGTAAAAACTGAAAGAATAATTAATGATTATTTGGAGGTGATATAGATGGAAAATACAATAGAAATTTTAAAAGTGGAACTTTTGCAGGCAGTTTTAGATAGTTCTAAAATGATTGTTACAGCTATGATTATATCTTTGTTTGTAGGGGGAGCAATTGGACTTATACTTTATTTAACTTCTAATAAACTATTTTTTAAAAACAAGATAATTAATGGTATTGCAAGTTTTATTATAAATATAATACGTTCACTTCCATTTGTAATATTGTTAGTGTTATTATTACCAGTTACAAAATTAATAGTAGGATCAAGCATTGGACCTGAAGCTGCAACAGTACCTATAACAATTGCATCTATTGCATTCTTTGCAAGACTTAGTGAAGGGGCATTTAGTGAAGTTGATAGTGGAGTAATTGAGGCGGCAATATCATCTGGTGCAAGCTTTAAATTAATATTAACAGATGTTCTTATTGTTGAAGCTCTTCCAAGTTTAATAAGAGCAATAACTGTTAATCTTGTAAGTTTAATAGGTTTTTCAGCAATGGCTGGAATTGTTGGTGGAGGCGGGATTGGAGACCTTGCCATAAGATACGGATATTATAGATATGAAACTGGAGTCATGATTGTAACTGTGGCTATATTAGTAATATTGGTTCAATTTATTCAAATTAGTGGTGATTTAATAGCTGGAAAAGTTTATAGAAGATAGAAAATTATGATCAAATATTATTTAGGAATAACCAATATTGATTTTAACATAGGAGGGGAAATATGGATATTAATGAACTTAAAAAAATAGTAAAAGATGAAAGTCAAATTGTCATTGGAGATAAAATTGAAAAAAAGTATTTAAGTGATAGTTTACAAAGAGAATATGGACATGCCGATGCACTAGTTTTTGTAAAATCAACACAAGAAGTTCAAAATATAATAAAGTATGCGAGTGTAAATAAAATTCATATAACTCCAAGAGGTGCTGGAACTGGACTTACTGGAGCAACTGTACCGCTTCATGGAGGTATTGTGCTAGATTTTTCAAAAATGAATAAAATACTTGAAATAGATGAAGAAAATTTAACATTAACAGTTGAGCCTGGTGTTCTTTTAAAAGATGTACAATCTTATGTTGAAGAAAGAAATTTTTTTTATCCACCAGATCCAGGAGAAAAAACTGCTTCAATTGGTGGAAATGTCAGCACAAATGCAGGCGGAATGAGAGCTGTTAAATATGGAGTTACAAGAGATTATGTAAGAGAAATGGAAGTTGTAACTGGTGATGGAAAAGCTATAACTGTTGGTGGTAAAACTATAAAAAATAGTACAGGACTGGATTTAAAAAACTTAATTATAGGATCAGAAGGAACTCTTGCAGTTATTACTAAGATAGTTTTAAAAATAATACCAAAACCAGAAAAGTCAATAAGTGTATTAGTTCCATTTAATAATTTGGAAGATGGAGTTAATTCTGTTATAAAAATTCTTAAAGCCAGTGCAAATCCTACAGCCATAGAATTTATGGAAAGAAATGTAGCTGAAAATTCAGAGAAATTTTTAGATCTTAAACTGCCTTCTGATAAAGGTGAAGCATTTTTACTATTAACATTTGATGGAGATGAGTCAGAAATTAAATCAAATTCTGAGAAAGCAAAGAAAGTGCTTTTAAACTCTGATGCTTTAGATTTTATTATTTTAAATGAAGAAGAAGCAATAAATACGTGGAAAATAAGAGGAGCTTTGTGTAATGCTATTGAAGCAAATGATGAAAGCATACCTATTGATATAGTAGTACCAATAACAAAAATATCTGAATTTGCTAAGTTTACAAGCGAACTTGGTAGAAAATACAACATTAAGTTAATTTATTTTGGTCATGCTGGTGATGGAAATATACATGTAAGTGTTTTGAGAAACCATTTAGAAGAAAAGCTATGGGAAAAGAAATCTCATGACTTTTTATATGAACTTTATGGGAAAAGTCATGAATTTAAAGGACTTCCATCAGGTGAGCATGGAATTGGACTTCATAAAAAAGAGTATTTTATTGAAGTTACCAATGAAGATAATATTGAATATATGAATGAAATAAAACGAATTTTTGATAAAAGTGGCATATTAAACGTAGGAAAAGTTTATTCCTAAAAACAAGGATGGTATAAATATATTACGCAATATCAAAGTTTAGTGGATAACAACCGAAATTCAATATATGATATACTCGTATTGTAGGAAAATTGAAGGTCAAAATTCTAAAGACAGAGGATGTGCCTAAAAATGTTTGCTCCCAAAAAACAAGTTTTGGACAAACATTTTTGGAACATCCTCTGTCTAAGAATTTTAGAACTTTATTTCGATTATTTCAATCTAAACTTAGTACATCGCTATTTATTTAACATATATTTTTTCCAGTCTCCATCTGGAATATGTATAGCTTTTTCGTTAAAAATTGAATCATTATCTAAATTATAAAAGTAAACATAGCAGTCTTCTTTTATACCAGTATCTAAATGCTCAACAGTTAATAGCTCTTTATGGTATTCATTTTCAGGGTGCCTATGGTCTATAACACCTTCCATTTCATCTATATCTCTTATAGTTTCATCATAATCTTTAACAACGACTATTTCACCAAAGACTTTACTGTGCTCATTTGGAACTATAGCTGGATATCCCTTATAAGGCATATGATATAAATCCATTCCTTCTAAAACAGCAGGAATATTTTTTATTACTTTACCTTTCAAATATTTATCATAATTAAAAAAACCTTCTCTTAGACTTCCATAAACAAAAATATTTATATTATTCATTAACAAATTTCACCACCAATAGTTTTTACATCATTATTATTAGTTAGAGCCGCTTTAATACAGATTTCTAAGCCTTTTGTTATATCAAGTAGTGACATAGAAGGTGTATTAGGTTTATTTACTACTTGGAAAGGCAAGTATGGAACGTGTATAAAGCCACCTTTTATGTTTGGATATTTTTTATCTATCATATAAAGTATGCCATACATAACATGATTACATACAAAAGTTCCAGCGGTATTTGAAACTGAAGCAGGAATACCAGATTCGTTCATTTCCTTTACCATAGCCTTTATAGGGAGGTTACTAAAATAAGCATTTTCGCCATCTTCAAATATTGCAACATCGATTGGTTGATTTTTTTCATTATCTTCAATTCTGGCGTCATCAATGTTTATTGCAACTCTTTCAGGTGTTATTCCAAATCTTCCACCAGCCTGACCGATTGAAAGAACTATATCTGGATTATACTTTATTATATTTTCTTCAATTTTTTCTAATGATTTTCTAAATACAGTTGGAATTTCTAATTTAATTATTTCTGCTCCTTCTATGGTATCAGGAAGTTTTTTTACAGCTTCTAAAGCTGGATTTATACTTTCTCCACCAAAACAATCAAATCCTGTTATTAAAACTTTCATTATTATCAGCTCCTTAAGTATTATGCTGAAATCTACATAGAATTATGTGGATTTCGTTTATTGTAGATATATAAAGTAAACTCATTACTAATATACATTCGTAGTAGTAAGCTTGGGAAACCAAATACAAGATTGGGGCTCTCACTTAAATGAAACTCACTACTTACATTACATTTGTTCGTAGGAGTAAGTGATTGGCTCCAACGTGAGTACACTTTGTGTAAGTAAAATAATTAAATCAAAGATTTAAATTTTTGACTAAACTGGGTCAGACAAATACAAGATTTGACTATAATTTAAAAACCTAAAGTGTACATAAGTACAATATGTATTATTAATAAAACTATAGCTAAAGGTGCTTGAGCCTTTATAACTGAGTTTTTATCTTCTATGTCAAGAAGTGCAACTGGAAGCATATTAAAGTTTGCAGCCATAGGTGTAAGTAGTGTTCCACAGAATCCAGCTGTTAATGCTAAAGCAGAACAAATTACAGGATCACCACCTTGAGCGAATACAAATGGGATACCGATTCCGACAGTTATTACAGAGAATGCAGCAAACCCATTGCCCATAATTGCGGTAAATAATACCATACCTACGCAGTAAGCAATAACTCCAAATAATACATTACCTTCTGGTATAATTCCAGATATAAGGTTTGAAATTATATCACCAACTCCAGCAGCTGTAAAGAGTGCTCCTAAAGCAGCTAGAAGCTGAGGCAATATTGAAAATACACCTACGGATTGGAACATTCTATTACTATCTTCAACAAATTCAACTGGTTTTGCTTTTGTTAATATAAATGTAAGTATTAAAGCAGCACTTGAAGATATTCCGATAGCTACAGTTCCAGGAAGTGGAGTAAATGAAGCTATAATCATAGCAACAAAGGCAATAGTAAGTGATGGTATAAATATTTTCAAACCTAATTTTTCAGCTTTTAAGTTAGTAAAAGTACTGTCTAATTGCTTTAAAGTTCCTATATTAATTTGTTTGAATGCGGATAATAAAGCTATGATTATAATAAGAGTACCAGTAATTATTGAAGGTATTAATTTACCAAAAATAAAAATTACAGATACTATACCCCAAAATAAAGCAGTACCTATTCGTGTTTTATGGTTTTTGTCTTTTAAAGTAAATACCATAGTAACAGCCATATATAATCCAATCATTATGTAAAATACTTCAAGAAGTATATTTGAAATTGTCGATATATCCATGATCTTTTAATCTCCTTAAATTTATTTGCTTCTAGCAGAATATTTTTTTTGAAGTTTTTTATCAAAAAGGTAGTTTCTTATAGCACATAAAACAAATGCTGTAATAGCAACCGGTATTGATGCTTTAGCAATTTGAAGTGGATCTACATTTATTCCCACACCTTCTAAAGTGCTGACTATTAAAAGAACACCTGAATTGGCTAAAAATACATTTTGACCAAAAAAGTTTCCGATGTTATCAGAAGAAGCTGAGTAGGCTCTGATTTTATCAATATCTTTTTGATCTAGTTCACCATATTCTGCTATTGAAGCTCCTTCTGCCATTGGACTTATTAAAGGTCTTACAAATTGAGGATGGCCTCCAAGTGTAACGCCCATAGCTATTGTTGCTTCTCTTATTAATGTGTATCCGCTTAATAGCTTTCCAGTAGATAAACCTTTTGCTTTTTTTATAAGATTAATTGCTTTAGCTTTTAAGCCATATCTTTCACATAAACCTATTATAGGTAAAGTTAACATAAATAAACACGTAGTTCTATTTGTCACAAATGAATCTCCAAGTGTTGTAAGTATTTCTGTTATGCTCATACCAGAAACAAGCCCGGTAATTACACCAGCACCTACAACAACTGCTATTGTGTCGAATTTAAGTGCAAACCCTACTATAATTATTAAAATTCCTATTAATTGCATTAATATCTATCCTTTCACTTTTTAATTTTCTATTATTATACTATAAAATGAATAAAAAAACACTGGAAATTTTAATAAATACTTATTTAAAATCTGTAATCAATAATATATCGGTTTTAAAATACAGCATTATATAACAATTTTTGCGATATTAATATTTTTTTGCATAAAAATAAATAATAATTAATATTTATAACTTTAAATAAATAATAATTAATATTTATTTTAGATGGATATTATACATAGTAGTATATATGGTATATTTAATATATTGCATTGTGTTATAAGCTAATAAAGAAAGTTCATTAAATATAGAAGATGTTTATTAAAAATAAAGAAAAAAGGTGTGAAATTAATATTCACGAAAAAATTATTAAGAGTTATTTCAATGGATGGATAGAAGAAGATGTATCTTTAAAAGAATCTTAATCAAAGAAAGAGCATTATTTTCCTTATTATAAATAAAAAAAGAAAGATGGTGGGTATCCATCTTTCAACTATGGTATAAAAGGGTATTGAGAATTTATGAGAGGTTATATGGTCAATAACCAAATATAATTCTACAGTAAGTTTTAAGATATGTCAAGCAAAAACAAAAAAGTATATTTTTCAACTTAATTATTTATGACTGAGAGGAAAAAATTTTCGACATGGGTATTATGCTATTTAGTTAAATACGATTCCATATATCTTGAATGGTGTATGGGAAATGGTGTTAAACTTGATTTTAGAAACCTTGAAGATGGATATCTTGTAACAGCTAAGGACATGGAAAATGCATTTGAAGAAATTGGATATGAGCTTCAGCCAAATGATATTGTATTTGTCAATACTGGTGCAGATAAGTATTGGGGTAAACCAGAATATCTTGTAAAAGGTTGTGGAATGGGAAAAGAAGCGACTTTATGGTTGTGTGAAAAAGGTGTACATGTTGTTGGAACTGATGCATGGAGTTGGGATCGTCCATTGCCACTTATAGCAAAAGAGTTTAATGAAACCAATGATTCATCAATTATTTGGGAAGGACATTTTGCAGGAATTGAATGTGGGTATTGTCATATAGAAAAACTTACGAATCTTGAAAAGCTCCCTTCTTTTGGGTTCACTGTAAGCTGTTTCCCTATTAAAATTAAAGAGGCAAGTGCAGGTTGGATACGAGCAGTTGCAATTGTAGAAGAATAATTAAGTTGGAAATATAATAATGATTAATGGAGAAATATATATAATTAATTAATGTATATATGTAAGCTAGAACTCGTTTTTATTCGAGTTCTTTTGCTTTTAGATCATGTATTCAGTATAATTATAAAATATAAGATGAACATAGGAGCAAGTCTTTGATTAATTATTAGGAAGTAGGGAATTACATGGATAAAGTATGTGTAATAACAGGTGGAGCACTTGGTATTGGCAAGGAACTTGTGAAGAAATTTGCAGAGGAAGGATATAAAGTAATATTTATTGATAATAATAAAGAAGCAATAAGTAAGACAGAAAAAGAATTTAGACATGATAAACTTAATGTAGAAGGGTACTTTGGAGATATTGCAGAAGAAAGCGTGCTAAAGGAGTTTTCAAGCTTTGTTATAAACAAGTATGAAAAAATTAATGTTTTAATCAATAATGCATGTATAAGCAGAAAAGGAATAATCTCTGAATGTAGTTTTGATGACTTTAATTATGTGTTGAAAATAGGAGTAACAGCGCCATATATGTTATCACTTTTATTTAAAAATAATTTTGCCAAAGGTGGAGCTATTTTAAACATATCTTCAACAAGAGCATTCATGTCTCAAAGAGATACTGAAAGTTATACTGCTGCAAAGGGAGGAATTGCTGCACTTACTCATGGACTTGCGGTGAGCCTTTCTGGAAAGGTAAGGGTTAATTCCATATCTCCAGGATGGATTGATACATATGAATCATATGGAATGGAAGAACCAAAATACTCAGATGGAGATTTAAATCAGCATTTATCTAAACGTGTAGGGGTTCCGAAAGATATTGCAAGAGCAGCTTTATTTTTGTGTGATGAAAAAAATTCATTCATTACTGGTGAAAATATAAATGTTGATGGCGGGATGACAAAACTTATGATTTATCATGATGATTTTGGATGGAACTATGATGAAAAGTAAGGAATGTTAGATAACATGTGCAATTTTTAATGTGATTCTCAAAATAAGACTATTACCCAATAAAAATGTGCATATTGACTATTCAGTAAATAAGGGAAATAGAACTTGTTAGGCAAGTTCTATTTTTATATGGCTGATAATATTAGTTGATATCTACTAGAGAAATTTGCTCTAAAAATTTTTCCCATGTTAACAATAAATTTACCAAATGGACATTAATATTTATAAATTTGTATTCTCAAGATATGATAAAATTAAAAGTACGTCATTGGGATAATTATAGTTATTTTGCACAAATAATCACATAAGACTGGAGATGAATGAATGTTTAATTATATTTTAGTATTATTATTATCTATATTATTTTCTAATATAATAAGTAGATTTATTCCGAAATTATCAGTACCTATTATACAAATACTTATGGGAGCGATAATAGCAATCTTGCATCCACAATTTATAATTGAACTTGATCCACACATTTTTTTAGTAGTTTTTATAGCTCCGCTTCTTTTTTATGATGGGAAAAATAGTGATAAAAGGTCATTATGGAATCAAAGAAAAGATATAATTTTAATGGCGCTTGCATTAGTTTTTATTACAGTAATATTGGTCGGGTTTCTTATAAATAAATTATCACCTTCAATATCTTTGGCAGCAGCATTTGCTTTAGCAGCAGCATTATCACCAACTGATTATGTTGCAGTAAGCGCACTTTCAAAGAAAATATCATTACCTAAGAAAGTAATACATCTTATAGAAGGGGAAGGACTATTAAATGATGCATCTGGAATAGTATCTTTTAAGTTTGCTTTAGCTGCTGCATTAACAGGAACCTTTTCTATATTTGATGCAACAGCAAATTTTGTTTTAGTTGCAATTGGTGGTATTATTGTAGGATTTATATTGGAGCAGATATTAATATATTTTGAAATATTTATAAGGAATCTTGGTATGGAGGACATTACAATAGAATTATTCCTTCAGATATTAACTCCATATATAATATATGTTATTTCAGAAGAAATATTTAAAGTATCTGGGATATTAGCTGTAGTTGATGTTGTAATAATAACGTTAGCTCTACATATAATCAGATTTTTATGGGTTTATTTAATTTTTAAGTTTGGAAATAAGAACCTTACAAAAGAACAAAAGAAAGCTAATTTACGTTCAGCATTTTTAAGTGCATTGTCTGGAGTGAGAGGCGCTGTTACCTTAGCAACTATTCTATCTATACCATTATTTTTAGAAAATGGAGATAAATTTCCTGAAAGAAACTTAATCTTATTTTTAGCAGTAGGAGTAATTTTACTTACACTCTGCATAGCAACATTTATACTTCCTATGTTTGCCCAAAAAGATCCTAAAGAAGAAGTTGATAATTTGAGAATATTAAAGAGTTCTCAAGTAAAGGTATGGGAAAATACAATAAATAAATTAAAGTTGGAAAATTATGATAAAAAGTATATTGATTTAACTGTAGCAGAATATAATCATAAAATTAATGAATTACTAAATGGCACTTCAGATTATAATAATTGGAATGCGGTTAATAAGGAAGAAAAGAAACTTAGAGTACTTTGTTATAAAAAAGAAATAGAAAATACAAGAAAGCTTTTAGAAGAAGAAAAAATAGATGAACAAGCAGCGTATTCATATGAAATGTTAGTAAGAAATAAAATTAAACTAGTGTCATCTAGAGAAAATATTTTATTAAGAGTTAAAGAAGCAATCAGGATAGTATCAATTATAATTTTTAATATAAGAAGAATAAATCTTATTTTAAAGGAATTGAAAGCTCAGAAGAATTCTGTTAAACGCTTGAAAATTGATGCACTAAGGTCACTTCATATTATTAATGCAGAGTATATAATAGATTACCTTAAGAAGAATATGACAATAGAAAATGAACAATATGTAAAAAATACAATTTTATATTATCAAAGATTAATATTAGTAGCAAATAAACCAATTCTTAAAAAGATAAATAAAGCTGAAAAGAAAAGAGTTGAATTTAAAGCATTGCAATTGGAAAGAGAAGTTATACAAGCATTATTTGAAACTGGGGATATTACATGGAATGTGGCGAGCACACTTAGGAAAAATTTGAATTACATTGAAAGCGATATACTTGATTAAAATTAAATATGTTAAACATAATAATGACCTCATATATTTAGAAAATATATGAGGTCATTATAGTTTCTACTATGACTTTATTAATTTGCGAACAGATTAAACTTATATTTGTAGTTACAATTAAGACATATTAATGATGTAATTTTGGAATGTTTATGTGTAATTGAAAAAGATATAGGGAAATGTTTTAAATAAATGTTGTTATATTTGGTAAAGCATAATTAAAACAAAAAATGAAATAAAGTAATCATAATATTATATGAGGATTATATATAGGATATGGTTACTTTATTTTATAGCAGAATTTATAATTTTAACAACATTTTTTTAAAACAAAATTACATAGATTTTTGGAAGAGTAAATAAGTATTCATTATGTAAGATATAAATATAAAAAACATATTTATTCTTATATGGTACATATAGAGTTATATAGAATTTTGTTAAATAAAATATTGAATATATAAAATAATATGTAAAAAAGCCGATATCTTATTAAGAAGAATTTTTAGTGTTCAAGGAGGTACTATTATATGAATACTATTGATAGCTATACTAAATTACGTATAGCTAATTCAAGAATTAAAAATTCACTTATCTTTATTATGGTTCTTAATAAAGGGATTAAAAATAATATCAGTTATAATTTGGTAAAAGATTATAAAATCACTATATTTAATTTTATTTTAGTAGTATAATGTAATTGAGAATAATAGTCATAATAGATCGAAGGAGGTGTTTAACTATGACATTAGAACTTGCACCATTTCTTTTTATGAATGGAAGAGGAAATGAAGCGATTGAATTTTATAAAGAAGCACTAAACGCTGAAGTTATTTTTAAGCAAACTAAGGATTGTTCTAATAATGATAAAATATCAAGCTATATTACATATTCAATAGTAAAAATTGGTGAAACTAATATTAATATTTCAGATGTTTTTCCAGGAATGGATTATCAAGAGGGAAATCAAGTTTCTATATGTATAAATTTAGATGATGCTCAGGAAGCAAAACGTATTTATGAAAAGCTAATAGAAGGCGGAGAGGTTATGAGTGAGCTTAAAAAAACTCATTTTAGTCCAGCACATGCTTTAATCAAAGATAAATTTGGAATCATTTTTCAAATTTATACAACAATTAAATAATATAATTGCGAGACATAAATAAGGAACGTACTAAGTTTAGGGTGAAATAACTGAAATAAAACCTTTATGGTGTGCGCGCTTGCTAGAAAAATGAAGCTGAAAATTTAAGCATCAATGATTGTTCCAAAAACCGTTTGTGAGATATAAAATCGGACAAACAATTTTGGAATAATTATTAATGTAAAAATTCTAAAGCTTCATTTTTTAATGCAATACAACGCATCACATAAGAGCTTTATTTGTTTGTTTCATCTAAAATCATTGTATCAAGTGTTATTATAAATACATATGTTTTAAGATTAAGAGATAGTTATATTTAGATTATAAATATCAATATATTAAAAAGAACAGCTTAATCTGCTGAATTATAACTTAAGACGTGATGTATCTATGATTTTTATGACAAGACAAAGAAATTCAATTTATAAGTATAAGAAAATATATTGATAGTTAAATATAAAAAGTGATTAAATTATATCAATACGTTATAATTTAATTATATATATTAAAAATTAATATTTATATACAAAACGTCGTTGAAAAATGGTGAAGAATGCTATATACTAAACAAAATGTATAATTATAACTTTATACGCAATAATTTATGCATTAAAAGTATGTTATAAAGAAAATAGGGGGGAACAAATGAAGAATAAAGGATATGGATTATTTACAACCATAGCTATGATAGTTGGAGTTGTAATAGGATCAGGTATATTTTTTAAAAGCGATAATATTTTAGTAGCAACTGGAGGAAACATTGGTCTTGGTGTTATTGTATTCTGTATAGCAGCAATTGCAATAATTTTTGGAGGCCTCGCAATGGGCGAATTAGCTTCTAGAACTACTGAGCCAGGAGGAGTTATAGCTTATGCTGAAATGTGTTGGGATAAACGTATAGCATGTGCATTTGGATGGTTTATGACATTTTTATATTATCCAACATTAATAGCAGTAGTTGCATATGTGGCTGGAATATATTTATGTATGCTGTTTGGTATCAATGGAAGCTTTGAATTACAAATATTAATAGGACTTATTGTTATAGTATCATTGTTTTTTATTAACACTATATCAGCAAGATTAGGTGGTATTTTTCAAAGTGCTTCGACAATAATAAAGCTTCTTCCATTAGCTATAATAGCTTTTGCAGGATTGGTTTTTGGTAATGTAGATGGATTATCTCTTAGTAATATGAGTGAAGGAATAAATTCAAGTGGATGGATTGCGGCAATTGCACCAATAGCATTTTCTTTTGATGGATGGACAGTCTCAACATCTATAGGTCACGAAGTAAGAAATTCTAAAAGAAATCTTCCAAGAGCTTTAATCATTTCACCAATTTTAATTTTAATAATTTATATTTTATATTTTGTTGGAATAAGTATATATTTAGGCCCTGAAACAATAATGGCATTGGGAGATGAGCATGTATATCTTGCAGCAAGAAACATCTTTGGTCATTTTGGGGCTAAAATATTACTAACATTTGTTGTTATATCTATTATTGGAACTGTTAATGGGTTAATCATTGGAATGATAAGACAACCATATTCATTAGCAATAAGAGGAATGTTTCCATGTAAAGATAAGATTTCAAAAATTGATGAAAAATTATATATACCAGTAAATTCGGCTATTGTTGGATTTGTTATATCAATATTCTGGCTGGCTATTCACTATATAACAACAAAATTATCGATGATGGGAAATTCTGATATATCAGAAATATCAGTGGCGATGAGTTACTTATTATATATAATTCTTTATGTAAAAGTATTAAAGTTTGGAATAAATAAAGAAATTAAAAGTATATTTATAGGAATAATTACGCCTATATTAGCAATAATTGGAGCTTTAATAATTGTGTTTGGTAGTATGAGTAATAATTTATTCTGGATATTTATGATTATTTGTTTCTCAATCTTATGCTCAGGCTTTGTTTTTTGGAAAAGACAAGAAAAATCTAATTAAATATAAACACATTAAAATTTATAAAAAGAAGCATTGCTATAGAGTTTTAGTAATGCTTCTTTCAAATTTATTAGTTATATAAAATTGATAAACATTATCTTAAGTAAATAAAAAATATATCGAAAATAAATTGAATTAAAACAGGTATTTAAGGTGGCGATATATTATGTCAATTAAGATAAATTTAGCAATAATAAATAATTCTTACAATAAATCTATTAGTTCGGTAAGTTTTACTTCAAAAATTGCAAGAAGTGGAAATAGTGTCAGTGAAGCTAGTACAGAAGTAAAGCCAAATATAAAAATCACAACAAAAAATGTTGTTCCAGAGGCTTTATCTACATATGTTTCTGACATAAAGGAAAATTCAAAAGATATGATGAAGACCATAACAGATCTTTATAAAAATAAAAGTGAAGGTGACGAAAAAGAAATGTATAGGTCAATGAAGAAATTTACTGAATGTTATAATGATATTATAGATACTAATAAAGAATATTCTACTGATTCAGGTGTAAAGAAGTTAACAAAAAAGTTAAAGAGTCTTGTTGAAGATAATAAAGAAGAACTTGAAAATATTGGGATAACATTAAAAAGCAATGGAAAATTAGTAGTAAATGAAACTAAGTTATTAAGTGTAGCAGAGGATGGGCAATTAGACGAATTTTTATCATCTAATAAAGATTCAATTACTAAGAAAAGCTTTATGGATGAGGTAAGAAAAATAAGCAGAAAAATTTATAGAGATCAAACAACATTTTTAAGTGATAAATCAAAAGGAATCTTGCAAAATCCTATTGTAACTTATAAAGAAGTACTTGAAAGCAGTGAATCAGATAATACCAGTAATTCAGAAGGAGATGCTATTACTGACGATAATTCAAATTTTACTACTTTAGGAATAAATTTAGATGTAAATGCATAAATAAAAAATATAAGTTTTTAGAGAATATATTTATATTATAAAAGTGGATATATAAATGCTTATACAATTGTTAAAAACTTTTGTATAAGCATTTTTGTATGCAATTATAGCTTCACAAATTTAGGCTTCATCTTGTTAAATCTACAAGTATACTTATAGCCAAGGTCTTTAAGTGCTTCATTAACATAGTCGAACTTAGTAGCTATTTGTTCAGTAGTATGTGAATCAGAACCAACTGTAATTATTTCTCCACCTAATTCTTTGTATAATTTTAAAATATTTGTTGAAGGCATTAAATCGGGGAGGTTGTACCTAAATGAAGATGTATTAAGCTCAATTCCTTTACCATTTTCAATTACTTTTTTTAAAATAGCTTCTATGTAATCAATAAATAACTTATCTTCTAATATAGTAGGATCATATCTTTTTATTAAATCAAGATGCCCCAAAACAGAATAATCATTATAAGAATTAACTATATCAAATAAAATCTTATAATAACCTTCATAAGCTTCGTACAGAGTTTTTCCTTTATGGTAGTCTCTTGTATATAGCTCATTTCTATCAATTGTATGAATTGAACAAATTACAAAATCAAAATCATGTTCTTTTATTTCTTTTGAGCATCTTTCAAGAAGATGAGGTTGAAGTCCCATTTCAAGACCTTTTTTTATTGAAATTCTATCTTTATACTTTTCTTTATAAGCATTTAATTCTTCGAAGTATCTATTATAATCAATCTTAACATTAGGATTCCCTACTATGTCATAATCAACATGATCTGTAAAACAAATTTCTTTTAAGTTAAGGTTTATTGACTGCTCTATCATATCCTTCATTGGGGTTTTTGAATCAGCAGAAAAAGAGCAGTGCATATGATAATCATAAAGCATATTAAAAATCTCCTTAAATTTTTCTATAGTACATTTTTTATTATATCTCATATAGAATTTATGTCCATAATATAACACAATTAAAAAATAAAATCATAGAATAAATAAGCAAAAATATGAGTTAGAGTAGTATCAGCAATTTTAAGGAGTATAAAATTGAGTGAATTAAAAATAATAAAATTTAAAAAAGAATCAAAAGATAATTACAAGATTGTTACACCAGAAATAGCTTATAAATATAAACATAGATATAAAAAATTATTAAAAAAAGTGAAAAATAGAGACAAAATTATATGTATATTGTTTGATGAAATTTACGCTCTTTATATTGAAAAGAAAAATTTAAATATATCAATGGAAAAAATTCATATAAAAACAAAACTTGGTTCATATTTAAGTGGAGGATGTGGAATTGGTCCATCACTTTTAACAAGTCTTGTTGGAAGTAGCTTATTCACATATATGAATAGCTATTTCAAAAAACTCACATCACCAGTTGCAGTATTATATTGCTCAATTGTAGTGGCTTTAGCAATTTATTTATTAACAATTCAGGATAATCAAGTAGAAATGTATAATTTATTCTTAGAAGTTTTAGAAAGAATAGAAAAAGGAATGTAATTAGTAAAAGTTATACTTTAATAATGTTGAAGGTATACTAAATTCAGATTACACGGCATAATACTTTGATACGATTGCAGAAGAACATAGAAAAAGTGAAATTAAGTGCTGCTAGATGGCAATCAAAAATGTGTATTTCATAACTATTACAATTAAGGAGAAGAAATATACGGATATAAGTTTCAAATATGCACAATCTATTAAAGAAGAAAGGATGTGTTTGAAATGGAGAATAAGAAAAATTGTGAATGTACAAAATGTAGCAGCTGCTCATGTCATGGAAAAGATGAAAAAAGCGAATTTTATAATAGTTGGGATTCAGTTCCTAAGACATATGATTCAGCAGAATCATTTCACAAACATGAAAAAACAGCTGGAAATAATCAGTGGTGTTCTACTCATAAATAAGTAAATACACAAAAAATTGAATAGTATATTTATAACAACTAATATAAACCATATATTTTTTAGCGATAGTTTTAAATAATAACATATTATAAAAAATAATATAATATTTTATTATTTTACTATATGTGTCTAAAATGTGGAGAGGGCGTGATTTGTTATGAATAAATATAATTTGAATAAAAGAAATACAAAAGAAAAATATTATGAACACGAAGGCGGATATATTTCTTATAATCCCAAAACAAGAAAAGAAAAATATACGCCTTTTAGAAAAATGGAAAACAACCATTAAATTTATTTTTGCTATAAAAGTTTGATTAGAGTAAACTAAAAATATCTTAAATTTAGAAATGTATGAAGAACATATGAAAATTAAGTTAAATTAAAAATAAATAATTAGGATTAAAAGGATTGTATTACTAAATAGTTCTTTTAAACTATCAGCAAACTAAATTAATAATAACAATTTTATCTGCACACACGTATGACTAAAATAATCACTTAAAATAACCATAATAATCGATTAAAGATATATTTAAGAGAGAATGTGGCGGTATATAATTATTATACTGTCTATAAAATTCTTATCCCAACTTAAATTTTAAGTTGGGATAATTTTATGATAAAAACTTAGCTATAAAATATTTAAAATTTAGAAAATATTATTAAAATGTATTGATATAAAATTAACTTTACAAAAAATTAATAGTTTTTTATTGAATAGAGGGTGTGTAATAAGGTGATTTTAATGTATAATGTAAATATGAAATAAAAAATTTAAAAAAGAAAGGAAGAATGTGGTTGTATCGAACAAAACTTCAAGAAAAATTAAATGAGTCACTGAAAGCAGTCCTGCCTATTATAGGAATTGTTCTTTTGCTTTGTTTCACAATTGTACCTATTTCGCCAAGTATTTTGATGGCATTCATAATTGGTGCGGTACTTTTGATTATAGGGATGACTTTTTTCTCACTAGGTGCAGAAATTGCTATGACACCTATGGGAGAGAGAGTAGGAACCTCTATGACTAAAACAAAAAAATTATGGATAATGATAGTGCTTGGATTTATACTTGGTTTTATTATTACTATATCTGAACCAGATCTTCAGGTATTAGCAAATCAAGTACCGTCAATTTCTAATGGCGTATTAATTGTAGCAGTAGCTTTAGGAGTAGGAATTTTTTTAAGCATTGCTCTTCTTAGAATATTATTTAGTATTGCACTGCCGCCTATGTTGGTATTTTTTTATTCAATTGTTTTTATATTAGCATTTTTTGTACCTAAAGATTTCTTAGCAGTCGCCTTTGATTCAGGCGGTGTAACAACAGGACCTATGACAGTACCATTTATAATGGCACTTGGCATTGGTATTTCTTCAATTCGTAGTGATAAACATGCAACAGATGATAGTTTTGGATTTGTTGCTTTATGTTCTATAGGACCGATTATGGCGGTTCTTCTACTTGGAATGATTTTTAATCCAGCTGGTAGTGAATATTCTACAGTCACTATTCCTGAGATTGCTCATTCTATTGCCCTTAGGCAGCTTTTTTCTAATGCACTTCCAACATATATTGTTGAGATTGCAATAGCACTTCTACCAATTATCGTGTTTTTCGGAATTTTTCAATTGATTTCCTTAAAGCTGAACAAAAAGTCTTTAATTAAAATTTTAATTGGACTTGGTTATACTTATATTGGATTAGTATTATTTTTGACAGGGGTTAATGTAGGATTCATGCCTGCTGGTAATTATATTGGACAAATAATTGCATTGCTTCCATATAATTGGATCATTGTTCCTATTGGAATGCTAATAGGTTATTTTATTGTAATGGCAGAACCAGCAGTATATGTTTTGACAAAACAAGTTGAAGAACTAACAGATGGAGCAATTCCTGCATCTGCTATGAAAATTAGTTTATGCATAAGTGTGTCTTTTTCTATTGGATTGGCTATGATTCGTGTACTTACAGGAATTTCAATTTTATATTTTATGATTCCGGGATATGTAGTGGCATTAGGATTATCCTTCTTTGTGCCCAAAATATTTACTGCAATTGCTTTTGACTCTGGTGGAGTAGCATCAGGTCCAATGACAGCTACATTTTTATTACCATTTGCCATGGGAGCATGTGCATCTGTTGGAGGAAATATTGTTATGGACGCATTTGGTGTTGTTGCTATGGTTGCTATGACTCCTTTAATTACAATACAAATTCTTGGTCTTATTCATAAGCTTCAAGCTAAAAAATCTAAGGCATCTGGTAATGTTAATGATGTCAAAGAGTCACTTGAATTAATTGGTGATTATGATATTGTTGAATTATAAGAAGGGAGTTTTATATGAGTGAATTATTTATGATGACCACTATTACAAGTCGTAATATGGTTACTAAATTTCTATCTTTTTATAAAGAAAGCCAAATGGCAGTTTCATTGGTTACATTAGGGGGGGGGACAGCTAATAGTGAGATGCTTGATTATTTTGGATTGGAGTCATCAGAAAAAGCTGTTATATTTGGAATAGTTACAGATGAAGTATGGGATTATATAAAAAAAGGATTACAAAGTAAACTTCAAATTGATGTGCCAGGAACTGGGATTGCATTTACAATCCCACTAAGTAGCATTGGTGGAAAACGCGAATTGTTGTTTTTAACAGAAGGTCAAAAGTACGAAAAAGGAGAGGAAAGTACATTGAAGGAAACCAAACATGAATTATTAGTTGTAATTGCAAATCAAGGATATAGTGATTTAATAATGAAAGCTGCAAGAAGTGCTAATGCTAATGGTGGAACTATTATACATGCAAAAGGAATTGGAATGGAACTTGCAGAAAAATTTCTTGGAGTTTCATTAGCATCAGAAAAAGAAATCATATTTCTTGTAACTAAAAAAGAAGAAAAAAATAAAGTAATGAAAGCTGTAATGCAAAATGCTGGAATGGAAAGCAAAGCAAAATCGATTGTATTTTCACTTCCAGTTACTGATACAGCGGGACTAAGATTAATTGAAGAAAGTTAATTTTATAAATAAGCAAGAATACTGGATAAATTTATAAAAATTAAATAAGTAGATCAAAAGGAATTAATATTCTATTTAATTTGCAAAAAAGATAAGTGATTTGTTTTAACTGATTTTTTGTGAAAATATTTTAAATTAAGAATATTAATTCCTTTATTATGGTTACATTTATTTATAAGTTCTAATATGCATTTATATAGTTATAATATTATATATAGCGAATTTTAATAATAAACTTCAATGTACTATAAGTGTTTATATATTTGAAAATATGATATAATTATAAAAAATAGCACATATGTTCTTTTGAACAATTTAAATAAAAAGGAAGTATATATTCAATTGTTATACAGAATATATACTAAGATTTGAAAAATACGAATGAAAACTAATATATAAATTTTTATTGGATTATTTATACTGCAAAAATAGATTGTTTAAAATTTAGGAGTAATTATGCCAAATACATTAAATAGCATTTTGGATAATGTAATATATTTAGATATAGAGACTACTGGACTAGATGAAAATACGTCTGAAATAATAGAAATTGGTGCTGTAAAAATCAAAAATAATGAACTGAGTACATATACAACACTAATAAGACCAAGAGGAAGGGTTCCTGCTGAGATTTATAAGTTATGCAGCGGATTAAATGAAGCTGAACTTTATAGTGCGAGAACTTTAAATACAATAATACCTGAGCTTATAGAATTTTTAGAAGATTTACCTCTTATTTGTCACAATGGAAGTTTTGAGAGACGTTTTTTTAAGACACATATAAAAGAAGTAGAAAATGAAATTATGGATAGTATGGAGCTTTGTGCAATACTTGAACCAGATCGAAGAGAATATAATTTGGAATCTATTATAGGAGATGTAACTATAATGGAAAAAAATGAAGCTCATAGAGGACTAGACGATTCGATAGACACTTTAAAAGTTGTAAATTCGCTTTTATGCAGATTATTCGATAGAGAAGAAAAAAGCCCAAAGAAGAAGTCATTATATGAACAAGTAACTAAAAATTATGAGCATCTGAAGGAGTGGTGTTGGACTAAATATCTTTTAAGACCAGCTTTTTTTAATTTTGGAGATTATGAATATGTAAATTATGAAGATAAAGTTAAAAATAATATTATATTAAAGGATATAAATATTGATTATAAAAAGTATGAAGATTTATTTGAAAATGAGGAAATATGGAATAATGGCGGAGATTTTGGATATCAGTATAGAAAAGATCAAAAGGAATTTGCAAAAAAGATAAGAGAAACCATTGAAAGAGAAGAACGGATTTTTATCGAAGCACCAACAGGCAGTGGAAAAACATTTGCATATGTTACAATAGCAGCTCTTGAAGCTTATATGAATAAACAGAAGAATAAAAAAGATTATTCAAGCTATATAATATCAACAAATACAAAGGAACTTCAAAATCAGCTTATAGAAAAAGATATTCCAACAATTTTAAAAAAATTAAAATTAGATGATAAATTAAAGTATGGAGCTATAAAAGGTAAAAGTAATTATGTATGTATGGAAAGATTAAATAAATGTGAAGAACTTGAGTTTGATAAAGAAGGAAACTTGGCATTATTGTTTTTAAGAAGATTAGCCGAAGAAGGCAATGCTGGAGACATTGAAAATATAAATTATGTTATATACAAACATTTTAAGCTTGATACTTATGTTAATAGGATAAACTGTGATAATGATAATTGTAATTTGGAGAAATGTAAGAAAGCCTGCTATTTAAGAAAAAGATATAATGAACTGCCAGATGAAAACTTAACGGTTATAAATCACTCACTCTTAGCATGTTGGCCTTATGGAGAAAAAAAGAAAATAAATCATATTATTTTAGATGAGGGACATAATCTTATGGAAAAATGTTATGATTTCTTTAGCGAAGAATTTAATTCAGAAGAATTTTTAGATCTTCTTGAAACAATAGAAAAAGGGCACAATAATATTTTATACTTACTTTTAAATTTAAATGCTTCATTTGGGCATAGGGAAACAATAGACAGAGATAAGATGCGTTACATTGTAAATGACATAATTGTAAATACTCAAATAGTAATGAATGATTTAAGGTGTATGAGATTATGTGATACAGAGTATAATTTTACAACTGAATTTTTTCTACCACGTGAAGATTTGAAATATATTACAAAGCCATTAGGACAGGAACTATCAGATTTGAAATATAGCATTTATCCTTTATTTAAGCTTTTAAGTGGTTATGTAGAAAACATTGTTGGAGATGAGGATGTATCTTCAGATAATGATTATAAAAGCATTACAGAATTTATTTCTAAGATAAAAAATGCCTTTGATATATTGGATAAGTTTTTAGAAAAATCTAAATTTTATGCCAAAGTTCTGGAAGTGGAAAGTGAATACAAATACTTTAAATGTACAAATGTCCCTTTAAATGTTGGAGAACTTGTAAATGAGCACATGTTAAAGGATGTAAAAAGTACTACATTTTTGTCTGCAACACTTAGGATAGATAATGGTTTTATGCAGATGAAAAAGCATTTAGGTCAGGAAAAAGCAAATGAATTCGTTATTCCTTCAACATTTAAATTAAAAAATCAAACGAAAATTTTTGCACTTAATGATGTGGGAAGGTATGATGATGCTAAATATGTAAAAAATATTTCTAAGTTTATATTTGAAACAGCTAAAAAAATAAATGGGCATATACTTGTACTTTTTAATAATAATGCAAGACGAGAAAAGGTTAATGAAGAACTTGAAATGCTTACAAGAGGAAGTAAAATTGAAATTCATATGAATAAAAAATCCATAAATGCTTTAAAAGATAAAGATAGGACAGTAGTTATTTTGGGCAGCAAAGGATTCTTTGAAGGAATTGATGTACCAGGAGATGGATTAAACTGCGTTATGCTTGATAAACTGCCAAATTATAGTCCTGATTATCCAATACTTAGAGCAATTAGAGAATATCAAAACAAACAGTATAGAGATGTGAATTATCCTCAGGTATGTATTAAAGTTAAACAGATATATGGAAGGTTAATACGTAGTATATATGATTATGGGTATTTTATTATTTTAGATCCTGGACAAAATGATTTTACTCTAAGAAATCTTGAAAGGGACTTAGGAGGTCCGAGAATAGAATGTATATCATCAGTAAATCTGCTGAATGAAATGGAATTTGATTATAAAAATTGGAAAAGGAAAAATCTAAACTCTATAATAATGAATATGAGAAAAGAAAAAAGAAATATTCAGCAAGAATTTAATGATGAGTCTAAGAAACATAAGCTATTTTGGGAACTTGAAAAGATTCAAGATAATAAGTATTATTTTAAAAATATAAATTTTAATATTAATGGAAGGTTATAAATAATGAAGAAAAGCTATATTCATAATCTAAATAATCAATTAGATATATTAAGATTATTTATCAAAAATTCTTATTATAAAAAATATTTAGATGATGATTATTGATTAAAAGTTAATAGTTATATATAATTTCAATAGGTTTATAAAATGGTTAAGATCACTTGAGATATAATTCTTGAGTGATTTTAATCTTTATACAAAAATATCTATATATTGTAAAAACATAAATATAAAAATAATAAGTTTTTGACTTTATTTCCTTGATATTTATGAAGTGAAAATATATTAATATAAGTATGAAAAACAAAATAATAAAAAATGTGAGCAATTAAAAGAATGGGGGAAAAATGAATGAATTTAGTTATAAGACAAGCATCTATAAATGACTTAGAAAGAATAAGCCAAATAGAAAAAATATGTTTTCCAAATGCTGAAGCGGCAACTAAAAGGTCTCTTGAAGAAAGAATTAAAGCATTTAAAGAAAGTTTTTTTGTGGGTGAAATAAATGGTGAAGTCATTGGATTTATAAATGGAGCTGTAATTGATTCTAAGACAATTTTTGATGAACTTTATGAAAATATAAATCGTCATAATCAAAATGGAAAGTATCAAAGTGTTTTTGGATTAGATGTTATTCCTGAGTTTAGAAATCGAGGCATTGCAGAAAGTCTTATGAATCATATGATAAATTCAGCTAAGAAATATAATAGAGAAGGAGTTGTTCTTACTTGTAAAGATAAACTTATACATTATTATGAAAAGTTTGGATTTAATAATATGGGAATTTCAGAGTCTGTTCATGGAAATGTTATTTGGTATGATATGTTTTTAGAGTTCTAAGCACATAAAAGTAATAACAAAATAGAATTTATTTAAAGTATATATAGATATAATAGCTGATAACAATTATTTTAATTATGTAAATATATAATGTTTAATTAGCAATTAATGTATTGAAAGTATGAATACAATTAACAATGATAAAAGTTAATAGAATTTTAATATATGGTTAACAAGTTATATAATATAATTATAATTGCAATTATAATTATATTATGGAGGAGAAACAAATGACAGAAAATAATTCAAGTGACAGAAATGATTTAGGAAGTGGATCTATTGGTAAACTTTTATTTAAACTGGCACTTCCAGCAATAATAGCACAGCTTGTAAATGTACTATACAATATAATAGATAGAGTCTTTATCGGAAGGCTTGAAAATGGTGATATGGCTATGGCTGGTGTTGGAGTCGCCTTTCCTATAATTACATTAATTTCTGCTTTTAGTGCTCTTATTGGTATGGGTGGTGCACCTATTGCAGCGATAAAAATGGGAAAACAGGACAAGGACGGAGCTGAAAAAATACTTAGCAACAGTTTTTCTTCAATAATCATTATATCAGTAATATTAACAATAGTATTTACTGTATTTAAAGAGCAAATGCTTTGGGCTTTTGGTGCTAGCGAAGCTACTATAAATTATGCCATTGATTATTTAAAGATTTATGTTCTTGGAACAATTTGTGTTCAAATAGCAATTGGAATGAATCCTTTTATAAACACTCAAGGGTTTGCTAAAATAGGCATGTTTACTGTTATGATAGGTGCAGTTATAAATATTATTTTAGATCCTATATTTATTTTTGTCTTAGATCTTGGTGTTAAAGGAGCGGCTTTAGCGTCAGTTATAGGGCAACTAGCGTCAGCAATATGGGCACTACAATTCTTATTTGGAAAGAAGAGCATATTAAAAATAAGAAAAGAATATTTATTGCCAGATATTAAAGTTGTTAGTTCAATTGTCGCACTTGGTGTATCACCATTTATAATGCAGGCGACAGAAAGTTTAGTATTGATATCTCAAAATAATCAATTATCAAAGTATGGTGGTGATATTGCAGTAAGTTCAATGGCAATAATGAGCAGTGTAATGCAGATTATACTATTACCTTTAATGGGAATAAGCCAAGGTGCACAACCGATTTTAAGCTTTAACTATGGAGCAAATAATATTAAAAGGGTAAAAAAGACATTTAAATTATTATTAATATCATGTTTAACATATACATTTATTATGTGTACACTTGTAATGGTATGGCCACAAATATTTGTTAATATGTTTAATAATAAGCCGGAGCTTGTAGAAACAACTTCTTATTGCATGAGAATATTTTTTGCAGGAATATTTATATTTGGAGCACAAATAGCATGTCAACAAACATTTTTAGCTTTAGGCAAAGCAAAAATTTCATTATTATTAGCGCTTCTTAGAAAAGTTGTACTTCTAGTACCTTTAATATTCATTTTACCTATGATAATGGATGATAAATTTAGAGCAGTACTTCTTGCAGAACCTTTTGCTGATGTAATTGCAACAATAGCAACAGTTATATGCTTTATAGTTTTTGCTAAACGACTATTCAATGGGTTAAATAAAGTAGAAGAAAACTTCTAAGCATAAAAAGTAAATAATACTAGAATATTAGTAGTAAAAATTAATAATATCTTTGTATAAATTTTATTAATTTATCAATTAAAAAGTATTACATTACTTGTCAATATCAAAAAGCGTAAATTTATAAGAAAAAACTTTTACATATTTATTAATTCGTGATATAATTTCTACGCAATCATACAGAACTCGTATATTTTCGATTTATGGCTTGAAAAGTTTCTACCTGCTAGCCAAAATAGCAGACTATGAGGTATTATTCTATGATAAAGTAGGAATTTATCATATTTTAAACACCTTAAGATAATCTTAGGGTGTTTTTTGTTCATAATATTAAAATCCAAGTTCACGTATGATCGACTAAAAATTAGATTATGCATGGGGGAGAAGACAAAATGGAACAAAAAATACAAGAAAAAAGTGATATTGATAATGGGGGAATAGGACTTATTTATGGTATTTCGGACAAGCCGAAATTATCACTACAGATTTTACTTGGACTTCAGCATATATTTGCTGCATTTGGAGGAATAATAGTTGTACCGCTTGTAATAAGCAGTTCATTGGGATTTGATGCAAAAACATCAACAGCGCTTATGAGTGCAACAATACTTGCAGCTGGGATTGCAACATTCATACAAGCTAAAGGAATTGGACCAGTAGGATCAAGAGTTGCTTGTATAATGGGAACAGATTTCACATTCGTATCACCTGCAATATCAGTAGGTTCAATAGCTGGACTTCCAGGAATACTTGGTGCAACAATACTTGGTGCATTTATAGAAATTATTTTAAGTTTTTTTATAAAGCCATTGATGAAGTTGTTTCCACCTCTTGTAACAGGAACAGTAGTATGCTTAATAGGTTTAACACTTATTCCAGTATCAATTGACTGGGCTGCTGGTGGAAATGGTGCAGCAGACTATGGAAGCATGCTTAATATTTCAATTGCTTTATTTGTAATGATATTTACATTATTACTTAATCATTATGCAAAAGGACTAACAAGTACAGCTTCAATACTTATCGGTATGGTGTTTGGATATATTATTTGCATCCCAATTGGAATGGTTGATTTTTCAGTAGTAAAAGAAGCAAATTGGGTTTCGATTCCTAAAATATTTGAGTATGGTATAGATTTTAATTTAAAATATTTAATACCTTTTATACCAGCATATCTTGTTACAACTATTGAAACAGTAGGATGTCTTAAGGCTATATGCCAAGTTTCTGGTATTAAAGATAATGATGAAATTATTGGTCGTGGAGTACTATCAGATGGAATAGGGAGTATGATTGCAGGTGCAGTTGGTACATTCCCAAATACATCATTTAGCCAAAATATCGGTATAATTCCACTTACAAAGGTTGCAAGCAGATATGTTGCAATTATGGCAGGTATAATATTAGTTATTTTGGGCTTTTTACCTAAATTTGCAGCTCTTATAAATATAATGCCACAGCCGGTACTTGGCGGGGTTGGAATTGTTATGTTTGGAACAGTTGCAGCAGCTGGAATTCAGACATTAAGCAAAGTAAAAATTACAAATCGTAATTTACTTATAATTGCCACTTCAATCGGCCTTGGACTTGGAGTTACATTTAGACCAGAAATTTTATCAAGTTTACCAGTAGGAATAAGTATGATATTCTCATCAGGTATTTCTACTGGAACAATAACAGCACTTGTTTTAAACTTAGTTTTAAAGGAAAAATAATTTGAATTAAAATGTTTGGAGGAAAGTTTTATGGAAAGCTTACGTAAAAGAATACTAGAAGAAGGAAGAGCTCTTTCAAAAAGTGTATTAAAAGTAGATTCATTTTTAAATCATGCAGTAGATCCAAAACTTATGTATGAAATGGGTACATATTTTAAGGAATATTTTAAAGAACATAATATAACAAAAGTTTTTACAATAGAAAGTTCTGGTATAGCACCATCAGTTATGACAGCTATGCAAATGAATTTGCCTATGGTAACTTTAAAAAAACAAACTTCTAAAATACTAAATGGAGAAGTATATCAAACGACTGTTCATTCATTTACTAAAAATAGTGATTATGAGTTAACATTATCAAAAAAATACATAAATGAAGATGATAATATATTAATTATTGATGATTTTTTAGCAAATGGAGAAGCTGCACTTGGAGCAGCAAGATTAATTGAAGAAGCAGGTGCAAAAGTTTCTGGTATAGGTATTGTTATAGAAAAATCATTTCAGCCTGGAAGAAAGTTATTAGAAGATAAAGGATACGATGTATATTCCCTTGCTAGAATAGCTAGACTTGATGAAGGTATAATTGAATTTATATAGTAGCGTATACAAGTAAAGAAAATTATATAAAATAATTGAATAGGATATATTTATATAGTAGTACAATATAGTAAGTATAATATCTTTAGATGGAATTTAAAAAATAACTAGGGTAGAGGATATTTGTGTAAATGTATCCTCTACCCATTTGTTTTTTAATATAATTCAGAAACTGCATCTGCAATAGCTTCAGCTACATTTTCTTGTTCATCTTTATCAGCACATCTTTTAGCTTCTTCAATATTTGAAATAAATCCTGTTTCAATTAATATTGCGGGCATATTAGTATTTCTGCATACGAATAAATTGTTATCTTTTGCACCTCTATTATTAGTAGATACTGAGCTAGCAATGTTTTTTGACACAGAAGTAGCTAAATTCTTGCTGTTTAATACTCTATCATAATTATAGTTTCCTCCAAATTCATCATCTTGACGCGTAGAACTATAATATACTTCAACACCTTTTATGTCAGATTCATAATCAGCTGTAGTATTATGATGTATACTTATAAATAAATCAGCGCCAGCATTGTTAGCAATGTTAACCCTATTTGCTAAACTAGAAGTAACACTAACACTACTATCATCACCATCTTCTCTTGTCATGATTGTAGTATATCCTTTTTCTTCTAAATTATCTTTGAGTTTTTTAGCAAGCTCTAAATTAAGATCAGTTTCTGAATATGTAATTCCATTAAAAGTTCTTTCACTGCCTTTGTCACCGTTATTATAATGTCCAGCATCAATCACTATTATTACTTCATCATTATTTTTTTTAGAATAGCTTGATATGTTACTTTTATCATCAGAATTTTTTGTTGTACCATCTGAGAATATTTGAATATTATCTATAACTGTATCTGTTAAAAGTTTTCCAGTTGAAGGATCTAAATAATAAGAATCTTCGTTAAAGTTAAGCCATCCTGTTTGCATATCACCACTATTATTTAAGTAATACCACGAATCATTTAAGTTAATCCATCCTTTCGCCATGGCACCTGTATTATATAAATAGTACCGCTTACTATTAGAATCCTTTAACCAGCCGGTTGCAATACTTCCATCAGAATTAAAGAAATACCAGTTATTGTTATCTTTAATCCATCCTGTAATCATTTTACCGCTTTTATCAAATCCATATATTTTGGAATTTATTACTTTGTATCTAGTTACCATAGTTCCATCACCCTGGAGATAGTACCATATATTATTATCTTTAATCCATCCTGTTTTTAATACTCCATTTGATGAAATGTGATAAAAGTTTCCATTGAAGTCTTTCCATCCAGTTCCAGTGACCATAGTTCCAGAACTATCAAAGTAATAGAGATTAGTGCCATCATATAATGGACCAGTAGTCATTTCACCAGAAGTCTTGAAATAATACCATTTATCATTGATTTTTTCCCAACCTTTAATCATTTCATGAGATTCACTGAAATAATACCATCTTCCATAATCATTTAACCATCCAGTTAAAGCAGTACCATCATCTTTCATAAAATACCATTTATCGTCTGTTTTAAGCCAGCCTATAACTTTGGTATAATCAGATCTATAATAAACAAGTGAATCATTTTCTGTTTTAAATCCAATATTTGAATCTTCATTAGGAGTAGTGTCTTCTTTATCATCTGTTATTGTTAATGGTATAACAGATGATGCGTCTAATCCTTCAGGTATACTTTCTGGCTCAGCAGGATAAGGAACAGAGTACTTATTATCATTATTATTCTCAATTTCTTCATCATTTATAGAAGCATCAGAATATTTAAGTAAATCCCTATATAGTTTATTTATTTCCTCACCATAAATATTACTTGTAGCCCAGTTACCAGTCAAGTCATTTACAGTTTTTGCTTTTCCTTTTAGTGTAATGAAATGTCTTGGATCATAAGTATCCCTTTTTGGATAACCATCTGCACCAGCATATAGTGCTAAATGATCTAAATGCGCTTGTACACCTTCATCCCAATTTTCAAATACCTGATGAGATGATGCGGAGTTATTACCTCCACCTGAAGAAATTTTAAGTCCACAAGGATTATGATAACTTTCATCTAAAATCCCACCGAAGTTACCAAATCCTGTTTCTTTAGCGGCTTGTACATAAGCAATTGCAGGATTAACATTACCGCAATCTTCAGAATACTCAAAGTATAGATCAGCCAAATCTATAAATGTTTCTGTTGCGCCTTTAGATTTAGCCCATTTTTCCGCATCATTAGCTGTTATATTTGTATCTGATATTATTAGAAGATCATTTAAGTCTTTAGCATATGTATATTGATATTGAGACATGATCAAAATTAATGAAAAAATAATTGTTAATATAATGAATTTCTTTTCAATTTTCAAAACACACATCCTCCTTTCTTAGTTAAATATTAACAAAAAGTAGTGCAAACTAAAAGAAAAAAATTAAAAAATATGTATTTTAAAACAAAAAATTGAAAATAAATTTCAAAAAACTATGGAAAGGTTTTCAGAAAGGGTGTATAATAATATAAAAGAAGGGAAGTGTTTTTTTATGAATGAAAATTGTATCAGAATATTAGAGAGAGTTGAAGAGATGCCCCTAAGAGATTTGAGAGGCATAGTTTGTAAAGGTCCAATTGGGTTTAAGGATTTTGAAATCACAAAACAAGAATTTAATGATGCTGTTTTATATATACAAAATAATAATTTAATTAAATTACATGCAATAAAGGAAGATGACTTAATTATTATGGCATATGGAGTAATGTAATAATTAAATTATTGAGTAAACTTATGTTGTGTTGGATTATATTTATTAAAATATTGCTGGCATGTGTATAATGATATGTTCCTATTATGGTAGATAGATAAAATCAGCTGTCATAAAGGAAGCATATTATTTTACATATGTCAGTTTTTTATGCAAATTTATATACTTATAGATAGAAATTTATAATGCTTACTTTAGTCTTAAATATTGTTGTATTTTATATAAGCCTATAAAAAAATAGCAATATAGTGTTAAATAGATATGCAATTAATTAATAATTTGACAAACTATCAAAAAAGTAATAATATTATTAATGATTTTAAAAAAGAGAAATTATTCTTTTATTTATTAATTTAAGGGAGATGTTAAAAATGAATGGATTGTCTATAGTAGGTATATCTATAGTAGTATTAGTAATTGCTTATGTTACTTATGGAAGATACCTTGCTAAAACTTGGGGAATCGATCCAAATGCTAAAACACCTGCATATACTAAGGAAGATGGGGAAGATTATATTCCAACACCAAAAGCAGTTGTTTTCTCACACCAATTTTCATCAATTGCAGGAGCAGGCCCTGTAACAGGACCAATTATTGCAGCAATGTTTGGATGGGTACCAGTATTACTATGGGTACTTATTGGCGGTGTATTTTTTGGTGCAGTACATGATTTCGGATCATTGTATGCATCAGTTAAAAATGAAGGTAAGTCTATCGGTGGACTTATAGAGCAGTATATAGGAAAAACAGGAAGAAAGTTCTTTTTCTTATTTGCTTGGATATTTACATTATTAGTTATTGCAGCTTTTTCAGACATAGTTGCTAATACTTTTAATGGATTTGCAAAGGATGGTTCATTAGTCACACCTAATGCAGCAGCAGCATCTATATCAATGTTATATATTGTTGTAGCTATGATATTTGGATTATTTATAAAATATAAAAAACCAAGCCAGATACTTCAGTTTATTATAGGAATTATTCTTTTTGTAGGAATGTTATTTGTGGGAATTAAATTTCCATTATACTTTGGAAAGTCAACTTGGCTTGTTGTAACTTTTATATATCTTTTTTTGGCATCAATAACACCAATGTGGCTTTTAATGCAGCCTAGAGATTATTTAAGTACATTTTTACTTATTGGAATGATAGTTGGTGCAGTACTTGGAGTTGTTGTTGCAAATCCAGCTATGAATTTACCTGCATTTACTGGTTTTGAGGTTAATGGTAAGTATTTATTTCCAACATTATTTGTAACAATAGCATGTGGTGCTGTTTCAGGTTTTCATAGTTTAGTGTCATCAGAAACTTCATCAAAACAAGTTAAGAATGAAAAGGACATGCTTTTCATAGGATATGGAGCTATGCTTATTGAATCATTACTTGGTGTTGTTGCACTTGTTGTTGTTGGATATGCAGCAAAAGGTGGACAAATGCCAGAAGGAACACCATTTTCAATATTTGCTGGAAATGTAGCGGGGTTTTTGGGTCTTCTCGGAATTCCTGAACATGTAGCGTCTTGTATCATGACAATGTGCGTATCAGCATTAGCACTTACATCACTTGACTCAGTTGCACGTATTGGACGTATGTCGCTTCAAGAGTTATTTAGTGATGATAGTAAAGAAGTAAGTGGAATTGCAAAATTAATGACTAATAAGTACTTTGCAACAATACTTACATTAGCACTTGGTCTTATACTTTCACTTGGTGGCTATAATAATGTTTGGCCTCTATTTGGAGCAGCAAACCAATTATTATCAGCATTAGTTTTAATTTCACTTGCAGTATTTTTAAAAACAACAAAAAGAAAAGGATTTATGCTCTGGGCACCAATGGGAATAATGCTTGCAGTTACTTTTACAGCATTAGTACAATCTATTCTTGGTATTGCAAAAAAAATAGGGGCTGGAGAATTTGTATTCCTTACTGATGGATTACAATTAATATTTGCAATATTATTAATTTGTCTTGGATTTATGGTTGCAGTTTCATGTTTCAAGAAACTTTTTGGAAAAGGTGAAAAAGAAACTGGTAGTGCTTCAGCAATAGTGTAATGAGTTTATTGTGTTGTAGAACAAAATTAAATTATATAAATACTATTTTAAAATAAACTATAGAAGTTGGCAAAAAATGGATGATATTTATTTTTTACCAGCTTCTTATTATGTTATGTGAAATTTAGAATTGCTTAATAAAATAGGTGAAAAAGTAAATTAATATATTTATATATTTATAAAATATATAAACTATTAAAAAGTTATTATTTTTAAGACAACTAAATTATATATTTAATCATAATTTTATAAATATAATCTATTAATTACAGCTTGGCTTGGTGGACATATAATTATCTTCTTATATTTTAAATAGTATGAAAATTAATCTATAAAAAATATAATTATGTAAATAATATTATTTATAATATGAAAATAAGAGAAGAAAATTAGGAGAAGCCTAATGAACAAATTATTTTATAGATTAACAATAATTACAATTACTATAGCGCTAGCATTTATGAATTTTAATATATTGACAAGTGAAGCAACTATAAAGAATGAAGAATGTAGAGTTAAATTTATAGCACACAGAGGCTTAAGTTCATGTGCACCGGAAAATACTCTACCAGCATATGTTCTAGCAGGTAAACATAATTTTTATGCATGTGAATGTGATATTCAGGAAACAAAGGATAACGAATTTATTATTATGCATGACGATACTATAGACAGAATGACAGATGGAAGTGGTAGAGTAAGTGATTTTACATTAAAAGAATTGAGAAAGTTCAACATAGATGCGGGAAATAATGTTGAAAAATATAAAAAAATTAAAATTCCAACTTTACAAGAATATTTATATGTATGCAATAAGGAACAAATAAAATCAGTAATAGAAATAAAAAGCTTATCAAAAAGAAACATAAAAAAGTTTTTAAATATTATTAATGAATTTAATGCCGAAGAGAATGTAATAATAATAAGTTTTAATAAACAAATATTAGAAAATATAAGGCATAAAAATTCTAATATAAATATTCAATGGCTTGCTGATTTAAATAAAGAGAATATTGATTTTTGCTCTGAAAATCACATGAATATAGATTCTGATAAAGGAACTGTAACAAAGGAATGTATTGTATATGCACATGATAAAGGAGTTTTAGTGAATGTATGGACAGTTGATGAATCTGAAATGATAAGTACATTAATAAATTATGGTGTAGATTTTATAAGTACAAATAGAACTAATGGTTTTATAGGAAATTCATAAAACAAATAATGAAAGTAAAATAGAGCAATGTATTTAATTATAGTATATGTATTAAATAAATGTTGTTAGAAAATATGAATTAGAAAAGTATATATTATTACAGCTGATTTAATATCATTTTAAGCGAATTTTATAATAAATATGACATAATGCTGTCAGTTTATAAATGATATATTTAACTTATCAATCATGAAAAGAGGGATAAGTTATGAATTATGAAATTGTAAATTTAAAAGAAAAGAAAGTAGCAGGATTAAATATTAGGACTAATAATAATGATCCTAATATGAACAAGAGTATTGGAGAACTTTGGAATAAATTTTTTAAAGAAGGAATCTTTACAGCAATTGAAAATAAAATTAATGACAAAACTATAGGATTGTATTCTGATTATGAAAGTGATTATAATGGAGATTATGATATGAGTGTAGGCTGTGAAATAAGTAATGACGAAAAGATTCCGACTGGTACAATATTAAAAATAATACCTGCTGGAAATTATGCTAAGTTTGTTGTAAAAGGACAAATGCAAAAGGCAGTATATGAATTTTGGCAAAAACTTTGGCAGATGAATTTGGAAAGAGCTTATACATGTGATTTTGAGGAATACATAAATACAGATATTGATAATGCTGAAATTCATATTTATATTTCATTAAAATAATATTATGTTTTAATGGATTACAAATAAGTTTTTAATTATTAGTATTAACGTATTAAAATAGCAACATTGTATTTACAACAGAATATTATTGAGATTAATACGATACTATAAAATTATAATTATTATAGGGAGCTCACATGGATTAAAGAGTTATCAATGTTAAAATATAGGTTATAGTAAAATTTAATAAGAATTATATTTCTATATATTCATGAGAGATTATTATAAAAATTCATAATTTCTCATTTTTTTATATTTTAATAAAAATAAGAAAAATATATTATATTAAATAATCTAAAAATATTTTTAATATGTGAATTTTAATTATGATATAATTATTTTTAGGTATATGAAGTTTGTTTAAGATACTAGATGAAGTAAATAAATATAAAAATTCTCTTAGTTATTGTATGTTAGCAAGAGTGGAGGAGATTTATGGTAGATATAGAAAATATAAATTTACGTTTAGAAGAGCCAAAAGATTATAAAGAAGTTGAAAATTTAACAAGAGAAGCTTTTTGGAATGTTTATATCCCAGGATGTGATGAACATTATATAATTCATATTATGAGAAAGTCAGATGCTTTTATAAAAGAGTTAGATATAGTAGCAGAGCTTGGAGATAAAATTGTAGGTAATATTGTTTACAGTAAGGTAAAAATATTATGTGATGATAAGACTTCATATAATGACGTTATTTGTTTTGGACCAATTTCTGTTTTGCCAGAATTTCAAAATAGAGGGGTTGGAGGAAGGCTCATTGAACATAGTAAGGAAGTTGCAAGAAAGCTTGGATATCGTGGAATATTAATTTATGGTGATCCAGACTATTATAAGAGATATGGTTTTGTTCCAGCTGAAAATTATGAAATAGGAACTCCAGATGATATGTATTCTGCACCATTACAGGCTTTTGAACTTTACAATGGAGCTTTAAAAAACTGCAAGGGGAGATTCTTTGAGGATGGAATTTTTGAAGTTGACAGAGAAAAAGCAGATGAATTTGAAAAAGGTTTTCCTAAAAAAGAAAAGAATTCAGATCTGCCAAGCCAAAAAAGATTTATAGAATTAATAAATATGAGAAAGCCAAGAAAATAATTAATTCTAAAATTATAGAAAATTTATGATAATCTTTCACTTTTATTGTTTTGTTTAGAAATATTTAGAAGTTATACAAATTCCTAAAAATGCAGAAATTTATATAAACTAAGAAAAGTTTAATAAATTTTTAAATTTAAATAAATACTAAAAAACGAGAAATTATGAAATTTAAGTAATTTCTCGTTTTTTATAATTTTTTATTATTTCCAAATTCACTTCTTACAACATATAAATTAAGCATATTGTTATAATTAAACTAATATTAAAATTTATTAAATATATTTATTAATATAAAATCATCCTATTATATGTGATAATTTAATCATAAGAAAATTAAAATATAGTTGACTTTAACGTAACGTCAAACAGTATACTTTAATCAAGCTAGCGGATAGATATAAATTGAAAGGAGTATTTAAATGTTATCTATAGGGGAATTCTCAAAAATATGTCATGTGACAACAAGGACTTTAAGACATTATGATGATATTGATTTAATAAAACCAGTGAAAATAAATGGAGAAAATAATTATAGGTTTTATGAAGTAAGCCAGGTAAGAATAATGCTTTTAATAAACAGATTAAAAAATTATAACTTTTCACTTGATGAAATAAAAGAAATACTTGTAAGAAATGATTTAGAATATACAAAAAATAAAATTAAAGAAAAAAGAGAAGAAATAAAAGAAATACTTAATAAATATAAAAATATTGAAAAATCAATAAAAGTAGATTTATTAAATTTAGAGAAGGGATATGATATTATGTCATTTATTGAAAATATAGAAGTTAAAATTATTAATGCAGAGGATATGAACATTTTAAGCAGCAGGCAAATTATGAAAGTAGATGAGTATGGAAAATATATTGGAAAGTTATTTGAGATAGTAGCAAAAAATAAATTAACTGTAGCTGGAGCACCAATGTCTATATATTATGATGGTGAATTTAATCCGGAAGAAAATGATACAGAAGTAGCACTTCCAGTTAAAGAATCAAATGAGTTTACAAAGGTTCTTAAAGGAGGGATATATGCAATGACCGTAGTAAAAGGACCATACTCAGAAAAGCTTCCAGAAGGTTATGGAAAAATGGTTGAATATATTGAAAACAGTGAATATGAAATATGGGGACATCCTTATGAAAAATATATTAAGGGACCTATGGACGGGGAAGAAATAATAACAGAAATTTATTTTCCTATTAAGAAGAAATAATTAAATGTACGGATAAATTTTAAATCCTTATCGACATTATGATAATATTACATTTTTATTATAGAAAAATATTTTAAAGAAAGGTTGGTAAGGATTTTAAATCTAAATTAATGATTTTTTGGTAATACATATTAAAAACAGGATTATTTAAATGGAAATATTGAGAGGTAAGTTTATGAAACATGAATATAGAAAACATGAAAAAGGGTTATATCTACCTAAAACTAAGCCAGAGTTAATTACTGTGCCTAAACAGAAATTTATAATGATAGATGGAAAAGGCGATCCTAATAGCAATAGCTTTGCAGAAAAGGTTGGTGCATTGTATCCTATAGCCTATGCAATAAAGAATTTTCATAAGACTAATCACATTCCAAATGGGTATTTTGATTATACAGTTTATCCTTTAGAAGGAGTATGGAATTTAAGCGATAAAGGTAAAGAAAGTAATAAATTAATCAAAAAAGAATTGATTTATACAATAATGATAAGACAACCAGATTTTATTACAGAAGAAATATTTAATTTAGCTCTAGAGAATGTAAAAAATAAAAAAGATAATAGATTATTTGATGAAGTAAGATTTGAAATTATGGAAGATGGCTTAGCTGTTCAAATTATGCATATAGGGTCATATGATGATGAACCACAAAGCTTTAATGAAATGAAAGAATTTATAAAATATAACAATTTAAAAATTTCAGATTTAAGACATAGAGAAATATACATTTCTGATGCCCGTAAAGTGGATAAGGAAAAATTAAGTACTGTATTAAGATATAAAGTATTAAAAATATAATAATGTATTGAGTTTTATAAGAATTATTTTTTATGTTTAGACAAATAAGATTATTAATAAATAATTTATATTCCCAGTTTTAAGTTTTAGATTGAATACTATAATAAAAATATATAGATTTGCAGTTATGGATATTATGGTAAAATATATTAGGATATAAATTATTGAAGAATGGGGAATAGCGGTGAAATATTACATAGACATAATTTTAGGAATTTTACTTCTTATTTATATATTACTAATAAACTTAATAAGCACTTCAAAGGTAGCATTTACTTTGCCAATAGTTATTTTAGGAATAATGCTTATAATATATCATTTTATAAAAAACAAATTACGCCAGTTTGCATATTATGGAAACGTTAAAAAAGTATTAATTAAGCTTGTAGCTGTTGGGTGTATAATTTATGCTTTTATTGAATGTAGTATAATTGCTTATCCTAAGCATTCAACTGAAAGCTCAGAATATATTATCGTCCTTGGTGGTGCACTTTCTAAGGGTAAGACACCCAGTATAATACTCCAAGGGAGACTAGATCCTGCAATAAAATGTGTAAATGAAAATAATAAAGATGCATATATAATTGTTTCTGGAGGACAAGGTGCTGATGAGAAAGTATCTGAAGCAGAAGCTATGGAGAAATATTTAATAGAACATGGAATATCAAAAGAAAAGATAATATTCGAAGATAAATCTAGAAATACAAATGAAAATTTTCAATATTCTAAAGAAAAAATAGAAGAGCATAGTAATAAAAAAATTGATAAAGTTAAAGTAAAAATAGTTACGACAGATTTTCATGCACTAAGAAGCAGAATTATTGCTAAAAGACATGGATATTCTAATGTAGATAATTATTCTAGTGCTACTAAGTGGTATCTTATACCTATTAGTTATGTAAGAGAAGGATTTGCTATGGTAAAAACAGTTTTATTTGATAAATAGACTTTATAATCAATTAAATGTCTATTTAGGTGTTTTGATGCAATTAAAATAATGTTTAATAAAGTAATGTTTAGATTATATAAACTCCTGAACATTCAAATTCAGGAGGTAGTATTTTTATTAAATATAAAACTATAAAAAATGTGGAATTTAAATATAGAAGCATCAAGTATGTTAATCTTATAATCGAAAAGACTTAAATTATAAAGTTAAGATAATTTATTTATATTGTTGAGGAAATTATGAATAAATTTATAGAAGATTAGATACTGAAACAATATCTGAGAACATATTTTTTAATTATTTAATATACTAACTGTAGTACTTAAATAAGGATAAGAATAATATGCCAAACAGAAATAATAAAGGGAAAAAAGTAGTTATTTCAAGAAGTAGAAAAGAAAAAAAGCCAACAATGTTATTAGAAGTAGCAAAAGATGAAATTTTAGGAGAATCCAAAGAGGGATTTGAAATTATAAAAAAGATAAGAAGATTTGGAAAGTATTATGCTCTTGTAAAAAGAAATTAATATTTAATTTATGTATTTTTAAAAAGTGGTTAATGATACTAGTTAATAAAATAAGCTACTAAAGATGATAATTATAATATAAGTTGAAATACTTATATTGTAATTATCATATATATCTGATATAATCATAAAAGAAAATTTAATAAATGTCAGTTCGAAAGCCTCCTGACTTTAAATAAAACTACGGTCAAATAATAAAAGAATTTTATATTTTTTAAAATTCTTAATTTTTGTGTGTTTATTTGTCGTAGGTAATATTAACCTACGATTTTTTTATTTTTTATTACACTATATTATTGTAAAATCTACACTTAATATATTTTTTATGGAATAATGTATGTATTAATTTTATAAAAATAAGAAAAGGAATGTATGAATAATAAAAAATAAAAATTATCAGCATATTACTTTTTTGTATATGTGTGAAGAGCAGATATCTAAAAATAATCATACTATTTTTTAAAAAATTTTTATTAATACTTAGAATTTAAACACCAAATATTAAGTACATGCAATTTTTATAAAGTTATTATCTATATAAGAATAAATAACCTTATGACTGCTTAAGAATTGACAGTAGAATTTAGGAGGAATCCATTTATTAAATTACACTTATTTTAATTTATGGAGGTATTATTTTATGGATAATAAAAAAAAGACAGTACAAAGATTAGCAAGGACAGCAATAATTGCAGCACTTTATGCTGTTATAACATTAGCATTAGCACCTATAAGTTATGGAGCAGTACAATTCAGAGTTTCAGAAATAATGGTACTTTTAGCTTTTTTTGATCCGTTTTATATTGGTGGACTTACTCTTGGATGTCTGATTGCAAACATATTAGGTCCTAATGGAATAGCTGATATTATTTTTGGTACTATTGCGACATTCATAAGTGTTTATGCAATATCACTTACAGGAAAGTATATTAAAAATAATACAAAGTCACTTGTTATTGCATCACTTTGGCCTACTATTTTTAATGGATTAATAATAGGATGGATGCTTAATTACCTTTATCAACTTCCTATTGTACTTTCAATGGGTGAAGTTGCAATTGGAGAATTTGTTGTCGTAACAATAGTAGGTGTTCCAGTAGTTAAAATGATTCAAAGTAAATATAAAAATTTATTAGTTGTAAGCCAATACTAATAAAAATAATTTTGTAGAGATATAATAATTCTGATAAAAGCTAAATAGAATTATTATATCTTTATTTTTATAAAATTATTTACGCAACTTAATAAATAATGAAATATTTGCATTAAACAATGTAACAATTAATAGAACTATTTAATTTTAAGAATAATAGTAAGAGCTGTCTAAGATGAAAATTTAATTTTTATCTTAGATATTTTTTTATTAATAATTTAAATTATTCTGGAATTGATAATAGTGTGTATTTTGTAAAAGAAATAAAAATGGTATAATTATTTTTAAGAAATTAGTTGATAATAAAGTTAATATGACATAGGGAGGATACATAATGGACAGAAATAAGGTAACTAATATTAAAACACTAAACAAAACTAGATTTTTAAGTTTTTATGAAGCAGAATATGAAAATAAAAAAGGTAATAAGAGAACATGGATGATTGCTTCACGAAAAAAGGATGAAGATTTAAAAGAAAAATTCTTTAATGGGAAAAAAGATAAAGATGATGCAGTGGTAATCGCAGCACTTCATAAACCATCAAATAAGCTTGTAATTATAAGACAATTCAGAATCCCAGTTAATGATTATGTTTATGAGCTTCCAGCAGGTCTTATTGATGATGGAGAAGAAGCAAAGAATTCGGTTGTTCGTGAATTAAAAGAAGAAACAGGTCTTACTGTTACTAATATAATGGAAAATGGAAAAGGTAGACTATATTTATCTCCAGGTATGACAGATGAATGTGTTAGTTTAGTATTTTGCGAGTGCGAAGGTGAAATAAACACTGATGGATTAGAAGATGATGAGTGCATTGAGCCAATGATTATTTCAAGAGAAGAAGCAAAAAAAATAATTTCTGAAAATAGTAATATGGATATAAAGTGCTTTCTTTTACTACAAAGTTTTGTGATTTTAGGAGAAAAGCTATTTGAAATTTAAAATGTAATTAAAGGGAATGATTATAGTTCATAGATATTTAAAAATATATTTATACTATTTTAGTTTCTTCAGATTTTCGTAAAAATGCTTATAAATTTTATGAGAAAATGGGATTCGTTGATGGTATAAGAGTATTTAGAAAACTTTATACTGAAATATAATTAAAAGGTGAAAAAAATGAAAGCTGTTATATTTGATATGGATGGGGTAATTATTGATAGTGAGCCAATACATTTTGAAGTTGATATGCAGACAATGAGAGAGTTTGGCGTAAATATTTCAAAAGATGAATTAAATAAGTATGTTGGAACTACCAATGAATATATGTTAAATGATCTTATAAATAAATATAAAATACAAAAATCCATTAAGGAAATATTAGAATACAAAATGGAATTAACAATAAGGAGAATAAAAGAAACTAAAATAAATGCAATTTCAGGAATACCTGAATTGTTAATAAGTTTAAAACACAATAATATAAAGACAGCAATAGGATCATCATCACCAAAAGAATTAATAATTACAGTTATAGAAAAGTTTCAGTTAGGAAAATATTTTGATTGTATTGTAAGCGGTGATGAAGTAAAAGAGGGCAAACCAAAGCCAGATATTTATTTAGAAGTAAGTAAAAGAATAGGTGTAAATCCAGAAGAATGCATTGTAATTGAAGATTCTAGAAATGGAGTTTTAGCTGCCAAAAACGCAGGGATGAAATGTTTCGGTTTTAGAAATGTAAATTCAGGCAATCAGGATTTATCTAAAGCGGATATTATTGTAGATTCCATAAGAAATATTGATATTGAAATTATAAAAGTATTATAATTGGATATGTGATGTATAAATAGAAAATTCGGATATGAAAGGTCTAAATTAGAAGATTTTAATATAAAACAGAACTGAGATTATAATTATTATAGTAAATATTAAAGATATTCAAAATTTCAGAATTAACTCGTATTTTATTTTTTACTGACATAAAATAGTTTCCTATGATATTAAAATCTATCATAGGAAGCTATTTTATTATTTTATAGAGTTTTCTATATAGACTATTTTAATAGCTTAAATTCTATCTTGAACATTTATCTTCATCAATATCTGAGGGATTATCGATTAATGTTGCAAAGTAGTAAGCATGATCATGATTATTCTCATCATTTTTAGTAGTTTCACCTTTAACTATATGAATGTGTTTTCCGTTAGGAAGTCTTAGAGCAGGCCCAGTTGTATCACAAATTTTATGGATATGACCATCGTAAGTGTCTACAAATGCTTCTACTTTATGAACGTGTGATCCTCTGCAAGGAATAGCAGGGCCAGTTACTCCAGCAACTCTATGATTGTGAATTTCACACTCATCATTTTCATCATAATTTGTGCTAGTTAAGAATTCATGATTATGAGTTTCATCAGAGCTAGTACAATTAAAAGATCTATTTCTTTCGTTTCTATTATTTGACATTCATTTATTCCTCCTAAGTTCATTTATACTATATATTATGTATTATATGAGATAATGTTACAGAAAAATAAAAAATTGAAAATAGAAACTATCATATGCTTTTGAATTAATGTATAATATACATTAATTAGATTACATACAATGGGGGCTTATATTATGAGTAAATTTTGGAATGAAAAAGTAAAAAACATAGAAGCATATATTCCTGGGGAACAACCTAAGGATAAAAAATACATAAAACTTAACACAAATGAAAATCCGTACCCTCCTTCAGAAAAAACAATGGAAGCAATGAGAAATGCAGTAAATGGTGATTTGAAGTTATATCCAGATCCAACATGTAGTGATCTTATAAAAAAGATTGCAGAATTTTATAATGCAGATGAAGATGAAGTTTTTATTGGAAATGGATCAGATGAGATTTTAGCATTCTCATTCATGGCATTTTTCTCAAAAGATAAAAAGATTTTATTTCCTGATATAAGTTATACATTTTACAAGGTTTATGCTGAATTATTAGATTTAAATTATGAGTTAGTAAAAGTTGATGATAATTTCAATATTCCTCTTGAAAAATTCAGAACACAAAATGGTGGAATTGTTATTCCTAATCCTAATGCACCAACAGCAAAATTTATAGATACAAATAATCTTATAAATATTGTAGAAGCAAATTCAGAAAATGTTGTAATAATAGATGAAGCTTATGTTGATTTTGGTGGGGAAAGCATGGTTAAATATACTAAAAAATATGATAATCTTTTAGTAGTTCAGACTTTTTCAAAATCACGTTCTTTAGCAGGCCTTAGAGTTGGCTTTGCAATAGGTAATAAAGATCTTATTGAGGGGCTAAATAAAATAAAAAATAGTATAAATTCTTATACAATAGATAGAATTGCTTTAGCTGGAGCTAGTGCAGCAATTGACGATAAAGAATATTTTGAAATAACTAGAAATAAAATAATTAATACAAGAATAAAGGCAATAGCTAGACTCGAAGAAATGGGATTTATAGTACTTGATTCTAAGGCTAATTTTATTTTTGCAAGGCATAAAGAAGCTAAAGGTGAGTTTCTTTATAAGGAACTAAAAGATTATGGTATACTTGTAAGATATTTTAATAAAGAAAGAATAAATAATTATTTAAGAATAACAATTGGAACAGATGAAGAGATGGAAATATTAATAAAGAAACTTGACGCTATACTAAAACAAAAGGATAATTAAATCATAACATAAATATAGGATGTAGAAAGTTTAGAGTTAAATAACCTAAATAAAGCTCTCAGATTCGGCTCGCTTGCTACAAAAATGAGACTAAGAATTTGGTACTCTATAAGTGTAGATATAGATCATAAATATATGATTTAACATCTGCACTTATTTTAATTTATAATAAAGGGAGTAATTTGGTATAACGAGCTAAGAATTGGATTTTAACATCCGTGGTTTAAACTGTTAGCCGCCCCTTATTATAAAGATTCGATTAAGCAGGTTGAAACCGTATGGCTTTCGTGTAACTAACCAAAATGAATTGTAATAAGTGTAGGTGGATTAAAATTACAATAATTTCTTAGGAGGATTTACATGATTAGTGTTGGAATTGATGTTTCAAAAGAAAAAAGTACAGTATGTATATTAAAAGAATATGGTGAAGTTATTAGTGAACCACATGAAATAAATCATACTGAAACTGATTTAAAAGCATTAGTTGAATCTATTTCTGAATTAAATGAAGAAACTAGAGTTGTTATGGAAGCGACCGGTGCATACCATTTGCCACTACTTACTTATCTTAAAAATCATGGTATATTTGTAGCCGTAATAAATCCATTAATTATGAAAAAATATTCTGCTATAGGATTAAGGAAAGGTAAAACTGATAAATTAGATTCTATCAAAATAGCTAATTATGGAATTGATAATTGGTTTAAATTAACTGACTATGAAGCAACAGATGAGGTGTATTCTGAATTAAAATTATTAGGTAGGCAATATTCTCATTATATAGCTATGAGAATAGAGAGCAAACTTGTACTAAGTAATCTATTAGATAGAACAATGCCAGGAATTAAAAATCTATTAAAAGATAGATCCGATAAGCCAGAGAAAGATAAATTAAATGATTTTGTTAAAGAATACTGGCATTACGATAATATTACACAGAAGAATGAAAAGCAATTTATAAATAGTTATTTAAAATGGGCAAAAAATAAAGGATACCATCAAAGTGAAACAAAAGCAAAACAGATATATGCTTTAGCACAAGAAGGCATCCCTACACTATCTTCTAGTACCCCATCAACCAAAATGTTAGTATTAGAAGCTGTTCGAGTTCTTAGCGAAATAGATAGAACTCTATCTATGATATTATCACAAATGCAAGAATTAGCAAGTAGTTTAAAGGAATACAATGTTGTTAGAAATATGCCTGGAGTTGGAGATACATTGGCTCCACGCTTAATTGCTGAAATCGGTGATTTAAGACGCTTTTATAATAAAAAGGCTTTGATATCTTATACGGGTATTGATTCACCTCCTTTTGAGTCGGGACAGTTTGTTGCAAACAAACGTCGTATTTCTAAAAGAGGTTCTGCATTATTGCGAAAAACTGGATATGAAATTATGAAATGTATCAAAAGTACTAGACCAAAGGATGATCCTATATTTTTATATATGTTAAAAAAAGAAGCAGAAGGCAAATCTAAAAAAGTTGCTAAAATTGCTGCATTAAATAAATTTTTAAGAATATACTACGCTAGGGTAAAAGAAGTTTATAATACTCAAGTTTAAATAATATTTCTATTTAAATTAAACAGAATTTTTTTGGGTTTATTTGTCATGCAAAAAAATATATGAAAAAAACCATTAGAAAAGACTTGATTTTTATTAGCAGGTTTAAACATCAATGATTGTGCCCAAAATCGTTTGCTCCAATGTAAAATTGGACAAACAATTTTGGGACAATCATTAATGTAAAAATTCTAAAGCCTCATTTTTGAATGCAAGGCACCGCCGAACGTGAGAGCTTTATTTCTTTGCTTCATCTAAATTTATAGTGTCAATATTATTTTTATAAATATATTTTTAAATTAAGGAAGAGTTATTTATATATGTTAAAGATTTAGAAAGTTAATATTTTATTATTTTTTAAAATGTATCAATTTATAAATATAGGAATATATATTCTTAAGAATGTGCACTTATAAGAAGAGCAGCTATGCTGCAATTCGGATCTTTTCTTATTTATTGGGGATAGGAGGCTTTTCTAAGTAATCACCTAAACTAGTACAATTGATTGCAAACTCTATTTTAGGCTGAAATATTTACGCAATCGAGCATATCATATATTGATTTTCGGTTGTTATTCACTAAACTTTGATTCTATACCCTTTATTTATATTTTAATGTCATCAGCTATAAAATTTTTAAAAATATCTAGAATAAACTTTAATTTTTTCTTTTGTTTGTAGAATTTTCTATAAAATGATATACTTTATAAGTAAAATGCTTATGGGGGGATTGACAAAATGAAAAATAATAAAGTAAAAATAATTGTTTTATTAGCGTTAGCTGTTGGAATTAGTGGTGTACCAGCAATAACACATGCAAGTGAAAAAGATAATATTGCTGTTACAGAATCAGTATATAAAATTAAGTCAGATGAAAATTGGCTTACAGAAGAAGTAGCCAAGCAATTGGGAAAATCAGGAAAGACTCTTACTGAAAATGATTTTAAACTAATTAAGAAAATAGACTTGAATAATACGAAAATAGATGATAAGTTTCCAGAAGAAATAACATTGTTAACAAATCTTGAATATTTAAATTTAAACAACACTAAACTATATGGAGAAATTCCAGAAGAATTGGGTGAATTAAAGAAACTTTCATATCTAGATCTAGGGTGGAACAAACTCACAAAGATTCCTGAAGAAGTTGAGAATAAGATTATAAAAGGAACTTATACATATTGTGATGTAAGTGATAATAAGTTTGATCTTAATAAAGGATGGCATTTTTTAAAAGGAAAATGGTGCTATTTAGATAGAAATGGTGATCCTTTAACAGGAGAACAAGACATAGAAGGACAAACTTTTTACTTTAAAGAAGATGGAACTGTTAGAGAAGGATTAGAGGAGAAAGATGGAAAAACATATTATTATGATAAGACAGGAATTGCCCAAAATGCTTGGAAAGCTGTAAATGGACAATGGTTTTATTTTAATGAAAATGGAGAAATGCAAAAAAGTACAATGCTCTCTCTTAACAATAAAAAATATTGTGTAGATGATAATGGTGCTATGGTTAAAGGCCTATATGTATATGATGGAAAGAGATACTATTTCAATGAAAATGGAGAAATGCAGTATGGATTTGTAACTTTAAGTAATAATGAAGAATATTATTTTAGACCTGAAACTGGAGAGATGGTTGTTAATTCTGATATAGTTGTAGGTGGCAAAAAATATAGGCTTGATATTAATGGAAAAATAACCAAAAATATGTGGATGAGCGATAGCTTATATATTCAACCTAATGGACAGTATGCAACTATAACATCTACATATTCTCATTCAAATGTTAATTTTAGATTATTTAAATATATGACAAACATAAATAATCAACAAAGTGTAGATAAAAGAGCAGTTGAGCTTCATGATGGAAGAACAGATAATAATTGTGTTTATTTTGCATCAGAAGCACTTAGAAGAATAGGATTAAGTATTCCAAACAGTATGTGCAATACTTATCAGTTTGAAAATACACTAAAAAATTATGGATTTGTATCATGTAGTGATTTATCATATTTAAAACCAGGGGATATAGTATTTACTAATAATTATTCACATGTATTTATATTTATGGGGTGGGATACTGATGGATATGCATATATAGTAGATAACCAGAAATATAATTATGGAGATCAAATACTTCATAGAAGAAAAATTTATGAAGATACATCAATTTCAGATAGATCTACACATTTTTATTATTATCCTAATTAACATTTTTATACTATTTAAGGGGCTTAGTCGAAATAATTATATAATTTTGATGTGGCTCTTTTTGTAATTATTAACTTTTATTTATTTTGTTTTTAGTATTAACATTTTAAGATATTCCTTTTACAAATATAACATAGTATAATTATTTAAAATAATATTAAAAATAATATAATTATAGAATAGATTAATTAGACGGAGGCAAGCTATGAAACTAGACATTGATAAAGACTATTTATTAAAAATAGCAGAAGAAATATTAAAATTTAATAGTCCAACAGGATTTTGTTTTGATATTATAGAAAAAATTAAAAATATATCAGAAGGATTTGGATATAAGTTTGAGACAACTAATAAAGGAAATGGCATAATTACAATAGAAGGATTATCAAATGAAAAGGTCATTGGTCTTGCAGCACATGTGGATACATTAGGTGCAATGGTAAGATCAATAACAAGTAATGGAACTTTAAAATTCACTAATATAGGAGGACCTATAATTCCAACTTTAGACAGTGAATATTGCATTATAAGAACAAGGGAAGGAAAGCTATATACAGGAACTTTTTTAAGCACAAGCCCTGCAGTGCATGTTTTTGAAGATAGTACTACTAAAACAAGAGATTTAAAAAATATGGAAGTAAGAATTGACGAAGTAGTAAGATCAAAAGAAGATGCTATGAAATTAGGAATATGTCCAGGAGACTTTATATTTATTGATCCTAAAACAACAATTACAAAAAGTGGATTTATAAAATCAAGATTTATTGATGATAAGGGCAGTGTGTCGTGTCTTATGGCACTTTTAGAATTATTAAATAGGAAAAATATAAAGCCTAAATATACAACAAAGATCATAATATCAACATATGAAGAAGTTGGGCATGGAGCATCATATATACCTGAAGATATTACAGAAATGATTGCAGTTGATATGGGGTGTATAGGTGATGATTTGAGTTGCACAGAATACGATGTATCTATTTGTGCAAAAGACTCAGGAGGTCCATATGATTATAATATGGTAACTGACCTTGTTAATTTAGCTAAAAATAATGAATTAAAATATGCTGTAGATATTTATCCAATGTATGGTTCAGATGTTGGTGCTGCACTTAAAGGCGGAAATAATATTCGTGGAGCGCTTATAGGGCCTGGAGTTTCAGCATCACATGGTATGGAAAGAACTCATATAAGTGCACTTGAAAACACTATAAAATTAATATACTTATATTTAACTAAATAGAATTTTCTCAGCATTAAAATTAAATTTATCAAAAATTTCGTCAAAAATAAATTTTAATAGTTATATTTTGTAGATAAAGTATTATAATAATATAAAAGGAATTTATAGAAATTTTTATTCATAATCTAACGAAAGAATAGGTGAATATACTTGGAGATTAAAAAGATGACAGAAGCGGCTATGCTGTCAGCTGCATTTGTAGTTTTGAGTGTTATATTTATTGGCACGGGTATGGGGTATTTAGGGTACATAGATTTTATTGTCCCTGTATTGATTGCTGTAATATACCTAAGATGTGGTTTTAGATATACAATTTTATCAAGCATAACATCATTAATGCTAATTGTATTTGCAATTGGAGATCTGGCATCTGCTATATTTATGAGCCAAAGCATGATTTTTGGTATCATATGTGCCTTTTTGGTTTCTAAAAAAGAGAGTATATTGGATGATCTTTTTTATGGGTCAATATTATCATTCATAGTAATGATATTTATAGATTTTAATTTTTCCAAGATAACAGGCCAGAGCATTATAAAAGGAATAGAAAGTGAGCTTTCATATGTTGCAATATTAGGTGAAGAAGTAAAGAATGCAATATTTTATTTGTCGATAATATCTCTTCCAATTGGAACTATGATGCTTACGTATATTTTTACTTTATTTCTTGGAAAAAAATTTAGATTTTTAGATGAAGTATCAAATAAAAAGTATATAATGATAAGAAATTTTAAAAGGTATGGTTCATTAATATCGTGTTCAAGGAAAAGTATATTTATTGGCATTATAGGCATATTGACTGGTATTAGTTTTTTAAACATAAGATTCATAAAACCTATTGCATACTGTAGAATCTTTATAAAATCTACAGTATATGTTATGTTATTTTTCCTAATACAAGATAGTATATCATTGATCAATAAAACAGTATATTCTTTAAGTCATTCTAGAGTAAATACATTAGTTGTCCAATTAATTTTATTATTTAGCTTAGTAAAATTTTTCAAGATTTCATCTATAACACTCATTGTGTGTAATTTATTTATAGATAAAGTTTTTACAATAAGAAAGAGACAAAATGAATTTTTAGAAAAATATCTAAAAATTGAAGGAGGAATTTAAATGAAAGCTTACGAACGTTTATTAAAATATGTGAAGGTATATACTACATCAGATGAAAGCTCAACAACTTATCCAAGTACTAAAAGACAATTTGATTTAGCACATATTCTTGTTGAAGAAATGATTGAATTAGGCCTTAAAGATTGTAGGGTAGATGATAATGGTTATGTTTATGGATATATAGAGCCAACTAAGGGATATGAAGATAAAAAAAGTATTGGGTTTATATCACATATGGATACAGCACCAGCAGCGCCAGGTGAAAATGTTAAACCACAAGTAATAGAAAATTATGATGGGGGAGATGTTTTATTAAAAGGAGCAAATAAATTTTTGAGTCCTGAAAAATTCCCACACCTTAAAAATTTAAAAGGCAGAACACTAATAACTACAGATGGAACTACACTTCTTGGCGCAGATGACAAAGCTGGAATTTCAGAAATATTAACAGCTTGTGAAAGAATAATTAAGGAAAATATTCCTCATGGAAAGATATGTATTGGTTTTACACCAGATGAAGAAGTTGGCAGAGGTGCAGATCTATTTGATGTTAAAAACTTTGGAGCAGATTTTGCATATACAATTGATGGTGGAGTAGAAGGTGAGCTTTCATATGAAAACTTTAATGCTTCTTCTGCACAAGTAGAAATAAAAGGTGTTAGCGTTCATCCAGGATCTGCTAAAAACACTATGATAAATGCTTCAAATGTGGCTATAGAATTTAACTCGATGCTTCCTTCTGGTGAAAGACCTGAGTATACAGAAAACTATGAGGGATTCTATTATTTGGAAAAATTCAATGGCAGCACTGAAAAAGCAAGCATGAATTATATATTAAGAGATCACGATATGAATAAGCTTCAAGCTAAAAAAGACACTTTATTATTAGTAGAAAAACTTTTAAATGAAAAGTATGGTGAAAATACAGTTAAGGTAACAATCAAAGATCAATATAAGAATATGGTTGAGCATATTAAACCATGTTTTCATTTAATTGAAAATGCTAAAAAGGCCATGGAGACTCTTGGAGTTGAACCTATAGTTGAACCAATAAGAGGAGGAACAGATGGAGCAACATTAAGCTATATGGGTTTACCATGTCCTAATCTTGGAACCGGTGGGCATGCTTTTCATGGTGAATATGAGCATATAACAGCAGAAGCAATGGATATATGTACTAATATTATTTTGGAAATAGTTAAGATATATTCCGTATAATTTAAATGAAATATAGAGGTTTTAGTATAGAAGTGCAAATAAATAATTGTAAAAAATTATTTATTTGCACTTTTTTAATTATTTTTATCTAAACTTTTTTATATGTATATAAAAAGTTTAGATAAAAAATATTTTAAGGTTTGAAAATGTTTAAATTTAATTATAAATTAATAATAACGTTTCCAAAATTATTATTAATAATAAAAATAAAAAAATATAACAATGTGTTAAAAATAAGAAACTTATCTTAAGATATGAAATATTGACAAAGTTAAAAAAATATATATAATTATTATTTATGAAATAGTTAGCATACTAACTATTTGTATCCTAACTAATATTTGTGGATTGGAGAATAGAAAAATGAATGAGAAAACTACAATAGATTCACTGGAAATAATATCAGAAATGGCAAAAGTATCAAAACTTACAAATAAAATTAATGATAAATTCTATAAGAGATTTAAATTAACAAGAATACAATTTACAGCATTGGGTTTCTTATATGTTGTAGGTGAAACAGGATATAGTTTATCTGAAATTAGTGAAAAATTAGATATAACTAAGCCAAGTGCAAGTACATTAATTGATAGAATGGTTAAATTATCTATGGTAGAAAGAGTTTCAAATAAAGAAGATAGGAGGAGAATTAGAATAATAATAACCTCATACGGAAAAGAAATAATGGAGGAAGCTTTAAAACTTAATGAGGAGTTCAAAAAGAAAAGTTTAAGTTTTTTAACAGAAGAAGAAAGATTAACTTTTTATAAATTATTATTAAAAATTAAAAATAACTTAATTAAAGATTATGAAGAATAAATCTTTGGAGGGATTACTTGTATGAAAATAAAAAAAATCAAATTAATATTAACACTAATAATTTTAGTAAATTTAGTCACAGGATGTAGTTTACCACTAGCAAATATTACAGGTGATCAAATAGTAGAGGGGCAAACAAATTTAGTAGTACAATCTAATGTGTCAATGGATGAAAGTAATATAAATTCCTTGGCAGCTGGAAAGATTAAAGAAGTAGATGTCTCAGAAGGTGATATTGTAAAGAAAGGACAAGTACTGGCTATAATAGATAGTGATGCAATACTTGCCCAAAAGCAAGCAGTTGAAGCATCAATTGAAACTATTAAAGCACAAATAGCAAGTGCTGAGGCTGGTAAACGAGCAGCAGAGGCAAAACTTCAAGACACTAAAAATGGGACAAGGGAGCAGCAGCTTGATCAGCTAGAAAATGCATACAAACTAGCACAATCTGATTATGATAGAGTAAAGGCTTTATATGATATTGGGGCTAGTACAGAAGCAGAGCTTGAAGGTGTTAAAGCTAAGCTTGATTCTGCTATAGATCAGTATGATCTTGCAAAAGAAGGAGCAACAGCCGAAACAATTGCAGCCGTTCAGGCACAAGTAGATCAAGCAGATGCAGGAATTTCAGCAGCCAAAGGTCAGCTTAAGCAGGCAGAAGCATCACTTGCACAAGTTGAAGTCAGCCTAGGTTATACAACATTAACAGCTCCGGTAGATGGCGTAGTAACAAAGGTTAATGTTAAAAATGGTGATTTGGTTTCTTCTGGTATGCCTGTAGTTGTTGTTACAGAAACAGCTAATCCATCAATTACATGTAATGTTAAAGAAACAGAGCTTTCAAAAGTTAAGTTGAATCAAGAGGTTAGTATAAAACTTTCTGGATATGGAGATAAAGCATTTAAAGGAAAAGTTGTTCAGATCAATAAAAATGCTGACTTTGCCATGAAGAAAGCCACAAATGATAATGGAGATTTTGATATATTATCATATGGGGTAAAAGTTGAATTCAAAGATTTAGAAAAACTTGATATTGATCTTCATGCTGGAATGACTGCATTTGTGGACTTTGGAAAGTGATGTGATTAGTATTATGAAGGCAAAAGTTAAATGTTTTTTTGAAAAGATTTGTAATTATAAAAATAATATTATAATTAAAGTTAAAAAATCACCAGTCTATAAAAGCAAAATATTCAAATATTTTGGACATGCATTTCAATATTGTTATGAAAAAATCATTAAACATAAGCATATGATTATTCCAATTATAATACTTTTTGTAGTTTCAATAGGTTTAGAAGTATGTTTAGGAAGTGAATTTTCAAAACTTCCAATTGCTAATGTACCAACTGTAGTGGTAAATCATGATACTTCAGAAACAACACAAAATTTAGTTGATATGATCTCTCAAAATGATACGTTTAATGTTATCAAATATAGTGAAAATAATAATGATATAAAAGAACTTATAGATAAGGGTGAAGCAATGGTAGGAATATTAATTCCAGAGGACTTTTCAGAAAACATTCTTAATGGACATGAAGCAAAGATAATGACCTTTTATGATGGTGCTTTAAGTTCTGTTGCAAGTACTAGTAAAGGAAAAATCGCAGAAGTATTAAATACAATAAAAAGCGGTTATCTTATGAAAATTGCAGAAGGAAAGTTAAAAATGACACCGCAAATGGCAAAATCATTTGTTGCACCTCTGGGCTATAGTTATAGATTACTAGGTAATCCAGCTAATAATATGGCAATCTTTATGCTTCAAGGGTTAGTATTAACAGGAGTACAAGTTGGAATCGCAGCTGTTGGAGCATTTATATGTGAAAATAAAAGTATTCTTAAGCTTATTATGAAAGGAATTCTAGTCGGTATAATAGGAACAATATGCTCTTTTATATGCGTAGCAATATCAGTTAAACAGTTTCATATGCCATATAAAGGTTCTATAATAACAGGATTAGTATTATCTCTGCTATGTAATATTGGAAATGCATTTATAGGAATATTTTTTGGAATGTCAGTTAAGAGAGATGATAAAGAAGGACCTATTTCATCTTGCAGTTTAATATCACTTACAATGCTTTTAGCTGGATATACTTTTCCTGTTATGGCTATGCCAGAAATATTTAGTAAGATAGAAAAATGGCTTCCCAACAGTCACTATATAATACCTCTTAGAGAAATATCACTTTTAGGAAATCAAGCTTATGGTATCTCAAGTCACATTATATGGCTAATTAAATTTATACTAGTTATGATATTCATTACTTCATTAAAGTTTTTTATGGAAAGAATTTCTTTAAAGAAAAAAGCAGTTGTAAAAAGTGAGGTGGAAGTGTAGTGAATATATCAAAAATATTAAAAGAAGAATTTGCACGTGTAATTTCTGTATTAATAACACTTTTGGTACCACTTATATTAATATCATATGCATATAAATTAGTTTATATAAATGATATACCTTATGGAATATGCAATAATGATGATTCAGCATTATCAAGAAATATTGTTTCACAGGTTGAAAATCATCCAGGATTAAATGTAATTTATTATACAGATTCGCAGGAAGATTTGCAGAAGGCCATACAGGAAAAAAAGATAACTGCAGGAATGATAATACCAAAAGATTTTGGTAATGATGTAAGTTTAAGAAAATCACCTAGTGTATTATTTTTAATAGATGATACAAACATGATGATTGGAGGAAATGCATTATCATATGCAGGTACGGTTATTGGGACATTAAATGCAGGTGTTCAAATGAAAATGATGCAGGGATATAACATGTATGCAACTGATATAACATCAACTATGGGAACTTTTTCTTATGTAGAACGTTTATTGTATGATCCGACTGGAAGTTATATAAGAAATATAATGTATACATTAATACCATTGGTACTTCAAATGACATTCATAACAAAATTCATAATTCCTTTATTAAATGAAAAGAAAAAGGAACTTACATCAGTTAATATTAAGTCTAGGGAGGTTGTATATATAATTTTAGATATAATACTTAGAATAATAATAATGTCAATTGGATGCGTTGCTGCAAGTTTTATTGTATTATTAATAGGTCGTAAGATGTTTTTTTTGCCATTAAGAGGGGATATATTTATATACGCTGGAATAATGTGTACATTTTTATTTAGTTTAATAGGTATATCATTTTTTATTTCAGCTATTGTAGACAATACCGCATTATTTTTACAAGGATATCTTATGTTTAACTCAGCATTTGTACTTTTATCAGGAGTAACTTATCCCCTATATATGATGCCCAAAAAACTGGTTGCTTTTGTAAAGATGTTTTTGCCTCTTGTACATGTTGCAATACCGTTAAAATTTTTGAATTTAAAGGGTGCAGGCTGGGATGCAGCCATTCCTGGAATATATGGCAGTTTGAGGTTCGGAATTATATGGCTTATTATAGGGATTATATCATTTACAATTAAGATTATAATTATGAAAAAAAAGAAAAATATAGATGAAAAAGAAGAGAATGACACAAAAATTCAGTCAGAAATAAATGAAAAAGAACCAGTATTTACTTTAGAGTAAGCTTATAAAAATATTTTTTAGAAGGTGGCAATAAATGAAAAAGAATATAAGTCTTTTAATAGCTTTAGCATTAAGTGTAAGTTTAGCTGGAGGAAATTGTATTAGCGTTTCAGCAATTGAAAAATCTGATTTTAATGTAGGTACAAGCAATAATATAGGCGTTTCAGTTATTACATTAGACAGAGCAATTGATGCTGCTATTAGCAATAGTGATTCATTAAAATTAAAATCAAAAGAAATTAAATATTATAAAGATAAATTAAAGCTTCAAGAATATTCAAATGACTTTTATGAAGATATCAATGATGATGACATTGATAATGAATTATTAGAGTTTAGTTATGATAAATTAGAAATTCAAAAAGATCAATCTGAAGCTACAAAAAATTTTCTTAAAGATCAGATAACTGCTGATATTACAGATAAATATAATGCAATAATCCTAAAAGAGATAGAAATTGAAAATTTGAAGAAAAGTTTTGAGATTAAAAATAATGAATTATATTATTTAAAGGCTAAAGTACAAATAGGAAAAGCCAAAAGTAATGATTTAGAAGATAAAGAAATAGAAGTAAAATCTTTAAAGGATAGTATAACAGCCCAAGAAAATTCTTTAAGCATAAACAAGGAATATTTTGGTGTATTAACAAATTTAAATACATCAAATTGTATTTTTGATAGAAGTGTTAATTATAATAAATTTAAAATTGATGGTTCTATTGATAATTATATAGATGAGAAATTAGATGAATATTTGCATTATAATGAAGAAATATTAAATCTTACAGAAGATACATTTAATGAAGTTAAAGATGATGGAGTAGATGATATCCTTGATGAAGATCCACCAAGTGTACCAGACAAAGCAAAATATGTTTCTACAGAAACTGATGAAAATGGAAAACCTACTGCAAGTTTTAATTATGGGGGATATGCATTAGGGATGATGGAATATCAAAGCAAGATAGAAAGTTACATAAAACATTTGCAAAGATATGAATCTTATCTCGATGGAAAATATTCGGTTGATGAAGGAAAAGTTAAGCTCGAGGATTCTAAGAAAAAATTAAAAAATGGATTAAAAGAATCCTATGCTGCATTACTTGATTTAGAAAATACAATAGATAATTTAAGTGATACAGTAAATTCAACAAATAAAAAATTAGAATTTGCAAAAGCAAGCGTAGAAAATGGATTAATGACAGAAAATGACTACAATTCAAAAGTTTTGAGCGCAAAAGATCTTGAAAGTAATCTTAGAAAACTAGTAAATACACATGATAAGCTTAAGAATAATATAGAAAAACCATGGACACTTAGTAGTAATTAAAGCATATGGGGTGCTTTAAAGAGATCTTATAGTATCAAAAGCTATAGAAATTTAATTGTATTAGTATTATTTATAGAAGAAAATTTATTAAATATCATCAATTACGTATACTAGAATAAGAAATACATTTTAATGGAATATAGTCAAAGGTGATGATCGAATGAAAAAATGCTTATTTTGTAAAAAGAATTAAAAGATAATTTTATCACAAATAAGGTAGGTACATTTTGTAGTGAGGAGCATTATGATAAATTTTTAAAATCTCTTAGCAAAGAAGAGTATATAGAACTTCAAAATTCATTTTTGCGTATGCAGCGATGAATAACACTATTTGAAATTTAATAAAAAATAAGAATATATAATTATAATAAAAAAGATTTGGTGGTTAATTACCTATCAAATCTTTTTTATTATGTAGTAAATTTGTTCTTAAATATTAAAAACAATAATATAAATAAATACGTATAGTAATGCAAGGGAGAAGAATATGAAAGCAATTGTAGATATATTTTCTGGATTTTTAGGTTCAGGAAAAACAATGCTTATAAAAAAATTATTAAATGAAAATGCTTATGGAAAAAATACAGTAATAATAGAAAATGAGTTTGGTGAAGTGTCTATTGATGGAGCAATATTAAAGGAAAGTAATTTAAAGATTAAGGAAATAAATGCAGGGTGTATATGTTGTCAGGTATCAGGTGATTTTGGAGATTCAGTACTTGAGGTTATGAGAAAATATGAACCAGAAAATATAATAATTGAACCATCTGGAGTAGCAAAGTTAAGTGAAATTTTAAAAATATTAGAGCAGATTAAATTTATAGATAAAATTCAAATACGTAATATATTCACTTTAATTGATGTTAATAATTATAATATATATTTAGAAAATTTTAAGGAGTTTTATTTAGATCAGATAGAAAATGCTAATAAAATTGTTATAAGCAGGACGCAGCTTGTAGATAAAAGAACAGTTGATGAAGTAAATTTAAGTCTACAAAGATTAAATAGAAATGCTATCATTTTTTCAGATTCTTGGAATAATTTAAAAAAAGAAGATTTTATGAAAAAATTAAAAATAAATGAAAACGTGAAAAAATTAAATTTAAGCAATAAAAGCAATATAAAAGCATTTAGAAAAGAATTTAAGAGAAATCATAATGCAGATGAATTATTTGAAAGTTATCCAATTCATATAGATAAATTTATAAGTACAAAAGAGCTGGAACATAAATTTAGGTTTATTTCCAATAATAACAAATATGGGAACATTATAAGAGCCAAGGGAATAATAAAAGATAAATCAGGATTATATTATCAATTTGACTACGTTCCAAATGAATTTAAAATAAGAGAAATAAAATGGTCAAACAAAAAAGTTATTTCAATTATAGGAAGTGAATTAAATAAAAAGGAGCTTTTAAATTTATTTAATTAACAAAGGGAGGGCTGTATTTAGCAATGAAGATAAATGTTGAGATTGTAACAGGATTTTTAGGTTCTGGAAAAACAATTTTTTTAAACTCACTTATAAGTGAAACGCAAGTTGAGGATGAGAAAGTATTAGTATTCCAATTTGAAAAAGGTAAGACTTATATAAATGGAAATAATGATATAAATTATCCTATCAAAGTGATTTATATAAAAGAGCTAAAAGATTTTAGGGAAAGCATATTATATGAAATAGATAGATACAAGCCCAACAGAATATTAATAGAATATAATGGAACAGCCGATATAAATTATATTTTAAGAATTATAAATAAGAAAGTATATAGGCAGTATATGAAAGTTTCAACTATATATTTTATAGGTGATTCTACTAATTTAAAAGAGTATATAGATAATTTAGGTAATTTTATAATTCCTTTTATAAAAAATGCAAACATGGTTGTGTTAAATAACACAGATAAGCTTAACAAAGGTCAAATAGAAGAATATATTCAAAAAATAAAAAGCTTGAATTCAAACTCATATATTTTAAATGTAAATAATAAATATACAATGAAACAAAATTTAAGAGAAGCTAATGTGCTTGATACAGGAATAATAAAAAAAATAAAAGTAAAAATGAAAAACTATTGGAGTAGATAAGAATGAGGTAAGTATATGAAAAATAGAAAGTGTTTTTTTTCTACATTTATATTGGCTTTGTTTATAGTTATCTTTCATATTATAAGTAAAACCAATATAAATTTTAAATTCAATGACATAGGTGACTTTTCAACAATATTTATAAGTATAATGATAGATGCAATACCATTTGTAATTCTTGGATCTTTTGTATCAGCTATAATTCAAATATATATTTCAGAAGATAATATAAAAAGAATTATACCTAAAAATGAAATATTAGGATATTTTGAAATGGCTCTTATAGGATTTATTTTTCCTATATGTGAATGTGCTATAGTACCCATAGGAAGAAGGCTAATAAAGAAAGGGCTTCCAGTAGGACTTGGGGTAACATTTATGCTTGCAGTACCAATAGTTAATCCTATAGTTATATTATCTACATATTATGCATTTTATGATATGCATGAAATGGTACTTTTACGTACTGTAGGAGGATTCTGTGTTGCAATATTAATAGGTGTAATAATAGATAAAATTCAGGATAAAGATAAAGTAATATTATCTAATTATATGGAAAATGATATTTTATGCAATTGTGGATGCAATAATTTATCTTATGGAAATGAAAGCAAAATAAAGTTAATAATAAACCATACAAGCAGAGAGTTTTTAGATATTACTAAATACTTAATATTTGGAGCTTTAATATCAAGTGGATTTCAAATAATAACAAATCATGCTGATCTTACATCTATATCAAATAATAAGATAATGACTATATTATTTATGATGTTTCTTGGATTTAGCTTATCACTTTGTTCAGAGGCAGATGCATTTGTTGGAAAGTCATTAATATATTCAAATTCATTAAGTGGACTAGCTGGTTTTTTAATTCTTGGACCTATGCTTGATTTAAAAAACTTAATAATATTATATGGAAGCTTTAGAAAAAATTTTGTTTTTAAATTGTCACTTGTAACCATAAGCTGTGTTTTCTTAATCTGTTTATTATTTATGATATGTGGTTTTTAAAAAATAGTATGGGAGGAACTAAATTTTGCGAAGATTCAATTTTGGAGAGTTAATATATTTTTTAACTCTTTGTTTTTTAGATATATTTTTGATATATATTATGTTAACGAATAAAGTGGATTTTTATGTGGGAAAAAAGATGATTATATATGTATTTTTTGCTATCATAATGATTTCACTTATGATGATCTTTCAATTCCCTAGAATATTTACTACAAAAAGCTCAGAAAATATATTAATAAAAAGCCTTCCGCTTATTTTAACTTTAGTACTTGGAATGATTTCTTTAAATAATGCAGGAAATTTTAAACATATTTTGTTAAATGATAAAATAGCAAATACTAATCATGAGCATAAGTATAATGTTGATGAATTTATAAAACTCATAAATGACAGGACTATAGTAATAAATGAAGAAAATGCTGTTATTTTAGAGGAAATATCTATGAATCCTAAAAAGTATTTAGGATATAAAATAATAACAGATGGTTTTGTGTGTAAAGAGAATTACTTATCTAATAATCAATTTATTTTAGGAAAAATAGTCATGAATTGCTGCAGAGCAGATGCGGAAGTATTTGCAATAGCAGCACAATATACTGATATTAAAAGCTTACGTGAAAATCAGCCAATAAAGGTAGAAGGAATTATAGATTCTACACAGATATATGACAAAGGGAAAGAATATACTATACCATTAATAATTGTAAATAAATTAAACTGATATAAAACATATATTAGTGGAAAACTAAAATGAAAAAACAAATGAAGGAGGTAGAAATAATGGATAATAAGAATGCTAATAACAGTTTTATTAATATGGCAAGAGTAGGACATTTTACAAAAAATGCAGTAGAAAATTTTGAGGAAAATATAGTAAATCAGACTAACTATTTAGAAAAAGTCAAAAATAACAGTAAAAATAATGTTAATTAGTTCCAAATCAATTATTTATTGCTTCTAAAAATATTCTCTCTTTATATGTTAAGTATAAAGAGGGAATATTTTTATGGATAAAGTGATAATTTATGGTAAACTAATATTGTATTTTATAAATTTTATGTAACATAGAACTATAAAAATGCAATATTAGGTGAGGTGCAAAAATGAAAAAATGTTTTAAAGAAAGAATTAAAGCATTTTGGAGTAAGTTTATCCAAGATGAAGCATATATAAGAAAATTAATAGATAATACTGATGAGATAGACAAGGCTTATGATTATATAAATGACTTGTTAAATATTGCCTTTGAAGAAATTTATTTTGAAATAGGTGTAAATGATGAAAAGAAGTACGAACTTATACTAACACCAGAAGGAAGTAGGGAAAAGCTATTTTTATTATATGAATGGTATATACGTTCAAATGAAGAATTAAAAGATAAATGGAATTTTTATTATACGAGGCCGCGTATAAAAGAAGGGGAAAATTTCAATATAAATATGTATGATATTAATCTTATATATGAAGATGTGTATATAATTCCAGAGATAGATTTTGAACAAAAAAGAGTTAATTTAAAAGTGTATTGTGAAAAACTTACTACTTTAAATGAAACTGAAAGGTATAATTTATTTTTTATATTATTGGATATGTATATAAGTGAAATTTACTCTATGGATTTTATAGGTTATATTGATTTTTATGAAAAATCAAAAGATAATATACTAAAAAAAATAGAATTAGAACGAAATAATATCCCAAAAGATGAATTTGATATGTTAATTGAAGAAGAAAAAGAAGATGATGCTGGAAATCAATATTTAAATTATGAATTAAATGTAGAAATATTTGAAAAAACAAGTATATCTATGAATAAGCTAAAATCATATATAGATGAAGTAATTAACCAAAATAAGTGGAAGGACTATGAAAATCCATTTGATAGATTTTATAGTTATCATATGCAGCCAAGCACCGAAAGTGATTATGATATGAGAGAAGATGTAATAGCTGGAGCATGCTTAGATATTTCAATTATAAATGAATATTATAATTATTCTGATAAAATGTATAATAGAAATTACGAAAATGGAGTAGTTTATGGTTTTTTATTTTTTGAAAATATAAATATAAATCAAAATGAAGTGATATCAGTCAGAATAAATATAGAAGATGAAATTGTAAGTTTAATAGAAGAACATGGAATAGGAAAACTCATTGGTGGAGCAACAGGATTTTATTATTCTTATATGGACTTTATTATTTTTGATTTTAAAGAATTTTTAAAGATATCTAAAATAGTACTAAATAAATATAATTTTAAAGAAAAAGGATTTAAAAAATTCAAAAGAGAAGATAAAATAATAATGTTTAATTAAAAGTGGAATATTTTATTATGTAGCCACAAGATACTTTTTTTGGTAGAAAGGAGCACATGAATGAATATATTAAAAATGATGAAGAGTGAAAAAGGCTTTAATGAAAAAGAAAAAAGTATAAGTAGATTTTTACTAGAAAATTATGAAAAAATAGTTGATATGCCATCAAGAGAGGTTGGTACATATACTTATACGAGTTCTTCATCAGTAGTACGTTTTTGCCAAAAACTAGGGTGCAAAGGGTATAGTGATTTTAAAGTAAAGTTTTTAAGTGAAGTTAAATCAGCACAACTGTTAAATCTAGATGATGAAATAAGCCTTAATGATAAAGATAGTGCAATATCAGTTGTAGAAAAAATAACATCACTTAATAATCAGGTTATAAATGAAACTAAAAATGAATTATCTATAGAAAATATAATAAAAATAACAAATTATATTCTTAAAGCAGAATATATTGATTTTTTTGCTTATGATTTAAATTTATATCTTGCAGAGTATGCATGTAATCAATTTTTTCATTGTGGAAAAATATCAAATGTTTATTCTGCAAGTAATGCTCAGCAGTTGTTAGCTTTAACTGCAAAACAAAATCATCTTGGCATTTTTATTAGTAGAGATGGAGAAAATCCCAAACTTATAGCAGCAGCAAAAACATTAAAGAAATCTAAAGTGAAAACAATAGTTATTACTATGAGAAAAGATAGTACTTTAGCAAGTATATGTGACGAATATGTTCATGCATCATATGCATACAAAATAGAGGAGTTAGGAGCTATAATGTTTTCTACTTCAGTAAAATATATAATTGATATTTTTTTCAGTATGGTATTTGTAAGCCAATATGATAAATCAATGAATCTTAATAAGACATACGATACTTTTTGGTCAAGAGGGAATGTTTAAATGAATATTTGTTTCACAATATAAATAATAGTTTATGTAATATATGAAGCAACTGACCAATATTGGCAATAGATATTGATATATACATATTTATAATGATAAAATTACATCATAAATAAATTATTTAAAAGTTTTGAAAGGATGGGTTTTTATGAAAGAAAAGAAGTTCCCTGAAGATTTCTTATGGGGAAGTGCTTCAGCAGCATACCAAGTAGAGGGCGCATACTTAGAAGATGGCAAAGGAATGTCGAATTGGGATAAGTTTGTTAGAATTCCAGGAAAAACATTCAAAGGAACTACTGGAGATGTTGCAGTAGACCATTATCACAGATATAAAGAAGATATTGCTCTTATGTCAGAAATGGGATTAAAGACTTATCGTTTTTCTGTTGCGTGGACTAGAATTTATCCAAATGGTAATGGAGAAGTTAATGAAGATGGATTACAATTCTATGAAAATTTAATTGATGAATGTATTAAATATGGTATTGAACCAATGGTTACAATATATCACTGGGACATGCCACAATCTTTAGAAGATCAGTATCATGGCTGGGAAAGCAGAAACATAATTGATGATTATGTAAATTATGCAGTTACTTTATTTAAACGTTTTGGAGATAAGGTTAAGTACTGGATTACAATGAATGAACAAAACGTATTTACTGAACATGGATGGCTTAGAGGTTATCACCCACCAGGCAAAGTAAATGATAGAAAAATGTTCTATCAAGTAAATCACCATGCAAACATAGCACATGCTAAGACTGTATTAGAATATAAGAAATTAGGTCTTAATGGAATGATTGGTGCAAGCTTCGCATTTTCACCAAGTTATAGCTTTGACTGCAGTTCAGAGAATGCAATTGCTAAATTAAATTTTGATGAATACCAAAGCTATTGGTGGATGGATGTTTATGCATATGGAAGATATCCAGTTACTGTAATGAAGCAATTAGAAGAACAAGGTATTGCTCCAGTATTTGAAGATGGAGATAAAGAAATACTTTTAGATGCTGCTAAATGCTTAGATTTTATGGGAGTTAACTACTATCAAACTGCTGCAATTAAGCATAATCCACTTGAAGGTGGAGTTGGTATGGGGGAAATGAATACAACTGGTAAAAAAGGAACATCTTCTGAAGATGGTATACCAGGATTATTTAAGAAAACTGAAAATCCATACTTAAGAAAGACTGATTGGGACTGGACTATTGATCCAAGTGGATTAAGATATGCATGTAGAGAAATAACAAGCAGATATTACCTTCCAATTGTTATTTCAGAAAATGGACTTGGAGCTTTTGATAAATTAGAAGAAGGTAATGTAATTCATGATGACTATAGAATTGCCTATCTAAAAGCACACATTGAAGCATTAAAAGAAGCTGTATCAGAAGGATGTGAAGTTTTAGCTTATTGTACATGGTCATGTACAGATCTGTTAAGTTGGTTAAATGGATATCAAAAGAGATATGGATTCATTTATGTAGATAGAGATGAAAATGAAGACTGTTCATTAAACCGTTATAAAAAAGATAGTTACTATTGGTATAAAAATGTTATTGCTACAAATGGGGAAGAACTATAATCTGTAAATCTTCATTTAGATAAAAAACCTTTACCGTAAAAATCATCAGTAATAGGAATGTTACTGATGATTTTTATTATCTCTAAAATAATTATATAAATATTGTGTGTGAAGATGCTATAATTGAGTAGTAGAAAGCAATAATATACGAGGATAAATGAAATTTTTGGATTAAGATGATTTAAAAATACAATTACAAAATACTATTATAAAATTACCAAATAAAGTATAATACAGATTTAAAATAATGTTAAAATTAGATTTAGCATTTTTATTTCAGAAATAGAAACTTAAGAAAGAGAGTTATAACTAATGAATAATAATAATATGATACTAATATGTCCAATTTGTAAAGACAAACTTACTAAATGCATGGAAAAGAAAGTTTATACATGTAAAAATAATCATTCATACGATATAGCAAAACAAGGATATGTTAATCTTATAATAAGCAATCAGAAAAGAAGTAAGAATCCAGGAGATTCTAAAGAAATGGTTTTAGCAAGAGTTGATTTTTTAAATAGAGGATTCTATAAGACTATATGTAATAAAATAAATGAAGTAATATATGAGTACTTAAAAGACATAAAAGAAAAAATAAATATTTTGGATGTTGGATGTGGCGAGGCCTATTATTTAAGCCAATTAAAGAGTTATATGGATAAAAAAGATGTGGAAGGAAATTATTATGGAATGGATGTTTCAAAAGAAGCAGTAAAATATGCAGCTAAGCTCTACAAAGATTGTATATTTGCTGTTGGCAATAACTATCATATTCCAGTGGAAAATGATTCTGTAGACTGTGTACTTTCAGTTTTCAGTCCAATTGATATAGATGAAATTAATAGAGTATTAAAGAAAAATGGTATTTTTATTAGAGTTCTGCCAAGGACTAATCACTTAATTGAGCTTAGAAAAATAATTTATAATGAAGTTAATTTAAATGAGAAAGTATATATAGCTGATGAAAACAAAGATGAATATTTAAGAGAAGAAAATATTAGTTTTAATATGGAATTAAATAAAGAAGAAATACAAAGTCTTTTAAAAATGACTCCACACTATTGGAAGAGTACACCAGAAAATAAAACTAAATTAGAAGAAATTGATTCTTTAAATATTACTGTTGATATGCGCATAGGAATATTTAAAAAGAAATAGCAAATTAATATGGTGTGGAACAATTTTGAACTAAGTATCATATAATGGTCAATTGTCAGGAGAAAATAATCAATAAAGATGATTGTAATAAAATGTTTTTTGTAAAAAGATACCAAAAGTATTTATAACAAATGATAAATGATATATAATATAAAGTGGGTAAAGTTATTTGGTTTATTAAGGTATAAAGAGAACGGAAGGGTGTAGAATTTTGAACAAGTTTATTATTTTAGAAAGGGTAAAGCCATTTTTAAGTAAAAAAAATACTATAGGAAAAAGCACATTTAAAAGTTTATTTAATGATTTTAGTCAATTAGATTTGATAGAGATAATAAATATATTGGAAGAGAATCGAATTTTTGTTGATATAACAGAATCTATAAGAGCTTAAGAATAGAAAAAGGTAGCCATGAGCTGCCTATTTTTATTGAATTTTATTACGTATAGTACTTTAAATACACTAAAAGTTAATTTTATGTTAGAATTAATTCGGTATTATTATAGCATAAATGAAATTTTAGGAGGAAATCATGAAAAATGTAAAAGCTGTTATATTTGATATGGATGGTGTAATTTTTGATACAGAGAAAGCGTATCTAGATATTTGGACAAATGTATTTGAAACTCATGGATATGCTTTAGATAGAAACATATATATTTCTCTTATGGGAACTGGAAAAGAAAATGTAATGAAAGTTTTTAAAGAAAAATATGGTGAAAATCTACCTATAATTGAGATGTATAAAGAAAAAGATGAAAAGCTTTTAGATAGAGTGAAAAGGAGATTGGTTCCTATAAAGGATGGAGCTTATGAATTGTTAAACTATTTAAAAGAAAATAATTTTAAAATAGCTCTTGCAACATCATCAAGACGAGAAAGATTGGATTTACAAATTAAGATGTTTGATATTTTTGAAATGTTTGATGCAATAGTTTGTGGAGAAGACGTAATTAATGGAAAGCCAAATCCAGAGATATTTTTAAAGGCATCAGAAAAGCTTGGGGTAGCTCCAAAAGACTGTATTGTAATTGAAGATTCTTTAGCCGGAATTAAGGGAGCATATGCTGGAGGAATGATTGGATTTCATGTACAAGACCTAAAAATAGCAGATGAAGATATTTTAAGATATTGTAATAAAAATTTCATGAATTTAAAAGAGATAAAAGATTATATAAGTGAAGTATTTAAATAGATTATGTAGTTATACATACAATTCAATACAGTACATCTAAAGAAACTTTTACTAATCTAAAACATAAAAATTTTTAAGTAGTGTACTTTAAAAACATATTATATAAAAAGTTTATGAATTCTGCATTTCATAAACTTTTTATTTTTGCGGAAACTAAAGTTAAAAAATATATAATAATTTTAAATAAAAGATAATAAAGCATTGACTCATACCTAAGGTATGGGTATAAAATATAATTAATCTATGATAAAGAAAAAATATTAAACAAATCAAAACTAACAAATATCAAAACTAACAAAATTAAATTGATAGGAGAGATGAGAAGTGAAAAAAATACCATTTTCACCACCAGATATAACAGAAGGTGAGATAAATGCCGTTTCAGAAGTACTAAGGTCAGGATGGATAACATCTGGTCCAAGACTAGCTGAATTTGAAGAAAAAATGGCTAACTATTGTGAAGCAAATTATGCACTTGGGTTAAACAGTGCTACAGCGGCAATGGAATTAGTATTAAAAGTCTTTGATATAAAAGAAGGCGATGAAATTATAACAAGTCCATATACATATACAGCTACATCAAGTGTAGGTGTTCATAGAGGCGCTAAAATAGTATATGTAGATGTTAAAAAAGATACATTTGAAATGGATATAGATAAAGTAGCTGAAAAGATAACTAATAAGACAAAAGTAATAATGCCAATTGATATAGCTGGTGTACCTTTTGATTATGACGCTTTAAAGGCAGTATTAAAAGAAAAAAATCGTGAAGATATAATTATCCTTTGTGATTCAGCACATTCATTTGGAGCCAAGTATAAAGGAAAGCATGTTGGGTCACAATGTGATTTTCATTCATTTTCTTTTCATGCAGTAAAAAATTTAACTACAGGTGAAGGCGGTGGACTTACATTTAATGATAATAATTTTAAAGGACATGAGGATCTTTTAAAAATGCTTAGAACAACTGCAATGCATGGACAGACAAAAGATGCTTTAAGCAAATTAAAAGCAGGCGCATGGGAATACGATATAATAAATGATGGACTTAAATGTAACTTGACTGATATAGGTGCAGCAATAGGACTCGTTCAACTTACAAGATATGAAGATATGCTTGAAAAAAGAAGACAAATATTTAAAACTTATACAGATATTTTAAGCAAAGAGGATTTTTCAATTATCCCATTTACAAAAGATGATAATGGTACAGAAACATCATATCATTTATATTTATATAGAGTAAAAGGATTTAAAGAAGAGCAAAGAAATGCACTTATAACAAATTTAGCTGAAAAAGGAATAGCTACAAATGTGCATTATAAACCACTTCCAATGTTAACTTTATATAAAAACCTAGGATATGATATAAAAGATTATCCTAATGCATATGCACAATATGAAAATGAAATAACATTACCAGTGTATAGTACATTATCTCTTGAGGATGCTGAATATATAGCAAAAGAAACAGTTAAAGCAATTAAAGAAATTTTAGCATAAATTTTAAATAAAGAAGAGACTTATTTGAATGTTAAAATGAACTTGTATTAAGGAATTTTTAATATAGATAAGTCTTTTTGTTTTATATAGACATGGATATAAAATTAAACATTTAGTATAATTTAGATGTAGATTTAAGTTTTTGTTAAAGTTAAAGGTAATAATAAGAATAAAATTAGAAAAGAAATGATGTGAAGAAATTAATATAATGAGGTTAAAAATGAAAATTAGTGAGTTTGCTAAAAGATCAGGTGTAACAATAAAAACTCTTCTTCATTATGAAAAAATAGGGTTATTGATACCATCAAGTAGAAATGAAAATGGATACAGAGTATATTTAGAAGAGGATTTTTTAAAATTGCAGCAGATAACTACATTAAAATATATAGGTTTATCTTTAAAAGAAATAAATCACATTATAAATGAGAATAACGAAAATCTAGAAAATATGATATGTATTCAAAAAAAGGCCCTTGAAGAAAAGAAAAAACATATTGAAGAAGTTATAAAAGTATTTGATAAGGCAGAAATGCAGGCCAAAGAAAATGGAAGCTTAGATGCTGATAGTTTAATTAACATAATAAAAATAACTAATATGGAGAGCACAATAAAAGAGCAGTATAATAGTGATAAAAATCTGAATTTAAGAAGTAATCTACATAGCTATAATGTAAATAAAATTGACTGGGATGTTTGGTGCTTTGAGAATATGAAATTTTGTAAAAATGATAAAGTATTAGAGTTAGGATGCGGCAATGGAAAGCTTTGGCTTAAAAATAAAGAAAAAATAGAAACAGATCTAAATATAACTTTATCAGATTTTTCCAAAAGTATGATAAAAAGTGCTAAAAATAATTTGAAGGAAATAAATATGGATTTTCAATATAAAGAAATTAATGCTGAGAAAATTCCATATAAAGATGAAACATTTGATGTAATTATAGCAGAGCATATGATTTATTTTGTTTCTAATATAGAGAAAGCATTGGAAGAAATAAAAAGGGTACTTAAGCCAAATGGGAAGGTCTATATAACTACTAACTCAAAAAATACAATGAATGAGCTAAATGAATTATGTGAAAAATTCGCACCTAATTCAGGGTTAAGTAATAACGGGCTTTCAGAAAGATTTAATTTAGAAGAAGGTGAAAAGCTACTTAAAAAGTATTTTAACAATGTAAGTCTTAACGTACTTGAAGGTAAAATCATTTTAAGTGAATCAGAGCCATTAGTTTCATATAAAGCATCTACCATACAAGGAAAGTCAATTCTTATAGGAAAGAAAAGAATCGAGTTTAAAGATTATCTGGATAATTACATAAAAGAGAATAAACAAATATTGATAACAACTAAAGCAGGAATATTTGAAATAATTAAATAATATTCAAAGATCACATATGTTAAAAGTAATATAAGAATATATGTGGTCTTTATTATTTATCTATTTTATATGCAGAATTATATAATTTATAATTTCATATATGTTAATTTCTCCTTGAAAAGTAATTACGAGATTATTATCAGAAATATTTATATCTTCTATTTTAACTCCTGGAATTTTATCTAAATTTAAAATGATTTCATTATTATTCATATCTACATTAATGATATTATTAGTAGATATTTTACTTAAGATTGTACTCTTACTTATGCTTATAAATCCAATTTTACTTTCATCTAAATGCAAGATGATCTTATTAGAGCCAGAGGCTGGTGTAAAAATCATATGTCCTCTAAATGGAATTTTATGATAATAAGCATTAAATAATATAGTTATTTTATTATTATGTATTTCTGACTTTACACCAGATATAGTTAAATTATTTTTATTTATATTATCTTTGTATTCTTTTAGTACACTCATTAAGATATTATTTAAATCATTTTCGTTAAGAGTGATAGATGTAGAAAAAGAAAGGGCATTAGAAGATAAGTTAAGCTTTGGATTATTTAATTTATCAATTAGATAAGATAAATTTATCTCAGACGATGATGTACTTATAGGAGATAAGTCCTTGTAAGGATAAAATCCCCCAAAATAAGTGGAAATTAAGGATAAACATATGAAAATTATAATTGAAAAAGTAAATATAGATTTATTTTTATTCATTAAAAATCACGCCTTAAAAAATATTTATAAAATTAGGTTTATATTATTGAAATAAAATCATATATATATAATTGACATAGAAAAAATTAATTATTCATCCGTATAGAGGTAATATTATAATTCTTAATAATTATTATGTAAACTAAACTGTAGAAATAATGAAAACAAAAGTAAATAAGATAACAAAGACACTATGAAAAATCAAAATTTATTTTGAAGCTTATAGTGTCCTTTTTTGTATAAAAAGATAATTTCAGATATAATATATATAAATGGATAAATTTATTGTATAATGTGAACAATATAATATTAAAGTTAATAATTAGATATAGTGAGGAATTAATGAAAAAAAGCTTATTATCATTTTTATATTTTGGAAATAAATCCTTTGAAATAAGTAAACATATAATAGAAGATAAAAATCTCCCAGAGAAATTTGATAACTTTAAAATAATTCATTTATCAGACTTTCATAGTAATTATGATATTAAAGATAAAATAATACAACAAATAAATAAAGAAGAGCCCAATATAGTTGTTATGACAGGAGATATGATTAATAAATATGATAAAAAATCTGACTTTAATATATTTTTAGATTTAGCTCAAAATATAGCAAGTAGATACAAGACATATTTTATATGTGGAAATCATGAGAATAGATTAGATAAAGAAGATTTAAATTATATTTATTTAAAATTGAAAAAGTATAATATTTGTATTCTAAATAATGATCATAAAAAAATATATATAGATAATCAATACATCAATATATACGGAATAAATTTATCTAATGAATTTTATATCATAAATAATGCTAAAAAAATAGATATGTTGAATAATAAAATAGAAGAATCATTAACTAATTTAAATGAAGATCAATATAATATCATACTTATTCATAATCCATTATTTTTTAATGAATATGTTAAATATAATGCTAATATAATCTTTTCAGGTCATGTTCATGGAGGAATGATAAGACTTCCATTAGTTGGAGCATTATTATCACCAGAACGCAAATTTTTTCCTAAATATAATAGCGGAATTTATGAAATTAAAAATAAGTTCATGATTGTAAGTAGAGGACTTGGTCATAGCAGACCAGGAATAAGACTTAAAAATAAGCCAGAGTTAGTAAGTATTACTTTTAGAGGAAAAGAATAAAAAAATCTATAATATTGCTTTAAATTTATGTTGAATAAGTATAAAATAAACTTATAAGTATAAACTAAATTACTAGAAAAGGAAGGATAAAAATGTCAAAGTACAAAGTTGGAGACGAATTAATAATAGTATCAGACCCTAATAAGGAAGCAGACAAACTAAAGGAATTAACTACTTTATCTGTTGATGGTGATTTTGCTCAAATTTCATGGGGAATAAAAATATTAGAAGTTGAATATGATAAGCCATATGTAACTTTAACTTATAGAAATGCTCAAGGAGTAAAAAATAAAGTTTTTGCAGAATGTAAAGATGTTAAAAATTTTGATAAAGAATTAGTTTTAGAAAAAGCATTACTTAAAGCTTTTCAAAATGAAATAATAGACATATCAGTATTTAAAAATAGATAAATTATATAATAAAAAGAATTAATATGATAAAAATTACTCTTTATCATATTAATTCTTTTTATTTATAATATTATTTTTAATACTATAAAATAATATTACAATCCTTTATGGATTTTATAGCTTGTCTTATAACATCAACTGGTAAAACTAAAGCAAATCTTACATAGCCTTCACCAAGAGTACCAAAAGCACTTCCAGGAGTACAAATAACTCCACTTTTTTCCATGAGATCCATGCAGAATTCATATGAAGTTTTGTAATTCTTTGGAATAGGGGCCCAGGCAAACATTGTACCTTTACTATCAGGAACATCCCAGCCGATGTCTCTTAGTCCTGAGCACAAAGCATTTCGTCTTTTTTCATATTCTCTGCAATGTTTTTTTACGCTATCTTGTGGACCATTTAAAGCAGCAATAGCAGCATATTGAATTGGAAGGAATATACCATAGTCTATTTGTGAGCGAAGCATTTTAAAATGATTAATAATTTCTTCATTACCAAGGACAAAAGAAACTCTTGCACCAGTTATATTAAATGATTTTGAAAGAGAATAAAATTCAACTCCAACTTCTTTAGCACCTTTATGAGATAAAAAAGATCCGCCTATATTATCATCATAAATTATATCTGAATATGCATTATCATGAATTATAATTATGTTATATTTTTTAGCAAATTTTATTAATTCATCATAAAAATCTGGTGGAGCAATTGCACATACAGGATTAAGTGGATAGGAAACTACCATAAATTTTGTTTTATATAAAATATCTTCATCTATATTTTTTAGATCTGGAAGGTAATTATTTTCACTTAAAAGAGGATAATGAATGATTTCAGCTCCAGAAAGATAAGGCCCAATTTCGAAAATTGGATAACCAGGATTAGGAACCAATACAATATCTCCTTTATTACAAAGTGATAATCCTATATGTGCTAAGCCTTCTTGTGATCCATATAATGACATGACTTCATTAGAAGATAGATCAACATTAAATCTATTTTTATAATATGTACAGACTGATTCTGTTAATTCAGGCAAATCACATAAGGAATATTTCCAATTATCGGGATTAGAAGCTGAGTTTATAAGAGCATCAATAACATGTTTATCTGGTTTAAAATCTGGTGTTCCAACAGATAGGTTGTACACCTTTTTGCCGTTGGCAATTAGTTTTGATTTTTTATCATTTAAAACATTAAAAATTCCTGTTTGAAAATAAGATAGATTATTAGAAAATTGTAAATTCATATATTCTCCTCCTAAGTAAATTAATAATATATAAAGCATATAAATGAAAAGATAATAAAAATAATCTGCTTTTATTATAACATTGATGTAAATAAATTTACAGAAACATCTTTCATATTAACTCTTTTAATGTTTTTCTTTGCATTATTAGAATTTATATAGTATTATTTATTAATAAATAGAATTAATAAGATACAAAATATATATTATAGGAGGAATAAAAATGGAATTTAACAGTAGACAAGCAAAAATTATAAAAAGTAAACCAAATGGCTATAACATGATTAAAGGAAAAAGTAAATCTGGAAAAACTACTACTATTTTAAATAGAATTCCATTTTTGTTAAAATCATATTGTTTAGCAGAAAATGATAGTATTTTAATGATAGTTCCTTTTGAAGAATCTTTAAAAAAATCAGAAAGAATTTACAATAATATAGAAAGTGAAAAATATTATCAAGAAAGCTTTTTTGAAAAAGATACAAAAAAACATTTTAGAATAAATACAATAGAAAAGCTTGCTTTTGAATATATTAGTGTTAGTAATAAAGAATTTATTAATGAATATAAAATTATAGATGAATTGGAAAAAAAAGAAATTCTTTTAGATATCATAAAAAACATAAAGATAAAAAGATTTGATAAAATAGAGAATATTGATTTTTTGATTCAAGAAATCAAATATATAAAATCTTTTAATTATGATTTAGAAGAATATCAAAATTCTAATAGAAAAAAACTTTATAATATAAATATTAAAAAAAATTCTGAGGAAAGAAAAAATATTTTCAAGATATATACTTTTTATGAAAAATCATTAAAAAAGCTAAAGAAGTTTGATATTGAAGATTTATATATATTAGCATTAAAAGAAGCAAAAAATAATTTAGATATGAAGTATACACATATAATAATGGATGATGCTCAAGAATTTACAAAAGTTCAAATAGAATTTCTAAAAGAACTATATTGTGAGAAGAGTTATTCTAGTTTTACATTTATAATCGGCCAAAAAGATATTAAAAATGAATTATCTTATTTAAGCAAAAATAGGTCTTTTTCTCAGTTATCTCTTAATTTTAAAGGTAAGACAAGGATCTTAAGTGAAATATATAATTTTGATGCATTGAGTGAAAGCAAAGAAATTTTAAGTGAAGATAAGATGATAGATGAATCTTTAGAATTGGATAAAATAGAATACATAGATTTAAAAAGAAATGTAGTACATAAATTTATTCAAGATGCTTTTAATAATAAAGAAATATATATAGAGGATAATGAAAAAGAAGAAAAGGAAGAAAATTTAGAGGAAATTCCAGTTTTTAATGAAATAGCTGCAGGAAGTCCTATTATAATGAATGATTCTATAGAGGATTTTTACTATCTTCCAAAGCAATGGATTAGAAGAAGCAATAATGTTTTTATTTTAAAAATAAAAGGTGATTCCATGATAAATAAAAATATTAATGATGGAGATTATGTAGTTATAAGCAAAGAACCTTCTGCAAATAACAATGACATAGTAGCAGTTGAATTTTCAGGAGAAGCAACATTAAAAACACTTAAAATAAAAGATAATAATATTATTTTTGTACCAGAAAATGAAAAATATGAACCTATTGTAGTTGGGGAATATGATGAATTTAATATTTTAGGAGTAGCGATTGGAATCATAAAAAAATAGAATTATACATAAAATTTAAATATAGAATTTTTAACAATATAGCTTTTATAAATATAGAATTAAATATAAAAGTTATATTGTTGTTAAAATTTATAATTATCTTGATTGTAAACGTATAAATGTGATACTATAGTAATATGAGATAAGCGTAAAGGGGGATTGCTAATGGAAAAATTATATGAAATAAAAAATAAATTATATATAGCTATTCATAGTTTTATATGTACAGTTATGAATACATCAGATTATGCAATGTGGCAGCAAGATGAATGTGGAAATTGGATATATATGAGTGAAGAAAGAGATGCCATTACAGGTTAAATATATTATGGATAATTGTATTGCTTTTTTATATTATAAAAATGTATAGAAAGTCATTTAATAAAAGATAAAAATATTAAATGACTTTCTTATTTTTGACTATTTTTAAATATATTTTAAAATAATAATTGAATTACTTGTCAATGTATTAGAATATACAAATATAAATCTTTATAGCAATATAATTTAATTAGACATATATCTATTAGTGAGAAATAATATAATGGAGATTGTTTTTACTCATGTCAGAATTAAATTATGAAGAACTAATTCTTTTAGATAATTTTATATATTTAAGATGGGAAAGCGAAAAAAACGCTTTAATAATAGATATTGTTAATGAGATTTTAAAAGATAATAATTTGGATAAACTTATTAATAAAGAAGAAAATTGTATTGTAAAGATGCCTGCAGAGGAATGGATTGATACATTAGAAAAAATGAAAATCAAACCTAATTTGAAGAATCTCAAACTTCACAATCTAAAAAGTACTAATGATGGGTTTAGAGCTGCCTGCTTTATTGATGATGAATTAAATGCAACAGTAGTTTTTAGAGGCAGCAGTAGTAAAGAAGAATGGGATGATAATGGAAAAGGTGCATATGAATATGATACAAAAGATCAAGAAAAAGCACTTTTTTATATTAATAGCCTAGAATTTGATAATATAACAGTAACAGGTCATTCAAAAGGTGGAAATAAAGCACAATATGTGGCTGTTTTATCTACTAAGATAAAAAGATGTATATCAATTAATGGACAAGGATTTTCAAATGAATTTATAAAGAAATATAGCGAAGATATTGAAAATAACAAATATAAAATCATTTGCATAAATTGCAAATATGATTATGTAAACTGCTTATTGAATACAATTGCAAACCAAAGTTATTACATTAGTACAGAGCTTCAGATTAATCCATTTTTCTATCATAAATGCAATATACTTTTGGACAAGTATGGAAACTTAAGAAAGGAGAGTAAAAGAGCATTTTTTTCTAAAATAATAAATGACTTTTCAACGTCACTTATATCAGACTTACCAAAAGAACTAAGGATATTAGTTATGGAAGGACTTATGAGCATTATAGAGGCTTTCTTATGCAGAAATCTGATTAACGAGAATATAATTAAAATTGCTGGGGGAACTTTAATTATATTAATGTATGGAAAATACTTTAAATACAAAGAAGCATTTGCAATAAGTTATTCTGTATTAGAAATGATATTAGTACCATTGTTATTATGGAAGGATTTTATAGATATTGACGAAACACATTCAAAGGAAAAATATAAAGAACTCCAAAGGAAAATAATTTCTATGGAGAATAATGTTTTAAATAAACTTGGTATAATCAGTGATAAAGCAGAAATTTTTACTAAAATCAAAAATAACAACAATTTAATAGATAATAATAGAATAATAAAAAATATACAAAATACCTTGGATAAATTCACAAAAAGTCTTTATGATGAGGAGCTTAATATGCAATAATAATATTATAATTATTTATAAATAAATTTTAGATAATGTTTAATAACATATAGGAAGAGGTAATATAATGAAAACAACTTTATTGTTAGTAAGACATGGAGAAACAGAATGGAATAAACTTGGGAAATTTCAAGGATGTACTGATATTGAACTTTCAAAAGATGGTATTAATCAAGCTGAAAATTTAAAATTAAAATTAAATGAAGAATTTGATGTTATATATTCAAGTCCTTTAAAGAGAGCATATGAGACAGCTAAAATTCTAGCAAAAGATACAGATAAAGATATTACTATTTTAGAAGATATAAGAGAAATAAATTTTGGAGAATGGGAAGGACTAACTATAAGTCAAATTTCTGAAAAATATCCTGAAATTTTTAAGGTATGGAGAACAGATAAAAAAGAAGCTCCTTTTGTTGGAGGAGATGCTAGTACAAAAAACGCAGTAAATAGAGCATTAAGATGTATTATTGATATTATAAAGAAACATAAAGGTGAGAAGATAGTAATAGTTGCTCATGGAGGAATTATAAAAGCAGCACTAATAGGACTCTTTAATTGGGACATGAGTATGTATCATAAAATTGCTTTGGGAAATACTTGTATAAATACTGTTACTTTTGATGATGAGATGAAACCAACAATTATAGGTATAAATGATACTAGTCATTTAAATGAAAATGTAAAAACAGTATAAATAAAAAAGCTATACTATTTAAATAAGCATAGTATAGCTTATTTTTATTAGAAATTATGAAAATATACTATATAATAAATAAATTGCTACTTTTATTATAAATGAGAGTAATTCATGATATAATTTCATTGTTAAAGAAATACATTAGGTGAAAGGAAAGAATAAAAAAATGGAATATACAAATTTGCATGAAAATGATCAATTTGAAAGATTTCAAAAAGAAATTCAAAGTTATAATAATTTTGGGTATTACAATAGATCAGTTGTGATTTTATCAAATGCAATAGGCTGCTTTCCTAATCACCCTGGTCTTTATTATCTACTTGCTTTAACATATTATAATTCTAAGGAATATTTAAAAGCAACTGAATGTTTAAAAAATGCAATAAATTATGATGAAAAAAATAATAAATATTTAGGTCTCATTGGATGCTGTCTCTTTAATACAGGTGACTATGAAAATGCATTTAATTATTCAAGAAAAGCTTTTGAGCTAGATAATAGAAATTTAGATGCTATAGTAACACTTGGGAAAATTGAACTTTTTAGGCATAACTATAATGAGGCATATATGTATATAAATTTAGCTGTTGAAATAGATGATAATAATTATAAAGCTATAAGACTGTTAAGTAAGTATTATATAGCTAAAGAAGATGATCCTAAGAAAGTATTAGAAGTTTTATATGCATCACAAAAGCTAGGTAATGATGAAGAATTAGATTTAGATATAATTAAATTTTTATATATTCTAGGAGAATATACTGAATGTTTAAAAAGATGTAAATATGTTATAACCAATCATTCAAATGCTTATGTGGCTCAAAAAGCAACTAAATTTGTATCTGAAATCTATAATGAAGTTATGCAAAGCAAAAGTGAAATGAAAAAAGAGCTTAGTACGATTTTAAATGAAAAAGAAAACTTATTTAAGGAAAATAAATTAATTGAAGAAATTAAACAAGAATTAGATTTTAATAATGGTAAAAAAGAAGAAGATATGTATTCTATTTTAGATGACCCATCTAATGAAATTTATGAAAAAATAGAAAAAGCTAATATTATAGAAAAAGATAGTAAAAATAATAAAAGTCATAAGAATGATATAACTGATTCTGAAAATAGTAATGATTTATTAAAAGAATCATTAGATAAATTAAATTCATTAATTGGTCTTGATAATGTAAAAGGTCAAATTCAAAGAATAGTTCAACTTATAAAATATGAGAGAAATAGAGCTGATATTTTAGAAATTGAAGAAAATATAAATATGTCATATCATTTTGCTTTCCTTGGAAATCCAGGTACAGGTAAAACAACTGTTGCTAGGCTTATTGGAGATATATTTCATAATCTTGGTATATTAGAGAAGGGTCAGCTTATTGAAGTGGACAGAAGTAATATTGTTGGAAGGTTTATAGGAGAAACAGCTAAGCTTACACAAAAAGCTATTGATAATGCAATGGGAGGGATACTTTTTATTGATGAAGCATATTCTCTAGCTAAAGGTGGTAGCGATAGCAATGATTATGGAAGTGAAGCAATTGATACATTAATTAAAGCAATGGAGGATAATAGAGATAAGTTCACAGTCATTTTAGCAGGATACACTAATGAAATGAATAAGTTAATAAAATTAAATCCAGGGTTAAAGAGCAGGATTAATTTAATAATAGAATTCAATGATTATAGCGATAAAGAATTATTAGAAATTGCAAAAAGCATGGCAGAAAAAGATTATTATAAATTATCTAAAAAAGGAGAGCAGGCCTTTATTGAAAAGATAAATAAAGAAAAAGTAGATGAGAACTTTGCCAACGCAAGAGTAGTAAGAAATATAATTGAAAATGCAATAAGAGAAAAAGCATTTAGAATAGGTGATAAAAAAGTTTCAAAAAAACAACTTACAATTCTTGAACCTAAAGATTTTGGGGTTAATTTATCATTTAATCGAAAAGAAAAAATGAATAGCTTGAAAAAAGAACTTTATAATTTAATAGGTTTAGATGAAGTTAAGAGGCTAATTGAAGGAGTAGTAGATACTTTAGAGCTACAATATAAAAAAAGAAATATGGGATTAAAGACAGAAAATATTTCATTAAATATGATATTTTCAGGCAATCCAGGAACAGGTAAGACAAGTGTAGCCAGAGTGCTTAGTAAAATATTAAAAGAAATTGGTGTACTTAAAAAAGGGCATATGATTGAAGTTACAAGAACTGATTTAGTAGGTCAATATGTAGGACAAACAGCTCCAAAGACTCTTGAAAAGATAAAAGAGGCATATGGAGGAATTCTTTTTATTGATGAAGCGTACAGCCTAAATGGCGGAGGAGAAAATGACTTTGGACGAGAAGCTTTAGCAACCATTATAAAAGAAATGGAAGATAATCGTGATAAGTTAGTAATCATAATGGCTGGCTACACAAAAGAGATGCAGGAACTTATGGAATTGAATCCAGGACTTAAATCAAGAATAAAATTTTTAATTGAATTTCCAGATTATAATGATGATGAACTTATGGCAATATTTATGCTTTTATGTAAAAAAGAAGGCTATATGATAGAAAAGTCAGCACAGGAAAAATTAAAGGAAATATTTAAAAAAGAATATTTAATAAGGGATAAGCATTTTGGAAATGGAAGACTTGCACGAAAATATTATGAAAAAATTAAAATGAATCAGGCCAGCAGAATTATTAAAGAAGAAATAGATGATAAAATACAAATAATGAATATAAAGAAAGAAGATTTAGAAAATATATAAATCTTCTTTTAAATTTATTATTGACAAATAACAATTATTAGTTAATAATATATTTGAGAAATGAAATAGAATTATTAATGTGTTTAAAAGATGGTTCTAAAGTATATATATTAAATTTAGGAGGTACTATAAATGAAAGCATTTGTAGATGAAAATACATGTATTTGTTGTGGACTATGTGAAGGGATTTGCGGAGAAGTCTTTTCAACTGAAACAGGAGTGGCCGTAGCAGGTGAAGTTAATGCTGAACAAGAAGACGAAGTAAGAGAAGCATGTGACTCTTGCCCTGTTGGAGCAATTTCAATAGAAGAATAATAATATTATCACCAGAGATAATAATATTAGAAACATTTGGATAAAGGAGCAAAATATTATGGAAAATATATGTCTATGCAAAAAAGTAACTAAGGAAAAGATCGTGGAAGCTGTAAAAAATGGTGCAGATACTTATGAAAAAGTTCAAGAAGCAACTGGAGCAGGAACAGGCGGATGCCACGGTGGAAGATGTAAATCTAAAATATTAGAAATAATAGAAGAAAACTAGAAAATACTCCAAATCTATAAGGGACGTACAAAGTTTAGAGTGAAATAATCGAAATAAAGCTCTTATGTGTGGCTCGCTTGCTACAAAAATGAAGGTGTGAATTTTAAACATCAATGATTGTGCCCAAAACCGTTTGCTCCAATAACGAGTATTGGACAAACAATTTTGGAACAATCATTAATGTAAAAATTCTACATATTCATTTTTTAATGCAAGACACCGCCAACATAAGAGCTTTATTTCTTTGTTTCATCTAGATTCATAGTATTGACATTATTGCTCTAAATAAATATACTTTTAAATTAAAGAATAGTTATTTATATATGACGAATTGTCAAGCTAAGTGTTGCACTTAGCTTGACAATTCGTCATAAATAAAAAAGCAATTGCAAAGTATAATATAGATTTGAGGTTAGATTATGAAGTGGAGTTTGAAAAAGTTTTTTGAATTAACCAATGAAGAAGTTTATAAAATATTAAAATTAAGAAATGAAATATTTATTGTTGAACAATCATGTCCGTATATGGATTGCGATGGAAAAGATGAAGAATCATATCATTTATTTGCAGAAGATGGTAAAGATATTATAGCATATTTAAGAATAGTAAAAAAAGGAATTATATATGATGATACAGCTATTGGCAGAGTTTGTGTAAATAAAAAATATCGCAAAAATAACTTAGGCAGAGAAATGTTATTAAGAGCAATATCTTTTATTGACAATGAATTAAACGAGAAAAAAATTAAAATTCAAGCTCAATCATATTTACGTGATTTTTATAAAAGTTTAGGCTTTAAAGAAATATCCGACAATTATTTAGAAGATGGAATTTTGCATATAGATATGATATATAATAAAAAAGTTATATAAATTTAATATTTATTTAATATATTTATAAGATAAGTAAAAGAATATTGTTAAGAAAATATGTTATTATATGAATAGTTTTAAATATATATGAATATTCGTATTATAAAAAAATTTTGCGAGAAAAGAGGCGTAAATGTATACTTATAATATATTACAATGGTTAGCATTTTTCTTTATTTATTGTTTTATTGGATGGTGCATAGAATCAACCATTGTTTCAATTGAACGTAAAAAAATAGTTAATAGAGGATTTTTAAAATTACCTCTACTGCCCATATATGGTAGTGGGGCCATTATAATTTTAATTGTATGCTTGCCAGTAAGGGAGAGTATTTTTAAGGTTTATTTTGTGGGCATGATATGTGCTACTATTTTAGAATATATAGTAGGATACTTTATGGAAGTTATTTTTAAAATGAAATATTGGGATTATAGTAACGATAAATTTAATTATAAGGGTAGAATTTGTTTAGTATCATCATTATTTTGGGGAGTATTATCAGTTCTTCTAGTAGAATTTATTCATACATATATTGAAGGTATAGTGCTTCTTATTCATGAGAATAATTTAGAAATACTTGTATCATGTATTTTTGCTATGACTTGCATAGACACATTTATATCTGCTAAAGAATCAATAGACCTTAATAAAGTTTTGAAAAAGATATCTTCTTTAAAAAATGAAATTGAAAACACCACTTCAGAAATCGAAGAAGTTTTAAAAGGTGGATATAAAGATATTTCATATATGACAGCAAAAGAGTTAATAGGATCAACTAAAGAAAAAGTAGAAAATCTAAAAATGAGGTTAGTAAAAGCAACCGAAAAAAGAAAAGAAGAAATTACTAAGCTTAGTTTAGTAAAAACACGTTTAATAAAAAACAACCCTACTGTTTACTCAATACAATTTAATGATGCTTTAAAAGAAATTAAGGACAGGCTATTAAATAAGTATGGAGAAAAAAAGAGTGATATTATGGAGAGAATTGGGATACTTCAAAAGAAAATTGAAGAATTTATTAAAGAATTATAAAAACTAAAAATTAGATAGAAACCTTTATTTCTATCTAATTTTTAGTTTTTTAATTAATTCCATAATATATACTTTATCTTATAATATTCTTATAAGTCTCAGCCATACTGCAATATTTATCTACAAATGTAACAATTAATCCTTCTAAATGTTTAGGAGGAATTATGGTTAATGGCCACATATGCTTTAAAATTATATCCTGTTCTAATTTACTTAGTGTGAATTCTTTTAATGCATTATTTAGTGCAGTTCTTGGGTGTGTAAGACCATGGAATCTTAAGCCAGTTTCTTTGTAATGAGTATGCCAGTCATAAAGATAATAATCATGCAAAAGAGCCGCTCTGGCAACTGCATCATGGTTTAATTTGAATTTTTTACATATTTTATAGCTTAAATAGGAAACATTTATACTATGAACTCTTGTATTTGTATTTCCATGCTGCATGTATTTATCCATAGAACGAAAATTTTTATTGCACAATATATCATTAACTACATTAATATACTCATAATCTCTTACATATTCTTTTGAATTTATAAAAATCATATCCAATATTTTTCACTATCCTTAAATAATATTATTATACATAATTGTATTATACACAATAAATAAATACATATTCTAGTTTAATTTATAAAAAAATTAAATAAAAAATTAGAAAATTGTACTTGAAAACAGCAAAGGAATATGTTACTCTTAATACAAGTTAATGTTATTAAAGCCGTTGATAAGAATAGTAAATAATAGAGTTTAGTATAAAGAGAATTTGGCATTTGGTGAGAGTCAAATACTGTAGCTATTATTGAATGGGTCTTTGAGGTGATATCTTGAAATATTTAAGTAGGGATATACGGGAAGTCAGCCGTTAAAATGACAGGATATAATAAAACAATTGTTTTACGTATCTGATAAGATATATACATGGGTGGTATAGCGAGTGTTAACATTTCGTCCTATTTTAGGAGAAGTGTTTTTTTATTTATATAGCTTTTTATGCTGCATTAAAAATGTATTAATTTGGGTGGCACCACGAGTCACTTCGTCCCAATATTGGGGATGAAGTGACTTTTTTTATAGAAAATTAAAAAGAAGCTTTTCTAAGTTACATTAGCCACTATTTTTTAGAAGAAAGTAAAACATGGTAGAATTCTTAAAATTAGGAGGAGAAATATGGTCAATTTATCAAAAGAGCAGTTTGAATTAAAGAAAAAAGAAAAATTAAGTTTTTCACTAATAAGTGAATATAGGGGAGATGAAGTTACCCCAATCAGAATATTTAATGGATTTAGAGGAAGAAGAAGATTTATTTTCGAAAGTGGAAGTACAGAAAATTATTTTGGCAGATATTCATTTTTAGGTGAAGATCCATATAAAGAAGTAGTTGGAAGCACCATTTCAGAAATTGAAGAATTAAAAAAAGAAATAAGAATAAACTTTGATAAAACAAGCAATCCTTTTTCATTTAAGGGCGGAGCAATAGGCTATATGGCATATGATACTGTTAAGTTATATGAAAATAAAAAATTGGACTTTAAAAATCCTGATTTATTAAATTTACCAATAATAAGATTCAATATTTATAGCAGATATATTTGTTATGATCATTTTACTCATAAGGTATTTGTTGTAGACAATATTTTAGAAAATGATGAGAGAAAATATGAAAATATAGTAGAAAATCAAAAAGAATATATCTTTTCCCTACTACTTAAGCTTTCCAATATTGAAGATATAGAAGAAAAAAAGGACATAGATTTTGAATTTTGTACTACTAAAGATAAGTATGAAGAGAATGTAAGAATTGCAAAAGAGCATATACTTGCTGGAGATGTATTTCAATTAGTGCCATCCTTAAGAATGAAATGTGAAACTGATAAGTCTTTTATTGAAATATATAGAAGACTTAGAGAAGTAAATCCTTCACCTTATATGTATTTAATAGATTATGAGAATTATCAAGTTATTGGCTCTTCACCAGAAAGTGTTGTATCTGTTAAAAATGGCAAGATATCGACGAAACCTATAGCGGGCACAAGAAAAAGAGGTGAAACACCTGAAATAGATAGTCAGCTTGAAGAAGAACTTATTGAAGATAAAAAGGAACTTGCAGAACATGTTATGCTTGTAGATCTTGCAAGAAATGATGTCGGTAGAATAAGCAAAATTGGAAGTGTTGAAGTTCATGACTTTATGAAGATTGAAAAGTTTTCACATGTAATGCATATAACAAGCAGTGTTACTGGGACTATTTTAGATAATCTAGATGGCTTTGATGCATTAAGTAAATGCCTTCCAGCTGGAACGCTTTCTGGAGCTCCTAAAATAAAAGCCATGGAAATAATTGAAGAACTTGAAGAGTATAGCAGAGGAATTTATGGGGGTTCTGTTGGATATTTCTCATATGGCGGAGACACAGATATGGCCATTGCCATAAGAACAATAGTTATGAAAGGAAAAACAGCATACCTTCAAGCAGGTGCTGGAGTAGTATATGATTCTATCCCTGAAAAAGAATTTGAAGAAGCTCAAAATAAATTAATGGCATTAAAGGAGGCTTTAAGATGATACTTTTAATAGATAATTATGATTCTTTTACTTATAACCTTTTCCAATATATAAGTGAATTTGCTAAAACAAAGGTTGTTAGAAATGATGCAATAACAATTGAAGAAATCAAAATGCTTAATCCAAGTGGCATTGTAATTTCACCAGGCCCTGGTACTCCGGATGATGCGGGGATAGCGATTGAAGTAATCAAAAAACTTGGTGGACAGATACCTATTCTTGGAATTTGTCTTGGACATCAAAGTATAGCTCAGGCTTATGGCGGTAAGGTAATAAGAGCAGATGAAATATATCATGGAAAAACTTCAAAGATAAGTGTTAAGGGAAAAGACATATTTGAAGGAATACCAAGAAAAGTTGATGTTATGAGATATCATTCATTAATCGTAGATAATAAATCTGTGCCAGACTGTTTAGACGTTATTGCAGCGACAGTTGATAGAAATATTATAATGGCAGTTAAGCATAAAGAGTACGAGGTATATGGACTTCAATTTCATCCAGAATCGATTTATACACCTAAGGGGAAGCATATGATTTCTAATTTTGTGATTAATATATGTGGAGAGATGAACAATGAATAATTGATCATTAGTAAATGGAGGTATCAAAATGAATATTGTAGAAGGAATTCAAAAATTAACAGAAAAGAAAAATTTAACACAAGGTGAAGTTCGAGATATTATAAACCAAATAATGAGAGATGAAGCAACTTCTTGTCAAAAAGGTGGATTTTTGACTGCACTTAAGCTTAAAGGTGAAACTGCAGAGGAGATGCTTGGTGCAGTGCAGGCTCTTAGAGATAATTTTACACGTGTTGAAATTGCAAATCCTAAAAACTTAATTGATACTTGCGGAACTGGTGGAGATGGTGGAAAGACATTTAATGTATCAACAGCAGTTGCAATAATAGCAGCAAGTGGTGGAGCTAAAATTGCTAAACACGGAAATAGAGCAGTTTCGAGCAAAAGTGGAAGTGCTGATGTCTTGGGTGAGCTTAATATAAAGACAGATTATAGTGCAGAAGAAAGTGCAGATATTATTATGAATAAAGGTATGGCTTTTCTTTTTGCACCACAGTATAATCCAGCAATGAAAAATGTTGCAGCAGAAAGAAAAGAACTTGGATGTAGAACACTATTTAATCTAATTGGCCCTCTTTCAAATCCAGCACCACTGACAGGACAGCTCATGGGAATATATGATGGAAGTTTGATAGAAAGCGTTGGACAAGTACTTAAGAATTTAGGTCTTAATAGAGCAATGGTTGTTCATGGTGATGATGGCTTAGATGAAATTACAACAACAACTACAACAACGGTATGTGAACTTAATAATGGAGTAATAAATAAGTACACATTAGATATTGAAAAACTAGGCTTTAGTAAAGCAAAAATAGAAGATATAGCTGGTGGAACTCCAAGTGAAAATGCTCAAATAATAATTGATATATTACAAGGACATAAAGGTCCAAAGAGAGATATTGTTGTAATAAATTCAGGAGCAGCATTATATGCAGCTGAAATAGTAGATTCACTTGAAGAAGGAATCAAAAAAGCTGAGGAGTTAATAGATAGTGGGAAAGCATATGAGAAATACAAAGAATTAATAATAGCTTAAAAGTTGAAAAGGGGGCGTAACTTTGATATTAGATGATATAGTAGCAAAAAAGAAAACTCGAGTAGATACTAGAAAAAAAGAAATTCCAATAGATATGGTAAAAGAAAAAGCCTTAGAAATAGTAAAAAGAGAAAATGAATTATATAAAGGAAAATATGAAAATCCATTTAAAAAGGCTTTAAGCAAAGAATGTTTATCAGTAATTGGGGAATTTAAAAAAGCATCCCCCTCTAAAGGTATAATAGTAGAAAATTTTAATATTGAAAATATATTAAATTATTATAATTTTATGAAAGTTGATGCTTTTTCAATTTTGACTGAAGAAGACTATTTTAAAGGAAAGGATGAATATATTAAAAAAATCAATTCTTTAAGTAATACACCCATACTTAGAAAAGATTTTGTCATAGATTTTTATCAAATCTATGAAGCGAAAATTCTTGGGGCAAGTGGAATTTTACTAATAGTAAGTGTATTAGGTGAGGAGTTAGAAAAATATTTTGAAGAAGCCAAAAAGTTTAATTTGCAGCCTTTAGTTGAAGTTCACAATAAAGAGGAGCTGGAAATAGCGCTTAAATATGACTGCGATGTTATTGGAATAAACAATAGAGATTTAAAAACCTTCAATGTATCTTTAGATACTACAAAAGAACTAATAAAGTGTATTCCAGAAGGAAAAATAAAAATAACTGAAAGTGGAATAATGAGCATAGGTGATTTAAAAAAAGCAAAAGAATATGAAGCAGATGGAGTTTTAATTGGAGAATTTTTTATGAGAAATATTGAAAATATTAAATTTCAAGCAGAATATAAAAAATTTAAGAATATAATATAAATTTTAATAAATACACATTTTTATTGAAAAACCTAAAATAATAATTTGGAGCAGAAAATATGAAAGAAATTAAAATTTGTGGTATTACAAAACAAGAAGAAATAGAATATTTAAATGAACTTAAAGTACAATATGCAGGTTTTGTTTTTACACAAAGTAAACGTGCAGTAAATATTGGACAGGCAAATGTCCTTATAAAATGTTTATATAAGGACATTCAAAAGGTGGGTGTTTTTAAAGATAATTCACTAACAGAAATTTTAGAAATTTTAATGTATGTACCTTTGAATGTAGTTCAGCTTCATGGAAATGAAGACAAAAAGTTTATAAGTGATCTTAAAGAACGAATAAGTGATAATGTTCAAATTTGGAAAGCTTTATCTGTAAAAGATGAAGACAAATTAGATGAATTCTTGTTCAAAGATTACAGTTCACTTATAGATATGTATGTAATAGATGGAGATAATCCAGGTAGTGGAGAAGCTTTTTCTTTAGAAACTTTAAAACAAAAATTAAAAAATTGCGAAAATAAAATTCCATATCTTTTAGCTGGTGGTATAACACCCAAAAATGCATTGAAAAGAGCAGAAGAAGTATGTGCTTTAGGAGTAGATGTTTCCTCAGGGGTAGAAATAATTGAGAATAATATGAGAAGTAAGTCATTTGACAAAATTAGAGAGTTAATAAATAATCTAAAGTTTGAAAATACAAAACAAATTTCAAGAAATAGACAATATAAAAATTAAGAATAATAAAACTATAGGAAATTTCTAAAATAAGAGAAATTTATAGATAGCATTTATGTCATAATTATCAAAACTTAATTTTATAAAAAAAGGAGAAGAAAACATGAATGGAAGATTTGGAGAGTTTGGTGGACAATATGTTCCTGAAACAGTAATGAATGCACTTATTGAGCTTGAAGAAGCATATGGAAAAGTATTACATGATAAAGATTTTAATGATGAGTATATGTATTACTTGAAATATTATACAGGAAGACCAAGCCCGCTTTATTATGCTGAAAATATGACTAAAGATTTAGGTGGAGCAAAAGTATATCTAAAAAGGGAAGATTTGAATCATACTGGTGCACATAAAATAAATAATGCACTAGGACAAGTTCTTTTAGCAAAAAGAATGGGAAAAAAGAAAGTTATAGCAGAAACAGGTGCAGGACAGCATGGAGTTGCAACAGCTACTGTGGCAGCAAAATTTGGACTTGAATGTAAAGTTTTTATGGGATTTGAAGATATAAAAAGACAAAATATAAATGTTAAGAAGATGGAGCTTTTGGGCACTGAAGTGGTTCCTGTCACTAATGGACTTGGAACATTAAACGATGCAGTAACAGAAGCAATAAGATACTGGGCGGCTAATGTTGAAGATACATTTTATGTTATTGGCTCAGCTCTTGGACCACATCCGTATCCAACAATGGTTAGAAATTTCCAAAGAGTTATTGGAGATGAAGCAAGAGAACAAATTTTAGAAATGGAACATAAATTTCCAGATTATGTTTTAGCACCAGTTGGAGGTGGAAGTAATTCAATTGGAATATTTTATCCATTTTTTGATGATAAAGATGTTAAATTAATTGGAGTAGAAGGTGCAGGTAAAGGAATTGAAACTGATGAACATGCGGCTGCTATGTCTAAAAAACAAAAGGGAATATTACATGGAATGCTTAGTTATGTTCTTCAAGATGATGATGGAAGAATACAGGAAGCATATTCAATTTCAGCAGGACTTGATTATCCCGGAGTTGGTCCTGAACATTCTTATCTAGCACAAAGTAAAAGAGCAGATTATGTAAGCATAACTGATGATGAAGCAGTTGATTCATTTATGTATTTAACAAAACTAGAAGGAATAGTGCCAGCACTTGAAAGTTCGCATGCTGTTGCTTATGCAAGAAAACTTGCTCCAACATTAAATAAGGATCAAGTAATAATTGTAAATTTATCAGGGAGAGGAGATAAGGATATGGATGCAATACTTTCATATCTTTCAAAGAAAGATGAATAGAATAGATGAAAGATTTAAAAAATTAAAAGAAGATAATAAAAAAGCACTTATTCCATTTGTGACTTTTGGAACAGGTATGAGTATAAAAGAAACTATAGATTTAGTTTCTGAATTAGATAAAAATGGAGCTACAGTTGTAGAAATTGGAGTACCTTTTAGTGATCCGCTGGCAGATGGACCAGTAATTCAAAATTCGTATATAAATGCATTAAATGAAGGAATAAAACTTAATGATGTATTTAATGCAGTAAAAGAAATAAGAGAATCTAGTGAAGTTCCAATAGTTATAATGGTTTACTTTAATATAGTATTTCATAAAGGAATCGAAGAGTTTATCAAAACTGCTGCAGAATGTGGTGTAGATGGACTTATAGTACCAGATGTTCCACTTGAAGAAAGAAAGGAATTAGATAATATATGTTTAAAAAATAATATTCATTTAATTCCACTTGTGGCTAGAACTTCAAGAGATAGGATTTCTAAAATTGTAGATGGTGCAAGAGGATTTGTATATTGTGTTTCAACTAACGGGACAACTGGAGAAAGAAGTAAATTAGATTCAGGAACAGTTGAGTATTTAGAAGAAGTAAAAAAACTTGTTAACATTCCAATGTGCATAGGTTTTGGAATATCTTCAAAAGAAGTTGTAGCAGATGTTAAAGATCACTGTGATGGTGTAATAGTTGGAAGTGCTATAGTTAAGAGAATGAAAGAAGGAAAAGAGGCTGTAATAGATTTTGTTAAAGATCTTAAAAAAGGTTTTGAAGATAAATAAATTCATCATAACATAAATAAGGGACGTAGAATCAGAGTTTAGTGGATAACAACCGAAATTCAATATATGATAGGCTCGATTGTAGGGAAATTTAAGCTAAAACTTCTAAAGAGATAGGCTGTGCCCAAAACAATTTGCTCCAACAGCAAGTATTGGACAAATTGTTTTGGAACAGCCTATCTCTAAGAAGTTAAAAGCTTAAATTTCTTAATACAATACTACGCCTATTCATATATTGAATTTCTTTGTTTTACTCTAAAATCATAGATACAATGCCCATTTTAATTATAATTTATATTTTCAGGAATATTCCATATCTAAAATGGGGCTGTTGCAAAACGGTTATTTATTAAAGATATTTGTATGAAATATATATTATTCTATAGAAACCATGCAAAATGGACTGCGTATAATGAATTTTTATTCATTGTGCAACAGCCCCTTAGAAAAGCCCCATATATTCCAATAAATAAGAAAATATATGAATAAGTATATCTTTATGTCCATAACCTCCTCATAAAATAAGCAAATTTTTAAGAATTTATATTCATATATTTATAAAAATTATACCTTTTAAAAAATGATAAAATATTAACTTTTTAAATCCTTAATATGTATAAATAACTATTCCGTAGTTTTAAAATGCATTTATTTACAAAAATAATAATGCGGTGCTTAGAATTTAGATGAAACAAAGAAATAAAACCCTTATGTTGGGCGGTGTCTTGCATTCAAAAATTTCATTTTTGTAGCAAGCGAGCACAACATAAGGGTTTTATTTCGGGTGTTATTCACTAAATTCTGATTTTACACAATATATTTATTGATTGAATAAAAATAATAATTTTTAGAACCAATTTATTATAAATAGAATAATATACTATGTAGAGTATTTACGGAGATTATTAATATATTATTGTAAAGCGGGTGCTTTAAAATGAAAAGTATATCCAATCAGATTATTACTAATATAAGGCGAGGATATTATAAGTATATTGGATCAGGATCTTGTAGAAAAGTGTATGATTTAGGTAATGGGTATGTAGTGAAGGTAGCGAAAAATAGGGCAGGCATAGCACAAAATAAAGCAGAATATACAATATCACTACATGATTATTCAAATTTATTTGCAAGAGTAATACAAGTTTCTAATGATTTTAAATTTTTAATAATGGAAAAAGCAGATAAGATAAATGATATCTCATACGTATGGGATTACTTTAATGTTTCAAATAAAAGAGAATTATTTAATATAGATGAGCTTCAAAAAATAAAAAAAGATTATAATTTAATCCTTGGAGATTTTGGAAAAAAAAGCAGTTGGGGAACCATAAATGGACGTCCGGTAATTATAGATTATGGTTTTACAATAAATGTAAGAAACAAATATTATAACTAATAAGTTTATGAATAAGCAGGGTAACCATATCCTGCTATAATACATAAATTAATTATACAACTATTAAGTAATATTTTTATTGAAAATAAAATTATTATCCTTATAATTTAAATGGTGTGGAAAAATAAATAATTTAAACATAGGAGATAAAATGGACAAAAGAATAGATTTAACAGAGGGGAATATTACAGAAAAGCTAGTGAAGCTTGCATTACCTATAATGGGAACATCTTTTATACAAATGGCCTATAATATGATAGATATGATATGGGTGGGGAAAGAAGGAAGTAATGCAGTTGCAGCAGTTGGGACTGCAGGGTTTTATCCATGGCTTGCAATGGCTTTTATAATGATTTCGAAGGTTGGTGGAGAAATAAAAGTTGCACAAGCAATAGGAAATAAAGATACTAAAAGAGCTAAATCGTATATTAAAGTAGCAATTGAGATAAATTTAATTTTAGCTTTAATATATTCAGTATTTCTATTAATATTTAATAGACAATTAATATATCTTTTTAATTTAGGAAATAATGATGTTATTTTAATGTCAAGGCAATATTTAATTATTGTGGCAATTGGAATGGTATTTTATTTCATAAATCCAGTTTTTACATCTATATTTAATGGACTTGGTAATAGTAAATCACCATTTAAAATCAATACCATAGGTTTAATGGCTAATATAATATTAGATCCATTATTAATATTTGGTGCTGGTCCTATACCTGCATTAGGAGTTATTGGTGCGGCCTTAGCAACTGTAGCTGCTCAAATTATAGTATCAATATGTTTTATATTTATGATAATAAGAAATAAAGATCATCTTTTTAATATTAAGTTATTTAGAAATATGGACTTTAAATACTATAATGTTTTGTATAAACTGGGGTTACCAGTAGCGGTACAAAGTGGTCTGTTTACTTTATTTTCTATGGCAATGGGAGTAATAGTTGCAAGTTTTGGACCAGTAGCAGTTGCAGCACAAAAGGTAGGATCTCAAATAGAATCAATATCATGGATGAGTGCAGATGGGTTGGCAGTCGCATTATCAACATTTGTAGGTCAAAATTATGGCGCAAGAAAATATGATAGGATCAATAAAGGATGTAAATCTGGAATAATAACAGCATTAGTTTGGGGGATTTTTACTACTGTTATTTTGGTTGTGTTTAATAGACAAATATTTTCTATATTTATAAATGAACCAGATGCAATACAAAAAGGTTCAGACTATTTAAGAATACTTGGATATTCACAATTATTTATGTGTATAGAAATTATTGTTTGTGGTATTTTCAAAGGAATTGGAAGAACATATATACCATCTATAATAAGCATAATATTTACTGGAATTAGAATTCCAATGGCTTATGTACTTAGCAAACCTAATTTTTTAGGTATTGATGGAATATGGTGGAGCATAACAATTTCAAGTATATTTAAGGGAATTTTATTATTAAGTATATTTAGTGTTCTTTATAAATTAAAGAAATTGTATAAAGAAATTAAAGAGAATTAAATTTTATGGAAAAGGTTTTGTAGATTAGCAATTGAGGCCCAGAGGAGATTTTTTCTCTTCTGGCTTTTTTTGTATAGGTAAAGTATAAAATTTTTGATGAGCTGACTAAAAAAGTGTAATAAAATCACATAATTCTATATACTAATTTTAGTATAATGGTTTTATATTAAGTTTAATTTGTATTTTTAAGAAGGGAGCTTATTAATGTTTGATACACTAATAAATAGCAAAAATATAAGTTTTATATTTGTATTTTTTCAAGGAATACTTTCATTTTTATCACCGTGCATATTACCACTTATTCCAATATATATAAGTTATCTTGCGGGAAATTCAAAAAAAGTAAGTGGTGATGGAATTATTACTTATGAAAGAAGAGAGGTATTTTTAAATACAGTATTTTTTGTACTTGGAATTTCTACTGTATTTTTTATACTAGGATTATCCTTTACAACTATTGGAAGGATACTTAATAGTTATAAAGTGATTATTAGTAGAATTTCAGGTATAATAATAATTTTTCTTGGTTTATTTCAATTAGGGTTATTTAATTTTGGATTTTTAAATAGGGAATTTAAAATTAAAGCTAAAATTAATTTTAATAATATGAATCCATCTGTAGCATACATTATGGGATTTACATTTAGCTTTGCATGGACACCGTGTGTTGGACCCGCATTATCTTCAATATTATTGCTTGCCTCTAGTGCAAAAACTACAATACTTGGAAATATGCTTGTTTTAGTTTATGCATTAGGATTTATAATACCATTTTTAATTTTGGGAATATTTACAACACAAGCACTTAATTTTATAAAGAAGAATAAAAAAATTGTTCAATATACCATAAAAGTTGGAGGAGTCATAATGGTTATAATGGGACTTATGACCTTTACTGGAGGTATAAATAATATAACTAAATATTTAAATAGCAATAATTCATACATTAATGAAGAAACAAAAGATAAAAAGATAGAAGATGAAAATAAAGCAGAAAATGATTATAGTGATGAAAGTAAGAATGAGCATAATGGTAGTAATAATAAAGATCTTATGGAGGCATTTGATTTTTCACTTACTGATCAATATGGAAATACTCATACCTTATCAGATTATAAGGGCAAAACAGTATTTTTAAATTTCTTTGCGACTTGGTGTGGTCCATGTAAAGTTGAGATGCCTCATATAGAGGAGTTATACAATGAACACAATTTAAATAATGATGATATTGTAATTATTGCTGTTTCAAATCCTGGTGGAAGAGAAAAAGATATGAATGGAGTAAAGCAGTTTTTAAAAGATGAAGGATATACGTTTCCAGTAGTTTTTGATGAAAGTGGAGAAGTTTTCTCAAAATATAATATAATGTCACTTCCAACCACATTTATGATAAATGAATATGGGAAGGTATATGGATATGTAAGTGGAGCATTAAGTAAAGATCAAATGGAAAGTATTATAAAGCAGACACAAGAAAATAAGTAATATTATATTATTAATAACCATAAAATAATATAAATAAATTAAATTTCAGTAAAGTGTGTATCATATTTACAATATATAAGTTGACATATAAATCCTATAATGTTACACTTTACAATGACAATTTAATATTAAAAAGGTGCTTGGTGCAATTATTAATTGCAGGCCAAGAGAATAGGGAAATGGGTGAAAGTCCCATACGGTCCCGCCGCTGTAATGGAGGAGTAGAAGCCATAATTATTTCTAAAATGTAATCTGATTTTTATTATATTCTGAAATAATTATAAAATCACTGTATATTTTTAGTATATGGGAAGATGGAGTACTGCTAAGATACCTAAGTCAGAAGACCTGCCTTTTTAATAGGCTATTACACTATGTTACGGACGATGGCAAAGTGTCTAAAATTTATTTCCATTAATTTGGAGGTAGTTTTGTCACGTCTTTTTATAGTTTATTCATTTAGAATAAACTATAAAAGGACTTTTTTATTACTTAAATAAGGAGGATAAATATGTCAAATAAACAAAAAAGATTAACTGTAATTGGACTTACTCTTTTAATTATGTTCGGATTTAATAAAGGTGTAAATGCAATGCATATTATGGAAGGATATCTGCCTGTTAAATATTGTATAGTATGGGGTGTTTTATGTATTCCATTTTTAATCTATGGATTTATTTCAATTAAGAAGACGGCAGCAGAACATAGAAAAACACTACTTATTTTAGCTATGGTAGGGGCGTATGCATTCGTACTTTCTGCATTAAAGATTCCATCAGTTACAGGAAGTAGTTCACATCCAACTGGAACAGGACTTGGCGCAATGCTTTTTGGACCAAGTGCCATGAGTATTATAGGAATTATAGTATTATTATTTCAGGCAATTTTACTTGCACATGGAGGACTAACAACTCTAGGTGCAAATACATTTTCTATGGCAATTGCTGGGCCATTTCTTTCATACGGAATTTATAAATTATGTGAAAAATTAAAAATAAACAGAATGGTTGGAGTATTTTTAGGGGCATGTTTAGGTGATTTATTCACATATTGTGTAACATCTTTCCAAATTGGACTAGCCTATCCATCACAAGTAGGAGGAGTAGGAGCATCAGTTGTAAAATTCCTTGGAATTTTTGCAATTACACAAGTTCCACTTGCTATAATCGAAGGTATATTGACTGCTGTTGTAGTTATGATTCTTGAATCATATGCAAAGCAAGAGCTTACTGAAATAGGATTTTTAAAAGGAGGAGTTATAAATGAGTAGTAAAGTTAAGACAGGTATAATTCTAATTCTTCTTTGTGTAATTATTGCAGTAGTTCCACTAGCATTTATAAAAGATTCAGAATTTGGTGGGTCAGATGATGAAGCGTCAAACGCAATAAGCAGTATACTTGAAGTTGATGAATACAAGCCTTGGTTTTCACCTATTTATGAGCCACCAGGTGGGGAAACAGAATCTTTATTATTCTGCCTTCAAGCAGCTATTGGTGCAGGAATATTTGGGTTCGGACTTGGTACATTAATGGAAAGAGGAAGAAATAGAAAAGAAAAATCAAAATAACTTTTAAAGGGGAAATGAAAGATGATAATGATAGATAAACTTGCATATTCGTCCAAATTAAGATATAAAAGTCCATGCTTGAAATCATTTGTTGCAGTAAGTACACTATTTATATGTGTAATAGCACGTTTACCTCTCATTTCATTATTAATCCTTTTATGTATGGGAAGTCTTACCGTATTTATTGGTAAGACTTCTTTAAAATATTATTTGAAATTAATGATTATTCCACTAGGATTTCTAATTTTAAGCACTATAGCTATAATTGTTAACATCTCTGATGAACCTCTATCTTCAATTTCAATTGCACTACTTGGAAAATACATATCTATAACGACAGCATCTTTTTATTATGGTTGTAATTTAATTTTAGTTTCACTTGCAGCAGTGTCATGCTTATATTTCTTATCTTTATCAACTCCAGTGATTGATTTGTTATATGTACTTAAAACAATACATTGCCCAGAGCTAATTATTGAATTATTACTATTAATTTATAGATTCATTTTTGTGTTATTAGATATATCAAATTCTATTTATACTTCCCAAAAATGTAGATTAGGTAATAGAAATTTCAAAACATCATTAAAATCTGCAAGCAGTTTATGTGCAGTAATGTTTATTCGTGCATTAAAAAAATCTTCAATGTTATATGATTCAATGGAATCAAGATGTTATGACGGGCGAATAAATGTTTTAAAAAGATATGTAAAGGCAGAAAGAAAAGAAATTATTTTATCAATAATTTTTGAAGTAGCATTAATAATTATAGCAATTATTTGTTGGAGGTCTATATGAGTGATAGTATTTTAAAGGTTGCAAATTTAAGTTATGTGTATGAAGATGGAACAAAAGCACTAAAAAAAATAGATTTTAATATAAAAAAAGGTGAGAAGATAGCTTTTATAGGTGGAAATGGTTCAGGTAAATCTACCATGTTTTTATGCTTAAATGGTGTACTTAGACCTACGAGTGGGAATATTTATTATGAAGATAAGCAAATAGAATATACAAGAAAAGGATTATTAGATTTGAGAAGTAAAGTCCAGATAGTTTTTCAAGATCCAGACAATCAGCTATTTTCAGCAAGCGTTTATGAAGAAATCTCGTTTGGAATTTTTAATTTGGGAATAGATGAAAAGGTAGTTGAAAGAAAAGTTAATGAAGTTATAAAGGAATTGGAAATTGAACCTTTTGTAAATAAACCAACACATTTTTTAAGTGGAGGACAAAAAAAGAGAGTTTCTATTGCAGATATTCTTGTTATGGATCCAGAGGTCATAATATTAGATGAGCCAACATCTGCCTTAGATCCGAAATATACAAATGTTGTGAATAATCTTATTGATGAACTAACTGAAAATGGTAAGACAGTTATTTTATCAACTCATGATGTAAATCAAGCATTAAAATGGGCTGATAGAATTTTTGTGTTTATGGATGGAGAGATAGTAAAAGAAGGAAGGCCGGAAGACATATTTTTAGATGATGAAACATTAAATAAAGCAAATTTATTAGTACCATATACAATAAAATTATATAAAAATCTTTTGCGTAAAGGAATTTTAAATGAAAATTTAAAAGTACCTAAAACTATTGAAATTTTAGAAAAATATATAGAAGAAAGTTTTGAAAGTAAGAAGGGATAAAATATGCATTTAAAGCAAAGAAATGCAGTAACATATGCCATTTTAGCTGCTGTTTTGTATGGAACAATGGTACCTTTCTCATTATTATGTAAAAGCTCAGAAAGAACTAGGTGCAGCCAAAATAAGTGCATACTATGCTATAGCACCGTTTGTGGGAGCATTTATTTCAGTAATAGTTTTTAGAGGAGAATTCACTATGAATTTTTTTGTAGGCCTAATAATCATGATTATTGGTACCTATCTTGCAGCATAAAAAATATAGAGTTATATCAAATACATTTGATTTAGATCTATATTTTTATTTTAAAATTAATTATGAATTTAGCGCTGCCTCTTAATGCTATTTTTGAAAACATCTTAATTATGACAATTAACAAGTTCTTTTTAGTAGCGAAATAAAAGAATGAAAAAAAATATACTATTTTATTGAAAGAGTGTTAAAAATAAAATATAATTATTAATATATTTAATAATTATGAAGAGGGGATGAATTATATGTCGATAAAAACAAGAAAAGTAGCGATTATTGGTACAGGTAATGTAGGATCACATTGTGCATTTTCTTTAGCACTTCAAGGTGTATGTGATGAAATCATATTCATAGATAAAAATGAAGTGAAAGCAAATGCAGAAGCAGTAGATTTAAGTGATACAATTTCATATCTTCAACATTACGTTGAAAGTAGAAAAGGTACATTTGAAGACTGCTCTGATGCAGATATTGTAGTAGTAAGTCTTGGAGTGCCTCCAGCACCTAATAAAAGCAGACTTGATTTTTTAGAAGGTACACTTAAAGAAGTAGATACAATTATAGATCCAATATTAAATTCAGGGTTTGATGGTATATTTGTAGTAATATCTAATCCGGTTGATGTAGTAACACACTATATATATGAAAAAACAAACTTTCCTAAAAATAAGGTGTTTGGAACTGGAACAACATTAGATTCATCAAGACTTAGAAGAATACTTTCAAAGGAAACAGGAATTGATCCAAAATCAATACAAGCTTATTCAATGGGTGAACATGGCGATTCACAAATGGTTCCTTGGTCACATGTATACTTAGGTGGTAAACCATTATTAGATTTAATGAAAGAAAAGCCAGATACATTTGGTAAACTTAATTTAGATGATATAGCTAAGAGAGCAGCTTTTGCAGCTTATGAAATCATCGAAGGAAAAGGATGTACTGAATTTGGCATAGGTGTTGGCTTAACTGAAATAGTAAAAACAATTTTACACAATGAAAGAAAAATACTTCCAGCAACTACATTATTAGAAGGACAATATGGACAAACTGATGTATTTGCAAGTGTTCCAGTTGTTATGACTAAAGATGGAATAGAAGAAATTGTTGAAATTAATCTTACAGATGATGAACAAGAAAAGTTCAGTAATTCATGTGCAATAATTAAAGAATATATAGAAAAAGCAAAACATATAAAATAGTATTAAAAATTTGTAGGAAATAAATAAAAGGCTTTTATTTATGTAGGATAAGAAGGAGTAAATATGGATAATTCAAAAGCTTTAATACCATTGATTGTAGTTTTAGTTTATATAGCAATATTAATGGTGATTAGTATAGTAGTTTCAAGAAAGCAAAAGAAAGATGGGGAAGCATTTCTTCTTTATAAAGGAAAAAATAATGCATTCATTACAGCAGTTACAGTAGCTGGACTAGCTATTGGAGGAGCATCAACTATTGGTATTGCCGAAAATGCTGTTAGTGATGGAATGAGCGCTGGATGGTACAATATTGCATGGGCATCTGGAGCTGTAATGGCAGCTTTCTTCGTAATTAACAAGTTTAGAAAGACAGGGTATAACACAATTGCAAAAATGCTTAATGATATATATGATAAAAAAGCTATATTTATAGTTATAGTAGCACAAGTTATTATGCAGTGCGCAATCATATCATTACAATATAAGGCTGGAGGAGCAATACTTGCAAGCCTTCTTCCAAATATTTTTGATTCACAAAATGGAACATTCTTTAGCTTTATAATGTTTATGATAATATCATTTGTTGGAGGGATGGGCTCAGCAAGTATAAGCAATATTTTCAATATTTCTTTAATCTATTTTGGAATATTAACAACAACAGGAATTATTTTGTTTACTAAGAATGCAGAAATAGGAATGACAGGACTTAATGCAGCTATAAATATGAATGCATCAAGTGCACAAAATTTCTTTAATCCTATTGAAGGGCATTCAGGTATCGTAATATTTAGTATAGTAGCACTTATAATAACCATGGTTGCTAATTGCACATCACTTCAAGGGGTTGTTCAAATTGGGTTAACTTCAAAAAGTGATAAAGATGCTAAAAAAGGTTTTATAATTGCAGCTATTATAATGGTACCACTTGGTTTTTTATGTGCACTTCTTGGAATATGTGCAAAAGCAATATATCCAGACTTAGAGCCTGCAACAAGAGCTCTTCCTGTGATTATTTTATCTCTTAATCCATTAATAGCTGGAATTACTTTAGCAGGACTTTGGGCTGCTGATATGTCAACTGCATGCAGTATGCTAATTGGATGTTCAACTACAGTTAGCCAAGATATCTTATGTAAAACAAAATTAAAAGACAGTATAAACAAAAATTCTCTTATAGCTAATAAATTAATAATTTTAGGAATAGGTCTTGTAACATATATTATTTCTATGGGGCAAGGCCAGATATTAGCCACTATAAAAGTAGCATTATCTTTATCAATTCCATGTTCAATAGTAGTCTTAGGTGGAATATGGTTTAGAGAAAATGTTTCAAGAAAATCTGCTTTTTATACAATATTTTCAGGGATAATTGTTATAGGTGCATGGCTTATTTTTCCTATAAAAACTCAGTTCTCGGATATACCTGTTTTAAGTGTAATATGCAATGATATTGCATATATAATGCTTATAATATGTGGTGGAGTATTTGTTATTTCTAATTGTGTATTTAAAGAAAAAGTATCAAATCTAAGGAAAATATATGATTAATTTAGGTTAGATATACTAAAATCTTGTTTTTATGATATAATTCAAAAGAAACGAGGTGTTTAAAGAAATGGCAAAGAAAAATAGTAGAAATACAGATATTCTTAAAGATAGTAAAGACACTACTTCGCCTAAAGTTTATTCTATTCTTGTGAATCTTGTAAATAATGACAGAGAAGATTTAGCAGAAGATGTGTTAAAAATAGATTACTTATTAGATTATACAAATAGATGTATAAAAGATAAAGATATTAAAGAAGCTAAAGAAACTATAAAAATAGCAGAAGATAGAATGAACAAAATAAAAGAATCTGGATTTGAAATAGATTATCTTGACTACGTATATGAAGGTATTAAGTCTAAATTAAAATAATTAAAGATACGAGTAGTAATATAATAATTATATTATTACTCGTATCTTTATTTTAAATGAAATTGTATAAAATTTATTTGTCTACAGGATTAACTAAGTAATCATAATCTATATCTGTAATTGTAATGTTGCTTAATTTTAAATTACTTCCTAAATCTAGAATTTTATGTTTTTCCCCAATTATCTTAACTTTTGGCCTTAATGGATTACTATGATTTTCTTTTATTACAACAGCAGTTTTATTATTGCTTAATTTTACACTCATTCCAACAGGATAAGGAGAAATCTTTTTTAAAAATGCCTTTACAATATCATAATCAAAAAGAGTTCCACATCCGCCCATAACATATTCAATTGCTTCAGATGGCTTAATTGGTTTCCTATAGGATCTATTTCCAGTAAGTGCATCATATACATCAGCAACAGCTATTATACGACCAAATAGTGGGATATTATTCCCTTTTAATCCTTTAGGATAGCCTGTACCATCATATTTTTCATGATGAGCTAATATTCCAAAATATATTTTATCTGTAATAGCCAAGTTAGAATCAACAAATTTACCACCGATCTCTGGGTGAGATTTTACAATTTCATATTCTTCATTTGTGAGCTTAGAAGGCTTGTCTATTATACTATGAGGAATGTTTATTTTTCCTATGTCGTGAAGTAAAGCAGAAACTCCAAGCTCTACCAACTCATCTTTATTCATATTTAAGCCTGTACCGATTGCTAAAGATAGAACAGTTACACTCAATGAGTGATAATATGTGTTATTATCGTATGTTTGTAAATCAGTTATACCAATAGAAGTATTGCCGGCTTTTGTAATTTTATTCACCAAATTTGAAGAAATATTTTCAATTTGTTCAATATTTTTTATATCCAAGATTTTTCTTTGTGTTTCGCATACTGTAAAGATATCCTTAACCGCAGATACGGCTTCATCTTTTAGAGAATCATCAATTAATCTTTTTATTTCAATTTTATTTTTTATCCCATCCTCTATATATACACCATGTATATTAAATAACTTAAGCTTGTCTATTAAATTAGATGTTAGCATTTTTTTCTTTTTTAAAAGGTATGCATCAGAATAATTACAGCCGTTTATAGAAATATCAGCGGATAATTTCATGCCTGGTTTTAAGTTAGATATGGGGACGTAAATCATTATGATATACTCCTTTCGTTTAAATATGTCGAATTTATGAAAAATCTGCAACAATATACGACACAATAAATATATATAAGTAAAAATTATTATCTTAACTATTATTTTATCAGAAGTAGTAATATAAAACAATCTTGCTAAAGTAGAAGCTAAAGTTTGTATAATAATATTATGTGAAATTTTATCGATATATTTCATAATAAAGTAAATAAGTTTGATTATTAAGTACTTTAAAGTTATAATTTATTTTGGAAAAGAAATTAGGGGATATTAATATAATAAATTAATAGAAATAGAAAATTATCATATATAAAGAGGTGTAATTTAAATGTTATTAGATAGAAATGAAAAGTGTTGGTGTGGCAGTGGACTTAAATATAAAAAATGTCACTTGGATTTTGATCAAAAATTAGAGAGTTATAAATTAAAGGGTATAATGGTTCCTTCAAGGGATCTCATAAAGAGCCAAAAAGATATAGATGGAATTAAAAAAAGTGCAGAAATAAATAATGGGGTTTTAGATTTAGTTGCAAGCAAAATAAAAGCAGGTATGTCTACAGCTGAAATAGATACTTTAGTATACGATTATACAGTATCACATGGAGGAATTCCTGCACCACTTAATTATGATGGATTCCCTAAGAGTGTTTGTACATCAATTAATGATGAGGTTTGTCATGGTATACCAGACGAGAATATAATATTAAAAGATGGTGATATAGTTAATGTTGATGTATCAACAATACTTGATGGATACTATTCTGATGCTTCAAGAATGTTTATGATAGGAAATGTCAGTGATGAAGCAAGAAGACTTGTAGAAGTCTCAAGAGAATGTATGATAAAAGGAATTGAAGCAATTAAACCTTGGGGATTTTTAGGCGATATTGGTGCTGCATGTGGAGAACATGCACATAAAAATGGATACACAATAGTTAGAGCCTTAGGTGGCCATGGAGTTGGTAATGAATTTCATGAGGATCCATTTGTACCTCATATAGGTAAGGCTGGTACTGGAATGTTACTTGTTCCGGGAATGGTACTAACAGTTGAGCCTATGGTTAATGCTGGAGATTATGATGTATATGAAGATGCTGATAATGGATGGACTATTTATACTGCAGATGGTTCATTATCATCACAATGGGAGCACACAGTTTTAATTACCGATACAGGTGTTGAGATTATTGCTAAATAAATTATATAGATATCAGTTTAAAGCGCAAAAATAATATCATAATATAAGCAATGAAGCTGCTATTTAGATAGATTAAATTTATTTAAATAGTAGCTTATTATTTACAGGAAGAATCATAAATAATAAGGAGGATATATGAATGCCTTTCAAAGTCTTATTACCGCAAGATATGGATAGTTCAGGAAAAGATTTATTAATTAAAAATAATATCGAAATAAAAATGGGAACAGGTATAGATGAGAAGATTTTAATTAGAGAAATAGAAGATTGTGATGGTGTTATTACACGTACTGCTATCATTACAGAAAATGTTATAAAAGCTTCAAAGAAGCTAAAGGTAATCGCAAAGCATGGTGTTGGAGTTGATATGATAGATGTTGATTTTGCAACTAAAATGGGGATAAAAGTAGTTAATGCAGGTGATTCAAATAAATTATCAGTTGCTGAATACACAATAGGACTTATTATAGCACTGGCTAAGAATTATTTTATATATGATAGTGAGCTTAGAAAAGGAAACTTTGAAATTAGAAATATTAAAGGAATGGACTTAGAAGGTAAAACATTAGGACTCATAGGTTTCGGTAAAATTGGACAATTAGTGGCTAAAAAAGCATCTTTAGGTCTTGGAATGAAAATACTAGTATATAAAAGAAAAGTAGGTAACAAGAAAGTTATTGATGGAATAGAATTTACAGAGGAATTGAATCACGTACTTAAAAACGCAGATTTTTTAAGTTTACATATTCCATATACAAAAGATACTAAAAAGCTTATTGGTAAAAATGAAATCTCATTAATGAAAAAAGAAGCTTTTCTGATTAATACAGCACGTGGTGAAGTAATAGATAATGATGCACTAGCGGATGCGTTAGAATGCAGAAAAATTGCAGGAGCTGCAATTGATGTATTTGAAAATGAAATTCCAACAGTAGATAATAAGCTTTTTAAACTTGAAAATGTTATAGTAACGGATCATGCAGCAGCATTTTCTAATGAAGCACTTCAAAGAATGTCATATGAGGCAGCAATGGGAGTAGTAGAGGTATTAAACGAAGATAAAGTCACTTATCTTGTAAATAAAATATAAGAATTTAATGATTAAGAGGAATACTTTTAGGTTAATTTATATTAATTCTAAAAGTATTTCGTTTATACGGATAAGTTATTAAAATGAAAAGATATCATATAAATATAGTAATTAATAATATGTTTAGGTGGTTTTATGAATGATATTTCAAAAAATCAATTATATTATGACGAAAATTCATTTAACTATTTAGTTGAATATAGAGGAGATTTTAAAAAATCTATAGAAAAAATTAACTATGCAACAGGAGCTGCAATAACAAATACCATAGGAGTAATATCTGTACCCAAAAAATATTATAATAGATTGTTACAAGATGTCCCAGAAATTATTTTTACGGATTTTAGAAATATGTTCGTATTACAAGAATCTGTAGTTTCAGAAATAGATAATATAACGAAGGTTAAGATAAATCCATATTTGTCACTGACGGGAAAAGGCGTACTAATTGGGATTGTTGATACTGGTATAGATTATCTTAATGAAGAATTTATAAGAGAAGATGGAACGTCAAGAATTTTAAGTATATGGGATCAAAATATACGTGACAATAGTGATGATAATATGTACATTGGAAAAATTTATACTAATGAAAAAATCAATATGGCAATTGAAGAATATAGAAAAGATAATGATCCATATAAAATTGTACCTACAAAAGATGAAGTAGGTCATGGAACTAAAATAGCAGGAATAATAGGCGCAAGGGGATATAATGAAAGCATGGAGGGAGTAGCAAAAGATTGTGATTTTGTTATAGTTAAATTATTAGAATCTCAAGAATCAAAAAAGATACTAAGAGAAAATGGAATTAATAATATTCCTGTATATAATAATTCTGAGTTACTTACTGGTATAGAGTATTTAAAAAATTATGCTCTAAAAGAAAATAGACCAATGATTATTTGCTTATGCATTGGGACAACAGAAGGTAGTCATGATGGAAATAATCTGATATCTAGATATATAACGTCTATAGCTACAATAAGGGGACTAGTAATAGTAGCTGGTGTTGGAAATGAAGGTAGTTCTGCAGGACATGTATCTGGAAATATAAATGATATAGAAGAAGTAAAAAAAATAGAATTAAAGGTATCCAAAGATATGAAAAATTTCTCGTTTAATATTTGGGTGCAAAAACCTAATAGAATTACGGTAAGCATAATTTCTCCTAATGGAGAAGATTCAAAATTCATAAATCCAAGTATTAATAACATTAATATAATCAAGTCAAAAAAAATAAAATATGTTTTTACAAATACAGATATGTCAGTCAATTATTATACACCTGAGCATTTCACTGGGCACCAAGTTGTAAGCATTTCCTTTAAAAACATAAAAGCTGGCATATGGAAGATTATTTTAAAAACGGAATTCAAATCAGATGGAAGATATGATATATGGCTGCAGCCTAATAATACGTTGCCAGAAGGCACAATGTTTCTTGAGCCTGATCCTGAAATAACATTAACGATTCCTTCAACTGCGAGGAAAGTAATTACTGTAGCATATAGCAGAAGTGATAAAAATATTCTAGTATCAGAGTCTGGAAGAGGTTTTAATTCTAATAATTTGATTAATCCAGATATTGTTTCTGAAGGAATTAATATAAAAACAACAGGATTATCTAATAGTATAACAACATTATCAGGAAGCTCTGCTGCTACTGCGATTGCTGCAGGAGCATGTGCTTTGCTTTTACAATGGGGAGTAATAGATGGAAATGATATAACGATGTATTCTACAAAAATTAGAAGCTATTTTATCTATGGAGCTAGGAGGGATGCTCTTTATAAATATCCTAATAAAGAATTAGGATATGGTAATTTAGATTTACTAGGAGTATTCAATGTACTCAGCAAATCATATAGAAATTATCATGTGAAATTTTCACATGATAATTATGAAGAATTTTATATAAATAATTTATTTATAAGAATTCCATGTGGAGGTAAAGAGTATAATGAATAATAATATTGAAGAATCATTAAATATTTTTAGGGATATTAATTATAGTCATTATATAGTTCAATATCAAGGGGATATTGAATATGAAATTTCTAAAAAATCAGGATACTATGTTACTTTAATTAATGATAAATTTGCAATTGTATCAATGCCTTTATCTTCAAAATTATTTGTTGGAGAGAAAGATTTAAAATCAATAGTATATATTAAATCGCCAGAAAGATATACACTTCAGCAGATGTCTCCAATTGAATCAGCTCAAATCAGACCATTACAATTGGAATTACCACTAAATCTAACAGGAAAAGATGTTATAGTAGCTATGTTAGATACAGGAATTGACTATTTAAATGAAGAGTTTATGGATTCTCATGGTAATACAAGAATTGAATGCATATGGGATCAAAATATTCTAAGCCAAAGCAATGGTATTAATAATGAAGTGACTTTTGGGCAGGTATATAGCAAAGAAAAAATTCAAGAAGCTATTACAGCATTTAGAAATGGACAATCACCCTATGATATTGTACCAACTATAGACGAAATAGGACACGGAACAAGCATGGCTGGAATAATAGGAGCTTCTGGGAAAAATCCTGAATTAAAGGGCGTAGCAAGCGATTGTAGTTTAATTTCAATAAAACTTATAGAAGATTATGAATACAAAAATAAATATAATATAAAAATTCCAATCTTTAACATTACAGCAATTTTTTCAGCATTGGAATTCTTGTATAGATATGCACTAAAAAATAATAAACCGATGGTTATTTATTTTCCGTTAGGCACCAATTCAGGAAATCACAAAGGTAATGGGATTTTAGAGGAGTATATAGAGTCGATTTCAGCTAATAGTGGTATAGTAATAGTTACTGGAACAGGTAATGAAAGAGAAAAAAGAAGGCATGCATCTGGAGTTATAGATAAAGAAGGTGGAATGAGCTTGATCGATTTAGAAATCTCTCCAGAGCAAAAACATTTATGGGTTGAAATATGGGCAGATGCACCGAATATATTTTCTATAGATATTTTATCTCCATCTGGAGAAAATACAGGAATTATAGAAGCTGCAATTAATTCAACAGATTTTCATACATTTATTTTTGAAGAAACATCAATAATTGTAAAAACATATTTGCCAGAAGAAAATACAGGTGACGAATTAATATGCATAAATTTTTATAATTTGCAACCAGGAATATGGAAACTTAGAATTATTGGAAATATGATATTAGATGGAAAATTCAATGTCTGGATTCCACAAGAAGGAATATCTTTAGGAGATACACATTTGAGTCCTTCAGATCCATATGGAACTTTAATGAACCCAAGCAGTTCAGACTATATAGTTGCTGTAGCAGCATATAATCAAAACAATAATAATGTTTTGGCATATTCTGGAATGGCATTTGTTGATAATTATAAAAATATAATAGATGTAGCAGCTGGAGGTGTAAATACATTAGCAGTTGCACCAAACAATAAAACAAGCATTGTTAATGGAACTAGTGTTGCAGCTGCAATAGTATCAGGAGTATGTGCGATGTTATTTGAATGGGGAATTATTAATAAAAATGATCCATATATATATTCACAAAGTATAAAGACATATTTATCAAGGGGGACTAATAAAAGAATTGGAGATATATATCCGAATCCACAATGGGGATATGGAATGATCAATGTTTTAAAAATGTTTGAGAATATGACATAGAATATTATTTTATAATTTTATTGTTTTGGTTATAATAAAGGGTATAGTAAATAACAAATTATTATGTGTAATTAAATAGATATTTATACATTTTTATAAGGAGCAATATTTTTAATGAATAATAAAGCGTTAGAAGTTTTAGAAAAGTACTTTGGATATAAATCATTTAGAAAAGGACAGGAGCAGATAATTGCAGCAATACTTAAAGGTAATGATGTACTTGGAGTAATGCCTACAGGCGGTGGTAAATCAATATGTTATCAGATACCTGCCCTTGTTTTTGAAGGAATGACTATTGTAATATCTCCACTTATTTCTTTAATGAAAGATCAAGTAGATACATTAAAGGAAATGGGAATAGACGGTGAATATATAAATAGTACACTTTCTGAGAGTGAAGAAACAGAAATATATAATAAGATTAAAAGTAGCCAAATAAAAATACTTTATGTTGCACCAGAAAGATTAGAATCAATGGAATTTTTAAGCGTGATTTCAGAATGTAGTATCTCGCAAATTGCTATTGATGAAGCACATTGTATTTCTCAGTGGGGGCATGATTTTAGAAGCAGCTATAGAAAAATATATGGATTTATATCATTATTAAAAGAGCGACCTGTTGTAACTGCTTTTACTGCAACAGCATCAGATGAAGTACGCGAAGACATAATTAATTTACTTAAATTAAATAATCCTAAAATATTTATAACAGGTTTTGATAGAGAAAACTTATATATAAATATAATAAAGGGAGAAAATAAAAATAAGTTTTTATATAAGTATATAGAAAATAATAAAGATGTATCTGGAATTATATATGCTGCAACAAGAAAAGAAGTAGAGAAAATATACGAGGATTTATGTAAAAGAGATTTTAATATATCATATTATCATGGTGGATTAAGTGATGAAAAAAGAAGAGAAAACCAAGAAAGCTTTATTTATGATAGAACTAATATAATGGTAGCTACAAATGCTTTTGGTATGGGAATAGATAAACCAAATATAAGATATGTAATTCATTATAATATGCCAAGAAATATAGAAAGTTATTATCAGGAAATAGGAAGAGCAGGAAGAGATGGTGAAAAGTCTGAATGTATACTTTTATATTCACCACAGGACGTTCATATACAAAGATATTTAATAGAAAATTCAATTGAAAATCCTGAAAGAAAAAATATGCAGTATAAAAAGCTTCATCAAATGAATGATTTAGTATTCAGTAATGATTGTTATAGAAAATATTTGTTATCATATTTTGGCGAAGAACCAAATGAGAATTGCAATAACTGTAGTAATTGTCTAAATGAAGGTGAAGTTGTAGATAAAACTACTGATGCACAAAAGGTGCTTTCATGTATATATAGAATGAAAACAAAATTTGGTGCTACAATTCTTGTAGATGTATTAAGAGGGTCAAAGAATAAAAAAGTTTTAGATTTGAAATTTAACGAATTATCCACTTATGGAATAATGAAGGACTATTCAAGTGAAGAATTAAAAACATTTATAAATACTCTTATTTCGCATGGATTTATATCTGTTTTTGAAGGGACTTATCCTGTTCTTGGATTAAATGATATGTCTAGAAAAGTTCTTGTTGGAGAGCAAAAAGTATTATTTAAAGAAATTAAGGTATCAAAGAAATTAAGTGAAGATAATGAATTGTTTGAATTATTAAGAAGACTTAGATTTAACTTAGCAAGTGAGCATAATGTACCACCATATGTTATTTTTGGTGATGCAACTTTACGTGAAATGGCTTCTAAATATCCAAGTAATAGAGAACAGATGCTTGAAATTACAGGGGTTGGTGGAACTAAATATGAAAGATACGGAAATGAATTTGAAAATTTAATTAAAGAATATGTTATTGACAATAATATAAAACTTGAAAATGAGAATGATAAAAGTAGTGATGAAAAAATAAAAAATCATGAAAGTGATATATTAGAAGTTCAAACAGATATAGATTTATATAAAAGCTTAAGAAGTATAAGAAATGATTTAGCTAAAAAAGCTAATACATTACCACAAGCAATTTTGAGTATGAATACTCTAAAAGAAATTAGTGGAAGGTATCCAAAAACATTAGATGAGCTAAAAGATATATCAGGAATCGGTCCTAAAAAAATAGAGTCATATGGGGAGATAATAATCAATGAAGTTAATAATTATATATTAAAGAATAATATAGATGCTGTTTGGCAGGAGAAAAAAAGAAAGAAAGTAATAATAGATAATGAAACTAGAAAAGTAGATGAAATCGCAATAGACATGTTAAAAAATAATATAAAAATAGATGAAGTGTCAAAAGAAATTGAAGTTTCAATTTCTACAATTTTAGGATATGTTACAGATTATATTAAAGAATTTGGTGAAAATGGTTTTAATATAAATTTAAATGATTTTTATAATGAAGAGGAAGAAGAAACTATATTAAAGGCAATAAATAAAGTGGGATATGAAAAAATAAGTTTAATTAAAAAAGAATTACCAGATTATATTAAATATGAGGCGATAAGAGCTGTTATATTAAAAGAATTTTTTAAAGCCTAGATATTTGTGAAGGAATTTATAAGGAATAATATTAAGTTTTTTAAATATAATTATAGTGTATATAAATATATAAGAGGTGTATTTAAACTTTGGATCCATATCAAATTTTAGGTATAGATAGTAATGCATCAGAAGAAGAAATTCAAGCTAGATATCAAGCACTAATAGAGGAATATACAAAAAATCAAGATGAAACTACTCAGGAAAAAATAAAGCTTTTAAATTCAGCTTATGATATTCTTATAAACAAGGATATATATAAAGAAGTAAGAGCCTTCATAGAACATAAAAATTTTGCTGCGGCAGAAGCAAAGTTGAACTTATTATCTGATAGAAACAGTGCAGAATGGAACTATCTTCAAGGATTTGTTGCTGTACAAAAGGGATGGTTTGAATCTGGTCTTAATTATTTAAAAAGATCAGTAGAGATTGATCCAAATAATATTGAATATATGAATAGCCTAAATACCCTTCAAGCAAGAGTGCTTGATTATGCTTCTAGATATGCTCAAAAAGGCGTAAAACCACAATCTCAAAATAATATGAATGGTTGTGGTGGGGGGAATAATGGTGGTAATGGCGGAATGTGCTAATAATTAAATTTTATAATAAAGTATCATTGAAATTACGAAAGTATGTTTAATGATACTTTATTTATTGCAATTTATAATATTGTAATTTAATTAATTGTAAATTATAAATACTAAATGATATAATTAATTTTTAAAGTAAAGAGATTGGAATAATATTAAATACAAAAGGATGGTGAATTAATGAAATTATCAAAATTTGAAGAACTTATAATAAATAATTCTTCAAAATATAACATTGAAAAAGGTAAGGAACTTTTGAAAAATAAAGAATTACTCAAATTAAACGTTCATAAAAATGATTATATTTATAATATATATGGTAGTTTTAAGAAAGAAAATAGTAATGAATTTTTTAGTAGCCATCTAAAGATTGATACAAAAAATGAGAAAATAATTTCATGCAGATGTGGATGTGATTATTTTTTAGATATATCTAAAAATGATAAGAATATATATATGTGTAAGCATTTATACGCAACAGGATTTAAATTTACAGAAGCAGCTAAAGCAAATCTAAAGAAAAAAAGTCCTGAAAACATTAAAAAAAATATTTTGAACAAGTTATATTATATTGATGAAATTAAAAATATTAATAACTCTGTAGAAAAAACTAAACTTACTCTAAGTATTAGTATTAAAGAAGTTGTTGAAACTAATGGAAAAAATTTTGATATAAGTTTGTATATAAACAATGAACATTCGTACCCAGTATTAAGTATTAATGAATGGTTAAATAGCTATTTTAATAAGGAAGAATATATAATAGGAAAGGGTCTTATCTATACATATAAAAAATATTATTTTTCTAAGGAAGATAAGGAGTTATTAGAATACTTATATGAATATTCCTGTGAATTTAATTCAAATAAAAGTACTGTAAGAGTATCAAATAAATTTTTAAGAAGGCTTTTTAGTAAGTTAATAGATAGAAAAGTTAAATTAATATTCAATTCAACTACATATTTGTGTAATATTAAAAAGTCTGATTTACCATTATTTTTTACTTTAAAGCAGATGAAGGATAAGTACATATTAACAACAAGAAAGAATCATCCGATTCCTTTAAATGATCGATTTGATGTGTTTATGTATGATAAAGATATTTATATACCATCATCAGAGCAAATAGAAATATATAAGGTTTTATTTAATGAGCTTAAAAATAAAAATGTGATAGAAATAAATAAGAATATATCTATAGAAGAGCTAAAAGATCTATTGGCATATTTGAATATTGCAAGTGAAAAAATAAATTTAGATAATAATATAATTGAAATTATAAATAAAAATACAGAAGTCATTTTATATTTTAAAAAACAATCAGATAGATATATATGTAATGCAGTATTAATTTGTGACCATGAAGAAGTTGATTATAAAACTGTTATTAATGATAGAAATTTATATGAGAAATATGGTAAAAAGCTTAGAATTATAGAAAGTGAATTAAATAAAAATAGATTTTATTATAGAAATGAAACATTTGAGTTTTTAGGTACAGATGATGAATACTACGATTTCTTAAAATATGGAATAAAAAATCTAAATAATATTGCTAAGATTAATATCTCAAATAATGATAATTTCTTTAACTTTAAAAAAATTGAGTTTAGTGATTTTAGCTTAAATATAAATAGAGATAATAAATATGATTTTTCATTTAAATTAGATAAAATAAATGAATATGATTTTAAAAATATTATAAAAGAATATAAAGATAGCAAGTCATATATAAAGTTAAGTGATGGCAGCTATATAGATTTAAATAATACAGAAATATCTAATATATTAGATATATTTAGCATACTGAATATAGAAAGTGAAAAATCTATTTTGGATATTAATAAATTGTATTATTTAAATGAAAAGATAAAAGATAATAAATCATTCTTAGAAGTAAGAAAGAATTTAGAGAATGTAATAAAAGAAATTACAGATATTGGTGAGCTGAAATTTACAATTCCAGATGATTTAAATGGAAACCTAAGAGGTTATCAGATGGAAGGCTATAAATGGTTTAAAAGCCTAAGTTATTTTAATTTGGGTGGAATTTTAGCAGATGAAATGGGACTTGGAAAGACAATTCAGACAATTACATTTTTACTGTCAGAGAAACTAAAAAAGTCTTTAGTAGTTGTACCGACTTCTTTAATATATAACTGGATATCAGAATTTAATAAATTTGCACCTGCTTTAAAAATAGGAATTGTTTATGGTGATGCTAAGGAAAGAAAAAAAATAATTCAAGATAGCGATAAATATAATATTTTAATTACTACTTATGGATTGTTAAAAAATGATATTGATGATTATAAAGAAATAAATTTTGAATATTTAATTTTAGATGAAGGACAAAATATCAATAATTATAAAACTCAAACTGCAAAAGTGGTAAGGGAAATTAATTCAAGTATTAGATTTGTATTAACAGGAACACCTATTGAAAATAATCTTATTGAATTATGGAGTATTTTTGATTTTATAATGCCTGGGTATTTATATTCAAAAGATGAATTTACAAGAAAATTTTTAAAAGATGATAAAAATATGTTAGAAGAGCTTAAGTTACTAATAAGTCCATATATCTTAAAAAGAAACAAAAAAGATGTTTTAAAAGACTTGCCTGATAAAATTGAAAATAAAGTTCTAGTTACGCTTCCTAAAAAGCAAAAAGAATTATATGATTCACTGCTCTTAGAAATAAAAAATAAAATTAATAATGAAAGAGGAAAGGAAAATACGATTGAATTATTTTCATATTTAATGAAACTTAGACAAATGTGTTTAGATCCATCATTGATTTTGGAAAGTTATAGTGGCAATAATGGAAAGCTCAATGTTACTGAAGAGATTATAGAGAAAAATATAAATGAACATAAAATAGTTATTTTTTCGCAATTTACATCAATGCTTAAGAGAATAGAAGAGAAAATTAAATATAAAAACATTAATTATGTATACTTGGATGGATCAACATCTGCTAAAAAGCGTATAGAATTAGTCGGGCAGTTTAACAATGATAAAAACATAAGGATATTTTTAATTTCATTGAAAGCAGGGGGAACTGGTTTAAACTTAACTAGCTCAGATATAGTTATACATTTTGATCCGTGGTATAATCCAGGAATACATGATCAAGCAAGCGATAGGACACATAGGATCGGGCAAAAAAGTGTTGTTAATATATATAAACTAATTGCTAAAGATACAATTGAAGAAACTATATATTTAATGCAAGAAGATAAGAAGAATTTGATAAGTGAAGTATTGGAAAATAATGATATAACAGACAATGATGTATTAAATAGGCTAAGTAATGAACAGATAATTAATATTATTTTAAGGTAATAATTCTTAATTTATTCATGAAAATATGTTAATATAAATGTATATAATTAAAAATTAACGAAAAATACTATTGCAGTATAATTAATTTAGGTAAAGCTGTAGAAAAAAGGGTATTTTAATTTTTATACATAGGAGAAACGTATTTTTTTTCTTAAATTTTTTTAAGAAAAGTACCCAAAATAAGTTTATCCTATGTATATTATATTGAACGGGAAAGGAGCCAAGATATGCTCGAATGTGTCTTAAAAGATTTAAATATGGGTGAATATTCTGATATTGATTCTCTTATTGAAAAACATATGCCTTTTATAATAAAGAGTATTTCGGATACTACAGGAAGATATGTTTCGTGTGAGAATGATGAGGAAATTAGTATTGGATTGCTTGCATTTAATGAAGCTATAGAGAGATATGACAATGATAAAGGACATTTTTTATCCTTTGCAAAACTCGTTATTTCAAGTAGAATAAAAAACTACTTAAAAAGCGAAAATAAACATCAACATTCTTCTTTTGAAGATTTAGTTGAAAAAGGTTTAGATATTAAGGACGAGTATATTGAACAAGAGGAAGAAAATGAATTGTTAGTTGACGAGATAACAAGATTTAAAGAAGAAATAAGCTCCTTTGGTTTTAGTTTGGAAGATTTAGTTGAAGAAGCACCTAAACAACAAGCTACAAGAATTAATGCAATCAATTTATCAGAGCAGATAAGTGATGATGAAGAATTTCTTACTTTCATGTATGAAAAAAAGAGACTTCCAATAAAAAGAATAGTATTAAAATATTCTGTTACGGAAAAAGTAATAAAAAGAAGTAAAAAATTTATTATTTCTGTTGTGATAATAATTGATAAGAATTTCAGAATGCTGAGAAACTGGATAAGGAAGTAGGTGATAAAATGAATAAAGGTATAATAATGGAAGTAAAACAGAATTACGCGATTATTATGAATGACGATGGTCATATGGACAAAATATCTAAAAAGAAGAATATGGCTATAGGACAAAAAATATTTTATTTTGAAGAAGATATTATAAGAACGAATAGTATACGAAATATTAGAAGTAATTCATTTATGAAAACAATAGGATCAATAGCTGCATTATTCTTAATAGCATTTACTTTCTTTTATCAGTTATCATATAAAGAAACAGCGTATGCAGTTGTTAGTTTAGATATAAATCCTAGTATACAAATAGAAGTTGATAATAATAAAACAATCCTTAAAGTTGAAGGAATGAATGATGACGGAAAAAATATTAATTTTAAGGATTTAAAAGGTTTAAATATTAATGAAGGTATACAAAGAATAAAGAATATATTGGTAGAAAAGAATTATCTAAAAGAAAATAGAGATGTTTTGGTTGCATTTGCATTAGTAAATGAGGATGAAAATACAGATTATGAAGAATCAGTTTTTGGAACTATAAAATCTACATTTAAATCTGAGAAGGTTACTTATGTAAAAGGTAAAAAAGAAGATGTGGAAGAAGCAAAGAGTGCAGGAATAAGCTTAGGAAGATATGAAGTTTTACAAGTTGCAGATGAAGATGCAAAAAAGGAAATTGATAAAGCACCAGTAAAAGAAATTACTGAATTTATAAAAGATAAGGAAAATGTAATTCAATGGGGCGATGATGAAGATAATAAAAAAGTTAAGGTTCCAGGATCTGAGGTAGTTGATAAAGTGGAAAATAATACTACTAATACAGATAATAATGCAAATAATACTAATGGTTCGAATAACAACAATGATGGAATTAAGAAACCTGTAATTAATGGTGCAGTTGACTCTAGTAGTAACGCAAATACAAATAATAATAATAATAATTCAGTTACTCAAAAGCCTGAAGATGATATTATAATAGAAGTACCACCGGAAAATAAGGTGCCTGAAGAAACTGTACCACCTAATAAAGAAGAAACTATTCCAGAAAAGGAACCAGCAAAACCAAGTGGAAATGACAAGCCATCTGATAATGAAGATAATAGTAATGATTCAGGAAATGATAATAAAAACCAAGAAAATGATAAGCTTCCTGTTCAAGGTGAAACTAAATAGTAGAAATTTATAAATAAGTTCAATATTATTATTGGGAAAGAATAATTAATGGACGAATTTGAAATAGGCTGATTTTTAATCAGCCTATTTTTTGGTACAAGTATACATTGAGAAAAATTTATAGTATAATAACCAAAAGATTAAATTATAAGTATAAAGAATTGGGGAGACTTACAATGATGATTAATGAATATTTAAAAAATAGGGTATTGGTTTCTGATGGGGCTATGGGAACATATTATTCAGAAATTAGTGGAAATGATATTTCATACTGTGAATTTGCAAATTTAAATGATAAAAATACAATAAAGAAAATACATTCAAAATATATTGAAGCCGGGGCTAAATTAATAAGAACAAATACTTTTTCTGCTAATATTTATGATTTAAGTGTTACACATAAAGCTCTAAAAGAAATTATACATTCTGGAATAGATATAGCAAAAGAAGCTACTTATAACAAGGATATATTTATAGGTGGAAGTATAGGACCAATAAGGAAAGAAAATAGCTTAGATGAATTTGATGAAGAAATATTAGATGAATATAAATTTATTGTTGATTGCTTTTTAGAAAAAAAGATTGATATTTTTATTTTTGAAACATTTAGTAACTATACATACTTAGATGAAATAAGCAAATATATAAAAGAAAAAAATAATGAAACATTTATATTAACTTCTTTTGCATTTAAGCCAGATGGATTTACAAGAGATGGATTAAGTGTATCAAAAGTATTAAGTTATCTTGAAAATATAAATGAAATTGATGGTTATGGTTTTAATTGTGGATCAGGTCCAAGCCATTTGTGCGAAATAGTAAAAAAATCAGCAATAAATAATAAAATAATAGCAGTATTACCTAATGCAGGATTTCCAGAAATAATTCATGAAAGAACTGTTTATCCTAATAATCCAGTATATTTTGCAAAGAAAGTTTCTGAATTAAAGAATTTTGGTGTATCGATTTTGGGAGGCTGTTGCGGAACAAATCCATCTTATGTAAAGGAACTATCATCATACATATCTGCTAGTAAATTAGGTGATAATATTAAAACAAATGTTGTTATAACTAATGAACATACGATTAAGCTAAAGAAAAATAAATTCAAACAAAAGCTGGATGATGGAGAATTTGTAATAGCTATTGAGTTATCTCCTCCTTCAGATACTGAAATTTCTAAGGTTATAGAAGGCGCTAGATTATGTAAAGAAAATAATGTTGACTTAGTTACAGTTCCTGATTCTCCTATGTCAAGAGTTAGAGCAGATTCAGTAATAATGGCATCAAAAATTCAAAGGGAAATAGGAATAGATGCTATGCCTCATGTTTGCTGCAGAGATAAGAATACTAATGCAATACGTTCTAGCCTTATTGGATCACATATTGAAAATATAAGGAATGTATTAGCTATAACTGGTGATCCAGTATCGGATGCAAGTAAAGTTCAGACTAAAAGTGTATTTAACTTAAATTCGTTTAAATTAATAGAACTTATAAATGATATGAATACAGAAGTTTTTAAAGAAGATGGTATGTTAATAGGTGGCGCATTAAACTTAAATGTGTTTAATAAAGAAGTTGAGTTTAATCGTATGATGAAAAAAATTGAAAAAGGAGCTGATTTTTTTCTGACTCAGCCAATATATGATGATGAAGCTATAGAATTTTTAAAAGTAATTAAACAAAGAGTTGATGTTAAAATATTAGCAGGGGTTCTTCCTATTGTAAGTTATAGAAATGCAATGTTCTTACATAATGAATTACCAGGTGTAACTATACCAGAAAAGTATATAAATATGTTTTCAGAAGATATGACAAAAGAAGAAGGACAATCTGTAGGAACAGAAATAGCAGTTGACATTGTTAAAAAACTAAAAGAGGTCAGCGATGGACTATATTTTATAGCGCCTTTTCATAGGGTTAGTATGTTAATTGATATTATTAAACAAATAAGAGATTAAACTTATTAAGTAAATAGTATTAATAGATAAAGTTTTGACACAACATATTACTTTAACTATAAATAAAAGTAATATGTTGTGTTACTTTTATTTTATATGATTTTTATTTATTTTTCATTTTTTTGAAAAATAAAATTAAAAATAGCACTAACAAAAATGATTATATATCCAATAAAAGAATATATATCTGGGATCTCATGGAATATTATAAAACCATATATGCCAGATATAATAAGACCTATGTAATCATAAATAGCAATACTTGATGCCGGTGAATTTTTGTAGGCAAGAGTTAGAAAAATTTGTCCAAATGTTATACATAATCCACCAAGAACCATATAGACTAAAGATGATTTATATGAATAACTTTCTACATTGAAAAACATAAAAGGAAAGCTTATAAGAGTTGCTAAAGCAATATTGTAAAAAATTATTGTATATGAATTTTCTTTATTGCCTATGATTCTGATCATAGTAAATGCCATTCCAGCGGAAGCTGCTGAGAATAAACCTATTAATGCTGGAAGAAATTCAAAAGAAAACTTAGGTTTTATAATAAATACAGCACCTATTAATGTAATAAATAAAAATAATATTTGTCTTTTATTTATCTTATCTTTACTTATAAATACTCCAAATATAGTTGCGAAAATAGGACCAAGTTTAGATAACATAGCAGAATCTGATAATATTAAATGTTCTATTGAGTAATATAAGCATATCAATGATGCAGTTCCGCATATTCCTCTAATTATTAAATTTTTTCTATTTTCTTTATTTCCAATAAAAGAAAGTCTGTTTTTAAAAATAATTATTGAAATTACAATAACAGCTGTAATATTTGCAACAAAAGCTTTTTGATATAAGCTGATATTTGTAGATAATTTGCTAAATAAGTTCATAGTAGTAAATAATATTGATGAAATTACTATGAATAATATTGATTTTATCTTATTGTTCAAGTTCAAAATAGTTCTCCTTATAATTATATTTTCTAAAGCTATATTAAGCTTCTCATTAATGCATTTTTTCGAATTTTAAGATTTAAAACTTATCTAATATAATATTGCCAATTTTATAAAAATTTATTTTAGATAAAGCGATTTGATAATATATGATTGAAAATGAACTTTATTGAATATTTATGAATGAAAATGATTGATTTATTTCTAAAAATAGGTTAATATATAAATATAATAAATTTAAATGTTTACATATAAGCTTTATATCTATAAAAATAGAAATGTGGTGATAAAAATATAAGTAAATTTTATTATGTCTTATAATTAATTCTTACTAATGAAAAGGAAATTTGAAATTAAAAATTATTTATATAGGGGGAATTATAAAATGAAAATTATAGATTTACTTAAAAGTGATTGTATTAATTTGAATTTAAAAAATGTAAATAAAAATCAATGCATAGATAATTTGGTTGATTTGATGTATAAGACTGGAAACATAAAAGATAAGGAGATTTATAAAAAGTCTATTTTAGAAAGAGAAGCTTTAAGTACTACAGGCATAGGAGATGGGATTGCTATTCCTCATGGAAAAAGCAGCTCAGTAAAACAAGCAACTTTGGTTGCAGCAGTATGTAGAGATGGAATAGATTACGATTCTCTTGACGGACAACCATCTAAATTATTTTTTATGATAGCAGTTCCTGAAAATGGTGATAATTTACATTTAGAAGTACTTGCACGATTATCTACTATACTTATGGATAATGATTTTAAGGAAAGTTTAATTAATAGTAGAAGTAATGATGAATTCTTAAGACTTATAGATAAAAAAGAAAAAGAAAAATATGGTCAAGAAAAAAATGAATATAGTAATTCTAATTATAGAATCTTAGCAGTAACAGCATGTCCTACAGGTATAGCTCATACTTATATGGCGGCAGAAGCTCTTGAAGAAAAGGCAAAGGAAAAGGGAATTTCTATTAAGGTAGAAACAAATGGTTCTGGTGGAGCTAAAAATGTTTTAAAAGCTCAGGAAATTAGAAATGCTGAATGTATTATTATTGCAGCAGATAAAAACGTTGATATGGCTAGATTTGATGGCAAAAAAGTTATTAAAACTTCAGTATCAAATGGTATACACAAAGCTTCGAATTTAATAGATGAAGCTATAAATGGAAAGATTAGTGTATATCATCATGATGGACAAGTTAGCTCAGGCGAAGATTCTATGCAAAATGAAAGTTTAGGCCATCAAATATACAAGCACCTAATGAATGGTGTATCGCATATGCTTCCATTTGTAATTGGCGGTGGTATATTAATTGCTTTAGCGTTTCTTTTTGATGACTATAGTATAGATCCATCTAATTTTGGTATGAATACACCATTTGCAGCATTTCTAAAGACAGTTGGTGGACAAGCATTTGGATTTATGCTACCTATACTTGCAGGATATATAGCAATGAGTATAGGAGACAGACCAGCTCTTGCTGTTGGATTCGTAGGTGGAGCTCTTGCAAATGCAGGTGGTTCAGGATTCTTAGGAGCTCTTTTAGCAGGATTTGTTGCAGGATATTTAATAGTATTATTAAAAAAGATATTCAATAAATTACCTCAAAGTCTAGAAGGTATAAAGCCTGTATTATTATATCCTTTCTTTGGAATTTTAATTATTGGTGCTATAATCACATTTTTAATAAACCCTCCAGTAGGAGCGTTAAACACAATGTTATCTAATGGATTAAATTCTATGGGAAGTACATCAAAGATATTATTAGGTGTAGTTTTAGGCGGAATGATGTCAGTTGATATGGGAGGCCCTGTAAATAAAGCAGCATATGTATTTGGTACTGCATCACTTGCTAGCGGAAACTTTGAAATCATGGCAGCTGTAATGGCAGGAGGAATGGTACCTCCACTTGCAATAGCTTTATGCACAACATTTTTTAAGAATAGATTTACCGAAAAAGAAAGACAATCAGGTCTTACAAATTATATAATGGGATTATCATTTATTTCAGAGGGGGCAATTCCATTTGCAGCATCTGATCCGTTAAGAGTATTACCATCTTGTATTATAGGATCAGCAGTAGCTGGAGGAATGTCTATGTTTTTGGGATGCGCACTTAGAGCACCTCATGGAGGAGTATTTGTAATACCAGTTGTAAGCAATCCATTTGGATATATTTGTGCCATAGTTTGTGGATCTATTATTGGAATGTTTATTTTAGCTATACTAAAAAAACCAATAAATAAGTAATTATTTTAAAAGATATTAGATGAATAAACTCCATATTAGCTTGAAATATTTTTAAGTTAATATGGAGTTTTTGTTAATGTTTTGCTTGGACTTATAGAATATAAGCATTATTAATTGAAGTAAATATGCTTAAAGATTATAATCTTTATTATAGGAACATTTTACTAAAGAATGAATGTTAAAGGAGAATAATATATGAAAAAACCTATAAGCAGAATAGCAACAATACATGACTTATGTGGTGTAGGAAAAGCAGCACTTACAAATGTAATTCCTGTTTTATCAATTATGAAAATAGAAGTATGTCCTATTCCAACTATGATTTTAAGTACCCATACTGGTGGATTTGGAAGTCCAGAAATAATAAAATGTGATGGATATATAGAAAAAGCTTTTAATCATTATAAGAGTATAGATATGGACTTTGACGGAATATTCATTGGATATTTAGGGTCACTAGAAAATGTAAAAGCTACATTAAAATTTTTAAAAAGTAATGACATAGATAAGCAATTAGTAATACTAGATCCTATTTTTGGAGATAATGGATCTTATTATAAAAATTTTAATAAAGAATATTCAGATAGCTTAAAGGAATTGATTAAATATTCAAAAGTAATAACTCCTAATTATACTGAAAGCTGTATTTTATGTGATGAAATAATAAAAGAAAGTATAACAAATGACGATATATTAACACTTTCAAGAAAGTTATATAGTTTAGAGTGTAAAGATGTAATAATAACAAGTCTTCCATTAAAAGATAGAAAAAAGATAGGTACATCAATTTATTATGGAAAAGAAGATAGAATTACTTTGATTGAAAATGAAAGAATAGAAAAATCATATCCAGGTACTGGAGATTTGTTTACAGCAGTTCTAAGTGGATATTTAGTAAATAATGTATCTTTGCTTGAAGGTGTAGAACGTGCTTGTGAATTTGTATCTTATTGTATAAATAAAAGTAGTGAATATGATTATCCTACTAAAGAAGGAGTATTGCTTGAATATTGCTTAGAGGAATTATTTAAACACACTCATAAACATTCATAAATAATCAAAATAAAATAAAAGAATGAATGAAATTGAATGAAAATGATTGATTTTTATTTGGATACGAGTTATTATATAGACAAGGAGAGATAAAAATGTTTACAGAAGAAAGACATAATATCATACTTCGAGAATTAAAAATAAAAGGTATGATTTCAGTAAATGATTTAGTAAAGTTACTAAATACATCTGAATCTACTATAAGAAGAGATCTAAATGCTTTAGATAGTGAAGGTCTATTAAAAAAGATTCATGGTGGCGCAACTTTAGTTGGAGAAAAAGCTTCAAGACATGATTATAAGGTAAATGTTAGAAAATCTTTGAACCTAGATGAAAAAAGAAAAATAGCTATTCATGCAGCTTCACTTATTCAAGATGAAGATGTAATTTACATAGACGCAGGAACAACAACAGAACTTATAATAGAATTTATATCAAATACTAATATTACAGCAGTTACTAATGGAATAGTTCATGCAAAAAAGTTACTAGAAAAAAATATAAAAACATTTATCTTAGGTGGAGAAATAAAAGACGTTACTGAAGCAATTATTGGAAGCAATGCAGTTTTGGATCTTAAAAAATATAATTTTTCTAAAGGTTTTTTTGGTGCTAATGGTATAAGCAATGAAAATGGATATACTACACCAGATGTTACTGAAGGAATGGTAAAAGCTGAGGCCTTAAGACGTTGCAAAAAGGCTTATGTATTAGCAGATGAGTCAAAACTAGATCAAGTTAGTTTTGTTACATTTGGAAATATAGAAGATGCAACGCTAATAACAAATAAGTTAAATGGAAATACTAAATATGATACAAATGTAATAGGAGTGATATGAATTGATTAACACAATAACTTTAAATCCATCTTTAGACTATATTGTAAAGGTCGATAACTTTAAAGTTGATGCAGTAAATAGAAGCAATGAAGAACAAATATATCCAGGTGGGAAGGGAATTAATGTTTCAATAGTCCTTAATAATCTAGGTGTAAAAAATACTGCATTAGGATTTATTGCAGGATTTACAGGTGATGAAATACTAAGAAGAATTAAGGACCATGGCGTTGACTGTGATTTTATAAAAGTAAAATCTGGATTATCAAGAATAAATGTTAAGCTCAAGAGCAATGAAGAAACAGAAATAAATGGTTCTGGCCCAAGGATTTCAGAAAGTGATTTAGAATTATTATTTGAAAAAATTAGTCATCTAAAAAAAGGAGATTATCTAGTTTTATCAGGAAGTATACCATCTAGTGTACCAAATGATATATATGAAAGTATAATGAAGAGACTTTTAGATAAAGAAGTAGAATTTGTTGTAGATGCTACTAAAGATTTATTATTAAAGGTATTAAAATATAAACCGTTCTTAATAAAACCAAATCATCATGAACTTGCGGAATTATTTAATGTAACATTAAATGATGATAACGACATAATAAAATATGGTAAAAAACTTCAAGAAATGGGAGCAAAGAATGTTCTTATTTCTATGGCTGGTGACGGTGCAATATTAATACCTGAGAATGGTGATCCTATAAAAAGAGAGGTACCAAAAGGAATACTTAAAAACTCAGTAGGTGCCGGAGATTCAATGGTTGCTGGATTTATTTCTGGTTACTTAAAAAATAATGATATAAATGAAGCCTTTAAAATGGGAATAGCAACAGGTAGTGCAAGTGCTTTTTCAGAAGAATTAGCAACTAAAGATGAAGTCATAAATTTATTAGAGCAAATGAATTAAAAATATAATTTTTATTACTTATAAAATTATATTGAATAATCACAACAATTAATATATACATAGTATTTTTTTCATAATATAAATTATACAAAAGATAGTACCAATAGAGGAGGAAACTTAAGATGAGGATAGTAGACTTACTACATAAAGAAGGAATTAATCTAAATATTAATCCTTCAGATAAATCAGAATGCATAAATGAACTTATAGATTTAATGGATAAGACAGGAAATCTAAATAATAAAGAAGAATATAGAAAAGCAATTCTTGCAAGAGAAGATTTAAGTACTACAGGGATTGGTGACGGTATAGCAATACCACATGGAAAAACAAGCGCAGTAAAGAGAGCATCTTTAGCAGCTGCTGTATGTAAACAAGGAGTTGATTATGATTCATTAGATGGAATGCCAGCTCATCTTATATTTATGATTGCAGTTCCAGATAATAATGATAATTTACATTTAGAAGTACTTGCTAGATTGTCTACAATACTTATGGATGAAGGTTTTAGAAAATCTTTAATAGATTGTACTGACAAAGATGAATTCTTAAAGTTAATAGACGAAAAGGAATCAGAAAAATTTCCAGATGAAGTAGAAAATAAGGGTGAAGCTGCATTATCAAGTACTAATGATGGAAGGTATAAAGTGTTAGCAGTAACTGCTTGCCCAACTGGTATAGCTCATACTTATATGGCGGCAGAGAGCCTTGAAAATAAAGCTAAGGAAATGGGAATATCAATTAAAGTTGAAACAAATGGTTCTGGAGGGGCTAAAAACGTTTTAACTAAGGAAGATATTGAAAATGCAGAATGTATTATAGTTGCAGCAGATAAAAATGTAGAAATGGCTAGGTTTAATGGGAAAAAGGTTATAAAAACTAAAGTTGCAGATGGAATACATAAGGCAACAGAATTATTAGAAAGAGCGAGCAACGGAAATGCACCAGTATATCATCATGAAAGTGATAGTTCTGATTCAGATGAAGAGGTTGATGGCGAAGGAATAGGAAGAAAATTATATAAACATTTAATGAATGGTGTATCACATATGCTTCCATTTGTAATAGGCGGTGGAATTCTTATAGCATTAGCATTTCTTCTTGATGACTATTCTATAGACCCATCAAACTTTGGAATGAATACTCCAGTTGCAGCATTCTTAAAAACTGTAGGTGGATTGGCCTTTAACTTTATGCTTCCAATACTTGCAGGATACATAGCTATGAGTATTGCAGATAGACCAGGTCTTGCAGTAGGTTTCGTTGGTGGTGCATTAGCTAGTAGCGGAACAACTTTTAATAGTGCATTTGATAGCAGTATTGTCCCAATTAGTGGAGGATTTTTAGGTGCATTGTTTGCAGGGTTTGTAGCAGGTTATTTAGTACTTGGGCTTAAAAAATTATTCAGCTATTTACCTGATGCATTAGAAGGTTTAAAGCCAACATTACTATATCCATTCCTTGGAATAGGCTTAATTGGGCTTATAATGGTAATTGTTAATCCATTTTTCGGTGCAATTAATGAAGGGATTACATATTTCTTAAATTCTATGGGTGGCACAAGTAGAATATTACTTGGTATAGTAGTTGCAGCAATGATGGCAATTGATATGGGTGGTCCATTTAACAAAGCAGCATATGTATTTGGTACTGCTTCTCTAGCAAGTGGAAACTATGAAGTAATGGCAGCTGTAATGGCAGGCGGTATGGTTCCACCACTTGCAATAGCACTAGCTACATCATTTTTTGGCAATAGATTTAATGAAAACGAAAGAAAATCAGGTATAACAAATTATATAATGGGATTATCATTTATAACAGAAGGTGCAATACCATATGCGGCAGCAGATCCATTAAGAGTAATACCAGCTTGTGTAATAGGTTCAGGTGTTGCAGGAGCAATATCAATGATATTTAACTGTACATTAATGGCACCTCATGGCGGAATATTTGTTGTTCCTGTTATAGGAAATCCATTATTCTACTTATTAGCGGTTGCAGCAGGTTCCGTAGTTGGTATGTTAATGCTTGCAGTATTAAAGAAGCCAATAAAGAAATAAAAAATAATAATTCAATTTTAATATATATCATTTAGTATAAAAAGAAGTCTAATTTTATAAAGTTAGGCTTCTTTTTATTACTAAATGAAGCATATTAAAATAATAAATAATATTTTTATAATAAAATGATATCAAATAATAGGATAACATGCCGAAAGACTTATAAATTGGAGGTGCGAATATAAAAATATAATAAAAAATAATGCAGATTAAAACAAATATATAAGAAAATTAGTATAAATAATAAATATTATGTAAAGTAAAGTAGAATAAAAACAAAAAAACAAAGTACAGATACAATTAAAAAATAGTAAGAATACAAAAAATAAATTTATAAGCAAATACATAACAAAAAATATTTCTGCCAATAATAAAATTATGTATGAAGAAAGTATTCTACAAAATTAAGTGAAAAAGAGGGAAAATATATGAGAAAGACAAAAACAATGGATGGAAATACAGCTGCATCATATGTATCTTATGCATTTTCAGAAGTTGCAGCAATATTTCCAATAACACCATCATCTCCAATGGCAGAACATGTTGATGAATGGAGTGCAAGCGGTAAAAAAAATATTTTTGGATATCCATTAAAAGTTGTTGAAATGCAATCAGAAGGAGGTGCTGCTGGAGCACTTCATGGTTCACTCCAATCTGGTGCGTTAACAACAACTTATACATCATCACAAGGGTTACTACTAATGCTACCTAATATGTATAAAATAGCAGGAGAATTACTTCCGTGTGTTATAAATGTTGCAGCAAGAGCAATAGCCACATCTTCGCTTAGCATATTTGGTGATCACCAAGATGTAATGTCTGCTAGAGAAACAGGTTTTGCTATGTTATGTAGCAGCTCAGTACAAGAAGTAATGGATCTTTCACCAGTATCATATTTAGCAACATTAAAATCTAGAATTCCATTTATAAATTTTTTTGATGGATTTAGAACATCACATGAAATACAAAAAATCGAAGTGATTGAAGAAGATGAACTTAAAGGACTAGTAGATTATAAGTATATAGATGATTTTAGAAAAAGATCATTAAATCCAGATCATCCTGTAACACGGGGAACAGCACAAAATCCAGATATTTATTTTCAAACTAGAGAAGCTGTAAATAAATATTATGAAGATGTTCCTGAAATTGTTGAAGAATATATGAGTAAAATTACAAAGCTTACAGGAAGGGAATATCATTGCTTCGACTATTATGGGGCACATGATGCAGATAGAATTATAGTTTCTATGGGATCCGTAAATGATGTTATTGAAGAAACAATTGATTATTTAAATGAAAACAAACAAAAAGTAGGGCTTATAAAGGTCAGACTATACAGACCTTTTGATACAAAGAAATTATTAAGTTGTATTCCAGAAACTGCAACCAAAATAGCTGTACTAGATAGAACAAAAGAACCTGGTTCAAGTGGTGAACCTTTATACTTAGATGTTCTTCAAGCAGTATATAAACAAAATAGAAATATAAAAGTGGTTGGTGGGAGATTTGGTCTTGGTTCAAAAGATCCAACTCCAAAACATATTGCAGCAATATATGATAATTTGGCTTTAGATGAGCCTAAAAATAACTTTACAATAGGAATAATAGATGATGTTACAAGTTTATCATTAGCTCCTTTAAATATTGATGTAAAAATAGAAGGATTAACATCATGCAAATTCTGGGGACTTGGATCTGATGGAACTGTTGGAGCAAATAAAAGTGCAATTAAAATAATTGGAGATCATACAGAAATGTATGCCCAAGGATATTTTGACTATGATTCAAAAAAATCAGGTGGTATAACAGTTTCATATTTAAGATTTGGCAAAGATCCAATAAAATCACATTACTTAATAGATAGTGCAGATTTTATAGCATGTCATAATCAATCATATGTATATAAATATAATGTTTTAGATGGGTTAAAAGAGAATGGAAAATTTTTATTAAATACTTTTTGGAATAAAGAAGAATTAAATGAAAGACTTCCAGCTAAGATGAAGAGATACATAGCAGAAAACAACATTGAATTCTATACGATAGATGCAGTTAAAATTGCAAGAGAAGTAGGACTCGGCGGAAGAATCAATATGGTTATGCAGACTGCGTTCTTTAAAATAACTAACATAATTCCAATTGAAGATGCTATAAAATATTTAAAAGATGCAGTAGTAACATCATATAGTAAAAAAGGTGAAAACATTGTTAGAATGAATCATGATGCTATAGATACTGCATTAAGCAGCATACAAAAAATATCTGTACCTAATGAATGGAATAATGCTATTGATGAAAAATTAAAAGTTAAAGATGATTATCCAGAGTTTATTAAAGAAATCGTAAAACCAATGACTAAACTTGAAGGCAATAATATACCAATTTCAACATTTATAAAAAATAATATGCAAGATGGTACATTTATGCATGGAACTACATCTTATGAAAAGCGTGGAATAGCAGTTAATGTTCCAGAATGGATACCAGAAAACTGTATTCAATGTAATCAATGTGCATTTGTATGTCCACATTCTACCATAAGAGCATTTTTATTAAATAATGATGAATTAGAAAAAGCTCCAGAAGGTTTTAAGCATATAGCACCTAAAGGTATAAAATCTGAAGAAAATCTTCATTATACAATAGGTGTAAGTCCTCTTGATTGCACTGGTTGTGGTAATTGTGCCCTTGTATGTCCTGCACCAGGAAAAGCACTTATAATGAAATCACAAGATAGTCAACATAATCAAATAGAGCCTTGGAATTATGCTGTAGAAAAAGTGATAAAGAAAAATCCAATGAATAAGTTCACGCTTAAAGGAAGCCAATTTGAAAGACCACTTCTTGAATACAATGGTGCATGTGCAGGATGTGGAGAAACACCATATGCTAAACTCGTAACCCAATTATTTGGTGATAGAATGATGATAGCAAATGCAACTGGATGTTCATCTATATGGGCGGCTAGTACACCTGCATCAGCATATACAGTAAATAAAAATGGTCATGGACCAGCATGGGCGAATTCTCTTTTTGAAGATAATGCTGAATTTGGATATGGAATGTACTTAGGAGTAAAAGCAATACGTGAAAGACTAGCTAATAATGTTAAAATGGCATTAGATAATGATATTGATGATGAGGTTAAAGAAGTATTAAAAGAATGGCTAGATAATAAAGATGTAGGAGACAGCTCAAGAGAAAGAGCGCAAAAAGTGATTAATATTCTTGAAAATTATGATAATGAATTTTCAAAAATAATACTTCAAGATAAAGAATTCTTAGTTAAAAGATCACAATGGATATTTGGAGGAGACGGTTGGGCATATGATATTGGATATGGTGGACTTGATCATGTATTAGCATCTGGCGAAAACATAAACGTTCTTGTATTTGATACTGAAATATATTCGAATACAGGAGGTCAATCTTCAAAAGCAACACCTCTTTCTGCAATAGCGAAATTTGCTGCAAGTGGTAAACGCACTAAGAAAAAAGATTTAGGCCTTATGGCAATGACTTATGGATATGTTTATGTAGCACAAGTATCAATGGGAGCTGATAAGAATCAGACACTTAAGGCTATAACAGAAGCAGAAAAATATGATGGACCATCACTTATAATTGCATATTCTACATGTATAAGTCATGGTATAAAAATAGGAATGGCTAATACTCCGGATGAAGAAAAGAAAGCAGTTGAATGTGGGTATTGGCATCTATATAGATATAATCCTGAATTAAAAGAAAGTGATAAAAATCCATTTATCTTAGATTCAAAAGCACCAAAAGGTGATTTTAAAGAATTCTTAATGGGTGAAATAAGATATTCATCTCTTGCAAAAGCTTATCCAGAAAAAGCAGATGAATTATTTGCTTTAACAGAAAAATATGCTAACGACAGATACAGGACATATAAAAGATTATCTGATGAGTTTAACCTATAATCTATAATGCAAGAGTGTTTTTATTAAAATTTGATTAAATTCATTTTAAATTTGTTTTATTTATAATATCTGTAAGTTATAATAATATGGACATTTAATTTAAGTTTAAGTATATAATCAATAGTTATATACTAAATCTGTATAAACTTGGAGGCATATATTTATGAAAAAAATACTAGTTGCATTATTAATAAGTACACTTTCAATTACAACTCTTGTAGCGTGTGGAAATAAAGAAAGCTCAAATAATAATAGTACACAAAGTTCACAAAATCAAGAATCATCGGAAAATATAACAATAAAATCTGAATCAACACAATCACTTATTAGTACTTTAGCGGATTTAATGGGAAAAGAAGATAAAGAAGTTATTGAAAAGCTTGGTGAAGGTATACCAGTTTCTGATCCGGTTTTATCACGTCAATATGAAACTAATGTTTTGGATGAAAATAATAAAGTATATGTTAATTTAGATTCAGGAAAAGTTTACGATATATCAATTCTTTTAAATAATAATAATTTTGAAGAATATGAAAAGCAACTTACAGAAATATTTGGAGAAAAATCATCAGAAGAGGAAAATACTTTAGATTCTGAAGGTAACGGAAGAAGAGCAACAATATGGAATTTAGAAAATGGAAGTAAATTATCTTTAATTCAAGTTAATAAAACATTTTCTATAAATATTAAATAATATTTTAAAATACTCATCAGTCTTGTTGGACTTAGATGAGTATTTTTTTATTAATAATATTTATTTGCATAAAATAGACAATTAAAAAAATGCAATTTTTTATTATTAATTATAAATAGTACTTTAAAAAAATTTAAAATGGTATATAATTATTTTTGAACGGATAATGATAATTATTATTGTTTAATATAAATTAAGAGGTGATAAAATGAGAAAAATGAAAACGATGGATGGTAATACAGCAGCTGCTTATATATCATATGCTTTTACTGAAGTCGCTGCAATTTATCCAATTACACCATCATCACCAATGGCAGAGCATGTTGATGAATGGGTAGCACAAAAAAAGAAAAATGTCTTTGGACAGCCAGTAAAAGTTGTTGAGATGCAATCAGAGGCAGGCGCAGCTGGAGCTGTACATGGTTCTTTGCAAGCTGGTGTATTAACTACCACATATACTGCGTCACAAGGATTATTACTTATGGTACCTAATATGTATAAAATGGCAGGAGAAAGACTTCCAGGAGTAATTCATGTTGCAGCAAGGTCAATTGCTACATCATCGCTTAGCATATTTGGAGATCATCAAGATGTTATGGCAGCAAGAGCAACCGGTTATGCTATTTTAGGGGAAAGTTCAGTTCAAGAAGTTATGGATTTATCTGCAGTAGCTCATTTAGCAGCTCTAAAATGCAGAATACCATTTATTAATTTCTTTGATGGATTTAGAACTTCTCATGAAATTCAAAAAATAGAAGTTTTAGAGTATGATGAGCTTAAAGAAATGCTCGATAAAGAAGCTCTTGAAAACTTTAGAAATAATTCATTAAATCCTAATAATCCTGTAACAAAAGGTACAGCACAAAATTCAGATACTTATTTCCAAACTAGGGAGGCAGTAAATTCAGCATACGATAATATACCAGATGTAGTTGAAGATTATATGACTCAAATAACAAAATTGACAGGAAGAGAATATCATTGTTTTGATTATTATGGACATGAAGAAGCAGACAGGGTAATAATTGCAATGGGATCTGCATGTGATGTTGTTGAAGAAACTGTAGACTATTTAAATAATAATGGTCAAAAAGTAGGCCTAATAAAAGTAAGATTATTTAGACCATTTGCAATAGAAAAATTCTTAAAAGTAATTCCAGAAAGCGTAAAAAAAATAGCTGTTTTGGATAGAACTAAAGAACCAGGATCAATTGGAGAACCATTATACTTAGATGTTGTTCGTGCAATTATGGAAGAAGGAAGAGCTATAAAAGTTGTAGGAGGAAGATTTGGATTAGGTTCAAAAGATCCAACACCTTCACATATTGCAGGAGTATTTGAAAATTTAAATGCTGAAAAGCCTAAAAATAACTTTACAATAGGTATTTTAGATGATGTAACCAATACATCGCTTGCACCAATAGAAATAGATGCAAGTAAAGAGGGTACTACATCTTGTAAGTTCTGGGGACTTGGATCTGATGGAACTGTTGGAGCAAATAAGAGTGCAATAAAAATCATTGGAGATCATACAGATATGTATGCACAAGGATATTTTGCATATGATTCTAAAAAGTCTGGAGGTATAACTGTTTCACATTTAAGATTTGGAAAGAGTGAAATTAAATCACCATACTTAGTTGATAAAGCAGATTTTATAGCATGTCACAATCAAGCATATGTTTATAAATATAATGTTTTGGAAGGGCTAAAAAAGAATGGTAAATTCTTATTAAATACTATTTGGTCAGAAGAAGAATTAGATAAAAAACTTCCAGCAGAAATGAAGAAGTTCATAGCAGAAAACAATATTGAATTCTATACTTTAAATGCTGTCAAAATAGCACAAGAAATAGGACTTGGTGGACGAATTAATATGATAATGCAATCTGCATTTTTTAAGATTGCAAATATTATTCCAATTGAAGATGCAGTTAAATATTTAAAAGAAGCTGTAGTCACTTCATATGGCAGAAAAGGTGAAAAAGTTGTAAATATGAACCATGCAGCAATAGATCGTGGATTAGACTCTATTGTTAAAATAACAGTTACAGATTCATGGAAAAATTCCAAAGATGAAAATGTAGAAGAAACAAAAGCTGTTCCTGAGTTTATTAAAGATATAGTTGTACCGATAAATAGACAAGAAGGAGATAAGATTCCTGTTTCTACATTTATAAAACATAATATGGATGATGGAACATTTATGCATGGTACTTCAGCTTATGAAAAACGTGGAATAGCAGTTAACGTTCCAGAATGGGATAAAGATAAGTGTATTCAATGTAATCAATGTTCATTTGTATGTCCACATGCTGCAATAAGACCATTCTTATTAAATGAAAAAGAAACTAAAAATGCACCAGCGAATTTCAAGATAGTTCCTGCAAAAGGCTTAAAAACTGAAGATCCTTTATCATATACAATTGGAGTTACTCCTCTTGATTGTACTGGCTGTGGAAACTGTGCTGAGGTTTGTCCAGCACCTGGTAAGGCTTTATTTATGAAACCACAGGAAACTCAAAAAGATCAAATCGAAGCTTGGAACTATGCTGTTGAAAATGTTGAAAATAAAAATCCTATGGATAAAAATACAGTAAAAGGCAGCCAATTTGAACAGCCTCTTCTTGAATACAGTGGAGCATGTGCGGGTTGTGGAGAAACACCATATGCAAAGCTTGTTACTCAATTATTTGGTGATAGAATGATGATAGCAAATGCAACTGGATGTTCATCAATATGGGCAGCATCTGCACCGTCTAGTGCATATACTAAAAATGCAGAAGGTCATGGACCAGCATGGGCAAATTCATTATTTGAAGATAATGCTGAATTTGGTCTTGGAATGCATATTGGAGCTCAGGCTGTAAGAGATAGAATTGCGGAAAATATTAAAGATTTATTAAAGTGCAAAATTTCAGAATATGCAAAACTTGTACTTACCGATTGGCTTGAACATAAGGACATATCTGATGCTACAAGAGATAGATCAGAAAGAGTTATTAGTATTTTAGAAAACGAGAATGCTGAAGATAAAGATACTAAAGAGTTAATAGGATTAATATTAGATGATAAAGAATTCTTAATTAAAAGATCACAATGGATATTTGGAGGCGATGGATGGGCATATGATATAGGTTATGGCGGACTTGATCATGTACTAGCATCAGGTGAGAATGTAAATATTCTTGTATTTGATACTGAAATATATTCAAATACTGGTGGTCAATCTTCAAAATCAACACCTGCAGCTGCAATTGCTAAGTTTGCTGCAACTGGTAAAAAAGTTAAAAAGAAAGACCTTGGAATGATGGCCATGAGCTATGGATATGTTTATGTTGCTCAAATATCTATGGGAGCAAATAAAAATCAAGCTCTTAAGGCAATAGCTGAAGCAGAAAACTATAATGGTCCATCACTGATAATAGCTTATGCTCCATGTATAAGTCATGGAATTAAGCTTGGTATGAAGAGTAGCCAGGATGTAGAAAAAATGGTTGTTGACTGTGGATATTGGCATCTTTATAGACATAATCCTTTATTAAAAGAACAAGGTAAAAATCCATTTATATTAGATTCTAAGGAACCAAATGGTAAGTTTAGAGAATATCTAATGAGTGAAGTGAGATATGCTTCTCTTGCTAAAACATTCCCTGAACAAGCTGAGGAACTGTTTGCTTTAACTGAAGAAAATGCAATGGAAAGATTAGAAAACTATAAAAGACTTGCTAAAAATGAATAAATATATTATTAATAAAAGGTGTCGATAATATCGGCACCTTTTATTATTTAAAACATATTAGCTGTATCTAATAAAATAATATCTATAAATAAGTAATTTTTTTTATACCTATCTTATATTTATATATTATAAAATAAAATTTAGGAGTTAAGAAATGAAAAAATTTGAAAAAGTGAATCTAACGTATTCATTCAATGCATTAGAACCATATATTGATGAAGAAACTGTTAGAATACATTATACTAAGCATCTTCAAGCGTATGTTGATAATTTAAATGCAGCGCTTAAGGGATACGAAAAATTTGTAGATAAGAAATCAATTGAATATATTTTATCAAATGTTAGTAGTATTCCAAAAGCAATACGTCAAACTGTAATTAACCAAGGTGGAGGTGTATCAAATCATAATTTATATTTTTCTATACTTTCACCTAATCCTAAACATAAACCAGAAGGTAAACTTCTAAAAGAAATATTAAATACCTTTGGAAGTTTTAATAACCTTAAGAAAGAACTAAGCACTGCTTCACTTAATCAATTTGGTTCAGGATATGGATGGTTAGTAAAAACAAAGAAAAATAAATTAAAGATAATTAATACATCTAATCAAGATTCACCATATTCATTAGGTTATATACCTTTATTAACCATTGATGTTTGGGAACATGCATACTATTTGAAATATAAGAATTTAAGAAAAGATTATATTGAAAATATATGGAATATTATAGATTTTGAAATAATAGAATTATTGTATGAATGTTAGCTAAAATTATACATTGTATAATTTTATTAAAAATAGTTTGATTATCAAAGAAAAAAACAAATGTTTTGATAATCAAACTATTTATTTATTGAAAAAATCATAAATAATCTACATTTATATTTATTATGTATATTTATTGTGATAAAATGTGTGAGAAAAAATAACTAAGGAAAAAATTAATAATGTGAGGGATATTTATACAATGAATAAAATTAAATTAACTTCTATGATAACTTTAGCTACATCATTAATTTCAATGACATCAGTAGCAAGTGCAAGCACAAGATTAGAAACTTTAGATGGAACTTTTGAAAGTGTTCAGGCCTTTTCAAATGGTACATATATATATGAAGGTAGTAAAAATGATGAGCAAGACTATGAAACCTATTATTTTACAGGAAAAAATGATGTACTAATTGAAGATGTTAATGGAACAGGATTTAAATACGGGATGTTCTATATAGATTTTAATGATGATGAAAAATTATTTAATTTAACTACAGGAAAATTAGAAGATGATGATTCAGAAGAAAAGCTATTCCAAATAGAAAATAATTTTAGAAGAAAAGTTTTAAAAAAAGCTGATAGATATAAAGATGTTGAAGAAATGGAATTAATAGCCAAAATAGGACATGATATTTTTGGAGAAGTTATATATGAATATAAATTAATAAATTCTGATGAAACTTTCTATATAGTATACATAAGTGAAAGCGGTAAATACATTGATGTGTCTGAAAATCTAAATATAATTCATTATACTAAGGATACAGATGGAAATACTAAAAAAGTAAAAATTGATGATTATGATGATTTAACTAAAGAAGGCTATATAATACAAAATGAAAAGACATTACTTGCTGATAATGAATATATATATAGAATATTTACATTAATAAATGAAGAGGATTCAAATGATTCTACTATGTATGCTCAAAAAATAAGTAAAGATCAAGGAAAAACAAAAGGTGGAGCATATATTCCTAAAAGCATAACCACATATGAAATGAGAGATCTAGCTACTGATTTATTTAAGATAATGGCATCAGAAGGCGCAAATTTAGATGATCTTATAAACGAAGGAAGACTTACAGCAAGAATGTTAAAAAATTCTTTATATTTAATTATTCCAAAAGAAAATTCATTAACTGTAAAAAAATATGATTTAAAAACTGTAAGAGAAAATGGACAATCTAAAAAAATACTTAAATTAGATGAAGATTTTGATAATGTTGAAGATAAAGAAATTAAAGCATACTCAATTGATGTTCTTGGTAACGTATGGATATTAAATAAAGGAAAAATATCAAAGCTTGTTGGTGATGAATTTGTTACAATGTATACTACCGATGGTTCTATGAATCAACTTTCAGTATTTAATGATACAAGTTTAGTTGCTTGGAATACTGAAAATGAAATATATTCAACAATTGCTCCTAAAATACCAGAGCAATCTTCAGATGAAGAAATTGATAAAGAAGAATCTACTTTACAAGGCTGGATAAAAAATTTTGATAATACTTGGAGTTTTTATAAAGAAGACAGTACAAAAGCCATTGGGTGGTTAAAAGACAAAAATTCCTGGTATTATTTAAATAATGAAGGTATTATGCAAACAGGTTGGGTTAAGGATAATTATAAATGGTATTATTTAAATAATTCAGGAGTTATGCAAACTGGTTGGTTAAATTTAGAAGGTGACTGGTACTATTTAAATAATTCTGGTGACATGAAAACTGGATGGTTAAAAGATACTGATGGTAGATGGTATTACCTATATGAAAATGGAAGTATGGCTAAAAACACTGTAATTGATGGCTATGTTCTTGGTAGCAATGGAGCTTGGATTAGATAAATTAAAATACATAAATAAATTTATATTCTGGTTATGTAACACAATCCCATTTCTTACATATATTATTAATATAAAAAGAAAGGGGATTGTTATTATGTCAAATTTTAATTTGGATAGGAATAGTTTCGGAGATGATACTTCAAACGGTAGAAATAGAAGAAATAGACGTAATAGAAGGAATAGACGTAATTCTACTTGCACTGAAAGTGATACTACAAGTTGTAGTAGTACTACTACAACTACTTGTACTGAAGACGATACTACAAGCTGTACTAGCACTACTACTTGTACAGATGATACTTCAAATAGAAGAAATAGAAGAAATAGAAGAAATAGACGTAATAGAAGGAATAGACGTAATTCTACTTGCACTGAAGACGATACTACAAGCTGTACTAGCACTACTACTTGCACTGAAGATGATACTACAAGCTGCACTAGCACTACTACTACTTGTACAGATGATACTTCAAACGGTAGAAATAGAAGAAATAGAAGAAATAGAAGAAATAGACGTAATAGAAGAAATAGGCGCAATGCTACTTGCACTGAAGATAATAATTGTGAAAGAAGAATACGTTCAGCTTTTTGTAGAGGTTTAAGAGAAGGTAGAAATGAAGGCAGAAGAGACGGATTTTGCGAAGGAAGAGAAGCAGGATTCAGAGACGGAAGAAGAGAAGGTAAAAGAGAAGGATTTTGCGAGGGACTAAGACAGGGTAGAAGAGAACGTAGAAGAAATTCAGATTGCAGACGTTAATAATAATTAATCTAAGTAAATTTGTTTAGTCGTAAGATATTATAATATAAGGGCTTAATAGATATGAGGTATCTTTTAAGCTCTTTACTCAATTATTATTTATTAAACCAAAAGAATGTGATATAATCAAGTTTTAAACAACATTTATTTAGAAAATAATGGAGGTATTTATGTTTGATATACATATTTTTGATAATATGACTTTAGAAGAAAAGCTAAAAAATATGATTATTATGCTGGAAGGATTAATTCAAGATAATAATGAATCAGATTTATCAAAGCTTTGTAATGCTTGTGCGCTAATAAATGCAATTGTTTCTAGAAATAACTGGTGTGGATTTTATCTTCTAAAAAATGATAAATTAACACTTGGACCATTTCAAGGTATGCCAGCTTGTACAGAAATAAAAATAGGTAGTGGAGTGTGTGGAAAAGCTGCATTTAAAAAAGAAACAATAATAGTAGAAGATGTACATAAATTTGAAGGGCACATAGCATGCGATGCTAAATCAAACTCTGAAATAGTTATTCCAATAGTTAAGAATGATAAATTATATGGTGTATTAGATTTAGATAGTGAGGAATTTGGAAGATTTACCGAACTTGAGAAATTGTACTTAGAAAAAGCTGTAGAGATAATAATTAAATATGTTAATTTTAATAATGTTTAAATATAATTATTAGTAATAAAAAATCGTATTAGAAAAAATCTTTAAAATTTCTAATACGATTTTTTATAATCATTATTAATAGTTAATGAATACAATATAATATAAAATTGTTACTTTATGCTTGACATTATCAAGAAAAATTCGTAAATATTAATTATTTCATAACTCATAGAAATCATAATAAGAGATAAAATAACCATAAGTAAAAGTAGTAATGTGAGGTATTGCCTATGAATAATAACTACAATAACTTAAAAAATGTTTTAGAAAGCATGCCTATGGCATTATATGTGAAAAATTTAGAAAACAAAATTATATATGTTAATAAGGTGTTTTTTAAAACATTTAATCTAACTTATAATGAAGTTTTTTATAAAAATGAAAAGGCTATACTAAGTTTATTAAATATTAATGTAAATATAGATAATGATATAGAAATTATACGAGAAAAGAAAACCGTATGTTGTGAAAGAACTATTAATAAAAATGAAAATCAAAAAACTTACCAAGTATATAAATCACCAATATTTAATAACAAAAACGAAGTAATATCAATAATGACACTATACAATGATATTACATGTATTAAAAATAGAGAAGATAAACTTGAGAAATTAGCTTATAGAGATTATTTAACAAATTTATTAAATCTAAGAGGATTAATCAAATATATTTCCTCTAAATCAAATAATCCAAATAAAGAAATTACGTTGTTATTTATTGATTTAGATAATTTTAAGAAATTGAATGATACTTTTGGCCATAAATATGGAGATAAGGCTCTTAAAATAATAGCTAAAAGATTAAGTGAATTTTCTGGGAATAATGTTGCAAGAATTGGAGGAGATGAATTTATAATTATCTATGAAAATATAGGTTATAATGAACTAATGAATAATGTTTCGAAAATATTATCATTATTACGGTTAAAATTAGAAAAGAATAATGAAGAAGTCTTTATTTCAGGAAGTATAGGAGTCGTAACAGAATGTTGTAATAATCTAGATTATGATAAATTAATTGCTAAAGGAGACATTTGTCTGTATAAAGCAAAAGTAAATGGCAAAAATCAAGTTGTATTTGATGATGAAGATTTTAAAATATGAATGTAAATTATATCTGCATAATTATTATTATAAATTTATAATTATGCAGATATTATAGACAAATAGTGTTCTATATAGTATAATTATACCTAAATTATACTATATATTATAAGGGGGACTATAAAATGGCAATAAACTTAAAAGGCAGAAGCTTTCTAAAGCTTTTAGATTATACACCAAGTGAAATACGATATTTAATAGATTTAGCTAAGGATTTGAAGAGTCTTAAAAGAGCTGGAATACCACATGACAGATTAAGAGGAAAAAACATAGCACTATTATTTGAAAAGACTTCAACTAGAACAAGATGCGCATTTGAAGTGGCTGGAATGGATCTAGGACTTGGTGTTACATATTTAGATGCTGCTGGATCGCAAATGGGAAAAAAAGAAAGTATAGCTGATACTGCAAGAGTTCTTGGAAGAATGTATGATGGAATAGAATATAGAGGATTTGGACAAGAAATAGTAGAGGAGCTATCTAAATATGCAGGAGTACCAGTGTGGAATGGTTTAACTGATGAATTTCATCCAACTCAAATGATAGCAGACTTGCTTACAATAGAAGAAAAGCTTGGAAAACTAAAAGGTGTAAACTTTGTATATATGGGAGATGCACGTTTTAATATGGGTAATTCTTTAATGGTTGCATGTAGTAAGATGGGCATGAACTTTATAGCTTGTGCTCCAAAAGAATTTTTCCCAGCAGAAAGTTTAGTAAATGAATGTTTAGGAATAGCAAAGGAAACAGATGCTACTATTACATTAAGTGAGGATGTTAAACAAAGTACTAAAAATGCAGATGTTATATATACAGATATATGGGTATCTATGGGCGAGCCTGAAGAAGTATGGGATGAAAGAATTAATAAACTTTTACCATATCAAGTTAATTGTGAAGTTATGAATAATGCAAAAGATGAAACAATATTCATGCATTGCCTGCCATCATATCATGATTTAAAAACAACTATTGGAAAAAAGGTTTGTGAAAAATATGGATTAACTGCACTTGAAGTTACAGATGAAGTTTTCCAAGGAAAACAATCTGTAGTATTTGATGAAGCTGAAAATCGTATGCATTCTATAAAAGCTATAATTCTTGCAACATTAGGTAATTAAGATTAAATTTAAAATATAACTATATGTACATTTAATAAATAACGGACGTACTGAGTTTAGTGAAAAGCAAAGAAATCTAACATATCATATATTGGATTTTGGTTGTTATCCACTAAGCTCAGTACGTCCTTTATCTATGTTGGATGATATTCAGTATTATTAATATTATATATTATTAACCCTGAGACATTTGATTTTTAACTGTTTCAATTTCTTGTGGTGTAGCTGGAGCTGCTGGTATATAATAGCCTTTTTCTTTTGCTTTTTTAAACCAGTTATATTGACGAACTTCGTCTCCATTTCTCATACCTTGAATAGTTTGACGTAAGCTTTCATTTTCACATTGAGCGATTATTCCGCCATAACCTGCTAAGCTAGAATTTAGACCTGCAAGATAATCACTTACCATTTCTTTTTCGTTCATATGAAAACCCTCCCTTTATTGTAAGAATCCCATAAGGGTTTCTTTAGAGTTTTTTGCTGCTAAAGCATCTTTTTTTAGCATATCAACGATTTGTGGGTCAGTACATTGACTTGCATAAAAATTAAGCTTTTTTTCAATTGTACAATGTGCACCAATTAAATGACGTAAATTTTGTAATTCTAATGCATTTAAATTTGCCATTTTATAGCCTCCTATAACTTCAAATTCAATAATAGTATGTTCTATTTACAATAAACTATTCTATGAAATTTGAAGTTAATAGAAGTAAATTTATTCATTTTTTAAAAGTCTTTCAATTTCATCTTCATGAAGTGTCTCTTTTTCTAATAAGTTTAAAGCTATTTTATTTAAAAGTGTTTTATTATCATTAAGCAAAGATAAAGTTTCATCATAAAGAATATCAATAAATTCTTTACATTCTTCAATTACAAGGTTTCCGTAGCTGCTATACAGCGAACCTACACTTGATAATTTTACAAGTCCTAGGATTTCGCCCATTCCATATTCAGTAATCATTTTTAATGCAATATCCGTTGAGTGAGATATGTCATTTTCAGCTCCAGTGGAAATTTTAGATTTTCCAAAAGTAATTTCTTCTGCAGCTCTCCCTGCAAGTAAAACTTTAATTTTATTTCTCAAATAATCAGCTCTATGATAATTATTATCCTCTGGAATTGTAAGAGTATATCCACCAGCACCTTTAGTTGTTGGAATTATTGTGATTTTAGATATTTTATCTTTTGGAAGAAGGAGCATTGAAACGAGTCCATGACCAGCTTCATGATATGAAGTAAGGACTTTATCTTCATATTTTAAATGTTCTCTTTCTTTTTTTTCATAACCAGCTAATATAATTGAATAAGCTAAATCAAAGTGTTTACGTGTAATATATTTACTATCATCTTTTGCAGCTAATATAGCAGCTTCATTTACTAAATTTTCAAGCTTTGCTCCAGAAAAATATGAAGTTTTTCTAGCAATATCTTTTATGTCAATGTTTTCGTGTGGTTTATTATCTAAGTATAGTGATAGTATTTTTTCTCGTGCTTTTACATCTGGAAGTGATACTTCAATATGTCTATCAAATCTTCCAGGCCTAAGAAGTGCTTTATCTAACATATCAAGCCTATTAGTAGCAGCAATAACTACAATGCCTTCGCCTTCACCAAAGCCTGACATTTCAGTTAAAAGTGCGTTTAAAGTTTGATCACGTTCACTATTTGTTGAGCTGCTTTCATTATTAGATCGTGCTTTACCTATAGCATCAATTTCATCTATAAATATTACAGCTTTTCCTTTTGATTTTGCTTTTTTAAACAAGCTTCTGACCCGTGCTGCACCAACACCAACATAAACTTGAACGAAATCTGAACCACTAAGAGCATAAAAAGGAACATTTGCTTCTCCAGCTACAGCTTTAGCAAGTAATGTTTTTCCTGTTCCAGGTTCACCATATAAAATTATTCCTTTTGGCATCCTTGCTCCATATTTTTCGTACTTTTCAGGATTTTTAAGAAAGTCAATTACATCCATTAAACTTTCTTTAGCTTCCTCATTTCCAGCTACACTACTAAAGTTTATTCCAATGTTTTTACTAAAATCTACTATATCCATAGATGTAACAGAAGAACTTCCATGTCTAGCTTTTACAAGTAGCATAGCTATTATTGTTAAAATTGATAAAACCAAAATTCCTGATGGTATTGTTTTTATAAGTGGAGGATTTGTCTCATCAGATATTTTAATATTTTTTAGTAATAAGGTTTCTTTTAAATCTTCTTTATTTGGATTATCAGTTATATAAGTTTTTCCATCTTTTAATTTTACCGTCATTTTAGAAGATGAATCTATTATAACGTTTTGTATTTTATTAGTTTCTAGATCTTGTAAAAAAATTGTGTATTCTTGTTTTGGATGATTATTTAATGATGAGGTATAAATAATCATGCCCAAAGAGAATAGGGCTGTTAAAACAGGTATCAATATATAGAATTTTTTTATTTTATTCATAAAATACCTCCTAATTAACGTATTTTATATTTTCTTACCTTAATTATATATTGGTTATATTTAAAGTCTAACGTTTAGAGACACTTTTACCAATGTACTTTATACCTTAATAATAAAATTATTATTTATTTGGAATCTTATTCATAAATAACTACCTTTATGTAAAATTTTATAATTCAATTAATCAAATTATGTATAAGTATTTATAAATTACGTTAAACTATAAAAATAAAATTAAAAAAAGGATGTAATAAATATGAAAAGAAAAAGCTGTAATAACAATTTAAATATTTTAATAACATTAGGAATGGCACTAGGCGCAGCCACCATAATTGGATTAAGCAAAAAAAATGATAAAAAGAATACTACATGTTCATGTACAAGAATAAATTTATATGAAAATAAAGAAAATAAGCAGGTTTACTTTGTTGGAGGAGGTCTTGCTTCACTTGCAGGTGCAGCTTATCTTATCCGTGATTGCAATTTTAAAGGAGAAAATATTCATATAATTGAAGGATTACGTATTTTAGGCGGAAGCAATGATGGTGCCGGAAATAATGAAGAAGGCTTTGTATGTAGAGGTGGAAGGATGTTAAATGAAGAAACATATGAAAATTTCTGGGAACTTTTTTCTACTATACCATCTTTAGAGATGCCAGGGAAAAGTGTAACAGAGGAAATATTAAACTTCGATCATTTACATCCAACACACGCTCAGGCAAGGCTTGTAGATAGGTATGGAGTCATATTGGATGTTAAATCAATGGGATTTAATAATGCTGATAGATTGGCTCTTGGTAAATTGATGGCGACTAAAGAAGAAGATTTAGATGATATTACGATCGAGGAATGGTTTATAAATACACCACATTTCTTTAAAACAAATTTTTGGTATATGTGGCAAACAACATTTGCTTTTCAAAAGTGGTCTAGTGTTTTTGAACTTAAACGTTATATGAATCGTATGATTTTTGAATTTTCTCGTATAGAAACATTAGAAGGTGTAACAAGAACACCATATAATCAATATGAATCAGTAATATTACCTTTAAAAAAATATTTAGAAAACTGTAATGTTGATTTTAGTATAAATGCAACAGTAACTGATATAGATTTTAAACCTGGGCGTGAAATAACAGCTACAGCAATACACATAAAAGATAAAGAAGGCGAAAAGATAATAACATTAAATTCTGGTGATGTATGTATAATGACAAATGGATGTATGACTGATAATGCTCGTCTTGGTGATTTTGATAATCCAGCAGAGTATGATATTGAAAAACCAATAAGTGCAGAACTTTGGGAAAAAGTATCTAAAAAGAAACCTGGGCTTGGAAATCCCAAACCATTCTTTGGATATCCAGAACAAACAAACTGGGAAAGCTTTACTGTAACTTGCAAAGGTAATAAACTTTTAAAGCTCATTGAGAAATTTTCAATGAATATACCTGGAAGTGGTGCACTTATGACATTTAAAGATTCTAACTGGTTAATGAGTATAGTAGTTGCTGCGCAGCCACATTTTAAGAATCAGTCAATGGATACAACTATTTTCTGGGGATATGGTTTATACACAGATAAAGAAGGAAATTATATTAAAAAGCCTATGAGAGATTGCACTGGAGAAGAAATATTGATAGAGCTTTTACACCATCTTCATTTAGATTCGAAAAAAGATGAGATTATTGAGGATGTAATAAACGTAATTCCATGTATGATGCCATATATAGTTTCACAATTCCAGCCGCATAAAATAAGCGATAGGCCCAAAGTTGTTCCATGTGGTTCTACAAACTTTGCAATGATAAGCCAATTTGTAGAAATACCAGAAGATATGGTATTTACTGAAGAATATTCAGTTCGTGCAGCAAGAATAGCAGTATATAAATTATTCAATGTTAAGCATAAAAAGATTTGCCCAGTAACTCCGTATAATAAAGATCCAAAAGTACTTTTAAATGCGCTAAAAACTTCTTTTAGGTAAAATATATTTAAGAAGGAGGAAAATATATGGTAAAATTTTTAGAAAAAATGTTTATAGTTGAAGGTATATTGTTTGGAATAATTGGATTACTATTTATATTTAATCCAACAAGCTCTTTAATAACCTTAACGAATATTACTGGAATACTAGTTATTGCTTTAGGAATTGTATCACTATTTAAGCAGCCAAGAAGCATAGTAGTAGGAATTGTTAATATAATTTTTGGTATAGGTTTAATAAGCATGCCTGTTCAAAGTATAAATCTTATAATAGCTTTTTATGGAGCATGGTCTACTGTAAAGGGAATATATCTTCTTATAGTAGCATTAAAACAGTCGGGTTATAGAGATACATTTAATATTGTATATTCTTGTTTGATTATAATCTTAGGTGTATTAATATTGTTTAATCCTATAGTAAGTTTTGTTTCAATACCTTATATAATAGGGACATATTTTCTAATAAGTGCAGTATGTGAACTTTATATTGGTTTTAAGATATAGGAATACAAATAAAGCAGCTGTCACACTTACAAACTATAATTTATAATTCAAAACATAATGAGATGTCTCAAATTATTTAATGAGACATCTTTTTATTAATGTATTCTATTTTGAGATAAGTATATACTATTTTATAATGTGAAGAGATAGTGTATAATATAATAAAATATAGTAGCTATAATATGTATTTTGGGGGGAAATAAATGAATATTCTTGTTATGGGTGGAACAAAATTCGTAAGTAAAAGCATAGCTAAATATTTTTCTGATGAAGGGTATAAAGTTTATACACTAAATAGAGGAAATTCTTCAGATCATAAAAATACCTTAAAAGCTGACAGGCATATTGAAAAGAATATGAAGAAAGTATTAGATAATAAAAAATTTGATTATGTGATTGATGTTAATGCATATACACAAAATGATGTAGAGATACTTTACAACTATTTAGACAAAAGCAAGTTAAAAAAATATATATTTATTAGTTCTAGTGCTGTTTATACTGAAAATAATAAACTCCCTATAAAAGAAAGTGCTACAAAAGGATTCAACAGTCAATGGAAAGATTATGGAATCAATAAATTAGAAGCAGAAGAATTTTTATTTAGTAAATAGAAAACAGATAAATATCCTGTGGTTATTTTAAGACCACCATATTTATATGGGCCTATGAATAATCTGTATAGGGAAAGCTATATATTTGATTGTTTATTAAATTGTGACCCTATACTAGTACCAAGTGATGGGCAAACTAAAATCCAGTTCCTACACATAGATGATTTATGTGCACAGATAAAAGAGATTATTATAAATGATGAAATTATAGGAATAGCGTTTAATGTAGGAAACAAAGAATATATAACATTCGAAAAATGGATAGAAAAATGTTTTGAAGCAACTAATTTAAAAACTAAAATATTGTATGCAAATCAATATAATATTAATGAAAATTCAAGAGCTTACTTTCCATTTAGAGATTATGAGTATTACTTAGACACATCACTTATAGAAAATATATATATAGTAAAAAAAGATTTAGTTGTAGGATTAAAGGAATCTTTTGAATATTATAAAAAATTTGCTGAAGTTGATAAAAAAGAAAACTTTCAAGAGTACATTAGAAAACTGCTATGATTAAATTCATTGTATAAATTAACTGTTTTGATTATAATGATTATAGTATAAATTAAGGTTTATATACTTTATGAATATATAATTTGTAAAAAGAATGACTTTAAGAATGAGTCGTTCTTTTTTTAGTAAATAGTATATATAACAAAAGATTTAAGGAGAAAGACAATGAATAATAATTTTAATGAATATAATTTGAGTGATGAATTAATAAAAGCAATTAATGATTTAGGTTATAAATCACCTTCAGAAGTTCAGGATAAAGTAATACCTGAAATTATGCTTAACAAAGATCTTATAGTTAAGTCTCAAACAGGTTCTGGAAAAACAGCAGCATTTGCAATTCCCTTATGTGAAAAATGTGATTGGGATGAAAATTTACCTCAAGTGTTAGTATTAAGCCCAACAAGAGAGTTAGCAGTTCAAGTAAATGAAGATTTTTTAAATATAGGAAGGTACAAAAGACTAAAAAGTGTAGCAATATACGGTAAATCGCCAATGAATGAGCAAATAAGAACTTTAAAGCAAAAAACCCATATAGTAGTTGGAACACCTGGGAGAATATTAGATCATATAGATAGAGAAAGTCTTAAGATAGAAAAAATCAAATATTTAGTAATTGATGAAGGTGACCTTATGCTTAATATGGGGTTTATTAATCAAGTAGAAGGTATACTAAGAAGACTGCCTAAAAAAATAGTCAAATTACTATTCTCAGCAACTATTCCAAATGAAATAAAAGAATTATGTGAAAAACATATGCAAAGACCAGTAAGCATAACTATTAAAAATCAAAATCTTATTAGTAATAATATAGAGCATAATTTATATTATATAAATTGCGATGAAAAGTTAGAATCATTAAACAGTATTTTAATAAATGAAAAGCCTGAAACTGTTGTTATTTTTGGAAGAACAAAAGAAAGTGTAGATAAGATTTTTGATTATTTAAAATGTAAAAAGTATAGTGTAGGGAAGATTCATGGCGGCATGATGCAAAAAGAAAGATTGGATGCCATGAGTGATTTTAAACAGGGAAATTTCAGAATTTTAGTAGCTACAGATATTGCAGCAAGGGGAATAGATGTTGATAACTTAACACATGTTATAAATTTTGAGCTTCCAGTAGAAAAAGAAAGTTATGTACATAGAATCGGTAGAAGCGGACGTGCTGGTGCAAAAGGTAAAGCCATATCTTTTTGCACTAAAGAAAATGATAGATATTTAAATCTGATTGAAGAATATATAGGATTTAAGATTCCTGTTAAATTACTTCCAAGCAATGAAGAAATAAATAAAGAAAAAGATGAAGGTTTAAATATATTAAAATCAAAACCTAATAAGAAAAAGGAAAAGGGAAAGGTAGTAAACTCTAAAATAACAAAGATATATTTAAATGGTGGAAAAAAGAAAAAATTAAGAGCTGGTGATATAGTAGGAGCAATTTGCAATATAGAAGGAGTTACATCTGATGATATTGGAATAATTGATGTTCAGGATAATGTATCATATGTAGATATCTTAAATAACAAGGGAAAGATTGTTATTGATAACTTAAAAAATACAACTATAAAAGGTAAAAAGCTTAAAGTTGAGAAGGCTCGAAATTAGATATTTAAGAAAATATTAAGTAATCATAATGGTGAAATTAATTTTTTAAAGATTGCTGAGTCTGGAATACAATATGTTTATATGAAATCTAAGGTATGTATGATAAGTCTAAAAGTAAAATTGAAACTAATAAAAAACAGTAATTAATTTTACCAGATAAATAATTATATTATTTATCTGATCTTATAATAATATATTGAAATTCATTATTAATCGACAATTAATATTATAATTATTTTGATTCTAAAAAATAAAAAAATGTCTGTAATTTAATATATTTTTGCATATTTATTAAAAAAATTACTTATATGAACAATATATAAAAAAAATTATTATATTATTATATATCAATAAAAGGTTAGAATAAATGTGAAAACAGATAATTATTCAAAAATTAAAAGAGTTTTAGGCATATTACTTATTGCAAATGTTTTTGTAACTATAGTAAAGATTATAATTGGATATATGACAAATAGTGTAGCTTTGTGTGCTGATGGGTTTCATTCATTTAGTGATAGCGCTTCAAATATTGTGGGTATTGTCAGTATTACATTTGCATCTAAACCATGTGACAACGAGCATCCATATGGACATAAAAAAATTGAAACTATGGCAAGTTTACTTATATGTGTTGTATTAATTTTACTTGGATATAATGTAATTGCAAAATCTATAAAATCAATATGGAATCCTCAAACAATAGTAGTAGATGTACAAAATATTATAATTATATTATTAACAGTGCTTATAAATGTATTTGTGGCTTATTATGAGAACAAAAAAGGCAAGGAATACAATAGTTCATTTTTAATAGCAGATTCTATTCATACTAAAAGTGATATTTTTATATCAATAGGTATAATAATAACTTTAATTGCTATTAAACTAGGAGTTTCTCCTAAAATTGATATAATTGTTTCAATAATGGTTGCATTGTTCATTTTTCATGCTGCTTACGAAATATTTATGGAGGTAGCATCAGTTTTAATAGATAAAAATATAATAAAATGTGAAGATGTAAAGCAGGTAATATACGCGTTTGATGAAGTCAAAGATGTTCATAAAATAAGATCTAGGGGATTTAAAGACCATGTTTTTTTAGATATGCATATTGTTGTAGATAAGAATATGGATGTAAATGAATTGCATAAGCTTGAACACTCAATAGAAGAAGAATTTACAAAAAAATTTGGAACTACAGTGGATACTCTTATTCATGTAGAACCATATAGATTGAAATAAGTAACAATGTAATGTAACTAATATAAATAATGGACGTAGAATCAGAGTTTTGTGGATAACAACCGAAATTCAATATATGATAGGCTCGATTGTAGGGAAATTTAAGCTAAAACTTCTAAAGAGATAGGCTGTGCCCAAAACAATTTGCTCCAACAGCAAGTATTGGACAAATTATTTTGGAACAGCCTATCTCTAAGAAGTTAAAAGCTTAAATTTCTTAATACAATACTACGCCTATTCATATATTGAATTTCTTTGTTTTACTCTAAAATCATAGACATCTAACTTTTTTAGTATAATTTAAGTGAATATTCCATGCCTAAAAATATAGTTTTCAATCACGTGTAATAATTTATGGAACTACTTATCCCCCAATAAATAAGCAAATTCTTAAGAATATGTATTCTGATATTTATGAATTGATACTATTTTTTAAATGATAAAATATTAACTTCTTAAGTCTTTAACATGTATAAATAACTATTCCTTAATTTAAAAATGTATTTATGTATAGTAACAATAATACAGATACTCTGAATTTAAATGAAACAAAGAAATAAAGATCTTATGTGTGGCGGTGTCTTGCATTCAAAAATTGAGCTTTAGAATTCTTCATGTAGACTTGTTCCACAATTGTTTGTCCAATTTTACATTGGAGCAAACATTTGTGGGTACAAGTCTGCATGTTTGAATTCTTAGCTTCATTTTTGTAGCAAGCGAGCACCACATAAGATCTTTATTTCGGTTATTTCACTCTAAACTTACTACATCCCTTATTTATGTTGTGATACATATTCGCAATGGCGATTTTTTGTGGTATAATTTTTAAAGTTATAATTTGAAAGGAGCTTTTTAATGGCTAGCAAATTTTATTTACATGCAGGAAAAAATAAAAGAGTAGAACAAGGCAGACCTTGGGTTTATACTGATGAAATTAATGAATATGATGGTGAATATGAAAATGGAGACATAGTTGAAGTTTATAATCATAAAGGATATTTTTTAGGAAAAGGTTACATAAATGATCAAAGTAAGATAGCAATTAGAATAATGACTCATAAAATAGACGAAGAAATAAATGAGGAATTCTTTAAAAATAGATTTAAAGATGCATTTGACTATAGGAGAACTGTAATTGATACATCTTCATGCAGATTTGTCTTTGGAGAAGCAGATTTTCTTCCTGGACTTACAATAGATAAATTTGAGGATTATTATGTAATTCAAATTTCAACACTTGGAATGGAGAAATATAAAGATATTGTTGTTAAAATACTAGTAGAGGAATATAATGCGAAAGGTATTTATGAAAGAAGTGACATTAAAACTCGAGAAATAGAAGGGTTAGAACAAAGAAAAGGCTTTTTAACAGAACCTTTTGACACAAATATTCAAATAGTCGAAAATGGTGTAAAGTATATAGTTGATTTAGAAAATGGTCAAAAAACTGGATTCTTCTTAGATCAAAAAGAAAATAGAGCAGCAATGCACAGAATTTGCAAGGGTAAAGATGTATTAGACTGTTTTACACATACAGGTTCATTTGCCTTAAATGCTGGAATTGCTGGTGCTAAAAGCGTACTTGGCATTGATGTTTCTCAGCATGCTATAGATTGTGCAAATGAAAATGCTAAGCTTAATAATCTGCAAGATATAGTTAGATTTGAATGTCATAATGCTTTTGATGTTTTAGGTGAATGGTCAAGAGAAGGAAGAGAATATGATGTAGTTATATTAGATCCTCCTGCATTTACTAAGTCAAGAAATACAATAAACCAAGCAATAAGAGGATATAAAGAAATAAATCTTCGTGGACTTAAGATGGTAAAAAAAGGCGGCTATTTCGCAACATGTTCATGTTCTCATTACATGAGTGAAGAGCAGCTTAAAAAAACTGTTTTAGAAGCAGCACATGATGCACGAAAAACATTAAGACAGGTAGAAATAAGAACTCAAAGCTCGGATCATCCAATTTTATGGAACTCAGATGAATCATATTACTTAAAGTTCTTTATATTCCAAGTATGCTAAGATGGTAAGTTTAAAAGTTGACCTAATATTTTTATATTAGGTCAACTTTCATTACATAATAAGAAGATAAAAGATAAAACTAAAATAGAGACAAGAGGTGATATATTTATGGAAAAATTTATTTTCAGCCTAATCATAGTATTGAATTTTTTTGCTATAATTTATATGGTATTTAAGGAAAAGCGCTCTGCAAACAGCATAATAGCGTGGACTTTATTTCTATATCTTACTCCTGTAGTTGGATTTATACTTTATATTCTAATTGGTAGAAAAATGGGAAAAACCAATATGTTTATAATAAAAGATCTTCATTATAAATTATATAAATCATACTTAAAAGAAAGCAGGCAGCAAATTGAACAAAAAAATGCTAATAATTCATTAAAAAATTATGATATGATAAGATTTTTAGCAGGAATGGATTATGCGCCTTATAGAGAAGATAATCAAATAGATTTATTTACGGATGGTAATGAATTCTTTAATGAGCTTTTAACATGTTTAGATAATGCTAAAAAGTGTATAAACATTGAATTTTACATATTTAAAAATGATGATATAGGAACAAAAATATTAAAAATACTTGACGAAAAAGCAAAAAGTGGAGTAGAAGTACGCTTATTGTATGATTCTGTAGGTAGTAAATCTTTAAATAAAAGAAGTTTAAATGATTTTATTAAGCATGGGGGTAAAGTGGGAGAGTTTTTCCCATCATGGCTTAGAATAATAAATTTAAATATGAACTTTAGAAATCATAGAAAAATTGTAGTAATAGATAATGAAATTGGATTTATTGGAGGGTTTAATGTTGGTGATGAATATTTAGGAAAAAATCCCAGGTTTGGATATTGGAGAGATACTCATATTAAATTTACTGGTTCTTCTGTTAAGGATTTGAATTTGAGATTTTTCTCTGACTGGAGATATGCTACAAAAGAAAATGTTGATTATCTCTATGACTTAAAAAACGATAGTGAAAATCTAGGTAATACAGGTATGCAAATAGTTTCGAGTGGTCCTAATATAACAAATAAATATGAAATTAAACTGGGATATTTAAAAATGATACAAAAAGCTAAAAAATACATTTATATTCAATCTCCATATTTAATAATTGATAATAGTATATCTGATAGCTTAAAAATGGCATCACTATCTGGAGTAGATGTTAAAGTTATGATTCCAGGGAAAGGAGATCATCCATTTGTATATTGGGCCAATTTATCTTATGCTGGCGAACTTTTAAGTTCTGGGGTTAAAGTTTATCACTACGATAAAAATGCTTTTCTACATGCCAAGGCTGTAGTAATAGATGATGAGATTTGTTCAATTGGAACAGCTAACATGGATACAAGGAGCTTTGAATTAAATTTTGAGGTAAATGCTTTTATTTATTCAGATGAAATTGCAATAAAGCAAAGAAATGCATTTAATGAAGATTTATTAAAATCGAATGAGTTAACTTTAAATGAATATAAAAATAGAAGCACTTATTCAAAAGTGAAAGAAGCATTTTCAAAATTATTTTCATCATTACTTTAGTGATATTTTAAATGTATGATAAGAAAGATCATCTTATAGAAATGTTCTTTATTTTATAAGCGACATTTTAATTTAAGATGCTCTTTTTTATTATTAATAATAATATTTTTCTTAAATTATGCTTAAAATGAATTTTTACTTATTGGTATATATTGTATTAATTTATGTATAATGCTATATTGATTGAAGTATATTAAATGAGGATCTTTGGTGGAGGTATAAATATGAATGATAACATAGCTATTAGACTAAAAGATTTAAAAAAATCTTATGGAGCTAAAGAAGTTTTAAAAGGAATAAATCTAGATGTAGAAAAAGGACAAATAGTCGGCTATATAGGTCCAAATGGTGCAGGTAAAAGTACGACTGTAAAATTGATGCTTGGTTTAATTAATGAATATGATGGTACTATTGAGATTTTGGGTCAAGATATATTAAATAGTGGTATTGAATATAAAAGTAAGATAGGTTACGTACCTGAAACAGCTGATATATATGAAAGCTTAACTGCAAGGGAATATCTGAATTTTATAGGTGAGTTATATGGAATCAATGAGAAAGTTATTGAAAATAAATCACTGCAGTTAATGAAAATATTTAATATTGAAAATGTATATAATACAAGAATTTCATCATTTTCTAAAGGAATGAAACAAAAAGTGCTTATAATATCTAGTTTACTACACAATCCTGACATATTATTCTTAGATGAACCATTAAGTGGTTTAGATGCAAATAGCGTTATGGTTGTTAAAGAAATATTATCAATACTTGCAAAGCAAGGGAAAACTATATTTTACTCATCTCATATAATGGATGTTGTAGAAAAGATAAGTGATAGAATTATTCTAATTGCAGATGGAGAAATAAAAGCTGATGGAAGTTTTGATGAACTTAAAAATAAATCCAAAGAAGGATCATTAGAAGAAATTTTTAATAAAATAACTGGTTTCACTGAACATGAGCAATTAGCAGAAGAATTCGTGAAAATAGTGCAAGGAGAATAAGCTTATGGATAATTTTAAAATTTTGAATTTGTTAGATAAGTTCAAATGGATTTTTGAAAAAATGGATGTTAATTATCCTATAATGAGAAAAATACTGCAAGTTAAATTAACTATGGATGGAAGGAGAGAATCTGTACTAACTCAAAATAACAAAAATACAGATGGAAATATATTTTTTAAAAGTTTATGGATTTATGCACTTTTAGGATTAGTTTTAATTGCTTTGCTTTTTAGTGATAGCTCTTATTTCATACAAATGTCAACAATAAGCACTTTAATCATGTTTATGACAATGCTTTCTTTAATATCTGATTTTTCATATATACTTTTAGATGTAAGAGATAGAAATATGATACTAACAAAGCCGGTAAATGAAAAGACGCTTTCAATGGCAAAAGCACTTCATATTAGCATTTATATTATTAGTATATCATTGGCTTTAATAGGACCATCATTAATAGCATCCTTGTTTATAAAAGGAGTGCTTTTCTTTATTATATATTTCATAGAAGTTATTTTAATAAATTTATTTTCAATTTCATTAACAGTTTTATTATATTTTTTTGTACTTAGATTTTTTGATGGTGAAAAATTAAAAGACATTATAAACTATTTTCAGATTGCCTTATCAATAGTAATGACAGTTGGATATCAATTATTTGGAAGAGTATTTAATTTAGTTGATTTAGAAAAATCAATTAATATATCATGGTATCATTATTTGATTCCATCCGCATGGTTTGCATCACCATTTGAACTATTTTTAAATAATTCAAATAAATATATTTATCTGAGTTTAATGTCAATAATTATACCTATAATTTCTATTGGGATCTACATTAAATTGATGAAGTCATTTGAAGTAAATCTTCAGAAGCTAAATGGAGCTACAACAAATAGAAGATTAAAAAAGGGTTTTGTAGAAAAGTTAGGAAACATAGTTTGTAAAGATAAATATGAGAGAACATTTTATAAATTTGCAAACAATATAATGAAAAGTGAACGTGAAATAAAATTAAAACTATATCCTTCTATTGGTTTTTCTATAGCATTTCCAATTATAATGTTATTTGCTTTTATAGATGATTTTAGTAATATTTCTAATAGTAAATCTTATCTTACATTATATATCGCCATACCATATTTGACTATGAGTATATATATTCTAAAAACATCTGTTAATTATAAAGGAAGCTGGATATATAATTGTGCTCCAATAAAAAATAGCTATGTTCAACATAAAGGTACAATAAAAGCATTTATAATTAAATTTTTAGTGCCAATAATGTTACTAGATTGTATAGTCTATGTATTAATATATGGAGTAAAAATTCTTCCAGATGTAATATCAATTTTCATTGCTGCTATTTTATTTGTTATATATGTTTTTAAGGTAATGAATAAGGGATTCCTTTTTTCAAAATCAATAAAAGATATACAGAAAATAAGCGGGATAGTAGTATTTTTAATTATGTTAGCAATGGGATTAGTTTCTGCTATACATTATGCTTTCACTCTTTTAAAATTTGGTAGTATAATCTTCTTATTTGTTATATTAACTACAACAATAATATCATGGAAAGTTTCTTTTAATTATTAATTTGTTCTATAAATTTAATATTAATAATATATTTTAAGTAATATTAATATTAAATTTATAAGGGGAGATTACTATATACAATAAAGAAGCATTCAAAGATTTAGCTTTAATTGACTTGCTTAAAATTAATGATAACTTATGGAAAGAAAGTATAAAGGAATACAATGAAAGATATGCAGATAGATATATTAAAGATAAAATGATGTATAGAAAAATTCATTGTAAAATAGTTGCAGATTTAGCTAAAGATATGTTTAACAGTATATTTAGTTATTTAGATGAAATAGAAAGTAGAATATATTTAGAAAATGTATTATATCTTGGATGTCTTACACATGATATTAGAAAATTTGACAAAAAGCATGGTGCTTATGGAGCAAATTGGATTATGTCAAAACTTGCAGATAATGAATATTGCCAAAATAATAATATTCCAGTCTTTAGCATTGATATTTGTAATGATATCTGTATATTAATAAAATTCCATAAATCCAAAAATGTTGAGAAGTCTTTAATGAATGAACATAATCTTGAAAATTATATTATAAAAGAATATATGAAACCACTAATATTTCTCATAAGATTAGCTGATAAATTAAGTCATTTTGTGGTAGAAAGCAAATTTAAAGTTATTACCGAAAAAGATGTTAAAAAGAAAATTGATGAATTTTTAATCAAAACAAGTGATTATATGTTAGATGAAAATTTAACCAATGCAATAATAGAGCTTATTTTTTATGATTTTAAAGATATGTATTGTAATAAAAAAATAATGAATTTTTAGATTTTATTAATAAATCTGAAAAACTCTTAAATTTAAAAAAATCTATAATTTCTATGGATTTAATAGAAAAGTAAAAATTACAGTAAAAGATTATTTTTTATGATTTACTGTAATTTTATATTTTATCTAAATTCTATTATTCTTCTTTTTAATTTAAAGTTTAGCTTTTCTTCTATTTCACTTAAAATCCTTTCATTTTTAGGATCTATAAAAGTACATGCATATCCGTCATCGCCAGCTCTCCCTGTTCTTCCTACACGATGAATATAGGTTTCAGGTGTTTCCGGAATATCATAATTATAAATATGTGTAACATTGCTTACATCAATTCCTCTTGAAGCAACATCTGTAGCAATTAAAAATTGAACATCACCTTTTCTAAAAGATCTCATAATTCTTTCGCGTTTATTTTGTGGAACATCACTATGGATTTTTTGAGCCTTAATACCTTTTGCACTTAACTTAACTTCAAGTTCATCAGCTCTGCGCTTAGTTCTGCAGAATATAATTGCTATAAATGGATTATCTTCATTAATAGCTTTTGCAAGGCAATCTGCTTTCCATCTATCAGTTGTTTCTACAACTTCTTGAGTTATAGTATCTACAGTTACATTTTCGTCTTTTATATCTATAAAAATCGGATCTGTCATATATCTATAAGCTAATTTTTTGACTTTTGAATCTATTGTAGCTGAGAAACAAAGAGTCTGATGTTTTTTTGATGAAACTTTCATAATCTCTTCAATTTCATTTTTAAATCCCATCAAAAGCATTTGATCTGCTTCATCAATAACAATAGTTTCTAAATTACCTAAATCAACAGTTTTTCTTTCTATGTGATCAAGTAATCGTCCAGGCGTTGCAACAATAATATGTATACTGTTTTTTAATTTTTTTAATTGGGATCCTATGTCTTTTCCACCATAAGCAGCTAAAATATTAATATCATCATTAACATTTAGTTTTTTTGCTTCATCAGTAATTTGAATCGCAAGTTCTCTTGTTGGAGAAAGTATAAGAATTTGAGTATTATTATTTTTTGAATTTATTTTTTGAAAAATTGGTATAAGAAAAGATAAAGTTTTACCAGTTCCAGTTTTTGCTTCTCCAATAATATCTTTGTTATTTAATATATATGGTATAGATTCACTTTGAATAGGTGTTGGAGTAGTTATACCATGTTTTTTTAATGTTAATATCAAATTTTCATTTATTCCTAAATCTTTAAAATTCATATTTTTTCCTTTCTGTTAAAATTTAAATATTTCTATTTTATTATAATTTTTTATATTTTTATAAGAAATCTAAATTTTATATAAAAATAACAAAAAGATAAGATATAAAAAAATATTTAAATATTATAAATCTATTCAATTAATTAGTATTTAACTGCATATTTGTAAATAATAAAGTAGAGCTTGGAAATCCGGCGAAAGACAAACCAAGCTCTACAAAAAAACTAGCACAAAAGTGCTAACTGCTAAATAAGAATAACATTAAAATCATAAAGAGTCAAGAATATATGAATATTAATATATGTGTTAGCAAAAAATACATATAAATATATGCGTGTATAACGAGGTGAATTACAATAATGAAAATCTATCAATGCAACCAGTATGACACATTAAAATCTTGTTTAGTCTGCTATCCAGTATATTTTGAGATAATAAATAAAAGTAATGAATACTATAAGAAAATTGATTATGAATTGCTTTTTAGTCAATATAATAATTTTTTAAATAATCTAACCCAAAATGATGTAAAGCTAAATTTTCTAGATTTGAATAAAAATAGTGCAAATCAGTTATTTACACAGGATATTGGTTTTGTAATAGATGATGTATTTTTTATAAGTAATATGAAAAAACAAGAAAGAAGTATAGAAACCATATATTTAATTAATTTTATAAAGAAGAATAATTTAAAATATTATAAAATGAAAAATAATATTGAAGGTGGAGATTTAATACATTATGATGATGTGTTATTTATTGGGATAAGTACAAGAACAACAATTGATGCAGCTCATGAACTTCAATCTGTGCTAAATGAAATGAGAAAAGATATAAAAGTTGTCCCAATTTATTTTGATAATAGTATGATTCATTTAGATTGTGTATTTAATACATTAGAAAAAGATGCTGCAGTTATATCTCCATATGTATATGATAAAGATATAATAGAAAAATATATTCCAAAACTTTATGAAATATCTAAAACAGATGCAGATAATTTAGGAACAAATTTTGTGTATTTAGGCCATAAAAAGTTACTTAGCAGCAATAAAAATGTAGCACAAATGCTTAAAAATGAAGATTATGATGTTACATATATAGATTATAGTGAAATTGTTAAAAATGAAGGAAGTTTAGGCTGTTCAATTTTATATCTGTTAAGAGAATAATATTTTATAAATAATGTTTTCAATATATCACATAATCTTATAATACATATGCACTTCTTAAGTTTAAAATCACCAATTTATAAGTATAGGAATAAAATATATAATGATAAATTTATTTGGAGAGTATTATGGGATATTATATTAAAGCAGAATCAAATGTTAAAATATATGTAGAAGACCTTAACGAAAATGGTACTGAAACAATCTTGTTTTTGCATGGCTGGCCTGGAGATCATAATTTATTTGAATATCAATTTGATTACTTTGCTAAAATGGGATATAGATGTATTGGACTTGATCAAAGGGGATTTGGTGAGTCAGATAAGCCGCTAAATGGATATGATTATGATACATTAAGTGATGATGTTAGATGCGTTATTGATCAGCTTCAATTAAAAAATGTTACTTTACTTGGACATTCAACTGGCGGTGCAATTGCCATTAGATATATGGCAAGACATGATGAATGGGGGATTTCAAAATTAGTACTTTGTGGAGCAGCAGCACCAAGTCTTATAAGACGTTCTTATTTTCACTATGGGTTAAAAGAAGAAGCAGTAAAAGAAATAATTAATGAAACATATATAGATAGACCAAAGATGCTTGCAAATTTTTCAAAAATGTTTTTTTATAAGCCAATAAGTAAACCATTTTCAGATTGGTTTTTAAGCTTAGGACTTAAAGCAGCAGGGTGGTCAACAGCAGCTATAGCAAATACATGGCTTGATGAAGAAAGTTTGTTTTTAGATATGAAAAAAATAAATGCTCCTACATTAATAATTCATGGCATACACGATAAAGTTTGCCTTTTTCCACTAGCAGAGCAGCAAAAGAAACTAATTAAGAACTCTAAACTAGTTAAAATGCAAAATAGTGGACATGGCTCATTTTATGATGAACGTGAAAAGTTCAACAATGAAGTGAAATGCTTTATTGAGAATTAATTGTAAAAAATATAAATATATAAATATATAAATATATAAATATATAAATAAAAAGATATTCAAAAGAATTTGTTTATAAAAATGAAGTACTAGTTTTTTTATATAGTGCTTTATTTTTATTTTAATTTATATGAATTTTATAATGCATTATTATATTCTAATAGGCGTAAATATATTTACTGGATAGAAGATGCTAAAAAAGACGACATAAAACAAAAAAGAATTTCAGAAACAATAAAAAAGTTACAAAATAAAGGAAAGGTAAAATAGAAAACAACATTAGGCTATATAATTACGACAAATGGTCATATGCGTTCTGGTTATAATGATATATAATAACATCATAAAAGAAAACGTTGTTATATATTTAGGAGGCAGAAATGGGAATTAGATTTAATGAGCAAAATAAATTATTTAATATTGAATCAAAAAATACAAGCTATATATTAAATGTATTAGAGACAGGACATATTGCACATTTATATTGGGGAAGAAAAATTAATTCTAATAAAATAGATTATTTAATTAAGAAAAGACAATGTGGAAGCTTTTTAGCTGATTTAGATAATATAGATGATTTTCATTTAGAAGCAGTTCCGCAAGAATATCCAAGCTATGGTAATCCTGATTTACGTTCACCAGCGGTTCAAATAAAATTAAGTAATGGTACCACTGTTACAGATTTTAGATATTATAGTCATAAGATATTTAAAGGAAAAAATAAACTTCAAGGATTACCAGCAACTTATGTTGAAAATGATATTGAAGCAGAAACTTTAGAGATAACATTAAATGATAGTTTAGCAAATTTAAAATTAATATTATCATATACAGTTTTTGAAGAGTATGATGCCATAACAAGAAATGTTAAAGTTATAAACGACAGTAATGAAGAAATTGATATATTAAGAGTGTTAAGTGCAAACGTTGATTTTAATCATAGTGAATTTGATTTTATCCAATTATCAGGTGCATGGGCAAGGGAAAGACATATAGTTAGAACACCTTTAAGATCTGGAGGTCAATGTGTAGAAAGTAGAAGAGGGGCTAGTAGCCATGCTCAAAATCCATTTATGGCTTTGGTAAGTCATGAGGCAAACGAAGATGTTGGAGATGTTTATGGATTTAATTTAATTTATAGTGGTAACTTTTTAGCAAATGTAGAAGTTGATATGCACAATAACTCAAGAGCCCAAATTGGTATAAATCCATTTGACTTTACTTGGAATTTAGAATCAAAACAAGAGTTCCAGACTCCTGAAGTTGTTATGGTATATTCACCTAATGGATTGACTGGAATGTCTCATATATACCATGATTTATATAGAGAAAGGCTTGCAAGAGGATCATATAGAGATAAAGAGAGACCAATACTTATAAACAATTGGGAAGCAACATACTTTGATTTTGATAATGAAAAAATTAAAGAAATAGCTAAAGAAGCTAGTGATCTTGGAATTGAATTATTTGTATTAGATGATGGCTGGTTTGGTGAAAGAAATAGCGATGATTCTTCACTTGGGGACTGGTTTGTAAATGAAAATAAAATTAAATGTGGATTAAATTCACTAGTAAAAGACATAAATGATCTAGGCATGAAATTTGGATTATGGTTTGAACCGGAAATGATTTCGCCCAATAGCAATCTTTATAGAGAGCATCCAGACTGGTGTATTCATATTGAAAATAGAACAAGATCACTTGCAAGAAAGCAGCTTGTATTAGATTTATCTAGGGATGAAGTTTGTGATGCTGTAATAAAAATGATCACAGATGTATTAAAATCTGCACCTATATCTTATGTAAAGTGGGATATGAACAGAAATATAACTGAACTTGGATCACCTGCATGGCCACCTAAAAAACAAAAGGAACTTGCACATAGATATATGTTAGGTTTATATAAAATATTAGAAAACATAACTTCAAACTTTCCTGACATTTTATTTGAAAGCTGCTCTGGAGGTGGTGGGAGATTTGATGGGGGAATGCTTTATTACATGCCACAAACTTGGACTAGTGACGATACTGATGCTATAGAAAGATTAAAAATTCAAGAGGGAACTTCATTAGTATATCCTAGTATATCAATGGGAAGCCATGTTTCAGCAGTACCAAATCACCAAGTTAATAGAATTACTCCACTTAGTACGAGAGGTATTGTAGCTATGGCAGGTAGTTTTGGGTACGAATTAGATGTAACAAAAATGACAGATATAGAAAAAGAAGAAGTTAAAAAACAAATCGAATTATATAAATCTATTAGAAAAGTAGTTCAATTTGGAGATCTTTACAGATTAAAAAGTCCATTTAAAAGTAATGAAGTATCATGGATGACTTTATCAAAAGATAAGGAATTTGCAATTGTAAGTTATGTAAAACAATATTCAGAAGTAAATAAAATACCTGGAAGATTAAAACTTAAAGCCTTAGATGAAAATTCATTATACGAAATAATTGAAACTAAAGAAGTGTTTGGTGGAGATGAACTTATGTATATTGGACTTGAAATTGGAGAACTTATTGGAGATTATGTGTCTAAGATGTGGACTTTAAAGAAGTGTAAATAATATGTAGAGAATTATATGGCCGAGATAATTTAAAAATTATTAATATTAAAATACAAGGATAAAATTTTAAGTGCTCCATGAGAGTTATTCATAGGGCACTCATTTTTTATAAATACTTCTCTTATTAATCTAAAAGTAAGTATTGTTTTGTACATCCTTTTTTATTAAGCCTATATTCTTTAGGGCTTATGCCTTTTACTTTCCTAAAAGCTTTTGAAAATGATAATGGATCAGTATATCCACAAGAGTAAGCTATATTTCCTATAGGCAGGTCTGTATCATATAGTAGGTCAGCTGCTTTTGTTATTCTAAATTCCATTAAAAATTTCTGAGGTGGCATTTTAAGATACTTTTGAAAAATAGAAGTTAGATAGCTTCTATTTAAACATGTATATTCCGCAATATCACGTACTTTTATTGGTCTATAATAATTATCTTGAATAAATTCTATTGCTTTATTTACATAATTATTAGAAATTGAATCATCATCTGAAAGGGTGCTTTTGATATTGTTAGACAACCTAGAGAAAAATAAATATAAAAGTCCTTCTATTTTAAATGAATCAGCATCTGTACTTTTATGATGTTTAAGCATTTCCATAACACATTCTTTCAACAAATCCGCTTCATCACATTTAAATATAAGATTTTCTTCATCTAATCCTATACATTTTAAATATGTTTTAACTTTATTTCCATCTATGCCAATCCAAAGGTAAGTCCAAGGTTCTTCTTCATCAGCCTCATAAAACGTAATAACATTTGGACTGATTAAAAATCCTTCATTTTTTGTAACTGTATATTTTTTGTTGTTAGCATAATAATAACCTTTTCCATCTAAAACATAATGCAATAAATAGTTAGGTCTAATAGCTGGACCAAATGAATGTAGTGGAGTACATTTCTCAAATCCACAATAGCAAAGGTACATATCATTAAAATTTCTATTAGTATTCTCTAAATAATAAACATCTAGCATATAAAAACTCCTATTTATATAAAAATATATAATCACATAACTATTATTTATTATTTTAAAGAAATATTATATACAATTCAATAATTTTAACTATGAAAATTAGTAATTAAAAGAAATGCTTTTAGAAAATTAGGCGTTTTTCCAATTAGAGTCAATACAAAAAGTATAAAAATAAAGATTACTTTTTTGTAATCCTTATTTTTAATTAAATATTATTTTTATTCTTTGTTTAAAGCTTCTTGTATTGTATGCCAAGCAAGAACTGCACATTTTACTCTAGCTGGCATATTAGATATATTTTTAAAAGCCATAGCATCTTCTAATGAATATAATTCTTTATCATCTGTTATTTCTCTTTTAATCATTCCAATAAAAGTTTCAGTAAGCTTTAACGCTTCTTTTATTGTTTTTCCCTTTATTAAATCTATCATAATTGATGTAGAAGCTTGTGATATGGCACATCCTTGGCCTGTAAAAGCTAAATCTTCAATTACATCATTATTTAATTTAAGCTCTAATGTTATTTCATCTCCACAACTTGGATTGTGTCCTTTTTCATAAACATCGGCATGATCTAGTTTTCTTTTATTATGCTTTGAAGTGCTGTGCTCCATAATTAATTCTGTATAAATTGAATTTAAGTCCATTAAGTATTACCTCCATTTAGAAAACATTTCATAAGTTTTTTTAGCAGCCTCAACTAATTTATCTACATCTTCTTTAGTATTATAGAAATAGAAGCTAGCTCTGCACGTTGCATTGATATCCATAAATCTCATTAATGGCTGAGCACAGTGATGACCTGATCTAATTGCAACATTTAAACTGTCAAAAACAGAAGATACATCGTGAGGATGAACGCCTTCAATATTAAAAGAAATTATACCGCCTCTATGTTCTAGGTTTTTAGGACCATATATTGTTACATATGGAAGTTTATCAAGCTTATCTATGGCATAAATAAGAAGGTCTTTTTCTATTTTATCTATTTTTTCTATTCCGATTTCATTTATATAATCAATAGCGGCACCAAGTCCTACAGCACCTTCTACATTTTGAGTTCCACCTTCAAACTTAGAAGGCAGTTCAGCAAATGTAGCACTTTGTTCATAAACATATTCTATCATATCTCCGCCAACTATATATGGAATCATGTGGGAGAGTAGTTCTTCCTTACCGTATACAACACCAATTCCCATTGGGCCTAATAGTTTATGACCTGAAAATACTAAAAAATCTGCATCTAATTCTCTTACACTTACTTTCATATGAGGGACACTTTGAGATCCGTCAACTATAACTTTAGCACCCATAGAATGTGCATAATCAATAATTTCTTTAACAGGGTTTATTGTTCCAAGTGCATTTGACACATGAGTTATACTTACAAGCTTAGTTTTTTCTGTTATTTTATTTTTGATTTCATCTTCTGGGATTTCACCATCATCATTTAAATACATATATTTTAAAGTGGCTTTTTTAGCTTTTGCTACAATTTGCCATGGAATAAGGTTTGAGTGATGTTCTGCAATTGAAATTACAATTTCATCACCTTCATTAATATTCTCCATTCCATAAGAGTAGGAGAGAAGATTAAATCCTTCTGTGGCATTTTTAGTAAATATAATCTCTTTCGAAGATTCTGCATCTATGAACTTTCTAACCTTTTCCCTAGACTCATCATATGCTTTAGTAGCTTCAATACTAAGCTTGTAAGCACCTCTATGAGGATTAGCATTAATATTTTTATAATAATTTTTAATAGCTTTAATAACTTGTTTTGGTTTTTGTGTAGTAGCAGCACTATCTAAATATACTAATCTTTCGCCATTTTCATGTGATTTCAATATTGGGAAGTCTTCTAAAAAATTAATATTATTCATTTTTTAAACCTCTATTTAGCTTTTCTAATATTTCGTTTATAGTATTTTCATCATCTATGGCATCTATTATAGGATTGAATGCTGCTCTTACAATTACAATTTTTGCATCTTCGTATGTTAGACCTCTAGACATTAAATAAAATAGCTTGCTTTCGTCAATTTTTCCTGAAGATGCCGAATGCTCACCAGAAACATCATCTTCTGAACAAAGTAAAACTGGCATTGCTTTTGCCTTCGCATCCTTTGAAAGAAGCATACAATATTCATCTTCTGCACCAACACTTTTTGATGCACCTTGCTTAAAATCTAATGTTCCTTTAAATGATTTTTTTGCTTTATCCTGAAGTGCTCCTTTAACATTAATATTTGATTTACTTGCTATTCCTTTAAGAGTTACAATATAATTTATATCTATAAGGCTGTTTTTACTTCCAAGATATATTGAGTCTATGTTTGATGAGGAATTTTCACCTTTTAAGTCACCATGATAATTATAAACTCTATATTCACCGCCAAGATCTGTATTTATAAAGTGCACTTTTCCTGACTCTTCAACATCTGCCACATTAGAATCTATGTGGATTATATTATCATTTAATAAATTTACTTTTGTAAGTTTAATATTACTGTTTTTCTTTGAATATATTGCACATATTCCATTATGATATCCTTTTGAATCGTCTAAGGATCTATATTTGATTATAATTGAAGCTTTTGAATTTTCTTCACCAACAACTATTATGTTATCAACTAAGGTACTATTATCCTTATTAAATCCAAAATCAATAATTATTGGTTCATTTATGGCTGAATTTTTTTCTATTGTAATTAAATAACCTGCATTAAACTCTTTTTGGCCTTGTTTTATAAGTTCTTCACTTGCTCCATAGACAAATTCTTTATAAAGAGGAGAGACAGTTTTATTTTCCAGCTTTTGAATATGAACTCCCTTTATATTAGTTGCAAATCCTATATTATTAAATTCTTTAATTTCTCCAATATTTAATTCTCCAAGGCTTACATCATTAATATTAAGCCATTTTTTTGTTCTTACTGGAGTTTTATTTAAATTATTAAAATTTATAGCTTTCATTTATCTCACCTACCCAATACTTCCTTCTAATTCTATGTTTATTAAATTATTCATCTCAACTGCATATTCTAGTGGCAGTTCTTTTGATATTGGTTCAACAAAACCTCTTACGATCATTGATTTAGCTTCATCCTCGCTTATTCCTCTAGTCATTAAATAGAAAATAGATTCATCGCTTATCTTTCCAATTTTAGCTTCGTGTCCAATTTCAACATCATCATTTAATAAATCTATAACAGGAATAGTATCAGACTTTGATTTATTATCTAACATTAAGGATTCACAAGATACCATAGATTTTGAGTTGTAAGCATTTGAATTTACTTTTAACACCCCTCTATAAGTAGCTTTACCACCATTTCTTGAAATTGATTTTGAATTAATTGTTGATGAAGTATTTGGTGCAGCATGAATTACTTTTGCACCTGTATCTAAATTTTGACCTTTACCAGCAAATGACACACCTGTAAATTCTGCTCTAGCACCTTCACCTTTTAATATACTCATTGGATATAACATTGATATTTGAGAACCAAATGATCCTGATACCCATTCAATAGTACCATTCTTTTCAACTATTGCTCTCTTAGTATTTAAATTAAGCATATTCTTTGACCAGTTTTCAATAGTGCTGTATCTTAGAGTAGCACCTTCTTTAACATAAAGTTCAACGCATCCTGCATGAAGGTTTGTTACACTATATTTTGGAGCTGAACATCCTTCTATAAAATGTAATTTTGCGCCTTCATCAACGATTATCAATGTATGTTCAAATTGTCCTGCACCAGGAGAGTTTAATCTAAAGTATGATTGAAGTGGTATGTCTACATTAACACCCTTAGGAACATATACAAATGACCCACCTGACCATACAGCTCCGTGAAGTGCAACAAATTTATGATCAGAAGGGGAGACACATTTCATAAAATACTGCTTAACTAAATCTTCATGCTCTCTAACTGCAGTTTCCATATCAGTATAAATAACACCTTGCTTAACTAAATCTTCTTTTATGCTATGATAAACTACTTCTGAATCATATTGAGCACCCACACCTGCAAGTGATTTTTTTTCAGCTTCTGGAATACCTAAAAGATCAAAAGTCTTCTTTATGTCTTCAGGAACTTCGTTCCAAGAACCAACCAAATTACTCTTTGGACGAACATAAGTAACAATATTATCCATGTCCAATGAGTCTAAAGATGGACCCCATGATGGAAGTTTTAATTTATTATAAATTTCTAAAGACTTCAATCTAAAATCTTTCATCCATTTTGCTTCATTTTTTTCTTCTGAAATAGTTTCTATGATTTCTTTAGTAAGTCCTTTATCAGATTTAAAACTAAAGTTATCTTCGTTTTTTACATCGTATATACCTCTGTCCATTTCCTCAATGACAGTTTTTTTCTTATTTTCCATCTAAATTCACCACCTTTAAACTTCAACAGCTTCTTTAAAAGATTCGTAACCTTTTTCTTCTATCTCATCGGCTAAAGCTGAATCACCAGTTTTAACTATTTTTCCATCAACTAAAACATGAACATAATCTGGTTTTAGGTTTTCTAAAATTTTAGTGTTATGAGTTATTATTAATACTGCATTTTCTTCATTTGAGAACATTTTTATTCCTTTAGAAACAATCCTTATTGCATCAACATCAAGTCCTGAATCTGATTCGTCTAATATAGCAAGTTTAGGATTTAACATAAGCATTTGAAGTATTTCGTTTTTCTTCTTTTCTCCGCCAGAAAAACCTACATTTAAATATCTCTCTGCATAACTCTCATCAATTTTTAATTCTTTCATGTTTCTTTTTAAATCTAAATCAAACTTAAAGTGTTTTAATAAATTTCCATCAGATGACCTTTTAGCATACTTTAAGAAATTCTCTACAGTTATTCCTGGAATTTCTTCTGGATATTGAAATGATAAAAATAATCCTTTTCTAGCTCTTTCATCAGTTTTTAAATCATTAATATTTTCACCTGCAAATTCAATATCTCCATCTAATCTTTTATATTTTGGATTATTCATTATTGCATTGGCAAGAGTAGACTTACCAGCTCCATTTGGCCCCATTATTACATGGATTTCACCTTTATTGATTTCAAGGTTTAATCCTTTTAAGATTTCTTTTTCATCTGCCTCAATTTTTAAATTGCACACTTTTAATAAATTATTATTCATCGCGTTCACCTCTTATATTATTGTAAATAGTATCATTTTACTCTGAATTAAAAATAAAAAGTAAAAAACTATATTTTTCTATATTATATATAAATTTAAAGTTCATTTTAAATACACCTTAATATTAGCACAAGAAAATAAAATGTGCAATATAAATACACATTTAAGTGATATATATAGCTTTTTCTGTTATAATAAATTATAATCAATATAAACAAAGGATGTGAGAAAATGAATTTATCCAAGTTTTCAGATTATGCTTTTAGGATTTTAATTTATCTAGCTAAAAATGGAGATAAATTGTGTACAGTTGAAGAATTGGCATCTAACCTTGAAATATCAGAGCATCACTTAAAAAAAATAGTTCATAAGTTAGCTAAAACAGAATATATAATATCTATCAAAGGTAGAAATGGTGGCTTAAAATTAGGAATGGAACCTAATAAAATAAATCTTGGAAAAATATTAATTATTACTGAAGAAAAACTAAATACATCAGTATGTTTTTCTAGTGCAAGACATGAATGTGCCCATGATTCAACTTGTAAATTTAAACATATACTTGGTGACGCTTTAAATTCATTTATTAATGAAATCAGCAAACATACATTAGAAGAACTTTTGTAATAAGTTAATAATATTTAAAGTCATAAGAAATACAGAAAGTTAAGAAAATATGAACTTTATAAGAAAAAGCTTCGAAAAAATTTCGGAGCTTTTATTAATTGTATCTAAAAAATAAATCTTAAAAGGAATAATATATATGATATTATTATAACATTTTTACTTTTAACACTAAATTAACCAAAATTTCGTCAAAATAAATTGCAAAATGTTTTAATATTGATTAAGCTATTATTTAGGAAGATAATTTAGAATTATGATTAATATAATATAAAGACGGAGTGATGAATTTATGAAAGTTAGGACTCATTTTCATTTAGCTAAGTTGGCTTTAAAAAATATAAAAACAAAATATCCTAAGGATTTTTCACTTAATATGTTTTACATTGGTACTATAATTGCAGATTGCTCATGGCTTCCTTATACAAATCCACATTTTCATAAAAAGTCTTTTAAATATGTAGAAGACAAGTTAGAAAAATTAATTAATAAAAGAAAATTTAATGCTTATAATTCACTTCAATTTGGAATAATAATTCATTATCTTTGTGATTTTTGCTGTTATTCTCATATAAGTGGGGGCATAGGAGATGTAGGGGATCATATCATATATGAAAGAAAAATCCAAAAATATTTATTGGACAATATATCTAAGATTTCTAAAATGATAGTTTCAAAATCATATAATAATACTCAAGAACTAAAGAAGTTTATAAATTCTCAAATTGCAAAATACAAAGAAGGTAAACATTCATTTATGTGGGATATTGAAAACTCTATTGAAATTTCCTCTATTGTTTGCTCAGCGGTGTTTGATAAATATAATTTAAAAGGAAAGGTTATAGGACAAGTTTAGATAAACAGGATACTAAGAAATTATATCTTAGCATCCTGTTTTTATTTATCACCTAATGAACTTAATTTTTTTATCATTATTAAATATAAATCTGTAAATACGATTTTTATATAAATAAGGCCTATTCTAGAATCTTTCCTGCTTTAAACAATATATGTTGAAAAGTTTTTCGAATTTGAAGAAGTATTCATAAAAGGTTCTGAAATTTTATTTCCAAGTATACCCTAGTTAAATATCCAGATAGGAATATAAAATAATGTTTTCAATCATAATAAATTTCATAAAACTTACAAATACTACTATGAGAGGTGAAGTTTTATGGAAAGTATATGGAAAAGTGAAGTAGATTTCAAAAAAAGAAAGTCATTAGATAAAGATATAGAATGTGATACTGTTATTATAGGGGGAGGAATTGCAGGCTTACTAATAGGATATATGCTAAAGGAGTGTGGTATTGAAAGTATAATAATAGATGCAAAGCTAATATGCAGTGGAAATACTAAAAATACTACAGCAAAAATAACTTCTCAACATGAATTGATTTACGATAATTTAATAAAGGAATTTGGTGAAGAAAAAGCTAAACATTATGCTTTAGTTAATGAAGAAGCAATAAAAAAATATAAAGAAATAATTGAAAAAGAAAATATTGATTGTGACTTTAAAGAAACTGATGCTTATGTATATTCATTAGAAGAGAATAAACCAATAGAAGATGAATATAATGCGGCAATTAAACTTGGAATAGATGCAGAGCTTATATCTGAAATCCCTCTTCCAATACAAATAAAGAAAGCATTAAAATTTAAACATCAAGCGCAATTTAATCCACTAGAGTTTTTAAAACCTATTTCAGAAAAACTTACTGTATATGAAAACACAAAAGCTACAGATATTGATATTCATAATAATGTGGTAGTAACTGATAAAGGATATATTAGTGCTAAGCGTATTATTGTTGCAACTCACTATCCTTTCTTTAATATACCTGGGTATTATTTTTTAAAAATGCATCAAGAACGCTCTTATGTTTTAGGACTTGAAAATGCATCAGACTTTGATGGAATGTATATAGGTATTGAAGATAATGGATATTCATATAGGACGTATAAAGACTTAGTTTTATTTGGTGGTGCCAATCAAAGAACTGGTGAAAATGAACAAGGCACAGCTTATGAAACTCTAAGAAAAGCAGCCAAAGAAATTTTTCCTAATTGCAAGGAAAGATACCATTGGTCTGCACAAGATTGTGTCAGTTTAGATAATATACCTTACATAGGGCATTATTCAACTAAAACACCTAATATATATGTTGCTACTGGATTTAAAAAGTGGGGAATGACAAGTTCCATGGTATCAGCAATGATAATAAGTGATATGATACGTGGAATAGATAATGAATATGCTGATATATTTTCTCCAAGCAGATTTGATTTATCAGCTTCAATGAAAAATGCTGGAAATGATATGGCTAAAACAGCTAAAAACTTTATAGCACAAAAAATACATGTTCCAAATGAATACTTAGATGACGTAAAAAATGGAGAAGGTAAAATAATCAATTATGAGAATAAAAAAGTTGGAGTTTATAAAGATGTAAAAGGCAAAATTTATACTGTAAGTACTAAATGTCCTCATTTAGGATGTGAACTAAAATGGAATGCTGATGAATTTACATGGGACTGTCCATGTCATGGTTCACGCTTTGATTATGAAGGAAAATGGATAGAAGGACCTGCAAAGCCCACAAAAAGTTTAAAATGATTATATAAAAAAGTGAGATGGTTATATGAATAATATTTTAGGATATTACTTAATGCCACATCCACCTATAATAATACCAGATATAGGACGTGGAGAAGAAAAGAAGATAGAAAAAACTTCTGTAGCATGTGAAAAAATAGGAAGAGAAATAGCTGATATAAAGCCTGATACGATCGTTATAGTTACACCACATGGTCCAATGTTTAGCGATGCAGTAGCAATATCAGCTGGAAAGCATATTTATGGTGATTTAAATCAGTTCAGATGCAGTAATATTAAAATTAGTTTAGATTTAGATGAAGAATTTGTAACTAGTCTAAGTCTTAAGTGCCATTTAGAAGGAATACAATCTGTACTTGTAGATGATAAATTGCTTGGAAGATATGGCAGGAAGTTAGAATTAGACCATGGAAGTATTGTCCCATTATATTTTATAAATAAATACTATAATGATTATAAGTTAGTTCATATAACATACTCAATGATAGGTGATTTAAATTTATATAAATTAGGTATACTTATATCTAATACTGCTGAGGAATTAAATAGAAAAACAGTATTTATTGCAAGTGGAGATCTATCACATAAATTAAAAGAAGAAGGACCATATTCGTATTCTCTCTATGGACCAAAATTTGATAAAGAATTTATAGAAACTCTTGAAAATGGAGATGTAGTTAAATGTTTTAACCTAGACGATACCATGGTAGAAGAATCTGCACAATGTGGTCTTTATTCAGTATATACTCTTTTAGGTTCAATGCAAGGAAATGGTATTAAAGGAACATTGTTATCATACGAAGGCCCATTTGGAGTAGGGTATGGTGTAATGAAGTTTGAACCTACAAGTAAAGATGTGGATAGTTACAAAGTACTCAAAGAATATGAAGAAAACTCTTACAATGAAAAGATAAAGAATTCCAATCAGTATGTTAAGCTTGCAAGAGAAAATTTAGAACATTATTTTAAGTATAAAAAGCCGATAAATGATTTATCAAATGTAGATGATGAACTTAAAAATCAAAAACATGGAGTTTTTGTTTCACTTAAAAAATTTAAAAACCTTAGAGGGTGTATAGGTACTATTCAAAGTACAACAGATAATGTTGCAAAAGAGATAATTAGAAATTCAATAGAAGCTGCTATTCATGATCCAAGATTTCCAGAAGTTACAGAAGATGAACTAAAAGATATTGATATTTCTGTAGATGTACTTATGGATGCAGAAATATCTTCAAAAGAAGAACTAGATCCTAAAAAATATGGAGTAATTGTTACAAAAGGATATAAACGAGGGCTATTACTTCCAAATCTTGAAGGTGTTAATACAATTGAAGATCAGCTTCATATAGCTTGTGATAAGGCTGGAATAGACTATTTTAATGATGATTTTCATATTGAAAGATTTGAAGTTATAAGATATGAAGAATAATATTTCTTAGTTATTTGAAGATACAAAATTATTCTTATAAGTGTAAAATCAAATACTAATTTAAAGCAGGTGAATTTTATGGATGCAAAAGTCATGTACTATGAAAGATTAGAAGATGATAAAGTAATATGTAGAGTTTGTCCTCATAATTGCTTAATAAGTGAAGATAAATTTGGTATCTGCAGATTGAGAACCGTAAAAAATAATATACCAATTGCTATAAATTATGGGGAAGTGACTTCAATTGGTGTTGATCCAATTGAAAAGAAGCCGTTATATCATTTTAAACCTTCTAAAAACATATTATCTATTGGAAGCTTTGGATGTAATATGACTTGCAGCTTTTGCCAAAACTATGAAATATCACAATACAGACCAGAATCACAATATTTAAGTATTGATAAATTGATTGAGCTTATAAGTAAAGCACCTAATAATGCTGGAATTGCTTTTACATATAATGAGCCATTTATGTGGTATGAATATATTTATGAGGCATCTAAAAAAATAAAAGAATACAATAAAGATATTAATGTAGTAATAGTCACCAATGGATATATAAATGAAGAACCTCTTCTAGATTTATTACCTTATGTTGATGCAATGAATATAGATTTAAAAGGATATACTAATAAATATTATAAAAGTATATGTGGTGCAAAACTAGAGCCTGTATTAGAAACAATAAAAAGATGTTATGAAAAATGTCACATAGAAATAACTACTTTGCTTGTAAGTGATGAAAATGGTTCAATAGAAGAAGTTCGTGAAATTGCAAAATTTTTAGCAAGCGTAGATAAGAATATTCCTCTTCATTTAAGCAGATATTTTCCAAGATTTAAAATGCAAAATGACGCTACTGAGGTTAAAAAAATTGAAAAAGATGCAGATGAAGCAAAGAAATATTTAAAATATGTTTATATAGGAAATGTGCAAGGTATAGATAATAATACTTACTGCAGAAAATGTGGTAATCTTTTAATTGAAAGAAATGGATATACAACAAAAGTGTATATGAAAAGTAATATATGTAATAAATGTGGGAATACCATAAATATTACTTTATGATACTTTAAAAGATTTCTTATATAATAAAGCATTACTATTTATTAATAGCAATGCCCAGTTTGTAGACAAAAGAGGGTAAATGAAATTTGCATTTACCCCTTTTGCTATTATTAATAGAATTTTTTCTATATTTTTCATTAAATTAGCCAATAAATTGTCCGAACCGGTAGGCAATAATCCATTTCGATCCAGCCATGTGGCTAATTTTTTTAAATTCATGCATGCAAATAAGAGGTTAAGCTCCATCTTAACCTTTTTTATTCCACGATATTGTGTATATCTCATACCATGCTTTTCTTTTGCATCCGCAAATACACGTTCAATTGTTTGACTTCGTAACATATAGATTTCTTTCATACCTTTTATATGTCTTATATCTTCTACTTGCTCCATGTATTCTTCCCAAACATGCCTGCATATTACTTTTACATGATTTTTACTTTGAGTACATTGATTAAGAAATGGACAATTAGCGCAAGCCTTTTTATTACTTTTATATTCTTTATAACCGTCTCTATTAGTTGTAGAATATTTTAATATTTGGTTATTAGGGCAAATGTAACAATCATAGTATTCATCATAAGCATAGTCATATTTTTTGAAGAATCCTTGTTTAGTCATAGGGCGTTTATAAGGCATTATTGGTGTCTTTCCATCATCAATTATTTGCTTCGCAATCGCAGGGATTTTATATCCCGAATCTACAACAATACCATTCACATTGCTATGTTCTTTCTTAACTTTTTCATATATTCCCCAAAATGAAACTGAATCATGGACATTCCCAGGTGTCAATTCAAAGCCTAAAATATAGTTATTCTTATCGCAAGCTGTGTTAGCAGTATATGCAAATACTTTTTTATGTTCACCTTTATGAAATAATCCACTTTCAGGATCGGTAGTGCTTACTTTAATGTTTTTTTTTAATTCTTCTGAAGTTTCTTTTTCTTTAAGTGGTTTTTTATTATGTAATTCTCTGTCTTTATTAATTTCTTCTTTCAATGATTTTTCATATACTCTTGCAGATTCTTCAATAACTTCATTTCTATATTTATGAGTATTAGCATTAGCTTTTATATGTGTTCCATCTATAAAGATATTCTCATCATCAATAAAACCGTATTTATTAACTTCGCACAATATTCTTGCAAATATAGTTTCAAATAAATCGGAATCTTTAAATCTTCTTGAATAGTTTTTACTAAATGTTGAGAAATGAGGTAATTGTTCATGCATGTTATATCCCAAATACCAACGATATGCAAAATTAACCTCAATTTCTTTAAGTGTTTGTCTCATTGAACGGATACCAAAAAGATATTGAATCATTACTATTTTTATTAAAACTACTGGATCAATGCTTTCGCGCCCGTAAGGCTTGTATAGATCTTTTACTTCATCGTAAATAAAACTTAAATCTATTGCTGCATCTATTTTTCTAACTAAATGATTTTTAGGAACAAGATCATCTAAACTTAACATTTCAATTTGTGTTCTATCTGCTTTCTTTTTAATTCCCATCATAATGAAACACCACCTTACTTTTACTATCATATTTTAACATAAAAATAAACAACTAACTTCATTTTGAAGTTAGTTGTCAACACTCTGAGCATTACTATTTATTAATAGCAATGCCTTATTATTCTTTAATGGAAATTTTAAACTTTTTACTAAAAACCTTTTATAATTAAAACTAAAATGAAAATTGCAATTATAAGTTGTATAATTTCATATGCTAGTCCAGTCAAAGATTTTACTAAGTCTTTAGTATCACTATTCATATGTATTAACCATCCTTTGTTTGTTCTATAATGATATTATATCAAATTATACTAAAATATTCCTATAAATTAGGTTCACATTAAAAATACAAATACCTATAAACTACAATAACATATTTAAAAATATAAGTCTAGTAATAAATTATATAAATGGTAATATTTAATTATAGTGTATCTCGAGAGTACATGGTTTTATAAGGAAAATTAAAGTAAGAAGGAGAACTTAACAATGATAAAAGAAATAATCGAAAAAGATTTAATTACTTTTGAGTATCCTCCTGATGGTGGAAAAATATCTATTATTGATCCTTATGATGGATGTACAATTAAATGTCCTTATTGCTTTCAAATGACTGATAGTAATTGGAACAAGGATATAATTGTTAAATTAAATATGCCTGAATTAATAAAAAACAATTTAAATAATTGGAATAGAAAAGAAACTATATATATGGGTAGCAGATGTGATCCGTATCACGAGATTGAAAGAAAATATGAGTTGACAAGAAATTGCTTAATTGAACTAAATAAACTTAATATACCTATAATGATAACTACAAAAGCAGATTATGGTATTATCCTTAGAGATATGGATATTATAAAAAATTACAGTTCAAATATAACAATATTACTTGGTTTATCAAATCTAACTCAAATCCTTAATACAAATAAAAATGAAGTCATTGAAAATATTAATCTTGCTAATTATCTATGTAATCAAAAAATAAAGGTATGGACTTTTATAACTCCTGTATTGCCAGGGATTACAGATGTAGATGAAATTATAGATAATTTAAATAATACCATACCTGTATTCTTAGATAAATTGAGAATACAAAAAGATAGTGTTCAAATGAGAAAAATGCTTAGTTTTATACAAGCTAATTATCCTAAGCTATATGGCGAATATGAAAATCTTATAAATAATGATACAAATAAATATATTGATGAATTGAGAGATAAATATAAAGACAATACAAGGATAAAATTTGTATTTGATTAGTTTTATATTTAGTTAAGCTTGTAGATGAATGTGAAAAAAATATATTAACTTGGATTTTAATATAGCATATGTCAGTTTTTAAAAGATTTTATAAAGTAGTATGAGAGATTTCAAATACAACAATTTAAAATAATTATATGCTCCCTTTATAGTAAACAGTTAAAATATTAAAACTGTTTCTATATAAGGGAGGATTTTTATTATATGATGCTTATCTTTAGTATATTATTCGTTATTTTCTTAATACTAAAAGTAAAAGAAATATTTAAGCTAAAAATATTTTTTTAATTACAATTAAAATATTATAGGTATTGACTATCCTGCTACAGGATACTTTATTATAAAATATATGTTTGGCATAATCAAATTAGTAATATAATCAATTTAAGAAAGGACTGAGAACTAATATGAAACTAATATTAAAATATTTGAAAAATTACAAACTGCTAATTATTTTGAATGTAATTTCAGTATTTGGTTTTGCTTTGGTAGAACTTGGGATTCCAACCATTATGGCTGAAGTTATTGATAATGGTATAGCCAATAACGATATAACTTATATAAAGCAAAAAGGAATTTTAATAGCAATTATTTCTATTATAGGTGTTTTAGGTACAATATTACTTGGATATTGTTCATCTAAAATTTCAACTGGTTTAACTAGAGATATTAGAAATGATATTTTTAGGAAAGCACAAGAATATTCTCACAGTGAATATGATAAGTTTGGAGTATCTTCAATGATCACAAGAACTACAAATGATGCATATCAATTAATGCAATTTACAAACACACTCCTAAGAACTGCATTATTAACACCAGTTATGTTTGGAGTAAGTTTGTTTATGATACTTAAGACAAGTGTATCACTTTCTATAGTTCTTGCAATAACTGTACCATTTATAATACTTGGTGTAGTAGTTATTGCTAAATTATCTCATCCAATATCTGAAACGCAACAAAAAAGATTAGACAAACTTAATCGTATTTCTAGAGAGAATTTAACTGGGATAAGAGTTATAAGAGCATTTGGGAATGACGATCATGAAAGAGAAAGATTTATGGAAACAAATGAAGATTATGCTAATATATCAAAAAAGCTGTTTAAACTTATGGCAGCATCTCAACCAACATTTTTCTTTTTATTAAATATGGCGGTTCTAGCAATATTTTGGCTTGCAAGTAAAATGATAAATACAGAAACATTACAAGTTGGACAATTAATTGCATTTTTAGATTACTTGTTTCATTCAATGTTTTCTTTAATGTTATTTTCTATGATATTTATAATGTATCCAAAAGCGCAAGTTTCTGCAGATAGAATTGAGGAGCTATTAGATGCAGAGCCTCTTATAAAAAATCCTGAAAATGGTGTAAAAGATACTAAAATAAAAGGTGAAGTTGAATTCGATAATGTTACTTTTACTTATCCAGATGGTGAAGAACCTGTACTTAAAGATATATCATTTAAAGCTAGTAAAGGTCAAACTGTAGCCTTTATAGGTAGTACAGGTAGTGGTAAGTCAACACTTATAAATCTAATACCAAGATTTTATGATGTTACGGAAGGATGCATAAAAATTGATGGTATAGATGTAAGAAATTATGATTTAAAAGCACTAAGAAAAAAGATTGGATTTATTCCTCAAAAAACAAGATTATTTACAGGAAGTATAAATAGTAATATTAAATTTGGTAAAAAGAGTGCAACTAGCGGAGAAATTGAACATTCAGCAAAAGTGTCTCAAGCTTATGATTTTATTTCAAAGAAACCTAAGAAGTTTGAAGAGATGATAAGTGAGGGCGGATCTAATGTATCAGGTGGCCAAAAGCAAAGATTATCTATTGCAAGAGCTATAGTTAGAAAGCCCGAAATTTATATATTTGATGATAGTTTTTCTGCTTTAGATTTTAAAACAGATGCAACACTTAGAGCAAAGTTAAAAGAAGAAACAAAGGAATCTGTGGTTTTAATTGTTGCTCAAAGAATTGGATCTATTTTAGATGCTGATAAAATAATAGTATTAAATGAAGGTAAAGTAGTTGGCAGTGGAACTCACAAGGAACTTTTAAAAACTTGTGAAATATATCATGAAATTGCTTTATCACAACTTACAGAGGAGGAGTTAGCATAATGAAAAAATTTAAAGAAACAATAATAAAAATAGCTCCTTTTGTAAAACCATACAAGCTTCCATTTATTGGCGCTATTTTGTTTGTAATATTAGCAGCTATATTTACTGCTATTTCTCCAACAGTAGAAGGATTTATATTAACACAGTTAACAAAAGATTCTATAAATATAGCAAAAGGTATAGAAGGTGCTTCTGTAAACTTCAGTTATATTTTAAAAGTACTTATAATGCTTGCATTTATATATATAGCCAGTGTTTTATCTACTTATGCAGCAAGTTTTCTTTTGACTAATGCTATTCAAAATACTATGCGTGACTTAAGAAATTCTGTTCAAGATAAAATAAAGCGATTGCCAGTAAATTATTTTGATAGCAATAGCTATGGTGATGTATTAAGTAGAATTACAAATGATATTGATACAATATCTAATGCACTTCAACAAAGCTTTGTTCAAGTAATTAATGCGATTTTATCATTATCATTAGCTGTAATTATGATGTTTGTACTTAATGTAAAAATGGCATTAGTTGCAACACTTATAATACCTCTTAGTTATTTGGTATCTAAGTTTATAGTTTCTAAGTCACAAAATTTATTCATTGGTCAGCAAAAAGCCTTAGGTAAATTAAATGGTGAAGTTCAAGAAATGTATACTGGATTTAATGAGATAAAGCTTTATGGTAAACAAGACGATGTAATTAAAGAATTTGAAGATATTAATGAAGAGTTATGCCAGACAGGATTTAAGGCTCAATTTATTTCAAGTATAATGTCACCACTTATTTCACTAGTAACTTATTTAGGAATAGGTGTTATTGGTGTAATGGGAGCTGTTTTTGCTATAGCTGGTACTATAACAGTTGGTAATCTTCAAGCGTTTATACGTTATATATGGCAGATAAATCAACCACTTACTCAAGTAACTCAGTTGTCTTCTGCAATTCAATCAGCATTTGCTGCAATTGAGCGTGTATTTGAAATATTAAATGAAGAAGAGCAAATTCCAGATAAGGAAGATTCAATAAAAGTAGAAAATCCTAAAGGTAATGTTACATTTGAGCATGTTAAATTTGGATACTTTGAAGATAAACCTTTAATTAAGGACTTAAATGTAGAAGTTAAAAGTGGTCAAATGGTAGCTATAGTTGGGCCTACTGGAGCAGGTAAAACAACCTTAATAAATCTTCTTATGAGATTTTATGAGATACAAGGCGGTTCTATTAAGATAGATGGTGTAGATATAAGAGATATGAAAAGAGAAGATCTTCGCTCAATGTTTGGAATGGTTCTTCAAGATACTTGGTTGTTTAATGGAACAATAAATGAAAATATTGAATATGGAAGATTTGGAGCAAGAAAGGATGAAATAATTGAAGCAGCTAAAATAGCCAATGTTCATCACTTCATAAAAACACTTCCAGATGGGTATAATATGTTCTTAAATGAAGAAGCATCAAATATATCTCAAGGAGAAAAGCAGCTCCTTACAATTGCTAGAGCAATAATTTCAGACCCTGCTATTCTTATATTAGATGAAGCTACAAGCTCTGTTGATACAAGACTTGAATTAATGCTTCAAAACGCTATGAAAAATATAATGAAAGGCAGAACAAGTTTTGTTATTGCACATAGACTTTCAACTATAAGAAGTGCAGATTTAATTCTTGTAATAAATGATGGTAATATTATAGAGCAAGGAAATCATGAAGAGTTAATGGCTAAAGGTGGCTTCTATGAGCAACTTTATAATAGCCAGTTCGCAAATAAAAAAGCAAATTAAATCATTATGATGATAATCTCCAAACACCTTTTAGTAGATGTTTGGAGATTTTATTATAAAATATTATTAGTTCTAATATCATTATCTATAAATATAATCCGTGAGACTGCTTATGCTTAAGTAAGATTTTAAATAATTTATAAATTGAATTGCAGAATAATATTTGGCCTTTTACTTATACTAAAACTGATTTTTGATATAAATATGAGGTGGTATAATGCAACAAGAAAATAAATCCAATAGATTAATAAATGAAAAATCTCCATATCTCATTCAACATGCATATAACCCAATTAATTGGTATCCATGGGGAGAAGAAGCATTTGAAGATGCAAAGAAAGAAGATAAGCCTATATTTTTATCTATTGGCTATTCAACTTGTCACTGGTGCCACGTAATGGCACATGAAAGTTTTGAAGATGAAAATGTAGCTGCAATACTTAATAAATTTTTTATTTCAATAAAATTAGATAGAGAGGAAAGACCAGATGTTGATAGTGTTTATATGACTGTATGTCAGGCACTAACTGGTTCTGGTGGATGGCCATTAACCATTATAATGACTACAGACCAAAAACCATTTTTCGCAGGAACATATTTTCCAAAGACATCAAGATATGGTATGCCAGGATTAATTGAAATACTTGAATCAGTAGCTACACAGTGGAAGAATTCAAAAGAAAAATTAATTAATTCTAGTGATAATATATTAAAAGAACTTGGTAAATTCTTTGTATCCGAAAGTAATGATACTAAATTAAGTGAAAAGAACTTAAAAAATGGTTATAATCAGCTTTTAAAGAGCTTTGATATTAAATATGGTGGATTCTCACCTGCTCCAAAATTTCCGACACCACATAAGCTTATGTTTTTACTTAGATATTATAAGATGTATGATGAAACAAATGCACTTGAAATGGTAGAGACTACACTTGGGTCTATGTATAGAGGCGGATTATTTGATCATATAGGGTATGGATTCTCACGTTATTCAACAGATGATAAATATCTTGTTCCACACTTTGAAAAAATGCTTTATGATAATGCGCTTTTAGTAATAGCATACTTAGAAGCTTATGAAATAACTAAAAATCCGTTATATAAAGATATCTCAATAAAATCACTTGAATACGTATTTAGAGAATTAACAAGTAATGAGGGTGGGTTTTACTGTGCACAAGATGCAGATAGTGAAGGAGAAGAAGGAAAATACTATGTATTCACTCCAGATGAAATTAAAATAATTTTAGGCGAAGAAGATGGAAATTATTTTAATGAATATTATGATATAACTGACGAAGGAAATTTTGAAGGCAAAAGCATACCTAATTTAATAAAGAATAGTAATTATAATAAGAAAGATGAAAAAATAGACGTATTAGCACAAAATATTTTAGATTATAGAAATGAAAGATATTCCCTCCATAAAGATGATAAAATTCTCACTTCATGGAATGGTCTTATGATTGCTGCACTTTCTAAAGCGTATAAAGTACTTGAAGATGAAAAGTACTTAGAATATGCAAAAAAAGCTATCGATTTTATTTATAATAACTTAGTAGATTCTAAAGGAAGATTATTTGCAAGATATAGAGAAAAAGAAGCTAAATATAAGGCCATCTTAGATGACTATGCATTCCTAACTTATGGTCTTATAGAATTATATGAAAGTTCATATGAGATTTTATATTTAAAAAAAGCTATAGATCTTACAGAAGCAATGATAGATTTATTCTTTGATGAAAAGAATGCCGGCTTCTTCTTATATGGAAAAGATAGTGAAAAGCTTATTGCAAGGCCTAAAGAATTATTTGATGGAGCAATTCCTTCGGGAAATTCAGTAGCTGCTTATAATTTGATAAGACTTGCAAGAATAACTGGAAAGTCCTTATTTGAAGAAATAAGTAAAGATGTGCTTGATTATATAGCAGGATCAATAATTAGTGAAGAAATCAATCATTCCTTCTTCTTAATCGCTTCTTCTTTTGCATTAAATAAGACTAAAGAACTCATATGTGTTATTAAAGATGAAAGTGAAAAAGAAAAAATTAAAGATACTTTAAGCGACATGCAGGCATTTAATTTGACTGTGATAATAAAAAATGAAGAAAATAGTAGTGAGCTTGAAGAATTAATACCATATACCAAAGATTATACACTTAAAGATAATAAAGCCACTTATTATCTATGCGAAGGAAATTCGTGTTTTCCACCAACAAATAATTTAAATGAGATTTTAGCAAAATTTCATAAAATTAAATAAAACTATAAAATTCTAAATTTATTACTTTTTTAAGATAGTATAAATTTAGAATTTATTTATATATAATTAAATATATATAAATATTTATTCAATTTTCGCATTTTGGTGCTTTTTATAAAATTTCAAATTTTTTAATTTATATAAGTAGAGTGGTATTTATATGAATTTCTTATTAAGATAAGCTTTTTATTTATACATTAGAGGTGAGACAAATGGATATATACACAATTGGACATTCAAATTATCCTGTAGAAAGACTAATAGATATGTTAAAGCATTATAATATTGATACAGTAGTAGATATAAGAGGAACACCATATTCAAAATATAATGTTCAATATAATAAAGAAGTAATAGAACATACATTAAAAGAAGCAGGATTTATTTATATTTATATGGCTCCTGAACTTGCAGCAAAGAGAATAAATAAAATATCTTATAATGAAGAAGGTTATTCTGATTTTGAGAAAGTAGTAAATGAAGAATCATTTAAAAATGGAATACAAAGACTTAAAAATGGAGTTTTAAAAGGGTATAAAATCGCTTTACTTGGAGCAATGCAGGATCCAATAAGATGTCATAGAAGTATTTTAGTAGGAAGAGAACTCATAAAGTATGGATTTAATGTTAAGCATATTTTAGATGATTATAAGNAAGAAGGTTATTCTGATTTTGAGAAAGTAGTAAATGAAGAATCATTTAAAAATGGAATACAAAGACTTAAAAATGGAGTTTTAAAAGGGTATAAAATCGCTTTACTTGGAGCAATGCAGGATCCAATAAGATGTCATAGAAGTATTTTAGTAGGAAGAGAACTCATAAAGTATGGATTTAATGTTAAGCATATTTTAGATGATTATAAGTTAGCTTCTCAAAAAGACTTAGAGCAGAATTTGCTTGATAAATATTTTATGGATAGAAATCAAATCACAATAGATAATCTTCTTGGTAATAGTAAAAGTGAAGAAGAGTTGATTAAAGATGCATATAGATTAGCCAATAAAGAAATTGGATATAGAATTGAAAATTTAAAGTAATATATAAGCCGTATAAATAATAACGGATATTGATAATTCCCATATAATATATTTAGGATTAATAATTAAGGAACACATATGAACTTTTTATCAAAACTATTTATGAATAATAATGAAGAAAAAAATAAAAATACAGATAAAAATTCAAAACTTAGAAATGATAAAAATTATAATGAATCAGTACAAAATCTTGTTAATTCACAAAATTATTATAGTGCAACAGATTTTTTGATTTATGTGGATACAGATAACTTTAAGGTAAATATTTTTAAAGGAAAACAAAAAAACTGGATTATTCAAAAAAGCTTTTTATGTACAATAGGCAAAAAATCAACACCAACACCAAAAGGCACATTTTCAATAGGAGTTAAGGGATTATATTTTGGAGTTAATAAAGGATATAAGTGCTGGTATTATACAAGCTTTAAGGGTAACTATTTATTTCATTCCATAATATATAATTTAGATGGTTCAGTAAGAGATGGAAGACTTGGAATGGCTTTATCAGATGGATGCATAAGGCTTTCTAAAATAAATGCTAAATATATTTGGGATACAATACCTACAAAAACAAAAGTTATAATAGTTTAAATTAACGTCCTTATTAATTTTATTTAGTTAATAAGGACGTTAATTTTGTATATTTAAGTATTCTAGCCTATAGAAGTTTTCTGATAATTTTATCTATCATTCATTATAATTACTCAGTGAAAATATATCAGTAGTGATATATTTTTTATTATCACTGTTGATAATCTTATCAGTAGTGATATAATTGTTATAGAAAATTCTTTTAAGGAGGAAAACAAATGCAAAAGATAGCATTAATAACAGATAGTGCATCAGATATAAGTGTAGAATTACTAAAAGAAAATAATATAAAATTATTACCTTTTAGAGTTATATATAAGGATGGAGAAGAATATGAGGAGAGAATTGAATTAACATCTGAAATGATGTATGAACGTTTGGAGAAAGAAATTCCGACAACATCTCTTCCAAGTATAGAAAAAATCACAGATGCATTAAATGAAGCAGTTAAAGAAGGATATACACATGCAATTATAATAACAATATCACAGGCTTTATCAGGAACATATAATGCTTGTAGACTTGTATGTGAAGACTTTGAAGGACTTGAAACTTTTGTTTTTGATTCTAAAACATTAACTATGGCAGAAGGTGCTATGGTATTAAATGCTGCTAACATGATAAAAGAAAATAAAAGCTTTGAAGAAATAGTAGAAGCTCTTCCTAAATTAAGAGATAAAATAGATTTATTTTTTACAATAGATACGCTTGAATATCTTAAAAAGGGTGGAAGAATAGGAAAAGTAGCTGGAACAGTTGGGGAATTCTTAAATCTTAAACCAATTATAACTGTTGCAGATGATGGGGCATATAGAACTTACGCAAAAGCAAGAGGATCAAAGCAAGCTGTTTCAAAACTAATCAATATATTTAAATCATACGAAGGAAAAGGAAACTATAGAGTATGGGTTCTAGATGGTAATGGAAAAGATAAAGTTAAAATTCTATGTGACGGAATAAAAGAACTTCCTCATTGCAAGGAATGTATTTTTGCAGGAACAATAGCACCTTCACTTGGAATTAATACAGGTCCAGGACTTGTAGGATGTGCAATAGAAAAGGTAGATTAATTTATGAATGAAAAATTTAATTTTAGTGGAATTGAAGATATTGAAGCTGAAGAAAAAAGACTTTATGCCGAATATAAGAAAAAACTTAAAGAGCTAAAAAAAGTTAAAAAGGAAAAGAGTACAGGGACGCCTGTTTTTACTAAAGGTCTTCTTCCTATTTATGTTTTATACATATTATCTCTAGGTGCTACTAACGGTAACGAAATATCTCATAAAATAGGCCAAAGAACTAATGGCAAATGGGTTCCAAGCACAGGAGGAATATATCCTCTTTTAAAGAGATTAGAATCCGATGGTTTAATAGACGGTGAATGGGACGATTTAGACAAGAAATTTCAAAAGACCTATTCTTTAACAGAAAAAGGTTTTAAGGAATTCAAAAGCAAAAAGGTCATATTAAAATCAAAGATTGAAGAATCTTTGGATGTATTTAATATAATTTATAAAGACCTATATATAAAATAGAAATTTTAACTATATTAACTATATTAACTATATTACTTTTATAATCATAAAAATGATAATTCTTAACAAATGTTAGAATTATCATTTTTTATGTATTTTTAATGAAAATATTACATTTATAATATATAATAAAGTAAATTTATAAAATGCTTGGAGTTGATGATTTAAATTATGATAATTAGAGCTATGAATCTCGTGGATATATATTTTAAAGATAAAAAGGACAAAGGTGGGAATCCATATACAGAACATTTAATATATGTTATGCAAAATGTTGAAACAACTGAAGAAAAAGTAGTTGCGCTTCTTCATGATATTATGGAAGACACAGATATAACAGAAAAAGAAATTTCAGACGTTGGTATACAAAAAGTTTATATTGATGCTGTAAAAATTCTAACAAAGAAATCTTGTGAATCGTATGATCAGTATATAAACAGAATTATAAAAAGTAAAAATCAACTTGCTATTAATGTAAAGATAGTTGATTTAGAACACAACATGAATTTGGATAGACTTAAAATAATAACATCTAAAGATATGGTAAGAAATCATAAATATAAACAAGCGTATAATAAATTACTTCCTCTAAAGAAAGTTTTATAATAATTAATATTATATGTAACACTATATATTTAATTACTTATTTTTAGTATAATATAAAGGTTAATTGAAAAATAATAAATTTAAGTGAAGACGCTAAAAGGAGATTTAAAATTTGAGTAAAGTAATTGTTATAGGTGCGGGACCTGCAGGAATTATGGCTGCAATTCATGCTTCTAAAGAACATGAAGTAATACTTCTAGATGGTAATGAAAAGCTAGGTAGAAAACTTTTTATTACTGGTAAAGGAAGATGTAATGTTACTAATGCTAAGGATATATCAGAATTCTTTGATTATATACCAGGTAATCCTCATTTCTTATATAGTGCATTATATAGTTTTACTAATGAGGATACTATGAATTTTTTTGAAAATGAAGGAATAAAACTTAAAGTGGAAAGAGGAGACAGGGTTTTCCCAGAATCAGATAAATCTTCAGATATTATAAAAGGTTTATCAAATGCTTTAAGCAGAACTAATACAAAAATAAAATTAGGATGTAAGGTTACAGATATAAAAGTAAAGGATAAAAAGATTTCAGAAGTAGTAATAAACGATTCAGAAATATTAAAAGGCGATTATTTTATTATAGCAACTGGCGGAGCTTCATATCCTCTTACTGGTTCAAAAGGAGAAGGTCAAAATTTTGCAAAGAAACTTGGCCATAATATAGTTCCTTTAAGACCAGCTTTAGTTCCTATGGTAGTAAAAAATGCTGAAATAAAGGAACTTCAAGGATTATCATTAAGAAATGTAGAAGTTACCGTGAAAGAAAATGATAAAAAGGTAATATATAAGAACTTTGGTGAAATGTTATTTACTCACTTTGGAATATCAGGACCATTAATACTTACAGGAAGTAGATTTATAGAACCAAATAAAAATTATACAATACATATTGATTTAAAACCTGCATTAAATATAAGTGAATTAGATAAGAGAGTTCAAAAGGATTTTAAAACTTATATAAATAAAGATTTTAAAAACTCTTTAGATGATTTACTTCCACAAAAAATAATACCAATGATAATACGCAGAAGTAAAATCAATGAAAATAAAAAAGTTAATGAAATAACAAAAGAAGAAAGAAAAAATTTAGTAACTGTAATTAAAGACTTCTCTTTTGAACTAGATGGAGTAAGACCTCTTGCTGAAGGTATAGTTACACAAGGTGGAGTAGATATAAAAGAAATTGATCCATCTACAATGAAATCTAGAATTGTAGAGAATTTATCTTTTTGTGGAGAAGTAATGGATGTAGATGCATTTACTGGCGGGTATAATGTTCAGATAGCTTTTTCAACAGGATTTATAGCAGGAACTAATATTTAAATTCATAAACATTGTTTTTAGGTGATATGAGAAATCTAATTTTAGAGTGGTAATAAATGAAACCCTTGTTTGAGACATTAAAAAATTATATAATCATATTGTAGTCTTAAAATCAGATAATGAAATGAGGAGAAATTTAGTGAAGATAGCAGTTGCAATAGACGGACCAGCAGGTGCAGGTAAAAGTACTATAGCAAAGCTTGTAGGCAAAGAGTTTAATCTTATGTACATAAATACAGGCGCTATGTATAGAGCTGTGGCATTAAAATCTAAAGAAAATAATTTAGGTCCCGAGAAAATAAATGGAATTTGTTCTTTAATAAATACGATGGAAATGCATTTTGAAAATGATGATTTAATATTAAATGGTATAAATATTCAAGATGTAATAACAACACCTGAAATAAGTAATATAGTATCTAATTATGCAAGCATAAAACAGGTGCGAGAAAAGCTTGTAAAACTTCAAAGAGATATGTCTGAAAAATATGATGTTATTATGGATGGAAGAGACATTGGAACTGTAGTTCTTAAGGATGCTCCATTTAAATTCTTTTTAACAGCAAGTCCGGAGGAAAGAGCAAATAGAAGATTTAAAGAATTACAAAACAAAAATATAGAATGTAATTACGATCAAATACTAGAAGACATAAAAAAGAGAGACTATATAGATTCTCATAGAGAAACTGACCCATTAAAAAAAGCAGACGATGCTATTGAAATTGATAGTACTAATCTTGATATTAGTGGAGTTGTTGATGTTATTTGTGAGAACATAAGAAAAAGTATCGATAGATAAGGAGTACTATCATGATAGAGATAAAGCTCGCAAATAGTGCAGGTTTTTGTTTTGGAGTTTCTAAAGCAGTAAATGAAGCATTACAAGTTCAAAAAAAATATAATAAAAAAATATATACATTAGGTCCTTTAATTCATAATAATGATGTCGTTAAGTATTTAGAGGAAAATAATATATATTCAATAAGTCTAGAAGAAATAGACAGTTTAAACAGTGGTGATGTGATTGTTATAAGATCTCATGGCGTTTCTGAAAGTGTATTTAATTTACTTAATGAAAAAGGTTTAGAAGTAGTTAATGGAACTTGTCCTTTTGTGACAAATATTCAAAAAAAGGTTAAGAAATATTCAAAAGAAGGTTATCATATAGTAATATTAGGTGATAAAGATCATCCCGAAGTCATAGGAATTAATGGGTGGTGTGATAATAAAGCTATTATTACTAAAGATGGTGAATTTGAAGATAAGATACCTCAAAAGGTTTGCTTAGTATCTCAAACAACTGAGAAATTAAAAAACTGGGAAAATACACTTAAAAGCTTAAGTGGCGTTAAGGAGCTTTTAACATTTAACACAATATGTGCTGCTACAGATGTAAGACAGCGAAGTGCTGAAAAATTATCTAAAGAAGTTGACGCCATGATAGTAGTTGGAGGTAAGAATAGTTCTAATACAACAAAACTATACCAAATAGCAAAAGATAATTGCGCAAAAACAATACATGTTGAAAATGTAAAGGAACTGCCAAAAGATTTTATTAATAATAATATAGAAAAAATAGGAGTTACGGCTGGTGCTTCAACACCAGATTGGATTATTAAGGAGGTACTAGATATAATGAATACAGAAAACAATAATTTTGAGGATCAATTATCATTAATGGATGAACTAGATAAAAGATTTAAAATAGGTGATGAAATTGAAGGCGAAATTCTTTCAAAAACTAGGGATTCTTTAATTGTATCACTTATAGGATATAAAAGTGATGGAGTTATTCCATTCTCAGAATTATCAGCAAAAGAAGATCCGATAGCAGTATCAGAGAAATTAAATGTTGGTGACAATATAAAAGCTAAAGTAATAAAACTACAAAATAGTGATGGATATGTTGTTTTATCAAGATTAGAATATGAAAGAGAAGAAGCCTTCAAAGAATTAGAAACTTTATTCAATGAAAAAACTACATTTGAATTAAAAATATCTAATGCTCAAGAAAAAGGATTGGTAGCAAACTTTAAAGGCGTTAGAGTCTTTATACCTGCTTCACAAATAGATATAAAATTTACTGAAAACAAAGAAGAATATATAGGAAAAACAATTGAAGTTAGGTTAATAGATTTTTCTGCAAAGAATCCAGTTAAAGTTGTTGCTTCAAGAAGAGTGTTATTAGAAGAAGCAAGAAATGTAGTTGAGTCTAAAGCATGGGAAAAATTTAACTTAGGCGATGTAGTTAAAGGTGAAGTTAAAAGATTTACAAACTTCGGTGCTTTCGTTGAAATAAATGGCGTAGATGGACTATTACACCTATCTCAAATTTCTTGGAATCATGTTAAAAATATAAAAGATATATTAAAAGAAGGTCAAATTATTGATGTTAAAATAATTGACTTAGATAAAGAAAATAAAAAGTTATCATTAAGTATGAAAGAACTTATGCCAAAGCCATGGGAAAATGTTAAAGAAAAATATCCAGAAGATTCTATAGTATTAGGTAAAGTAGTAAGATTAAATGATTTTGGTGCTTTCGTTGAATTAGAACCTGGTGTAGATGGATTAGTTCATATATCAAAGATTTCTCATAGTAGAATTAATCATCCAAAAGAAGCTTTAACTATAGGTGAAGAAATAAAAGCTAAAATTTTAAGCGTTGATGAAGAAAATAAAAGAATAGCTTTAAGCATAAAAGATGCTGAATAATTAATATTTAGGCTGTGTATATAATATAAATTTGTATACACAGTTTTTTTGCTTTCATTTTAATTTTATTGTATGCATGGTATAATTTATATAAGGTTTAGAAATGAGGACGGTTATATGGTTGAAGTTGAGAAGTTATCGATTTTTAATATAGATATTTTTAGAGAGTTGTATGATGGTAAAGATAACTCATATATTTGTGATAAGACATTTTTTGAAGCATATGATAATGAACCTTTTATAGTAAAATTTATTTTAAGGAAACAAGTTAAGTTATTTAAACTCAATGAAAAGTATATAGGCTATATATGGCATGAATATCCTGCTTCTAAAAATTTGCCATGTAATATATATTCGTTATATGTTAAAGAGGAATATATAGATTGTATTAAGCCAGAATTTCTTGATTCTCTTAATATTGATTCTTTTAAAATTGATATTAGAGATAATCCAAAAAACTTAGAGCTAATAAAAAAATTAAATTTTACTCTTCTTTCTGAAACGTTGTTAATGAAATTGGATGCTTATAATCCTATGCTTAACATAAATAATAATTTGATTTTTGAACATTTTAAAAAAAATAAGCATGAAAATCTTAGATGCGAATTGCAAAATCTTATTTTTGATAATAAAGACAGAATCCCATTATCAGTGTCAGATATATTGGCTGAAGAAGAAGAGAAATACTATTTGGATGATTTTTGCGTGTTTATTGCAATTGATTCATGCACACCTATAGGTTATGGACAGGTTATTTTAAACAGAGGTAAATATACTATTGTCAATTTAGGAGTAATTAAAGAACATAGAGGAATGAGATATGGAGAAGAACTATTAAAATATCTTATAAATTTATGTATATGCAAAAATATAAGTGAAATATATATACGTGTAGATAAAAATAATATTCCGGCTTTAAGATTATATACTAAGCTTGGATTTAGAGAATATAGTTCATATTCTGTTTGGAACTCATAGTTAATAATAAAGTACAAAAGTTATGTTGATTATTATAATTAGGAATATATAAAATAAAGACTGTTAATATGCAGTCTTTATTTTATATACTAAATTTGTTATAATACAACGTGACAATGTAAAAATGGAGGAAAAACAATAATGAGTTTAGATAGAGAAATTAAAAGTAAATTATATTTTATTGAAACATGGGGCTGTCAAATGAATGAAGAAGATTCAGAAAAGCTTTCTGGAATGCTTAAAACTCAAGGATATACCCCTACTGAAAATAGAGATGAAGCATCTATAGTTATATTTAATACTTGCTGTGTAAGAGAAAATGCTGAAAATAAAGTTTTCGGAAATTTAGGGATGCTTAAAAAGCAAAAAGAAAAAAATCCTGATTTAATAATTGCCTTATGCGGATGTATGATGCAGCAAAAGGGGATGGCAGATGAAATTTTAAAAAGATTCCCATACGTCGATATAATTTTTGGAACACATAATTCTTATAAATTCCCTGAATACTTACATAGGGTTCAAACTGATGGAGTACAAATAAAAGAAATATTTGATAAAGAAGCTGAAATAGTAGAAGGAGTTCCGATAGACAGAAAATCTAGCGTAAAAGCTTTTGTTACTATAATGTACGGATGCAATAATTTCTGTACATATTGTGTAGTTCCATTTGTTAGAGGAAGAGAAAGAAGTAGAAAGCCGGAAGATATAATAAAAGAGATAAAAGAATTAGTAGCACAAGGGTATAAGGAAGTTACTTTACTTGGTCAAAACGTAAATTCTTATGGTAAGGGCCTAGAAGAAGAAATATCTTTCGCAGATCTTTTAAGAAGAATCAATGAAATAGACGGACTTGAAAGAATTAGATTTATGACATCTCATCCTAAGGACTTAAATATAGAGGTAATTCACGCTATAAGAGATTGTGATAAACTATGCGAACAAATCCATTTACCAGTACAAAGTGGTTCAGATGCTATTTTAAAAGTAATGAACAGACACTATACTAAGGAATACTATTTAGATCTTGCAAAGAAGATAAGAGAGGAAATTCCAGATGTAACTTTTACAACTGATATAATTGTTGGATTCCCTGGTGAAACCGAAGAAGATTTCTTAGAAACAATTGACCTAGTTAAAAAAGTTCAATATGATTCAGCGTTTACTTTCATTTATTCAAGAAGAAATCATACACCTGCTGATAGAATGGAAAATCAAATTCCTGATGATATTAAGCATGACAGATTTAATAGACTTGTAGAAGTTGTTAATGAAGGTATTGTTGCAAGTAATAAAGCAGCAGAAGGAAAAGTTTATGAAGTGTTAGTTGAAGGAACAAGTAAAAATGATGAAACTAAGCTAACAGGTAGAACTAGAAATGGTAAACTTGTAAACTTTGATGGATGCAAAGAAATGATAGGAAAGCTAGTTAATGTTAAGATAGTTGAAGCTAAATCATTCTCTTTAGTTGGTGAAATTATAAAATAAATATAAAAAATTAAAAGTAATCATAGATTATAACAAATATTTTGTTGTAATCTATGATTTTTTACTTATGATGAAATTCAACCTTTTTAATAAAAGTGCTATTTTTATCTTCTGAGAACAAATGTTCTAAAGTATAAAAATAAGCATTTTAAAAGCAAGAGTGAAACTTTAAATTCATAAGCATTGTTTTTAGGTGATATGAGAAATCTAATTTTAGAGTGGTAATAAATGAGACCCTTGTTTGAAACATTAAAAAATTATATAATCATATATATTAATGTTAAACTCTTCAGAGCCATATATTAATTTATAATTATTTATCATTAATAAGCATATCAATCATTCGCTTAGGATTATCAAAGAAAGATCTCATGATTTGATAATGGTCGGTTTCATCATAATCACAATTTCTTATATTATTATCTTTAATCTCATATATTATTGAATCAAGATAAGCCATAATAATAGATATCAATTTTAAATTCCTCCTAAAACTACTATAGATAGTTTATTATATTAATTTATATTAAAAAGTAACTGTTTTTACTTTCAGAACATTTGTTCTAAAACCATAAAACAGTCACTTTTGATTTTATTTAATTATATCTATGAAAGTACAGTCAATAACATTCTCTAGATCTTTTGGATTCATCTCGATTTGAGCGCCTATTTTTCCGGCGCTAAAAACTATTGTAGAATGCTCTAATGCACTTTCTTGAACAAATGTCCTAAATGCTTTTTTCATGCCTATAGGAGAGCAGCCGCCTCTTATATATCCTGTAATTTTATTTATATCTTTTACATGAATCATTTCAATATTCTTTTCACCTGCAGCTTTTGCAGCCTTTTTCATATCTAATTCTTTAGCAACAGGAATAACATATACAAAAAAATCTTTTGAATGACCTTGTGTTACTAGTGTTTTAAAAACAGAACTTACATCCTTATTTATCTTATGAGCAACAGCAACTCCATCTATTTTTCCATCTTTATTTTCATAACTATGAGTAGTGTATTCTACATTTTTACTATCTAGTATTCTCATAGCATTTGTTTTACTTTCTTTAGCCATCTTTGAATCCTCCTATGTATAACAAACTATGACTATTATACCATAATATAAAGCATTTATTTTATGGATAATAATAAAAGTTAACATTTCTGAATACGAAAATAAATCCCTATTTACAATAAAATACATCAAAATTGCTCCCTCTGTTTTTACGTATATTTATCTGAAAATTCATTATTTTTTAAATATTTTTGAAATTATGTGTTTTTAAATTACATAAATAGAATATTATATAAAAAATATATAATAATTAAATTATAAGTAAATATAGTATTATATTGATTAATATTACAGGGTTTTTATTTTAAAATTGTATTTAAATTCAATTTCGTTTGTGTTGAAAAAATAAATTTTAAAAATATATAAAACTAGTAAAAGGATGTTTTCTTAATTTTGAAATTTAATTTTTATAATAAAAATGATTAAATGATATTACTAAGATAAAGTTATTTAAGAATAAAAGCCTGGAAAAAATAACCAAATAATTGAGCTCAACCACACTTTTATTAATTGAGAATAAAAGTGATCTAAATGAGAAAAAATATAAAAAATAAGAATTTTATAAATAAGTTCAAGTTAGTTTGTTAAAAACATTGCACAAATATTTCGGGAGAATTTTTTGCTAAGAATAAATAATGGAAATTTTGCTTTGCTCAGTATTAAAAAGTGAAGATTGATAAAAGTTATATATATGATGGCTAATAAAATATACAGAAACCACTCTCAAAACGCTCAGAAATTATTTCGGGAAATATACATTTCCCGAAATAATTGATTAAAAATGAGTTTATTGGTATAATATATACAAGCTTAGTAAATTTGCAAGCTAGAAATATATTATTATATGAGGTTATGATTATTATGGGAATGAATTTTGATATAAACGAATTTAAAAACGAGAATTTACCGGAATCAGTTGTTGATTTTTTGAACTATTTAGAAACAATAAAAAATAAGTCCGATAACACAATTGAAGCATATAAAAAAGATTTGACTATATTTTTTAGATTTATGCTTTTGTATAAAGGGTATGTTGATCAAAAAAAGGTAGAATTCGATGAGATAGATATAAGATCCGTTGATAATTCTTTTATAAAAGGAATAAAATTAAGAGATTTATACGCCTTTATGTCTTTTATAGAAAAATACAGAGGAAATAGCGCCTACTCTCGTGCTAGAAAGGTCGCGACATTGAAATCTTATTTTAAATTTTTAACTGGTAAAGCAAAAATAATAGATGAAAATCCTACTTTAGAACTTGAATCACCTAAAATAAACAAAAGACACCCTGTTTATTTAACTTTAAATCAGAGTTTGGAACTATTAAAATCCTTAGATACAACAAATAAAAACTATGCTAGAGATTATTGCATTCTGACTCTGTTTTTAAATTGTGGTATGCGTTTATCTGAGCTATGCAACATCCAAATAAGTAAAATTAAAAATGACACTTTAACAATCATAGGTAAAGGAAATAAAGAACGAACCGTTTACTTAAATGATGCATGTTTAAAATCTATAGATAATCTTTTGAAAACACGTGATGATTCTAAAGTTTCTGGCGAATATAAAAATTACTTGTTCCTTTCGAATCGTGGAACTCCTATAAATCAACGAACAGTTGAAATAATGATAAAAAAACATATAACAAATGCTGGTTTTACTGATGAAAAATACACGCCACATAAACTCAGGCATACTGCTGCCACTTTAATGTACAAGTATGGAAATGTAGATATTAGAAGTCTGCAAAATATTTTAGGACATACTAATATATCAACTACACAGATTTATACCCATGTAGATGATGATACTTTAAGAGATGCAGTAAAATCAAATCCTTTAGCAAAATTATAATATATAAAACACCACATAAATCTTGTGAATTTATGCGGTGTTTTACTTTGTTAAATTAAAATTATACTATTTATATAAGAAAAAGTTTTATTATATTATTGGATTACCATATCTTGTATTAAACTCGTTAATATAAGATTGATCATTGCCTTCATAAACGATTAAAGTATTTCCGTTAGTATAATAATGCGGTTTTTCACTGTATACAACTTCACCATCGACAGATAAACCATCAGAAGATATTCTGGCCACATCTGCATTTAAGGCATCTTTTGAATCGTATTCATAAACTCTAACTAATTTATCTCCTGCATAATAATCAGTTTCATTTCCTTTAAACTTATCCCAATGTGTTTCTGCTGATTCTTTTAAATCATGTCCTGCGTTTACAATGTCGTCTTTGAAGTTTATAGCTGTATATTTTATATCTTTGCCAACATCTTTTACACCTTCAACTACTCCTTCAGCACTTTCTTTTAGTCCTTCTCCTACTTTAGCTACATCTTCTTTTACACCATCTGTATTGTTTGTGGTATTATTAGTAGTATTAGAACCACATCCATATATCACTGATGCAGATGATAATAATGTCATTAAAGCTAATGCAATAACAAACTTTCTTCTCATTTTTTATCTCTCCTTTCTAAATATCTAACTTCATATTTAGTATGTCGTTTAATGGTTTCATATATACATAAAATAAAAATCACAAGATAATAACTATCTTGTGATTTTAAACTATTCGTTAATCTTCTTTTTTAACTTTCTTACACCTGGATAAATTTCTTCTGTAAGTTCATCTATATCTTCCTCGTTTAACGAAACATTATCGAGATATTCTATATGATCAAAAGCATCTTCATACTCTGTACTTTCGTCGTTTATATAATCATCTTCAGAGAAATTAACTTCTTCTTTAAACTTCTTATATATATCCATTAAATTAAGGTTTTGAGCCTTTATTTCTTCTAAATCCTCTTGGCTTAATGTAGACTTTATTTCTTCTAAAAATTCTTCTTCAAGAATTTCGTTTTCTTCTTGGGTTTTTGCGATATCTTCTATCTTAATAGCTCTAACATCTACTCCATCCATTTCTAAGCACTTTCCACAATTATCACAAATTTTATTTTCATAAATATCACAATAATCATCATCTGTATATTTAAATGCCATAATAACAAATTACTCCTTTCACTTTGAAGTCATTGTTTTATTATAACAAAAATAAATTTATAAATCAAATATACAATTATTCTGCTCTAATTTCTTTTAATTTTAATTCTATCATTTCCAATACTTTTTCTGCATCATCAGCATTGTTTACATAGTCATATTCATCTATATTTATAGTTAAAACCTCTGAAGCTTTATAATGACTTTCTACCCAGTCATCATATCCTTCCCATAAAGTTTTATAATATGAGACTAAACTTTCATCAAGCTCATATCCACGACCTCTTTTTATTATTCTATCTAAAATAGTTTCAAAACTACCAGTTAAATAAATCATTAAATCAGGCGCTTTTTTAGGTAGTTCATTAAGTTCTTCCAGCATATTTTCAAGCAAACCTTCATACATTTGGAATTCTAATTCTGAGATTCTGCCCAAATCCTTATTAACTTTTGCAAAGTACCAATCTTCATATATACTTCTATCCAATACATTATTCTTATTAACAAGTGCTTTCTTTATACTTTTGAATCTTGTATTAAGAAACCATAATTGAAGTAAAAATGGATATCTTTTTTCTTGTATTTCTTCATCGCTAGCTGTATAAAAAAGAGGTAAAATTGGATTATCATCTACGCTTTCGTAAAATACTTCTGTCCCAAAATGTTCTCCAACAAGTTTAGCTAAACTTGATTTTCCAGCCCCTATCATCGCTCCTATAGTAATCACCATTGTCACCTTTTCCTTTCGAGTAGTACAAACATTATGAAAAATTATTATAATTTCGCCCTAAGACTGAATTAGTATATCAAATAATTTATTTTAAGTAAATAAATTATTTGAATTACCTTTATATCTAAAAGAACATTAGTTTGTCATGTAATATTATCTATGATATAATATATTCAAGAATAGTGAGGTGTGTATAATGTCAGACGAAAATACTAAGCAACAAGAAATATACGAATTTTTAAAAACCTATACTGAAAACAAAGGTTATCCACCATCAGTTAGAGAAATATGTGCAGCCGTTTCTTTAAAATCAACTTCTACAGTGCACGGACATTTGAAGAGATTGGAAAAGAAAGGCTTCATTAAAAGAGATCCATCAAAGCCTAGAGCTTTAGAAATAAATGAATTATCAACTCCTAAAAAAGAAATGGTTAATATTCCTATAGTGGGTAAAATAACAGCCGGATTACCTATACTAGCTACTGAGAATGTAGAAGATACATTTCCTCTACCTATAGATTACATAAAACATGATAATGAATTATTTATGCTTAAAGTATCTGGTGAAAGTATGATTAATGCAGGAATTCATAATAACGATTTAGCAATTATAGAATCTACAAATAGCGCTAAAAACGGTGAAATAGTTGTAGCTTTAATTGATGATTCTGCTACAATAAAAAGATTTTATAAAGAAAAAGATCATATAAGGCTTCAACCTGAAAATGATACAATGGATCCTATAATAGTGCCTGATTGTTCTATATTGGGTAAATTAGTGGGCATATACAGATCTTATAAATAGATTATATAAAAGGGACTTAATATCTATCTTTAGTTTTATAATAACTAAAAAGATAGATATTAAGTCCTTTATAACGAGTACTTTATATCACCGCCAACAATTGTCATATTAATATTTATATCTTTAATTTTATTTTTATCACATCTATAAATATCTTCATCAAGAACTACCATATCTGCAAATTTTCCTACTTCAAGAGTACCTTTTAAATTTTCTTCAAAAGAAGCATACGCTCCTCCTATTGTGAAACATTTCAGCGCTTCTTCTATAGATAAACATTGACTTTTATTATATCCTTCTTCAGGATATCCATTTAAATCTTTTCTTGTCACTGCACAGTATAAGTTATTCATTAAATCAAAGCTTTCAACAGGACAATCAGAACTTCCGCAAACTACTACACCTAAATCAATCAATGTCTTCCAGTTATAACTTGTCTTAGCAAGCTCTTTTCCAACCCTATCTTCTAGTATGTGCTGATCATAATGTATAAATATCGGTTGTATATACGCTATAAGATCTAATTTCTTAAATCTATTAAGTAACATTTCATCTGTAATCTGACAATGAACAATTCCGTGTCTGGTATCTTTCTTTGGATTATTTTTTATGGCCACCTCTATACAATTCATAGCCATTTCAATTGCGCCATCACCTATAGCATGAACTGCAACTGACATATTATTATCATGAGAAGTTGATATTAATTCCTGTAAGATTTCTTTATTATATATAGAAATTCCTTTCGTAGTTTTATCATCCTCATAAAAATTTCTCATATAAGCTGTTCTTGCCCCTAATGAACCATCGCTTATTATTTTTAAAGGGCCAAGTTTAAAATGACTACTTCCTTTATCTAAGTTATATCCTTTTAAGATAAAATCTTTTAATTGTGATAGTTCCATATTACATTGCTGATTTACTCTTATATTTAAAAGACCTTCTTCATCTAATTCTTTATATACATTTATTATATCTTCGTATAATTTTACATTTCCAAAGTCATCACTTTGTACAGATGCTATTCCTGATTTTAAAAGTTTTTTAGATACACTTAGAATAGATTTTTTTATATCCTCTTTTGTTTTTTTAGGTAAAATTGATGTTACGAAGGACATAGCTTCTTCTCTTAAAACACCATTAGGTTGTCCATAATTATCTACTTCAAAAACTCCGCCATCTACTTGTTTAGTATTTTTATTTATTCCAGCTAGTTTAAGTACGATTGTATTAACACATGCTACATGTATGCACGCTCTCGTTATATAAATTGGATTTTCTGTAGATACCTTGTCCAAATCTTCTCTTGTTGGAAATCTGTGTACATCAAAATAATCTTGATTCCACCCATATCCTATTATCCATTCACCAGCAGCAACATTATTCTTTTCTTTGAAGTCTTTAAGGGTATTTATTATATCTTCTATAGACTTAGCTCCTTTAAGGTCTGCATGTATAAGATTTTCTCCGTATTCAACTACATGCATGTGACTATCATTAAATGCCGGAAGCATTAACTTTCCATTTAAATCTATAATTTTGGTATTTTCATTTTTTAACTTGAGTATTTCTGTATTTCTCCCTAAAGCTGCTATCAATCCATCTTTAACGGCTAAGGCTTCATAAAAATTGTTGTTATTATCTAGTGATGATATTTTCCCATTTATATATATACTATTCATTTTAATTATACCGTTATTGTATGAAGATATATTAAAAAGTTATTTAAATACTTTTATTTATAATCTTATTGCAATAACTATTCCTTTCTATCTAACTAGATATTGTTAGATTCTAATTATATATTCTGATATTATTTTGATTTTCTCTTTTGAACTTAAAATACATATATCTTTTTCTAACCTTACTTATAGAATATATTTTACCATATAATTCATAATAGAAATAAATTATTTTTGTATTGTTTATATATGTTTTAATTTATTTTTTATTTACTATCAATATAATTAAAAGTATTTCTATCAAACCTAATATAAAGAGATAGTGTAAAGTTATATACGTCTATAAAACTATATATTTTAAATAGAAAAACAGCAGATAATCTTATGATATACATAATTATCTGCTGTTTAATTATTATACTATTCTTCTAATGTTCTACTAAGTCCAATAAGAACTCCTATCTTGCCGTGTTCGAAGTTAAGTCCACCTTGCATATAAGCAATATATGGAGGCCTTATAGGGCCATCTGCTGATAATTCTATTGTTGATCCAGAGATAAATGCTCCAGCTGCCATAACAATGTCACAATCATATCCTGGCATTGCCCATGGTTCACATACAGCAAATGAATCTATAGGAGATCCTGCTTGTATTCCGCTACAGAAATTAACTAACTTTTTAGGATCATTAAATTCTATGGCTTGAATTATATCAGTTCTTTTATCTTTAGCTGCTGGAAATACTTTGAATCCTGCAATTTCCATAACTCTTGCAGTAAATACTGCTGTTTTCACCGCTTCTATGGATACATGTGGAGCAAAGAATAGTCCCTGAAAAAGGCTTCTCATAAGTCCATATGTAGCTCCATATTCTCCACCAACACCTGGAACTGTGAATCTATTCTCAGCTTGTTTTACATACTCAGCCTTACCTACTATATATCCTCCACCTGGTGCCACTCCTCCACCGATGTTTTTCATAAGTGATCCAGCCATAAGGTCTGCACCAACTTCACTTGGCTCAATTGTTTCTATAAATTCACCATAGCAGTTATCTACAAATATTAATATATCTTTCCTTACTTCTCTTATAACTTTTATAACCTCTTCAATTTGAGATACTAAGAAAGATTTTCGTGAAGCGTATCCTGTACTCCTTTGAATATGTATTAATTTGTATGATGGTTCATTTCTTAAAGCATTTCTTATTTCTTCAAATTTGAAATGACCTTCGTGATCAAGATCAATTATATCTGTCTTTATATCATACTCATCTAAAGAACCTGGATTTTTCTTTTCTGAAAGTCCAAGTACCCCAAGCAAAGTATCATATGGTTTTCCTGAGACACAAAGAATCTTATCTTTTGGTCTTACATTTCCTATTATTGCTGCACCTATTGCATGTGTTCCACTTACAAAGTTATGTCTAACAAGTGCCGCCTCTGTTTTGAATATTCTAGCATATACTCTATCTAAAGCATCACGTCCAATATCATCTAATCCATATCCTGTTGTGTTAGTAAAATGAGAATCACTTATTCTTTCTTCTTGAAATGCTTTAAGAACTTTCAATTGATTAAATTCTCTTACATCATCATATAACTGTAAGTCTTTTTCAATATCACTTAATGCCTGTCTATATATTTCTAAGGCCCTATCGCTTATTTTATAGTTATTAATTAAGAAATCTTCAGTAATTTTTAGCATGTTTTTTCTTCTCCTTATTTTGTTTTTCACCCAAAAATAAATAGGCATATATGCCTATTTATTAATGTTTTTTATTCATTTTCTGTAAATAAAATAGGTTTAAAAGGTGTAATAGTTGAAATTGAATGTTTATAAATTAGCATTTGCTTATCATCACAATTTAATACTACTGTAAAGTTATCAAAACCTTTTACAAAACCTTTTAATTGAAATCCATTTAACAAATGAATGATAACTTGAATTTTATTTTTTCTTGCATTATTTAAGAAAATATCTTGTAAATTATTTTGTGTTTTATTGACCACAATCTACACCTCCGTAAATAACCATATATAATTATTATAACTCTAGTTATGACTAATGTCATTAATAATTTTGATAACTATTTCATCATCACTCATAATATCTTTATCTAAAAATACACATCTTTTATCGCGTCTAAACCATGTTAATTGCCTTTTAGCATAATTTCTAGATCCTTGTTTTATCATATTTACTGCTTCTTCTAATGATATTTTATTTTCTAAGTGATACAGTATTTCTTTATAACCTATACCTTGCATTGACTGCATATGTGAAGTATACCCCATATTTTTAAGCTTTATACACTCATCAAGAAGTCCTCTTTCCATCATAATATCTACACGCTTATTAATTCTTTCATATAGCTTTTCACGATTCATAGTTAAAACATAATAATATATATCATAATTACTATTATAAAAATCATCTCCAGCATTGAAAGAACTAAACGGCTTTCCTGTAAGTTTAAATACTTCTAAAGCACGAATAACTCTTTTTCTGTTATTTGCATGTATTTCATTATAGCTTATAATATCACACTTTTTTAACATTTCATGTATATATTCATTGCCTTTTTCTATTGCTAGTTTCTCTAAATATTCTCTATATTCATCATCTTTTTCTGCCTCAGTAAAAGTCATGTTACATGTTAATGAGTTTATGTAAAGACCTGTTCCTCCAACTATCATTGGTAATTTAGCTTTATTTAAAATCTCTTTAAGTGCTGTTTCACCATATTCCTTAAAATCAGCAACTGAAAAAGGAATATCTGGATTTATAACATCTATTAAATAATGTTTTATTCCATCCATTTCTTCTTCACTTACTTTAGCAGAACCAATATCCATATGCTTATATATCTGCATTGAATCAGCTGAAATTATTTCTCCATTTAATTCTTTTGCAAGTCTTATTGAAAGCTCAGTTTTGCCTACAGCTGTAGGTCCAGCGATAACTAATAATTTCTGTTTCATTATTACATCCTTTCATTTCTTATACTATTCGTCTGAATTTTTTATCTATATCTGTACTTGTAAACTTAACTATTACAGGTCTTCCATGTGGACAATGAAATGGATCATCTATATATCTAAGTTCCTCAACTAGTTTAATCATTTCATTAAATTCTAACTTATCATTTCCTTTAACAGCAGCTTTACATGCTTTTGTAGCAATTGCATTATGCTTTACTTCACTTGTTTTTCCGTTACCTAAATTCTTTAAGTTATCAAGTATTTCTAAGAATAGCTTTTTAGCATTAAGTCTCCCAAGAAAATAAGGAACTTCCTTTAATGCAAGTGATGTACCACCAAATTCTTCTAAAACAAAGCCTGCTTCTTTGAAAACTTTTATATTTTCTTCATAATATGAATAATCGTCTATTGTTAAGTCTATAATAGTTGGTACCATAAGAGGCTGAATTACTATATCACCATTCTCAATTTCCTTTAAGTATTTTTCAAAAAGTATTTTTTCATGTGCTGCATGCTGATCTATCATATAAAGAGTACTGTCATATTCACCTAATATATAGGTCTTATTATATTGACCTATGATTGTTATAGGCGGAAACTTAGCAAATTTTACTTCATTAATAGTAGAGTTACTAACATTATTTATATTTTTAGATTCTTCAGAATATATATTTTCTTCTTTTTTTAAATCTATAGCTGTATATCCTTCACTACTTATATTGTTTTTTGAATCATATTTTTCATGAAAAGTAGTTTCTACTGGAAATTGTGCAGAGGCATAAGATTCTGAATTTGTTTTCAAATCAACCGGTATATTTATTTCTTCTTTAGGCTTTTCAGAAGATAAATTTACATTTAATATCTTGCCACCATCCATTACTTCTTTAGCAATATTGCTTGCGATTTTAACTTTCTCTTCTTCTTCTTTTATTTTAAAAGCTATTTCTTCAAATGAAGGAATCTTAGAGGTTTCTTTAAAAGTTTCTTCTTCTTCTTTTATTGCAAAATCATCGAATACATCATTTTTAAGAGCTGTATGTACTGCATTAAATATTTTACCAAATATCATTCTTTCATCATTGAATTTTATTTCTGCTTTTGTTGGATGTATATTAACATCTACATACTCAGGATATATTTCAATATATAAAATAAAGAATGGAAATTTATTTACCGTTGAAAATGATTTAAAAGCCTGCTCTACTGCAACTGCAAGAGACTTATTTTTTATATATCTTTTATTTACAAATGTGCTTTGATTATTTCTTGAACCTCTTGCTATATCCTCTCTGCCTACATATCCATGTATAGTTACTAAATCTGAAGTATCTTCAAAATAAATAATATCTTCACTTATATTTCTACCATAGATAGTTCTTATAACATCTTTTATATCTCCGTTTCCAAAAGTATGTATTATTTTTTTACCATTATTATATAATTTTATACTTACATCTGGATTAGCAAGCGCAATTCTTGTAACTATATCATTAATAAGAGAACCTTCTTTAGATATTGTTTTTAAAAATTTCTTTCTTGCAGGTACATTGTAGAATAAATCACGTACTTCTATTATCGTGCCTTTATTAATACCACATTCAGTTATATCAGATACTCCTCCACCTTCAATTGATATTTCATATCCAAATCCACTTTCTTCTTGCTTAGATTTTAAATTAACCTTAGATACAGATGCTATAGAAGGTAGTGCTTCCCCTCTAAATCCTAGTGTACTTATATTATATATATCTTCTGATTCTTTTATTTTACTTGTTGCATGAGGCAGAAATGCTTTAGTCATATCATCTTTATATATGCCATCGCCATCATCTATGACTCTAATTAAGGATATTCCACCTTCTTCAACTTCTATTAATATATTTTTAGCATTGGCATCTATTGAATTTTCAACTAACTCTTTTACCACAGAAGAAGGTCTTTCAACAACCTCCCCAGCTGCAATCTTATTTGCTGTATCTTCACTTAAAATATTAATTCTTTTCATTTAATTTTATCCTCCTTTCCTCTAAAGCTTTTAGCTTATACACGTTTCTTAAGTAAATCAATTTAAATATTATTTTATAATTTTAATACTAACTATTAATCGTATATTACAATATATAAATATTATTTTAAACATAATTATTAGAATATATTTTCATTAGTAAATATTCTTTGTAATATTTGATTTGTATTATCAATTGTATTATATCTAATTTAAACGTCAATAACAAATTTAAGTTTTTAAGACCTATTAATATAGCTATTGAGCCAACTTATTCTCTAATTGGTATACAGTAATATAATTTTTCTGAGCATTAACAAGGGTACCTCCACAAAGAGAGATACCCTACAAATGTTATTGCTTCAAAGGCCTATATGAAATTATTTTATATTCATAAAATAATTAATCAGTAACATCTATTGATTTTATGCTAAACTACCATCAGAATTAAATATATATTTTTCTCCATTAATATATTTCTTTCCAGTAGTCATTATTCCGTTTATATTGAAATAATACTTCTTTCCATCAACAGTTACCCATTCATTTTTCTTCATCTTACCAGTTGCATCATCTAGATAGCACCATCCATCACTTGACCAAGCCCATCCTGTTTTCATTTTTCCATTACTATCAGAATAATACCAATTTCCATCTTTTCTAAACCATCCAGTTTTTAAAGCTCCTGAAGGATCTGAGAAACAATACCATCCACCATTAATATAAAGCCAATCAGTTGCAAGAGCTCCATTATCTTTTAGGTAGTACCATTTATCTTTACTATATTTCCATGCTGATGTTGCCATAGAACCATCATTTTCAAAATAGTACCAATAATCACCTATTTTAATCCATGATGTTGCAGCTTTACCATTTGCTTTAAAGTAATAGTTTTTGCCATTATAAGTTGCCCACTCAGATTTCAATGCAGCACCATCTGCACCAACATAATATTTATCTTCACCATCTTCTATTAAAGTGTCAAATACTTGATAGCCTTCTTCTTTGTCAAAGTAGCATCTCTTACCATCAACAATCTGCCAGCCATTTTCCATAGCACCATCTATCCTATTGAAATAATAAGTTTTTCCATCAATTTTTTGAACACCTTTTAAGCTTATTCCATCTTCATCATAATAATATATATATCCATCTCTTTTCCCCCAGCCTTCATCATTATCAAATCTATCAAACACTTTGTCCCAAGCATCATCTACATCATCACTTTTATCATTTAATGAATCACTTAAATCTGACAATGAATCGCTTAAATCACTTACAGTATCTTTGATTCCACCTATAGTTCCTTTAATATCACTTAATATTCCATCAATTTTACTTTCTATTGATTGAATTTTAGTTTCTATAATTTCTTTTATTAGTTCAAGTTTTTCAGTATCTAGATTATCTGCTTGTATATAAATTGGAGTTTTATTAGATTCATGTAATGCATACCCAAGGGCTCCCCCAACTACATATCCTTTTCCAATAACTTCACCGTCTGTATTTACTACTCCATATCCATATAAAGTAACTTCACTAATCTTATCACTTTTTATTGGTATTGTTTTTTTCTGTGTCAAATCTATCTTAACAACAGTATCAATTTTATATTTTTTATCATATTGAGTTTTTAAATATGATTCTAAATCTGATTCTATCACTGATGTTAATTGATCCTCAGTATAAACAGAAGTACTTTCATTGCTACTTTCTGCTGCATATACTTGTTTATAAAATATAGTATTATAAGTCACACTGCTAATTGTTAATACGCTTAATAAAATTGCTATAGTTTTTTTACTTCTCTTTATCATTTTTAATCCTCCTATTGATTTCCTAATCTGCTAATAGCTCTTTCTAAATTATCCATATGAACTTGAAATTCATCTAGTGTATCAGTGAAATCCTCTTTATTAACAGGACTATCATAAGAATCAATTCTATCTTTGGCATCATCAACATTATCTTGAAGTTCATCAAGGTCATCTGAGATTTCATCAAATTTATCCTTTATTTCTTCACTTTTCCCTTCAAAATCTGCTCTATTTATAATATCACTTAATTCATCAGCTTTTTCACTTACTTCATTTAAAATTCTTGTTGCGTCGCTATCAGCTTCATCTAATTTATCAGCTATTTCTGATGGCTTACTATTTAATTTTTCAAGGAAATCTTGAATATCTTCATTATCATAAGCTTCATCTATTGATTCGCTTGATAATTCATCATCATCAGGCTTACTAAGTTTTGTTACATGATCATCCTCCATATTGCATCCTATAAATGACAAACTGGAAACAATTAATAATATTGATAATAAAAATTTTCCTTTCATAATTTACACCTCTTTTAAATAAAAATTAGTGACCAACTATTCCACTTTCTCCTAGTCTTTTAGTAAAATAATTAATTTTATCATTTATAAATTTCTTTAATGTTGCTCCCAATATTATTGATACAATTGCAAATATTAAAAGAATAATAATGTCTTTAATTAAAATCTCATATACTATTCCCGCCATAATTTGTCTCATTCCTCCTATGGCATAAGTAAATGGAAGGAACGGGAATAAGGTTCTGAAAAATTTAGGAGCAACTTCTATTGGGAAATTACCACCAGATCCTGCAACCTGCAATACTAATAATACTATTGCTATAACTTTTCCAACATTCCTAAATAGACTAGTTGCAGTATAAATTATTGTTATAAATACAAATGATACAAATACTGAGTAAAATAGAACCATGATTGGATGTAAACAATAACTCTTTAATAATACAAGAGCTCCTCCAGTAGCTACAAGCGCTTGAAATACTCCTATAAATAAATATAAAAATAATCTTCCAAAATATCTTTCATAAGGTTTAATTTCAGTACCATCATCAAAATCTTTTGCATCTGTTGAAAGCAATGACGCCAATAATAATCCACCAACCCATAAGCATAATACTGTATAAAACGGTGTGACAGTTGAACCATAATTAGGCCAAGGGAACAATCTATTATCTTCAAGTTCTACAGCGTTAGCTAAAAAATTACTTTGATCTTCATATCCATTTGTGATAATATCTAATATTTCATCAAGTTTATCGTCATCATCATATTCTCTAAGCTTATCAGCCATTTTATGTAAATCTGCCTTCATATCAGGAAATTTATCTTTTACTTTCATTAATTCGTCATTTGATAAATTTAATACGTTTCTTAATGTATTAGTCAGATCTTCAAGATCTGGGAGTGTATCTCTGCTTTGATTAAGTACATATGATACATTATCTATAACATTATTTGCCTCATCAAAGGTTTTAGATACGCCATTTACAATTTCAGAATCATAACTATCTATTAAATCACTAAGTAATGTATGCATTTCATCTACTACTTTTCTTGTATCAGTAAGTGATTGGGTATCTAATTTTTTACCATTTTCAATATCATCAAGATCAGCATCAATTCTATTTGATAATATATTTAATTTATCTTCGATAAAGTCTAATCTATTAATAACATTATCTATTGTGTTACTTGTATCTTTTAAGTTTTTTTGAAGATCCTTTAACACCTGAGTTTGTTTTTTATATTCACTTTTTAGTTTTTCAATTTCTACTGAGGTTTGAGTTTCTTCATCATAAGAAGGTTTTGGTAATTCAATTTTACTTAATTTATTTATAAATTTTTTCATTGATTTTAGGTTTGATTTTAATTCCTGTACACTTTCAATGCTCGCTGAAGTAACATCAGCACCTGTTAATAGTGATTTTTTATAAACTTCAGGTATGATGTTTTCATCAATATTATTAAGTTCTATACTTAGATTATCTAATAATCTTTCTGATTCCACTAAATTCTCTTTTACAACAACAGAATCATCACTTAAATTACCTTCAATTGTATCTAAATTTTCTTTCATATTATCAATGAAAATATCAGTTGCATCTAGAGTGTCTGATATGCTTGGAATAAGTGACTCTAAATCATCATTCAGCTTAGAACCATTTACAGTCCCTTCAATAGAGGCATCTAAAATTGATTCTATTTCTGGCATGTTTTCGTCTAATTCATATACTGCGTCAACTATTCTTCTAAGTTCAGGTCTATTATTTTCAATATCAACTCCAATATCATTACATACTCTAATTATTATACCTGAAATTGTTTTAGTTACATTTTCGCTAACTTGTTGTTTTAATGTTTTAACACCGGAATCGGTTATTTTAGGAGCAATTGCATTTTTCTTTTCATTTACAGTATAAATGAGTTTAGGTTTTACTACTTTTTTTTCTGTCACTGAGATAACATCGCTTGAAAAGTCTTCTGGTATTTCTATCATTGCATAATATTTTTCTTTAATAAGTCCATCTTTAGCAGTTTCCTTATCAACAAATGTCCATCCGATTTTATCATTTTCTTTTAAATTATCAATTATTTTATTGCCCACATTTATTTCTTGATCATGAAAGGTTGTCCCTTTATCCCCATTAACTACAGCAATTTTAATATTCGATGTGCTTTCACTTGCATAAGGATCCCAACATGCTTTTATATTCACTAATGAATATAAGGAGGGAACTATCATAAGTCCAATAACTATGGTTGTTGCAATTACGTTTGTAAAAATATTTTTCATATCACGTTTAAAAATTCTTATCGCATTCTTCATATCGTCTATACCTCTTCAAATTTTATCTAAGAACAATTATCAATCTAAACACAGTATAGAGTAATTATATCACTATTTAGAATATTTATGTCCCAATTTATTAAATGTTAAAATATACTCTAAACGTTTTACTGTATAATAAATAACGTGTTTTACAAAATTGATTAAAATAAAAAAACTGTAATCAGAAAAACTTTTAAGTAATCTGATTACAGTTTCACAAAATATTAATAATGTACTAATATTTTAGTTCCTGGTGATATATTGTCATATATTGTTTGAGCAACATTATAAGGTAAATTTACACATCCATGTGATCCATTTGTTTTATAAATCTCACCACCAAATTGCCATCTCCAGCTTGCATCATGAAGACCTATGCTATTGCCTATAAATGGCATCCAATAACTTACTGGTGATTCATAATCTTGTCCAATAAGCTTAGTGTCTCTTTGCTTAAAATTAAGTGAGTATACTCCGGTTGGAGTTGCACATCCTGATACTGATAAGTTTCCTGTAACTATATCACCTTGAGTTACTAAATACCCATTTTTATAATACCAAATATGTTGTTTTGTTATATCTACTTCTACAAAAGTATTTCCTACATTGCTAAAATAAGATCCAGATGCATTTTGCTTGTATGCTGGGTGTTTAGATAATACTTCTCCATATTTAATGTGATCAATTAAAGCTTTTGTTTCGGCTGCACTATCTATAGACCAGCTATTATTATTTCCATTGCTACCGCCAGACACTACAATTGTTTTTCCAAGTTCTGTAGAATATATATATGCCATGTAGTCAACAAAGCCTTTTACTCTGCTTTCGTTAATTGTAACATTATTATTTCCATCAACTGAAATCCAGTCTTTTATTACAGAACCATCTACATATTTAGTTTTACCTGCAAAATTATATGTTATTTTAGTAGAAGCATACTTATTTAGTAATGCTAGAGTTGATTTCATACTTTCTGAATCACTTGTGAGTGTAGGTAATATATAACATCCCTCTTCTTCTAGATTTAAAGTCTTGTCTCCATTTTTAATTGCATTAACTATTTTTTCATATAAATAGTCTTTCACTACTTCATTACCTTGAACTTCTTTAACTATAACATACTTGTTATTTTCATATTCAAATCGGGCATTTTGTGCCTTTATAAGCACTTTTTGATTAACGCAATTTAAATTATTTACACATTCTTTAAGAAGATTTTCATTAAAATATGCTACTTTATTTTCTTCATCAAATTTTAAATTAAAATCTGATCCTACAAGTTTTTCTTTATAATCTCCTCTTTCTTCAAGTGTCAAAGTATAATCTTCAAAATTTGTTGAATCAAGTGTCTTAGCTAAAGCGATTGTCCCTTTACTCGTTAAAGCAAAACATACAATAAATAAAGTACAAGAAAAAATCATAAGACTTTTAAAAATTTTGCTGCTTTTAAATGATTCATATGTCATCTTAAAGTCCCCCTATCACGTATTGTTTTTTAACATTTTATTCTTTGTACAGCCTCCTTTTAACATAAGTATAAAAGTAATTACATATCTATATTTTACAATAATTACCATATAAGTATATTATACTGTTATTTTATTAAAAAACAATATATATTTTCAAAATTGTAATTACGTTAATATTATAACATTAGAATCTATTTTTAACCAATAGTGTATATGTATGTTTTTGAAGACAGAAGAAGTTAAAAGTAACATAATCTTTTTGTTGTCTTCCAATTGTGCCAATAGGATATCTATTATCACATTAAATTATTTCTTTTTAGGTTATAGTCATTATTCTTGGTATTTTAAATTCACTGACAAACACAATTTATAAATATTTTAATTATACCTATTATTTTCGTAGTATTTAATTAATTTTCAAAATATATCTGATTTTTACCAATCACATATTTGTTAGATAAAAGGTTAAACTATCACTAAAATAATGATTTTTAAAGGTGGTGGTTAACATAAAAAAGATTATATTATTTTTAATGACTTTTTTAATTATTTTTAATATAAATATAAGTCCATCATATTCAGATGTTAAGAAAAATTATGATGTAGAAGCAAAACAGGATCTTTTAATTTTAATGCTTTCATATCCAAAACACATAACAAACATAGAAAAAGAAGATAATAAAATATATTGTGTTTTTAAATCTGGAAAGAAGATCCTATATGATGATAAATTAGAAAAAACACAGGAAGAAAAATTTGCGAATTCTGATCTTCAGGATGTACTAGAAGAGTATTATCCATTAAATAAAAATACAGTATTAATGGATAAAGATTTTAATCCAGGAAGATGTAGAAACTATGCACTTTTAGAAGAGGTGTATGGAAACAGCAAGCAAAAAATAGAGAAAAATTTAGTCAATTTAAAATGTGGATATGCAAATTATCAGTTTAACAGCTGCAATAGCGCTAATATTGCACTTGATAATGCTTTAAAAGAACTTTTAGAACTTTCAAAAACTGATGGTAAAATTTCAAATATTCTTTATCCTGGTAGCGGAACATTCAATTATAGACTTATTTCAGGTACTAATAGATTAAGTCCTCATAGTTTTGGAATTGCTATAGACCTAAAAAGTGATAAAAAAGATTATTGGAAATGGAGTTCTAAAGAAAATGGAGAGAAACGCATAAATGAATATCCTGAGGAATTAGTTAAAATATTTGAAGAAAATAATTTTATATGGGGTGGAAAATGGGGATATTTTGATATATTACATTTTGAATATAGACCTGAAATAATTTTGAAAGCTAAATTTTTTTCTGAATATAATGAAAATAATAAGTGGTATGAGGGTGCACCTACAGATGATGAATATACAAAAAAATGTATAGAAATCATTGAAAACGCTTTAGAATAAGCACTATTACTAATAAGAAAGAGGTTGTAAGTATGTTTGAGCCTAAATTTAAAAAAATCATATCACTTTTTATACTGTTTATTACTATAATAGCTATATTTTATTTTAATAATAAAGAATATATAAATACCTTTTCTATAAATTCTAATGAACCTTGTAAGTTAGATAGCTTTCTTATTAATAATGAACAAGGCTCTGATAATTGTGAAAAAGATAACTGTGATTGCAAAAATGAAGAACTAAATACATTTATAGAAAATATTTTTTTAGTAAAAAGTAAGGCAATCTTAAATCAAGATTTAGATTGTATATGCTGTTTATACGATACAAGTACAAAATATGGCCAATGGGCTTATGAATATGAGGAAAGAAAAGTAAAGTATATAAATAACTGGGCTGAAAAGCAAGGTGTTAAATTCATTGATATATCTCCTACTATAGTTATAAGTAAAAATTCAAAAGTTAAAGATGATAAAGCTACTTTTTCTATATTTTGTAATACTGCTTATAAGTATGCTTATATGGATGATCCAAGTGTTGAAAATATATCTAGAATAGGTACTTATCACTGTATATCACTTTCTAAAAGTAATGGTGAATGGATAATAACAAAAGAATGGTATAAGGACCCTTTTGCTGATTCATTATGCTTAGATAATATTAAAGCAGGTTCTATTAGAGAATATATAGCTACACAGGAATATAGAGATTTAAGTAACATCGATGAAAGAAGAAAAGATGCTATAAAATATGCAAAAGAATATTGTGGAGTTTCAGAAAATAAAGAAGAATTCTATAAATACAATAAAGAATATAAAAATTTTAACAGTGATGGAGGCGACTGTGCTAACTTTGCCTCTCAAATTCTTCATGAAGGTGGAAAATTTAAATATACTGGAGCTTGGAATTATGATAAACAAAAACGATGTGCTACTACACCTTGGGTAAATGCTGATAAATTCACAAATTACATGCTCTATAGTGGTAGAGCTTCGGTTATAGCTAAAGGCAGTTATAATGACGTTTATAAGGCTTCATATAAGCTTCTTCCTGGAGATTTTGTAGCATATGAAAAGAAAGGCGATATTACACACATTTCTGTAGTTACTGGTGCTGATTCTAAAGGATATTCACTTGTTACATGTCATAACACTGATAGAAACGATGTCCCTTGGGATTTAGGTTGGAGCGATAAGAATATAAGATTTTGGCTTATTAGAGTTCACTTCTAACAATTACGATTTATGTACATTAATAAAAAGACTCTTAACTTAAACTATATTCTTGTTTAGTTAAGAGTCCTCTATACTTATTTTTTTCTTCGTGCAAAGTCAACAAATTTAAATTTATCTGGTCTATGTCTAGATTCGGTATATTGAAATAAACTTGTATCATCTAAATACGTATAGCTTTTTACAACTACAACCATATCAAATTTTTTCAAATCTAAATATTTTTTATCTTCTTCTGTAGCAAATTGAACTGTTATTTCCTTTTTTGCATATGCAATTTTAAGTCCTAATTCCCCTTCTACATAAGCATATATTGAATCTTTACAAATCTCTTCTGTAATATTTTCAACATATTTTTCAACCAAATAATCTTTATCTAATATAACTCTTTCATCGTCTATTACTCTAGATCTGATTATTCTCCATACTTTATCTGTTGGAGATAATTCTAATTTATTCAATATACGATCATTTGGAATAATGCAACTTAATTCATCCACTATAGTGTAAGTTTTACCCATCTTTTGCGCAATTTCCTTAAAACTAATGACCCCTGATACTGGAAAATCAAATTTATTTATATCCAATACGCACGAACGTTTTCCTTTAATTTTTTGAATATAACCATTTTCCTCAAGTAATATTAGTGCTTTTCTTGCAGTATCTCTTGATACATTATACTCTTTCATTAATTCGCTTTCAGAAGAAACTTCATCATTTGCTTGATATATTCCATTTTCAATCTTATTTGCTATTTCATTATATATGCTAAAATACTTACTAGCCATTTACATCACCAAAAACATTTTAACATATTATCGTATTATTTCTCAAGAATATATACTACAGATTCATATGGTCTAAGAATAATTTTTTTCTGAAGATTTATACTGTCACTATAATTAGACAGCAATATTTTGCTATTATCAAATGTTACACTTTCATCCAAAATTACTTCAGTATTTTCACTGTAAAAATTATTAAGTATTACAAGTTCGGTATTTTCTAATTTTCTAGTATAAGCCAACACTTTATCATGATTTTCTAGAATTATTTTAAACGATCCGTATGAAATAACATCATATTCTTTTCTTAACTTTATAAGTTTTTTATAATGATAGAAAATAGAATTTTTATCTTTAAGCGCTGTTTCTACATTTATTGATTTATAAGATTTACCTACAGGTATCCATGGGTCTGCACCTGAAAATCCAGCATTTTTACTATCATCCCATTGCATTGGAGTTCTAGAATTATCTCTTGATTTACTATTCAATATTCTATATATTTTGGAATCGTCAATTCCTGATTTTTGTAAGATTTTAAAATAATTTTTTGATTCCACATCTCTATATTGCTCTATTGAATCAAAGTCTGGATTAGTCATTCCAATTTCTTCTCCTTGGTAAACATAAGGTGTTCCTCTCATCATATACATTGTAGTTGCAAGCATCTTTGCACTTTCTTTATGATATTTATCAGTGTTCCCAAATCTAGATACTATTCTTGGCTGGTCATGGTTGCACCAAAACAGTGCGTTCCATCCATTTCCTTTCTCCATCTCTTCTTGCCAAGATTTAAAAAGTGATTTCAATTTTTTAAAGTCAAAATCCATTAATGTCCATTTATCACCTTTATCATAATCGACTTTTAAATGGTGGAAATTGAAGACCATTGACAGTTCCTTTTCTTTAGGATTTGTATACTTTATGCAACTCTCAATTGATGTTGAAGACATTTCTCCTACTGTTACTATGTCCTCATATTTACCAAATGTATTTTTGTTTAATTCTTTCAAATATTTATGAATTTTAGGCCCATCCGTATAAAATCTTCTTCCATCTCCAATCTGATCATTTTCAAATTTTTCTGGTTTTGAAATGAGATTTACAACATCTAAACGAAATCCTTTAACTCCCTTATTAATCCAAAAAGTAACGATTTTATATATCTCATTTCTTACTTCTTCATTTTCCCAGTTTAAATCTCCTTGTGTCCTATCAAATAAATGTAAATAATATTCATTAAATTTTTCTACGTATTCCCATGCACTACCACCGAATTTTGATTGCCAGTTAGTTGGCTCCTTTCCATTAATACCTTTTTTAAAAATATAAAAATCTTTATATTTTTGATCTCCATTAAGTGCATTTTTAAACCACTTGTGTTTTGTTGATGTATGATTAAATACCATATCAAGCATTATTTCAATATTTCTTTTTTTGCACTCTAATACAAGATTGTCAAAATCATCAATTGTTCCAAAAATAGGATCTATATTATAATAATCTTCTATATCATATCCATTATCAATCTGTGGTGATACGAAAAAAGGAGTAAGCCAAATATAATCAATACCTAATTCGCTTAAATAATCTAGCTTTTCAATTACTCCGTTTAAATCTCCAATTCCATCTCCATTTGAATCATTAAATGATTTAGGATATATTTGATATACAGTACTTTTTTTAAAGTCTTTCATACTGCAAATTCCTCCTTTTAAATTTATAGTTAATATTAATTTGGATTAAATACTGTTAACTTATATTATTTTTTATTCAACTAATTTTTTCTTACCTAATACTACTGTTAATATAAAAGGGACAACTATTGCTATTATCATGCATATAGCAAACATTAACATATGTTTAGGTTGAATTGAAAGAATTCCTGGAATACCTCCAACCCCAATTGAATTTGCCATAACTCCACTTGAAACTGATACAATTGCTGCTACCGCTGAACCTGTCATTCCTGCTAGAAATGGAAATCTATATTTAAGATTTATACCAAATAAAGCTGGTTCAGTTACACCTAAATATGCTGAAATACATGCTGGAATTGAAATCTGTTTTGCTTCTTCATTTTTTCTTTGAAGATAAATCATTGCTAAAACTGCTGAACCTTGAGCGATATTTGACAAAGCAATCATTGGCCATAAAGATGTCCCACCAAATTCAGCCATGAGTTGAAGATCTATTGCATTAGTCATATGGTGTAATCCTGTTATAACAAGTGGTGCATAAAGGAACCCAAATACTGCTGCAAATATACTTCCAAATGATGAAGTTAGTCCACCATAAACAATTTTAGAAACCCATGCTCCTATTGCCCAACCTATAGGTCCAAGTACAACATGAGCTATTAATACAGTTGGCACTAATGCTAGAAATGGAACTAAAATCATTGAAATAGAATCAGGTACTATTTTTCTAACAGCTCTTTCAAGATATACTAATACAAAGCCTGCAAGAATTGCTGGTATTACTTGTGCTTGATATCCAATCATATTTACTTTTGCAAAGCCAAAATCCCAATAAGGAATGCTTTCTGCACCTGCAACTGAATAAGCATTTAAAAGCTGGGGTGATACTAAAGTAATACCAAGAACTATACCAAGTATTTGTGTTGTCCCCATCTTTTTTGTTACAGCCCATGTTATTCCTACAGGTAAGAAGTGAAATATGGCTTCTCCTATTAACCATAAAAAGCTATGAACTCCTGCCCAAAATTGAGATATTTCTATCAATGTTTTTGTGCCATCTTCAAACATTTTGATTTCACCAATTATATTTCTAAATCCTAATATAAGACCTCCAACGATTATTGCTGGTATTAATGGTGCAAATATTTCTGCTATATTAGCCATAACTTTTTGAATGAAGTTCATATTTGATTTAGCAGCATCCTTAACACTCTCTTTACTAACTCCTTCTACGCCTGCAACTTTTGTGAACTCGTTATAAAAATTGGCTACATCGTTCCCTATAATAACTTGAAATTGTCCTGCTTGAGTAAATGTACCTTTAACAGACTTTATTGCTTTAATTTTATCTTCATCAGCTAAAGAAGTGTTATTTAATACAAATCTCATTCTTGTCGCACAGTGAGATACTGCACCTATATTTTCTTTTCCACCGATATACTCTAATAATTGTTTAACATCATTGTTATAATTCACCATAATCTTCTCCCCCTTCTTTTACATATACGTATATGTTGTAAATACATAATAACTTATACGCATATGTATTGTCAATGTTTTCATAAAACTTTTTTTAATTTAAATTTTTTTTATAAAGCCTAATACTAAGTATTTTCAAAACTTTAAATAATAAAAGAATAAGATCAATCCTCTTATTCTTCTATTATTTATTAAACATATATAATTTTATAAACTTGTATTATTAATGCTTATTTTATTGCATAAAATCCAGCCTGCATTTGTGAAACAAAAAATACTTCGCAATATTTAAATCCAGCTTTCCTTAATAAGGCTATATGATCTAATATAGTAATAGGATAATATGCTTTATCAAATCGCTTTTTGTGATTCTCAACTATCTCTTTACTCCTTCCAGAATTTAGCTGACATTCAGCCCACCTATTTAACCCTATTTCAATTCCTTTATCACTTAATGGTTTAATATTTTCAAAGGTTATATATATCCCTCCCTTTTTCAATATTTCATAACAATTTTTAGTTGCTTCTTCACGTCTCTGCCGATTTAAATAATGGTGTACTTGAATTGCTGTAACTACATCAACACATCTATTTATAGTATTTTTTAAATTTTCAGAAGAACATCCTGATATAAATTCAATTCTATCAGAAAAATTTTTTAATTTATTCTTTGCTATATTAATCATATTATCATTGCAATCACTTAAAATAAATTTAGTATTCTTAAATATATTATTTGCAATTTCTACAAAATTACCTGTACCACATCCTGTATCAAGCCATATTTCACAGTCATTCTTATATGATTGTACTAAATCAATAGTTTCTTTATAAAACAATTCATAATATTGAATTGTTTTATATATATTTCTATCATATTCTTTTGAATTATGTGCGGTTTTATTATCAATTATATTCACATTTTAAATACCTTTCTGCATAAGCGTTAATTTAGTTAGTTCGTCTAAATGTTTTATATGATTTTTCATACTCATTATTAGTCATTAATACAATCTTATACATATTATTGGTATAATAGAAATATCAATAATTCATATAATGTATAACTTATGGTTATACATTATAATGTGAGGGAGCCTTATATGAACATTAATTTAGAATACTATAAAATTTTCTATACAGTTGCAAAATGCAACAATATCTCTGATGCAGCTGACAAGCTTTTTATAAGTCAGCCTGCAGTTAGTAAAAGTATTAAAAAACTTGAAGAAATGCTTTCTATAAAACTGTTTTACCGCAAGTCACGAGGTGTTGCCTTAACAAAAGAAGGAGCATATCTCTTAGAATATGTAGAAAAAGCTTTAACAAGCTTAAATGATGGTGAAAAATTAATTGATAAATTAAAAACTCGAGAAACTGGAAATATAAAAATTGGCGTCAGTACTACTCTTGGAAAACATTATTTAGTTCCAAGATTAAAGAATTTTATAAGTTTATATCCTAATATAAAAATAATTATAATAAACAAAAGTGCTCAAGAAACATTAAAATTAATTGAAAACAATATAATAGACATTGGAATAGTAAGCAATTTAGTTTCATATGAGAAATTTAATTATAAAAGATTATATGAAATTCATGATATATTTGTCTCTGGTCCAGAATTTTCAAAATATAAGAATATTAATACATTTAACGATTTAACTAAATTATCATCACTTATTTTATTAGAAAAACATAATATTTCAAGAATGTATTTAGATAGTTTCTTTAAAATAAATTCTGTAGAATTGAATCCTACAATGGAAATTGACAATATGGATTTATTAATTGAGCTTACCAAATTAAACTTAGGCGTTTCATGTACAATTGAAGAATTTGTCTCTAAAGAGGTTAAGACAGGTGCATTAGTGAAAATTGATTCACTTCCTACGCTTCCTAAAAGACATATAATTATGATTTCAAATAAAAATTTTTCTTTATCTTTAGCAGCACAAAGTTTTTGGGATTGTTTGTCTAATAACTGTTTTAACTTTTTAATATAAGTTGAATAATTCAAATATCTTTAGAATTTGATAAATTTATACAATATAAGTAATTACATAGAAAATAAGAAATGCTTAAATTTATAAATATTTAAGCATTTCTTATTTTTTATAAAATCTTTTTTTAAAATCTAAATTAACTTCTACTTCAAACTGATCTGAAATAATGATTTTTTCTGGATTAAATACAACTTTATATTAATTAGCAGATATATTTTTATTAGTAGTATTAAATCTATTCTTTTATTTTGTTATTTCAAATTCTTGCATTCCCATAAATCCAGGTGCAACTTCATACTTATCAAATACAATTACAGGATTTTTTGATGAATTTAAGTAAAACTTTGTATTTTCATCAATAGAAGTGAAGCCTCCTTTTTCTTCAGAAAAATACACAATATTCAGATCTGCCTCACTTTTTTCCTTCATTTGTTTTTTTATGCTTTCATTTGCAATCTCTATATAGTTATCACCAAGAATATCTTTTAGTGTAAGTTCTTTATTATTTTTTATATCTAAGTTATAGTAATTATTTAATCCATATGCACTAACCCAGCTTTCTGTACCTGTTATTACAAATGAAACAATATCTTCATCTTGATACTTTACATCATATCCAACATTAACCTTTATGTTATGCTTAGCAAATTCTTCTTCTGTCCCGCCAGTTGCTATGAAAGCCTTTTTATATTCTTGTATTCTTTCATCAGCTTCTTTTACATAGCTGTCTATTTTTTCTTGTATTAAACTATTAACATCTTTAGCTTTTTCTGAATCTATTGCTGGAACTTCAACTTTTATGTTCCTATCTTTATTTTTATCTTCATATGAACGTACTGTTAATACTTTCATTACATTTCCTATAATAGGTATATTTTGCATTGTATCTGCAAATACTTCACTAGTATTTACTCCTATTAATATTGCTAATACGAATGCTGCTGCAATGGTTGTTAAATACTTTATATAGTTCTTCTTTTTCATTGGGACCACCTTATTTTTTCCTTCTTCATTTTTTATACATTTGTCTATAATCAAACTTAATTCATTAGGAATTTTAATGGATTCATATATTTTCTTTGCATCTTTTAATTCATTCATAAATCATACCTCCTTAACTAGAAGTTTTAGTTTTTTTAATCCAGAATATAATCGCGTTTTCACAGTATTTAAATTTGTATCTGTTATTTCAGATATTTCTTTTAAAGTCATTTCTTCATAATAATGAAGCATTATAACTGTTTTTATATCTTCTGATAATTTATCTATTGCATTATATAATTCAATTCCTTTATAATAAGCTTCCTCATGATATATATCTTTTTTTACATTCTCTTTTTCGTATAAAAGCTCCTTTTGAGCTTTCTTTATATACGCTAAACATTCATTAACTAATACCCTATAAAACCATGTTTTAATATAGTCTATATTTTTTATAGTATTATATTTTTCTAAGGCTATGCAAACTGCATTCTGAACTATATCAAGTGATGAATCTTTATTCTTAGTATAACTATAAGCTAAACGGTAAAACTTATCTTGATTATTTAAGATATAATGTACTACCTTTTCGTAATTATCATTTTTCATTTTAGTTACCCCTCCTCTTTTGATAAATATAATTATTTAGCTATATAAATTGGCACCATATTTTATATAGTGTTTATACTATATAGATAAATAACTATTAAAAAAAGTTTGAATTATATAAAATTTTTTTATTATATATTTATATTAATTTAGAATAAAAAAACAAGCAAACCTATATATAGTCTGCTTGTTTTTTTATAATATATATTTTTTTATAAGTCATTATAAATAAAATTAATACTCTTTAACTATTAGTTTCTGATACATTATATTTACTATTCAATATAACAATATCAACTCTTCTATTTTGAGCTCTACCATCTTCACTGTCATTTGATTGTAATGGCCTATATTCTCCATAACCTACTGCTGATACTCTGTTTGGATTTATATTTCCATCATTAACTAAAAATTCAGCAACATTTGATGCTCTAATTGATGATAGCTGCCAGTTTGAATGATAAAGTTCATTACTTATAATTACATTATCAGTATGCCCTTCGATTCTTATATAATTGTCCATTTCATTTAATACCTTTGATATTGACATTAAATCATTCTTAAAATCTTCTTTAACTATAGCTTGTCCAGTATCAAAAAATACATTATCACTAAAACTTATACTAAGTCCTCTTTCTTCAATTGATGTAGTTATTCTTCCTTTTAGGTCAGAGTTTTCTACAATTTTATCAACTTGTGCTTTAACGTCTTCTAGTTTTTCTTCCTCAGTCTCTTCTCCTAAAGTACTATCAATTACTGGTCCACTTTCCCCGTCTATTACATCTTCACCTTTGGGACCAGAATTTTCAAATATTCCACTTACATAAAATGCTTGTCTAAAAGAATCTGATAGCTGCTTATATTTTTTACTATCTACATTAGATGATGCATACAGTATAACGAAAAGTGCCATAAGTAATGTTATTAAATCTGAATATGTTAGTAGCCATCGTTCACTATTTTCAGGCTTTTCTTGTCTTTTTTTCATAAAAACACCCCTCTAAACTACTGTATATTAAATTTATTTGCTTCTACATCTGTTAAGAAAGTTTGTAGTTTGCTTACAAGTACATTAGGGTTTATTCCTTGTTGTAAGAGGCATATTGCTTCAAGACATAATTCTCTTTCAATTATTTCTTCTCTATCATATACCTTTAGTTTATTTGCTACAGGTAACCATAGGAGATTTGCTGATGATATTCCATATAATGTAGCCATAAATGCAGATGCTATTTTAGGCCCTAAAACTGTTGGATCACTTAAATTACTAACAACTAATACAAGTCCCATAACTGTACCTATTATACCCATTGTAGGAGCATATCCACCGGCAGCACTAAACATGTCTATTCCTGACTGATGACGCTCAGATATTTGCTCTATTTTAGTTTCTAAGATACTTCTTAGCTCTGTTAATTCAACACCATCAGTAACCAGTTGTAATCCTACTTTTATAAAAGGATCTAACTCTGGCTTTGTAGATTCTGCTTCAAGTGATAATAAACCTTCTTTTCTAGTTTTTATAGATAGATTATGAAAATATTCTATTTTTTGTTTTATATCGATATTTCTTTTTTTAAAAGCAATTCCCATGATCTTGAAAAATTTTTTTACTACTTTACTAGAACACGAAACCCCAACTGCTCCAAAAGTTCCTCCAAAAACAATAATCAATGCCGAAATCTGAATCAATGCTGCTGGCGATCCACCTTCCAACATAAACCCACAAATTAAACTTCCGAATGCAAATAACAAACTTAATATGATAATAATATCCATATTATCTCCTCCTTTATACCTTACAATGTTTTAATAAAAATTTAAATATTTTCATTCAATTGATAATAGCACTTTATTCATCGGAGTATTGTTAAAGAAATGTTAATTTTTTGTTAAATAAGTTAAATTTTCAAGGTGATTGTTATAAAATATTAGTTTTTTCTAAGCTTATTAACATTAAATAACAAAAATGAAGCATATGAAATTACTGATATTAAATCATCATATACTTCATTTTTATTAGAATAATATATAAGTAATTATAATTTTATACTTTTAAAATTATAACCATTAGATGAACATATAGTTCATTTAGTTAATACTCTTAATCATATCAATTAAATCATTTTCGTTAATGCCATTTGGACTATAAATAGAATATGAGGCATTTTCATCAGTCCAACTAGATTCATTAATTAAATTATTATCATATCCTTTTACAGCTACACTTATTTCATTTATATTAATCTTCTTTTCAAATGGATATATAGTATATTCTTCAGGTTTATTTTCTTTATTATTTTCAATTGTAAAAGTTAGTTCATTTTCAGCAGTTTTATAATCTATTTTTACTGTATTGTTAGAAATGACGCTTATATTGTCAATATTAAATCCTTCTGGAATATTTTTTAGCGTTTTAAATTTAAATCCAACTTCATTTTCAGCATCTTCTATTGTATTTACCTGTTTAATATTAGAAGCTTCTTCTTTTAACATACTTCTTTCTAATCCTGCATCATATGAAGCTACAGATATTTCATCATTTTTTTCTGAACTATTTTCAGAAGTATCAACTTCCTTACTCTTTGCAGTTTCCTTATTATTATCATGTTTTTCAATATTTTCATTTAAAGATTCATTTGCTTCACTAATTTCTTTTTCAGGTATTTCTATAATATTATTTTTTGAATCTGAATTTTTAATCAAAGGTGAATTAGATTTATCATTATTTTTTATATCTTCATTTTTAACATTTGAAGGAGAATTGCTTTCATTTTTTATAGTATCTTTCTTAGTATTTTTATTTAAGTCTTTACTATCTGCATTTGTCTTTTCTGTATTATTATTTAAGTCTTCATTGTGCTTCATTTCTATATTCTTAGTATTTTTATTATTTTCAAGACCAAATATCTTTAAGAAAAATCCTCTTAAATTTATGCATATCAATATACTTAGGCAAGCTACAAGTGTTCCCATGGATCTTTTATATAATCTATTTTTATTATTTTTCTTAATTACAAATTGCTTGTCCGAATTAATAGTATTATGTAATATTCTATTTTTTACTTCTTCACTCATGAAAACTGAATCCATTTGTTCTTTGTACTTCTTACTCAAAATCATATTCCTCCTTTAATGATTTTTTTAGAATATTTCTTGCTCTATGTAATAATGAGCGTACCGTTGATTCTTTTTGGTTTGTTATTTCTGATATTTCTGCTGTCTTATATCCTTCATAATAATACAAAAATATTATTTCTCTATATTTTACTGGCAGCTTCATAACAGCATCGAGAACAGTAGTATCTTTGTACTCATCATAATATGGCATTTCTATCAACTCTTCTTTTTTCTTAAACCATGAAGACTTAAGTTTATTTTTGCAAATATTTCGCGTAACACAAATAAGCCATGATTTTTTATGATCATTATTTTCAAATATATCGATATTTTTTAATAATTGTATAAAAACTTCTTGAACTATATCCTCTGCATCATGCATATTTTTCATATATGAATATGCAAGTCTATACAATGTGTTTCCATAAGTTTCTAAATCTTTAGAAATAATTTCATCCGTACGCAATGAAACATCATTCATAAAGCTCATCCTTTCATCTACTCAACAATATGAATAGTCCTAATTTAAATATTATATCTATGAAATTATATAAAATACGTATTTAATAATTATTTTTCCAATTATAATACAACCTACCAGTGGAAAATGTTGCACTTTAAATAAAAAAATATTCAATACTAATTTTTTAGTATTGAATATTTTTATTACTTAATTAGCTTTAAAAATACTACAATATTATAAATTAATAGTTATAATATTATTATCACTAATTTTTTCATTTTGTCCATTAATTATTACTTTTTTATTATTTAAATTGTGGATTCTAAATTCCATTTCTCTTAATTTATCATTATATCCTTTTTCTAATGTTTTAACTTTTATTTCAACATTATCATCTACAGATACTTTAATCTTGTAAGCATTATATTCTCCTATTTGATATTTAAATGATTCCCCATCATCTAAATAATGATAATATCTGCTCTTACTTTCTTTGTTTCCTAAGAATACTTCAAATATCATTTTCTCAGAAACTTTTTCACCAATATAATTTTGTTCTTCTGAAGTTGCAATAACAGATCCTGCTTTAATATATATAGGGCAAATATCTATTGGTGTTTCTTTTATTATATATGAGCCTCCTTTAAATTCTTCTTTAGTCCAATAATCTATCCAGTTATTACCAGAAGGTAAATATACCATTCGAGCTTTCTTGCCTTGTTCAACTACTGGTGCAACTAATATGTTATCACCACACATAAATTCATCATTTATTTCATATGTGTTTTTATCATTTTGATAATTAAATAATAATGGTCTGATAACTGGAGCACCGTTTTTACTCATGTTCCACATTAAGTCATATAAATACGGAATTAATTTATAACGAAGCTTAATATATTTTTTATTTATTTCTTCAGTTAACTCATCAAATGCCCATGGTTCTTGGTCTCTTGTTCCCATTGCGGAATGATTTCTAAAAAGTGGTGTAAATGCACCTACTTGTACCCATCTTTGAAGAAGTTCAGCTGATGCATCATGTCCAAATCCTCCTACATCAGTTCCACAAAAGCCAAAGCCTGAAAGCCCTAAATTCATAAGCATTGGAATAGACATTCTTAAATGCTCCCATGTACTTACATTATCCCCAGTCCATACTGTAGAATATTTTTGAGTACCAGAATAGCATGCTCTAGTAACTATAAAAGGTCTCTTTCCGGTCTCACATTTTATTCCTTCATAAGTTGCTTTATCCATAAAATGAGCATAAACATTGTGAGCTTCTTTATGCATTACAGGTATACCATCATTATCAAACATAACATCGTCTGGAAGAGGTCCATTAAAACTTGCTGGTTCATTCATATCATTCCAAATTCCACTAACGCCATTATCCATCATTATTTTTTGATTTTTAGCCCACCATTTTCTAACATTTGAATTTAAGAAATCTGGAAATACAGATGTGCCAGGCCATACTTCATTTCTATAAGTTATTCCTTCATTATCTTTTGCAAAATAACCATTTTCAAGCCCATCTTTGTATATATTGTATTCTGTGTCTACTTTTACACCTGGGTCGATTATAGTTACTACTTTAAATCCCATATCTCTTAATCTTTTAAGAAGACCACTTGGATCTTTAAATTTATTTTTATCCCATGTAAATACTCTATAGCCATCCATGTAATCTATATCTAAATATAAAGTATCGCATGGGATGCCTCTCTCTCTAAAATTATCAGCTATTTCCATAAGTCTTTCCTCATTTTCATATGACCATCTGCATTGCTGATATCCAAGAGTCCAAAGTTGAGGAAGTGGAACTGTTCCCGTAAGTTTAGTATATCCTTCAACTACTTTTTTAACTTCTGGTCCATAAATAAAGTAGTAATCTAAATTTCCATCATCAGCTGCAAAATAATAGTACTCCTTATTATCATGTCCCATATCAAAATATGTTTTAAAATGGTTATCAAAAAAAATACCAAAGGCAGTTGTATCTTTTATTGAAATTAAAAATGGTATAGACTTATAAAGTCTATCAAAAGTCTCACCATGTGGACTTGGATTATCTGTATTCCAATTTACATAGTGGTATGATTTTTTATTTAAATGACCTGTCTTTTCACCAAGACCATAGAAATACATATTATCTTCCATTTTTTTTGATACATAAACTTTATATTCATTTTCACTATTTATATTATGTCCTTCTGCTTCAGCTAAAGAAAAATCTCCACTACGTCTTTTAAATGGCTTATACTCCCCCTTATAATCAGCACATAATATGTTTCCTTCTATATCATAGATATTTACAAGAAAGTTATCAAAAATATCTATTATTAGCTTTTCTGTCTTTATTTTAAGAAAATCGTTTGATTTTTCTACTTCAAATTTTATAGTATACTTTTTTAAATTTTCAACGGATTTTGAATTTCTTTCGTTTCTAAAAAATGGTACGAAAAAATTAATTATATCGGATTTTATTATTTTTATTGAAACATCTTGTTTTTCAAATTTTATCTTGACATCGTTATCATTAATAGCATAGTCTATTAGTTTTCCATATTTATTCACTAGTCAACACTCCTTCAAAACATAATCTTAATGTAATTTTTTTCTATGATTATATTATAACTGTATTCTACTAATATTTCTAACAATATTAAGAGAAATAATTACACTATATTGACATTTTTATAAAATTCTTTAGCATTAAATAATGTTTAACGTAGCTAAAAAATATAAATCTCTGATTCAACAAGCTGTAACTAAAAAATTGTGCTGCACAATTAAGAATATCTCATTGTGTAGCACAATTTTTGCCTTTACAAAATGTATTGATAGTATTAAATCATACTAACTTTTTATTCAAGCGTATTTTAAAGACTGTTCCTTCATTTTCATTACTTTTTACATCAATACTTGCAGAATGTAAGTTTAGTATAGTTTTTACTATACTAAGTCCTAATCCATTACCTTTAGTTTTATTTCTACTCTTATCTCCTCTATACATTCTTTCAAAAATGAAAGGCATATCTTCTTCTTTTATACCAATCCCATTATCCATTATTTTTATTATTACATGATCCGCATCACTTTTTATAAGAATATATATTTTTCCATTTTCATTTGTAAACTTAATACTGTTTGATATAATATTTATAAACACTTGCTTTAATTTATCAAAATCACCCAAGACATCAAAATCACTACCCTCTTTATTCAAAATAACTTCAATCTTTTTTTCATGTGCATGTAGTAAAAAATCACTTATTACTATTGAAATGAGCTCATGAATATTTATATTTGATATATTTAATACGGTATCTTCACTTTCAATAGCCTTTAATGAATTTAAATTATTTAATAATCTGCCAAAACGTATTACCTCATCGTTCAAATTGACTAGTTTTTCGTTAGTTATAGGAATTATGCCATCTATCATTGCTTCTAAATTGTTTTGAAGAATATTTAAAGGGGTTCGTATTTCATGAGAAATATCAGAAATAAGCTGTTTCCTAAGAGAATCTTGATTTTTAAGAGTGTTTCCTAAAGAATTTATACTAACAACCAAATTTTCAATTTCTTCTATATCACTTTCTATATTCAATTTTGAATCATAATTCCCTTTTGATAAATTTACTGAAGTATTAGAAACGGCTTTAATTGGGCGTGAAAATTGCTTTGATAGAATAAGGCTTATTATTATAACTATAACAATTGTAATTGTGCCGCTAAATAATATACTTTTATTTACTTGAAACTTAAAATTCATGTCTTCTGCTGAAAGTAGAAGTGGTGAATAGTCTCCTATGATAACATATCCAACTGTTTTTTCATTTATATTTATGTTAAATGTTTCAGTATTATATATTCCTTCTCTTTTTTCAGCCTTTATATTTTGTATATGTTCTTTATGTTTTATATCATTTGGATCCATCTCCCATACCACTTTGCCATTTTCATCTAAAAGACTCAAACAATAATCACTCATATACGCTTCATGCATCATTTCTTCACCAGAGTGTGAATCCCATTTTCCATCTCTTCTGTATATTTGCTGAAAATATCCTACTATTCTTGAATTCCTTTTATCTTTTACATTTTCTAAATATGAATCAAATGTTTTTGTTATAGTTAAATTAACAAGTATTGCAGTAAATGAAACAGCTATTACAGAGCAAAATATAATAATAATACTTATGTGTTTCTTTATACTATGCTTCATTTTTTTCACCAAATTTGTATCCTATTTTAGTAACTGTAAGTATGTATTCAGGATTTTTACTATCTATTTCAATTTTCTTACGCAAATTTTTTATATGAACATCAATGATCCTATCTGAACCATCAAAATCTATTCCTAGAACTCTTTCTATAATATTTTCTCTTGTAAATACTTTACCTTTATTAGAGGCTAAAAGATACAATATATCAAATTCATTAGGAGTTAAATTTATTTCCTTATTATTTAAACAAAAGGTTCTCTTATCATTATTAATTATCATATAACCATTATTGATGGATATAAAATCTTCTTTTTTAGTGCCTCTTAATCTTCTAAATAATGCATTAACACGTGCTGTAAGCTCTCTTGGGCTTAGTGGCTTTGTTAAATATTCATCAGCTCCAATGCTTAATCCATTGATTTTATCATTTAAAGTTACTTTTGCTGTTAACATAAAAATATATACATCAGATATTTTTCTAAGTATTCTGCATACTTCTTCACCTTCAATATCTGGAAGCATTAAATCTAATATAACAAGCTTAATATTGTTTTTTCTAAATAATTCAATGCCATCAAGTCCATTTTGACTGCAGAATACCTTATATCCTTCTTTTTCAAGATATGCCTTAAGTATTTCACTTACACTACATTCATCTTCAATAATCAAAATATTATTCATAATTTCACCTCACCTAATTTACTATATTATACTAGTTTATTATATAATTATGAATTTTATATGTAGATTTGATAAATAAATACATAATCTATGTTAATCATCATTAACAGGGCTATGTGGATGCCTTTGATCATACTTATTATCCATTGATATCTTATATTCAACGTTTTTATCATAATCTTTTTGAAATATGCATGAAAAAATCACATCCAATATATATTGCATAGATGTTTTAGATGCAAAAGGTGCAATTTTTCTAAATATTTTTTCACGTGAACCAATATTAATTATATAGTCTGCATACTTTATAAGTTCGTTTTCACCTATTGATGTAATTAATATTATTTTTGATTCTTTCTCTTTTAAAAGTTTTGCTATATTTACTATTTCTAGAGTTTCTCCTGAATATGAAAGTATTATTGAAATATGATTTTTTGAAGCATTATAAGCCTGAAATGACTGTTCTCCTGGAAGTGTTTTTACTCGTATGTTTCTTCCTATACGCATCATTTTATGTTCAAAATCTAAAGCTGCAAGTATTGAATTTCCAAGCCCATAAACATCAATGTCTTTAGATTTATATAATAAATCAACTATTTTATTAAGATTATCATAATCTATTAGGTAAAGTGTATCTTCAATTGCTTCTCTATTTAATAATGCTATCTTATGGGCTATTTCTTCTTTTCTATCATTTTTATTAAATGGGAAGTTTACATCAATACGATTACTTTTATTTAAATCAGCTTGGAGTTCTGCTGAATATTTAATTTTAAAATCACTATATCCTTTAAGTCCAAGCTTTTGGCAAAGCCTAACTATAGTTGCTGGAGATGTATATGTGTTATTTGCAAGATCTCTAGCTGACATTTGAAGTACCTTATCTCCTTTATTTAAAATATATTCTGATAATTTCTTTTCTGAATCTGAAAAATCCATTTGAAATTCTAATTTTGTCATTATACTCATTTAATTTCACCTCTTAACTATATCTGCATAGAAAAATAGTATTTAAATTACTATAAATGCGTTTTTATTTCCTATAACATATTTTGGATTTAATTATATCACGAAATTTTTTTTCATAATATAGTGAAAATATAATATTTTTATGAAACATAATTATAGGAATATCTAATAGTATTTACATAAAACTTTCTATAAAATACAATGAACCCATAGAAACTAATCAAAGTATTTATACCATTAGAGGAGGATATATATTATGAAAAAGACTTTAGATAGTAATTTTTATTGGGGTGGATCTGTTTCATCATTCCAAACTGAAGGTGCATGGGATGAAGGAGGAAAAGGCTTATCAATTTATGATGTAAGACCTACTAATCCTGAATTCTCTGATTGGAAGGTAGCAATTGATGCATACCATCGTTATGATGAAGATATAGTTTTAATGAAAGAAATGGGCTTTAATTTTTATCGTTTTTCAATTTGCTGGTCAAGAATAATACCAAATGGAGATGATGAAATAAATGAAGAAGGTGTTAAATTCTATAACGATTTAATAGATAAATTAATAGCAGCTGGTATTGAGCCAATGATTACATTGGTTCACTTTGACATGCCTTATAAATTAGTAAAAGAATATAATGGCTTTGCATCAAGAAAAGTTGTTGATTTATTTGAAAGATATGCTAGAGTTTGTATGGAGAGATTCGGAGACAGAGTTAAGCATTGGATGACATTTAATGAACAAAACTTACATGCTACTATGCTTAGAGTATCTAATGCAGAAGAAATTCCAGAGGGAGTATCTGAAGCTAAACACTTATACCAAGTAAACCATAATGTATTTATAGCACATTGCAAAGCTACTAAGGCTCTTAGAGAATTAGTTCCAGATGCTAAAATGTGTGGTATGACTACTGTCTCAAATTTCTATCCAGAAAAATGCACTCCTCAAAATAACTTATTTGCAAAACAAGCCTATAATTACATCAATGCATTTCATTCAGATGTGTTTGTAAACGGAGAGTATCCTTCTTACATGGTATCTTACTTAGAAAATAGAGGCTGGATGCCAAAATTTGAAGAAGGTGATGCTGAATTATTAAAATATACAGTAGATTATTTAGCATTTTCTTATTATAGATCAAATACATTAACTGAAGGTTCTTTTGATAATGAAAGACCATATGGAGAAATAATTAATGAACATGTTATTAAAAATCCTTATTTAGATGCTACTGAGTGGGGATGGGAAAAAGATGCTATTGGATTTAGATGGACTCTAAATGAAATGTATCAAAGACATCATATGCCTTTATTTGTTCTTGAAAATGGTATGGGGGCAAGAGAAGAATTAGATGAAAATGATGAAATTCATGATGATTATAGAATTGAATATCATAGAAATCACATTCAAGAAATGAAAAATGCAATTCTTGAAGACGGTGTTGACTGTATGGGATATATTACTTGGGGACCTATTGATATTCCAAGTTCAGGCTGCGAAATTGCTAAACGTTATGGATTTGTCTATGTAAATAGAACTGAAAAAGATTTAAAAGACTTAAGACGTGTACCTAAAAAATCATTTAAATGGATTAAAAAAGCATTTGAATCTAATGGTGAAGATTTAGTTTAATTATAAAAAGTAACAAGATTTATTCTTTAATTAATCTTGTTACTTTTCCTATTCATTAATAAAATTTTTTAGGTATACTACTTTTTATTTATTTCAATTGTAGGAAAGTTAATATCTTTATATTTTTGAATTTTTTCTTTTACAACTTTTAAATTTTCATCTGTATAAAAACCACCTTGTGTTGTAGCAATTTCTTGAACATGATGATTTCTACCTTCTGGTGTTGTACGATCTCGTATCAATCCATTTTCAGCAATAACAAACTTCCACTTTCCTTCTTTTGTTTTTTCGAGTGTTCCTCCTGCTCCGCATACTTGACATTCTACTTCAAAACTTACTCCATCCCATTGAGGCTCTCCTAAAATTAAAGCATTAGAATGACAGTTTGGACACCACCCCATATCTTCATCTCCAAGCCATTTTCTTTCAGATACAGGCGTGTTTAATGATTTCATTATATTTTCTCCAACTTTATGTGCTCTTTCAATTATTTCATTATGTAATAGACATTGTTTAGGAGCAGGAACTCTTGCTCCCATATACATATCAATTACCTTATAATCATTTAAAGAACAAGTTACTTGAAGTGCTTCCAGGGACATTGACTGCCATGCACGTGTAGAGCCTCCTACAGAAATAAGCCCTGCAACCTTATCTTTATGCACTATTTCCCCAAGTGCTTCTAAAAACGGTGTCTCATAGCATAAATTTCTATGCATAAATCTTAAAAATGTAGCACTTGGCATTAAATAATATGTAGGAACAGAAACAATAATTGCATCAGTGCTAAGCATTACATCCATAATTGCTTTTTTATCATCTTTATTTTCTAATGTACAAGGAACTTTCTTTCCTTCTACCATTCCCTGTGTACACGCAGTACAGCCTGTACAATCTAGAATATTATAATCTCTAAGATTTATCATTTTTACATCAGCACCTTGATCCTTACATGCCAACAGCGCTTCTTTTAATAAAATTTCTGAATTAGAATCTTTTCTTCCGGCTGTTATACCTAATACCTTAAAACTCATAACACTTTTCCTCCTTATATTCGAAAAATTTATTGATTTTCTGCTAAATCTTCTAGAATCTTTGATGTACTATTTAATTGTTCAAGGGATGCTGATATTTGCTGAAGTGCTGCAGATTGATTTTGTGATACTTCATTAGTTTTGCTTAGATTCTCATTTATACTTTCTATTGATACAGAAATATCTTTTATTATTGTGTCAATTTTGTCTATAGATTCCTTAGATGTATTTGATAATTTTCTTATTTCTTTAGCTACAACGGAGAAACCCTTTCCATACTCTCCTGCTCTTGCAGCTTCAATTGATGCATTTAATTCTAAAAGATTAGTTTGAGATGATATTCCTTGAATAATTCCAACAATTTGATTTGAATCCTTTGCCTTGCTATTGGCTTCCGTTGTTTGTTTAAATACATCTGCATTCATGCTTGCTAAATCTTGTACTCCAATTGTTACCTCATTTATTCCTTGAGATATCTGAGAAATAGACTCAACCAAACTCTCTACTATTCCAGTCATTGTATTATGTTTAGCTAAACTGAATGATAAAATTATTATTCCAGCTATATAATCATTATTATCTCTTATAGGGAATACGCAGCTCTTAAATGCCACTCCAAAAATATGTTCAGGAACTATTTCAACTTTTTCTTTACCAGTCTTTATGACTTCAAGTACTTGTGGCAATGTAGTATTCTCACCTTCAGATATATGCAAATCTAAATCTTTTCCGGGTTTATAATAGAGACATTTTTCTCTATCCAAAAGGCCTATTGAAATATCGTTATTAAATAAGATATTGATGTACGGAATCAACTTGTACACTACGTTTAAAGCTTCATTTTCAATTTTTTTAACTTCCATAAAACCCCTCTTTTCATTACATATTACAAATTATATTTCATAAGTAAATTATATCATCTTTTTCTAAAAAAATACTATATTTTTGTCATATTAATGTTTATATTATATAAGCTTAACTAAAAATAGAGTAACTTTAAAACATATCTTAAATAAGGGACGTAGAATCGGAGTTTAGTGGATAAGAACCGAAATTCAATATATGATAGGCTCGATTGTAGTGGAATTTCAGCTAAAAATTCTAATGGCAAAGGCTGCACCCAAAAATGTTTGCTCCAAAAAGCAAGTGTTTGAACAAACAATTTTGGTACAGCCTCTGCCAAAGAATTTAAATGCTGAAATTTCCAATACAATACTACGCCTATTCATATATTGAATTTCTTTGTTTTTCTCTAAAATAACAGACACCTAATTTATGTTTTGAGGATTATTCAATGCCTAAAAATATAGTTTTCAATCAATGGCATATAATTTATTGGACTACTTAGAAAAGTCATCTATTTCCCAATAAATAATAAAATATCTAAATTGCAGTATAGCCCATCTTCATCTACTGATGAAGATGTTTCCTTAAGCAGAGAACCCAAATCTATGATTTGGTGTGAATCGCTTATGCCTACGAATATATATGAGTAGGTATTTCATTTATTTATGATATGCCTTTTTTTTAAGGATAAGATATTAACTTTTTAAATCTTTAACATCTATAAATAACTATTCCTTAATTTAAAAATGTATTTATGCATAGCAACAATAATACCGATACTCTGAATTTAGATGAAACAAAGAAATAAAGATCTTATGTGTGCGGTGTCTTGCATTCAAAAATTGAGCTTTAGAATTCTTCATGTAGACTTGTTCCACAATTGTTTGTCCAAGGCATATTAAAGGAAACATCTTCATCGGTAAATGAAGATGGGCTATACTGCTAAGTTCGTACCTCACTAAGCATTATATGCCTTGGAGCAAACATTTGTGGGTGCAAGTCTGCATGTTTGAATTCTTAGCTTCATTTTTGTAGCAAGCGACCACAACATAAGAGCTTTATTTCGGTTATTCACACTAAACGCAGTACGTCCTTTATTTATGTTAAGAATACTTATTTATATCACGTATATGATCTATGATTTTTAATATTTCTATTGAGTTATTCCAAGTAAAGATATCACTTTCTATTTTTCCAAGTGCTAAACATTTATGTACTTCATGTATTTCTCCATACATGTCATCATTTATTAATGAAAGTTTTTCTTCATATTCTCTTCCATCATTTAAAATTACTTTATAACTTTCCGGCCTATTAAATATTGGTATGTACATTTTCCCAAATGTTCCTTCTATTATTGCAGTTCTTTCTTTCTCGCCATCAATTCCACCTTCTATATTTGCAGTAACATCTCCTTCAAATTTTATTGAAGCTTCAAAATGAACATCTATACTTACTTCATCAAATTTCTTTTTCTTAATTTTCTTATTTATTGATAAAATCTTTTTATCACTTAAAATTCCAAGTACAAATGCAATAGGATATGAAGCTACATCAAGTACTGCTCCTCCATCTTCTTTATTATATAAATATGAATTTTTATCTACATTTGGTTTTGAACAAAATCCAGCATATATATTTTTTATGTCTCCAATAACGCCACTTTTGAGTACATCTTTTATTAAATCAAACATAGGAACAAAAGGTGTCTTCATAGCTTCCATGTAAAAAGTTTTATTCCTCTTTGCACACTTTAAAATTCCACCTAATTCTGATGAGTTTAAAGTGCTAGGCTTTTCACATAATATTGCTTTTCCTTTATTTAATCCTCTAATAGACCACTTTGCATGAAATCTATGTGGAAGTGCTATATAAACTGCATCTATATCTTGATTGTTAAAAAGTTCATCATAAGATTCATAGACTTTAACATCTTTATAAGCTTCTTTAAAATACATTCTCTTGTTTTCTGTTTTGCCAGCAACAGCAACGAGTTTTCCGTCTTTCTCATATTCAAGGCTTTTTGCAAAGCGCTTTGCAATGTTTCCAAGTCCTATTATTCCCCATCTTACCATTAAAAATCCTCCAGTCTTAATATTTAAGAACTTACAAATAACTATAACTTATTATTTACTTTTTTCTTTACTTAAGTAATTTCTTTTAATTATCATAATCATTATTAATTATATACTATTAATACAAATAAAACCATATAATCAACAAATACGAGCTTTACTAAAATATAAGACAAATGTATTGTAAATTTTGGTCCTGTTAAAAATAGACCATATCAAAATTAATAATAGTATTGATATGGTCTAACATAATTAAAATATATACTTCTAGTTGCTTAATTTTTTAGAATCGCTAACCAGCTTATAAAGTCTATTCATAGCTTCCATAGGATTTAAGCCTAAAATATCAATTTTGCTTATTTCTTTTATAAATGAATCTTTTTCTAGTGAATCAAATCCTATTTGCATAGAATCATTAGTACTCTTTTTATGCTTTTTACTATGTTGTTCTTCTTTAAGCTGTTTTATTTCATTTTGCAATTCTTCAATAATTTGTTTTTGCTTTTCTATTTCTTTTAAATTATTACTTTCATCTATATCTACTTTATTCTCATAAACATTAACACTTGCATCACTACTTACTTTTTCTTCGACTATAACTCTGCTTTCATTTACATCTATAGCTGCTTCTTTAAATGATTCCTTATTTTCTTTTATTTCTGAAAAACTTGATACATTTTCAATATCAAACTTATTTTCACCTTCAAGATCAGATAAAATTTCACGAGCACGATTTATAACTTCATCTGGAAGACCTGCAAGCTTTGCAACTTCTATACCATAAGATTCATCTGCACCGCCTTCGATTATCTTTCTTAAGAAAACAACGCTGTCATTTGTCTTCTTAACAGCAACAGAGTAATTTTTAACTCCAGGTAATATTCCTTCAAGTTTAACAAGTTCATGATAATGTGTTGCAAATAAAGTTTTACATCTTAAATCTTTATTTTTAGTTATATATTCAATAACAGACCATGCAATTGAAAGTCCATCATAAGTTGAAGTACCACGTCCAACTTCATCAAGAAGAACTAAACTTTTAGATGTAGCATTTTTAAGAATATTAGAAACTTCCCACATTTCAACCATAAAAGTAGATTTACCGCCAGCTAGATCATCTGATGCTCCAATTCTTGTAAATATCTTATCACATATTGAAATATCTGCTTCTGTTGCTGGTACAAAAGATCCAATTTGCGCCATAAGAGTAATAAGTGCAACCTGTCTCATATAAGTAGATTTACCTGCCATGTTAGGTCCTGTAATAAGTAATAGTTCTTTATCTGTTTGATTACATGTTGTGCTATTAGATACAAATTCACCGTTGCCTATTACTTTTTCAACAACAGGATGACGTCCATCTTTTATTTCTATAGTTCCTTCTTCGTTTATCTTAGGTTTAACATAATCATTTTCAAGAGCAACTAAAGCTAAAGTTGAGACCGCATCTAAGTTAGAAATTATTCTTGCTGCCTTTTTTAATCTACCTATTTCTTTTTCAACTTTATCTCTTACTTCAACGAATAAGTCATATTCTAAATTAACAAGCTTTTCTTCAGAACCTAAAATCTTATTTTCTAAATTTTTAAGATCTTCAGTTATATATCTTTCAGCATTTGCTAGTGTCTGCTTTCTTATATATCTTCCTTCTGGAATACTATCAAAGTTAGCTTTGCTTATTTCAATATAGTAACCAAATACTTTGTTATATCCAACCTTTAATGATTTAATTCCTGTAAATTCACGTTCTTCATTTTCAAGCGCTGCAATTTTTTCTTTTCCATGAAGCTTCACATCACGAAGCTCATCTACAAGTTCATTATATTTATCCTTTATAATGTTTCCTTCTTTTATTGTAAGTGATGGATCTTCTTTTATTGAATCTTCTAAAAGAGTTCTTACATCAGAAAGTTCATCTAAGTTTTCATAATACTCCATTAAAAGATCACTTTTTGCGTATTTTAAAAGTTCTTTAAGCTCTGGTATTTTTTCAAGAGATGCTTTTAAGCTCAGCATATCTTTTGCATTTACATTTTTATTTGATATTTTTCCAACAATTCTTTCAATATCATAAATTTCTTTAAGTGCTCTTCTTAAATCTTCATTAAAACTTATTGAATTATATAGTTCTTCTACACCACTAAGTCTTTTTTCTATTTGGGATTTCACAATAAGAGGTTCATCAATATATCTTCTTATTGTTCTTCCCCCCATAGTTGTTGCACTTTTATCTAAAACCCATAAAAGAGATCCTTTTTTAGTTTTTTCTCTTATGCTTTCAGTAAGTTCTAAGTTTCTTCTTGAATTACTGTCAATAACCATGTAATTTACTATTTCATATTGTTCAAGTAAATTGATATTGCTTAAACTCATCATTTGAGTTTCATATATATATTTAAGAAGCACTCTACTTGTAATTTCACGTAAGTTTTCAAGAGCACCGGCTTCAAGATCTGAAAATTGAGCTATAAGTTCTTCCTTAGATACTACAAATGTATTAAAGTTCTTTTTAGTTATAAGTGCAGAACATACACCTTTTATTTCGTTTATAATATCCTCACTTGTATTTTCATCTAATAAAATTTCTTTTGGTGAAAGTTTTGCTATTTCATCTAAAAGACTTGCCATAGAATATGAAAAAGATGTTGTCTTAAATTCTCCTGTACTTATATCAGATGTAGCAATTCCAATTATTTCACCATCTTCATGTATAGCCATTAAATATGTATTATCATTTTCAAGATTAGAATTATTATCTACAAATGTTCCTGGAGTTATGATTTTAACTACTCCACGTTTTACAATTCCCTTAGCTTGCTTTGGGTCTTCAAGCTGTTCACAGATAGCTACCTTATATCCCTTATTAACAAGTCTTGGTATATATGCAGCTGCAGCATGATGTGGTATGCCACACATTGGAGCTCTTTCTTCAAGTCCACAATTTTTCCCTGTTAAAACAAGTTCAAGTTCTCTTGATACTGTTATAGCATCTTCGAAGAACATTTCATAAAAGTCACCTAATCTATAAAATAGGATACAGTCACTATACTGCTCCTTTGTCTTCATGTATTCTACCATCATTGGCGTTAAAGCCATAATAAAAAGCCTCCTTTATCGCAATGCTATACTTTTATATCTATAATTTAATTTCTAGTATTGTATAGCTAGAGTGTTGTCTATTTTTATATTTTTTAAACTTAAAATTCAGTCTTATTTTAACATAGCTTGATTATGTAATCAAAGTATTTAATATAACTCATTTGTAATGAGGAGTTAAAAATGAATAAAGAAGAAGAAATAAAAGTCAGATATTAGTTTAAAATTCAAATCATAAATTTTAAACTATATCTGACTTTCTAACAACAAATTAATTTTCCATTCTTAAATTTATATATGATTTAATTAATTGTACACTTTTTTCAAATCCGAGCACACTGGTATCAATACTCAAATCATAATTTTTAGGATCTTCCCATTTTTCTCCTGTATGATAATAATAATACTCACTTCTGTACTTATCCATTTTTTTAATATGCTTAGCTGCATCTTTTTCGTTCATACATAGGCGCTCCATTTCATGCTTAATACATTCTTCAGCACATGCATGAATAAATATTTTAAATACATTTGGCTTATCTTTCAATATATAATCTGCACATCTTCCTATGACAACATATGATTCTTTTTCAGCTAGTTCACGAAGTACCTTGGCCTGATAATTAAATAAATTATCATTAGACGTAAAATCACTGCTTTCAGGAGGTATTAGTTCTCCTTGATAAACTTTTTTAGATACTTTATATAACAAACTCTTTTTCACATGTTCATCTACGTTTAAGAATAATAATTCGTTAATTCCACTATCTTCTGAAGCAAGACGTAAAAGCTCTCTATCATACATATTGATACCATAATCATTTGAAATCATTTTCCCAATTGTTGTTCCACCACTTCCACATGTTCTTGTAATTGCAATCACAAAATTTTTCATATCTCTCTGCCCCCTCTTTTAATAAAAATGATTATATTTAATTATCGAAATATTTTTATTAAATTTATCAATTATTGTAAAAATATAATTTGCTTAAATTTTAATTATTAACCATTCTTTAAATTATATGTAATAAAATCATAAAAGAATCATATATGTTATTATTTATATAATTTTTTAATAAAATAGATTCTAAAAAAATGATTAATTTAAAATATAAAAAACTTATAAGCAAATGTATCGATTATTTTATTTGCTTATAAGCTTTTTATTATTTATCTAAATTCTACTTAATTTTACTAATGTTTTCTTTAATTACACTGCAAGAATGCTTAAATTCTTTTAATTCTCCATCATTTAATTTAAGCTCTAATACTTTTTCAACTCCATCTTTTCCTATAATACATGGAGTACTTGCAAATAATCCTTCTTCACCATATTGTCCTTCAAGAAGTGTTGAACAAGGCATTATTTGCTTTTCATCATGGAATATGCATTGAACAAATCTAGCCAAAGTTGAAGCAATTCCAAATTCTGTTGCACCTTTACCAGTAAATGTTATCCATCCTGCAGCAGCAGCTTCTTTAGCTAATGTTTTTTTATCTAAATTTCCAAATGTTTTTGGATCTTCAATTTCAAGTTCTGAAAGTGGCTTTCCAGCAAATGAAACTTGTGACCATGCAGCCATTTGAGATTCTCCATGTTCTCCAAGCATATATGCACTTATTGATTTATGATCAACACCTGTTTCACGAGCTATGATTGCTCTTAAACGTGAACTATCAAGGCCTGTACCTGTTCCAAACACTCTGTTTTTAGGAAAACCTGAAAGTTCATAAACTCTTTTTGCAATAATATCACATGGATTTGTTATATTAATAAAGATCCCATTAAATCCGCCATCTACAACTCTTTTAATAAAGCTATCAACCATGTCTATGCTTCCTTGTAATTCATCTAAACGATCATGAGTCTGAGTTATAATTCCAACACTTATTACTACGATATGGCAGTCTTTAAGATCCTCATATTCACCTGTTTTTATGTTTACTCTGTGAGGCAGATATGTAACACTATCAATTAAATCCTGTCTTTCACTGATTGCTTTTTGCTTGTTAGTATCAACTAAAATTAATTCATCTACAATTCCTTGAGTAGCTAAACTAAATGCACAATGTGCACCAACATGTCCAACTCCAATGATTCCCACTCTTTTTAAATTTGTTGTCAAAATAATCATCTCCTTACACTACTGTAAATTATAGTCTTACAGATGATAAAAATCAATTATTTTATATATTTTATTGATAAATTCACTATAGAGTTAGAGCTTTGTTAGCACATTCATATGTTTGGTTTTATCTTTTGACCTTTTATGCTTATCTTTTTTTGGATTAACATCTATTTTTGATAAAGCTCTTTCGCTGTTAATATGGAATGTAACTTTTACATCATTATATGCATATTGATACAATGTCTTAATATCAAAAATTCTATTAAATACCTAAATGCTCTTAATAAATAAACAAACCAAACTATAAAAATAGTTTGGTTATAAAAATTTAATCTATACCCTTCGTAAAATATTAACAGTAATACTAACATAAGTTTCACTCTGTATATTTTAATTCTGTGAGCATATTTCCACAAACTCTTGAAAAAGTCTTAGCTGATCTTCCATTCCTTCTGGATGCCATTGAACTCCAGCCATATAGAAGTCACCTTCATATTCAACTCCTTCAATGACACCATCTTCACAGCACTTTGCTGCAACTCTTAAATTTGATCCTATTATTTTTATACATTGCTCATGAAAAGAATTAACCTGAACTTCGTTCTCATTATATATATCTTTAAGAAAGGAATTCTCACACAGCGTAACCTTATGAAGCTTTTCATCAATCCTATGACCTGTTCCTTTATGATACACTTCAGTATTCAGTTCACTATCAATACTCTGTACAAGAGTTCCACCTTGAAGTACATTAATAAGCTGGCAGCCTCTGCATACACCTAAAATAGGTTTTTTCTTTTTCTTTGCTACTAAAAACAAATCTCTTTCAAATTTATTTCTAAGATCATCTTCTTTTGCTTCTTTTTCCAAAGACTTTTCTCCATACCAATTTGATTTTACATTACATCCTCCAGTAAATATAATTCCATCAACATCTTCAATAAGTCTATTAAGCTCTTCCTCACTATATTTCTGAAGCAATGGCAGAATTATAGGTATACCATTTGCTTTTTCAATTTTATCTATATATTCATATCCAACCTGTGAGTAATTTCTAAATACATCTTTTCTAATATATGATGTAATCCCTATAACTGGCTTCATTTTTAATCCCTTTCTTCTCAAATTTATTTATCATTTAGTATTTCTGATCTTATACATTATATTATGTTTAACAACTACATATATTTACATCATTTTATCACATATACATCATTATTTTTCAATATTATGACATGCTACAAAATGCTCTTTTTTTATCTCTATTAATTCTGGATTTTTTTTAAGGCACACTTCACTTGAATACCTACATCTGTTATAAAAGCTGCATCCCTTATTTTCTTTTGAAACTTCCAATTCATCCTCATCAAGATTTACCATGACTTTTCTAAGTTTTGGATGTTTTACAGGAATTGATTCAAGAAGCTTTTTAGTATATGGATGAACAGGATTTTCAAAAAGTTCATCTCTGTTTCCTATTTCAACTATTTTACCAAGATACATGACAGCAATCTTATCACAAAAATACTTCACCACACCAAGATCATGTGATATGAATAAAAAAGTAAGTGAATATTTCTCTTTAAGTTCATTTAATAAATTAATGATTTGCGCTTGTATAGAAACATCTAGTGCTGCTACTGGTTCATCTGCCACTATAAATTTGGGCTGTACTGCTAGAGCTCTTGCAATTACAATCCTCTGTCTTTGTCCTCCACTGAATTCATGTGGATAGCGATCCATAGCGTCTTTATCCACTCCGCATATTTCAAGATAATGCTCTGCCATTTCAAGTGCTTTTTTACCTTTTGCAAGTTTATGCTTTTCTATTCCTTCTGTAATTATCTTTCCTATTTTCATTTTGTTATCAAGGCTTGCAAAAGGATCCTGGAATATTATCTGCATATCCTTTCTCAAGGCTGACATATCTTTACGGCTTATTTCATGCTTATTTTCAAAATCGAATAAGATCTTATCTTCAAATACAACTCGGCCTCCATCACCTTCTATGAGTTTTAATATTGCTCTTGCTGTAGTAGATTTTCCACATCCTGATTCACCGACAAGACCAAAACTTTCACCTCTTTCAATGGAGAAAGAAACATTATCTACTGCATTTACAGATGATTTTTCCCTTCCAAAGAAATCTTTATCAATAACGTATTTTTTTCTTAATCCTTCAACCTTTAAAATAACATCACTCACTTTTATCCACCTCCTTTTCATAAAGCCAGCATGCAGCCATGTGTTTTTCATTTATTATAAATAAAGGTGGCTCTAAATCTGTACATTTTGAACAGAACTTTTTACTACACCTTGTGCTAAATCTGCAGCCCTTTGGCATTTCATCTAGTTTAGGCACCATACCATTTATACTTGGAAGAGACTTTCCAACTTGTCCCATATGAGGCTGTGATTCTAAAAGACCGATTGTATACGGATGTTTTGCATTATCAAAAATCTCATTAACATCTGCTTTTTCAACAATCTTTCCTCCGTATAAAACTACAACTTCATCACATATTTCTGCAACTACAGATAAATCATGAGTAATAAAAAGGATTGATGTATTCCTCTTTTCATTAAGCTGTTTAAGAAGATATAAAATCTGAGATTGTATTGTAACATCAAGTGCAGTTGTTGGTTCATCTGCAATTATTATTTCAGGCTCACAACTTAAAGCCATTGCAATCATGACACGTTGACGCATTCCTCCACTTAAATTATGTGGATAAGCATTATATATTTTTTCAGGATTAGGTATGTGAACATCCTTAAGAAGCTCAATGACTTTATCTTTAAGCTCCTGTCCCTTAATATTTTTATGTATCTTTAACGGTTCTCCAATCTGTCTTCCAATCTTGAATAACGGATTAAGGGAAGTCATTGGCTCCTGAAATATCATAGAGATATTGTTACCTCTTATTTTTTGAAGCTCATTTTCCTTAAGCTTTGATAAGTCTTTTCCATTAAAGAAGATCTCACCTTTATCAATACTGCTTGTCTTCTCTGGAAGAAGGTTCATTATTGATAATCCTAAAGTACTCTTACCACATCCTGATTCCCCGATCATGCCAAGGATTTTTCCATTATTCATATCAAAGCTGACATCATCAACTGCAGTAACCTTACTATCACCCTGAAGAAAGCTTACACTTAAATTTCTAATAGAAAGCTTTTTTTCATCCATAATATTACGCCTCCTAAATTTTCATTTTTGGATCAAGGGCATCTCTTAACCCATCACCTACAAAATTAATACACAATACTGATAAGAATACCAAAAGTCCTGTCGGTATCCATAACCACCATTCATACTGAAGCACCCTCATGCTCTGTGCTGCTGAAAGCATATTCCCCCAGCTTGGCTGTGGCTGTTTTACCCCAAGACCAAGAAAACTTATTCCTGCTTCCATCAAAATTCCATTAGCAACATTAAGTGTTGCATTTACAATAATAGGTGATAATACATTAGGAAGAAGGTGCTTACTTATTATTTCAAAACTACTAAGTCCCATAGCTCTTGCTGCTTCAATGAATTCACTCTGTTTTAAAGATAGAATTTTTGCCCTTACAATACGTGAAACTCCAGTCCATTGAAGACACCCTATTATAAGAATGATATTCCATACACTTGCACCAAATAGTGCTGCTATTGTAATTGCAATCACAAAAAAAGGAAAACACATTACAGTATCAACTACACGCATTACTATATTATCAACCCATTTTCCATAAAAACCACTTATGCATCCAAGACTTACTCCAATTAGAAGCTGTATTACAGTAGCGCATAATGTCACTCCAAGAGAAACCCTGCCTCCATAAAGAAGTCTTGTAAATACATCTCTTCCAAGTTCATCTGTTCCAAGAATATGTAATGAATTAGGTGCGCTTTCTATATTCATAAGATCTATAGAATCTCTGTCAAAAGATGTTATAAACGGAGCAAAGACTGCTGCTAAAACAAATATAGTCAGTATAACTAAGCCAATAACAGCCAGTTTATTTTTTAGAAATCTCTTTAAAACTTCATTTTTCACCTGTATCTTCCTCCTAATCATATTTAACACGCTTATCTACAACTACATAAAGCACATCTGCAAGTAAATTGGCAAAAAGGCTTATTACTGCAACCATCATTACAATTCCAATAATAAGAGGATAATCACGTGCCATTACTGCATTATAATTAAGCCTTCCTATTCCAGGCCACACAAAAATTGTTTCTGTAAGCAGCGCTCCTGAAATAAGTGATGGTATTTGCATTGTTACAACAGTAATCAAAGGCAGAAGTTCATTCTTTAATGCATGTACATAAATTATCGCCTTTCTTTTTACTCCCTTAGCCTTTGCTGTACGTATATAATCAGCCTTTAAAATCTCTATCATATCAGAACGTGTGTAACGCATTAAACTTGCAGTATTCATAAGTCCAAGGACAATCATTGGAAGTATCATATGTTTTGCAATATCAAATATCTGTGCCCATCCACTATAGGACATTCCAGTTGTAACCATCCCCGAAATTGGAAGCCATCCAAGTTCTACAGAAAATATCTTTATTAAAAGCATTCCAAAGAAAAATGCTGGAATAGACAATCCCATAAATGCAAATACTGTAACAATATAATCAATTTTTGTCCTCTGATGTGTTGCACTTATAACACCACATGGAATAGCTATTGCTATGCTTAATATAAGTGAGCATATGGATAAAATAACTGTATTTCCAATACAGCTTCCTATTACTGAAACAACCGGCTGTTTAAAGGCAATGGAATATCCAAGATCACCATGAAGTGCGCGTATAAGCCATTTGAAATACTGCACAGGAAGAGGATCATTATATCCAAGTCTCTCAAGCATTTGTTCCTTCATCTCAAGTGAAAGATTAGGATCCATCATTGTTGAAAATGGATCACCTGGCTGGAGATTTACAAGAGCAAATACAATTATAGATATTCCAATTAAAACTGGAATAGTCTGTATTAATCGCTTAACAATATATTTTTTCAAATTTTATCCAACCCCTTTAAATTGCTACATGAAATTAGTTTGACATTCTTATAATTAATGTTTATTTTTCATTCTTTTATTTATTAACAGATCTTTTATTAAATGATTTTATATATTTTAAATCTATGTTATTTCTAAATATGTATTTTTTAACTCAGTTAATTATCTAATATATTAATTTCTGAGTAAATTAACTTCTATTAAAGATGTCCTTATAGTTTATATAATATTTAATACACTTAAATTATTGAATTTTATATTTAAATAATTAATGAGCAAATTATTATATCGACTGAAGCACAGACTTCAGCCGATATTTTTAAATTAATCATAAAAACAGGACATTAATTAAATTGAAAAGTATTTTAAAATAGTATAGTTATTTTTCATAGATAGTTTAGGAAATCTTCTTACTTTGATATTGTCCAATTCTCTATTCCAGGAAATACTGAATATGCTGAATAAGTATATCCTTCTAATTTAGGATTATATGCACGAATATCATTTTGTGAATACAAAAATACATATGGTGCTTCTTCATTAATTAATTTTCCCCATTCTGCATAGATTTTCTTACGTTCATTTTTGTCAATTGTCTTTGTAGCTTTGTCTAATAATTCATCACTTTGTGTATTTATAAAGTTCGAGAAGTTGAACTGTGAACCATTTGCAATTGATGAAGCCCAATAACGGTCAGCATCACCTGGATCTACTTCAAGTGTGAATCCAAATAGTCCCATGTCATAGTCACCTTCGCCATGTGTTTTTGCCATTGCAGATGCAATATCCATTGTGCTTATATTAACTGTTATTCCAACATCCTTTAAGTTCTGCTGTATTATAGGTGCACTCTGCTCACGAACTTTGTTTCCAGTTGGAACTAGCATATCTACTTCAAATTTAACGCCATCTTTTTGAAGTACACCATCCTTTTCAGTCCATCCTGCTTCATTTAACAATGATTTTGCCTTATCAACGCTATAATCATAAGTATTAAGTCCTGATTCAGGATAAGCCCATCCTGCTAATGATATTGGTGCATTAACAACTTGTCCATGTTCACCTATAAGGCTTTTTGCCATTCCCTCTCTGTTAATTGCATAAGTAATTGCCTGACGAACCCTCTTATCCTTGAAGAATTCTTTGTTGCTGTTCATTGTCAAAAACTGATAATTTGCACTTGGCTTCTCTTCAATTTTTATTCCGGCATCTTTAAGCATCTTAAAATCTTCTTCTTTTGTGCTTGTAAGTGTTACAATATCAAGATCACCCTTAGCTAATTCTGATAATTCTGTTTCTGTATTTGTAACTTTAAATATGAATTTTTCAATCTTTGGAGCTCCTCCAAAATAATCTTCATTTCTTTCAAGTTCAACATATTGATCTGGCTTGAACTCAACAAACTTATATGGGCCTGTACCTATTGGCTTGTTAAGTAGTTCACTTGAATTTTCCCAATCAGCAATGTTCACCTTGCTCCATATATGCTTTGGAATAATTCCACGCTGTGAAAAATTAGATAATGATGGTGCAAACACTTCTGTATAAGTAAAGCTTATAGTATTTTCATCTATTACTTTTATTCCACTTATGGAATCAGCTTTTCCATCATGATAATCCTGTGCCCCAACAATCTTTGATATTTCATTGAATCTTGAACCTGTATAGTTTGGATCAGCCATGCTTGTAAATGTAAATAACACATCATCAGCTGTAAAAGGCTCTCCATCATGCCACTTAATACCTTTTCTCAAATGAAAGGTAATAGTTAAATTATCATCAGAGAACTCATACTTCTCTGCCAATCCTGGCTTGTATTCATTGTTTTCATCCAATAATATAAGTGGTGAATAAACTAAGTTATTTACATTGTTATCGTATGTGGTATTTGATAATAAAGGACTGAAAAGACCTTTAGGTGAAGAAGCTACTGCATATCTTAATACAGATGAATCACTTTGCGATTCATTTGATGCTGAGCCTGCATCACTTGGTATTTCTGCAGATGTACTTCCGCATCCCGTAAATAGTAATAAACTCAACGCTATTGAAGATAGCCCTGATAAAATTTTTTTCTTTTTATAAAGCATACATTTCCCTCTTTTCTCTTACTTACTGCTTTTTTTATTTATATTGTTATACCGTATTCAAATTAAATACAGTTTAACCACTTAATTAATAATAATCTATAAGTTCTAGTAATATAAAACTTAAATACAACAGAATAAATTTCAATAATACTCTTATAAAAAACACAATAGCCATTATAAATTGAGATATATTTACTATATTAGTTTATCTTTTTTAATTCATACTATTTCTATATGTTTTATTTTATTTAAGTATATACTCTCATATATATATTGTCAATGAATATAATAATGTGTATTTTTTCATATATTTATTTTTTGCGTATAATATTATATATTTATACTAGAAATTCTATAAAAATATACAGCAAACATGAATATTGTTTTTCATTGCTAATATCAATACTATAATCCCAAAATAAAAAGAAGCCTAAGCAGCTCCTTACATTTCAATCTATATTCTATTTTCTATGTAACAATATCTATATATATCTGTGCCGCTCTTAATAAATCCTCTACTCTTTGCCCTATTAATGTATAATACATATCATCCCTACAAACCACATTATCAGTATGAATATATATCTTTCTTGGATTTATACCATTTTCACATATGTACTTAACTATATCATAGCCATTTTTATCAATATCATTATCATCAATCCCTAAAGCATGATCTAATTTTAACTGTCTACTATAAAATGGGCCCATATCAAAACAATACTTTTTTCATTCCCTTTATTAATATAAAACACTCTATAAAAATATAAATTATCATAATAATTAATGGCATAATTAAATTATGTATATTAAAATGCATAAGATTTAAATATGCTTTTGAAATTTCATTTATAGGTGGAAAAACCCACAGTACATATTTTGAATATGAAAATTCCTTAAGCACTTCTACTTTAGCTATAGTCATAACCACAATAAAGATTGCACCTAGCATAGCCATTTTCCTATTTTCTATCATCCTTGGCTGCAATAACAGTCCTATTAATGCTCCCATTATTGATGAAGTCATATGAATAAGAAATGAAACAAATACATCGCTAAATGTAACAGGAGCTTTAAAAACATTAAAAATCAAATTGAAAATAATAGGAACTCCCATAGATAATATAGAAAAAAACACTCCTACTACACTCATAAAAATAATTTTAGATATCCAGTAGCGTGTATGACTCTTTAATTTTAATATTAAAACTTCTTCCGCAATTAAATCTACATTATTACAATAAGTAAAACCAATCCATGTCATTAAAGCAAAAATTAAAGTTGCTGAAGATATCATGCTGCCTACAATATCAACTGGAATTATATAATAAGACATTACTGTATATATTATAAACAGAAAAAAAAGGCATTATATATTTGTATGATTTCATATACATTTTAAAATTATATTTTAATACTGATATTAACATAATCTGTTTTACCCTTACCCTTCAAAATACTTTAAAGTATAACCATTATTGATCATTTCTGTTAGAACCTTATTGCTTTCGCTCACTTTTGTTTTAAATTTTATATAATCTTCATCTTCATAATAACCACAAATGCCTTTAACCTTTTGAGTTATAAAAGATTTATCTGCTTCTTTTTTATAAAAAGTCATTGAAGCATATTTTTCAAAACTAATATCTGTCTTTTTAATTTCAAATATTTTAGAATCTTTTATCTGTAATATTCTATTAGATAACTGATCTATTAAAAATGACTCGTGACATGACATTATTACTGTCACATCATCCTTTATAAGCTCTTTTACCATTTTAATAAACATTTTTTGTGACTCACTATCTTGTCCAGATAGTGGCTCGTCTAATAGCAAAATATCTGTTTTCGATAAAAATGCCTGAATTACAGAAATCTTTTTTAGTGTTTCTTTAGATAGGTTTTTCATAGAAATATTTATCATTTTCTCTAAGTTAAATTCCTTATAAAAATAATTAGTTTTTTTCAACAAATTATCTCTTGATATTCCTTCTATTTCTCCTATTAATTTAATATATTCCCCTGCTTTTATATTAAGTTGCGAAAACTTTTCTGGAATATAATTGAATTTGAGATTTTTGTCTCTAATGATTTCTCCAGAATTTATACTTGTAAGACCACATAAAGCCTTTATTAATGTACTTTTCCCCATACCATTATTGCCTGTTAAAGCAATGCTTTCACCTTTCATTATATTTAAGCTTACATTATCAAAAATTACTCTATCATCATATTTTTTCACTAAATTTTTTATCTTTATTATTGGTATATTCATAATCTTCCTCCATTTATGACAATAAATAATGGCTATTCATTTTATTATAGCACTTTTTACAATTAATTGTATTAATTGTAAAAATGTATTTTTATTAACTTTTAAAATTGACTATAACAGCTCTTATATGTCGTTGCTATTATTTTTCAGATTACTCTAAAATAAAAATAACTGTCCTTTTATATTTCTCTAAAAAAGGACAGTTATTTATTTATAATATATACTTCTTCTAGAATAAATCTGGTAAATATTTATTGTTATCAAATTTAATATATACCGATTTTTCATTATCTTCATTAACACTTATTGTATTCCTATAAATACCAGTATAATTATCTGATAATTTAACAGTATATATAATTATAATTTTTTGATTGTTGTTAGAATTAAAGTTATTCCATATAAACTCATTATTATTCGTATTATAAGTTAAGCTATTTATAGGATTTAGATTTTCATCTAAAACTCTTATATTAGATATATCAATTATGTTAGTATCTATATTTAATTTTATAGTATTATTATTTCCAGTTAAACCTGTTATCTCAGCTGCACATGTTACAATATCATTTTTATTTAATAAATATGGATCACTATAAGTATTTTCAGTTATTTCTCTTGATTCATCATTGAATATACCATGAATTATGACTATTTCTTTAGCTTTAGAAAGTGTACATATATATTCACCTACAGGATTGTCATAATTTATACTAATTTTACCATCTGATGGATTTTGTTCTTTTATAATATATCCATCAATATTTCCTAGAGTAACATTATAACTTCCTGATGCTTTATTAATTTCTTTACTTAAAATACTCTTCATATGGGCGTCCTCATTATTAATATAAACATTTGGATAAACATCCTCAGTTACTGTTTCATCTTTTTCAATTTTTACTTTTATATATCCATTTTTTATAGCAACAGGAAGTTCTCTTTCTATTGAATAGTTGGTACCATTATACTCATAGCTTATTATTACACTCATAGTACATCCACTTGGAGTTTCTCCTTTGGCTTCAAGCTCAAACTGTAACTCTTTTTCATTTACACTATTAAAATTAACACTAATTTCAGAATTACCTTTATACTCAAATAATTGATCTTCAATACTATCATCATTAACTTTTACTTTTACATTACTTACATTATCATTATTTTTTATTACCTTAATTGATGTATATATTACATCTCCAACTAAACCTTTAGCGCCACTAGTCTCTACTTTTAAAAGTGACTCTCTTTGATTTATTTTTATTTCTATTATTTTTTCACTTTGAGCACCATGTTCATCTTCTGCAACTATCTTTATTTTTATCTTATCTTTATTTGAATACTTTGATTTTTCAATTTCTAATACTTTACTTGTTCCTGTTTCCATATCATTATATTGTGATATAAGTAGTTCTTCATTGTCATCATTAACAATATATATACTAGCTTTAATTTTATCATTATCCATATCAGAAAAAGTATTATTTAATATTAATCTCTCATCCCTAAATATTTCATCTGGATAAATAGAATTAATAACTGGTGCATGATTAGCTGATTTAATAGCTTTTGTTATAGTATTAGCAAAAAGCTTTAGCTCCTCTGTTGGATAAGGTGTACTATTTTCTCTCGAATTTTCTCCTGTTCCTGAAAAAGTTATATTTCCTATAGAGTATGTATAATAATTATTTTTAACATCATATTGGTTAATTTCATTACTAATATCCCAGTAAGAATAATCATCATTTTTCATAGAATCTATACTCATATTATTATTCTGTAACTCTTTAATAATATCATTTGGAACTTGACCATCATAATCTGGTTTTGTACCACTACCACCAACAGTATTAGGAATTTCTGTAAATAACGGTATTACATTTTCGTTTTCTAAATCTAACCGATAATATTGGCTATGGGTTCTTCTTACATTAATATATTTATCATCATCGATTAATTTAAAAGGATAATTACTTACAACTGTACTATTATTATTGTAAACAACTTTGCTTTGGGCCCTATTAACACTATTGCTTTGACCATCAAAAATTGAGCGCTTATACTCTGATCTTTTTTCTGATACCCAGCTTTCTTTTTTATCTAATTCTTCAAAACCTAATCTCTCTATAAGTCCATTAGATAAATTTTTTGAAAACCATGGTGAAATAGTATCATGAGTTAGCATTATCCCTTGATTTGTATCTATATACTCATTTATTTTACTAACAGCCTTTTCATTAAGATCTAAGCTATTGAAAGCATCACCAAATCCTACAACTATCATTTGATATTTACCATTTAATTCAAAAATATTATTGTTAACCATCTCATTTATTTCAGCTACTGATTTTGTTTCAATCTTAATATTATAATCTTTTAACTGACTTAATAAGTTTTTAAATCTATCATTACCAACACTTCCTTCAGTTGATAAATTTAAATTTCCATTTATTTTATCATTTATATTGTTTTTATCATAAGGAGATATTTGAAGTACATTTATAGACATTTTATCTCCAGTAAGAGATCTAAATATTATAGATCCAGTTTCATATGATTTTACTAAATTATTTTCATTAATATCATTATCTTTATTTACTATCTCAATCTTCCAATTTAAGTAACCTATAAAATCACTGGATATTTTATATTCTAATTGTATTTCAGTACTAGACGTAGTTATATTTTCTAACTCCTTAACAACTTCATTTTCTTTAAATAAACTATCCCCGTTTTCATCTATATATAATCTTATATCGATTTTTTGATTTTCATTTATGGAATTTTCTTCAGGTCTAATTTTAAACACCATATTTCTTTTGTTTATATCTCCTTTTTCATCTTCCATTGAATCACCGACCGGAGAGCTTAGTGTAAACTTAAATCTTTTTCTAACATTACCACCTAGATAATCTTCAATGATTTTATTAAGAGTGAGATCACTTATTGAGTAGTTAGCATTATATGTATTGTTTTGAGCTATACTTGCAAAGTTTTTATATAACTTTAAATTTTTAAAGTTATTATCATTAGAATTAATAATTGTTTTATCAATATAAACAAGTTGACCACTTTGTGCAAAATCTATTATTTCATTAGCTTTTCTATCTGTTATATCATTTTCTACTGGTGAATTGCCTATTTTTTGGTCTAAATTATAATCTCTATATGGCAGCTGATCCTTGTTAATACTATCTGTTATATTATTATAATCAATATATCTTCCTATAACTATAACATCATACTTGCCATTTAATTTATCTACTTTACCCACAAATTCAGGCATTGACATATGCTCAATTTCAACTTGATATCCTTCATTTCCACTATTTATTATTCCATATTCTATGCCTGTTTTAATATGAGTTTCATTACCGAAAGTTAATTTAAAACTATCTGCAGGCTCAATTTCAAGTATTTTTATTGGCAAAACATTGCTATTATAATTTTCTACTCTTATATTAGGTAATTCTAATATTTTCTTTTGATTTGTATATACATTTCCTTTTTTTAATGTATATAATAAATAACTTTTACTTATTCCATTGGTATCTTTTGAAAAACTGATATTATTACCAACTGTCTTTGTATTTATGTTAAAAGATATCTCTATATTCTTTATATCTGGAACAAATGAACTATTTTCTATTTTATAAGTAATATAGTTTGATAAATCTATTTCTACAATGTTGTTATTATTACTTACTATAAGATTGTATTCTCTTTTTCCATACTTTATTTTAACTTCTAAATTATCATCTACATTAAAATCATCTCCCATGTCAAATCTTATTCTTGGATTTTGTATATTAAAATAATTGGATTCAATCTCTAAACTTTTAACTCCATTCATTATTACATTTGCAGATAATAATGATAAATCGTCATCAGAAAAACTAACATTATATCCATCATTAATTGATACAGGATTTAATTTAAAATAAATAGATTTATTTGATTTAATTTCATTTAAATCACTTTCATTTAAATCATTATTTTTATCTATACTATATTTTTTTATTTGATTATCTCCAATTGCCTCAATAATATTTTTTAAAGTATATTCACTATCTGGAATAGTAGTATAATTTTTTTCACTACTAATATCTAATAATATAATCTTGTATCCTATGTTTTTTATTTTATTTGCTACATCTTGACTTATATTAGCATTTCCTGCAGTTATAATAACAATAGACTTATTATTGCCACTATTGTCATCACCTAATAAATCAAAACTTTTTTCTAAAGCACGATCTAGTGAAACATCATTACTTTGTGTCCAATCATTAATTGTTACAATTTGATCTCCCATTGAATGTACAACTTTAGCATCATCACTATTACTCATATCATACATCTTTATCTTACTTGCATCTGTACCAGTCCAATCATTGGTTAAAAGATTGTAAATATTTTGTGCAAAACCAATAACTCCAACTTTAAAATCGCTATTATTTTTATCAATATTATTTATAATATTTTTTGCTAATTTTAGTCTGTCATTATCACTCCAATCAGAATTTTTTCTCATTCTAAGTGAAGTATCAATAAGAAATACTGCTTCATCAATACCGCTACTAAAATCATTTAAATTAATATTATATTTTATATTCAGATTCTCCCCAACACTTTTTATTCCACTATTAATTGAAGTATCAAAATTAATATTTATAATATTTTCATTTGATTCAATATAATCATCAAAATTATCAGCTTTTATTGGTAATAATCTTATTGATGTGACTACAAAAGTAAATACAGCTAATAGTAAAATTATCTTTAAACTATCTTTTTTGATTTTCATATATTCACCTCTTTTATCATATCTAATCATTTATCTAAGAAAGAATAATAAATATTCATTAATTCTAATAATAAATCGCCTTCTAATGGACTAATAAATGAAAAATAAAAATAGACTCTAGTTAATTTTTATTTTTTCATTTGTCTAATCAACATTAAATTCCTTTTTATTTATTATATATATACTGGAATTTATATAGCACCAATTACTTATTTCTAGCTATAACTATAAAATCTAAACTATAACTAATAGATTTTTTTTCTAATATAATATGAACTTTAAGAATTTTATTATTCTCTACATAAAATTCCAACTTTGAAACATTACTACTCATTATCATTTCTGTTCCACTATCTGATTCAGAATTTTGAACTTTAATAACTAAATTATTTTTATCATTATTTTCTTTTTTAATTGTAAAAATCTTTTCCGCATCATCTTCACCAGAGTATGATTTTACATTTATTTCTTCATCATTAATAGCTTCTATATTTGTTGCTTGCATACATATATTGGTTATTTTTTCTTGAATTTTCTGACCTTCAATTTGAAGATCAGTTTTAATATTAGAATGAGAAATAACCTTATTACCTCTCATAAATATTGATGTTACAGTTCCTATTACAACGCCTATTATGGCTATAACTATTATCATCTCAACTAATGTAAAAGCACTTTTTCTATTTATCATAGACTAAACCCCTATTTAAGTATTTTCCATCTATTAATTTTTACGAAATCATCTATATTATATTGTGAATTTAATATATTTTGAGTAGCTTCATTTTGGGTAATTTCTTCAGAAGTCATTACTCCAAATATTTCTTTAAATAAATCACTTTTGCTCTCTATTACTTTATCTTTAACATTCTTATCTTCTTTAATTTTAACATTACTACCTTCAATATTTAAATTATCTGTGGTTATTATATTGCCATTTATAGTTATATTATCATCTATAATAATATCTCCATTTGTAACAATTACAGCATTAAGTTCACCATCTTTAGCAGTTATCTTTATTTTCTTATCTGTTATTTCAATCTCATCATTATTTCCAGATTTTATTTCCATAATTTTTTTACTATTATCAAACAAAGCTTTATAATCTTTATTAGCTTCAGATTCAATATTGTATCCATCTAAATTACTTAGATTTATAATTTGTTCAATATTAATAATGTCTTCATTATTATAATAACTATAATAATCATCTTTATTTTCTTCATTTATTTCAACATTATCTAACTTATATACTCTTGCTGCATATTCAGCTTTCTTAGTCTTAATGATTTCTGAGTCATAATTTGTACTATTATTAACATTTCCTTCAGATACAGTAGCACCTACAGAATGAACTTCAGATGGTAATTTAATTACCTCAGACAATAGCCCTTCTTTATTTTCTTCTTTTGACCAATACTTCACAAAATGATCAACCTTTTCTTTTAAACTACCTTTTAATACTCTTAAAGGATCATCCTCTTCAAATTGTTGATTTGCTTTATCAGGATCTTCTACTGAATATGCCTTATAATTACCTTTAACTGCAACCGATTCACCAGTTTGATACTTATTTTCAGTATTAATATAAGCCGTTCCCATAATATACGCTTCATTATTTATTGTTATTTTAGAATCATCATCATAGTTATTAATTATAATACTACTTGAATTTTTTGATTGGTCTGAATACTCTGAATTAATGTTCTTATCATTAATTCCATAAAAATTATTTATTTTGATTTGAGTATTATATCCATTTAAAGTCAAGTCATTATCTAATACAACATTATTATATACGTTTAAATTTGAGTTACTTATTATACTACCATCTTTATTAATAGCTCCAGCATATATATTGCTTGCATATAAATTATTTTTAATTTCAACGCTAGAATTATCTTGAATATTAAAGGTAGACCTTGTCACTACATCTCCATTAAATTTAACATTTTTACTATCTTTTAAAGATATCCCACCATTATATTTATTATTAATATTCATTGTACTTGGCTTTACCCCTACTACAAATATATCTCCATCAACAGTTAAATTGGATACATTATTTATAATAAAATCTCTTCCTACAGTTATTCCTTTATCATTAAAAAATGAATTTTCATATATGTCTTCGCTAACTTTTTCAAAATATATATCATCAAAATTTGGAACATTCATTATGTATGATGCTTGTAATTGTCTTTTATTTTTTACATTAGAAAAACCATTTTCATTATCTTCTTTTTTATTAGTTCTATCATAAAAAGTTGATATTAACTTTATTTTATACGGTTTTTCTTTATCATAATATTGTAATTTAATATCATATTTGTGTCCATTAGACTTTGATATCTCTTTTTCATATTTTATTCTATCTATCTCTTGTTCTAAAATCTCTGATTCAATCTTTTGATTATTGTCATATCCAATACTAATATTTTGAGCCATATAAGTATCACTATAATTTTCTTTTATGTACTGGATATAGCTCCCATCTTCTGTGAAATTCTTTAAATTAGTATTTATGTATTCTTTAAAAGCTCTTTTAAATTCTTCTTTTTTAATCAACTCTATAAATTCTTTATCTTCTTCAATTAGCTTTCTTTTTTCACTTATTTGTTGCTTGAATTTTAAAGTATCCTTATTTTCATCAACATCCTTTATTTGATTTTGTAAATTTTTTATATCGCTTTCTAGTTCATCTATATCATTTATCAACGTAACATATTTTCCTCTATTTGTATTAATATCTATATTTTCATTTTTATACATATTGTATAATTCATTTACTTTTAAATATCCATATTGAGTTGCTGCCTCAAATGTTTTTGTAATTATAACATATGCTGTATTTATACCAGAATCTGCTCCATATAAATTCTTAATTCTGTTACTTTCTGAAACTCTAGCTTTGTAGTTACTACTTACCATTGATAACATAGAAGATGATATAATAGTCACGAACATAAAGATTATTACAACAAAAATCAAGCTACTTCCTTTTTTCTTAACTACCAAAACAATCACCTCAATTCTGGGTTATAGGTATACTTATTCTATTATTTCCTTCAAAAATGCAAGTATTATCAGTATTATCAACTATTTTTATATTAACATTATATAGAATACTTTTTTCATCACTCGAAGATTTATATATTTTTTTTGAGACTGTTCCCTTAGTAACTTTAAAATCTATATTTAAATTATCTTTAGATTTTATATATATATTAGGAATATTTTCAGTTTCATTAGAAACATTTATTTTTATATTATTACTGGAAGTTAATCTACTTAAATTTAAAATAATATTATCTTTATAAGAATTATTATTAACTTTTATATTTCCTTCCTTATCTTCTTCAATATAAATATTAAAAATATTATCTGTTAGATCATCATAATCTACATCTATATCTAAAGGATTATCAATATTAGAAATTTTTTTATCCAAATCTACATTAACATAAGAATCTGTTCCATCTATTTTGCCTTTTACTTTATTTATAGTAATTATTTCTGTATATCTACTCCCATTTTCATTCTCAATAATATTATAATTATTATCTAAATATAATTTAGTATCAAATTTTTCAGTATCAATATTACCTGGTAATTTAATATTTTTTTCATCTAAATTAAATGATAATGATTCTTCACCTTCAACTTCCTTTAATGTTATTGAAGAGCTTATACTTTCAAAAGATTTTTTTCCATTAATAGCTATAGCTTGTCTTGCCTCACCACTTTTGGTAACTTTCACAAGCAACATATATCCATTATAAATTCCAACAGATAATATAGATATTATTGCTATACTTATAATAACTTCCAGCAAAGTAAATCCACTTTTTTTCTTAGAAATATTTTTCATAGAAGTTCACCTACTTTTGATTAACACTTACCTTACTACTATCCCCTTCAACAACAACTCTTTTATTATTGCTATCATCATCAGAGATATTAACATTTACTAATTTATCTGTATTATTTATTACTTTTAATTTCATTCCAGATTTATCTTCTTGATTTACTCTATTCTCACTTAATACTGATATATTTATATTTTTAGATAAAGGATTAAATTCTACTTTATTTACTCCATATTCTACCGGATAGCTTTCTTTATTAGTTTTATATTTGTAATAATATTTATTATTTTCTTTTGTTAATTCTATTTCAACCTCTTCAACTGAATTATTATCTGCATAGATGTATGTACTTTTTAATTTATCATCTGCTTTTCCAATTGTTATTGTCGGTAAAACAGAATTTATGGATTTTACTGAAATTACAAAATCATCTAAGTTAATTTCAGTATCTATGTTAGAACTTGATGTTTCAGAACCAAATGGTACATATTTCCCATATTCCTTATTAAAGTCCCATTGTAAATATTCATTAATTTCATCATTTATTTTAGGAATAGCATATATTTCAATTACCATACTTCCTTTAATTTCTTCAAGTGATTCTTCTCCTATATTAATGGAGTTTACCACCATTTTATTATTATCATTTATTTCTTTTAAAAAATTCAGTAAATTTTCATAAGTACCAGTAAAGTTTATATTACATCTTAATTGATGAACTTTATCTTTGCTGATATTTTCGCTTTTTTCATTTAATTCATTATTTACTGAAATTTCTTCACTACTCAAATTTTTATCATTGCTTAAACTATCTGACTCAACCTTTTCTTCTTTTTCACTTGCTTTAATATTACTTTCTATTTCTATATATTCATCTGCAATATTTTGAAGTGAACTTTCTGGCAAAGAAACATTTTCATATTGTTCATTTTCAATATCTTCAGACTTTATATTTTCAAACTCAATTGATGCTTCCAAACTATTATTTTTTATTAAATTGTCTAACTCTAATATTAAATGTTCTTCACTAATTATAGGATAAAAAGCAACAGATATATTATCTATCTTATTTTTTAATATTTTTATATCACTTTTTTTACTTTCTATTGAATTTATAGTTTCAATAGCTTTATTATATCTTTCTTCTATTTGAATATATTCTTCTTCTTTCCCTTGAACTTTAAAAGCAAGTTCCTTATACACATAGTTATAGTAGCCTATCCCAATAAGCATAACTCCTAATATACCTAACATAATTTTTTCTTTATTGCTTATCTTCATTATTAATAATCCTCCTTTAACACACATTTTATATTAAAAGAGTACTCTCCTAAAACAGCATCTTTATTATTTATACTATTAACATAAACATATTCCATTTCATAAAGTTCACTTAAATTACGCTTTAATTCTGCAACACTTTCACGATTACTTGATGTTCCGTCAATTAGAATAGTATTACTTTCAATTGATAATGATTTAAAAACAACTTCACTTGGAACAGTTGAACTTATTTTATTTAATAAATCATAGGACACATTACTTCTTTTTCTAACCTTTGAATATATATTATTTAATGAAACATTATATTTATCCAATAACCCTATCTTTTTATTTGTCTCTTCTGCTTCTTTTAATTTTACTTGTATTGATTTTTCATTTAATTTATTATTATATTCTTGTATATTTTTATCTAATCTACGTAGCTTAAACATATTGAAGGCAAAACTCAAAATGATAATAGAAGATACCATAAACAGAGCACCATAAATATATAAATTTACATTCCTATTTTCTTTCTTTTTTCCCAGATATGGTTCAAAAAAATTTAAATCATTCATTTATAAATTGTCCTCCTTAATAGATTCTAATAAGTGCTCCAATTGCATTTATATATTCATCTATATAACTACCATCATCGTGTGAATTAAAAGTTGATTTATTCATATTAGTTACTTTCTTCGTATTAATCCCTAATTTATCACTAAAATATTTTTCAAAACCGCTTATATTTGATGCTCCTCCAAATATATAAATACAATCAATTTTATTATTTAAATTCTTATTATTATAATAATTAATTATTTTTTCTATTTTTTCTAACCATTCATCTATTATCTCTTTAACTTCATTTGTTAAATATTCATTTATACCTATGCAAATAAACTTATCATTTTCTATTTTAGCTTCCTTTATGAATACATGAAAATCATCATTATCAGATAATAATGTTTCCATATCCTTTCCTCCTGATTTTATTATTCTTGTAAAATCTATTTGTCCATTCTTATAAATGTTTACGTTAATTGAATCATAACCCAAATCAATCATACATATTACATTGTGCTTTTTATATGCCAAATCTACAAAGCCTATATAATTAATAAACTTATTTACAGAATTATAATTTACATCTAAAACATATGGCTTTAAATCTATTTCCTTTAAAAGATTATAATATTTTATTGCAAGCTTATTGGGATATGCTATTGCTCTTATATTTAATTTTATTCCTTCATCAGAAAATATCTCATTTATTATCTTAACTTGAATTATATAGTCATCTAAATTTATAGGTAAATATTGTTGTATTTCATATCTTACTACAGTTTCTAACTCCTCTTCTTCAACCTTTGGAATAATAACTTCTCTATTTATTATTAGACTAGAGTTAGTTGTAAAAGTTCCATATTTAACCTTTATATTATTTTCTTTTAAAAATGATTTTAATTTATTAGCTAATCTCTTTTCTTTTTTTATTTCTCCATCCACCACTGAATCAATTGGTGTTTTTATTTTATAATAATTTTCAATTGTTAAATTATCTTTATAGTAGGTTCCTACAACCGCCTTTATAAAATAACTTCCAATATCAAATGAGATTACCTTTATTTTCTTTTGTTTTCTATTTACCTTTCTCTTTTTAATCTTTTTTAATTTTCCTATTTTTAAATCTTTTATATCAGTTTTTAATAATTTCTTAAAATCTATCTTGCTTTTTTCTTTGCTCATAATCTCCTCCATAAGAGAATTTAATTTATGAATATTTAGAAATACGTGTAAGAATTTCTTACACGTATTTTTTCATTGATAAACTTATATGTTAATTATGTATTTAATTATTTAATAAGGTTTATAATCTACTACTTCACTATTTGTAATAGACCCACACCATTATGAACTAGATTTAGCTGTTGTTGGAGTTTTTTTATAACCTGTTAAGTCTGCTGAATTTTCTGGATATAATTGATAGCCATTATTTTTAACAATTATATCTTCGTCTGGCTCTATAGTAATGTCAAATTTAACCCCTGAAGCTTCTCCTTTTCCAGTTGTAGCTACTTTTCCATCTAATTGATTTCTTATTGCTTTTGCATCAGTAGCAGAAGCAGCTGTATCACTTAAATCAATTGTCTTATTAGCATTACCAACAGTTAATTCACCACTAGATACTAATGTTGCTGTTATTGTTGCAATATTTTTAGCTGCTGCTACGTCATTACTAGCTTTTGCTTGAAGTCTCATTGAACTAAACTTAGGAATAGCCATTGCAGCTAATATTGCTATAATAGCAATAACTATAATAAGCTCAACTAAAGTAAAACCTTTCTTCTTTTTTGTTAATTGATTTTTCTTTTTACTTAATAATTGTTTCATAAGAAACTCCTCCCATTTATATTTTTATATTTAATGCGCTTTGTATTACAAATTGCACATTATATCTTAAATAATCTATATTTGACTATAACTATCAAACATAGGCAACATTATTGAAATAACAATAAATCCTATTATTATTCCCATACCAACTATTAATATTGGCTCCATCATAGAAACAGCCGTTTGTATTGTAGTATCTAACTCTTCATCATAAAAATCAGCTGTCTTGTTTAAAATATCATCTAGTTTACCTGTTTCTTCGCCTATTTTGATCATTGAATAAAGCATAGTTGGAAAAATTTCACTTTCATTCATAGATGCATATAAGCTCTCTCCCCTCATTACCTTATCCTTTACTATAATAAGCTCTTTTTCGGCAATTTTATTGCCAGAAACAGAAGAAACAATTTCGAGTCCATTTATAAGTGAAACACCACTTGCAGTTAGTGTTGATAATGTTCTTGTAAATCTTGTTACTATTATCATTTGATTTAATTTTTTTATTAAAGGAAGTTTAAGTTTTAATTTACTAAAAATATACTCTCCAGTATCTGTTTTTAAATAAATTTTAAAAGCTATTGAAATAATAACTATAAAAAATATTATACTAATCCAATTTTCCTTTATTCCATTACTAAGGCTCATAATTAATTTTGTAGACCATGGTATTTCTGTTCCATTACCTTCAAACAATTCTGTAAATGTTGGCATTACATAGGTTAATATGAATATAACTGACACTAATGCAACAAAGCTTAGAATAATTGGATAAATCATAGCACTTCTAACTTTATTCATTATTTTATTTTCTTTTTCATAGTAATTTGAAAGTCTAAGCATTATTATATCCAAGTTCCCACTAGCTTCTCCAGATGCTACAAGCGAAATTAAAAAGCTTGGAAATATACTGGGGTATTTCTTCATTGCATCTGATAAAGCTTCCCCCTTTTCAACATCTTCCTTAATAGATTTAATAGCTTCTCTTAACTTTACATTTAATATTTGTTTACTTAAAATATCTAAACATATTAAAATAGGAACACCCGCATCAAGCATAGTATAAAACTGTCTACAAAATATAGCTATATCTTTAACTTTTACTTTCTGACCAAATGTAAAAGTTATATTTTTACTTTCAATTACTTCTTCAACCAAAAGAGGGTAATAGCCATTTATACTAATATAATCCATAACATCATTTTTCGAGTCAGCTTCATAATAACCTTCTATTTTCTTTCCTTCAGAATTCATTACTCTATACTTGTATTTAGCCATTTAATTTACACCTCCTAAAATAGTATTAAACAAGTTTATTCTAAGTCTCCAATTGAGGTTATTGTCAATAATTCATCTATTGTTGTTATTCCATCTAATACAAGTTTTTTGCATTGCATTGACAAAGTTCTCATGCCATTTTTTATAGCTATATCTTTAATCTCATCAGAATTTGCACCCATATTTATAGCATTTCTAATTTCTCTTGTCACTTCCATAATTTCATATATTCCGATTCTTCCTGAATAACCTATATCATTGCAATATCCACAACCACATTTTTTATATAGCTTTAATGATTTTTCTATTGGATAATTTAATAATTTCTTTTCATATTCATTAGCTTCATACTCAATTTTACATTTATCACATACTTTTCTAACAAGTCTTTGTGCCATTATTCCAACAATTGAAGTAGATAATAAATACGGTTTTATTCCCATATCTACAAGTCTTCCTATAGATGATGGTGCATCATTTGTATGAAGAGTACTTAAAACTAAATGTCCAGTTATAGCAGCTCTTACAGCTATTTCTGCTGTTTCAGCATCTCTTATCTCTCCAATCATTACAATATCGGGGTCTTGTCTTAATATACTCCTAAGACTACTTGCAAAAGTTAAACCTGCTTTTTCATTTACATTAACTTGATTTATTCCATTCATTGTATATTCTACTGGATCTTCAACAGTTATAATATTTAAACTACTTGAATTTACTTCACTTAAAACAGTATAAAGACTTGTAGACTTTCCACTTCCTGTTGGACCTGTAACCAATATTATTCCATGAGGGTTGGATATTATTTTATCTAATACTTTTATATCCTCTTCACTCATTCCAAGTTGATTCTTCGTTAATAAATTTGCTGATTTATTTAAAATTCTTATAACTATTTTTTCTCCATAAATAACTGGTAAGATGGAAACTCTAAGATCTATTTCTTGTCCATCTACTTTAATAATTATCTTACCATCTTGTGGTATTCTTTTTTCTGCTATATCTAAGTGAGCCATTATCTTTACTCTTGTAGTAAGTGAGCCTAAACTTTCTACTCCAATTTTGTTAATTGTTTTAAGTTTGCCATCAATTCTATATCTTATTATCACTTCATTTTCAAAAGGCTCTATATGTATGTCCGATGCTTTCATTTCTATAGCATTTTTAAATAAATAGTCAACCATTTTAACTACTGGTGAATTATTCGTTTCATTTAAATCATTTTCTTGTACAGATGTTTTGTTAAGTTTTGAATTTTCCTTTGATAACTGCATAGCAGCCTGATCTACTTCTTGGCTTGTATAATATATACCAATAAATTTAACTATATCTGCTTTTCTAGCAATAAATGATTCAACTTCAGAACCAGTTGAGATAGCAATATCATCAATAGCAAATATATTTAATGGATCTTCAAGTGCTACTTTTATTTTATTGTCTTCAAATCCAAAAGGAATCAAGTTGTATCTCTTACATAAATTCTTAGATATTAATACTATAGCTTTTTTATCAAAATCTATGGTATTTAAATCTACTTTCTTAATCCCAGTTTGTTGTTCTATTGACTCTATTATTTCATCTTCTGTTATTATTTTACTTTCAACTAAAATTTCACCTAGTTTTTTTCCCNCAGTTGAGATAGCAATATCATCAATAGCAAATATATTTAATGGATCTTCAAGTGCTACTTTTATTTTATTGTCTTCAAATCCAAAAGGAATCAAGTTGTATCTCTTACATAAATTCTTAGATATTAATACTATAGCTTTTTTATCAAAATCTATGGTATTTAAATCTACTTTCTTAATCCCAGTTTGTTGTTCTATTGACTCTATTATTTCATCTTCTGTTATTATTTTACTTTCAACTAAAATTTCACCTAGTTTTTTTCCCAATACTTTTTGAGTTCTTAAAGCTTCTTGCAATTGATAACTAGTTATTTTTCCGGCACTAACAAGTATATTACCTAATCTCTTTTTTTCACTTGCCATTATAAGTGTTTCCTTTCTAAATATTTTAAAGATCTTTTTATTAAAATTATATATTTAACAATTTCATATAAATTTCAATTATTTTTTCACCATATAAAATAGATATCAATACTCCAATTGCTATAAATGGTCCAAATGCTATTCTGTCTTTTAATTTCTTTAGATTTAATGTGAGAATTATAATTCCAACAATTCCCCCAATAATTATGGCTAAAAATAGACTTAATAATATATATTTGATACCTATAAATAATCCACAAATTATTGCTATTTCAATATCACCTTCGCCCATACCTTTTGTTGTAAACACTATTAATCCTATAATTAAAAATCCTATAATTCCGCCTAATATTAAATTTATAACTTCACTCTTATAAAAGAAATATTCATTGATTATAAATATAACTGCAATTATTCCTCCAAATACTGTTGTAGATCTATATACATATTGAGTTTTATAATCTATAACTCCAATGACAATTAAAAGTGATGCTAATATACAAAACTTAATAGTATAGAGTGATAAACCATATTTATTAAATATAAGTAAATAAAATATTGCATTAATTATTTCAATAATCGGATATTGAAGTGATATTTTCTTATTACAATATCTACATTTACCTTTTAAAATTATGAAACTCAATACTGGTATTAAATCTTTACCACTTAATCTATGATTGCAAGAAGTACAATGAGATGGTGGAAATAATACGGATTCTTCTTTTTCTATTCTACATATACATACATTTAAAAAGCTTCCTATTATCAATCCAAATAAAAATATTAGAAAGTAAAACATTTCCCCATTCTCCTTTAATACTTACCATTTCTTATCCATTTTTCATATTCCGCTTTTGATATAACTCCCTCACTAAATAATTTTTTCATATATTCTATTGGCTCCTCAAGTGTTATTATATGCTTCTCTTGAATTTTATTTATTTCATTTATCATTGTTGCAAGGGGTGTACTTTTACCAGAACCTGTTGGTCCAGTTATAAGAACTAACCCATATTTTAATTGCGTAAAATCTTTCAATATATTTAAGCTACTTATATCTTCCAGTCTAGGTATCTTATTTTTTATAACTCTCATTACAATTCCTAAGCTATTCATACATCTATATGCATTCACTCTGAAGTTACCAAAATTTTCACTTATATACTTAAAGTCAATTTCATCTTTTAACATAAAATCATCATATCTATTTGGTGCCATTTCTCTTATGAGCTCATCCACACTATTAAAGTCAAGTATATCATTTCCAAAAGCATTAATTAGCTTTCCGTCTTCTCTTACCATGGGAGGTAATTCTGAAGTTATACGAATATCTGATATATCTTTTATATTAATTTTTTATAATAACTTATCTATCTTAGGCATATTTTTACTCCATTTATGCTATAAAAAACATTAAAAAGCATATTATATAGGTAGCTTAAATCAATATAATTTAATATTAGATAATATTAAATTATACATTCTACATTTTTCGCCTTTTTTTAATTATAATTATATTCATAATTATGTATTATGTAAATATTTTTTAATCAAATAACATAATAATACTTATTTTTATTTAAACATATAATATAATTTAAATATATAATATGATTTAATCTTATATATTCTCTTATTTACATATCATACTTATACTTTTTTAATGAATCATTAAGGAACAAAGTTGCTTCGCCACGCTTTATACGTAAAATATAAACCTTAACACTATAAAATAAGCAATTACCCAAACACATTTTTAAATAAGAAGCCACTTTTTTACCCATGCAAAAGGTTCCAAAACTTGCTTTTGGAACCTTTTGCGGGACTATAATTTTTTTTTAACGTATTGAACTATCTATGTTACAGAAAAGCTCTATTCTTAAGGCTTTTGCTATTATAAAAATTTTATACTTTCCTATACATAAAAAAAACACCTCCTATATGAATAATCATATATATTCACATCAGAAGTGTACATTTTTTGACAATATTCCATTATTATTTTTTGATATTTTGATATTTAGATCTCCTATAAATATCCTATTTTTGAAATTACTTGGGGAATTCAGTTTTGTGATAAACTTCTTGAACATTGCCATCATGGCAAGTAAGTCTAACACCTTTTAGAACTTCTTAGTCGACCGATTGTGCTTTCTATAATTTACATAATTTATATATTATCAAGATTTTACTTTCTATAACTATATGTAATACCTACACAACCTTAACAAACACAACCTTCAAATAATCCCCTTCAGGAAATTTATCAGTAACAGCAAAGTCCATTGGCAGGCTATGTTCTTCTAATATATCATACTCTTTATTACTTTCTTTAAATGCATCATCAATAAACTTTTTAAACTTAGTCATATTAAATGTAGCACAGTTTGTTGAGCATACAATTACACCTTCATCCTTTGTTACATCTATAGCTAGTTTAACTAAGTTTTTATAATCTTTAGCTGCACTAAATCTATTATCTTTTGAAGTTGCAAAGCTTGGTGGATCTAATATTACCATATCATATTTTAATTCTTTCTTTTTTGCTTCTTTAAAATATATAAATATATCTTCGACAACTATCTCATGTTCATTATAATCTATATTATTTATTGTAAAGTTTTCTCTTGTCTTGTCTAAGCTTCTGCTTGCTAAATCTACGCTTGTTGTTATGGCTCCACCTTTAGCTGCTGCCATAGAAAATGCTCCTGTATATGAAAATGTATTTAAAACAGTTTTTCCTTTAGAGTAAAGATTTTTAATGGATTTTCTTACATCTTTTTGATCTAAAAATACTCCAACCATAGCTCCATCATTTAAGTAAATTGCAAAGTTTACATTGTTTTCTTTAACTATAAGTGGTTCTGGTGCTCGTTTTCCTATATAAAAACTGTCTTCATCAACTACCATTCCATTATTATCAAATCTCTTCTTTTCATATATTCCATCGAATGACACTAATGATTTTATTGCTTTTATTATATGATCTTTAAATACATACATTCCTCTGCTGTACCATGTAATAAGATAATATTCGTTAAAGTAATCAATAGTTACTCCGCCAATTCCATCACCTTCACCATTAAATACTCTAAAAGCATTCGTATCTCTTGAATGATATAATTTAAGTCTTTTTGAAAACGCATTTCTTAGTTTATCATAAAAGAATTTATAATCAAAACTACTTTTAGGACTATTACTTAGAACCCATCCTATTCCTTTATTTTGAACTCCATAATATCCTTTTCCTAAAAATTGTTTCTTTTTATCTACAAGTGTAACTATATCCCCTTCGTTTCTTAAAGCTTCTGGATCTTCCAAAGCCTCTTCTAATATTAAAGGATATTTATTTATATACTTTTTTGTATATTGATCTTTTACTACAACACTAATTTCTCTCATTTTGTCACATCCCAAATTTAATATATTATGATACCATGTGTTATTATATCATATAATTATTTAAAGCCATAACAAGAAATTAAACATTCCTGTTATGGCTTATATCTTTATTTAAAATTGTGTTTATTAAGTTTTTATTAGAACATTTTATTTTTCAACAAGAATTTCGCTTGGATCTATAGAATCTCCATAAGCAGGAAGTAATGTAGAATCATATGCTTCCTTCATAAATCCATTTCCATTAAGTGTATCCATTTCCGTATTAAGCCATTCTAAAAGATCAGTGTTTCCTTTTTTAACTGCTGGAGCAATTGTATCTTGTTCTCCAAGATTTGTTATTCCAACTTCAAATCCTTTATTTTCTCTTGCCCATGCAAATAATAATGTATTATCATGTGCTAAAGCATCTCCACGTCCATCTTTTAACGCTTCAAATGTTTCAGTATTTTGGTCAAATTTTAATAATTCTATATCTGGATAGTTTTCAGTGAAGTATGTCTCTGCTGTTGTTCCTTTATTAACAAGAAGTTTTTTGCCTTTTAAATCATCAACAGACTTAATTGTTCCATCTTTTGATACAACTCCAAGTGCAACTTTCATATAAGGATTTGCAAAATCTACTACTTCTTTTCTTTCATCTGTTACTGTAAAGTTTGCAAGGATTATATCAACCTTATCTGATTGAAGAAATTCTACTCTGCTTGCAGCTTCAACAAGAACAAATTCTACCTTGTTTTCATCTCCAAGTAAATCTTTAGCTATTCTCTTTGCAATATAAACATCATATCCTTGATTTTTACCATTAGAATCAACATATCCAAAAGGTGGTTTATCACTAAATACGCCTATTCTTACAGTTCCTCTTTTTTTAATTTCTTCTAATTTACTAGCAGTACTTGAACTAGCTTCTGATGAATTTGCATTACCACATCCTGCAAATATTCCTACGAATAATAACAGTGACATTAATAATCCAGTAATTTTTTTTACAGCTTTCATTTTTGGTCCCCCTAATTATTGTATTTAAATATATTTAAAAAGCGCCTAGCCCTTTCAGTTTTAGGCTCTTTAAAAAACTCATCTGGAGATGAAGTTTCAACAATCTGCCCTTCATCCATAAATATTATTTTATCCGCAACTTCTTTTGCAAAGTTCATTTCATGTGTTACAAGAATCATTGTCATTCCACCATTTGCAAGTTCAAGTATTACATCAAGCACTTCCCTTACCATTTCTGGATCTAGTGCTGCTGTTACTTCATCAAAAAGCATTATTTCAGGATTCATGCATAAAGATCTTACTATTGCAATTCTTTGCTTTTGTCCTCCAGATAACTTTCTTGGAAGTTCAAACTTTCTCTCAAAAAGTCCAACTCTTTTAAGTAATTCATCAGCTTGCTTCTCAGCTTCCTTAGGATCTCGTTTTTGTGCTTTTGTAGGCCCAAGAAGTATGTTTTTTATAACATTCATATGTGGGAACAATTCATAGCTTTGAAAAACCATACCTATTTTTTCTCTTGCTTCTTTCCAAGCTATGTCTTTTCCTATCAATTTATCTTCTAAGTAAATACTACCTGAATTTATCTTTTCAAGACCATTTAAACATCTTAAAAAAGTACTTTTTCCACATCCAGAAGGTCCAAGTATTACTATAACCTCTCCCTTATAAACATCTAAGTTTACTCCCTTTAATGCTTCAATATTTTCATAGTTTTTAGTCAGATTTTCTATTCTTAAAATAGATTTAGAAGAATCTATATTTTTTTTGTTTTCTATTATTTCGTTTTTTATTTCACTCATTTATTTTGCCTCCTTTTGTTCTAGCCTACCCACTTCTGTTCTAAAATTTTGGATATCTTAGAAAGAGGATAGCAAATTATAAAATATAAAAAGAATATAAATCCATAAACCCAAAATGATGCTGTTGGTGCTTTTAAAATTGAAGTTTCTATTATCTGCTGACCTATTTTAACAACTTCAACTACTCCAATTAAAACTACAAGTGATGTTGTTTTTATCATTCTTGTAGATAAATTTATTGCACCTGGAAGTATTCTCTTTAAAGCTTGTGGAAGTATTACATATAAATAAATATCTTTTCTGTTTAAATTAAGTGATATAGCCGCTTCCTCTTGATGTTTAGGTATTGATGTTATTGCGCCTCTTACAATATCACCCATTTCAGCAATTCCCCAAAGTGAAAATACTACAATTGAAACTACTTCACCACTTATATTTAAGTTAAAGGCTTTATCAACTCCAAAATACAGTATGAAAAGCCACACAAGTATTGGAATTATTCTTACTATTTCAAGATATAATCTACAAATAGCATGTACTATTTTGCTTTTAAAAGTCATTACTATTCCAAATAATACTCCTAATATGCAAGCAATTATAACTGAAATAAATGCTATTTTAGCAGTAACATATAATCCACCAAAAAGCCTTTGCATATTCATTCCTTCGAACAAAACTCTGTAATCAGTGTTTTGTATTCCTAATAAATTAGTTACCATATTGTGCATATCTACTTCTCCTTTCTAAAACGCTAGTTAATATTGACACAGGGAGTAGAATTATTAAATATGCAACAACAAGCATGAAAAGTGCTTCATTTGTTTTATAATACATACCAATCAAATCTTTAGCTACAAACATTAAGTCCGCTATGGCAATTGCTCCAACTATTGATGTTTCTTTTAATAAGAATAAGCAATTAGCCCCAATAAGTGGAACTGATACTGAAAATGCTTGTGGTAAAATTATATATCTAAAAACTTGTAAATTGTTTAACCCTATGCTTGTTCCTGCCTCAATTTGTGACTTAGGTACAGATTCAAGCCCCGCTCTAAAGCTTTCACACATATAACTGCCTCCCAAAAAGGCTAGTCCAATTATTCCGCATGAAAATCCACTTAAATGTACTCCTATTTTAGTAAAACCATAATATAAAAAGAATAGTTGTATTAAAAGTGGTGTATTTCTAGACAATTCAATATATATATTTACGATTTTACGTAATACTTTCACTTTAAAATATAAAATAGAACTGCATATAATTCCAATAATAACTGATAACGCTATTCCACCTACTGCAAGTGCTAAAGTTAAGTACATTGCATCAATATATTTGGGAACATGCTTAAATATAAACCCCCAGTCCATTTATTTACCTCCTCTTATGATATTTTAAAATTGTCATACAATAATCCCGATTATCTTTATAGGAATTATTATATAACAATTTAATTAGATGTCAATACCACTACTTAAAAATAATGTAATTTATTTATCAATTATGTATTTTTAACAAAAATTATTTTACTAAATAATATACCTGATTATTTTGTTGCTAAATTTGTAATCATCATTCTTTATATATGATTTTTATGGACTATATTTAATAATGTATCAGCATCAGTATATTTTGTTACAAATCTAAATTAGGCTTTATTATTATTTTTTATAAGCTATAATAAAAAAATATCCCTTATTTATAGTTTTGCTAACCATAAATAAAGGACGTAGAATCATGGTTTAGTGGATAACAACCGAAATTCAATATATGATATGCTCGATTGCGTAAATATTTCAGCCAAAAATTCTAATGAAAGAGGTTGTGCCCAAAACAGTTTGCTCCAACAACAAGTGTTGGACAAACAATTTTGGAACAACCTCCAGCCTCTTTCAAAGAATTTAAAGGCTAAAATATTTAATGCAATACTACGCATAAGCAGAGAACTCAAATCTTTGATTTGGTGTGAATCGCTTACCCAGCGAACGAATGTGAGTCGGGTATTCATATATTGAATTTCTTTGTTTTTCTCTAAAATCATAGACATCTAATTTATTTTAGTTATAATTATGTGGCTACTTAGAAAATCCAAGTATTCCCCAATATATAAGAAAAGTTCCGAATTACAGTATAGCTGCTCTTTGGCATATAATGCTTGGTGATGTACGAACTTAGCAGTATAGCCCCTATTCATCTAATGATGAATAGGTTTCCTTATAAGTGCACATTCGTAAGGATTTATATTCTGATATTTATAAATCTATATCTTTTAAAAAATGATAAAATATTAACTTTTTAAATCTTTAATATCTATAAATAACTATTCCTTAATTTAAAAATGTATTTATGTATAGCAGCAATAATACAGATACTCTGAATTTAGATGAAACAAAGAAATAAAGCTCTTATGTGTGCGGTGTCTTGCATTCAAAAATTGAGCTTTAGAATTCTTCATGTAGACTTGTTCCAAAATTGTTTGTCCAATTTTACATTGGAGCAAACATTTGTGGGTGCAAGTCTGCATGTTTGAATTCTTAGCTTCATTTTTGTAGCAAGCGAGCACCACATAAGAGCTTTATTTCGGTTATTCACACTAAACTCAGTACGTCCCTTATTTAAATTGAGTATATGTCAGAAAATTCAATATCAAATCTTTCAACTTTTGATGTTATTTGTTTTGTATATGTATAATTCTCATTCTTTTCTTCAGTTAATCTAATTGGAAGAATAAATACAAATTTGCTACCTTTTAATTCTGATGTATCTACATAAATTCTCCCTCCATGCAATTCTACCAATAGTCTAACTAAAAACAAACCTATTCCTGTTCCTTCTCTTTGTCTTGTATATAAATTTTCAGACTGAGTAAACCTTTCAAATATTTTTTCTTTATCTTCATTATGTATGGGATCTCCATCATTTCTAACACTTATTATAACTTCATTTTTTTCAGAGTCCATATCAACAAATACTTCGATATTACCTTTTTCATATGTATATTTTAATGCATTTGAAAGTAAATTAAGTATTATCCGTTCTATTTTCATCGGATCACAAGCTAAAATAATTTCTTCTTCAGTTGTATCAAAAATTATATTTCTTTTATTTTCAGTTATATATTCTGCAACTGAAAGAACAATATCTTCAATTAGACTCACAATATTGTGATTTCCAAGTTCTAAACTGTAGCTTCCGCTATCAATTTTAGTAATATCCATTATATTATTTACAATCTTTAAAAGCCTGTATGAATTTTGCTTAATACCTTTTAAATACCTATTCATATCTACTTTGCAGATATTACATGTATTATTAGAATTATTAAATCTCTCTGCTAGTACTTGTACAGTTGTAAGTATTATATTTAATGGGGTTTTAAACTCGTGAGACATATTAGCAAAAAATTCTGTTTTTAAACTTTCTAATTCAATTGTTTTTTCTAACTTCCTTTTTTCATCTTCTAATTTTAATCTAGAAGTTATATCTTTTCCTGAAATAAAAAATTTATTATCTTCACTAATGTACATTATATTCCACTCAATACTTTTATACTCATTATTTGCACATAAGTATCGTACTACAATTCCATGTATTTTCTTGCATTCTTTTGCAATTTTATATATCTTATCAACTTTTTCTTCATCATCTGGATGACGTAAAATTTTCTTTTTATATCTATCTCCTATTTCTTGAATATCATATCCAAAAAACTTCTCTAAATGTTCTATTTCACCTCCATTTTCAAAATAATTTTGCTCACCATCAAATATAATATAAAAATCAATTGTATTTTCTAAAAAAATCTGAAGCTTTTTTTCACTTTTTTTTCTTTTTTGCAGTTCCATTTTATACTTATTTGTAAGAATTCTGTTTTTTATAATTACTCCAAGTCTATCACATGTATTCCAAATTAAATCTTCCTCAATGTATGAATATGAACTTTTATCATCATAATGAATATTTAATATTCCAATTAATTCATTTTCATATTTTATAGAATAGGTTTTGATAAAACTTATGATATTCTTACCATTATATTCTATTTTAAAAGGCTTATTAACATTATTAGCATTCATCAAGTAATCTTCATATTCTTTATGTAATTTAACATTATAATCTTTTGGAATTATACTATCATTATATGTCTTTAAAAATATATTCATTTTTTTATTTTCTTCATCAAATATAAATACTGTTACTCCACTTGCTTTTAAGGTATTTTTCAAAATATATGGTAACTCGCTTGTATTGTTAGCGTTCTTATTATCTAATAGTGTAAGTGTACTTTCCTCAATTTCTTTATAAAGATTCTCATTAAGTGTTATATCTCTTCCTATTCCACCGATTAATTTTATATCTTTGTTGTTATTTTCTAATATCATTCTAGAAACTTCAAAAAAATTCTTGAATTTCATATTAACAGGGGTTTTCCTATGAAATACAGTTTTCTCATTATCCAATATTTCTCTATCTTCTGATAAAAATAGTTGTGATGTTTCCTCATCTCTAATATCATAGTCACTTTTTCCTATTATGTCTTCTGGGACCATGTTAGTTATTTCTGCATACTGCTTATTAACATACTTATATATTCCATCGCTACCTTTAATCCAAACTGGATAAGGAATATTATCTATTAAATATTTTAAATCTTCTAATTTATAATCTTCAGTGTATTTATAATTATTTCTCATACTCTCAACCCTTTATATGTTATTTTAGCAATTATTCATAAGATATTTGTACAATATACAATAAGTATATCCTGTTATTATAATATTTACAATAAAATATAATTAATTACTTAATATTGAATTTATTCTTTGATAATTACAATTTCTCCAAGAATTTTTCAAGTATTTCAGCAGTTATTCCCCATATAACATAGTGATCATATTTATAAAATAAAGTTCTTCCTATTCCTTCTCTGAATTTATAATTTTCTCCATCTTGTATCAAATCATAAGGGAAATCTTTCTCACGTATAGCTATTAATCTTTCTTTTGTTTTTATAGGTTCTATATTATATATTTTCTTTATTGGAATATAAAAGATATGATCAACTTCATCCGTATTGATTTCTAATTCATCTAAATTCTTCACTTGCCCCAAAAAAGGATATATTATTGTAGACTCAAATTTAACAACTGTATCAAGTTCACATATTATATCAATTGACTTAAGACCGATTTCTTCTTTGGTTTCTCTAAGTGCTGCCTCATATGGAAATTCATTTTCTTCAATTTTACCACCCGGAAAGCATACATCCCCTGGCTGAGTTTTTAATGTTTTAGCTCTAACTTCAAATATTATATTCAGTTCGTTATTAATATTAATTAATGGTATTAATAATGAATATTTTTTCATAGTCTTATGTCCACTTATATTAACTTTTCTATCTTTTAATTTATTTTTTATTATTTCAATATCCATATCTATAAAAATCCTTTTCTTTCATACTATGCTTATTATTATAATTTATTTTTTCAATGAAATATAATTCTTTACATAAAATATTGTTAAAATTCTTTTACTAAAGTATACTTATTTTATAAAGTATATATTAATTTTTTGTTACTTAAATGTTTTATTTTTAGAAAGGTTTGTTGTTATGGGCGATGTTTTAATAATTGGAATACTATTTATTGTAGCATACATAATTGGAAAAGTTATTGGTAATGTTATTTATAAAAAACGTAAAGGGAAAAAATAAAAAACCTGGGAGAACCCAGGTTTTCATTTTTTAATCATTATATTCGTAATTTGTTATTTCGTTTATTGTGTTATCATCATTCATAAATACAACCTTAGGTTTATGCTCTTTTGCTTCTTCCTCACTCATTTGAGCGTAAGCAATTATTATTACCTTATCTCCAGGCTGTACACATCTTGCTGCAGCACCATTTAAGCAGATTGTACCTGAACCTCTTTTACCTGGAATAACATATGTTTCAAGTCTTGCACCATTGTTATTATCAACAATTTGTACTTTCTCATTTTCAAGAATTCCAGCAGCATCCATTAGATCCTTATCTATAGTTATGCTTCCAACATAATTTAATTCTGCTTGAGTAACCGTTGCTCTATGAATTTTTCCTTTTAACATTGTTAATACCATTTTATATTTCCCCCATTTGTTTCTAAGTTATAATACATAAACAAAAATCATAGTTTTTCAATTTTTTAATAAAAACTGTTTTTAGGTTTTTATAAAAAATATTGTATTTTTAGATTTTATTAAAAATTTAGATTTTTATATATTATTTAAATTCTTATAGTTTTTTAATAATTACGTTTTTATAAAAATATCAAAAAATCAGATTATCAATAAGTCTTGTTTTTCCTATATAAACTGCTATTGGAATTAAAATTTTATTTTCTATTGTATTAACATCTTCTAAACTTTCTGCATCCACAACTTCTACATAGTCAATCCTAGCTAATGGATCTAAGTTTAACTCATTTCTTATTATCTCTTTAATTTTTTGTGCATCTCTTTCTCCTGACATTAAAGCTTCTTTAGCTAACTTTAAACTTCTGCTTAAAACTAATGCAGACTTTCTTTCATCTATTGAAAGATAAGTATTTCTTGAGCTTTTAGCTAGTCCATCTTCTTCTCTTATTATTGGACATTCCACTATTTCAACATCAAAATTTAAATCTCTTATCATTCTCTTTAAAACAGCAACCTGCTGAGCATCTTTTTGACCAAAATAAGCTTTATCTGGAGTTACTATATTAAATAATTTAGATACTACTAGGCAAACTCCATCAAAATGGCCTGGTCTTTTAGCTCCACAAAGTTTATCTGTTAAATTCAATACACTTACACTTGTAGATTTATTTTCAAAATACATTTCACTTGGTTCAGGGTTAAAAACTATATATGATCCTGCTTCTTTTGCAGTTTCTAAATCTTTTTCTATATTTCTTGGATAAGCATCATAATCTTCAGTTGGTCCAAATTGAGTTGGATTTACAAATACACTTACAATAACTTTATCGTTTTCTTTTGCTGCTCTTTTTATTAAACTTTGGTGACCTTCATGAAGTGCTCCCATGGTTGGAACAAATCCTATGGTAAATCCTTGTCTTTTATATTCTTTAATTATATTTCTTAATTCTTTAATTTCTTTAACTAACATAATTTTGCCCCTTTTATAATTAATTAAATTTTAGATTTTATTTTTTATATATAATTCTTTTAAAATTCAGTTTTTGTGAAGTATTTTATTTTTTATAGCTTTTTTTAATTTATATAAAATTTATAATATACTGCTTTTTTAAAAATTTCTTAAAAATCATAGTTTTTATGATTTTTAAGAAATTTAGTTAATTTTTTATTTTTTTAATTTATAATAAAAAATATATAAATTAAGATATATGAGTTAATATAATTTCTTTAATTCTTCCTCATTTATACTAAAAGTATGTTTTTCCTCTGGAAAACTTCCATTTTGAACTTCACTTATATAACTTCCTACAGCTTCTTTTATAACAGTTCCTAGGTTAGCATATTGTTTAACAAATTTAGGAACAAAATCATTAAACATTCCAAGCATATCCTGATAAACAAGTATCTGCCCATCGCATTCCTTTCCTGCACCTATTCCTATTGTTGGTATACTTATTGAATCTGTAATCATCTCTGCAACCTTTCCTGGTATTCCTTCTAGAACAACTGCAAATGCTCCAGCCTTTTCTATAAGTTTTGCATCTTCAATTAATTTTTTTACTGTTTCTTCACTCTTTCCTTGAACTTTAAATCCACCAAAAGCATTTACTGATTGAGGAGTTAGCCCTAAATGTCCCATTACAGGAATCTGTGCATTAACTATTGCTTCAATTTGTTTTATTACATGAGCTCCACCTTCAAGTTTAACTGCATGAGCTCCACCTTCTTTTACTAATCTTCCAGCATTTAATACAGCTTGTTCAACTGATATATGATAAGATAAAAAAGGCATGTCACTTACTATTAATGCATTTTTTGCACCTTTTTTAACCGCTTTTGTATGATATATTACTTCATCTATTGTAACACCTAATGTATCTTCATCACCTTTTATAACCATACCAAGTGAATCCCCTATTAATATCCCATTAATATTACATTCATCAAATAATCTTGCAGTTGAATAATCATATGCTGTAAGCATTGATATTTTTTTATGTTGTTTTTTCAAATCCTTAAATGTTAGAATTGTGTTTTTCATTACTTTCTGCTCCTTTAAGTAATTCATAAATTTCTTCATATTTTTGAATTTTACAAAAATTATTTTGATTCATTGCATTTTCCTTTTTACAAGCTAGTTCTAAAAGATTTAAAGATAGAATATCATAAAACTTATTATGTTCTTCGAATAAAGATGCTTTATGTTTTTTTATTGTTTCTAAATCTCCACGTACAACTGGTCCTGTAAGTGAATTTAAAAAGCCATTTTCAAAAATATTATTCATATTTCCATAAATAAGTGGTTTAAGTGCTTTTAAAGCTTCTTCTTCACTTAAATCAAAGTACTTTAGATAGCCTGTCCCAATATTTATTAAAGATAATACTAGGTTAGAAACAATAACATTACATAAATGATATTTTGAATCTATTTCGCCGTTTCTAATAAAATATTTATTAGGCAGTTTGTTCAATAAATCTACTATTAATAAATGACTGTTAAATTTTAAATTAGCATCTGTTTTCTTAGAAATATTTTGACTCTCTAAATTGTCTCCTTCAATTGAAAAATAGATTTCTTTTAAATCTCTCATAATTACATTTTTATTTGGAAATGCAAAGATTGGGTGTATAGAATAGATAAGTGCTCCAGCACTTTTTGCATTAGATAATACACATGATTTTAGAGAGCCACTGCAATGACAAATGCATCTGCCTCTTAAATCAAATTCTGAAATTTTTTTATCTATAATTGAAATGATATCGTCAGGAGTTGTAATAAATATTATATTACTTTCTTTAATTATATCTTCAATATTCACATAGTATTTCGAATTTGTAATTATTGAAGCCTCTTTTGCGCTTATAAAATTTTGACCATAAAAGCCTGTTACATATAATTTATTGTGAGTAAAGTAGCGTCCAAGGTTTACGCCTACCTTCCCAGGTCCTATAAAACCTATTTTTAAACTTATAAGTACCACCTCCATATAAAGTGATACAACATCCTAATTTCAATCTCATTCAATATACTAGATATGAGTTGTATTATTAAATAATAAAAAGTCTGGTGTAGTTCTATCTTGATACTACCCAGACTTATTTTATCATCTTGTTATAAAATTAACAATACAATTTTTATTTTTAATCTTCTTTGAGACAGCATACACCATCTATATTATTAAGCTGCATCATATATTCATTATGGTCTCTTTTTTCAGCAAGAGTAAGTGTCATAGAAAAGGCTATAGTATGGCTGTCTAATTTATCTAACTTTCTTACTTCTACATTTGTTATTTTAGTTCCATCAGACTTTACAACTTTCATAAAGTTTGCTATTCCTACTACTTCCTCAAGTTCAACGTATATATCTAATACCCTTGTATGCATTCTAGAATGAACATCCCATCTGTGGAGTACAGTAACAACTGCATATAAAAAAATGCAAGAAAGTATTGCACCTTCATAAAAACCTATTCCAACAGCTAGTCCCATACAAGCACAAGCCCAAAGGCCCGCAGCTGTAGTAAGTCCTTTTACTTCATTTTTTCCTACAACCATAATTGTACCAGCACCTAAAAAACCAATTCCACTTATGACCTGAGCTCCCATTCTGCTTGCATCGCCAGTCATCCCAAGTATATCACTCATGTACTGACTTGTTATCATTATCATAGCTGCACCAATACATACAAGTATATGTGTTCTAAATCCTGCTGGTCTTTTCTTTCTTCCTCTTTCAGCACCAAGAATTCCTCCACAAATTGTTGCAAGAGTAAGTCTTATAATTATAGAAATAGTATTTATTTCTCTTAAGTATAATGTAAGTTCTTCAAAGTAGTTTTGTATATTCTGCATTATAAAATCACGTCCTTTGTATAATGTTTAAAATAACTCTTTTGTTAATAAAATATTCAACTATTAAAATTAAGTTCTATTATTAAATACTAATACTAATTTTTATTATCTTTAAGATATTAATTTTTTTACAAATTCCTCGTATTTGAAAATATGATTAGAGTATTATGGTACATATAAAATTAAATAATAAATAGTCATGTTAACTAATAAATATGAAATAGATTATATCATAAAATACTAGTTAAAACAGCATTCATTAAAATATATAAGTCTATAACTTTTATATTTTAAGTTATAGACTTATAATACTTAATTAAATAGTGATAAAATATCCTCCTCAGATAACGTATTAATATTATCTGCACTTAAATCATCACCTAAAATTTTAGAAATAAGTTCTCTCTTAGTATCTTGAAGATCAACTATTTTTTCCTCTATTGTTCCTTTAGCAATAAGCTTAATAACTTCTACAACATTTTCCTGTCCAATTCTATGTGCTCTGTCTGTTGCTTGATCCTCTACAGCTGGATTCCACCAAGGATCAAAATGTATTACAATGTCTGCACTTGTTAAATTTAACCCTGTCCCACCAGCTTTTAATGAAATTAGAAAAACACTATTTTCTCCATTATTAAATTCTTCAACCATCTTCATTCTATCAATTGATGGTATAGATCCATCTAAATATGAATATCTAAAATTATTTTTTTCTAATGTTTTACCTATATTTTTAAGCACAGAAGTAAACTGAGAAAATACTAGTACTTTATGATTTTCACATACACTTTGCTCAAGTAGTTCCATAAGTGAATCTATTTTCCCACTATCCCCATTATACTCCTCCATTACCACAGACGGATCTAAGCATAACTGACGAAGTTTTGTTATATAAGATAAAATTTCGATTTTACTCCTAGTAAATTCTAAGTCTTCTACCTTTTTAGCAATTATATCTTTTACGTATTTTGAATAAGCTTCATATACTTTTGTCTGCTCATCACTAAGTGGAACATATAATCTTTTTTCAATCTTATCAGGTAATTCTTTAATTACATTTTTCTTATACCTTCTAAGTATAAACGGCTTAATAAGTCTATTTAATTCTTGAATAATTTCTGGACCTTCTTCAAGTCTTCTAAAATATCTAGAAGTAAAACGCTTTTCATCATAAAGATAATTTGGCATTATAAAATCGAAAATTGACCAAAGCTCCATAAGGGAATTCTCTATTGGAGTACCAGTTAATGCAAATCTTCTTTTAGCATTAATAGTCTTCACAGCCTTTGCATTTTGAGATGATGAATTTTTTATATTCTGTGCTTCATCTAAGATACAATAATCAAATTCCATAGTATAAATATCTATATCACGTCTTAAAAGATTATATGTAGTTATAATAACATCGTATTCTTTATACTCTTTAAGGAGTTTTTCTCTCTCTTCTTTGCTGCCGTTTGCTATTGCAATTTTCATATTAGGTGCAAATTTTTTGAATTCATTATTCCAGTTATATATAAGAGATGTAGGTGCAATAATTAAACTTTTGCTTCCTTTGTTTGATAATAACAATGTTATGGTTTGAAGTGTTTTACCAAGGCCCATTTCATCACCAAGTATTCCACCAAAACCTAAATAATCTAGTGTTTTAAACCAATTATAACCACTTATTTGATATTCTCTTAAGCTTGCATTTAAATCATTTGGAACTTCAAATATTTTGCCTTCAATATTTGTAAGCTTCTTCTTAAGCTCCTTAATTTCTTTACGCCCCTTTATATAGCGCATTTTTTTATCTTCTAAATAGTCTTCTAAATATACAGCTTTATTTAAAGGTATTTCTATTACATTTTTATTTAATATTTCTTCTTCTATTAAATTATCAATAAGAGTTAATGCTTCTTTAATGTTTATTTCTTCTAAATCTAAAAATTCTCCATTTTCAAGCTTATAATACTTAACATTATCTCTAAAACTTCTTAAAATCTTAGTTATTTCTTCCTCTCCCAAATCCCCAAGATTAAATTCAAATTCAAAGTAGTCATATTTTCCTTTTCTAACTTCACCTTTAAATTGTGACTTAGTTAATTTCTTTAACCCCTTAAACCTTTCTGAATAATATACTTCTCCATAACTTTGAAGCTTTTCTATATCATACTTAAAAAATCTAAAGCCTTCCCCATCATCACCTATAAAGTAAAATTTATTATCTACTTCTTGGAAATGTAGTCTTCTTATAAGACCAAATACTTCACTTTCAGATGCAGAATCCCTATATATTACCTTATCTTTATATTCTTCAAAGTAATTAAATTCGTGGCCAGCGTATGAAACTTTAAATATTAAAGATATTTCCTTATCTTTATCAAAATAAAAGTTAAACTTAGGCTTTGATATTACAACCTTATTTTTTATACTTTTTGATAATATTAAACCATCAGTCACTTTTTGAATGGATGGTATTAAATCCGTTAATATTTTAGTTTCCTTATCTTTAGGAAAACTAATTTTTGAAGTTGCACCAAAAATCTTTAAGTAGGGCTCAAGCCTTTCACATTGTTCTAATGATGGTATATAGATTGAAGTTCCATATAAAAATACATCTTCATCTTTTGTTAAAGCTTCAGGCATTCCATTATTAGCTTCCAAAGTTACACTATCTTTTTTAGTATCTAAACTCAAAGGAATAGGTATATCTTCTTCTAATATCTCACTTTCAAGTACTCTATAAAAAAATCCATCCCCTAAATAAACTCTATTTTTTTTAATTATTCTTAAAAACTCTTTTACCATATAATCTGGAATTGTTATTAATTTTCCGTCTATAAGTTTATCTTGTGATCTTCTAAAACTTCTATCATTTTCAGCAATAGATCGGATATTATTCATAAATTTAAACAATCTTTTATCTTCTAATGATAATCTTTGCCTTCTTAAATCAAACTCAAAATCTTTTCCATATTTTATAGGAACATTATTGTAACTACAAAGTAAAAATTGATTAATGTCCCTAATTATATACATCTTACTACTTTTCTTTCTAATCCCAACTTTAAATTCTGCTTGTAGTTTTGATGACCAATTATTTTTATTTATTATAATATCAAATTTAAGTAAATCCTTCTCTTTATCATCTATTAAAAGAGATAATAAACTTAAGCTGCTATCCCTAGATGTACTATTTTCTGATTTATTTTCTAAAGATTTAGAAAGTTTTTTTCTTAGTTCAGAATCATTATCTATACTTTTTAAGAAAGAGTAAAAGGTTGCTGTAATATGTTTACAGCAATAATTATCTTTCCTAAATTCATTTTTTTCAAAATCTGCACAACTACAGTGAGTTCCAATAAGTTCTCTCGTTATATTATCAATTTCTAAATTGCATGAATACTCACTATAAAGGCTTTCAGAAACAACATATGATTTTATATTAATAGAATCGTCTTCTACATTTATATTTATATCTTTAATAAGATCATTTTTTAAAACTCTTTCTCCTTTAGTTTTCATAAGATTTGTAATGTGCTTATTAAATTCTTCAAGTAAAATCTGTTTTATCAAAATATCACCCTTTTATTCAACTGACTTCATTCTAGTTATAAGTTTGCTATCAATATATTGTGATTTAGAAAAGCCTTTTCTAAAATATCTTATCTGCTTATATTTAATGCCTTTCATTTCTATATCTAGAACGTCAATTCTATCACCACTAAAAATCATAGGCTCCATCTTACCTTTTAAAAAAATATGTAATTCCATTATGATACTCCCTTTTGTATATATAATAAATCTTTTCTTTAATATAACATCACATTCAACCATTTAATAAAAGTTTTGCTGATATTAAATCTGATATTAAATAATATTTATTATATAAGTATACTAATTAATTTATTTTGAATAATTCTTTATAGCTTCAGCTATTTCATTTAAATATTCCCATCTCTCATACTTAAATTCAAGCTTTCCTTCAAGTTCTTCTTTTTCTTTCATAAGCTCATTAAGCTTTCCATAGTTTGAAGCGTTTTTGCTCATCTCATTTTCAATTTTTTCAAGATTCTCTTCAAGTTCAGCTATCTCGTCATCAATTACTTCATATTCTTTTTGTTCTTTAAAAGTAAATTTAGGTTTAGTTTCTTTTGTCTTTTCTTTTACATTTTTTGTTTTATCATCTTTTTCTTCTTTTATGATTGCATTGTTATTTTCAACATCTGATTTTTCTATTTCTTTATATATAAGAAAATCACTATAATTGCCGTGATATTCTTTAATAAGTCCATTCCCTTCATAAGAAAAAATCTTATTACATATTCTATCTAAAAAATATCTATCATGTGATACAACAACTACTATTCCCATAAATTTATCTAAAAAATCTTCTAAAATCTGTAATGTTTCTATATCTAAATCATTTGTAGGTTCATCTAAAATTAAAAAGTTTGGTGATTCCATTAATACTCTAAGAAGGTGCAATCTTCTTCTTTCACCACCTGATAATTTTTCAATTGGTGTATACTGCATAGTACCATCAAATAAAAATCTCTCACACATTGTTGAAGCGGTAATCTTAGTTCCATCTTCTACTGGAATATATTCTCCACCTTCTTTGACATAGTCGATTACTCTCATTTTAGGATCCATATTTTCGTTGTCTTGGGCAAAGCATGCAATCTTAACTGTATCTCCAATATGAATAGTTCCGTTATCCTGCTTAAACTTTCCACGAAGAATATTAACTAAAGTTGTTTTACCTACACCATTTTCACCAACAATTCCTATTCTGTCATCTCTTAAAAATATGTAACTAAAATCTTTAATTATAACTTTATCATCGAATGATTTAGATATATTAGAAAGTTCAACTATCTTTTTACCAAGTCTTGTTCCTACAAAAGACATTTCTACATCGTCTTGTCTTTTTATACTCTCAGTATTTACAAGTTCATCAAATCTTTGAAGTCTTGCTTTTTGCTTTGTTGTTCTTGCTTTAGCACCACGTCTAACCCATTTAAGTTCATTTCTTATTAAAGCATTTCTTTTTTCTTCCTGTAAATTTTCTATTTCTATTCTTTCCATCTTTTTCTCTAGAAAATCTGTATAATTTCCAGGATATGAATAAAGATTACCACGATCAAGTTCAATGATTCTATTTGTTACTCTATCTAAAAAATACCTATCATGTGTAATCATAAGAAGGGCACCTTTTCTTCCATTTAAATATTCTTCAAGCCATTCAATAGAATCTGCATCCAAATGGTTTGTAGGCTCATCTAAAATTAAAAGATCACATGGAGTTATTAATGCACATGCAAGTGCAATTCTCTTTTTTTGTCCACCTGATAAATTACCTACTCTCTCATTGTAATTTTTTACTCCAAGCTTAGTTAAAATAGTCTTAGCACTACTTTCTAAATCCCAAAGATTTAAACTGTCTATTTGCTCTTGCAGTTTTAGTAATTTATCATTTAAATTATCAAAGTCATCTCCATTAGAATTTTCTATTCTTTCAATAGTTTCCTCATATTCTCTAAGTGTTATCATTTCTTTTGTTTCACCTTTAAATACCTGTTCAAGAACAGTTGCATCTTGGTCAAAAGGTGGATTTTGATCTAAATATTCAATTCTCATATTTTTGCCCTTTGATATACTTCCATCAAAGAATTCATCTTTTCCACCTATTATTTTTAAAAATGTAGATTTACCTGCTCCATTTATACCGATTAATCCAATCTTATCTCCATCATTTATCCCAAGAGATACATCTTTTAATAATACTTTTTCACTATAATTCTTACTTATATTTTCTAATGTTATTATGTTCATTTATTCATGCTCCTTTAAGAATCCTATATAAGCTTTATTGTATCATAATTTAATATATCTTGCATAAAAATTGAGTTTAGTCTTTTTAAAAGTAATATTAAAAAACTGTTTAAAATTCAATAAAATTCATTTATAAATGATTACCTTAATCGCTGAAAGCCCTATTTTTGAGTTTAGAACTTTTGTTGTATTTTGTTTTTTTGTATAGTTTAGTTTACATAATATTTATTATTTCTACTAATTTTCTTAAATATAACGATTTTCTTACATTCTTTATTCTTTAAATTTCTCAAAATAAGGTAGCTCTTACTACGTTTATTTAATTAAGAATTTAGTAACTAAAAATTAAAGCTTCCTCTCTATTTAATTATAATAATCTTAACATCTTTGTGGCTTTTTTCATTATTACTTCTTCACTATTTATTATCTTTTCGATGTTTAACTTTTTATATCTTTATATTCAATAAAAAAGCTGTATCAAAATTATTATTAAAATTCTGATACAACTTATCCAATTAATATACTATTTATTTAACCAGCATCATCTTTTCTTCTACATCATTGTATTCTTTATTTTTATCATAAACTATCTTAAAATGCTCATATGCTTTATTCTTGTCATTTAAATTCAAATATGCAATTCCTAGAAGATAATCAAATTCTAATAGATCTCCTTTTAACTCATCTGAAGTATCTTTTTCTCTTTTTAAAAGCTTTATAGCTTGTTTATAATCCTTATTAAAACAATACGCTTTTCCAAGTAATATGTTTTTTACATGTTTCATAGGATCGTTGTCATCATATCTAACTAAATTTAAATATTTAATTGCTTCTTTATATTTATTAAGCATATAATAACAGCTTCCAACTAAATAATTATATTTACTTCCTTCTGTGGTTAATACTTTGCTGTCTTCTAAGGTTTTTACAGTATTTATATAATCCTTTTCTTTATAATATATAGATGATAACAAAATATATGCTTGTCTGTTTTCTGAATTTAATTTTATAGCATTATTTAGTTCTTCTTTAGCTTTATTCATCTCATTTTTTCCAATACTATCTAATGCCATATTAAAATAAGTAGCTGAAGTATTTTTAGGACTTTTTTTATATAAAAGAAATATAGCTACTGATACTAACATTAAAAAAATTCCGCCCTCTAAATTCTTAATAGATAATATAATTCCTGAAATAAACATCCAAATTACCCAGCTTCCAGCTAGCTCTTGATAATTACTGCATTCTGTTAAGTCTACATCTCTTTTTAAGACATTATTTTTAAAATTCACATTAAATCCCCCTTACCATTAACTATATTAACTATTTTTATATTCTTTCTTTAATAAAGAATAGTATTTACAATCTATAAATTTGTTATTGTTATCTTTTATAACACTCCTTAAATTACCTTCATATAAAAATCCACATTTTTTTAAAACTCTCATTGAAGGTATATTATTTATAGCACATTTAGAAGTAATTCTATTGATTTCCATTTGATTAAATACAAAATCTAAAACTAATGTTAAGCTTTCAGTCATAATGCCTTTGTTCCAAAATTTGTCGCTTAAACAGTATCCAACTTCTAGGCTTTCGTTTATATTGTCAATATTGGTCAAATTTATGCTTCCTATAACTGTACTACTATTTCTTTCTTCTATGCACCAATTATAGTAATCTATATTTTTATAATTTTGAATCCAATTTCTTATAATAAATTTTGTTGTTTCAATATTAGTATGAGGCTTCCATGTTAAATTTTTAGTTACTATAGTGTTAGATGCCCAATTTTTATACATGCCATAAGCATCACTTAATTGAAATTGCCTTAATATAAGCCTATCACTTTCGAGTCTTACGGTACCCTTATGATTTATCATTTTCTCTCCAACCTTAATTATAAAATCAATGAAATTATAACATGATAAATAATTTTATACCAATGATTTCATATAATATAAAAATTTTATATTATAACCTATGAACTTTTTAAATCATTTACATAATTTTTTTTTATAAGTTTATAATAAAAGTGTAGAAAATATATGAAAAATATTATGTAATTTAGACATAATTATTTATTTTATGGTTTTCATATCCACAAATTTAGAGTATAATAATCTCTAGGGATAAATTATTATATATATTATGTCCCTAGAAAATTCAATTTCTATACTATTTAGAAAAAATTTATTTAATTATGGAGGTTACATTTATGTTAGTATCAGCTAAAGAAATGTTAAACAAAGCAAGAGATGGAAAATATGCTGTTGGACAATTCAACATCAATAATTTAGAATGGACAAAAGCTATTTTATTAACAGCTCAAGAAAATAATTCACCAGTAATTTTAGGAGTATCTGAAGGTGCTGGAAAATATATGTGTGGTTACAAAACTATAGTTGGAATGGTTAACGGAATGATGGAAGAATTAAACATCACAGTTCCAGTTGCTCTTCACTTAGACCACGGTAGCTATGAAGGATGCTTCAAAGCTATGGATGCTGGATTCTCATCAATAATGTTTGATGGATCTCATTATCCAATCGATGAAAATGTAGAAAAAACTAAAGAATTAGTTAAAATAACTTCAGAAAAAGGATTATCTTTAGAAGCTGAAGTTGGATCTATCGGTGGAGAAGAAGACGGAGTTATTGGTAGAGGTGAAGTTGCAGATCCTCAAGAATGTAAGCAAATTGCTGATTTAGGAGTAACAATGCTTGCTGCAGGTATCGGTAATATTCATGGAAAATATCCATCAAACTGGCAAGGTCTTGCTTTCGATGCTTTAGAAGAAATCAATAAAGCTTGCGGAAATATGCCATTAGTATTACACGGTGGTACTGGAATTCCTGAAGATATGATAAAGAAAGCTATATCACTTGGAGTATCAAAGATCAACGTTAATACTGAATGTCAATTATACTTCCAAGAAGCTACAAGAAAATACATTGAAGCTGGAAAAGACTTAGAAGGAAAAGGATTCGACCCAAGAAAGCTTTTAGCTCCAGGTTACGAAGCAATAAAGACTATAGTTAAAGAAAAGATGGAATTATTCGGTTCAATAAACAAAGCTAACTAATTCTACTCTTTAAAAAAGAGCTACAATTTGTAGCTCTTTTTTTCATTATTTAAAACATTTCTCTCACTTCTTACTTTCATCCATTCAAGTTTATTACTATGAAGATTATATATAGAATCACTCATATATTCTTTAGATATTTCTATATCTCTATTAGTCCATGCTTCTTGCATTTTAAAGTAAGTTTCTTCTACTCTGTCATTAAGTATATCTTTTGAATAGTTATTATCAATTTTTCTAAGATATATTATTAGATTATTAGCTTCTTTATTTTTTCTTATTACTTTTACTTTACATATGATTTTTTCTCTTTGCCATATCATTGCAAAGAAAATAATATTTATTGCAATACTCATTGGACTTGCATGTCCTGTACTCCTTCCATTTGAAGAGTGACTGCTACTACTATGGCTTCCACCTCCTCCACCACCGCCAGATCCTCCTCCACCTGATCTTGCAAATGATAGGGTATAGCTTTGAAATATAATCATAATTATCATTGAAAATATAATAAAATATTTACTGAATCTTTTCATAAATATTCTCCTTGATTTCTATTAGACTCATATATAGGACAACTTTTATTTTATTATATCTAATATGAAAAATACAGTCTATAAATTTAGTATTTTTATATTATGTATATCATAGAAAAAGCATCAACAATTACTAACTTTAAATTGTTGATGCTTAATTTATATTATTAGGTTAAATAAGAAAATGCGTTAATTAATATTTGAAATACTAAATTTATATTCTAAATCTTTGCTAGAATCTATTAGATATTCATCTAAAACAGGTGCGCCCCAGCTATCATCTCCACCTACTCCCATTTGTTTTCCTATAATATTTACATTTGTATAGTTTACTTTTGGAAGCTCTTCTATATGAAGTGCATTTTCAAGTTCCATATAATTATAATTAAGTACACTAAATTCAAATGGAACTTTATCATAAGTAAATTTTAATCCTTCTCCTTTATGATTTCTTATTTTTACATATCTTGTATTTGTTCTATTGCCGCATTCCTGTGGTACTAAATACCTTGACAAGTTATTTTCTGGGGTATTTGTATAAACTCCTAGTTTTGCTCCTTCACATCTATCTATATAATTTTCTTCTGGTCCCATTCCATAGTATGTGAATACGTTAAACTCACTTAAAAGTCTAAAATTCATACCAAGTAGTGGAAGTTCAGGAAGACCATCTACTCCATTATATTTTACATGTATTTTTATTACTCCATCTTCATCAACTGTATAATTTATGTTAACTAATGTTTTTGGAATTGTAGGCAGTTCATAAATATATTTTAATTTTATCATATCTTCATTTTCTTCAACACTAAAATCTATATACTTTTGTCCTACACTTGCAGCCAGCCATTGTGAGCATCTGAAGTCATATTTATTACCTCTATCATTGTCTGTAGCAGCCCTATAATAATATGGTTTTGGAACCCTTGTTATAAACTCTTTACCAGAGTATCTTAAAGATACAATTCCACCTTCTTGTTTTGAAAATATCACTTTAAAATCTTTCCCTGAAACGCCTATATTAGCATCTCCATGAATTACTTTAAATTTAGATAATCTCTTTTCTATTTTTTCTTCATTATTTAATACATACTGTCCAAATGCTATCTCATATCCTTTTTCTTCCCAAATAGTATTATATGATAATCTAATAGAAACAGTATACACATATTCTCCTGAAGACTTAATATCTATAAATGGAAGCTTTATATATTTTTCTTCTAATGGCTTAACATTTACCTTTGTTACACCTTCCATAATTATTTTTTCTTCTTTTTCAATCTTATAGTATAAATCATAAATATCTGTATTAATAAATAAATTTTGATTTTTAATATTTACACCATTTTTATCTACATTTAATTTTATATTTTGATAGAGATATTTTACTTCTTGGGCTTTTGGAGATACAGTTCTATCTGCATATATAAGCCCATTTCCAGAAAAATTATAGTCAGTTGGTCTGTCAGTAAAATCTCCTCCGTATCCTAATACTTCTTCACCATTTTCTTTTTTTCTATATAATGCTTGATCGCCATAATCCCATATAAATCCCCCCTGATACATAGGATACTTATCTTCAAGCTCCGTATATTTCATCATTCCACCAGTTGAATTACCCATAGAATGCATATATTCACAGCTTATATATGGCTTTTTAGGATTATTATTTAAATATTCTTCGATATCCTTAACTTTTGCATACATTCTGCTTTCCATATCACTTGTTTTATCATATTCTCTATTCCAGAACACGCCTTCATAATGAACCAATCTTGAAGAATCTTTTTTTCTAAAATACTCAGACATCTTAAATATATCTTCTCCTGCATAGCTTTCATTACCACAAGACCATATTAATACTGAAGGATGATTCTTATCTCTTTCAAGCATTGATTCTGCTCTGTCAAGAACACATGCTTCCCATTCTTTCAAGTTTCCTGGAACATTCCAAGATGGTTCACATTGGCCCATCTTTTGCCATGATCCATGGCTTTCAAGATTGGCTTCATCTATTAGATAAATTCCAAATTCATCGCATAATTTATACCAAAGACTTTGATTTGGATAATGTGATGTTCTGACTGCATTAATATTATGCCTTTTCATAAATTTAATATCAAAAAGTATTTCTTCTTTAGTTATAGCGCGTCCATGTCTGGCACTAAACTCATGTTTGTTTACACCTTTAAAAACAATTCTTTTTCCATTTAGACACATGACTTTATCCTTCATCTCAAAATGCCTAAACCCTATATTTTCTGGAACTATTTCAATCAAATTATCTTCTATATCATTTACTTCTATATAAAGCTTATAAAGATATGGATCTTCTGCACTCCAGAGATTTATATCTTTAACATCTAGTGATAAAGTTAAGAAATTTTCTATATCCATTTTCTGAGTTTCAGCTTTTATATTATTATCTGCATCTTTTAAGTAAGCTTTTATGCTTCCTTCTAAATTACCAATTATTTTAACTTCTGCCTTTAACACTGCATTTTTAAATTCATCATCTAAATCTGTTTTTATAAATATATCATTTATATGTGTTTTAGGAACTGCATATAAATACACATCTCTAAATATTCCTGAAAATCTAAAAAAGTCCTGATCTTCTATCCAACTTGCACTGCTTCTTTTATAAACTTCTACTGCAAGTTTATTTTCTCCCTCTTTTAAATATTCAGTAATTTCAAATTCACTTGGCGTAAATGTATCTTCACTATATCCAACAAATTTTCCATTTACCCATATATAAAATGCTGTCTCAACTCCTTGAAAAGATATGAATGTATCCTTATTTTTTAATTCTTCTTTTACCTCAAAAAATGTCACATAGCTTCCAACAGGATTATATGTTTTTGAAATGTGTGGTGGTCTTAATTCATCATGACCATCCCATGGATACATTGTATTTATATATTGACATTTGTCATAGCCTTGAAGCTGAATATGTGCAGGTACATCAATATAATCAAATCCACTTACATCAAAATCTTCTTTGTAAAAATCTCTAATTCTAAGTGATGGATTTTCGCTATATGAAAATCTCCATTTACCATTTAAACTTTGCTTGAGTGGCATGTTATCTTCTAATTTTATATGATTCATTTCTTCATAAAAATAATGATCTGAATGTGCATCAATTCTATTAATTCTAAATACTTCTGGATCTTCTAACCAATCTAATGTTGGTTCATTTATTTTCATAAAATTTCCTTCTTTCTTGCATTTAAATTTTTATTTAATCCTTTACACTAATCTTATAGTATTTTTAGTAAAACTTCAACTTATTTTTACTAAATTTTATTTATATGTTTTTATAAAAATTTGATAAAAATATTGTTTTATATTATAATATTTTAGAATAATAAATTTAAATTTATTATTTTGGTCTATGAATACGTATTCTAAAGTATTACTATATATTGTTAATTATTTTAGTAAAGTATTTTTTTCTTTTTATCTATATACATAGAAAGGGTGAATATTCTTGAATGAATATTGCAAAATTCTAATAGTTGATGATGAACTAATTATGAGACAAGGTATAAAGCATATGATTGATTGGGAGAAAGAAGGATTTCAAATAATAGGTCAAGCTTCTAATGGACAAGAAGCTATTGAGTTTATAAATAATACACTTCCGCATATAGTAATTACAGATGTTGTTATGCCAAAGGTTGATGGTGTTGAACTTATAAAATTTTTACAATCTAACTATCCAAGTATAAAAATTATTGTTCTTAGCAGTTATAGTGATTTTGATTATGTAAAATCATCTTTTACTTATGGTGCCATCGATTATATATTAAAGCCCTCATTAAATATTGATGAACTTTTAAATACTTTAAAAAAAGCTGCAAGCAAACTTGAAAACTTTAAGCTTTCAACTAACAATGCTACATTAACAGAGAAAAATATGTTAAGCAGATTACTTATCGGCTTTGAATCCTTAGATGATCTTACTTACTTTAACAATATTTTTACTAATGACTCATTTTGTTTATTAGGCATAAGCACAAAAGGTCTTGGATATGACTATAAAACAAAATCAGCTTTAATGAATTCCTTATATCATGATTTAAATGAGGAAAAATCAAAAAATTTTATTATTAAAAATATAAGCATAGATTATGATAATATAGTCTTTATTGTAAATTTTAATAGTAATCACTACAATGAGTTAAAAGATACATTCATTAAAATTTCTAATTCTTTATTTGATAGATATGAAAATTCTTTATTTATGCTAAGTAAAATTTTCTTATCCCTACAGGACTTAAGAAATATATTTGAAAACGATTTTTTAAAACTTACAGAACAGGCCTTTTATAAAAAAAATTCATCTTATATTATTTCATCGGAAATTAAATCTTTTTCTAATATGGACAAGTTTAATTTTAAGCATTTTTCAGAACTAACATCAAAGCTTGAAATTGAAGATGCCCTGGATATGCTTACTTCTTATATTAATGATTGTATTTTAAAAGAAAGCATTAGTAAATTTGAAGTAAAAGCCCTAATTCAAAATTGCTTTTATAACATAATTTCTACATTGGAAACACTAGATTATAATTTGGAGAAACTGCAATCTTTAAAATATAAATGTTTTAGCATTATCGATAAAGATCTATATGCTGAAGATTTACTAATAAATTATAATAATTTATTAATCGATTTCAAAAAAATTATTTATGAATGTCAAAATAGATTTAATTCTCACATGATTAATAAAATAATAAAATATATTAATGAACATTTTGCAGAACAACTAACCCTTTTGGATGTTTCAAAAATATTTAATTTCAATTATTACTACCTCTCTTCATATTTTAGTAATCACAATAAGGAAGGTTTTAATGAATTTTTAAATAAAATAAGAATAGAAAAAGCCTGTGACTTTTTAAGGACAGATATACCTATATCAGATATAAGCAGCATGGTTGGTTATTCAGACCATAGTTATTTTTGCAAGGTATTTAAAAAATTCACTGGTGTTACTCCAAGTAAATTTAGAAAAGATAGCATTAAAGTAGTATCATAGATATTTTGTGTTTAGAGAGGATTTTTATAATGTATAAAATTTCAAAGTTTATGCACTCAACTAGCCTTTTCTTTAGAGTTGCATTTATCGTATTAATAAGTATAATATGCGTTTTTCTTTTAACCTGCACAATAACTATAAGTATTTCTAAAGATGTACTTGTTGATACATTTAGCAAGTCAAATTATAAAATTTTAAATCAAATTACTGATAGACTTGGTGTTTTAAATGATAATATCATAAATATAATGAATGTTATAGATTCGAGCTCTGATTTCGAAAATTATTTAACTTTAACAAATGTAACTTCAGCTGAAACTTTTAAAACCTTGTATAATATGGATATAACATTAGATACTGTTCCTGAGAAAGACTTTAATGACATTACATTATTAGTTATAGGACGTAATGGTGAATCGTTCTTAAAAGGACATAATTATTTTAAATTTGATACAGATGAAATTTTAAATAGCGATTTAACCCAAAATGCGGTTTTAAATAGTAACGTTGTATTTTATCAATATTCTGAATTTCAATTAGTCAACGCTCAAAATAACTCCAGTGCTATAACTGCTGTTAAAGTACTATGTGACGATAAAACAAAAGAAATTTATGGATTCGTTTATGTTATTATAAGCCAAGATGATTTTAAAAAATATTATGTTCCATTTGTAGGTACTTCAAATAATATAGCTATTATCTCCAATGATGGACAAATTGTATCATCAAGTATTCCATATGAAATTGGTAGCACAAATAATAAATTATTAGATATATCTAATAAAATTCAAAATGATAATTTGCAATATTATAATACAAACATGAACAATAAAGATGTTGCAATTTTATCAAAATATCTTCCAAGATATAATTTTAATATTGTAGGTATAATTGAAAAAAGTGCTATTTTAAATGAAGTATATAATACATCTCAAATTTATTTTGTAACAATAATAATTGCATTAATTTTTCTTTTAATAACATTTGTTATAATAAGAAGAACAACAAAACCACTTTATAATTTATCATATAAAATGTCACAAGTTACGGATGGTAATTTTAAAAACTACGTTAAAGTGGAAGGTAGCTATGAAGTCCGTCAACTCTCCTATGCTTATAACTATATGCTGGATGGTTTAAACTCTTATATGAATGAACGAATGGAAATGGAAAAAGAAAAAAGAAAAGCTGAAATACATGCTCTTCAAATGCAGATAAACCCACATTTCCTTTATAACACATTATCATCTATAAAATGGCTTATATGGCAAGGTAATACGGATAAATCAATAAAGACAATAGATGCTTTCATTTCTCTTTTAAGAAATACAATAAGCAATAAAAATGAAATGATTACTATTAGTGAAGAAATTGAAAATCTAAAAAATTATGTTTTAATAAATCATATGCGTTATGGTGAAAGTATTACAGTAAACTTTTTTGTTATGCAATCATGTGAAAACTACATAATTCCTAAGCTAATACTACAACCATTTATTGAAAATTCATTTTTTCATGGCTTTGTTGATAAAAATAGTGGATTTATACATGTTTTTATTAATAAAAAGAATCATATTATAACCTGTGAAATCATAGATAATGGAGTTGGAATTTCTAATGAAACCATACCAAATCTTTTAAAGACTTCTGTAAACAAAAGTGATCATTTCACGAGCATTGGTATAAATAATGTTAATGATAGAATAAAACTTCTATATGGAGATGAATATGGTGTTGTTATTTCAAGTGAAATAAATGTTGGAACTACTGTTAAAATTAAAATTCCAGCCATAAAAAAATCTGATCTTCATGATTCAAATCAATCAAGCACTTAAATTAAACTGTTACACATATAAATAAGGGACGTACTGAGTTTAGTGTGAATAACCGAAATAAAGCTCTTATGTGGTGCTCGCTTGCTACAAAAATGAAGCTAAGAATTCAAACATGCAGACTTGCACCCACAAATGTTTGCTCCAATGTAAAATTGGACAAACAATTTTGGAACAAGTCTACATGAAGAATTCTAAAGCTCAATTTTTGAATGCAAGATACCGCACACATAAGAGCTTTATTTCTTTGTTTCATCTAAATTCAGAGTATCCGTATTATTGCTGCTATACATAAATACATTTTTAAATTAAGGAATAGTTATTTATAGATGTTAAAGATTCAAAAAGTTAATATTTTACCATTTTTAAAAAGATATAGATTTATAAATATCAGAATATAAATCCTTACGAATGTGCACTTATAAGGAAACCTATTCATCATTAGATGAATAGGGGCTATACTGCTAAGTTCGTACCTCACCAAGCATTATATGCCAAAGAGCAGCTATACTGTAATTCGGAACTTTTCTTATATATTGGGGAATACTTGGATTTTCTAAGTAGCCACATAAATTATAACTAAAATAAATTAGATGTCTATGATTTTAGAGAAAAACAAAGAAATTCAATATATGAATACCCGACTCACATTAGTTCGCGGGGTAAGCGATTCACACCAAATAAAAGATTTGGTTTCTCTGATTATGCGTAGTATTGTATTGAAAATTTGAGTTATTAAATTCTTAGACAGAGGTTGTTCCCAAATTGTTTGTCCAACACTTGTTGTTGGAGCAAACTGTTTTGGGCACAACCTCTTTCATTAGAATTTTTGGCTGAAATATTTACGCAATCGAGCATATCATATATTGAATTTCGGTTGTTATCCACTAAACCATGATTCTACGTCCTTTATTTATATTGTTTAATGATTCTTTTTATAATTTCTTTAATACTTTTACATCATATTTACCTAGAGTTATATGATCAGTTATATTTTCTTCTTTTATCATATCTGTATATTGTATATTTCCAAGTTCTACTTTCTTTTCTTCTTCTGTAAAGTTCATTATAAATACATACTCATTTGAATCCTTTGTACGAACTTGAGCTGTAACACCAATAGGAAGCTTTCCTTCTATTACACTTTTAATATTAAGATCTTTAGCTAATTTCATATAAAAGTCATTATTGAAGTCTCTGCTTGTTCTAGCTGCTATATAATAACATTTTCCTTTACCATAATAATTAACTGTAAGTGCAGGCATGTTTTTATAAAAATCATTTTTATATGTTCCAAGAACTTTTGCAGTTTCTGCATGGATTAATTCACAGTAATCTTTTACTTCATATTCTCCATTTACGCCTTCAAGTACATTTTCTTTAACTATTATGTGATTATTTTCATCATCATATAATGAGTCAATTTCTTCTGCCCAAATTCCAGTTAAATCTTTAAGTGGTCCTGGAAAGCCACCAAGGAAACATAAATCATTTTCATCTACTACTCCACTAAAGTAGCTTGTTACTAGAGTTCCTCCATTTTTAACAAATGCCTCAAGTCTTTCAGAAACATTTGGTTTAATCATATAAAGCATTGGAGCAACAATAAGCTTGTATTTTGAGAAATCGCAATCACTGCTTATCACATCTGTGCTTATTCCATTTTGCCAAAATGCTCTATATTGTTCCTGGCATATTTCTTCATATCCCTTTTTATCAGCACCATCTTTCCTAGCTTTAGTTTTTAGTCCTTGAAGATCATCAATTGCCCATCTATTTTCAACATCATAAATAATTGCAACTTCTGAATTTTTCACTGATCCTTGTATTTCATTAAGCTTTTCAAGAGCTTCTCCAACTTCTGTAACCTCTCTAAATACCCTTGTATTTTCATGTCCACAATGATCTACTACAGCTCCATGAAATTTTTCTGATGCCCCTCTTCCCTTTCTCCATTGGAAATAAAGAATTGAGTCTGCTCCATGGGCTAAGCTTTGCATTGATGATAAAAAGTGCATCTTTGGACGTTTTAGCTTATTAACTTCATGCCAGTTAACAAGACTTGGAGCATTCTCCATTATTAAAAATGACTGTCCACCCTTAAGGCTTCTATAAATGTCGTTAACAAAACTAACATTAGCTGCCAAATCATAAGTTGTTTCAAAATTATTATGCCATGCAGGATAACTATCCCAGGATACTATATCAACTTCCTTTGCAAATTTTGAGTAATCTAGTCCAGTAAAAAGTCCCATGTGAGGATAATTCCCCATAAAGTTTGCTGTAACAGGAACATCAGGCGTAATTTCTCTTATTGGTGTTATTTCATTTTTATAAAAATCTATTGTTTGATCTGTAACAAATCTATTCCAGTCAAGATTATGTCCATGTACAAATATTTCACCAAGTTCTGATGGACTTTCAATTTGTGAAAAATCATTAAATCTATGGCTCCAGAATCCTGTCCACCATGCATCATTTAGCTTTTCTATATCATTATCATATTTTTTCTTAAGCCAGTTTCTAAATGCATCCTGGCATTTATCACAATGACACTCTCCGCCATATTCATTAGAAATATGCCACATAATAAGTGCCGGATGATCTTTATATCTTTCAGCTAAAAACTTATTTATATTATAAGTTTTTTCCCTATAAATTGGTGAAGTAAAACAGTGGTTATGTCTTTGTCCATGAAGATTTTTAGTTCTATCCTTATTTACTCTTAATACCTCTGGATATTTTTTTGACATCCATGCAGGTCTTGCACCACTTGGTGTAGCAAGTATTACATTTATATTATTTTCAGCCATTCTATCCATAAGCTCATCAATCCATTCAAATGTATATTTGCCCTCTTCTGGCTCAATTGCACTCCATCCAAATATATTTATTGATACAGTATTGCAATGTGCAATCTTCATAAGGCGCACATCTTCTTTTAATATTTCTGGATATTTAAGCCATTGATCTGGATTATAATCACCACCATGTAAAAATCCTTTTATTTTATCAAGTCTTGAATTCTGTTCCATATAAAGTCCCCCTGTCTATTATAAGTTTTGCAAATATAAATCTGTTTATTTCAATTTAATTACTTGGATTTAATATAAATTTCTTTAGAATATTGTTTAAATTTTCAGATTGTATTGCAAGTTCTTCACTTGCAGATGCACTTTCTTCTGCTATTTCTGAATTTGATTGAACAACTCCAACAATAGATTCTATCCCTTCCTTTATCTGCTCAATTGACATTGATTGTTCCTCTGATGCCATTGTTATTTTAGAAACTAAATCTGTTGCTTCTTTAGTCTTTTCTAGAACAATTTTTAAGGAGTTTGCTGTGCTATTTGTGATATTTTTTCCATTATTTACTGATGCAATAGATTCTTTAATTAAACTCTCTGTATTCTTAACAGCTTCTGAAGACTCACCTGCAAGCTTTTTTATCTCTTCTGCAACTACTGCAAAACCTTTTCCTGCTTCCCCAGCTCTTGCTGCCTCTATTGCAGCATTAAGCGAAAGCAAATTTATTTGTTCTGCTATCTCATATATAGTATTTATAATATTTTTTATATTACTTGAAGATTTTTCTATGTTCATCATAGCTTCAAGCATATTATTCATTCCTTTATGGCCTGTTTCCATTTCATCAACTAGCCTTTTTACTATCTCATCAGTACTTTTAGCATTTAAAAGATTATTTCTTGCTTTTTCATTTATTTCACCTGCAAGCGCTGTTAATTCTTCTATAACACTTGCTTGATCTGTAGCACCTTGTGATAAATACTGTGCATTTTTTGCAACCTGCTCAGATCCATTTTCAACTTCAATTGCAGACATTCTTATTTCATGAAATGTATTATTTAATGATAAAATTATATTATCTAGTGACTTCTTTAAAGCTATAAAATCTCCACTATAATTATCACTAGTAAATGTATTTAAATTACCATTTGATATATTTCCCAATACTTCATCTATTTCACCAATATAATTTTTAAAATTATATATCATAACTTTAAAAGATTCAAAAAGATAGCCGATTTCATCTTTTGACTTATAGTCTAATTCTATGTTAAGCTTTCCACAAGATAAATCGTTTGCTGCATCCTTTATGGATTCTAATGGCTTAGAAATTGATGTTGAAACTTTTTGGCTTAATCTTGATGATATAATAATAAATACTAATATTGAACTTAATGAAATAATAATTGATATTATTTCAAGTCTCTTAAGATTATTAATTATAATCTCACTCTGATTTATATTTTCTTCTAACAAACTATTTATCTCTTCTGATATTACATCTGATATTTGATTTCCTTGTTCTGTAAGTAAAAGTAACCCTTCTTCATTCTTTTCATCAAGAAATAAATTCATGGCCTTTTCTCTAATTTTTCTATATTCTAATGAATTGTTTGTAATTTGCGAATAAATCTCTTTTTCTTTATTTCCAACTATTGTTTTTCCCAATTCTTCTAAAAGCTTAGATACGTCTTGAATATTTCTATTTAAAGATTTATTAATCTCCGCTAAAGTAATTTTATCATTACTTAATGCCATATTACTAAGCAATGCTCTTTGTTCATTGAATTCCATACCAAGCTTACCTATTGTTCCTTGAGAATATCCATAATTTTTCACTGCATATTTATAATCATGATTTGTTTTAATTAGAAAAATCACTCCTAGTAAAGATACAATAATCCCTAGGATCCATACATATCTAAATGATATATATATTTTTTTTCTTATGGTTAAATCATTAATTTTATTTTTATATTTGAATTTTTTAATTTTCATATGATTTAACTCCTATCTAAATAAATACAATAATAATCAAATTCCTGAATTATTCAATTTTTTAGTATAATATAATTCAACTGAATAATTCAGGATTTATTTAATTTATAATTGCTATAAATTATTTTACAGAACCAAGCATACCTTGAACAAATTGCTTTTGCATTACAAAGAATACAAATGCAGTTGGAAGTGTTGCTATTACTATTGCAACCATTATCATTCCATAATCAGGAGTATAACTTGACCCAAGTGTTGAAATTATTAAAGGTACAGTTCTCTTTTCTGGAGATTGAAGTGCAAGTAATGGCCATAAATAGTTATTCCAACTACTCATAAATGTAATTATTGCTGCAGCTGCATATGTTGTTTTCATCATTGGCATATACATTTTGAAGAATATACCTATTTCACTTAATCCATCAATTCTTGCAGCTTCCAATGTATCTTTTGGAAATGACTTTGTATTTTGTCTAAAGAAGAATATTAAAAATGCTGTTGCTATACTTGGAAGTATTATTGCACCAATTGTATTTAATCCAATAAACTTTAATGGTGTAGTTTTTAAATATCCAAACATCTTAAAAAGTGGAATCATAAGAGCTGAAAAAGGCACCATCATAGATAAAAGAAGTATATTAAAAACTTTATCTCTTGTATCTGTTCTAAAGATTTCAAATCCATACCCTGCTATTGAAGATACCAAAAGTGCAACTATTGTTGTTATAATTGCTATTTTAGCTGAATTTCCAAGTGAATTAATAAATCCTAAGTCTGAACCTAAAAGATTATTGATATTTGTCATCAAATTACTTCCTATTGTTAATTTTCCTCTTGTAACATCAACTGATTTATTTGTTGCACCAATTATCATCCAAAAAAACGGAAAGATTGATATAAATGCTGCTAAACTCAAAAATACATATTTAAAAGCTGATGAGAATTTAAATTTACGTTTATTCATTACTGTCCCCTCCTATTTTAAATTGGATTAATGAAAGAATTACAATCATAATAACAATAACATAAGCAACTGCTGCTGCATAACCGAAGTTTGGTGTATATGTGAAACATAAGTTATAAATATAATGTGAAATTGTTGTTGTGGCATTTGCTGGTCCACCGTTAGTTATGTTTACGACTTCATCAAATAATTGAAGAGTACCAATTGTTGATGTTATTGTTGTAAATAAAATTATTGGTTTTAATAATGGAATTGTTATTTTTGTGAATTTTTTAAATGTTGATGCTCCATCAATAGATGCTGCTTCATAAACTGCTGGATCTATATTTTGAAGTCCAGATAAGTAAAATATCATATTGTAACCAGTCCATCTCCATGTAATTGCAATAATTATTAATATTTTTGCCCATATAGGATCTGTTACCCATTCAATAGGCCCTGAAATTATGTTTATTGCCATTAAGAATTTGTTTACAAGTCCATCAGATGCAAATATACTTTTCATTATTATTGAATAAGCAACTAATGAAGTTACACAAGGCAAAAATATAGCTGTTCTAAAAAATCCACTGAATTTTAAATTCTTGTCATTAAGTATGGATGCTATTATAAGTGCCAAAACTATCATTATTGGAACTTGTACTAATAAATATAAAAATGTATTTGAAACTGCTTTTATGAATGTTGCATCAGTTAACATTCTTTTGTAGTTATCTAAGCCAACAAATTTCAGATTATTTCCCATACCAGATTTTAATGATGTTATAAATGATTGCACTGTAGGATAAAATACAAATAATGTTATAAGAAATACACTTAGTGATACAAAAATCCATCCCCATCGGTTAGTCTTTCTTTCTATACCTTTATGCTTCATTATTATCAACTCCTTTAATTGTTACTAAGACCACTTGTCAAATTCTAAATTACAATTTGACAAATGGTCTTGAAAAAGATTTTAATATATAAATTTCATTTGTCATAATTGTTTATTGTCATATAAAAGTTTAATTGAGATTATTAAAAATATTTTTTAGGATTATTAAGATATAGTTTTTCTTTATATCTTGTAGGTATTATCAATTTCTAATAACACCTACAAGAATTTATTTTAAAAGAAAGAGTTTTTAAGTATTTATACTAGTTTCCTACTGAGGCTTCTGCTTGAGCTTGAGTATTATTTAATGCTTCATCTATGTCTTTACCTGAAACTATAGATTGCATTCCCTCTGCCATTATGCTTTCCAATGCATAAGTGTGAAGTCCATAATTTACAGGTGGAATTTCTTCGGTCCATTTAGCAAAATCTTTAAATATTTCTTGTCCACCAAAGAATTCTGAAGGAGTACTGTAGTTTTCACTGCTACTTGCTGATTTTAATGTACTTACTAAATTAATAGCAGGAACTAAATCATTCATTAAATCATCACTTGATCCAAAAGTCTTTGCTAAGAAATCTGCTGCTAAATCCGAATTACCAACTTTATCTAATACATACCAACTACTTCCACCACTATTTGATGTATTTACTGATTTAGGATCTGAACCCATTCTTGGTGTTGCTGCTACTGCCCACTTTCCTGCTTGATCTTCAGCAGCTTGAATTGAAGATGAAATCCAACAGCCATTAACTACACTTGCAACATCTCCACTTTGGAAAGCTCCTACAAATGCATCCCATCCTGATATTTGTTTTGCAATGTTTGCATCAACCATCTCTTTATAGATTTCAACAGCTTTTCTTAAAGATTCATTGTTATTTATGCTTACTTTACCATCTTTATCAACATACCAAGCACCAGCTGATTGCATCATAACTCTAATTTGATTTAAATCACTTGGATCCATTGTTAACATTGCTTTACCAGTCTTTTCTTTTACTGCTTTACCAATTTCAATATATTTTTCCCAAGTAATATCTTGCATATCTGCTTCTGTATATCCAGCTTGTTCAATTAAATCTTTTCTATAGAATAGAGCTGTTACACCACTGTCAAATGGCACTCCATAAATTTTATCTCCTTCTGTCATAACACTTAATTTGTAATCCATAAATTTACTTGGATCTACGTATCCACTTAAATCTTTAAGTTCTCCTGGATATGATAAAAGGTAATTTTGAATCTTATAATCTTCTATTAAAACTATGTTTGGAAGTCCATCATATGTTCCAGAAGAAAGGCTTGTATTTAATTTTTGTACTACATCATCTTGAGCCATACTTACAACGTTTATAGTTACGTCAGGATGATCTTTTAAATATCTTTCTTTAGCCATATTGGCTGCTTTAATATTAAATGTATCATCCCATGCCCAAATTGTAATTGTCTTATCATCTGATGATGCTGAACCTGCCGAAGATGATGAATCTGTGCCTGTTGCACCACCACATGATACTAAACCTAATGTCATAACTGCAGTTATAGTTGCTGCTAAAATCTTTTTAAGTTTCATAAATAAATCCCCCTTAATTTTTTTATCTTACATGAGATTAGTAAAATTATTTCTCATGTATTTGTTTACATTGTAACATTTTTAGTAAAAAAGTTGTTATGATATTATTTATTATAAATAGTAATAATTTTATAATCAGTAAAAATAAATTTGTACTTTTTTTAGAAAATGGTATTTATTTATGAAAACAATTACAAAGTATTGTTGTTTTTTACTTTTGCTCTTAATTATTTTACTAAATTTATTTCTTTAATTATACTAAAAAAACTATTGTTAATAATTTTAACAATAGTTTCTTTTGTTTTATTTGCTTATTGCAACACAACTCTCTCTTATTTTAAGCTGTGTTGGTATAACTACTTTTTTATTATATTCTCTATTATTTGATATGTTTTCAATTAACAGTTCCACTGAAGCTTCTCCCAAATACTCACTTGGTATTCTTATAGTTGTAAGCGATGGAATCATATATTTTGCACTTGGCTGATCATTAAAAGCAACAATGCTTATATCATCTGGAATTTTCAAATTTGCTTCAGCTATTGCTTTATATGCTCCAACAGCCATTGTATCATTTCCAATTAAAATAGCAGATGGTCTATCTTTACATTTTAACAATTTTTTAGCACCTTCATATCCACATTTAAATGTGAATTTTTCAACCCTATGAATATATTCTTCATTGAATATATCTCTGCTTTTCATAAATTCAAAATATTTATTTTGCCTTGAATCAACATCAATTTCTCTTACTATTTTTTTATTATTTTCACTGCCACCAATGAATCCTATTTTTCTGTGTCCTAAATCATATAAGTATTCTAATGCTGTTTGTGTTGCCTTTTCTAAATCTGGTATTACTGAATCAAATCTATTTTCATCTGGAGAATAATCTACAAAAATTATATTTTCGTTTTTCATATAAAGTTTTTCTATTATACTTTCAGAAAATCTTCCTATTGCTATTATTCCAATAACATCACCAATTTCGGAATCCATACTGTTTTCATTTAATCTTACTAAATTTAAATTATATTCATTACATCTCTTTTCAACTGCCCATCTTAAAGTTAGATAATATGGATCTCCTAATTCTTCCTCATAATCATACCAATATATAATTCCTACATTTTTTGTTTTCTTTTCTTTATTTTTTTTACTCTTAGTTGATATATAATCTAATTCATCTGCAACCTTTAATATCTTTTCTCTTGTTGTGTTACTTACATTTAATGTATCATCAAAATTTAAAACCCTTGAAACTGTTGAAATTGAAACTCCAACTATTGATGCTATATCTTTTATAGTAGCCATAAAAGCTCACCTCACTTAAATATCAATAAATCAATTTATATCTGAATAAATGTATAGTAAAATTTAATTTATTTTACTAAAACAAATTTTAGTTCTATTCTGAAATTATTATATTTAATTGAAAATATAATTTAGTATTACTATTATCTCTTCCTATATAATATACTATATTTCATGAAAAGTTAAGCTTTTAATAGTAAAAAGTCATAAATATTATAATATTTATGACTTTTTACTAAAATTCTAATTTTATTTTATTTTAAAGCTTCTTCAACTTCATTAAGCATTTCATTTGCTGCTTTAATTCCAGCGCCTCCAACATACCAAGTTTGAGGATCTAAATAAACAATATTTCCATTTTTATATGTATCTGTAGTTTTAACTAATTCATTTTCTATTATTTCTTTAGCTGGTTGATTTTCTCCACCTGTCATTGCGCCTTTATCAATTACAAATAAGTAATCTGGATTTTTACTTACTAAATATTCATTTGAAATACTTTGACCATGATTTGATATCTCAATACTTGAATCAGCTGACATAAATCCAAGCTCATTATAAATTATATTAAATCTTGAACCTTCACCATACACACTCATAGAACCATCACTTACCATTGTCATTAAAGCATTTAAATTATCTGCTTTAACCTTTTCTTTTATAGAATTCATTCTATTTTCAATTTCTTCTATTTTTTCTTTTGCTACATCTTCCTTATCAAATATTTGCCCAAGTACTGTTACATTGTTTTTTAATGTTTCTAAATAATTTGCTCCATCAGAACCTAAATATATTGTAGGTGCAATTTTAGAAAATTCATCATAAGAATCCGCTTGTCTTCCTTCAATAATTATTAAATCTGGATTTAATTCATTTACTGCTTCTAAATTAAATTCTTTAACCGAACCTAAATCTGTATATTTTTCATCGTTATATTCATTTAAATAGTCTGGAAGACTTTTCTTTGGAAGAGCTGAAACTGAATCTACTCCCATTTCATTTAATATATCAAGTGAACCATAATCTAAAACAACTACATTCTTTGGATTTTTACTTACCTCTGTTTCTCCACCTCTATGAGATACTGTTATAGTTTGAGTATTATCTTGTTCGTTATCACTAGTTTTAGTATTACATCCAATTAATCCTCCTACTAAACTAATACCTAATGCTAAGGTTACTAATAATTTAACTTTCTTTTTCATATTTATTCCCTCTCCTTTTTACATTTCCAACTTTATTTTACATAATAATTATTATTTAGATTATATTATTGTTTATCTACTCTTTTTTATATTTATTTCTAAAATATATGCATATTTTTATCTTAATTCGATTTTAGAAATATACGCATATTTTATTATCATTAATATTCTTTATATCAAAATCTATTTCATATACACTTTCAAGAATTTCTTTATTTATGATATTTTCTGTCATATCATCTTTAATAACTCTTCCATTTTTTAAAATTACTATATTATCTGAATATACAGATGCAAAATTTATATCATGAAGTACTATTACTACTGTTTTATTAAGTTCATCAACAAGTTTTCTTAATACTTTCATCATTGCTACTGAATGTTTCATGTCCAAATTATTAAGTGGTTCATCAAGAAGTATATATTCTGTATTTTGAGCTATAACCATTGCTATATAAGCCCTTTGTCTTTGTCCTCCACTTAATTCATCTAAATATTTATGCTCTATATCTTTAAGCTCCATATATTCTATAGCTTCATCTATATATTTTATATCTTCCTCATTAAATCTTCCTTCGCAATAAGGATATCTTCCAAAGCCTACTATTTCTCGTATTGTGAGTCTTACATTTATATTATTAGATTGTTTTAGAATAGAAATTTTCTTTGCCAACTCCTTGTTATCATATTTATCTATATCTAAATCATCTATTATAACAGAACCTTTATCCTTATTCATTATTCTCGATATCATAGAAAGTACAGTACTTTTTCCAGCTCCATTTGGTCCTATAAATGATGTTATTTTTCCTTTTTCTATATTTAATGAAACATCATCTACTACTTTTTTGTTTCCATAGATTTTTACTAAATTTTTAACTTGTATCATTTTAAGACTTTGCCTCCTTTAATAAAAGGTATATAAAGTATAACCCACCTATAAAGTTGATTATTATACTTACTGTTGTACTAAAGTTTAGTATTCTTTCTACTATGAACTGTCCGCCAACAAGAGCTATTATACTTATCAAAACACTTCCTGTTATAAGATAGCTATGCTTATATGTTTTAAAAAATTGATATGATAAATTTACTACAAGAAGTCCTAGAAAAGTTATTGGTCCAACTAAAGCAGTTGAAATCGAAACAAGCACTGCCACAACTAGAAGTAATTTTTTACTTAATTTATCATGATTTATTCCAAGATTTATTGCTATTTCACGGCCTAAATTCATTACATCAAGTTTTTTTATATCTTTATATGTAAATATAAAGATTCCACATATTAATACTAAAGCAATTATCAAAATATCTGTATTTATGTTAGTAAAGCTTGCATACATTTTGCTTTGAAGCGCTATAAAATCGTTTGGATCTATAAGTACCTGCATGAAAGAACTCATGCTTCTAAATAAGGTTCCAATGACTGTACCAACTAACAATAACACAAAAACATTGCCGCCTTTTTTAAAAACAAATTTATATAATAATAACGTTCCCAAAAGCATTATTAAAACAGATACAAAGAAGTTTACATTTTTATTAGTCATCATAATACTTTCTATTCCAAATAAATAGACACATAAAGTTTGGCCAAATGTATATATTGAATCCAAGCCAAGTATACTTGGAGTTAAGATTCTGTTATTTGTAATAGTTTGAAATATAATTGATGAAAATGCTATTGCACCTCCTGTAACACATATTGCAATTATCTTTGGTATTCTTTTTGACAAGTTATATGCATAATTTCTCGCATTGAGTCCGCTAAAAATAAACAACATTATAAAAACTACTGCAATCATAGATAATATATAAATTTTTGTTTTATCATCTATTTTTACTTTTTTCTTTACATTGCTTTTTATCGAAATTTTACTGCTAAGCTGCATTTCCATTCCTCCTGAATATAAGATAAAGGAATATTATACTTCCTATTACCCCTACTGTAAGACTTATTGATACTTCATATGGATAAATAACAATTCTGCTTAAAATATCGCAAACAAGTATAAAGTTTGCACCAAATAATGCTGTTATTCCTATGTTTTTACTTAGGTTGTCTCCCTTATAAATAGATACTATATTAGGTACTATAAGGCCTATAAAAGGAATACTTCCTACAGTTATTACTACAAGTGCTGTAATTAAAGCTACTATCATCATTCCAACATTGCATACCTTATTATAATCTAATCCAAGATTCTTTGATATGTCTTCACCCATTCCTATAATAGTAAACTTATTTGCATACAAAAACGCAATTATTAATAGTGGAATAGTTAAATATAATAGCTCATAATTTCCTTTTAAAATCATTGAGAATTTCCCTTGAAAAAATGATCCCATATTTTGTACTAAATCATATTTATAAGCAATAAATTCTGTAAGTGATCCTATAACATTACCGAGCATTATCCCAACAAGAGGTATAAATATTACACTTTTCATCTTTATGTTTTTAAGTATTTTCATAAATAAAAACGTTCCTATAAGCGCAAAAATAAATGCTGTAATCATTTTTTGCATGACTGTAGCCGAAGAAAACATCATCATAGCAAAAATCACACCAAGCTGCGCTGAATCTATAGTTGCTGCAGTTGTTGGAGATACAAATTTATTATTGCTTATTTGCTGCATTATAACTCCACTTATACTCATCCCAACTCCCGCAACTAATATGCTTATAAGTCTAGGTATTCTGCTTATAAGTAATACATCAAATTTTTCTTTAGTCATTGAAAATATATCTGTAATACTTAAGTCATGAACACCTATGAAAAGTGATATAAATGAAAGTACTATTAAAGTTAAAATCAAAATTTTTTTCTTCATATGTTTTCAATTCAAAATTCTAATTTTGAATAATACCCCTTCCTAAAAAAACTATAAATCATCTGATAATTTATCTAATTGATAACGGTTCTCTCTTGTATCTATATTACTGATATTGTATCTCAATGTCAACTATTTTTATCTTAAAAATATAAAAAATATAGCTTTATGAGCATAATCCATCCTTATTATGTTAAAAATCCACACATAAAACAGATTAATTGTAAAAATCTATTTTATATGTGGATTTTTTATAATTCTCATTTTATCCAATATATTGGAAAATTAGTATTGTTACATCATCAGTTTGATCTTCACCTATACAATATTCATCAATGCTTTCTTCTATTAATGGTATTATTTCATATATATCTTTACTTTGAGTACACTTTTCATTAAGAACATCCCTTAGCTTCCCAGCACCATACAAGTCGCCATTAATATCCATTGCTTCAGTAACTCCGTCTGTATACGCAAACAAAATATCTCCTTCTTCTAATTGTAACTCCTGCTTTTCAAACTTAGCTTGTGGCATAATTGCAAGAATGCAATTATTTTTTACATTCATATAATTAAATTTATCATTGTTTCTTTTAATTAATGGTGGGTTATGTCCAGCATTAACATATGTCATGATTCCTGTTTTGAGGTCTACAATGCCTAAAAATGATGTTACAAACATAAATGTATCATTATTTTCACTTAACTCATTATTAACTTTTTCAACTACATCCTCAATATCAGAAGAAGATTTTAGTAAGTTTTTAATTATAGTTTTAGATATCATCATAAAAAGTGCTGCTGGTACTCCTTTTCCTGATACATCTGCTATTACAAAAGCAAGTTTATCTTCATCTATGAGGAAAAAATCATAAAAATCTCCTCCTATTTCTTTTGCTGGATTCATTCTTGCTACAATATTAAAATCCTTTCTCTCTGGAAAAGCTTCAAATGCTTTTGGAAGTATTGCTGACTGTATATTCTTTGCCACGGATAATTCTGTACTTTCTTTTTGAATCTTTTCTGTTACTGTAGATAAATTTTTGACATAACTTTGAATTTGACTCATCATTTTTTCAAAGGCTATTGCTAGTTCTTCGATTTCATCTCCTGTTTTTATTAAAGCAAATTCTTCTTTTATTTCTTCTTGTTTTTTCTTATCATAATGTTTATTTCTTCCAAATTCTTCTACTGAATTAAATAAAATCTGTATAGGAATTATTATCTTACTTTCAACATATCTTAAAGCTAATAATGTTAACCCAAATACTAAATATCCAAATATGCAGATGGTTAAATAAATTTTTTTATATTTAACTACTAAATGTTCAGTAATATTGATATTAGTATTAAAGCCTAAAGCTGCTTCAATTGACACATAAGCTACTATACAAAGAATAACTATGAATACAATGCCAAACGTTAAAAGTCCAACAGTTATCTTTCCTTTAATAGAAAAAACTCCTCTAATTTTAGATATTTCAACAGTATTTACTTTATTAACTATAGGCATACAAATAAAGATAAATAATAGTACATATATAAATGCCAGTCCTAAAATGATTAATATTTTATTCTCTATAAAATTATTATTAGATATTAAAATAAGGATAACAGATAATAGAGCCATTAAATATACTATATATTCATAATTCACATTTTTTAATATGTTAGTTTTTGACCTTGGTATATGTGGTTTTATATCAGTAGTAGATAATATTATCAAAATTAACATTTCAAGTATTACTTGAAAATTATAATTATTCAAAAATCTTAAAATCATAATCTCAATATTAATATTTTGTCCTAGCAGTATACTTAATGATAATTCAGAAATAAGACTTACTGAAAGATAATTAATAAAAATAATAAAAATATATTTTAATATAGATCTAATATTATTTAAATTGGGTATTTCACATTTATCTTTTATATTAAATGTATACCAAAGTTTATATGGAGCATATGAATAAAAAAAGTTTAAGCAAAAGTTAACCATAGCAATTGATAAAGAATACTTACAAATTGATACATCTATTATTAAACTTCCAATTGCTACTCCAAGTGCTCCACTTGGTCCTAAATATAATCCTAATACAGGAAACAATGCTTTTTCAGGTCTTATCATCAGCATATTAGATATACGTAAACTTATAAGCTCGCTTATTAATGATATTATGAAAATTATTATTCCGCTTATTAGTATTTTATTTCTTTCATCTTTTCTCTTTATTATAGAAAAAATTTCCGTCAAAAAGTTTTCACTCCTTTTTAAAACGTACTGTATTTTATTCAAATTTATTTATTATCACTAAAGTGATTGATAATGTTTTTTGATAGTTAATACATTCATATTTTCTCTTCGTTCATATTCAATGATATCTGATATTTTTTTCAACAAAAATATTCCAAGTCCTCCAATGCTTCGTTCCATAATATCGCTTGTAATATCAGGATTATTTTCCTTAATCGGATTAAATTCAATTCCATAGTCACAAACCTTTAAAGTAAGACAATTATTTTCCTTATCATATTCATAACCTGCAATCATTTCTCCATGCCCTTTTGGATATGCATAATTAATAATGTTCATTAAGGCTTCTTCACAAACAAGCCTTATCTCCATATCTACATGTTTTGTAACCTTAACATCTTTTCTTAAGTTTTCAATTATAAAGTCTATCATTATGTTTAAATTACATATATTAGCTTCTTTTCTTAACCAATCCATAATAATCACCTTCACCATATTTAAATAAACTTAATTTATAATTCAAAATTTCTTAAGATAAAACTTTTCAATATTTATTGTTTACTTTTTCCAGTGAGTATAATTATGCTTCTAGGATTTACATAAATTTCATTTTGATTTTCGATTAATATATATTTATTTTCTTCATATATATCTTCTCCATATTTACAAGAAGTGTCACAAAATTTATACCACTTTTTATTTGCTGGAATAATCGGTAAACTGAACTTATGCATTTCCCAATGCATATTAATAGCTATATATATATAAGTATCTTCTTTAACATTATATTTATATTTGTCTTCAACAAACATAACAGCAAGATGCAATGAATTGTATATATTATCAGTATTCCAAGGAGTTTCGCTATGCCAGGAAACTTCTGGATATCCAGTTTTATTTATGTCAATATCGTAGGAAGAATTTTTTAATACAGGATGTAATTTTCTAAACTTTATAATATTTTTAAAATAATTATAAATATCATTGTTTTTCTCTAGCATGTCCCAATTTAGCCATGATATTTCATTATCTTGACAATAGGCATTGTTATTTCCAAATTGAGAGTTACAAAATTCATCTCCTGAAAGAATCATTGGAATCCCCCTACTTATAAGCAAAATGGTTATTGCATTTTTTATTTGTTTTTTTCTAAGTTCTACTATAGAAACATCTGTAGTTTCACCTTCACACCCACAATTCCAACTATTATTGTCATTTGTTCCATCAGTGTTATTTTCCCCATTTGCCATATTATGTTTTTCATTATATGAAACTAAATCATAAAGAGTAAAACCATCATGACAAGTTATAAAGTTTACTGATGCATTTGATGATCTATTATCGTATAAATCTTTTGATCCAAGAATTCTTTCCATAAATTCACTTGTAATATTTGAATCACCTTTAATGAATCTTCTTATGGTATCCCTGTACTTTCCATTCCATTCTGCCCATCTTCCCCATGAAGGAAAATTTCCTACCTGGTAAAGTCCGCCTGCATCCCATGCTTCTGCAATAAGCTTGCACTTAGATAAAATTGCATCATGTGCAAGTGTTTCAAGTAGTGGTGGATTTGTCATAGGCTCACCATCTTCATCTCTAGATAATATTGATGCTAAATCAAATCTAAATCCATCAATATGATATTCAGACACCCAATATCTTAAACAGTCTAATATAGAATTTCTAACTATAACATTATTGCAATTTAATGTATTTCCACATCCGCTAAAATTATAATATTCTCCATTAGGTGTTAAAAGATAGTATGTTTTATTATCAATTCCTCTATATGATATATATGGACCTCTTTCATTACCTTCTGCTGTATGATTAAATACAACATCAAGTATTACTTCAATTCCATTTCTGTGAAGTCTCTTTATTAGATTCTTAAGCTCATCAACTTCCATTCCATACTTTCCTGTAGCTGCATATCCAGCCTTTGGTGCAAAAAAATTAACAGTACTATATCCCCAATAATTATATAATCTATTTCCATCTATTATTTTTGAATTTTCAAATTCATCAAATTCAAAAATAGGTAGAAACTCTATGCAGTTGACTCCAAGCTCCTTTAAGTATGGTATTTTATCAGCGATTGCTGCAAATGTTCCTCCATATTTAGCTTTGCTTGAACTATGCTTTGTAAAACTTCGTACATGTGTTTCGTATATTATGAGATCTTCCATTGGTATTTCAAGAGGAATATCTCCTTCCCAATCAAAGTCGTCATAAATTATTCTTCCTCTATGTTGAAATTCATTTTCAAAGTCAGGATCTTCTCCCCATATATTTCTTCCTGATACTGATTTTGCATATGGATCTAAAAGTGTCTTTTCCTTATTAAACCAAAACCCTTCTCTTGGTGAAAACTTTCCATCCATTCTATATCCATATTCAACATTCTCATAATCTATATTAAATACTATCATAGAAAAAACATCACCAATTCTAAATTCCTTTGGAAATGGTATTATTGCATATGGCTTTTTTTCTCTTTTTTTATAAAGAACCAGATCGCATGATATGGCATATTTTGAAAATATAGAAAAATTAACTCCATTTGGCACAATAGATGCCCCATAAGGAAGAACTTTTCCTATTCTATATTTAATTCCATCATGTTCATGTGTAGGATAACTATCAACTCTTATCATCAATAACCTCCCATTATACTTATTAATTTATTTTATAAAAAGTAATATATTTATTAATCCTCAAAACCTTTAAATATTCCGCTGAATCCTGTTATCTCCATAACCTCTTTAACATCTTCGCTTAAATTAATTATGTTCATATGTCCACTTTTCAATTTTATAGTTTTACCAATAGTAAGTAAACTTCTTAGACCTGCGCTTGATACATACGGACATTTTCCCATATCTATTACTATATTATTACTTTCATTTAATATATCTAAAACTTGTTCAGTTACATCATTACTTGAATTACCATCTAAATTCCCTATTAATTGTATATACTTTTTGTCTTCCATATCTTTAATATTTACATTCATTAATTTCACTTCCTTTTTATTACAAGGATTTATATAACAATTATATCACAAATTTCTACTAATTTTCTTTATAATACCAACTCCATAATAATTAATTTTCAATGATTAATTTAATTTAAAGCTCTTTCAAAACTTCTACTAATTATTTTTTTAGATTTTGTGATGCGAAATCCTCTTTCACTGATCATTTATATTTGAAAGTTTATCATTAAAATATGTATTTAGATAAAACAAAGAAATAAAGGTCTCATGTTCTGCTTAAATCTCGCATCAGAAAAATGAGCTTTAGAATTCTTACATCAATGATTGTTCCAAAATTGTTTGTCCAATTTTATATTGGAGCAAACGGTTTTGGGCACAATCATTTATGTTTGAATTCTTAGCTTATTTCTCCTGCAAAGCTAGCAGAATTTGAAACCTTTATTTCGATTATTTCTCACTAAACTTAGTCTATACTTTATTTGAAGTATTGATCACCATATCCGTAATTTTCTACTACGTAATCAATGTCTTTATCTCCACGTCCACTTAAGCATACTAATATAGATCCCTGTTTCATTTCTTTTGCTTTTTTCATTGCATATGCTACTGCATGTGAACTTTCAATAGCAGGTATAATTCCTTCATATCTTGATAACTTAAAGAACGCTTCCATTGCTTCTTCATCACTTATTACGTTATAGTTAACTCTTCCAACATCTCTTAAAAATGCATGCTCAGGTCCAACTGATGGATAATCAAGTCCACTTGCAATTGAATATACTGGTGCTGGTTCTCCATCTTTATCTTTTAGCATTATACTTTCAAAACCATGCATAATTCCTTTTTTTCCAAATTTCATTGATGCTGCATGATCTCCAAGTTTTTCTCCTCTGCCTAAAGGTTCAACCCCGATAATATCTACTGGTTCATCTAAAAAAGGTATAAACATTCCAGCTGCATTACTTCCACCACCAACACATGCTGTTACGACATCAGGTAACAATCCTGTCATTTCTTTAAATTGCTCCTTTGCTTCGTATCCTACTACTGATTGGAAATCTCTTACCATAAGTGGAAATGGATGAGGCCCAAGAGCTGATCCAATGCAGTAAATAGAATCTTTATAATTTTTAGCATAGGATTCAAATGCAGAGTCTACTGCTTCTTTTAATGTTTTTAATCCATGTGATACTGGTACTACCTTTGCGCCAAGTATTTTCATTCTTGTAACATTAGGTGCCTGCTTTGCAATATCAACTTCACCCATATGTATTTCACATTCGAGTCCAAAAAATGCAGCAGCTGTAGCTAAAGCAACTCCATGCTGTCCTGCACCTGTTTCTGCAATCAAACGTTTTTTCCCCATATATTTAGCAAGTAACCCTTCACCCATACAGTGATTTAGCTTATGTGCACCTGTATGATTTAGATCTTCTCTTTTTAGATATATTTGACAGCTGCCAATTTCTCTAGATAATTTTTCACAATGATAAACTGGTGTTGGTCTTCCCTGAAATTCCTTACGTATTCTTCTAAGTTCATTAATGAATTGTGATGAATGGCATATTGTTTGATATGCATCTGCAATTTCCTCAAAAGCTGGAATGAGTTCATCACTTAAATACGCACCTCCATATTCACCAAATCTTCCATTTTGATCTGGATAATCTTTTAAATACCTTTTAAAATCCATATATATCCCCCTTATAATAAAGATTTTTGTTATTTAATATCTTTTATTTTATCACTAACTTCCTTTATGGAAGAGGATAAGCTATTTAATTTGTCTATTGCTTTCATATTGTCATCTATGTTTTCTGACACTGAGATTATATTATTTAGCTTATTACAATAACTTTCATTTAGTTTATTAAGACTCTTTGAGTGTTCTAGATTATTTACTTCATCCTTTATATTTTTCAAATCATCTATGTAATATATTAAATCATTTTCTGCACTCACATCGTTTTCTGAGAGAATGGATACCATGTTCTTTAAATCCTTTTGAACATTAATTGTCTGCTCAGAAATAGACTTTATGTAAACAGCATCATTTTTTAAATTCTCAGCTGTTTTTGCAGGACTTTGATTTAATATTATAAAATTATATCCAAATAAAATTAAAATAAAGATACTTATTATTATAACAGCACCTTTAATAGCCCTTTTTAAAAGTCCAATTGCAATAACTGCTACAATTACTACTAATAAAATTTTAAAGATTGAACTTTCTAACATATGCACCTCATAATTAATCTGTTGCAACTAGTTTGTATATTCTGTTTCTTGTCTCAACATAAATATCATCATTATCAAAAAAATAATTTACAACGGGACTTGTCTTTATATAGACTTCTTCATCTATATTTTTCATTGTAAGAGATTCATCTTTTAAAATTGTATTTTTATCTATTCCTACTCTTTTTCCTAATCTATTACTGCTTTCTAAATCTGGCTTCTTAGTTTTACTGTTAATTATTCCATCAATTATATAATTATTCATATTTTCATCTCCTCTTAGCTAATAAAACATATCTTTATTATATCATATGTATATTATTTTAGCCTTAATTTTACTTTAAAAAAGAGTTTATACTTAAAATTAGGTATAAACTCTGAAGTTTAGAAATTTAAAGTTTTTAAAATAACTTATCTTTACCAGATTTTTTTAATTTAAGGAGAATTCATTATTTTATCTTTAAACATATCATTGTTTGTGAAACTGTATCAGAAAATAGCTCTATATTTTCTGCTTTTATTACATGAATAACATTAGCATAGTCACATTCTATTAATTCACCAATTATATTTTCAGACTCTAATATTAAATCTTCATTGAATTTCACATTATCATCTCCATTAAAAATAGCACCATAAAATATTCCTGATTCGACTAAATCCTGAAAGAAATGACTTCCATATGAAAGCTCTGGCATCAAATTTTCACTTTTATAGGCAACTTCAAATATGCCAAGCATATTACAAAGCTCAGTAAAATGAACTGGTACTCCGAGTGAAGTTATCGTAGTGCCCCATCTTCCAGGGCCTATTAATATTGCATTCCTATCTTTTAACACAGAATTTAGCTCTCCAACTTTTCTAGCTATTTTGAATCTTTCTTGTTCATTTAAATTTAAGTATTCTTTTGCTTTTATATGAACTATATAATCAACTTTATAATGTACATTTCCTCCCATAAAATTACCGTGTGTCTTAAAAAGACATTTTATTTCTTCACTTTCTTTTGGGATATCTACAAGTTTTCCAAGACCTCTAGTTTGAAGTGGTCTACATTGAAGTATATTTATTTTGTAGATTTTATCATTTTTAAAATTTGCAGTGAATTCTATATCAACAGGATAATCATAAGTATCACGTAATAACTCTAATATTTCTTTCATTTTTTCTGCCAAATTTGTTTCATTGAATAAATTCTTAAAATTAATTATATATGCATCACCTTTTAAATTTAGTTCTCGTTTTCTTTTTGAAGTTTCATAATCCATTTGTGCAAATAAGTCCTTGCTTGTTCTAAGATCCTCTGACATTCCATAATCAATAGTAAGTTTACAAAATGAATTTTTTTCTATATTGATACAATCCATATAGTGCTGAGAAAACTTTTTTTCATCTCCATAAGAAATTAACGGAACTCGTTTAGGATCATCTAAACATACTATTCTTGGATAATCACCTTCAATTCTATCTACTGCTCGTGTTCCGAGGCCTACAACAAGTCTTAGCATTCCTGCATTCATGTCAATATTCTTATCCCATACATAAAGATTAGATGAATTTCCTACTCCAGCAAGGTGAGGAAAGAAGTAATTCCCATACTTGTCGCCTGATACCCTTTGAATTAAAAGTGCCATTTGTTCATCCTTATCTACAAGTCCTCTATTCTTACGGTAATTAAGTGCATCTTCATTCATTGTGCTTGCATATACAATCTTAACTGCTTCTTCAAATGCATTATAACGCTCCTCTGGAGTTCCTTGGTTTGTACAAAATACACTATCATATTTACCTGCAAATGCATTACCAAAGTTATCTTCAAGAAGTGAACTTGAACGAACTATTATAGGAGATTGTCCAAAGTATTCCAATACGTTCATAAATTGTGTTTTCATTTCATTTGAAAAAGTTCCATTTAAAAGCTTTTCCTTAAGCTTAGGTGCATATTTATAATATCCTTCTTCTGTCTTTTGTTTTGTTCTAAGAGACCAACATCCATTTTGAACGATATATGTATAAAATACATCTGTTCCTAGATAAAAAGAATCATGTATTTCCATTATAGATTTAAATCTTTTATTTTTGTCACTTTCTAATATTTTTCTTGCAAGAAGCATTCCAACAGATTTTCCACCTATCATTCCAGTTCCTATTTCACGACCTTTTATATTTAGAAGATCTCTTAACGTAAAATATTTTTTACATAAGTCATACATTTTAGATTCTCTTCCAATCAAAAGTTTTATAAGAAGCTCTTTAGCTTTTTCTTGTGCCTCATTAGATCCACTTAATTTTGTATAAGCATCATTAAATGTTACATCCCAATAATCAAGTTTATTTGAATTTAAATTGAATCTTGAAAAAATCAACGAAGCATCAAAGCTTGCTGAAATACACAAGGCTTCTTTTCTTGTAATTAGATGAGGCAAAAACATGTTAGATGAATATCTTTCATAAACCTTTAATGGATGAACATAGTAAGTCCCATCAATATTATATAAGTCAAGAAGAACTTGAGTTGTTTCTCTTATTCTTGAAATTGTATCATTTGTATGGGAATCGCGTATAAGTGCAAAATACGCTATTGTTTCTAACTCATATAAAAATGGACATGTTACTTTAAAGAAATTTCCTATCATTAAGTCAGAATACCAATACTTAAGAAGATCTGTTAAACAGTCAAATACATAAAATGCTCTTTTTCCTTCACCTTCAATTATTGAATGTATTGTGCTTGCAAAATATTCAAAACCTTTTTCTGCTTCAACATTGATTAATATAACATTAGAATTTTCTAAAATTATGGGCTCATGAGTCCCAAAACGTATATAAATTATCCTTCTGTTATCTTTTACTGCCTGTTCTATATAAGGATTTACAATTTTTCTGTAATCGTCTAAAGAATCAACCTGCCATACTACATTATCTCCTAATCTTAACTTATCTATAACTTGATCTAATCCATTAATTCCTGTGCTTACTGCATTCATATAATCTCATCCCCTATCAATAGAAATCGATAACATAACGTGTATGTATTTAAGTATCAATCACTTATCAAGATTATTATCTAAAATTTCAAAGTATAGCCCTTTAATAAATTATATCATGCTTCACTAAGATTTATATATTATTTCCATAATACACATATGAAATATTAATTTATAAAATATAAAAAAACGCAAAATTATTAAAAGTTTAATAATTTTGCGTTTTATCTTTTTAACTAAATTTTAAAAATAAACTAAATCATTTTCTATTTTCTCTATTTCTTTATAACTTTTTACCATTAAGAATGGAATTTCTCTTTGTTCTTCTTTTACATATTGCTTATGAATTACACCTTCAAGTTCAATCCATTTTTGCCCTTCAAAATCTACTGGCTTTCCAGATTGACATAGTAATCCTAAGAAAGATATATCATCTGCACAGCATGTCATAGCTCTTCTTCCAAAAGCAAAAACATTTTTTGGATATTGATCATGAGTATAAGCAAGGCCTTTCACCTTTATATGTTTTCCATCATACTTTTCTGGTGTTTCAATTGCATCTAAATACCATACTCCATAATCATAATCTTCAAATTCTATTATAGGTGCATTTATGTCAAATGGAAGTTCTAAAGGTGTATCATCAATTTCACCATTTTCAAGTTCAAAAACTATGTTTGCTTTTCCACTAACAGCTTTTATACTATTCCTAACAGCTAATTTATTTGTATTTTCTTTGCAACGATTAACTACAATTAAATCTGAATCTTTAAATTGCTCTATCATTAAAGATTTCATGTTACTCATATAGGCATCGAATGTTGTAGCATCTATAGTAGTCATTATTTGTACAAGTTCCCATCCTTTTGGAAAATCTAAATTTTCAATAAGGTCAAACTGCCACATACCATTATATTCAATTATGACTTTTGTAGGTTTATACTGAACTTTACATTGGTTCAAAAATTCTGATGTAAGCTCTTCTTTATTTTTAATTTGTATTAAAACTGCATTATTTTTATTTAGAACTTCTTTTTCATATTCTTCTATTCCACTTTCACAGGCAATTACTGCGATTTTTTCACCTTCTGTAAAGTCTGGATCATTAAATATTTCTTTAATAAAAGTTGTTTTACCACTTTCTAAAAAACCTGTAACTAAGAAAACTGGCACATCTATCATCACATTCTACCTCTCTTACTTATCTTAAGCTATATTAAATAATTCTTCTATTTTTTTCTTATCAATATTTGTTCCTATTACACATAATTTACCTGTATAATCTGGTTTTCCTTCACGCACTTCATATTCACCTGGAACTAAATCAAAGTTAATCCATGTTCCATCAGTTGAAGGTATTATTCCTTTTGCACGTAATATGATTCCATATTCTTTTGTTCCAGATAAAGTTTTTAAAATAGTATCTAATTCTTCTTTAGAATACTTTTTAGGAGTTTCTGCCCCCCAGCTTGTAAATACATCATCTGCATGGTGGTGCCCATGATCATGTCCGCATCCACATCCTTCTCCATGTTCGTGATCATGATGGTGATGACTGCATCCACATTCATCATTATGCTCATGGTCATGATGATGATGTCCGCATCCACATTCTTCATCATGTTCATGGTCATGATGATGGTGTCCACATCCACATTCTTTATCGTGCTCATGGTCATGATGGTGGTGTCCACATCCACATTCTTCATCATGTTCATGGTCATGATGGTGGTGTCCACACCCACATTCCTTATCGTGTTCATGATCATGATGATGGTGATGATGTTCTTTTTCAGCTTCTAAAAGTTCTTTTTCTAATGAATTTCCTTCTTCCATAGCTTCTAAAATTTGTTTTCCATCTATTTCATCCCAGTTAGTAGTAATTATTGCTGCATCTTTATTATGTTCTCTTAATGCTTTAACAACACTTTGAAGTTTTTCTTCAGATAATTTTTGTGAACGACTTAAAATAATAGTGTTAGCACTTTCAACTTGGTTATTAAAAAATTCACCAAAGTTTTCCATGTACATTTTACACTTCATAGCATCAACTACTGCACTTGCGCTATTTAAATTAATTTTAACTTCACCTTGAACATCTTTAACTGCCTTAATTACATCAGATAATTTACCAACTCCTGATGGTTCTATTATTATACGTTCTGGTGCATATTTTTCAAGTGCTTCCTTAAGTGCTGTTCCAAAATCTCCAACTAAAGAACAACATATGCATCCCGAATTCATTTCTGTTATTTCAACACCTGAATTATTTAAAAATCCTCCATCTATTCCTATTTCACCAAATTCATTTTCAATAAGCATTAACTTTTCACCTTGTAATGCTTCTTGTATTAATTTTTTTATTAAAGTTGTTTTTCCTGCTCCAAGAAATCCTGAAATAATATCTATCTTTGTCATCTAAAAACCCTTCCTTTTATATATAAATTTATATTAAATCCAATATCACTATTTGATTATTTATTTGAGAGTCATTCGCATTTATCTTTTCTCATCTAATACTACTCCCTACTATTAATATTGTCAATAAATAAGTTTTAAATCATTTGGTGCATATAGACAAGTTTATTTATTTTTATTATAGCCATTACAGCTTATAAATTTATTGACTTTATTACAATAAAATCCACTAAGTCATTATTACTTAGCGGATCAATAATTTTATATTACTCTTAAGTTTTAAAACTGTCAATATCATATGTTTTTTCTAAATTTATTATAATTACATTCCTATTTCACTTCTATTTGGCATTATAAATGCACAAATAATGTAAACCAAAAGTCCAGTTCCAAAAAAGAAAAATGAAATAACCCATAATAATCTAATCACTGTTGGATCAACATTTAAATATTCTCCTATTCCCCCACATACTCCACATATTTTCTTATTTCTTTCAGCCTTATATAACTTCTTGTTTTCCATCTGTATCCCCTTCCAAATTCAATTAAAATAAATATAAATTATTTATCTCTTCAATCTATATTTATTTTATCATAAAATATGTAAAAACATATTAAATTACACCAATAATAAGCTAAAAATAAGAAAATACTAAATTCTTAATATTTGTTTAAATAATATTAAACTTCACTATTTTCTATAGGCACTTCATTATTTATGGAGCTTGATTTACTAGGTAATTGTGCCATTATTATTGCTGAAAATACTAAAATACATCCTATAAGTTCTTTTCCTGAAAAAACTTCTTTTAAAATAAGCCATCCTGAAAGTGCAGCAAAAACTGATTCTAAGCTTAAAATTAATGAAGCTAAAACTGGATCAGTATATTTTTGTCCAACTATTTGAAGAGTATATGCAACTCCACATGACATTATTCCTGAATACAATATTGGCGTATACGCAGCAAGAATATTCTTAAGTTCTGGATTTTCAAAGATTACTGCTGGTATAAATGCTATAATTCCACAAACAAAAAACTGTATGCATGACATTTTAACACCATCTACAATAGGTGAAAAATGATCAATAACAAGTATATGTATTGAGAATACAAAAGCAGATAAAAACATAAGAAAATCTCCTTTGTTTATGCCTAAGTTTTCTTTAACACACAATAAATATAATCCAACCATGGAAATTACAACGCTTAGCCAAACATTAGACTGCACTTTTTTCTTTAAAAATAATCCAAGTATTGGAACTATAACTATATAAAGTGCTGTTATAAAACCTGCTTTACCAACTGATGTATAAATTATTCCTACCTGTTGAAGTGAACTTGCTACACATAGAACTATACCACACAATACACCTCCAACTATTAAATCCTTTTTGTTTTCCTTCTTTTCTATTTTCTTGTCTTTTGAGCCAATCTTATTCAATAAAAAAATACAAGGAATAAGAACAATTCCTCCTATTATGCTTCTTGCAGCCAAGAATGTAAATGGACCAACAAAGTCCATTCCAACACTTTGCGCTACAAAGGCTGTCCCCCATATAAGTGCTGTTAAAATTAACATTGAATTTCCTTTTAATTTGCTTTCTTTCATTTGTATGCCCCTGCTTTCTGTTTAAATTGCTTAGCTTATATTTTTCAGCTAACGCTTATTTGCTTTTAAAATAAAAAGTGTAAAAACTATATTACAGTTTTACACCTTTTTTAAAATTCATATCAATACTACTTATTATACCATATTATTTATAAAATTAAAAATTCTTTATAGTAATTTTGTTTACATTTATATCTATACTCTCATTTTTTTATGAAATCATTCAATATATATTAATTCCTCATATATAACTAACAATAATGTTAAATAACATAAAGATGAACTTTCTATTTAAAAGCATCTTTAGACTTTAGATACTTATTAAGTCCATTTTTCCTTAATATACATGATGGACATTCACCGCATCCATCGCCTATTATTCCATTATAGCATGTAAGTGTTTTTTTTCTTATAAAATCAAGCTTTCCAAATTCATCCGCCATTTTCCATGTTTCTGCCTTATCAATCCACATTAGTGGTGTATGTATTACAAAGTCATAATTCATTGCTAAATTTAAAGTGACATTTAAAGATTTTATAAATACATCTCTGCAATCAGGATATCCACTAAAATCTGTTTCACATACTCCAGTAATTATATGTTTAGCACCTTTAACCTTAGCCAAAACTCCTGCAAAACTTAAAAACAATAAGTTTCTGCCTTCTACAAATGTTGAAGGTAATTCACCATCTTCTCCTTTAGTTATTTCTATATCATTTCTTGTAAGTGCATTAGGTGCTAATTGATTTAAAAGTTCCATATCCAATACATGATGCTCCACATTTAATTCTTTTGCTATATTTTTAGCACATTCTATTTCCAGCTTATGTCTTTGATTGTAGTTGAAAGTTACTGCTATAACCTCATCAAAATTCTTTAAAGCCCAAAATAAGCATGTTGTTGAGTCTTGTCCTCCGCTAAATACTACTACTGCTTTTTTATTCATTTTCATCCTCCATAAATTAATAGAATAGTATAAACAGTTCCCATACACATTCAAAATCTCCAAAACAAAAAGGTTATTTTAAAAGACTGTTTATAAATCCTTTAAAATAACCATCTATAGTCTAAATATATTTTATGCCATAATCAAACATGGCAGCAAATCTCATAAAATTAATAGCCTAGTTTTGTTTAAGGACAGGATGGTCTTAATGAACTGTCCATTATTATATTTTTAAATTAATAATATCATTAATTAGTAAAGAAGTCTAATATATTCCATCCATCACTGGTTTGGCTCTTATATAATTCAGTATATCCGCAATGACTGCAGGTAACTGTGATAAATTTTTTGTTTTGTATATCAAATATTTTAGCAAAATTACCTCCAGTTGCTTGGAACTGATCAGTTTCATATCTGTCACATCCACATTTTGGGCAAATATATTTTCTATTTTCCATATTTAATTCCTTTCTAAAATAGTTTCTTTATAACTAGCAATGAATTGATATAATATGTATTTTTTTATTTTCTAAAACTTTGTACCATACTTCAAAATTAAATCCTTTATCTGAAACAGCTTCAAAATAATCATATTTCTCTCGTCCTTCTTTAACAAGTCCTATACTTAGTGCTTCTGGGTCATGAGTAAAATGTAATTCATATAAGCATTTCTCTATTTCTATCAGCTCATCTATGCTAAAATCAACTATATTTTCTATATCAGTATCTTCTATAATAAATCTATCAAATGTATCTTTCCATCTTGAGAATATTTCACACCTTTTTTCACTTTCTATCTGATTAGCTTCTTCTTTCTTTGATAAAAATATCTCTTGCAATTTTTCTTTTTCTTTAGCAAGTTTTTCTTTTTCAATTGAAAGTTTTTTTAGCAACTCCTCTTTCTCATTAATTTCTTCTAATGTATTATTTCTCAATTCATTTTTATATGTAATTTCATGAATTATATTATTAATTTCATTTGTAATATCAAAAACTTCTAATTTTACTTTTTCATATTCTTCCATTAATAAATTCAATTCTTCTAAATTTAAATTTTTTCGTTGTTCTTCAAATATCTGAAGTTTTTCACATTTTAATTTTTTTTCTTCTTCTAAAGATTTTTTTAAATTTTCTAAATCAATAATATCTTTCTCAGAATTTTTTATTATTTTTATTTTACTATTTAAATTCTTATTTTCTTTATTTAAATCATTCTCATTTTTTTCTATATCATTTATGCATTTTTTAACTTCATTTTCTGTCTTTAATAAATTATCTTTTAAACTTCTAAAAGCTTCATCATTTTTTATTATTGCTTCTTTTTCTTCACCATTTACAAAGCTCGGCATATCTTCATTTTTAGGAGTAAATAATTTTCCATAACTTTTAACTGCTATCCATACAATTTTGGCAAGCATATCTTTATCCAAATTTTTCATTGAATTTAAAATTGAAATTTTATCTTCTTCTATTACTTTCTTAAATTCATTTTCTTCTTCAAATTCTAAGTATTGATTATTTTCTTCACCTACAATAACATACTCTACTTCCTGAATGTTTTCTCCTTTTAAGTGTTTTTCCTCATTTTCATCGTTCTTTTTAGAATAATTCAAATAAGTCAGATCAGCTTTTTTTGCTGGTGTTAAATTATCATTAATTTTATATAATTTTGCTGCTTCTTCTATAACTTTTACTGAAATTTCATCTTCACTTGGTTCATCAGATTTATTTTTGGATTTTTCTATAAGTATCTCTTTTAATCTTTCATTAAGCTCTTCTCTTGTATACTCTTTTAATTCATTTGTCTTTTCTTCAAGTAGTATCCAAATTTCTTTTACTTCTGGTTCTTTTATATTAGGATCTTTTCCAATCTTGTTTCCTAAAAAATTAATTATATTTACAGCTTTTTTTATAGCTTTTTGAGCAATAGGCTTTGAAAGGTTATACATATTAATTGTTTCAAGTAATGCTATTTGCTCTATAAGCTCATTATCACTTAACTTATTGATTCCATCAAAAATATTCGGCATACTTTATCTCCCTTTATAATGTATTTACAAATTAATTATGTACATTTAATTTAATTCATCATATACTTGATTTAGAATTCTATTTCCTTCATAAACTAATATCATTTCATATTTTTCTTCATCTTCAAAAATTTTCTGTAAAATTATATTATTAATTAAAAATTTAGTTTCAAAATCCTTCTTATTTATTATGGCTAGATTAATCCATTTATTTATATGTTTAGCACGTAAAATCCATATTGCTTCTTTATCTTTGCTATCCGGCAGATATGCATTAACATGTTTATTTATAAATTCTGATAATATCATTTGATTATTTACTTTAAAATTTTTAACATGGCTTTCAAAATCATCTACAATATTTATGCTGCTTCTATCAAGCTTTATTAATAAGTCATAACTTTCTAAACAATCAATCCTTTTATTCAAAGCATTAGATTCTTCAGTTATGTTTTCAATATTCTTAGATTCTTGTTTTTGTTCTTCTTTTTTCAGTCCATTTTTTAATTTATTCAACCATTTAAAATATAATCTCATAATAATACCCTTCTTTTCAAATTATAATATATCATATAATTATATAATTTAAAATTCTATATATGTGGAAGTAATCCCCATACTCTTCATTTCCTCAATTACTTCTAAATAAGCTGACTTATCATAAGTATACTTAGCTGCTTCTTCATAGCAGTAAAGCGCTCTACCTTCATCTTCAAAATGATAGTAACATGCAGCGAGCTTGTTTAATAATTCATGATTATTTCTATGTAATTTTAATGACTTTTTAAAATTCTTTACAGCTAACTTATAATTAAGTTTCAATTTATCACTTCCATCAAATTCCAAAAGATTTTCTCTATTTAAATATATGTTTCCTATACATTCATATACAGAGGATAATAATAATTCATCATTTCTCTTTTCCTCTTCTGAAAGACTTTTTTCACCTTTATTAAGATAGTCTAAAGCATTGTTACTATCAAATAATTCTGCATAACAAAATCCTATATATATAAGACTTAGACCATCATTCATAATTTTATTATAATTCTTAAAGCTTTCAATTGCTTCTACATATTTCATTTCGTGTCTGCAAATCATGCCTTTTATAAATAATGCCTCATGGTTTTTATGATCAAAATTAATTGCTTTATTTATAAAGTACTTTGCTTTATCTACATTCTCTTTTTTAAGTTCATCTTTAGCAATACTATTTAAAAGTAATGATAATTCTGCATTACTTGAAATATTTCCACCTTGGACTCTTATTTTGTTTTCTTCTAAAAAATTATCTATTTCTTTTTGGTCCATATATTTTCACCTGCTTTTTATAAAATCATTTACAAACTTATTTTACCATAAAATCTATTATATTAGATTATCAGACTATAAAAATTTATAAATTTTACTTGATAAAGAAAATTTTATTTTATATAATCATATAGTCATGCAATATAATTAAGTACAATAAAATTTAATAAGACAGTTCGTGACCATCCTGTCTATAAATAAAACTAGGGATAATGTAGAAAGAGTAAGAGTAATATTTCTATGTGTTTTTTAAGATGGGCATTTTCCCATCTTTTTATTTTTTTGGAGGTGATTTATATGGAATTAGGTAAGAATATTTCTAAAACACAAAAGCTTACTGTTTCTGCAATAGTTATTGCTATATATGTGGTAACAATGTTTTTTACACAAAGCTTTGCTTTTGGAGCTGTACAAGTTCGTATAGCCACAACACTTTATTCTTTGGCTTATCTATGTCCATTCCTAGTTTTACCCCTTGGTCTATCAAACATAATATCAAATATGGTCCTTGGAGGACTTGGCATATTTGACATATTAGGTGGTTTCATTGTAGGAGTAATAACCTCTTACTTAATTTATCTAGTAAAAAAATATAAATTGAGTACAAGCTATATTGCGCTTATAATAACATTTGTTCCAGGGCTTATTGTACCAATATGGCTATCTTTAATACTACATGTACCATATTACACTTTAGCCATAAGCTTATGTCTTGGGCAAGTTATTCCTGGAATTTGTGGCGTGTTTCTTGTAAACTCACTAAAAAATAAATTTCTATAAACTCTTAAACTTTAAGGAATTCTGCATGATAAATTTTAAAATCGAAAAATAAATACTACATGAATGGAGAATAAATTATGCGTGAAGATTTAGATTTAAATTTACTTGGAAATCAAAATGTTAAATATCCTTTTTCATATGCACCAGGGGTTTTAGAGACTTTTGATAATAAACATCCTGACAATGACTACTTTGTAAAATTCAATTGCCCTGAATTTACAAGCCTTTGTCCAATAACTTCGCAGCCTGACTTTGCCACAATATATATATCATATATACCAGATAAAAAAATGGTTGAAAGTAAATCATTAAAGCTATATTTATTTAGTTTTAGAAATCATGGAGATTTTCATGAAGATTGCATGAATATAATAATGAAGGATTTAATAAAGCTTATGGATCCAAAGTATATAGAAGTATGGGGTAAATTCACTCCAAGAGGGGGAATATCTATAGATCCATATTGTAACTATGGAAAACCTAATACAAAATATGAACAAATTGCATTTAATAGACTTGCTAATCATGATTTGTATCCAGAAAAGGTTGATAATAGGTAGTATTTAGAGTTTAGGCTGAAATAAGCGAAATAAAGCTCTTATGTGTGGCTCGCTTGCTACAAAAATGAAGCCAACATAAGAGCTTTATTTCTTTATTTCATCTAAACTCATAATATAAAGACTATTACTATAAATACATTTTCAAATTAAGAAATATTTAAAAAGTTAGTAGCAAACTGTTTTGGATACAACCTCTTTCATTAGAATTCTTAGCTGAAATATTTACGCAATCGAGCATAACATATATTGAATTTCGAATATTACCCCTAAACTCTGATATCAAATATTTTACTCATTTATTCTCATGTTATTAAAATAATATGCTTCTTTTATCTTTAGGTAAAACTTAGCTTTAGTGATTTGTGTATATGGAGTAAGCCATAGAAATCCTATTCCAAGAGTGAATATGCAAAGAATTCCCCATCCAATAAAACTTAAATTAAGAATTATATAATTCCATATGTGGCCTTTCATCATTTTAAAACTATTTTTAATACAATTAATTATTGATTCTGAATGATTTTCTTTAAGAATGTAGTAAGTTTGTGACATAAATGCATCCAAAATAATACATGCAATTGTAGTTATAATTGATAATATTATAAGAATTCCAATGAAACCAAAAGCTCCTGATAAAATATCTGGGGCAATACTACCATAACCACCATTAAAATAAGAAATTGAACCATAAGCAAAATATAATGCTGATATTATAATTAAAGCATATACGGGTAACAGTAATATATTAAAACCTATTCCTGTAATAATCCATACTAATAGTAATTTTAGAATATTTTTAAATCCTGAAAATATATCTACAACATCAGCATTTTTATCCTCTGCAATATTTAATGAAAAATGACACCTTCCATATTCAATTACCACCTCAAGCAAAGCTCTGATAATTGAAAAAATGATTGCAGTAATGCACGTTATTAATATTACCGTGTTTGAATTTATTGTTCCTACAGTATTATTCATAAATGAAGATATAATATTAGGTATACATGTAATAATTCCTCCTATTAAAAATGTTCCTACAGCTAGTCCCCATCTTCCTCTTAATGAGTTCCTTGCCTCTCTTCTTAAGTCTGAACAACTTATCCAATTCATATTTCTTTCTCCTTTTTTATATTATACAAGTTATATTTTACCATATATTATAATAAAACAAAAATATAAGCTATGTAATAGTAAAAGGCTTAATCAACAATATTCTGTTTTGATTAAGCCTATATTTTAGATAAAAGGATTATAAAATCTATTTCCATTTTTAATTGTAATTATAATTGATACCATAAATATAAGTAACATAACAATCATTGCAAAATAATCTCTACTTCTAAACTTTTTTTCACTATACCATGTACGTTTCTTCATATTTCCAAACGATCTAAGCTCCATGGCACTACTTATTACCTCTATCCTATCGAGACTAGAAAAAATTAATGGCATAAGTATAGAAGTTGAATTCTTAATACGCTGTGTAAGCTTTGCCTTTTTAGACATATCTATTCCTCTTGCCTGTTGTGAAAATGATATATCTCTATACTCATTTTGAATATCTGGAATATATCTAAGAGCTATTGAAACAGAATATGCTATTTTATAATTAACTCCTATTTTATTTAATGATGCTGCAAATTCACTTGGATTCGTAGCAACCATAAAAACTAAAGCTATAGGTATTATAGAAAAATATTTTAATGTTATATTTAAGTGATAAAAAAGCTGCTGGCTTGTCACTGTGTATGGTCCTACTATATGAAAAAGGTCAGTTCTGCTTTTATAAATAGCTACGCCTTCATATGGTGAAAATATAAAAATAGCTATATTATTTATAATTAAAAACACCACTATGAAATAAAAAACAAATGAAATTTGTTTAAATTTTACTTTAGAAATTTTAAATATCATAATGCTGAATATAACTAAAAATGCCAAAACAAATGTATTATAAGTCAGCATTGATGTAAGTGACCAAAGTATCAAGCAAATAAGCTTTGTTGCACCTGTAAGATTGTGTATAGGAGATTCTAATTCTCTATATTCTAAGAATGTTTCATTCATATCTTTCTATACCTCCTATCGTAATCTATAAATTTTTTCACAAATTGTTTAGGCTCTTTTAAATCTGTTTTTACTGCAAGTTCATATAAAGATGTTTCTTTTAAATTCGCTTTCTTTATTATTTCATTATTTGTTAAAACCTTATATGAACTATCATCCATAAGTTTTTCACCTTCACATAAAACAATTGCTCTATTTGTATACTCAAGCATTAAATGCATATCATGAGTTATCATTATTATAGTTATACCTTGTTTGTTTAAATCACATAAAAATTCCATTATTTCTGTGTAATGTTTAAAATCTTGCCCTGCTGTTGGTTCATCTAATATTAATACTTCCGGATTAAGAACAAGCATAGATGCTATTGTAACTCTTTTCTTCTGCCCATAACTTAAAGCTGATATAGGCCAGTTACGGAATTCATAAAGACCACATATTTTCAATGTATCATAAACTTTTTCTTTTATTTTTTCTTCATTAATACCTCTAACCTTTAGCCCTAATGCTACTTCATCAAAAATCATTGTTTTAGAAATCATTTGATTTGGATTTTGCATGACCATTCCTATTTTCTCTGAACGTTCTTTAATACTGTCTTTTAAAATACTTCTTCCGTTATAAAGAATATCTCCTTTATTAGGATTATAAAAACCACAAATTAGTTTAGATATGGTAGATTTACCTGCTCCATTTCTACCTACTATACTTATCATTTCACCTTTATGTATTTTAAAAGATATATTTTTTAATATCTGCTTTCCATCATTATATTTAAAGTCTATATCTTTAAGCTCAAGTATGGTTTCTTCACCAGGAAGGCTTTCGTCTTCTTTAATATTTTCAGCCCATGTATTTAACTTATTTACACATTCTTCTACATTTATAGTATTTATATTTTCTACGTGCATATCACTATTAATATGACATCCTGCATACTTCAAGGCACTTAAATATAAAGGCTCCCTTATTCCTATTTCTTTAAGTGTTTCCTTACATAATAATTCAGATGGCTTTTCATCTGCAATTATCATACCATCATTCACAACTACTATTCTATCAACATCACAGTAAAGAACGTCTTCTAAACGATGTTCGATTATAATAATTGTTTTATTGGTTGCTTTTTTTATTTCATCTATTAGCTCAATTGTCTTTTTACCAGTGCTTGGGTCCAAACTTGCTAATGGTTCATCAAAAAGAAGTATATCTGGCGCTCCAACCATAACTCCTGCAAGGGATACCCTTTGCTTTTGACCACCTGATAATTTCTGTGGTGATGAATTTAAATGATTGTCTATTGAAACAAGCTTTGCAGCTTTTTTTACTGCTTCTTTCATTTCATTTTGATTAATACAATCATTTTCCAGTTTGAATGCTATATCTTCTCCAACCGTAAGTCCTATAAATTGTCCATCAGGATCCTGAAGAACTGTTCCTACCATATTAGATAGTTCAAATATACTTAAATCTTTACTTTCTTTATTATTTATTTTTAAGCTTCCATCAATTTTACCTTCATATTTAAATGGCACTAATCCATTTATACAATTTGATATTGTACTTTTTCCACAACCAGAAGGACCAACAATAAGTACTTTTTCTCCTTCGTATATTCTTAAATTTATGTTTTTTAAAGTTGGCTTTGCCTGAGCTCTGTATTGGAAACTAAAATCATTAAACTCTATTACAGTTTTTCTCATACAAATCTCCCTTTTCATTATTCTTTCTTCTTTATTTAGACATTCTTTTTACATACTCTACTATGATAAACTATTTTTTTTAATATGTATATGGTAAATTTATTATACTATTAAATTAATTTATTTTTTGTAAAATATAAAGAGACGGAATGTTTTTCCATCTCTTTATATTTTATAAAAACTATTCTCTGTCTAAGCTACCTTGCTTTACTCTAGTCTTAGAATATAAAACTAATAAGATAGTGCCTATAATCCCTACTGTAATCATATTACTTATTCCTGCAACTATACCTTGAAGATATACTTTATTAGCAGGTTCTGCGTATATTACTATGTCTAAAGTTGGTGCAACCAAAAACCAAGCAACTGCATTTGCTATAACTTGACATATATTAAATCCGATAATTTTTTTCTTAGATAATTCACCTTCATTTATATTAATTTTATTCCATGCAAGCCCAATAATAAGTCCAACAATAGCTGATGCAATTATCCAGCTAAACCAAGGTAAACCATATGAAGTTAAATCCTTTAATGTATGACCAATAAATCCAATTGAAATTCCAGCTATAGGCCCATAGATAATTGCCATTAATGCAAGGAATGCATATGCTGTTTGAATTTCAGTGTTTGCAATACCTGTTGGAATAGATGCAAATCTTCCAAGAATCATAAATACAGCTGATCCAATTCCAATTGCAACTATTGTTTTGATGCTTAATAGTTTATTTGTCACTTTCTTTTCCTCCTCAATCTTTTTAATGAATATTAGTATCAATATAATTCCTAACAACTGTATTATAATATATTATAGAAAAAAATAAAGCTAAAAAACAAAAAAATCCATATTAAATTGTTTATTTTATTAAAAATCCCAATTTTATCATAATTAATTAAAAATGATTGTTTAATATTCAACATGGCTATTTGTATATAAAATAAATAAATTACGTAGTATTAGATGTTAGTGGGTAAAAACCGAAATGAATCCCTCATGTTCGGCTCGCTTGCTACAAAAATTCAAGTCTCCGACGAACATAAGAACTTCATTTCTTTGTTTCATCTAAACTCATAGTATAAAGATTGTTACTCTAAATAAATACATTTTTAAATTAAGGAATGGTTATTTATACATGTTAAAGATTTAAAAAGTTAATATTTTATCATTTTTTAAAGGTATAAATATAAGAATATAAATTCTTACGAATTTGCTTATTCTATGCTGGTTAGCTTGATTTTTATAGCTAACTTCATAAATCACCTCCATTGATTAGAAGATATACTTTATGGCATAGAATATAAAAAACATTAATCATAATTAAAATAAATTGGGTATATATGATTTTAGAGAAAAACAAAGAAATTCAATATATGAATATGCGTAGTATTGTATTGGAAATTTAAGCTTTTAAATTCTTTGGCAGAGACTGTTCCAAAATTGTTTGTCCAAAAACTTGCTTTTTGGAGCAAACATTTTTGGGTGCAGCCTCTGCCATTAGAATTTTTAGATGAAATTTCCATACAATCGAGCATATCATATATTGAATTTCGGTTGCTATCCACTAAACTCTTATTCTACACAACATATTTATGTTGTACTATATTTTAATAAATATATTTTTACAATTTGAATTTACTTATGCTTTTTACTAATTCTTCTGATAAAAGTACAAATTGTTCTGCCTCACCTGAAGTTTTGTCTATAGCTTGACTTAATTCAGTCATTGAAGCTGATGTTTCCTCAGTACTTGCAGCATTCTCTTCTGCTATTGCTGCTAAACTTTCAATGCTGTTTAATAAGCTATTTTTTAAATTATTTAAGTTTGCTATTTCTTCAGAAATTTTTACTGTTACATTTCTTACTCCTATGATTTCATCATTAACAAATTTAAATATCTTTTTTGTAGAATCTAATTTATTGTTTTGTTCATTAATTATGGTTTCAACATCATTCATTGTACTTACACTTGTATTTGAATTCTTAATGAGTTTTTCAACTATGTCAGCTATTACTTTTGCTGAATTTTGTGATTGATCAGCAAGCTTTCTTATTTCTTCTGCAACAACGGCAAATCCTTTTCCAGCTTCTCCTGCTCTTGCTGCTTCTATACTTGCATTAAGCGAAAGTAAATTAGTTTGATCTGCAATATCAGCTATAAGTTCTGTTGCAGTTCTAATTTCTAATGCTGAACTGTTTGTTAAATCTGTTTGAGATTTAACTATGCCTACACTTTCTTTTGTTTTGTTACTAATTTCTGAAAGTTCATTTAATGTATAATTAGCATTATCATTATATTCGCGCATCTTTTTAGAACTACTATCTAAAAGTTCAACATGATTTTTAGTCACATCTATAGCATTTCCAATATCAAAAATTTGAGAGCTTGCATTTTGAGTTTCATTGGCTTGTGATGTTGCACCATTAGCTATTTCTCCAACTGCTGCATTTATATTTGCCATTGAACCGCTAATATTTTCAGCTGATTCATTAAAATTGCTTGAAAAGGCTTCTAAAGTCTTTGATGTTATTATAATATTATTTAAAATATCTCTTAAAGATTGTATTAAGTTATCTGTTCCTCTTATAACATCACCAATTTCATCAGTTCTTTTAAGCATTTTTTCATCAAATCTTATGGAAAGATCTCCGTCTTTCACTTTTATTAGGTTATTAGTAGAATATCTCATTACTTTAACCATATGTCTAATAGATATAGATGCTAATACACTTAATATTAAAATTATTACTATTTGACATATAAAAGATATAGTATTTAATTTAGACATATCACTATCAACTATAGTTCTATCTTTTCCTACAAAAACCATTCCAACAACTTGTCCCCCATTAGGTTGTTTTATTGGAATATAATTAGCAGCACATTCTATACCATTTATAGATATATTAGATGTATAGAACATTTCTCCATTTTTTAGAACTGCATCTATGACTTTGGGGTCAGCCTTTGTACCAATAAATCTTTCACCATTTTCTTTCATTATATTAGTTATTACTCTTGTATCATTATAAAATATTGTAACGTATAATCCTGTTTTTTCTTTAAGTTTATCAATATAATTAAACTCTTCTGATATTTTTATATCTCCTTTACTAAAAATATCGTTCTTATATTCATAATTATCAGTATTTGATGATTCATAATTTTGTAAAATAGTCATTCCAGTATTTCTGAGTTCCTCTTCTAGTTGCTTGTCACTAGTTTGATTTAATCCCTTTATATTTAGTATCGTTAAAAATAACGATATTCCTATAATAGGAATAAATGTAATTAGTAAAATTCTCATGGAAAAATTTAGTTTTAATTTCATTATTATTTATGCCCCTTTCATCTTCAAATATTAAATTTATAAAAAATTTTAATAAATATACTTTATACCCAATATCTACATTTGTATTTTATATTGTTATATGTGCTCTGTCAATAAATTGTATTTTTTCCTTTAATGCAACATATGATTTTCATTCTAATAATAAAAATCACCTTAAACTTCCAGTATTTACAGTAGTGTTTAAAGTGATTTTTATCTATTTATTAAAACTTATTTCTTTATGTTTTTTTCTGATACTGCATCTCCTATAACTAATATTATTGATAAATATACATTAATACCAAAAACTGCCCCGAAACTTCCATATAAATAAAGTTTCTTGAAGAAATCGCCTGCAAATGAATCAAATAACATATGAATTTCTTTAGGGTCCATAGCTGAAATTTGTTTTTCAGTTACTTCTTTTAATTTGATACCTTTTAATATATTAGTTGTATGTTCAATTGCACCAGACATCATAGCTTCTGAAAAATATTCTGTCAGATCCATTTTTGCACTATTATTTATAAAATCCATATTATTTCTTATTGCATTTTCTACTACTATATTTATTAATCTCATATTTTCAGCATTAAATTCATTGTTTTTAGACAATCCTATTAGATTTTCTTTTATATCTGTAAATAATACATTTTCATCAATAAAATCTTTAAAAGTTAAATTTGAATTACTTTCATAAAAATTCTTTATTATACTACTTATATTATCTTTTCGAATACTAATATCTAATGCTTTATTTAGAATAGTTTTAATAGTATATCTTATATTCATGTTTTCATATATTTCTTCTACTTTAACATCATAAATATATTTTATAATATTTTCTTTTAACATATTAGTTATATATCTAGAAATTTCGTCTAAATCGTCATTTATATTTCTTGAAATCTCCTCCTGAATCATATGCACTTCATTTATGCAATTCTCATTTATAAAGCTTCTTATATAATCCACTTTTATGTTACATATGTATTCACACAAATAATAACTAATGCTTTCTATCTCTTTACTTAAATCTATGTTTTCACCTACATCAAAAATAGAATTAACTGTATTTGGTATGTTAATATCCTCAACTTTTATATTAAATTCACTTATTTCAGTCACATATAATGAATTATTTAACATATTTTCTAGTACAGATATAATTTCATATAGGTTATCATTCATAAATTCTGGAGTCTTTTTAGAGACCATAATATCTACGCATTCATCTACAATTTTATTCCCTCCAGCCATTAAAAATAAACCTTTTTCTAAAAAGTTTAATTGACTGCTTATGATATTTTTTACCAATGAACTTATTTCATCTTTATTTATATTTAAATATTTCACAAGCTGATCATTTAACTTTTTGCTTATACTATATAAATTTCTATTAAGTATTAATCTTACATAGCCATCAAATACATCTGCAACTGTATTTTCATTACTCAATTCTTTTGTTAAATAATCTTCTACAAATTTTCCTGCAAGAACTTTAAAATCTTCTTTTAAGAATTTTTCTATTTTTACTTCAAAGAACTTATTTATACTTTCAAGTTTTTCTTCATTTAAGAAGTCTTTTATAGATTTATTTATTAAATTTACATAACATTCATCATTACTAAATAACATGTTTTTTATAAAATCTTTTTTTGCTAAAGAAAATGTAAAACTCTTAATATTTGAATATATTTCATTTTCTATAGATTTATTAATTTTTAATAAAATTTCATCATTTAATATATCTTTTATTTTTTCTTCCTTTTGAATTTTTCTCTCAATATAGTTAATTATATTATTTTCTATAGAATCTTTTTGTTTTATAAAATTATTAAACAAATTATCTAAATGAGTTTTTTTAACAATCTTATTTATTTTAGTATTTTTAATACTTTTACATAAATCATTATTTGTTTTCTCATCTTGTAATACATTTAAAATTCTTTTATACAACGAATTACTTAAAGTCTCTTTTTTGGCAGCAATAAGCTTTGATAATACTTCATAATTACTACCTTCAATATTATTAATTAATGACATCTTTAAGTAATTTTTTTTATTTTCAAATAAACTTTTGACTTTTGATGCATTAAGAAGATTATCCTCAATCACATTTCCAATGCCAACTGCCATACTTTCTCTATGTGCTGGAATATATCCTAATGCAAAGTTTTTTAAAAACGGAATCTTTGCAAGAAACTTATTTTTCTTATATGGATGAAAAAGCATTTTTAAAGCTATTACATTTGTCATAATACCTATAATTCCCATTAACAAGCATGAAGTAACTGTTGTTAAACTATTATTATAAAATCCAAATGTATTAATATTAGCAGAGAATAGTCCAAATATAAGTCCAGTAATTCCTCCAAGTATTCCACCAAAAATCGAAAGTGGTTTTAATTCATTTCCCATAAATTTTTGCGCAAGATCACAGATTTCATCTTCATTAAATGTAATAAGGTTATCATAAACTATCTTTTTAACCTTTTGATCTAGTATAATATTTAAATTGTTATTTACATAAGTAAAAATTTCTTCATTTAACTGCTCAATAACTTCTTCTTTGCTTGTTATCTTTTCTATTATATCTATTACTTCACTATCCTCATATTTAGATATTATTTCATCTTCAATACTTAGTACTTTTTCTATGCACATACTTTCTACAAAGGTCTTATTTTTAATAAATTCTTCATTCAAATTTATTTCACTTATTGAAGTCTGCACTTTACTCTTAATATATTTTTTTATAGTTTCTTCATTTTCTTTAAATAATTCAAAAATATACTTAGATGAATTTTTTGATATATTATCTATATTGTTATTTATGAAATTTATTGATTTTAAATCAGTATTATATAATTCATCAACTTTATTATTTATATTTTCACATATAAATTGTGAAATTTTCTTTGATAGATTAATTTTATTTTCAAATATAATCTTATATATGTATTCACTGCCATTATCATTTAAAAACTCTTTTAAATCAAATGTTATAACATCCTTAATTTTTTTCTTAAGAAGTTTATTTATAATGACTTTAATTATAGAATCATCATTCATAAATAGCTTTTCATAAACAATTTCTTTATCTAAATTTTTAACTATATCACTTACTTTTATATCTTTAGAGTAATTAATAATATATTCGCTTAGGTCTTTTGGCGCATTTTCATTTGTTGAATAATTTTCAATATATTCTACAATTTTATTAACAGCATTAGTCTTTGAAGGATTATCACTTAAGAAAGTATCTCTTGCCTTATTAATTATTAAATTTTTAATAGAGCTATCAAAACCAACCATGGCTTCATTAATAGATTCTTCTATTAATTTGTTAATTTCATCCTTATTATGTACAACATATTCACATATATATGGTGTACTTTTTTCTATAATCACTTTTAAAATAGATTCTATAATTGAATTAGTTTCTTCTGGCAATATTTCATATATATACTTATCACTTTCTAAAAATTCCTCATATATTTTGCCTATAATATCTTTTAGAATTATTCTTAAATCATTAGAATTTATAAAATTTTCTATTTTTTCTGAATTGATAAAAAATCCTATTTCTTTTTCTTTTAACGATTCCTGTAATTTATCAATAATATCATCAATCTTTAAAATTTCACATAATTTATTTATAAATGATTTTAAACTTTCTTCATCCTCAAAAACATCTTTTATTATTAATTCTGTATATTTTTCAATTTCTTCTTTTATTTTATTTTTACTGTCTTCATTTAATATTTCTGAAATTTTAATATTTGAATTTTCATTATATAAATCAAGTATCAGCTCTTGAGTTATACCTTCTTTTTCAAGAGTATCTAAAATCAAATTATACAGCTTATTACTTATATTAGCTTTTTGAGTATTCGATAAAATAGATTCTATATCAAAGTTATTCAAAAAATTGCTTACAAAATCACTCATAAGTAATTCTAAGTTTTCTTTGGTAAACTCTCTAAAAGCATTCTTACATTCATAGAAATTAGATATATCCTGAAATTTCAATTCATTTATTGACTCTCTTAAATTAACTGTAAGAATACTTGTGCACATACTTTTAAGCTGCATTTTAAATTCATCTGTTGAAATTTTCTCTTTTAAAGTGTTACCATTTATAATATCTCTTTCAATTAATTCACTAAGCTCTTCAATAAACTTTTGTTTATTTTTTCTTATTACTCCACCAAATTTTAAAGGAGTATATTCTTTAAACAGCATATTTACAGCATATTTATTTGTAATATATCCTGAAGCCCCTCCTGAAATTCCTTGGAGAATTAAAAACATTAAATTTCCATTTATACTCATATTCATCACCTTAAATTATTTTATAACATTACTTATTTTTTTACAAATTTTATAGAAATCCTATACATTATCATCTTACCTTTTAAATAAATTTAATTTATGATTTAATATGATTATGCACATAATTCACACTTAACATACTATTTAATTTATGACTATAAAAAAGAAAGGATATAAATAAAAAATGAAATATTTAAGTGATTATCACCTTCATTCATATTTTTCCTTTGATGGAAAGCAAAGTATGGAAGAAGCTGTAATTCAAGCAATAAAAAATAACATAAATGAACTTTGCTTTACAGAGCATGTAAGCTTTGATCCTGAAGATAAAAGCTATAAAACTTTCAAATTTACAGATTATAAAAATGAAATAGAAAGATTATCTTCAATTTACTCAGATTCAATAAAAATAAAAGCTGGAATTGAATCTGGAGAATATCATTTATATAAAGAAGATTTTGATAAATATTATAAAAATAATGACATAGATTTTATAATCGGTTCCGTACATAATGTAAACAATAAAGGACTTCGCACTAATTTAAAAGAATATGGAGAACAAGTTTCTTATGAAGATTATTTTAAAGAAATTCTTATACTTTCAGAAGTTGGTGACTTTGATGTTCTTGGCCATCTAGATATTATTCAACGATACGCTTTTAATTATTACGGTATATATGATTTATCTAAATATAAAGAATATATACATGAGATATTAAAGACTCTTATTTCTCGAGGAAAAGGAATCGAGATTAATACCTCTGGTCTTCATAATAATATACTTTTTCCAAAACTTGAAATATTAAAAATGTATAAAGACTTAAATGGAGAAATAATTACAGTTGGTTCAGACGCTCATGATTCTATAAGAGTTGGTGAAAATATTTCTTATACATATGATATTTTAAAAAGCTTAGATTTTAAATATGTATTTACTTTTAATAAAAGAAACAAACATGGAATATTGATATAGTGAATTAAGTGATATCAACTGAAATAGAACTCTCAATTTCTCCTAGCTTTTTAATACGTAGGGAAAACATATCTTGCATTTTGCTTAAATTGTATGCTTTGCGAAGAACTTGAGAGCTCTATTTCTTTCTTTCATCTAAAATTATTTATTAGTATTATTAAAATAAGTAATATCACAAAATTCATTCTTTTAAATAATATGATATCTATATTTCTTATTAAATGCGGATGTTATGGCTAATGCCATAACAATGCAATATATATAATTAAAAAGCTTTAAGCTTTTTTTCCTTCATTGATTATTGAAAATTGACAATTGGTAATTTTAAGGAAACACACTATTCACATTAGTTCATAGGAGTAAGCGCGAGCAGCCAAATATAAAATTTGGGTTCTTGCTTAAATTACAATTTATCTATCGGTAAATTATAATATATTAGGCATATAATATTCATCTACATATTTTCATCAATGTATATTGATTTTCTTTTTGTATCATCTATTTAAAAACTACCTTTTATTTATAATCCTAAATTATATTTTCTGACTTTCCCCATTTACTAATCTTTTTATAAGTAGGCACTTCCACATTATACTTTTCTGCAAGTCTTACAACATTGTGAACCAATCCATCAAATTCAGAAGGACCACCTTTCTCAACATCACGCTGCATAGAAGTTGTTGAATCCTTTGTTAGACCCTTTAATATTTCCATATTAACAGTTGTAATATCTTCTTCAAAAACGATTCCCATAGCATGTCCTAATGATTCTATTTCTTCAACAAGACTAATAAATGTATTTTGTTTTTCACCAGGAACCATAAAATCACTACCAACTCCATGATAATATAATCCAGCTGCTCCCATAGGTGAAACAAAACTGAACTTTTGTAAAGTATCACGCTTAATATTGTCACTAAGGTAAGCTTCTATTTCTGAACTCTTTAAATCTTTCTCAACAATCTTTGCTAAACTTTCCATGGTTCTATTTTGATTGTCTCTGAAACCAAAATACACTTTAAAAATAGAAGTAGGCTGATTAATTACACCTGGCTCTTCAATCATGCTGAAAATATAAACACATCCATCTAAAACAGTACATTTAGGAGAATACTTCTGCATTACTTCTCCTGTTCCAAATACGTTTAAAATAGGTATTACTAATGTATCCTCTTTAGCTATTCTATTTACGAATGCACCAGTTTCTTCTAGAGAATAATACTTTACACAAACAAAAATAACATCTGGTACATCATCATATTCACCCATAGTACATGCTTTCGCATTATCAATAGTGAAATTTCCTATTCTTGCTGAATGTACTGTCAATCCATTTTCTCTAATTGCTTGAAGATGCTTTCCCCTTGCAATAAAAGTCACATCATTTCCTGCTTTTGCAAGATAAGCTCCAATGCATCCTCCTGTTCCGCCTGCCCCAATAATTAAGTACTTCATAGTATAATTCCCCCTTTTAAATTATCATATATATATTCTTCTTATTTTATAAAAATAAAACACAACTCTTTTTCTATGACTCTATACTAATCTTTTCACTTTTTACATCTCCTTAAAATAATTCTTTATTTATATATTATCATATTATTGATTATAAAAGTGTATTTTATGTCTTGTGTTTTTCTATATCTGCATATATAATATTAATTAATAATTACTATTATATGATAGGAGAGATTGAAATGGAAATAAAAGAAAAAATATTGAGCGTTATGAAAGAAGCTGGGAAACCATTAAGTGCTGGAGAAGTTGAAAAGTTATCTGGACTTGATCGTAAGGATATTGACAAAGCATTTAAAGAATTAAAAAAAGAAGAAGCTATAGTTTCTCCTGTACGTTGCAAATGGGAGCCTGCAAATAATTAAATTACATAAAACAAAAAGATTCTATTCATACTTAATACAAGTAAATAGAATCTTTTTGTTTTTATTCTATATATTAATTATTTTATATGTTCATGTTCATATATATGTTTTTCACAATATGCGTGATGTCCTTTGCACTTGCTGCAATATCTAAATTGCATATTCTTATCATCTGCATCTGTAAGACCACAAATTGTACATTTATGCTTATATGGCATTTCGACCACTTTAAATGCCTTCTGATATTTATTTTTTCTAATTTTAGATGTAGCATTTATCTTTGTATTTTTATAATTACTTTTTCCAAAGAAAACTATATAATTTAGTAATGGTAATAAGTAAACTAGTGCATATCCATAATTTCCTGTTATAAGTGATTTTACAACATTAAGTATAACAATTGCCCATGATAAGTATCCAAGATATTTCATCTTTATTGGTATTATAAAGAATAATAAAACTGTAAACTCTGGAAATATCTTAGCAAATGCTAAAAATATTGATAATGTTATATTAGTACCATCTACTGGACTTTTTGTTATAAATGATACTATTATTGTGGCAATCATACCAAAGAAGAAATATACATTAAACTTAAATTCTCCCCATTCACGTTCTAAGCTTACACCTGCAAGATAATTAAAGTAAAGAGTTAAAACTACTGATAACAAGCTAGTTGTTAATGGAGGAATAAATATAAAGGTAATGAGTCTCCATATTTGCCCCTGCATGACTTTTCCAGGAATTAATATCATTGAATTAATAAAACTAGTATCACCTAAAATAAAAAAAGTTACTACATATAAAATTGCACTGACAATAATGACCTTAAGCATCAAATCTGGAATATAATACCTTCCAAATTTTCTCTCCAGCTTATCTAACCACTTCATATTCAAACCTCGTTTCTTTTGTATGTATTATTAATTATTGTCACAAGTATACCACAAATATATTCATTATTAATATAGCAAAACTATTTACTATTTAATTTTTTTATAAATTTACTTTCTACATTTTGATTAAAATTTATTATATGACGTGGAGACTATATTTATTTTAATAAAATGTCTTATCCATTGCTATTTATTGATCTATTACTCTTCCTGCGTATTTCATATTTGATGTACTTAAAGTACTTATCTTAACAACATCGCCAGTATGAGGAGCATGTATATATTTATCATTACCTATGTACATGCCAACATGTGTTGAATCGCTTTCCTTATTGAATACTAAATCTCCTGGCTCTACATCATTTATATCTATAGGCTCTGATGCTTTTTGCTGTTCTTGAGAAGTTCTCGGTATACTTATTTTTTCTTTTGCAAATACATACTGCATAAGACCAGAGCAATCAAATCCGCTTGGTGTTGTTCCTCCCCAAAGGTATGGAACACCTAAATATCTTTGTGCTGTATTTATTAAATTTTTAGCAAGTTCTGAAATTCCATCTGGAAGTTCAATTGGAACAATAGTTCCATTAGTAACATTTAAAAGTTCACTATTTTCTTCAATGTATTTAATAAGTTCTGCTTTTTCTTCTTCTAATTTTGAAAGTTCTTCTTTAACATACTCTTTATCTTCTTCTAGCTTCTTTTTATCATTTACAATTTTCTCTTTAGTATTCTCTAAATTTTCTTTGGCTTCTTTTGCTTCTTCAATTAATTTTGCATCACTTTTGCAGATTCTATAAATAGAATTTAGATTGTTTATTGCATCTAATAGATTTTCTGAATTTAAAATTGCCTCTATATATTTTAATGGTGTGACTTTAAGTCCTCCACTGTTTTCAATTTCTTTTAATCTTTCAGCAAGTAGTTTGTCTCTTTCTTCAACCTCTTTTTCAAGAGATTCTATATTTTCTTCATTAATTTTGATTTCTTCACTTTTAGCATCCAATTCTTCTTGAAGCTTTTGTAATTTGTCCATCTTTTCTTCTATGTTGTTATCACACTCTTGTATGTTTAATATAACTTCTTCAAGTGAATTACTTTCTTCCTCAGATTGAGTAATTCTTTCTGCCTGCTCCATTGGTGCAGCAATTACAGTTATATAATTTAGAGTAGTTCCACTAAGTAGTAATCCTATAATCGCTATTTTTCCTATATTCTTATTCATACTTTCTCCTTTTGTTTATGTATACAGAATCATATATTAGTCTATTCTATTATAAGACAAGTTTATGTCAAATTTTTTTCGTAATTATTAAATATTTATTAATCTTCAATCAAAAAATAAATTAAGTCTTTTTAATATTATAAAAAACTTAACTGTATGTAAACTTAACTAAATTTAATAATTTTGAAAAATATAAAGGCTTAAGTGATATTTTTGAATATCACTTAAGCCTTTAGTTATGAATATGGTTTAATATAAGCATTAATTTTTCTTATTTAAAGTAATTAATAAACATTTATTTAATAAAAAGTCTATTTCATTTTTAAGTCTTAAAAGTTCTTCTGAATTTATATTTTCAAGTTCATTTCCGTCATTTTTAAATTCGTGACTTAATTCATTATAAAGGGCTACTATTTGTGATTTCTTTTTATCTCTTAATACATCCAAGTATTTTTTAACTGCATACTCTAAATCATTAGCCCATCTATCTACTGCATTTACTGCCATATCTTCAACTGACTTTTGCCAATTAATTGATTGGAATAAAGAAAAAATTGACTCTGTGAACACTGCTAGATATTCTGTGATCGCCTTTATTGAAGTAGCTCTTATTACCTTAAAAAATTGTTTCCTATTATGATCTGTTTTTATGCTTTCATTATTTACTTTTAATCTTTTAAGGTTCTTATATGTGCTGTTTTTTGCCTGTTCTTCTGAATGCTCAGATTGTCTTAAAAGTTCTCCTGTCATCTTTTTTATTTCATCGCCTAAATGCTGATCTATAACATTTACCATAACTTCACTGTATGAAGGAATATTTATTCTCACTCTTTCCTTTAAGTTATTTAAAGAAGCCTCTAAAACCTCATCTATTTTTCTCTCTAAAGAAATTATCTCATCTTCAGTATAATTTATTAAATCATCTGTTTGTTCATTAGTAAACTTTGGCACATAATAATGTTCCATTAGATTTAATGTTTCTTCTTTCTTTGACCACTTGCTTTCATCATATATTATTTTGCTTATTTCTTCTTTTACATTTAAAGCTGATTTATCAATATATTTTACTGTATTTAATTTTATCTTTGTATATCCTCTTTCAATATTTTCAATTATTCCACTCTTTTTATCCAATAAAGTACTATAGATATTTGCTATTTCTTTAATATCTCCTCTTTTTGCTTCTATATTTGCAATTTTAGAGTTAATTTTTATATTACATTCATTTAATATAAAATCTTGATAGCTTTTTAAAGTTTTAGCCAATTCTTCTTTTTTATCTTCTGAGTTTATTCTTTCATATATATAATCATAAAGCTTAGTAGCATCTGGTATTTTATCAGTGCTGCTTTCTATTAAAAATGTGTTTGGCTCTCTATTTGTACATTTTTCAAAATTACTTTTTATTTCTTTTATTCTTTTATTTTCTTCGTTAACTCCAGAAGGACACATATTAACTGCTAAAACTATTTCTACATCCTTATCAATTGCTTCTGCAACATATTTTAAAAATTGATAATCATAATCACCAAATCCAACTTTATAAGATACTACATATACTATGAAATCACTTTCTGGAATAAATTCTTTAAGAACTTCTTCATGATAGCTTTCAAGTGATCCATAACCTGGAGTATCAAATAATCTTAAATTATCGTATTTTTCATTTTTACATTCTCCAATATATCTTAATCTATGTAGATTTTCTGGAGGATTTACCACAAGCTTATCAAATTCTTCTTTTTCAATTATTCTATATGTACTATCCTTATTTATTAAAAAGCACATCTCTTCGCAACTATTAGATATAGCCACTTCTGTTATTACACTTGTTGTTGGCTTAACGCTTTCAATAAGCACTTTATTTTCAAAAAGACTATTTATAAGTGTACTTTTCCCTGAACTTGTTTCCCCAAGCATAACCACATAATGACTTGGATTTACGACTCTTTCTTTTATTAATATATTTTTATTTATTATGCTATCGACTCCAAGTTCTCTTACTACTCTATCTATTCTTTTTTGTCTGTTTATGCACTCTTCAAATATATTCATATTCTCGTCTCCTTTTAAACTTAAACTTATTTGAAGCTTTCTCTAAGCTCATATAATAATTTTAAATCATCTTCAAATTTCTCTATATGCTCTTTTGTATATGTTCCTTCATATTGTTTCTCTATTATAATAATATCATCTTTAAAGTTCTTTTCTAAGGATTTTCTAAAATCTTTTATTGAATCATCTATTTCTATCTGCTTTGCCCTTAAATCATCTAAGATTTCTTCTTTTAGATAATTTTTTAAGTCTTCTATCATAGGATTCATATCTTTCATAGTAAAATCAGCTCTTGTCTTTACTATTTTTTGTCTCATATAATCTCCTAAAATAGAAAACATAATTCCAATACCCATACCAGCTAAAATTCCAATTGGGCCACCAAGTGCAGATGCTGCAGTTATTGTTCCTATTAATCCTCCAGATAATCCAAGAAGTGATGGAAGTGATTTTTCATACTTAATTTCACTTTCTTTATTAAAAAAAGATATATTTTCATACGTTCCATTAAAGCCTCTAATTGTAATATCTCCAAGCTTATCATTAATATCCTTTATTATCCTACTTGTACTGTTTAAAACTTCATCCATGATTTCATTTATTGCTTTATCTGATAATTCTTTATAAATCATTCCAAGTTTTTCTCCATCAACTATTCCTTTGTTTATAATTCTCTTTAAATCTCTAGTCAATGTTGCTATTTTTTCATCTATTAATAAATTAGCATTTTCTATAAGCTGATCTAGACTGTAATCTGCATCATTTCTTATTTTTTTAAAGTTCCTTTTATTCTCACTTATGATGTCTTTAATTCCTTCTATTCTTTTTTCTTTATCAAATTCATTTTCCTTAGTTTCGTTTAAAGATACAGTTTTATATGTTTGTATCTTTCTTTCTATATTTTCAAAGCAGTCTTGTATTTTTATATTCAAATTGCCTTCTAAAGTTTTATTATAATCTATAGCGACTTTTCTAATTTCATCTATTACATTTGTTATTCCTGAATTCCTATATTCTTCATCATTATAGGTCAGCTTGCTCTTAAGAGCCTCATATACATTTACAACATTTACATGAATTTCTTTATCTTCATTATGCGATAAACTGATTCCTTGTATTACACTTTCATTATGTTCCTTTGCATCTTCTGCATCTTCTTTTGTTTCATCATTCCACTTATTTTGAACAAAAATTGTATTTGAAAGTTTAGGCCATAATGCATTTATAAAGTTTTTTTCAGTCTTAGTTATTGGAGGGTTAGTTCTAATTACAAAAATTGCAAAAGCAAGTCTATTTACATAATCTAATGTTGTCTTTTGATTCTCTGGAGTTAAACTTCCAACACCAGGTAAATCAACAAGGACTAATCCCTGTTTTAGTATTTCACTGTCATTAAAAATGATTATTTTACTAACGTTAAGTTTATTTGCTTCATTATAATCATTATGAACATACTTTTCTAGTTCCTTTATATTTATCTTTTCTTTTGGCTTATCATGAAAATATATAATAGCTTCATCAGTATTTTCACCAAACTTAACTTCTACTGGAACACAAGTTGTTTCGTCAACATCAGTGGGGAGAACATTATCATCCATTAAAATCGCATTTAAAAAGCTGCTTTTTCCAGCCCCCTGTACACCTAAAACTGGCATTATCAATTCATTTTTGTCTAGATTTTCAATAAAATGCTTAAAATACTCTTTATATTCTTCTCCCTGACCCTCATGATTGAAATATTTATCTATTAAATAATTAAATCTATCATCATTAAGTAATTCCATGTATGTCATAGTATCCCTCCAAATTAAGTTTACAAAACCAATCTTTATTTTTTCTTAAAAATCTTTGAAAAGAATGATTGATTAAGATATTCTACTTCTTCTTGAAGATTAGATAATTTTTCACTGTGTTCGCCTTCAAGTTTATTTACAATTTGAATCAGCATATTCTTTTCATCGATTTGTTCACTTATTTTATTAAGTTTTTCTATAAATAACATTTTGTGATCAAAAAAATTGCTTTGAATTATTTTTTCTAAATCATCTATTCTAGTATTTAAATTCATTATGTATTTATTATTTTCTTCTAATTTTCCCTTAATAGACTCATTTTCTTTAGATAATTCTTTTAATTTATTGTTTAAAATGTTATCTTCTTTTGTCATAACATTATTTAAACACTCTTCTAATACATTTTCAATGGAAGATGTCATTTTATTTATACTTTTATTTAAATCATCAAGCTTTTCTAATGCTTCTTCATTCTCATCACTTATATCTTCCCTAAGATCATTAATTCTTTTTTCTATTGGTTTTAACTTTTCTAGTATTTCTCCACTTACATCTTTTGAAACCTTTGTAAGTGAGGTTACCATTTCATCCTGAAGCTCTTCCATTATATTTTTTGTAACTTCATCACATTGAATTGAAATACTTTTGTTTTCCATAACTGTTCTCCTTTTTAGTCTGCCTTTTCATCTTTAAGAAAATGCATTAAAATTTCCTCTATTATCTGCTTTTCTTCTAATCCATGTGCTAAAAAGTTTCCAAATAATCTTTCTTTTACTTCCTTATAAGCACTTAAAATGAACTTATCACATTCCTGACATTCTATTAATGTTAGATTGTATATAGGATTTTTAGAATTTATAAGCAAATACCCTTCTTCATAAAAATTAAATAATTTTAATATTTTAATTTTTAAATTATTCATATCATATAAAAGTTCTTTTATTATACCTGCGTTAATAAATTCTCTTGTAGAATCTATAACAAAATTTATTCTAACCCTATTTTTGAAAACAAACTGCCTTAAAAATATACTTGTACATATCTGTTTATCTGAACTCCCGATCTGTATTCCATTTATCATAAGATACATATTATAGTTAATTCCGCTTATACCTTCAAGCCTCGTTAAAAGCTCATCTTTATCAACACAATTTTCATAAACACAAAGTACATTTTCTATTTTTAATATGCCTTTTGTAATCAATATTTTTATTTTTTCATCATCTAAAATAATCTTTTTTATTCTATATAAAAATTCTACACATGTATTTATATCATAAAACCATATCACTTCTTCTTGTATGTTCTTTCTTATATAATTACCAACGATTAAATAGTTTTTCTCAACTATGCTATTTGCATACTTAAAAATATTAAATGACTGCATAGAAATATGAGTATTTACAAGGTTTCTAAGTGCTTTCTTGGTTTTTAATAAATTATCATCAATATTTAAATCTTTAGTTATGTAGTCTAAATCATCTCTTAAGTCTATAAGTTCATCATAAACCTGCTTAATGTTATATATATCAATATCTGCATTTCTCTTTTTATCATAATTTTCACTGTTTTCTTTTAAAACAGCATAAATCTTATTTAATGAATCTGTGTATTGTGAGCTCCAGTCATAAAGAATATCAATATATTTATCTTTATTCTTATCACATACATTACAAACTTTTGCTATTGTAGCATCCTTGTCAATTATTTCTTCACCATATTCTTCTTCATCATATCCCCAACGTATTTTTAAAATATTAGAAACAAGTCTTTTCCCTTTATTAAATGCTCCATCTTTCTTTATTAATCTTACTTTTTCCTCATGCTTCATAGTAATATCATTAATATCTAAACTTTCACTTGCATGACTTGGCAGTGTATAACTATATCTTATATCTAAGTTCAATTTTCTGTAAACTCTTTGTCTATCTACTTCACAGTTTCTAACAATATCTAATATATCTTTTTCTATTTGAAAATTTTCCTTATTGATCTGCCATATTATCTCTAAATAATTACTAACTTCTTTTGAATCTTCCTTTTTTATATTTTCAATTGTTCTAATTGTAATATTATCAATTTCTTTTATTTTTTCATTTATCTTTTGACGTCCTTCTTGAAATTTATAAACCAGTTCATCAATTTCTTTAGGTTCCACATCATAAAACTGTGATGTATCTTTTATGATTTCCTCATCCATATCTATTATAAAATTTATTTTCTGCTTTAAACTTAGAATTCTCTCATTATTAATTTTAGGTGTAACCTTTCTTACACACTCTTTTACAGCATCTATAAAATCTTGTATATTAGATATATCAAATAGTTCTTTATTATTATTTACTATTCCTTTAAAAGCATTTAGAGCTGATATTTGAATTACACTGCTATTCTTTCCACTGGTAGCTACATGTAAAATATTTTCTGCTCTTTTTCTATGCTTTTCTAATATAACTTCATTATCTTCTTCAATAATTCCATTTTTCCCGAGCTTTGGTTCTATAGAATCTATCATATTTTGGACCATTATTATTTCTTTATCTTTTTCAAACACAGTTATTATTTTTTCTTTGTTTACATTATCACTGCTTGCTTTAACTGTTGTTAAAAACACACATATATCAATTGTTGGAAGAAGTATTTCAAGAGTCAGTTTTTCATGCATCTCTAAATCACATGCATCTAATCCTGGACTATCTATTATTTGAATATTATCATCTAAAAGAAACTTTGGACTTTTAATGTCTATTTGAGTTACATTATACTTATTATTTGCATTTGAACTTTCATCTGCATATTTCTTTATAATATCCTCATTTAAATCTTCACCTTTTAAACTTAATGGTTCTTTATCTCTAAAATATACAATTCCTTCACGTTCATGACCTTTAGAACATGTTATAATAATACTGGAACTTGGCTTAATTGCTATAGGTAATATTTTTTCACCTAAAATGCTATTTACAAGAGTGGATTTGCCGCTGCTCGTAACCCCTATAATGGCAATTCTTATAATATTTCCATCTGCAATTTTTTCTCTATTTTTAAACCACTCAATATCATTTTCATATCTATTTTTTCTGTATTCGTCTTTCTCTAGGACATTTCTTATTTCTTTTATTATATTTAATATATTTCTTTGTTTATCCATTTTTTTCTCCAAAAAGTTTACTTATCTATGGCTATCTTATCACACTTTTATTGTATAAACCAATTTAATTTTCTTAAATTTAACTACAAAAATCTTAAATTTATATTAACATATTCTTTATCATTAATTTCTTGACTATCTTTTACATTAACTGTATATTATTTTTAGACTAATAATTTAATTGGGGGATTAAAAATGAGTTTTACTAGTATAAGAACAATACCATCACCAGAGGAAATAATTTCAATGACACCTCTTGATGAGCATTTAAAAAAGGTTAAAGCAGAAAGAGATAAAGAAATCAAAGAAATTTTCAGTGGTAAAAGCAATAAATTAGTTGTTATTATAGGGCCTTGTTCTGCTGATGATGAAGATTCTGTATGCGATTATGTTAACAGATTAGCAAAAGTTAATGAAAAGGTTAAGGACAAGCTTTTTATTGTTCCTAGAATCTACACAAACAAACCTAGAACAACTGGGGAAGGATATAAGGGTATGCTTCATCAACCTGATCCTGAAAAATCACCTAATATGCTTGAGGGATTAATTTCTATAAGAAAGATGTTTATACGTGCAATTAAAGAAACACATCTTACTCCTGCTGATGAGATGCTATATCCATCCAATCATCCTTATTGTGACGATTTATTAACTTATGTTGCAGTTGGAGCAAGAAGTGTCGAAAATCAACAACATAGACTTACTGCGAGTGGTGTTGATGTTCCAGTTGGTATGAAAAACCCAACCAGTGGAGATCTATCAGTTATGTTTAACTCAATAACCGCTGCACATTGTAAACATGATTTTTTATATAGAAGTAATGAAGTAAAAACAAGTGGTAATCCTTATGCCCATGCAATAATGCGTGGTTCTGTTAATAAGCGTGGTATAAACATTCCAAATTATCACTATGAAGATTTAATGCGTGTTTTAGAAATGTATAAACAACATGATTTTCCTAATCCAGCTGTTATTGTTGATGCAAATCATTCAAATTCAAATAAGCAGTTTGCAGAACAAACTCGTATAATTCAAGAAATACTTCACAGCAGAGAATATAATCCAGAACTAAAGCAATTAGTTAAGGGTGTTATGATTGAAAGCTACATTGAAGAAGGATGCCAAAAAATAGATGAACATATTTATGGAAAATCTATAACTGATCCATGTCTTGGATGGGATGCTACAGAAAGATTACTTTATTATATGGCTGAAAGAGTTTAATTTGGTTATATAAATTTACACTGCTAAAGAATTATTTTTTTATTCTTTAGCAGTGTTTTATTTTTAATTTCTTTATATTTATTAATAAATTTATCATTGTGACATATATTTTAATATTTATTAATTTGATATTAGTTATTTATATTTCCAATTAATATAAGTTCTTAAAACCCGCTTAATGTTTTAATTAAATGTTGGTAATTTCATGTAATTAATAATTGATAAATTGCAATATAATTATTTTTAAAATCATATATTTTTTATTACATTTTTAATACGTACACTATTAAAATACAATAGTGTTAACGTATACAAAAATTACATGCATTATATGAATATTTTATCTGTTTTATTATTAATTGTTAATTTTAATCAGGATGAAAAATACTAAAAAAGATATTATATTATAAGTATAAACAATATTGATTGGAGTGATCTTTATGAAAACTATTAATAATTCTGTTATGAACACTAATTCAAAAAAGTTGAATATTTTTAGTAAATTCTTGCACTCTATCCCTAACCTTTTAATGAATGATTCTGATCAAGAAGAGGTCTATCATCCTTATAAAGATAGTTGCTACTTTAGAGATATATATGATATTCAGTGTACAACACGTAACAAAACTTTTCATTAAAATTTGATTGGTTTTTATATAAATAAAGCAAAAAAAGTTGGCTTACATAACTGTAAGCCAACTTCTTATTAAATTTCTCCATTTAACATGTCATGAATTATTCTAGTAGCATCCATATATTTAGAAATAGATCTTCCATGATTTAATCTATTTATTATTCTTGAACAAAGCTCAGATAAATCTGCACTATAGAACCATGGTGCATTTTTTAGTGTTTCTGGCACATATGTTAAATTAGTTGAATATATTCTAGTTATAAGTCCATCTTCATGTGCTTTATTAAACTTTTCAAGACCTTCTGTAAAGAATGCAAATGTAGCTGCTACATATACATTTCTTACATTTCTCTTCTTTAATTCTTTTGCTATATCTAAAACTGATTCTCCAGATGCTATCATATCGTCAACAATTAATACATCTTTTCCACTTACATCTCTTCCCATATACTCATGTTGAACTATAGGGTTTTTACCATTAACTATTGTTGAATGATCTCTTCTCTTATAAAATAATCCTACATCAACACTTAAAGCACTTGAATAATAAATTGCTCTATCCATAGCTCCAGTATCTGGGCTGATTACAAGTAATTTTTCCTTATCTAATTCTAAACTTTTTTCATTATGTACTAATGCTTTTACAATATCATATGTAGGATATATATTTTCAAATGATAGTAAAGGAATTGCATTTTGGATATTAGGGTCATGAACATCAAATGTGATTATTTCATCAACACCTAATCTTTCAAGCTCTTGAAGTGCAAGGGCACAGTCTAAAGATTCTCTTCCTTTTCTTCTGTGTTGTCTTGATTCATATAAAAGTGGCATTATTACTGTAATTCTTGCTGCTTTTCCTCTAATTGCAGCAACAGTTCTTTTTATATCTTGGAAATGTTCATCTGGGCCTTTATGATTTTCAATTCCAAACATTTTATATGTGCAGCTGTAGTTTCCAACATCACATAATATATACATATCTTTGCCTCTAACCGTTTCAGAGATTTTTACTTTACCCTCACCATTAGAGAATCTGATTTCATTTAATGGTATTAAAAAAGATTCACTAGTACCTCTCATCTTTTGTATGTAATTATCAATAGCCTTTCCTAGTTCTCTGCAACTTTCAAGAGCTATTATTCCAAGTTCATGATTTAATTCAGTCATTGGTGCCTCCCCTTTAGTTATATTAACACAATATTTTAATTTGTATATGCTTTAACATTATCAGTATATACTAAAAATTATTATTAATAAATATAAAAATGTAAATTTTATATTTATTATATGATGAAAATGTTTTCTTATACTACTTTATATTCTACAATAAGTGATTAATTATTATTATAGAATATATTAGAAGGATATTAATACAGAAATTCTTTTATAATTAATTTACTCCATGATATTACATAGAAATACATATTGTTTTAACATTTCGCTTTTATACCAGTCTGTTTTTAAAACATTAACATATCCATCAATTAATGTCTTTACTCGTTTATCCTCTGTAAACTGCTGAAATATTGAAAATGAAAATAATAATATGATTCCAATTCCAATAATAATTTTGGCCAAACTAGAAATATTATTAAATATTATAAGCATAATTCCTTGTAGTACAATTGCTCCTATGGATATATAAGTTAAATAATCTATATTCTTTTTAGTACTTTTTACTTTTTGTTTTAATTCTTCAATTGAATTAACATCCTTATATAATAATTCAAGCTTGTCTCCATAAATGTCATAAAATTTCTTTGCTATATATTCTTGATTTTTTCCATTATATAATTCAGAAATTTTCATACACATTACTTTTTGATATTCATATTCAGTTATTTTTTTATACTCATACTCATCTTTTTTGACTAAGCTAGGAATTTTGACTTGTAAATCCCCTTCATTATCTACAACAATTTCATAGTTATCATGTCTTATATCACCATAACTGTCTTTTATTACTTCTAGTGCTGGATTTAAAACTTTATTATTAACTCGCTTTCCAGTTAAAATTTCTAAAATTGTCATCATTGCTCCCCCTTAGAAAATAAATATATTAATATTAATTTATATATACTATATTACTATCTTTACCATAATAATGCAAAACAAATATAACTTGCATACTTATTGTAAGAAAAATTAAAAATAATTTTTAATAATTCTTTTTTTATAGACTAAATGTGATAATATATTACATGGAGGAATTAACTATGTTAAAAATTATAAAATATATTAAATATGGAGTATATATGATATTCTTTCAATTGAAAGGAATAAAATATGCATTACTAAAGAAATTCAAAGGCATGGAAACAGCATCAGAGTATGTGAAAAAGGCAGCGTTTTTATGGAGTGAATTTACAATAAAAACAATTGGAATTGATATAGATTTATCTGGAGAAGAAAATATACCTAATGAACCATGCATATTTATTGGAAATCATTCAAGTATATTAGACATACCATTAATCTTATATACTTCTAATAAGAAGGTTGGATTTATTGCAAAAAAAGAAATTCTAAATGTACCTATAATAGGATACTGGCTTAAAAGAAGCGGTGGAATTGCACTAGATCGTGAAAATCCAAGAGAAGCTATAAAAAGCATAAACGAATGTGTTGAAAATACCAAAAAGGGATACTCAATAGGTTTATTTCCTGAAGGCACAAGAAGCAAAGATGGCTTAGTTGGAGAATTTAAAAGAGGCAGCTTAAAATTTGCAACAAAATCAAATTGTCCTATAGTTCCTGTAAGTATAGATAGAGCTTCTCGATGCTTTGAAGATAACAGAAGCTTCATTTCAAATAAAATCAAAGTTGTCTATGATAAGCCTATTTATACATCAAATTTAACTAAGGAAGAGGAAAAGAACTTATCTGAAACAATTAGAAATATAATAATATCTAATTTAAAATAAAAAAAACTGCTTTTTTCATAAGTATAAATTTGTACACCTAAAAAAACTAATAAAATAAGCTAGACTATATTTTAAAATGGAACCTATGAAATAAACACGTAAAAAAAGGCTATTTTTATAGGTTCCATTTTATTTTTATATTCTAGCTCCTTTTAATTATATATTATTTCTTTATACGTGGAAAATAATCAGTATGAAGAAGTTCATGAGCTTTATGACTTAATGGATGATCTAGATATTTTTCATAAATAGCAAGAACTTCTGGATTTTCATTTGATCTTCTAATAGCTTTCGACCTATCTATATTATTTAGGCCTTCTGCTCTTTCCTTTAAAATTTGTTCTTTATTTTTTCTTATTTTAGGCTGGCCTCCGCCACCAACACATCCACCTATGCACGCCATTATTTCAATTGCATGGAAAAATTCTTCACCTGATCTTATTTTATCTAACATTTTCCCTGCTTCTTTAAGACCATGTGCAACTCCTATTCTCAAATTTATATTATCAATTTTAACTTCACATACTCTAAAGCCATCCCATCCTCTAAGTGCTTCAAACTCTAATTTATCCATTTTCTTTTTAGTTATATTTTCACATGCAGTCCTTACTGCTGCTTCTATAACTCCACCTGTTCTTCCAAAGATTATTCCAGCGCCAGTATATTCACCCATTACATTATCTATTTCTTCATCTTCAAGTTCTTTTAGATTTATCTTTGAATCCTGAAATATTTTTATAAGCTCTCTTGTTGTTATTACATAGTCAACATCGTAATTCATATCCATTGAAAATTCTGGTCTTGATGCTTCATACTTTTTAGCAATACATGGCATAATTGCAACAGACGTTACTTCTTTTCTTGAAAGTCCTTTTTCTTTTGCCCAAATCTCTTTTGCTACAGTTGCAAACATCTGCATTGGTGATTTTGCAGTTGATGGTACTTCAAGCATATCTGGATAATTTTGCTCTATGAACTTAATCCATGACGGACAACATGAAGTAAGAATTGGAAGCTTAACATTTTTATCGCCTGCAAGATATTTTTCAAGTCTTTCTTGGAGTTCTGCTGCTTCTTCCATTATTGTTAAATCTGCGCCCCAAGTTGTATCAAAAACATAGTCTACTCCAATTTTTCTAAGACCTGCTGCTAGTTTCTTTTCTATATTTTCTCCTGGCTCAAATCCAAAAGCTTCACCAATTGCAACTCTTATAGCAGGTGCCATTTGAGTGATCACCATCTTATTTGGAGTAGCCAAATCCCTAAGAAACATAAGTGTATTATCCCCTGCTGTTATAGCATCAACAGGACATACTGATATACATGCTCCGCAATGAGTACATCTATTATAATCTATATTATGTTGCTTTCTTAACTCTCCATCTATACAATCAACTGGGCACACTCTTTTGCAGCTTCCACACCCAATACACCTACGGGTAATTGTTAGCTTTATAAGATGATTACATTGAGAAGTATAACACTTGTTTTCTTCTATATGCTCTTCTATTTCTTCATAGAAATTACTTATGATTTCTTCCATTATGTTATGTTTTTGATTCATTTTAACTTTTACAGTTTCTGCAAGAGTTCTCAATAGATAAACATCACGCATATTAGATACACCTTTACTTATTCTATCTAAGACTTTAAGCATTTTTGTTATTTCATCTTTAACGGTTTCATAGCCTTTATAAGTTTTATCTTTAATTCTCCCTAGTAAGTATTCTATGTAAAATTTTCCGTATTGAATTATACAATCTTCTTCTGATAAAATAATAATAGTTCTACTTACATTTTTATCAAATAATTCAAAATCTAATTCTTTATCTAAACTATCTTCTGTTAAGAAACCTCCAAATGGCATTCCAATATGAGCCGCTTTAAAATCACTTTTATTTATGATTCCTCCACAAAGATCAATTACTTCTCTAAGAGTTGCTTTTTCTGGAATTTCTATTATTCCTGGATTATTAATTTTTCCGCATATAGCTATGCTCCTATTTTTATCGGATGAAATTTCTTTTAATAATTCTTCACTAAAAACAGAAAATACTGAACCTAATGAACTTTGTATTAAAGCTGTTTTTTTATCTTCCATAAATATTAACACTCCTAAAATTTTATTTTATTTATTACTCTTTGTTATGTCCTTACTGCCATATCCATATAGTATATTCCATTAAATGTTTTTCATACTTAACATTAGAATATGTTATAAAAAATTAACCTTTTTTCAAATTATTGATATATTATTTTCGTTTGAAAATATAAAATATTTATTCTTATTATATAAAAAATCATTTATATAACTTTTTTAACTTTTTATTACATCATTTATATATTTATCAGTATCATCACATTTATCTTTATGCTATTCATATTTTTAGTATGCACAATGGATAAAATATGATGATATTAATATTTAATTTTATTCACAAACTTTTCCAGGATTCAATATATTTTTAGGATCAAAAGAATATTTTATTCCCCGCATTATACCTATACATTCATTTGGCAATGACTGCTTTAAATATCCTTTTTTAGCAAAACCTATACCATGTTCACCAGAAACTTGTCCTTGTAATTCTTTAGCTTTATCATACATTATCTGCATTATTTCAGTTAATTTTTTATTCCAATTTTCTTCATCTAAATCGTCTCTTAATATATATATATGAAGATTTCCATCTCCAGCATGACCAAAACTCTTTATCCTTATATTCTTTTCCTTCTCAAGTTCATGAGTAAAAGTTACAAATTTACCTATCAGATTTCTTGGAACTACAACATCAACCTCATCCATCTCTGTAGTCAATGCTTTAATTGCTTCTAAAAAGCAGCCTCTTGCTGACCATATTGATTCTTGTCTTTCTTCTGTATCTGAGATAAGTACATCTAATGCGCCTGCTTCTAAACATATATTTGCTACATTTTCATAATTTTTTTCTATTTCTTCTGTTGAATTTCCATCAAAAGTTAGAAGTAAATATGCATCTGAAGATTTATCCGGAAAACTTTTTCCTAAAAATTCTTCTGCTGCAAGTATTGCTTCTCTTTGCATGAACTCTATTGCTGTAGGAATTGATTTTGATTTTATTATTTTAGGTACAGTTTCTATTGCATCCTCGAGAGTATTAAATGGAATAAGAAGGCTTACAGCCTTTTTAGGCAAAGGTAATAATCTTAAAATTGCTTTAGTTACTATTCCAAGTGTACCCTCTGATCCAATTATTAAATCTTTTAATGAATATCCAGAACTATTTTTAACAACCTTGCCACCTAAATTTACAACTTCTCCATTTGGAAGTACTACTTCTAATCCTCTTATATAGTCTCTAGTTACACCATATTTTACTGCTCTCATTCCACCAGCATTTGTATTTATATTTCCACCAATTGTTGCTGATTTTTCTCCTGGATCTGGTGGATAAAACAACTCATGTTCTTCTACATACTTGCTTATTTCCATAAGCAACACTCCAGGTTCTAATGTTAATGTTAAGTTTTCTTCATCAAGTTCTAATATTTTATTCATTTTACTAAGGTCTATTACTATTCCACCTTCAAGAGGTACTGCAGCACCAACAAGACCTGTTCCTGAACCTCTTGGTGTTACTGGAATATTATTTTCATATGCGTATTTCATAATTTTTGATACTTCTTCTGTTGATAGTACCTGCACAACTATATCAGGCATTTTCTTTATTCCACCTAATTCATCATGGCTATAATCTTCATTTACATCATCTTTAAAAAAGACTCTTTCTTTATCATTTTCTATTACAGATAAAACATATTCATAATCTTTTAATTCTACTTCCTTATAACTCATTTTTATGCCTCCTTAGCTAATTTAATTTTTTCTATTAGATCAGGTATTATTTTATATAAGTCTCCTACAATTCCATAGTTTGCCACTTTAAAGATAGGAGCTTTATCATCAGTATTTATTGCAAATATATAATCTGAATTGTTCATTCCTGCTGTAAATTGAACTGCTCCTGATATTCCACATGCTATTATAAGCCTAGGTCTTACAGTTCTTCCACTTAAACCTATTTGTCTTTTTGCATCTACCCATCCTGCTTCTATTAATGGTCTTGTACACGCGAATTCTCCACCTAAAAGTTCAGAAAGCTCTTTTAATAAATCTATATCTTTTTCAGACTTAACTCCTCTGCCTGCTGCTACTATTATTTCAGCATCACTTATACCAACATCTTTATTCTTTTTCTTAACATCTAATGCTGTGATTTTAGATTTAAGATTTTCTTTCTTTATTTCACATTTAATTATTTCACCTTTTACCCCTTCTGATCTTTCTGGTGCTGTCATAACTTTATATCTTACAGTGGCTAACTGAGGTCTTGAATTTGGTGTTACTATTTGTGCCATTATATTTCCACCAAAAGCTGGTCTTATTTGCACTAAATCTGTATTTTCCTTCATATCTAATATTGTACAATCAGCTGTAAGGCCTGTTTTAAATCTAGCTGCAATTCTAGGAGCTAATGATCGTCCTATAGTTGTTGCTCCTACTAATATTGCTGCTGGCTTAATATTATTTATAAAGTCTGAAAAGGCTGCTGTATATGGTTCTATTCTAAAATATTTTAGTTCTTCTTCATCATAAACAAATACTTTATCCACTCCATAATGTAATAATTCTTCAGCTTTATCATATATATTACTTCCAATAAATACTGCATACACTTGCTCTCTTACCTTTTCTGCAAGTTCTCTTGCCTTTCCTATTAATTCATAGGTTACTGGATGTATTTCTCCATCTACATGATCTACATATATTCCTATACCGCTCCAAAGACTTTTATCTATCTGCTTTACTTCTTCTTCTACATACTCAACTGCACCTTTAGGTCCCTTTTTAACACATAATCTGCACATTTTGCATGCCCCGCTTATTTCAAGAACACCATTATGGTTTTCTAATGCACCAAAGGGACATATTTTTACTAACTCCTCAATATTTCCAATCTTATCTTGATTTACCACTAACTTTGCCATAAAATTTCACTCCTTTTTAATTCTAGTGTTATATAAACTTCAATTCTTTCAATTTACATTCTATTTTTTCACTTAATTCAGAAGAGTTACCTGTCCATAGTTCTCTCTGATCGTTTACCTCTGGTGGGAATATTCGCTCTACTTGCGTTGGAGATCCGTTTAATCCATAATTCTTTTCATTTTTATCTTTAAAATCATTTAAGCTTAATATTTTTATTTCTTTATCTTTAGTTTCTAATTTCTTTTTATAAGAAGGCAATCTTGGTTCGAATATTCCTTTTTCTACTGTTATAAGGCAAGGATATGCAATATTTACTGTTTCAATGCTCTCAGGCATGTCCATTTCAACTGTTACAGATTTATCCTTTAGCTCAACAATCCTTTTTACATTCGTTACATGTGGTATATTAAGCCATTCTGCCATTTCTGCTCCTACTTGCGCTGTATCACCATCTGTTGTCTGCTTACCACAAACTATAATATCTATGTCCCCCATCTCTTTTACGCCTTGTGCAATTGTATAAGAAGTAGCTAATACATCTGCTCCTCCAAATTTCCTATCTGAAAGCAATGTTCCTTCATCCGCTCCCATAGTAAATGCTTCTTTTATTATGCTTAAAGCTTGAGATGGCCCCATACTTAGTACTTTTACTGTTCCACCTTTGCTTTCTTTTATCCTTAATGCAGTTTCTAAAGCATATAAATCATATGGATTCATTTTTGAATCAACTCCATCTCTTTTTAATACTCCTGTACCAGGATCTACTTCAACTTTTGAAGTTCCTGGTACTTGTTTAATGCAAACTAAAATATTCATAACTATTTCCTCCTAAAATTTAATTTATAATACAAAAATTGATCCGCAGAAAAAAACTATTATTCCTGCTAATACAATATATAGTAAGCATACTTTTAAGGCTGAATTTAGTATTTTTCCTTCGCTGCCTATAAGATTAGTTGCTGCTGTTGCAACTGCAATACTTTGTGGTGAAATCATCTTTCCAGCAGTAGCACCTAAAACATTTCCTCCTGCTATCCAATAAGGATTAGCACCAATAGAATTAGCTGCTTGTACCTGCAACTGACCAAACAAAACGTTTGCAGATGTATCACTTCCTGTTATAAATGTTCCTAATGCTCCTATTATCGGTGAAAATAAAGGATAAAATCTTCCTGTAATTATAACCAAAACGTCTGCTATAGATTTTATCATTCCGCTATAGCCCATAACTTTAGCTAAAGCTACAATAGATACTATTGTTATTGCAGATTTTGTCATCTGTTTAACTGTGCTAAATAATATAAGTAGTATCTCTTTAAATCTACAACCTTGTAATAAACCTCCAACAAATGTAGCTAATATTATTAATACTCCTGGGGTTACTAACCATGAAAATGTATATGGCTTTGCTCCAATGCCCGTATAAATAAGTATAGATGTTTTTATTTTTGAAAGAGGATTATATATAGCTGGAAATAAAGGTGAGCATACTATTACAAACAAGAATACTAATATAAATGGAATCCATGCTCTAATCTGCTCTTTTACTGATACCTTTTCTTCTTTTTTCTCATTTGTTTCTTTGTTATAAAACTTTTTTGCTAAAAGTATTGTTACAAGCATAGAAGTAATAGACCCTGCCAATGCTGGAAGTTCTGCTCCTATAAATTTTGCGACTAATATTTGTGGTACTGCAAAGGCTATTCCAGATGCAAGTGTTATTCCAAATACACCTTTAATAGCTTTTATGCTTTTTCCAGTTATAGCAACTAATATAAATGGAATTATTACTATCATTAAGCTGAGTTGAATTGTTGTTATATAGGATAATTGATGTATGTCTAAACCAGTTACTTGAGATAAAGTTATTATTGGTAATCCTATAGCTCCAAATGCTGTTGGTGTAGTATTTGCAATTAAACAAATTATAGCTGCAAATACTGGATCAAATTCTAAAGCTGCTAGTATAGCTGCTGGAATTGCTACTGCTGTTCCAAAACCTGCTACTGACTCTAAAAATCCTCCAAACCCCCAAGCTAGTATTAAAACCAGAATCCTTTTATCTTTGGTGATATTTACCATTGTCTTTTTTATGATTTCCATGCTTCCTGAGTGAATTGATAAGTTATAAGTAAATACTGCTGCAATAATTACAAGAACTATGGGCCATAGTGCTAAGAAAACACCTTCAAAGCTAGCTGTAACAGCATCGAGCACGTCCATTTTCCAAATAAAAATAGCAATTAGAAACGTTATCAAAAATGCGATAGGACAGGCTTTATGCCCTGGAATTTTAATTTTCCCAAGAGATATAATAAGCCAGATAATAGGAATACAAGCAACAAAGAATAATAAATTCACCTTTATCCCTCCACTTTTTTAATACATCATACCAGTTACTAATTGGTATGACCAATTCACAATTTAATTATAATTTGTAATCTTATGGTTGTAAACGATTGTTATTTTTTTAACTAAAAATTTTATTTTTGTTAATTTATTAAATTACTGTAACTTTATATAATTAGGCGAATAAAAAAATAAGTCAATAAATAAAAATTAATTATTGGCTTATTTTCTAAATTGATTGTTTAAATTATCACAATATACTATTCTTCATATCCATATGCTTTTCTGATTAAATCAAAATGCTCTTTCATCGCCTGACTTGCTTTTGCTTCTTCTCTGCATTTAAGTGCTCTAAGCAAATTTTCATGTATTTCTAATAAATTTTCTCTGGTATTTCCTTCATGCAAAATTTGCATTCTAGATTTTCGTATAAATTCGTCCATAAGCTGTGATAATACTTCAAGAACATTTATTAATAACATATTTCTTGATGTTTTAGCTATTAAATAGTGAAACTCTATATCTAACTCAAGACTTTCCTCTTCAGTTTTTGCAAGATACATCCTATTTAATATAGCTGTTAAAAGTCCTAATTCATTTTCTTCTATATACCTTGCTGATAACTTAACACATTGAAGTTCTAGTGTTTCTCTTAAATCGTACATTTCTTTAACTGAACTCTCCTGAAGCATAAACATAAGTGATAATGGTTCTATTAATGAATTATCAAAGTTTGTTCTTATGTAATTACCTGCTCCCTGTATACTTTCAATTAAACCTATAACTTCTAAAGCTCTAAGCGCTTCTCTAACAGATGCCCGTGATAAGCCCAAAGATTCTGCCATTTCTCTTTCAGAAGGAAGCTTATCCCCTTTTTTTATTTTTCCTTTTTTTATTTTGTCTTTAATTACCTCTATAACCTGATCATATGCTTTTGGATTCCTTATAGGAGTTGACATATTTACTAGCCTCCATTTTTTCTATGTAGTTTAACACCTTTATTATAACATTAATACAATTATTTCTTTAGATTATAATACTTATTAACTTTATTTGTTTTAAATAATGGAATTTATTAAATTTCCATACTATAGCCCCTATTTTATCTTCAGAATTACCCACACCTTCCATTTAAAAGGTATCATAATCCATAATGATTTCCCTGGAAATAAATTACATTTCATAGAAAATATCATATATAAACTATTGTATCATATGATATATTACGATTATATATTCTTTTATTAAATCTATACTTTTTAGTACTTCATCTCAAAATTTATTGCTTTATGATGACTTTTTAATTAACTTTGGCATATGTTTAACTAAAAAATATATAAATAATTTCTAGTGCATTTACTGTATAAAGAGTATATTTATAGGAAAAGTTTAGTAATAAATTATGTAGCTCTAAGTCCCCATAAATACTGCATTGAGTATAAACAATGCTAAATATCGATGACTATCTTTTACTATTGATTTTCTTTTTCAGTATTGATTTTTCTGTGATAAGCAGTTATAATGATTATAATAAATGAAAATATTTCAATATATGGAGGTAATATATATGAGTGAAAAAGAAAAAGATTGTAAATGTAAATGTGAAGAAAAAGTTGAAGTGACATATGAAGCAGAAAAAAATGTTGATCCTACAAAGGAATGTGATCCTAGCAATCCTGATTACCCATGGGTATCATGTGGATTAGATAAAAAAGATAAAAAAGAAGAAGAAAAATAATATATAAAACTTCACATAAATAAGATACACCCTATATAGTGGACAAGATATAAATTCCATTATATAGGGTATTTTATTGCTCATTTATAAAATTATTATTCACCTTAATATTCATATTTAATAAAATTTCATAACGTGTTAGATGTATAATATGCTGTAAAGCTCGTTGTAAATTATTAACTATTTTTATTTTTTCCTTTTATATCCCCCCTTTAGTTGACAATTCTAGGAATGTTACAGGCACCATTTGATAGAGTAACTCATACCATATTTTTTAACATAAATTTAACATATATATTAGTTAAAGTTTCATTGACATTTATTTCATGCCCTCCTATAATTAGCGTGACAAATATTATTATATAAATAGAAAGCTGAATTATATTATGAATACGATAAAAAAATTACTTTTAGGAAAACCGTTAAAAAACAATGAAATTTCACACCAAAAGTTATCAAAACTTTGGGGTCTGCCTATTATGGCAAGCGATGCTGTCTCTTCTGTTGCATATGCAATTGAAGAGATATTATTAGTTCTAATTCCTATTGCAGGTATATTAGCATTTAAATTTATACCGTATATTACCATTTCAATTTTACTGCTTTTATTAATTTTAGTGTTGTCTTATTCCCAAATAATCGATCACTATCCAAATGGTGGTGGTGCTTATGCTGTTGCTAAAGAAAACTTAGGCAAGATAGCTTCATTAGTTGTGGCATCTGCATTAATTGTAGATTATATAATGACTGTTGCTGTTAGTATTTCATCTTCAACTGCTGCTTTATCTTCCGCTTTTCCAGCATTACAAGATTATAAAGTGGTTGTTTCTTTAGTTTGTGTAATTTTTATTACACTTATAAATTTAAGAGGAATACGTGAAGCCTCAAACATTTTTGGACTTCCTACATATATATTTATTTTTTCTATGCTCTCATTAATTATTGTTGGATGCTTTAAACTATTCACTGGAACTCTTCAGCCTGTAAGTTATTCAACACCAGTAATTCCTGCTGAAACTGTCAAAGGAATTGGTATGATATTATTATTAAGAGCGTTTTCTTCAGGATGTTCTGCTATGACTGGTATTGAAGCAGTAAGTAATTCAATTCCAAGCTTCGAAAATCCTGCACAAAAAAATGCCAAGCTTATTTTATACATGCTTGGAGGAATAATAATATTCATCTTTGGTGGTACTTCAATTTTAGCTATAAATCTTCACGTTGCGCCATCAGATGGACATACTGTCTTATCACAAATGGCAAGTGCTGTTTTTGGGCATGGCTTTATGTATTATATAATACAAATCTTTACATCAATAATATTGATTTTAGCTGCAAATACAGCATATAATGGACTACCTCAATTGCTATATATACTTGCGCATGATGGATACGTTCCAAGACAATTTTCTTCAAGAGGAACAAAACTTAGTTTTTCTAATGGTATATTATTTATATGCATTGTTTCCTCTTTGCTTATAATTGCTTTTAAAAGTGAGACTCATAGATTAATTCCTCTTTATTCAGTAGGAGTATTTGTATCATTCACTTTAGCGCAATATGGTATGTTTAAAAAATGGCGTGTTATTAAAGAAAAAGGATGGAGATATAAATCTCTTATAAATGGATTTGGTGCTTTAGTTACATTAGTGGTTTCAATTATTGTATTTCTAACAAAGTTCAGTCATGGTGCTTGGATTCTTGCAATTGCAATGCCAATTTTAATGTTTATAATGTATTTTATTCATAAACATTATTCCTTTGTTGCAAAGCAGCTTAGACTTGATGAGTTTAATCCATATTATAGAGAAGAAAAAAAGGCTTCATCCACTCAATGTATAATTCTTGTACATGATATTAATAAACCATTTTTAAAGTCTCTAAATTATGCTAATTCTATTTCAAACGATATAATTGCTCTTCATGTATGTCGTCATCCTGAACATGCTAAGCAGCTTAGAAAACAATGGGAAAAATTCAATATTCCTATAAAATTAGTTATTATAGAAACACCGTATAGAGATATAATAAAGCCTTTAGATGACTATTTATGGAAACGAGAAAGTGAACTAAAATCAGGAGAAAATATATCTGTTATTTCAGTTAAGTTTGTTACTGCTCATTGGTATGATACTATACTTCATAATCAAACAACTTACTTCCTAGAAAAGCATTTAAGCAAGCACAAAAATGTTTCAACAGTTATATTACCTTTCCACTATAATCTTAGCAAAGTAAGTTTAGATAATCCAGATCGTAAATATAGTTAAAATATAATTTAAGAAAAAAAGTTAAGCTTTTAGATATAAAAGCTTAACTTTTTTTCTTACTCTTCTCTAAAAATTTTCATAAGAAACCTTAATAATATTCTTAGAAAAAAAAATCTTATTGTATGGAATACCGAATTCCATACAATAAGACCCACTTTTTAACAACCCAGTATATATCTAAGCTGCCAATATGATTTAAAATGAAAAATTTGCTTGCAAGGTTATCGTTTGAGTAACCCTCCTAACTTCTTTGTCTGTGTGGGAACAAAGAAGCTTTTTGTTCTTGAGAATATTATATAGTTAAAAAACATTAATTTTTAAATCTTTAATTTAGTTGAAAACTATTCTCAACTATATAGTACATCCTTATATTAGTTTTGTCAATAATTTTATTGCACATTTCTGTAAAAATTATTAGGATTCTCTAATTGTGATTTTCATTGATTTACTACATTTGTTACACTTGATAATGGAAATATCAAACTCACCTTAGTTCCTTCATTTACTTTAGAACTAATATTTATTTGCATACCCAGTCTTAAACAAAGTTTTCTGCACAAATATAATCCCATTCCAGTGCTCTTTCCAAATTTTCTTCCATTTTCTCCTGTGAAGCCTTTTTCAAATACTCTATTTATATCTCTTTTTACTATTCCCACTCCATTATCTTCTACTTTTAGTACCACAGAATTAGCAAGCTTCTGTGAAGTGATTTTAATTTTCCCCTGTCTTCCTTGTATGTATTTTATTGAATTTCCAATGATTTGATTTAAAATAAACTCAACCCATTTTACATCACAATAAACAATTTCATTTATTTCTTCTAACTGCAAAATTATCTTTTTACTTATAAAATCTCTATAGTTTCTTTTTATAACTTTTTTTACTATATGATTAAGATTAACTTCTTTAATTATATAGTCTTTTGATGCTTCATCACTTCTTGAGTAATATAATACCTGCTCTACAAAGTTTTCAATTTTATCTATCTGCATATCTATTTTTTTAGTAACTTCATTATTATTATTTTCTATAAGAAGTCTTGTAGATGCTATTGGAGTCTTTATTTCATGAACCCAAGTTTCAATATATTCTCTGTATTCTTTCTGCATATTTTTATAGTATTTTACATTTTCATGCATATCTCTGCCTATTATCTTTAAAATATTATTTATATTTTCTCCAATTAGAAAATTTGCTTCTTCAATTACTTCTGGTAATAAATATTTTTTATCTAATCTATCTAAAAGGCTTTCTATCGTACTAAAATATTTCTTATATTTAATGTAATCTAAAATCATATAAGTAAGTAAAGGCACAAACCATATAAACGCCACTAAAAAAATTATCACTAAACTGACCTTAGCAAATATCATAATTCCTAAAGCTATAATAAAAACAATTAAATTAACAGCTAAAAACAAACCTTTATCTTTAAAGAAATCTATTATTTTCATGGCATTATATATCCTAATCCTCTTCTTGTTTCTATGGCATTTTCTATGCCTATCCCCTCTAGTTTTCTACGTAATCGTGTTATATTCACTGTTAATGTACTATCATCTACAAAGTAATCAGATTTCCATAAGTATTCTATAAGTGAATCTCTAGAAACAATAGCCCCTTTACTTTCTATTAAACATGATAGAATTTTAACTTCATTTTTAGTAAGTTCCAATTCTTTATCCTTATATGTAATAGATGCATTTGATAAATTAAGCTCGAAATCCTTGTATTTTAAAATAGTACTAGAAGCTGTACTCCCACTTGCTCTTTTAAGGAGAGCTGCAATTCTTGCTAAAAGTATCGCAGTGTTATATGGTTTAGTTACAAAATCATCAGCTCCTAAATTCATGCTCATTAATTCATCCATCTCACTATCTCTACTCGTTACAATTATTATTGGAATTTCAGATTTTTTTCGTATTTCCCTACATATATAATATCCATCATAAAATGGCAAGTTTATGTCTAATAATATTAAGTCAGCTTTTTCTTTCAAAATATCTTCTACAATATTTTCAAAATCTATTGGAGCTACTACTTCATAATTATATTTACTTAAAAAGCTATTAAGTTCGTCTCTAATTATTTCATCATCTTCTACTATTACTATTTTTTTCATAAATACTCCACCTATTATTTTTTATTAACATACTCTTATAGTAATATTTTCGCATATACATATTCCTATATTTTTTCCTATTAACTTTTTTATCATACTGTTAATAGGAATATTTTATCTCATATTATTTAAATTAATTATATCAAAAATCTATCTAGAATAAATATAACTTACCTAAATTGATTTTTACAGTAATATTATATGTTATGCAAATCTAAAGAAAAAATCTATTTGAAGTAAACATAAACTACATCAAATAGATTTTTATAATTATTTTTAAATATTATTTTTTACTATATTTTTATAACCTGTATATGTAGTATAAAAATATATTGCATATATTATCATAAACATTCCTGCTGTAATAAGTGATGATCCCAATATATTGGGCTTATTATACATCATAATAAATTCATTTGCTACTTTTATTCCTACTATAGAATGTACTAGAGCTAATACAACAGGCAGGCTAAAATATATTAAAGTTTGTATAAATATTGTTTTATTTATATTCTTTTTATCTGCACCTAATTTCTTTAAAGCTACATATCTCTCAATACTATCACTTGCTTCACATAACTGCTGAAGTGCAAGAACTGCCATACTGCTTATTAAGAAAACTATTCCTAAATATATTCCTATGAATAATATTACTGTGGTTGCGCCTTTATTTCCTTCATAAATTTCATTTCTTGTATTTGCAATTACATATCCAACTGTATCATAATCCGGATCTGAATTTTTATATGCATTTACTGAATTAACAAAATTATTTTCAGACTGATTTTTATTATTTTCATTAAAATTTATATTAACATTACTTGAACTTATAGTTTTATGATTACAGAACTCATCATTTATTATTATTGTAATTATATTATTTTGCATAAAATCAGTTTTTAAATTATCTTTTATTATTTCTTCATTTTTTATATTATATACTTTATCTTTGATTTTTATAGTTTTATTGTTTTTCATATAATTTTCTATAATTGGTAAAGTTTTTGAAAAATTTGAAGTTATTAATACTTCATCATTATTTAAATTAACTTGCTCCTCATTATTAATTTCTCTAATTTTGTTATAATCAGAAATTTTTATATATGAGACTGTAAAATTCATATTCTTATCTATATTATTTAATGATAAAACATCTGAAATTTTTGTATCTGCCATATATTCATTATAATAAGCAACCTTATCATTTTCATTAAACTTAACATTCATTATTTTAAGCGAATCTTCAATATTTCTTGTATCTTCATCTGTATCTAAATACATAAATGCACTAGCATCAAAAGGAGTTGCACCTTGCAAACCTGATTCTAAAGCATTTTTAAAACTAAATCCTGTAGATAGTACCACTATTGTTATAAATAACATTAAACAAATTACAGACATTGATATAAAATTAGTATTAACCTTACTGTTTATTTGCTTTATTGTGAATATATTTAGATTTTTAAAGTAAATTCTCTTAGTTCTTTTAACTACATATAGTATAAATCCTGCTAAGCTAAAGAAAAATACCACAGTTCCTACTATTCCAAGTATTATGGATATTAAAAACTTAGGATCATTGAATTTTAATCCAATACCTAATACAAACTTATATGCAGTTCCAAGAGAAATCATACATAAGATAAATGTGATTAAATAAACAAATGGATTTTTAAACCTTATTTCTTCACTCTTTTTCCCCATCTTAAGTAAATCAATTATTTTATATTTTGAGATTATATACGTATTAAATAACATTACAAGTAAAAACATTATTCCAAAGTAAAGAATTGTCTTACTTATAGCTGATGGTGATATTATAAAACTATATTCGTCCATTTTAAATTCAAATAGTTTTGAAACTAATATTGATAATCCTTGTGATACTATTAATCCCAGTATTAATCCACTTATTAATGAAAGAATTCCAACTATTATTGTTTCAATAATTAATATTTTTGAAATCTTTGATTTTCCCATACCTAAAGTCATATAAAGACCAAGTTCCCTGTTTCTCTTCTTAATTAAAAAATTATTTGCATAAAGAATAAGGCTTCCTAGTATTATAGCTACAAATACAGATATATACGATATAACATCTGAAAGTATAGTTACATAATCCCCTTCTGTAGATGATACTTCTACCAATGCTTTTTGAGATTCAATTGAGTTAAAGCTATAAAATATACAAACGGCTAAAGTTAATGTTAAAAAGTATATTGTATAATCCTTAAAACTCTTCTTAACATTTTTTAAAGCTATTTTAGAATACATTGTTGTCGTCACCTCCAATTAGAGTTATTACTTCAATTATTCTATTAAAGAAGTCTTTTCTTGAATCATTTCCTCTAACCAATTCAGTAAATATCTTTCCATCCTTAATAAATAAAATTCTATGAGCATAACTTGCTGTAAATGCATCATGTGTAACCATTAAAATTGTTGTTTTTAAATCTTTATTTAGACTTTCAAATCTCTCTAATAATAATCTTGCAGCTTTTGAATCTAAAGCTCCTGTTGGCTCATCAGCAAGAACCAATGATGGATTTGTTACTATTGCTCTGGCACATGCAACTCTTTGCTTTTGTCCTCCTGACATTTCATATGGATATTTATTTAAGACTTTATCTATTTCTAAATATTTAGCTACCTCTTTAATTTTACTATCAATATTTGAAGGCTTTTCGCCTTTAATAGTTAAAGCTAAGGCTATATTTTCATAAGCTGTTAATGTATCTAAAAGATTAAAATCTTGAAATATGAATCCTAATTCATTTTGTCTGAATTTATCTAGCTTTTTTGATTTCAATCTTGTAATATCTTGATCATTAATTATTATGTTACCTGTTGTAACAGTGTCTATTGTTGATATACAATTAAGAAGCGTTGTTTTACCACTTCCTGAAGGCCCCATTATTCCAACAAATTCTCCTTCATCTACTTTAAAGCTGATATTGTCTATTGCTTTTGTTACATTTCCCTTATTCCCATAATATTTTTCTATTTTTTCAACACTTAAAATATTTTTCACTTTCTATACTCTCCTTTTTATCTATATAAAAACTTAATTTTTTTGAATTCTTTAAATCTTTAAGATTTTTTATTTTCTTTCATTTTTATATGTTCTAAAACAATTTTTATAAAACTTAAATTTCTCCTTCGAAAATATCAAATAAAGTAATGCTGGTAATTCTAAATTCTATTAATTAGCACTTATATATACAAAATTCTATATGTTAAAACTTGCTTCATCGTATCCTGCAAATATAACTAAAAATGCAATTTTAAAAAACTCATAAAGTTTTACCATAAAATCATCTCCTAGGTTTTATTATGTATTTTTTAAGTTATTGATTTTTATATTTGGCTTTGTATTAACCTTATGTGCTTATTATATATGTTACAGATTTAGTTAGAAATTTATGTAGGCTACATTAACATTACATTTTTGTAAGGTTAAGATTATAGTAGATTGGTGTGTTGGATCATAAAAATATACTAGATTTTATTTAAATATTCTTACTATATATTTTCTAGACTTCCATATGAACATAAAATAAAAAAGTCCTGAATTTCTTCAAGACTTTTTACAATGTTATACTACCTCATCAATAATAGTATTATCAAATATCATATCATACACCTTATCATAAATTTTATCAAAAATTTTAGTATATACAGCCCCAAATATATTATTAATAATACGTAAAATTATTGCTCCACCTAATCCTAAAAGTGGTATAGCTGCTGCTAATCCGCCAAAACAATTGAACACTGTCTGCCATTCATAGGTTGCTGATACTCCTACCATTAATCCACCAATTAAACCTATATACCCAATATATTCTTTTGGTAAAACTAAATAAACTATGCCAAACATAATGGATCCTAAAACTACATATATTGGTCTTTTTTTGTATCTAAATTCTAATTTTTCTGCAGTCGGCTGTAATATTGACATACATGAAAAACCTATCCATATTGTTCTTGGTAAATTCAGAATTTCTCCAATCAACATAGCTGAACATATTCCAAGAGCAAGCTTTATCTGCCACTTAGTCCTATTATCATTAATACTAATATCTTTTATTATAGTAATAAATGTATTTTCAAATTTATTTTTTCTTTGTTTATAATAAAAAATACCAGATACAATAATTCCTCCTAAAATAAGTCCAAATATACGATTAATATATCCTTTAAAATCATTTACTTCATATCCATATAAAAGTAGATATGATAATACTAAAGTTGATTGATTAGCTAACTCTACCCTATGACATGATAAAATAATTATTATCATTATAGAAAAAAAGTTTATTATACTGCCTATTATAGGATTTGATATAGATGCAAAATATGGACTTATAATATAGATTATAAAAATTCCAAATAATGCAATTGCAGATTGTTTAACATTAAAATTTAAGTTTGAAAATCTGAAAGTCAAAAGTAATATAACTGTTACTACTCCTACTATACTATTATCTTCTCCAAAAATTCTATTAAAAGATGTAACTATAACCATACAAAACAAAACGCATAAAAAATCCTTTATAATAAGTGCTGATATATATTTTCTCCTTAGTTTTTTATCTTCTGTATTTTTTATTATAGGTTTTAAACCATTTGCTCCTAATTGCATAGCTTCATAAAATGTCATAATTTTCTCCTTTCATTATCATATATTAATTAAATATAGTGCTGAATTTAATACTATAAAAAGGTAAAGAATAATCTATTATTTCTGTAGATTTTTCTTTATATCTATGCTCATTTTTTCATTTGCATTTTCTATTAACCCTATTAACTTTAAAAATTCCTCATCTCCTAACTTTCTGCGCAGTTCATAAATAGGACTTAAATAACATTTATATATTCTATCTAGCTCACCTCTTCCTTTGTCACTTATTTCAACAGCATAACTCCTTTTATCATTTTGGTCTTTTATTTTAGTTATATATCCTTCTTCAGTTAGCTTATCTATTATCCTGCTTATAATCGTTTTATTAACTCCCATAATCTTACTAAGCGTCATAGGTGTCATACTTTCTTCATAAATCACAAGTTGAGATAATAAATCTAAATGTTGTGCTGGAATTTGATATTCTTTAGTAGTGCGATATATCATGTTTCTGCTAAATAATTTTATTTCCTGCAGTTTTTCCGTCATATAAATCCAATTGAAATCTTCCATCATTTATCTTTAGTAAGAACATGTATTATAAGTACCAAACTCTTACTAAAGTTCACCTCCATTCAATTTAGACACTTTTCAGTACCTAATAAATTATTATTGTAGATTCAAAAAATCTTTCTTGAAATTCTACTAATGCCTTTATTTGTTCTTTGTTATATTTGTTTAATTCTTTACAGACTACTAATTTATCCTCAACATCATTTGTTATTTTTATTATTGCTACAACATATCCTTCATATTCTTCTAAAGGGTCAAACTCTCCAATAATGTATACATCAATTTCTTCTCCATCTCCTGATGTAGTATTAGGAATAAAAGCATAATTTAAAGGATATATAAAGTTATGTTTCGGGGGCTTAGAACCTAATGGTCTATCCATTTTAACTTTAACAAGTTTACCTAGGTAAGACCCCATATAATCGTCTTCTTATTTATTTTAATTTCAATATAGTTGACTTTGTAAACTATATTTTATTCTTATTTTTTATGTTTGTCAAACTAAATGAATTGTCAGCTTAATAAAAAATCGTCGAGGCAACTAAGTTACAATCTATTTATTAAGTCCTTATTAATCTATAATAGAAAGAACTTCATAAAAAAAGCAGACATTGCACCTAATGTCATTTTATAATTTAAATGACATTAGGCATCATGGCTGCTTTTTTTATTATAACATTAATATTTATTTAAAATAGCATCTTATTTAAATACTTTTATACGTTCTTCTAGTGGAGAGAATTGCTTTTCATCTGGCTTTGCTGTTGGTTTTCCAAATGGCATTTGTCCAATAAGCTTCCAATTTTCAGGTATGCTCCATTCTTTCTTCACATCATTTTCAATAAGTTCATTATAATGTTGTAATGATGCTCCAAATCCTTCAATTTCTAATGCAGTCCAAATAACAAATTGATGCATTCCACTTGTTTGCTGTGACCATATTGGAAAATTATCTTTATATAGTGCAAATTGCTTTTGTAATGATTCTATTACACTATTATCTTCAAAATATAAAACAGTACCATATCCATTCTTAAATGAATTTATTTTATCTTCAGTAGAACTAAAATTATCAGCTGGTACAATCTTTCTCAAAGCTTCCATTGTAATATCCCATAATTTATCGTGCTCTTTTCCAAGTAATAAAACTATCCGTGTACTTTGTGAGTTAAATGCTGATGGAGTATGTTTCACAGCATGTTCTATAATCTCCTTAATTTTGTCGTCTGATACAACAGCCTCCTTACTAATTCCATAAAATGAACGTCTATCTGCTACAGCAGTAAAAAAATCTTTTGACATTGATTATTCCTCCTAGTTTTTCTAAATTATTATTTATGTATTTTTTAATCTTCATATTTTTTATATTATTTTCTCTACTTATTTCTAAAATTAAAAATTAGGTATTTTATTTCTGTTTATCAAGTTCTAATGAATAAATATTAACATCCAAATTTATTTTTATTAATGCATGTCCATTTTCACTTGAAGGAATATGAAGTTATTTATTTTATCTATCATTCAGAAATAATTTTTATAAAGCTTCTTACTTTTTGTAAGTAACTTTAAATATATTATCATACATTAATTTAAATTAGTCAAGAGTTTTTTTATAATTGTTTTTTCTATATTAAAGTTTATTATTTTTAATATTAATATAACTTTAAAGTATTTAACAAAGTTATATTTGAATTTCCTTTCTAATCTTAAAAGCCTTTGTCTGTATTATATTTATGTGATTATACTAATAAAAATTAAAGAACCTCTTATTATAATTAACAAGAGGTTCTTTCTTTATGCGTTTTGTATTTTATAATTAGGTCCATTTTTCTGCCCACTTTTGAATTTCATCCATGACATTTTCAAGCTCTAAACCCTTTTCTGTTAGTTCATATTCTATACGAACTGGAGTTTCAGGATAAACTTTTCTTACAATAATCCCTTCCTTGTCTAGTTCTTTCAATCTTTCTGTAAGCATTCGAGAACTCATATTAGGAATTGCTTCTTCTATATCTGAAAATCTATGTTGTCCATTCAATATTGTTCTTATAATTAATCCGGTCCATCTCTTCCCTAATAATTCAAAGGCGCTTTCAAATTTTGGACACATATGATATTTTTCTATATCTCTCACCACCTTATGCAATGTTATTTTATCATACTTACTTTACAATAGTAAGTACCTTATGTCATTATTTATAGTATTTATTTTATTAAAAATCACTTTAAATTAACTTTTTAATAAGATAAATTAATCCATTTGCAAGAGTTTCTCCCCAGTAAAGATGATCATGTCCACTGCCAAATTCCTCAAATTTAACTTTATATCCATGGTTAATAAGATTATCTTTAAATGCTTTATTGGTATCTTTCATAGATACTTTTGGTTCAATAGCACCTACATTTATATAAAATTTTAATGGCAGTTTTTCTTTTTTATTAACTTCATGATTTATCCATGTGCATTCATCATCACCATATTCTTTTCTCTTATACCAGTATGAACCAGACTGAGACAATACATTTCCAAATATATCTGAATATCTAAGACCTATGTATGATGCTGCAAGTCCACCAAGACTATATCCACCGATAATATTTTTATTTGGATTATCTGATACATTATAGTTTTCTTTAATATAAGAAATAAGTTCCTTTCCTATAAAATCTGTAAATTCATCACTACACTGAAGATTTTCTGTTCTATCCTTTGTTGACTCAACAAATACAGTTATAATCTTTGGTATCTTCTCGCTTCCCATAAGATTATCAAGAACATTTAATGCATTAAGCTCATTTATATATTCAAAGCCATCATTTAATACAAGCATTCCATAAGGATCACAATTTTCATTATATCCATATGGCATATATACACTTAATTTTCTTTCTTCTTTTAAAATATCGCTATAAATTACATGTTCACATAAATTTCCGCTTTTATAATTATTATTTTTTTGTATATATACTCTTGGGGCTGCATCTTCAAGAGCTACATAAGGCACTAAGCGTACATTTCCACTTAATTTATCTATATGTTTAATTTTATTATTATTAAATTCATCGCCTTGTACATTTCTCCATCTTCTGTTCCAATCATTATCAAGAGGATCATTTATTGAAAACTGATAAGTAAAGCTTATATCTTTTCTTACAATATAAGAAATATACCATAAATTTGTCTTATCTAATTTTTCTAATATACAGTTTTCAAGCTTTCTCATTCCAACAGGCGGTATTAAAACTACATTATGAAGTGGCTTTTTTTCTTTATATATTATTGTTACAAGTTTATTATAATCATCATTTTCTATATCCTCTATTAAAGGAGCTCCCTGCTTTTCTATATCACCCCAAAATACATCAACTGCATTTTTGTGCCCTTCTTTTATCATTTTTTCTAACTGTGCGATCTTTTTATTTTTAAGATATGTTCTCTCCATTTTATCACCTCACATTTATATAGCTTTTCAGTTAAGCCTTATAAACTATAGATTTTTCCCATATATTATTTTAAGTAAATCTCTCAGATGTACAGCTTCGCATAAGTCTACATATCCTTCTTTCAATATTATTCTAATGAGCGTATGCCATTGAGATTGACATAATACTTGTATATTATTTTTAAGATATTTTTTAAGTAAGACTTTCAAATTTACAGCCGCAATAATACTATATATTCTTTTTTCATATATTATTAAAAAAACACAAGCATATTTACAACTTTTCAAAAAACTAAATATTCTTTTTCTCTAGAACTTTAAGTGCATTTTCAAGCATTGATGCTGTTACTTTATATGGATAATGTTTTACATCTGACATTTCTGGAATCTTATCTATTATTTCATTAAACTGCTCTCTTGAAATTCCTATATCCTGAAGCTTTACAGGCAGACCAATCTTTTTGTTAAACTCATATATCTTTTCAAAATCGCGTATTGCATTATCACATAATAAAAGTATAAGTACTCCAAAAGCTACCACTTCCCCATGAAGGTGATTTTTTTCTATTTCTTCAAATTGTGTAAGTGCATAAAATACTGCATGTGCAAGTCCACTATTGTAGTCAGGAGTATGATCACGTGTTAAAAATATTGATACTATAGCTGTAGTAACTATAATTACCAAAGCTGTCTGTTCAAGTTCATATGAACATATTTTCTTTTCATTATCTTCTAGAGCTTTTTCTCCATAGATAATTAGAGGATGCAAACACATATGACTCATTCCTACTCCAAGTGATTTAAAGTGCTCAAGTTCTTCTTCTCTTGCTGAAATTGTACTTTCATAATATTTTGAGTATGTATCTCCAATACCTGCCCACATATATTTTTCTGGAGCATTTGTTAATATTTCAGTATCTATAAATGTATGTACAGCAGGACGTAAGAAAAAGTATGGTTCTTTAAAAGTTCCATCATTGTTGTACATTATAGAAACTGTTGTACATGCTGCACAGTTAGATGCTATAGTTGGGAATGTAAATACTTTTTTGTTTATTTTCTGACCTAAGCATTTACATGTATCAAGTGCCTTTCCTCCTCCAACTGCAAAAATATAATCACATTTTTTAACTGCATCATTTTCACTTAATAAAGATACATTGTCATATGTACAATCATTTCCAAACCATACAAAATCCAAAATTTCAATTTTAGCTTCTTCTGCTGCTTTAATTAGCTTATCCTTTGCAGCGTTCATTCCTTTGTGGCCACCTATTACAACTGCCTTTTCTCCATATTCAAGACATATGTCCTTTATTTTGCTGTAAACATCATTGCCAATGCAATAGCTTGGTAAAAATAAATCATAATTTTCCATATATAACACCCCTAAATTTCTTATTGCTTTCTCATTGTAATGTTTTCTTTTATTATACCATTTAAGTATTTGTTTCTAAACTGTTCATAATATTTAATAATTTCTTTGTTACATTAATATCCATATAAACATTATCTATATTGAACTGTATCATGTTGAAATATATTTATATTTCATATTTCCAAATTAAAAAATTGAAAATAATGAAACTATATATGTTGCAATAATAAAACTTCATTTAAAATGTTTATAGGCTAAGTAAATACCAACATACAAAATGTAGAAAAGTAATTGCAACATATATAAAATAAAAAAGTCTTAGATTATTCTAAGACTTTTTTAAACGGCATTTTTCAGGATGTGACTGCCAACATTCTATAGTTACCTTATATATCACTTAAATCTTCACCGTTAGTTGCAATTACTCTTTTATACCAGTCAAAAGATTTCTTTTTAGATCTTTCAAGTGTTCCAGATCCATCGTTATTTTTATCTACATAGATAAATCCATAACGTTTTTTCATTTCTCCAGTACCTGCTGATACAAGGTCAATACATCCCCAAGGAGTATATCCTATAAGATCAACACCATCTTCTTCAACTGCATCTTTCATTGCTTCAATGTGATTTCTGAAATATTCTATTCTTGGTTGGTCATCAACTGTTCCATCTTCTTTTTTAACATCAATTGCACCAAATCCATTTTCAACAATAAACATTGGTAATTGATATCTATCATAGAACCAGTTTAATGAATATCTAAGTCCTAGCGGATCAATTTGCCATCCCCAGTCACTTGCTTTAACATATTCATTTCTTACTAAATCTCTTGTTTCATCATAATCAAAATGTATATTATTTTCATTATGTTTAGTTGCAAATGACATATAATAACTAAATCCTATATAATCTACGCATCCTTCTAATAGAGCTTTTTTATCTTCAGCTGTTATATCAAGTTCATATCCTTTTCTTTCAAAGAATTTATCCATATATTTAGGATAAGCTCCTCTTACATGAACATCTGTGAACCAATAACGTTTATGCATTGCACTCATTGCCATAAATATATCTTCTGGTTTGCATGTTACAGGATATATAGGACACATTGCAATCATACATCCAATTTGCATATCTGGATTTATTTCATGACCAATCTTTACAGCTATTGCACTTGCAACAAGCTCATAATGAGCTGCTTGATACATTATTTTTTCACGATTTTCTCCATCTTTATACTTAATTCCTGAGTTTGTAAATGGTGCAAAATCCTCTGCATAGTTAGCTTGATTATTTATTTCATTAAATGTCATCCAGTACTTAACTTTATTTTTGTATCTTTCAAAACAAACTTTTGCAAAGTTTACAAAGAAATCAATACATTTTCTATTTCTAAAGCCACCATATTCTGTTACTAAATGATATGGAAGCTCAAAATGTGATAATGTTACTACAGGTTGAATTCCATATTTTAAGCATTCATCGAATAAGTCATCATAGAATTTTAATCCTTCTTCATTTGGAGTTTCTTCATCTCCATTTGGGAAAATACGAGTCCATGCTATACTTGTTCTAAAGCACTTAAAGCCCATTTCTGCAAATAGTGCTATATCTTCTTTATATCTATGATAAAAATCGATTGCTTCATGATTTGGATAGTTTAATCCTTCGATTACTCCATCTGTTATTTCTCTTTTTGTATTAACTGAACCAGCTGTCATTACATCTGCAACGCTGATACCTTTTCCGCCTTCTTTCCATCCACCTTCGAGTTGGTGAGCTGCAACTGCTCCACCCCATAAAAAGTCTTTTCTTAGTGCCATTATAGCCACATCCCTTTCTTCATAAAAAATAATTATCTAAGTGTTTTTATAATAATTATGGAAAACTTAAAAATTTACTATATCTTTTTTTATTATATAATTACAAATTTCTTTTCTACATTTATAATTTTAAAACATTTACTTTTATTTGTTAAGATTTTATGAGTAAAATAAAAATAGTTATAACTTCTGTAATTTGTTACTTGTATGTAACACCTTGTAACATATTGAATTTCTATAAACAGATGTGAACTATAATTAAAACTTATATAAATAATATTTCCTAACCAACAAAATCTTAAAAGCACTTAGATTCTTGAAACGCCACATTTATAGTAACAGCTTTATTATTTAGATTGTTCACTATAATTAAGCTTATCATTTCACTAAGTGCTTAATTAAGAATTGCATCAGTCAGTTAACTTCTGTTATCACCTGCTGTTGTAATTCCTATAATTAATATTAAGAATTATATAGATTAGTTTACTATTATCATATTAAGAATTATATGCGTTAGTTAACTCCTACCATATGGCAAGCCACCTTTCTTCCATTAATATCTTTTAATATAGGTTCTTCCTTTGAGCATATATCTTTACAATATGGGCACCTTGTATGGAATCTACATCCTTCTGGAGGATTTACTGGACTTGGTATTTCACCTTGAAGTACCTCTTTTTCAGTACTTCTAAGCTTTGGATCTGGCTTTGGAACGGCAGAAATCAAAAATTTTGTGTATGGATGAAGTGGATTTTCAAATATCTTTTCTGTTTCTCCTACTTCGCATATTTTACCTAAAAACATAACACAAACTCTATCTGAAATATATCTTACAACACTAAGATCATGTGATATAAACAAATATGTAAGATTATATTCCTTTTGTAGTTTATTAAGAAGATTAATTATTTGAGATTGAATTGATACATCAAGTGCAGATACGGGTTCATCACAGATTATAAGCTTTGGCTTTAAAGCTAACGCTCTTGCAATTCCTATTCTTTGTCTTTGCCCTCCGCTAAACTGATGAGGATATCTGTTTAAAGATTCTTGTCTTATTCCAACTTCTCTCATTAATTCATTTATCCTCTTAAGCATATCTTCCTTATTTTTATACATCTTATGAGTAATTAAAGGTTCTGCTATAATCTGCTTAACAGTCATTCTTGGGTTTAAAGAAGCATATGGATCTTGAAATATGAGCTGCATTTTCTTTCTTATATCTCTAAGCTGTGCTGGCTTTAAATCATATAAATTGCATCCATCAAATTCTACTTTTCCATTTGTTGGTTCGATTAATCTTATTAAAAGTCTTCCGAGTGTGCTTTTCCCACATCCTGACTCTCCAACAAGAGCAAATGTTTCACCTTTATATATTTCAAGATTTATATTTGACACAGCATGTACAACACCATTACTTTTTTTATAACCCGAAGATGATATATTAAATTCTTTTACAAGATCAGTTGCTTTTAACAATATTTCCTTACTCATTGTACTACCTCCTTTTCATAAAGGAAGCATCTTGTATAATGTCCTTCTTCAACTTTATATAATTCTGGTTCCTCTTCAAAGCATCTTGATATAGCTTTATCGCATCTTGGACAAAAGAGGCATCCTTTTGGAAGTTTCAATAAATTAGGCACCATACCTCTAATACTATATAAATTATCCTTATGGCTATCTATTCTAGGCATTGATTTCATTAATCCTTCAGTATATGGATGACTTATATTATCAAATAATTCAAATACATCTGCCTGTTCCATGACTTTTCCAGCATACATTACATATACGTAGTCACAAATTTCTGCAACTATTCCTAAATTATGAGTTATCATAAGTATGGATGTTCCATTTTCTTTTTGGAGCTTTTTCATAAGCTTCAGTATTTGAGCTTCAATTGTAACATCTAATGCAGTTGTAGGTTCATCTGCTATAAGAAGTTTAGGCTTACATATCATTGCCATTCCTATAACAACTCTTTGCCTAAGTCCTCCAGATAATTGATGTGGATAACTATTATACCTTTTTTCTGGTTCTGGAATTCCTACTTCTTTAAATATTTCAATAACTCTTTTCTTTGCTTCTTCTTTACTTACATTCTCATGAAGTAATATTGCTTCTCTTACTTGCTTTCCAATAGTATATACAGGATTAAGTGAGGTCATTGGTTCTTGAAATATGAATCCGATCTCATTTCCACGTATTTTTTGCAATTCTTTTTTACTAAGATCTATGAGTTTCTTATCTTCAAGTTCTATACTTCCGTCCACTATCTTCCCCGGCTTTTTTATTAAATTAATTATGGACATTGCAGTCATACTCTTTCCACAGCCTGATTCACCAACAACACCTATAATCTTTCCTTTTGGAACTTCTATATTGACACCATCAACTGCCGGCACAACTCCTTTTCTTGTAAAAAAATGTGTCTTTAAATTATATATAGATAATAACTTTTCATCTTCCATGAAATTCACCTCCTATAACTACTCCTTTAAATATGGATCTATGGCATCTCTTAAACCATCACCTAAGAAATTAAATGCTAAAACTATTACTAAAATTGCAATCCCAGGTGCTATTGAAATCCAAGGATCTGTAAATAAATATTGCTTTCCTCTAACCACCATGAGTCCCCAGCTTGTTGAAGGTGGCTGTGCTCCAATTCCAAGGAAGCTTAAGCTTGACTCAGATAAAATTGATGCTGGAACATTTAATGTAAATAAGACTATTAATGAAGAAATACAATTTGGAAGAATATGCTTGAACATTATAACTGATTTTTTTACTCCAATTGATATTGCAGCTTCCACAAATTCCTTCTCTTTAAGTGCTAAAGTCTGTGATCTTACAATCCTTGCTGTTCCTGCCCAATTTACGAGACTAAGTGCAATGAAAATGTTTATAAGACTAGCTCCTAATGTATACATTACTACCATAGCTAATAATAATGATGGAAATGCTAGCATTATATCTGCAAATCTCATAATAATAAAATCAACTTTTTTACCAAGAAAACCTGCCATAAGGCCAAGTATAGTTCCAATAACCATTGATATTACAGTTGGTACAATTCCTATAACAAGTGATATTCTTGCACCATATATAAGTCTGCTTAAAACATCACGTCCAAGTTCATCTGTACCAAGAAGATGAGTTGAACAAGGTGCAATTAATCTGTCTTTTAATACTTGTGCATTAGGATCATATGGCGAAAAAATTGGAGCAAGTATTGCTACTATACATATTGCCAATATTATAAATGCTGAAAATACTGCTAACTTGTTATTTCTAATCATACTTTTTATTTTATCTAAAGCTGTATCACTATCTTCTATGTCTGTTTCTATATCTTCTTCAAATTCGTTATGAACAAATTCTTCTAATTCTTCTCTTAACTTTGCTTCACTCATATTTTCACCTACTCACATCTAATTCTTGGATCAATTACTGAATATAAGATATCTGCTACCAAATTACCACCAATTATAAGTACTGTTGTAAAAAGCACTGTACCTTGAAGCAGAGGCATGTCTCTGTTTGAAATTGCATCAACAGCAAGTCTTCCTATACCTGGAATAGAAAAAATACTTTCTGTAATTACAGCTCCAGATAATAAACTAGAAATTTGTATAGCCATCATTGTTACAACTGGAAGCAATGCATTTTTCAAGGCATGACCTACAACAACTATACTTTCAGAGGCACCCTTAGCTCTAGCAGTCCTTATAAAATCATTTTGCATTATTTCTAAAAGACTTGATCTTGTAAGTCTTGCTATGGTACCTGCTGAGCTCCAACCAAGAACTATTGCCGGCAAAGCAAGATGCATCCAAGTTTTATATCCTGATACTGGAAATACTTTTAGCTTGTATGCAAAAACATATTGAAGTAATAATGCTCCCCAAAATACTGGCATAGATACACCAAATAATGAAACTGACATAAATAATCTATCTATAATTGTATTTTGTTTTATTGCTGATATTATTCCTGCTGGTATTCCTACTATCCATGCTATTACTGCAGCAAATAATGCAAGTTTAACTGTATTAGGAAATGCATCTTTTATTAAATCTGTAACATCTCTCTTTAGTTTATACGACATACCTAAATCACCTTGAATTGCATTTATAATATATTTGAAAAACCTTACAATTACAGGGTCATCAAGTCCCATTCTCACTCTAAACTGTTCAATAAGATCAGGCTTTATATGCTCTCCCATCATTAATGTTATTGGATCACCTGGAACAACATTTAGCATTATAAAAATTATAAAGATAACTCCAATTAATACTGGTATGGAAATTAAAATTCTTTTTAATATATATTTGCTCAAATTGCTTCCCCCCTTAGCTTTTTTGATTTACATTGTTGTTATTTTAAAAAAGTGGGATATTTCAAAATGAAATACCCCTGATACATTAACTTAATACTATTCTTCTATATACATATCATGATACATATTTCCAGACCAACCATTCCACAATATCTTATAATTTTTAACTCTTGGATTAACTACAAATAAATGTTGTTTTGAATATAGTGGAACCCATGCTGCATCTTCTTGAATAATTTTCTTTTCAAGATCTTGATATAACTTAATTCTTTCATCCTCATTAACAATAGTCCTTGCTTTTACTACTTCATTTGAAGCTTCTCCATTATTATAGTTAAAAGATCTCTTTACAGTATTTGTTGGTGCAAAAAATGTATAAATAAAGTTATCTGGATCATTAAAATCGGCTGACCAGTTTGTAACATATGAACCTAATTTGCCTTCCGCTCTTGTTGAAAACCAAGTTGCTTCATCAACAACATTAATGTTAACTTTAATTCCTATTTGAGCAAGCATTGATTGAATTAATTCATAAGTTTGAACTGTAGAATCAACACTTTCTGAATCTTGGCTTATTTCCATCTCAAATCCATTAGGATATCCTGCTTCTTTTAATAATTCTTTAGCTTTTTCCGGATTATATTCTATCACTGGAAGATTTTTATTATATCCAATTAATCCTGGTGGGAATATACCTGATTGTACGGTTCCCTTCCCACTATAAACTGTATCTAAAATAGCCTGTCTGTCTATTCCCATTTGAATTGCTTTTCTTACACGCACATCATTAAGTGGTTCAATATTTTCATTAAGGCTCATATAATAAATACCAACCTTATCTCTGCTTACTATCCAATTTTTGTACTTATCACTATATAAGAAATATTTAATTTGCTGTGGTGCAGTATCTAAATCAAGTTCATCTAATTCACCTGATTCAAACATCATTCTTAATGTTTCTGGATCTTTTACAACCTTGAATGAAATTCTATCTAGCTTAGGTCTTTCATTCCAATAATCATCAAAGGCAACAAGCTGCTCTTCACTGTTTAATACCCAGCTGTCAAACTTGAAAGGGCCAGTTCCTACAGTAAGTTCTGGCTTAATTCCAAAATCTGCACCTGCTTCTTCTGTTGCTTTTCTATTATAAATTGATACCCCTGGTGTAGAAAGATTTGCTAAAAATGGAGCAAACGGCTCGTCTAATGTCATTTTAACTGTGTAATCATCAACAACTTCTAATCCTTTTAATGAATCTGCCTTACCATCCATCATGTCTTGTGCTCCGCTTATTGCATCAATAAAATCTTGATTTAGTGCTTCTGTTTCAGGCTTTAGCATTCTTTCAAATGTATATTTAACATCATCTGCTTTAAATTCTTCTCCATTATGGAACTTTACACCTTTTCTTAAATGAAATGTATATGTAAGTCCATCTTCTGAAATATCCCAGCTTTCTGCTAAACTTGGAACAATTTTAGTTTCCCCATTCTCATCTAGTTTTACTTCTACAAGTCTATCAAAAATGTTCATTGGAATTGTATAATCCTCAGTAGTTTTTTGAACATCAGCAGTTTGAATTTCTTCATTGGTTGCAAGCCTTAATGTGTTACTTGTATCATCTGATGAAGCTGAACTTGAACTGCTTTTATCTCCACCTCCACATCCTGTTAATATTAACGTGACTGTTAACACCGCTGCCACTAACGACCCAATTGATTTTTTCATAAAGTATATTCCCCCTTCAAATAGATATAATATTTTTTATAATAATAAAAAAAGGTGCATTTTTATATAAAAATGCACCTTTGCTTTCATATTTTGTAATATATGTCTAGTATACCATTTTTTACGCTTTAAGTAAATCATTTAGATAAAATTTATTCATAATACTATTCATTTTCTATTCGTCTTAATTTTAAAATCATAAATTATCTTAAATTTTAATTTGATTTTTTATAAGATAATATAATCGCCTTATAAACATTAGGACTTGCTCTTAATATACTTAAGAGTAAGTCCTTTACGTCAAACTTTCATTATTTACATAAACTAATTATAGCTTGTGTAAATATATTTCCATTTAACATTAATTTATCAATAACATCAAATTCATCATTCATAGCACATCCACAGCTTTTGCCAAAAGACTGTAATTATTTCATAGATTCCATAACGCTATCTACAAGTATATCCATATCTGTAATATTATCTTCTTTCATAGAAGATACAAGCGTAACTTTATCATCTAAAACAGTCATATCTCTCATTCCTTCTAAAAATTCACGCATTAAATTTCCAGACCTACATGCCCATGATCCATTTTCAATTATTGCAAAAGTTCTATTTTGAAGATTTAAAGCTTTCATATCCATAAGATAATTATGCATTGGTGGGTAAATACCAAGATTATATGTTACAGAAGCTAAAACAACATGACTAACTCTAAATGTCTCAGAAATTAAATTAGATACATGTGTACTTGAAACATCATACATAACTACATTTTTAATTCCCTTTTCTACAAACTTAGTAGCTAAAGACTCAACTGCACTCTCAGTATTACCATACATTGAAGCATAAACTATCATTACGCCTTTTTCTTCTGGTTCATATTTACTCCATTTATCATATTTATCAAGGAAATATCCAAGATTTGTTCTCCAAACCGGCCCATGTAATGGACAAATCATCTTAATATCAATTCCACTTGCTTTCTTTAATAATGATTGAACATGAGGACCGTATTTACCAACAATGTTAGTATAATACCTTCTAGCATCATCAATCCAATCACGCTCAAAATCAACTTCATCATTAAATAGCTTTCCATCTAATGCTCCAAAAGATCCAAAGGCATCAGCTGAAAAAAGAACTCCATTTGTATTATCAAATGTAACCATAGCTTCTGGCCAATGTACCATTGGTGCAGCTATAAATGTTACTTCGTGCTTTCCAAAAGATTTTGTGTCACCTTCTGAAACTTCTTCAATCCTTCCGTCAATATTAAATCCAAATTGTCTCATTAGCATAAAAGATTTTTCAGTACTTATAATCTTAACATCCGGATAACGTAATATTATTTCTTCAATCGAAGCTCCATGATCAGGCTCCATATGATTTATTACTAAATAATCTAAATTTCTACCATTAAGAACAGCTTGTACATTCTCTAAAAATTGTCTACCAATTGACCAATCAACAGTATCAAATAGTACAGTCTTCTCATCTAATAGTAAATATGAGTTATATGAAACACCCCTTGGAATTGGATGAATATTTTCAAAAAGAGCTAGACGCCTATCATTACCGCCTACCCAATAAAGGTCTTCGGTTACTTTCCTAACACAAAACATTACTTATTCCTCCTTTTTACTATAAAACATTTAAAATTTTTGCTAAAAATATTAGACCTCTATAAAATTATCTTTTTCTTCACCACAATCTGGACATATCCATTCTTCTGGAAGATCTTTAAATAGAGTTCCACTAGCTATTTCATTTTCTACATCACCTACAGCTGGATCATATTCATATCCACAGCCATTACAAACATATCTCTTCCAATTAGAAGCTGTTTTTTTAGGGAGCTTTTTCTTCATTTTTTTCATAGGAGGAGCTTCCTTTTTAGGTTCTCCATTATCTAAAGAAGCTGTTAATATAGGCATTATCTCCATTATATCTCCAACAATACCATAATCCGCATTCTTAAAGATTGGAGCATTAGGATTATTATTAATAGCAACAATAGTTGTTGCTTCCTTTATTCCTTTTAAATGTTGACCGGCTCCTGATATTCCACAGGCAATATAAAGATTTCCATTAAACTTTTGTCCTGACATTCCAACATATCTATTTAAAGGTAAGTATTTTAAAGTCTCAGCAACAGGACGTGAAGAACCAATAGCTGCACCTGCCTGTATAGCTAGTGCTTTTGCAAGTTCCATATTTTTTTCTTCTCCAATTCCTTTTCCTACACTAACAACACGATCAGCCTTACTTATTGGAGTATTTATATCGATGCCAACAGTAAAATCATAACCATCTGTTTTTAGTGCTTCTACAAGGTTATAAACTTTTTCTTCTGCTGTCCCATCATTAAATATTATCTTCTTACGTGCACCAGTTAGTGGATCACGTGAAGTCTTTCTATCTCTACTCTCATTTTTAGGCATCTTTCCAATTATATGAGAAGCAATTACAACTCTTTGAATTTCATTTGTTCCCTCATAAATAGTACAAATTTTAGCATCACGATAAGCTCGTTCTACATCCATACCTTTAAGATAGCCATTTCCACCAAAAATTTGTAGTGCATCATTTACAACTTCTAAACAAATATCTGATGCATATTGTTTTGCCATAGCTGCTTCCATGGAATACGGTTCATGATTTTCTTTAAGTTCAGCTGCACTATAAACTAATAATCTAGCAGCCCTTATCTTTGTTGCCATATCAGCTAGTTTAAAAGAAATTGCTTGTTGCTGGCATATAGGTTTTCCAAACTGTATTCTCTCTTTTGAATATTCTAAAGCATTTTCATAAGCTCCCTCTGCTATACCTAAAGCCTGAGACGCAATCCCAATACGGCCACCATCAAGAGTCTTCATTGCTATTTTAAATCCTTGTCCTTCTTCACCTAATAAGTTTTCTTTAGGTACTTTTACATTATTAAATATTAATTCTGCAGTTGAAGAAGAACGAATTCCCATCTTATCATAATGATCACCAAAGGTGAATCCTTCCCATCCTTTTTCAACTATAAAAGCACTTATTCCTTTAACTCCTATATCTGGTGTTGTTACAGCAAATACAACATATGTATCGGCTTTATCTGCATTAGTTATAAAGATCTTTCCACCATTTAAAATATAATAATCGCCTTCTAGTACTGCAGTTGTCTCTGTTCCACCAGCATCACTACCCGCATTTGGCTCAGTTAACCCAAAAGCAGCAAGCTTCTCTCCTTTTGCTAGAGGAATCAGATATTTTTGCTTTTGCTCTTCTGTTCCATATGCAAAAATTGGGTAAGTCCCCAATGAAACATGGGCAGATAAAATTACACCTGTACCACCATCTACTCTAGAAAGTTCTTCTACAGCAATGGCATAACTAAGTACATCTAAACCTGCCCCACCATATTCCTTAGGATAAGGTGTTCCTAACACACCCATTTTGCCCAGTTTTTCAATTGCTTCTGTTGGAAATCTATTTTCCTTGTCCAACAAAAACGCCTGTGGCTTTACCTCTGACTCTGCAAATTCTCTAATTCTAGCACGAAAATCTTCGTGTTGTTCTGTGGTCTTAAAAAACATAATCTTACCTCCTTTAATTTTGTTTTTAATTAGATTTTTATAACTTCTATTATTAAAAACTTATAATAAAATATATGCTAATGAAAAAACATATTTATTATAATAATATAAGTAAATAATTAAGGTTTCCTCTAATCATGAGGAATGCCGTAATTGTTTACATTGTCTTTAATATCTTTTAACAATAATTATTATAAAACATAAAATATCATTTGTCAATAATTCCCGTAAATGAATTATATTTCATTAAAAATGTTTAAATATTCATATTAATATTTTTAGAAATCCTATATTAATAATAAAAACTACTCACTTCAATTTCATATATTATTTTTCTTTTTCAATAAAATCACTGTTAAAATAGGATTAATACTCATAGTAGACACATTTGAATAAATTTATAAATAAAAAGCCCTGAAAATTCAGGACTTAATTTTTTAAAAAGTTCTTCTTAAAGATAAAATCTATTAAGAAGAACTTTTTAATCTACTATATTTAATTATGCTAAAGAAAATAAAAAACTATACTCTTACTTATATTAAGAATTTTAATATAAATATAATTCCTATTATTACTGTAGTTATGCTAATCTCTTTTGCTTTTCCTGTAAATAACTTTAATACTATATATGAAACAACTCCAAATACAATACCATCAGATATGCTATAAGATAGAGGCATCATAATTATAGTTAAAAATGCCGGTATAGCTTCTGTAAAATCTGAAATATCTATTTCCTTTATTGGCTCAATCATAAATAATCCAACTAACACCAATGCAGAACAAGTAACTGCTGGCGTAATTGATGCAAATATTGGTGCAAAGAATAATGATAATACAAACATTACTGCAGTAGATACTGCGGTTAAACCTGTTCTTCCACCTTCTGCAACTCCTGATGCACTTTCAACAAATGTACTTACTGTACTAGTACCTACACATGCTCCAAATGTAGTTCCTACAGCATCTGCAAAAAGAGCTTTCTTTAAATTTGGAACTCTACCATCTTTATCTAACATCTTCGCCTTAGTCGCTACCCCAACTAAAGTTCCTATAGTATCAAACATGTCCATAAATAATAATGTAAATAAAACTATTACCATATCTAGAGAAAATATGTTATTCCACTGAAATTTTAATAAAATTGAGCTAATTGATGGCGGTGCACTTATAATACTAGTAGGAATTGGTGTAACTCCTAGAGGAATTCCTATTATAGCTGTAACAATCATTCCTATAAATAATGCTCCTTTAATATTTCTCACTAAAAGAATACCTGTAATTAGAATCCCTATAATTGCAAGTAATCCTGTTCCATTTGTTATATTTCCAAGAGTTAGTATTGTTGCACCATCTTCTGGATGAACTATAATACCAGCACCTTCAAGTCCTACTAATGAAATAAATAATCCAATACCTACTGAAATCGCTTTTTTAATATTTTCTGGTATTGAATCAACAATAGCTTCACGAACATCAAATAATGTTAATAAAATAAATATTATTCCTTCTAAAAATACTGCTGTTAAAGCAAATTCATACGAGTATCCCATCCCAAGAACTATTGTAAATGCAAAAAATGCATTTAGACCCATACCTGGGGCTTGAGCAAATGGTAATTTAGCATATATACCCATAATTAAAGTTGCAACTATTGCTGATAATGCCGTAGCTGTAAATACTGCACCTTTATCCATGCCTGCGGCTGATAATATAGATGGATTTACTATTAATATATACGCCATAGTCATAAAAGTAGTAATACCAGCTATAACTTCTGTTTTTAAATTTGTATTATTTTTCGTAAGTCCAAAATAATTATCTAGCTTTCCATCTTTTTTAAATAAATTTTTCATTTAATCACTCTTTCGTAAATCTTTTTTCTTCGCCCGAACTATAATAATACATTTTACGATATTTTTCAACTTTTTATGAATATTAATAGCTTGTTTATAATTTATTTTCGCTTTTTGTACTTAAAAAAACAATACAATACCCTTTATTTTAGAGTATTGTATTGCTTTAATCTAGATATAACTACTATCCAAGAAACTCTTCACAAGTTTCTATAATTCTAGGTTCTTTTTTAAATAAGAATTCACACTTGTTAATCCTCTTATCTTTGGATATGTATCGTGTCTTCTTTGAAGATATATATTTTCAGTTGGGAATGCTATAAAGTTTAATTTTGATTTTTTAAAATCTTCCTTAAGATTAAATGCATATGCATTATTTGCTAAGCCAAATGAACATGTATGACTAGCTGTTGTTAAGTGTCCAATTTCTTCTATATAAGAAATTGCAGACAATTATTATTTTAGAATGTAAATCTAGAACTGAAACTAAATAACACAACTCTATATCTTTACTTTAAGTATTAGGGATTCATAAAATTATATGCCGCCCCTATTAGACCAGCATCATTTTCATGCTTACACTTTTCTAATTTACATTCTACAAAGTGCCACCAAGGAATTTCTCTTAATGCAATCTCAATCTGATAAATTAAATCTGCTCTAGCACTAACGCCCCCACCAATTAAAATCTTTTCTGGATTTAATATTGATGAAAGATTAAATACCATTCTAGCTATATTTCCATACCATTCATTAATAATATTTTTTACATTTTTATCTGTTTCAGCTTCTTTGAAAATTTCATCACCTAAGACTTCAACAGTATTGTCAAGAATTTTATATTCTTTATACATATCTATAAGGGCTGTTATCGAAGAATTTTTACTCAGTATTTGATGTCCTTCCTTGTCCTTAGTAATCATATAACAAAACTCTCCGCCTTTAAATTGCTTTCCTCTTATAAGATTATTATTTAAATAGATTCCGCCACCTATCCCAGTTCCTATAGTTATGCATATAAAATCTTCACATTCCGTAGCATTTCCATTAAATTTTTCAGCTAAAGCAACACAATTTGCATCATTTTCTATTTTAACTTCTAAATTAGTTCTAGAAGCTAATTCATCCTGCAATTTGTAATTTTCTATAAATCTTAAATAACTACATGCTACTGGTATCCCTTCTTTGTTATTAATAAAGCCTGGCATACTAATTGATACACCTAAAATATCGCTATTATCTTTATATAGATTTACTATTTCACATAATTCATCAACAAAGTCTTCTGCACCACTTTTTACTGTTACTTTCTTATCCTTGCATAAAACTACACCTGCTTCATCTACAAGTCCATACTTTATAAAAGTACCGCCTATATCGATTGAAATTATCTTTTTCATATCTTCTTACTTCCCTTTAATAGTTTATCTCAACCATTTGATGACCATTTATCTTACCTAGTGTAAACTCTAAAGTTCCATCTACAATATTAAACTTAACCTCTTCATTTTGTGGAACTAATGTAACACTCTTAGGTAATTTATCTAGGTTTAACTTCATTTCTAAGTTGTATAGAGGTATTACATCTTCAATTACATCAATTCTTTGGCATCTTCTTTCAGGAATATAATGAAGTAGATGAAGAACATATCTATTTTTATTTTCTTGCTCATTTAATGTACTTATTATAGTGCTAGGTCCATTATGATTAACTAATCTATTTTCTAATAATATATCTATTGCATTAATAAATAGCTTCTTACACCAAATAGATCCATATTGGTGATATTGGGAGAATATCTTATGAGCAAAATATATTGAATTATTTCCCTTTACAATAGCTGGCCCATATATTTTCCCACTACTTGGTGCATGTTGGTGTGAGCAAAAATGTTCTGGTGTTCTGTTGAAGTAAGGTTCTATTGAATTGCATAATACTCTTTCACCTTCTTCAACAGAAATCTTCGCTGAATCTTCATACATAACATATTCTGTGTTATATAAATCTTTAGATAGTTCACCTTCTGGTATTACAAATGTTGGAGTAAATTCTCCTTTACCTTCATAGTTTACTTTTAAAGATGGTATATTAAACTTAGTTTTCTCTTCATTTAATCCACCTTCGTATACAGCTATTATTTTGCCACCATTTTGGATAAATTTCTCTATCTTATTCTTAAACTCATCATTTACCATTACCCTCTCTTCTGGTAATACTAATAATTTATATTTAGTAAAATCCATAGAACTATCAATAATATCAAATTGAAGTGATGCTTCTTGTAACATTCTAGTTGCTCCAGTTATTGACGGTTTTAAACCAAATGGCTCTTTTGAATTATAGTCTATAAATTCTTCTGGAGTAAATACTGCTATCTCACAAACAGCTTTTGCATCTTCACACCAAGGTTCTTTTGCTTCAACTTCACTATAAACCTTACCGATTAAATCATAAACTTCCTTAGATATTTTTCCACTAGGATCTAATTGATCTCCAATAGAGCATTTTGTATTTTGAGCTAACATATGAAAACATTCATATTGAAGTGCAGCTAAATTTTTAAATGAGTGGAAATCTCCCCAATAAGTATGGAATTTTCCTGTCATTCCCAAGCAGTCCTTCCCTAAATTTCTAGCATATCTAACTGTTGTAGGAAAATGCATATATCCCCATCCACCACTTGGTAATGATTCAATTTCAATATGACTATAGTTATCTAGTGAATCTTTAAGTTGTGGACTTATATGTGAACCATTATAGAATATAGTTACATTTGGATTTATATCTTTAATAAATTGGCTCATTTCAGTTTTAAATTCAGTAAGCATCTTTTCAGAGAACTTTAACCTTTCTCCCCTTATGGTATAATCAATTCCCTGCTCTTCCATACTTTTTTTACAGTTTTCACAAGCACAAGGAACTACCATAACTATATCAAAGAATAATCCATCACACTCTGGAAACATTTCTAATATTTCTCTTACATGATTCTTTAAAAATGTTCTATATTCACTATTTACACATAAAAAGTCATAAAAGCCCGGCTTTCCACCTTCACCTTTTATTGTCTTACCATCTATATCCTTAGACACCCATTCTGGATGTTCATCACAAGTAAACTTATCCCATTGAACAGGTAAATATATTGGTGCTTTAATTCCCCTTTCATGGCAAGCTTCTATTTGTTCTTTTAACAAACTTTTATTAGCTAGATTAGGATGAATTCTTTCTTTATTAATTTTTGAATCATAGTATAAATACCCGTGATGACATCTAGCAAAGCAAGTTATAGAATTAACTCTAGCTTTTTCTAATACTTCCCCAAATTCTTCTTTGTTAAAATCTTTTCCTATACCTTCTATTAATTGACTTGTATGAAAATCTAAATGTATTTGTCTACTTCTTGTCTTATATCCCATAATAACTCTCCTCTAAACTTAAAATTATAATAATTTAACCTTTAACAGCTCCCGCTGTAATACCTTTTTCAACATGCTTTTGACATAGTACATATATAATTACTATTGGAATTATAAACATACATATAGCTGCAAATATTGCACCTTTGTCTGATGAATATCTTCCATTCAAGCTCATAAGTGCTACTGAAATAGTATACTTTGTTTTATCAGTTAAGAACATAAGTCCAAATATGAACTCATTATATACTGATAAGAATGTGAATACTGATATTGTAGCTGCTGCTGGTTTAGCAAGTGGTAATAATATGCCAAATACTAATCTTAAACGTCCACATCCATCTATTATTGCTGCTTCATCTATTTCCTTACTTATTCCTCTCATATATCCAGACATCATAAAGATTGCAAATGGCAATTGGAATGTTGCATATAAGAATATGAGCGGTGTTAAGTGATTTTTAAATCCATACCTATTAATAATATCGGCAATTGGAATTATAGTTGTATGCATTGGAATAGTTAATCCTATTACAAAGTATGTTAAAACTAAATTCCTAAATTTAAATCCTGTTCTTGTTATTACATAAGCAACTAAAGTAGCAAGTATTACTACTAATATAGTTGTTGATATGGCTAAGAAAAATGAGTTGAATATGGCAGTTACAATATTAGCTTTACTCAGTGCAGTTTCATAATTAAAAAAACTCATAGTCTTTGGAAGTGAAAATGCATTTCCATATATATCATTAGTACTTTTAAATGATGACATTACTGTGAATATTAATGGAGCAACACTAAATATAGTCCATATTATTGCACAAACGTACATACAATATTTTAAAATTTTACTTTCCTTATTTTGTAACATTTTGTTCCCCCCTAATTATCATCATTTTCTTTAAAGGCTTTATTTAATATTAATGTACAAATTATTGATGCAACCAATATTAATATACCAATTGAACTACCATATCCAAAATTATTATATTTAAATGCTTGCTCATATAATAATGTTACTGGAACGTCTGTAGCGCCCCCTGGTCCACCACCTGTCATAATATAAATGATGTCAAAAACTTTAAATGATCCTACAACAGCTAATACTGAAAAAATTTTAAAACTTTCCTTCATTAAAGGTAATACTATGTGTATTTGTTCCTTAAATCCATTAGCGCCATCAATTTTAGCTGCTTCTATTAAGTCATCTGGTATATTAGTTAATCCAGCTACAAAAATAAGCATATTATACCCAATAAATACCCATGCATTTACTAATGCAACCGTTAAAATTGCAATCTTTGGATTACCTAACCAGTCTTGCTGAGATGCTCCCATTCCTATTTTCATTAACAAGGCATTTAAAGCACCACCTGATTTATATAAAATCAATGTCCACATTAAACCTGTTGCTGCTGTTGGTATTATTGAAGGTAGGAAATATACTGTCTTGAAAAATCTTTTTCCATTAATATATTTACTACTAACTAACAGTGCTAAAAGATATGCAAATGGCATTATTACAACAAAACTTATCAGCATAAAAACCCCTACATTTTTTAATGCACTATAAAATGATGGATCCTTAAATATGTTAATAAAATTTCTTAACCCTACGAATTTTTTATCTATAGCAGGTATACCATTCCATTTTACAAATGATAAATATAATGACTTTACTACTGAAGATGTATAAAAGAAAGTATATATAGCAATGGCAGGAAAAATAAATAATGTACATATAATATTTTCTTTTAAAGCCCTCTTAAATTTAGATTTTTTCAGCATAGTATTAAATGTTGGTGTACTACTATGATTATGTTCTACTTCTTCTATAACAGTATTTTTCATTTTCTCTCTTACCTCCTTGATTCATTATTTTTCTCCATAATAAGGTCGTAAAATTTTACAACCCTATTATGGATCATAAACTTATTCCATATCAGCTACTTTTTGAATTCTAGTCAAAGTATCATCAACGCTAGTTCCAGCAAACATCCCTTGTATAGCATCTCTTATTTCTTCTCTTAATTGTGGATTCTTAGCATAATCCCCTGGCTCCAATTTTGTCTCTTTAACATCTACAAAAGCTTCCTTAAATTCTTTAGCTATTGGTGTAATGTCATCAATTTGTTCCATTGTAGTTACTGGGAATATTCCACCCTTAGATATTTTTTGAGATTCATTATATGCTTCTGCATCAGTTAAATACTTTAATAGTTTTATTGAAGCTTCTAATCTTTCTTCTCCATTATTAGCAGCTAAACTAAATCCTTCTGAAGTACCTGAATGCCAATTATTTTTATTTTCAGCATACTTTTCAAAGTAAGGGAATGGAACAAATCCAAATCTTTCTGGATTTTCAGAATCATTAATTTGATTCATAAACCATGAACCATTTAAGTGCATTGGAGTATCACCATTTAAGAACAAAGATTGTTCACCAACTGAATCTAATGTTGTAATATTCTCACCTAAGTAACCTTTTTTTTGCCAATCAGACATTAATTCGAATACTTCTTTCATAGCTGTATCGTTCCACTTAGTTTTTCCATCAATAATAGATTTTGTATAATCAAAATCTTCTCTCTTTAATATTAAATTTGCTAAAAGATGTGCTCCTCTAAAGTTATCTTTATCACCTAAAGTAAATGGTGTGATTCCTTTTGCCATAAAAGCATCACATACTTTTTCAAACTCTTCTATTGTTGTAGGCGGATTTAAACCGTTTTCTTTAAATAAATCTTTGTTATAATAAAGTCCTGTTGCAAAACTTGACATAGGAACACCATAAAATCCCTCTATACCATCAAACTTCCATGAATCAAGCATGCTTGGAATATATTTGTCACTCCATGCACTATCTTCCGCTGCAACTTTACTTAAATCATAAAATAATCCACTTTCAACATAATCTTTAAATTGTGTTCCTCCATAGTTTACTAATACGTCTGGAACATCTCCTGTTGCAACAGATGTTTTAAACATATTGTTATATGTTGCTTCATCACCAATAGCTTCATGTTCAATTTTAATATTAGGATTTTCCTCCATAAACTTCTCTATCCTACCATTAACAACTCTATCATCTGCTCCTTGGTCGCTACTATATCTTGATAGTACCTTTATAGTTACAACATTTTCGCCTTTGCTAGTTGTGTTAGAACTATTACCTCCACAACCAATTAATGAAGTCATAGTCATTGCAGCTAAAACTAAGCCTATAATTTTTTTTTTCATAAAACCCTCTCCCTATCTTTTATTTATGATAGTTTTATGTTAACATTTACACTAAAGGAATTGAATGTATTTTCTTTGATTCGTATTGTATTATTTTTAGAATTTATTTGGAGGTGTTTTATGAAAACTAACCTTTTAAAATTTAAATCTATAAAAGATAAAGTATTCTATTTTTCATTCTTAGTAACTTTATCAATAATACTGCTACTTATTTTTATATCCTACTTTATTTCATACAACTCTATAAAGAATAACTCTATATCTAGGGAATTAGATACATTAGAGATAATAGGAAACCAAGCTGAATTAGTTTTAAATTCTGCTCAATTAAGTTCAACTGGAATTATTATCGATTCAGATGTTCAGAATACTTTAACTAATAGTAGTATAAATAATATTCAACCTAGCAAAGCAGACGTATTAAAAATTCAAAGAGCCATAGATAATAGCATGTATAAAGACTCAGTTATATCTGGAATCATACTCCACACTACAACCGACTTTACATTTAAAACAAATAGTAAGCTTATTAGTTTGCCTAATTACAATATGGAATTTAATAAATGGTATGGTGCAATTTCAGATACAGTAGGAAATCCTTATTTTTATACAACAAGACAAATATTTAATATGAATACTGGCAAATTAATTGGATACTTAGAAGTATTTATTGATGAATCTACTTTATCTACAAACTATACAAACAGCAAATACACTAAATTTACTGATTTCTTTATTATTAATCCCAAAGGAGTTATAATTTCATCTTCTAATCAAAGTGAAATTTCTAATAATATTTTTAAATTAAGAAAAAACTTAAAATTAGCTACTGCAAGAGATCCTGTAAAAATAATAAATAATAGGGAAGAAGATAAATTAACTCTTATGCTGTACAACAACAAATTGAACTGGAACATAGTTGCTGATATCTATTTAAAAGATTTAATTAAAAATAAAAAAACACTTATTTTATCCTTGATTATTTTATCATTAATAGGTTTATTATGTTCTTATGTTCTTTCTAAGTCTATTTCAAAATCCATTATAAAGCCAATTACCAATTTATCTTTAGCTATAAATCAAATTGAAAAAGGTAATTGGGCAGCAGAAATAGATATTTTATCTGATGATGAAATAGGATTACTTTCAAAAAAATTTAATAATCTTATAGTCTATATAAAAAATTTATTAGACAAAATAACTATTGAACAAAATAAGAAGAAAGAATTTGAATTTCAATTAATTCAGTTACAAATAAAGCCCCATTTTTTATATAATTCATTAGAAAATATTTCTGCTTTAATTGAACTTGACATGAATGATGAAGCTGTAGACATAATCTCAAATCTTTCTACCTTCTACAGAGGTGCATTAAGCAAAGGAAACAATATTATTTCAATTAGGGATGAGATTTCCTTAACAGAAAGCTATTTGAAAATTATGAAGCTAAGATATTATAATATTTTTGATTATGACATTATATGTGATTCTAATCTGGAACACTTCTCTTGTCCTAAACTTTTAATTCAACCGTTAGTAGAAAATGCTATTTATCATGGCCTAAAAAATTATGATGATAAAGGCAAAGTAATAGTTGCTATTGAATACTTTAATGATGAACTAAAAATAACTATAGAAGATACTGGTATAGGAATGACAGAAGATGAATTAAAAAAAGTAATTAACGGTAATATCTCCTCTTCTGCAAAAGGTGGATTTGCCGTAAAAAATACTATAGAACGTTTAAAATTGGTTTATCATAATAACTGTATTTTCAATATTAAAAGCCAAAAAAATAAAGGAACTACTATTACTCTAGTAATACCTGCAATAAGAAAGGATTTATACAGAGATGAATATACTTTTAGTTGATGATGAATATCTTATTAGAGCAAAAATTTTGAAATATTTGAAAGATAGTACCTTTTCATTTAACAATATTTTTCAAGCTTCTGATGGATTTGAGGCCTTAGAAGTTATTAGAAATAATTCAATTGATATAGCAATAATTGATATACAAATGCCGAAATTAACAGGGATTGAACTTTTGCAAAATTTGAGAGCTGAATCCTATCAAACTAACGTAATATTTCTTACATGTTTTGAAAAATTCGAATATGCTAGACAAGCCATTAAATATAATATTGTAGATTACTTACTTAAACCAGTAAAGAAATCAGACCTTTATAGTTCCATAGAAAAATGTATATCTTTAATTGAAAAATCAGCTCAAAATCTAGCAGCCTTACATGAATTAGATGAAAAGTCAAAATATCAATACATAGTAGATTTACTTTATAATGACTTAGATAAAAAAGATTCTCTCCTTAACATTAAGGAAGATAACTTTATTTTTATATCAGTAGAATTGTCAAAAGAAGATTATATAAATAATTTATATAACTTTTTAGATGATAATTTTAAATCTTATGATGTTATATATGGTCTTTCTAAAAAAAACAAGATATTACTTATTAATTGCATATATTCCGATGAGATAAAAAGTAAACTTAACTATCTAATTAAAAATAAAATATTATCTTATTGTTATTTTAATAAAAGCTGTACAGATATAAAAAACTTGAAGGATTCCTTTCTTGAATGTATTACATTATTTCCTTCTAAAATTTTTTATAACGAGTTTTCAATATTCACTTTTAATGATATTAAATATAAAACTTACACACTTCCTAAAAGTCTTAAGCTTGACTTTCAGCTATTAATACGCTCTAATACAAAAACCACTTTAACAAATAAGTTTGAGTTTTATTTAAATGAAGTAAGTAGGATTAAAGATGTACATGCTCTTAAATCACTAGTAACTTATTTTTTATCTGCTATGGAAGATGTCTTTCTAGAAGGTAATGGCGAATATTTCTCTTTAATAAATATTGATCTAGTAAATAATCTATTATATGCAAGCAAAGATTTAAATTATATTAAAGATTATTGTTATACTTGCTATGAGCGATTAACAAACGAGCAATCTAAGATTAAAAACACTAAAAATTCTATTTCATCAAATACTATAATAAAAGTTAAGGATTATATAGATAAAAACTATTATTCTGAGGATATAAATTTAGATTTTTTATCAGCTCAGTTTTATATTAATAGTTGTCATTTAAGTTCTACATTCAAAAAAATTACAGGTGAAAGCTTAGTTGAATATACAACAAAAAAACGCATTAGTGAAGCTAAATCCCTACTTAAAAATGATGACATAAAGCTTTCAGAAGTAGCTGAAAAGGTTGGGTATAAAGATTACTACTACTTCAGTAAGTTATTTAAAAAGTATGTAGGTGTATCGCCACTGAAATATAAAAATAAAAAATTTTCATTTCTATAAAAAAAAACGCCAAGGCGACTATGATATAATAACCATATAATATACAAATCCAATAGAGTACAATAACTTAAATTTAAGAAAATCCTTTAGCCGTCGATTATTTTAGCGCATTCTGGATTTTCTGAGCTTGCCGAAGAAAAGGCCAGGCGCATATAATTTATTTTTTATTCTTTAGGAACTATTCATTATTCTATTGCAATATTTTTTTAAATAACTTATCCACAGATTGTCCGTGAATACAATTTCCTAAAGAATAAAAAATATCCCAGCAAGGTAATTACTAAACTTTACTGGGATTTAATTTATTTATTATCTTTAATTTTCATATTTTATTCTTGTAGCATTGATAACGGAGTTATAACCATTATAGCCATCAGTTTAAAGAAATTCATTGAAATCACTAAAGAAACTTCTACTATTTGCATAAATCTATTATGGCTTGTGTAAATATCTTTCCACTTAACATCAATTCATCAATAACAGCAAATTCATCATTTCCATGCATGTTGTTGTCAGTTCCAGGCATTGAGCATCCAAAAGCTACACCATTTTTAAGATGATGTACATAAGTACCTCCACCTATGGCTAAACATTCACCCTTTTGTCCACTATATTCTTCATAACATTTTAATAATGTACGCACAAAATCAGAATCACAGCTTACGTGATGTGATGGATTTAATTTTTTATCTTCTAATGTTATGTTTAAATCTTTCATGTTCTTTCTTAATACTTCAGTTAAATTTTCATCAGTTGCACAAATAGGTGCTCTTGAATCAAAAGTTCCTTTTAAGCTTGTTAAATTATATTCAAAAATAGTAAATGCAATACTTAAACTTCCGCTTAATTCATCACTCATAACAATCCCACAACCTTTCCCAATAAAATCATTATGAGGGAATAATTTATTTACGCTACATAGCCTATCAAATCCTTCACTTTTTGCACATGGCATTGAGCATAATAATTCAATTATAGCTGTTATTGCATTGTGTCCATTTTCAGGTGTTGAAGCATGAGCTCCTTTACCCTTAGCATTAATTGTAATTAAAGAATCATCTTCACTTACAGTAAACTTAACATTTGTCTTTTCTTCTTCCTTTTTACATAGTTCTTTAACAATCTCTAAATCAAATCCTTCAACTACAGCTGTGGCTTTATCAGGAACAACATTAGCCTTTACTCCTCCATTAATTGATATAATTCTTGGAAGTGCTTTATCTTCAACATATTCACTTGTAAATTCTGCAGCTAACTGTCCCTTTTCAATATTTATAAGTGGAAATTCAGCATCTGGTGAAAATGTCATTGGAGCTTCTTTCTCTAATTTATAATAATGCTCGATGTCTGAACTTCCACATTCTTCATCAGTACCTAAAATTAATCTTACATTTTTACTTAAAGGAATATTTAAATCCTTAACTGCTTTTAATGCATATAAAGCAACTATAGCAGGGCCTTTATCATCTGATGTTCCTCTTCCATATATTTTCCCATCCTTTATTATTGGTTCATAAGGCTTAGTTACAGTCCATTCATCACCTGCTGGGACAACGTCTAAATGAGCTAATATATCAAGACCTTTTTCATTATCATTAAAATCAACAGTTCCTACGTAATTATCATAATTTTTAGTCTTAAATCCCATACTTTCTGCAAGCTTTAATGCTGCTTCAAGCGCTTTTGCAGGGCCTTCACCATAAGGCATATTTTCTTTTGCTTCTCCTCTGTCACTCTTTATCCTTACTATATTACATATATCATTAAGTATCTCATCTTTATTATTTTCAAAATACTCTTCAATTTGTTTCTTATACATTTTTATTACCTTCTTCCTTACATTTAATTATTAATATTATGTACATTTATAGTATAACTCAAATTGTTGTATTTTTAACATTTTTATTGAAATATATATATTCTAAAAAAGTTTGTTCATGAAAATATAGTATCTTCATCTGTCACCTTAAATATTTGTCCAGCACAATTTTATCCTTGTTTACAACATATGCACTTCCGCCTCTATCTTTTACATCCTCTACCATGCTAACTATTAATATTGGCTTTTGTGCATTTTTGTCTGAGGTAGATACTGCAAACCATCCAAGCTCTGTACCGTTTTTATCATCTTGTGATGTTTTTATTTCAGCTGTACCAGTCTTACCAAAAAGCGAAATATCATCTCTATATGCTCCATATCCAGTTCCATGAGGATCATTTACTACCTTTTTTAAGCCATTCATAACTTCATTTGTAACATCACTTGAAAATGCATTTGGAATCCATATATCTGCTTTTGCATCTTGCTTATAAAGCAAATAAGGCTTTATCACATTTCCTTCATTATTAAATGATGTATACAAACTAGCGAGATGTAATGGATTTATTAGCATCTGTCCTTGCCCATATCCACTATCTGCCAACTGTATCTCTGTTTCAATTTTATCTGTATTAGAATATTGTGACTTTTCCATAGTAATTTCAAATGGTAATTGCTCATTAAAGCCTAACTTATCTAAAGATTTTTTTAAATTTTCTGCACCAATTTTTAATGCTGCCTTAGCAAAATAAATATTATCTGAATAAATAAGTGCATTTTCTAAATTTACTGGAGAATATTTATGAAGAGTGGTCACATGATAATCCCCCCATGATTTATCTTTTTGCCAGCTTAACCCTTCATATCCATAATCCTCATTAGGATTGATTGCTCCTGTACCTAGGCCAATTTCAGCAATAATTGATTTAAAAGAGGAACCTGGAGCCCATTTTTGCCTGAAACGATTATATAGTGGCTTTTTCTCATCTTCATTTAATGCTTTCCACTTCTCTTGTGATATCCCCATAATAAAGTCATTGTTATCATATGCTGGTGTACTAACTAGCGCTAGCACTTCTCCTGTATATGGATCCATTGCTACTGAAGCACTTTTATCATCTTTAAATTGTTCATATAAGCTAAGTTGAAGAGATGAATCTATTGTAAGCTTGATATTTTTTCCATCTTCTTTTTCAATACTCGCTAATACTTTCTTTTCATTTCCAAACTCATTTGCAATACTTATTTTGATGCCATCCTGTCCTTTTAGATCTTTTTCATATAACCCTTCCATGCCACTTTTACCAATTACACTATCTGAAGAATACCCTTCACCTGCATGCTTCTCTAAATCTTCTGCTGTTACACTTTGAACATATCCAACAAGATGAGCTGCAGCTTCTTTTAATGGATATTCTCTTCTATCAACATCCGAAATCATTACTCCTGGTATAGAAAGGAGTTTGTCCTGTATTTCATCTTGTGTTTCTGCATTATTTTCTGCAGTTTTTAAGGTCAATTCACTCTCTTTAGGAATAGTCTTAATAGGAACAAAGGAATCTTCTTTTACCCATTTTTCATTTAATTTTTTTTCTATTGTTTCTTTTTCCATCCCTAGTAATTCAGCTATTTTATTAAGTGAGTCACTCTTATCAGTAAGTTTACCAGGCACGATGCCAACAGATGAAGCAGCTCCTTTTCCAGCAAGCACAGTTCCATTTCTATCCACTACTTCTCCACGCTGTGCTTTTTCCATAGATACTTTAACCTTATCGTTTTCTCCTAGGTCAGGAAATATAATATTATCATTCCATATAAGGCCATATCCTTTATCTTGTTTTAAAAACGAAGCTTTATTTTCAAAACTTATTTTTCCAGCCACAGTATCAAATGATGTAGAATATTGAACTGTTATTGTGTTATCTTTATTATTAACTGTATCCTTTACATTTACTTTCATATTGTGTGCTTCTATGCCTTCATAAATTTTAGAATTTCTGGCTATGTAATCTTCTTTGCTAATCTTAGTTGTACTTTCCTTGCTTAACACTCCATACATATCTTCATATTTTTTCTGTTCAATATTATTCATATATTGCACTAATAATTCTTCAAGTTTTACATATTTAGGCAATTTGAAAAATATCATAAATGCAAACACTGCTGATAAGCCAGCAGCTACTATTCCTAATATTAGCATCAACCGAAACAATGGTTTTCCATCATTTCTTCTACTTCTTCTCATACGCTACCTCACTTTCATTTTAGTTAAATAAAAAAATATCGACATCTTTCGGGAGGTGACTGTCACCATATAACTAATTGAATATTTCTAGAAATCCGTAACCATCAAAGTCACTGAAAAATTTGATTTTTACTCTAATATCTCTTTAACTTTATCTTCTGAAATTCCACATTGATCTGAAATATTGTTTATATTAATTTTCCTTTGAAATTTTATACTCTATGTCTACTTCTGAGCATCTCCCATCTTTAAATTTATTACAAATATGTGAATTTGCATGTTGATATAATTTAAGATTATATCATCTTCTTTTAATGTAATAAATACCATTAATCAAAATTAATAAAACATCCTCAAATTCTTCACATATATGCCTTTCATTACAATTTTATTCATTCAATAAAATTTTTCCCAAAAATTCACCAATGTCTATTTATATTTCTTTACTTAAATTTACATAAATAAAAAAAGCCTTAGAAAATTATAAGACTTTTATCAATTAAATTTGTTGGTATATGAAATTTATCCCACTTTAAATTATTTCTAAACTAGATTTTCAAATGATTAACTAATTCAATAAGTTCATTTGCTCTTTGCTTAGTTGTATTTATTTCTTCATACAATGTTTCTGAATTACTATTAATATGTTCAACATCGCCAACAATATTCATTACATCCTCTGTGGTTGCATTTGCAGCACTTGTAATATCATCTATTGCCTTTGTCATAACATTAGTTGAATCATAAAGTTTTTGTGTAGATATATTAAATTCTTCAAAGATACTTACCATTTCATTTGATTCTTTAGTATATTGTTGCCCAGTAGCCAAGAACATTTCATAGTTTTTAACAACTTCAAAGTCTAAAAAGTTTAAAATACGTTCTGAATCTGAAACTAATTTTTCAACTGATTCTAAAGCTATGTCTACAACTTCTTGCATCTTGTAAGTTACATTTTTTGATTCTTCAGCCAAATCAGAAACTTCTTTCGCAACAACTGCAAATCCTTTTCCATGCTCACCAGCTCTAGCTGCTTCAATTGATGCGTTTAATGCAAGTAAGTTAGTTTGGTCACAAATATCTCCAATCATACCTATAGATTTTTTTATATATTCAATATTTTTAGAATTATTTATTGAATCTTTAAGATTGCTATGCATTTCAGTATAGACCTTGTCCAAATTATCTTTAGATATTATTATTTTATTATTGGCTTCTTCTATTCTATTATTGTTTTCCTTACTTGCATTCATACCATTTATTGATCTATCTTTTATCATTCCCATTGTTTCAGTTACAGTACTAGTTGTAGCATTTATCTCTTCTGTATATGATGTAGTCTCTTCCATGACGCTTAAAACTTCCTGGGAATCATTAGTTATATTGTTTACTTTTTCTTTTAAAATTTCTATACTTTCAAAACATAGTTTAGCTGAGCCATCAATTAACTTACTATCTTCAATAACTCTACTTACTAAATTCCTTACCGAATTTCTCATATTTTCTATTTCTCTTGAAATAAAACCTATTTCATCTTCTTGATTTATAATAGATTCATCTACTCTAACACTAAAGTCTCCTTTAGATATAGATAATAAAGTTTTTACAACTTTATTTATTGGTTCACTTATGTATCTTTTTAAGAATATAAAAATCAAGAATGCTGTTAGTATTGAAAATATCAGAATAATTCCTTCGATTATTAATAATGTATTTTTAATATCTTTATATGAATTCTCTGCTGAAATATCACAAGATACTATCCCCAAAACATCACCTGATTTGTCCTTTATTGGAACATTACACGATATAAGCATTCCCCATTCCTCATCTTTATATGGCTTTGTAAATGTTTCTATTCCTTTATTAAGAGATTCAAGTGCTTCTTCTGTATCGTAGTAATTTCCTTCAGAATTTACCGTTTCACCAATCTCATATGGATCACCATCTCCTTTAATACTTAATGTATCCACTCCATAAACTGTCGTTTTTCCATCTTTATCATAGCTTTCAGTATAAAGATATTTAAAATTATTATCTAACTTTATTTCTGTAAAATCTTTTTGAAGTGATTTATAATATGCATCTTCCATATCTTTATTTTCCATAAAGTTTTCAAATTTATCTGTATCTATCATATTTACAATTGACCTTAGAGATTTTAATGCTTCTTCCGCTGTCTGATTAATCGTATGATTATATATGTATATCCCCCCAGATATTGATGTCATAACAATTAATAAAGAAAATACCGTGAAAATTACTATTAATCCTCTTTTTTTAATATTCATTTTTTCAATTTCACTCCAAATCTTAGTAAATTAAATTTTTATATATAATTATCCAATTTATTATAAGTTAATCTATACTTTATTGTCAATATAAGCTATAATATGAATAAAAATGAATAATTTAATGATTTATTTTTTATAATCAAAAAAGAACCTGCTTTTACACAAGTTCCAATTTGAAAAATATTTTATTACTATTATAACTCAGTATATTTTTTGCTATTTCCCTTTGACTTCTCAACTGGATATTTCTTTTCATTCTTATCCATTTTGCTATTTATAATTTCATCTATATCAACACCAATACAATCTGCCATATGTACACAATAAACTAAAACATCTGCAAGCTCTTCACAAACATGCTCTTTGTTATAATTTTCTTCATCCCATAAAAATTCTTCTAAAAGTTCACCTGCTTCTATTGATATTGCTTTTGATAAATTAGCTGGTGTATGGAACTGACTCCAGTCTCTGTCATTTCTGAACTTTCTTATTCTTTCTATTGTTTTTTGCATTTTATTAAACCTCTATCTCTCATGTCTATTTATTTTATTATATCATTTATTGAATTTTATGATTATATAAATATCAGTATTAGTCCTTATAAATTCAAATTAAATATTGAAAAAATATTTCATACAACCTAAAAAATGAGATATAGTTGACTTTCTATTGCTTCCATGTTCAAAATCTCCCTTCATAACTAAATCACAATCCCATCACAGTGATCAACCTCATGCTGAATAATTTGTGCAATCCAGCCAGAATATTTCTGTCTTTGCTTTTTAAATCCAGCATCCAAAAACTCCACTTCAATATCTTTATATCGCGTAGTCTTTCTTACTCCTAATAATGAAAGACATCCTTCTTCTGTTTCATATGGTCCGGATTTTTTCACAATCACTGGATTAATCATTGGAATATTAGCAAATCCCATGCTTACTACAATTATACGTTTTTTTACGCCAATCATATTAGCAGCCATTCCAACACAACCATCTTCGTTTGCTTTCAGTGTATCCAGTAAATCTTGAATTACATGCTTGTCTGCTTCCGTTGCCTGTTCAGATTTTTGATTGAGGAAAAACACATCCCTCATTATTGGTCTAATCATCCACCTCAATTCCTTTCATTTAACTTATGTTTCTTTTATTATATCATTTATCTGATATTATCTGATAGAAATTTAACTTTGCATATAATATATATAAAAAGAAGCTTTAGAAATTCTAAGACTTTTATCACAAAAAATCGCTATATTTACAGATTATAAAAATAACTTTTGTATATTTAACAGCATTTTTCGGGTGGTGACTGTCACCATTTATACTCTTCCAAGAGATTAACCGTATTATTAACTTCTTGTTATAAAAGCATCGTATGCCTTGATTTTTTTACCAAAATATATTAGAATTTTTACAATATATAAGGGTAAAGGATGAAATTAAATGCAAAAAAAAGTAACTATGCGCGATATAGCAAAAAAAGCTGGAGTGTCGCCTGCAAGTGTTTCTATGATACTTAATAAAAAAAGTATTTCTAGATTTTCTGATGATACAATATCTCTGATTTATAAAACTTGTGAAGAATTGGGATATAAAACTAAGCATAAAAATAACAATAATATAGAAAACAGCAATCTCATTTACATTATCTGCCCGTCTGTTATCAATCCCTACTTTGCTACAATTATACAAAGTATTGAAAATAATGCATATTATAATGGATATGAAACTGCTATTTTAACTACATATTGGGATGAAAATCGTGAACATTACATAATTGATAGACTCTCATCAAGTAATGCATGTGGTGTTATATTTTCAATGATACCTCAAAATCCTGAACTTGCATTTAAATTAAATGATAAAATACCTGTAATTGCAATTGGAGATCGTAAAAATGAACTTGGTATTGATACTGTAGATATTAATAATTTCAATGCTGGAAAGCTTGTTGCAAAGCATTTAATCGAACTTAATCATAAAAATATTGCTTATGTTTCAACTACATTAAATGATCACCACTCTGCAAGAATCAGACGTTTAAAGGGAATTAAAAAAGAATATGAAGAAAATTGTCCCGAAGGTAATGTACATATTTTTACACGCGATATATCTCCTAAAACAGAAATCAAAAGCATAACATTAGAACATGATGTTGGATATGGTCTTACTCTAGAGTGCATTAAAAAGGCTCCAGAAATTACTGCAATTGTAGCAATAAATGATATGGTTGCTTATGGTGTTATAGATGCAATTCATTCTTTAGGACTCAAGGTTCCCGAAGATATAAGCGTATGCGGATTTGATAACATATATCCATCTAAACTTTCGCCTATTGAGCTAACAACTGTTGACCATTCTCTTGAAAAATGTGGTGAAAGCGCATTTAATCTTCTAATAGATAAATTAAAAGCTGAACCTTCAAAAGCACACTCTTCTGCAATAACACGAGTTGAATATGTAAGCAAACTAGTTGTTAGAAATACTACTAAAAAATCAACTTTTTAACATCATAAATAAATTGCGTGGAATCAGAGTTTAGTGAAAAATAACCGAAATTCAATATATTATAAGCTCGATTTGAGAGCTTTATTTCGGTTATTTATCATTAAACTTTGTACATCCCTTATTTATAGTTTTCAGTAAAAACTTTATACTTTTATTAGCTTATAAATGTCCTTTACAGAATTGAATATATGAGTAGGTTTATATTTTGAAGCTTTAATTTCTTCTTTATTGGTTTCTCCAGTGAATACAGCAGCTGTGTCTACTCCACTTTTTAACCCACATAAAATATCTGTAATTTATTGATTTATTATTTTTCTTGCCACATCTGGATAGTTGGTAATTATTGAATCAATCTGATTTTCATATAAAAGTTTCATATCTTTTTCTTCATTAACAGTCCAAACATGCAAAAGCATATTTTCTTTTTTACATTCTTCTATAAGATTTTCATATTGAAGATTATATCCACAAGGATGCAGTGCAGTAACACCTAATTTTTTAGCATATTCTAAAATACCTATCCATCCATCACAATATAATAACCCAGTAGGTACCCTATTATTAAGTTCTTTAATTCTCTTTATTGTATAATGATTGAAAGATGAATATATTATTCTATCTTCCATTTCCATTTCTTTTGCGAGTTTTAATACTTTTTCTTCTATTCCTTCATAAAAGATAATTCCAGTTTTAATCTCTACGTTTATAATTAAATTTGTTGGCTTTAAAAGCTCATATACTTCTTTGAGTGTTGGAATCTTTACCTCTTCATATTTTTCATTACCATAATTAAAATTGAACTTTTTAAGTTCCTCCAATGTATAATCTTTTACATACCCCTTACCATTACTTGTTCTATCTATTTTTTCATCATGTATTACGACTAATTCTTTATCTTTTGTAAGCTGTACATCTAATTCAATACCATCTGCTTTTTCATCTATTGCAAGCTTAAATGCTTCTAAAGTATTTTCTGGTGCATACCCTGAAGCACCTCTATGTGCCCAAATCCTTGTCTTGTACATAATTTATCTCCTTATACATAACTTATAATGTAAAAAGAGTATCTAACAATTAATTATTGTGGATACTCTTTTTTAATTTAATGCTTATATAATAATTATATTCAGTCCACTACTTATTAATGGTGTTATATTCTTTAATTGATTTATTTATACTGTCTGCCATAGCTTTTACAGTTTCTTCTGGAGATTGTTTTCCATTAAGCATATTTTCGATTTCAGTTTCAACTGTTTGTCTAGCTTCTGGGAATACGCTAAGTAATGCTCCAGCATATTCTGGTGCTGAACTGTGAAGTTGATCAATTGCTGTTTGAAATTGTGGGAATTCTTTAACATTATCTTTAAATACTTGTTCATTTTGTGCATCAGTTGTAACAGGGAAATATCCAGTGTTAGCATTCCAATAAGCTTGTGAGTCTGGAGAAATCAAGAATTTCACAAATTCCCATGTAGCATCTTTCTTAGCTTCATCCTTATTATCTAAAGCCCATAAAGAAGCACCACCAATTGAAACTCCGCCTTTAGAGCCATCAACAACACTTGGGAAGTATGCAGTACCAACTTCGAATTTACCATCAACATCTTTTAAGATTTGTTTTAATGAAGCTGTTGAACCTAATGTCATTGCTGATTTCCCAGCTGAAAAGTCAGCAAGTCCTGCATCACCACCACGACCTACATTTGCTGTACATCCCTTGTCATATAAACTCTTCCATGCAGTTAAAATATTTAAAGCTGCTCCATTTTTGTCAAATTCAACTGAAGTTGCAGCGCCTTCTCTACCATTTCCGTTATCTGCATATTGAAGGCCTTGTTTACATATAAATTGTTCAAAGAACCATCCATAAATTCCTAGTGATATAGCATTTGTTGCTCCACCTTCTGATGTTAAATCTCCTGATATGTTTTCAATTTGAGAAAAGCTTTCTGGTGCTTTTTCAATTCCCGCCTTATCAAACATATCTTTATTATAATATAATATAGGTGTTGATGAATTAAAAGGCATTGAATATAACTTATTATCTACAGAATAATATGCTGCTATGTTAGGTTCAATTTTTGAAACATCATACTTATCTTTATCAATTAACTCCTGCATTGGAGTTATCCAGCCTGAATCTACCATAAAACGAGTACCAATATCATAAATTTGTACTAAATCTGCTCCCATATTTCCAAGCTGTGCACTTTTAAGTTTATTTATTGAATCATCATATTCCCCTTGATATTGTGCATCTACAAAAATTCCTTTATCATTTTCGCTGTTGAATTTATCAACTAAGTAAGTAAGAGCTTCTCCATTTACTCCACCCATAGAGTGCCAGAATGTTATTGTTGTCTTCTGAGCATCACTACCATTTGATGATGCATCAGCAGTCCCCTGACTAGCGCCGCCACATCCTGCAAGTGTAGTTAAAGCCATTGTAGCAGTTAAAACAAGTGGTAAGAATTTCTTTAATTTCATTTTTGTTTTCTCCCTTCAACTTTAAAAAATCATAATCTTTTTATATTAAACAGCATGTATTTTAAATTTGATCTTCTTAATATTAATACATGTTGTTTTTAGCCAACATAATAATCGATACATTTTACTTTTTAGTATATTTAGCCTTTAACGGCTCCTGAGAACATTCCTCTTATAAGCTGCTTTTGACCAACAACAAAGATTAATAGTGAAGGTACAATTATCATTACAACACCTGCAATCATCATCGTTATAGATTGAGAATCAATGCTGTTAAGCATACTTATACCAATTTGAACAGTTCTCATCTTATCAGAGCCAGTTACTAGAAGAGGCCACATATACATATTCCATGCATTTATAAATGTATAAACTGCCATTGCACCTATTGCCGATTTTGTAAGCGGCATTAAAATCTTGCATATAAATTTTAAATTTGTACATCCATCTATTTTGGCTGACTCATAAAGAGCAATTGGGAATGATAAATAAAATTGTCTGAATAAGAATATTCCCATAGCTGATGTTAAATATGGAACGATAAGTACCTGATATGAATCTAACCAGTTCCATGAACTTACTGTTAAGTAATTTGAAATAATTGTTGCTTCACCCGGAATCATCATTGTTGACATAACAAGCATAAACAATATTTCTTTGCCCTTAAAATTTAAGAACGAGAATGAAAATGCTGCTAGTGAACAAGATACTATCTGCCCAAGTGTTATAAGTCCCGCTACTACAAATGAATTGAATACAAATTTAAATAAAGGAACCTTTTTTAATACATCTACAAAGTTTGATATGGTTGGATTTTTAGGTATTAAATTCAAATCTGTTGTAAATACTTCACTTGATGGCATAAAAGCAATACTTAAAGCATATAAAAGCGGTAAAAGGACAATTAATACAACAACTAGATTAACTGCTAGTCTTAAAGAAGATTTAATTCTTTTTCTATTTTTGTGTTTTCTTCTCATTTTTGTTTGAATGTCTTCTATTTCTTTTTTGGTTATATTCTCATTAATTACAGCTTCCATTAATACTTGACCCCTTTCTTCTCCATTTTGAACATTACTAAAGTAAGTATCATTATTATTGCAAAAAGTATAACTGACTGTGCTGCTGCGCTACCAAAACGATAATTGAAAAATGCATCTCTATAAATTGAATATACAAGAAGGTTTGTAGACTCTCCCGGACCACCTTGTGTTAATATCTTAACTTGTCCAAAAGCCTGGAACGCTTGTATTATATTTACTACGAAAGTATAGAATAGAATTGGACTAAGCCCAGGAAGCGTTAATTTGAAAAACTGATGAATTGAATTTGCACCATCAATTGATGCTCTTTCATATATGGATTCATCAATATTGCTTAATCCAGCTGAAAAATACAAGAAATTAATACCGCTATTAAGCCATGCAGTTAGTACTGCAACACAAATTAATGCATACTTAGGGTCTGTCAGCCAATTTATATTAGAATTTAAAACTTTATTTGCAATTCCTACTGACGGATGAAGAATGATCTTAAATATCATTGCAGCTGACGAAGATGCAATTGCCATTGGAAGTGCATAAGCTGTGCTGAATGCTCTTATTCCAGGGAAGGATTTATTACATAATACAGCAGTTAAAAGTCCAATTGCCATGCTTCCTAAAACAACTATAGCTACAAAAACAAACGTAACAACTAAACTGTTATAAAAGGAAGGTGATGAAAATAAATCTGTATAATTTTCAAATCCTACAAATAATTTTGGTTGTCCCATTTTATCTGTTTTGTATAAGCTTAAATATAATGTTTTAAAAAATGGATAAAATAGAAATAATGAAAATATTATAAGACTCGGCATAATAAATGAATATGGTTCGATTTTAAATCTTTTTGTTTTATTCATCACATAAACCTCCTTTAACTTCGTCATGTAAGATATTCTTCTCGCTTTTTTCATCAAAAATGCATATATTTTTTGTATATATTAAAACCTCCGCCTTATCTCCTATCCCAAAATTACAATTATCTTTAAAAATTGCTGTTAAATCATTATCACCAATTTTAAAATAAATATTTGTTTTATCTCCAAGCATTTCACTTAAATCTACTTTTACACTAATTGGCGAAGATATATATTCTTTATCTCTTTCTGTCATATCAATGTTGTTTGTAATATGCTCTGGTCGTATTCCTATAATTACATTTTTGTTTTCATACCCTTTTTTAATTAACAAATCACTTTTACTTTTGGGTAAATATACTTTTTCATTGCCAAGATTAAAGTACATTAATTGATTTTCATTTTTCAATTGACATTTTATAAAGTTCATTGATGGAAGACCTATAAATCCTGCAACAAATTTATTAACTGGATTATCATATAATGCCTCTGGCGTATCTACTTGATGTACCTCTCCATTTTTTAATACAACTATCTTTGTACCAAGTGTCATAGCTTCTGTCTGATCATGAGTTACATATATAATTGTATTGTTTAATTTTTTATGAAGCTTTGACATTTCAACTCTCATATGATTTCTTAATTTTGCATCTAAATTTGATAAGGGCTCGTCCATAAGTAAAATCTTTGGGTTTCTTATTATTGCACTAGCAATTGCAACTCTCTGCTTTTGTCCTCCAGATAATTCTTTTGGCATTCTTTTTAATAGCTGCTGAATCCCTAAAATTTCTGCAACTTCATTTACTTTTTCTTTTATAGTATTTCTAGAAACTTTTCTTACCTTTAAAGAAAATGCTATATTATCATAAACAGACATGGTTGGATATAATGCATAATTTTGAAATACCATGCTTAGATCTCTTTCTTTGTGAGTGAGATAGTTTGCAAACTGTCCATCCAGCCACATTTCACCTTCACTTATTTCTTCAAGACCAGCTATCATTCTAAGTGTTGTTGACTTACCGCATCCTGATGGTCCAACTAAAATCACAAAATCTTTATCATCAACTTCTAAATTAACGTTTTTAACTGCATATGACTCCTCATCATATTTTTTACATATATTTTTAAGCAATAGTTTCGGCACTTAATTTACCTCCTCATAAAACTTGATTGTAATAAATTTCTTTAGTAAACTTTGTTGAACTTTTTTTTAAAAATTTTCCTTCCAACAATTTGAATCTTATCACCACGCAAAATCAAAGTCAATTTAATGTAATCGTTTATCAATACTATTTACGTAGTATTTACACAATCTTTACAGGCCTTTATCAGTATCTTTACTTTGATTTAACATATTTATCCCGTTGAACTTTGTTGAATTAAATATATAATTTATTAATTTATTTCAATAAACTTCAACATAATATTACTATTGTTGCTGAAATCATATGGAATATTAGCTAATTTCATAAACTGTATGGATATTCAAGTGATTTAACCAATAGATAACTGAGCATAAGTAGAAAATCAAAAAAGCCATGCTTGAATATTTATTATTCTTACACATGGCTTTTGTTTTAATTATTAATACTACCCTATCTAATTAAATAATACTGTTAAATGATTTATACTATATTCATATAAGAATCTATAACTCTAGGCTGTTTCTTAAATAAGAACTTACCATTTCTAACCGAGCTTAAAACTTCTGCACGTTCACATATTGCTTCAAATTCAGATTTTGCATTCAGAACTATAAAATTAGCTGGCTTATTTACTTCTATACCATACATATCTTGAATATTCATAGTTATAGCTCCATTGGTTGTAATAAGATCAAGGGCATTATCAATTTCTTCAAATGACATCATTTGTGCTATATGAATTCCATGATCTAATATCATCATCATATTTCCATTTCCTAAAGGATACCATGGATCAGACATTGAATCTTGAGCAAAGCATACATTTATTCCTGCATCGTTTAGCTCTTTTACTCTTGTTAATCCTCTTCTCTTTGGATATGTATCTTGTCTTCCTTGAAGATATATATTTTCAGTTGGACATGCTATAAAGTTTAATTTTGATTTTTTAAGGTCTTTCATAATTTTAAAGGCATATGCGTTATTTGATGATCCAAATGAGCATGTATGACTTGCTGTTGTTAAATGTCCAATTCCCTCCATATAAGAAAGTGCAGATAAAAGTTCTACAAACCTTGATTGATCATCATCTGTTTCATCACAGTGAACATCAATAAGTTTGTTATATTTCACTGCAAGTTCTACTGTCTTATGAATTGATTTTTCGCCAAATTCCCTTGCAAGTTCAAAATGTGGAATTGCACCAACACAGTCAGCCCCCATCTTTAAACCTTCTTCTACAAGTTCATCTCCCCCCTTATATGCATACATACCTTCTTGTGGAAATGATACAACTTGTATTGTAACAAATTCTTTAAGCTCCTCTTTAAGTTCTAAAAGTGCTTTTAAAGACGTAAGATTTGGATCTGTAACATCGGCATGAGTTCTTATAAACTGAACTCCTTGAAGTACTTCTTTTTTTATTCCAAGTCTTGCTCTCTCTTTTATTTCCTCAATATTTAAATCTGATTTTGTTTCACTCCATCTTTGAATTCCTTCAAAAAGAGTACCAGTATCATTTAAAGCTCCTTCTTTTTTAGCTGTAAATACATAGTCAAGATGAATATGAGGATCTACATATGGAGGCAAAACTAAATTTCCCTCTAAATCATAAATTTCCTTAACTTTATCATTATTTAAATTGTTGCTTATTAAATCATTACCAATTTCTTTTATTACTCCATCTTCAACTAATATATCAGTTAATTCTTTTTTTCCTTTTAATCTTGCATTTTTATATAGTATTACCATTTTAAATTCCCCCTGAGCCTTTAAAGCTTTTAATTTAATAAATACTAATCTTAGTAGACTACAACTTAAAATAATGTATTTCTTTATTTTATAATTCTTAAATATTTTTATAAACCTTGAATATTTTTAAATTTTACATATTTTATATGTTTTATTGTAACTCTTGTATATTAAACTTTTACTTAAATTCTTTGTTACATATTTTCACTAATTCAGGTATAACACTATCAACAATTACTTTTCCTTTTTCTGCACATGATGATTTTGCACTTGCAAGTGCACCTGTTTCTGGTACATCCCCTTTATATAATGGATATCTGAAATAAGGAAGTGCTTCTGTTTCTCCTACTTCAACATTTTTCTCAAAATGAACAAGCTCTGGTTTAAAATACATCATAAGAGATGTTTCAGTTACTGCTGCGTGTTCAAATGCCCATCCTGGAAATGGTACTTCATTAAATACTTCATCTATTACATCTTGAAACATATGATCCCACCAGTTAGATTCTATTATTACTACTTTTCCATTTATATCTCTATTTACCAAATCCATAGCTTCTATAATGAATGCCTCATTTTCAAAATGTGCATTCATTATAAATATCTTTGTAAAACCATCCTTTACTATTTCCATTAGTATGTCATAAACAAGCTTTATAACAGTTTCTCCATTTAAATCAATAGTTCCTGGAAACAGTGGTCCTCCACCACTTAGAGGTTTTGATTTATATCCATATGTTAGTGTTGGCATAATAACTCCATCTACAGCCTCTGCAAGCTTTAATGCAAAGTTTTCTGCAATTGCTGCATCTGTACATAATGGCAGATGCATTGCATGTTGCTCTGTTGCTCCTATTGGAAGTATTACAATTTTCTCTTTACAATCATTAAATTCTTTCCATGTCATATCATGCATAAAATAACTCATTTTAAATCCTCTTTTCTATTTTTTATTTATCTTTATAATTAAGCAATATCAAATTTTCCTTTTTCGATTTCTAATGCTTTTTTGTTTACATATGCTGAAATTATAATCATTGATGCCCCTGAAATAGCTATTGCAAGAAGGCATGAGAACCAAAAGTTTAGTCCAATTACATATGTGATAATCATATATGCTATAGGTCCAAGTATTGATGATACTATTGCACCTTCTTTAGTAGATTTCTTTGACACTATTGCTGAAAATAAAGGAACACCTATGCATGAACCAATACCACTTAATCCAAGATACAAAACTACTGATAAGAATTCTGGAGGATTAATATAATTAAATATCATACATATTAAAGAAACTGCCACAACAGCTATTCTTGTTACTTTTACTTCAAGTTCAGGACTTGCATTCTTATTTATTGTTTTAGAATAAAAATCCCTTCCTATTGCTTGCCCAATTACTAATAATACTGAAGTTGCTGTTGACATCATAGCTGCAAATATTCCAACCATCATAAATGCTGCTCCTGCTTTAGGAAGTAGGTTAATTGCCATTGTTACTGTTAAATAATCAGCTGCTGCATCTGGAAATAAAACTCTTCCTGTTAATCCTGCAATATAAAAACTGTTGTAAATTACACTTAAAACCAATGCTGTAATAAGAAAGGTCCCTATTGTTTTTCTATTTACATTTGGTATAGCTAAAAATCTTGAACAAAGGTATGGCTGACTTATAAATGTAACCCCCCAGAATGCAAAGTTTCCAATAACTCCTGTAAGAGGCATTTCAGCACCTTTTACACTCGGCTGAACAACATTTAACATTGATGGATCAATTGCTGCAAGTCCTGCTTCAAGTCCATCAAATCCACCTACTGCTTTTAATGAAACAATTAATAACACAATTGTTATAACAAGCATTGGAAGTCCCTGAACAAAATCTGTCCATGCTACAGATCGAAGACCACCAACAATAACGTAAAAAATCAAAACACATGTTATAATTACAAGTCCTGTATTAAATGAGATTCCAGTAAAGCTCTCTAAAAGTATTGCCGCACCTTTAAACTGAGCTACTAATGGGAATATATAAAATACTGAAATAACTCCTGCAATTATTAGCCTCAAAGTATCACTATTGTATCTTTGCCCAAGGTATTCTGGGATTGTAAGTGAACCTAAAGCTTCAGCCTGAAGTCTCATCTTTCTCATAAGAAAAACTGCTGGAATTATAAGTCCTGGAACAATTGCAATAACAACCCAGTAGTAAGGCCATCCCATAGTTGACATTATTCCTGGGTCACCCATAAAACACGCTGCACTTATTGATGATGTCACATATGAAAATGCAAGAACAACTGTAGGTGTACTTCTGCCTCCTAAATAATATTCAACATCAGCACTCTCACTTCGACCTCCATTATTTCTACTTGAAACAAATGCTACAATAGCAACAAATGTTAAAAATCCAACGAAAAATATAATTGATATTGTTTGTAAACTCATATTATTTCCTCCTTTACTTTTTTCAATATAATGATTATTTGCTTTAATTAAATTCCATATATCAACAATTTCATTACTCTCTAAAATACATAATTTATACCATAGTCTTTATTTATTAATTCCCCACCTTACGCTTAATCTCATATATTGAGTTGACTTTTATACAATCTCATCCTTTTTAAACATAAATATTAATACTGACACTAGAGAAATCAGTGCTGTCAAAGCCTGAAATCCAATCATTATTTCCCATGTTTTCATTAATATTCCCCCCTTTTCACACTTGTAATAATCTTTTATAAATTCTACTTTGAATCTTGATTCATTCAGCATTAATAGCTGTACCAAACTATTTTTAGCTGCTAAAATCTACAATCTCCTACAAGTAAAAAAAGAGGCCCTAAGTAAAGTTAACTACTCTACTTAGAACCTCATTGCTCTATCTATTTAAACGCCATTGTTTATATTAAATTTTCCTTACCTAAATATTAATCTAATAGAATTTTTCAGTCAAATTTTATTAAATTTTTATGCACTAAGAACAAAAATATTAAAATCTTATTGTTAATAATAAACAAAATATATGGTAAAAGTCTAGACAAGTATATACTAATAAATTAGAATAATAACAAATGTTAGGAGGTCTTTTTATGTTTCAATGCAAAGATTTATTCACTCTTCCTTCACTTACTAATGTAAAACTTTTATGTGGCAGCGAAGGATTAAATAATGTAATTAGATGGGCATACAAAGCTGAAAGCCTAAGCCTTAAAAACTGGGTAAAAGGTCATGAGCTTTTAATAATAAGTGGTGCAATTATTGATAAAAAAGATTTTAATATATCAAATCTCATTTCTGAAGCTATAGAATTAAATCTTTCTGGAGCACTTCTATTAGTTGGAGATAATTATATTAAATCCATCCCGAAGACTACAATAAAGCTTTGTGATAAAAAGGGCTTTCCAATATTTCTAATAAGCTGGAACACACCACTTGTTAATATTTTCGAAGAGTTAGGACATGCCATTGTTCTTAGCAGCAGCATAAGCCAAAGTCGAGATGATTTGGTATCCAGTATAATCTTTGGGAATGATTTAAATAAAGAAAGACTATTACTTAAGGCTGAAGAGCTTGACTATCCTTTAAATCTTAGTCAAAGTGTTTTTTTAATAAACTTCTTTAATAATTCAGAAAATGAGCAATCAAAACCATCTCTTGATGAATTTAAGATAGGAGACTTAAAAAACTTTCTTTTATCTCTATTTAATGAAGAAAACTTTAATGTTGTTCTATCTAACTACGGTAATAATATTGTAGGACTTTATACAAGCTCACAGCATAATCTACCTATGAATAATGACAGCCAATTTAAAAGTAATGATGATTTCAGCCACAATCTTTTTAATGAAAATAATAAAATTAATATAGCTGATAATACTTACTTTAAAACCATCAATGATCCTAATATATGCCATGAAATTCTAAATAAATTTATTACAGAGACATTAAATAAATATCCTTATATAAACATGAATATAGGAATTGGAAAATGCTATTTTTCAATAGATCAAATACAAAAAAGCTTTAATGAAGCCTCAAAGTGTATTTCTCTATGCACAAAACTTAAACACAAGGGCAAAATCCTTTCTTATAATGAAATTGGAATTCTTCAAGTCTTCTCTGAAATTGAAAGACAGGATTTATTAAAAAATTATAGAAATGAAATGCTTAATCCTCTTATTATTCATGATAAGAAAAACAAAAGTAATTTAATACAAACATTAAAAGTTTATCTTAAGAATGATTGCAATATTATTAATACTTCTAAAGCATTAAATATACATAGAAACACAATAAAATATAGAATAAACCGTATTGAAGATATTTTAAATGTATCATTGTCAGATTCATTTACAAAACTTAATTTATATAATGCTTTGCTTATTCATTCATTTATATTATAGAAATACAACTGCCTTGCATTAAAATCAACTATTATAATTATATGAATATCCATATGAGTACTTATAAATTTAAAATACCCATACTATCTAAATTGTACCCTTTGTCAATGATAGTAAAAAAGAGTAGACTAAATAAATTTAAAAAATAGAGTAAAAACTCTCTATAATCTAAGAAAGTTTTTACTATATATGTTAATAATTAGATTTATCTTGCTAGACTTGTTAAATATTCAACTGTTTGTGGATCATAATGTGAGAAGAATAAACTTTCAGCTTTATCTAAAGTAGCAATTAAATCCATATCCTCTTTAGTTAATTCAAAATCAAATACACTTATATTTTGTATCATTCTTTCCTTACTAACTGTTTTAGGAAGCACTGATACTCCTTTTTGAATAAGATATCTTAAAGCAACTTGTGCAGCTGATTTATTATATTTATCTCCAATTTCTTTTAATGTTTCATTATTAAAGAAGTTATTTTTTCCTTCAGCAAAAGGTGCCCAGGCTTGAATTTGAACGCCATATTTTTTCATTACTTCTTGAGCTTTTACTTGTTGATTAAACACATGTGTTTCAACTTGATTTACTGCTGGAGCAACTTCATTGAACTGAGTAATGTCTATTAATCTATCTGGATAGAAGTTACTTACACCTATTGCTTTAAGTTTTCCTTCTTTATATAGCTCTTCCATTGCACGATAAGTTCCATAATAATCATTAAATGGCTGATGTATTAATACTAAATCCAAATAGTCTAATTGAAGTTTTTCCAATGATTCTTCAATAGATTTCTTTGCCTTTTCATATCCAGCATTTGAAATCCACACTTTTGTAGTAATAAATAATTCTTCTCTTGGAACGTTGCATTTTTTAATAGCCTTTCCTACAGCTTCTTCATTACCATAGGCCTGAGCAGTATCAATTAATCTATAACCTACCTCTATTGCATCTAGTACACATCTTTCACATTCTGCCTGATTTGCAATTTGAAATACTCCATATCCCAAAATTGGCATTTTAACACCATTGTTTAATTCTACATATTTCATCATAATCTCTCCTTTATTATAATTTTTCCTGCCATTCATTATTTAACCTAGGCAGAATTATCTTTGCACAACTGAATTTACTGTGCTAAAATTATTGTATTCCGTTAGAGTAACTCTAAGTCAAGAGGTTACATTGAAAAATTTTTCGTCTTTGACGATGGAAATGAGGTAAAAATGTATACAGTAAAAGAGATTTCAAAGCTCCTTAATATGAGTGAACATACAGTTAGGTATTACACAGATATGGGATTAGTACCTACTTTAAAACGTGATAAGAATGGAAACAGACTTTTTGATGAAAATTCTAAGAATTGGCTCATTGGCATAAAGAATCTTAGAGGATCTGGTATGTCTATAAAAGCCGTCAAGGACTATGTAGATCTGTGCTTGCAGGGAGAATCCACTTTAGATAAAAGATATGAAATAATTATAGAACAAAAGATGCAACTAGAGAAACAGTTAAAGGAAATGAATGAAAGATACAATTATATTACCCATAAAGCAAACTGGTATCTGGATATAATGAATCATCGTATCCCAGATAATAGTGATCCTGGAACATGGAGCATTTCCAGCTCAGAATCACAAGAAAATAGTTCTGAGTCTCAGATTATGACCAAACATGATGTTTCTTAAACAAAAATATGTTGCAATATTATAATTTTATATTCTTGATGACTCTCTAATATATTGCATTTGTTAAATAAATCATTATTTTTGCAAATTAAACAATTCTTTTTTTAGCCATGCTAAGTTACCTTCTCTTCTCTTAATTTATACTTTTATAGTTTAATTTCTGGATTTTTTAATAAAAAGGTGGTCTTTTATGTTTTTCAGAATATTTTTTATAAAATAGACATTTCCAATTATATTGTTATTAACTGTCCGTAAGTCAGAGTTTTTCATAGTGATTCCATAAATCTTTCATGCTAAATACTTGACTACTTATTGATTAACAAATCAATAGCCCACGAGTATGTATATGAGTATTCCAACTCAATGCACTTAAGATGGAATACCCCTATAATATTTTTATTCATAGCTATTCTCAGCCTTTTAAATTATTTCAACTGTTGTTTACTATCAAGGATTTCCCTCAGTTTGGCAGCCTGGGCGTCAATTGACTGCGGACCGTTGCCGGTCAGCAGATTTGCCTTCTCATCAAAGACCACCTGTACCGCACTCGGATTGACAGTGCTCTCAACCTGATAACCGGCTTCTTTTAGTGCCTCGTCTACGTAATATGCCACCCGAGTCTTCTTCCTGGGAACTTTCGGGTATGCAAGCGTCAATGCCATTATTTCTCCACCCTTGGATACGGTGGTCAGTCGTGCCCCTTTGAAATTATGATCACTGGTGGTCGAAATTTTACCATCAGCGGAAACACGGTACTTCGCCGAGACCATAGCAACAGGTGCATGGCAGATAAGTGAAATCAGCACTCCTTCTTCGTGCAGTGTATTTAGCAGTTCGCCCATATAGGGACTATCAACAAAATCAACCATCGGTGCATGCCCACCGGGCATGTGGACAAATGTAAAATCGCGGAGTTTGAACGGATCTTGAGGGTCGCGGTTCTTCTCGACTAATTCTCTCACCGAATAGTAATTGTACTTCGGCAATGCTTTGAACTTCTTTACGATACTGTCTCGTATATGCTTGGCTTCCTTGTCAGTATTAGGAAGTGGATCTGAAACAGGGATGTTTCCAAGGAGCTTATAAGCGGTCTCCAGTTCAGCTTGGCGGCGAGCAATAAGCTTCGGACGTCTTTTACGGAACTTGTCAACGTTAAACAGAGTAGCCTGTGCTACGCCTGATAATCCCATAGCTGCACCCAGGCCTGCGCCAGCGTGAAAGAATAGTGCCATCCCATTGATATCTAACTGCGGAAGTTGACCGTCGGGAGTCGCAAAAACGAATTCGTACTCATCACCAAAACTTTGCAATATCTTTGCCATTTCGACGAGGAAGAACCCTGTTGAGATACCTGGATGACCACTAGGTTCAACAAGCGGCAAAATCTTATTTGAAGATATAACAATTAGTGCTTTTTTCTTTCCAAGCGATTGCTGTGTACTATTTTTTTCTTTCATGAATGTTTCCTCCTTTTTTCCTACTATATCTGAAATATATCTTTCATCCAAACATGGCTCAATTATTACTTGGATTTCTATTATTAAATTGGAATGTCCATCATGTGATTATATTAATCACATGAAACTCTTAACAAAATTGTCGTAGATATGATTGCCGAATACATTCTTTATAAATATACAGCAGGCTTTGCGCCGAAACCTAACAGATACCAGGTTTTGGGTTTATTGATAGTAACCCCCTTACCAATACATACTTAATCTTATTAGACATTTAATCAGCTCCTTAGAATATTAATATTGTTCCTTTTTGCCTATAATTTATACATCTTATAGTTACTGTTATTTTTTCTTTAGGCTTTTTATTTTCATACCAGAATGTATTCTTCATTACATTCTAGACATTTATGTTTAAAATATCCCTTCTCTATATTTCCACAATCTAAAGCTCGTTCTACGATATCTATTATATGCTCACGCATTTCTTTTCTAACTCTATGCCACTTCAATTTTCTAAATTCATCGAAGTGATTTACTAATATTTTATTTATGATTTTGTCACTTTCGTATTGTCTGCATATACTCATATCACTATTATAAACAAGTTTTCCACAGTTTTGAAAGCATTATAAAATCCTTGTAATAAAAAAAACACATCGACAAAATTGTCAATGTGTTTTCGTGGATTTTAATGGTGGAGACGACTGTCACCCAGAAGATCACCTAAAAGCCTTGAAAACTCAAAGCTTAATAATTATGAATTTAAAAGCTTTTTATCATAATCTGCTATAAAAAATATACATGTACAAACCACATATACAAATCCCTGTTCTTTAAGATTATGTAACTGTTCTTGTAATATAATATTAAAATCAACTGCATCTAAATAACTTAATGCATCTTCATATTCTATAACCTGCTTATGAATCAAAAATAATGATTTGCATAAATTTTGTATAATTAGAGCTTTCTGTTTTATAACCAATATATCTATTTTCATCAAGACTTCTAAACCATAACATATTATTTACAAAGCGCATCAATTGCTTAAGTGGCATCACCCTGTCAGATGGTGTATTATTGACTATATATCTCAATATTGAAACGCTATTATCTTGGAATTCGTAATTTAATGAAGGCATTAGCTTTTTTATTCCTTCAAGATCCCCGCTCATCGTTTCATAATTATATGATATCAAAACCTCTCCATCTATTGAGATTCTCTCATATAACAAATTTTTTATATCTTTTTTTCTATATAAGTAGTCAACCTCTCCACTTTCCAATTTAAATATATAATGAAATTCAGCATATTCTGTTTCTTCATCAGCATTTAAATAATAATCATACACTCCTGGTGTTATATTTTTGTCAGTTAAATGTGTTGTTATATCAAATAAAGCTAACCCGATATTTGATTTTCCTGAAGCATTTTTCCCATATATAATTATTTTATTAAGTAAATCATCTTGAATACACCATTCATTGAATTTATAATCTCTAACATCCGAAAAATTTAGTTCTATATTTTGGTTAAAATTCTTAAAACCTTTGACTTCAAACTTTTTGAGCATTATATCACTCTATCATAAATTATACATTTTTAAAACTTGAAATCAATAACAAGTGATAAATATCCGTAAAAAAATTACGGATATTTTAGAGCTTTTGCTTATTTTTATATCATTTAAAAGCTTTATTTCCCTTTATTGTATTGTATACCATTATTTTTCATAAAAAAGATATATTAATAACTTTTTTAAGTACATTCCTCTATAATAATATTATCTTTTAGATTCAATTATCTTATTAAATAAACTTAAAAATTCTGCTGTTATTATAATAATGTCCATAATTATAATAAATCAACATAATCATATTAAATTAACGATACATTTACATTATCAAACTCTATTATATCTTCATAATCATAAAGAAATAACACAAATGCTCCCAAAATACAGTTATTTATGTTTTTATGATTTTCAAAGAAATCTTTGTTTTTTCATAAATATTCATATTCTATTAAATTCTTATTTTTCAATAAATATTCATTTTTTATCAAATCTCACTTTTTAATAAATTTGCATTACACATTTTACTTATGATAAACTTGTCTAAAATGAAAATTTTAGTATAAAGTTATTTAAAAAGGATTTGATATAGAAATGAAAAAAATTATAAAAGTCGTTGGGGCTATTATTGAAAATAAAAATAATGAAATACTTTGTGCTCTACGCTCTCCAATTATGTCTACGCCAAACATGTGGGAATTTCCTGGTGGAAAGGTTGAAAATAATGAGACATTAAAAGAAGCTATGGAAAGAGAAATCAAAGAAGAGTTAAATTGTAATATTGAAGCTCTAAGCATTTTTAATGATAATATTCATGAATATGATAATTTTATAGTTAACTTAATTACTATAAAGTGTAAACTAATGTCTGGTACTCCTACAGCAAATGAGCATTCAAAGCTTATATGGCTAAAAAAAGAAAATTTAGATTCTTTAAAATGGGCTCCTGCAGATATTCCTGCTGTAATGAAGTTAATAAGCGAAACAGAGTCTGCCATATAGACATTGGGCTGCTGCATTTAATAATTCGTAATTCATTATATTTACATTTTAAATATATAACGTAACATCCTACAGCTTTTAGCATACGCTTAACTTAGTGCTTAAGGCCTTCTGAAATAGTAAGGTAGCCTGAAACAACTGTCTGAATATCTCTCACTCTCTTCTTTAATATTTACTTAATTATAATCATGATTTATATTATTATAATCCTTTCTCACAGACGTACTTAAAGAAAGAATCTGCTGCTGGTGAGTGGTATCTGTTTTTCATCCTAGCTATGTAGAAATAGCTTTCCCAATCTGGTTTAATTATTGGAATTGCTTTTACATTTATGTATTGAATTGAATACATTTTAGGGAGGATTGCTATTCCAAAGTTTTGAGCTATAAGTCCTACAATTAGGCTGTCTTCTTCAACTTCATATGAAACTTTAGGGTATTCTCCTATTTTTTCAAACAATCCATCTATTACAGGTCTTAATCCACTACTTTTAGAAAATATGATTTGTTTATATGGTATTGTATCTTTTAAGTTTAGTTCTTTGTATTTAGCCAATGGATGGTCATATGGCACTACTGCACACATTTCTTGCTTTTTAATTGGTACAAACTCAACCTCTGCTTCATTTTCCATTTTTGAGCAGAAACCAATATCATAAATTCCACTTTTTAAGCCTTCTACAATATCTTTAGTCACTCCTGTATAAAATTTAAAATCAATTTCTTTGTCTTTATTTATGTCTAAAAAATCATGAGCTACTTTTGGAATATCCTTTATTGCAAGTGGCTTTATCATAGATAAACTTATGTTTCCTCCACCTTCACTTATGTTTTGAAAGGAATTCACACTTATATCTAACATACTGATGATTTTACTAGCATCATTATAAAACATTTTTCCATATTTATTTAATACAACATTTCGACCTTCTTTTTCAAATAATTTTACTCCTAATTCTTCTTCTAAAGAGGCTATAGCATGACTTAAGCCTGGCTGAGTTATTTTTAATTTTTCAGCTGTTTTCCCATAATGCTCTAATTGTGCTAAAGTAACAAAATATCGCAAATGATATAAATTCAATATTTCCAAGTCCCTTCTAAAATATTATTTAGGCATATGAAAGAAAATAACAAGTCCAAATATGCCGAGGATATTTTTCATCAGACAAGGAAGTAGATTACCCTCATAGCTGGGTCTATTAGGGTAATCTGGTGACGCAGTATGATGGAAAATAGGCAGGTGGATTGACTTGTTATTTTTTTGATAATGCCTTATTATTATATATTAATTCATAAATAAAATGAATGAATTTCTATAAAATAAATCATTAGAATTTATGAAAAATATCTCATATAATTAATTAGTATTAGACACAATCAAAAAATAATAGAGCAGTATACATGTATTATTTATTTTCATGTGCCTTAATTACAGTTATTTTTATCTTAATGAAAGAAGGCTTTATTTATGAAAAAAATCAGAATTCCAGGAGAGCTAGCACTATTTACAGCAGTAATTATTAACAGCCTTGGTATTGCCTTAATGACCAAAAGTAATTTTGGTATATCTTCTATCTCTTCAGTTCCTTATGTATTTAGTCAAGCTTTTACAATATTAAGCTTTGGAACATGGAATTATACTTTTCAAACAATTTTAGTAATATCCTTAATGATTTTAAGTAGAAAAATTAATTTAAGTTATAGTTTTTCTTTTTTAATGGGTATTGCTTTTGGGAAAATGATAGATGTTCATGAATTATGGGTTTGCTTTTTACCTGATTCTTTAACTTATCATATTATTTACTTTATTTTAAGCTTTTTCATATTAGCATTTGGAATATGCTTATCTAATAATAGTATGCTTCCAATTATACCAACTGATACATTTCCAAGAGATTTATCAGCTATTTTAAATAAACCCTACAAATATGTTAAGACAACCTTTGATTTATGCTGCTTAACTACAACTGTTATAATTTCATTATTTATACTTCATAAAGCAGTTGGTGTTGGCATTGGTACAGTTATATGTGCATTTACTACTGGAAAAACTGTTTCAATTGTTCAAGGCTTTTTTGATAATCATGTAAAATTCTACAGATTAACATCCTTAAATAATTCACATGGTTCAAAAAAACATAATTTAAGTGTCTAAGTTAATCTTAGATACTAAATTATGCTTTTCTTGATTATAGTAATCTATTGAATAAATTTACAGCTTAACAAGAAGCTATATATTTTTTGTAGGCATGAATTTAGTAGCTGTTTACGCACTATTTTCATATGTGTTTATCTTTTGTTCTGATTATTGCCATTATTATAATTGATTATTCATAACGTTTCAATGTTACCCTTTACTATATTGGAAGACTATCGACATTTTTCGAGAGGTGACTGTCACCAACCATTATATCTTTAGCTTTTATCTGAGAACTAAAGTGATTCAATCTATCTTTAAAATAATTTCTAAGTACATCATCTTCACACCATATATAGCAGCCTTTAATTCCTCTTGTCATAAGAATTCTATAGGTATTTTTAATTATTTCATCACTTCTTCTTAAGGCTTCTTCTTTATTTTCCTTATATAATTTCTTTATGCCATTTAAGCTTTTATCACCTTTTGCTCTTTTAGTAAAATCAGTTACTATTTTTCCATTTTCAAATCGCAAGTCTTGTCCAATTATTACACCAACGTAATCAAATTCAAGTCCCTGGCATGTATGTATACATCCACATTCATTTACCGAATCTTTATCAATTGCCCATGTCTGCGTATTATTCAGGTTCCACTTCATTTTAAAATCATACTCTGGGAATTCTATATCACTTTCACTTGAATTTATATTCTTTTTAGTTTTCCATTCATAGCAATATCCTGCCAAAAGCCTTGCTTTATTATTAATTAAATTTTTCTCTTTAATTGCTTCTTCCATTTCTTTTGGATTATCAAATACTTTAAAATCAAAATCAAATTCAAAGCCATCAAAATTACCTGTATCTTCAATTTCTAATACATCATTAAGCCATGATATATATCCATCTGATCCATTACATCTAAATTGTGATGTTAATTCTAACTCTCTTGTTTTTACATTTAATAACTTAGCATATCTTTCAATTTCATGTACACTTCCTATATCATCTAATGTTACTCTCTGATTATCATCTACAAAGAAAACTGAAACCTTAGCAGTATTTATAATTTCTTTAATTTGATTTTCACCAATATTTTTAAACATACCTGATTTTGCATTAAGTCTATGTGCTTCATCTACTATTAATACATCAATTTCATTCTCATCTGTATCAGTATATACTCCAGATCCTTTAAATAAATTTTTAATGTATTTTTGCGTATAATTTCCTCTAAGTTTCTCTGCATATACATTTCTAGGTGCAGCATTCTTAGTAACATATTGACAGTTTAAACTCATATTGCATATCTTAACAAGAAGATTTATTGCTAAAACTGACTTTCCAGTACCAGGTCCACCTTTTACAATTATTGTTCTCTTTGTGTTTTCTTTAATACATTTACGTACAGTTTTCATAATACTTTCAAAAGCAACCTTTTGATCATCAATCATTATGAATTCTTCATTTCCATCAATCATAATCTTAAGTGCATCTTGAAGTGATTTTGATGGTCTTATTTTTCCACCTTCAATATAATAAATACCTTTACCTTGATCTGGCTTTTTAACAAACTTACAGATAAACTCTCTGAGCTTTATAACATCGCCTTTAGTATACGCTGGAGCCTTATTAAGATAATTATCATAAACTTCATTTTCAAGTGGATCATTTTCAATATTCTTTATATAGTTATGTAAATAAGCACAAGGGTGCAGTACAATATTTTCTTTTTCTACAGAATCATTATAATCTTCAATAAGACTTGCATATGACCATGCCTGATATGAAGGATGAGATACCCTTCTTTTAGATCTGTTTATTACAGTTTTAACAATTCCATCTTCATCGTCTATGCATTCTAATTCATTCCACTGTTTAAGTTCAACAATTATAACATTTTCCTTATCATTTTCATCAAGTCCAGTCAAAATGAAATCAACTCGTTTTGATGTTGCAGGTATTCTGTATTCAATTGCTACACCACAATCATCTGGGATATCATTAGTATTAAGAGCCTTATACATATACAGCATAGAATTATCCCATGCCCTAAATTCATTTTCTCTAGATTTTCCTATTTTTCTTTTGTATTCTCTATCAATTAATATACTGATTTCATCGTTTGTAACATGATTCATAAAATCCTTTTTCCTTGCTTCATATACAATCATGTTAAGCTCTCCTTTAATGGTTATTAAATATTATAAGTCTATATATCGACATTCTTCGAGAGGTGACTGTCACCTTCACTATAGCTCAGTATATTTTTTACTGTTTCCTTTTGCTTTTTCAACTGGATATTTCTTTTCATTCTTATCCATTTTGTTATTTATTATTTCTTCAATATTAACACCAAGACAATCTGCCATATGTACACAATAAACTAAAACATCTGCAAGTTCTTCACATACATGCTCTTTGTTATAGTTTTCTTCATCCCATAAAAATTCTTCTAAAAGCTCAGCAGCTTCTATTGATATTGCTTTACTTAAATTTGCTGGTGTATGAAACTGAGACCAGTCTCTGTCATTTCTGAATTTTCTTATTCTTTCTATTGTTTTTTGCATTTTATTAAACCTCTATCTTTACATATTTGTTTCTTTTATTATATCATTTACTGAATAAAATTTTAGATTATATGCAAAAAAAGCCTTAGTAAATTCTAAGACTTTAGTTTCATTAAATTCCACATCTATAAGCTCTAACATTTTTCACTTCAATAGAAACAAACTTCTTAATCTGTATCGCTTTTCCTTTTAATTCATTTGGAGCCATTTTTTTGTTTATCCTTTTAGATGTATCATTATTAAAATTCATGAGCATCTTCATTAATCATTTAAAGTTGTTAACTAAAAGTTTTCATCTAAAAAAACTTTTTCAAATCTTCAATACTTTCCAAATCAAAAATGTTTAGCCCAATTTCTTCAACCTTTTCTTCAGATAAATTCATTATCTTTTCTTCATAAATTTTAGGTAGTTCTTTAAATTTTCTATTAAGTTGTTTTAGAAGAAGTTCTGTTTTCCCCTCTTCTATCTTCTCTCTATCTCTTTCTAATAAAGTCATGAACTCCACCTCCATATTTTTATCTTTTTTAACTGCATTTACTCTTTCATGTATATGCTTAACAAGTTCACTTTTCGCATTAGCTGCTACCGCATCAGTTGAATCTTCAACATAGTTTAAAAATTCTAAGATTTCTATATCTAGATCATTAATACATCCTTTTGTATTTAATATTATTTTTTGCGCATCATCTTTAAGTTTTATATTACTATCTTCCAAACATACATTTTCAAAAGTATACTTATGACGCCCTTCATTGAAATAATCAAAAGTACATATAAATATAACATATGACTTTGTGAGTTCTCTATAATCTTGACTTTTTTAGATACAGTCTATATCTATATTTCCTTGATAATATCTCATTCTCTTTCCAAGATTCTTATTATCAGTTCTTTGCATCTCTATGTTATATACTGTATCATTTTCGTCTTTAACATAAACATCAAGTCTTATTCCCTTACATTCTAAAAGAAGATCTATTGTCTTTTGATTTTCCGGCATTTCAATTCTGTCTATCTCAATGTTAAGAAGCTTTTCTAAAAACTCTTTGCATATTTCCTTATCACTCATAACCTTTGCAAAAAGGAAATCATCTTCTAAATTCAGTTCTTGTAAAGTTTTATTCATATTAAGTTTTCCTTTGTCTCTTTTTTATCTTTAGTAAAATTATTGCCATATTACATTAAATTATAATCTTTCGCATTTATAATATATAATCTTTTTCTTATCATTATTATATATTATGACTTATACATTCTTCAATAAGCTAAAATAAATAGCCCTGAAAACTCAAGGCATAATAACTATTTGTATTTTAATCGACATTTTCCGGGAGGTGACTGTCACCATGAATGGTGACAGTCACCTAAAGGCTACCTAAAAGTCTCCTCAAACTTCTCACAGTCCTTCTTCTAAACTCATCCTTAGAAACTTCCACAACCATATTCCCCTTAATGCTTTTTACAGCTGTATCTGTAACAATAACATTAATTCCATCAATATCAAATGCTTCAATATTTCCAGCTTCTTTATTTACCTTCGCCATAACATCATCCTTTGTAAATCTTTTTAGTTCCATCCAAAGTCTAAATTCTTCTTTGTTTTTAATGCAAAGTTCTTCAAGTGTATTTGCATTATTTAAAAGATAGAATGTTGTATAAATAGGTCTTCTTAATGGAAAACCATTTGAAATTATTTTATGTGAAAGTTCTATCCATTCTTCAATTTCAAATCTACAATATAATTCATCTGAAGCTTTAGGTATTTCAGTTATTTCATTTCTTTTAAGTACATTGATTTCTTTTACTTTCCCATAGCATGTAATTCCTGAATCTTCACCAAAGAAATTTTTTGATTTATATAATGCAATATATTTTATATTGTTTTTTACAAGGTTAATATTTTTCTTTGGCATATGATAGAACTTATTTGAAATATTTATATTATACTGCTCTTTATCTTTTAATGTTCCAACAAGGACATTTCGCTCATTAAAGTATTCATCTTTCAAGTATGTGTCTTTTCCTATTTTATCTATTGATCTTTCAAATGTTGAATATGATGATTCATTAATAAGCTCATCTAAGAAATTTTCCATAAGACCTGTAGTTGAAGGCAAAAAAGGAAATGCTCCAACATTAACCTCTTCTATACTTTTATAAAATCTATGATTTTTAAATTCTTCTTCATTATCATATGGAAATAATACAAATGCTCCAAAAATACAGTTATTTATGTTTTTGTGATTACCAAAGAAATCATTGTTATTTAATAAACTTTCGTTTTTTAACAATTCTTCATTCTTTAATGAATCTTCACATTTTAGTAAATCCTCATTTTTCAATAAATATTCATCTTTTAATAAATTTACATTTTCTTTTAAATTTTCATTTTTTAAATATTTTGAAGAATATGTATCCATATTACTAATTTCATCTTTACCTAGATCTTTAGAATTTTCAAGTTTTAATGAGTTTTTATGAAAAAGTTTATCTTTTTTATAATCATAAATTATAGCATCACGATACCTGTGCATTGTATTTATATCTTCTTCTTTTGGACCTGGTGTATTATATTTTTCTTTATATTTAGATGATGTATCAATCTTATACTTTGCATCAAATATAAACTCATATGCCTTTAAAGTTCCATCTTTACAAATAGAAAGTATATTATCTGGCTTTTGTGATACAGTTTTTGAATCTCTTCCAGCATTATAATATACTATAAACTCTTCATTAGTTTTAGGATTTAAATATTTAAAGGAAGCTTCTTTTCCTTTCTTTAAAGTAACATACACCCCATCTTTATTTAGCTTTAAAACATCAGTAGAAATTAGTTTATATTTTTTCTTAAGCAATGAGTTTATCTTAATGAAACACCAATATTCATACAATACTGAAAGTTCCTTCATTGATAATGTAAAAATATTAGAATTTATACTTAATCCTTTTTGCAGCATCAAATAATACTTATACAAATCCTTATATCCACTACCCATGGAAAATACAAGTGATAAATTTGCTTCATTATATTGTGGAGATACTCTGCTTAAAAATGATGTATTAAGTCTTTTATTGATTTCTCTTTTATATTTTTTTAATTTTTCTATAACATCTATATCTTTATTACTTTTATATCTTTTTGTTACATTTTCATCTTTTTTATTTTTATCATATTTTATTATAAAAGCATCAATTTTCTTAATAATCTTAATTAACATAAATTTTGTAAATCTATTTTCTTTTGTATCTTCACTAACTATCTTTTTAACTACTAAAGCTTTTTCTGGAACATATGAATTATTTACCTTTTTCAATAAATAAGGTCTTTTTTCTAAATATTTAATACTTTCATTACTTACATTTCTAACTTTATGATATTTAACTATACTTTCCTCTTTTTGAAGCATATGATTTGGATTGCATAATATAATATCTATTGAGCGTATTAGTTTATCAAAAACATATGCTAATATACTGTAAAACTCACTATCATTATTATTTTTCTTATTAATGATTTGTGTAGACATATATGTTCTAGATAAAAATCCATATGCTAAATTATATATTTCTTCATTTACATCGTTAAGTATAGCTTGATAATCTTCTTTATAGCTTATCTTACTTGGATATACCTCTAGTGTAATTTTAAGTTCTTCCTTATTATTCACCTTTACTATTAAATCAGTATATCCAATATCACCTTTAAAATTAATTATTCCACTTAAATCCTGACTTTTTGAGGTTATTCTAGTAACTTTTTTTCTAATATTTAGATTATCATGATAGAACTCTATATTTTTATTATCTTTATTCTTACTTTGTATTATTATCTCATAATCAGAATATTCCTTAAGATACAGCCCTTTTATATATTGAATATTATCACTTGAAATGTGATCTTCATCATATACAGCCTTAAATTCTCCATTATCATGTCCATAATTTTCACCTTTAAGAACAAAAATAACATTTTGTGTTTCAATACATATAAGTTCATTACTGCCAGAAGGTTGTGAATCCATCACGTATGAACCTCCTAATCATGTAAATTAACTTTAAACTGCTTGACTTATAAATACATTTAAATGTTTTATTATCAATTTGTAACTGTTCTGTATTTTCTGTTTTTGCTGCAATTAGATCTTCTAATTTCTTTAATTCACCGTTCTCTATATAGTCTCTATTATCAAATTTATATCCTGAGTTAAATTCTTCAAAAAGATCAATTAAAACATCTTTAACATCATCACTGCTTCCACTTATTTTAGAAAGAATTTTTTGTACAATACAAATATCAAAAGCTTCATCAGCATCTAATAACTTATATTTATCTGCATAAATCATATAAAATACAATTTCATCTCTTACTCTGTATCCAAAATGGTAGTTGTATTTTTCAAGAATATTGTTTATATTAATAAGCTTGTCTATAATATCTTTTGCAATATCTTTATAATCAATGCAATCCTTAATCTTTAAAAATTCACTTTTAAGAAAATCATTGTGATAAGTCTTTGGTTCAATATTATTTTCTGTAAAAATATGTTTAAATGAATAATTTAAATTTACTTTGTTAAATTCAATTGTATTTGCTCTATCTAAAACTTTTTTACTAAATGGGAATGTAGTTTCATCCATATTTACTGTTCCTATGATATAAACATTTTGAGGAATATATACATCACCATATTTACTTATAGCTTCATTATCATTTCCAATAGCTTCTTCTTTTAAAAGATAATTTGTTATAATTTCTTTATCTTCATTAAGTTTTCTTGTTTCCATAAGTGAAAGAATATCACTAAAATAATATTCAACCCTTGCAAGGTTCATTTCATCTAAGCATATAAAATAAGGAAGTTCAGGATTAAGCATTGCATTATAGCAGATTTCTGTTATTATACCTGGATTAAAATTTCCTTCTATATTTCTAAAACCTAAAAGATCTGTGCTGTCTGACCAATCTGGCTTTACTGGAATTAAATTAAATCTTTTGTTTTCAGCTGTAGCACCAAGAGCTTTTGCAAATAATTCTATAATCTTGCTTTTACCAGTTCCTGATATTCCTGATAAAATTACAAATGGTTTTGTTTTTAATGAAATGTATAAATTTTTAATTAATGTCTTTTCATATGAAAATCCTTCATTTTTAATAAAATCATAAATATGGTCAATTGCTTCATTTGTGTTGAAATCTGAAATAATTTCATTTTCTTCAGTTTCTTTAAAATCTTCAATTTCATCTGGATTTTCAAGATTTTCATTTTTATTTGTTCTATATTCATTTAGATCTGCTTTACCTTCAATTTCCTTTAAATAATATTCATTGTATATTTTAATAATTTCAGATAAATCATTTAATATTATATCTTCTGATGGAAAATCATTAAGTGAATATTCCTTGTAATAAATACACCCTTCTTCATAATCCCTATTACCAACTGTTAAGTCATTATCACTTTTAAAAATTGTACTATTAAATTCATTTCTAAAATGTTCTCTTGCCCTTTGCATCTCATCTCTAGCTTTTTTATTGCCTAATTTATTTTTTAAATTTGTGCAACCTTGATTTAAAGTTAAATACAATCTTTGCATATCTTCACTAAAAAGATATACAATATATATTCCTTCTTGAATTGTAGTTGTGATTTTAGGATTAAAAATAGCTATCCAAGGATATCGCGTCCAACCTCCAGCTCCACAAGATGCTTTAACATCTAAATCTATATTTGATAAATACAATTCATTAATTACATCTCTAATTGCATCTCGTGATGTATAATTTATGAATTGAAACATTGAGCTTTCTTTGTTATATAGTTCTGATTTCTTTTTACTTAAGTAGTTTTCCATTATGTTTTTTAATATTTCATCTATTTTCATAGTGTCACCTTTATGCTTGTATTAATTATTTTTCTCTATTATTAAATTTCAAAATTCAACTTTTGGTTTCAATTATTTTATTAGATAAGCTCAAAAATTCTGATGTCTTATTTATACTAGAACAATGAACAAGTATATTTAATCCTTCTTTAGATTTAAATGAAATAGTTCCATATTTGCATACAGGCAACTGCCTATTATCTTTAAATCTTTTATCTGGAGAGCCATTTTTATTTACATATTTCCATGTATACTCTATAACAGTAGCATCCCTAGATACTGTTTCACTTTCTACAAAGTGTACAGAATCTATAATAATATCCAATGAATTAACATTAATTGCTCCAACCTTGCCTTTACTAATTATTAATATTTTATCTGGTAATATATATAACTCTTCTTTCTTTAATTTAACATAAAAACAATCAACATTAGTTGAAATATAAAATGGTGACTTTTTTAAAATCCTAATTATATTTCTTTGTATTGATTCTGATGCTCCTGCATTTATCTTTAAATTAGAATTTTTATAGACTTCATTAACCTGCCATATGATTGAATTTCCTTGAAGTATAGATATTAACTTTTTTATATTAGAATGTAACTCAGATTCGTATTGATCAAATTCATAACTAAGATTTACTTTTTTAAAATATCTAAAATATATTTTAAAAGGACATAATAAGACAGCTATTATCATAAACATTGGAATAATACATCCCAGTATTATAGAAACTATTAACCCTATATTAAGATATCTATTCATCTGAACTATACTTGTTATTATATTAATAAAATCTGAATATTCTGCTGTTTCAAAATTTTCAATATCTGCACTTTCAATAGAATATCCCTCTCTTTTCTCTTGAACTATTTTATTATTAGGCCTATTTATAGAATTTTTATTCTTATTACTATTCTCTGTAAATGATAAGCCTGTCCCAGGTATTGAATATGTTTTTCGTGTTTGCCCATTTGCAGTACGTGTTACTCTATAGCCTGGAACTCCCCAGCTATAACCCACCCCACTTTTACTAAGATTTATTCTAAATCCTCCGCCAAGATTAATACTCTTTCTATACCTAAATCCCATTATATACATCTCCTTCTAAATCGTATAAATATTAAAGTTAATCAGAGTGCATTTGCTTTAATAACTATATATTTTATGTTTGACCGAATAAATATATAATTACAATCAAATTATACCTTATTTATACATTTTAATAAATATAATAACATTATTATAAGTATAACTCCAAAGTTTACATATTTATTTGAAATTTCTTTACATCTGTTGCTTATGTAATGCATTGGGAATATATGTTCGTTTTTTATTCTAAAGTCTATTTACAATACACTACGTAAGTAATATAATAGAAATAGTATGTTATACGTACGTAGGAGGTACATTATGAAAAATAATTTTTTCTATACTTTTCCTGCAATAAAAGGAAAACAGGCAACTAGGGACTACTTCATAATAATGTGTCCCCTAAAAATATTATCAAAACTTTTCATATTTAATGAAGATGATTTACCACCTGAACATAGAGCTCAAAGAATTTTGAACAAAAGTCGTATTCCAGAAATGGCTTCATATATAGTTAATAATCCCAAAGACTATGTCTTTTCGTCTTTAACTGCCTCAATTGATGGTGAATTTGAATTTGCACCGATTGATAAAGAATTTGATGAAAAGATTGGAACCCTTAAGGTATCTATGGATAGTCGATTACTTATTAACGATGGGCAACATAGAAGAGCTGCTATTGAAGAAGCATTAAAAGCTGATTCTTCACTTGGCGATGAGACAATATCTATAGTTTTATTTATTGATGAAGGTTTAAAACGCAGTCAACAGATTTTTGCTGATTTAAATAAACATGCTGTTAATGTATCTAAGTCAATAGGAATATTATACGATTCTCGCGATCCTATTGCTATGCTTACAAAATCGCTACTTGAAGAAAATAAATTCTTGAAACATTTTACTGATAAAGAAAATCCTTCTTTGTCAAAGTTTTCACCAAAACTATTTACTTTAAGCAGCATTAATCAAACTAACATTAAACTTTTAAATAAATTAAATACTAATGATCCTAAAGTCACCTCTTTCGTATATGAATTTTGGAATGTATTATGCGATAATATGAAAGAATGGCAATTTGTATTTTCTAAAGATATAAGTTCTGCTCATTTTAGAACAGACTATATTAGTTCAAACGGAGTTGTTCTTGAAGCCTTGGGATTAGTAGGAAACTATTTATATAAAAATAATCCTGATAATTGGAAAGAACTATTATCAAATATTAAAGATATTGATTGGCATAGAACAAACCTTGACGATTGGCAAAATAGAGTTATTGGCCCTACTGGACGTATTGTAAAAAGCGCTACTTATGTTCGATTAACTAATAATTTAATAAAAATGAAATTAAATATTCCATTAAGCAAAGAAGAACTTAAGATAGAAAATGAATGTAAAAAGGAAGATAAACAAAATGATTAAAATAGATATAAATACAAAGGTCAATAATATTTTAGATGAAATGAAAATGGTATATAAAAATGATAAAAGACCTTGGGTTATAGGTTATAGTGGAGGTAAGGACAGTACTACAGTTGTACAACTCGTATTTACTATGCTTCAGAGCCTTCCAAAAGAAGAAAGACATAAGGATGTTTACATAGTTTCATCAGATACATTAATTGAAAACCCTATTGTCCTAGGCTTTTTAAAACATAATTCTAAGTTAATAGATGAAGGGGCAAGAAAATCGGATATTCCATTATACACTCATATGGTTCATCCCGATTATGATAATACATATTGGACTAATATTATTGGTAAAGGACTTCCAACTCCTACTTCTATTAGATTTAGATGGTGTACTGAACGTCTTAAAATTAAACCATCTAATAAATTTATTGAAGATAAAGTTAAAGAAAATGGCGAAGTTGTTGTATTACTTGGTGTTAGAAAAGCTGAAAGTATTGCAAGAGGTATAAGAATAAAAAACAGAGAAATTGAAGGCTATCTTCTAACACCTCATGTAACTTTGGCAAATACTTATGTTTATAACCCAATTGTAGAATTAACTACAGATGATGTTTGGGAAATTCTACTTTCTAATAATGGTGTTACTCCATGGGGTAGCAATAATAACGATTTATTTTCATTATATATGGGTGCCGATGGTGGCGAATGTCCATTTACTACAACAAATGATAAAGATACTCCATCTTGTGGGAATTCAAGATTTGGTTGCTGGGTTTGTACTGTTGTTAATAAAGATAAATCACTAACAGGATTTATAGAAAATGGCGAGGAATGGCTTAAACCTTTATTAGAATTTAGAGAGTGGATTGTAACTATTAGAAATAGACATGAATATAGAATGCAATATAGACGTGATGGTAATCACTATTATAAAAAACTGTATTTAAATAAGTTGCCTCTTTTAGAGGATAATATTATAAATCAAGATTATATTTTTTCTAACAGTGAAACTGGTGAAGCTTATATTGATTTAAAAAATTCTCGGAGTGAAAAAGAAAAAGGTAATTATACTGAATCTGATGATAAAGAAAAAATATATTTAGAATTACTTCCTATACTTAATGTTGAAAATTCAGATGATGTTATTCTTGATAAATCAAAGATTCAGAAAGATGAAAATGGAGAATATGTGAATGTTCTTGGATATGGTCCTTTTAATTTTGCAGGTAGACAGCTTATTTTAAGAAGATTATTAGAAGTTCAAAAGCTTATAAATACAGAATTTGAAGATATTGACCTTATTAATACAGAAGAACTTGAAGTTATAGATAAGATTTGGGATGAAGAAGAAGATTTAACTCGTAGAACATTAGTTGATTTATACCATGAAGTAATGGGTAAAAGACTTCCTTGGGATGAATATAAAAAGCCTATGTTTGATGAAGACACAAGAAATGCAATTGAGGTTTTATGTACTACTCATAATATTGATCAAGACTTAATCAATAAACTATTAATTGAAACCAATAAATATAAACATTTCACAAATAAAAGTGTTTTAGATAAATCAATTAATAAAATTCTTAATGCAAGACATTTACACAAAGAGATTGTTGAGGAGATAGAAAATGATAATTAACAGCATAACATTAAAAAACTTTAGATCATATGAAGATGAAACTACTTTCTCCTTTGCTCCTAAAGATGATAAAAATATTGTTTTAGTTGGTGGTGAAAATGGAGCTGGTAAATCTACTTTATTTGAAGCCATTAAATTATGTATTTACGGACCTATTACTTATGGTTACCTTGGAGAAAATCATAATTACTTAACTAAAATTAAAAATAATATAAATAACAATGCTTTTACAAATGAAAATATAGACTGCTATTTAGCTATAAGTATTTCATTTAAAGAAGGTACTGAAATAAAAGATTATTATTTAAAGCGTTCTTGGAGTTATGTAAATCAAAGGATACATGAAGATTTTAAAATTTATTTAAATGATAAAGAATTAAATAATGAAGATAAATTATATTTTGATAAATATTTAAAATCGGTTCTTCCACCATCACTATTTGATTTCTTCTTTTTTGATGGCGAAGAATTAAGTGATTTCTTTACAGGTAAAAGTGCTAGTTCTAATTTAAAAGAATCAATACTTGAGTTGTTTAATTATGATACTTTTGAAGTATTAAAGAAACAACTATTAAGCTATCAAAGATCAAAATCTAAATCAAATATAAAATTAGATGAAGCTCAAAAGAATTTTGATGACTTATCTTCTACTGTTAAAGAAATAAAAATGCATATTGAAGATTTACAAAATACTCTCGTTTTAGATGAAGAACAACTTGATAATCTACTTATTAAGAGAGAAGAATCTGAAGAAGATTTTAAAAATAGCGGTGGTCTTTTAGAAGGTGAAAAAGCTGCGTTGAATTCTGAAATCTCAAAACTTGAAAATGATCGTATTAATATAAATACAGAAATAAAGGATTTCTGCAACGACACTCTCCCCTTCTTATTAGTTATAGATCTTTTAAAAGATACTAAAGAACAAACAGAAAAAGAAGAAGCATTAAATTCATATAATGCTATAAGTAAAAAGTTATCTGGAGATGTAGTTAAAAATGCACTAAATACTCATCTTCCACAAAATATAAATAAAATTGATTATGATGGAATTGCAGTAGATCTTTTAAATGCCATGTTTAACAAAAATGAATTAGAGGAAATAGACAATATTTTAGAATTATCTACTGAACAAAAAAATACTGTAAATCATACAATTGATAATATTTTAGGAAATCAAGAAAAATTAAAAAAATTAATTTTTAATAGATTTAATAAGATTTCTGAAATTACTATAAAAATAAAAAATTTAAGAGAAAAGCTAAATTCATCAATTTCAGATGATATTTTAAACAATTATTTAGAAACACTACATTCAATAAATACTGAAATTAATACAGTTGAAAAAAATATAGCATTAAAAAAAGCTTCTATTGAACATAAACAAAATGAACTTAAAAATAAAGAATATCATCTTACAAGAGCGAGAAACGAGTACACTACTCTACTACAAAATATAAATGTTTTAGATATGTCTAATCAACTTATTGAGTATTTAGAAGAACTTCTTTCTAATTTAACTAAAGACAAAATTAAGTTAATAGAAGATGAATTTATAAAAATTTTCAGCATGATTATTAGAAAAGATAATTATGTAAATAGTATTGTTATTGATGATAATTTTAATACTACCCTTTATATAAATAAAGATTATACAAGTAATGAACTATTAAATGTAATAAAAAATCTTGGATTTGATGAACTTGTAAAAAAATATGGTGCTAAGTTCTTAGAAGACTTATTAAATCATTATGAAGTTATGACAATAGATCAATTAAAAGATAAAGTATTTAACGATGTTTGGAGTAAAAATATTACTTTAAGTACAAAGATTAATATAAATGACTTTTCTAATGGAGAAAAACAAATTTATATTTTATGTTTAATATGGGCAATAATTAAAAGCTCAGGTGTTGAAATACCATTTATTATTGATACGCCTTATGCACGTATAGATGAAACACATAGAAATTCATTAACTACTACTTACCTTCCAAACATAAGTAAGCAAGTAATAATTCTTTCTACAAATAAAGAAATCGATCATGAATTATATAAAGTTGTAAAACCTTATGTTTGTGATGAATACTTACTTCTATACAACACTGAATTACGTAAAACAGAAGTTAAAAATGGATATTTTGAGGTGTAATTATGGGATTTAGATTAAAAACAAGCAAAAAGACAAAAGAAATATTTGAAGAAGTAGGTAAAAGTACAAATCTTAAACCATTTGCTTTAAGTAAGATTGCAGTTGCACTTTCATTAAAAGATGAAACTTCTATTGATGAATATAAAAATGATGATACAAATGGACTTGAACTTCAAAGAGCTACAGTTACTGGTGAATTTGATTCCATATTTAAATCTCTTATAGAAGTTAATTTAAATCGTAACATAACTGATGATGAATATTATCCATACTATATGAAACTTCATATGGACAGAGGCGCTGAACTTCTTCAAAATCAATACAAATATAGTGGTGGTAATTTAGAAAAATTCTTAAAAAATGCATTAGAAAAAGGAGATTCAAATTTATGATTTATTTAGATAATAGTGCTACTACTCCTGTTGATCCTGAAGTTTTAGATGCAATGTTGCCATATTTAAAAGAGGAATATGGCAACCCCTCTAGCAGATATTATTCTTTAGCGGTTAATGCTCACAATGCTGTAGAAAAAGCAAGAGAACAAGTTGCTTCATTAATAAATGCAGATCCTAAAGAAATAATATTTACTGGTGGTGCATCTGAAAGTAATAACTTCATTATTAAAGGTGTAGCTGATTATAAAAAATATTATGAAGAAAGCGGAAATCATATTATAACTTCTACTGTTGAACATAAATCTGTACTTCAAACATGCAAATTCTTAAATGGAGACGTATTTTGGAATAAGTCAGAAAAATCAGTAGCAAGTAAATTCTTAAAGAAAAAAAGTGAAACAAAAAAAATTGACCGTGGATATGAGGTTTCTTTTCTTCCAGTAAATAAGTATGCTCAAGTTGAAGAAGATACTTTTAAAAATGCTATTAAAGATAATACAATTCTAGCTTCATTTATGATGGGCAATAATGAAATTGGTTCATTAAATGATATTGAAGGTTTATGTAAAATAGCTAAAGATAATAATATACTCTTCCACTCTGATGCTACACAAGCTTTAGGTAAAATAAATATTGATGTTAAAAAGCTTCCTGTTGATTTTCTTTCAATGTCAGCTCATAAAATTTATGGTCCTAAAGGTGTTGGTGCTGCTTTTGTAAGACAAAGTGGATTAAGTAACTTTAAAATGACTTCATTAATTCATGGAGGCTTACAAGAAGATGGATATAGAGCTGGAACTTCTGCTGTTCATAATATTGTAGGCTTTGGTAAAGCTTGCGAAATTGCTAAAAGAGATATGAATGAATATATTAAGAAGATATTTGAAATGGAAATTGAAGCTAAGAAAATGCTTAAAGAAAAATATCCTGAAGTTGAATTCTTGGGCGATCCAGATAATCATATTCCTGGAGTTATTGGAATGCTTATCCCTGGAATAGTTAATGATATGTTTATTAAAGATATGGCTGATAGAGGTATTTGTGCTATTTCTTCTGGGTCTGCTTGTGGGATTGGGGAGCCTTCTTATGTTATTAAGGAAATTGGTTTATATAACAAAAGTTCAAATTTTATTCGTTTAACCTTAAGTAAAAATAGTTAGAGATATTAACCTCTAACTATTTTCTTATATTAATAAAATAACTTAGATTAACATAAATGAAAAATATTTCTTAGTATAACAATATCACATTTCTTTTTTTATAATATCTATAATATTAACTATATCTTGTTTAATTATCTCCAAATCATCATAAGATAATTTTTCACTAATACTAATCCTTTTATTCTTAGGTTCAAACCTTTGTGTTGTTACACAATCTTCTAATTTTTCAATTGGACAATTATATTCATTTCTCCATTTAAACAAAATATTTAATATATTTTGTTTTGAATCAAAATCAAATCTAAAAATCCATACTCTTTTCTCATTAATAGACAAATATATGTTTACATTCTTTACAATTCCTAAAATATAATCTTCTCTATTATTTACATATAGCTCTCCAAAAAACCAATAAACAAAATTTTTTGCTGCTGTATTACCAATTAAATTATTTAAAAATAAGCTTAATCTTTTTCCTGTTATATCTGATTTAATATTTGCTAATTCTCCCCATTGTTCAGTATCATCATCAATATCATTACGCACATTTAAGTTACTTACACTTATATATAATGAAATATAATAAAGATCATTACTTAATTCTTCAACAGTATTAATATTTCTATCTTTAAAATATAATTCAAATAAATCATATATTTTTTCATCTATCGTTTTAATATTTTTCTTTTCTAATTCTTCATTTACATCTTTAATTGTTTTTTCTTTTTGAGCATTTATTACATCTTCTACAGGAGTAAATTTCCAATCCAAAGGTATCAATTTATTATCTTCATTTTTATCTTTTATAAATGATACAAAAAATTTTTCAATTACATTCCTGCATAAAAGCTCATTAGAAATTTTTTCTTTATAATAATTGGGATATACCTCACGTATAATACAAAATAATGCTAATAATTTTGTGTTAATAGTAAGATTATTATTTTCTACATTTTTAAATTTCATAAATATATAATTTAAGAAAGTTAAATTAATTATTCTCTTTATTCTTCGTGGATTTATATCTGCTGCTATTATTATATCAGATAAAAAATCATCTTTTAAATCATTCTTAAAATTCAAAAATGCATTTTTTTCAATTGATATTTGTTTATTATTAACTCTTTTATTCCATAAAATTGATTGTATATATTTTTTTATTGATTTTGCATCTATAGCTGGAATATAAAATGGTATTTGAATTATTTTCTCTAGATATTCCCTGGAAAAATTATCAATATCAGAAATTGACTTATCCTGAGAGTTTTCTTTACTAAAATTAATAAATTTCTCATATTTGTTTGAAAGTGCACTTTGTAAATAATTAATATCACACCCCAAAAAAAATATGCAATTTTTTGAATTAAATATTAACTTGATTGATTCAATAACTTCCATTACTTTGTAAACATCACATCTGTCTAAATCATCAACAAAAACTACGATCTTTTTCCTTGAAATAAACTCATGATTTAATATGTAATTAATGGATTGTTTTAATGCAAAATTGTCTGAAATGAACTTATTAATAACAGCTTTTTGTTGATCAAAACTGAATTTATCAAAATCATATTCCATTTTTATTGCTTTTAAATCTAACGATAATTTTAATGGTTTAAAAATTGATTTAATAAAATCTTCTCCAGACTTTTTTCCTTGAATATTGATTTTTAACTGCACTTCTTGGTAAAGCTTAGCTAAAAATATTGTAATAAAATTTTGATTCTTTCCATATTCCCATGGATTAATATTAATTGTATAAAAACTCTTTTCTTTATCAATTCTTGATTTTATTAAATTCATAAATGTAGTTTTACCCATACCCCACTTTCCATGTATTCCAAAAACAAATGGAGGTGTAATTAATTCATTACAATTTTCTAGAATGTAATTAAATGCTTCAATATAAGGATGATATCCCAAATAATCTTCATCACTTGCTATATCATTGAAAAAGTTAACCATATTTTGCTCCTTACTCATAATGTTTATAATATAATTACATTAATTTTGCATTACTATGTATACTCTATTTAAAATATATTTCTAATTTTTTATTATAATCATCTATTTTATTAATTAAGTCCTGATTACCACAATTTTTGTAATCAATTAATTCTTTATATAAATCTTCATTTTTAAAATTACTCAATGTCAATGTTTTATCTCCTAAATCACTAATTAACTCATTAAACAAAACAGCAAATAAATCGACTATTTCATATAATTCACTATCTTTAGCTGTAACTGAAGCATTAAAATTAGTAAAATCTTTTGTATTTTTTTCATTTAATATATAAATAACATATGATATAAAATACCATTTTCCATAATTCACAATAGCTTTCTTTCTTTCTAATTTTAAAGTTTCTTCTGTTGTTAATTCATTTTGCTTAGTTTCATCATCAATTTTTTTTATCAAAATTTTTCTAGCATCTAAAAATTTATTCGCCAGTTGATTTGCAAAATTTACCGGTGTAAAGTATTTTTTGAACTCATCTTCAGAAACTTCTTGGTTATTCAATTTCACAGTATTTGTGAATATCCCATTTGAGAAAAAAGGTTCACCATCTTCATCTTTTTTTACTTGTAATAATTTTTTAGCTGCATCATTTAGTGCTTGTCCAGGTTGCTGCTGTAAGTAAGCTTTTATTGTTCTAAAAAATGTTGCCAAATCATAACCATGTCCTTCTCCTCTTCTAACTAAAGAGAAAAATATTTTATTCGTAAAATTATTATTTTTTAATTTATTAATATTGTAAATAAATGGAACTGTATATGCTACATCTTCAGGTTTAATTGGCTTTTGCCTATTTAATGCTATACTTATTTTATTTATTTCTTGAATAGCTATATTAGTATATTGTTTTTTTTCTATACTTTTTTCCATTTGCTTTTCTGCACTTACTTGAATAATTCTAAACATAACTTTTGCATCATCTTTGGCCTTATCGATATTTTCAGATAAAGAATTATAAAAATACTCAGCAGAAGTTGAAACTGTTTGCGCCCCATTAATAATTGACATAATATCGTCATTGCAATAATGTAACTCTATAAACCTACTATTTTTCAAATTTAAATTACTATGATCAATAACCATTGTTATTCCGTTATTTAAATACCAAAAACTTTTTGGGTCATCTTTTAACGTTTCTTTAATTTTTTTATCTACCTCTAACTCATCTTTAATGCTACACCTAACATTAAAATTAAATAGATCACTTCCCAACTGATTATATAGTTCAACAATATTATATAAACTTGCTGTAAAAACATATCCTCTTATCTTTAATTTATTATTATCAATATCAATTTCTCTTTCTATATCTAAAGATTTAATTCTGCTTTCTATATTAATTTTAAAATCTTGCTCTGAAGGATTTCCACATATTAAAGAATTATAATATATGTTTTGAGCTGATATAACATTTTTTTTAATTTTATATATTTTCTTAATTGAATCTTTTAGTTTTTTCTTATCCATACTTTCACAAAAATGTATTTGTTCTTCTAATGCATTAAATATATAGAACACATTTACAGTTTCAGGTAAACAACTTTCTTTCTCAAAATTATTTTCAAATTGTGAAGTAATTAAATTAATAGTATTTTCAAAAGATTCCTCACTAACAAATATAAATATACAAAAATCTTCGACATTTAAATCTAAATCTATCGAATCAATCATTTTTTTATTACCATTTAAAACATAATCAACATTATCATCTAATGAATTATTTTTTAATATTTGTATATCAATACCTAAATTAATTAATTCTTCTTTAATCATCCTTACCATTTTTTCTTTTCTATTTTCACCAAACATTATTATTTCTCCTCAAATTTTATTTCTTCTGATACTTCTATTTTGAACTTTTGTAAATAACTACTTATGCTATCAAAAAAAAGTACTAATAAATTATTATATTTTACTTTCATTTCGGATAGTATTTTTTCTTTTTCTTTATCATTATTATTAATAATCAAATTTTCTTCATCTTCAATAGCTATTTTATAACTGTATATTTCCGTTTCTAATTTGTAGATTAATTTAAAAATCGCTTCTTCATTTTTTTCAAAAGCATATGCAATTATTTTCTTTCTATAATACTCTAGCTGATTTTCTAAGTTGTGTATGACTAAATTCATCTCATTATCATAAGTAAACTTGTTATTATTTATTTGGCAACTTTTTCTTGAAATTTCATTAACTAAATTAGTTGGTTCAGGATATATAGATCCTGTATAAATTCCGAATAAGTTTTTTAGTTGTTTTCTAATCTTAGATTTACACTCAGCAGGAATCTCAATTTTTTCATAATAACACTCCGGTATAGGTGAAACTTCATCACCTTGAAATAATATAAATGCACCTTGTTGAGCAATTATTCTTTTATTTATTTTTATATGATCTATTAATTTGTGATTTTTTTGAAATATAGGATGGGTCAAAAACGATTTTTCATTTCTATTAATTAACTCATCGTATACTTTATTTATAATATCTCCTGAAGGGCAAAAAAATTTTTCTATAAAAAATACATATACACACCCATTATTTTCATTACTATTTTTTTCATTTTTATCATAAATATCTTCTTTTTCATGATAATATGGAGTAACCGCAAAATATAATGCTATCAAACTATTATAACTTACATCTAATAATCTACTTGGAAATTCATCATGTTGTGCATCTATAGCTCTTTCTAAATATGTTTTCCCTTCTGTTATTCTATTAGCCCTCATCTCTTCAAATAAGTTCTTTTCAAAAAATTTATTTCTAAATAAATAATCTTTCCTAAAGATATTAGGTTCACATGGTTTTGCGTGTACTTTATCTTCACCACGATACACCAGTGTAAACTTATCTTCTTTATTACTAATTAATTTCAATATTTTTTCTATATAATCTGAAACATTTTTTGCTTCATACATTTAACCATACTCCTTTAATAATTTTTTATAATGCATGGTTAACAGTCATTATTAACCATATATTAAAAATTCACAATAAACAAAATAAAATTCATCAAAATATTTCTCATTATATTTTACCATATTTTATATCAATTTACAAATAACAGAAGTTATTTAGAGGCGTATTTAATTCACTTCTAAATAACTTCTGTTTATTATCTTTCGAGTTCCCAAAAAGCCCTATCCTTCATAAACACAGCCCTATCACTATCCCCCATCTTAACAATAGAATAATGCTTATTAAGACTCTTTATCTTACTATATATATTCTCTTCTTCACTCTTACTTTGAGTATTAAATATATACTTAACATCTTTATTATTTAAATCAGCTACATTATGAACAACCCAAGTTAAGATATAATTAGCATACTCATTTTCTCCTGTAGAGAAATGACTTAAAAGCTGAGTTGAAAGTATTGTTCCGACACCAAATTCTCTACCTTCTTTAAGTATCTTTTTTAATGAAGAAAAGTTCTTGTTTAAAAAGTTATCTGCTTCATCAACTAATACAATCTTGTTTAATTGTCTTAGATTTCCATCAATTTTACTATGTCCATAAGCTTGCATCTGAGAATAGAACAAGTCTAAAGTTATCGCTACAACAAGATTTTGTATTCCTGGATCATATCCTGATAAATCTATAACCGTAACTCCATCTATTAAATCAAATAAACTTTCTGTTTTTGTGCTGTCTGGTTCAAATATTTCAAAATCTATTAGATTACTAAATGTTGCATACAAGCTATCTTCTTTTAAATCTTCCTTATTAATATAGATATCATAAACATCTTTTAATGTTGGTGCGTTTTTATCCCATGTATCAGGCTGATTTTTTATTATGCCTTTAGCCTCATATGCTTCCATTATTAAATCTCTTAAAAGAGTTTCTTGTTTTATTCCAAGCCCAAAAGCTTTTGCTAAAGTTTCTTTCAATCCATTTGCTGTATGGAGTGGAAGCATTGGTTTTGAGTTGGCAGCTTTAACTACTGATAGTGGATTAAAAGGTAAATGATAAAGTTCAAATACTTTAGCATCTGTAGCATCTATAAAATCCTGTTTTGTTTTATTATAGTCACCTTTATAGTCAAAAATTAATATTCCAACCTTCTTACCCTCAACATTATATTTTGATTCCCTATAAATTTGTGTAACCATAGATTTAGTAAATTGTGTTTTACCAGTTCCCATTGTTCCAATAATACCTGTATTAGTATGAAGTAATTTATCAGTATCATTTGGACACCAATAAACTTCACTATTACTCTTTTGGTTTACGCCAAATAATATCTTCATATTTCTATCTTCATCACTTGAATACTCCTTATCTTTAGGTGACTCAGCTATTTTCTCTAACTGCTTATCTTGTTTTTTATTATCATCTTCTATGAAATCAGTAGCTGCTTCATTGGGTTCAACCAAATCTTGATTATATCCTGTAGATGTATTTTCAAAACTTTCATCTTTGTCTAAAGTATTGAATTTTTCTTCGGAATCTGAAGTATCATCTTCTTCATTAGGATCAAAACTTATATCAGGATGCTCATATTCTGCTTCACTAATTATTTTAATTGGTTTTACTATAGAACGAATTTCTTTTACTGTTTTAGTTATAAATTCAATTCCATCTTGTTCTGACATTTCAATTACTAAAACATTATCTTCTAATCTTACACTTTCACCATGATTTCCATCTTTAAATGAAATTACTGCTGCTTCACCTATAGATTCTTCTAAGGAATCAGTCACTATATAGTTTTCATTTAATAATACTTCCCTTATATCTGAATCTATTACACTATTCCAGTTTTCTTCATTACAAACATTATATAAATTAAGTTTTTCTGCACTTGTTATTACAAGCTGCATTAAGAAGTTATTATATACATTTTGTGCAGCAGTTAAATTTTCTTCTTTAGGATATAATAATTCGTTAAATATTTTCTTTGTAGCCTTGGCTTGTTCTATACCTTTTTCTACATACCAATTTGGATTATCTCCTATTTTAACTTCTATTGGATATGGATGTACATATACATCACCTTTATATTCTTCAATTCCAATTAAAAGAATATCATCACTTGTAGCTCCATTATTATCAAAACCTAATTTTTTAGCTGATAAGAAGCCTTCACTTTGCTTAAGTCCTGCACCACCTGATACTCTTAAAACTTCTTCAAGAGATATTGGCACCCAAATTATATTGTCTTTTTTAAACTTTGCAAGTGCTAATTTAATAGCTGAAAGAATGCTTATCTTTTCTTTCGGGAAATGTGATTTACTTGATAATAATCTAAGAAGCCAATCACCATTTACAGCATTAAACATATTTATTACGTCTGCTGAATAATCCTCTGCATTTTCTATTCCCTTTTTAGTTAAGAATTCTTCAATAACTTTTTGATACGGTCCGCTTTTTCTTGTAACTGTAATAGCATCATATCCACCAGCTGTTGTATATTGATCACTATAATGAATTATAAGAAGATCTTTTGCATCGGGATCATTTTTAAAGAAATTCAAATCTACTTTTGGATCTATAAATGTAACCCAATGACTTGCATTATATATATCATCTAATGTTGTTTTATTCTTATTAGCTACTGATATTGCTATGCAGCTATTACTGTCAAATGCCTCACCATTTATTGCAGCATTAATTGCATTTAATTTACTTGCAACTACCATTAAATCTGTATTAGTTTCTGCATACTTTGTACCAAAACCAGTTCTGTAATAATCACCTGAGAATACTGATGGTACACCGCTTATCAATCCATTTAAAATTACTCCAGACGGAATATCATCCATATTAGATTTTATTGTTTTCGCATTACTACTCATTTCAACAAAAGTAATATGTGCATATTCTATTCCTTCTTCACTTTTCTTAGAATAAAAATGTACCTTTTCTCTATATAAATCCAATACGTCTTCCTCTGACATACTATCAACATTTAAGTCTAATCCATATGTTTCTTTTAAGTCTTTCATATTATCACTAAATGCAACTTCTTCAAAAGCATTTGTAATGCTCTTATTTGAATAAATAAATAAGTCAATTGGCAGTACTTCTTTATTCTTAGATTTTAGCTGCTTAATATAATATTTAAATATTCCTTGTAGTATTTCCTTACTATCACCAGTATTGATTAAATTAATTCTAATTGGTGCATTACTTCCCATATTAAATAAATACTTAAAGTGATCAACGAATTCTTCTATCTTTTCATTAACAAGTTTTGAAACAAAATCTCTCGAGCTCTTATATCTTGGAAGTTTTTCATCTACATAGTACTTCCATTCAGGTGAATGATTTTGTTCCATTGGAATATATAATTTTTCTTCACCTACATTAATATATGGTAGTAGATATGTTGATGTAAATTTCTTAAGTATATCATCTTCTAGCACTTCATCTTCTATCTTCTCATTAATATGAAGCTGATAAGCTATATTTAATGGATGCAGTGCTGAAAGCATTAATTCCTTATCTTCTATTTCTCTTTTTATAGAACCAATCTTAAATAAATTCTTTTGTTTTTTATTTAAGTATTCTTTTTCTTCTATATTATTAAGCTCTTTTATATATACCCTTATAAATTCAGTATATAAGTTTTTGAGATCTTCATTTAAATATGTTAAGCTTGGTAATCTGTTAGATAAATTAAAGTATCTTAGAATATTACTATACGCTTGCATAACTTCACTATTTAGCTCTAAATCAATGTTTTCTAATCCATCACTTGTTTCTATAAAATAGAAACCTTCCATTTCTATTATTTGTTTTTCTAACTTTAGATTTTTTCTAAATTCATCTCTTGTGAAGTATTCCTTTGTTCCATGTTGAAGCTTATTTTCTCCTATAAATTTAAAGTCACATTTCTTTTCTCTTTTTAATTTCCATACTTTTAATCCTTCAATAGGAGCAATTTTTTCGCTTGTTCCAATAACTCCAAATGGTATAGTACAGTTATTTATATTAAGTTTAAATTTAACTAAATCACTATCATTTTCATATTCAAAATTATCACTTATATTTAAGGTTAGTCTTTCATCTTCACCAATCTGAATATCATCATAATTATCACTTAATTCATGGGATTTTGATGTTGATGCATATTCATTAAATACTATATCTGACTCATTTGTGTTTATTGATATATAACTATACTTTTTATTTATGACTATTGAATATTTAGTTTTTATACTTTCTAAATATTTTTCATTACAATTTACAATTACTACTCTAAATTCAAATTTTATATTTTTATCATTTTTATAAGTTATCTTATAAAAACTAGCGTCACAATCACAATTTTTGAAAGTAGCTTTTATCTTCTTTCCAGATGTTACAGCCTCAACATCACCTTCTGATTTTAAAAATTCCTTAGATAATGATGCATCAAAAGAAAATTCTGTTTCAATTTCTTCTTTTCTTCCTTCATTAAATATAATCATATTTCTTATTCTTGATTTAGCTTTTGATGTACCTTCTTCTCTATCATATTCAATAGAACTTGATTCATACTCTAATATAGGAACATTTTTCTTGTCTTCAATATATTTTTTAACATCTTTAAAGTCTGTTTCTTTCCAGTCCTCACCTTTTAATTTATCTATACCTTTATCATCAAAATATCTTTCAAGTTGAACTTCAGGATTCCCATAATTATGGATTTCATCTACTCTATTAAAGTTTGTAGCATTTTCTTCAATTCTATTCTTTAGCTGCTTCCCTGAAAAATCTTTTAATTTACTATCATAAAATAAACCAAAACTTTTGTATTGATCCTTTTCAATACAAGTTCCATTTATAGTCGCCAATAAATCTTTATATTCAAAAATTGATATACTCTCTCCAAGTAAATCCTTCTCTTTTCTTTCAACCATTAATTCAATAATAGTTTTATCAACTTCGCTAAATTGTGACTTAGCTAATTTCACTTTGATATCATTTTTTATAGAATTTATATGAAAAGGCATGCCTTCTTTTGAGAAAGATTCCGTTCCACCCATGATACTATCTAATGTTGTATCATGAATAAAAAGAATTGCCTTGTCTTCATATCCTTTTTCTGTACCTACCATATTTCTAAGTCTAGTTAAAAAATCAGGCTGTACATTATCTATTGTTGCAGAAACAATTAATTTTACATTACCAAAATCAAGCATGTATGCTGTATATTTAACTTCTCCAGTCTTTTGATCTGTATATTCAAAAATTTTATATAGATCATTATTTTTAAGCTCTTCATAAAGAGCCCTTACTTGTTCCTGTTTTTCAAATTGTATATTATATTTTGCTCCCACGCTTAATGGATTCATTTTAAAAAAATCTATTATTTTCTCCGATAAATAACTATAAAATTGATCTGACATATTGTGCATCCCCACTATCCGATTTCTTTTCTAATAAATTTAACTTTTCATATAATTGTATTATTTTAGCTTTTGAGTCTCTATCAAAAGAAATTCCTCTTTTTTCAAATTCTTCAAATAAAGTACCCAATTTAAGTTTTTCATTAATATTAATGCAAATTTTAGTTAAGAAAATAATATCTTCTTCACTTAAATTTAAACTATATCCAAGTGAACCTCTTCTTTTTGAAAAATTATCAAATATAAATCTTTTAAACCAATTCTTGTACGCATCATTTGCTCTACTTCGGCTTGACTTGTCAAATTGATATTCTAGAGCATCAAATAATTTATATACCTTATCAAATGCTTTGTTTCCACTGCTAGCTCTGTTTTTTTCTTTAAATTTATTCCAATCCTTATCTCGTACACGATTAGTATATTCATTAAATAATTCTTCAATTTGATTAGCAATAGCTTCTTCATCATTATCTTTAAATAACTCAAATAATTCTGTATATCCATACTTTTCATCAAAATTATTATGATTTAAAAATTCTAACGTTATTGCATGTGAAAATAAGCTTTCAGTATAACTGCTAAGTTTTTGCCAACCATACATATATGCTGTTCTATTTTTTGATATACTTTCCCATCCCAAAGTATAATATAGTGGTTCTGGCTTCGTTAAATCAGCTTTTTCAAAAGAACTTAATTTCATAGTTAATTGAGATATATAAAACATGTAGTAATATTCTAAAAATCTCTTTATTGAGTTTTTATATAATTCTTCATTGCTAATTAAAAACTTAAAGTCTTTTATAAATAACTCCTTTACAAATGGAAGATAACATTTATATTCGTCACTATTAATTTCTTTTTCTTTCAATTCTGGTAATGCCTTTAATACAAGCCTATATAAAATATTATCTACATCTCTTTCGTAATGCTCTTTGACAAAATCTTTTAGTTCTTTATTAAAAAAAATTGAATATAAAAACTTTGCCACTTTTTCTTCAGAAGAAGTAGACGATATATAATTTAGGGTTTTTATATCAAAATCTACTAAGTTATTTTTATCAATAAACATAGTCTTTACTATATCTCTAAAAGATTCTTTGCTTGCATTACCTTCAAATTCACCAATTTCATCTACGACATTTTCTATAAATTCAGTGGCATTAAAATCATTTTTTAATTCTTTATTGTTTATAAATCTTGAAAAAGCACCAATAACTCCATTAAATTGTGATACTAATGTTTTTTCATTAGCAGCATAAGGTAATAATTTAAATTCTTTGCACTGACTGTGAGTTAAATTACATGATCCTTCTTTTATATCTGGTTCTTCTTTAAACTTAAAATCTATCTTTATCTGATCTAAATCCAATTCATAAATTATATTTTCATTCATACTTTATATCTCCACAAATCTATAAGTTTCAAATTCTTCATCAAATTCTAATTTAAACTGCTTATTATTTTCTCTATTCTTTTCAGTAAAGATTATTTCCTCATTTTGAGAACCAGCTTCTTCAAGTTTATTAATGAATTCAATGAATTTTATAAAGTGATTTTTATCTTTCTTGTTAGGTCTATACCCATTAGTTACTTGTAGTAAAAGTTTATATAAAGTATAGTCAACATCTATCTCATATGACTTATCAGTATTTTCACCTTTATACTTTAACTTTAAATCACCTATAAATTTCTTAAGATCATTCTCATCATTTTTAGGTAAATTGCTTGTGTCTGCCTTTAACTCAATCTTTTCACTTGCTTTATACTTTATTTGATTTTTTCCCATAAAAATATTTATGTGACTTTTATCAGCTTCACCATTCCACTTCATAATACCTTCTTTTACATTATTATAAAGATTTTTTAATTTTACCTTATCACCTTTATTCCAGTAAAATAATGCATTTATATAATCGTCATAATCTTTATCCCTTAAAGAAAATAGTTCATTTTTGCCACAAATATAATAACTTCTTATAAATAATCTTAATAATTCAAATTTTAACTTTTTATCTTCTGTTTCATTAAAATCTATATTGCTAATCTTCTCTAAGTAATTCTTTGGATAATCAATATATTTTGAAAAGTAATCCATTATATTTGTAGCATTATTGAATTCAATTATAAAATCATCAACCTTTTCATTTCTAACATTTAAAGGATCAATTTCATTTAATGCTTCAAATATAAATGATAATTCTTTATGATCAAATACTATATTAGGAAGCAAGGCTTTTATATATTCTTGATTATTAAGCTTACTTATTTTGCTTTTAAAAGTTGGTGAATTAACATCAATATACGATCTTGGTATAATAAGCTCATACATGAAATTTAATAGAGCTCTTGTTGAAATAATTATTTTATTTTTTATTATGCATTGAACTAATAAATCAACTATAGAATCTTGAACATTATCTTTTGATAATAATTCATAATTAGCTTTTATTGGGCAACACATATTATTTTCACATTTACTACAATTTTTTATATATGATTTATAGAAAATATTTTTTTCCATAAAATCATCATCTTCATATGATTTTGTTATTTTTTGTATTAAAGATTTAACATAATCTGAATGCACTTTTCCATCTTTCAAAGTAAATATGTGATAATCACTAAAGTTTACAAATTGAAAAGACAAATTTTCATCAAAATCACTGTCTTCAATGCTGGTATCTAATATCTTCTTTTCTTGTACAAATTCTTTTAGCTTAGTAAATCTATGTCCATATTTTGAATCAATAAAGTTATTTAAAGTTCCTAAATTTATCGCTAATATAAATTTCTGAGTGCTGTTTTCTATTTTTTCATCACTAAATTCATCTAAAACATCATTTAATGTATCTACTGAAGTTTTATCTGGCTCTAAGCTTTCTGTTGCATCATTGTGAAGAGTAAAATCTTTCATTATGTCTTTATACTTATTATTAAAGTAAGATATTATATGGGATTTACCGTCACCAACACTACCACAAACTAGTATAAGCTGAGCTTTGTTTGATTCATAAGCCTTATGTATTAATTCATCTAAGCTTTTTTGCGCATCTCTAACTATATGCATATATTTTTTGAATGGTGTAAATTCACCTATACTTTCAACTGCTTCTTTAGATGATTCTTTTAATCTAGATAATTCTTGGACCAAACACTTCTTATCTGGTTCATCTGCCACTATACTTTCTGCTACTAGTCCAATATATGCATCATCAATATCTTGTGCATTATTACCAGCTGCAATTTCATCTTGTACCTCTTCAATAGATTCATTGTTGTCAGTTGAATTCACTTGATTTTTTTCCATAAACTGTTCCATTGTTTTTTTCATAATATCTGCAATTACTTCTTTATCTAACGCAGGCGCCTTATCTACTGTAGGCATTGGACTTTTGTATGGTAATGCTTCAAAATTAGGATCAACATAAACTTCTACAAACCAACATGTGATTTTATAAATGTTTTTATGTATATTTAAAGCTACTTCAAGTTCTCCTTCTATATTTGAATGAGCCGCCTTGTTTCCCATTAACCTTACCGAATTAAACAATTTATCTATATCTTCTGTAAATATTCCTTCGTTTGTAAGCTTTCTTAATCTCTCGGCTTGAGTCATCATATTTAATAATCCATATCCTTCAAGCCTAGCTATTTCTTGAGTTAAATTTTCTACAAAAGTTCTTCCTTTTATTATTGCTTCATGTGGAGATGTAAATAATGCTGAATTTATATCTCTTATATAATTATTAAGGTATCTATAATCTTTTTCTAAATAACTAAAAACCTCTTTTTCCAATGCCTGTTCTTCCTTTCTAGACAAATAAATACGAGTTAATTAATACTACATTCTTAAATTCTATTTTACCATATCCTTATTGTTTTGAGGATATCTATACTATACAAACCAATTATTAGAATTATTTTTATTCCTTCATTGTTTAAAATTACTATTTTTCAACAAATTCTCAATTATATTTATTATGTAAATTCTACCAATCTTATTTTGCAACTTATTATATTAAATTATATAAATTTCTATTTTCTTTTCTAATTTTGACTCATCACTATTTTTAAGACATTTAAAAAAAAACAATAAACATCTAAGAATTGATATTTTCTTAAAAATCAATTTTTTCTTATATTTATAATTTTTTAATTTCTTTTCTTCTATTTATAATTTTATTAAAAAATAAACTTTTATCATTTTTATTAAGAACTTTATTATTTTATATTTTTGATGCTTTTTTAAGATTTGTATTTCCAGTGGATATATTATTAAACTGTAATACACCTGTTGCATCTGCTTCTTTTTCATGTAACTTAAACTTTTCCTCTTGTAGTATCTTATTACTTATTAATTTTCTCCCTTATATATGATTCCTTATAGAATATTTTACTACAATTTGCACATATCTTCCAACCATTATATATTTATCTTTTTAATGTTTAGATGTAACATGTGAGGTTACTTATAAAATATTTTTATTATATAAAATGCAAACAAGCAGGAATTTATTTTAAACAAATTCCTGCTTGTTCTTCTGTTCATATTTTAATATTATTAATTTACTTGACTTGTGCATTAATTTAAGAAAATTTACCATTGGATTTTTATTGATATTTTACCAGTATAATTTTAAATAAAAAAGTAGCATATAAACCTCAAACATGCTAGATTTATTGTTGCGAAACCAAATCTAAGGAGATTTATATGCTGACAACAATATTAAACCAAAATGAAACAATTATCAACTATATTTCAGAGTTAAATCTGCCATATTCTTCTGCGATAAAGAATCATATGGTAAATATAGTATCTGGAATTATTGTAACAGAAGGAAGCAAAACTATTTCATCTGTTCATAATAAAATTACATGCAATAGAGATCGAAGTACTGGTTCAAGGTTCCTAAGTTCATATTCATGGAATCATGAATATGTTACGCAAGAACGCATATTTCATGCAATATCTGAAATTTCCAACACTTGTGAAGATAGTGATGTTGGATTCCTAATCATTGATGATACCTTAACTAAGAAAAATACTTCAACTAAAAAAATTGAAGGCTTAGATTTTCACAATTCACATGCTGATGGCAATAAACCTAAATGGTCACACTGCTTAGTTACATCGCATTATAAGATTAATGATTATTCTATACCTTTAGATTTTAGACAATATCACCGAAAGGAATCGAGTAAAAAACTATCTAAAAAATTTCTAGATAAAAATGAACTTGCGATGGAACTGATTAATGAATTCACTCCTGTAACTAAAAACAATTATTTACTAGTTGATTCATGGTATACTTCAGCAAAAATTTTGCTTCACGGTTTAATAAATGGTTGTCACACTATAGGGAGAATAAAATCTAACAGAGTAATATATCCGGCTGGCATTAAAACAAATGTCAAAAAGTTTTCTTCATACATTAGGACTAATGAGACTAGCTTAGTTACCGCTAGTAATAACAAGTACTATGTTTATAGATATGAAGGAAAACTTAATGATATTGAGAATGTAGTTGTACTTATAAGCTGGACTAAAAACGATTTATCTGATAATCCAGCATTCATTATAAGTACGGATGTTTCACTCGATAATAAAACCATAATTTCATATTACGAAAAGCGTTGGGATATTGAAGTAAGTTATAGATATCATAAAACAGCTCTTGGTTTTGATGAATTTCAAATTCAATCTTTAAAATCAATACATAGATATTGGAGCATGATATTTTTAACGTATACTTTTCTTGAGATTTTCAGAGTCAAATGTGAAAAATTATATAAATTTAAAAATATTGGAGATGTAATATTACACTTCCGAAACAACTATTTGGTAAAAATAGTTTCTTTTGCACATGAATGTGCAGATAACGGGATTGATTTACAGTCTACTATTGCCAAATTATGACTAGTAGCTTAAATTTTTCCTATTTACTGCACAAGTCTAGTTAATTTAGTTATCTTTTTATCTTTCTTATTTATATATGAACTATTCCAATTTCCATCTAATTTTCTTTAAACTTATATATAAAACTGAACACAGAATTCAATAGTTTTCTTCTCAGCGCCATATCTAAACATACTTTCTTCACTGCAGCATTTAATATTAAAGTCTTTAAAGAAATATCTAATATCTTCTTCATCAAAAAATCTTTTATAACCATCTTTAGTTAAATAATAATGCTTTTCTATTTCTTCACCCTGACTAGCTCCATAATTAGTATCATTCATAGAATTAACTCTTCCAATAAGATATCCATCAGCTTTTAAGATTCTCTTTATTTCTTTAATTATTTCAATAGTTTTTCTTTTCTTAAAATAATGAAGGCTTAAATCCGCAATAACTAAATTCATGGATCCATCTTTATATGGAAGTCTTTTTGTTATGTCATGCTCTAATAATTTTACGTCTTTAAAATTATTTCTTACTATCTTAAGTGCTTCTTCTGAATAATCACAAGCATAAATATCTTTGAATCCTCTTTCTGTTAAGTATAAAAGATTATTTCCTGTACCACATCCCATATCTAGAACAGGTTCATCTTTATATTTACTAATTATATCCTCATACTTATCTAACCATAAACCATAAACTATCTTATTATTACTTTTTTCTTTGTATATGTTGTTCCAATAATCTTTATTACCTTTCATGTAATTTATCTCCTAAATTCTAATGGTTACCTTGTATTTTTTCTTCTTTGTGAAATATACAGCTATCATATAAAATCAAATGCAGCCCTTCAAATATTATTAACTCAGTTATATAGTACAATATATAATATCAACAATATTAATTTTGTATTCTAAATATAAGGAGCCAACACAGCTAACAGCAAAATAAAGATAAATTTTCTCATATTAAATCAAAATTCTATCGAATACATATATAAAAACATTGAAATATATTATTTTTCTGCAAATTCTTAAGCAGAGAGCCCAAATCTTGCATTTGGTGCGAATCGCTTACACCTATGAATGTATATGAGTAGGTGTTTCCTTGGCATATAATGCTTTATGAGGTACGGGCTTAGCAGTATAGCCCATTTTCATCTACTGATGAAGATGTTTCCTTTAAAATAAAAAAATATATATTCTTAAATTCTAAAATTCTTAAGAATATATATTCTTTACATTATTTTTTATTTAACAGATTTAAGAACAATTCCATCCTTAAATCCTTCACGCTCCTTAAGTTTTTTATTTATTCCTTTAAACCTCAAACTTCTTAGCAATTATATGAATTATCTGACTAGTGAGCCTCTTTAAATCTGAACATAAAACTACAGATGGATAAATTAGTTTTAATTCCTCGTAGCATCCCTCTTCATCACTATCATTATCATCATCCAGTGCTACTGCTATTATTTCAGTTCCACGTCTTAATATTTTTTTGACTGCATTTTTTGTGTCCTCTATTGATACTGGAGGAACATAATAAGCTTCCTCACATGTATGTAGTGGAACCCCATCTGATACAACAATCATAAGTTTGTGTTCATCAAAGGATGTATTATATTTTAAGTATTTTTCTGCCCATAATAAGCTTAAGCCATCACGATTATCTCCAGAAGCTTTCATTTTCATAATATTATATTTCTGATCATCTCTGCCATTAAAATCTATTAATATATTACATGTTATAGATGGTTCATCAAAAGATGCCCTATGTTCTACTATTGAGTGCTTAATTTTTTGATTTTTTAGTACTTCATGAAGAATCAAAGCTGTATTTCTTGCACTTTCACATCTTTCACCACTCATTGAGCCTGAGCCATCAATTAATAAAAGTAGAGAAAGCTTTGGAATATCAATTCTTTCTATATTTTTATACCAGTATCTCTTTTTTACGTCACCCATATACTTTGATGTAATTCCTGTTCCAAATTGTAATCTTTCTTCTCGCCCTGATACTCTTGCTCTTAGTATTGCACTAAATTGTGCATTGTATGAATTAATATTTATACTATAATTTTTATATATATTATTGTAGGCTTTTTTCAAATTCAAATTTATCTTTGGCTTAATTACTTTTATTTTTACATCTTTATGAATTCTGCTGTCATTAAAAACACTTCCATATAATTCTTCATATTCGCCTTTCTTAAAAAACAGTCTTAAAACATTTTCCTTTTCTGAATTTAATTTATTAATTATCTGCTTCCATTGTTCATTATTATTATCACTGCCACCAAAAAGTACTTTTGTTATTTTTATTTCTTTCCCCTGACTGTTAATATCCATAGGGGAATCATTCTTTGATTCATGAGTTTTAATAGCCCCTAATTTCTGCCTTAATATAGTTTCATCTATATTTTTATCATCTTTTGGAATAAGATTTTCAATTATATCAAATATTTTTTGTACGTACTTATGCCTTTCATAAGGATTTCCACAAATCATTCCAGAGTGAAATAATTCCTTAGTAGCATTTACATACTTTCTTATTGCAAATATTGGTGCAGGCTGAATTACCATTGGATATAATAAGTCAGTAGCCATATAATCAAGATATATCATTAATAATTCACATTTATCTTTATGGAGTTTATCTACAATATTACTTAATTTATTCTTCAATTTAAAACTTCTTACCATATGCTTTTTTAAGCCAATAGATTTATTATTTATGTTTTGGGATTTTTTATAATCATGCATATGATCATTATGAAATGCTTTTTTTACAGTTCCTTCCTTAGGATTGCTTGCAAATAATCTTGAAACTCGTCCAAATTTCAAATAAAATTCAATGTTATCAAAATAACTGCACCCTGCTGCTTCTATAAATGCATCTTCTATTATATTTGCAATCAAAGATAAAGTTTTCAGTCTTGCATTTGTTATACTTCTTACATCATTTACACAAAACAATGGAAAATGAGTAAATATAATATGAAGGCTTTCATGAATACTCTGACTTCGTGTAACTATTTTTAAGGCAAGCCATTTATCTTCACATAATTTATGCTCACATCCAAGATATTCTTCTGCTTTATAAAGAGCAGTTCTGTCTTTGTACATTTCATCTAAAGCAGGATCTACAATTATATTTCTGCCATCTGTAAAAGCTTCATTTTCATTGATGAAAAATAATTTAAGATATTCTGTATCACATAGCATATTTACAAAGCTTTCTTCAATTTCCCTATTATAATCACTTTGAAAAGCATCTAATATTTCATTATCATCATATTCCATCTTCTATTCTTCCTTCCACTTATATAAAACGATAATACTTCTTATTGTCTCTTCAAATATTCGGTCACATTTTGCAATAGGTATTATTGTCTTTTCAGCAGCTGAAACATATCCCTCATACTTTGCAAGCTTTGCCCAGTTTTCAAGATTTCTTGGTGATATGACCATATCAAGTTCTTCATTTTCAATTTTTCTCTTAATTTTATTAAAAACACTTATTATTTTTTCTACCATTGGTTCACATTGAGGTACACGCGATATAAGCATCCTTCTTATTGATTTATCTGAAAGTTCTCCTATTTCAATTATATTATTAAACCTGTTGTATAGTGCTTGGTTCAATTCTCGTGTACCGTAATAACCTATATTCATTGTTGCAAAAAATCTAAAATTCTTATGCCTTTTAACAATTTCACCATTATCAAGCCTTACAAATCCATTATCATCTAATAATGAATTCAAAAATGCCAGATATTGAGGCTTTGCAAAATTTATTTCTTCAAATATTACAGCTCCGCCTTCCCTTACTGCCTTTGTTACAAAACTTTCCTTAAATACTATCTTATCATCTTCAGGTATATACTTTCCAAGTATGTATTCATCAAGATTTTCTGTGCAGTTAATTGTATCCATTATTGGAATGCCTGTCTCCTGACATATAAGTTTACAACTTATTGTTTTTCCTGTTCCAGATGGTCCATGAAGCAAAACAGCTAAGGTATCTCCTTCAGTTACTGCATTACATACACTTTTTAACTTCCATGGCAGAATAAATTCATCTGATAGCTTTGGTATGAGGTTTCTGTATTGCTCAGAAAATTCATCAACATTGAACTTTATTACTTTTTCATGTAATCTTATGCTATTATCTTCTTTATTATCCTGAACAATTTTATTTATGCTGCTATATGATTTTAATCTGCTTATATCATAATCAGAAATATCTTCATATATAACATTGTAATCATAATTTTTATGATTTTGATAAATATCTTCATGGAGATTTGCAAACAGATCTACGGAAGGACTCTTTATATATTCATTAAATAATTTGCTGTAATCTTCATTGAATCTGCTTTCTTTAGCAATAATAACTGCAATACATGGCAAGAGCTTGTATAGTGGATGAAGATGCTCCATATCTCCACGTATATATTCATTATTCATATCATAAGCAGCAATTCTTATAGTTTCCATATCAAAAAATGCTTTATAATTGTAAATGTTGTACTGTACCACCCCATTTTCACGCCAGTCATCCTGTATATTTATATTTGCAAAAAATATCCTGTTATCATCTGAAAAATATATATCACCAATTTTTTCTGTGTTCCCTTTGTTTATTTCCACAATCATTGATGATAATAATGAAAGAGCTTCTCCTATGGGCTGACATAAAGTTGTTTTTGGTGGAATCAATTCATTCTTCGGATGAATATAGTACTGTGTCGCATCAGACAAATGCCTGAATCCAAATCCTTTATAAATGCTGTCACTGTTTTTTCTTTTTATTCTATAAGCTGTCTTAAAAATGTACATTGATGATAGCCCTCTCTTAAATTCTAATTTATCGAATATAAATTTTTAGCATAATTTAAATTAATGCATAATATATGAATATTTTACCACATAATTTATTTAAATTTTAATTATCATTCCACATTTTAATTTGTATTACATTGTTGTTTCAATTTCAAATCCATATTCATGTAATATAAAATCATCATCAATTACTTCATCATAAATTCCTTCTGCCTTTTTAAATCCATTCTTTATATAAAGATTTATTGCAGGCTCATTTTCATCAACAACAAACAGCCTCAAATATTTAGCCTTTTTATGATTTGCAAGTGCAATAGCCTTCTTTAACATTACACTTCCCATTCCTTTTTTTAAATAATTGACATTAATTCCAAAACGGTCAATATATAAGGCTTTAGCATGTTTATTCTCCCATTTTATATATTCTTCGCCAGCATTTGAATCACATAAAGCAAATGCTCCAATTATTTCATTATTTTTTACTAAAATATAAAGACGATTATTTTCAATATCCTCCTTAAGAAATTCACATGGATAAATGTCATCCCAAATTTCTAAATTATTACTATTCATATTATCAACAATCTTTTTGTATATAAATTTAAGTTGTGATAAGTCATCTATACTAGCTAGTCTCAAAAACACTTTTAAGTACAATTCCATCTTTAAATCCTCCACGCTCATTAAGCTTTTTATTCCTAGCTTTTAATAAATCGTCTTCACTATATCCAAGTGCTTCTGCAAGTCCAAATAAAACTTCCATAACATCTGCAAGCTCTTCTAAATTTTGTCTTCTAGATATTCATTTACTTCTTCATTTAATTTATCTTCTAATAAACTGTATTTTTCCTTTTCATGTGCAATTATAATTTCACATGTCTTTCCTGAAGATTTAATTATCTCTGGAATTTTATCACGTACTAATTTATTGTATCCCTTTATACCTTGACTCATATATTTTATCTCCTGCAATGTAAAATATTAAATTTATCGAAAAACACTATAATTTCTTAAATTCATAATTTTATGTTTTTTGAACTTTTAGGAGTTTTCTTTAAAAAATCATGTTTTTTCATTTTTATCAAAAATTATATAAATCAGCTTTATTTATATTTTATCATGAATAACTAATATATCTACAAATATTAAAAGCAGATAAGATTAACTTTTAATACTCTTACCTGCTTTTTTCACCTTATTTTAATTTTTCTCACATTCTTGCCTAATTTTTTTAACTAAATCTAGTGAAACATTTGCAATTTTACAAATAATATCATCATTTAATCCATTATTTATAGAATTTCTAACAACTTCTAGTTTGCTTTTTTCAATGCCTTCCTTTCTACCCTCTTTTCTTCCTTCTTTTCTTCCCTCTTCTATTCCCTCTTTTCTTCCCTCTTCTATTCCTTCCTCTCTGCCTTCTTTTTTAGCATTTTCTTTCATTTCATCTAATATAAAAGCATTTCTTGCAACCATAAGTTCTACCTCCCTTTTATCCGCTTCTAAAATCTTTATGGCAGATTCTGCAAGTGGATCAACTACAGTGTTTTTTATCCATTTTTTAATTGCTTTAATTTCAGCATCACTTAGTGAATTAAAATATAGTGCTATCACCTTTATTCTTTCTAAGAATTCTATTGCATCCATCTTTTGATCTAATAAAAATATAGCTGCAGTTACATTTTTTAAATCTATAAGTGCATCTTTCTTTAATTTTTCATCATTACTTATATCAAAAATATCATATTCAAAATTTAAAATATTATTGCCAAAAAGCTCTTCATTATAAATCATCTTTCTAAACTGATTAGGTACATCCCATACCTGCTCACCATTATACAATACTATTGGAACTATAGCTGGAATTTTCACATTTTTATCGTACTTTTTATGTTTAGTATTGACTGCATATTCTTTTAGTATTTCACACATATAAAATAATAATCTTAATGGCATTGTATAATCTACACTTGATTGAAATTCTAAAAGAATATAAAAAACCACTTCACTATTATTTATATTAGCCTTATATACTATATCGGCTTCCCTTTCTTCATAATCTGCTGTTATGTATGTATTATTAACTAATGTTAAATCTTCAGCCTTAAGATCTTTGCTCCAGTTAGCATTACTAATATTTTTAAATAAATCTAGAGCAACTTCACGTTTTGAATATAAGTCTTTATAGCTTTTATCGTGAATATGATGTATGTTCTTTTTATATTTTTCTTCGTTATTCATTTTTTACTTCCTCAATTTTATCTTTAGTGTAATTCTTAACTTAATTATAACTAATTAAACAACTCTGTTCAAGATTGACTCATATGAAGAACAGTCTCCATATCATCTGAAAGTTTATCATAATCATTTTCCTCTATACTAGATAAATACTCTTTTGAAAAATTATATTGTTCAATTGTCCCATTCCATTTACCTACAATAATAACCTCATTTTTATATTTAAATGCTGTATGGCTTAAACAAGTTCTTGCTACTAAATCATATTCTTTATTAGAATATGCTCCTGCTTTTCATGTCAGATACACAAGTATGTTGTTTTTATATTCTCCTTTATCAAATTTACCTTTTTGATATAACATAAATAATACAATTAGTATTACAGGCAAAAATAATAACTCCATACGATCGCCATCTTTTCTAATTATACTATTTTTTGTATTTTATAATTTTTTATATTTTTCTTAAAAAGTTACGTTTCTTCACTTTTATCAAAAATTATATAAGTCCGCTTTATTTATATTTTATCATGAATCTCTAATATATCTATAAATATTAAAAGCAGATAAAATTAACTTTCAATAATCTTATCTGCTTCTTACACTTTATTTTTTAAGCTTAATTAATTTCTTTTTCTGATAAACCTGTCCCTTCACTTATTAACTTAATTTACCAGTACTTGCTACATGTTTCATGTCCAGAAGCTTCCACCTGTCCAACTATAGTCTAAGCAGTTTCATTCCCTACCAAACATGCTACACAAAATATCTTCCACACAAAAATAATTCTGCTTCTGCCTTTCTTCTATTAACAAGCCCTGGAAGCACTTTCCCATCATACCCCTTAACATATCTTAAGAAGTTTTCTTTTATTATAGAATAATCTCTTATTGCATTTTTTATATTTTTCCAAAGAGTAGAATTTTCAAGTGTTATTATGCCACAATTAAATGAAAATGATATTAATGCTTCACGCTGAAACTTGTTTAGGTTAACATTATTTCTAGAGCATAAAATATCAATTTCTTCTAAAAAGTTCTTAATATCCTTTCTAAATTCTTCATATGCTCTTTCTTTTGTAATAGTACCAAGTCTTGTCACTTCATTTCTTGTACATCCAATTCCTATTGTCTTTACACCGCTTGGACAATAATATGCATTGAGTCTGCAGCCTTCAAAGAAAGCTACAAATTTACAAAACTCGTCTGAAACTTCACCTTTACTTGAAATATTATAATTTAAATCCTCCTCTAGCCATACTCCATTATAATCAAACTTTTGATATTTGTTATTTATAAAAAATGTTCCATTACAATGCATTGATCCTAGATTTTCTTCATCATATTCTTCAAAGTAATACCATAAATCTTTTAATTCAATCCATCCTGTACATATCTGCCCTTCATAAAATACTTTATTATCCTTAACTGTTTCTTCATAAAATGCATAATACCAATTATTATCTCTTGTAGTCTGGAACCATCCTTTCACCATTCTTCCGTCTTTCTCTAAATAATACATTCTATTTTCATGCTTTACCCATGTTGCATTAAGCTTTTTGCTGTTTTCATAGAAATACCAGTTTTCATCTTCTTTTACCCATTCTTTGCTCAATACCTATTCCCCCATATATAAAAATTTTTAATTTATGTTAAGCAATACCCTTTTCATTTTTTCATCATATATAAGTTCTAATAAATTTTCTACGTTAAGCATATATAATCTGTCTTGCTTTGGTGCAAATTTAAATGAATAATCATAATTAGAAGATATATATTAACCTTCACATTAATGAAAGCCTCCAAAATATAACAACATTTATTTAAAACATCTGCATATAAGTAATTACGTTACAATATCCCAATTTTAAAATTTTTATGATCAGTATTAAAACTCATTTATTACTTCCACCCTAGAAGTTTCTCTTCAAGATCATCATAATCATATTTCCTGGCTTCAAAATTGTTAAACCTAAGTTTAGGCTTTTCTCTAGATATTTCAATACAGCCATCAGATGAAATACCAAGCTCTTCTTCTGGATATCCGTTTTTTGTCCAATTTTTCAATATGCCTTTTATATAATTTATATCATGCTTATTTTTTTCAATTGCTTTTATTGCTGCAAGAAGTATATATCTTTCATCATGAACATCTAAAAGCTTTTGAAGGACAGAGACAGATAACCCTTTTGTATTAATGCCAAACTCTTTAAGCTTTTTTAATAAATCATCTGTATTTTTATTTTCTTCTTTTTCTTCTACTAATTTCTCATTCTTAATTTCTTCATTCTCTTTCTGAGTCTCTTTCTCTTTCTCATCCATTACATTACCATTACAATCATCATTACAATTTTTATCTATACTTTCTTCCTTATTCTCATTACCTTCATGACCCTCAAGTTTCTTCTTTTCTCTAAATCTTTTAACTCTTTCTTTATTCATTTCCTTTGCACGCTTCATGCCTTCAACATTTTGATACTTTTCCCAATTGCATATTCTTATGATATTGTTTTGTGATACATCTATCATTTTTAACGATGATAGTGTCTTTAAGGCTTCACTTATTTCCTCAACAGTTATATCAAATACTACACTTAACATTTCATTTGTATATGGAATATCTTCATTTAAATAAATAAATCCATAATCATTAACCTTTCCAGCCTGAGTGAGAAGTTTAAGCCATATCAAAAGTTTTATTGCGCCATCTGGCATTGATAATATTATTCTTATCTTTTCATCTTCAAACATTCTAGTTGAAAGCTTTATCCAGTCTATCATTTTATATCTACCCCTCACTTTTATATAGTAATTTTTCACATAGCTTAACTAATGATACCTGCTAAGTATACTTTTTTCCTGCCCTTTACATACTAATAATCAATGCAATAATTCAGCCTTTAAAAAAAGACCATCTTAAATCTGTTTTCATATACAAAGATATATTATCTACATATTTAAGATGGTCTAAAGAGTATTTTTTAACCTAGTTTTACATTTTAGAATATCGTTCAAATCCATTCCATGAAGGTATAAGATTTAAGGTATTACATGCTTTTATATATTCTCTAAATTTCTTTGACTTTATTTCATCTATACTTTCTTCACTTATTTCATCTTCTGCATTTTCTAATTTTTCAATTGTTTTTTCCTTTGCAGCATCTTTATTTGCAGTTTTATTTTTACTTTTGCTCATCTTTTTATTAGCTTCAGGAACATCTACCAAAAGCTCAATTACTTCTGTTTCATCCTCTTCATTTATTTCCCCAATTCTGTCTCCAATCATTATTACTGATTCAGCATCTTTATTATCTTCTAAGCCTAAATCAAATGATTTAATAACTGTTTCTGTATTTAAACTTTTAAGATCGTTTACTCCACCCATAATAATTCTCCTTACATACCACAACAATTTCTATTTATCTTCTATACCATTATCTTTGTCCACTTAATTTACCTATTAATATAACTTACTAAAATATTTTTAGAATCATACACTCCCTAACTTACAGCTTTTTATTTAATTTCAAAAATCGTTTACAAATATCATAAATAATCATACAGGACAATATTAAATCGTAGTTTTATTATGACACTGTCCCGTGATGAAAAATCAGCTCCTCTTCCATTTAAAGCCTTATTTATAAATGACAGTGACTTTCCTAATATTTCGGCTAATTTCTTTTGTGTTATTTTCATTTTAGATAAAAATTTTTTAAAATCTTCATATGGCTTATTATTATTCACATAGACTCTCTCCCTTCTATATTTTTTATAATGATTATTAAGTTAACCTCCTTTCAAATATTCCTTTTATAGCTGTTATTTTTTATAAATTATTCAAATATTTGTGTCACATTGGTTAATTTAAATTATACTGATTTTTGTGTCTATGTCAACAACTTTATTGAAATTTTTCCCAATTCCATATTGCTTTTTAAAATTTATAAATATATACTTATCATAGTATTATTAATTAATAATTAATTGTGGAGGAAAAATGAATATTACAGGCACTATTCTAAAAAATTTAAGAATGAAAAAACATCTTACACTTGAAGAATTAGCTAATGAATTAAATGATAAGTTTGATATAAACATAACACGCAGTATGTTATCTAAATGGGAAACTGGGAAGTCAGCCCCTGTATATGGGCATTTAAAACGTTTAGCTACATATTTTAACGTAACTACTGATTTTTTGCTTGGTTTTAGTGATGATAACTTTCAGAATATAGATATTGACTTAGATACTCCCAAACGAATAAGAAAGACTAAAAAATCTTATGAAATAGACAATATCATTGAAACTTTGAACAATGATAAATTTACTTCAAAACATATAGCCTTAATACAATATTATATACGCTTTTTAGAATATGAAATCGATAATAATATAATAAAATAGCTCTATTTAACATATTTCTTAATAACAATACTGTGATATATTTTTTTCAGTATTGTGTTTACATACCTATTAATTATTCTTTTTAATACTTTTTTTAAAAAAGTGTTTACTAAAATATTCTTAAATCATATATCCCTAATGTAAGCAATTATAAAAATTTAGGAGGGATTATGTGAATTATGAATTTATAGAATACATTGTTAGAAACATTAAACAAACTGACAGCAAAGAATCTAAAGAAGATTTAGTAAATGAATTTCTCCCACTTATTAATTCAATATGTAAAAGAACCTTTATTTCTGGCTATGACATAGCTGATCTTCAAAACGAATGCATAGTTACCCTGCTTGAGTGTATTTCAAAATATAATGTAAATTCACACAGGTTTGTTGGCTATGCAGGTAATTCAATAAAAAACACTTTGAATCTTCTTATTCGTGTAGCTGCAACAAGGCAGAAATACAGTTGTCTTTCTGACTTTTCTTTAAGTAGCACCATTAATGATATTTCATCTGATGAAGCATCATTAGATGAAATTATTATACTTAATAATGATAATAAATTGATTCAAATGGCTATTGAAAAATTAAATACTGAAGAAAAATTTTTATTTAATTACTTATTTATCAATGAAAATACCCTTTATGATTATTCCTGCATAAAACATTTTTCATATACTACAGCCAAAAAGAAAAAAAAACAGCTTTTAAATAAGCTTAGAAAAAATATTTCTATATAAAATATTTCTTACTAGGGGGTAGTTTATTTATGGACTTTGAACAATTAATTGCTTTAATTTCAAATACTGGCTTCCCAATAGCAATTTGTGCATATCTGCTTTTTCGTTTAGAAAAACAGCTAAACCTTCTATGTTCTACAATAATAAAGCTTAATACCATAATATCAACAAAGCTTGGAATTGTTATAGATACTGATAAAGATGAAAATAATTAATAAATTTTAAAATTTTATTCATAAGGTGTTTCCTTTTTCTCATCTTAACCATATATATTATATGTAAACAAAATTTAGGAGGTATTTAATTATGGCTGTAAACAAAACTATTGAAACTGCATCTATTAGTATTGAAATTCAAAAAGGTGTTGATCGTGCTGGAGATCCAGTGTACTCAAAGAAAAGCTTTTCTAATGTAAAACCTGAAGCTTCACCTGAAAATGTCTATTTAGTAGCTCAGGCTATTAAAAATGTTATGGAAGCATCTACACGAGATTCTTATCTAAATGAAACATCAAGTTTGACTGAAAATTAATTTATCTTTTTAGGCTGATATTGAAGTCCACATTTTAACTTTTCATCTCTAAAAATATGTCCAAATTATAATTTTATTAAATTTTAGGAGGATTAAATTATGGATTATACTTTAACAATGACATTTTTAACTTCTGGAGGCCAAAAGAGTACTTTCTCTATAAGTGGTATAAAGCCTGATATTACTACAGCCGAAATACAAACACTAATGAATACAATAATAGAAAAAAATGTATTCTTTGCTCAATCTGGAACACTTGTAGCCATCTCCGCTGCACAGGTTACTCAAAAGAAAGTTACTAAGTTTGAAGTAGCATAAACCTAAAAATGAGGCTGCCCATTAAGAATCAAGCTCAGAGTATATTCTGGCCGAATTTCTTAATGGGCGCCTTATTTTTTAAGCTTCATTAATTTCTTTCTCTTATAAACCTGTCACTTCGCTTATCAACTTAATTTCCATGCCTTTTGCTTTCATATTTTTACCAACTTTAATTGCTTTAAATTCTATAATTTCCCGTATAAAAATATAATATAGCTTTTTTATATCTTTCCATTCTATTATTATGATGCCCATATTCATCCCATTCCAAAGATACATTAGATTCATCATTAACATTTGATTTAAATATTTCACATCCCTTTTCAACAGAGGTTACTGCATTTTTTTGGATTGTTTTTTTTCCATCAGCTTCTTTAAGTCCAGATATAAGTAATATCTTAATATCTTTATTAATTATCTCATTACTTTTAATGAAGTCTATCCACCCCTCGTACCATTGTGATCCACAAATACTAACTACTTTATCAAAACAGGTGTGCTTGTACATAGCAAATAATGATATTAAACCACCTAGCGAGAATCCCATTATTCCAGCATTATTTTCGCAAGTATTATAAGTTCTATCTATATACGGTTTTAATTCATTTACTATAAATGATAAATACTCTTCACCCTTTCCTCCAAATGCCTTGAATTTTTCAACTAAAGGTGCAGCTGGCCATGGAGTATATTCATCCAGTCTATCTATAGGAGTGATGCCCACTATAATATGTTCACTATAATTTTCGCTCTCAAGTTCTTCTGCAAAACTCATAAGTTCCTCTAAAATATCTGCAAATGAGTCTCCATCATGAACATATATAACAGGATACTTTTTACCACAATTATATGACGGAGGTAAATATATAAAAATATCTCTATTAAACTCTTTATTATAAACTAATTTACCATTCATTATTTTCTCCTTCTGTAATTACACTTATGTTTTTATTTTTTATTTTACTTGGAACTACTCCAACGTGTTTTTTAAATAATCTACTAAAGTAAAACTCATCATTATATCCTACAGCTGATGCTACTTTTTTTACTGAATTACCTTCCTCTAAAAGTCTAGTAGCAACTGCCATCCTATACTTAATTAAGTAATCAATAGGTCTAATTTTAGTATATTTATAAAATACATATGAAAGATGATTTATAGATTCTCCATATCTTCCTGATAATTTTTTTAGTGATATATCCTCCATATAATATTTAGATATGAATTCTATTATATCAGAAACTAAGTCACTTTCACTATCATGAATTTTATAGTTTTGCTCACTAAATAGTTTTCTTAGAAATAAATTAATATGTATTTGTAATTTTAATTTTGATGTTATTTCTGATTTATTGGAAATTTCTAATATATTATTTAACGACTTTATTACTAAATCGTAATTTTTTATCTTCATTTCAAAAACAGAATGTATATAATCAGTATTTGTACAATTACTATAAGAAATATAATATATATTTATATATTTAAATTTTTCATTGCCTAAGACATTAAACGAGATTTGTTTATTTTGACATCCATGAATAACCTTTCCTGGCTCAGCAACATAAATTTCATCATCAAATTGAATCTTAGCTAGGCCGCTTATTGGAAAAATAAATGCTGAAAGATTAGTTTGATAGCTATCTTTTTCTAAATTAGGTTGTTTTTCGAAGTATCCAACTCTAACTACTTGAATAGAATTATCACCAAATTCATTAATTAAGTCACTTGCTTTCACTATTGTCATTTCTTTACTGTCTCCTTTCTTAATACTTACAGTTCAAAATATATACTAATATGATTAAAATTTCCTAATATCATTAACTCATATTTTTATTTTGATTCATATTAATACTTTAAATACATTTTTAATAATTGTCCATGTTTTTATAATTGTATATTCATTTACTTAAAAATGTATATTATAATGTTTTAAGCAGTTGAGAAATATTCTCAACCAAATTCAAAATCATATATGCTAGGAAGGAAAAACTTTATGGACAGTACATCTTATACTTCTTTTGAAGATAATGAAAAATTTAAGAGAAGATTTTTCATTCTTTTACTTTCATTAATTGTAGTATTAATAATTTCAGTTATATTATCTGTATCTGTTGGTTCATTAAAAATTCAGCCTTCAGTTTCCTATAGGATTCTTATTAATAAATTATTAGGTATTACTATTGGAGATCAATCTGAATTAATAGGAAATGCTAACTATAATATAATTTGGATGATTCGTTTTCCTAGAGTATTACTTGCAATAATTGTAGGTGCAGGTCTTTCTCTTTGTGGAACCATAATGCAAGCAACAGTTCAAAATCCATTAGCAGAACCATATATTTTGGGTATTTCATCTGGTGCATCTTTAGGTGCTACTTTTTCAATAATGCTTGGTATAGGTTCATTTAATTTATTAAGTATGCAAGGTACTTCATTTTGGGCTTTTTTAGGCGCATTAATTTCTGCAGCTATGGTACTTCTTCTTGCTTCATTTGGTAGTAAAATATCTTCAGCAAAACTTGTACTTTCAGGAACTGTAGTAAATGCACTTTGTAATGCACTATCTAACTTTATTATTTCTATAGCCAGCAATGCTGAAGGTATGCAAACAGTAAAGTTTTGGACTATGGGATCTCTTGCTGGAGCCAATTGGGGTAATATTTTATTTCCAAGTGTAGTTGTAATATTATGTTGTATTTTTTTCATTATTCAAAGTCGTACTTTAAATGTATTACTAATGGGTGATGAATCAGCAATAACACTTGGTATTAATCTTAACTTTTATCGCAAACTTTATATGATAATAACTTCTCTCTTAACTGGAGTATTAGTTTCTGTTTGCGGTATTATAGGCTTCGTAGGTCTTATTATTCCTCATATTGTTCGTTCATTAGTTGGCTCTGATCATAAAAAGCTTACACCTGTTTCAATTTTACTTGGTTCTATTTTTATGATATGGGCTGATGTATTTGCTAGAACGTTAATACCAAATTCGGAACTTTCAATTGGTATTATAACTGCACTAGTTGGTGCACCATTCTTTGTTTACATACTACTAAGAAGAGGTTATGGATTCGGAGATAAATAGGAGGTTACGTATGAATTTATCTGTCAAAGATTTAAAGGTAGATATTGCTACTAAACAAATTGTCAAGGGAATTTCTCTATCTGTTAATGATAATGAATTTATTGGTCTTATTGGTCCAAATGGTAGTGGAAAATCCACATTATTAAAAGCCATATATCGTGTTTTAAAGCCTTCTTCTGGCTCTGTATTTTTAGATGGAAAAGATATGAAAGATATTAATCCCAAAACTATTGCTAAAAATCTAGCAGTTGTAAGTCAATTTAATAATATTAATTTTGACTTTAAAGTTATAGATATTGTTTTAATGGGACGCTCTCCACATAAGTCTTTACTAGAAAGTGAGAATAAAAATGACTACTCTATCGCAACTGAGGCTTTAAAAAAAGTTGGAATGGATCATTATTCTAATAGAAGCTTTACTTCTCTTTCTGGTGGCGAAAAACAAAGAGTTATTCTTGCTAGAGCATTAGCTCAAAAGCCTAAAATATTAATATTAGATGAACCAACTAATCACTTAGATATTAAATATCAAATTGAAATTTTAAGTTTAGTTAAAAATTTAGGTATTTGCGTGTTGGCAGCATTACATGATTTGACTTTGGCTTCTCAGTACTGTCATAAGCTTATAGTCTTAAAAGATGGAGAAATAGTAGCAGAAGGCATACCAAAGGAAATAGTTACTTCAGAAATGATTAAGAATGTATATGATATAGATAGCTATATTTATACTAATCCAATAACTAATAATATATCAATTGATTATTACCCTAGTAACCAATACTAAAAAATTAAATACATCCGTGTACAAACAAGTACACGAGATATGGCAAGGAGATTTATAAATATGAAAAGAAAAAAATTAGTTCTTATTACATCAATAATGATTATAGCTACTATGCTATCTGGTTGTGGTCAAAGTCAAAAAGATAACAGTAGCGATACCAATAATAGTTCAATATCATCTAATTCTGAAGCTAGTGAGACTTCTTATCCTCTTACTATTGATGCCTTTGACAATGATGGTAATACATATCCTCAGACATTTAATAGTATTCCACAAAAAGTAGTAACGAATAATCAATCATCTACAGAATTACTTTTAGAATTAGGTTTAAAAGATTATATTGTTGGTACAGGTGATTTAGACAATAAAGTATTAGATAGATTACAAGCTGATTATGAATCTATTCCTGTCGTATCTGAAAAAGGGCAAATTGCTAAAGAAGCTATAGTTGGAACAGGTGCTGATTTTGTAATAGGAAGATCTGCATCATTTACAGATGAAACTTACGGTACTATTCCAAATCTTAATGCAATGGGTATTAATACATATACTCAATTAGCTAGTAAAATGAATACTACTCAATCTTTAGATAATATAATTTTAGATGTTAGAAATGTAGGTAAAATTTTTGACATACAAGATAAAGCAAATAGTTATGCTGATAATCTTCAAAAAAGATTAGATACACTTACAAGTAAAATTTCAAACATTAATGGAGAACCAATTAAAGTTATGCTTATGGTTAAATACATTGATGGCCAATTTGGTGTATACGGAGCAAATGCTTCTTTACAAACAGAGATGCTAAAAATTTTAAATGCTGAAAATGTTGCTGAAAAAGGCGGAACACTATCTACTGAAAATTTAATTTCACTAAATCCTGATGCTATTGTTTATGTACATGCTGATAAAAATGCAAGTACTGATAAAAATGCTGTTGAATCACTTTTATCAAATGATTTAATACAAAGTGTTAATGCTATTTCTAATAAGAATATTATAGAAGTTGATTATACCGAACTTATGGGCTATGGTTTTAGAACTTTTGATTGTTTAGAAAAAATGGCTAGTGCCCTATATCCTGATTCATTTTAATACTATAGGATAGGACTGTGTATAATGAATAAAAATTCATTATACACAGTCCCTTTTGCATAGTTTATATGAAATGATATATATTTAATACAAATATCATTAACAATATTATTCTTCCTAAAATAATGCTCTAAAGTTTACTTTTATTTTTGGTTTTATATAACTAAATCATAGATCCATCTAAGCTAATGTTATACCCATTAATTATAGTATCACTTGCCATAGTACCATCATTATATAAATAGTACCATTTGTTATTTATTTTCTGCCAGCCAATTGCCATTGCTCCATCATTTTTTAAGAAATACCATGAGTTATTTACTTTTTGCCAGCCTGTTACCATCACTCCATTTTCTTTTAAGAAATACCACGAGTTATTTACTTTTTGCCAGCCTGTTGCCATCACTCCATCATCTTTTAATAAGTACCAATAATTGTTTACTTTCTGCCAACCTGTCGCCATTATTCCATTTTCTTTTAAGAAATACCACGAGTTATTTACTTTTTGCCAGCCTGTTGCCATCACTCCATCATCTTTTAATAAGTACCAATAATTATTTACTTTCTGCCAGCCTGTTTTTACGTTTCCTTCTTCATCTGCTAAATACCATTTTGAATCTATCTGTTGCCAGCCTGTAATTATTTTTCCATCTTGTGTTATGAGTTTTAGTGTTCCATCATTATTTTTTTGAATTTTTATAATACCACTATTATTGTTAGATGAAGTAGTAGTCGTAGTATCTTCTATCTTACTTGAATCTTCGCTCTCAGTGTTTGATGAATTTTTACTTGATGAATGGCTGCTTGATGAGCTTGAACTTGAACTGCTCTTTATAGCTCCAATAATATTTTCATAATCTTTGCCATTATAATTTATTACTAATTTAATAAATTTATTTTTATCTGCACTAACTAATTTGTAGTTTTTATCGTTTCCTATTAATACTCCATTTTCATCATTTTTAGTAGATAATCTATACCACTTATATGTTATTCCATTAGAATCTACAATTTCATCGCCTTCTGATGTTAACAATTTAGCATTTAAAGTACTTCCTACCTTACCATTCCCTTGTATTCTTGCTACATTATTAGAGGTATCATTAACATCTATATAATAAACTGGTGTACGTTTTATTCCACCATATGAATCTTTTATTTCTGCATACCATCCATAATGTCCATTTTCTTTTTCCCATGTTATTGAAGCAGTATCTCCACTTGCAACATTATTCACTGTTCCTATTACTTCATTTGTGTAAATATTAGCTGTCATTGAAGTTGTATTCAAAGTTTTTTCTTGTGGAATAATCCCTAAATCATCTAATGGAATTATGAAATTCTCTTCTTCTTTTGTAAATTCTCCTGATGAGTAACTATCTTCTGATGGAGAATATGTCCTTATAGAAATAGTTCTATCTTTAAGAGAAAAATGCATTAGACGTAAAAATCCTCTTCCACCTTCTGCTAGAGCTTGATAATCAAATAACATTTGATAAACTGTACGTTCCGCTATCCCATCATTATCATCATCAAATTTATCAATTCTAGTTGCTGCACTATGATAATGTCCTGATAAAACCATACATACATTAGCATTTTTTGAAATCACTTCATCATATACTCTTTTTGGTTCCTCACCAAGGCCTTTACTTGCTAATAAATATTCATGAAAATTAAGAATAGCCTTTCTTTCTGGATATTTAGCAAGTACTTCATTCATCCATTTTATTTCATCATCACCAATACCCCAACCCATATATATCATTATAAAGTCTATTCCATCTACACTAATTAAATCATAGTGTCCTTTATTATTTTTATAGCTTTCTCCATACCAAGGATTATCGTTAAATCTATTTTCTCCAAAGTACGTTCCATACTCTGTATAATCTTCAGACTTATGACCTACATCATGATTACCAGCTAAAACACCATATGGAAATTTTGCATCATCTAATTTCTTATATGCTTCATCTGCATTTTTCCATTCATATTCTTCTTCAACATCATCTACAATATCTCCATCATGAAACATATACTGAATATTCATCCTAGGTTTATTTGCAAGAATCCAATCATGTATATTTATTTGATGATGATATTTGTCTCCATTAATATTTTCATTATAATATTGAGTATCTGATTCTAATGCAAATGTGAAGTCATAGCTATTTCTATCTAAATCTTCTACATTTGATGTAGTAATTTCAGTATTGCTTGTTGTATCTGCAGGAGTTCCTGGTGCATATTGAATAGGATTATACCCTATTCCATTTTGGACCATTACTTTTAAAGAATTACCATTTCTATATTTATCAACTGGTATTTCTGCGTTTATTGAAACATCACCATTTTCATCTGCTGTAGTGGCTTTTATAAGATTCCATTTTTGTTTACTAATTGAATAAGCATATAGATTTATTTTACTATTTGGATTGGCTTGACCCTTCCAATTTATCCCCACTATTGAGTCATCTGTAACGTTATCTGCAAGTGATATGTCATAAGTATTATATGGATATCCATCATTTGCTTCTTTTATTCCTCCAGAAACTTGTGCAATTCCACCATCTTCTTTAATTTCAGCATCTCCTAATTTATATTGATCACCAGTTTTAAAAGTAACATCCATAGTATCATTAGTAGGATCAGTAACCTTTATGCTAAGTATTGGATTTTTATTAACATTAGCTCCATTTCCTGGTGTAACTGCTTCTGGATCATTAGGATTTTCATCTGGAATAGTAAAGTTTACTACTTTTTCGCCTTTATTTCCAACTTCATCTATTGCAGTTATTTTTAAAATATGATTTCCCGCTGCAAGTAAAGTTGATGAAACTTTTAGTGGCATATTTACTTCTTGATTATCCAAAGTCACTAAAAACTTTGAAACCTTTGTTGTTTCATCACATGCTGAAGCTTCTATTGTAAAATCACCTTTGTATTGCTTGTTTTCCATGTTTGTACTGATTTCTGGTGCTGTATTATCAACAATTACTTGCGCACTAGTTGTAGCTAATCCAGAAGTAGCTTCAATTTTATGGCTTCCATCTGAATCATCTATCGTATTCCAATTATATCTAATACCTGTATAAGCATCACTATCAACAGTAAATTTAGCATCAAGTATTTCTATTTTTCCAGCACTATCTCCCATATTTATTACTTTTTCTGGAGTTTCATACCCATCTGCTCTAATAGTCTTTCCATTAGGCAATAATAATCTTATATTTTTAATTACAAAATCATCATTATTTTCTTCATTATGTTCAAGGGGATTTGCTTTATTTCCAGCATGAATAGATATTGTAATATTTTTTCCTTTTTCAAAATATTTAACTGGAATAGAATATTTTATAGTTGCCCAATCTGAATATGTTCCATCATCAAAAACTCCTATAAGGTCATTCCCAATTGCTACTGCATTCTTAAAAAATACATCTGTTTGAGATACATCAAAAGCTATAATTGGAGCATCTCCTAATGATTCAATTGCTTCACTGGTAACATCTTCTCCATCAACAAACAATTTTAAATCTTTATTATCATCTTTATTTGATGATGCTATTAATTGCTGCTCTCCAGATAATAATTGATTATTTGATAAGTTTAATTCTAATTCATTTTTACTTGATGAATCATTTGTAATTGTTTTTTCATCAGTTTCTACATTATTAGTTCCATCAGATACCTCAAAGTAATAGCTATAACTACTTTTATTTGAAAGATCTATTGAAGATATTGTTTTAGTAAACACAGAGTCAATTCCATCGGTTAAATTATACTCTTCATATTCTGACATTGTATTATCTTTTAAATAAAGTTTTACAGTTTTTATACTTCTATCTCCAGCTTCTGCTTTCACTGAAAATTTTAAATCTTTATTACTTGAAAATTGTAAATCCGTCATGTCTGTAAGTATTGGTTCATTATCGCTGCTTCCCAAATCAACACTAGAAATTGGCTTTTCATCTTCAGTTATATCTCCAGGCGTTGGTTTTGAATCATTTGACATCATTTTAGATTTTCCTGTATACATATCATATTTATATGTAATTGATTTATTTAATTTAACATCCTTATCACTCATATTATATGAAACAAAATCAAGTACCTCTTTAGTATTTGTAGTTAACTTTAAGGCTCTGTCACCACTATTAGCCATACCAGCACTATAAATTTCTACTATATTTTTTCCCATTACAAGGTTTGTATTAAATTCCTTATTAAAGTCATTCACTGTAAGCTCATCATTACTACCATTCTTAATCCAAAATACTAATGTTTCTTCTGGATCTATTTTTATACTTGAAGGATCACTTTCCCATATAACATCACTAGAGTCACCCTTATCTGGATAATTATAATATATTTTATAATCTTTTAAATCTATTGTTTCATTACTATTATTGTATACTTCGATAAATTCATATGCATCTGCTTTATTAACATTATTTGAATCTGGAAGTATTTCTGTAATTACTAGTGGAGATGGATTCTCGCAATAATCCCCCTCAGTAAGCAGCTCTAATGCATCTTCTGTTGTGGTTTCTAAAATTTTATCATCTGAACCAATAACATTGTTTATTGTTATTGCACCTTCTGTTGTTTCTTTATTAAGATCTGACAATAATTTATTATTAGAATCACTATCACTCTTATTATTATTAATTTCTAATTTATTTACCATATCATCATTAATAAGATTTGATGGCTTAACTTCAAGTGCTTTAACTCCTACATTGGTAATATTAATAGCAATTACGCCAAAAGTAGTTATTCTTTTGGCGTCTTTTAAAATTTTCTTCATCATCTTCCCCCATTTTCTAATACAAATTACTTATATCATATCCCTATAATGTAAAGCATTTATTATATTATAGTAAATTACAGGTAAATGATTTGTTAAATCTAAAATTTCTTTTGATTTTAATTTAAAGTTTATTAGAGATCTAATTCAATTTCTGGATCCATAAATATGTGACAATAAAACTTAATATATCTAATATTAATACCCTTGATATTTTAATAAAAAAATATATAATTTAAATAAAAAATTATATTTTAATTTATTAAGAATATTTCCCATTTACTTTTAGCTCTTAATTAGCTAATAAAATATTTTAGATAACAAATGATAATTGAAAAAATGGAGGATTACTAAAATTGAATTACATTATTCTAAAAAATATAAGAAAATTTAATAAAATCATTTTAATATTTGGAATTCTCCTCATATGTTTTAGCATTCAAACAAAATCCATACAAGCTGAAGAAAATAATGTAATAAAAGTTGGATACCCAATTGTTGAAGGTTTTACAGAAATCAAAGATGGTGTTTATAGTGGATATGCATATGAGTATTTAAGAGAAATCGCTAAATATACTGGTTGGGAATATGAATTTGTTGAGATGAGTCTCAATGATGCAATGAACGAATTAAAAAATGGTAACATAGATATTGTAGCAGGTATGCTTAAAAATGATCAAAGTATTAAGATTTATGATTTTCCAGAATACGATTCTGGTTATACTTACACTACTCTATCCATTTTAAAAGATAATGAAAATATTAGTCAATCAAACTTTGAAACATTAAACGGACTCAAGGTAGGTTACTTTGAAACATCTAAAGTTAGACTGAATAATTTTATTAAATTCTGCGAAAATAATAGCATTACCAATATTGATTTAATTCCTTATCCTTTTCAAACTGGAAAAGAACTTTCAGAGGCTTTAGAATCTAAAGAAGTAGATGCTATTATCGACGGAGATTTATTAACAAATAAGAATGAGAAAGTAGTTGTTAAATTTGGAGCTATACCTTACTATTTTGCAACAACTAAAGGAAATACTAAAATAACGCAACAACTAAATCATGTGCTCTTTAAAATTAAAGAAAGTGATCCTGCATTTAATCAGAAATTATATAATAAATACTTTCAAATTAATAAGGAACATTTCTTTATCTTAACAGAAGAAGAGCAAAGCTACATCAATAACATGGCTCCTTTAAAAGCTATCTATATTGATAATTATAATCCACTTCAATATTACGATATTAATACTAAAAAGCCAGCTGGTATTTTTATTGATGTAATGAACTTAATCACTCAGAAATCTGGACTTCGTTTTGAATTAGTTCGAGTAAAAAGCTATGAAGAAGCATATGAATTAATAAAAGCTAAAAAGGCTGATTTAATAATTGGCGCTCCCAGTATTTATCCAATTGCAGATGAAAATGAATTTACACTAACAAAATCTTATTTAAAATTTGATATGGTAGAGGTAGTTCGTAAGAATAAAAATAATCAACAAAATAATCCCAAAATTATTGCATTACCTATAGGAGGTGCCTATTATAATATAAATAATGACTATGAAATAAATTTATACGATACATTTGAAGAATGTTTAACAGCAGTTGAAAAAGGAACAGCAGATTTAACTTGCGGAAATAACCATTCTGTATCTAACTATCTTGCTGCTGGATACTATCCTAATTTAACTGTTATTTCAAATGATTTTAAAACGGAGGTTTCAATTGGGCTTGCTAAACCAACCAATAATAACTTACTAAGTATTATTAATAAAGCAATTTATAGTTTATCAGAAGAAGAAATTAAAGATATTATTTATCTGAATACAATTAACATTAAACACTCTGTTACATTAAAACAATTTTTCTTTGATAACTTAGCTTTATGTATAGCAGTAATTATATTATTTTTAAGTTTAATATCTATAATTACTTATCTATTGGTGCGAATAAAATTTAAAAATTTAGTATTATCAAAAGAATTGTTACTAAAAAAGTCGCAAACAGATCCATTAACAGGACTTTATAATCGTGACGCATTTGAACAATCAGTTATAAATTATTTAAATACGAAAAATCCTATATTATATGGTGCGTTCATTATTATCGATATAGATTATTTCAAACAAATAAATGATTCTTTAGGGCATAAAGTAGGTGATGATCTCTTAAAAGATTTTAGCCAATTATTAAAGGAATTTTTTTCACTAGAAGATATTCTTTGTCGATGGGGCGGAGATGAATTTATTGTCTTTATGAAAGATATTGAAGAAAATAACCTCCAAATTGTGAATCAAAAGTTACAACAACTATGTCAATTAATGAATAAAGACATAAGCTATAATGGTTGTAGTAAAAAAATCTCTCTTAGTATAGGTTCTACCGTTATTAAACAAAATCTCGACTTCAATGAAATATATCAACAAGCAGATACATTACTTTATGAAGTAAAACGTAATGGAAGGAATGGATTTAAAGTAAATATTAATTTCTAAATCATATTTTTTTCACTTTTATTAAAAACAAAAAACCTAACTAAAATCCTTTATCTATATTTTAGTTAGGTTAATGTTTGAGGCTAACATACATTTAAACTTCACTATGAAAGCCTCCAAATTTATAATAATCTTTTTTAAATCAATAATTTATTCTTCAACACTCATATAATAAAGTTTAGCAGCATCGCCTTTTTTAATAGTATGATATCCAGCTTCTAATTCTACAGTAACTGTACCTTTATCAGCTTTGTATTTAACTCCATCTACAATTATATATTTTGAGAAATCTGAGTTAAGCACTAAAGTTAAAGTTGAAGTACTATCTGTAGTAAACGAGATACTCGTACTAGTTTCAATCTTTAAATATTCAGTTAAAAAGAATCCATCATATGACATTCCAGTTTTATTTTTTCCTAAGTTACCTTTGATAGTAAAATATGAACTTTCCTTACCATTCTCTGTGAAATTATGCACAGTGTCTTTAGATGTATCTGGTGTTTCCGGTGTTTCTGGAAGCTCTGGTGTCTCTGGTACCTCTGGAACTTCCGGTACTTCTGGTACCTCTGGTGTTTCAGGTACTTCTGGAATTTCTGGAAGCTCTGGTGTTTCAGGTACTTCTGGTACTTCCGGAATTTCTGGAACCTCTGGTACTTCTGGTGTTTCAGAATTATCACCATCTGGATCAACAACTACTGAATTTCCTCCAATAGAAACTACATCAGACTTATAGCTTAGAAGTTTTTTCATAAGATCTTTATTTAGTGAAGATGATTCATCATCTGCTTTTGTAAATGTCCATTCAAAATCTCCACCATTAGTTCTTCCTGCATAAGTAGTAACATTATCTACTACATCTTCTACATCGTCTGCTTTATATTCATACATTTTTGAGCTTGTATCAAAATTATTATAAGTTGTTTTTCCACTTACTGTCTTATAAGAAGCTGGTACAACTTCATCTCTTGAATTTGCAAGATAAGCATCAAATTGAATAGCATTATCTTGTGCATAAACTAAAGCTTTTTCTCCAGTTATGCTATTATTATAAGCCTTAATCATTCCCCCTGATTCACCTGAGAATGTTCCAGTAGAGCTTCCTGCAATATCTGATCCTTGAAGCGAACTAAGCATTGGATATTTACAGTTTCTAAATGCATTTGCTTCTACAAAAGCTGATGCTCCCTTTGTAACACCAACACCATATTTTGAATTACCATCAAAATAATTATTGTAAATGTGTATTGTACCTACTCTAATACGAGGATGTCTTGAATCTGAATGATCAAACCAGTTATGATGATATGTTACAAAAAACTCATCTGTATCACTCATACCACAAAGTGAAGACTTTCCAGAATCCCAAAAATGGTTATATGAAACAGTAACATTAGTTGATTTTCCCTTAACATCTAGTGAACCATCACCCTTAGCTTGGTCTGCATCACTTCCTGCTGTTCCATAGAATATATCATTATTATGAATCCATATATTTTCATTATCAGTATCTAAAGAAATTCCGTCATCTTGGAATAGCATTATTCCAAGGTTTCTAACTTCTACATTTCTTGCTCCTCTTATAAGAATTCCCCAGCCATTTATTGTAGCATCTTCACCTACACCTTCAAGAGTAAGATTGTAGCATCCTTTTAATTGAAGGTATCCACTACTATTAAGCCCATATATATCTGATGCTTTAATTTCACCAATTACACGTATAATAAGATGAGACTTATCATAACCTTTTTGACGCTTTGATAAAATGTCAACAAGACCAGTACATGTAGTTTTAGATCCCTTTGAGTTTGTTATAACATCAGCCTTTACTGTATTTATGTTATCTGCTGTAACATAAAGTATAGTAGCATCTTCAGCTACAGTTCCATCATCATTATATCCACCTGATGCGGTCCCCATGGCAGAATCTTTTGAAAAAGCAAAACCTTCTCTTGTATGAGATTTTACATCAATTGATGATGTAGCTGCAGATTTTGATTTGTTTTCTTTTCCATCAAATAATGGAACTACCTTTATAACATAAGATCCTTCTTCAACCCCAAGTACGTCAGCTCTAAAATAAGATGAATATTGTCTTATTAATTCACTATCTAATTGTCTGTATTTAGAATCAGCTTCCCCATCTTCTTTATAGTACACATTATAACCTGATGCATCGTCTGCACCTTGCCATTCAACACTTGCAGTTTCTAAATCTCCATAGCTATTTAAAATAACTACATTTTCATTATTATAATTGCTTATAGATATTGAATCTACACTTTTATCTAATGCATAAGCATTAATTGAAGCTCCCTGTCCAATTATAACTGATGACACTAGTGTAATAGCCATAACCTTTTGCGCTAATCTTTTAGACATACATCTGTATTTCTTTTCTTCTGGTTCTTTAAACATTTTTTAATTCCCCTTTAGTATATTTATGTAAAAAAGTACATTAAAAAAATCGCCAAGGCGACTATGTTGTAGTCTTCTATAAAATACAAATCCAATAGAATACAATAGCTTTTATAAAATGTAGTTCTTTAAGCCGTCGATTTTTTTCAGCGCACTCTGGATTTTCTGAGCTTGCCGAAGAAAAGGCCAGGCGCTATAATTTATTTTTTATTCTTTAGGAACTATGCATTAGCCTATTGCAATATTTTAAAAAATAACTTTTCCCCTCAAAAGATACCACCATGAACATAATTTCCTAAAGAATAAAAAAGCTACTCATAAAGAGTAGCAGAAATAATAATCAAAACCATTAATAAATAAAATTATTAAACTATCATAAATATAATTATATAGATTTTAATATAACAAAAAGTAATGCACTCTTTGGCAACTGGCTGACATAGTTTATTAAAACATTAGTCCCTATAGCTTTGCGCCCTTAGATTTCCCTAAGTTTGCCTATTAAATTTTATGGGCTAATTATATATTATATTTTTAAGATTGTAAACACTAATTTTATCTTTGGCTTCATCTGAATAATCACAGGCATAAATATCTATAAATCCTCTTTCTCTAAACACAATAAATTATTGCCTGTGCACATCCCAAATCTAAAACTGGTTCATACATACATTTTTCCATTAACTTTCTCATAATTTTTTGAAGCAATATACTTATTAATAAGAAGCTCCCTAAAAGATGAAAAGTTAATATTATTAAGTATAAACTCTTCACTTTCTTTTTTAGTGCCATACTCATCAATTATTTCATATAATATATGAAGCATGCTCTCATTACTATATTTCTTATATTCATTATTAGAGTTACTATCAATCATAGATTTTATTTTTTCTGTTAATTGGTCTCTAAATTCTTCTATATCTGCAAATTGAGCACATATTTCAAGCATATTAATCCTAAAATCATTCCATCCATCAAAAATTTTACTTTCACTTTTCTTTAATAATTTTTTAAATAGCTGTCTTTTGATTTTTATATCACATTCTGTATTTCTATCTATAATTGTACTTATTGTTTTCATGGTTTTTGATACAAGCATTCCTATGTCACCATCAGAATCATCTGCATATTGAAATGCTTCTATTGCTTCATCTAATACCAGTAGTGCAATATCAACTGAAAGCATAACGTCTTCAGTATTTCTTGCTTTTTCAAGAACATTATCCATATCACATGCAAAATAATAAGCCTGCCTATATGAAATAAATCTATCTCTCCCACAATGCTTTTTAACAATAGATTTTGTTAATTTTTTACAATTCTCAAGTCCATCTTTATTATCTTCTTTTGAATATTTTAAAATAAGAGTATCGTTAAGCATTTTATCTTTTTTAGCAAGATCAACTACTATATGAATAAGTTGATCTTTTGAAAGAGAATTATACTAAATTTTGCTATTTATTTTAGCAAATATACATAAATAATATTGAAATTATAGATATTGTTTTATAGCATCTATGTAGTCATAAAAATCTTTTAAATTATAAGCAATAATTGACTCAACAACTTTTAGATTAATAGATTGATAATCATGTACTACAATATTTCTAAAACCAACCATAGCTTTTAAATTTTTTGATAATTTATCATCAATTGTTTTACTTTTACTTAGAACATCAAAAGCATCTCTGCTAGTCTGAGGAATTCCTAATTTTTTCTTTGATATTATATGCATGGCTAAATCAATAGATGCCTCACACGCTCTTTGTATATTAAGCATTATTGAATCCTGCTTCGTATAATCTTTTAAGTTTTCAGGATTATTTTCATATACTATATTAATTCTGTTTATACACCTTTCAATAGTTTCTATTTTATTTAAGATTACATTATTTTCTTCCATATACAGTCCCGCTTTCCCTAATATTATCAACAATTTCTTTTCGCTCTTCATTAAGTATTGCATATTCCTTTAAAGTCCGCATTTCAAAAGCCATACGCTTGTTATTATTGCTACAATAAATTAATTTTCCATTATAAGTTATCTGTACTTTAAATACTGAAGATGCTGAATTTACATGAACTAAATCAACATCTCTTTTAAATATATCAGCCAGCTCTTGAGCTTTAATAAATTTATCATATTCATCTATTTGAGCATTATAGTCAGTTAAAAAACCTAAGTCTATATCACTATCTTTCCTAAGTTCGTTTCTTGATGCTGAACCAAATAAATATATTGCAATAGGATCAAAATATTTAACAATAATATCAACTGCTTCTTTTAACTGGAGTTCAAAATCCACCTTATTCACCACTTCCATTAAATCTGTATTTTGGTCTGTCTCCTCTAAAAATCATTCTGATTATACTCTATAATAAATATTCTTAAAAAGAATATGAAAAAGGCCTGCATAAGTTACTTATATCAAATGTAAGTTTCTATAAACTCTTTTCTTACCTCTTTGTATTCATTAAGAATATAATTGTGCTTCTATATTAAAATTATATCCTATATTATTTATCTTTAAAACTTATTTTACAACTTGTTATAAAAAAGAACCTGCTGTTACGCAAGTTCTAATTTACAAATTTTTTATACCAACTTTATTATATTGTTTCTCCAAACTTTTCATAATATCACATCAAGTTTGGAGCGGCAGACGGGACTCGAACCCGCAACGTTCACCTTGGGAAGGTGACACTCTACCATTGAGTCACTGCCGCATAATACTAAACTACACTTCTATATTACTCTTGTCCATTTTCAAAATCAATCCTTTTCACCAAAATATAAGTTTTCATCATTTTTAATTTTTTCTGAAGCATTAGTATATTTCTTAAGTTTAGAATAAATCTCCTGGATCTCGTCCTTAGATAAAATCTCAGGAGAATTTTTTATGACTGTTTTTAATATTTTTGCAAGATCTTTTCTATTAAATACATAAACATCATTGCTTTTAATTGTTCCAATCTTAAGCGTACATTTCTCACTAAAAACTATAAGTGATTTCATTTTATTTTCATGAATATTTAAAACTTTAGCCAAAGATTTTATATGAGTCTTATTTTGAAATACAGGATTATAAAATTTTTCTTTCTTATTTCCACTATAAACCTGCGTCCAGTATCTATGATTTTCATCTCCATATATCAATCCATTATAATTTTTAGATTCAATAACAAAGATTCCATAATGACATATATATATTACATTAATTTCAGTTGTTTCACGATCATTTTGGGAAATATATACATTAACAGCTATTCTATGTTCAACATCTAATCTTTCAAGTTCTTCAACTGTTAAAAATTCACTATATTTACTTTTGTCATTCATTACTTCGTTATATGTGTTACCAGTCAAATCTTTATAATTACTATTATGATATTCATATCTGTTTACCAAATATACAAATATCATAACTACTGCTAAAAAAATTAATAAATACATCCCACACCCCTATCTAAAATTTCTATTATACCATAGCAATATTATACCATAATTTTACATTAAAATAAAAAAGTCTTTGGGATGCTTTTCTTTATTAATTTATAAAAATCATAAAAATAAAAAATATTTAATATGTACACTTCATTAAAAGTAGTACAATATCTTATTCAAAAATTGTTTTTTCAGTATTCTGAGTCTCACTCTTTCCACTACCAAATGCAAAAGATAAGATAAAACCAACTACGGTAATCACTACTGCTACCATAGCTGCCCATGAAAATCCTGTAGCCACTGCTACTTGATTAGTTACATTTCCAGATGCTAAAGTTTTAAGTTGAACTGCTGACATTATTCCCATAAATAATGATGAACCTATTGCAGCAGAAACTTGTTGAAGTGTATTTACTATAGCTACTCCATGAGGATAGTATTCCTTTGGTAATTGGTTTAATGAATGCGTTTGAGATGGTGACATTGTAAATCCAACTCCAATACACACACATATATAAGTTATAATTACTTTTATTAATGCTGTTTCACTATTAGATTGAGATAAAATAAATACAAATATAGCCATTATACCTACACCAACTGGCACTAACCACTTCACACCAAATTTATCATATATTTTTCCACCTATAGATGTAGCTACTCCATTGCAAAGTACCGCTGGTAATAATGCAAGAGCCGCTATGAAACTTGTTGTTCCTAGTGATCCTTCCAAATACATTGGTAACATTACATTCATAGTAAACATAATCATCATTGATACCATTACTAATAATACCCCTATTACAAACTTTGGATATTTAAATGGAGATAAATTTAACATTGGCTCTTTTAAATTAACTTGACGCTTTACAAATAGTGTCATGCAAATTATTCCTATAATAAAGCTTAATAATGTAACTTTAATATTGCCTTCAGTAACACTACTTATTCCATATATAACAGATCCAAGTCCTATAGTAGAAAGAATAATTGATAAATAATCTATTTTGGGCTTTGTAACTTCTACTACATTAACTAATACTAAATTTCCTACAATCATAGCTAGTGCTATAACTGGAATTAAAACTATAAATAATACATGCCAGCTAAAGTATTGTAGCATAATCCCTGAAAATGTTGGTCCAAAGGCAGGTCCAAGTGAAATTGCACATACACATATCGCCATAGATGAACCTATTTTTTCTTTTGGTGCTACTAATAGTACTGTGTTCATCATAATCGGTATCATCATACCTGTTCCAGAAGCTTGTATCATCCTAGAAATCATTAGCATTAAAAATGATCCTGAACATGCAGCAGACACTGTTCCTAGTAATAATAATCCTAATGCACTTAAAAATAAGTTCTTAGTTCTAAAGGTTTGAATTAAAAATGCTGTAACTGGTACCATCACTGATGTTACTATCATATAAGCTGTGACTAACCATTGGACAGTGCCAGCTGTTACATTCATTTCTTTCATAATACTTGACAATGCTACATTTAATACAGTCTCATTGAATGTAGCTATAAATGCGCTAAATACTAATACTGCTATAATTGCTGTTGAGTTTATTTTCTTTGTATTTTTCAATTTATTTTCCTCCATTTAGGAAATAATAATATAATGAATCTTTATCAGATCCACTTTTCTAAAAATTTAATTTAATCCAGTAGATTTATATCTTTTAACTTCAAAAAGATTAGATTAAATTTTGATGCTCTTTTCTTTTGCATTTATATTATTTCCTATAACTTTATACATTCTTACTTTTACAGTAATTTTCTTTACTGCTATTAAAGCTTCTTCATACACAGAATCGTTATTAATATTTTTTTCTTCTACCTTAAATGCCTAAAATTTTCATATTCATATCCTCCCTATTAAGTTCAACTTTTATAATTTTTTCATTCATCATTATTCTAACAGTTAACAGTTCCATAAAAAATCTATTCTCATACGCTATTAACTGTAAATTTCTATTCACTTTAATCTGCAAAATATATTTTTTATTATTTTTGTATAAATTTTTACATTTAAAATATTAAAATTTTACAGTTTATATTTTAATTTCTTATAGTACATGCTATAATTTTTTATTGATAATGTCATAAATATATCAAAATGTTATACTTTGACATTTTCTTTTTTATTATGGAGGTATCTTATGAATACAAATTATGAACTTATAAATTTTAAAACTTCTTCTTCTATTGATTTTTCTGTACTTGCCATCGAAAATTTAGAAAGATATTGGCATCAAAGTATAGAATTAATATATGTATTATCTGGTAGTGTTCAAATTCAATGTGGCAATATACAGTATAATTTGCATGAAGATGACATTATTCTTATAAATATGTTTGATATACACTCTTTATATGGAAACAAATGTGAAATATTATCGTTAAAAATTAATATTTCTGCATTAGACCCTGAACTTTCTCGCTTTTCTCAAAATCGATTTGATTGTAATTCATCCATAGAATTAGATAAGCAAAAATTTATACCGCTAAAACGACTCCTTGCTTTAATTGTAAAATCCAATATTAATATAGATGATGATATTGAACTTTTAAATAAATCATATATTTATGAGTTATTATACATATTAGCTACTAGTTTTAAGGTTGAAAATACAAATAATTCTAATGATACAAACAGAAATTCTGAGAGAATAAAGAATATATTAAATTATATAAGTAAAAATTATAAAGAAAAAATATCATTAAATAATTTATCAGATACATTTTATCTATCTATCCCATACATATCAAAAATTTTCAAAGAATTTACCGGACTTAGTTTTAGCGAATATTTAATGGAGATTAGGCTTTCTCATGCAGTAAAAGATTTAACAAATCCTAATTTAAAAATTGAATATATTGCTGAAAAAAATGGATTTTCAAATACTCGTTCATTTGTTTCTGCATTTAAAAATAAATATGACTGCCTGCCAAGCAAATATCGTAAAAGCATAGAGACATATGATTCTAATAATCAAAATAGTATTGCAGAAAGCATAAATTATTTTGCTTTACGCCATAATACCTCATTTAACCGGTTAGTTGATTATCTTAAATATGATATTACCTCTACAGATGATAATAAGCCTCATACTACAATTTATGAAATAAACCCAATTGATACTTCGATAAAAGGTATACAGCTAAGACATACTTTCAAAACCCTTATTTGTATTGGAAAAGCAAAGCATATACTAATTTCTGAAAATCAATATATGCTTCGTGAGTTGCAACAAGATATTAAGTTTAAGTATATTCGTTTCCATGGAATACTTGATGATGAAATGATTGTTTATTCTGAAAATGAAAATGGTGAACCTGAACTATGCTTTACTTACATTGATTTAGCAATAGATTTTCTTCTTTCAATTAATTTAAAGCCTTTTCTGGAACTTTCTTTTATGCCTAAAGAGCTTGCAATTAATCCTACGCGTACAATGTTTTTCATTAATTCAGTTATTAGTCTACCTAAAAACATGGAAAAATGGACTTATACTATTCAACAGCTAATTAAACATTTTATTTCACGCTATGGTAAAAAAGAAGTAGAATCTTGGCCATTTTTTCTTTGGAATGAACCCGATCTTACAAAAATGTTTGGATTTGAAAATAGAACTGACTTTTTTAAATTTTATAAGGAAACATATAAAACTATAAAAAGAATTAGTTCTAATATTTCTTTTGGAAGCTCCCCAGTTTTTGCTGATACACTTGAAGGTTCAAATGATTGGATGGATACATTTATAGATTTTTGTAAGATTAATAATTGTTTACCTGATTTTATAAATGCTCATTTTTATCCAATGAATCTATCTGGACGAGATGCGACTACAATTTCAAGAAAAGACCACACTGAAATGCGAAAATATCTTGTGTATATGAAATCTGAAAATGCTCTAAAAGAACATATACAATACATAAAGAAAAGAATGAATGGAAATGATTGGGGAACTGACAAACTCTACTTAATCGCTTGGAATTCTTCAATATCTCATAATGAACTGCTAAATGATACTGTATATAAGGCTGCTTATGTTGCCAAAAACATATTAGAAAATTATGATGATATTGAAAGTTTTGGTTATTGGCAAATATCAGATTTTAACGAAGAAGTAAAGATAAGAAACCGATTATACCATGGTGGACAAGGCTTTTTCACATATAATCGAATAAAAAAATCTCACTATTACGTTTTTGAAATGCTTAATAAACTTGGTGATAGATTACTTGGAAAAGGAAATGGCTTCTTTATAACTGCAGATGGAGAGTCGATTCAAATAATTCTATATAATTATCAACATTATTCAAAATTATATGCATCTGGTGAAGTATTCGATATGACTTTTAAGGATAGATATACACCATTTCCAAAAGCGAATACATTAAAAGTAGTTCTTCCACTTACAAATCTTTCGGAAGCTAGCTATCAATTAACAGAAACTGTTGTAAATAAGAACCATGGAAGTTCTTTTGATAAATGGCTTGAATTAGGAGCTCTGCCCTTAGAAAGTAAAACTGATATTGAATATTTAAAATCTGTATCACTTCCAAAAATTCAGAAAAAAATATTACATTCAGAAAATAACTCCTTAACAATAACTGCCGAATTGGAGCCTCATGAAGTACGTTTAATTGAAATTAAACCTCTTTATGAAGATTTAGCATAATCATTCATAAAATAATTTATATTATTAATTGCAAAATTAAATTGTATTAAATTTAATTTAGTGCTATACTTAATTCATGAAGAAAATAAAAATTTTAGAAAAAAAGGTGATTATTATGAAAGTTAAATTTCAAGAAAAATATAAATTATTTATTAATGGAGAATGGAGAGATGCTTCAGATAAAGCTACAATAAAAACTTACAATCCAGCTACTGGCGAATTTTTAGCTGAAATCGCAGATGCTTCAGAAAAAGATGTAGATGATGCAGTAAAATCTGCAAGAAAAGCTTTTGCTACATGGAGTAAAACTACCCCAGTTGAAAGAGCCGCTGTATTAAATAAAATTGCTGATATTATCGATGAAAATGCAGAATATCTAGCTACAATAGAAACTATGGATAATGGAAAACCAATTAGAGAAACATCAGGTGCTGATATTCCATTAGCTTCAGATCATTTTAGATACTTTGCAGGAGTTATTCGTGCAGATGAAGGCTCATCATCAATGATAGACGAAAATACTTTAAATTTAATATTAAGAGAACCACTTGGTGTTGTAGGACAAATAGTTCCTTGGAATTTTCCATTTTTAATGGCAGCTTGGAAACTAGCTCCAGTATTAGCTGCAGGAGACGTTTCAGTTTTTAAGCCATCAAGTAGTACTTCACTAAGCGTATTAGAGCTTATGAGATTAATACAAGATATTATTCCAAGTGGTGTAATCAATGTAATTACAGGTAAGGGTTCAAAGAGCGGTGAATACTTACAACATAATAAAGGAATTGATAAATTAGCATTCACAGGATCTACAGAAGTTGGTAGACAAATTGGACTTGCTGCTGCAGAGCGTATCATCCCTGCTACTTTAGAGCTTGGCGGAAAATCTGCTAATATCTTCTTTAGTGATGCAAATATGGACCTTGCACTAGAAGGAATTCAATTAGGTATTTTATTTAATCAAGGACAAGTTTGTTCAGCTGGCTCTAGAATCTTTGTACAAGAAGATTTCTATGATGAATTCATGGAAAAAGCAATTAGTGCTTTTGAAAAAGTTAAAGTTGGAAATCCATTAGATCCTAACACTCAAATGGGTGCTCAAGTTAGTGAAGCTCAACTTAAGAAAATTCTTAAGTATATAGAAATAGGTAAACAAGAAGGTGCTAAGGTAGCCACTGGTGGTGAAAGATTCATTGAAGGTGATGCTAAGAATGGATACTTTATGAAACCTACACTTCTTACAGATGTAACTAATGATATGAGAGTCGCTAGAGAAGAAATATTTGGGCCTGTTGGTGTTGTTATTAAATTTAAGACTGAGGAAGAAGTTATTGCCATGGCAAATGATAGTGACTACGGTCTAGGTGGTGGAGTATTTACTACAAACTTAAATCGTGCAATAAGAGTTGCTAGAGGTATAAGAACTGGCCGTGTATGGGTTAACACTTATAATACATTCCCTGCTGGAGCAACTTTTGGTGGATATAAAGAATCAGGAATCGGCAGAGAAACTCATAAAACTATATTAGAAGCTTATACTCAAAAGAAAAATATTATAGTTAATTTATCTGAAATCCCTGGTGGAATGTACGTAAAATAATATAAATTTTAAAAACTTACTTTTCACCAAATATATTCTTTATTATATTTATCATTTTGTGAATAATAATTTTATAAGTCTAATAGAAATGGCTGTTATTAACGGTTGATAAATCCGTTAATAACAGCCATCTTTTCATATTTTTTACGTTTTTAAACTTTTATAACTTTCTTGAAAATTTCATCTATATTATAAAAAACAGCTGATTTTATATTTTTTCTATATTTTATAAAATCAGCTTTATAACTAAAAAAGCAAATAAGACTATTTTAATTTAATCTTATCTGCTTTTCCTGCTTATAAAAATATTTAATTAAATAACTTTTCTATATCTACTTCAAACTCTTCTATAAGTTTAGATTTAACAACTCCAACTTCTGTTTTCACTATTGTTTGTTCATATACATTTTCTTTATTTAAAGAATATAGCATAACCGTGTTTAATATAGGATTAACTATCCAATATTCTTTTACTCCATATTTCATATATAAATTTAACTTAGTTACTAAATCATGTGATTGATTTGATGGACTTAAAATTTCTATTATTAAACTAGGAACTCCTATATATTTATCTTCAGTAAAACCACTTTTGTCACATATTACACATAAATCTGGTATTACCAGCCTTTCACCTTCTATGTCATCCCTTTTTAATACTATATGAAATGGAGCATGAAAAACTTCACAACTCTTTTCTTCTAAAATATTAAATAATTTTGCATGTAATTTACTAGAAATTCTCTGATGCTTTGTAGATGGAGATGGTGACATACATATTACACCATCAATATATTCTAATATCTCTTTACTTTGTTCTTTTATTTTCAAAAATTCATCATAAGATACAACAAGATTTTTTGCTAATGGTGCCATAATTATCACTCCTTTAAATAACCGCTCAAATATAATCTTTTCTATATTATATCCTATTTTTCATCTTTCTTAAAGTAAATAATCCACTGTAGCCATGACTATATCAATTACCTAGTATACCTTAAACTTATTTCTTTAAGATTTCTTGTTTATGTTTGAAGTGCTTCATCTGAATAATCATATTCTTTCCATATTTAAACTATAAACAGAAAATTTTCTACTATTTCTTCATTTTCTAAATTTTTATTATTTTCTAAGTTTTATCATTTTTCTTTAAAATCTAAACTTTTTATAAACATACTGATTTTTATAAATATATTAATAAAAAAGATAAATATAAATTTTTTCATTATTATCATCTTTTCATTAAAATATTTAAAATTTGCTGCATTATTATTATATTGTATATGATTCTTGAAAATTTCACGTTTCTTTATCATAATATATAAAATCAAAAAAAAGAACCTGCTTTTACACAAGTTCTTATTCATTAACTGCTTTTCATTGCTTAAAATATATCTAAGGCTAATCTCATTTAATATGCCAAAATATCATGAATATTATTTATTTAATTGTTCTTTGAATGTAGTTATATATTGTTTTATCGTATTACTATCGTAATTGTTAGATTCCATGAGATTTATAAAATTTGAACCTACAATACACCCATCAATAATATCTTTAAAGCCTTCTACATCTTCTGCATTTTTTATGCCAAATCCCATCATAACTGGTATTTTAGATACTTCCTTTACAGATTTCAAATAATTTATAACATCTTTATGGAAATCCGAATTCTGCCCTGTAACACCCATTGAAGAAACGCAGTAAACAAAACCTTTTGCATTTTCTACAATCATTGGTATTCTTTCTTTTGAAACTGGTGAAACAAGTGGTATTAAATATGGTGCATCTTCATATCTTTCTAAGAATTCATTTATTTCAAATGTTTCTTCGTATGGGAGATCTGGAATTATTATTCCATCAACACCACATTCAATAGATTTCTTAACAAAATTTTCAACACCATAATATAATATTGTATTGTAATATAACATAAATATTATAGGAACTTCGCAATCTTTTCTTACACCTGAAACTAAATCAAATGCTTTTTTTAAGTTTGTACCTTTTTGAATAGATCTATATGAAGCATCCTGAATCACAGGGCCATCAGCTATTGGATCAGAAAAAGGAACTCCAATTTCAATAATATCAATACCAGATTCATATTGAATCTTTATGATTTCACTGCTTCTTTTCATATCTGGAAGACCTGCTGTCATATAAGTGATAAAGGCTTTTTTATTTTCCCTTTTTAACTCATTAAGTCTCTTTTCGATTCTATTCATTTATAGCACCCCTGCTTTCCATATATTCTGCTATTGTATTAACATCCTTATCACCACGTCCTGATATACATACTATGACAATATCATCTGCTGTGAAATTTTTGCATAATATAGGAAGATAGGCCAGTGCATGTGAACTTTCAATAGCTGGTATAATTCCCTCCAATCTGCATAATTCTAAAAGTGCTTCCATAGCTTCTATATCAGTAACACTATCATATGTTACTCTTCCTATACTTTCAAGATAAGCATGTTCTGGTCCTACACCTGGGTAATCAAGTCCTGCTGAGATAGAATAAGCTAATTTGACATTTCCATCATCATCCTGCAATAGGTATGATCTCATCCCATGTAGTATTCCTACTTTTTTATCTGACATTGCAACTGCATGCTCTCCAGTTTCAATCCCTTTTCCAGCAGCCTCAACCCCATATAGTTTTACATCTTTATCATCTAGAAATTCAGCAAACATTCCAATTGCATTAGAGCCACCTCCACAACAAGCAACAACTGCTGAAGGAAGTCTACCCTCTTTCTCTAAAATCTGCTTTTTAGCTTCTCTACTGATTATGCTTTGAAATTTCTTTACTATTTCAGGATATGGATGTGGTCCTGCTGCTGTACCTAAAACGTAATATGTATCTTCAGCTTCTTTTGACCATGTTCTTATTGCTTCGTTTGTAGCATCTTTTAATGTATTGCTACCTGATGTTACAGGAATAACTTCTGCACCAAGCATCTCCATTCTAAGGACATTAAGTTTCTGTCTTTCTATGTCTTCTGTTCCCATATATATTTTGCATTCCATATCAAATAATGCAGCACCAGTTGCTGTTGCCACCCCGTGTTGTCCTGCTCCAGTTTCTGCAATTACTTTTTTCTTTCCCATACGTTTTGCAAGTAAAATCTGTCCAATAACATTGTTTATTTTGTGTGCGCCTGTATGATTTAAATCTTCTCTTTTCAAATAAATTTTAGGACCATATTTCTTACTTAATTTAGGAGCAAAGTATAATGGGTTTTCTCTTCCAACATATTCTTTCATATAATAATCATATTCTTCCCAGAACTTAGTATCATTTACCGCTTCATTATAAGTTGACTCTAATTCTTTTAATGTACTCATTAATGATTCTGATACATATTGTCCACCAAATTCTCCATACTTCTTATTCTGCATAATTTTCATTCCTTCCTTTAAATAAACCTTTATTTTATACTAATATATGGTATAATAAATTTCAATTAATGAAATTTATTTCACTCACATGTATAGAAAGGAAAATACATATGGCAATTTATGATAATAAACGTCTTGTTATAAAAGCATGCAAATTATTTTATGAGGATAATATGAGCCAAAAAGATATAGCTATTCACCTTGGAATTTCCAGGCCTCAGGTATGCAGAATGCTTAATTTTGCAAAAGAAAATCATATTATTGAATTCAATATAAATAATCCATATCATCAAGAATTTCAATTAGAAGAAAAACTTATGGAAAAATACTCGTTAAAAGAAGCTTTCATATTTAATTTTTCATATGAATCTACTGGAGAAGAAATTGATAAATTAGGTCAATGCTGCTCAGAACAGCTTGATAAATACTTTTTAGATAATTCTACTATAGGCGTAATGAGTGGACGTACAATAGCTTCCATATCAAACTATGCACACAAATTAACAAGAAATGGTTTAACCTTTGTTCCTTTAGTTGGGAATATGGGTTCAGAAGGTCACAGCTGGCATGCAAATACAATCGCACAAAGCTTTGCTGAAAGAACTGGTGGAAGCTACTGCGTAATGAATGCTCCTATTATTTTTCAAAACAAAAATACCTGTGATCTTATGAAGAAAGAGCCATCAATTTCTCGGATATTAGAAAAAGGTAAAACATGTAACATTGCACTTGTAGGTATTGGTGAAATAAATTTATCATCTACTTCTTACTTATGTGGTGCATTTTCAGAAAATGATGTCTGTGCACTAAATAATCAAAATGCTGTTGCATCTGTCTGTACTTCCTACATCTCAAGAGATGGCAAAATAATTGATACTGAATTAAGCTCCCGTTCTATTGGAATCTCTCTAGATGAACTTAGTAAAAGCACTGTTATTGCTATATCTACTGGAGTCGAAAAAGTTGAAGCCACAAAAGCCGTTTTAAAAAGTAATTATATTGACATTTTTATGACTTCTCAAGACATGGCACAAAAACTGCTTCTATAAATGATTAAAAAACAATGTTACTAAATTTTGATTATACATAAAGTATTTTCTTAAACATAAAATAAAAATAATCCCACTAAAATGAACTGCTCCCTGTCAAGTAGACAGGTGGCAGTTCAAAATCAAATACTCAGATTTTTCACGGGCTTTGTGGTAAGGTGATATGTCACTTTCATATCAGGCAACTTATTTTTTAGATTTTCTATTTTCTCATTATTTATGACTGCTTTTACATATAATTTATTCACTTAAAATAAAAATTCATTCTCCCAATCAAAATCACCAGCCTTTTCATAAGACACCGGCCAGTGACTGCACCATTTAGGAACATTAGGTTTTTCTACTCTCTCTATACTTGGAGTATAAGGCTTTATATCTACGATGCTACTATTATTCATTGCATCAATATAAGTAATATAGATTCTGCCATTATCATAATCAATATGTGTTATTTCTGTTATGGATAATGCTATTGGATTTGGCCTTTCAGGTGACCTAGTTGAAAAAATACCTAACCTTTCTGGAGCTTTTTTATATGGTTTCTTCACTTCAATAACTCTCCTGCTTTCATTATTATCACACTTATCAAACCACCAAAGTACATCAATATGAGAAAAATCTCCTAATCCTTGAATACCTCTTATATACTCCTTATTGATTTGAAGAAACATCTCTTCTCCTTCCACATTAATTTTACCAATTTCTTTTAATTCCATAATTTTTACCTCCTAGATATTTATCTTACAAAAAAATAATAGACCCTCACATAATGTAAGAGTCAACAAATTTTATTTTAATGGGATCTGTATTTCAGTCAGATATTCTTCAAGATTTTCAGTAACATCTGCACCCACATGACATATCTGCCTGGAAGGCTTATTTGCCATCTGCTCATTATGGCTTTCAAGATAATATGCTAGCATTTCATACGCTTTTGCTAAATTTTCATATGGTCCATATACCATTGCATAAGCCATTTTTTCTACAGCTTCAACTTCTCTATATATAAATCCATCTTTGTTTTCTCCTAATTTATCTACTATAATCCCAACTTCAACATCTACATTTTCATCTTTATGTTCAATATCATGATATATAGCTACATTATTGTACATGTCCTGTTTTACAGAAATATTTTCTTTACTTATAAAATTACATAACCTCTTCCATAAAACTCCCTCATGAAAATAATCCGGAATTATATCTCTAGCTGATAATATCAATATTTTATCAACTTTTTTAAAATTTATATTGCAATGAATCTTGAAATTATTGCTTGCTATTTCATTTATTGCATTATCTATTTTCATTATTCTCCGCTTTTCTATATCAATTTCCTTCTTAATTTCCATCTTCTTTGTTTCTAATTCATCTATTATATTTATTTCTTCATTTGTTAGTATCATATCTTTTATTTCTGATGTTGAAAATTTTGTATCCCTTAATAAAATTATTTTTTGAAGCAATGGTATCTGATCTGCAGAATACATTCTATACCCTGTAAACAAATCAATACTTGCTGGTTTTAATAATCCGATTTCATCATAATATCTTAACATTCTAATAGACACCTGAGTCAATTTTGAGAATTCTCCAATTTTAAACATAATCTCCTCCATACAGCAAACAAAATATTTCTGATATATTTCATAATTATACCATATTAGTATTATAAAAACCTTTTCTATATCTACAAACTAATTATGATTTTCATAGGCTTTATGGTGAAAACTAAGTTTAGCCTTTGAAATCTGCAAAATCGTTTTTTATGAATCTCCCCCCATTAATTATCTTACCACCATAGATTTTTTAACATTTATATATTCCATTTAAAAACAAATCAGCCTCTGCACTTCTTCTATTTACAAGCCCTGGGAGCACTTTTCCATCAGAACATTTAACATACCTTAAAAAGTTTTCTTTTATTATGGAATGATCTCTTATTTTATTTTTTATATTTCTCCAAAGAGTTGAGCTTTCAAGTGCTAATATACCGCAATTAAAAGCAAAGGATATTAATGCTTCACGCTCAAATCTGTTTAACATAACATTATTTACAGAACATAAAATATCAACTTCTTCTAAAAATGTCTTAACATCCTTTCTAAATTCTTCATATGATCTTTCCTTTGTAATAGTTCCAAGTCTTGTCACTTCATTTCTTGTACATCCAATTCCTATGGTTTTTACACCGCTTGGACAATAATACGCTTTAAGCATACATCCCTCAAAGAAAGCTACAAATTCGCAAAACTCATCTGAAACCTCACCTTTATTTGAAATACTATATTTTAAATCCTCCCCAAGCCATTTTCCATTATAATCAAACTTTTGATATTTATTATTTATAAAGAATGCTCCATTAGAGTACATAGCGCCTAAATTTTCTTCATTATTTTCTTCAAAGTAATACCATATATCTTTTAATTTAAGCCAGCCTGTACATATCTGTCCTTCATAAAATATCTTATTTTCATTTATTGTTTCTTCACTAAATGCATAGTACCAATTATTATCTCTTGTAGTTTGAAACCATCCTTTTACCATTCTTCCGTCTTTCTCTAAATAATACATTCTATTTTGTTGCAGAAGCTATAAAAAATCTTATGGAGGCCTCTACAAGAGATTCTTTCTTAAATGAGACATCAAGCCTTACTCAAGCCTAATTTTTAAGCATTTTACATTAGACTCTCAAAATTTTCTTGACTAATTCATGTAAGAAATCTCCAATGCGACTGTACCGGAGTCTATTTAAAGGAACTAAACTCAATAAAGAACAATTACTTGAATAAAAAATGCTCTGTAAAAAAATTTGCAGAGCAAGAGTCTTAAATTTATAAAATTCAATTTTAGGAGGAATATAATATGGATTATACTTTAACAATGACATTCTTAACTTCTGGTGGACAAAAGAGCACTTTTTCTATAAGTGGTATAAAACCTGATATTACTACTGATGAAATCAAAACTCTTATGAATACAATAATAGAAAAAAATGTTTTCTTTGCTGAGTCAGGCTCACTTGTAGCAATCTCAGCTGCTCAAGTAACTCAAAAGAAAGTTACTAAATTTGAAGTAGCATAAGTTATCTTAAGTCTCACTAATAATTGAAAATTTACATTAGAACTTTTAAAAAAGATGTAGCATAAATATTATCTTAAAGCTTATTCCTTAATATTTTATAAAAAATGACTGTATCAAATTATTTTTTGATACAGTCATTTTTATTTTGTCAAAAACAGATAGTTTTATATCTCTATACTATATTTCTTTTTACTTTAGCCAGCAGGTACAAATCCTGAAAGGTTCTCTTCCTGTTCTTCAAGGCTCATGTTAATATAAATTTTAAATTGTTCTCCATAATATGTTAAGATAATCTTTTTTCATGAAGCATGGCTATGTAGCATTAGATTTGTCAGAATATTAATCACAACATTATATATTTAACTTTATTGTATTTCTGGAGTTTCTTTATTAAACTTAGTTTTTAAGAAGCCAATTATAGCTGGCATTATTGATATAATTATTATTGCCATTATAACAATTGTGAAGTTATTTTTAACTGCTGGAATATTTCCAAAAAAATACCCAAGGCTTGATACTAATAATACCCAGCATATCCCCCCTATTGCATTAAATGATATAAAATTTTTATAATGCATTTTTCCTATACCAGCTACAAAGGGTGCTAAAGTCCTGACTATTGGAATAAATCTTGCAAAGATTATAGTCTTTCCACCATATTTTTCATAGAATTTATTTGTTTTATCTAAATGTTCCTGCTTTATAAGCCTGCCATTCCCAACTTTGATTATCTTATTTCCAAATCCTCTGCCTATTTCATAATTTACAGTATCACCCAAAATTGCCGCTATAATTAAAATAGCTACTAATATATGAATATTAAGCATTCCTATAGCTGCAAATGTTGCTGCTGCAAATATTAATGAATCCCCAGGCAAAAATGGGGTGACTACCAAACCTGTCTCTAAAAATATTATTAAAAATAATATTAAATATGTTTCAAAACCATAATTATTTATTACTAGCCCAAGATATTTATCAAGATGTAAAAATATGTCTATAACATAAGTTAATGTATTCATTTTTTCTCCTTCTCTTTCTAATTTTATAACTACCACATGGAATTTTATTACTTAAAATCTAAATATATTAATACACTTCCTATACTCTACATTTTACTACATAACCTGTAGGTACATTTCTTAAAGTTCTATTAATTTTTAACCTTTCTTTGATTTTTAAAATATTCTAATACTTTCCTCCAATCTAAATTTCTTTATGTTTATTACACGTATAAAATAAGAAAAGGTTGATATTTTTTATTATAATTATGCCTTATAATATTAAAATAGTGAAAATTAAAACTATCATATAGTCTATAACTAAGTTGAATATTATTAAATACTTATCAACTTTTTTAAATCTGCAACGTGTAATTAATTAGAAATGGGGGGGATGAAATATTGGATGAAACAAAGTTAATACAAAATTGCCAAAAGGGTGAAAAACAAGCTTTTAATGAACTTATTAAATTCTATTACCCTTATCTTTCTAAATTTCTCTTAAAGCTTACGAGTGATCAGGTTTTAAGTGAAGATTTATTACAAGAGACTTTTATGAAAGTTATTAGAAATATCGAAAAATTTGATATTTATGGCAAAGCTACTTTCTCCACATATATTCTAACAATTGCAAGGAACTGCTATATAGATTATTTAAGAAAAAATATAAATATGAACTTAGATATTTATGAATTAGATGTTGATGATGGTATTAATCTTGAAAATACCGTACTAAATCATATTGAGGTGTCTGAAATTCTCAAAGAAATGGATAAGCTTCCATATGAACAGGCAGAAGCCATAAAAATGAAGTATTTAGAACAGCTTACTCTAAAAGAAATCGCTGAAAAATTTAAAACAGAACCTAAAACCATAAAGAGTAGAATACATAGTGGAATAACAAAGCTAAATAAAATTTTGCATACAGGAGGAAAAAAATATGGATGAGGATTTGAACAAGTTACTACTAAATCTTGATAATGAAATTGAAAGAAAATGTTATCAGATAAAAGAAAAGAAAAAAGATGAAAAAGCAAAAAAACTATTTATGCTTGTCGCTTTTTTATTCTTAACTATACCATTTTTATTTGTTTTTATGGGAATTAATATTTTAATAGTTTGTTTTCCAGTTATGTTGTTTTTAATGATTTCTACAATTATTCTTTCACCGATTATATTAAGAATCTGAATTAAAATATATTCTACTTTTTATAATTTCTATTTTTATTAATACAGTACATCAAATTTATTATAAATATAATTTTATTACAAATTTAAATTTGTAAAATATATATTAGCAAAGGGGAGATTTATAAATGAAAAATATTGACAGACTTATCGATAAGCTTAATTTTAAAAAAATAACTGTTGCATATATAATATGTGCATTCATTGTTGGAATATTTTCTATTTCCTTTTTAGGGTATAAATTTAAAGAAAAGATTATTTTTGCCATAAATTATAACAAAATTAGTGAGAAATTTGAGGATAAAAAAATTGGAACTGATTCTATAACTGCTGATATTATTGACTTTGCAAATAAGTCAACTGATATTGCAGATATTTTAATAATAAATAAAGATAATAAGGTTTTATTCTCTGCTAAAAACTCACAATTCAATCAATCTGAATTTAATTTAGAATTATCTAAAAAAGATGAAAGAACTTCATATTTAACTTTAGCTAATGATTCTAATATAAACTTTAAATTGGTAAAATCCGAAGAACTTATTTTAAGAGCAGCTTTTCTTGGGAATGAAAAAGAAATAGAACATGATCATAATAATGAAATATTTTTTAGAGACAATTTTAATAATGAAAAGCTGTACTTATTAAGTTATAGTGCTAATAAAAGCACTGGAGATAAAATCTATTTTATCAGTGACATACATCCCATTCAAAATGCTGAAATGTATATAAAAATTGTCTGCGCTGCTGCTATGCTTTTCTTTATGATGTATTGGGTTTTACTTTCTATTTTCATATATCAAAATGCAAAAAAATCAAAATTAAGTCCTGCCTTATGGGGAATAATTACATTGTTCACAAACTTAGCTGGAGTCTTTGTTTATTTAATCTACAAGCAAAATAATCAAAGTTGCTTTAAATGTGGTGCAGTTCAAAGTAAAAATAATATTTATTGTATCCATTGTGGAACAAAAATAAGTAACACTTGTAATAAATGTGGCCACGTGGTAAACAAAGGAGATAAGTTCTGTAATAATTGTGGTAACGAACTTCCATCTGAAGAAAAGAGTGATGAATAATGGAAACAATATTAAATATAGATAACTTTATATTGGAATTTATTAGACTTAATATACAAAATAACATACTAGATAAGATAATGCCTTTAATCACAAAATTAGGAGATATGAGTATTTTATGGCTTATAATTTCTTTTATTTTTTTAATAAATAAGACATATAGAAAGTATGGAATATTAATAATAGCTTCATTGATACTTTGCATAGTTGTATGTAATTTAATTATGAAACCACTATTTGCAAGAGTAAGACCTTGTGATGCAAATAGTATAATGAATTTATTAATCTCTAGACCAAAAGATTTCTCATTTCCTTCTGGACATACTATGTCTTCCTTTGCAGCTGCAACTATAATCTTTAGTGCAAATACAAAATTAGGAGTAATTTCTCTATTAGTTGCTACGTTAATAGGATTTTCAAGACTTTATTTATACGTTCACTATCCATCCGATGTATTAGTTGGATTATTCATGGGAGTTTTCTTAAGTATATTTACATTATATATATCCAAATTAACTTTCATAAATAATTTATTAGCTATGCATAGTTAATAATAAATGTAATTCTGCCCATCTTCGGCTTATCTTTATTACAATATAAAATGTTTGTTCTAGACCTTACATGGTTTTATATACAAAATGGAACTTTATTATCTGTGGAAGTATATCTATAAATATATAGCCATTTTATCTATAGAATTTATTCCTTTAAGAGCATAAATTTATGTGATTAAATATGGTCTACCACATACCTACTTTTCTAAATCTAGTAATAGGTGTGGTTATTTAAATAAAGTATAGGAGGCAGATAATTAACATGTGCACAGCAATGACGCTACAATCAAAACAGTCGGAAAACTTTTTTGGCAGAACCATGGATTTTTCTTATGATATTGATCCTGAGCTTTATATTGTACCTAGATATTATGTACGGAACAATGCTCTTAACATGCATAAATCTTATAATCCCTATAGTTTTATAGGAATCGGACAGGAAATAGATGGAATCCTTGCCTTTTTTGATGGGGTGAATGAAAAAGGATTTGCAGCTGCAACATTATATTTTGCAGGTTATGCAAAATACAAAACTCAATCAAACTATATTGATAAGGAACCTATTTCATCTTTAGATTTTCTCGATTATATTTTAGGAAGATGTGGTTCAGTAAAAGAACTTAAAGAAATCCTACTAGAAATATGTATTGTAGGTTTTGAAGATCCAGTAACACATACAGTCGCACCTTTACATTGGATTGCCACAGATAAAAGCGGAGAGTGTATTGTTATTGAACAAACAGAAAAAGGTCTAAATATATTCCAGAATCAAATTGGAGTTATGACCAACAGTCCTGATTTTCAGTGGCATATGACTAATTTAAGAAATTACATGAATGTATCACCAACACAAGACGATGATGCATACTGGGGAAAAATTAATTTAAAACCATTTGGGCAGGGTGGAGGAACTATGCAGTTGCCAGGAGGTTACACGTCCCCAGAGAGATTTGTAAGAACAGCATATCAAAAAACGCATATTCAGACACCTAATAACAGTTTAGAGGCAATAAACGCATGTTTTCATATTATGGAAAGTGTTTCTATTCCAAAAGGAGTAGTAATAACAAATAGAGCTACTTATGACTATACAAAATATACTGCCTTTATTAATACAAATACTTGTGAATATTTCTTTAAAACTTATGACAATACCAATATTACAAGTGTATGCCTTTGGGAGAACTACAAAGATAGTGCTAAGCCAATCTCCTTAGGAAAGTTAAAACGTCAAGTTAAGTTTGAAAAAATACAAAAATGAAGTACTCATTCCTATTTGTAAATTGCTGCTTTTTAATACACTCCTTTTTTATTCTGCTATAAGATAAAGCTTTCTATAAATGTCTAAAAACTAAAATAAACCACGACCATATGTAAGCAGCTATTAAAGCTACATACTTATTTTCGTGGTTTTAATGGTGAAGGTGAAGCACAATTAACCTCTCTCCTATATTTAATTATCTAATTTTAGTAAAAGCATTATTTATGATACGATTCACCATATCAGTAATAGTTGATGTAAAGAAATCACTAAGTCACATTTAGATGATTATAACAACGATGGCTCGAATGAAAAACAAGAATTACGAAACATGAACTGTCACTTTAGATTGTGACGATTTGCCTTTCTTAGAAATAACCAGTTGGCTTTATTCTCCATCACCTATGACACCTCGTCCGCATATTAGTCTTTATTATAATTTCTAAGAAAATAAAAAATCACTACATTCTTTATAAAATGTAGTGATTTCATCCTTTTAGACTTTATATTAATTTGAATCCCATACCATCAGTAATGTAATCTAAGTATTTTATATCTGAATGTATTACACATCCAATAATATTAACTTTAGGCTCTATATCAAGGTCTTTTCTTGCTATTTCTAGTTCACCAGAATATCTTAGATATTCTGAATTTCCAATGGATATGCTACCTTTTCTGCGTTCCTTAATATTATCTGGCGAAAATACTTTTCCTTGGGAACTAAATTCACGAGATTCCTGAGATCTAATTACATATTCACTTGAATCAGGTCTCTCATGGTGAATCATATTTTTTACAAATGAATATTTTTCATATATTTTAGTATTTAAAGATATATATCCTTCTGAAAGTTCCTTTAATTTAGTATAAGCTTCATCAGTACTATCTATATCTCCAATTAAGCATATATCAGTTTCAGCATCTTTTATTAATTGAAGTATATTAAATAATACATCTCCATTTCTATGTTCTTCTACTGTTGGAAGCCCCATATGAAGAGGCCCCCTTAATTCTTTATCTCCAGATACAAAAGCCATTGTAGTAATTCCTAAGTTCTTTAATCTTTCATTAATTTTAGCAACCTTTTTTAAAGATAGCCCAGTTAATGGTTTAGGATAAAAGTTATGACATGCATAAAACTTTGAAAAATCAGCATTTAACTTTTTTAATTCGTTTATATCTTTATCTAGTAGAGTTGATGCATTAAATACAATATTAAAATCTTTTGATAATTCAATTATTTCTTCATAGGTAAATCCATAATCTAAACGCAAATGAGTTATGCTTGTTTCCTTGAGTTGTTTAAAGTTATTAAATCCAAGCTTCTTTAATGTTCTTGGTCCTACGTCTACTATTAAATTAATTTTATTAGTATTACATAGGTTTAATAACTTCTTTACTTCAGCTTCATAATTCTCTAAATTTTCTTCAGGAATATGAAGAGATGTAAACGCATATTTTGCATTATTTTTAACAGCTTTTTCAATTATAATTTTATTTCTTTCATATCCTGTCCCAAGATATATTGATATACCAAATTCATTCATATTAAGCACCTTTTTCTATTATTTATTTTCCATAAACATCATCAATTCTTTGGTGATCAACTCCAAAGAAGTATGTTAATATGAAGCCTCCTATATAAGCTCCTACCATAGCAATTATATAAAAAAGTTGTGTTCCAGGTACAACTATTAATAATCCAAACAATCCTGATACTCCTTGTGATACTGTACCTAAATGGAATAGTGAAGCTAATATTCCGCCAAGTCCTGAACCTAAACAAGCAGTTATAAATGGTTTTCCTAGAGGAAGAGTTACTGCATACATCATTGGTTCTCCGATTCCTAATATACCAACAGGTAATGAATCTCTAGTTAATTGTTTTAATTTTTTATTTTTTGTTTTTAGATATAATGCAAAACCAGCACCAACTTGTCCTCCACCGGCCATCATAAGAATAGGTAATAAATAATTTATTCCTTGTGTTGCTCCATTCGGATCATTTAGCATAGCATGAATTGGAGTTAATGCTTGATGGAGTCCAACTGCTACTAAAGGTAGGAATCCAGCTGATAATATATATCCTCCAACAACCCCTAATTTATCATATATAAAGTTTAATATTACGAAAATTCCTGTAGTTAAGAATGCGCCTAGTGGTTGAAGTACTAATAATGTTACTAAACATCCAATAATAACTGTTAATAAAGGGGTGAAAAATGTTTGAAGTATATCTGGCATGATTTTTCTAATTTGACGTTCTAATAATGCAAAAAACATACCACTTATAAGTGCAGCTAAAAGTCCACCTGCTGCTGGATTAAATACTTTATTTGTAAGAGGTAGTATTACTTCTGCATCATTAAATTTTGCTAAAAGGGGCATTGCTGCATTTGCAATTGACATAGCGCCTGCCATAGCTCCAAGAACTGGAGAGCCCTTAAATTCTTTAGCAGCATTCATACCTACAAGTATAGGTAAATAAGCAAAAAGTGCCCATCCCATTGTTCTTATACATTCATACCACCATTGCCCACTTAAAGAGCCATGTGAAGATACATTAATAACATTTGTTATACCATTAATAAGTCCTGCTGCAATTATTCCTGGAAGTAAAGGTACAAATATATTAGCAATTTTTCTTAAGAAGACTTGTACAGGATTTGTCTGCTTTGCTTTATTAGCAGCCTTATTTTCTCTTGCAAGGTCTTCTGCATTTACTTCATCAGATGTTCCAAGAGCTATACCTGTTAATTCAGAAAATTCTTGACCAACTTTAGTTACCTTTCCTGGTCCAAAAACAATTTGTAAGGTATCAGATTCAACAACGCCCATAACTCCTTCTACTTTTTTTAGATTTTCTAAATCTACTTTAGATGAATCCTTTAAAGTAACACGAAGTCTTGTCATACATGTAGCATTTCCATAAACGTTATCTCTTCCACCTATTAAGGTTAAAACTTCTTTAGCAATTCTTTTATAATCCATAAATAACTCCTTTCTGCTACTTGACTAAATATATAGTAAACGTTGTCGGTGATGAAAATAATTTTACCAATATATTTATTTTTCAGTAACATTTACAAAATTTATTTTATAATTTTATTATAGTCTCTCATATGGTATTGTCAATAATATTTCAATAAAAAATATTATATATTAAAATATTATTTTATTCCTAAAGTTATATGTATAAATTTTATTTTTATTCCTAAATATAAAAAATATAGATTTTTTAAAATATATATTCTTATGCATCAACATATATAAAGTACTGTATATCTATCAATTTATATTAAATTACTATACTAGTTTTAAATTTTATATAATATGAAATTTAAAATTAGTATTTTTCATAAATTTTCTCTTTTTGAAAAAAATAATTATTTTTTTATTTAATATATTGAAATTAAATTTTATTATTTATATAATAATAGCAAGGAGTGATGTTTATGAAAGTTGATTTAAATGTTCTTGATACAGAAACTATAAATGAAAATACTGTAAATATTGATACTATGAATACAAAAGACATTTTAACAACAATTAATTCTGAAGATAAAAAGATAACTTTTGCTGTAGAAAAAGCTATTCCAAGTATCGAAAAATTAATTGACTTAGCATATGAAAGAATGCTTCTGGGTGGTCGTATAATATATATTGGAGCTGGAACAAGTGGTAGACTAGGAGTTTTAGATGCTAGCGAGTGTCCCCCAACTTATGGTGTAGATCCATCATTAGTACAAGGTATAATTGCTGGTGGATATGAAGCATTATTAAAAGCTAAAGAAGGTGCTGAGGATTCATTAACTCTTGCTAAAGATGACCTAATTAAAATTAATCTAAATAAAAATGATACTGTTATAGGTCTTGCTGCAAGTGGAAGAACTCCTTATGTAGTTGCTGGATTAGATTATGCTAATGAAATTGGAGCTTTAACAGGAGCAATTTCATGTGTTCATAATTCCATAATAGGTAAACATGCAAAAGTATCTATAGAAGCTGTAACTGGTGCTGAAGTTATTACTGGAAGTACAAGAATGAAGGCTGGTACTGCTCAAAAGATGATTTTAAATATGATTTCTACATCTCTTATGATCAAACTTGGTAAGGTGTATCATAACTTAATGGTTGATGTTCAGCCTACTAATGAAAAATTAATAGAACGTGCTAAGAATATCATAGCTAAAAGCAGCGAATGTACTTTAGAAGAAGCAAATAAATATTTAATTGAAAGCGATTATAATGTTAAAATTGCAATTTGCATGGTTCTAACAAAGAAAGATAAAAATATATGTTCAAATATTTTAGCTAAAGAAAACGGTAATATATCTAATGCTATTAGAACAATAAAAAGTAATTCTTAATGTAAATTACAATAAAATTTGATACAATACATTATATAAAGATATATTTTAACTTAAGTGAGGTCTTAGTATGAGCTGTATTTATAAAATTAAAATTTGTGATAATCTAACCAAAAATGAAAAAAAACTTTCCACTTACATTTTAGAAAATGTTAATGAGGTAATTTATGACTCTATTCAGAGCATTGCATCTAAAACCAATACTTCCCCAGCTGCTATTATAAGATTTTCAAAAAAGCTTGGATATAATGGATTTAGTGAACTAAAAGTTGATCTTGCCAAAGATAACACCGATGAATTACCTTTATTTTCTGAAGAAATTTGTGCGAAAGATTCATTAAATACTATTGTAAAAAAGTCTATGACCTCCGATACTTCAACTGTCGAACAAACTTATAAGCTTTTAAAAATAGAAACTTTAGGAAATGCTGTTGAAGCAATGAAAAAAGCAAAAAAGATTTATTTATTTGGAATAAGTAGTTCTGGAATCTGTTGCTATGATTTAGCACAAAAATTATCTCGTATCGGATATGATGTAGTTTTCTTTAATGATTTTCATATGCAACTTGCTGCAACAACTTATATAACTAACGAAGATGTAGCGCTTGCTATAAGCTATAGTGGAAATACAAAAGAAGTAAATGTAGCTATGGAATATGCAAAAAGTCAAGGTGCGGCAACTATTGCAATAACTCAATTTATAAAAAGCCCATTATTAAAATTCTCAGATTTAGTTTTATATGTTCCTTCTCAAGAAAAAGATTTGAGGCTTGGTGCAGTTTCTTCAAGAAATGCATCTTTAATTCTAACTGATTTGTTATATTTAGGCATGATAAAAGATGATTTAGATGAATACAAGGATAATCTAATATCCTCCAGAAAATTGGTAAAGAAACTAAGAGTATAGTATATATTAATATTATGTAAGTATAGCCATTGCTTATGCTTAGCTATAAAAATTTGTTCATTTCATATAGCACGATTTTCCTTAATGATGAATATCATGTATCTGAAAGGAGATGATTTAGAAAATGCTATTAGACGGATTTGACTCTAGCAACAGCACACAAAATTTAAAAAGCAAATGCAAAAAATACTTATACTATAATGTTACTTTAATAATGTCAGATGGAAGCATATTTGATGGAATGATTGAAAATATAGATCAAGATCGTATTGTCATGTTGGTTGGCGAGGACGTAATTGATCTAGATGATGATGATGAATCTAATTATGATGGAAACAGACAGCATGGAAATGTTGGATTTCATCGTCGTCCACGAAGAAGATTTAGACGTTTTAGACGTAGATTTTTCCCATTCGCTAATGTGGCTGCATTAGAATTATTACCATTCTTTCCTCCACACCCTTATCTTTTTTATTAAGAAAAAGAGAGAGACTGTCGCATTAAAAAGTTTTCTACAATACATTGTAGAAAACTTTTTATTAGTTAGACAGCCTCTTTTATATATGAATTATTATTAGATTTTAACTATTACACCGAAAAATCATAATTTACTTATTATTTTTCAACCACATAATTGCACTATATGCATGCATAGCTGCTCCTGTAGGTAATATCTCTTCATTAAATACAACTTTAGGATTATGCATTGGCTTGCCATATAAAGCATTTTCCTCCTTTGTGCCTGCCCCTAACATGACATATAAACTTGGAACTTCATATGAATAAGAAGCAAAATCTTCTGAACCCATTCCTCCAGAGTTAAATAATATCACTGAATTTTCACCTACTAAATCCTTTATATAATCAGTAATTTCATGAGCTAAATTATTATCATTACTTAATGGAGGTACTGAAGATAATTCTATTAATTCAGCTTCTCCCCTAAACATCTTAGCAGTAGAAGTTACTATTTCATTCATTCTATTAAATATGAATTCACCTATTTCTTTATTTAAGCTTCTAATAGTACCTTCCATAATAACTTCTTTAGGTATTATGTTTGGAGCATCCCCTCCAGTAAATTTTCCTATAGTTATAACTGCTGATTCAGTAGCTGATATTTCTCTGCTTGTTATCTCCTGTAAACATATGTATATATGAGAAGCTATATTTATTGGGTCTACACCTAGCTCAGGCATAGCCCCATGACATCCAGTACCCTTTACAACAATTCTAAACCTGTTACACCCAGCTATACTAGTACCTAAGCCACATAATACTACATTTGAAGGTGTTCCTGAGTGGACATGCATTGCCATAGCTGCATCAACTTTAGGATTTGTAAGTACTCCTGCTTTTATCATCTTTTTAGCTCCAGTGAATCCTTCTTCATCTGGCTGGAATACTATTTTAACAGTTCCTTCTATTTGTTGTTGATTTTCTTTAAGTAATCTTGCGGCTCCTAAAAGCATTGCTGTATGCATATCATGGCCACAGGAATGCATACATCCATTAGTTGATTTAAAATTACATTCAGTTTCTTCACTCATTGGTAGTGCATCCATGTCAGCTCTTAATAAGAATGTCTTTCCTGGTTTAGGTCCTTCAATTGTTGCTACTATCCCACTTTCGCATATTTCTTCTGGATCATAACCAAACTCTTTTAACTTATTAATTACATACGTTTTAGTTTTTGACAATTCTGAGCCTACTTCAGGATTTCTGTGAATAGCTCTTCTATAACTTATAAGGTCATCCTTCAATAATTTAGCTTGATTCATTATTTCATTCATAACTCCACCTCATTTCATCTTAATTTTAAATATATTTTTTACTTTAATTTTAATATTAATTCATTAATATATTCAAGAGTTTCTATTAAACCATTTAATACAATGTGATAAACTAATCTTTTAATTTAATAATATTACTTAGCATATAATTTAAAAATTATTCTTATATATTAAATAACTTTTCATTAATATATTTTTATCATTTTTTAATTTTTAACTGCTTTCTTCATTTTTATTAAGAATCCGTTTTAAATCAATATTAATAAATACTATAAATAAAGTGAACATCTAAAAAAATGTCCACTTTATTTATAGTTTGTATAGTTTAACTGTTATTTAATAAATACTTTAATAAGTAATAAAGCTATCATTAACCATATTAATATGATTGGTATTGAAAAACACCATTTTTTAGTTTTCCCATTATTCCAGAGATTTTCTGCTTCATCTCTACATTTATTAAATATCTCTTTAGGTATAAATTTAACTGTTATTGCTATGAGTAGTGGAAGTAAGATTAAATCATCTAAAAAACCTATAATAGGTATAAAGTCTGGTATCAAATCAATAGGAGATAAAGCATATCCAACTGTAATTAAAGCAAAAACTTTTGCAATTATAGGTGTTTCTTTCTTTTTTAATGCAATGTATACAGCGGGTATGTCTAATTTTAATTTCTTTGCACTGCTTTTTAGATCTACCATCTTACTCTCCTAAATCTATATTATTGAAATCATTTATACAATATATTCAATATTATTTTCATCGCACCACTTAATAGCAATTTCTCTTTCTCTATATTCTCTATAATCATACCATTCACTTAAAAGATTTTTATCTTGAATTATTTTCCTTAAATCTTCTTCTTTTTCAATTTTATCTGGCATACTAATATCGCTAAAAGAATTACAAAACTCCATCATTATATTTAATTCGTATGACTCATCCTTTACAGGAAGCTGAATATAATCTTCTGGGTTCTCTTTTAAATCATGTAAATTAATTACAAGCTCTCTTTCCCACTCTTCAAGTTCATCAAGCCTTTTTATATCTTCTGCATTATAAGATGCTGTAGTAAAATCTTCTTTATAAATAATTACCCCAGTCTTTTTATTATAAAAATGATTTAATAATTCATTTTCAAATTCTATTGCCTCTATTACATCATTAAGTTCAACTTTCATTTTATTCTCCTTATATAAATTAGAAATGTTCTAATTTATAATTATACATAAAATTATAAACTAAGTCCATTTCCAAGATACTTAGTTTCTGCACAATTTATTCCAAGACTACGTGCTATCAAATAGCATAATTCCTCTGCTATCCAATTGCCTTTTGTTTGCTTTCTTGTGTTTTGATACGCATAATAATAAATACACCGCTAAGCATAATTAGAGCATTTCCAATTATATTCGCCATTCCATATGCAAATAGAATGATACTGATAACAGATATACTATACCCTGTTTCTTGACTCAGGTATTCTGATAAATAACTATAGACACCAAAGATTGAACCATTTAGCAACATTACACCTACAATCGAAATCCAAACATTCTTTTCTTTTAAAGCACCTAATTGTTCTCCATAAGACATCCTATGTTCTACTGGTGAAGTAGGAATAAACATGATGGTAGCTATTAATGCTAATCCATTTACTATTGCAAAAAATAACATAGCAATAGTAAGTGATGTTACATTAGCGATATAACTGTCAACAATGAGATTTCAGGCTGGTTAGGCAAAGATTTTGAAAAATTGAATGTTATTGCAACATACAATTTGATTTATAATGCTTCTTTAATGGTTGAAGAAGGAATAGGATATGCTCTATGTCTTGACAGACTTGTAAATACTACAGGCAATAGTCCTCTATGCTTCAAACCATTAGAGCCAAAATTAGAGGTTAATCTAGCAATGGTTTGGAAAAAGTATCAAATATTTTCACGTACATCAGAATATTTTTTAAAGTCTGTTAAGAATGAGATAGCACAATTAAAAAAATAAAGTCATGAAGCAAATTAAAATGTTCCCTAACTTGTAATGTGTTTATATTTATAATAGCTGATTGAAAAGAGCACTACTTTTTCTTTCCAGCAGTGCTCTTTTTTATTATTTACATATTCCCATTGTGTATGCCTTCCAGGCTATAGCCAATACATATTCATTTATTTATGTAATTTAAATTCCCAAAATAGTTTGTCCTTGATCCCTTGAAAAAATCCCTTCTGCTCCATTAATAAGATAAATATATGCTATTATACTTATTAGATTACTAATAATAATATATATATTAGGTGCAAGTGAATAATTAATCTCTTGATTCAGCTTCCTTTTATATAAAATATTATATTTAGCAATGGCTATTCCTGTAGATATTAATTGAGCTATAAAGAAAATATACACTGCTTTTAAACCTGTTTTATCCGCTCTTGCAGCTGTATTATTTATATTATCATTATAATATTGACTAAAAATCAGTTCAATACCTTCTAGTGATGATCTATACAAAAAAATATATCCATAAATATTAATATATATTAATAATATTTGTAACCCTAATAACTCTAAAGTTTCAATATCACTTTCGCTCATTTCATAAAAATTTTCTGAACCATTGTTACACTCATCATATGTATCTCTATTCATTTTTTCATCATAGTTATATTTTTTATTTTTCATAAAATTATTTCCTGAATTAATGCTCATATATTATAGTATTTATACTTTCATTATTGGCGCCAAAATTTAGCTTTTTTATTTAAGATAATTTTACAAACTATACAAATAAATTTATTCCTGAATCATCAGCAGCACCTAAATAAGATGCAACGCCTCCTATTTCTACACCATCAATAAATTCTTCCTTCTTTATTCCCATAAGCTCCATGCTCATTGCACAGGCAACTATTCTTACGCCCATATTTATTGCATTGGTTATTAATGTTTCTAAATCATCAACATTATGTTTTTTCATAATCTGTTTTATCATTGCAGGTCCCATACCCATCATATTCATTTTTGATAATGGTAATTTTTCTGCATTACTTGGAAGCATTATATCGAACATCTTTTCCATTGCATCCTTCTTTACTTTTGCTTTTTCCTTCTTCTTCAATATATTTAATCCCCAGAATGTAAAGAACATTGTAACCTCTTTACCCATTGATGCTGCTCCTGTAGCTATTATAAATGAAGCAATTGCTTTATCAAAATCACCACTGAATACTACAAGTGTAGCTCCATTTTTATCTTTAGTCTGAACCTGAGCAGTTTCTTTATTCTTTGTACCTTTTTGAACTATAGCAACGAAATTCTTATTCTTTTTATCAAATTCTGATTTTAAAAGAGTATTACCTGTCTTTTCACACCATGATTTTATATCTTTAGTGAAGCCAGGATCACTTGCTTTTACTTCAAGTACTTCTCCTTCATTCATTTTATTAATTTCTTCAAATACTCTTCTTATAGGTCCAGGGCATTGAAGTCCGCATGCATTTAATGTTACCTTTGCATTAATTTCACTTACATCTAAATCGTTAAGATTCATTACAGCTACCTCTTCTTTTATTTCTTCTTCTCTTTTATTGTTAAATTGATTTTTTATACTTTCCTCAGCTCTCTTTACATAAAGATAAGTTTTCATTCCTCCATCGATGTTTACTGCATTAATACCATAGGATTTTAGAATTCTGCTTGCCACATATCCTCTCTGACCAACCTGGCATGTTACATAGACATCCTTATCTTTTGGTATTTCATCTATTCTATCCCTAAGCTCTCCTAAAGGAATATTTATTGAATTCTCTAATGTTCCAGTAACAAGTTCAAATTCTTCTCTTACATCTACTATGATTGATTTATCTTTATGGAGTTCATCTATCTTATCCCATTCTATTACTTCTACTAAGCCATCAATTATATTAGCTGCATAAAATCCTAGCATATTTACTGGATCTTTTGCTGAATTATATGGTGGCGCATAACAAGGTTCAAAATCCTGCAAATCAAATACATTAAGATTTCCTTTAATTGCTGCTGCAATTACATCAATACGCTTTTCAACTTTATCCATGCCTACACCTTGTGCACCTAAGATTTTTCCGGATTTAGGATCAAACAGCATCTTAAATGCTATTGGAAAAGATCCTGGATAATATCCAGCATGAGAGCTTGGATGAATATGAATCGCTTTATAATTGATTCCTAATTTATTTAATGTTTTTTCATTGTTTCCAGTAACTGCCACTGTATAATCAAATACTTTGGCTACAGATGATCCAAGGCTTCCTTTATATGAAGATTCTCGTTTGCATATATTATCTGCAACTATTCTTCCCTGACGATTTGCTGGCCATGCAAGTGGTATCATTGCTGGCTCTTTATTTACAAAGTCTGTAACCTGAATAGCATCTCCTAATGCATATATATTATCTTTTGAAGTTTTCATATGATCATCTACTATGATTCCACCACGTTCATTAACCTTGATTCCTGCTTCTTTAGCTATTGAAGTTTCTGGTTTTACACCAATAGATAGTATTATTAGGTCTGTATCTATTTCCATACCACTTGATAGTACGACTTTTTTACCATTGTTTTTAAATTCTTTAACTCCATCATTTAAAATCAGATTAACACCATTATCTATTAATACATCATGAATAATATGTGCCATTTCTATATCAAGAGGTGCCATAACCTGTTTTCCTGCTTCCACAAGTGTAATTTCAATTCCTCTTTCATGAAGATTTTCAGCCATTTCAAGGCCAATAAATCCTCCTCCGATTACTACAGCTTTCTTCGGTCTTTCATTATCAACATAGGCCTTGATTTTATCTGTATCTGGAATGTTTCTTAATGTAAACAAGTTTTTACATTCCTGTATTCCAGGTATAGGAGGTTTTATAGGACTTGCACCTAATGATAAAACCAATACATCATAATTTTCTTCATAGACTTCATTGTTTTTAAGATTTTTTACAGTTACCTTGTTATTTTCCTTATCTATTTTTATTACTTCACTTAAATTTCTAATATCTATTTTAAATTTACTGCTCATTTCATCAACAGTCTGAACAATTAACTTTTCTCTTTCATTAATAACTTCTCCAATGTAATATGGAAGTCCACAGTTTGCAAATGATATATATTCACCTTTTTCAAACATTATTATTTCTGCATTTTCATCTAATCTTCTAAGTCTTGCTGCTGTTGACGCTCCTCCTGCAACTCCACCTACAATTATAATTTTCTTAGACATGCTATCAACTCCTTAAACTCTCGCTTATTATTTTAAAGTAAAATTTTTCTAATTTCATGTCCTAATTATAATCTGGGATTTGAAAGTTATCAGTGACATTGTCACATATAATTTATTATTTCTTTATGTGTGATAAAATTTATTATACCTTATATGTACTCCTCTATCCCAATGTATAGCTAACATATTGTTAATTTCCTGTAATCTTATTTATAAGATTTATTTGTCTGTATTCCAAAAAGGAATGCCCAAAGTTATTATTACTCTAAGCATTCCTCACTATTTTTACATTATTATAATATATAAGTTTCAATAAAGTTACTTCATATGAGCCATATATCCTTTTTGGGCTTAGGGCAGATTTTAATGAATATTCTTAATTAGAACATATATATTTTTTTAGAACATATATATTTTTAAAATATTTAATTACTACACTTAAATCGCTTTCTATCTGCATTCAATGTTATTATTTCCATTATAAAATTTATGATACGGTTCTCCATACTATAATCAAGTTATAATATTTTTATGGCTCTACTTCACATCAAGCAAATCCATAAAAAACATATATAAGGGAATAGCCAGTATCAGTCCCCATACTCCCATAAGTTTTTCTCCCATCAATAGCAAAAAAAATGTCATAAATATTGGTAAATGAGATTTGTCAGACATTAATTTTGGACTTATAACATAGCTTTCACATGCATGTATGATAATAATAAGAATTATCACTTCAATAATCTTTTTAATTCCACCAATCTGCAATGCTATAAGGCATAATGGAAACAATGATATTATTGTTCCAAAGACAGGTATTAAAGATAAAAATAATATCATAATACCAAGAGACATAATTTCAGGAAAACCTAAAAAATATAAACCTATCATTGATATAATTGAATTTATCAAAGCAACAGTTATCTGTACCTGCATGACTTTCCCAAAAGAATTCATAAATTTTTTAAATAAGTTTTTATATATTGTGTATAAAAAGGATACCTTGCTGCTATTGAACTTTCTACAATACTTTACCATAGCGTCCTTACTTAATAAAAACAATAAGCTTAAAATTAAAGAAGAAAATACTGTTATTGTTTCATCTTTAAATGTTAATATAGTTTTTAATATGTTATCTGTATTATCTTTAAAATAGTTAATAAAATATTCTGTATTTGACATCTTTAAAATATAATTGTTCATAAAATCATTATTAATCTTCATATTGTCAAGCAGTTTAAATAATTCACCATTTAATCCAAGCAATTCTTCAATTAATTTGGGAATATATATAGATCCTGCAGCAATAAATAACACAAGTATACCTGCAAGTACAATATATGTTATTATTTTTTTACTTATATTAAGCATTATTATTTTATTAACAAAATAATCTATAATTTTTTCTATCTGACACAAAATATATGAAATGATAAATGTTAATAACAACAACTCTCTAAATGGCATTAAGCATAACGCCCCTGCTATTAATATAGCCACTGCAAATATCTTTTTTGCTGCATCTGTTTTTAATAATTTCTGTATTTCCAATACATTTTCCCCCACACCTTATTCATCTTAATCTCTATCATAATATTAAATTATTTCATCACTCTAAACTTTATGTGATCTTTCATTTCTTATAAAGCTACTATGACAATTACTACGGCATTAATTCCCTTTTACTTATTCTATCATATTTTTGTTATTTTTTTAAATTATTATATATTTATATATTCTTTTTCCATTTTCAATTGTTCTATAAAGCTTTGGCATTTAATAAACTTAGCACTTCCAATGTTACTCTTACTTTTATCACAATGTATAATGATGTACATTTATGGTATCTTTGTATCATATCGATTAATGGGTAAGAATTATGATTCAGCCGTAATGGTAGCAGGTTTAACTGGGTTTGCAATGGGTTCTACATCAAATGCAATGGCCAATATGAATTCAGTTACTGAAAAATATGTATATTCAAGGACTGCATTCTTCATTGTACCAATAGTAGGATCATTATTTATAGACTTTATAAACATTGGAATTATCTATGGATTTATTAGTTTTCTTTCTTAGAGATATACATAAAATGTGGACACCTGTTCTTTCATAGTTGTATTTTCTAATACAAAAAAATTTTTCTAATATAATCTAAAAATCGTTTGACTGCAAGTGATGTTATCTTTTTATTTATCTAGTATTTCTATTTTTTGTTTTTATCTTTTAACTAAAGGAAATGCAATAACATCCTTTATTGTATTTGATCCAGTCAGAAACATTATCATTCTATCGATACCAATACCTAAGCCTCCAGTTGGTGGCATTGCTGTATCAATAGCTATAGCAAACTCTTCATCCATTGGACTTGCTGTTTCTAGGCCTCCTCTTAGTTTTTCAGCTTGGTCATGTAATAATATACGTTGTCTTAATGGATCATTTAATTCTGAATAAGCATTTCCAAGCTCTACCCCATAAGCATATGGCTCAAATCTTTCAATTAAATCTGGATTTTCCCTATGAACTTTACAAAGTGGTGATGATTCTTTTGGAAAGTCTATAACAAAAGTAGGTTGTATTAATTTCTTCTCGCTATATGCTTCAAAAAGATTTACTATTAATTCTCCTTTAGAAACTTCATTTATATTTAAACCTTCATTTTGTTCCTCAATCAAAAGAGAATTCTCTTTAATTTTATTGATAATTTCTTCTTTAGTTAAATTCTCTACATCAATACCTGTATCTTGTTTTACAAGATTACACATAGTTTCTCTTTTCCATGGGGCTTTAAAATCAATTTCTTCTTCACCATATTTTATTTTGGTAGAGCCGTTAATGGACATAAATACATATTCATATATTCCTTCCATAATTCTCATCATATCCTCATAATCCGCATAAGACATATAACATTCCATTAGAGTAAATTCTGGATAATGTGTTCTATCAATTCCTTCATTTCTAAAAGATCTTGCAAATGTATAAACTCTTTCTATTCCTCCAACAATAAGTCTTTTTAAATATAATTCTGGAGAAACATTCATATATACTTCACAGTCTAAATCATTAACAAAAGTTTTAAATGGTTTTGCTTCTCCTCCACCATATTTAGTATCAAGTACAGGAGTATCACATTCAATAAAATTCATATTATTTAAATATTCTCTAATTGCAGTAACTGCTTTAGAACGTTTTATAAATCTTTCCTTAACTTCTGAATTCATTATCATATCTAAAGATCTATGTCTTTGTTTTAAATCTGAATCCTGAATTCCATGATATTTTTCGGGAAGGGTTCTTATTGATTTAGATAACAATTCAAATTTGTTTGCTCTAATAGTTATTTCTCCAGTCTTAGTCTTAAATACATTTCCTTCTATCCCAACAATATCCCCAACATCAATTAATTTTAAAATATTATAATTTTCATTTCCAATTAATTTTTTACTAAAAAATATTTGTATATTTCCTCTTTCATCTACTATATTAGCAAAAGTTGCATTTCCCATTCTTCTAAGAAACATTATTCTTCCTGCTAAAGAAAATATCTCACCCTCATCAATAGTATCAAAATTATCACATATGTCTTTTGTATAAGTTTTTTTGCTATAATCGTAATTATAAGGATATGGATTTATTCCTAATTCATTAAGCTTATTTAGCTTTTTTATTCTTTCTGTTATAAATTCATTTGCATCTGTCATTATATTTTCTAATTCATCTAAATTTTCATATTGCTCATACATTTTTGTTACCACCTTTACTTATTTTATTGATTAATTTGATTCAAATAAAAAAACTTTCACCTCCAAGATTTCTAATCTTGAGGACGAAAGTTATAAATTCGTGGTACCACCTCAGTTTATGCATGCGTTGCCGTATACACCTCTTCAAGTACATCAAAAAACGAGATACTCTATACCTATAACGGGGTATTCCGTCACATCCTACCTCTACAAAGTAGACTCAGTGTGCAGCTCCAAGACCTTCTTCAATAAAAATCCATTGCTCCATTTCACCATGCAGAGCTCTCTGAAAATGAACTATTTTACCTACTCTTCTTTTCATTGCTTTTAATATATTTTATAATATAAGTTTGTTTTTGTAAATATAATACCTAAAAATTCTATTCTTAGTATTTATCTTCAATTAAATATTAGTATAATCACTTTCTATTCTCATATCCAATTTCAATAAATTTATAATTTACTTATGATACAATTCTTATTAATTTTATTATTTTATCAGCTTTAGTTAGATTTCCATTCATTATAATAGTTAATGGAAATTTAATTATTTAGAATGTTTGCATACATGTTTTACAACAAGTTCATATAATGTTTTAACAGGTGCTCCTGTTCCTCCCTTAGGTGTACAATCATTTCCATTATCTGTCCAAGAAGTTCCAGCAATATCTAGATGTAACCATGGCTTATCTTGTACAAACTCTTCTATAAACATACCAGCTGTAATTGTTCCAGCATTACGTCCACCAGTATTTTTTAGTTCTGCAAAGTCACCCTTATATAATTTTTTAAAGCACTTATCATTTGGAAGTCTCCAGAATTTTTCTCCGCTTCTCTTTCCTGCTACTAATAATTCATCATAAAAATCATCATTATTACTTATTACACCTGTTATTTCAGTACCAAGGGCTACTAATACTGCTCCTGTAAGTGTTGCTACATCTACTATTTTTTCTACATTTTCTTTTTCAATAATATAAGTAATAGCATCAACTAATGTTAATCTACCCTCTGCATCTGTATTTAGTACTTCTATATTCTTACCTGCCATAGACCCAATAATATCTCCTGGTTTATAGCTTCCACCTGAAATAGCATTTTCACAAGCTGCTACTACCGCTATTACATTCTTTTGTACTTTATTCTTTGCTAATGCTTGCATTGTGCCAATAACAGCTGCTGCTCCACCCATGTCACTTTTCATAGTGTCCATAGATGTTGATGGTTTAAGAGAATATCCACCTGTATCAAAAGTAAGACCCTTACCTACAAGCCCAATTTTTTCATTATTCTTAGGATTACCCATATATCTCATAACTATTAATTTTGGCTCATGAATAGATCCTTTTGCAACCTCTAAAAATGCCTTCATTCCTAATTTTTCTATTTCATTTTTATCTAATATTTCTACTTCAAATCCACTTTCTTTTCCAACTAAGGCTGCACGTTCTGCTAAAGTTTCTGGATATAATATGTTGGCAGGTTCATTTACAAGATCACGAGCTAAAATTACACCATCAATAACATTGCTAGCTTCTGCTATTTTTTCTACCATCTTTCCTGCCTTTTCCTTTGGTGCACCTAATATAGTTACATATGGATTATAGCTTTCTTTCCCTTTATTATACTTGCTAAACTTGTAGCCTGATAATTTCACACCTTCAACTATAGCTTTTGTAGTAGCACCTGTACATAACTCTTTAACTTTTATAAAGTAAATACCAAGGTTATCTACATTTAACTTTTCAGCTTGTTTCATAGCTTTAGCAATTGCATTTACAAAGTCATTTCTTTCTAGCTCTTCATATTTGCCTAATCCCACAAAAATCTCATAATTTAAATCATTAGTCGTTCTATAAAATATTTGTTCACTTTTTCCTTCAAATACTTTTTTTGACTTCAATCTTTCTAAAATCTTACTATCTGTTTGTTGATCTTCATATACAAAAGTAATAGTACATTGTAAACTATCAACATTTAAATCTTTTACTTCTATCATCTTATGTTTCTCCTTTATTAATTAATAATCATTATTATTAATTATTATAACATACTTTTAAAAATTTATTAAATGATTCGTACATATATTTTCTTTCATTTGTTTGAATTATTTTGATCTACATCTGCTAAAAAATCTCTTTAATATTATTTATACTTTTCTTTTTTATTACTTAAATAAAAAATTAATTAAATCATATATAGCTTTTATTTCATGAACTAAATATTTTTTTATTATCTAACTCCCATACAGTAATATCTTCATAAGGATTAGTCTTAGATAAAGCAATTCTTGTTACCATGCCGCTAAAAATAGTAAAGTTCTTTTCTAACTCTTGGAATGCTGCCATCAGTTCTTCCCTAGTCAGCTTTTTTGCAATAGTTGTATGGGGCATCCACTGAAATGGCATATAATATTTACTAATACATATATTTTCTACTAAAGATATACTTTCATATATACTAACTGATAAATTATGCAGATATTCATTTAAAATTGGTGCTAAAAATATAACAGATGACTTAAATAGTCCTATTGATCCCCAGTTTATTATTCCTATTTCAATATCTTTAATCCTTTTATCTAATATTTCTATGATTTTGTTTTCTTCAGCAGCTTGAAATGATGCAATAGTTATATGTGGTGGAACCTTTCTGTCAATCATAAAATTATTACCACTTTTAATTGCTACTTTATTTATAAATCCTTGTATTTTTCTTGATGCTTTATCATCAAAATATAGAGATACTAAATACATATTTTCCTCCACTCAACGAAAATTTCTTCTATAAACTTACATTATAGATAAAGGCACTAGATAATAGTCATATCTAATGCCAAACTTTTATTTCAACACTTTTGATTTTGTTAACTTGCTTTAAATCAGCATGTAAATGGGATATTAAAACTTTTGGATACTTTAGAAATCCAAATATATTTTTTAACACAAAATCAACTTTTGTGTCTAGCAAGCCTCTCATAAAATTTTACCTCACGTATTTTAATTATTTATATTATAGCCTATATACAAACAATCTTAAATAAGTTAATGCATGTTTGGCATACTACTAATAAGTTCAGGATTTATCATACCAAATATCATTGCAATATGTGAAACAACTAGAAATCCGCCAATAAGAATAAAGTGAATCTTCATCTTTTCATCAATAGTCTTATTTCTAAATATTAATCCTAATTCCATTAATGTAATTGGCAGAAGAAATATAACTCCTGCTAAATAAAATGCCACAGCTACCACGTCTATAGCTCCATGCCATCCTCCAAATTTAGTTAAGGGTATCACAACTGTTACTAATAAATAAATAAAAATACCACTGAAATATACTCCATCAAATATTCCTACAATCTTATTGAAAGTTCTTAATGTTCCACTTTTCTTTCTATCAAAGATTATGAAAAACTCTGATATTGTAAGAGCTTCTGCGCAAATTACAGGTATCGCCATAAAAATAAGTAGATTCCAAGGCTGATTATCTGCTAGTAAAGACATATAATGGGTCATGTTCATATCTATCACATCTCCTTAAAATATTACTAGTTCATTGTACAAACTTCATATGAATATTTTATGAAGAAACACAATTTATGGAAAAGATTCAAATTAGGTCTTTATATTATTTATCTAAACAAAATACTCTTGCCTACATTTTATTATAAGCAAGAGTATTCTATACTATATATTCTAAGTTAATATGGTATGCTTGGATGAAATCTTAATTATTTCTAGGCGAAATATGTAATCATTTTAAGATTTAATATCTAGTTTCCATATATTAATATCAATATCAGTTTTTCCTTCAGCAAAAAGACTGATTCCATTACTTTTTTCATCAGTAAATATTCTTGATGTAAATACTTCTTCTCCATCATTTACAAAAATTTCAACAGATGATATATCTACAAAAATTCGTAGCTTTAAGCTTTCATTTTTATAGTCGCACTTTCTTTCTCTACCATATTCTACTGCAAAATCTTTTCCTGATTTACTTCTATCTAAAACTAATTTATTATCTTTTATATCATAATAAAATACTGTTTCTTCATCTTTTCCTTTTCTTAATTTTATTCCTACACTTGTACCACTAATATTTCTAAAATCGCATTCTACTTCATACACTTTTCCATTGAATCCTTCAATGCCTACTTCTTCATTATCTAAAGCATATGATTCACTTCTTTTATTTTTCCTTAATCTTTCAAGCTCTCTTATTGGGTTTTGAATTAACTTATCACCATGTAACGTTAACTCCCTTGGTATAGTCAAGCAATGAGCCCATCCATTTTCATCGGTAGGATACTCTATTTCAGGTAATCCCATCCATCCAATTAATATATTTCTTCCATCATCACTTTTTGTAGTTTGCGGCGCATAAAAGTCAAATCCTCTATCAAGTTCTAAAAACTCTCCATGCTTAAATTCACAGTTATCAAAATTAATTTTATCTCCTACTAGATATCCCGATTGGAATATATTTTTATACTTATCCCCTTCTGGCTCTAATCCTTGAGGACAGAATATAAGAACACCTTTATCACCAAATTTTATATAATCTGGACATTCCCACATGAATCCATTACCAAAAAAGCTGCTTTTTATCTCACTTTTAAAGTTCCAATTTAATAAATCATCTGATTCATATACTACAACAGTACCAAGATTATTTTCTTTTCTTTCAGCACCTATTAAACAGTAATATTTATCATTTTCCTTAAATACTTTAGGGTCTCTGAAATTGTCAGTATATGACTCTGGAAGTTCTTCTATAAAAGGTTTCTCATTTTTTATTATTTTATTATCACTATCCATAACAGCCAAGCATTGGTAAGGGTGTCTAACCCATTCATCATTTCTTGTATTTCCTGTATAAAATAAGTGTAACTTATCATCTTTAACTATTCCACTTCCAGAAAAAGCACCATGACTTTCAAAATATTCTGTAGGAATTATTCCTACACCACAATCATTCCAATGAACTAAATCCTTTGATGATACATGATACCAATGCTTAATTCCATGAACAGGGCCTAGTGGAAACCATTGATAAAACAAATGATATTCTCCATTATAATAAGAGAATCCATTTGGATCATTTAATAACCCTGTTACAGGCTGAATATGGAACTCCTGTCTATATGGACAATTGTCAACCTTATTTTTTAACTCTTTCATTTCTTCATCTGTAGCTTCTAATATTGTTCTATATCTTTCTTTTCTTGACCATTCTTTCATTCAAATCTATCTCCTTATATTAAAATAATCACTTATAAACTAAAAAATATTTATATATTAATAGCGTAAAATAGAAGGTATTAGAATAATCTAATCCTTCTACTTTTTTATTTATTATCTTATGCTTGCTTCTTTTCATTCATAAACTTAGCTAGCATAATAGTAGAAATAACTGCAACAGCCATTGATATTACCATTCCTATTATATAGTTAACCATTGAATCTGGTCTTATTGAAATAATACCAGGCAGTCCTGCCGCTCCTGGAGCTAATGCAAGTACCTTTGTTAACATTATATACGCTGATGAAACTGCCGATCCTATCATTGCACCAAAGAATGGATAACGTAACTTTAGATTTACACCAAATATAGCCGGTTCAGTGATTCCAAGTAAAGCTGAAATACCAGAAGCTGATGCTATTCCCTTCATTTTATTATCATTTTTAAGAGTAAGTATTACTGCTAAAGCAGCTGCTCCCTGAGCAACATTTGACATTGCTGCAACTGGGAAAATAAATGATCCGCCTGTTGTTGCTATATCTGCAAGTAATTGAGTTTCAACTGCTGTAAAACTATGATGCATACCTGTTATAACTATTGGTGCATAGAAGAAACCAAATATAGCTCCACCTATTGGCCCTAATGTATCAATTAATCCTATTAACCCTGCTGTTATTCCATTACCTACTATTCTCATAACAGGTCCTATAGCTACAAATGTTAATAATCCAGTAATAAATACAGTAAATAATGGGGTTAATAAGTTATCTAAAACTGAAGGTATAATTTTATGTAATGTTTTTTCTGTTTTTGCTAACACAAAAGATGATGCTAAAACTGGAAGCACTGTTCCTTGATAACCAACCTTAAGGATAGAAAAACCTAATATATTCCAAGATGGTACAGTTCCTTCAAGAACAGCTGCTGGATAACTGTAACCATTTAATAAATCACCATGAATCATAAGCGCTCCTATACAAGCACCTAAGTATGGATTACCACCAAAAGCTTTTGTAGCTGAAAATCCTAAGAATATTGGTAAAAATGCAAATCCAGTATTAGCAAATGTATTAATCATTTCTGCTAAATCTTTAAACTGTGGATAAGCTTCAATTAAAGATTTTCCTTCTATAAATAATCCTTGTGAAGTTAATATATTATTTATACCCATTAATAATCCTGCTGCAACAAGTATTGGTAATACAGGTACAAATACATCTGCTAAAGATTTTATTAATTTTTGCAATGGATTTAATTTCTTATCTGCTTCCTTTTTTAATTCTTCTTTACTACCTTCACTTATATCTGCTAGCTTTATAAATTCCTTATAAACTTCATTAACAGTACCAGAACCTAAAATTATTTGAAACTGCCCAGAATTATTAAAATTACCTTTTACTATTGGCATTGCTTCAATTGCACTAATATTAATCGTGCTATCATCTTTAAGAACTAATCTTAATCTTGTAGCACAATGGGCTGCGCTAACTACATTATCTTTTCCCCCAATATGCTCTAAAATTTCTTCACTAATTTGCTTATAATTTTTACTCATGTTACTCTCCCTCCCATACAAAAATGTATTCTGTATGAATATGAATTTTTCTTTCGTGAAACGTTTCATTTTTCCTCGTTTAAATATTAATACGTTTTCAGATTATAGTCAAGTATTTTTTTGAAAATTAATTAGATTTCACTAAATAAATATATTTAAGTGAAATCTATTAAAACATATAATTATTATTTAGTTGTATAGCCCTTTATAAAATCTATAGGAAGAATTATTTCCTTTTTAACACTTTTCTTTTCAATAATATCTATAAGGGCATTGACAGATTCCTGTGCTATAAGTTCAATAGGCTGTCTTATTGTTGAAATTTTAAATTCATCTTTAGCACATGATCTCATTCCATCATAGCCAATAACCTGAACATCTTTTGGGATATTTATATTTAACTTTTCTAGTCTTTTAATAAAATCTAAAGCATAATTATCTGTTACAGCAAAAATCCCGTCAATTTTTATATTATCTTTAAAATTCTCTTCTATAAATTTATCTAACAAAATTTCAAATTCTTCTTGTGATCCAAATAATTCACAAGTATCATATGAAATATTTTTTGCCTCACAATATCTTATAAAACCTTCTTTTCTTTTTCTTGTTGCATTATCTATTTTAGAGCCTCTTCCTATATAGGCTAAATTCTTACATCCAGATTCAATTAATTTTTTAGCTGCTAATTTACCGCCGTTAAAATTATCACTAGAAATATATGTAATGTTATTTGAAAAATACCTATCAATACTTACAAATGCAATATTATCAGAAACATATTCATCTATATTATTATAAGTTATTGCAATAATTCCATCCATCTTGTTTTGCTTAGCCATTAATATATACTCAATTTCACTTTCTTTATTCTTTTCAGAATTACAAAGAATCATTTTCATTCCTACTTTTCTTAAGCATTTCTCTATGTTATAAGCTAATTCACTAAAAAAAGGATTCCATATTGTTGGCAAAATTACTGCAATAGTATTAGTCCTGTTAGTTTTTAAACCTCTAGCATAAATATTAGGTTCATATTTCAATTTTTTTATAGCATTTTCCACTAAAACTTTAGTTTCTGGTTTAACAGCTATATTATTTATAACTTTAGAAACAGTACCAACTGCTACTCCTGCTTCTTTTGCAACATCTTTAATTGTCGCCATACTCATATACTCTCCTGCTTTTTTTCTTATAATTTTAACATATTATCACTTTTAATTAAATACTATTGATAATTAATATTCTAATGCTTTCATTAGCTTTCGATAACAAATTTAATTCATCAATTTCACTTTCATAACCATTAATTTTTTTAAAATATATTACTTTAATAATGTTCATCCTCTTATCAGGAAATCATTGTAAGGAAAGTTCATCACAAATTGAGCAAGCCATTTCACGTACTTTATTATTTTCATTATTGCATGCATTTATAATAAGTGATTTATAACTTTCCTTATAGTTATTACGCATATAGCATAATACATCTACCTTCCATTTCCAAAGATCATCTGCTGATAAATAGAAAAATTTAGGTTGAACTTTATTACGATAAAAATCTTCTTCCATATTTAAAATATTCTCTGGGATTAATGAAGGAACTAATTCCTCAAGTCCAGAGAATTCTTCCTCGTCCTTCCATTTTCCTTTGTTCATAGGGCATGCATCTTGACAAATATCACAACCATAAATGCAATTTCCAAATGTTTTGCTTAACGGCTCATGTGGTAAATCTCGTCCACCAAAAGTTGTCAGAAAAGAAATACATTCTGTAGGTGACATAGTATATGGATCAGAAAGAGATTTTGTAGGACACGATGCTATGCAGCGATTACATGACTTTGGACACTCTACAACATTATTTGTTTCCTTTAACTCCATTTCTCTATCAGTTACCCATGCTTCAAGATGAACCCACGAACCAGACTCTGTGTATAAAAAGTTATTTCTACGAATAATACCAAGTCCCGCTTGCAAAGCTGCCCATCGCATCCCAACCACTCCAAATTTTTGGTTTGTCTCTACCTTTAATCCCAGTTCCTGCATATATTTTTCCAATGCACGATTATTCTGATATTCTTTTGTATTTTCATCCACACGTGTATCAAATAAATAAGCCTTAGCTATGAGCCCATTTAGCATCTCTGGAACTTTGTATTTTCCATATGCTACTGTAAGCACCACCACAGATTTTGCCCATGGATATATTTCTCTAAATTTAGCCAAACGCTGCTGATTTTCATAGAACATCTTTGATTTTGGAATTTTTTCAATACGTTCATTAAATTTTTCTGTATATCCATCCATTAAACCAATTGGAATAATACCACCTTTCTCATATCCCAATTCATAAGCCTTTTTTTGAATCATTTGCTCAATGGTATCCATATTGAACACCTCCTTTGATAAATTTAATTAAATAAATCTATTGTCACTACAGTATTCCCTATTCTCTTTCAACTACTAGAGCTGTTCCCTGGCCTCCACCAATGCATAGTGTCGCAAGTCCTTTCTTTGCATTCCTTTTTTCCATAGCGTATAGTAATGTTACTAAAATACGTGCACCCGATGCACCTATAGGATGTCCAAGTGCTATAGCTCCACCATTAACATTAACTTTACTCATATCTAAATTTAAATCTCTAGTTACTGCTATGCTTTGAGATGCATATGCCTCATTAGCTTCAATTAAATCTAAATCTTCAGGTTTTAAATTAATTTTATCTAAGGCTGCTTTAGTTGCATAAAAGGCACCATATCCCATTATTGCTGGGTCTAATCCAGCTGATCCATAAGAACTAATTTTAGCAAGTGGCTTTATTCCTAGAGATTTAGCTTTATCAGCACTCATTATTACTAATGCTGCTGCTCCATCATTTAAACCAGATGCATTTCCTGCTGTAACTGTACCATTTTCTTTAAGAATAGGTTTAAGTTTTTTTAGAGCTTCAATAGTATTACCAAACCTAGGAAATTCATCTTGTGCAAATACTATTTCACCTTTTTTAGTATTTATTACTACAGGAACTATTTCATCTTTAAATTCACCATTTTTAATGGCTTTTTCAGCTTTTTGCTGTGATAGAAGTGAAAATTCATCCTGCTCTTCTCTTGTTATATTCCATTTTTCTGCAACATTTTCTGCGGTTACTCCCATATGATATTCGTTGAAAGCATCCCATAAACCATCTTTTATCATTTCATCAACTAGTTCTCCATTTCCCATTCTCTGTCCCCATCTTGCATTCTTTAATAAAAATGGTGCACTAGACATGTTTTCCATACCACCTACTACAATAGCGTCTGCATATCCAGCTTTTATTATTTGAGCTGCTAAACTTACAGATCTTAATCCTGAACCACAAACCTTATTAATTGTAAATGCAGGAATTTCTACAGGTAATCCTGCTTTTACAGCTGCTTGTCTTGCTGGGTTTTGTCCTAATCCTGCTTGAAGTACATTTCCAAAAATAACCTCATCAACTTCCTCATGCTTTATATTTGCTCTTCTAACTGCTTCTTTTATTACTATAGATCCTAAATCTGTTGCAGGTACATCTTTTAAAGTTTTTCCATACGCTCCTATTGCAGTTCTTACTGCACTTACTATTACAACATCTCTCATATTTTTTAACCTCCTAAAATATAATTAATTTTCTAGTCTTTATACTAGATATAAATGACCTATAGAATTTAGTTCAGCACATATTATAAAAGCATTATCCAATCATATTATTAGTATTTCATAACCTTCATTGACATCTCTCAATCAATCTCTATTTTTTAGAACGATCATTCAATTAAATGTATAGGTATTCCTCTGCTTCCATAAAACAAACATGCTATCTAGCCATATTATAAGTGTTCAAAACAGGTTTACTTTTTTGTACTTCCTTAACTCTATGAATTTATTATATATTTTCTTGAACAACCAGTCAAGTATTTTTAAAAAAACAACAATTCACATTTTAGAATTGTTGTTAATCTAATATAGATAAAGTTGCTTCTATAATATTTTCAAATACTTTTCGATCGTTAAGTGTTTTTCCTAAAACTCTGATTCCTGTCCATGAATTCAAAAAATATTGAGCTAACATTGTAGCGTCCTTGTTCGCTCCTATTTCTCCTGTTTCTTGGCCTTGCAATAATAGTTCATAAAAAAGAGTTTCAATGTTCTTATAGTGCTCTATAGATCTTGTTTTTGCTTCATCATCACATGCTGAAAGCTCTACTGCCATATTAACAAATAGACATCCATGTTTACGAAACCTTTCATTATCAATAATCATATAAAATAAATTCTTTATAATTTCTTTTATGGATGATCCTTGTATTAATTGTTTTTTTATATTTCTCTCAACAATTTGTTGATAGCGTTTTACAGCTTCCATATACAGTTTATGCTTATCACCAAAAGTATCATATAAACTTTTCCGATGGATCCCCATAACATCTAAAAGGTCCTGAATCGAAGTTTTTTCATATCCATTGCTCCAAAACAATTCCATAGCCTGTATTAGTGCTTTATCTGTATCAAACTCTTTACTACGTCCCATTTTAGTCCTCCAAAAAATAATTATATATAAGAACTTTAAATATATCTTATAAAATTTCTCTGATTATATTGATTTAATAAAATTAGTATACAAATTCTATACTGCCTAGTCAAATATTTTATTTACTGATGATAAATAAGCCATTCTTATGTGATTTACTTATTTTGCACCAAATTATATCACATAGTGAATGGCTTATAGATAATTATGCATTTATAATTATCATATACTACATTTTAGTTTTTATGATACTTTTTATTTGATTCATACTTAGGTTCACAAGTTAAATGAACACCAAGTCTCTTAAATGTCTGCTCATCTACAGATGAAAGAATTACTGATGAATGTACATCACAGTTCTTTAATTTAGAAACCTGAGCTAAAGCAAGCTTTGCATCACTACTTGTAGCAGCACTTATTGAAAGTGCAATTAAAACTTCTTCTATATGAAGTCTAGGATTTTTACTGCCAAGGCAAGATGTCTTTAAATACTGTATTGGTTCAATTGCAGATGGTGATATTATTTTTGTACTATGATCTATTCCAGCAAGCTTCTTTAATGCATTTAAAACCATGGCAGCAGATGCACCTAAAAGTTCGCCTGTTTTTCCTGTGATTATTTCACCATCTTCAAGCTCTATTGCAACGGCTGGATTATTTGTAATTTTTTCACGCTCTAGTGCCATATTCACTACTTTTCTATCATATTTAGAAATGCCCATCTGCTTTAATAGTAATTCAAGTTTATAAACAGCATTTTTTGCATCTTTACCACGCTTTACATCACAAAGAGCAGTGTAATATCTTCTTATTATTTCCTGTTTTGAGGCTTGACAACATACTTCATTGTCAATTATGCAGTTTCCTACCATATTTACACCCATATCTGTTGGAGACTTATATGGACTTTCGCCTAAAATCTGTTCAAATATTGCATTAAGTACTGGGAATACTTCAATGTCACGATTGTAGTTAACAGTTGTTTTATTATATGCTTCTAAATGGAATGGATCAATCATATTAACATCATTTAAATCTGCAGTAGCTGCTTCATAAGCAATATTTACAGGATGCTTTAGTGGAAGATTCCATACAGGGAATGTTTCAAACTTAGCATATCCAGCCTTTACTCCCCTTTTATGTTCATGATAAAGCTGTGAAAGACATGCTGCCATTTTTCCACTTCCTGGACCTGGAGCTGTAACAACAACTAATGGACGAGTTGTTTCTATATAATCATTTTTTCCATAACCTTCATCACTTACTATAAGCTCTATATTTGATGGATAATCTTCTATTTTGTAAAGTATGTACGATTTAACATTTAATTCTTTTAAACGCGATCTGAATTTATCAGCTGCAACTTGACCACTGTATTGTGTAATAACTACACTTCCAACCATGAGTCCAACACTTGCATAAGCATCAATAAGACGAAGAACGTCTGAATCATATGTTATTCCAAGGTCCCCTCTTACCTTATTTTGTTCAATTGCTTCTGCGCTTATTGCAATTACTATTTCTGCTGAATCTTTTAAATTAAGAAGCATTTTTAGTTTACTGTCGGGCTTAAACCCTGGAAGAACTCTAGATGCATGATAATCATCAAAAAGCTTTCCTCCAAATTCCAAATATAGCTTGTCACCAAATTTTGCGATACGCTCTTTAATATGCTGTGACTGCATCTCTAAATACTTATTATTATCAAAACCAATTTTCATAAAAGGCTCCTTTTCTATAAAATGAATAATCATTTCTGTATATTTTATATGAAAAATTTCTATGAAACATATTATCATTTTGATGAATAATTTTCAACTAAAATTATTATATTTAGTTACAAATTATTCATATTTTTTTAATAAATCACTATATTTATAAAAAGACATGAGGAATGGTAAACTAAATCTAATTTTACTATTAAGGCTACTTTTTTACCATTCTTTCTTAAAAATCCTGCTAATGCTTTACCACCTTTTCCAAATCCAATAATAATTCCATCATATCTATTCATAATTTATCTTTCCATTACTACTTACTTTCAACTTTTAATATATGTTTAACATTTCAAATTTGCAGTAACGCTATGAATTAATCTCACTATTACTAAAAAATTATTATTTAAAATATCTTAAAATGTTTTTTAAATAATGTCTTTTAATCCTTCACTTTCAAATTCCTTTTCATTAAATATGCTTTACCATTTTTAAATTCTCCCAACTTTTGAGTTGTTATTTCTAACTTGCCTTTATTATAATCACTAAAATCTATGTGAACAATTAATCACTTTTTATTAACTACTTTGTAGTTGTCTAAAACCTAATTAGTATTTTAAATTGCATTTTTTTGAAGTCTATAATATTTACCATATAAAATCAAATGTTATTTTCATGCTTTATTCCCTAGGTATTCTTTTGACACTTCTATAACTTTTATTTCAAACTAAATCTGGATTTTATCATGTTTCTTTTTATTTAGATTTTAATTCTTTGTTCATATATCCTTACTTTATTTAAATACTTAAACAACTTTTACCATAAATAGCGCATTTATCTATAATTATATCTTTTTCCTCTTTAATATTTATATTTCTACATAAACTATATTACCAAATCAGCTATTATATGGTATTATATAATAATTAATATTTAACTATAAATTATTGACTATTCCAATAAAATTTAGACAAGCATACTAGGAGGATATTAAATGAAAAAAAAATCTAAAGAAAATTTAATTTTTAAATTTTTCGAAAAACAAATTAAAGACAAAAATATTAATCAAAAACTAAAAATTACATTTGTTTCTATTATGGCACTATTCATATTAGCAGTTATTTCATCCTTTATTGCATTACAAATTGTTGGGAATAAAATCAAGACATTTTATGAACATCCATTTAATGAAGTATCTTTACAATTGGAAATAAGAAAAGATACACAAGTGTTTGTAAAAAATGTTCTATTAGCAATAACAACAGATGATGAAACCAAGACTAAAGAATATGTTTCAGAAGCAAATAAATATAGTGAAAATGTTTCTAATAATATTGAAAAGTTAGAAAAAATTTTTTCTAATGAAGAGCTCATATCACAGTTAAAAGAAGATAGAGGAGATCTATTAGTCATAAAAAATAAATTGATTGAATTAGCAGCTGAAAACAAAAATGCTGAGGCCCTTAAACTTTATAATTCAGACTATGAAAAATCACTTGATAAGCTCCAAAATACATTAATTGAAATTGGAAATGAAGCAGAAAATAACGCAGTAAATACGTATAATGATTCTGTAAAAATAAAAAATTTAGCATTTATAATATTAATTTTAATTTCAACTATTAGTATAATAGCTTGCATTTATATGGCTCTTGTTTTAGTAAAACTTCTTACAGAACCAATTCTTGAGTTAGAAAATGCTGCAAAAAAATTAGAAAATGGATCACTTGATATTAATATTGAATATAAATCAAAAGATGAATTAGGAATTCTAGCAAACAGCTTCCGCAAAACATGTTCTTTCTTAAAAACTATAATTTTAGATATTAACAACATATTAGAAGAATTATCTAATGGTCACTTTAATATTACAAGCTCTTGCACTGATCAATACATAGGTGATTTTACAAGCACTAAAGATTCACTCGAAAAAATCGTAAAATCTTTAAATGAAACATTCTATGAGATAAAAGAAGCAACAATACAAGTAAAAGGTGGTTCAGAACAAGTTGCGCAGACATCTCAAACAATCTCAGAAGGAGCAACAGAACAAGCAAGTGCAATAGAAGAGTTAACTGCATCAATGGGTGAAATTACTGAAAAGGTAAAAAATTCAACTGGTCATGCTAAAAAAACAAATCAAATTGTAAATGAATTAGGTCTTCATATAAAAGAAAGCAATGAAAAAATGACTGAAATGGTAACTGCAATGGATGAAATAGAAGATTCTTCTAAGAACATTAAAGAAATAATAAATACTATAGATAGTATAGCAAAACAGACAAATCTTTTAGCTCTCAATGCAGCAATAGAAGCTGCGAGAGCTGGAGAAGCTGGAAAAGGATTTGCTGTAGTTGCAGAAGAAGTAAAAAAACTTGCAGAAGAAAGCTCACAGGCAGTCAAAGATACGGCAGAATTAATTGAAAGCTCAATAAAATCAGTGAATAATGGAAAAGAAATTGCAGATACAACAGCAGTTTCATTGGAAGATGTTGTTGAACATACTAAGGAAGCTGTACAATTAGTTGATAATATAACTAAATTATCAGAAGAACAGGCCATATCTATAGAACAAATAAATGGAGGAATAGATCAAATAGCTGATGTAGTACAGTCAAATTCAGCAATAGCAGAAGAAAGTGCAGCAGCAAGCGAAGAATTATCTGCTCAAGCAGAAACTTTGGAAGTTATGATTAGTAAATTTAAATTAAAATAATATCTTTGATAAATTAATAAAAGGCTCTGTAAAAAATTTTGTGTAAACTTAATAAAAATAACTCTTTCTTGGCAATAATTGAGATAACAAATTGTTACAAGAAGGAGTTTTTTTATATGGGAAATATGTCGAAAGAATTATTAAGAGAATACATCAAAGAACAGAATTCCAGTAGCATTGGTAGGTTTAAAAGAAATGTTTAGGGATGTATTGCAAGAATCATTAGAAGCTGAAATGGATGAAGCTTTAGGATATGGAAAATATAATAATATGGATAAAAATAATGATAATAGCCGAAATGGATATTCAAAAAAGACTGTAAAAACAGAACTTGGTCCTGTGCAGATTAATATACCAAGAGATAGAAATGGTGATTTTGAGCCTAAAATTGTGCCAAAGCATCAACGTTCCGTTAATGGAATCGAAGATAAAATCCTAGGTCTTTATGCAACTGGAATGACAACTAGAGACATTTCAGAACAGATAAAAGAATTATATGGTGTTGATATAAGTGCAGAAACTGTGTCAAACATAACAAATAGAATATTGCCATTGGTTTCAGAATGGCAAAATAGACCACTAGAAAAGACATATTCATTTATATTTATGGATGCTATACACTATAAAGTAAGAGAAGATAAACAAATTATAGTTAAAGCTGCTTATGTTGTAATAGGGGTAAATATGGATGGTGAAAAAGAAGTTTTAGGAATATGGATAGGTGCTAATGAAAGTAGTAAGTTTTGGTTATCTGTGTTAAATGACCTTAAAAATAGAGGTATTCAAGATGTTCTAATATTCTGTGTTGATGGCTTAAACAGCTTCAAAGAAGCTATCGGAGCTGCTTTTCCTTTTGCTAAAATACAAAGATGTATAATCCATCAGATAAGATTTAGTATGAAGTATATTCCTTATAAAGACAGAAAAGCCTTTATAGCTGACTTAAAAGGAATATATAGAGCTGTTAATGAGGAAGTTGCTATGGATAAATTGCTATCATTAAAGGAAAAATGGTCGAGTAAATATCCAAATGCAGTTAAAAGCTGGGAAGATAATTGGGATAATTTAAGTACATTCTTTGCGTTTTCTGATAACATAAGAAAGATAATCTATACAACTAATACTATAGAAAGCTTGAATAGCCAATTCAGAAAGGTAACAAAGACAAAACTAATATTTCCTAATGACGATAGTTTACTAAAAATGCTCTATTTAGCCGTTAAGCATGTAGCTAAGAAATGGACCAGAAGCTATTCAGATTGGGACCTAGTGATTAATCAATTAAAAATAGTTTTTAGTGATACACTTTCAAAAGATGCATAACAAAAGGACTCTAAAGTTAAGAATACTTAACTAATAAAGTCCCAATAAATATTTGCCCTATTGCATATTATCGCCATATTTTGGTTATAATATACAATATGAGTAATAGAAACAATATTGCATATTACTACAATTTCAGACGAAATTGTTTAATAAATTTTAAGTTAAAAATTTCGATTATTTTTAAGAAAAAGTTAGGAATACACAAAATTATTTACACCCTCTAATAAAATAAATAATAGTCATCATATATAGAAAGTTTTCTTACATATTAATTAATTCTAATTATTCATAAAAAAATAGCTTATAATGCAAAAAATTATATTCCATTTTTAAGGGAAATCGAGAATGATTTCCCTTTATTCATATTTTGTAAACTATATTAAATTATCGAAATAAATATAGCATACTAACTTACAACGTTAATTCAATATAATAATCACTATTCTAATAAGGTTTATTAAAAAACTTTCTCTATACAAATAGATCTTATATTATAATTTAACATTTGGATTTAAATATCTCTTTCTCTTTTCTGTCTTTCCAGCATAATTTATTGCTTCGCTTGAACAGCTCTGAATACATGCTAAACACAATTCACATTTATGATTCCAGACAGGCTTTCCTTCATTTATTGTTATATTATTTACTGGACATCTTTTTACGCATAAACCACAGCTTATACACTTATTATTTACAGTGAAATTTCTATCTGCTTCATGAAAATTTGCAACATCTTTATAAAAATGATTTGTGAATACACGGTCAATAATCAAATGGCTTTTTTCAATATCACTCTTTTTTCTATTCCTTACAAGGCTTGATATATTCTTAACCTTTTTCTCTTCTTTTTCAAACATTTTTTCTGAGTTTGTTTACTTTGTGCACCATAACCTATAATATAATTTCCAGGCATATTAATTAAAAATCCACCTGATAATATTCTATTTTTATCTTTCAAAATATCTTCGCACTGGTCAAGTGCCCTTCCTGGAGCTCCTCCATAATTAGCAATAGCATATATAAATGTATCATTTGAAACATTTAATTTGTTTAAAAAATCACAAATTATTAAAGGCAGTCCCAAGTTATATACTGGAAATACAATTCCTAATGTATCTGAATTTATATTTTCTCCAGAATATTCAGCTATCTTATGTGTTGTACAATCACCCAGCTCATTACTTAAATTCTCTGCTATCTGCAAACTATTTCCTGTTCCTGTAAAGTAATATATATTATTCATATGAACTCTCCCAATAATTAATTACGTTCTGTTAAGTTATATGAACATTTCTCTTCTCAATTGAAGTGAATACAATAAGTTTGTCTAAAACTAAATATTCCCCCTTGAAAGGAGAAGAACAATTAACAAAACAAAAATTAAATTTCCTCGCTGTCACTCTGACCAACTATATAAGTTTGACTTAGATAAGCAGGCTAATCAAAAATATCAATGTAAGAACTGTAAGAGGCAATTTGCTCCTAACTACATCAGTAACCGAGTTGCAAAAAGCTATCCTAAATGTCCAAAGTGTAGCAAAGCAACATACCTACACCACACTTATAAATATTATAATCGTTATAAATGTGGTAATAGAAAATGTAACCATATAATAGTACAACACCATAATTTAAATATTAATAATGCGTCTAGTCAAAATATAACCGGCACCCTTTCTATGAAATGAATGCGATTTCTATTACATGCTATACTCACAGCTTTAACCTTTTATTTTTTAATAATACATCCACAAGAGCTATTTCACACTTTCTATATACAACAGCAAGTATAAAAGTTTCTCATGTAACAATATTCAGTTGTCACATAAATTTACGCCTTTTTTCGAACAAAAAGCTGATTCATTTAAATCACAATTAAATTTGCAATCTGACGATTTGCACGCTGATGAAACAGTTGTATTTATAAATGGTGAACGTTATTATTTGTGATTGGCTATCAATTCAGAAACTCGTTTTATATTGGCATTTCACTTAACGAAATCACGCAGTGAAGATTCTGCTTTCACATTAATTAATGAAGCAAAAAAGTTTGGTGAACCTAGTAATTTTATAACTGATAGATTACCTTCATATAATCAAGCTGTAGCCAAAGTATTACCCAATACTAAACATATTCCTGTAGCACCAATGTCTAGCGATACGAATAACAATCTTATAGAGTCTTTTAATAAAACATATAAAGCTTGTTATAAAGCTAAAAAAGGATTTAATTCATTTGAAAAAGCAAATAACTTAATATACTTATTTATCTTTCATTATAACTTTATAAGACCTCATGGATCTCTAAACAGCCATACTCCAGCTGAAGTTGCCGGCTTCGCTAGCAATAGCAAGTCTAAAAAAATCATGGTTTGTTGCCGCTTAAATTAATTAATCAATATCTTTGATTAACCTGCAAAAAATCTTGTCTATTGCAGGTTTATTTGTCATGCAATAAATTGATCAAACTTATATAATTTTTAAAGATCGGGAAATTCTAAGAATTATTAAGCTATTTTTTCATAATAACCTAACAGAATCTTATTAAGCTTCGCATTTTTTATAAATTTTATAAATAAAGAGGCAACTAACATCATATTACTCAATTAGTTGCCTCCCCATTACATCATCTAAATTTTAATAAATGATACTTATGAAATTAATATGCTATATCTTTATAAAATTAAAATTTATCTAATCCAAGCTCCATTTGCATCTAATTTATAACCATAAATTACAGTATTATATGCCATTGATCCATCAGCATTTAAATAGTACCATTTTCCATTTACTTGCTTCCAGCCTGTTGCCATTGATCCATTAGTATTTAAATAATACCAAGTTCCGTTCACTTGCTTCCAACCTGTTGCCATTGATCCATTAGTATTTAAATAATACCAAGTTCCGTTCACTTGCTTCCAGCCTGTTGCCATTGATCCATTAGTATTTAAATAATACCAAGTTCCGTTCACTTGCTTCCAGCCTGTTGCCACTGATCCATCTACATTTAAATAGTACCAAACACCATTTATTTGCTTCCAGCCCACATCAACTGTTTCTTGTTGTGAATTTGAATTAGTATTAGTTACATTTGTATTGGCTTCATTTTCATTCTTATTTTGGTTTGATGAAGACGAACTTGATGATGAGCTTGAACTACTACTTGATGAGTTTTTTACAATCTTTGAAGTAATAGCTTCAAAAGTTTTATTGCCAACAGTAACCACTACTTTTATATATTTCCCTCCATCTTTTGACACTAGTTTATAGCTTTTATTTGTCCCAATTAATTCTGCATTATCAAAGTTTGTATTAGTTGATCTATACCACTCATAACTTACTGTTTCTGAAGTACTCACTGCACTTCCATTTTTATTTATTAGTTGTGCACTTAATGTATTTCCAACTTTCTTTGCTCCATCAATTATTACTCCTGTTGGCACTGATTGTTCTTCTGAATTACCGTTGCCCCCTTCTGATGAATCAGCTTCAAACACTGCATTTACATTTATATCTGCGCCTAAATTAGTGTCTGTTCTATCTGCATTAGTAACACCATCACTCCAACGTACAAAATGATATCCTGAATTAGCTATAGCTGTGACTTTACTTCCGCTCTTTCCGTAATCAACTGTTTGTGACGTATCTCCTTGAATAAATCCACCTTCTCCTGCTGTATACGTAAATGTACAGCTTTGTTGATTTGGTGTTTCTGTTTCAAATTTCCAATAATCCATATTAAATAAATTGATGTTTTCTTTACCAAGAAATTCAAAGAAGATACTATGAACTCCATTTATATTTTCAACTTTGCACTCTATCTCTTTCCAGTTTTGTTCACCACCTGTAGAATTTACATCAAGTGTACCAATCACTTTACCCTCTAAGCTGTCTAAATGTATTTTTATTTGTCCTCCAGCTCTTGATGCAACATTAGCCTTGAAAGTTGTTGTTGCCTCTTTTGGTACTGAACCAAAATTAGCATTTGCTACTGCAATCCAGTCGCCATTGTTTATATCTGTAACATTAAGATTAATACTTTTCACCTGACTGCCTGGTGCTGTGCAATCCTCTGTTGAGATTCCTGAATTCCAGCCAATAGTTTCTGCTTCATTTCTAGTATATGGATTAAGATTAGCTGTTTGTGGCACACCTTTCATATCTGCATCAACTACTTTAATTTTTCCACTATCATAATAGTTTACTTCGTTAATATGAGGAGAACGGTATCCCTTCGTACTACTTAACAATTCTCCACTAACAGTTTGTGCATGATATACTACATATTCTTTGCCATTATATTCGAAAATACTATGGTGATTGTTGCCTCCATATCCGAAATACTCTGCTGGATTCTTTAAGAAAGCTCCACCATAAGTAAATGGTCCCATCGGGCTGTCACTTGTCATATATGCAATTTGTCCAGCTCGCATATTATCTGGATGTGTTCCAGCAAAATTTAAACAATATGTGTAATAATATGTGCCATTATGCTTATGAATTCCACTATCTTCAAACATATATGGTGCATTAATTTCTTCTGCCGCACCTTCAATACTTGTCATATCATCACCTAATTTAATAACTCTAGCAGTTTTTGGATTTGCAATTTGTTCATCTGTTGGATTGTTCCCACCAGGTATTCCGCCTCCAAAATATAAATAGCCTTCTCCATCATCATCTACTAACACAGCGGGATCAAAAAGCCATACAACTCCATTTCCAACTCCATCTGTCCTTGAACTTACCAACGCTTGACCAATTGGGTCTGTCCATGGACCAATTGGACTATCTGCTGTAAGTACACCTATTCCACCTCCACCATTTGCAAAATAAAGGAAGAATTTATCTTCACCATTAATAACCTTATGAGTAGCAGCCGGAGCCCATGAACCACCTGCCCATTTTGCAATCCCATCTTTTCCTGCTACTGGAATGTAACCATGGTCAGTCCAATTAATCATATCATCAGAAGATATAACCAAAACTCTGTTAAGATTAGCAAATGTGTTTTCTTTAATGTTTCCATTATCATCATACATATACTCATCACTTGACAAATATACGTATACTCTTCCGTCATATACTATTGCATATGGATCTGCTCCTAATTTATGAGTTATAAGAGGATTGCCATATCCCGGAATTTTAGCAATTGCATCAGTACTTAAAGCTTTTAATGTAATATTAGATACCGCATTTTTAATATTGTATCCTGTATTTCCACCTTTAACATTAATATAATCTGTAGTAATTGTTTCAGTTATATCTGATTCAACGTAATTTGCAACTTTTAACTTAATGGTTGCAAACAATCTATTAGAAGTATTATTTTTATAATTTACTTCATTGCCAGATACATTTAATTTAAGCTGATTATTTGAATAGGTATATGAACAATTTCCTGTTATATTATCAGTATTAAAAATAACATCTGCTACTGATAAATCTTTTGGTATACCAAAAGATGCAGAAATATTTGTATAATTACCATTTGGCAATTCATCCATTGTTATTGGAACCTCAAAATCTACATTAGGAACTCCTAGAACATCTGAAACATTTCCAAGTTCTGCATTCAATGTATCATTGGAAGGAACTTCTCCTGTCATTTCGCCATCTAATCTAAAATAGTCAAAATCAACATAACCACCTGTTGTCTTTGTAGCATAATTAAATAATCCAAATCGATATCCCATAAAATGAGGTAAAGTATAAACTAATGACAAATCCTCCCCCATTTTGTTCCATTCTTTTCCATCTAAACTGTAATAGAAATACGCTTTATTAGTATTATTTTCATAGTTAAAGTCTATTTTCAAATATACTTTTTCTTGATCAAGAGGAATTCTTGCTATTTCTACTGGCTCACTTTCTTCAGAAGCATCATTTGTACTTCCTCGCATCATAACAATATATTTGCTGTTACCTTCCATTTTTACACCAACAGTTCCATAATAAAATTGGAATGCTGCTAATCCTGCATAATCACCATCTTTCATATTACTTACATCTATCGCAACGTCTCCTGAACATTGTGGTCCAAATGTTCTTTGCGTAAGTGTATTTCTTGCATCAAGAATACTTGTACTCTTTCTTCCTGTAGTAAGTCTTAAATATCCATCTCTATCTGTAAGTGACCAGTTATTGTTATCTGGATTATGATTCCACTGCCATACTAGTCCAAGATTAGAACCATTGTAATCATTTTCACCATCCTTAATACCTGATCCTCCAGTAGATACTGGCTCTAACAAAACATCATCAACATAAAAATCCATTAAATCATTAGTTGCATCCGGATTTGCTGTCCATGGAGTTTCTAAGAAAATATACGTATCTGTTGATGTATCTGCACCATCAGGAATTGTATATGTGCCTTCTATAACTCCCCACTCACCTTTAGTTATATTAGCCGATCCCATAACTTTTGTATCACCATTTGTATGAATTGTATAATTAAAGTATTTAGAATCTGGTCCATCATCATATTTTACTTTTGCTGAGAATTTATATTTTTCTCCAGCCTTAACTTTTCCTGAAAGAGGCTGTAATGGACCTCCTCCAGTTCGTGTTCTGTCATATACATGTACTACTCCATCATCATTCCATTTAACTTTGCCAGCCCAAGTACCTTCCCATGATTCTATATCACTGTCAAATTCGCCATTCTTAATTATATTTGCATCTACTGTCATATCTACGAATGAAACATCATCTACATAGAAATCCATTAAATCCTTGTTCTTATCTTGCTCTGGTGTCCACGAAGTCTCAATAAAAATAAATACATTGTCTGGATCTACATCTTCAGGCATGGTATATGTGCCACTTATTGTTCCCCATTCACCTTTTTTTATAGATTTCGATCCTAAATTTTTTCTATACCTATAATCGGGACCATTCTGCATAGTAAAATTAAATGTTCTATTATCAGGAGCAGAATCTAATGCATCATATTTAACTTTTGCAGAAAAATAGTACGTTTTACCTGCTTCTAATTTTCCAGTGAGATTTTGTTTAGGACCAGAAGTTGTACCCTTTCTATTAGAAATTTTTAAAACTGCTGTACTATTTGTATAAGAAGTTTTTAAAACTACGGAATCATCAGTTGTAGATGACTCTCCACTTTCATTAGCCTCCCAATTATGTGTTCCATATAAAACTACGGAATCATCAGTTGTAGATAACTGTCCACCTTCATTAACCTCCCAATCATCTATTCCATCATCAAAATCCCCGTTTTTTAACAACTCTTTTCCATCTGCTGGATCATCTAATACTAAGTCTCCGCCTTCTGAATTTTCATCATCACTTGTTTCCAATACAGTATGTGAATATCCTATTTTTTCTGATCCTTGATAAAATTCATCAGAGGAAACTATATTAGTTTTTGAAAGATCCAGTTTAATTCCTGTATCCTCAGGAACTTTACCATCTACTCCAAATATTGGCCATCCATCCTCCCATGTAACTGGAACAAGATACGGCATGCGTCCTACTGGACCAGAATCTCTAAACAACATTCCATACCAATCTCCATCTGGCGTATCGACAATTCCACCTTGAGCAATACCATTGTAATTTAATACAACCTTTCCTTCATAATCACCATCAATGCTATCGGCGCGGAAGCATAGCTCCTGACGACTTCCACCTGTTGGCCATGTTATAAGAAATACATAATACTTTCCATTTATTTTTTGAATATGTGCGCCTTCTGCTAGAAGTCCTACATTAGAACCTGCAAGCAAACTTGCATCTTTAATAATAGTTTTATCAAGACCACCTTCCTTTATTGCTGTCGCATCTGAAATGAGTTCAGTAATATGAATATCTCCAGAACCGTCTACCATATATACCCTGTCATCATCATCAAATAGCAACGACATATCATGAAAAAGACGATCAATAGTTGAATGTTTCCAAGGACCATTTTCTATATCTTCGGTTTGATATATATATGTTTTGCCTGTAGAATTAGATGAAAAAGCTATATAATAAGTTCCATCATGATATCTAAGACTACTTGCCCACGAACCTTCTCCATATTCATTTTCTCCATTAGTAAGAGTCTGTTCATCATCTCCATCAAGCACATCATAAACATAATTTACGATTTTCCAATTAACAAGATCATAAGATTTCATAATTGGAACTCCTGGATTCATGTGCATTGTAGTACTTGTCATATAATAGGCATCTCCTACCCTAATAACATCATTATCAGGTACATCTGCCCATATAAATGGATTTTGGGCCCTATCACTTGTTTCTGTTGCTAATACTGATATTGCTGGTACTAAGCTAAATGAAAATGTACTCGCTAATAAAACAGAACCTAATTTTTTATACATTATTTTCTCCCTCTTTCTTTTAAAAGTTCTTTCCAATAGTTTTCACAACCTTTTTACATTACTTTTCTTCCTCCTTTACTAAAACATATACTAATCAGTATCTTGCAGAATTCCACAATCATTGCTTTATCTAACTTTTTTAAAGTTAGATATTTATAATTTCCTCCATTATGTCAAAATATAATTGAAAAGAAAAAGTATAACAGAATGAAGGTAAACATCACGATTTCTATGAGAAAATCTAAACAATTAAACTTATTTGCTGAAATTCTTTAGCTAAGTTACCTTATATTCTAATCACATAACTAGTTTTATTAACTTAATTTCAATTAAGTTCTTCTATACAGTCTTTCTAGATATCGTTTTCAATGGTTCATAAAGTATCATTTATTTTATTATATATACTTATTTTAAAAAAGTATTTATAATATTCAGCACTTTTTTATACTTTTTGATACTTTTACATATAAATTTTATATATACCAAAATAGTTATAAATTCTCAGACATTCTCACATATATTTTATACTACTTGCATCATTTCATTAGTATTTTAAGTATATTTATTATTAATGTTTGTATTTAGTTATTAAGAATAAAATAAAAGGATAGCTGCTATGCATTGAAAGATTTTTATCGTTAACCTCCTCTCAATTATGACAGCTATCTTTTAAATTTTTCTATTAGCTTAAGTTTTATTAAACAATTTCCTCTATATCAATTATCCTATCTGCCCACTCTTCATAAAAAGCAGCTTCGGTAGAAACTAATACTACAGTTCCTTCATATGATATTAAAGCTTCTTTTAATGCCTCTTTAATATATAGCTCTATTTATTCACTTATTACATTCTTATTTGTTTTCACATTAGCTAACTATACCAATATAGTTAGCTAACATTTTTCAAAATTCAGTATTCCATTAAATATTATATTAAACACACTGTCCATGGCCTCATTGTATTTTTTATTATTATCATGAAGCATATTACTATCAAGCAGCTTTTCACTCATTACATCAATCATAAGAGCTGAAATAAATAAATCTGCGTTTTCTTTAATTTCGCCATTAGATTTTGCCTGCTGAAAAATTTCTCTAATTATATTTATTTTATAATTTCTAACTTCCATAAGCTTATTCCACTCTTTTTCATAGTATATTTTTATTTCACTGATTATTGAAGATGGCATTTTATATTTATGATAAGTATGAATAATCTTATTACATTTTTCATTTAATGGCATATTTTCATTAATTATATTTTCACAGCTCTTCATATCTGCATTAAATACTTCATTTATATATGTTTCTACAATTTCATCCTTACTATTAAAATATTTATATATTGTCTTCTTGCTTATTTTTAAATTACTACATATATCATCCATTCTGAATTTCCTTAATCCACGTTCTTGTATGATTTCACATGCAGCCTGTAATATTTTATCTCTCATTAAATCTCTCCTTTTTTACATATGTCTTTACAATAACAGCTCCTGCAATTCCTGCTATACAAAGTACAATAAATGAGTATATTTCACTTATTGACCATATTTTCGCAACTACTAGTGAGCCTATAAATGATCCAATATATTGAACGCTATTTAATATTCCATTGCCTGCTCCCCTATATTCATTTGCTAGCAAATCATTTCCAAGGTTTGATAATACAGTTGATATTCCAATATAACCACTCATAAATAACATTGTTCCAATTAATATTAAAATAAGTGATGATTTATTAAGATAAAATAACACTCCAACTGCAGTTAGTATAAAATTAATTATAAGAAATTTTATACTTTTTACATTATCACATTTCTTTACTACATTCTGAATTACAATTATTGCAATTATCACTGATGGCATAAATACCTTCCACATTCCATCAAGTCCTGTTATGTTTTCAAGATACTGTGGTATACAAAAAAATACGCCTGTCATTATAAAATTATTTAATAATCCTGCAATATTCAATGCATCAAAGCACTTGTCCTTAATCAGGATTTTCATTACATGCTTTGTTGATATATTATTATTATTTACATTTTTATTATCCTTCAAAAATACAGCTATTACAATGGATGCGCCTAAAATAAGCACGGCTGAATACATAAACATATTTTCTACACTTACAAATTTATTTATTATTGACCCCAAAGCAAAAGATGCTGCAGCTGCTCCACTTACCATCATGCTAATGATACTTAATGACTTAAGTCTTTCTTTAGAATTTGTACATACTCCAGAAACCCATGAATATCCTACAGCAATAACAGCTCCACTTCCTTGCATAGCTCTTGCAAATATTAAAGCATATATGTTATCTGCAAAATGTGCAATTACAAGACCTATAACTACCTGCATTAGACCACATAACATGACTCTTTTATTACCTTGCTTATCGCTCCAGATTCCATAAAATATCTGAAATACTGCCTGCATAAGCCCGAAAATTCCAAGTGCTACACCTGCTAGAACTGGTGTATAATATTTTAATTGTTTGCTGTAAGTACTTATAAATGGCATAACCATAGTCATTGCCATTTGACGCATACCTAACGCAAAGCCTAAAGTAGTAACCAATAATAAATTAGTATTTTTTATATTTTCCTTTTTCACAAAGCTCCCTCCATTTGTTTAGGAAACTATTTTTCTTTTTTGAGTTTCTAATAAATAAAATAATAGGAAACCATAATTAAACTTTCAGTTTCCTATTACAATAATATTCCAAAAGATGAAGGCTGTCAAATATATATTTAATTAAAATTATGATTTAAACTTATAATAAAAATTTCATCAATTTCATAAATATATGTATATTATCAAAAACTCATAAAATCAAATTTTACCATAATTTTATTTTTTTATTTTTTGCAACAAATAAAGTAAAAATCTGTTTTTTACGAATTCCTGCATTTCTTATATTTTTTATCCTTTTGACTATAGAATGTTCATCAATGCTAAACTTACACTTAAATAATTATCTTCAAAATTACTAATATTTTATCAGTAAAAAATTTCATTTGATATTTTTCCGCCAAACATTAATCATAGAAATTCTTAATTTTATCAAAAGAAAATAAAGACATCTTAAATCCTGAAGTTTTAATTATAGCTGAGATTTTGTTAAATATTTTCATAACTTCACATTCATAAAAATTATTTTCTTTATATTTATCATCATTTCCTTTTTCCGGATTATATTCTTCATCAATTATATTCCATGCAGTAATTTTATATTTTGTTCTATTTTTATAAAAGAAAAATTCATTACTCTCTCCATCACATGATCCATTATCAAGATTTTCAGGTATGCTTTCAATTTTACTTTCATTTATTATATTCAATATTTTTTCTACAACATCAGACTTTAATGTATATCGCTCTTGTTTTAAAAGTATATTTTGAACAACATATTCAGAATACTCTATCTTACCATCATAAAATATCTCTATTTTAAAACCTTCATATTGTCCATATTGACAGCATGCAGCATTTCCCAATCTATAAGAAAAAATTACAGTACGATCTATCATAATAATTTTCCTTTCAAATATATAATTATTGTTTCTAAACTAATGAAAATATGTATAATAAAGATAATTACCTTTAATTATACATATTTCTAATCCTTACCTCAACCTTATAACTTTTTTGATAAATGAACATGAGATATAGACGTATATTTTTACTCTATCCATTCCCATCCATCTCTACCAGCACCTAATTCAAAATGACATTTAACAATTCCTAAATCTAGTTTGCTATAAAATGCAGTTAATGCTTTAGCTCTTACTTTATTACCTTCTAAACTAATCAAAAACTTTTGCTGGTTCATTGCTGTTGGAGCTAACATTGCTGCCTCCATTCCTTTTTTAAACCAATCTGGCATTTCTCCATTGACTTTAGAGAGTTCTTCAATTGACTTACTTTTATGGCTTACGCCTTGATTTTCTCCATATCCTAAGGCTATTACACAAATAAGTTTTTCTCCTTTTTCTACTTTAATCATAGCCTTTGATTTGCTATATGTCATAGCCACCCAACATGTATTTAATCCTAACTCAGCAGCCTTAAGAACTATCTTTTCACCATAATAGCCACCTTTTTCTTGAAGTTTATCTTCCTTTTTGCCAACTATAGCAATATAGTTTTTTACATTACTAAATTTACCATAGTGCGCCATAAAACTATCAAAAGCCTTTGGTTCATCTGTGCATAATTGGATATGCATATGTCCTTCATTATTACATTCATCAATAATTTCCATGAGCTCTTTCTTAACGTCCTCATCTATTTTCTTATCAGTATAACTACGAACAGAATGACGTTTTTTCATTATTTCTAAAATATCCATAATCAATTCCTCCAAGTAATAATATTTATAATGTTTTTAAATTAAACCTTTTTTCATAGCTTCTCTTTCAGCATCACTTTTAAAGCAATCATTTTCTTTTGATACTTCTTCAATTATTTCATTGATATTATTCATTAACCCTGAAAGCTGTTTCCATACTGTATCACAAGCATTTACAAAGTAATAATTTTTAGTACCTTCTCTATACATACTTATAACCCCAGCATCCTTAAGTATTTGCAAATGGTGAGATACTGCAGGTCTTGAAAGATGTGTTTTCTTAGTAATTTCCCCAACTCTAATACCATGGGCATCACTTTCAAGTAAAGCTATTAACATTTGCTGTCTTGTTTCATCTCCTAATGCTATAAATGCCTTTCTACAAGCTTTAAAATCTTCAGCTACTTTCACTCTTCTCTCATAACATCTTTCCATTTCTACACTCCTTCAATTAAAATTCATCTTATAGTATTACTATTTTTTCTTTAACATCTGGATCATGAGTAGCAAATACGCCTACACATTCTTTTTTATGTGCCATATTTTTAACCCATTTTAAAGAAGTGATCATATCATCTTTATTAACTAAGGGGCCTGGCATACGAAGATTTTCCCATGAATCCTTAGCATATCCACAATCTCCTGTAAGCAAAATAAACTTATTATTATTTTTTACCATAACTACAATATTCCCTTCTGTATGTCCCTTAGCATCTAATAATAGTATTGTTCCATCTCCGAATACATCATATCCTCTATTAAATGGTCCATATTCAAGTTTATCCATTTTAAAAGATTCTACATTTACACCATTCCAAAATCTTTTAGCATATCTAACATTACCTTTATTTATTGCCTTCATTTCTTCCTCAGATATCATTATTTTATTAGCATCTTTAACTAAACCTAGGCCACTTGAATGATCACAGTCCATATGAGTGACAAATACATAATCTAAATCTTTAGTTTGTATATTCAGCTTTTTTAGCTGTTCATTTACAGCTTCTTCTTCAAGTAATTTAGGCTTACTTGCCATATATAATAATGGAGATAAATGCTTTATAGGATTAGTTCTAACATCACTATGCCATCCAGTATCGATTAATATTTTTCCATTTGGATGCTCTATTAAATATGCTGTAACAGGCAACCATATTCTTAATTTTTTACTTCTTCCTATACCTGTATATGCTATAGGATTTTTAGATACATCTCTAAAAGGTACTGCTGGATCAACACCCACTTCTCCACAGTTTAAAATATGAACTTTAATATTATTCATAATAAATTCACCTCTATGTTATAATTTTAAACTTTGTCTATTGGTCTAAACTTTATTCCTTAGTTCTAATTCTAATTTTTAGTTTATACTTAGTTTATTGGTTTATACTTTTAAACAATTATAGCATTAATTTTTTTCTGTGGTTCAATGGTTAAGAAAATCAAGACCATTACCTTTTTTCAAAAACTCCATTATTATTTCATATGCTTAACACTTGGAAAAAGGATGCTTTTTATAGCACCCTTCAAAGCTTATCTAATTATTTATTGTTTTCTTATATTCATAACTATTTTTTAATAGAATTCATGTTTTAAAAACATATATTGCATCATCACCAAATTTGAATTTAATGATATATACTAATTCCCTATAATTTATATAGATTTCTTATTATACTTTTTCATTCCAATCTATCTTTGGATAGCTGTCATTTTCTTCAATAAGTAATTCTGATAAATTTACAGATGCCAATTGGCTGTTAAATGCTTTAATTCCTAAATCAATAGTATCAATCACTTTTTTCTTACTTTGTTTAGTATGTTCATCATCATTAAAAACATGTTCAGCTAAATCTGATACATCAAAAGTGATTATATCCGTTTCAATTGCATTATATACATCATATAATGTTATTTGTTTTAACGACTTTTTTAATTGAAACCCGCCATCTTTACTAGCATTGGATGTAATTAATTCTGCTAAAACCAGTTTTCTTAGAATTTTCTTTAAATAAGAATCTGATACCTGCAAAATAGTACTCATTACATTACTTTTTACTGTTTGATTATCTTTTTGCAACCCTAGCATCAAAAGAACGTATATACCTTGTTCAAAACTTTTACTTATTTTCACAGCAAAACTCCATTCTTATCTTGTCAATTTAGTAATTAATTCATTAGCTACATCTTCTACACGAACAGGCTTTAATTTTTTAGAAAATACTCCTAAACATTTAAAAATAGGAACCATCTTTGCTAATGCGTCATTTCTATCTTTACCATAAACGACTGTAGGCTCTACATACTCCACTCTTTTTTTGCTTGATTGAAGCATCTTGATTATATCAGCTTTAATATCTGTAAAACTTTTAGGTCCTAAAACACCACCAATAAAGCCCATTTTATCAACATTATAGTTTTTAGCAATATTAAGCATTACTTCTGCTGGTTGTTTATTAATTTTGATAAGTTCCTTACTATCTTTTTCTGGACGACCTATAAAATCTATAATACATGCAATATCTTTAGGTAATACACTTGCTACAGAATCATAATCAGTTACATCAGCACATAAATTATGTATTCTTTTGTCCTTTAATTTATTATTACCTGTTCTCGAAATAATATAAAATTCTGCACTTGAATCTTTTTCTAACCACTGTCTTGTTACCTCTCTACCAATATATCCATTTCCCCCAAGTAGTACTATATTTTTCATGAAACATCTCTCCGATCTTTAGATTTATATTATCTATAGATATTATAAATCCATAGATATAAAATATCAATGGATTTATAATAAAAAATAACAAAACCTCTTTGAAATTTTTCTATTAGCTTAATTAATATTAAATCATTTCCTCTATATTAATAATTCTGTCTGCTAAGTCTTCATAAAAAGAAGCTTCATGAGAAACTAATACTACAGTTCCTTCATATGATACTAAAGCTTCTTTTAATGCTTCTTTAGAAGCTAAATCCATATGATTTGTTATTTCATCTAAAATCAAAAGATTGCATAAGGTAAGTGTAAGACGACAAAGTTTAACCTTAGACTGCTCTCCCCCACTTAAGCTTTTTATACTCTGCAAAGCTGTTTCACTTTTTACTCCACACTGTGAAAGGTGTTTTCTAATTTCATTTTGGGTCATTTTAGGAAACTCATCTGAAATAATTTCTATAGGATTCATTCCATCATTTTGCCATTTCAGATCCTGTTCATAATATCCTGGTTTTATATTCTCACCAAATTTAACTTTTCCAGCTAAACTTTTAATTTCACCAACAATGGTTTTTAAAAGAGTAGATTTTCCTATGCCATTAAATCCTGTTATAACAACTTTCTCTTTATTTTTTATACTAAAATTCATTTTAGGAAGAATTGCATATCTGTATCCAACTTCTAAGTTTTTAACGCTAAGAGCAATATTTGGAGTTGCCTCAGCATATTTAAATTTTATTACTGGCTTTAATGTTCTAAAGGATGGTGCATCAATTCTTTCAATTTTATCAAGCTGTTTCTGACGTCCTTTTGCCATTTTGGCTGTTGATGCTCTTACTTTATTCTTAGCAATATATTTTTCTAGCTTTTCTATTTCTCTTTGCTGCTCACTATATCTTCTTACATAATCCTCCTGTAATCTTTCTTTCTGCTTAAGAAATGTACAGTATCCACCATTATATTTTCTTATATCTTTATGGTCAATATCACATATACATGTTGTTATTTTATCCAAAAAGTCAAAATCATGAGATACTATTATAAAGGCTCCTTTAAAATCTTTTAAATATTCTGAAAGCCATTTAATATGCTCTTTATCTAAAAAATTAGTAGGCTCATCAAGTAATAATATATCTGGGCTTTGCAGTAGAAGTTTTGCCAGTATTACTTTTGCTCTTTGACCTCCACTTAATTTGTTTAGCTGACTATCATAACCAATTGCATCTATTCCAAGTCCAGTTGCTACTTTCCTTATAGAACTATCTATACTATAAAACTCCTTTTCTTCAAGGATTTCTTGATATAGTGCTGCTTTTTTCATAATATTTTCATTTATATTGCATGCCATTTCTTCATATGATTTATTTAATTTTTCTTCAATTTTATACAATTCATTAAATGCAGTCTTTAAATAATCATATACGCTGTAATCTTCAATTATTTCTGCATACTGATCCAAAATTCCTATATTTATATTAGGCTGCCACTTTATTTCTCCTTCATCTGGAATTGCTGTACCACAAATGATTTTAAGTAACGTACTTTTACCAGCACCATTTACTCCAACAATCCCCATATGCTCACCCTTATATAATTCAAATCCTGCATTACTGTATAGTTTCTTATCTCCATAAGTGTGTGATAAATTTTTTACTTCTAATAAACTCATTTTTCTTTCCTCCTATAATACAAAACAATATATTCTGCTTTCAGGTTTGGAATCTTTTGCACATTTTGAAATTCATATATTTAAGCATCATATAACTTATAAAGCATTAATATATAATTTTATAAAAAACAAAAAAGCAGAAGACTCAAAGTTTACAGCCTTCTGCTTAAGTGATAGCCCAAATTTTGCATTTGGATACTAGAACTTACTACTACATATGTATATAAGTAGTGAGTTTCATTTTAACACTATTATATGCTAAAATAAACAAAAGCTGAAAGCAGAGATACATTGCTTTCAGCTTTTAATAATATAATCATAAATCAATAAAAATTTCTACAACAAATAAAACATAGTAATATCCTATATTTTTAAAGTTATATACAATTTTTAATTCCTCAAAAGAGGATGATTTATGATTACGCTCCTCACAATGCATCTATCACTAACATTGATTGGAGCTACTGCCGAAGTCTTTGTCATTATAACTTTATTAGTATACATATAAATCACCCTCTTTCTTGTATTATTTATTTTATAATATACCTATCTTCTTTTTTTGTCAAACTTTAGAAATTAAAAAAGTGTCATTTTTATCACTCCATGATATTTTACTCACTATATAAAAAAATATAAATTCATATATTTTTCAATTTATATTTAATATTTAAATAATTTTGCTTTTTTATGAAATTCTATAATTTTTAACTTTTTATGATTTTCTTTAAAATCAAAACTTTTTTAAGTTTACTGCTATAATGGCTTTTAAAAATTAATTTTAAATATATAATCATTTTTATCTAAATCTATAAATTTTCTTCAATCTTTCTAACATTTCAAAAACTACAGGACACACACTTGCAGACTCAATAATACTAAGCAAGCTAAATAATCTTTCAGGTTTATTTGTAAAGGGATATTCTCTGCATCCTTCTGGTTTACAGTTTTCAATTTTACAAGTCCCATCTTTTTCATTTAAGAAACAGCATATTTTATCTTTTGATTCATAACCGTTGCCAGTAATTTTTATATATTTATTTATAACTTCATCTTTAGTTATTTTAAGTTCTTTAGCAACTGAATTTATATCACTTTCTTCAAATGTCATTACATATTCTCTGCAACAATTTCTGCATTTATTACAGTCATAATTTTTGAATAATTCATTATGAAGTTCTAAAAACTGCTCATCCAATTCATCTTCATCTGCATGTATTTTTAAATATGTTCTAAATCTATGGTTTTCTTTCTCAACCTTTTTAAATTCATCTTTTATCCTAGATGGTTCTATCATAACTTTTCTCCTTGATTTTTAATAAATAATATTATCAATACTATTAAAACATATTTTCATCAAAAAAACACTATTTGTGAGTACTGCACTAATTATACAAAAATAAATCGTCCTATTCTTCCATTATCATCTTGAAACGGTTGCATACATCCAACCAATAAATATATACAATAAATTACAGTTTAATAATTCCATATATGGTATAATATATTCAAAATATTTTTTAAACTAAATAACTAAATTATGAGGTGTTTTATGAAAAAAAGGTTAGCTACTTTACTACTAGCATTTATGTGTATTATCATATTAACAAGCTGCCAGCAAACAAAAGCCACTAAATTAACTTATAAACCATTTTCTGATGATGAACAATATTTACTAAGCTTAACTGACAATAAAATATTGATGTATGACTTAAAAAATCTTCCAACTGACAATAAGTATACTCTTACACTTACATATGAAGTATATAAAGATTCTAAAAAAATTAAAGATGAAATTATAACACAAGCTTATTATGATGGCTCTTCAAAGAAAGATACAAAAACTGAAACCATTGGAATAAATATTACTTCTGATAAAATACGCTGTATTACAGCTACTGATTCCGCATTCTATACTAACAAGCTTGATATTGATGAGGATTTATCTAAGTGTTCACAAGCATTGTTATCTAATGATGTAGATTTGCAGCCTGAGAAAGACGTCTATCTTTTCTATGCTACAACTTCAACACCCATTCAAGATAGTCTTACAGATGGAACGCCTGTAGATGAGAATAAGATAAATGAGATTGTCAAAGATAATGAACTTCATGCTTTTATTAAATTGAAGTTTGAAAAAAATTAATATCCTAATATAAACAACACAAGGCAGATAAGATTTTTATTCATAATCTTATCTGCCTTATAAAATCCACTTTCTTTTCATAACTCATATTATACTTCTTTTAAAGTACATTCAAAATCAAATTCAATTGCATTAGAACCTTTAAATAAATTTCTAATTTCAATATTCAGTTTATATATTATCTTTTTTACAAAATCACAATTTTTTAAATTTTTCTTATTTTCTTTAAAACTCAAACTTTATTCATTTTTATTAAAAATTTTACTTTTTATAAAATAACTTAAAAATCACTTTACTGTGTTTTTCCATAATGCATATTCATCTTAAGCCCATTTATATCTTCCATTGGATTTTCTAAAATACAGCCAAAACCATTTTCTAAACCTAAAATTCCATTAATAGCTAAACACAGCGCATCTAGTACATCATCAATCTTCTTTCTAGATTTCACATCATTTAGAAATTTACTAACAACCTTGTCTGTGTCTTCATAGTATCTAGACAATATATCTATTCTCCTATTTTGTCCTTCAATTTTAGTTTTGTTTTCTAAAATAGGCTTTTCATTATTTAATTTAGCAAAACACACTTCTGGATGCCCTTCAAGAAGTCTATTCTTCCACTTAGGATTTTTATTTAAAAATTCATCAACTTCTCTTATTTTAGAGCATACATTATATGATTGCTTGCTTAAGCCTACACCTAAAATGCTTCTATTTTTATTACATGCTTCTTCATAACTGTCTGAATATACAGCTTCTCTACATGGGACATTAAAAATACTTGAACTCTTTCCTTTTAAATATCTTCTAGCTGTACTTTCTGGTCTTACTTCATTAGTATTTTCCACAAGACCAATAGGCATATCTATAATCATACTGTCAGAATTACTATACCTTTCACAAATTTCATCTATTGTATTAAATTTATCTACTTCAAATGAATTTTCATTTAAAGCAACTGCCACCCATTTTCCTTTACATCCATCTATTCCAACACTTAAATATTTATTTAAATTATCCATTTACTACACCTCAGTCGTTTGGATTATCTTTTGATAGATTTTTAATTTTTCTATAAATTCTTCATTTTTTAGATTTTTCTTATTTTATTAAAAATCTAATTCTTTTTCATTTTTATAAAAAACTTAACTTTGTTATACTTTTAATAAAATATATCTAATACTTACTTCTGTTTTATTTTATCATAAATTTCACCAATAAATAAAAGGCAGATAAAATTCTTAAAATTATATCTGCCATAAAATTTTGATTAATTAATGCCACTTTTCAAGTAATTATATTGTCATAAAATAAAAGGAACCAAATACCGAATTCTTGCACAAAATAGTCATAATCTTAATGCTATTATTTAACAAGGATTGTATTTTGCTCTATGAATAGTATTGGCAATAATTCAGTATAGTATTCTCTATTCTCATAGAATACATTATATTTTCAAAAGAAGAGAACCTGTTAAAAGCAAGCTATCCTATAATACTTTAACATCTTCTGCTAAATGTTCGTATTCTTTTCTGATTCTTTCTCTAAATTTCTCTGGTGTATTATCTGTTATTATTTGTTTACCTGGTATAAGTCCCAATTGATTTACCAAAAATTTATTTAATGCTAGATTATACGTACTATCACCAACAACAGCATAGCTAGCTGGAAGACCCCACCAATACTCTGCATAAAAATCGCCAAATTGCTCTAAATATGAATAATAATTTTTTTCTTCAGATTGAATGAACTTTTGCGCTATTTCACTATCTATCTTAGCAAACTGTACTACTTCATTTAAAAACCTGCTTGTCTCCTTTGCCCCTATTGGTAATACTGGTACATGAAGATATGACTGATTATACTTTTTTTCTAATAACTTAGCTATTTTTACTCCCATCCATGGGGATATTACTAAGTTAAATTGTGCATTAGGTATCTTTTTCCATTCACTGACACCTGCACTTTCATTTCCAAATAAAATATTTACTTTAAAACCTGCACCTTCTAGTATTCTTTTAATTTCTCCTAAGTCACCACGCCAAAATGTATTTTGATATGGCAATTCACTCCACACATTAATTAACCCTTTCTCTTTAACATCTTTATTCTCTGCAAACTTATCTACATATTGATTTATAATTGATTCAACTATAATCTCATGTCCAATAAAATTATTTCCTTTAAATCCACCTGTTTCTGCATAAACTATATGAATATCTTGTTTTTGAAACTCTCCAACTACAGAACCAATATCATCACCAACAATTTCACCTATACATCCATTTAAAACTACAAATAATTCAGCATCTAATATGCGCAAAGATGATTTAATAAGTTCACGTAACCTGTTTTCTCCTCCAAAAATAACTTCTCTTTCTCCTGCATTTACACTTGGTGTAACTGAACCTCCTGCATATCCGCCACCTTGAAACCCATTATAAAAAGCTAAACTTGTATATTGTTTATCAACACATCCTGGCCCACAATGAGTTATAGGCATGGCATCTGGTATTGCTACCACACTATGTAATGCCCCAAGTGCACAGCCATATCGAACTTGATTTATAGAATTTGTTTGACCATTTACACATAAATTTTCTGACATAATAAAAATTCCTCCTCCAAATACTTATTCCAAATAACTTTCTATTAATTCAGGCTGTTTAGCAAAAATATATGGATCTTTTTGATCCAGCCACCATTTTTTATATGGAAGTTTTACGTGATCTTTTATATCATCATGAAATTTTTTATGTGATAAAATCTCTAATATGGTTTCTCCTAAATTAATAATTCCCTCATATCCAATTGCAATATGCTCATCTCCAAGAGGTGCTGCTGGTATACCTATTTTAGAAGCTAAAGGAGCTAATCCATTATGTCTTATTAACATAAAATCAGGTTTTGTCTCCTTAAGAAAAGCATAAAGCTGATATTGTTGTCTGTTACTTACGTTAAAATATTTCACATCACCATAATGTTCAATTAAATGTCCTAATGAATCTTCCCTTATATCTCCGCTATCATATACAGGATCATGATGAAATACCATAGTTCCATCTACTTCTACCTCAAGTTCTCTTAACACTTGAACTAATCCATGTGCATATGCTGAACCTGTTGCAACATATCCTCTTGTACCTTTTAACTTTTTCTTCAATTCTTCAATTTTAGGTTTGACTCTTTTATGTTCTTTTTCTATATACTTTTCAGCCAGTTCGCTTCTATTTGTAACTCTTCCAATCTCTCGTATCCATTCATCTGTTCCATGAAAACCATATGGCATTGGAGCCTTTACTTCTGGCACTCCAAATTCCTGTTCCAGTGCAGCAGCCATGTAAGATGATAATGTATAGCAAAAGCCAACTGTTGCAGCAGCTTCAGATAAAATTTCTAAGTCTTTAACCGATGCTAAATCAACAACATAATTTACCCTTAAATCCAGTTCCTTTAACATTGGTGTAAAAACATCAGATCCCCATAAATTTATAACATTAACTAAGTCCTCCTGCTTTTTAGGATTTTTCTTAACTATTTTTCTTAAAATTCCATGTTGCGTAGCATCAAATCCAGTGCTCCAATGTTTTGATCTAAATCCTTCACATTGAAGCGGAATAATTGGTATACCATATTCTTTTTCCTTCATATTAGCCACACTTTCAATATCTTCTCCTATAATTCCTGTTGCACATGAAGTTCCTATAAAAATTGCTTCTGGTTTAAATCTTTCATAAGCATCATCAATAGATTGCTTTAATTTATTTAATGCCCCAAACACCATATCATCTTCTTGTAAATTTGTATTTATTATTCTAATATTTTCAACTGGATGATTTCGCATGGCTAATCCATTTCTATATATTGAATTATATGGTACCTGGCCAGCACCACATCCAATAGGAGCATGCTGTATTAAAACCGCATTTCTTACGTTTCCTGCTTGACATTCTACCATTTGTTCACTACACACTGACCCTTGTGTAAATGGGCCTTTAGCCTCACAAAGCCTGCATCCTTTATTTTTGCCACATCCATCGCCCCTTCTTTCATATGAAGACTTCTCTGATAATTCCGAAGCACTTCCAGTCCATGCTATTATAGTTCCAAGTCGTTGCTCTCTGCTTTGAACTTCAGAAAGATTCAAATTTATTTTTTTAGCCATTTCTATCTCTCCTATACTAATTAATTTTATATTAATATTATTTATCAATATATTTTTACTGAAAAAGAAATAGCCTCCAGTTTTCTAGTCGACCATTTAAATCAAATCCTGTTAAATGCATATACTTTTTATGCTGCCAATAACTATTGTTTTCATGAGCTTTTCACCACCTTTCAAAACTATCTAAATCTTATCTTTTCATTTTTATCAATTTGGATAAGGACTCCATCCTGTATTTTTAATGTTAAAAAACCATATTTAAGATTTGATATTAAATCTTGTATTAATGTAATTTCGTCAGTTTTTAAAATTCTCTCATTCTTTAATACTTTAATTTCATTATTAACCATCTTTCTTTCCTCCAATCCTCATAATTAATGTTTATCACTTAAATAATGCAAAAGGGGATGATCTTATATTGTTAGATATAAAATCATCCTCTAGATTTCTAGTCAGATATAATCTTTCTTATTTAATTCTTTTATTATTCAGTAATCCTATTTCAATATTTAAAACTATCTTAATAAAAATTATTCTATTATTTGATCTTTAAAACTTTTTTACTTTTCCATATTACACTTCATTAACTCTTCTATATAAAAAAACTGCCTCCGCTAAAAGCTAACAGAGGCAGATAAATATCCACGATTCCACTCCGATTATTATACGAATAAGTACAACATCTCATTTATGCTGTAACAGGCATACCTGCTAAGACTACTATTACTTCACCTTAGATGCTCCCGGATGCACTTCCATTAATCTCTATTTAGAATTCCTTTCAGCTTGTTTAAGAATTCCTCTCTGAAAACTTTAACTAATGTACTCTTTCCATTCAACGCATTACTTTAATTCCTATCTTTTTAATATGATTTACTTTAGTATATTTTCTTTTTTATTTCTTGTCAATATATTCCTTGATAAAATTTTGAAATTATATCATTTTATTCTGAGATTCTTATGATTATATATTTTTTTAGGATTTTATTAATTTGATTACGTAAATATTTCAACTAAAAATTTTAATAAAAGAGGTTGCACTCAAAACAGTTTGATTCAACAGAAAGTATTGGACAAACAATTTTGCAAAAACCTCTTTCAAAGAATTTAATGCAATACTACTCATAATCAGAACCCAAATCTTGCGGATTCAAATCCGAATGTTTGAAATTCGGATCTTATCTTTTGTAGCAAAGCTAGCATAATCAGAGAGCCCAAATTTTGCATTTAGTGCGAATCATTTGCTAAGCGAGAAACATGAGAGCTTCATTTTCGTTATTTCACTCTAAACCCAGTACTATCTTCATTTATAGTGTATTTAAATAAACTTTTAATATCATGAAATATCCTTATCATTTTTCATGTTAAAGACTTCATCTTTATCAATTTGCAATTCCTCACATGCTCTATAAAAATCGCAACCATTCTCATCCATATACTTTGCAACATAACTATTGATATCAATTTGAGCATTTTTTAAATCCATATTATTTTCCCCCTAAATATTTTATTCATACTTCAAATCTACTAGTCATTTGTTATATATCTATATTATTAAAACGTTTTTAATAATATTCTTACTAAAGCAAAGAACTTTAATACTTCATATTTCTACATATAATTAAGATATAAAAATAACTAAGAAAAACTTTTATTGTTTTTCTTAGTTCATTTTGTCTAGTGTTATACAAATAACACTTATCTTACTAACATAATATATCTTTACATTTTGGAAGAATCACCAAGTATAGTTACTTTAACTGATTTACTTCCCCAATTATAGCATTCAGAAAGACTATTAAAATAGACATCTATCTTATTTCCTTTAACTGAACCGCCAGTATCTGCCGCAACAGCATATCCATATCCTTCGATATACACCATAGTTCCAAGTGGTATTATACTTGGATCCACAGATATTGTACTAATTCCATCTGGATCTCTTTCGCAGCTCATTCCAGATGATGTTCTTCCACCTCCAGTATAAGCTGTAGCTGAACATATTATTTCTTTATTATTTACAGTCACATTTGATGCCACTTGATGTGCTGGAACAAATGTAGCATCTCCTTCAGTGTCATAACTAGAAGATATGTTAGTAGTTGATGCTTGTACACTTATTAATGCATCATTTCCTCCAATAAGTGCAATTGAGTTAATTATTGCATAAGCTGCAACAATCTTTAATGTCATTACTTTCGCCTTTGTAATGTCAGAGAAAACTTTCCTCTTAAAATCTTTTGAATTTTTCAGCATTATTTTTTCTCCTTTGGCTAGTATTTAATTGTAAAATATACACATTATTAATTTATAAACAATTATGTTTTATATTTTACAATACTTTTCCTCCTTTGTAAACGTATTTCTATGAACATATTTTTTTATGACTCATTAATTAATAAAATTATTCACTTCTAAAATCCCCATTCAACCTGGATTTTTTCAATTAATCATAAATATATTTTTTAATAATATTAATACATTCTATTAATGAATACATATATTAAAATAATCATATTTTTACTATGTGTGTATTTTGAAAGGAGATAAAAATTGGTTAAAGTATATAATATTTCAATGAAAACTCCTATAGGAACTCAAAGTGGAAAACTTACTTTTGTAATAAATGAAAATTCTTTAAGTGGTACCATAATTGGCAATAATATTAGAAGCAGTTTTAATAATGGAAAAATATCAAATAATAATTTTGAGTTTTCAGGAACAATAAATAAAGGATTTCTTTATATATCATATTATGCTAAAGGAACTTTAAATAAAGATATAATTACTGGAACTGTAAAAACAAAGTATGGGACTTTTTTACTTGAAGGAAATATAATTAAGTAAAAAGATTATTCTTACTTAACTATATAAATAAAAAATAGCTCAAGGTAAACTTGAGCTATTTTTTATTTATTAAAGTTAATACATACTCTGGATCATGGTTAGATTGAATCATCATAGACTCTGTAGAATTTATTAATATATTAGATTTTACACTCTCCATAGCTTCATATGCCATATTAGTATCTCTTATTCTTGATTCAGAAGCCGATACATTTTCTGATGTATTATCTACTGATTTTAGTGAGTGCTGTAATCTATTTTGAACTGAACCTAGATCGACTCTTCTAGTTGATACATCATTTATGGCTTTTGATAAAGAACTTAAAGCTTTTTGTGCATCATCTTGAGTTTTTACATTTAACTTATCAATTCCTAACGAATCACAAGCTATGCTTTCTATTGGTTTAAAAGAAATTATAAAGCCTGGGTTTTCTCCAACTTGTATATCAAGTCTTTCTCCAGTAGTTCCATAACTTCCATCTAATACTTTTTTACCATTATACTCAGTATCTTTTGCTATTCTATCAATTTCTTGTTTTAGTTGTTGTACTTCTTTATCTGCTAAATTCCTGTCATCATCTGTTAAAATTCCATTTGAGGTCTGTATTGCTAAAGATGTCATTCTATGAAGAATGTCATGTACCTCTGTTGTAGCACCTTCAATAGTTTGCACTAATGCAATTCCATCTTGAGTATTGACGCTTCCTTGGTCTAACCCCCTAATTTGACTTCTCATTTTTTCTGATATTCCTAGTCCAGCCGCATCATCAGCAGCATAATTTATTCTCGATCCAGACGTTAACTTTCTGACTGCTTTAACATTATCTAAATTATTTTTATTTAGCGTCCTACATCCAGATAGAGATGCCATATTATTTTTTATTCTCAATTTAACCACATCCTTGTTATAAATCTTACCTTTATTATTTCTCGTATAAGTTAATAAAAACTTTATAAATGTTTTTAGGATATCATATTATGTTTTACAATATGATATCCTAGCTTATGAAAATAAATATATTCAATTAATTATCCTATTGAATATCCTGTAAACTTAAGTCCCCATATAATACCTATAAATGATAATGGAATTGTACTCATTATCATAAGTGGCTCTCTTAAATGACCAAACTGCATTACAAAAATTAAACAGATAATTACTAGTGCAAGTATTGATGGAGTTATCATTGATGTAAATGTACTTGACTGTTCTTATTTTTCTCCACCTATTTCAAGAGTGTATCTATTCGGAGGCTTGTACACAATGGCCTTCATCAACAGTTATATCTGTTATTGTCCCTGGAATCTCAAAAGACAATTTTACAGTTTTTGTAGACGTAATGTTTCCACTTAAGGAAATAATGTTAGAATGATTACTAGCACCAATTAACTGAGTTGATACTTTTCTTTCAGTTTTCAAAATAACCTCTTCTTCACTTCCGCATCCTGTCAAAAATACACAAGAAATTAGGGATATAATAAATATTTTTTCATTATACAAATCCCCTTTCCTTTCTACATATGTATAATAATTATTCCTTGTATATGAACTTTACAAGTGTATATTTATAATTTATACTGTTACTATAAAGTGTACAAGAGTCATTTTTTTGATTTTTGTATATAAAACTACAGAATAAGCTTTTTTGTATAAATCCGCTCCAAAATCAGCTTATTTTTTCATCATTATTTTAATATTATTAACTTTTTATTAAATTGCAGAGAGGATCTGATAAAATGAAACATACTCACAAGAAAGATGATTTAAGGATTAGGAGAACATACAAATTGCTCTCTGAATCACTTTTAGATTTATTGTCTGAAAACAAATTTGAAGATATTAGCGTCACTGATATTTGTGAAAAAGCTATGATTCATCGTACAACTTTTTATAAACACTTTGAAGATAAATATCAACTTTTAAAGTTTTGTGTTAAAGAATTTCAAATAAATTTTTCCAAAGAAAATAACTTTGATTATAAATTTAACAATTTAACTGATTATTATATCAATACTATGAAAAATATTTTAGAGTTTATAACATCTCCAAAGAATAAATCTCAGTTTGTAGCTTTACTTAAAAACAATCGTAATTCAATACAAACAATATTTCATGAAACAATAGTTGAAGATGTTATTTTAAAATTAGAAGATGTTAAAAAAAACGGAAATGAGTTCTCAGTCCCAATACCTATGATTGCAGAATTCTATGCAGGAGCAATAATTTCTGTAATAAGATGGTGGTTTGAAAGTGATATGACAATATCTGTAGAAGACTTAATAAGATATTCTACTTTTCTATCTCAAAAAAATCTTTTTATTAACAACTAGCTATATAAGTTATAATTATTACTACAAAATTTTATTGTAATAATAATTATAACTTATTAACTTATTGCATATTCTAGCAAATCAATAGCCTCATCTTTAGATAAATTTTTAGCAATAGATATTTCCTCAATAACTATTTTTTTTGATCGGTAAAGAAACTGTCCTTCTGTGGAATTTAATTCATGTTTAATCTTCAATTTTGTAAGTATATATATAACCTCTAAATAATTCTCAATTGTTCCTATTTTCATTTTTTCAATAAACTTTTCTTTTCTATCTTTATAATTGTAATCAGCAAATTCTGAAAAGTTAGCCAGCCTATTTGAAATATCCATTAAAATGTAGTCTATAGTATCGGTATCACTTATAAGTCTCACATGAAAATTTTCTACTTTATCTAATGGTAAAACAATTTTCATTGGATTATTTATGAGATGAAATTCATAGTAACTTTTTGTTTCTCCGTTAATTTCTTTTTCCTCTATACAATCAATTATTCCTACACCATGTTGTGGATAGAATACTACATCACCAATTTGAAACATATAAACACCTCACTAATAAAATTTTTTTCAATATTTAGTATCATCAATTTTTATAATTTTATTCCTTTTAGAATTATATTTACCTAAAATACATATAAAAATTATGATCTTTTCATATTAAAATAATTCAATATTTTTAATTCTGTTATTAGTTTAATGAGTATATATATGAAAATTCTATATTTCAAATTTATATTTTCATTCATCATATTTAAGATAAATCCAATAATGCATCACAACAAATAGCTCTTCTAAATCGTTAATATCATAATGCCTTTCCATCCCCCATACCTATTTTGTAAATTTGCATTTCTAATTATATTTTTTGCAGTATTCTTTACCTTTTTAAGTGATATGCATAATTTTTTATTCTTTTTATAAATTTAAAATTGTTAATATGCAAAAAAGAGTAGAATAGACTTCATAAATATTGAAATCTTATTCTACTCAACTTTAAAACTTTTATATAATTAACTAGACTTGTGCAGTAAATAGGAAAAATTTAAGCTACTAGTCCTAATTTGGCAATAGTAGACTGTAAATCAATCCCGTTATCTGCACATTCATGTGCAAAAGAAACTATTTTTACCAAATAGTTGTTTCGGAAGTGTAATATTACATCTCCAATATTTTTAAATTTATATAATTTTTCACATTTGACTCTGAAAATCTCAAGAAAAGTATACGTTAAAAATATCATGCTCCAATATCTATGTATTGATTTTAAAGATTGAATTTGAAATTCATCAAAACCAAGAGCTGTTTTATGATATCTATAACTTACTTCAATATCCCAACGCTTTTCGTAATATGAAATTATGGTTTTATTATCGAGTGAAACATCCGTACTTATAATGAATGCTGGATTATCAGATAAATCGTTTTTAGTCCAGCTTATAAGTACAACTACATTCTCAATATCATTAAGTTTTCCTTCATATCTATAAACATAGTACTTGTTATTACTAGCGGTAACTAAGCTAGTCTCATTAGTCCTAATGTATGAAGAAAACTTTTTGACATTTGTTTTAATGCCAGCCGGATATATTACTCTGTTAGATTTTATTCTCCCTATAGTGTGACAACCATTTATTAAACCGTGAAGCAAAATTTTTGCTGAAGTATACCATGAATCAACTAGTAAATAATTGTTTTTAGTTACAGGAGTGAATTCATTAATCAGTTCCATCGCAAGTTCATTTTTATCTAGAAATTTTTTAGATAGTTTTTTACTCGATTCCTTTCGGTGATATTGTCTAAAATCTAAAGGTATAGAATAATCATTAATCTTATAATGCGATGTAACTAAGCAGTGTGACCATTTAGGTTTATTGCCATCAGCATGTGAATTGTGAAAATCTAAGCCTTCAATTTTTTTAGTTGAAGTATTTTTCTTAGTTAAGGTATCATCAATGATTAGGAATCCAACATCACTATCTTCACAAGTGTTGGAAATTTCAGATATTGCATGAAATATGCGTTCTTGCGTAACATATTCATGATTCCATGAATATGAACTTAGGAACCTTGAACCAGTACTTCGATCTCTATTGCATGTAATTTTATTATGAACAGATGAAATAGTTTTGCTTCCTTCTGTTACAATAATTCCAGATACTATATTTACCATATGATTCTTTATCGCAGAAGAATATGGCAGATTTAACTCTGAAATATAGTTGATAATTGTTTCATTTTGGTTTAATATTGTTGTCAGCATATAAATCTCCTTAGATTTGGTTTCGCAACAATAAATCTAGCATGTTTGAGGTTTATATGCTACTTTTTTATTTAAAATTATACTGGTAAAATGTCAATAAAAATCCAATGGTAAATTTTCTCAAATTGATGCACAAGTCAAGTAATTAATAATTTTTTCTCCATATTGATGGGCTAAACATTATAAGCATTGGATAAATTTCTAATCTTCCTGCCAGCATACAAAAAGATAAAACAATTTTACTTAAAGGAGAAAACTCCGAAAAGTTTCCAATCGGTCCAACCATTTCAAGACCTGGTCCTATATTACTTATTGTTGCAATAACAGATGTTGATGTTGTTACCAGATCAAATCCATCTAAAGCTACAATAAACATTGCAATAAGGCTTATTATTATATATCCGCCTAAAAATAGAAAAACACCATGTATTGTATCTTCATCTATAACTTTTCCGTCCATCTTTACACTTTTTACTCTTTTAGGATGAAGTATTTTATCGATTTCTCTTTTAATTGCTTTAAATATTATTACTATTCTAACTGTTTTTATTCCACCACCAGTAGAACCTGCCATGGCACCTGCAAACATAAGCATAATCAGTATCATCTTACTTAATGTAGGCCATAAATTAAAATCTGCAGTAGCATATCCCGTTGTTGTTATAATAGATGCTACTTGAAATGATGAATCTCTAATAGATTTTGATATATCTCCTCCATTAAAATCAATAATATTTATGGCTATTAAAACTATTGATACCAATACCATAAGAATATAATATCTTAATTCTTCAGACTTTAATACATCTTTTTTATTCCCTTTAATCATTTGAAAATATAGTGCAAAATTAACACCAAAAAGTATCATAAAAATTGTAATAATCCATTCAACTGCTGGATTATTAAAAGCCGCTACACTTGCATTCATATTAGAAAATCCACCAGTACCTGCTGTTCCAACTGCATGAAGTGCTGAATCAAACCATGAAAGTCCAGCTATCTTTAAAAGAACTGTTTCGATCATAGTTAATATAAAATATATTACATATAATATTTTAGCGGTATCCTTTATTCTAGGAACTATTTTTCCTGGATTTGGTCCTGGACTCTCAGCCTTCAATAAGTGAATTGAATTATTTCCAAGTGAAGGTATAAGCGCAAGTATAAATATTAAAAATCCCATTCCACCTATCCAATGTGTAAAACTTCTCCAAAATAAAATTCCGTTTGGAAGTGATTGTACTTCTGTTAAAATTGTTGCACCAGTTGTTGTAAATCCTGATACTGTTTCAAAAATAGCATCTACAATTGAAGGAATGCTACCACTAAAAACAAATGGCAGTGCGCCAACAAATGAAATAGTAATCCATGTGAGTCCTACTGTTAAGAATCCTTCTCTCGCATACATTTCATTTTTTGTAGTCCTAACTTTACATAATGCTATTGCTATTGGAGACATGAGTAATATAGTAAATATAAATGATTTTACTTCAGCTTCCTTATAATAAAGTGAAATTACTATAGGTATTATTAATAATCCAAGTTCATATTTCAAAACATTTCCTATAATTTTCATGACCATTTTATAGTTCATTTTATTTCATACCTCCAGAAAAAATCCCGCTAAGACTTAATAAGTTTGCGTTTTGAGTGACTACTATAACCCTATCGTCAGGATTTAGATGATCATCTCCTGTTGGTATTATTATTTTATTATCTCTAACTATTGTTGCTATTAAACTATTTTCAATAAAACACATATCCTTTAATTTAACATCTATGTACTTAGTGTTATTACTAACTATAAATTCTATTGCTTCAGCTTTTTCATTACATATTTTATATACATTTTCAATAGGACATGTTTTCTTATTTTTTAAAGTTCTAACGTATCTTATTATTTTCCCTGCCGTAACACTTTTAGGACTTATTGTAGAATTTATTCCTACTGTTTGTGCTATTTCAGTATAATTATCTCTTGTTATTTTAGTTATTATATTTTTAACATCATTTTTAGATGCAAAAAGCGATGCTATTAAGTTATCTTCATCTCTTCCCGTAAGTGCAATAAACGCATCACTATCTGTAAGATTTTCTGACAATAATAAATCTTGATCCATTCCATCCCCATTTATTATAATTGAATCTGGAAGAAGTTCTGTAAGTTCTTCACACTTTTTCAAATCTGATTCTATTATCTTACTATGAACTCCTACTTCACTTATAATCTTTGCAAGGTAATAACTAATTTTTCCTCCACCTATTATCATGGCACTTTTTACACGCTTTTTATATTTCCCAAGTCTTTTGAAAAACTCTTGTATATCATTATGTTCCCCTATTACATACACTCTATCATCATTATGGAAAATATAATCTCCTCTTGGAATTAAGAACTTTCCATCACGTTCCACTCCACAAAATATTAAATTTCCTCTTATAAAATCTATCTCACTAATCTTTTTATTAATTAGTCCGCTACTTTCAGAAACATTAAATCCAACCATATTAACTCTATTGTTTGCAAAATTATCTATACTGCTTACTGATGGATATTTTATTAGTTTTGCAATTTCTGTAGCTGCTGCTTTCTCAGGATTAATAACTAAGTCTATTCCAACTGCCTCAGTTAAAAGTGTTATTTCCTCATCATATCCTGGATTTCTCACCCTTGCTACAGTATATTTTGCGCCTAATTTTTTTCCTGAAAGTGAACAAAGCATATTAAGCTCATCACTATTTGTAACAGAAATTAAAAGATCTGCTTCTCTAATTCCAGCCTCGTAAAGTACTTTTAAACTTGTACAGTTTCCTTTAATGCACATTACATCTAAATTATTATTTATTCTTTCTAGTGCCTGAATCTTATCATCAATAATTGTTACATCATCATTACCTTGTGACAAATACTTAGCTATATTATAGCCTACCTTACCCGCACCTACGATTATAATATTCATTTTCTATCTCCTTATTAAAAATCAACTTAATTATTTTTAAATTACAATTATACATTATACAACAAATTCTCTTAAAGTTAATACTATATTCTTTAAAATGTCTACAGTTTTCTACTTTTTATTAGATAATTAAAAATTCCTTTAATTTATTATTCCACTGTTTATATAGAATTATAACTATTTAACAAATCTATTTAATTTTTAACTCAGTAGATTTTATTTCTATATTAGCATATGATATAAAAAGTAATATTTTCAAGGTACAAAATGAGATACATTTTAAACAAAAAAGATTGCAAATTTCTAGGGAAAGGTAAAGAGGGTGAAGTTTATCTTACACCTGAAGGATACGCTTTAAAGATTTTTTATAAAAAGAAGAAAGCTAAAGAAGAAGTAAAATTATTAGAAATAGCATCAAAAAGTAGATTTTTCCCAAACGTGATTTTCATTGCTCAAAATATGATTTTAAGAGAATATATAGAAGGTATAAATTTAAAAGAATATATAGATTTAAATGGACTAAGCTATAATCTTTCTTGTGAAATTATAGATTTAGTTGAAAATTTTAAAAGTATGAAATTCACAAGAATAAATATACGAAATGCTCATATTTTTGTAGATAACCATGAAAAAATACACGTTATTGATCCAAGAAAAGTTTTTTCCAAAAACACACCTTATCCAAAAGATATAGTTAAAATTCTTGTAAAAAGTAATGTTTTTGATGATTTTGTAAAATATCTTTTAGATTATAAGCCTGAACTTATTAATTACTGGATTGCAGCTTATGACTATTATGTCTATAATTCAAAGAAAACATTACGTATTGATATGTATGCATGAAAATAATAAAAGCAGGTGACATTTCCTGCTTTTATTATCTTTAAAAATATATTTTTTTGTTGTCTCTTGTAAACGTAATAACTTCTAACACTTCATCTCAAGAATAATTTATTAACTAATCTTATCAATATTAAATAATTAAATTTTACATAAATAAAAGCTGACTTATTACCAGCTTTTTAATCATTTAAATTATATGTAATTATAACTGTTTAGACAAATCTTTTAATAATGCCACAGTTGAATTCAATTCTTCAAGTGATGCCGAAATTTGTTCAAGTGCCGCTGATTGGTTTTGAGAAACAGCATTAGTCTTGTCCAAATTATCATTAATGCTTTGTATAGATGTAGATATATCTTTTATTATTGTATCAATCTTATCAATAGATTCTTTTGAAGTATTAGAAAGTTTTCTTATTTCTTTCGCTACAACTGAGAATCCCTTACCATATTCCCCTGCTCTAGCAGCTTCAATTGATGCATTTAGTCCTAATAAATTTGTCTGACTTGAAATTCCTTGTATAATGCCTACAATTTGATCTGTATCTTTTGCATTATTGTTAGCTTCTATTGTTTCTTGAAGTAATTGGTTATTCATTATTGCTAAATCTTGTACGCCTGTATTTACCTCTCTTATACCTACTGATATTTGTGAAAGTGATTCAGTTAAATTGTCTATAATGCTAATCAACTGATTCTTTTTATTCATATTATCTATATTTTTATCAGCTATGTTTTCCATTCTAATTAGCTCCCCCTTTGTTTACCTTAAAATATTAATACAAGTAAATTATATCATTAATATCGTTTTTTGAATATTGTTTTTTGCCTATATATTCATAAATTTCTTTATCTTATTATATAATTATGACTTCTCTAATTATGATGTTTTATTTCCTAATAACATAAAAATTGTTATAATAATTTTCATAAAACAAAATGAGGTGGTTTTGTGATTTTTTCTAATTTAAAACTAAATAAAAATGAACCGATATATATTCAAATAAAAAATCATGTTATAGATAGCATAAATAAAGGTGATTTAAAAAAAGATAGTAAACTTCCTTCAACAAGAGAAGTATCTAAATTTTTAAGTATAAGCAGAAATTCAGTTATTGCAGCTTATGAAGAACTTGAAAGTGAAAATATTATTGCCACAAAACGTGGTATTGGAACCTTTGTGCTAGCTGAAGGTAGAAATAATAGTCATGAATACTTTATAGATTATTCTAAATCTTTTAACAAGTATGCTTATTCCTTAAAGCATCTAGACATAATAAAAAGTGAACTTCCATATAAAAAAAACATGATTTCATTTAAATCTATTGCACCTGATAGCAGTTTATTTAATTTAGATGATTTTAAAAGATGCTTTTTAGATGCATTTGCTTATGAAGGCCCTAATCTTTTAAATTACGGATATGCTAAGGGTTACAAGCCTCTTATTGATTATCTGTTCTCTTATATGGAAGATAAAGGAGTAAATTCTATAAATAAAGACATATTAATTACAAATGGATTTACAGAAGCTCTTCATATGATACTAAGCTCCTTAACAAGTACAAATGATATTATAGTATGTGAAAAACCAACACATAATACTGCACTTAAAATAATGAAAAGTCTTGGTCTTGAAATAATTCAAGTTGAATTAGATGCAGAAGGTATGAATTTAAAACAACTTGAGAATACATTAGAAAATAATAATGTAAAATTTGGCTATTTAATTCCTTCATACAATAATCCAACCGGTATCGTTACTAAAGTTAAGAGAAGAAAGGAAATTTACAACCTATTTAGAAAATACTCTGTTCCAATAATTGAAGATGGTTTTAATGAAGAACTTCTTTATTCTAGTTCTCCTATTGAACCAATTGCTTCACTTTCTGGAGAAGGAAACGGTGTTGTATATATTGGCAGTTTATCAAAAATTCTTTTTCCTGGACTTAGAATTGGATGGATACACGGTGATGCTCAATTAATTGAAACTTTGGAAAGCGTGAAACGTGGTATAAATATTCATTCATCCTTTCTAGATCAAAGTACATTTTATTATTACTTAAAAAATGGTTCTTTTAATAAACACATTAAAAATGTGAGAAAATATTATAAAGATAAATATAACTTAGTTATGGAAATGATCGAAAAACATATTCCTTATGAATCTGTTTTGGGTGAAGGTGGCCTTCATGTTTTCATTAAATTAAAAAATAATCTAAATGCAAGAGAACTTTTGGAACTTTGTTATAATGATAATGTTCTATTTATGCCTGGAGATATTTTTTATAAAGACTTTTATGACACTAATGGCTTAAGCATAGATGGTATTAATACTTTTAGAATAGGCTTTGGAAAAGTATCAGATGAAGATATAATTACAGGTATAAAAATTATTAGCAAAAATATACGCATCTTGGAGAATAATCTCACTAAATCTAGTGATAATAAATAAAAGAATTTTTAACTATAAAGTTCTTTTTAGAACCACTATTTTTATGAAATGAAAAATTAGTGGTTCTTTATACTTATTGTAGAATACATTAAAATAAACACGTATTACAAATTGCTGTTTTAAATTCAACAGCTTGAATAAGAGCTTAATAAAAAATTACTAATCAATAAAATTTTTAGAAGAATTATGACAATTGAGAGGCGATATAAATGAAAAACATATTTAGAGCTGCATATGCAGAAATTGATTTGGATAAAATAGCTTATAACATGAAAAATATAAAAAGATTAGCTAAAACTAAAGAAATAATGGCTGTTGTTAAAGCTAGCTGTTATGGTCACGGTGCTGTAGATGTGTCTAAAACTTTACTAGAAAATGGTGCTACAAGACTTGCCATTGCAGTTCTTAGTGAAGGGATAGAACTTAGAAAGAACAATATTACTGCACCTATAATGATCCTTGGTTTTACTCCATTATATTTAGGTGAAGATTTAATAAAATATGATATTGAACAAACTGTATATGATTTAGACTATGCTAAAGAATTATCTAATATAGCTTTAAAGTCTAATAAAAAAGCTAAAATTCATATTGCACTTGATACCGGTATGGGAAGAATAGGCTTTCTTCCAAATGAAAAAAGCTTAGAAGAAGTTAAAGAAATATGCTCTTTAGACGGATTGGAAGCTGTAGGAATATTTACCCACTTTTCTTCTGCTGACGAAGCTGACAAAGAATACACTCATATGCAATTTTCTAAATTTAAAGATTTTACAGATAAGTTGACTAAGATGGGAATAAATATTCCTTTAAAGCATACGTCTAACAGTGGTGCTATTATTGACTCACCTGAAACTTATTTAGATTGCGTAAGGGCTGGAATAATTCTTTATGGTTACTACCCTTCTAATGAAGTTAATTTTAAAAATTTATCATTGAAACCTGCTTTAACATTAAAAGCAAAAATTGTTCATGTTAAAGAATTAGATAAAGATATGTGTGTAAGCTATAACAGAACTTTTAAAACAACAAGAAAAACTAAAATTGCAACCATTCCAATAGGATATGCTGATGGATATTCTCGTGCTCTTTCTAATAAAGGAAAAGTTATTGTAAATGGAAAATTTGCACCTGTTATAGGGAATGTTTGCATGGATCAATTCATGATTGATGTTACAGATTGTGGTGATGTAAATATTAATGATGAAGTTATTCTTCTTGGTGAAGATGGTGATTTAAAATTTAATGCTGATGACATGGCTAAAATTCTTAATACAATAAATTATGAAGTTCTTTGTATGATAAAAGATAGAGTCCCTAGGGTTTATATTAAAGATAACAAAATAGTTGATATAAAAAACTGTATATAAATTTCTTATAAAATATTAACCAAAATAAGATGGCTGCAATGGCCTTGTATTTTGGTTATTTTTTAACATGTAGGAAAGTATAAAATTTTTATCATAGCAAAAGCCTTAAGAATAGATCTTTTCTATAACTTAGATAGTTAAATATGTTAAAAAATAAATTATAGTCTCGCAAAAGAACCCAAAAGCAAGTTTTGGAACCTTTTGCATGGGTAAAAAAAGTGGCTTCTTATTTAAAAATGTGTTTGAGTAATTGCTTATTTTATAGTGTTAGGGTTTATATTTTACGTATAAAGCGTGGCGAAGTCACTTTTTTTCTTTAGACCAGTTATACAAAAAAATTGAAATTTTAAAAAATTATTTTTTTAAAAAAGGTATACTTAATAAACCATTATTATTTTACGAATGATGGACAAGATAAAATCAAAAATTATACACTAAATAACTATTTCTAAATGTCTTTCTAGATATAGCTTTTTATGAGTTTCAGGTAGTCTGAGTTCGAAAGTTTTTTTATCTCTCAATATAGCAAAAAAATGGTTTATTAATTTGTGCATTATAGCACAGATAGCTATTTTCTTTGCTTTAGATGTAGTTAACTTTTTATAATATGCAAGTAAAACAGGATTAGCAGGGACTCCGTTTCGGAAACTTTTAATTGATGCAAGTGATAAATTATATAATACTTTTCTAGCTAAGTTGGAACCACGTTTTGTAAGTTTATTATGCGTGCTTGTGAAAGCACCAGACTGAGATACCGACGTGTCAACGCCTAGAAATGCAACAAGCTTTTTTGCATTTGAAAAGTTTTTTATGTTTCCGATTTCAGCTAAGAGAATTGTAGCACTTATTTGCCCTACTTCAGGATGCGAGCATAATAGTTCAACATTTTCCTTGAATCCTGGTATAATCACAGAAAATTTAAGGATTTCTTCTTTCAATTTATTAATAGCAGTTTTAAATGAGTAGATTAGATTAATGAAACAAACAATTTCTATTCCAAGACAATCTACAGGTAATTTTAATAATTCAGCTTCTTTAGCAAATTTAAAGAGTAAATTGTATCGTTTATCAGCCCATTCTGTAGAATGATTTACAGTTGATGTTATAAGAGTAATAACATCTGATTTAGTAGCAGATAAAAAATCAACATAGGTTGGATATTTAGATAAGAGAGCAAGCGGAACTGGACTAAATGCATCACTGAATATTTCATTAAATTTTGGAAATACTAAATTGAGTAATGAATTAACTTTCTTTTTGTATTGAGCAGCATTGCTAACTAAAGAATCATATTCTCGGCATAGTTTTTTCAATAAGAAAGTATTTTCATCAAAAACAGATTCAGTTGAAAACATTGGGGATTGTGCTAATTGCGCAATTCTCAATGAATCGACTTTGTCGTTTTTTACTTTTCGTATACTTTGTTTTGCAAAGTTCTTAGTATGTATTGGATTTATAATATAACACTTATAGCTGTTTTTACTGAAATAATTATAAAGTGGAATATGGTATAATCCAGTAGATTCCATAAAAATTTCAGGTCTTTTTGAAAATTGTTTTTCAACTTTCTTTAAAGTAATTAAAAGTTCAGTGAATCCTTTTAAATCATTAGTTATGTTTAATTTTTTCCCATAGGATTCCCCGCCGGGCATCAAAATAGTTATAACAGAAGATTTAGAAGATATATCTACTCCGACAACGAAGTTATTAATGAAATTATTCATAAATCATGTCTCCTTTAGCTTGAATAGAGGTCTCATTTAAATTCAATAGACTATATCCTCGTTTGTTATTCGGATAATTCTACTAATATTAAAAATCCAACCAGTTACTTATAGAATCTATTGAATGAGATGACAGTCTAAACAACGGGTATGCATATGCTCCCAGGAAATTAACATCAATATCTCTATTCAAATATTAAATTTTCACTAGTTAGACTTTCACCATATAGACTTAAATATTCGTCTATGGATTTAGTATTTTCAAATACGAGGAAATTATATTGACGGACAATCTGTGGATAAGTTATTAAAAAAAATATTGCAATAGACTAATGCATAGTTCCTAAAGAATAAAAAATAAATTATATGCGCCTGGCCTTTTCTTCGGCAAGCTCAGAAAATCCAGAGTGCGCTGAAAAAATCGACGGCTTAAAGGATTACGTTTTATAAAAGCTATTGTATTCTATTTGATTTGCATTTTTATAGAAGACTATATCATAGTCGCCTTGGCGATTTTTTATTATTACAATTTGTTAAAAATTTCATAAATTCTTAACAAATTGTAAAGCTTTAATATTATTTTTTCATTTGCAATCATACTGCATTAGTACTAAACTATTTAAGGCGGTTAAATACTAATGCGTAAAATATATTAAATTTTAATTGGAGAAATGTACTATGTCTAAAGAAAATACAAAAAGAATTCCTTATTTTGATAATGTAAAAGGTCTATTAATAACCTTAGTCGTTCTAGGTCATATAATTGAGCCTTTCTTATATATTCATAGTTTGGATTTTATTTATATATTAATTTATTCCTTTCATATGCCTTTATTTATTTTTTGTTCTGGATACTTTGCATGCAAAAATAATAAAAAAATTCTACATAATTTAATTTTTCCATACATTTTATTTCAATGTCTGTATATATTATTTGAAAGATATATATTACATAATGATGTTACTTTTACTTTTACAACTCCTTATTGGATCTTATGGTATCTCCTTTCAGTATCAAGCTTTAATATAATCATTCAGTTTTTTGAGAAAATTAATATTAAGGTAATTTTTATATCTTTTATAATTGGTTTAGCAGTTGGATATGATAACTCTATTGGACATTATTTGAGTTTATCTAGAACAATATCTCTTTTCCCTTTTTTTCTTTTAGGTTACTACTTCCGAATCAGCCGATTTGATTTTAATAAACTCAAAAAAAATAATAACATAGTTTATATTTCTGTTTTTTTAACATTTATATTTACTATATTACTTTATTTATTCTGTAATTCAATTGATAAAAATTGGCTCTTTGGCTCAAATCCTTATGAAGCTTTCAATTACAATTTCATAATAAGATGTGCTTCATATATAGTAGCCATAATCTTTTCTGTTTTTATTTTAATAATTTTACCAAATAAGAACATTAAGTTCATCACAAAAGCTGGGACGAACTCAATGTCAATATTCTTATTACACGGTTTTGTGATAAAGTTCTTACAAAAATATTTTAATTTTGGTATTTTTCATACAAACTTTAATATAATAATTGCAATGATCCTAATTACATTATTGGTTGTTTTGATTTTTTCCTCAAAACTTATTTCTAATTCTTTAAATAATGTTCTCTCTGTTGGGATTGCGCAACATAAATAATGTTAAAGAGGATACATCAGAATTAAGTGTTTTGATGTATCCTCTTTAACATTATTTACTTACATTAAATTTTTCTTCATCCGTAAGCGTAAAAAATTAACGGATAGATAAATGTAAACCTCTATTGCTAAAATTGACATAGATTTTAACAATGGAGGTTTATTTGAATGAGAGAAGAAAGAGTAAGAAGTGAAATCACTGTAGTTCCAGCCGATAGATCTAACATAATAATTGAAATAGGAGCAGCAAAAGCTGTTAATGCCCTTCCTAAAAGTCAATTAGGCAAAGCTCTTGCATATGCTCAAAATTTGTTGCCATATATGAAAACTTTTTTGACAAATGGATATCTTGAAATTGATAATAATGCAGTTGAAAGAGCTATAAAGCCATTTGTAATTGGCAGAAAAAACTGGATGTTTTCCAAGACAGCAAAAGGTGCAAAATCAAGTGTAGTACTTTATAGCATTACTGAAACGGCTAAAGCCAATGGCTTATCAGTGGAAAAGTATCTAGTATATTTATTTGGAATGTTTGCAAATTCAAAAATTAAGGAAAGGGACATACTAGAAAAATGTATGCCATGGTCTGAAAACATTCCATATGAACTGCGCGTTCAATGTCGTCAACTTAAGCAGTTTAAATATATAAATTAGAGTTATTTTTTTAAAGAACAGAGAATATAAGTTGAGAATGTGAGAATGTAGTAGATTTGTTTTACACAAATCTATCTACATTCCCTATAAGTTTTTCTGTTGGGTTTATTTTATCACTTAAATTATACTACCGCTACGTGTCGATTCTTTGACGCTTACATAATTACTTCCTTAATATTTCCCTTTAATTCAATAACTACCAGTGACCTATTATATTTTAAACCAAAACTTCACCCCAAATTCAGTATTAAGAGCACCAAATTCCATATTATGAAGTTCTAAAATATTTTTTACTATAGCTAGTCCAATTCCACTTCGTCTTTCACTGCGTTCTCTTGATTCATCTTCTTTATAAAACATATCCCAAATTAAATTTATTTTATCTTCACTTATATGCTCACCATCATTTTCAATAATCACAACTCTGTTTTCAATAGTAATATTTATCTTTTCTTTTGCATGATTCATTGCATTAGAAAGTAAATTATCTATTACTTGTTCAAGTCTAAAATAGTCACCTTCTATTTCATATATTTCATCACTTTTGTAATTTATTTTTATATTTTTATCATTTAATAATTTTTCGTTTTTCTTTAAAATCTTAGAAAATAACTCATTTATGCAAAAAGCTTCTTTTTTTAATTCATATGCTCTGGACTCAAGCTTTGATAAATCAAGCATTTCTAATACAAGTTTGTCCATTTTATCCGTTTCATCAATTATAACATCTAAATAATAATCTCTTTTCCTTTCAGAAATATTTTCTTTAATGCTTTCACTATATGCTTTTATTATTCCAAGTGGTGTTTTTAATTCATGAGCTATTGAACTTGTAAGTTCTCTTCTATTTTTCTCTAGTTGAATTTGTTTTTCATATATTTTGTATAAGCCCTTTGATAATATAATTGTTAAAATCCCTATTATGATAAATATAGATATATATAAGAATAATAGTTGTGGAAATATATCTTCTAATGGATAATATAATGACTCCACAGCTGTATAATATGTTTTTCCATTTAATCTTAATGTGTTTACTGTTTCATCTTTTATTTTAAAAAACTTTTTATTTTTATTGTACAAAAATAAATTACCATTTTTATCAGCCTGTTTAACTAGTTCATGCCCACTTGGTTCTTTTACTTGTGAATATCTTTTAAATAACTTATCATAAAAAGCATTTGATTCTACTTTTACAAATTTTTCGTCGCTATTTCTAAATTTTGATGCCATATTTGAACTTATATTAAGAGGATAATCAACTTCCTTATCGTATATTTTTAGTTTTTCAGCATTATCTATATCAAAACTATAGTTTTTGACTCCCCACCTAGATATAGGTCCATACATATCTTTTGATTCTTCTTTCCATTTCATTGCATAGATATATATATTTTTTGGAATTAATTCGCTTTCATTAACATACATATTACCTGTCTTTGCACCAAGCCAATAATCAATAAACTCATCACTTTCTGTCTTTTTCATTGTCTGCGTTTGGTCTTGAGACTCCTCTTCCTGCATCTTGTACAATTCTATTAATTCATTTTTAGAAAAATTCTTTTCTAAATCAATATATCGATATCTATTCCACACTCTAGAGCTATTTGTAGGTACATCTTCACTTATAAATAAGTATTCACCACTTTTTGCAAGTAAATTCCCTTTATTATCATACAAATATGCCTTTGAATAATTTTTTTGACTAGCCCAAAATAGACTATATGTCATACTTCGTCTTAACTCTGTCATCAAATTTATCTTATCTTTATCATATTCTTCTGCATTTTCTATGGCATTTGAATATTCATAATCATTTATATTTTCTATGATACTTGAATTCAAATTATTTACCATTAGAGAAATTTGTGAGTTATTTTTGTTTACTTTAATTTTATAATAAGCAACAGTCACTATGCTCATCATAACAACGTAAAATAACAAAAACATGCAGCCTGTTCTAATAAATATACTTTTAAATGTTTTATCAGCTTTCATCACTATTCACCTCAAATCTGTATCCAACTTTTATAATAGTATGGAGATATTTTGAAGCATGTCCTAAAGAATTTCTTAGCTTTTTAATATGTGTATCTAATACTCTATCATTTCCATCAAAATCATATCCCCAAAACTTTATAAGAAGTTGTTCTCTTTTTATAATTCTGTTCTTATTTAAAATAAAGTAGTAAAGCAGGTCATATTCCATCTTTGGAAGCTTTACTTCTTCATTATTTATAAATACCTTATTTTTAGCTATATCAACGCATATTTCATTTGCATATAGCTTTTCTTCATTATTTATGCCTTTATATCTTTTAATAAGTGTAATGCATTTAGCATATAAAATATTAAGTGAAAATGGTTTTGTAACATAATCATCTGCCCCAATTTCATATCCATACAAATTATCATCTTCCTCACTTTTAGCTGTGATAAAAATAATAGGAATATCTTTTTTATTGTAGATATTATCAATGTTTGTTCTGATTTTTTTGCATACAGAAAATCCATTTAATTTTGGCATCATAACATCTAAAAGAATTAAATCAAAACTATTTTCTTCAAACATGTCTAATGCTTCTTCACCATCATATGAACATATAACTTCACAACCTTTTGCATTAAAGTAGTCTTTTATAATTTCTTGCATTCTAATTTCATCTTCTACCAGTAAAATTTTATAGCCCATATTATGCCTTCCCCCTTCATATAAATATAATAATAGCATAATCTGTATTTTCTGTGTCCTTTTTGTATTTTCAAAATATCCTAAGTAAAATAATACTTAGGATATTTTGAAAATTTTTTTTTACATAAAAAAACTGCAGATATTATTGTAGCTTCAACATATAATTGAATATTTTACAACTTGATATCTGCAGTATTTCTAAATTCTCACCTTAATAAATTACTAACTTTCCATAACCCTTTGTATTGCATTAACAACCTTTTGATTTGCTAGCATTTATTTCAACTCTAAAATAATTCTGATTTATTCTTTCTATATTTTTCTGTATATCACTAAAAAAATCAATTTCTATGTTTATCATCATCTAATAAGTTTTTTTCATATTTTTTATTTTTCATTAAATTACTATTTTTGATGAGCCTTTTTGATTATAGAAATTCCATTCTGTATATAATATTCTTTTTACACAAATTACTTTTATCATAAATGTTACTTTAACCTTTTATATTGCTTATTTTTGAAACACTGTCTCTATCACTCATATGATTACTTCCCTATCTAGTATCTATTAAATTATTCTAGGAATATTCTATGTGCAATAGCATCCCATTCTAAATTTTATTCTAGTATTCCTAAATGTTCTAAAAGAATCTTTATTCCCATTAGAATTAAAATTATTCCACCTACAAGTTCTGCTTTAGATTTATATTTAACTCCAAAAATATTTCCTATTTTTACACCTATCATTGATAAAACTAAAGTTGTAATTCCTATGAATGATACTGCAGGGATTATGTTTACTTTAAGAAAAGCAAATGTTACCCCAACTGCTAATGCATCTATGCTTGTTGCTACAGCTAATATACTCATATTTTTGAAGCTTAATTCTTCCTCTTCTGTTTTGCATTCACTTTTTTCTTCCTTTTCTAAAGATTCTTTAATCATGCTAATTCCTATTAAACTAAGAAGTATAAAAGCTATCCAATGATCAATACTTGAAATTTTATCACTAAATTGACTTCCTAATATATAACCTATCATTGGCATACCAGCCTGAAATAATCCAAAATATAATCCAACTATTCCTGCTTTTTTGATTGTAACTTTCCTCATACACAGACCTTTACATATTGCTACTGCAAATGCATCCATCGAAAGACCTACCGCTAAAATAAATAATTCTACCACACTCATTTTTATAATGCTCCTTTTATGTATTATTTTATAATAAAGTTTCGTAAGCGACTTTAACTTAAATTATTATTATGATTCTATATACTTATCTATAAATATATTTTTATATTATAGATAAGTTGCACACTTTATATAATTCTCAAATTCTTAAAATATTATAATTCCACATAAAAAGAGACCTATCTATAGCCATATAAACATAAAAAGCTATAGATAAGTCTCATTATTTAAAATAAAACCAGATAGAATACATCTATCAGTATGTTGGTCTTATTACACATTCGTGCCAACTACTCCCTTATCATAAAGTTAATAATAATAAAATTATTGGTATATGTCAATATATTAATATATAATAGTTCACATAAGTTATATTTTAAGGAGTGAAAATTATGTGTAAAAATAAAATAGATGCTAAATACTTTATAGATAAATTAAATCTTAAACCACATATTGAAGGTGGATACTTTAATGAATGCTTATCATCTGAAGATAACTATAATGATAATCAAAAGCTTTGGACAAGTATTTATTTCTTGCTTGAACAAGGTGATGTTTCAAGGTTACATATCCTTGAGGAAGATGAGCTTTGGTATTATCATGCTGGAAATTCGCTTAATATATATATGATTTCTCCAGAAGGTAAACTTACAGTATCAAAGCTTGGTCTTAATATTGATAATGGTGAGACTCCACAAGTTTTAGTTCCAAAAGGTTATATATTTGGATCTATTATGGAAGAAGAAGGATTTTGTCTTGTAGGAAACATGGTTGCTCCAGGATTTATATATGATCATTTTAAAATAGTTAATCAAAAAGAATTATTATCACGTTATCCTGAACACAAAGAAACTATATTAAAATTAACTAAATCAGAATAGGAAAAATCCCTATGAACCTCTAGTTTGATTTTCATAGGGATTAATTAAAATTTATAATTAATTATTCTTAGTACTCTCTTAAATCAAAAATCTATTTTTATTATATATGTTTCAATTAGTTTTCTACATTTTGTATTCTGGTATTTACTTAGGCTGTAAACATCTTAAATGCAATTTTATTATTGAAACATATATATTAATTAAATATTTAAGGTCTACTTTTTCTCATATGCATTAAACATAGTATTTAATTAATTTTAAAGCTATTAATGGCATCTTGTAACTCTTCAGAATACTTTCTTAATTCTTCTGCAGAAATATTTAAAAATTCTGCTTCACTTAATTGAGAGTCAGCTGATTCTTGAACTTTTGAAGAAGCTTCTGCGGTTTCTCTTATTACATTTGAGATATTTCCAATAGCATATTCAGTCTCATTTTTTGTTTTTTCAATATCTTTAATACGCAATGAAATTTTTTCTATATCACTTGTTAAATCTTCTACATGATTTGTAATATCTTTAAAAGATTCTATTGTTTTTTGTAATGCCTCATCTTGAGAAATCATGATCTTTTCCGCTCTTTTTGCAGTATCTACAGTGTTTTGTGTAAGAGAATTAATTCCATTTATAATTTCACTAATCCTATTAGATGCATTTAATGATTCCTCTGCCAGTTTTCTAACCTCTTCTGCTACAACTGCAAATCCATCTCCAGCACTTCCCGCCCTTGCTGCTTCTATAGATGCATTTAATGCTAATAAATTAGTTTGCTCTGCAATTGAATTAATAGTATCTATAATACTTCTAATGAAAAATGATTCTTTTTCTAGGTTTTCAATATTCTCAATAACACTATTTGTTATTTTTGAAGTTTCATCAGATTTATTTACAAGTTCTTTAATTGTTAATATTCCTTCACTTACGATTTCTTTAGTCGTTGCTGCAAACTCAGATATTTTTATAGTGCCTTCATTTACATTTGTAATCTTCTCTCCAAGGTTCTCCATTTTATTTAAACATACTTTTGCATCTTCTACCTGTCGTCCTATTCCATTATCCATCTCTTCAATTATTCCTGTAATATCTTTAGATGATTCAACCAATTTAACTGATGCATTTGTCAATGATTTTGACGATCCTATAACTAAATTTGATACATCTCTAGTTTGATGAATTAATTTCTTTATACTTTTTAGCATTTCCATAATATTTTTAGATAATAAACTAAATTCATCTTTTCTCTTTGTACTACAATTAACAGTTAAATCACCTTCTGATACTTTCTTTACTGTATTAGTCACTTTATGTATTTCACGTCCAATCCCATTAGCTAAAATGAAACTAACAATAACTGCAATTAAAGTAGCAATTATAACAATTATAATTGTCATATTTTTTATTTCATCTGCTTGCTTTATGATTTCAGCCTTTGGGATTAAAGTAACTAACATACATCCAGTGTCTTCAACTTTATAATGCATGTAAAGATACTCTTCACCATTGTAATTTAGCTGGCGTATTCCTTTATATTCTTCACTTTCTAAAGAATCCTTATAATATTTTTGTCCAAAAAAATCATTAGTTCCATTTTCTCCTTCTGATGTAAATTCTCGTCCATCAGGTGTAACAAATGCACACTTACTGCCTTTAGGAAGATCTATACTTTCCAATGGCGCTATTAAGGATTCACTTTTTATGCTAACTATAAGAATACCAACAGACTTCATCTGATTATTCATAATTTGCCTGCTAATTGTAATACCATATTGTTTTTTAGGTATATTTAGCTCTTCATCTAAAAGATAATTATCACCTCTCCATATTGCGTTACCTTTCATACCACTCACTAGACTTCCATCTTCTGTACTTATATATTTTTCATACGCTTCTTTTTTTATCTGACCATTTGATGTTATTAATTGTCCATATGGCGATAAAACTGATATTGTATTAATATTTTTATCTGATATGGTTTCACTGATTGCTTTTCCATTAATCTCTAAGAATATCTCTTTTTCTATTTTAGGATCATTTTTATACAATCCACTATAATAATTGCGTACATCAGAGTAACTTGAAAATTGCTGAGACTTACTATCTGCTGTTTGGAATAGTATTTTATAAAAATCCCCTGTTTTTTCAATCATGTTCATATTTGCCTGCTTATAATTTTCAACTATTATTTCTGAAGCTTTTTTATATGAAAATATTCCAAAACTAATAAATAATATTATTGGTAGAGAATACGCAATTATTAATTTTACTCTAATGCTCCTTATGCGACAAGTTAATGAACCCATTTTAAACTTTTCTTCATGATTTTTGAAGTGTATCTTTCTTTTCATACAGAATTACTCCTATTTTGTAATAATTTAGAAAGGCCACAAACCTAAGAAAAAATGGCTTGTGGCTTTAGTATTACTTATATAATGGTCCGTAAGTTGCACATGCTTTATAGTCTGAAGCTTCTGGTGTCTCTGTTCCAAACGCTGCCCAGCTATGTGGTCTGAATATTCTATCATTTGATACATTATGCATAGATACTGGTATTCTAAGCATAGAAGCTAATGTAATTAATTCAGCACCAACATGTCCATACACTGTTACTCCATGATTTGCTCCCCAGTTAGCCATAACACTATATACATCCTTGAATGCGCCTTCACCTGTTAAGTCTGGTACAAACCATGTTGTAGGCCATGTACGATCTGTTCTTACATCTAATGTATTATGAACCTCATCTTCTAATACAGCGGTTTTTCCTTCTGCTATTTGAATTACAGGTCCTACTCCCTCTACAATATTTACACGAAGCATTGTTACAGGCATTTCAGCTTGTGTTTTAAAGTGAGAAGAGAATCCGCCGCCTCTAAAATATTCATAATTTGCACGACACCAATCTGTTGCATCTGTACAAGCATCAATATCACTTTCAGTCATATCCCACCATGACTTCATACAACCTTCACCAGATTCATTCTTAGCTGCTCCTGTACAGTCTAATGCAGTAGCTCCTGAATTTATTAGATGTATAAATCCTTCTGCTGCTGTTCCTTGTGGTCTCTTACCAGTTACTCTTTCACATGCATCTGCACTCCAGTAAGTTCTTACATCATGGAAGCAAGGTGCTTTATCTGAAACTAATGTACCTAATAGCATTGCCACTCCATTTAAAGTATCATTTTCAGTTGCAAATGGTGTTGGTCTCTTTGGTCCATTCCAGTCAAAAGTTGATGCCATAATAGCTTCCATGAAATCTCCATTTGGTAACCAGTCTGTCCACATTCTTTGACCTTGGAATCCTCCTGCAATAGCATTGCGTCCTAATGCTTCTTCATGCCATCCCATTTCATCTAATTTTGGATTTCCATACATGATATCTCTAACAACCATAGTCATTTTAGTGACAAATTCCCAATCTTTATCAGCTGGAACAACTTTAGATTTTTTAATTATTTCTGGAAGATCCTTTCCTTCATTACAGTCGAATCCTTCTTTACAATGTTCTTTAGTCCATGCTAACGCTTTTTCATATTCTTCTTCATCATAAATACCTAATGTAATACGACGAATTATTTCTGTCATATCTACCCACTCTGGTCTCATTCCTAAGTATTTTTGGAATAATACTGGGTCACAGAAAGATCCAGCTATCCCCATAGATACACTACCAATGTTAACGTAAGCTTTATTTTTCATCATTCCAACAGCAACTGCACATTTTGCAAATTTTAATATTTTTTCAGCCACATCTTTCGGAACAGTTTTATCGTCCATATCTTGAACATCATGACCATAAATTGAGAAAGCAGGAATTCCTCTTTGAGCGTGTGCTGCTAAAACAGCTGCTAAATATACAGCTCCTGGTCTTTCTGTTCCATTAAATCCCCATACAGCTTTTATAGTGTTAGGATTCATATCAAATGTTTCTGATCCGTAGCACCAGCAAGGTGTAACTGTTAAAGTAGCACAAATGTTTTCTGTCGAGAATTGTTCAGCACATCTTGCAGCTTCAGCACCACTACCTATTGTTGTTTCTGATATAATGCATTGTACAGGTGTTCCATCTGGATACTTCAATTGAGAAGAAATTAATTCAGCTGCTGCTTTTGCCATTCCCATAGTTTGTACTTCTAAACTTTCTCTAACTCCTCCCCATCTTCCGTCTATTGTAGGTCTAATTCCTATTTTTGGATACATCATAAATATTACCTTCCTTTTCATATAAATTTAAATTATTTATTTAATTATCATTTTTCAATTTAATTATGGTAAATAGATTTGTTTAATCTTATTTGGGTATATTTTTTATGGTATATATGAGTAAAGCTTTTTTTATTTTTTTGAATTCGTTTTCAGAAATTCTATTATACAGTGCTGTATTATTTTAATATCTAAATGATATCTAAAAATTTTTTATAAGCATTATTCCACTCTTCAACATTTTGTGGTTCATATACTTCAATATTTTGAGATTTAGCAATTATATCTCTCGCCCTTTGAAGCCCATCAATTTCTTTTGTAGCCATAAGCTGTAAAACTAAATTTCCTAAAACTGTAGCTTCTATTGGCCCCGCTACTACTTTTCTGCCACAAGAATTTGCTGTTAACTGGCATAATAGTCTGCTTTGAGTTCCTCCTCCCACCATATAAATCGTATCATAATGCTTTCCTGTACAATCTTCTATTTCTTCTAATGCTTTTCTATATTTTAAAGCCAAACTCTCATCTATACAGCGAACAATTTCTCCAATTGTTTCTGGTATAAACTGATTAGTTCTAGAACAATATTCTTGAATACGTTTAGGAACATCTCCTTGAGGCACAAATTCAGGTGCATCAGGATCTATAAAACATTTTAGCTCCTGTGATTTAGATGCTAACACTTCTAAATCTCCAAAGCCATATTCTTTTCCTTCTCTTATCCATTGTCTTCTAGACTCTTGAATGAGCCAAAGACCTATAATATTCTTTAAGAATGTGGTCTTTCCTTCATATCCGCCTTCATTTGTTATGTTATATTTTTCTGACTTTTCATTTATAATTGGATAATCTAGTTCTGTTCCAATTAAAGACCATGTCCCACAACTTAAAAAAATAAAATCTTTTTCTTCCGTTGGAACTGAAAGTAATGCACTCTGGGTATCATGTGATGCAACAGCTACTACATTTACTTTATCAACTCCAAGCTCTTTGCTTATAGAATCACTTAGTTGTCCAACAATTGTTCCACTTGGGACTATTTCCGTAAATATATCTCTAGGTATATCTAAAGCTTCTATTATCTTATCTGACCAAGTTTTTTTACCTGCATCTAATAGTTGACTTGTAGATGCAATAGAATACTCTGTACACTTTTCGCCAGTCAGCATATAAATAAATAAATCTGGCGTCATTAAAAGTGTTTCTGCTCTCTCAATTATGTCTGGTCTTTCTTTTACAATTGACAATAATTGAAAGGCTGTGTTTATCTCCATAAACTGATTTCCTGTAATCCTATAGAATTCTTCTTTAGATATTCTTTTAAAACTTTCTTCAAGCATGCCCTGTGTTCTTTTATCACGATAATGAATAGGATTTTCTAAGAGGTTTCCATTCTTATCTAAAAGACCAAAATCAACCCCCCAGGTATCAATACCAATACTATCAAATCCCCCTGAATTCTTTGCTTTTATAATTCCCTGCTTAATTTCATGAAATAAACGAAGTGTATCCCAATACATAACATCATTTACTGTAACAGGATCATTAGAAAAACGATGAATTTCTTCTAATTTAATAGTATCGCCATCATAAATTCCTATCATTGCGCGTCCACTTGAAGCTCCAAAATCAAATGCCAATATCCTCTTTTCCACAAACTCACCACCTTCTCAATTTATTATAAGATTATTTTACTAACAATATTTTATGTTTACCATTTAATATCTTACTTAGAAAGTATAATAATTTACTTTTTAAAATATATATTTACTTTGTTTTAAGCTTTACACCATTTCTCTCAAATGTATCATGCCATTCCTCAGATGGATTTGTATCTGTTGCTATATAATCAATATTTGAGAAATTCTCCATTTTAATAAATGATATTTTATCAAATTTAGCGCTGTCTACAACTAATATCACTTCTTTTGCAGCATTTATCATATGCTTTTTAATTTCAACATCAGCTTCATTGGAATCTGTAATTCCTATATTTTTATCTATTCCCTTACATGAGATAATGGCTTTATCAACATGAAAGTTATCAATCATCTTCTCAGTTTGTGGTCCAATAAGTGCTAAGGCGCCTTCTTTCATAAGACCTCCTGTTGATAATACTCTCCATCCTTTTTTATCAGCTAGTTCTATCATAACCTCTAAAGAATTAGTGATAATAGTTATATTTTCTTTATCGCGTATACTTTTTGCAATATATAGTGCTGTACTGCTGGCATCTAACATAATATGTTCTCCATCTTGAATCATATCTGAAACCAGCTCAGCAATTATCTTTTTTTGCTTAATATTAGTTTGTTTTCTAACGTTATATGGTAAATCTTCCTTTAAATCATCTACTAAAACTGCTCCACCATAAGTTTTCTTTGCAAGACCTTTTTGTTCTAATAAATCAAGATCTCTTCTTATTGTTTCCTCTGTCACTTTATAATACTTACTCAAGTCACCAACTAATACTTTCTTTTCTTCTCTTAATTTAGATAAAATTTCATTTCTTCTTTCTATCGCCAACATATTGATTTCTCCTACACCTTATAAAATAGTATTCCAGAGTCCTTCGTCTGGGTTTGCCATTATAGAGCTATCTAAAAGCATTCCATTTTTTCCAACTACAGCTGAAGCTTTTTTAATTGCAGCTTCTACAGCTCCTATATCTCCTGTTAACATAAGATAAGATTTCCCGCTCATTCCTCTGGCTATTCTTACTTCTATAAGCTCTACATCAGATGTTTTAGCTGCCTCATCGGCTGCAACTATAATTGATGATGCCGAAAAAGTTTCTAAGACCCCAAGGGCTCTCTTATTCTTAATTTCTACTGCTCCATAAATTGCTGGAAATATAGATTCATGTGGATTTCCTAAAAGAAAGCTGTCTATAAGTTTTTCACCATGAACATTTTTTGATGCTTCTATTGAAGCATTTACTGCACTTAATTCTCCACTGAATATGATAATATATTTTCCTGGACAGACTGTTTTAGCTTCTATTATAGATACTTTAGCAGTTTTCAGAATCATATCAGCAGCTTGAACTCCTGTTGATACTGTTAAGTATTCAACCATTCCAATTGCTTTTCCCATCTTTACCTCCTGCCCGCATTGTTACTGCAGTTAAATATTTATTATATTTATATTTTCAATCTGTCCCTTTTCATACTATAACTCTAATTATCTTCTACCTATTATAATATATTTTTCATTTACATCCAATACTATTCCAGCCATAGATGAATGACAAGGCACTGACAGACTATTTTCTTTAACCTTTGCAATTAGCTGACCTTCTTCTACAAAAGCTCCTTTTTTTACTACTGGTATAGAAGGTACTCCAATATGTTGACTTAATTTTATTTTTACTTGCTTTGTGCTAATTTCTTCTATGCTTAAAGGTGCTGCTCTATCATATTTCGAAAGACCTAGTCTTGCTGTTAAACGCTCTACTGATATCATTCTTGCTTTTCTTAATTCATTCATTTTAGAAAGCTTAATATCTTTAGGAGCTGCAATACCATTATTTCTTAATTGTGTTTTACATTCACTTATTAATATTTGAGGGGATAAACTCTGCTCACAAGCATACATTTCACAAATTCCACATTGAGAGCAGAAAAATGTATTTAAAGATGATTTTACATCTGCTTTATTAACAAACATAAGATTTTTCATTACTGTATGTGGTTCAATTGGATATCCAATCATATTTCTTGGGCACATTTCTGTACATCGATTGCATTGGCAACATACAGATTTTGCTTGTTTAACACTAATTGCTATATTTTGATTCTTTTTTCTAACTATATACTGATCTTGTGGTAAAACCAATATTCCATTAGATGTCTTTGTAATGACATCAATTCCTTTAGCTAACTTTCCAGTCATAGGTCCACCATGAACATATGCCGGATTCTCTATTGTTGATCCTCCTGCAAGATTTACTACTTCATCAAAAGTAATTCCAATTGGAACCTTTATTGTTTTAGGTTCATTTACTTCTCCAGCAATTGTTATATACTTATGTGTAACTGGCTTATTTTCAAATAATGCTTGATATATATTATAGACAGTTTCTACATTATATACGATAACCCCTACAGATAATGGCAATTTACCAGGCTCAACAATCCTTCCAGTAGATTCATAAATAGTGATGATTTCATCTCCCGCTGGATATATTTCAGGAAGGAAAGAAATTCGAGTTTTGGCATAGAATTTTCTTGCTTCTATAACCTCTTGTACAGCTTCTACTGTCTTTGCATAGCATTCTTTTGTTGCAATGACAACTTCTTTTGCTCCTACAATTTCAGCAATTAGATTTAATGCATTTACTATATCACTTGCCTTTAAAGCTAATAGTTGCTGATGAAGTTTAAGTAACGGCTCACATTCTGCACAATTTAATATAATAATATCAATGCCATCATTTAACTTTGCGTAAGAAGGGAATCCAGCACCACCCGCACCCACAATACCATTATTTTGCATAATTTCTTTCAATTCCAATATATCCATTGTACATCTACTCCAATCCTATTCCATCATCTATGATTCCAACAATTGCTGCATCAACTGGTGCATCTTCCATATTACATCCTATACGAGCAGCACTTCCAGTAGCTATAAGCACTATTTCACCTATTCCAGCTCCTACATTATCAACAGCAACCATACGATATTTAGTTGGCATATTGTCTATAGGCTCAACAATCATAAATTTTGATCCTACTAATTTATCATTTTTTCTTGTCGCTACTACACTACCGACAATCTTTCCCACTATCATTTTGCACCTTCTTTATACTTTAACAAGTATTCCATAAGCATCTTTAGAAACATTTGCTGCATTTGCTTCATCTGCATCAATATGCATCTCTAATGTAAAACTTTCATCAACGCGAATTAGTACATTATGAAATTCTGTTTCTCTATCATTATTTACTCTTACTGCAACAATATCTCCATCTTCTACTCCTGCTGAAATAGCATCTTTAGGAGACATGTGTATATGGCGTTTTGCTACAATACAACCTTCATCCAAATAAATTGTTCCTTTAGGTCCAACTACTGCTATAGGTGCTGATCCTTTTATATTGCCTGATTCACGGATTGGTGCTTTAATTCCCAGCTTAAAGGTGTCAGTTTGAGACACCTCTACTTGGGACTTACTTCTTGCAGGGCCTAAAACTCTAATATTTTCTATTGCTCTAAGTTTTGTTCCTACAATAGTAACTTGTTCATTTGCTGCAAATTGTCCACCCATTAAATCCTTCTTTTTTGTTAATTGATAGCCAGGTCCAAATAATATTTCAATATGCTCTTGTGCTAAATGAATATGTCTTGCTGACACCCCTATTGGAACCATATAATCCTTTGAAACTGCTTCTTCTTTTTCTAATGTCTCTTTAACTATTTTTGTAATCAATCCAAGGATTTTTTCGTCCACCTTTTCCACCTGCGCTTTCTAAGTACTATTTAATAGAAGGAAGTATTTTTTCTACATCAGTATGTGGTCTTGGTATTACATGAGTAGCAACTAATTCTCCTAATCTTGAAGCCGAATCTGCACCTGCTTCTACTGCTGCTTTAACTGCTCCTACATCTCCGCGTACCATAACAGATACTAATCCTGATCCTATCTTTTCTGTTCCAACTAATTCTACATTAGCAGCCTTTAACATTGCATCTGTAGCCTCTATTGCTGCTACCAATCCTCTTGTTTCTATCATTCCTAATGCTTGTTGTGTCATTCTTTTTTCCTCCTTATTATTTGACTTTTCTTTTTTGACTTCTTTATCCTGAGCCTTTTCTTTTACTTGCTCTTTATTATTTACTACATCAGTATTAACTTCTTCTGTTTTATCTGGTTTCTTACTATCTGCCATAATATAATACACCTCTTTGGTATTATTTTATTTTTTGTGCACTTAGTGCTACTATTCTTCTTATCTCTTCATGTGGATTAGGTATCACCGCATGAATACATGGCTTTAGCGCATTCTTTGCTGCTGTTTCTACTGCTTGTTTAACTGCCGCTACTTCGCCTTGTATAATTATTGTTACAAGTCTTCCTCCTAATTTTCTTTCCCAGGTAACAAATTCAACATCTGCTGTCTTACACATGGTATCTAAGGCAGTTATTGCAGCTGTTACACTTTGTATTTCGATAAAGCCTAATGATTTCATAGCATTCTCCTTTTCTTCAAAGAAGTTTGTTTATTTTATACTTGGAAGTATTTTTTCTACATCTGCATGTGGTCTTGGTATTACATGAACTGCAACTAATTCTCCTAGTCTTGCAGCTGCTTGACTTCCTACTTCTGTTGCAGCTTTAACAGCTCCAACATCTCCACGTACCATAACAGATACTAATCCTGATCCTATTTTTTCTGTTCCTATTAATACAACTTCTGCTGCTTTTGCCATTGCATCTGCTGCTTCTATTGCTGCTACCAATCCTCTTGTTTCTATCATTCCTAATGCTTCTTGTGCCATTTTAAATTCCTCCTAATTATTATTAATTTTATTTTTATATGAGTTTTAATATTTACTTTTCTTAATTTTTATCAAGTCCACTTATTCTTAACATCTTTTCTGTTGAATCTTCCGGTCTTGCAATTACGTACTTAGATATTACACCACTTACTCCCTTTGCTGCCTCTTCTGCTGCTTCAATGGCTGCTCTAACATCCTCTACACTTCCTCTAAATTTCACCATAATAATAAGTGGAACCGGAAGCTCATCTGCATTTGCAGGTTTATTTCTATCAAAAGTTTCAATTTTAACATTTGCAGCTTTACATCCAGCATCTGCTGCTACAAAAGCTGCTGTTAACCCAAATACTTCTATCATTCCTACAGCATTTGCCATATGTTTACTCTCCTATGTTTTATTGATTAATTATTGCAATCTTTAAACCTTTCATGGCAAGATTAGTCTCATGGCCTTCATTAATCTTATCTAGGGAATACGTATGTGTAATAAGTTTTTCTATTGGAAGTCCAATTCCTTTAGCTCTCTTTAAGAAATCAAAAGTTGTAGCATAATCTCTTAATGTGTATACCCATGATCCAACTACTGTTATTTCTTTAGAGCAAATATCAAAGTGTGGATTAATTGTTGCATCACCACCATTTATGAAGAATCCTAATTCACATAGTCCTCCACCATTTCTTATGAATTTATATATGTTTGCATGAGCTATTGGTGAACCTGTACATTGGAATGCAAAGTCAGATAAGTATCCACCAAATGCTTCTTTAACGCCTTCTGATAGGGCTTCATTTCCTTTATAGTCTTTGAAATTAACAACATTTCCAGCGCCTAATTCTTTAGCAAATTCAAGCCTTTTTTCTTCTCCATCTACTGCAACAATGTTTTCTATTCCCATTGTGCGTAATACAGCTATACAAATTAATCCAATTGGTCCACAGCCTTGTACTACTACTCTGCTGTTAAATCTTAAAATTCCTGTTGTTTTTGCTCTCTCAACTGCATGAATTAATACTGCACATGGTTCTATTAATATTCTTGAATATAAATCTAAATCGCTTACATTAAATATTGTTGAACCTCCACGTATTACAATATAATCTGCAAACCATCCATTTAAATGAACATCATCATCAGGAAGTAAACCATAAACATCAGCGCCACCAACATTTTGTTTATTTAAATCAAACATTGTGATTTCAGGATTATCCTTAAATATCATACAAGATACAACTTTATCTCCAACATTTAATGGTTTCCCTGCACTATCCTTTGTTACGTTTTTTCCCATTTTAACTATTTCACCAGTACCTTCATGACCTAATACTACTGGTATCAATCCAAATGGATCTCTTTTAAACTCATGAGCATCAGTTCCACAAATACCGCATCCCTCTACCTTTACTAAAATGTCATCATCCCCCAGTTCAGGAATTGGATATTCTTTTATTTCATAATGCTCTAATTCTGTAAGCATAGCAACACGACTTGTTTTAGGAATTGAATTAGCTGATTCATTACATTTACATGCTCCATTTTTGCATCCTGTACTTTCTGTTGCCATTCCTTCTAAAACTTGCTTTACAATTTGCTCTATATCAATATTAGTCATTTCTTTTCCCTCCTTTTATCTAATACATAAGCTATCTGACATAACACATCTTCTACGCTTTGTAAAAGTGTTTGCAGATGTTAATCCTTCTCCTGTTCTACTTGCTATTGTAAATGTACAGAAACCTTCTCCTCCAAAGCCAAGTGCTGCATATGAAGGTGCATTTTTAACTAAAATTGCAGTATCCATTGCTTTAGCATATTTAGTTAATGTGTTAACGTTTTTAGAATGTATATGTGCTGAATGCCTATTTCCATGTTCAAGCCATACACATTTTTCAATTGCATCATCTACATTTTTTGCTCTAACAACACCAAGTATAGGCATCATTAATTCTTCTGAAATTAATGGATGTTCCTTTTCACCTTCAAAAATGATACATCTTGTCCCTTCTGGTGCATCAACACCTATCATTTTTAATAATGTAGCAGCATCTCTGCCTACACATTTACGATTAAGGCCATTAGATGTTAATACAGTAGATATCAGCTTTTCTTCTTGCTCCTTAGAAATTATATAACCACCATTTTCTTTTAAATAATAAATTAATTCATCAATTATTTTTTCTACAGCTACAACTTCTTTTTCAGCTATACATGGAAGATTATTATCAAAAGTACAGCCATTTATTATATGTGCAGCTGCCTGTTGAATATCTGCTGTTTCATCTACTAATACCGGTGGATTTCCAGCGCCTGCACCAATTCCTCTTTTTCCTGATGAAAGTACTGCAGTTACTACCCCGGGGCCTCCAGTTGCTGCAATTAAAGGTATGTCTTTATGTTCCATCATTATATTACTTGTTTCTAGTGTTGGTTTATTTAATGAAACAACTATATTTTCTGGACCTCCAGCTTCAATTGACGCTTCATTTACAAGTTTAACTGCAAAGTTTGACACTTTTACTGCTGCTGGATGAGCACAAAATACAACTGTATTGCCACCTGCAATCATTCCTATACTATTGCACAAAATAGTTTCACTAGGATTCGTACAAGGTGTTATTGCACCTATTACTCCAAATGGCCCCATTTCAACTAATGTAAGCCCTCTATCTCCAGACCATGCTTCTGTTTTAATATCTTCTGTTCCTGGAGTTTTTTCTGCAAGAAGTTGATGTTTTAATATTTTATCACCAACGTTTCCCATTCCAGTTTCTTCTACAGCCATTTTTGCAAGAGTTTCAGCATTTTCTAATGTCTTCTTACGAATATTATTTATAATCTTTTCACGAAAATCCAATGGCATTTTTTGCATTACTTTTTGTGCTTCTTTTGCTGCTCTTATTGCATCATTCATATCATCAAATAATCCAGGCTCTTTACTTTCATTTTTATTTACACCTAAATTTGCAATTACATTTTCTATAATTGACTTGATCTGCTCTTCATTTACTGACATAACATAACCTCCTCTAAGCATTTCTGTCCATATTCTGCTAGTGCACTATCTTGTTCTTCTGTTCCTCCACTAACACCTAATCCACCTATTAACTTTCCTTTATAAAAAAGTGGAACTCCGCCACCAATAATAACTACTTTTCCTTCATTAGTAAATTGAATTCCATATAAAGAACATCCAGGCTGGCTTAATTTTTTTAGCTCTAATGTGGACATTTTAAGTGCCACTACAGTATATGATTTATTTAGTGCAACATCATAGCTAGCAATATATGAATCATCCATGCATTGAATCGCAATTGGCCTTCCAGCCTCATTTGATATAGCTACAACTACTGATACACCTATTCTTTTTGCCTCTTCTTTTATCTTTTCTGTTAGAAAAATTGCCTTTGACAAATTCATCTTAGGAGTTATAAATTTATTTATAGTTTCTTCTACCATGCTTTGTACATAGGCCTCATTCATCTTGTTTCCTCTTTTCTAAACTCTATCTAAGATTTAATTGATCCATTATTTTCTTTGTAATTTCAGTCACTAAGCCTTTATCAGATTCATTATGAGATTTACATGATCCACCACAAGTATGACAACTTGGCTTTCCTGATAATGTATTTGGACATAGATTTGCAGGATGCTTTCCTGTCATTCCAAATTGACGTCTTATTTCATATAATTTTTCAACTTGTTCCTCTGATAATTCCTGTGGACCTCCTAAGTGCTCAGAAATATATAGTAGATTAGCATAGAATTCTAAAGATTCCATCTTCATATAAGCTGCCTCTAATGAATCCGAGTAAGTTAATGCTCCATGATTTTCTAAAAGCACTGCATCAAAATATTGTAGATATTCAGATACTGCATCAGGAATTTCCTCAGTAGAAGGTGTTCCATATTTAGCTATTGGCACACATCCTAATGCAATTACAGCTTCTGGCATAATAGGTTGTGTTAAAGGTCTTCCTGCAATTGCAAATCCTGTTGCATACATTGGATGTGCATGCACTACTGATTTAACATCTGGCCTTTCTTTATATACTCTTAAATGCATTTTTATTTCTGATGAAGGCTTAAATCCCTTATTTGCAAATAATATGTTTCCATCTATATCAACCTTACAAATAAATTCTGGGGTCATAAAGCCTTTACTTATTCCTGTTGGTGTACATAAAAACTCATTTTCACTAATCTTAACAGAAATGTTTCCATCATTTGCTGCTACCATTCCGCGGTTATAAATACGTTTTCCAATTTCGCACATTTGTTTTTTTATTTCAAATTCATTCTGCATTTTTTTCCTCCTTATTTTTAATCAGCTATTTTAAATAACTAACCAGTTCATTAATTCCTTCTCCAGTAACGGAGCTTACTTTAAATATCTTTTTGCACCCAGCTAGTTCAAGCCATCTAACCGCTTGTTTAATCTTGGCATTTTCTTTATCTATTTGTGTTACAATTCCTATGACTTCTCTACTTGCCATGCTTACAATATTAGGTGCAAATAGTGTAAAAGGTTCTATTGCCGATGCCATAAGCGCGATTATATCTGCTTCATATGAATATATAGCAAGTGCTCCTCCAAGCATTTTTGTCTGTATATATTCTCCTGGAGTATCTATAATCCAGTCTGCATAGCTCACAGCCTGAGTCTTTTCATATCTACGCTTTTCACCACTTAATACTTGCTTTAATGTTGTCTTACCACATTCACTTCGTCCTATTAAAATTACTTTTTTCATACCTATGTCCTTGTAATATTGCAGATTGTAAAATTTAATGTTTCTTTGCAATATTCTGTTAATGCTTTTAATCCTGCATCAACTTCTGAAATTGTACCTGTTATAATTAATGTTCCACTGAATCTATCTATAAACCCTATCTCTATTCCTGCTGCTTTTAATGCAATATCTCCAGCAATAATTGATGTCTCTGCTGGACTCATTGTGACAATTCCAATTGCAGATTTTGTATAATCAATTTTAGGATCTAGTCCTAGTTTTTTATATAATACTTTATCTGGATTCGCAATTACATGTGCCAATGTAATTTGTTTACCCGGTACAATTTCTTGAATTATTCGCATTCTATCTTCTAAGGAGAATTGATCCATATTAAGCCTCCTTGTTATTTTGACTTAACCCCCAATTTTTCCATTTAGCCCTACATTGTTCACTATTTCAAGTAGCTCTTCCATCTTTTCTGGTGTAGGCGGTTCTATATCATCAAGTAAGTAATTTCTATCTAATCCTGTATACTTGTCCCTTCCAAGTCTATGATAAGGCAGTAAATGTAACTCTTTTACGTTATTTAATGTTTTTGAAAACTTCGCAATATCCAAAATATCTCTTTCTGAATCATTAAAGCCTGGAACTACAGGAACTCTAATGGTTAAATTGGACCCATATTCTGAAATCTTTCTAGCATTTTCCAATACTTTAGAATTATCTCTTCCTATATATTCTTTATGCTTTATTGGATTCATATGTTTTATATCCATTAATACATAATCTATTTCAGGCAAAAGTCTTTCTATTATACTGAAATCTGCTGCTGCTGTTGTCTCTATCGCCGTTGTTATTCCAACGTCTTTACATCCTTTTAGCAATCCATACGCAAAATCTGGTTGAAATAAACATTCTCCTCCTGAAAGAGTAACGCCACCACCGCTTCTTCTATAATATGGACGATCTTTTTCTATTTGCTTTATTACTTCTTCAACTGTAATATCTTCACCTATGCACTTTAATTTTCCATCCACTTTCATTTCTTGTATTGAGAATTCTTGTGACTCTGGATTACAACACCATCTACATCTAAAAAAACATCCTTTCAAAAATATAATGGTTCGTATTCCCGGTCCATCATGTACAGAAAACTTCTGTATATCAAATATTCTCCCTTTTGTTTTCAAGTAATCATTTTCCATATAATTATTTATTTCCTTAAAAACCAATTTGCTCTGTACGATTAATAATATCGTCTTGAAGTGATCTTGAAAGTGATGTAAATAAAGCACTATAGCCGGCTACTCTTACAACAAGAGTTTTATATTCTTCAGGATTTTTTTGTGCATCTAGTAATGTTTCTTTGCTTACTACATTAAATTGAATATGACTTCCCTTTTGGTCAAAATATCCTCTAATAAATGAAACAAAGTTTTCCAAGCCAGCTCGTCCACTCAATGCTGATGGATGAAACTTTTGATTAAATAAAGTTCCATTTGATGCAATTGAATGATCTAACTTTGATACAGAGTTTGCTGCTGCCGTAGGACCTTTGACATCCTTTCCTGCTGATGGTGAAACTCCATCTGCTATAGGTTTATGTGCAAGTCTTCCATCTGGAGTTGCGCCTGTTTGACCACCAAGTGGAACATTAGCTGATACAGGATACAATCCAGCTTGGTATTGACCTCCTCTTGGATTCTTATATTTTTCTAAAGGTTTTGTGTAGGTATATGCAACATCTCTTGCAAAACTATCAACTTCAGGAATATCATTTCCAAACTTAGGTATCTTATCAATTTCTTCTAGCAGTTTATCATACTTATTCTTCTTATCTTGAGGTATTCCTATACTATGTTCAACTATAGTTGCAATTTTAGATATTTGTTCTTCATTAACTTTAATTTTTTTATTTAATAATTCTCTTACTATGTCTTTTGTAATATGTTCTATTTTATTAATTGAAACATCTTTACCATAGTTATTACGTAGAGCTTCTCTATACTCTTCTAATGTTAATAAATGTTTATCAAAAACAAGTACCTTTATTGCATATAAGGAATCAGCCATATTTGCTATTCCAAATCCTTGTGGACCAGTAAAATTATATACTGCACCACCTTCTTGTACAGATTTTCCTTTCTTTATGCAATCTTCTATCATACAAGAAAGATATGGAAGCGGGCAACGATCTCTATGCGCCATATCTATAGAATTATCTGCATTGACTAATAATTCTATACAATAATTCATTTGTTTTTTATATGCATCGTAAAATTCATCAAAAGTTTTCATTTGACTAATATCACCTGTAGGTACTCCTACCAATTCACCATTATCCATGCCATTTTCAAATACTAATTCTAAAGGTCTACACATATTAAAGAATGCTGCATCATGCCATCCTTCTGTTTTTCCTGCTTTCTGAGGTTCAACACAACCAATAATGTTATATTCCCTAGCATCTTTTAAAGTTAATCCTCTATTAACTAGCGATGGTATAATAACTTCATCATTATAGTAAGCAGGTAGTCCTATTCCAGTCCTAGTTAACGTTGCTGCTTTAATAAGAAAATCCTGTGGTGTTTTGTTCCAGACTCTAACAGATAGTGAAGGCTGAGGTAACATTATATGTAATGATGCCTCTATGCACATATAAGACAGATCATTTGTAACATCTACACCTTCTCCATCTTGACCTCCAGCAATCAAATTTTGAAAAAGACCATATCCTGCAAACCCCTCTGCTGAACCTGCATCTCTAACTTTATTAAGTTCATTTAGTTTCACCCAAATGCAATCAATAAGTTCTTGTGCTTCTTCTTTATTTATTGCTCCACTTTTTATATCCGCTTCATAATATGGATACATATATTGATCAAATCTTCCTGGTGATATAGAATGTCCACTTGATTCTATTTGAAGGAGCATCTGAACAAACCAAAAAGATTGACATGCTTCATAAAAATTTCTTGCACCTTTTTCAGGCACTCTATCACAATTTTTAGCTATTTTTTCAAGCTCTTTTTTTCTTTTTTGATCATTACATTTTTGTGCAAGTTCTTTTGCAAGAACCGCATATCTTTTTGCATAGTTGATTACTGCATTACAACTTAAAATAACAGCATTCAAAAAATGACTTTTACTAGCATAATTCATATCTGAAACATTACATCTTTCTAGTTCATCTTTCGCTTCTTTTATAATACCTTCATAACCTATTTCTAAAATTTTGTCATAGCATACCGTTACATGTCCAACACCATTATAGTAATAATTTCCTGGTGTAAAAATATTATGCTCAATTGCTTTTATTGCTTCTGGAGCCATATATGATGTAGCAAGCTCGCTTGTAGTTTTGCCTTTCCAATATCTGTAGATATTTTTTAAAGTTTCTTTAGTTTCTTCTGAAATATAAAATGGATCAGCAGCTCTTTTTTCGATGGTATCAAACTCATCTTCAAGCCAGGAAAACGAAAACTCTGGAAAGACTTGACATCCTCTTGGTGATTTTGTAGAACTTCCTACTATAAGCTCATTATCTCTAATTACTATTGGTATATTTTCTAATATATTTGCAAATGCTTCTGCACGTCTTGTAATAATTGGTTTTCCTTCAGTTTTTAAATAAGAGTCTGTAATTAATACTGCTCTATCAGATTCAATTTCAGGCATTTTTTCAAATAGTGCATTTACTAGCTTGTCTATTCGTGGGCTTTTGGGAATACTATAATTATCCATGTTTTCCTCCTCCCTATTTTAGGTTTAATTGTTCCATCACCTTCTTTGTAATTTCTGCAATTATATCTTTATTAACTTCTTCACTTTCTACATGTTTATTTAATATTGCTTCACCTGGATGTCTTCCTGTTAATCCATAAGATTCACGCATGTTGCAAAGTTTTCTTACTTCATCTTGTGGTAATTCATTAGGACCTCCAAGTTGTCTTGATATATATAGTAATTGTGCATAAAATTCTACCGATTCCATCTTATGATATGCTCCTAGTAATGAATCTCCATAAGTTAATGCACCATGATTTTCTAATAATACTGCATCATAATTTTGTAGATACTTAGATACTGCATCTGGTATTTCCATTGTTGATGGAGTTCCATATGCCGCTATTGGAACTTCTCCTAATGCAATTACTGCTTCTGGCATAATTGGTTGATTAAGAGGTATTCCTGCAATTGCAAATCCTGTTGCATACATCGGATGTGCATGTACTACTGATTTTACATCTGGCCTTTCTTGATAAACACGCATATGCATCTTTATTTCAGATGATGGCTTAAATTTTCCATTTCCTTGAATTAGATTTCCCTCTTTATCAACTTTACATATATAATCTGGTGTCATAAATCCTTTGCTTACACCTGTTGGAGTACATAAGTACTCATTGTCACTAATTTTCACAGAAATGTTTCCATCATTTGCTGCAACCATTCCTTTATCATAGATCCTTTTCCCTATCTCACAAATTTGTTTTTTTATTTCATACTCTGATATCATATTGTTTCCTCCTTAAATCTTGTACATTTTATGTTTAAACTTCTAGCTTGTATCTTTTATTTTGTTGTTTTTATTTGTTTTATTTCTGTTTAATTGGATTATATCACTACAAAACAAGTAAATCAACTAAAACTTTATATATTTTTGTATTGTTTTTATTGGATTCTCTGTTATTTCGTTAGATATGTTTATAATTTCCTTACTTCCATGAATCATAGCACAGCTATAATCCGCTATTAATAGCATCTCCTTATCATTATCCTGATCTCCAAATGCCATTATTTCATCTTCTTCACTTAAAAAAGACTTTTTAATCTGCTTCACTGCCATTCCTTTATTTACTCCTTGGCCTGTAAAGTCAAGCCATTCTTCTCCATAATAGGATATATTGAAATCTTTGAAAGATTCTATTATCCAAGGCTTATCAATAATTTGTCTATTCTTTTTGTATACAGAAATTCTTAATGGATCTTCTGGCAGATCATCAGCATATTTTATCTTCATAACATTTCCTTTTACTCGATTTAGATATCTTAAATATGATTGATTTTTTGATGTGGTATACAATGTATAAACTCCGGATATTAAGCAATCATATCCATTTTGTTCTAATTTATTTACAAGATTTACGGTCTTATCTTTTTCTATGCACTTTTTATTTAATATCCTTCCACGGTAAGTAATTAGCGCACCATTTTCGCAAATTAAAAATATAGAATCTTTTGTTTTTTTCATAAATTTGCTTAATTCCTTGTATGAACGTCCGCTTGCAATTGCAAAATAAATATTTTTCTCTACTAATTTTTTAATTGTATATATTGTTTGTTCATCAACTTCTTGTACTCCATGTGGCAATAATGTTCTATCAAGATCACTTACCACCAATTTAATCATGTTTAAACTACACCTTTTGTTAATAAGATGTTTGCATAAACAGCCTTTTCACCTGTAGCAATAACTGCGTAAGCTTTTTTCGCACGCTCATAAAATTCAAATCTTTCTATATATTCTACATTTGGTCTATTATCATGATGTTTATCTAAAATAGAGTTATATTCATCCCAAATAACTGGAACAATAGTATCTCCTTTAACCACTTCCATTAATCCAAATGGTGCTTCACTATATTTAATATCAAGTGGAAATAATTCTAAAATTGCATCTAATAATTCTGGAACCCCATGGCCATCTGATCTTACTACTTTTTTACCACATGTTTCTGAAGGGAAATTTCCATCAGCAATCACTATAGTATCTCCATGTCCCATTTCCATAAGAGTTTTTACTAGTTCTGGTGATAATATTTTAGGAATTTTATTTAACATTATTATTTCTCCTTTCAAAAAGGCTTGTCACTTTTGAAGTGACAAGCTCAAAACATAATATATTTATTTTATGTTTGATTCATATTAAATTAAACACAATTTATTAGTCATATAAGTTTGGTGCAATATTTTTGTCATCCATGTTTTTAGCTGTATACCATTGACATCCTGTATCAACATCGGAAACTGACTCACCTTTTGCTGCTTTGACAGCTAATTCAACAGTGTTACGTCCTATAGAAAGAGGATCTTGTGTTACTGCACCTGCTAATGTACCATCTTTTACTGCACCTTTTATTAATGCACCAGAATCAAAAGCAACACCAATAACATCTTTATTAAGCTTATTTAAATTTGCATTTGCATTTACTAAAGCTTCACCAGTAAATTGATTTGAAGCATAAATACATATTGTATCTGGTTTATTTAATAAATTGATACCATCAGTTGTAGCTTGTTCAGCATTTACTGTTGCTGGTACTGCTACGTCAATTATCACATCTGGATTAGAAACTTTATTCATCCATTTATCATGTCCTTCTATGGAAACTACCTTACCATCTGCTTCTATTAAAGTTTTTATCTTATCAATGAATCCAGATCCACGATTTACTATAGATTCAGATGTTGCATCTTGGTTCATTACACCTATTCTTACTGTTGAAGTAGCACTTGCAATCTTTTCTTTAACTAGCGGATAAGTATTTTCTGCTGCTAATTCACCTGCTTTATAGTTATCTGTAGATGCATTTGCAAAAACTGCACCTTCTGGAGCACCTGGTACACCAGAATCAAATCCTATTATTGGAATTCCAGCATCTTTAGCAGATTGAATACTTTCTAAACATGCTTCAGTACTTAAAGCTGCAAGTCCAATTGCATCCGGTTTTAAATTAATAGCATTATTTAGCATTTGTACTTGATCTGCAATATCTGATTCTGTATTTGGTCCTACAAATTCAATTTTTGCACCAAGTTCAGCCGCCTTCTCATCAGCACCTTGTTTAACTGCTTGCCAGAATTGATGTTGGAATCCTTTAGATACTAAATATACATACAATTCACCATCTGCTGACTCCTCTGTTGCTTTTTCAGGTGCTGCTGATGAATCTTGTGCTGGTTTTGAACCACATCCAATCATCATAGACCCAAGTATTGCTGTACAAAGCATTAATCCTAATAATTTTTTTTTCATAAACCTTACCTCTCTTATCTTTTATTTTTTTTTCTTCTATTAATAACATCCGCAAATACGGCTGCAATTAAAACAAAACCTGTAATAAATTGTTGGTAATGTGGTTGCAATCCGATTAAAGGTAGGCCTGTCTTTAATACTGACATAATAAATACACCTATTAAAGTACCTGCTATTGTTCCATATCCACCACTCATAGAAGTACCGCCGATTACTACACCTGCTATAGCATCTAATTCAAATCCTGCACCACCGCCAGGTAGCATTACAGAATAAGTAGCAGCATATGCAACACCAGCTATTCCTGCAAAAGTACCTGAAATTACATAAGCTAAAGTTTCCCATTTGACGACGTTTACACCAGAAAGTCTAGTTGCTTCTTTGTTACTTCCAAGTGATAAAATATAACGTCCTGGTTTTGTTTTAGTTAAAATTATTGACATTACAATAGCTAAAACAACTAGTAAAATGAAACCTGTTGGAATAATCAGTGAGTCTTGTCCACTTCCTATAGTCATTTTAAATATCTTACGATACCATCCATCTGCTGAAGCTGCTTGTGGCCATGTTACACTTTGAGCCTTTGTAAATATAGAGCCTAAACCTTTTGAAATCATCATTGTACCTAATGATGCTATAAATGGTGGAAGTCCCATAATTGATACCATTAAACCATTACATAACCCAAAGAACATGCCTATCAAAATACCAATAATTAAACATAACCAAATTGGAAATCCACTATTAACAGCAAGTGATCCAGCTATTAATGATGAACATACTAATACAGTACCTATTGAAAGGTCTATTCCTCCGGTTATAATAACAAACGTAACACCTATTGCCATAAATCCAATATAATATGAAGCATCAAATATACTTACTAAAGTTGTGAACTGACGAAATGCTGGACTCATTAAAGAAAAGAATATAAATAGCGCTATCAGTGCTAGAATTGCAATCAATCTTTGAGTTCCAATTGCCTTTACAAATTTATTATTTAATATTGATTTTTTTAGTGAATTTTCTTTCTTTTCCACGTTTTTATCCTCCTAGAATTGATTTCTTAATGTTGCTGCATTCATAATAGATTCTTGTGTAGCTTCTTCAATTGGTAATTCTCCTGTTTTTCTTCCTTCATTCATAACAATTATTCTATCACTCATTCTAAGAATTTCTGTTAATTCAGAAGAAATCATAATAATTGATTTACCTTGAGCTACGAGTTCATTCATTAAAGTATATATTTCGCTCTTTGCACCAACATCAATACCTCTTGTCGGCTCATCAAAAATTAATATATCGCAGTCTTTTATAAGCCACTTTGCAATAACAACTTTTTGTTGATTCCCACCAGATAATGTAACAACAGGAGTTTCTACTGATGCCGTTTTAGTTTTTAATTTTTCTGCATAATCTTTAGCTACGTCTTTTTCTTTTTTCTTATTTATAAATATCCCATTTACAAACTTATCTAATGATGACATTGTAGAATTCTCAGTCACTGTTTTATCAAGAACTATTCCATATCGCTTACGATCTTCTGATAAATATCCTATTCCTGAATTAACTGCATCCATCGGGCATTTGATTTCTACTTTTTTACCATTTACATAAATAGTTCCACTATCTATCTTATCTGCTCCAAATATTGCTCTTGCTGTCTCAGTTCTTCCTGATCCCATTAATCCTGAAAAACCTATGATTTCACCCTTTTTTAATTCAAAGCTAACATTCCTTACACTTTTGCCAACATTTAAATTTTCTACTTTTAAAACTACAGGTGCATCTTTTGGTACATTACTCTTTTCTTTAGGATCTTCATAAATTGTTCTTCCAACCATCATGCTTATTATTTCTTCTTTCGTAGAATCTTTTGTTATAATTGTACCTACATATTCTCCATCACGCATTACAGTAACTCTATCAGTAATTACATTAATTTCATCCATCCTATGAGAAATATAAATAATTCCAATATCTCTAGATCTTAAATCTCTAATTATTTTAAATAACTCTTCGATTTCAGATTCTGTTAATGCAGCAGTAGGTTCATCGAAAACGATTACCTCAGCATCTTGCGAAATTGCCTTAGCAATCTCGCACATTTGCTGCCTGCCAACTGTAAGATTACCCATAGTTTCACTAGGATCGATATCAATATGTAGTTTATCAAACAACTTTTTAACTTCCTGATTCATTTGGTTATCATTGATAAACTTACCATTCATCATTTCTCGCCCTATAAAAATATTTTGAGCTACTGTTAAGTGATTCATCATATTTAATTCTTGATGTACGATAATAATCCCAGCTTCTTGTGCTTCTTTTGGACTAGAGAACTCAACCTCTTTTCCTTTATAAATTATCTCTCCACTATCCTTACTATAAATACCAGTAAGAACCTTCATTAATGTTGATTTTCCTGCTCCGTTTTCACCCATAAGGGCATGTACTCCAATAAAAGATTTATCAATATCTTTCATTGTTAATATAGTCTCCCCCACAGTATCACCTTCCATTTCTTATTTGCATTTCTGTTTGGTATGTTTAAAGTATAGCACCATTTTTATCTTTATTTAATTGAATATATTACAAAAAACAGTTAAAATAATACTATTTTTTATTTGTTTTTATTCTTATTCACTTTTAAATAAGGTATAATATCACACAAACAAAATAAATCAATCATTTTGTATTTCTCTAAATTGACGCCCTATAAAAGGAAATAGAATCTTTTGATTTTCTTCAGTATACATATCCTCTTTTGTAATTAGTTTTGATCCACAATCCAAATATTTAATATAATTTTCACCTTTTATTATCTTAGCTGCTTGTTCAACTCCAAAATATCCCATATTAAAAGGCTTTTGTATTACAATTCCATTAAGAACGCCTTCTTCCAATAGTTTTACTTCTTCTAAAGAATTATCAAATCCCATTATTCCAATCTTTTTTTCTAATCCAAGTTCTTTAACAGCTTTTGCTGCTCCCATGCATGAATATTCATTTAAAGCTGCAATCATATTAATATCCTGATGTTCCTTTATAATTTCTTTAGTCAAGTCATAAGCCTTATCATATTTAGATTCGCAATACACCACTTCTATGATTTTATCTTCATATATTTCAAGTCCATCTCTAAATCCATTTTCTCTTTGAAGTGCTGTCGATGACCCTTTAACATGGCTAACTATGGCTATTTTTGTATCATTATTTATGAAGTTTCTCATGTAATTCCCCATTTTTTGCCCTGCAATAAAATTTCCTGTTGAGACAACACTATCTGCAATATCAGAATTAATTTCAGAATCAATTAACACTAGTTTTATGCCTTTACTCTTTATCTTCTCTGCCATAGGTGTTGTTTCTGTGTAATTTGATGCCGAAAGCAAAATAGCCTGTGGTTTTTTTTCAATAGCTTTTTCTATTAGTTGATTTTGCTCTTCATAATCAGATTCATCTTTTGGAGCCCATATAGTTAAATTAACGTTATATTCTTTTGCTGCCATCTTTGCTCCCGAAAGTAACGCCATCCAAAATTCATTATTTTCATCAATACTTTTAGAAATATATATCATATTTAATGGTTTTCTATTATCAATGGTTTTAACAGAAAATAATATTATGAAAATTGCTAGTATAACTAATGCAATGACTCCTCTTTCTAATATCTCTTTCTTACTCTTCATAAACACTTTTCCCCTTTTTCGGAATTTTTATTTTTACAGTGGTTCCCTTTAGAGGTTCACTTTCATAAACTAGTCCATATTCCTTTCCATAGCTTAACTGTAATCTCATTTGTACATTATTAACTCCTACACCATTAGATTTATCATTTTTCTTTTTAGAATCAAATATACTATCAAGCTGATCTTTATTCATACCAATTCCATTGTCTTTAACTAAAATTTCAACATCGTTATCATAATCATATCCTTCAATTAATATCATCCCTTTACCTTCTTTATATTTAATTCCATGATATATAGCGTTTTCAACTATTGGTTGTAATACTAGCTTAATTATGTCAACATAATATATACTTTTTTGAACATCTATCTTAAATTCAAGCTTATCTTTATACCTCATTTTTTCAATTGTTAAATAACTTTTTACATAATCTATTTCTTTTTCTATAGTAGTAATTTCTTCTTCATTGCTTATACTTTGCCTTAATAATTTTGCAAGAGATGATGTCATAACTACAACTTCTTTTGTTTTATTCCCTTCAGCCATCCATATTATAGAATCTAACGTATTATAGAGAAAATGGGGATTGATTTGAGATTGCAAAGCCTTCAATTCACTTTTTCTTTTTTGCTTCTGCTCCTGTATATTTTGTTCCATTAATTTTTTGATTTCGGCTATCATAATATTAAAAGAATTACTTAAGCTCCATATCTCATTCTTATTAAAAACTTCTATATTTACATTTTCAAAATTCCCCTTTTCAACTTCTTTCATAGAATCTCTTAAAACTTGTAAAGGTTTAGTTATTTCTTTAGAAATAACTATCGAAATCAACATAGCCAATCCTAAAATAACACTTGTAATAATCCCATACACAGCCTTCATTTCTTTATCATTTTTTATTAGTTCATCCATATACGCAACACCAACAACTGTCCATCCAGTTTTGGGAGATTTGCTAAATGTATATACACAGCTATCTCCTTTTACATCTGTAACAAAATAATTTTCCTCACTACTCATGATTTTTTCTATCTTTTCACTCATAAGTCCACTGTATATAAGCTGTTGCTTAGGATGATATATAATATTTCCATTCTCATCTATAATAAATACATATCCCTTTTTTCCCAAACTATTTTTTTCACATAAATCACTTATTGCATTATAATTTAGGTCAATAAAAAAAACGCCTTCTTGTTCATTAGTATAAGGATTTATCAATGTTCTACATAATGTAATAACCCATTTATAATTATCCTTAATTACATTTTGAACATGTGAAGACGAAACAAAAGTATCTCCATTTCTTAAAACAGCATTTTTATACCACCCATTATCTTCTAAAGATACAAATTCTGAAAGCTTATCTTTACCATCATTTATAATATATTTATCATTCTTATCAATAATTGCAATATTGCATATATCTTCTCTAGTTTCTCTTACAGTTTCGAATAGTTCTAAAATTCTTTTGTTATTTATTTCATAATTTACACTTGAATCATCATCAAACAAGTAAGATTGTACTGCACTATTTTTTGCAACCAATGTAGAAATGTTATCCATGGATACAATATACGAATCTATATCATTATTTATTTGCTTAATAATTTTTGTAGTATAATCTACTGAGTTATTTCTTGCTATCTTTTCCGTATAGTTTAAAGATATAAAGCTGATTAATAATAACGCACTTATAATCAGTGTTGAAAATAGTAATAATATAGATGTTCTAATATTTAAATACTGAAAAACTTGTAATGTTTTCATTTTTCTTTTCATGTTATTTTTTCCTCACTTCCTTTACATATTCTTTTGGGCTTTTTCCAGTTGCTTTTTTAAAAGCTATACTAAAGTAATGAGGATCTCTAAAACCTACTTTTTCTGAAATTTCATAATTTTTTAGGCTTGTGTTTTCTAATAACTCTTTTGCTTTTTGCATTCTAGTCCTCATTAGCACTTCCATAAAAGTATCTCCTGTATAATTTTTAAATATTGTGCTAAAATGGCTAATACTGACGCAAACATATGAACATATCACATTTAAATTCAAATCAAAATCACCATAATGTTTTTCAATATAATCAAGTGCTAACATAGCTTGTTTATTTCCATCAGAATCTCTTTGCTTATACATTTCATCACATGACATATAACAAAACTCCTTTAATATTAACATAGCTTCTCTTAATGATCTTGATTCTGTTATTCTAGTTATAACTTCTTCTTTCTTTCTATATATAAAATCATCTGTCAAATTATATGTTCTTAATAAATCGCAAGCTTGTGAAACGATTTCAAATAAATACAAGCATATTTTATTTTTTCTTATGTAAGCATTTTTTAATAACTCTTGTATTTCTATAATTTTTTCTTCTATTTGTTTTTTCTCATTTAATTTAATTCCCAAAATCACCTTATCAATTACGTTATCTAAATTCACTGAACCATTTAATTTATTCTTTAATTTTTCTCTATCAAAAATTTGATTTTCATCCCACAAATACCTATATAAAAGTAGCTGTTCTGCATCTTTATAAGACTTATGTAAATCCGATAATGAATAAACAATTTCTCCTACGCTTATTGTAATCGTTAACTTTAATACTTTGAAAACTTCTTCTTGAATCTCTTTAAATATAAGATTAATTTTATCCTCAAATTCTCTCGAATGGTTTGTCCATAGTAAAATTAATCCTTTGTTATTATCTCCTTTACATACTTCTCCTGCATTATACTTTTTTATTATCTCATCACTTATGTTATATATTACAAAAGATTTCATTTCACCTTTTTTGATTTTATCTTCATTTGCATTATATAAATCAGAATAGATATCGATTTCAACAATTGCAACTCTATATTCTAGATAATCCATTTGAAGCCCATATTCTTCAATGTCTTTACGACTTTCCTCTTCTATTTCATTTCCCATAATGAGCTTTTCTATGATCTTAGATTGTATCAAAATTCTATTTTTAAAATAACTTTTATTAAGTTTATCAAATTCTGCTTCAACTTCTCTTTTCTTATCTAGATTTTTCTTTAAGTTACCTAGTATTTCAGAAAGTTCATATGCAGTAACAGGTTTTGAAAGATATTCTGATACACCATATTTAATTGCCTTTTTTGCATATTCAAATTCATTATAACCACTAAAAATAATAACATTAATTGGTAAATGATTTTCATAAATATATTTGCTTAAATCAATACCATCTATAAATGGCATGCAAATATCTGTAATAACCACATCAACTTTATTTTTTTTAATATACTCTATTGCTTCTTTGCCATTTTCACATACTGACAATAATTCATATCCAAGTTCATTCCAGTGAATATTCTCAGCAATTGCCTCTCTAACTAAAACCTCATCATCTACTAACAATAACTTATACATAAATACCTCCTAAGGTCTGTATTAATAATTTGTTATTCTTATAATACATTTCATATAAATAGGTGTCAATTCGCAAAAGGCAAATTTTATGAAAAAAACTTCATCACTAATTTAAAATTAATGATAAAGTTTTTACGTTTATTATTTATCAAAGTTCATATTTTGGAGTAAAGCTGCAAATGGATTATCACTCATAGATTCTTTTTCTGCTTCCTTTTGCATCTTCTTCATGTACTTTTGTACATCTCTCTTATCTACTTTTCCTGATTTATCAAATCTCTTTTTAAATACAGATGCCTTTTCTCTAAAGTTACAATTTGAACCTGGGCATACGTAAATTGCACCTTCTCCCTGTCCTCTAAGCTCAAGTTTTTTCTTACATTCAGGACATCTTGCATTAGTTGTTCTTGATACACTTTCTCTATATCCACATTCTCTGTCTTGACAAACATTCATTACTCCATTTTTACCTTTAACTTCTAATAAATATTTCCCACACTGAGGACATTTCTTTCCTGTCTTATTATCATGAACAAATCTATGACTATCACCTTTTACATCTTCAACAAGAGCAATTGTGTAGTTTCTCATTTCTCTAACAAATTCATGGCCTTTTTCTTTTCCCTTGCTTATTTCATCAAGTCTCTTTTCCCATTTTGCAGTAAGAAGTGGTGATTTTAACTCATTTGGAACTAATTCAATAAGCTGTTTCCCTTTTGATGTAGGTACTATTTCTTTGCCTCTTTTTTCAATAACAAAAGAACTATATAGCTTTTCTATAATGTCAGCACGAGTTGCAACTGTTCCAAGTCCACCTGTCTCATTTAATGTTTTTGCTGCATCTTTTCCTACACTTATATACTTTTGTGGATTTTCCATTGCAGATAAAAGTGTACCTTCATTAAATCTTGCCGGTGGCTTTGTTTGAGATTTCTTTGAGTTTACTGAATTTAATGATATCTTATCACCTTTATTCATTACTGGTAATATTTGATCCTTTAAATCTTCTGAAGAATCTTCTTCTACAAGCTCTTTATCATAAACTTTTTTAAAGCCTTTACTTTTTATAACTTTACCTTTAGCGATAAATCTTTCACCATTTGCATTTAATTCAATTGTAGTTTGAATATATTCAAAAGGTGGAAGCATAACACTTAAAAATCTCTTTACTACTAAATCATAAACCTTTCTTTCTTCTGAACTTAAACTCGAAAGATTAGGTCTTTCTTCTGTTGGAATTATTGCATGGTGATCGCTTACCTTTGAATCATCTACAAAACTTTTATTCCCAGTTATTTTAGTTTTAAGTAATTCCTGTGCTACTAATCTATATTCACCTGTAGCAACTGCATTCAATCTTTCAGGAATTGTTGCTACAATATCACGAGTTACGTATCTTGAATCAGTTCTTGGATAAGTTAAAATCTTGTAATTTTCATATAATCTCTGCATAATTGATAAAGTCTGCTTAGCAGAAAAACCAAAAAGCCTGTTACAATCTCTTTGAAGTTCCGTTAAATCATAAAGCGCTGGAGAATATTGTTTCTTTTCTTTTGAATCTACACTAACTACTTCAGCATTAGCTTTATTACATTTCCCTATGACTTTCTTTGCAAATTCTTCATCAAAAATTCTTCCATTATTATCTTTGTTAACCCAATTGAAAGTAACATTGTTCCCCTTACCTTCTATTGTGTAATAATCCTTTGGTATAAAGTTTTTAATTTCTTCTTCTCTTTGTACAATCATAGCTAATGTTGGTGATTGAACACGACCTGCTGATAATTGTGCATTATATTTACATGTAAGTGCTCTTGTTACATTAAGACCAACAACCCAGTCAGCCTCAGCTCTACACTGTGCTGCCTCATAAAGATTTCTGTAAGCATCCCCTGGTTTTAAATTATTGAATCCTTCTATTATTGCTTTGCTTGTTTGCGAAGAAATCCATAATCTTTTAAGTGGCTTTTTAACTCCTGCTTTTTCAATTATCCATCTAGCAACTAGCTCCCCCTCACGTCCTGAATCTGTTGCTATTATGATTTCACTTACATCATCTCTAAGCATTTGCTTTTTAACTTCATAAAATTGCTTTGATGATTTCTTTATTACACTTAGTTTCATATACTTTGGAAGCATTGGTAAAGTGTCCATGCTCCAATTTTTATATTTTACATCGTAACCTTCTGGTGATTGTAGTTCAACTAAATGGCCAAGCGCCCATGTTACAATGTATTTATTGTTTTCTATATAACTTCCTTTATTGTTATTTACTTTCAATACCTTTGCTATTTCTCTTCCTACTGAAGGTTTTTCTGCAAGTATCAGTGATTTTCCCATATTACGTTTCCTTTCATGGCTGTAACTAAATCATTCTAAATTTAGTTTTATACTTCATTATTTTTCTATGAATCTACTTTATTATACCATATAAAACAAAGCTAATGTTCAGTTCATTAAAACATCAGCTTTAATTCTATTTCATTGTAACTCTAAATTATAAAAAAGTAGTATCATCTTTTTCATATATTATCATTATAATCAAGTATCGCTGTATTAAAATACATATTAATCTACTTTGCTAAAATCTAAACATGTGCATTTTTCGATGTTCTCTTCAATAATCTTTGCAGCAACATTAATCCATCCATTACATTTTTCCATAATTATAGAATCACTGCTAATAACATTTTTCAGCTTTTCTAAAACCACATCTGCATTATTTACAAGTTCAACTTCTACATCATATTCATATTTATCTAACAATTCTAATATTCTGATTTTTAATCTGCCTGAATTTGATACAGGCGAATCAAGATAAAATACAGCTTTTTTAATTTTAAGCTTCTGTAAGTATTCTCCTATTAAATTAATTGCTCTATCTGTTTTATCAATTAACTTATATGTACCTCGAAGTCCAGCTAAATCTCTTATTGTACCATCCATACATTTTATTAATGTTGAATTTGATAGCGCAACTTCTAATGTAATTATTAAATTAAATCCATCAACATATACAGTTTGGTTTTCCTCTAAATTTGTTATTTCTTTTTCTTTTCTAAGCTTTAATTCCTCTTTTGAACATGTTGATCTTACTAAGGCTAGCCTTTGCCTTTCAGAAAGTAAATAGTGATTTCCAACAAAGGTTGAAACTTTTTTCAAGTGATATCCTCTATTTAAAAATATATAAATATCCTTTTGTGCTTCTTTTAATTTTATAAGTGATTCTTCATTGAATTCATTAGCATCAGTGGTTACATATCCTCTTTTAACGATTTTTTTATCCATATTCATATCCTTTCATATATTTAAATGTTATATTATATACAAATATAGTTTATATATTGAATATTTTAACCATGTACTATACATAATTATTATATTATTATTTTGTAACAAATGATACAGACTTTTAGCACTAACTTAATGTATCATACATAATATATTCTAAATTAAAGGAGGCTCAACTATGAGTTGTGGTTGTGGAACAGATAAAAAAGATGGAAAAGCGATTGTAGATAGAGTAAGAGAAAAAGGAAAAGAAGATATGAATTTATCTACTCCTCATATAATTACTTGTTCATGTGGAAAAGAGTTTAAAATGAATACATTTGTAGATACATGTCCAAATTGTAAAATGACATATGGAGTTACTCCATGTTCTCAAGGTGATAAGGAAAATATAAAACCTGCTGGAATTAATTATTAATATAAATAAAGATATATATAGCTTATATGTTAAGTTGTATATATCTTTATGCTTAAACGGAAGTTGCTAAGTACATTCCTCCAAAGATAAATACTGAAGTTATCACTAATACCAATATAAATCGCAATATGATCATTTTTTAGAAATACTAATCTCATCTTCATCTATTCCAAGATCTTCTATTCCTGATAATACATAATCTGCATATTCTGAATTTCTATCAATATACCATTTTATTATACTTAAAATCTAAACCTAGTACACTCTTTCCTAGTTTAAAACATCTTTTCCTCTTAAAATTATATATTATACATTCAAAATTTTTACTTCATATAAATTATCTATCTCTACTGTTTTAGGTACATACATATAGTAATCTTGATCATTTCCCAAATCTAATCTAATTAATTTTACTTGTTGCTTTCCCCATAAATTCTTTATTGTTTCTATATAGTCTTCTAATTCTTCTTTATAATCCAATTGTAAAATGTGTCCTTCATCTACTAACACATTTACAATAATAAATCCTAATAAATTTTTTGTAGCATTTTCTTTTATATAATCTGAAACATCAAACCATATGTCTTGTAAGTTATATTTTTCCCAAAACTCATTATCTTGAAGTTTATTATAATCTTCTATAATACAATTTACCTGCTTTCTAAATTTATTTGGGATAATCTGTTCTAATTCATGATTATTACTGATATATTCTTCTATCTGCTCTTTCTCATTTTCTTCTATAATATTTAACTTATTAATATTAAATTTCATTTCATTTTTATAATGAGCTAAATCATATGGATAATGAATATTATCTTTTAAATTGCTATCATCTAGTTCAAGCATTTTAGCTAAAGCAGCTGTTTCAAAACTCCAAAAACCAAGATAACCAGGTTCCTTATGTGCATTTCTCCATTCATAATCATAATGTCCTTTAAACCACTCGTCATTCATATATTTTATCAATCTTTTTGAAGCTTCTTCCCTATCTTCAAATGATAATTTTACTATTTCAACTACTTTTTTATAAGGATTTTCTTTTTCAAAGCACATCTCTTCAGGATCTTCATTATCCAAATATCCATCCAATAAGAATTGTAATACAAAATCCTTAATAGACTCTCTTTTTACACATTCTTCAACCTTTCTCATAAGATCTTTAGGGACTTCTAGTAAAATTCCTATTCCTACAATCCATAAGAGATATAGATACCCAATTTTCTTTTCTTTTATATTTATCAAAGCTTCTACAGCCTCATGCCAAATATTATCAAACTCTTCAAGTAAATCACCCTTAGAATACATTGCACGTATCTTATCAATGCATTTTACAACAATGCTTTTATATTTATTATCAAGAACTTCTAAATTGCTTATTGGATATCTCCTCACTCCATTGAGTATATCATTTTTAATTTCTAAAATATCTTTATTATTTCTCAAAATTCTTTTATTGATAATTATTATGTCTTCTTCTAAATCTTTTATATCACAATAGTTATCTCGCATTTCTTTGACTCCTTTTCCTTACTATTTAAGGCCACTCTCCTATTATTTTTCCATTTGAATCAAGCTTATATGTTGTTACTTTCCCAGTTTTATCCACCTTTGATAATACTCTCTCTACTTAACCATTTTCTAATGCCTCTTCAATTGTTTCTGCTAACTCTTTATCATTATCTACTGCTTTTAATATTCTATTTTTTCCTGTTATCCAATCATCAGACATTTGTAAATTATCTTTAGTATTTCCTAATTTCGAACTTCTAAATTTTGCTTCATCAATTACATACTTTATATTTGAATCAGGATTCATATTCTCATATAATCCATCAATCCCCTTTACAATTTTATCATTTGGACCTTTTGGTGCTTCTCTTCCAACTGATTTTAAATCATATCCTGCATCTTTTAAACTTTGGTTATTAATAAGATTATCATCTGCTATATGCTCACCATAATTACCTTTTTGTTTTGTCGTAGCACTATCTAAATCTAGATCATCAAATTTAGTTTTCCCACCACCTTTAGCATCATCAACGATCTTAGAAATAGCATCCTGAATCTTAGTTGATTCTTCTTTCACAGGAACTGTCATTCCATCTGGTGCTTGTGCTAATTTTACTGGTGCAAATACATCATCAAGCTTCTTGGCAATATTCATAAGGACAGATTCATTCTTGCTTAATACTTTATTAACTGCATTTTTTACATACTTAGATGCACTCTTTAAAGCTGTTCCTGCTGTTGCTGCAATAGCAACTGCCGATACTGTAACAACCGCTACTACAGCTAGTCCTGCAATAACTCCTTTAGCTAGTTTCCCCCAGCTAAATCCATTCTCTTCTTTTTTTCCTCTTTTTTCACTAGCTCAGGCTTTTTACCTGCCCTTGGTTCATAATCAAATGGTACATATGTTTCTCTATAGCTTCCATTCTTTATTACATCACCCCCTAAAAAGTGCATATCAGTTTCTATTGAAAATCCATTACTGCTTTTTGACTTTAATACAGATACTTTACTTTCTCCCTTAACTGTAACAGTCTTGGGTCTTTTTATTACTATTTCATTATCTGCATTAAGTGTTAATTTTTTAGGACTTGTTAATGTTACACCCTTTTTATCATCAAAGCTTATACTAAGTGGCTCTTTACTTCCACCAGTTATATTTATTGCTCCTGGTGTCATTTCTAATTAAAAATAGGCAAGATTTCATTTGATTAATTCATCTTACCTATTATGTTAATTTATTTACTATATTTTATTTCAACAAGATAGTACTCCCTGTATTTCAGCCATAATTGTTATATGAACTTCATAATTTACTTTTCTTAGATTATCAACATTTTCTTTTCCACCTAAACTTAGTAAAGGTTCATATCCAAAACACTCATTATACGCTGGTTCCCCATACTTCTCGACAGCTTCAAAATATGGATTCCATTGCAATTCTTCTTTACAATCTTCATCAAAGAAAAAGTCCCATTCTATTTCTCTATCTACCCATAATCCCTTTATTCGTTGATGTCTATAATCTGCAATTACAAAACTGCCTCTATTGTTACATGTAATAATATCTCCCATACCAGTTACAAAAATAGGAATATCACCAAATGGCATAATATATGTTTCTTCTAATAATTCTTGAACATCATCCGGATTTATTATCTTTAGATAACCATTAAATGTTGTGCCAAATCCATACTTTTTCCATATCTCTACAACATCGTCCCCAACTTTGTCTCTATATTTGTTAATTATATCTTCACTTACTTTTTCATATAATTTAAAATCACTAAATACTTTCTTCATATCATCATTCATATCATTTTCCTCCACATGATAATTTAATATTTAAATAGATTTTTTCTAAATCTTTTTCTGATAAATTATTATCCTTAATATATTTTCTTACTTGCTTTTCAATATCATCTGCTCTTGATTTCCATTGAGATCCTATCGAATAATTTATTCTCTTATCTCCCATTCCAGTTACATTTAGAGGATTACCACCAGCAATTTGGTCTGGATCATGTAAAGCAGCTTGAGTTTTCATCCATTCATCAGCTTTTTCTTTAGCTTCTTTACGTGTTAATCCTTGATCTTTATATTCTTTGATTTTTCTATTTAGTGCATCGTCTCTCACTAACTTTTGCTGAGTATTTCCTTTCGGATCTCTCCCACTAGGATTTTTCTTTCCTGCCTGCTTTTGTTCTTTTAGTCTAATTAAATTCAGGAACGTCTATTGCATTATTCATTCGTTTAGGTTCTAATTTTGACGTATTTTTAACATCCTTAAATTCCTTACCAAATCTCTTCAAGGCATCATCAACATTACCTAAATTACTTCCAAGTACCACTGTTTTAGGTCCATTTTGCATATTCTTAAATGCCATTTTCGCAAATTTAGCATTTTCTGATAATGCGTATGATATTTTATTTGTTGCTTTCTTAACATATGGAGATGCACCCTTTATAGCCTTTCCACCATAATGGAATAATCCTCCTGTAGCTGCTCCAATACTTGCATCTTGAGCAACTGTCCACCAATTAACATCTTCTCCATTAAGCTTTTGTCTTATAACACTTTCAAATGCATTACTTATTCCACCTAATGCCATTTTTCCACCTAAACCTGATGTTTCCCATTGGGCCAAATATTGCTCCTGACAGTGCTCCTACAAAAGACTCCCTGGCTGCTGTTCCCATATAATCCGTTATGTCAGTTTTTTATCCGAATAAGCAATGCTTCCAACTGCTGCTACTCCTCCAATTGCCCCCCATAAGTATTCCACCTATAGCTAGTGCCGCAAATCCTGCAGTTGCTGCTACAGCTAATCCTGCTAAAACATTTTTTGCAAGTTATCCCTAGATGATTCTTTTTTCTCTTATTTACACAGCAGACCTTTTTATTATCGAATATTAAAAATCCTTATATAGTAAAATAGCAAGTAATCAAAAATGATTATCTGCTATTTTTATATTTATTAATATTATTTTTTAAGATAATACTCCTTGCACTTCACACATAATAGTTATATGAACCTCATAATTTACCTTCTTTAAATTTTCAATACGTTCTTTTCCACCTAAACTCAATAAAGACTCATACCCAAAACATTCATCATACTCTGGCTCACCATATTTCTTTATTGCTTCAAAATATGGATTCCAGTGCAAGTATTCTTCATGAAAATCTTCATCTAAAATAATATATTTTTCCTTTTATCAAAATAAAAAAGATCTTAGCGAAGAATATATCTTCACTAAAACCTTACTTAGTAAATTTGCTAAGCTTCACTCTAATGTGCATTAAATAATACTAAACCAAAATTATATTAATCCTCTGGTACAAACAATCCATTAATAAAGTCATTGAAATTTTTTGCAACTAAACTCATATACTTATACGAAGGAACATACTCATCTTCATTAAATTCTTCCATATCTAGACTCCAATAATAAATTGAGCCTATATTATTTCCTTTAATACAAATACATATTTTATTTTCCATAGGATCAGCTCCTATTGCCAAGAAATCCGAGTGAATTAGTCCTTCCATATTAAATTCTTTATAAATATTAACCAAATTAGGTTCCTTTTCTGCAGATAATGGAAATAATAACATTAACGACGATGTATGAATTTCATCTGCTGTCTGAAATCTTCTGATATTTGGTTTTCCACCATTGCTTTCTAGTAAAAATTTCTTATAATCTTCTGGTAAAACAATGTTATATTTTAACTCGAACTCCCTTATTTTTTCTGTATTTGTTGGCTTAAAACTATATTCAAAACTTATGCTCATACAACCTCTCCTTCATTTAATTAAATTTATTAAATGATTTAATTAAACTAGACATCCTGAATTATATTTTCCTATATCCAACAATACCATTTTTAAGGTTTTCCCCTCCACCAACAATTATAAATTTATTTACCATTTAAATTTCTAACATTGTCCTGAACTCATTTCTTCTATATGTTATTTTAGTTAAACAATTCATTAATACGATTAAATCCACCTTCTTCTATAATATAAATACTCATGTAAGAGCATAAATTAATAACTTAATTCTTTGATATATATTCATTAAGCAATTCCTTTGAATACTTATCTTTCGGAATATAGTTAAATTTTGTATAAGCCCAAACAATCTCTCGTAATGAAGGTATCATTTCTTTGAAAATATTCTCATTATATGAAAACTCTACACTAAATTTACCTTCTTCGCTTACATTCCAATACATTTGTACCCAATTTTTTTGATTATTTTTTATAAAACAATCATATATTTTTATCATGATATCATTCGCTTCTATTAATAAATCATCAAAGATTTCTTCAGATACATTGTATTTATCTGGAATGTCAAAAGCTCTTTGAATAAAATTATTATCATCAACAAAATAAAATGTAATATTATAAGTCGATTTATTTTTTTCTACTTCTCCTAAAAAAAATATTTTTTTCCATCCAGTTGGTATCATAGATACTATGTGATTTACTAATTCATTATATAATCTATCTAACTCTTTTTCCATAATTCGTCTCCTATCAATTATCTATAATTTTTATGGTTTTCTTTCCATCAATCCAATATTTAACTATATATCTTGTTGGCCTTGATGAACCGTTAAATTGAGGAACAATATCAACCTTAACTGTACTTTTATTTGCTTTAGCTTTTGCCCACTCCCTTTCCATATTATACCACTCACCACTGCTACGATTAATTTTTGCATCTTGAGGTAATAAGTTATCAATATCCCCAGATCCTTTAAATTGATTTCCAAATAAATGACCACCATCATCCGTTGGTAATCTGTCTTTCCCACCAACTTTTCTTTGTGCATAAGGATTTCTTTTCCCTTTTCCAATAGCTAAATTATCTGTATGAGCATGTACAATATTACCACTAGCATCTGTCTCATATGTATAGCCATTTGAATCAGTATATTCAATCTCAGGTTTCAATTCTTTTCTGCCATTTTTTCCTTTAGTAAATTGTTCTCCATAATTGACTTTAGTTTTCCCCCCACCACCTTTATCATCATCAATTAAGTCTTCATTAAGCGATTTGTCCCCTGCACCACTGTTAGAATTACTCATATTATAAATAGAGCCACCTGCAATAGCTATAGACGCTGCTTCTTTAACTCCTACAATGGCCTCGCCTGAATATGATAACACAGGAACAACCATATTAGTGTTTGCTATTTGCATATTTCCTATTGAAATTCCACCCATTCCTTTTTGGGATATATTTCCAATCGATTTTATGCCATTAGCGATTGTTGCCACATTTAGAACATATTCTCCATACTCATATGCATTCTTATAAGGTGCTAAATCTTTAAAGAATTGATGTACATAATTTGATGCATTGTTTAACATCTGACTAGTTTGATCAGCTGATATTTGATAACTAGTATTATTACGTGTAAAAGGAAGATATTTTGATGCTTCATTCAATAAGCTCACTGTTCCCAAAAAAGTTTGAGCTGTCCAATCTGCTGCTGAACAAAGTTCTGTCTTCACCATATCGGTAGCACCAGTCACCGCTCCACGAAATCCTGACTTAACAACCTCTAAATAATCAACTTCTTTATTAGCTGACTTTTGAGAATCAATACTATTCTTTGCTCCATTATAAGCTCCTACAGCTGCACTCGCTGCTATTGCTCCTAATGCTATTGCAGCTACTGTTGCTGTTGCTCCAAATGTAAATATTGATGCAACTATTGCTACTGTTGCAACTGCAGCAAGCGCAAGTTTTCCCCAGCTGAATCCCTTTTTCTTTTCTTTTGGTTTTTCAGGCCCAGGCTTCTTACCTGCCTCTGGCTCATCATCAAAATCTTCATATGATTCACTTGAGCTTCCATTTTTTATTACCTTCTCAGATAAAAAGTGTAAATCTGTTTCTAATGAGAAACCACTTTCTGTATTTGTTTTTTGGGCATTTATCTGACTTACACCATTTATTTTAACATTTTTAGGTGTCTTCATTATTATCTCAGAATCTGCACTTAAATTTAGTTTCTTGGGACTTGTTATTGTTATTCCTACATTATCATCAATACTTATGCTTATTGGTGATTTACTTCCACCTTTTATGTTTAGTGCACTTGGTGTCATCTCAACTTCGCTGCCATGCTCTGTTCCAAAGTATCTTTTAGTTGTATCTGCTGTCTTCTCACAGCTACTTCCATTATTTCTTACACATCCCGATACTAATGGTTCATTACATGTTTCATCTGAAAAATATAACTTTGCACTTGTTCCAACTATAGGCATACTATACATAGTATTTCCTGTTGGTGGTGCATACTTAAACCATGCTGCTTCACTTTCACCTTGATCTTTGTCAATATCAAGTTTAAGCTTCACTTCTTCTCCTTGAGTAGCTAATACTTTTCCCTCAATAGAAGCTCCAGATATTAGCGAATTATATATTTTAGTCTGCCATACTCCATTTTTTCTGCAAAGCTTGTACTTATATATTATTTCATCTTGATATTTACAAGCTACATATTCTGTTACATATACATCCTTCTGCTTGAAATAAATATTATCTCCTAACTCATATCTTTCTCTGCTATTTATTTCATAATAAATTTTAATAATTGTTTCTACCTCGTAGTTACTCTCTACTAGAAAGTTCTTATAACCTACTACCTAGAATCGTCGTAGATTGCCATTGAATTCAACTCCCTAAATTCATATAGACTTATTTAAAAATCCTACTTATATCTGGATTATTCTTTTTCAATTTAAAACTTTGAATCTTTGTTAATGGTGGTATAAACTTAATATTCTTTGCTTTAAATTAAGATTTTTTAATTCTTCTCTATTTTCTAAAATTCTATGTCCATCATCGTCAAAGAAAATCATTAATGCAGTTCCTAAGTCACAATTGCTATTATTTATTATATTATAGGGAATCTCAAAACCATTACCACAGTTATAATTTCCTGCTATTATATGCAATAACTCAAAATCTGTTATATCTTTAATATCATCCATAGTATCTTTTTTATTTTGGCTGTATAAAAGTTTATATACATAACAATAATCCCTAAATGTCGCATCATTATAGCTTTTTTAAATTTTATACATCTTTTAATATTTGCTTCTTATAATTAAATAGTTACTAAATTATCATAAGTTACTGAAATGGACTATCATAAAGCCATCCTAAATATGGTTCTCCAACATAAACCATATCCTTCTTGCTAAAATTATAAATCAATGCTACACATTTAGTTGCTACAAAATAAGGAAGAATTTCTTTCCAGCATTTAAAGATTACATTTCCTTTTTGATTTAACAACTCTTTTAATTCTTTACCATCATCTTCCGTCAATACTATATTAAAAAGCTTCTTTCCTTTAGCTTCTACCAAAAGATAATCTTTATCATTTTGTATGACATATGCTCCTCCTTTCATATATAAATCCATTACTACAATTTCCCTATATAGAAGTTTTAACATATCTGTATCTAGAATTAACTGAGATTCATCTCCTAAATTAATTATAGCTCCTTTATTTTCTGTCCTTAATATACTCCTAATTATACTTATTGCATCAATTTCAATAATATTATTAATATCTAAATATTGCTTAGCTTCAGTTAGTACCTCTTTACTAGTAGCTATTACTGTATATTCATTTTTATTCAACATAACTTTAACCGGTGACTTTTCAGAATTACATGCACAATAATATATAATTGCTTCCCTTGACAACATTTGTAATAAATTCTGTAAGGATTCATGTTTTTTACTTATTTCTATAATTCTATTTCTAACATTATCATTATACATTTTTATACCTCACCTTTATAATTTCAATTAACAGTAAAGTAAACTTTTATAAGCTTAATATATTTTTATCTTCAAATATTCTATCCGCCTCATTCTTTTTTATCCATTTATGATATACTGAACGTTCTATGAATTCCATATTTAACTTAGATCCCACTTCATTGTTGCTAGTATAAATCAATATACTAGCATCTTTTTCTGCTATAACTTGAAACTTATATCCTTTATAAAAGCAATTAGTCTGTATATAGTATATCTCTCCAACATCCTTTCTTTCTATAATTTTACATCCTATCTTACTTTCATCCGATTTCAGTTTAATAATTTTATTCTTTTTGTCATAATCAATAACTTCATACTGCTTTCCCATATATAATGTATATTTACCTAATAACATAACTAATTCCTCTCAATTTATTTTATTTTTACGAACTTACCATCTACATACTTGGCAATTAATTCTTCAATTCCTGTTTCACTATTTACCCTGTACAATTCCGCACCTTCATTAGGCTTCAGATATTGCATTGTATATTCAGGAATAATATTATCATTCATGTCCTTAGTAAATCCATGCCCTGTAAATGGATCTGGTGATGTATCAAATCCACCAGCTGGTGCTTTCGCACCTACTCGCTCCATAGTTGGTCCATATGGTATATCTATTTTGTCTACCGAATCAGTTTTAAATCTTATTACACCATAATCCTTATCTACCCCTACGTTAAATGGAGTATTTTCATACCCTAACGCTAGCCCATCATAAACCTCTTGTAATTTACTTAACTCTTTAGTATCTTGAGCTTTAGTTATAAATCCACCTACTGTATTCCATGGATCATCATCTTTTATATAATTATCTATTTTTCCACCATCAATTACTTTTTGTAATGTTGTATCACTGTTAGGCGCTGGAACTTGTTCTCTTATCTTCATCATAATTTTTCTTTGTTCATCAGTGAGCTCAGAGGCACTTTTCATTCTCATTGAATTAAATTCGTTCAAAGTAATTTTCTCATTTTTTAATATAGTTGATAACTCATCCTGGGATGAATTCATTTTACTTATCTTGCTTTTTGAAAAATTATTTTTCCCACCACCTTTAGCATCATCAACGATCTTAGAAATGGCATCCTGAATCTTAGTTGATTCTTCTTTCACAGGAACTGTCATTCCATCTGGTGTTTGTGCTAATTTTACTGGTGCAAATACATCATCAAGCTTCTTGGCAATATTCATAAGGACAGATTCATTCTTGCTTAATACTTTATTAACTGCATTTTTTACATACTTAGATGCACTCTTTAAAGCCTTTCCTGCTCCATGCAATAATCCTGCTGTTGCTGCACCTATAGCCCCATCAAACAATGTCTGACCTAGACTAAATTCACCTTCAATAGCTTGATTAAGTAAACTATCAGCCATTCCGGTAATACCACCAAAGGCCATCATTCCACCTAAACTTTCAAATGCTCCAAACGGGCCAAATATGGCTCCAGATACTGCTCCAACCAGTGCATTTTTTATATATGTGCCTAAGCTACTTTTCTCCCCACTTATTGCATCACCGACTGCTGTACTAAGTACTGATATTGCTGCTCCAACTGCTGCTCCAACTAATACTGCTCCTACTCCAAATGTAGCTACTGAAACTGCAACTGCTGCTACTGCCACTACAGCAACAAGTAAGCTCCCCCAGCTGAATCCCTTTTTCTTTTCTTTTGGTTTTTCAGGCCCAGGCTTCTTACCTGCCTCTGGCTCATCATCAAAATCTTCATATGATTCACTTGAGCTTCCATTTTTTATTACCTTCTCAGATAAAAAGTGTAAATCTGTTTCTAATGAGAAACCACTTTCTGTATTTGTTTTTTGGGCATTTATCTGACTTACACCATTAATTTTAACATTTTTAGGTGTCTTCATTATTATCTCAGAATCTGCACTTAAATTTAGTTTCTTGGGACTTGTTATTGTTATTCCTACATTATCATCAATGCTTATGCTTATTGGTGATTTACTTCCACCCTTTATGTTTAGTGCACTTGGTGTCATCTCAACTTCGCTGCCATGCTCTGTTCCAAAGTATCTTTTAGTTGTATCTGCTGTCTTCTCACAGCTACGTCCATTATTTCTTACACATCCCGATACTAATGGTTCATTACATGTTTCATCTGAAAAATATAACTTTGCACTTGTTCCAACTATAGGCATACTATACATAGTATTTCCTGTTGGTGGTGCATACTTAAACCATGCTGCTTCACTTTCACCTTGATCTTTGTCAATATCAAGGTGAAGCTTCACTTCTTCTCCTTGAGTAGCTAATACTTTTCCCTCAATAGAAGCTCCAGATATTAGCGAATTATATATTTTAGTCTGCCATACTCCATTTTTTCTGCAAAGCTTGTACTTATATATTATTTCATCTTGATATTTACAAGCTACATATTCTGTTACATATACATCCTTCTGCTTGAAATAAATATTATCTCCAAGATTATATCTTTCTCTCGTATCTATTTCATAATAGAAATAATCTGTATCATGATAGCCTTCATCATATCCACCTGCCTTATAAAATGCTTTTAAATCCTTACAGGCTTTATATTGTATATTATCTTTTATTTCATAAGTTTTTCCTTTGCTTCTTCCAAAATAAAACAGATTATTTATGCTAATTATATCACAATATATTTCCGAATTTAACTCACTACATATTCTCTTTAAAAAATTCCAGTCTGTTTCTTTATATTGAAAAATAGGCTTGTTTATCTTTTGACTACATCCAACACTTTGAATAAATCCTTTTTCACTATAATTCTTTAAAACAGATGATATAAGTTCATCATATGTCATATTAATATTTTGAAATGATCTACTTTTTTCTTTTATATCAAGCTCTGAGGTTTTTGATATTCCCTCTATTTCTACATAATAGTTTCCATTCTCATTAGTTGTTTTTATGGCCTTTGTTAATCCATTAAATAATACTGCACTTTTACTTTCATTTACTTTATTAATATCTACTTCTTTATCATTACTTTTGCTTTCTTTTTCTTCATAAACTGTTATCTCATCTTTAGTTGAAGCTTCTATAGAATACTTAAAATTAATACTTTCATCTATTAAACACTTTAAATATAATCTTCCATGTTCATTAGGTCTATTTATAATTTTAATATCTTCTACATGCAATAATTTGTAAGGACTTTTGATCCTTAATGCATGAACTTCACCCATTAAAGTTGCTCCTCCTTTATAATCTTCATTTATTATTTATTCACTTACGATTCTAGTAAATAATTTACTATCTTACTCTTCCTGTCCTGTAGTAACAAAAGTTATTTTTCCACCATATTTACATACTAAATATGAATCTGTTGTTAGTGCTGCTTCACCTCTAACTAATGTCTCTTCTTTTGCTTTCATCCACTCTTTTAATATTTCTACTTGACATTTTTTGCCTATAGCATTATTACCATTCATATCTATTACGGCAACATCTCCATCTCCTGCTGGGCAATCACCTGAACATACACCAAAATACTTTATGTTTTTGCCTACTACATTATCCTTCTTATTCATCATAGGTTTTTCAGTTGCATATGACCCATGGCTATTAGGAAGGTTTATATGTCTTTCGTTACTTCCTTTATTGCATACCATCTTAGCTCCACGCACAATATAATATTTTTCATCAGACATCAAAATCACCTCATTTATCGGACTTCTAATCTTTCTAAACATATTCCCTTTGGCTTTCTTCTAAGTATACTTTCAGCAACATCTAATCTAACTACGACTAAATTTTTGCTGATTTCCTTTATCCTAAATATCTTTTTTTCTTGAATTTTTTCTTTATCCAGAACTATCTTTTTGTATATAGTTTTATTAGCTCCTAATTCTGATTTTTCATTAAGAGCTTCAATATCCTCCAATATCGGAAGATAATAATTTTCCTGTCTGTTTCTCTTAGCATCTATAAGTGGAAGAGTTTTTATAATCATTTCTGGGTCATATTTAAAAATTACATTTATGAGCTTTTCTGAAATTAAAAATATCTGCTTGTCCAATATATCTATATATTCACATCTTTCTTCTGCATCTACTTGAAATATGACAACATCATCAATTTTATGAGAATTTTCTCTATTTATATTCTTTACATTGACCTTATAAAATATATCTCTAAGCCTTGGAGTGTTAGTATATCTTTCATCTTGTTTTAATAAAAAATAATCCATAAATTTCTCCTATCTAAGGTTAATTATCTTCAATTTCTTTTCTATTTTCTTCATATATTATTTCTGTCTCATCCATAAATTCGCCAACAAGTATTTTCAAGTTACTGCTTTTTTTCATTTCCTTATATGAAGGTAAATTTATGAACTGTTCTTTAACCATATCTTTTAAAAACTCAGCACATAAAATATGATATTTATCAGCTTCATCCAAAATAATATATTCTATATCCATTTCTGTTATAGTTCTGCCGTACTCCATTTTTTTATTCTTTAATAGTGATTCAAGTTCAAATAAAGTACTGTACAAAAAATCCAGCTCAATATTTACTGAAGATTCTTCCTTATCTAAAAACCAGTTTTCATCATAAAAATCAATTCTAAACTCTCCTCTTCCTTCAAGGATACTTGTCCTTAATAATGAAAAATAGATATAATTAACTTCACCTTTTAAATTCTTTTTCTGCATGTCTATGCACTTCTTACATATAAAATCAAAATTCTGTCTTAATTTAAAATCAATTTCCTCTTTATTATCTCTATAAAATTCATCATTTTTAATAAACTCATTAACCCAGATATCATCAACATACTTCTTTTTGAATTCTTGTAATACTTCTTCTTTATTAGGATACTTAATCATAATTATTCAATCTTAACCTTTCCACCACTCATTGTTACATCATCTTTTATACTTAGGTTTGCTGAGTTTTGAGTTAAATCAACGCCTGATTCACCTTTTATTAATACCTTTGCTTTTCCGTTTATTTCTATATCATCTTGAGCATCTAATATTATTTTCTTATCACTTATTATTTCTATTCCTCCATCATCAGTCATCTTAACCATCATGCCACTTCCACCAATTATATTAACTGAACCAGGCTCCATAATAAGTTGCTTCCCATACTTAGTTCCAATGCTTTTTACAGATGGATCACTTCTCTTTTCAGTATCCCTGCTTTTTAAATTAACAGAACTTATAGCATAGGCACTTTTTTCTACATTGTCTGGGAAATATAATCTTATTGCATCACCTTTTTCTGGCATACAGTACCATCCTGTTCCATCCTCTGATGAATATACTGTTGAGTATGGGAACCATCTTGCAGTACTTGAATCTTGTTTTCCATCTACTTCTAAATTAACCTTTACAACATCATTCTTTGTGTCTAATATTGTTCCGCTAAGAGAAAGTCCCACAATTTGATTATTGTAAATTCGCCTTATCTTCATTCCCTTTTCATCTCTTAGACTATATTTATTGGAAAAAATGCTATCATGCATTTCGATTTCAGTTTCATATACATAAAGATTTCTTCCCTTAAAAGTAACAGAATCACATAAATCTAACATTTTATTAGTAATTACTTCATAAGTTATTAAATTTATATCATCTAACCCACTTACGCCATTTCCCCCTTTTATTTTGTATTCCTCAATTCCTTTTTTTATTGAATAATTGAATTCTTCTAATGAATATGCCTTAAGCATTCCTGTCTTTCCTATTGAATACTTTATATCTTCTAATTGACATTCAGGAACTACCCATGAATTAAAATACGATGCTAATCTTTTAATAAATTCCCAATCAGTTTCTTTATATTGAACAACAAAAGTGTCAATCTTTGATGTTTCTGTTATATTATCTACAATACTGATATTTTTGTAGCTGGAGTTTACAGTATTTATGATATTTCTATATGTGCTGCTTTCATTTTGGAATGTACGATTTTTCTTATTAATATCCATTAAAAACGTTTGACTTAATCCTTGTATTTCTAATGTTTTTATGTCATTACTTGAATTAATACTTATATTGATAATAATTCCTTGAAATAAATCTTTAACATTATTTTTATCATCTTTTAGAGAAACTTTTATAAAACTCTTATCATTTGCTCCTTCAACATATTTATCGCCTTTTACTGAATCAATTATTCCTTTAACATAAAGTTCTGCATGTTCATTTATCTTGCGTTCTATTCTTAAATCTGTTATTTTCACAAATTCATAATTTGATATTATAATGTCTCCATATGTATAAACATAATCATAAGCCATTGTTTATCATCCCCTTAAACTTTTTTACCATATCTTTTATAATAAAATTACTCTTCTCTAATTACTCTTACTCTCTTTAATACTTCAAAAATAACATCTCTCCACTCTTTATACTCTCCATAACGACAGCTAAAAGTCCCCATGATTGTTTTTTCTTCAAATTCTAGAAAGAACATAAAATTATATAAGAAATCATCTATAGCTGAACTTTTAAATTCAAAATATCCAATGTTTTTTTCATTTGCTTCAAGTATTCCATCTTCATAAAAAACATTAGCTGGATTTGTTTTTTTTATTATCATAATCATTCCATCTTTAAGCTCACACACTTTATCCTCTGTTAAAGGACTGTCAATAATATTTAAAGTAAATGTAATGCTTCCGTCTTCATTGCATTTAATTATCTCAGGCCTACCTTCAGATGGATATTTAAGCTTTCTTGCTTCTAAAGGCATGTCCTTAAAATCCTTAGGAATATATAATAGAACTCTTTCTTCATAAAATTTCATTTGTTCAAACTCATAATATCTATTGCTTATTTTTATAGGTCCTGCTGTGATATCTTTTTTTTGTTTTTTCTTTTCAGCCTCATTTAGAAAATCCAATATTTTTTCGTCAATATTTTTATTCATAAATAACCCTCCTTATCCATTTTTAAAATTACCTATATATATTTATTTTATAATTTTCCATATATATTTTCTATTTTTTCTCCCTAATGGTATTTTTTCTACTGAACGGTAATTTATGTGCATTGAATTCAACTCCTTTATCTCCTAGAAATTCTATGAATGATTTTATATCTCCAACATAACTTTCTATTGTTTTAGGACTTTTACCATCTTCAATTAGACTTATCTTAAAATCTTCTATTACTTGACACATTGTTATTACTCCTCTCAATTTTCTTAAATAGAAAAGAGTTAATGCTTCCTTGATTAGAAACATTAACTCTGCTATCAGATTTATAATATATATTTATCATTTATTTTAAATTCAGTTGATTTATCCATTATTTACAGCTTTTCAATTTGAATAGTATTCTTCTTCACATTTTATGAAATCGCTGTTTTTATCTGTCTTATCGTTGCTTTTTGATATGTTTATATTGATTGAAGTATTGTATTTTTTAATTATCTATTCAATTTTATTATTTATTGATTGATTATTTATTATAGTTTCTTCATTGAGTATTACTTTAGTTCTTATTTGATTAGTTATTATTTCTATTACTCAATTATTTATTATTAATTCTTTATTCTTGTTAGTTATTATTTATCTTTTCTTCAACTTCTTCTATTTTTATTGAAATAGATTTTTTATCTATTTCAATTCTTATTTTTCTTTAGGTTCTTGTTCTCCCTATCCCTCCGTCGCTCTTTCCAAGTCCCGAGTTCCTATTTCAAAGTTCCATTATTTATCTGTTTTATCTTTTCAATTCTTTTTATTTTTGAGTGGAATTGATTTTTCTACTACATAATTTATTGTTGTTTTTGCCCCTCGATTTCAAATGAAATTAAGAACATTAGAATTTCCTTGCCTTTCAGCTTACAGTTGTTTTTACTCCTACTTATCTTGGCTTTTTTAATATTTCAGTAAATGAAAAAAAGATTAATGCTCCAATTATTAAACATTAATCTTTTTAACTTCTTTCACTACATTATTTAGATTATGCAGTCTTTATTTTTATTTCCTTGATTGATTTAACTACATTTTAGAACTATTATTTTTTATGCAGTTAATTGTAATATTTTTTGCAGTAAGTATCATACCTTGAATATATTTTTTATATTTTTTCCCCTGTTAATAAAGAAATTGTTTCTTCCCCTAAATCTGTAACAATATTTACTTTATTATTTTCAATAGAATACTCATTAATCACATCAGTAAAATATCTCCAATGCTTATTACCTTCTAATGAGAAACACATAATCTCTAATTCAAAAATAGCTACTATTTTATTTGAATTAACCCATGATGCAAATTCATAAAATAATGAATCTGCACTAATTATTTTATTTTCATTATTACTAATATCTATTATATGAACTTCTTTATTAAATCCAATTAATAGTTTATCATCCACATATTTACACTCTGGTTCTAATCCATGTCCCTCTGTAATAACTCCAACTGTAAATCTTACTCCTTCACTTAAATTAACTTGAAAGATATATCCCCCACCTTCTACTTCACTATTTTCACCTAATAATAATTGATTCGAATCAAACTTTCGTAAATATTCTATCATTTCTGACTTACTTTCTACATTGAATTTTAAAATTTCCATACTCCCCTCCATCATTGTTTCACAAAACTTTTCCAATCTGATTTAAATATTTCAACTGTTATTAATCTATCTCCATCCCATACAGATTGCATCTTTGCAACACCATTTGGTCCTGTTAATAACGATTCCTTCATAATTCGTCCGTTCTCTTGAAGAATTCCATTAGTTGTATTATTAAAAGATTAATGCTCCATTACTGAAACATTAACCTTTTTAACTTCTTTCACTGCATTATTAATATTATGATATGAGATAAATTGACTAAATCTATTAGTCTCCTTAGTTCCTTGTAATATATATTTTATGCATTCAAATTAGTATTATTTTGAATCTATTTATACACTTAATAGAATATATTATTCTATTACAAACTTTCTTAAAAAATCCTCTAACACTCTTTTCGTTGCATTGCCTGTAATATTAATCTTTTTTTCCACTTCTATTACAATTTGTGGATTCTTCTTAATAAATGAATGTCCTAATTCATTGTCAAATGCTCTTAATGCATCTATACACATTTCAAATAATTCTTCATCATCAATAAGAATCAACTTACATATTATATTCAACTCTTCCTCAATCACTTGGTTATCAAGGCAATATACTAGTTTCTTTTGCCAATCTAAATCTTTCTTTAATACTTCATTCGATAATTCTTGCCAATCATCATTAGAAAATTGATTCAAAATATCTTGTGCAATAGAAAATCCATCATCATACCATGAATCAACTGTTGTTTCCTCTAATAATAATTCATCTAATTCATTATACATTTAATCACCTCTTAATTTATTTAAAACCCTGATGGTTTTGGTGCATTAACCTTTCCAGTTGGATATCCAGATATTACATTATCACCAATTTTTATAACATCAATTTCTACACCATCAATAATTTGTCTATGCCATGTAGCTCCATCCCTTTGCCTAACTGAAATAGCAGGAGATTCACCAACATTTTTTATACTATCTATAATTTTTGAATCATTCCATGAATCAGGAAATACAGTGCTTTTCTTAATTTTTGATATATTTCCATCTTGCAAATCCTTTATAAATTTTACATTTTTAGTACTATCTGGATTTATTGATAACTCTTCAACAGAAAAATTACTATTATTGTTATTGATACTTGAAGAATGTCCACCAATAACCTCATTTTTAGTAGGTGATTTACGTTGTCCTTCTAAAATCTTCTTTTCCATCTCACTACTGATTTTAGTGTTATGGTTACCTACCCCCTTAATTGCTTCACTACCACCCTTGACATCGACTCTATATACCTATATTTATTCAGCAGTTTTCATCTTATCTAAAAAAATCAACACTGCTCTAAGCCATTTTTCAATCGCTTTAAATTTTACCATATTATGTTTGTATTTACTATTTTATCTCGCCAGTTTCTTTAACTTCTGGCATTACATATTCAGTCTTATTCTTTAACATCCCATAGATTATATTAATCAGTCTTCTTGATATTAAAATTAATGCTTGTGGCTTACTTTTTCCCCTCTTAAGCTGTTTCTGAAAATAAGCATAAAAACTTGAATTACGTGGCGTTCCTTTTGATGATACCTGTACCATCTGTATTGCAAGAAAATAAATAATAGCCTGTAGCTTTCTATTTCCCTGTCTTGATGGCTTATCTGTTCCTTTTCCTGCTGATGAAAAACATACTGGTGCTATTCCTGCAAACTTTGCGAGCTTATCTGCATTAGGGAATCTTTGAATATTACCTATCTCCGATAATAAATTTGCAACTGTAATATCATTTACTCCTGGAATAGTATTTAATGTACACTTAAATTCTGGCAGAAACTCGCTAATGACTTTTTCTGTTTCTGCTATCTGCTCATTATAATGCCTTACATCTTTAACCAGACTCACAGTCATATCATCACAAATTTTCTGATACTTTCCATCAGTATTACCATCAGCTTTTACTGCATCAATTATCTTTTTGCATGTATTTAAAGAACACCGATTATGACTCACTGGTATAAGTTCTTTTGCTAATTCTTCAGCCATTGCACCCTCAAGATACTTTGGTGAAGGATAATGCTCCCAGAAATATAATGCAGTTGGTCTGCCAATATCCGAAAAGAACTGCTTATAGCTCGGATAAGAAACACATATACGTTCATGCAGTTGGTTCTTTAAGCGAACCTGATGAGTTTTTAAATTTGCACGTCTGTTTACCAGCTGACTTAATGTCCAGTATTTATCTTCTGGAATAGCATCTGGAAGTTTGTCCAGTTCATTTATGGCAACTTTTGCTACGCACTCAGCATCATAACTGTCATTCTTTTTATACTGTACAACACTTTTTCTATATGCATATGATAATGCTGGATTAACATCTTTTACAATATATCCTTTTTTAATAAGCCATACTGCAAGTGCTCTACCATATCCATAAGCATTTTCAAGTGCATATACTGCCTGCTTATTATTACTATATTTTTTTACTTTGTTTACTAACTTTGAAAATTCAGATGGCTTGTTAATAAACGTAATCTCTCCAAGTTTTTTATTCATATAATCCATTATAACAGCTGTATGCTGTTCTTTATGAAGGTCTAAGCCAACATAAATATATTCTTCTTTTTTTATCATATTTTCTCCTCCTAAATTCTTTAATTTAAAAATACAGGCAACCTCAACTATTAAACCAGTATCATCGAATTACACACAATGCAACGAGTCGGCAAGGGTGGCACAGCCAATCTATCTCATCATTATAGGATTTAGGACATTCCTGCAGAATGCAGGAATACTTTGAAGACTTACGAATTGCTTCAAAGATTGTGTGTGATGTTAACTCTGAATATTCTATTATTCAAGTAATTTTTTAGGATACTTTATCCTATATTTTTAGTATACAGATTTTAGGTTTTATGGCTTATAATATCAATCTGATAGTATAATATGTAACTCAAAGGCTTAGCTGACTTCTCATTTTTCCGCATATTCCAACTTACCTGCCAAATAACAGAATGTCAGATAGTAATTTTTCTCTTAAATTGAAGTATGCTTGTCAAGTGTTTTTTTAAAAAAATAATCAAGATTAATATAAAAAATATATCATCTTGATTATTAATTCCTATATCATATTATTTTCTTCATAGCCTTTAACTTTTCTATAAAAAGTAGATGGTTTTAAATTCATCTGCTTCATAAATTCTGTTGCTGTAATTTCTTCATTTTTCCACTTCTCATAAAAAATATTAAATTTAGCTTTATCAATATTAATGGGCTTACGACCTTTATATTTTCCCTGTTCTTTTGCTATTGCTTCCTTCTGTCTTTGCAGTATATATTCTCTCTCAAGCTGTGCAACTGCACCAAAGATTGTAAGCATAAACTGTCCTGCTGGCGTGTCAGTATCTATACTTTCTTTTTTACTTATAAATGCTATCCCTTTATCTTTTAATATTTCCACTATTTCAAGTAGGTCTTTTGTATTTCTTGCAAGCCTGCTTATACTTTCAACCACAACCGTATCACCTTCTCTTATGAAATCAAACATTTCTTTAAGCTTTTCTCTGTCACTTATGTTTTTTCCACTTACTTTGTCTATATAAACTTTCTCTACTTCTAATTCCTTCATTAGAACTTCCTGCCTTGCAGTATTTTGTTCAGCCGTTGATACTCTTACATATCCTACTCGCATTACTACCCCTCCTCACATGATTTTTACTAAAAGAAACATAATCAAAATAACTGTTTATTATTTCTATTCCTTTAGAGCCATTTTATATTTTGATATATACCCAAATATAAAATATAAGCCATATGAAAGCATAATATAATACAATAAAGCCTTTCACACAGGCACACCCTAAAGAAAGCCTATATGAAGCCATGTACCCCATTTGTAACAATATAAAATCGACAATACAAAATATATAAAACTATTATCCTCTAGACATCGTTTAAATGCATATCCTTGTTCTTTGCTAAATATTGTACTAGCTTAACCTTTTCTTCTAGATATCCACCTTCTGAATTATTGAGAATCTCAACAATATATGATAATTTCTCCACACTTAACTTTTTTATGTTAAAATCCCAAGTCCACTTAACAAATACTTTCAAAAACTCTAACTCATCTTTCAGTTCTGAAATTTCATATTCTTTATGACATGGATACTTACGTATTCGTTTTAATGCATCATACATAATCATATCATCTGCCCATCTTTCATACCTAGCTACCACCAAAGCATTTCTTACATGCTTTACATCTTGTATAGTTCCATTTAAAATTTTATTGATTTTATCATACCCAATCTTATCTCTAATGCTATCGCTGGCACGTTTCAATATTAAGTTACAGTTTTTAGGACTTCTCCCTGTATTTTTTACCCATACCTTAACAGGTGACTTATAATACATCTCAATTTCTTCCTTCTGCTTAAAATTTCCATCATACCAACAAAAGCTTTCAATGTATTGCTCCAAATCAACTAATGCATCATATCTCAATTTCGTTTCGTCACTATTGTCTCTTTTAGCCAAGTCTCCATAAGCATTACGTAACTCTCTAAATATGGTCTCCATCAATAATACCTCCTTCTTAAAAACTTCAAAAAATGTTTCCTAAAAAATGATGAAGCTTTTTGTTAAACCTTTTTTGAATTCCTCTTAATATACTTTCATCTCTAAATCCATAAGTAAAAGATCTATAAAATGAAAAATTACTCCTAAAAATAGAAATTTACTTCTTAACTGATTACTCATATGAAATAAATAGTGAAATATTATATTTCAAAATTAACTTCACAATACCCCATTAATGATTACTTTTTTGTAATATCACATACTAGCTCGATATTCCAAACATTTCAACTTAAAATTTATTTTTTACCAAAGAAAAAAAACACAGCTTAAACAAACTGTGCCTCTTCTTTACTAATTAGTCCTCATACATTGGAAATTTGCAAACTTCTTCTTTTTTAACTACTACTTGTGCTGCTTCACCAATAGCTTCTAACAAACTGTAACTTACCACCTGAGATTTAGATGCTTTTGTAAGTTTTTTGATTATAGTTGTTTCTTTAAGACTGATACCATTAATAAGCCTAATTAATTCTTAATCCACCTTTCCGTCAATTATATTTACTGCTGGATTATTAATAGAAATAAATGTCGCTCTATACTCTGCAGTAACTTGATTTATTATTTCTCGAAAGTCTTCTACTGTGTTAAAATCAGTAATGCTATTGGCTACAATTATATCACCACTTGATAAGTTCAAAGAAATATCATCTACTATACTATTAGGGTGACAAATTATAACCTCATTCTTGAAAGCATTTGTTTCTATAACACCATTGTATAAAACAAAAATTCTCATCACTAATCACTTCCTTTTTTATTATTTGTAAATAATAAAAAATGGTTACCTACATCAAAACAAAACTTATAATACAAAATCTTTATCGGTAACACCTATTATTAATAAAAGTTTCATTTTTAATTAACTACTCATATATTTTTTATGAGTTTACAAATACATGCTTTCTAGCTTTAATACCCCCTATATTAGATTAAATTTAAATTGCATGTACTATACAATTCTTTCTTATAAATTTGATACAGCAATATCACATAGTAAATTTCAAATTCAAATCTCTTATTTATAAATCAAAAATTTTAAAATCTGCTCATTCTATAGCTCTCGCTAAAAATTCTTAGCTAATAACAAAGCAGACTTGATATCTATAAAAAATATCAAGTCTGTCATCTGTACCAAAATTACATCAAAACTCTAAAATAAAATGTATGTTGAATAAATATTAAAACTTCATTTATTAGCTCTGAATTTTATTTTGTGCTGAATATAAAAGAAAACGACACAGCCTTTAAAACTGACTGTGCCGTTTTCTTAATATTTAATTAAAATCACTTTCACTCATACTGTTAACTGTATTTCTAATTACTTCTTGGAATTCTTTTTCCTTCTCTTCGTTCTGCTTTTTAAACTCTCCATCAGTTAGTCCAACAGTGTCCTTATATTGAGGAAGTAAATAATAACTTACATGTTGAGTCATATTCTCTGGTATAGGTTCGGTACCTGCCATATATAAATAGCTTCTTTTAGCTTTAATTTTACCTTCTTTCATTAACTTGATAGCTTCTGATACAGAAATCTCTCCATTAACATTATCAATAAAAGTATTACCCATAACATTATATGCTAAATCTTTAACACTTCCTTGCTTAGAGCCATCTGCACCATAGTAACTACCTGCATAATTTGAATAAGTTATCATTCCACCATACATGTCAAAATAATACTCTTTTCCACCATCTGTAAATGTTGTATCTGTTAGTCTGAAATGAGTTTGTCGGTCAAAATAGTACCAATCGCCTGATATATTAGTCCAACCTGTTGAAAATTGCCCATCTTTAACATAGGCTACTTTGTATGGATCTCCGTTAACTATATTCCAACCATCTGTCAAATTACTAGTATTTAACGATGCGATATCTCCATTTTTTACATCTGGAATAGTACCATCCTTTCTTATTGTATTTGTGTCAAACGACCTAGCATAAACAGGTGAAGTAAGTACCCCAGCTAATAGAAATACACCTACACCTCTTACTAATAACTTTTTTATACTTTTCATTAACAGTCCTCCCATTTTACCATTTAATATCATCTTTAGTGAAAGACTGTGGATTCTTAAAGTATGCTATCATAACAACTTTATTATCCATTGTTAAATAGAAAGTTAATTGATACTTCTGACCATCTTCTATATATGTTAAATCTATTGCTTGCATTGCCTGTAACTTAGACCATGCTGGGCAATTATAACATAAATCATAACTATTAATTTGTTTACTTACTTCATCACTATGAATTGCTCTTATAATTCCTTGTGTTGCATATGTTTTTCTAATGTCTGATATCGTATCGCCTAATTTTATCCCCTTACTTGTCTTAAAATCTTCATCTTTACCATCTTCCCAATAAATCTGATAAGCATATGAATATCCTTTCTCTTTTGTATAGTCTATAAAGTTTTTGGTTCTATTCTCAGAAGCATTATTAAAATCTGACCTTGATAATGTAACGTCATTACTGCTGGCAGTTGAATTTTTCACACCATCATTGCTTGTACTACTACTGCTAATCCATTGTCCATCACCATTTAAGTAATATCCATCTATGGTTGTATTACGTGCCATATAACCACTTGAATAAAAATAGTACCACTTTCCATCAATTTCTCTCCAGCCTTTAGCATAAGACTTACCTTCTGTATACCACCAGCCAGTATTATCCTTTTTCCACTCTGCGTGTGCATTTATTGGCACTCCAATTATAATTGCTGTAGCCAATAAACTTGTTAATAATCTCTTTTTCATTGCTATCTCTCCTTTGTAATATAAATAAAAAGAGCTCAGCCAAATAACATAACATTATCAAACCGTAGCTCTATTACTGCGATTTTCTCAAGAATACCCCTAATAGCAAAGTAACCAAACTCTGCCACTAGGAATACTTTTGAGAAAACAAGAACAAGGTGCAGAAGTATGCGTCCACACTAATACACCTTGTCATAAATTTATATTACAAAGTCACAAACTTAAGGCTACTGTATAAACACTTCCACTATTGAAATTATATATTAATTTCGTTATAATGAATGTGTGTATCGCAGACTTTGTCTGTATCGTGTGATGCTAACCCATCATGCCTTGTCTCCAACTATTGGCGTAGTTGGAGATGGTACACCCTTTTTATTATTCTTGTTTATCTCAATAACAATTTTAGCATACACAAAAGGTAATATCAACTTTAAAATACATAATACTCCAGCAATTCTTTATATCCTCTATATTTTCTATAATAATCACTAACTTCAATATCTTTATTAATAATATGTGTATCTCTATACCTTCGTACTATTTTCATAATGATATCCACTATATCATTATCCTTACCTTCATTATTACTCTCTATATGTAGAATAATGCTTGTACTTCAACTCTTTCTTTTTATTTCTTCTCTTTAAATAATTTTATAACTCATGTATACAATTATTATACTTTATCTAATCTGTTACTATAAATTAATCATGCTATAGCCTATTTTTATAGCTTTATTAACTATATAATCATCTTATTCAATACTAATTTCTATATATTCTAAAGTGCTTCTGTAATGTAAAATCAAAGTAATTTGTACTTTATTACAATATCTTGTTTTAATTAATTTCTAACTTATTTATTTATCTAACATAAAATCGTATATTGCAGAAATCATCCTTTTTCTTATTCAGATATCGCTTTTTTTATAAATATTTCAAATAAAATACTGCCTCTGACTACGTTTTTTATATTGTAGTTCCGCTAATTTAATAAATATCTTCCTCTTTAATACTGGTGAACATGATTATTTTCATGTCGTCAGTATTTTTTACTTTTCAAGATGTTTCTCAAAAACAGTGAGTTAGATTTATACCTTTTGTTCTTAGGAGATATAAATCTAAATATTAAAAAAGAGTTACTAATATTTATGTCAGTTACCCCATTCTTATATGTGACATTTCTAAATCTCCTTAAGAACCAATTTTAGTACTTAAGGAGGAAACAAAAGGTGTATAAGAAAGATATAAAAATAGAAGTCAACAAAATTTTGTGGGAGAGAATGATAAACAAGGTTAAAATGGACTTTAAAAGGTCATATGTTCAAACTGATTGTCTGTTAATAGTCATGCTTCTTTCACTATATAAGAAAAATTCAACTGAAAGGTCACAAGATAATCTATATCTTGCAATAAAGAAGCCAGACGAATTATCGGATAAAAACTATATTGATAAAACAATTGCTGTGTATGATGAGTTGCTTAATCTTATGATTGATAGTAACGATAAGCTTACTTATAGTCAAGTAATAGAACTTGCTATTGCTGATTATCTAGTACTTCCATTATCATTATATACTGACAATATTTCACCACTCTATAAAATTATCGGTTCAAAAAATAATACTATGCAGAAAGCTACTGCTACAGCTGTAGAAAATATGAAACTTAAAGCTTCCGAAATGACATTAATTGATGGATGCTGTGCAACTGGTTCATTATTTTTCGGATTAGACACCTATAATTGGAAAGGTGTAACCCTTAATGATATGAACCCTTTAAGAACCAACTTTCTAAATGTATTAAAAAAAGAACCATTAAAGCTCATAAAATTAATACTTGATACTGACCTTACATTCATTAATCAACCAGATACCAAAAATCCTATACTTTCAAAGTATAAAGCTAATCTTAAGGCTTATAAAGAAAAGCGTAAAAACTACAAAAAAGTTGACTGCAATGTACAAATTGCATTTGAAATGCTTATAGTTCAATGTATTGATAAGCAATATGTAGAGCAAAAAAATGATATTATTAATCGTACTTTAAGGTTTCTTCCAGCTTCTATAAAACTTCAAAATGCTACAATAACACAAAAAGACTGTCTTAGATATCTAGAAAATGATACTGTTAAAAAACTAATATTACTCGATGTTCCTTATATGGGGTCTGAAAAAGAATGTGGTATTAAAGATTATAACTATAAAAAATTTCATAAAAAAGTGGCTGATTTGTTATATAAAGCTGAATACCCCTTCATATATTATTGTAGGAGTTCTGCTCCTAAATCTGATAGAAGCAAGTCTCAAGAAGATAAAGCAAATATTATGAAAATGAAGCTTGGTCAATACTTCTTAAATAAAGGCTATTATTTTCAAAAAGTACATCTTGAAAAAGATACTGAACTTATGATTTCTAATGTACATTACTCAGAATCGCAATTTTTATGGAATAATTTTTCTGAGAGCTTATTGTAAAATAAGCCAACAGTCACTTATATGTGGCTGTTAGCTCTATATTATTTATAATATTCGTATCTGTTTAAATTTTTTAATTCATAAACTAATCATTTCCAACTTACACGGTATTTTTCTTGTAAAACTGAGTCCATATTATTATCAACTAAAAAAAAATATATTTCATCCAAAAATTTGTCTTTGTCATTCTTGTTAATAACAAAATGTTTATCAAAGGTGGACTCACCTTCAATAGAAACATCTTCTATTGATGCCAAACTCAAATCTTCTCCAAATTCCCATACTAACATAGGTATTGTTAAATTGAAGCCTTTATAATTCATATATACTTCGTCTTTGTCATTCTTTTCATAAACTTTAATTTTCAAATCGATATCTCTGTTTATATATAACATGAACTTTTGTTTATCTATACTATTCCATAACATACACATTCCTCCTCTAATATGTGTCAAAATATTCATCATATAATCCAGTACACGCATCCATTCCTGGATTTCCTTTTGTTGCTGATTTAATAATCTGTTCTGGTGTTTTACCACTTTTTATTAAGTTTTCATATGAATTCTTTTCTGCCCTAACCAATGCAGCATTATATCCATCAATATTTTTGATATTACCATTAGAATCAATATATGCTTGTATTCGTGATTGATTTCTATATTCATTTACCGCTCTAGCAACATCTTCTGTACTCGCTCCTTCTGAAAACATATTTGAAACCATTTGCTGTGCCGCACCTTCATTTCTATTATGATAAGCTATTCTATCTTGTCTATACCCTTCCACTGCAATTGGGTCATCCCATTCTCCTTTAACAAATGAAGCTAAGCTACCATCTTCGCTAGGTCGATACCCATACACTGCATTAGGGTCTTCTATAGCATCTTTTAGAACCTTAGGATTATCTGATGGATTATGTTTGTACTTGAATCCAAAATTAGTTTTATTGCCACCCTTTTTAATATTTCCAGCCCCACTACCAGCAACAGCCTTTGACATTCCACTTTTAGCTACTATACCACAAGTTATTCCACCTTCAAAGAGCATCCCTACGGTAAAATCTGCAGCTAGTTGTGCATACTGTTCATTAACTTTTGGATCAAACCCATATTGTTCTGTAGAAATCAAGTATACTTTTTTATTATACTCTACAAAATCATTGGGTGTCTTAAAATAATCATTTAATGCATTCTTCTTATATCGCCATGGTGCATCATGTACTATCTTTCCTTGAATTTCTTGCGCAGTAAAATCAAGATTTTTATTATAAGCTCGTTCAAACATTGATTTCTTATATAAGTTATAATTATAGTCAACATCAATTGCTCTCTTATATCCTCCTGGATTATCTGGCAGAAACTTAAACTGTCTAGCCCCTCCAGTTCCAATATATCCCTCAGCCTTCGCTGTGCCAACATACCATTTTCCATCTAATCCTTTTACTTTTACCTTCTGACCTTCAATATAATTGCCAGCTCTATTATATACTGGTAAATTGGCAACATTAATTGCTCCATTTGTCTGCTTTTTCCCTGTTGGTATTACTGCATTATTATACACTGTTGTTCCTGTGGCTGCTATAAGACTTTTTTGCAAATTTCCCATATTCTTATTTATCGGCTTTGTTTGATTTTGTATTACCGTTTTCTTACTTGATTTAGTTCCATTTATTGCTAATGTAAGCCTATTTTCCGCTTTCTTTACTATAGGTGAGCTTTTTATAGCATTTTTTACTTTTCCGATTACTCCTAATGCAGCTTTTTCACTGGAACATTTCTATTTACTTTCATCAAACCATATTCATCCAATACATCAATAGTGTCTTCATCCTCTATCACAATTATTGGTCCAACATATTCAAGGTTGTAAGTTTGCCAATCATCTCCTACTATATCCTTTTATATGTCTTCAAAATAGGAAATCAGTTCTTATTTCATTACTTCCGAAACATTGTGTAGTTGCCTAATTTCCTCAAATGTATATATTTTTATCATTCTTTTCTCCTCCTACAATAAGCTTACAGTCCCCATTTTTTCTTCTCTGCTACTGTTGATGTAAAATGTTGCAGTAGTATCTACACTGCTATGACCTGCTAGTTTACTTACTGTTGAAATTGGTACTCCTCTATTAATTAACCTTGTACATAAAGTATGTCTAAAGGTATGAGGTTTTAATTTATTTATCATTCCTATCTCATTAGTTAATCTTTCAAGCATTGTGTTTATTGCATCCCTTTTTAATACTCCTCTTTGACCTATTACTAGATATTCTGAATCTTTTACACTGTAATCTCTATCTTTGATGTATTCCTTTATTCCATCAGCTAAATCGAATTTTAATGGTACTTCTCTAAACTTTCCTCCCTTACCATAGATTTTTATTGAGTAGTTTAGAAAATCAATGTCCTTAATCTTAATGCTACATAGTTCACTTACTCTAACTCCTGTGTAAAGTAGTAACATTACAATTACCTTATTTCTTTTACTTACTTTTGACTCATTTTGAATGTAAAACAATATCTTCTCAACCTCCTTATCACTGTAAACTTCCACTTATTTCTCCTACCCGTAGGCTATCTTTACTCTGTCTTTAGAATTTTCTACAACTATTTCTTTCATCTCACCAATTCCTACTAGGTATCTATTTAGTGCATGAATGCTATCTATCTTTTTATTGATAGTTGCTATCTCGTAGTTACTTTCTACTAGAAAATTCTTATAGCTTACTACGTAGAATCGTTGTAGATCACCATTAAAATCAACTCCTTTACTTCCTAGAAATTCTATGAAAGCCTTAATGTCTCCATATAGCTTTCAATGGACTCTTACCATCTTCAATTAGACTTAACTTGAAACTCTCTACTATCTCATTCATTGTTATTACTCCCTTCAACCTTCTTTAACAGTTTTCTTATCCATTTATCTGTGTATCCTAATTTCTTAGCTAATTCTTTGCTATCGCTTACGGATTTGCCTTGAAGTTCTTTTATTGAATAAGCTTTAGAATGTAATCTCATAGAAAATTTACTTGTTGACCTTTAAAATATTCATGTATTTTTATAGTTACTTCTAACCCCAGTAATTCAATTAGTTCTTCATATACTCCATTGAAATCTGATTTATCTATACTCAATCCCTCCCTCTTGAAATAGAAAAAGAGTTAATGCTTCCTTAATTAGAAACATTAACTCTCTTATCAGATTTATAATATATATTTATCATCTATTTTAAATTCAGTTGATTTAGCCTTTATTTACAGTTTTTCAATCTGAATGCTACTGTTTTTTACATTCTCCTAAATATCTATTTTCTAATGCCTTATCGTTGCTTTTTAATATAGTCTAGTGATTGATGAATTGTATTTTCAGCTATTTATCTCATTGAATGATTTTATTATTTATTAATTGGTTATTTAGTTAGATTTTCTACCTTGATTATTACTCTATTTCTTCATTGATTAGATTTTCTTTAACTGATACATTTATTATCTCTTACCTATTAATTACTTAATTATTCTTTATTCTGATTAGTTCTTATTTATCATTTCTTCAATTTCTTTTATCCTTATTATTATTTTAAATTGAAATAGATTTTTATTTATCTATTTCAATTCTTTTAAGTCCTTATCCCTCCTCCTCCCGTTACAATTTCCTAGTCCCGAGTTCCAAGTCTCTAGTTATTCTACTCAGCTATCCTATTTATATGTTTTATTCTATCAATTCTTTTTATTTTTTAGTGATTTTCTATCTTTTATCCTAGATATATTATTGTTCTTAATTCTATTAACTTTTAAGTGGAATTATTGAACCTAGGATTTCCTAGCTTATCAGCTTATGTTAGTTTTTAACCCTAGTTATCTTAGCTTTTAAAATTATTTCATTTCAAGAAAAAAGGTTAATGCTCCAATTGCTGAAATATTAACCTTTTTAACTTTTTTCACTACATTATTAATATTATGCTATGAGAATTATTCAGGATTCTATTATCTTTATATACACTTTTTAAATATTTATTTTTATTCAGTATAAACTCTTCTAATTATGAATCTAATTTTATGCTGTTAATTAAATATCTATATAGCTAATTTAATTCTATTCAAAATAAATTGGTTCCCTACATTCACCTACTACACAATCAAGCATTTCTTCAATATTTTCACCATCTTTACATAGAAGACCATCAGTATATCTATAAAATGTTCCACTTTCTGTCATAAGCATAAGTAAATTTCCCCTATTCGCTATTCCTATTGGATAGACAACATCATCGATATCATATTCATCAAATATACCTCTAAAATATTCACTATCCAAATTATTTCCAATAGCTTTAATCGGATTAAATTCAATCACCTCATCAATGTCAATAGCTTGCATTTTTCTCTTAAATTTTATTTCTAACATACCATACTGTTTCAAAAAAGCTCGTATCTTTTGAGGCATGTCAATACTTTTCTCTTTAAATATTTTTTCTATTGAATCAATATTAACATTTCTTTCATTTGTCCAACCAGCTTGCATCAATCTATCCAATGTGATATTTTCCATAAATCTCACTCCTTAATATTATTTATTTGGCATACCAAAACCTTTAAAAGTTATTTTACAATTTGCACACGGTTCTGCATAAGCTCCATTATTAAAATATTTTGTATTCAAGAAAATATTATCTATATTTGCTCCATTTCTCAATGCATTATTTGTAGCATATACTTCTGCACAATTATCTACACTCCATAATTCGTAACTATTTCTTTCAGCATATGGATTACTTAAATCATTTGCTGCTAATGATTTTGTATTATCTATTAAGCTTTGTAATTCTGGTTTTAATGTATTTCTAGATGGATTAAACTTATTTGCTCCATTATATCCAAAAGAAATATCTCCTGTATTCATATCTACTGCCGCACTTATCTTTGCAGGTTTATATGCTCCTCCTCCTGGTTTTGTTATGCCAGAATTCTTTATAAAGTTTATTTGATTATCTAATGCTTCATTACTAATTCTTTCAGCTACTCCAGTCCAATGTTTATCATATCTAGCCACTTCATCTGGAGACATTAAATCTCTAAAACTTGTATATTTAGGGTTACTTACCCCCTTAATTGCTTCACTACCACCCTTTTTAATATTTCCAGCCCCACTACCAGCAACAGCCTTTGACATTCCACTTTTAGCTACTATACCACAAGTTATTCCACCTTCAAAGAGCATCCCTACGGTAAAATCTGCAGCTAGTTGTGCATACTGTTCATTAACTTTTGGATCAAACCCATATTGTTCTGTAGAAATCAAGTATACTTTTTTATTATAATCTACAAAATCATTGGGTGTCTTAAAATAATCATTTAATGCATTCTTCTTATATCGCCATGGTGCATCATGTACTATCTTTCCTTGAATTTCTTGCGCAGTAAAATCAAGATTTTTATTATAAGCTCGTTCAAACATTGATTTCTTATATAAGTTATAATTATAGTCAACATCAATTGCTCTCTTATATCCTCCTGGATTATCTGGCAGAAACTTAAACTGTCTAGCCCCTCCAGTTCCAATATATCCCTCAGCCTTCGCTGTGCCAACATACCATTTTCCATCTAATCCTTTTACTTTTACCTTCTGACCTTCAATATAATTGCCAGCTCTATTATATACTGGTAAATTGGCAACATTAATTGCTCCATTTGTCTGCTTTTTCCCTGTTGGTATTACTGCATTATTATACACTGTTGTTCCTGTGGCTGCTATAAGACTTTTTTGCAAATTTCCTATATTCTTATTTGTTGGTTTTGTTTGATTTTTTATATTCTTATTTATCGGCTTTGTTTGATTTTGTATTACCGTTTTCTTACTTGATTTAGCTCCATTAACTGCCGAGATTAGATTCTTTTGGGCTGTTTTTCCTATTTGCTTTGCTTTATTTTCTATTTTATTTACATTTGTTTTAACTGTTTGTACACATTTTTTTACATTTGCTTTTGCTCCATTTATTGCTGATGTAAGCTTCTTTTCTGCTTTCTTTACTATTGCTTTTCCTTTATTTACAGTACTTTTTATAGCGCTTTTTGCTTTTCCAATTGCTCCGGATGCAGCCTTTTTTAATGAATTCATATTCATTAATCTTCACCACCCATTCCTACTACATTGTGGTTAAAGACATATGATTCTCTAGCTCGTCCATTTTCATAGACTACTCCTTCTGCTTCTGTATAACAGTCTCCTTCAAGTAAAATAGAGCTTGAACTTTTTTTCTTAACGAGCAGCTTACTTTCAGCTTTTATTCTTACTTTCTTTCCTTTTATTTTTATTCTTCCATCACTATTTACTTTTATATCATCAGAATTTCTTATTTCAACTCCATCATCATCATTGAATATTACATACATATTCTTTCTATGAAATTTTATATCTTCCGGCAGTATATCCATATGATTTCCCTGCTCAGTTACAAAATATCTATTATTTACATTTGAAAATTTGGAATATGTATCTCCATTTTTTCTTACACATCCACTTACTACAGGTATTTCATATTCATTTGAAAAATACAACATTGCATGTTCATTTACAATAGGCATTGCATACATTATGGATCCTGTTGGTGGTGCAAATCTAAACCAATACTCTCCGTCTTTTCCATCAATGTCTAACTTTATTCTTACTTCTTCGCCTCTTCTTTCCTGTATTTTTCCTTCTAGTGATACCCCATTTAATTTTTCATTATGCATTTTATTCTGCCATACACTATTTTTTCTACATAATTTATAGGTAAAAATCATTTCTCCCTGAATATATTCTCCAACATATTCTTTAACATAAAATTCCCTATTATTAAATGTTATTTCATCTCCAACAAAAAATATACTTCTTGACGTAATTGTATAATAAACATAATCTATGCTGTTTACCTTAAATTCTTCTGATAAGACTTCATTATATATTTTTATATCATTTGATATCTTATATGTTGTTTTATCTGAAAGATTATGTTTTCTTCTAGAAGTTTTCCCAAAATAAAACATATTACCAATATTGATTATATCACAATTAATCTGCTCTCCAAACATGCTTGCCATTCTTTTTAAAAACTCATAATCTGTTTCTTTATATTGAAATATTGGTTTATCTATTTTCTTTTTTCCATCACTACATTGAACAAAATCAGCTTTTCCATAATCTTTTAATACTTCTTTTATAAGATCATCATAACTCATATTTTTATTTTGAAATGAATGTGATTTTTTCTTTATATCAAGAATTATATCCCCACTTAAAGCCTCTATTTCAAGATAATATACACCATTACTATTTATTGTGTTTACTTTTGATATATATCCTTCAAATAATTTTTCTTCTTTATCACTTTGTTTTTCATATAACCTTACTTTATCATTGGTGGAAGCTCCAATAGAATACTTAAATTCCATACTATCATCCAATAAACATTTTACATATAAAAATCCATGTTCATTCCCTCTGCAAATTATCTTTGCTTTTTCTATTTTCAGTATTTCATATGGACAGTCTATTCTAAGTTTTTTCCACTCTTCCATTCTCTTTATCACCTCTCCTTATTTTTATTGACCACTCGTTATAAATCTTATAATTCCCCCACAATTTGTAAACATTATTGAATTTGTTGTCAGTGCCGGATTTCCGCTTATTAATTTATCTTCCTGAACATCTGTCCATTGACCTGGTGACACAACACATGGTTTTTCTGTAAGAATACATATACCAAATGTACTTATATTAGCTGTTGTATTATCTGTCTTATTTAAAATGGGGACGTTGTCAACATAACTTCCATGGCTTATTGGTATCTTTATATTGCTTGGACAACTTCCACAACTACAGCACATTACTGCTCCTCGAACTATATATTCTACTCCCATACTCTTTAACTCCTATTCATTTTTTATTCAACATTTAATCTTTCTAAATAAATTCCATCATAATTTCTTCTTAATATGCTTTCTGCTGCATCAAGCCTTACAACAATTAAAGTTTTATCACTTTCTTTAATTTTGAAGATTTTTTTGTTTTTTATCTTTTTCTCATCTAAAACGATTTTTTTTACAATTGTCTTATTTAAATTAAATTCGCTTTTTTCATGTAAAACTTCAAATTCTCTAAATATAGGCAAATAATAAATATTTTGATTTTTTCTTTCTTTATCAATTAAGCAGACTCTTTTAAAAATTATATTTGTATCATACTTTTCAATTATTTTCTTTAATTTTTCTGATATTAAAAATATTTGTGTATTTAGAATATCTAAATATTCTGTGTCCTCGTCTGCATTGACAAAAATAATATTGTTATCTTCAATTTTATCTTCATTTAACAAATTAATATTTTTATATGGTATAGTTTTATAAACTTCCTTTAAACTTGGAGTATTTGAGTATCTTTTATCCTGCTTTAGTAAAAAATAATCCATTATACTGTTTCCACCTCATTTTGTTCTTTTGAACCATCATATAAAATAACAACGTCATCCATATATTCACCCGCAAAAAATATTATTTCTTCATCCTTATCAATATTTTTATATTCATCACATTCCATAAATTGATTTATTAATTGTGCTAATATCTGCATTGCAATCCCATTATATTTATTACTTTCCTCCAGTTTTATTTTTTCAATATCCATTTCTCTTATTGCTCGTCCATATTCTTTTCTCTTATCCATAAGTTTATTTATATATTTAAAAAAATATTCATATATCCATACAAAATCCATGTCTGAGCTACATTCTTCACTATCTAAAAACCATCTGCCATCAAAAAAATCAATTCTCCAATCCCCCTTACTTTCTAGTATGTTAGTTCTAAGAAATGAAAAATAAATATATTTCATCTTTCCCTTCAAATTTTCTTTTTGTAGTTTTTCAGCTTTTTGGCAGTTTTCTTTAAAACTTGATAAAAGTTCATTTTCTATAATTTCTTGATTATTTTTAAATTTTTCAGATATTGTAGAGAGTTCATTATTGAATCTATTTTTAACATATTTATCTTTAAACTCCTGAAGGAACTTTTCTTTATCTTCTTGAATTATCATTACTTCAACTCCTATCAGCATAGGTTAATTATTAAACATAATACTATTTATTATTAAATTAATTGTTTTTACTGTGCATTGATCTTAAATCCATCCATTGTAATATCATTATCAATATCAATGCTTGCTGAAGCTTGGATAAGTTTTACTCCATTCTTTCCTATAATAGTAACTTCATCACCATTAATTTTTATTTTTTCTCCTGTCATTGTTATGTTTTTATCTGTATCTATTATGATTCCTTTTTCATCATTTAATATCATAGAATTTCCACCAGAGAAAATATCAATTTCTCCTGGCTTTAAAAGTATTTTCTTCCCGTACTTGGTTGATAAACTCTTATGATCTGGATTACTTCTCATAGCCTCATTACGACACTCTAAATCAACTGAGCTGATTACATATGCATTCTTTTCATCATTATCTGGAATATACATTCTTATAGCATCTCCAATTTCTGGCATACAGTACCAGCCTGTTCCATCTGGTGACGAAAATACTGTTGAATAAGGAAACCATTCTGTGTTAACTTTTACTGTATTAGAATATGAATCTATTCCTAATGCAACTTTAACAATATCTTTTTTTACTGAAACAATTTTTCCTTCTAAAGATACTCCTTTTAATTTTTCATTGTAAATTCTAGGTATCTTCATTCCATTTTCATCTCGCAGCATACATGTAGTGGTTAGAATTCCATTTATAGCTTCTATTTCACATTGATATACATATAAATTTCTATTGTTAAATTTCACCTTTCCATATAAATCTAAAATCTTATTAGTAGTGATTTTATAATTTAGAAAATCTGAATCATTAATACTAGATACTCCTTCAGCTGATTTCAATTGATATTCATTTATCTCTTTACTCATTGAATAGTTAAAATGCTTAAGATCATAAATTCTTCTTAAATCCGGAACTCCTATTGTGTACTTTATTCCAGACATAGTACATTCAGGTATTATTACTGCATTAAAATGTGATGTTAATCTCTTCAAAAACTCCCAATCTGTCTCATTATATTGCACAACCATTTGTTTAATTGCTTTTCCATCAGAAACATTATCAATCATATTTGCATTACTATAACTACTTTTTACTTTTCTAAATATCTCATTATATGTAGTCTTATTTCCTTGAAAACTTCTACGTTTCTTCTTTATATCCATTAAACATGTATTTCCTAATGCTCTAATTTCTAAGCTTTTTACCTCTTGTACATTGTCTAATGATATACTAGTAACCATTCCATAAAACAAATCCTCAGTTTCATTCTCATAATTTTTTATTGATACTTTTATTTCTGATTTATCATCTGCACACTCAACATATTTATCTGAGTTTTCATATTCCTCTGCTATAATTCCCTTTAAATAAAGCTCTGCATGTTCATTAGCTTTACGTATTACTTTTAATTTTGATATTTCTTTAAACTTATATGGTTCAATTAAGACATTTCCTAGTGTATATGCAAATTCCTCACTCATATTTTTCCACCCCTTATATATCACATATTATTCTTTTTGACTTTTATTGTATTAATCATTTGAAATATAACATCATCTTTCCATTCTCTCATATCTTTATAGTCACAAGAAAAAGTCCCCATGAAAGTTTCTCCCTTAAATTCAAATAGAAATGTAAAATTATATAAGTATGCATCTATTGCTGAACTTTTAAAATCATAATATGCTATCTTTTTAGAATCTATTTCTAATATTCCTTCATCAAAAAAAACATTTGATGGATTAAGTTTCTTAGTTATTAAAACCATGGTTTCTTTTAAATCATCAATATATTCATCCTCTAAAGGATTATCAATAATTTTGAATGTTATAGCAATGCTTCCATCATCATTACACTTAATAATATCTGGTCTATCTTCTGATGGATACTTAAATCTTCTTGCTTCTTCAGGCATATCAATAAATGTATTAGGTATATACATTTTTAATGCACCATCAAAAAATTCACTTTCTTCAAATTCATAAAAATTATTATTTATTTTTACTGGTCCTTCACAAATATTTTCTCTAAGTCTTTTTTCTTCTATTTCATTTATAAAGTCTAAAATCTTTTCATCCATTCTTTTTTCCATCTTATATTCCTCCACATACAAATTAATCAATCAATATCTTCTTATACCCACCTCTTCCATGTCTATTTCTTCCACCTGTATTTTCTCTTTCTCTCTTTAAAATATCTAAAAGATAAAAATACATTTCCTCATTAGAATAGTTTCTATTTTCTATTTCAAGCTTATGACATAAGTAATCTAGTATAATTTCTTTTTCAATTGTTTCTTTTGCTTGGATACACATTGTTCCGAATATTATGTCCCATGGTTCAATTGAAGAGCATCTTAATATTTCACTTCCATATGATCTTAATATTATTGGATCTAGTCCAGCTTCATCATTACCTGAATGCAGAGAATAAATAACATTTACTGTATCATATTCCGTGCTTAAATCTTCAAATCCAGTATAATGAATTCTTAAATGTGCACCTTCTCTAAGGAAAAATCTGCAAAGTTCCATTTCATCTTCTTTTAGTTCTACATTTTCATCTAAATAAATCTCTGTACTATTTTCTATAAAATCCTTACTTGTTTTTTCATTTAAAAATCGAATTTTAAGAATCAAAAGTTTGTTATTACATTTATATTCAACTTCTTTGTCCTCATCTAAAAAATAAATAACATCATTATGCTTAATAATTCCTCTTTTTACCATTAAAGCTTCATCCTTAACATCTATTTCACATCCACATATTATTCCATCACAATATGATTTGAAAATTATATCAATAAAGTTTCTTGGATAATCTCGAAGCTCATTAAGCATTTCTGTTTTTAAAAGTCTTCCTGCTTTAAATAATGGATACTTATTCTTAAACACTGAACCCTCCTTATGTTGTTTACTTTATTTCTTCTCATCGAATTGTTTTTCTGCTAAGAAAAACAGATGAAATACTAAAATCCACCTGGATTTCATCCTTCATTGTTCATTGTAAATTGTAAATTGTACATTGATTAGTTATTTCCATCAAAGAAATTCTTCTCCCATTTATCATTTTCAAAATAGAAGAATTCCTCTTTTCCCATATATAATTCATGATTTTGTCTAAGTATGGCCACAACACAGAAACCCCAAAGCTCTTTTTCTGCCCATACAAAGAACTTTATTTCATTATTCTCAATATTATCTGTCTCTGCCTGTTTTATATGTGGATACCTTTCTGTAATTGCTTTTGCATTTGTAATTTCTAACTCTTCATTATTAAACTTATAATCATATTCATATTTAACGTTATTATTGTTATCTTTTAAATAAAGTTTTAAAAGTATTCTATCCATGAATCTAGAAACAAAGCCTCTATTTATCTCATTATTTTTTATAAGAGTAATTTCTTCTCCACTATGGGTAAATGCTGTAATAACATATGGAAGAGCACATGTATTATTTTCTATTTGTATATCTGCATATCCAAAATTCTTAGAATGAAGATATTTTAACGTTCCTTTAAGACAACTAAGCTTTAAATCATAATCCTCATAAGAATCCTTTTTACTTTTATTTATTTCAATAATTCTGCCTGGAATAAATTCCTTTAATGCATCCTTAAATATATCTACCTGACATGACTGTCCTGTAAGCTTTATTAATGAATAATCATAAAGCTCATCTTTTTCATATAAGCTTTCTAAGAATTTTTTTATTATTCCATAAACATCACCTTTAATAAGTGTATTGATTTCATACGTTGTTATAGTCAATCTTGGTGCCTCTTTTACTACCTTTAATACATCATCTTGTCTATAAGAAAGCTTCCATTTATCAAATATAATAAAAGTACTGTCCTCATTATCCTGAAGTTTATTGTCTTTAATTATTTCTGGAGCTAAGTATATCTTTATAAGCTCAGGTCTTGTAAAAAATATTTTTTTAACTTCTTCAGCTAAATTAAATAAGAAGTAATAATTGTTTCTTACCTTACAATAGTCCTCTTTATTCCTAGTCTCATATAATTTAAATTTATTTGGAATTATATTTTCTGCTTTTTCATATTCTTTATCTAAAGTTTCATATAATTCTTTTATTCCATATTTATCTATACTTCTAAAAATATCTATTTTAAACTCATCAATTAATGCTTTTTTAACTTCTTCATAGTCTTCCTTAATCAAAGCCTGTGCCATAAGTATTTTTAAAAACTGCAGTATTCTAAATGTAAGATTGTTTCCACCGAAATCTGTATCTCCATTTTCATAAGAAGTTTCTATATTTATTTTGTAAGAAACTCTGTTATTTCTTATACTAAAAGCAGCACCAGAAAGATCTGTCGTTCCCCCTCCGCAGTCTATAATAAGTGCTTTATACTTTTCACCCTGCACATACTTATTTCTATCAATTAAGTCACTTATAGTGTTATAAAGTACGCCAACACTTTCTTCAAGCATGTTTTCACTTTGTACATTATAATTGCTTAATACATCTTCAAATAATTTATGGAATTTATACTTTTGTTTTGTAGGACAAGATATGTAAATGTTCTTAAATTTACACTTAAATCTTTGATTTGCTAAAGATATGACATATTCCAAATATGCTTTTATTATTTGCTTTCTTTTTATTAAGGTGGTTTTTCCATGAATATCTATGACTTTTTCATCTTTTTCAAAATCACTTATCCATCTTTTTATATCATAAAAAACAGTTAAACTATCATCTACATACCTTTTCTTTGATGCTGCCACTGCATCATATCCAAATATATACTTTATTTCATTATTATTTTCATTAATATATTTAACACCTACTATACTTGGTATTAATGGTGACAATGTATAGCTATCTTTTGTTGTATCTAATAGTTTTACAAGCTTTACTTTTTCATCCTCATATAATTCATATTTTCTTTCTTTAATTAAATTTTCATTTAATCCATTAAAGACTTCTTTATCTATGTAAATACCTGCTGTAGTATTTGATGTACCAAAATCTATTGCAAGAGGCATACTTGTCTCTTCTAATTGTTTCAATTCAAATCTAAGAAGTGGAACTTGTGAGTATTCTATTTTTATATCATTATTTATATTTTTTCCTTCATACACATCATAAAGAAGCTCTGATTCTTTTTCTTTAAAGAATAATAAGTTATAAAACTTACTTTTCCCTTCTCTTGCTTCTACATCTTTTCCTTTAACAAGAAAATAATTATATCTGTTATTTTCTTTAACCTTTTTAATATTTAATATTGTGCATATATTAAACTCACTATCAGCTAGAATTACATTTCCTTCACTAATATCTTCACTAGTTTTAATCTCATAATCATCATAAATTTCTATTGATAAATTCTCATATACTATTATTTTTCCAGAGTAGTCTATGATACTGCTTACTACTTCTCTTTTAGATGATTCTTTAATAAAATTCTCTATATTATTAAGTCCGCCTTCAGTATAATTATTAATTAATCTATTATCCTTTTCCCCTCTATACTTAATAATAAGCTTTATTAGTTCTTCTTTATCAAGTGGATCAACTATGCTTTTAACTAACTTTTCTCTAGTACATATCTCTCTTAATTGAAAAGTAGTCATAAGAAGTAAATCTTTTTCTTTATAAGTTTTTGATTCATTTTCTTCTATTTTACTTAGTTTATATGTGTATAACCCCATGTTTCTCTTCTCTCCTCCTTATCTACTCAACCATTACTATTTCATCAGATTTCATTACATTTTCTTCACCAATTATTCCAAAATGCTTATCCCAAAATAAAAAACTATTCATATTTACAGGTAAAAATGTATCTACTATTGCATTTATCTTACCTTCAAAAGTCTCATTTTTATATTCACTTAAATAAATGTAAATATCCTTTGGTGCATCTTTGCTCAAATATATTGTGCTGTATTTAAATATTTTAACTAACACTTTATTGAATAATTCTAAGGATGTTCCTGTCTTATATAAGGTTATTAAACTATTTAAAAATATGTCTTTTTCTTCTTTGTTAAAAAAATCTATATTTGTATTCAAGTCTTTTCCAAATACATTTTTCCTTATATCCTTTAATAAAAACATTTTATAAAATTCATTTTTTGAAAGACCACTTTTTAAATCCATCTCTCCTAAATAATGAATCAATATATCAAAGAGTGTATTTCTAAGTTCAATATTCTCTTCAAAATTACTATCAAATAGCTCCTGAAATATTTCTTGAAATCTATAAAACGAGTTTATTTCTATTTGTTTGTCTCTTGGAATATCTGTAAAATTAATCTCATCAAATGCTATTTCCATATATGGGCTGCATACTTTTGCCTGCTTAAATCTAATCTTTTCCCTGTCAACATTTTGTTCATCAGCTTTTAAAAAGATATCATAAATGTAATTCATATTAATCGCCCTTCACATTTATATTCTGGATAAATAAATTGAACTTCACCTACTAAAAAGCTTAAAATATCATTATTTAAATAATCAGTCTTATTTCTAGGTTCAAAATATAATACTAATGCTTTTTTTACATTGTCTTCTCTTATTTCATCTATTATAAAATCATTTGCATCATATATTTCTCTACTCTCTTCTTTAAGTAAATCTTCCACAGTCACATCTTTAAATATTAATTTTTCTGAAATTTTAAATGAGGCTATAAGCCTTTCAATTTCACTTTTGCTTTTTATCATATATCTATTATTAAATAAAAATTTATTTGAAAAATTTATGTTCATATAGTTATTCATAATCTCATATTCATAAGCTCTAATCTTATCTTCCTTATAATTAACTATTTTATATATGCGCCATGTTACTGGATTTGATATTTTTGATGTAAGTAAAATAGAATCATCTTTAAAAGTTACATAATTTATTTCTTCATCACTCGCATTAACTAAATAGCCACTATCTTTTCCTTCTTTAGCTAAAGAAATATTATGTTCATAATTAATCTTATCTATACACGGTACTGGAAATCCGTTGCATTTCATCTTTATATTTTTAACATTCCATATTGGCACCATATCATATTTTATATATTTACTGTATTCTTCAAAGTCTATATCAATTTTCATAATACTTTCATCTTTTTCAAATTCACCTTCATAACTAACAAGCATTACTTTTGCTATTTTATTAACATATGGCATATTAAGTGTTTTCCACCTAATATTATTATTTATAAAAGCTTTATATAAGTTACTTATTTTATTTTTATATTCACTGTTTTCTATTACTTTAAAATAAGCTTCATGTGTTCCTTTATTTGTTGTTATAGTACCTTTAATTTTTAAATTACTATTTATAAATTTCTTAAAAATACAATAATCACATTTTAAAAATATACTGAATAATTCATATGTCTTATTGTTACTTAAAGTTCCTAGTAAGTCTTTAATGTCATATGTCTTTTCTTCTTTGTCCTTCTCAATCATTGGAAAAAATATTTCATCTGTTATATCCAGTTCATTTCTTCTAATGATTGTTGAATATATGTTATATTTTTCTTCTACATATTCCACTTCATCAAAGACTCTTTCCTCTAGCTGTGCATATTTTTCATTTGAATATTCCTCGAGGGAAGAAAAAACACTCATCATTATTTTCTTTAATATGACCTTGTCATCTAATTCCTGTATATCATTTAACTTTTCATATATCCTATTCATTACTTTCACCACTGCTTTTCTCACCATTACTTGCTAATTGCTTATCTATTCCTTGGAGCATTTCATCTATTAATTTAACTTCTTCGTCTAATCCAAGCTGTGTATATATATCCTTTGATAATAGATATAGGACCTTTGCTGATTCTTTATCATCCTTAACAATTCTTGCATTGGCTTCTTTCAAATACTCATCTGCCTCATTTTTGAGATCTGCTTGCCCCTCTATTCTTTTATCTATAAGAGCCATTTTTTGATCAAGCTCATTTGCTAAAGAATAGTACTCATTTTTCTTAAAACTCTCTTTAGCTAAAGCATAATACATTTTTGCATTTACATAATCTCCAGAAATATAATTTTCATCACCTTTTTTTCTTAAATCTATAGCTTCATTTAAAGCATCTTCTTGCTCTTTTTGTAATTCTTTTTCTTCATCCTTAGCCTTTTCCTCATCTTCCTTTGCTTGTTTTTCTTCTTCCTTTTTTGCAGCAGCTTCTTCCCCTCGCGTATCATATATTTCTTTAAGTTTATCTATTGCTTCTTTCTTTTCATCTTTTAAATAATAATTACTAGCAAGTCTTTTTGCCTCTAGATAATTAGCTTCTGATTCCGCGGTTTTACCTGCTTCTAATTGGGCATCAGCTAATTCTAAAAGATCAGATACACTGATGCAGGTTTTTGCTATATCAATTTTCTTTAAAATATAGCTTTTTGCTATATCGTCAATATCTTCACCTTTTTCTAAAGCTAATAAATATTGATCTAAAGCTTCTTCAAATTTCTTTTCTTCTAGCTTTTTATCACCTTCAATTATTATTTCTGTATATTTACATCCAGCATCTATTTCTTTTATGTCATCTTTAAGCTTATATTTACTAGCAATTTTTAAAGCTTCATCATATTTTGAATTTGCTTTTTCAATATGATCATTTTTTATGTACTCTTCTGCTTCTTGTACATAATTATTCATATTTATAATTTGTTCTTTTTTCTTATTTTGTTTTATGTTAAATACAACCAATCCAACTATTATAACTAGAAGTATTGGAATTGCTGCCATTATAATTTTCTTTATTAATGCTTTTCTCTTTGGATTTATGTATGCCTTTTCTACATACGTAACTGCAAAAGTATAGTTTTCTAATTCTTTAAGTTGCTTTGATAAAATCATTTCTTCAACTCTATCAACAACTTCTTGTGGCTCTTTTGCACCTTCAAGTGCATCTTCTATTTCTTTTTCATCACAATTTTCCCATATACCTTTTGTAAGTAATGTAAATACATCACCATCATTAAGTTTTAATTTTTTTGAAATAAATGGTGAGCTTATTTTATTTTGACCTAAATAACACGATAAATTATTTCTTTCTATATGCCTAGCTGCTTTATCTAGTGGAATCATATAATCATCAAGCATTTCTTGTGTTAAAGATAAATCTTTACTTTTTTCCTTTAAATATCCATCCTTAAAGAAATAAAATCTCGAGTTTCCTATAGAAACATATCTAACTTTACTATAATTTGTTATAGCTATTGTCATAGATGCCTTAAGTCTTACATTTCTTCCACTATTTAAAATTTCATCATTTACTTTATTTAGATATCTTTTTATTATGGCTTTATTCATTGTAGGTCTTAATGTAAATAGTCTTATAAATTCTGTTACTGCAATTTTGCCTGTTTCTATTTCTGTATCTTCATCGATTCCATCACTTATTACATAACATGCCATTTTATCAAGCTCTACGAATGCAAAATAATCTTTATTTTGAAGATAACTTCCCTCTTCACTTATAAAGCTTGTCTTAAATTTTGAATTTAATTTTCTCATTTGCCCTCACCCTAACCTAATTTATATGATATTATCTAATTCACTCAAACCGCATAAAATAAGCAAATTCCTAAGCAGAGAGCCCAAATCTTGTATTTGGTGCGAATCGCTTACTCAGCGAACGTATGTGAGTCGAGTTTCCTTTATATATTATTAAAGTATTCTATCTACCCCTCATAAAATAAGCATATTCTTGTATTCTTGTATTCTTGTATTCTTGTATTCTTGTATTCTTGTATTCTGAGCATTTTATCTTTATTCATATAGTAATTCAAGTAATTCTTACTTTATTTTTTGTACTTTCATTATTACTATGCTACCGTTTTTATTAATTCTTCCATGCTTATTTTCTTCCGTTTCTAATATAATTTCATTCAAAGCAATATCTAAATGCTTTTTATTTTCTGATAATATATTCTCAAGATTAACCCATCTTATATTTTCATAAATTCCTTTACTCATAATAAGAATCAAATCATTTTTTTCTAGTTTAATATTCTCCATTTCTATTTTTGAATTGTCAAAATTTTCTTGTCCCAAATAATACAAAATCTTTTTATTATTTAAAACTTGAAGTGCTTCTATTCTTTCAATTTTTCCCTTGTAATATTCTCTTTTAGCAACCTCATTAATGCAATGACTCTCATTTAATTTTATAAGTTCATTCTTTCTAAAAAGTGCTAGCATTACATTTCCTAAAGATGCATAGTATAAATTTTCTTTATCAATAATTATGCTTAAGTTACTCGTCCCGCCTTTATTTTTTTCCACTCTTTTAATTATTTCATGATTAACTTTATTAAAAGATTTGTAAAAAAAATAGTTTATTTTTTCATTGCTATATTCATCTAAGAACATTTTTTCTATTGTTTTTACAGAAGCAATGCTTGATATTCTTCCTGCTTCATTTTTTCCAAGGCCATCTGACATAGATACTAAAGTAGCATCTTTATTTTTAGCAATATCAAAATAATCCTCTTGTATTTCTTCATCTCCAGTTTTTGAATATGTGAATATCCTCAGTTTTTCTTTTTTTAAAAAATAAAATAATATCTGCTTTAGTATTAATAACATAGATAATACTATAAACAATGCAAGTAGCATGAAATATACACCGTGTTCATCTATAAATAACATATAAATTACCTCTGTTCTTTATCTTGCCATTCAAAATGTTCTCCACAAAATGGAACAAATAAAAATTTACTCTTCCCAAGCTCTATTACATCATAAGCAGTAAGTTCTGTTGGCATATAGACAGGTTCATTATTTAAATATGCAATTCCTGTAGACTCTCCTGGTAAAAGCACACTATTTTTCTTTTTAGAGTCATATACAACAACTGCATGATTTCTAAGAGCTACATAATTGTCGCCTATTAGTTGTATGTCCATGTCATCTGAACGTCCTATAAAGTTCTTTCCACTTTTTATTTTGTAATCTTTTCCTACTCTAGAACCATCTATACATACAAGCCACCCACAAACTGGATCTACTTCTTGGTAAAGTAAATCAAATTCAACCTCTTCTTCACTTGGTAAAGATTCGGCCTGCTTTTCCTTTTTACTTGTATCTAAGTTGCAATAAGGGCATATAGACCCATAACGTCTTTCACTAAACATATGTCCATTTTTGCATCTGATTAATGCCATATATATTCCCCCCTATTTAAGTAATAATTTAACTTTAGAAATAAAAATAATATCTCCTTTTTTAACAGTGCAAGGAGTATTCTTAACAACTCTATATTTTTTTCCGTCTTCATTTTTTTCTATACATACTCTGCTTTCTACTGATAAATCTTCAATATACCATTTTCCTGAAGCATAATTTAAAACAGCATGATTATCTTCAATGAATTGAGAATAAATAGATGAATTTAAATCTATAAGCACATCATTTTCTCTATTACTTTTCCCAATCAAAAATGATACTTTATCAGCAATAGACCATTTTTTTATGATTTCATTTTCCTCATTTATAAGTTCAATCGTATTTATTATGTCACTATCTTTAATATTTCTCTTATGCATGATTATATATAAATAAGTAAAAATTATAATTCCAAATATGACTAATAAACTTAAAAGTGTTATTTTAAGTTCTTTAGATTCTATATTTATATAAATTATTGTGAAGATAAGTGTTAATAGTATTCCTATAAATACATTTATCAATTGAATGCTTAGCATTAGTTTATTTTTATAATTATTCGCCAAAGTAACTCACTCCATTACTTTTTAATATTGAAAAAATTGTCAAAAATACTACTTGTATCAATCGGGTTGTTATTTTTCTTTTTTAATTTACTTTTATCAATATCATTACTTTTTGCATTAAATCCAAAGAAGCTCTCAAAATATTGATTTAAATTATTTATTGCATCACTTTTATCATAATTCTCAGTACTATTATTACTATTTTCTGATTTCTTATTTTCATTTTTCTTTTGATTAAATTGCTTACTATTTCTTTTTCCATCATATTCTTCTCTTGAAGATTCATTACTAAGAACTTCATATGCTTCATTAACTTCTTGAAACATTCTAAGTGCATTTTCATTTTCTTTATTTCTATCTGGATGATAATTTTTAGCTAAGCCTCTAAAAGCTTTTTTAAGTTCATCCTTATTAGCTGTTTCAGAAACCCCTAAAATCTTATAATAGTCCTTCATCTTACCACTCGCTTCTCTTAATAATTATTAGTGTTTTATATATAAAATCTTTACTTTTTTCTAAATTCTTTAGTATACTATTACTAATGATACTGAAGGTTATTCAATTGATTGTGATTAATTTCTAATAATGCCTATGCAGCATATTACCCTGGTAAGAGTTTAATATGCTACATAGTAGTTTAGTCTGGTTTTATGTTATTAATTAATACATAAAACCCCAAATGATACATGCTTTTATGCAGATTGCATTAAGCGCTATATCCACCTTCGATTGTCACTGCAGTTAGCTTGTCTTTCTTTTGTCTAGCTACAAGTGTAAATGTACCAATTCCTTCAGTATCACCAAAGTTTTCTTTGTAATCTACAACAAAAGCATTAGGGTAAGTAATTTTTCTTATAATTTGATCAGCAGAAATAACTTCAACAGTTATTTTTCTATAACAATCTGCTTTTTCTGCTGGTACTAATGACCAAAGTCCCATTTGTCTTGTACTATCAAATGGATCTCCATCCACAGCTGTTAATATTTTCCCAGTTATAGTTATTGTACTTCCAACATCTTTTGAACGAGCATTGCTGTCTTTTGGAGTATCTGTAGTAACTTTTACAGTTTCAACGCTTTCGATGCTTAAATCAATTGTTTCTGCACCTTCAATTTTTACTCTAAATCCCATTTTTTATACCTCCTATTCTTCTCCAAATCCACCTTCAAATTTTACAAGTGCTGTCTTGTCCTTCTTTTGCTTTGCAGTCAATTTAAAAGTACCGATTCCTTCAGTATCACCGAAGTCCTCTTCATAATCCACTACGAAAGCATTTGGTAATGTCATTTGTCTTACAACTTGTGATGCTGCAATAACATCCACCTTTATACTTCTATAGCAGTCAGCTTTTTCTGCTGGTACTAATGACCATTGAGCCAATTTAATAGTACTATCAGCAGCTTCTCCACCTACTGGAGTTAAAATTTTTCCTGTAACAACTAATGTTGTTCCTTGATCTGTTGAACGAGCATTTGAATCATCTGGAGTATCTGTTTTGAACTCTACAGTTTCAATACTTTCGATACTTAAATCAATTGTTTCTGCACCTTCAACCTTTACTCTGAATCCCATCTTGCCATCTCCCTCTTATAAATTTTTTATAATTAAAATAGACATATTTAATATCTATTAAAATTAGCTAGCTTCACTTCTAGTGATCTCTACTTCTAAGTTCTTTATATTTCCATTAAATACAAGATCTATATTGCATGTACCATTTTTATCATTTATAACAAAATTTATATCATCACCATCTTGTATAATGGCATTAATAAATTCTTTATTTGACACCCATTTGCTCTTTACACTATTTGGATTATTACTAAAGAATTTAACTATATTATCTTCTTTAAAATCATTAGTATAAAATCTTAGCATTCTCTCTATATAAGTTGTAACTAAAGTCTTATATATTGATTCGAAATCATTTCCTGCTGCTTGAAGACTTCTTGCCTTATAAACAGTAATTTGCTTTATATCTTTTCCTTGGAATTTAGCATTTTCTGATGAAAATACAAATCCAAAGTTTTTCCTATTTATTGAGTTTTTGATTTCATTTGTAAATCCTGATATTTCTTTAGCTAAAGTTGATGTAACTCTTAATGAATTATCTGCCGCTTCAATATCAAATCTCACGCCTGGATAATCATAAAATACATTTCCATAATACTCTCTAAGGTATTCTGGGCACTGATATGCCGCAACTATTCCTGCTGCAATATATGAGCTACCTATATAAACTCCCTCTATCCATAATTTAAAGATGTCTTCCTTTGCTTTTGATAATTCTGCACTACCTTCTTCACCCATAACCATTTTGCTATCAAGAATTACCCCTGATTTTTCTTTTGGTATTATAGTAAAATTAGGCACACATGGAATTGCAAACTCACTATAATCTTGTCTCATAAGTGGTGCACATCTATCAATGAACCTATCTATTCCTGCTGTAGCAACATGATTAAATGTAGTATCCTCTCTTGGCTCAAAGCTAAAGAATATTTGTACCCTATATTTTTTTACTGTATCTAGTAGTAATGATAAATCTTCCATACTATTTGATTCAGTTTTTTCAATTTTCTTATTTCCCTTGAATCTTTCTCTTTTAGCACCATTTTTACTTTGTGATTCTAGCTCAATTGATGGGACTATACCAAACCAAATGGCATTATCAAAATCATTTTTATCATTAACAGTGCTAAGATATGCTTCAAGTCTTGGTAAATTAGCACTATTCACCAATCTATTTAGTTTATTGTTTGTTACAAGCAAACTTGGTTTCATACCTTTATTTTTTGTCTTATATTGTTCAAAAAACATTTTTACACCAACAATTTTTTCTATAAGAGGTTTAACTGTTTTTATAAAATCATCTTTTGAATTTTTATAAAATTCAAGATATGTATTATAGTTTTGAACTTCACGCCCTACATCTATTGTGCTTACCATTGTAGATGCTAACGGACAAAATGTTCTTACAACTAAGCTCTTTACATAATCAGATTTTGTGTCATTTACAGCCTCATAATCATCTTCAAATGCCTCAATTAATCCTGCATTCTTATTGTCATCTATTGCCACTAATGATGTTTCTTCACTCTTTGGTGCTTCAAGAACCTTAAGTTCTCCATCTTCACCCATACTTAATACTCCAATTTGTAGAGCTTCTCCACCATTTTGATTTTCATCTTGTCCAAGAAGTAATCTTGTCTTTATATCTTCAATTGCAAGCGGGAGCATTGCCATTATATTATTATAATTTTCGCTTGCATTATCAAATAGTGTGTTTAGTTTATCGCCTAAATCTAGCTTACTTGGATCTTCATCATCTAACTCATCATATTTAGAATATACATATTGAATTTCTTTTCTAGATTGTTTTATATCATCCATCACTTTTTTTGGAGATATCATATCTAGTAAATTTTCAAATTTAAAATCCACATTAGCAATTCCTTGTGCTCTTTTTGTGTCTATCAATGTGAATAGCATTTTCAAAAAATCATTTGACTGATTTATTGGTATCTCTGTTATAAGGTTCTCAGGTAAGTTCCCTGGTTTTTCTAATGTGTATATGACCTTTTGATTATTTGCATTGTAAAAAGAATATACAACAGGCGCAAACTTATCTAAAAATTCATCAAAACTTTTTACTAAGAACAAATCATTGATTTCCTTTATTTTTTCATCACTTAAACTGTTTATTCCTTCTGTTCCCCCAATTACTGATATTAAATCTAATTTTTCTGGATTGATCTCTTCAAATAAAATTGTTCTATTAGTTTGTTCAATTACATCCATATTTTTATTCCTCCCAAAAAATAACAATATCTTCTCTTTAAATTTTACAATATATGCAAATATCTTGTCACGTTTTTTGTCCGAATGGTTTTTTTTCTCCCCAATGGTGCCTTTTTCTTTCCTAACGGTAATTTTTAGCCCGAGCGGTTAACTTTAGACAAAAAAGATGCCCAAAATATAAATTTTGAGCATCTTAGACGAACTTTATCACTATATGTTGTTATATAAATATATATGTTTTTTAATCTCCTTTTCTCTTCTTCTGCTTACCTTTAGTCTTTCTTTATTTTTCAAAATAACTTCTGATTTATCAAACGATAATATATTCTTACTATTTACTATACATAACCTATGTATCAATATAAAATTATCTTTACTAAATTTTTCAACTATAGAATTGAATTGTACACCAATTATTCTAAATACATTAGTTTCTGTCTTTAAATACACTTTCTTATTTACAGATTCTAAATAAAAAATATCCTCTACATTAATATTCATTGGTCCTATATCAGTCTTAAAACTATATACACCAATTCTTCCCTGAATAATTTCATGCATAGCTTTTAAAAAAGTATTTTCTAACTTTAATTTAAGTTCCTCTTTATTTAATACTGTAAAGTTATTATATATATCTTTATTCTCACAATTATCTTCTAAATTCATAACTATAATTTTTATATCTTCATTGTACTTTTTTATAAGATCTAATATATTTACTCCTTTTAAATCAATTAAATTTCCTTCTAGCAGTAAAATATTGCATTCACCATCTTCAGCACAACTTCTTAATAAATCGATATTATTATCTACAATATTAATTTGAAATTCTTCTCTTTTATAATTTCTATATATTATTTCTTCTAAATACATATTTACAAAATCTAATCCCGCATCTTTATAGCAAATTGTAATACTTGTCATTTTCAAATTCCTCCCATAACATAACAACCATAACCGATTATACATACGATTCTTTCAAAATACAAGTGTTCATTTTCTATAGATTTGTAATAAAAAAATGCTATATTATGTCTATTAAAATCTTTTTTTGTATATATGTCGTTATATCAAAATTCATTCTAAACTCTTATTTTTCATGCTTTTTCTATATATAACCATGCATATTTTTCGCATTTTGTTATCTTGTCGAAAAATAATATTTTTTAGTTGAAACTTTTTATATATAATCAATTAAATGCAGTTCTGCTATTCTATGCCTACACTTAATGAAAAAAGTCAAATCTATATATCTCACACAAATTTAACTTTTAAAAATTATTATCCTATTAATCATAATTTTCCAATTTGTTTTTTTCAAAGCATTTCATATATGCCACGATTAATTTATCTAAACATTGGCTAACATATACTACATCTTCATAGTATATTAAATAATTTTGATCTGCGCACATACTATTTAAAATACTTCGAAGTTCTTCCATTTTACAGCTCAATTTGGATAAATCATTTTTTTCTACATTTTTAACTTCTACTAATTTATCAACTTTTCTTTTTATTTTTTCTTTAAAAAGCTTTTTATCTATTTCATCAAAAAAATTAGTTCCATCTATTTTTTCATTTTCCGTGCAGTATACTCCAAAATTATAATTTAAATTAATATTTATATTATTGTAATTAAATAATTTAGAATTTAGTTTTTTTAATATTTTCTCAGATAAATCTATTGCTCTATTTTTATTAACATTCTTTAATTCAATAAATAATTGGTTGTCGTTATATCTTCCAATCCAAGATATCTCTTCAATATTTATATTATTAACTATATCACATATATGCAAAATTATTTTTTCTTTAATATGAATTCCAAACTCCTCTACTATGGTCTTAAAATTATCTACTTCTATGTTTATTAAAGATAATGGATATTTTTCAATTATGCTACTGTTCACATCTACTGGTAATCTTTCCTCTATATATTTTCTATTATACAGTCCTGTTGAGCTATCTATAATGATTTTCTCATTTAATTTATCTATTACATCATCAACGCAAAGACTCAATTCTTGACTACCTTTTGATATATCTTTCAAAACTTCTAAAACGTATAACTCTCCATTTAAATATATAGGTGTTACAATTATGAACATAACCTTAGTAAAACTACTCTCTATTTTCACAAATGTATCTAATTCATTGTATGCTCTCATAGAAATACAATTATCACATATCTCTCCGTTCTTCCAGAGATCATAGCAATTCCCTTTAAACTGTTCTATTTTTGTATTCTTTATGTTCAATACTTTTTTATTAAGAGGATTAACAATTCTAATATTGTCATATATGTCTTCAATAAGTGATAAATTCTTTTTTACATCTTCAAACAATTCTTTCATATCTTTATCTCTCCTCCCATAATAATATATATTTTCATAAATAATATATAAGAAGACTCTCTATATATTATTTATCGTAGCTTTTTGTAAATATTTAAACAAAAAGCCACTTTTAACTAATTATGTAGTTAAAAGTAGCTTTTCAAATTTTATTTATTTTAATTATCATCTCTTTTAATGCACTTATTTTTTGTACTACACTTATCATATCCACAATTACACTTTCCATTTTTAGAATTAAACATAGATTTAATAAGTATAAAGACAGCCAAAATTACTATTATAGATGTAATAACTATTTCTATCATATGCAGCACCTCTAATTTAAAAATCTTATATCATAAGTATAACATTTGTATAATTAAGCTTCCAACATTAAAAATTAAAAATGATACTATCCATGCAACTGTAAGTTGAAAAAACACAGAGAATACTGTTAATTTACCACCGTATTCTTTTTTCATTGTTCCTACTGTTGAAATACATGGTGTGTATAATAGTATAAAAGCTAAAAATGAATATGCAGTTAAACTATTAAAATGTGCAGTAAGAACAGTTTGAAGATTTCCTGAAAAAATAACTTCCATAGAAGATAAAACTGTTTCCTTAGCTAAAAGTCCTGATAAAAGTGCTACAGCTGACTGCCAGTTTCCAAATCCTAATGGTTTAAATATAGGTGCAATAACATTTCCTATGCTTGCAAGTATACTATCATTAACTTCTTCTACCATTCCACTTAAATTAAAGTTAGATAGAACCCATATAACAACGCTCATTGCAAATATCAAAGTACCTGCTTTCTTTAAAAATTCTAATGCTTTATCAGCAGTTACATTAAGCACAGAAGAAAACTTTGGCATTTTATACTCTGGAATTTCTATTATAAATGGTTCCTCATCCTTCTTAAAGTATGTATTTTTAAGTAATATTCCAAGTAAAAAAGCTACAACTATCCCAAGTAAATAAAGTGATGCTACAACAAGACCTCTATGATTTGTAAAAAATACTGCCGCAAACACAGTATACACTGGAAGTCTTGCATTACATGACATGAATGGTACTAAAAGAGCTGTTAATTTTCTATCTTTTTCACTTTCTAAAGTTCTTGCTGTCATTATAGCTGGAACTGAGCATCCAAATCCTATTATCATAGGAATAAATGCTTTTCCTGACAGTCCCATCTTTCTCATAAGCTTATCCATCATAAAAGCAACTCTAGCCATATATCCGCTATCTTCAAGTAATGTAATACATATAAAAAGTACTAAAATAATAGGTAATAATACTAGTATTCCACCAACACCTGCAACTATTCCATCTACAATAAGTGACCTAAACCAAGGTGAATTATTAGAAAGCAATTCTGAAATAAATGGTATTAAACTATTATCTAATAAATCTGAAAGTAAATCAGAAATGGGCTGTCCAACCCATGAAAAAGTTAATTGGAACATTAGTGCCATAAGTAAAATAAAAATAGGATACGCAAGTACTGGATGAAGTACATATTTATCTAATTTTTCTGTAAATGTTTCTTTGTTTTTTAAGTTTTCTGTCACACATTTATTTAATATTTTTTCAATAAATTCATACGCTTCTTTTTCACTTTTAAAATCATATTTGTTAATTTCATTATCTTTTTTAAAGTTACCATCTTTTAATCTATCTTTTATTTTATCTATACCTATATTTTTTCCTGCAATTATTGGTATAACTTCTACATTTAATTCTTTCTTAAGCTTTTCGTAATCTATTACGATTCCTTTGCTATCACATATATCTATCATATTAAGTGCCAATATAATTGGCTTATCAAACTTTTTAAGCTGAGTAGTAAGATATAAATTTCTATTTAAATTTGATGCATCTACAATATTTAGTATTACATCAACATCACCTTCTTCAAGAAACTTCTTTGATACCTTTTCTTCATTTGAAAATGTGTCCATAGCATATATTCCTGGAAGATCCACTACTTTAACATCTTCAAAAAATCCCTCTTTTTTATCAACAGTTACACCTGGCCAATTTCCTACATACTGATTGGATCCAGTAAGTGCATTATATAAAGTTGTTTTCCCAACATTAGGATTACCAAGTAAAGCTACATTTGTCATTTCTTAAATCCCCTTTGTTTTGCTACCGATATATATTCAGCATCTTCTTTTCTTATAGCTAAATCAAATCCTCTAAAATTCACTATTATAGGATCTCCAAGCGGCGCACATCTTTTATATTCAATTGTTGTTCCTTCTATGCATCCTAAAGCAAGTAATCTCTTCATAAGTTTAGCATTCCCATCAATTGATAATATAACAGCCTTTTCTCCAGGTTTCAAGTTGCATAAATTCATGATGACTCCCCCAAATGAAATTATTTATCACATAAATAAGAATATCATTACTACTATAATTTATCAATATTCATTTTGTTATATTTATAATAAATATATTATTTCTTACACATAATGTTTTAAAGGTAACTTTAGTTTATGTATATTATAAAATACACACTTTATGATAATAATATTGATATTTATAATAAAGTTTACTTTTCATAATATATATGTTGAAAATCGAAATCTACATTAAATGTACAGTACGTATACTCAAGTATTGAATAAATCATATTGCAACATATATAAATAAATTGCTTTCTAAAAATCAAAAAACCAAGAATTAATTCCTGGTTTTTCTTCTCATTCTTCATGCCCATAGTATTGTATAATTAGGTTAGAAATGTCCGTTTCCCATAGTTGAAAAATACTTAATTTGCTTGACCTTCTTTACACAAAATATTCTATCAGCATATAAATTTAATGTAACTACCCTAAAAGGTAGTTTTTATTAAAAATTTAATTTTTAATAATTTTATTATATAATTTTAAATTCTTTTGCGACAGAAATGGCCATAGTCCTATTTTTCACATTAAGCTTACTGTAAATATTCTTTGTATGAAACTTAACAGTATCTATTTTTATATTTAAATATTCACTTATTTCACTATTAGACATACCATTAGATATTAAGTTTATTATTTCTTTTTCAGATTTTGTTAATTTTATTTTTTCATCTTCAGAATATATTTTTTTACTTAAATATTTAGGATACATTCGTGCAAATTTTCTACTTTCAGTTAATATTAATTTTATATATTCTAAGTCAATACTTTCATCTCTTTTATCATATTTTATATATTTATTAATAACTTCATAGACTCCATCACCTTCATCAGCATAAATTCTAATAAAATCATATGGCTCTGTTATCTTTAGCGCTTCTTCTATTTTATTAAATGCTAATTCTTCTTCTAATCTATTTAATGCAATGCTCTGTAATATTAAACATTCTGCCATATTCATATTGTGCTTTGCTTTTTTATTCAATTTATATAATATCTCTAAAAACGCTATAACCCGTGTATAATCTTGCATAGCAATAAGAACTCTAGCTTTAGTAAAATATTCATACATATTTATAGATAAAAATTTCTTTTCTGTTTGCTTATTATAATTTATTAACCAGGTCTTAGCTTCCTCTATATTTCCTATTAATAGATTATATCTTGTATATGCAGCATTCAAATTATTTGATATATTACAATCCTTACATCTTTCTACTTCTTCTTTAAGACTATTAAGTATCATATTGGCATCATTAATATTTCCACTTGCTATTTGAATCTTTAATGTTAAAATCTTGCTTACAAAAATAAACTCTAGATTGCATGATTCCTTATAAAAAGCAGTATTATCACTTAACTTTAATGCTGCTTCAATTATATTATTCTTTTCATAATCAATTTCAGATAATGCAATATTTACTGCTGAATAATAATTATTATGATAAATATATTTTAATATTGCATTAGATTTTACATTATCTTTATCATATTTAATCCACCAAGAACTTGTGTCATTCATACCTTTTAGTATACTTGGGAAATTTGCTGTTGGTACTACATTAACAATATGATCATCATTAATATTTCCCCTTTTAATTTTATCTTCCCATATTTCTTTTACATAAATGCTATTATTCTCTTGAAGCATAGCATATAGCAATATTAACCTATCTTCAATAACTTTAAGCTTATTAAAATATTGTTCTTTATTTTTTGACCTATTATATTTTGTGAGAACTTCTTTTCTTAAATGTTCTAATTTTTTTATCCATTGTCTACCTTCTTCAAAATTATAATGAATTATTTCAAACATAGCTATAAAACCACATATAGATGAATTCTTTTCCATTAATTCTTTAGATACTTTTATTAAATATTCTTTAATTAAGGTAAAATTTTCTAGAAAGTTAGCTTGATCGCAAAACTTTTCCAATGCACGTACTTCATCTTTTTCTAACTTGGCCTTTGAATAAGAATATGCCGCTTCTATAAATTGATTATTTTTTTCATAACATTTACCCATTTCTATATATGCTAAAGTAAATTTTTCTCTATCAATATAATCATATTTTTCTTTTATGCTACTTTTGAATAACTCTTTAAAAATATATTTTTTATCTTTTTTTAAAAATACAATTTCTTTCAAAAGTTCTTCTATGTTTTCATCTTTTGTTATAAATTTAGCCTGTTCTAATGTTACTTCTGGAAATAATGATATTATAATTAACTGTTCTTTTCTTTTTTTGCTTAATTTGTCCCAAATGTACTTATCAAATGCTTCCTTATAATATTTACTTTCTACAAATTTTTTATAATCTAGGGTATTATCATTTAATTTGAAGTACATCATCCCCAAAATCACTAATATAGGTACCCCACCAGTTAATTCCAAAATTATTTTAATATGCTCTTCTTTAAAAGTATTAATATTATTCTTTTTAAATAATAACTCTATTTCTTCTTTTTTAAATAATAGATCTTTTTTTGATACTATCCCAATTTGATTTTTTATCATTATATTAATAAATTCTTTTGGTATCTTCTTTGAACTTATGAATATAAACTTACAGTTATCTCTTGAGTTTTCAATGTAATATGATATTTCTTCTAATATATTTCTTTCATAAATACGGTTAAATTCATCAAAAATAATTACTTTTTTTCTTCTGATATCTGTATTTAATACTGATATTAATTCTTTTTCAATTCCATTTATATTATCCTGTTCTTCGCATTCATACCAAACATAATGCTCCAGATAATTTTTTGAATAGCTCATAACAGATTTAGTTTTTCCAATACCTAATGATCCATAAACATATAGTACTTTATTAAATTTTAAATTTTTATCGATTATATTATTTACTCTTTTTCTTTCAATATCTTTTTCATTAATTTTTGCATAATCAAATAATCTTTCAATCATTTTTATCTCCCAGTTACCTTAAATTTCCACCAAATCATTATGAGAGGGTATTGCTATTACCAAATAACAATACCCTCTCATAATTTAATACATATTTAATTTTCATTTCCTTTTATATGTACATCCATTTGGTTATAAGGAATACTTATTTCTTCTTCATCAAACTTCATTTTCACTCTTTCTAGTAAATTAAAATGAACAGTCCAATAATCTTCTGTTTTAGTCCATACCCTTACAACAAATGTTATAGCACTATCTCCATGTTTAGATAACGCAACAAAAGGCTTTGGATCTTTTAAAATAAGTTCCTCTGTATTAATTACTGAAAATAATGCACTCTTGACTTTACTTATTTCTTGCTCATAACCAACAGTAAAATTCAAATCAACTCTTCTAGTATCTTTACTTGTATAATTCACTATACTCTTATTTGCCAATTCTCCATTTGGAATAAGAATCTGCTTGTTATCAAAAGTAACTAAGTGAGTATAAAATATTCCTATTTTCTCTACTGTTCCTGTATGATCTCCACTGTCAATTAAATCTCCAACATTAAATGGTCTAATTATAAGTATTATAACTCCACCTGCAAAATTTGAAAGACTCCCTTGAAGTGCCAGACCAATTGCAAGACCTGCAGAACCTACAAGTGCAACTAAACTACTTGTTTTTAATCCTACATAATCCATAACTATTAGTATTAAAAGTATTTTTAAACTTATGCTTATTACTCCATCTAAAAATGAGCTTATTGTAGGATCAATGTTTCTTTTTTCTAATATAGCGTTAAATATATTTACTGCTCTCTTGACTAATTTCCAGCCTATACTTAAAATAAGCAGTCCTATAAGTATTTTTACTCCACTTGAAAACATCCAAGTTTGCAAAGCTATAAACATCTGCTCTAATAAAATCATCTTTTCCTCCCTTAAGTCTAAATCATATTGTCATAAATGATTATATATAAGAATTAATACTATAGTCTAGTGTTAATTTTTACTTTAGCATTATGTGACAATCGTTATCTTTCTATATTATCTCCTTCATAGGAAATAATTCCACCTGCTACATTAATAACATTGTAACCTTCTTCTCTAAGCATATAACAAGTACTTGCAGTTCTTGCTCCTGACCTACATATTAAATAATATTCTTTATTCTTATCTAGAAATTCATCTGGAGCATCTAATAAATCCTGCATTGGTATGTTTATTGCTGTTTTTAACATTCCAGATTTACATTCATAAGGTTCTCTTATGTCAATTAATTCTATATTTCCTAATAAATCATCTATCTCACTTACATTTATGTTTTCTCTTTTTAAATTGCTCATTAAAAATTTCTCCTTAGTTTCTTTATAAAATTTTAAATCCATATAACCATATAGTATAAGTAAAAACTTTAAATATTGTATTTTCCCATTTTCTTTTATGTGAACTCATTTCTATTAATGCACATTTCATAACAATTCCACATTTCACTTGAAGCTTTAAATTTATTTTTAATTAATTTATATTTTTTAAAGCCTGCTTTTTCGTAACATTTTATTGCACTTTTATTAAAATCAAATACTCCAAGCGTTATTTTGTTTAACCTTAAGTTTTCAAACCCTATTTTTAAAATTTTAAAAATTGCCTCTTTGCCTATTCCCTTTCCTCTATATGTTTCATCGCCAATTAATACACGACATATTCTTCCTATTGTTCTTCCTTCATCTGAAATCTTAAGTTCAATTGTCCCTATCATTTTATTTTCTTCTGAAACAATTTTATATATAAAAACATTCTGGCTTTCTTCTGCCTTTCTTAAATAATATTTCAGCTGATTGATAGTTAATGGATACGAATATAGATTTCCAGACCACTGCAATAGAAAATCTGATGTTGTGTTTTCATTCCATTTAATTATATTTATTAAGTCTTCTTCCGTTATTAATTTAAGTTCTATCATTTTTCACCACTATTACTTTAATATATTCATTATTCTTATTAATTTTATTATTATAGCTAGTATAATAAATAATTTAAATGTAAACATAATTTTATTTTTATTATATTATGTTGCAATAATAAAACTTCATTTAAAATTTCATATTCACTTTTTAATTTTCGTTCATTTCTATATATTTTTAATGGAAGAGTCTTAATATTATTGTTTTTATGCAAAAAATTTATAAATAAAAAGAGACATCACAATAAGTATATGTACAGATTAATTTTAATCACACATAATTTTATAAAACAGGTATTATGATATCATCTTTTTATGTAACTTATATTAAATTCTATAACTTTTGTTGTGCTCCAAAGAACTCATAATGAATATCCTCTTCACTTACACCAAGTTCTACAAGTGCACTATTTAATGCTTTCATAAATGGTGGTGGTCCACAAAAATAAAATTGAGAATTTAAATCTAAATTATCTTTTATCCAGTCTTTAGTCACAAATCCCTTAAAATCATAATCTTTACCTAGTATTTCATCATCATTTGGATCACTGAAAAATACATAATGTTTATTTTGACTCATTTCACACAAAGCCTTTACATCATTTGCAAATGGCTGCATTTGTGAATTTTGAACTGCTTCAATAAATGTAATATTTTTTATTTTATTTACACTATCATAAAACATTGATAATAGTGGTGTTATTCCTATTCCTGCTGATACAAGCACTATTGGCTTATCCTTCTTATGTTTTTCTAAAGTGAAAAGTCCAGCCGGCATCATGGCTTCTATTAAATCTCCCACATTTAAATTATCATGAAGGTAATTACTTATGAGTCCATCTGGAACTCTTTTTACACTTATTCTATAAATATCTTCATTTGGTTTCATTGATAAACTGTATGTTCTTGTTACGCCTTTATATTTAGGATCATCAGTTTTTATTGTAAAAGGTAAAAATTGTCCCGCCTTATGCTCTACAAGCTTACTTCCATCTTTAGCTTTAAAGTAAAATGATGTAATATCCTCTGTTTCTTTTACTTTGTCAACTAAGACCAATTCTTTTTTCCCACTCCATGGTTTTCCTGGTTCCTTATTACTCATAGTCCCCGAATACTTTTCCATTATGTCTTCTATATTTGATTTATCCATACCATATTCCTCCAGTTACTTTATATAATATATTTTACATCAACATATTTTATTATTCAATAATAATTACTATCAATTATCATTAAATATGATATCTATTTCTATATTTAATAATATTCTTTGGTAATCATTTAAAATATATTCTTTGAAAAATATTTTAATTTTGCAATATCTATTATATCGATAATAACATACTTTTCAACTAATGTTTCTTTATACAAAATCCTTTTTTTTAACTCATGTTTCCTTATATAAAATCATTATAAATTGAATTTATATATATTAATGATATAATAAATATTAATTATACTAAATACTCATTGGGGGAAACTTATATGCTTGATTTCAGATTTGATACTTTTTTAACTTTATGCAAAGTTAAAAATTACACAGAAACAGCAAAACTACTTCATCTTACTCAGCCTGCCGTATCACAACATATAAAATATTTAGAAAAAACATATAATTGCAAACTTTTTTCTTATAAAGGAAAATCATTGAGTTTAACTCCTAAAGGTGAAATTTTAAAATCCTTTGCAATGTCACTTAAAGCAAGCTCCGATAAAATTAAAAGTACACTTGCCATGGAAGATGATATATATCATTTGAAATTTGGATCTACATTAACAATCTCTGAATATACAATGAAACCTATAATATCTCAGGTACTTTTAGATAATCCAACTATAGATTTGACTATGGAAGTAAACAATACAAAAATACTTCTTGAAAAACTTAAAGACGGTAAATTAGATTTTGTTGTACTTGAAGGCACATTTGATAAGCTAGACTACGAATCAAGGATTCTTTCTTTAGAACGATTTATTCCTATCTGCTCTCCAAATAATAAACTTGTTAACAAAGCTATTGAGTTCACTGATATTCTTAATGAACGTTTAATTACACGTGAATATGGTTCAGGTACAAGAAATATACTTGAGCACATATTATGTGATCATAATCTATCAATTACATCATTTAGAAATTTAACAAAGATAGGTAGTATTAATATAATAAAAAACCTTGTTCAGAACAATTTTGGAATCACTTTTCTATATGAACAAGCTGTTTACGAAGAAATTAAACAAGGTACTTTATGTGAAGTATCTATAAATAATTATAATGTTTCTCGTGAATTCAATTTTGTATTTTTAAAAGACAGTCTTCATAAAGAAGAATACCTTAAGTGGTTTGATTATTTCTATAGAATAAAAAAATCGCCAAGGCGACTATGATATAATCTTTTAAAGAATACAAATCCAATAGAATACAATAACTTTAATTTAAAAAATAATTTGGCCATCGATTTTTTCAGCGCATTCTGGATTTTCTGAGCAAGCCTGCGAAAAGGCCAGGCGCATATAATTTATTTTTTATTCTTTAGGCACTATGCATTGGTCTATTACAATATTCTCAAAAATAACTTACTCACAGATTCTCCTTCAATATAATTTCCTAAAGAATAAAAACAATCTTGCATATTAACAGGAGTAAGCTTGCTCCTGAATATACAAGATTGACATAATATTATATTTATTCTATAACTTCTAAAACGGGTCTGTATCCTACAGTTTTATAGCTAACATCTTTATTTACATAATTGAAATATGTATTAGAATAAAAACCTCTTACTACACATTTATCTTTACATTCATTTTGTGTTAATGAACAGAAGTCATACCAGTTCCATAATGTATTGTTATCTCCATATAATTTTTCAGATTTATTCTTGTCTCCAGATGCTGTATCAAAACCATTTGATACAGGTAATCCTGGTATATTATCTACATTTACTATATATTTATTCCATTCATTCTCTTCATTGTCCCTCTTTTTGTCTCCACCTTTTAGTAATCTTAAAAGATATCTTGTATTGTCAATAACAACAACCTTACCAAAAATTAAACCTTGGTTATTTAATTCGTCATAAGATATACTGCTTAAAATGTTCCTATCACATATAAGAAGTTTTTTTCCTTCATGATTTATTTCAACCCAACGAAGATTATATGAATCGTCTTTATCTGTATCTTTTATCTCTATCTTTTCTCCATTATACTCAGTAACATCTTCATAATTAATCAAATCCAGTGGACATATTATTTTTCCACCATCTAAATATAATGATCCAAGTTTTCTTATTTTTCCTGTTTCATAAGTTGTTCTTTGTATTAATTTTTTAAATTCTTTTTTCTCTTTTCTCTTTTTATTTAAAATACTTCCTCCAACTACTGCAATTGCAGTAAATAATGTTCCTGCACCTATTAATGCACCTTTCTTCTTATTGTCCATTTTTTTCCCTTCTTCCTTTATCATATATTAATTTATTATAAAGAATCAATATAAAATTCTTTCATATCATCTAATCTTAAGCAGGCAAGCTTCCCACCAGCCTCTTTTCCAAAACAGTAGCCACAATCAATATATATAGTACCTTTTCTATGAAGTATTTTCACATCCTCCATCTCTTTAATATTTTCATCTATTATCTGTACTGGAGTATGACCACAAATCATAGTAAAATTCTTATACTGTTTTTCATGTCCTATATTATCTCTCCCCCATAAACATGTAACTTCAGTCTGATTACTTAAAAATTCATTTAGGGATAATTCATTAAACCCATCTGGAAAATCAAGACCAGCATGCACTAAAATATAATTATCTACAATTCTTATAAGAGGCAGAAGTTTTAAATAATTATAAAACTTTTTCTCATAGTCTAATCCTCTATTTTTTAATTCATTATGTGTACTAAATCCACCATTACGATACCAGAGTTTTTCGTCATTACTGATGAAATAATTCATAAAAAGCTGTTCATGATTACCACGTATCAAACTTATATTAGGATGTTTTACTATATAATCTACTATATCTAATGGCTTTTCACCTCTGTCTAGTATATCTCCCAATATGCATAAAGCATCATTATCACTAAATTTTATTAAATTTAGCATTGATAAAAAGGCATCATAACAGCCATGGATATCTGACATAACATATTTGCTCATAATATCATACCTCTTTTTTATATAAGAAATATCACTCTAACAAACATAATAATATCTTATTATTAAAATTTCTATACATTTATTATATCAAAATAAACGCCTATACTAAATGTTTTTTACAAATAGTATGGCATCATATTTATCTTTTATTTATGTTTAAATCTTTAAATTTATTAAATTTCATTAGAATGTCATCATTTTCTTTAAAAAACATGTTTAGCATATAGATATCTCTTACCGTCTCAACACTTATGGCATGTTCTATAAGTTCTGTTTCTTTGAGCACTTTATCTTCACATCCCAAATATATAAGAAAGTTTTCTATTATGTTATGTCTGTCCAATAAATATTTTCCAATTACCTTCCCCTGCTCCGTTAATATTATCATCCCATATCTCTCGTATTTTATAAGACCAAATTCGCCTAGCTTTTTCATCATTTTAGATGCCGATGAATCACGTACATTAAGCATTTGAGCTATTTTATTTAGCCTTACAAAATCTTCATTTTTAGAGCACCTATATATCATTTCCAAATAATCCTCCATTGACGGAGTCAAAAAATTCTTTTTAGAATTAATGCTCTCATATCCTCTATATGTGTGAAAATCCATATTGATTTTTCACCTCCATACAATATTTTTTATTTTATGTGTCATTTATACAAATTAACGCATAAGTTAGACTAGAGAAAGATTTTTTCTTTAAACTTAAACTAATATATTAAAAGGAGATAAAATTATGGAAGCAAATATATATACACCCAATCAAAGTACTCTTAATTTAATTAAACTTGGAACTAAATGCAGGGTTGTTGAACTAACTGCTACAGACCATATAAGAAGACGCTTTTTAGATCTTGGTCTTATTAATGGAACTGAAGTTGAAGCACTAACAAAAAGTCCATCTGGTGACCCTATTGCATATCTTATAAGGGGAGCAGTCATTGCAATAAGGTCAGAAGATGCTTCAAAAATAGTTGTTGAAACACTTTAACTCATGAATATAGGTAAATGCAAAAGCTTTATCCATATTCATAAGTATAAATGGACTATAGTTATGCAAGAATATTGTAGTTAACCAGCATAATGATAACATTAGTAAATATACAAATTATTATTGCATAACTTCGATTTTACTTTTTCTATATATAATAGATATTCTATATATAATAGATATTTTTAAGATTCTATTATAATACCTAATTTATATATTATTTATTATTAATTTATAAAGGAGTTTAAAAATGGGGTTAACAAATCAGTCTACTGGTACAAATGCATTAGATAAAGATTTGAATATTATTCGTACTTCTGATAATAAAATAATAGCTCTTGCAGGTAATCCAAATGTAGGTAAAAGCACTATTTTTAATAGCTTAACAGGACTAAATCAGCATACTGGAAATTGGCCTGGAAAAACTGTTACAAACGCTACTGGAAAATGTATTCATATAAATAAAGACTTTGTATTAGTTGATATTCCAGGAACCTATTCTCTTATGGCACATTCAGCTGAAGAAGAAGTTGCAAGAGATTTTATATGCTTTGGAAATCCTGATGCTACTATTGTTATTATGGATGCCACCTGTCTTGAAAGAAATTTAAATCTTGTTCTTCAAACACTTGAAATAACTAACAATGTAATTGTCTGTGTTAACTTGATGGATGAAGCAAAAAGAAAAGGCATATTAATAAATATTGAGAAACTTTCATCTCTTTTAGGAGTTAGCGTTGTAGGAACTAGTGCTTCAATTAATAAAGGTCTGGATAAACTTATGGATGAGGTATATAACATCACCTTTAATAAAGTCTTACAAATGCCAATAAAAATGAAATATGATACACCTATTGAAAAAGCTCTTACCATGATTCAGGAAAAACTTCTGCCTTACTTAAAAGGCAAAATCAACACAAGATGGACAGCTCTTAAGTTACTTGAAAATGATGAAAGCTTATTAAATTCGTTAAATGATTACTTAGAATTTAATCTTTCTGAAAAAGAAGAGATTTTACATTCAATAAACAAAGCTAAGGAATACTTACTTTTACAAAATATAGATACTAACACGCTTAAAGATATGATTGTATCAACACTCATAAAAAAATCTGAAGACATAAGTAAAAATGTAGTTACTTTTTCTTCTGATGAGTACAATGCTACAGATAGAAAAATTGATAAAATTTTGACTTCCAAAATATTTGGGATACCTCTAATGATTTTACTTCTTGGAATTATATTTTGGATTACAATTGCTGGTGCAAATGTTCCTTCTGACATTCTTGCATCTGGACTATTCTGGGTACAAGACAGGCTTACAGAATTTTTTGTTTTTCTTGGAACACCGCCTTTAGTTGAAGGAATTTTAGTACAAGGTATATATAGAACACTTGCATGGGTTATATCAGTTATGCTTCCACCAATGGCAATATTCTTCCCACTTTTCACACTTCTTGAGGATCTTGGATATTTGCCTAGAGTTGCTTTTAACTTAGATAAATACTTTAAAAAAGCATGTGCCTGCGGTAAACAAGCCCTTTCTATGTGTATGGGTTTTGGATGTAATGCTGCTGGAATAGTAGGATGTAGAATAATTGATTCTCCCCGTGAAAGATTAATTGCTATAATTACAAACAACTTTGTTCCTTGTAATGGTAGATTTCCTACTCTTATTGCAATAATTACAATGTTTTTTGCCAGTTCATTTGTTGGACCATTTAAATCATTATTTTCAGCAGTAATTTTAACATGTGTAATTCTTCTTGGAGTTTTTATGACATTTTTAATTTCAAAACTTTTATCAAAAACAATACTTAAAGGACTTCCAACTTCATTTACACTTGAGCTTCCACCTTATCGTAAACCACAAGTTGGTAAAATTATAGTAAGATCAATTTTTGATAGAACTTTATTTGTACTTGGAAGAGCTATTATGGTTGCTGCTCCTGCAGGTCTTGTCATTTGGATCATGGCAAATATAAATATTGGATCTTACAGCATATTAACTCACTGTGCAAATTTCTTAAACCCATTTGCACACCTTATTGGATTGGATGGATATATATTAATGGCATTTATCTTAGGATTTCCTGCAAATGAAATCGTAGTTCCTATAATAATAATGAGTTATATGGCTACTGGAAGTATGGTTGAACTCGAAAATACAGAGCTTTATAATTTATTAATTCAGCATGGATGGACTTGGCTTACAGCTGTAAATGTTATGCTCTTTTCTCTTATGCACTGGCCATGCAGCACAACATGCCTCACAATAAAAAAAGAAACCCAAAGCTTAAAATGGACTGCTGTCTCATTTTTAGTCCCTACTGCATGTGGAATAATAATCTGCTTTGCATTTACAACCATAATCAGATTACTTGGACTTGCATAACATAAATAAGGTATGTAGAATCATGGTTTAGTGGATAACAACCGAAATTCAATATATGAATAAGTGCATCTTTATCTCCATAGAACCCGAATAAAATAAGCGAATTCTTAGGAATTTATATTCTGATATGTATATATTGATACCTTTTAAAAAATGATGAAATATTAACTTTTTAAATCTTTAATATGTATAAATAACTATTCCATAGTTTAAAAATGCATTTATTTACAAAAATAATAATGCGGTGCTTATAATTTAGATGGAACAAAGAAATAAAGACCTTATGTTGGGCGGTGTCTTGCATTTAAAAATAAAGCTTTAGAATTCTTCATGTAGACTTGTTCCACAATTGTTTGTCCGATGCATATTAAAGGAAACATCTTCATCGGTAGATGAAGATGGGCTATACTGCTAAGTTCGTACCTCACTAAGCATTATATGCCTTGGAGCAAACATTTGTGGATGCAAGTCTGCATGTTTGAATTCTTAGCTTCATTTTTGTAGCAATCGAGCACAACATAAGGGCTTTATTTCGGTTGTTATTCACTAAATTCTGATTCTACGACCTTTATTTTAAGGAAATACTATTTTAAATGTAGTTCCATTTTCCTCATCACTTGTTACCAAAATCTGTCCTTTATGTAATTCTACTATTTCTTTTGCTATGGATAATCCTAGTCCATATCCACCATTTTCTCTTACTCTAGACTTGTCTACTCTGTAAAATCTTTCAAATATATGTTTTTGTTCTTCTTTTGGAATAGGTACAGCACTATTATTTACCCATAGATTTATTTTGTTTTGATTTTTATTTAAATTTATTTTTATTGTTCCTTTTTCACTACAATATTTAATTGCATTATCAATGAGTATGACTACTAATTGCTTTATTTGATTCTCGTTTCCTGTAAAAAAAATATCTGAATCTATATTACTTTCAAGCTTCTTATTATTTTCAAAGATTAAAGATTCAAATGGAAGTATAACACTCCATACAAGGTCACTTAAATTTATTTCTTTAGATGATATTAAATTTTCTTTATAATCTAATTTTGCTAAAAACAATAAATCATTAACAAGCCCTCTCATTCTTTCACTTTCTAATTTTATATATTCTATCCACTTTATCTGACTAGATATTGTTTCATTTTTATGTGATAATAAAATTTCTGAATTTGCAAGAATTGTTGTAAGAGGGGTTTTCAATTCATGTGATGCATCAGCAATAAATTGTTTCTGTCTGTTAAATGCGTCTTCTGCTGGTTTTATAGCCCATTTGCTTAAAAATATACTAATAATAAGAAATGCCGATAAGCTTAAAGCTCCAACTAGAATGGATGTGGTAATTAGTGAATTTAATGTATCTATTTCTTCGCTTCTATCAATAAATGCTATTTCTAATCCATTTTCATTTTTATGCTTTAGATACCTTAAATCCTCATTTATAATAATTCCATAATTTTTCTTACTATCTACACAATCTGAAACTATTTCCTTTAATGTTTCTTCATCTACTATTTCTATATTTTCATCTATAATATTAATAATTTTGTTTTCATTATTTAATTCAACTAAGAATGTCAATTTATTTAAGGGAGATTGTGAAGGTATATTTATTTTTTCTCCACCTATTTTTCTCTTCCTATTTTCATCATGTCCTTTTTCTTCTATAACTCTTTTTAGAATACTATTACTTGTATGACTTAATTTATTATACGTAAATGCATAAACTCCAATAAAAGTTATAGCAAGCACTATTGATACTAAAACCATATTTATAAGTATAAATTTCTTTTTTAACTTGTCTATCATTTCTTAGTCCCCTTTAAATGATAACCAACTTTTCTTATTGCTTCTATTGATATTTTCGATCCTAAAAAATTAAGCTTCTTTCTTAAAAAAGATATATATACTTCTACATTATTATCTTCTGCATCAGATTCAATTCCCCATACCTTTTCTAATAATTCTTCTTTGCCAACAGCTCTATTAGAATTACACATAAGAATTTCAAGTATCTCTGATTCTTTTAAACCTAAATGTATAGATCTATCATTACAAAAAAGTGCATTGGTAGACTTGTCTAATTTTATATCTTCATATGAAAGTTCATTTAATATAACCTCACCTTGTCTTCTAGATAATGCCCTTACTCTAGCTAGAAGCTCTTCTTTTGAAAAAGGTTTTGTAAGATAATCATCAGCACCACAGTCTAATCCTCTAACCTTATCTCCTATTTCATCTTTAGCAGTAAGCATTATTATAGGAGTTTTTACTTTATTATTTCTAAGTTTTAAAACAATATCAAATCCATTCATGTTTGGAAGCATTACATCAAGTATTATTACATCATATATTCCACTAGCTGCATAATCATATCCTTCTTCACCATCATTGACTATATCAACTACATATTTATTTTCTTTCATAATCTCACCTAGTACTTCTGCAAGTCTGATTTCATCTTCAACAATAAGAATCCTCATAAGCTAACCTCCTAGTTTTATCTTTTATTGTTTAATAATATTATTTTACTATTTTTTCTTTAAAATAGCCTTAAATATTTTTCCATTTAACTATACAAAAGCTAGGTTTAAAATAGAATTACTTAAACTTCACATTTTAAATCTAGCTTTGAATGCTATTATTTTGTTTTTGCTTTAGTCTTACTTTTTGAAGTAGTCTTTGATGCTGGTCTTGCAGTTGTCTTTGTTGTAGTTTTATTTGTACCCTTTGTAGCCTTTGTCTTTGAAGTTGTCTTTGGAGTTGGTTTTGATTCAGCTTTTACTTCTATTGTTGCCTCTATTTTACCCTCTGGCTTTTCTTCTATTTCAACCTCTGATTTTTCTTCTATCTGTGGCTTTGATAAATCTTCTATCTTTGGTTTATATAAATTCAATATCTCTAATGCTTTATCTAAATCTCCCTCTGCATTCAAGATACCTTTTGAAATAGCATCAGCTGGATTTAACTTTTTATCAACAATTTCTAATAAATCACTAGATGAAACATTTAATATTACATTTCTATCATAATATTCATAAGGCTCTATAGATAAAGTTTTATCTTTTACTTCTAAATATAGTGTTCCTCCCTCTTCATCTCTTAAATCTACTTGTGCTGCTACTACTCCTTCTACATTACTTGCGTCAGAATCCTTAAATCTTTCTTTTAGTTCTTTTACAACTTCTTCTTTATTCATAATCCCCATCCTCTCAAAATCCCATTTAATTTATTAATATATTTATATGGTACTATAATCACCAACTTTTTACAATATATGTTTTTATTCAATTCATAGTAAATAATTATGTTAACATAATATGTTACATATTGTTAATGAAAATAGTTTAATTTCATTTATAATAAAAATATATTTACTTTTTTATAATTAATACCTGTCTTACAAAATAAATTTTGAATTATTACATCTTTATTATTTGACCATAAAATCTGGTATGCTATAATTAACATTAAATAATACAATAATTGTAGGAGGAAAAATTTTGGAAAACAAATTACGATTAACACATAAATTTGCATATAGTTTTTTTAACTTTGATGCATATAAAGATTTCATAAAAGAAGGATTATCTAAATCTATACTATATATATTTATAGTATCTGTAATATTCTCTTTTTTTGTGAATTTTAACTTAACTAATATAGTAACTGACAAAGGTGTTGAAATAAAAGAAGTACTTTCAAGAAATATCCCTAACTTTTATATAAAGGATGGTAAATTTCATTTAGACTCTACAGAACCAGTAGTTTATGAAGATGAATCCGGAATGGCATACATACTAGATACAACTGGAAAAAACAATGCTGCTTTATTAAATAAATATGATTTAGCTTTAATTGTAGATCAAAATAATGTTAAAGTAAAAGTAGATTCTAATATAGTAAATGCTTCTTCAATTAATATGGTTCCTGATCTAAATAAAGAAGATGTTTATCCTTTAATAGACTTTTATGTTAGTCTATCAATAACACTTTTATTTTTATTTGGTCCTATATTTTCTTTCATCGGAAAATTGCTTTCAGTATTTATTATAATAGGTCCTATAGCATATTTAATTAATAAAATTCTTAACACAGGATTAAATTACACTAAATCTTGTATAATTGGTTTTTATGCAATTACTCTTCCAATGCTTTTAAAAACTTTACTAAGCGTGGCTGGGATCAATTTATTAGGTTTTTCTGTTATCTATTATAGTACAGCTCTTGTTTATGCTGGATTTGCTTTAAGTAATATAAAAAATTCTGAAAATACTAATATGAATATAGTATAAGTAATAATTAACAATAAACAATTTTCAATAATCATATATTGATGATTTTCTTCTTAAAAAATCATCAATATATGAAAATAAGAGAGCTTTAGAAAAATTCTAAAGCTCTCTTATTTTTAATATTATTCTAAAAACATTTTTAAATCATCTTCCACATTTGTTATTCCACCAATTCCAAAGTTCTCTACTAAAACTTTTGCAACATTTGGTGAAAGGAATGCTGGAAGTGTTGGTCCTAAATGAATATTTTTCACTCCAAGATATAATAATGATAATAATACTATAACAGCTTTTTGCTCATACCAAGCAATGTTAAATGCTAATGGCAATTCATTAATATCTTCAAGTTCAAATACCTCTTTTAATTTTAATGCTATTAAAGCAAGTGAATATGAATCATTACATTGTCCTGCATCTAATACTCTTGGAATTCCGTTAATATCTCCAAGTTCTAATTTATTATATTTATATTTTGCACATCCTGCTGTAAGAATTACTGTATCCTTTGGAAGAGCCTTTGCAAAGTCTGTATAATAATTTCTTGATTTAGCTCTACCATCACATCCAGCCATTACAAAGAATTTCTTTATAGCTCCAGTCTTAACTGCTTCTACAACCTTATCAGCTAAAGCAAATACTTGAGCATGAGCAAATCCTCCAATTATTTCTCCTCTTTCAATTTCAGTTGGAGCTTTACATTTTTTAGCCATTTCAATTATTTCTGAAAAATCTTTATGTCCATTTTCATCTTTTTCAATATGCTTGCATCCTATAAATCCGGCTGCACCTGTTGTGAACATTCTTTCTTTGTATGTTTCTCTTGATGTTGGAGGAACTATACAATTTGTAGTCATAAGAATTGGTCCATTAAAACTTTCAAATTCTTCTTTTTGCTTCCACCACGCATTTCCGTAGTTACCTACTAAATGTTTATATTTCTTTAATTTTGGATAGTAATGCGCTGGTAACATTTCTGAGTGAGTATAAATATCTACTCCAGTATCTTCTGACTGCTCTAATAATTCTTCCAAGTCTTTTAAATCATGTCCTGATACTAAGATCCCTGGATTTTTGCCTACACCTATATTAACCTTGCTTACTTCAGGATTTCCATAGCTTTCAGTATTGGCTTTATCAAGTAATGCCATACCATCTACTCCTACTTTTCCTGTTTCTAATGTTAAGGCTACAAGTTCATCTACGCTTAAAGAATCATCTAATGTTTTAGCTAAAGTATTTTGCATAAATATATTTACATCTTCATCATCATATCCAAGTTCATTTGCATGCTTTAAGTATGCTGACATTCCTTTTAATCCATATATAATTAATTCCCTTAAGCTTCTTATGTCCTCATCTTTTGTAGCAAGTACACCTACTACTCTTGATTTTTCATCTAATTCTTCTCTTGTCTTACCATTATATAATGCTGCATTTGATAAATTTTCTTTATTTTTAAGCTCATTTAATAGTTTTTCTTTTATACTTAATGTTTCAAATACTCTATTATAAAATATTTCATCATCAAAATTTGCATTTGTAATTGTAGTAAATAAATTTAAAGTTATATAATTGTTTATTTCAAAAGAAACTTTCTTTCCTTCTTCTCTTAATTTAGTTGTTACTTCACTTAATCCCTTAGTAACATATACTAATAGATCCTGCATTCTTGCTAAATCTGGACTCTTTCCGCACACTCCAAATTTTGTGCATCCGCTGCATCCTGCTGTTTCCTGACATTGAAAGCAAAACATTTTGTTCTCCATAATTAAAATCTCCTTTAACTTCTTATTAATTTATATATTTTTATTTTTGTTAGGACTTACTTTATAATGAGATTTTATACCGAAAACAAAAAAGAATCTGTAACATTTGTTACAAACCCCTTTAATTAAATAAAATATCTTCTAGCTCTTCAATATTTAATATTGTTATTTTATTTCTGCTAAAGTTAATTAATCCTTCATCTCTAAGCTTAATTAACTCTCTAGATAGTGATGGTCTCGGTATACCTATATCATTAGCTATTTCTTCTTTGCTGTATTTCAATTTAATTTCTTCATTTTTTTCATTCATGTACTCACATAAAATATAATCAACAACTTTTTGTCTAACAGATTTAAGAGAAATACTTCGTATCTTATTATTAAGAATTATTATTTTCTCACTTAATAACATCATAAAATTTTCCATAAGTTTATTTTCCACAGAAAATAATTTTATAATTTCATTTTTTGTTAAATAAAGTACCTTACAATCACTAAGTGCTATCACTGTTGCTGGATATTTATTTACTTTAGAAAATAATAACGCTTCTCCAAAAACATCACCGTCTTTAAACTTGCTCATAACTATACTTTTTCCATTTGGATATATACGTTCTATATTTATTGTTCCATCAATTATAAGCCCAATTGCACTGCATATTTCTTCTTCTTGGAAAATAACTTCACCTTTTTTATAAGAAACTATTGAATATTTCAAATTACCTAGTATCTTTAACATTTTAGTTTTATCTACATTATTAAATAATTCATTCTTTTCTAGTTTTTTTATAATTTCTTCCATAGCATCTTTCTCTTTTCATTTTTAATATTATTTAATGTTATATAATTTTATATATCATATTTAACTATGTTTGTTAATATAAATTTTTTATATTTTTCTTTTTATTTATCATGTTAACCATTAAATTTATATCATCATATATATTAAAATCATCATCATCTTTTTCTTTAGAAGTTTTATTACTATTTTTAGGTGATATTTTTATATTGCTTATAAACATATACTTTCCTTCTTTTATATATGTATTTTTTCTTCCATTTTTATAGCTTATCATCATTTCCATATCTCTTCCCCCTAAAATAAATTAGAACATTTTTTCTAATGCAATAAAAAAATCGCCAAGGCGACTGTGTAACATTTTCCTCTCAAAAAATAAATACATTAACAGTCAATGACTTTAATTAAAGGTCTTATGAGCCGTCGATTTTTTAGGGCATTCTGGATTTTCTGAGCTTGCCGAAGAAAAGGCCAGGCGCATATAATTTATTTTTTATTCTTTAGGTACTATATATTAAGTTGTTACAATATTATCCACAAGTTATACTGTAATATAATTTCCTAAAGAATAAAAAAATAGTATAGATATAAATCCATACTATTTTATATTTCTATATAATATATGCTGTCTTAATAAATATATTCCATAATATTTATTAATTATTATCTATACAAATCTCCTGATAAGCATTTTAATCTTTTTATGTCTTTTATTATATATTTTTTACCATCCTTTTGTAATACATTATCTACACATAGTTTGTTTAAAGTTCTATTCAGATGTCTATAGCTTGTTCCAAGCAGTTCTGCAATCTCACTATAACTTTCTTCAAAAGCAAATTCTTCATAATTTTCTTCACTTACAAAAGCATATATATAACTAGCTAATCTGCTTTCTAAAGAACATAATATTGTTATTGAGTTATTATTACTTGAATCACTCAGCTTCTCACTTAAGTATTTACATATAAATAGTAAAAACTTTGAATCCTTTGAAAGCTTAGCTCTTGCTACATCAAAATGAATTCCTATTGCATAAGTATCTTTTATAGTCTGAACACTGCAATCAGCAATATTATCACGAACAAATTCAATATCACCTATTATTCTAAATGGCTTGTAAAATGAAATAAGCAAACTCTTACCATTAGCCAAATTTTTAGAAACCTTAGCTTTTCCTCTTACAAGAAAAAATATATTATTTAATTCTCCTCCTTCTTTACATATGTACTCATTTTTATTCCACATATATAAAGACATATATTCTGTCATATCTTCAGTAAATAATTCATTGATTTTATATTGAATTATAAAATTTTCTAAAAGTTTGATGTTTTCTATTTTTTTCATATTTAATTACCTAAAACATATTTTTTTGATTATTATCTTCAAATAAAAATTCATCTATTATATTCATTATTTCTAGCCTAATTGAATCGTCATGTTTTGCTATTTCAAATGCTTTTTTTAAATTATTTTTTTCATATGATTCGTAACATTCAGTTTTTAAATAACTTTCAACAGCATGCATTAATTCTATATCTTTATAGATTTTCTTACAATTTATTTTCTTATTTTCGTTATTTAAATTTTTGATTTTTCCTTTCATAGGATAATCTCCTTTACTATAATTCTATCCGAACTTATATATATTACCACATATGTTTTATTTTGTGAATATATATTAAAAATATTTAAAACATGACATATGTCCTATTTAAATTGCAAATAATAAAATAAACTATATTTGTGATTTTACTATATCATAATAAATTTTAAAAGGAGAACTTATGTATAATATTTTATCATTATTAATCGGTATGCTCATTGCAGTTATGATTGCTTTTAATGGAAGATTATCTTCTACAATGGGAACTTACTCTTCCCTATTACTTATTCATATTATAGGATATATTTTTCTTGTTATAATAATGTTAATCAAAAAAATAAAAATACCATTTAAAATGAATCTGCCATTATACCTTTATAGTGCTGGTGCTATGAGTGTTTTTACAGTTTTATTTAACAATATCAGCTTTCCCAAAATAGGAGTATCTTTGCCTGTATCCTTAGGGCTTCTAGGGCAAATTTCCACATCATTAGTTTTTGATTACTATGGTCTTTTAGGAATGCCAAAGATACATTTTAACAAGAAAAAACTAATTGGATTTGCCGTTATAATAGTTGGTATTGGCATTATGACATTTATTTAAGTTAGGAGGATATAGATGTTTTATATATTAATTTCCATGCTTGCTGGCGTTATTGTTGTAGTTTCTAGAGTTCTTAATACAAGACTATCAGAAAAAATAGGATTAATCGAATCTAGTTACTTTAATTATCTAACAGCAGCATTAACATCTCTTATTTTATTTATTATAATAGGAGAAAAATTATCTTTAAGCTCTTTGAACGGGATACCATTTTACGCTTATTTAGGTGGTTTCTTAGGTGTAATTATCGTTATTTTAAATAGTGTAGTAACTCCTAAAATGCCTTCATTTTATGTAACATTGTTTGTATTTACAGCTCAGCTTTTTACTGGAGTTGCTATAGACTGGATGATTGAAGGTGCTCTACCTCTAAATAAGATAATTGGTGGTTTATTTGTAGTCTTAGGTTTAGGTTATAACCTATATATTGATTATTTAGATAATAAAAAAGCGTAATAAATATTTTCACATTACTATTTACAATAATAAAATTATCTATAAATAGTAAACTTACCTTACATGTTACTATTCATTATTAATTAAATTTGTGTTTATATATTTGCTTAGGATATTTACTTGACTTTTTTTAATAGTATCTATACTATACTTAATGAAGCTATATTATTTCTAATTTAATATACTATAGCTGTCTTATAATATATTTGGAGGTAATAATAATGGCTTTAAACAAAAGTGAACAAAATAATTTCTGTTATGATAATGCTGATAAAAGTAATAAAAACTTTAGATATAATAATTTTTTCAAAGCTAAATGCTATGCTTGTGATTTTTCTAACTCACATTTTGAATACGCAAGTTTTAGAGGTGCTCACTTTAAAAAATGTAATTTCTTTAGAGGAAATTTTACTGGTGCAGAATTTATAGGCTCTAATTTAAAGGGTTCTAAATTTAAAGAAGCAAAATTCAGTAATACAATATTTGAAGGTGCAAATTTAAATGGTGTAGATTTTAATGGTGCCAAATTTAATAAGACTATTTTTGTAGGATGTGATTTATCTTCTTCTAAAAACTTGAATCTAAATCATCCTGAAATAAGAATATTTGATTCTATGCCAGAATTAAATATAAGTGATGAGTTAAAAGATGCCATTAATGTTGCTATGGAAAATGAATATGTTAAAAGATCAAGAATCTTTGATACAAAAGATGGAGATATAAATGGACTAACATTTATGCTTTTAAGTGAACTTTTTGATGAAAAAACATTAATTGAAGGTATGCATTATTTAAAATTTGAAGTAGATAAGGATTTTTATACTCTTAGTTATGTAGTTAAACTTATTAATGAAATGAATTTTTAAAAGCTAAGTTTATATAATAACTATTCTAAATAAAATCTATCATTAAAATAAGTATTTGAAAGAGAGAAAATAAATGAGATTTGAAAAATTAGAAAAAACAATAAATAAGCTTGATAAAGATATTGAAGCTTTAAGACGATCTAAAAATTATTTAAGCAATATAGATGAAATTAATGAAATTATGGATGTTTTGAATCAAGAAAGACAAGTCTATGCAAATGAACTCTATGCTGAAGATTCTATAGTTTATTACGAATGTATAGAAGAAATTAAAAATCTAATTAATAAACAATTAGGAAAAGATGAACAAATCAAACTGTTAGATTATTTAAAAGAAAAGCATGGAAGAAAATCACCAAACGTAAGTAAAGATAGCCATGGCCTTAATGCTTGGCTTAAATTTCTTAATGTTCAATGTGAATGGACTGCGGTTCCAGAAAAAGATTGGGCTTACTTAGTTATAACTGGATATACACCTAAAATCAATAATTAAGGTGTTCTTTATGAATTCATTACTACTTTTTACATAGAAAAAAAGTTTTGCCACAAGACAATAATGATTGTGGCAAAACTTTTCTTATTATCTTCTAAACTGCGAGTTCCTTTACTTTACATTACCCTCCATTCTATTTCCTCTTCCCATTCCTCCATTTTTGTTCATGCCTCCGCCATGAGAATTGGATACTGTAACTCCCTCTTGAGTTGCACTTGTTATAATTTCTGAAATAGAAGTACTTATAACTTCTGTCCCTTTAGTATAATTACTATTTTTATATAATCCATTTTCTTCATTTCCGCCATCTACACTTCCGCCAGTATAAACCTTATAGTTTGAACCTTTCTTTAAATCTGGAGTTGATATTATAAATGAAGCAAATTTTTTATCTGGTGCAATTGTTATTACTTCATTTCCATCTTCATCTTGAATTCTTACCAGTGTATTAGCTTCCTGATCACTTAAAGTTAAATTAAGAATATATTGTGTAGATGTGCTGCTTGGAGTTTGAGCCATACCTGTACTTCCAGTCGCAACTAAGATTCCACCAGTTATGTTAAATTCCTTATCGTAATCTAATGCTCCATTTCCACTATTTGTAGGACCATATACTATTACAGTGCCGCCACTCATATATATTGATCCATTTGCATCAAGACCATCGCCATCTGCATCAACTACAATATATCCACCATTGATATTTAATACACCAGTACCTGAAGATTCTCCACCCATTGGTCCTCTTCCGCCTTGCATATCTCCCGTTGATGGTTGAGCTTCTTTTTGTGCATTATTTCCATTAGCATTAATAGCCTCTCCAGCATTCATTTGTGGCATATTATTGGTATTTTGCGTCTGATTCTGATCATTTGATTGTCCTAGTTCAGGCTTTTCACCTTCACTGTTTGGCATACCCTCTTGCATATTTGGTGCATTATTCTCGTTAAATTGTGGTTTTTCACCTTGCATTCCTTCTTCAGATGGCTTTGTTCCACCCATAGGTCCTCCTCCTTGAGGTGCACCCATTTCTTCTGATTCAGAATCACTTCCATCTGATGCATTTATACCATCATCGCTGGCTTTAACGTATATTTTACCATCGTTTATATTTATTGTTTTTCCTTCAATACCTTCATAAGATTTGTTTACATTTATAGTTCCACTATTTATTTCAATCAGTGTATCAGCATGTATACCATCATCTCCAGAAGATAAGTTAAATGTTCCTCCATCTATTATTATAGTATCATTTGTATGTATAGAATCATCTGCTGAATCTATATTAAAAGTTCCATTTTCAATTATAATTTTACTGTCCGCTTTTATACCTTTATGGCTATCAGATATTGTGCTTTCTTCTGCTGAGCTATTTTCAGAAGTTTGCTCATTATCATTTGAATTGCTATTGTCTGTTTGAACATTTGTTGAAGAATCTGCATTTGCTGTATCCTCTTCACCAGGTTTTCTCATCTCATTCATTCCTCCTGGCGGCATTTCATTGTGAATTTCACCATTTTCACTTCCACCACCAGAATTTATAGTTATGTCACCATTTCTTATATAAACATTATTTTCACCTTGAATACCATCATTTCCAGATGTAATATTCATTATACCACCTTCAATTAATACATAACCTTTCTCAGTATTTTCATCACTATTAGATTTCATACCATCTTGGCCGCTATTTATAGTTATGTTACCACCTGTGACAACTAAAGAATCTTTTCCTTTGATTCCGTCATTAACAGCATTTACTTTTATATTTCCGCCTTCTATTTTTAAATCATCTTTTCCTGTTATTCCATCATTATAATTACCTTCAACAGTTAAGTTTCCACTGCCAACAAATGTTAAATTATCTTTGCTATATATGGCAGCATCTCTTTTATCATTTTCATCTTCTAATTCATAATTTGCTCCATCTCTTATATAATTTTCTGTGTTATCAGCCAATGAAATTACAGTTTTTTCTGCTTCTTTAACATAAATTGCTGATGTATTTGAACATGTTATATCCACACCATTTAATACCAAATATACTTTTTCAATTTCACTTGCTGCAACAATTATCTGTCCATCTTCTAATTTACCACTTAAACTGTACGTCCCTCCACGATTAATAGTAACAATGTTATTATCAACAGTTACGCCATCACCATCTACGTTTATATTTTCACCTAATTCTATATATGTATCTACTTTAGGAACAGTTTCACTTTCTCCTGCTGAAACTGTTATTTTAGAATCTACAGTTCTCGCTGTTATATTATTTGTATTTGAACATCCAGTTAATGCACTTATACATAAAGTTAACGCCACCAAAATGCTAATAAGCTTTTTCTTCATAATTTCCTCCTATAACTTTCCCTATTTAATGTTGTTATATCTCATTACATTAAACCTTGAGCAACAAAAATATCATTCTTCTTTGTTATAGGATTATATTATCATCCTTGTCTTAATTTAAGCTGAACGGTAATTAACTATTTGCTTAATTAAATAATTAAATAATTAAAAGACCAATATCTCTTTTATATTTAGAAATATTAGTCTTTTAATTCTACATATTTATTTCATCACTATTTATTTTTTCTAGTACCAAAGTACCTATACCTTCTCCTTCAAGCGTATCTTGAAGTTCATATACTTCTTTAAATTTTAAAAACACATCATCTCCAAGCTGAATTGTATGTCCTGCTTCTATATGTACATCACTTTCATAAATATAATAAAATACATCTTCAAATATATCATAAATTTCTTGAGTTTTTTCAAAATCGCCATAAAAAGCAAACTCATTAACGCCAAATAAATTATTTCCCTTGGTAGTAAACCATACTCCATCATTATGTGGTATCTTTAGAAAATTTCTATATATCATCATAGCTGGTGTGTTTGCAAATTCTTTCAACTCTTCATCTTCTGCCATTCCTTGTATTAAACTTGGTGTTACTACATTCCAGCTGTATCCATTAGCTAATCCTAAAAATCCATGTTCTAAAAAGCCATATGATAATTTGTAATACAAATTTAAGATATGCATCATATCATTGCTCTTCCCCTCATAAAAAGCTATAATATGATAACTATGTTTACTCATGTCTTCTAATTCTTCTCTTTTTCCATAAGCACAATCTATTGTATAACTACTTATTTCTTCTGGCACTTTCGAGTCGATTCCTACAAGTTTAAAATTCTCATCATTTATTGTTATATTGCAGTATAAAGCTCCTTCAGCATTTAATCCTAATATAGGAGTAACTTCAACTTTGTCATTATCAATTCTTTTAATCCTATCACTTATGTTTTTCTCATTCATAATAAGTTTTTCATTAAATAATAAATACAAAGCAAATGAATTTTTCTCTTCCTTATTATTAAACATTATTATCCCCCCAGCTTATAATATTTTTTATATTATCTCTAATCAATTATATATGATAAATAAGTGAAAAGATATGGTAAAAAATCAAAATTCCCCTGTTAAGGAAATTTTGTAATAGTATATTCTTCTAATTTCCACTACTTAACAGGGGTAATCTTATTCTTTAATTCATATTTTATAACTTGTCTATACAATCATTATACATTCTAATTTTGTTTTATTGGCTATAATGCTTGGTTATGTACGAGCCTAGCATTATATCACATCTTCATCTACTGATGAAGATTTTTCATTTTTTATATAATATATAAGAATATACTATTGGAACAAATGCTATTATTATAAGTACAACAAGCATAATAGATTCAAATCCTATAAATGATGATATTGTAATAATGAAGCCTCCAATAACCCATAAATATCCTGATATTTTATGAGTCTTATTCCAAACTTCTTCATTATTAAGAGTCCATGGGGTTTTAATTCCTACAGTATAATTTTGCTTACACTTTGGAAGATAATTACCTATTATCATAATAAGTATTCCTAGTCCAATTGATACATACATTGAAATATTAATCTTGATTCCTACTGCATTTGCAATAATACTACTCTGCATAAGTACAGATAATATTGGAACTGTCCACTTTCCTATAATTTTAATTCTTTTCGAAGCATTTGCTTTTTTAGGATCATTATCTATAGTAAAATTACTTATAAAATTTATTACTAACATGATAAGTGGCAATCCAAATGCTGCAAACATCTTAGAACTGTATCCATCTGGCATACCATTAAAGCCAAAATGTGTTGCTACTTGATCTGGCAAAGACTTGTAAAATATAGTTGATATGAAAAATGGAATTAAGCATATTATACTAGTTATAATCATAGTTCTACTAATTATCTTTTTCATTTATGTTCCCTCCTTTAAATTGCGAAAACCATAGCATAACCTCTTCAAATACAGAAATATTTATTTCATAGTATATAAAATTTTTATATTTACTTTCAATTATTAAATTTGCTTTTTTAAGCTGTGATAAATGATATGAAATTGTCGCATTTGTCATATTAAAATTTGATGCTATTTCCCCTGCTGACATTTTTTTATCTTTAAGCATAACTAAAATTTCTCTTCTTATTGGATCAGAAAGAGCTTTAAATGTATCAGCGAATCCCATGTAACCCCTCCTATAATCTATTTTGAAATATATCTAAATAGATTATAGGATAATATAAAACAAAAAGCAATATCTATTTAGAACTTTTTCTAAATAGATATTCTATACAATTATATCTTGTAATATATAAAAATCTGCTTTAAAATACTTATACACGATTATTTAAAGGAGAAAACAAATGAAAAAGAAATTAATTATAATACTATCAGCCATTTTTGTTGTCTGTGCAATATTATTTATGACTAATTTTGATAATATAAATTCAGATAAAATTAATAATAGTATACCTGAAAGCAGTGATAGTAATACTGAAGATGAAAAAGAATTAGAAACTGATTCTATAAATACAAATAGTGACCTTGTAGAAAACAATACACCATCTATAATAAGAAATAATGATATAATAATAAAAGATGAATCCTTCATTACTCAGTTAGATGATATATTTATAAATTTAGATGAATACATTGGAAAAACTCTTAAAATCCAAGGTATTGTTAAGGTTATAGATGATTCAAATTTTAGTATAATACGTTTATATGATATGGCTCATGATGATCATACTCATGAAGTATTTGTTGGAATTGATGCAAATTATTCTGGACAGATTCCTCCTGAAGATACTTGGGTTGAAGCATCTGGGATAATAGGCAAACAGTTTAAAGATGGAAAAGAGGAACCCGTTTTAAAGATTCAAATTATTTCCAATATAGAAGCTGGTCAAGAAAAGGTGACATATTAAAAATAAGAGCTATTGTGAATTTATGCAAATTACAATAGCTCTTATTTTGTATTTATTATGTTATATCATTCTATCTTATATCTATATCTTTTAAAAATTATTTTGCTCTCTCTCTTTTTGCAAGATATGGCATGATTAATCCTAATAGAATTAAAACAAATGGTGTTATTATATTAAGAATTAATTGGAATTTATCTTCTGAATACATACCACCTATACATGCAAAAGCAGTAAATGCAAAACACCAAACTCCAAATATAATACCTACAATCTTATTTTTTACAAAGAAATACTCTCTGCCAAATTTATCTCCTGCCTTTTTAAGTGCAATATATGCTACAAATACCCAAAGATAACGTAGTGGCATACATACTGCATTTAGCTTTACAAGCCATTTAACCAAATCATCAACATTTCCTATACCGAAAGCTGGTACTATGATTAAAATTGAAACAATAACCATTACAAGTTTTTGTCCATTTACATATGCACCATGTTTATTTTGCTTAAACATAGCTTCTGGTATAAATCTCTTATCAGCACTATCAAGAAGCATACGAAGTGGTGCATCAATTGATATAATAAGTGTAGATACTTGCCCAACTAAATTTGTAAGAGCATAAATTACAACAAAGAAATTACCTACATGATAATATTCTCCTAATCTTTGGAATGCATAATAAGCACCATTAGTCATTAAATCATTTGGAATGTTATTCGAATCAAACATCATTCCAAGAGAGATTGTTCCTAAGATAGCACATACCGCTACCATTATTGCAAGTGTTATCATTCCTTTTGAAAAACCTTTTGCTGGATCTTTCATTTGATTTACGTATGGAGATATTTTTTCACATCCACCAACTGCAAATACTAAAATAGATAAACTTGTAAAGAATTTTACATCAAATGTAGGCATAAATGTTTTTACTGACCAATCAATTGAATTTAGCGGTGCATTTGTTATAGCTGGTGCCGCTATCATCAATAATATAAATAAAATTGACATTATAAACATAGATGAACCTGCAAGTGTTGCTAATTTCTTTAATGGGTTCAGCCCTTTTGAAGCAATATAAAGTCCAATTAAGAAAATTGCTAAACAAATTCCTTGCATAAGGACAGGGTTCATATCACTAATTCTTTTATCTTGGAATATTGCCCAGCTTGTGGCAATCATAACCCCTTGTGGCTTTTGTGAAATATAAGGCATATGAACTATCCAGTATGTCCAACCTGCATAATATGCTATTTTAGGCCCTATTGTTTCATTAATCCATGAGCTAACTCCACCACCATGTTCTTTAAATGCTGAACCTAATTCTCCTACCATAAGTGCATATGGTACAAAATAAATAGCAAATATTATAAGCCATGCTACAATAGCTTGTAAACCATTGTATTCAGAAAACCCATTTATAACATTTCCAAATCCCCATACAGTTGAGAACGCCATAAAGGCCAATGTATACCACATTATTTTTTTATTATTATTTTCCGACATTTTACCCCTTCTTTCATTTTATTATTTTTTAATTTTCATTTTAAAATTTTAACATTTTGTTTATGATCTAGCTATTTATTGCATTTTACTAATTGATATTTCATAAGCATTTTAAGTATCAATAAAGCAAATTTAGTAACTATTTTTTATTATAATTAAAACTTAATATTAATAATTACTATATTTTTATAAATAATTATGCACTAAAAATATTTATATCAATGATAATTGAAAAATTTATTACATCTTATATAATTAATTAAGTGATGTAAATAATGTATGCATAATATATGGAGGACTTTATGAATGTTCAAAATGTTATAGATATTGCTCTTACAGCAGGAGAAATATTACTTGAAAATGGTGCCGAGAATTATAGAATTGAAGATACTGTCTCAAAAATATGTAAGTCATATGGATTTAATAGTGAATGTATTGCTATGTCTAACGGTCTTTTACTTCTGGTTGAAGATTGTAATCTAGAAAAAATAACTTCTATGAAAAAAATTAAAGAAAAGCATGTTGATTTATATAGGATAGAACTTATAAATTCTTTTTCAAGGAAGCTTGAAAAAAGCTTACTAACATATGAAGACGCCAAAAAAAGTTTAGAAAAAATTAAAAATGCTCCAAACTTTACTCTTAATGTTCGAACAATGGCAGCATGTATGACAGGCTTTATATATACTTTATTCTTTAATGGCTCAATTTTAGATGGACTTATTGCAATAATAGTATGCTTAATTACTTATATAGTATTTGAAAAGATATCGAAGCTTGGGTTCTTTCAATTTTTAGAGTCTTTTTTAGCCGGATTGCTTATTGGCGGACTTAGTATGTTTTCCCACACTCTAATTTCTAGTGTCAATTCTCATAATGTAATTGCTGGTTCAATAATGATTTTGATTCCTGGTGTTATATTAACAAATGGAATTAAGGATATCATTTATGGAGACTTTTCTGCAGGGTGCTCTAAGTTTTTTGAAGCTCTGCTTATAATTGTAGCAGTTGGCGTTGGAATTGGTACATCATTATTTATTGGAATTAATACATTATAATTATTTTTTGAAAGGATAATATAGAGTTATGTTAATCAAAATGACTTTTCTTGCTTTTTTAGGAAGCGTTTTTCCCGTCATATTATTTAATATTGATAGAAAAAAGATTCTTTGGTGCGGACTAGCTGGAGCCCTTGGCTGGATTGCTTATAGCATATTTTTAACACTTACTAATAGCTCAGTTTTTGCTTCATTTTTTGGTGCTTTTGCTGTTAATTTTTATAGCGAAATTATGGCTAGAATAATTAAGACTCCTTCTTCTATGTTTTATGTTCCGGGAATTTTCCCAATCGTTCCAGGGTTTACTGCTTATACTACTGTCATAGCCTTAGTTCAAGGTAATTTTCCTGAAGCTCTTCATAAAGGAATATTGACTTTGTCCATTGGTTTTGCTATAGCATTTGGAATAATGCTGTCTTTTACTATATTTAAAATTTTACATAATATTAAATTAAGAAAATTATAATTATAAAAAGCTACCATACAAACACATATTCGTATATAATGTTTTTATAATCATATACTGGTTTTATAAAATATTATACAAAACGAAAAGGAGAAAAGAAATACATGAGCGGAAAAGAACATATGACAATAGGAACTAGCGCAGCAATAGGTTTAGTAATCGGCCTTGTTTTCTTAGGAAATATGACTTTAAATTTTAATATGATTGTTTTAATAATTGGAGGAATAATAGGATCATATATGCCTGATATAGACAGTCATAAGTCAACTGCAGCGCAAATTTTCAATAAAGTTTTAACAATAGCTGTAATCATAATGAGCATATTTTATTATTGTGGAATCAAATTTCAAATGTCTTATATATATAACCTTAATAAATTTTTAAATCTTAATATTGAAGGTATAGTTTTATTTTGCATATTAACAATCTTAGGTAAGCTTTCACCTCATAGAATGTTTACCCATAAATGGCTTGGATTATTATTATTTTGTTTAAGTACTTATCTTATGGGAAACGAATTTTTATCTGTTGGATTTACTATGGGATACATTCTTCATATAATTGCTGATAGAATAACTAAAAACGGCAAATATTTAAACTTCTTCCAATTTAAACTTCCACTTAAAAATTCACGAAATAAATTTACAATAAGCTGGTAATTATTCAATGCATAATGCATTATCCATGATTCACAATACATAATTAATAACCAATAAGCTTTGTTTTTATACTACTTTAAACATAAAAAGAAGGACTGTGGCACCAAGAAAGACCACAACATATTCTGTCAAGTTCAAAAACTATAACAGTATATTGTTGCCGAATTTTTTAGCGCTATAGCTCCCTCTTTATTTTTTATTTAATCCATAAATTTATTTTACATCTCGTCTACAATATAACTTTGAAGTTATATTGTATGATATTACTGTAAATATTGCAACTGCTATCAAAGTTAAAATCATTAATGTTGATTCACTTATATTAATGTTGATACTAGAAATTAAAGTCACTAGTGTTGGGCTAAAGCATACTGGTGCTATTGCTAAAATTGTAATAATAAATCTAGCCTTTTGAAATCCAACAATAATACCAACTGGAACTGTTACTGTATTAATAACTACGCCTATTAATAATACAGACATTAATAATGTGCTTAATGTAATTCCTTCTAAATTTTGCATATTAAATATATTCACTATATTAAATATAATTAATGTTATAATCATGACCAATACTATGCTTATAAAACCATAAATATATTTTGATAATATATATTTTTTAGGGCCCACTGGCAGTGAATGAATTAAATATCCCATTTTACTTTTATCTTCATAAGCAATAACACTATAGTTTACTGCCATTAGTATCATTCCACCTGCAAATGCAATAAAAGTTGGTTGTGTAAATATTGTTATAAAACCAATGACTACTACTAATAAAATATAATTTTTTACAGCTAATAATGAATACCATTGCATTTTTATTAAATTATTTAATTCTCTCATTATTCTCCTCCCCTTTTGTGTAATAAAGTAATATATCCTCTAAAGAGCATCTTTCATATACTACTTCTTTACCGAATAATTCAAACGCTTTTTTTCTTCCATATATCATTCCCTCAAAACCAAAAGAATTATTTTTGATTCCTATAAATTCTTCTTTAATTTCTTTATCAAATAATTCTTTTTTCCCTTTTACGAGAACATGTTCTTCTAATATTTCATCTTTCTCACCTTTTAATAATATTTTTCCTTCATCAATCAAAACTATATAATCAGCACATTTATCTAAATCACTTGTTATATGCGTTGAATAAAATACACTTACATTTTCTTTTTCCATAATCTCTTGAATCATCTCTATAAATTCATTTCTAATTATTGGATCCAAATTTGCAGTGGGCTCATCCATAATAAGAAGTTTTGGATGATGAGCAAAAGCTATTGAAAGTTCAAATTGTTTTTGCTGTCCTTTAGATAAATCCTGATAACATTTATTTTCATTTAATTTGAATTTTGAAATATAAGTTTTATATACTTGTTCATCCCAGTTAGAGTAAAAATTCTGTATGCCTTTTTTAATATTTTTAAGTTTGCCTTCTTCTAAGAATCCTGAAACACCCCCTATATACGCAATATCTTCTTTTATATATGGATTTTGCTTTATATTATATCCTAATACTCTTACTTCACCTTTATCAGTTTTTACCATGTCTAGTATACATTTTATTGTTGTTGTTTTTCCTGCTCCATTTGGTCCTATAAATCCTGTTATATATCCTTCTTTTATTTCCAATTCCTCTATATCTAAAATAAAATTATCATATGATTTTTTAAGTTTCTTAATATGTATAGCTCCCATATATGTTATACCTCCTCATAAATACTCTTGAAAATTTCTATACATTCCTCTAAAGTCAATCCAAAAGATTTAGCTGTGATTATGATTTCTTCCAATTTACACTCCATTTCAGATAATGCAGCTTCTTTCAATCTATCTGCATTGGCATTTGAAACAAAAGTTCCTTTTCCTACAACCGTTTCTATATATCCTCCCTTTTCAAGCTCTTCATAAGCTCTTTTAGTTGTAATTATGCTTACCTTAAGTTCTTTTGCTAATGTCCTTATTGATGGAAGAGCTTCCCCTGCATTTAGATTTCCATTTAATATCTGAGTTTTAATTTGATTTTCTATTTGCTCATATAATTTAATTGGTGATGAATTATTAATTATTATATCCAAATTTTCACCTCCGTATATAAAGTGTATATATATTATATATACACATATTATCACCGCTATATACTTAAGTCAATATATTTCCAAAGTTTTTCTTAAAAATTATATCTTAGTTTATATAAAACAAAAGCTTACGTACTATAAAAAATTAGTCGTATGTAAGCTCACATCTATATATAATGACATATTATTCATTAGATCTCCGTCAATAAAGAAATCTAATGTATGACATAACCACTAGAATTCATTTTACGTTTCTATTGATAATTGGCTTAAAGTGGAATATATTTATGTATATACCCTTTCTATACTTTAAAAACTTAATAAGTATTATAAAATAACTGTCTAAGGGGGATTAAAAATGAAAAAGAAATACTTATTCTTTGATATCGATGGAACATTAACTACTGTTAATCCTGGTGGAATAATTCCAGAATCCACATTAAATACAATAAAAAAATTAGAGAAAAATGGACACTTTGTTGCAATTGCTACTGGACGAGCTCAACATTCTTCTCTTACCTTTGCTAATGAAGTATGCATTAATAATATTGTAAGTGATGGCGGTCATGGATTGACTTTAGATGGTAAACTTATAGATATAGAACCCCTAAATATCGATTCAGCTTTAGAAGTGATTGATATAATGCTCTCTAATAGTATTAAAACTTACGTTTCAATTGATAATAGCAATCATTTATATACCAATATATGTAATTCAACTTTAAACCACTATTCCACTATAATAAGTGATCCAAACTTTGATTTTCACAAGCAAAAAAAGATATTTAAAATATTTTTAGAAATGACAATAGAGCAAGAAAAACAATTCAAAATACTTGATACTGTAAGCTATGTAAGATACCATCCAGACTCTATAATCATAGAACCTGATGATAAATTTAAAGGAATAACAAGCATGATGAATTACTTAAATGCTCCACTTGAAGACATTGTTGTTTTTGGTGATGGAAAAAATGATTATTCCATGTTTCAAAAAGCGCCTTTTTCAATTGCTATGGGTAATGCCATCGATGAACTTAAAGAAATTGCTTCATTTGTTACAAAATGTAGCAATGATGATGGCATTGAATATGCATGTAAGCATTTTGGCTGGATTGATTAATCTCAATCCAGCCAAAATTCAGTTCATGTATATTTTGTTATCTTATCCAAGCACCATTAGATCCTAATTTATATCCACCTATAGTTGTATTTTTAGCCATTGCTCCTGATGATTGTAAATAATACCATCTGCCATCAGTATCTTTAAACCATCCTGTTTTCATTCTTCCAGCTGAATCTAAATAATACCACTCTCCGCCTATATATTGCCAGCCTGTTGCCTTAGTTCCATTTGAATAAGTATAATACCAAGTATTATTTACTAGCTGCCATCCATATTTAGAAGTTGCTGTTGTTGTATCTGCTGTTGTATTTGATGTAGTTCCTGGAGTTGTATATACAGTTTGTGCTGATCTATTAACCGCTACTGTATAAGTCTTGCTTTCTCCATCTTCATCTTGAACTTTTACTGTTACAGTGTTATTTCCGACATTTAAATTTACAGCTTTCTTATAATTTTCAGATGAGCTTACAGTTGTTCCATTTATGGTTACAGTATTATCACTATCAACAGGTATAGCTTGTACAGTTAAAGAGCTTGTAGTATTTCCTACTCCTAAATTATATGTAGTAGTATTTTTATTAAAGCTTATACTTGCTCCTGCTAATGAAAGACTTGATAAAGCTACTTCATTATCATCTTCGTCGTCATCATCACCATTATATTCTACTTTTACTTTATATTCTTTATAATCTGAACTTGAATAGTCTTCATCTTCATCATATTCATCATCATATACTCTTATTTTTAACGTAGTATTTCCTGAATCTAATTTAATTTCATCATCAACTTCATATGCAGTGCTTCCTTTAAAGATTCTAACATAATCATCATCAGCATCTACATCTATTTTAACTTTCCTAGTGTCACTTTCTGCATAATATGTTTCATCTTCTTCTGGTTCATCTTCTAGTTCATCATCATAATCATCATCTTCATAAAGATCTATATCGTCACCATCTTCATCTTCCATTTGTATTTCAGTTAATTCATTATCGTCATCATCTTCGTCGTCATCATCGTCATTATATTCTATTTTTAATTTATATTGATTATACTCAGAGCTTGAATAAGTATCATCTTCATCATATTCATCTTCATATACTCTTATTGTTAAAGTTGTTGTACCACTAGAATCTAAACTGATACTATCACCAACTTCATATTCAGTGCTTCCTTTAAATATTCTAACGTAATCCTCATCAGCACCATCAACATCTATAGTGATTTTTTTTGTATCACTTTCTCCATAATATGTTTCACCTTCTTCTGGTTCATCATATTCATCATCATAGTCTTTATCTTCATAAAGGTCTATTGTATCTCCATCAGCATCTTCCACGTCTATGTCTGATAGCTCATCAGCATCATCTGATGATGCATAAGCTTTTGTTGTAAATAAGTTAGAATTTGTTAGTGGCCCACATGTTGCAAAAGTTCCTGTTGCAAGTGAAAAAGCTATTATTTTTTTTATATTTTTATTCATATTATTACTCTCCTCCATCTTTTGATGTTAAAATAAAATTTCTATATAGTTTTAATTTACCAAATTAACCTTAATTTAAGCTGAATAAATTATATATATATTGGAGTATTAATAAAAAGTTAACAATATAAATAAGGGACGTAGAATCAGAGTTTAGAGGATAACACCCGAAATTCAATATATGATAGGCTCGATTGTAGGGAAATTTCAGCTAAAAATTCTAATGGCAGAGGCTGTACCCAAAAATGTTTGCTCCAAAAAGCAAGTGTTTGGACAAACAATTTTAGAACAGCCTCTGCCAAAGAATTTAAAAGCTGAAATTTCCAATACAATACTACGCCTATTCATATATTGAATTTCTTTGTTTTTCTCTAAAATCATATATACCCAATTTATTTTAATTATGATTAATGCTTTTTATATTCTATGCCTTAAGGTATATCTTCTAATCAATAGAGGTAACTTATGAAATTACCTATAAAAATCACCTTAACCAGCATAGAATAAGCAAATTCGTAAGAATATATATTCTGATATTTATAAACTGATACCATTTTTTAAATGATAAAATATTAACTTCTTAAATCATTAACATCTATAAACAACTATTCCTTAATTTAAAAATGTATTTATGTATAGCAACAATAATACCGATACTATGAATTTAGATTAAACAAAGAAATAAAGCTCTTATGTGTGCGGTGTCTTGCATTCAAAAATTGAGCTTTAGAATTCTTCATGTAGACTTGTTCCACAATTGTTTGTCCAATTTTACATTGGAGCAAACATTTGTGGGTGCAAGTCTACATGTTTGAATTCTTAGCTTAATTTTTGTAGCAAGCGAGCACCACATAAGAGCTTTATTTCGGTTATTCACACTAAACTCAGTACGTCCTTTATTTATTTTGTAGAATAACCCACATATTTCATTTAAAATTTATTTTTGATAATACATAGGTCATGAATCTGTTTAAGGCTATAAAATTTATATAGTATATTGTTAAAATACTGATAACTACACCCAGTATAGCACCAACTAGCACGTCTGATGGATAGTGAACATATAGGTATAATCTAGAAAATGCAATTAATACAGCCACTATAAATGAAATTATCCCCATCTTAAAATTTGCATTAGCAATTATTGTTGCAGCAGCAAATGAAGACATTGTATGTCCTGATGGAAAAGAGTAATCACGTGGTTTTGAAATAAGAAGATTAATTTTATCATTTACATGACAAGGTCGCATTCTTGCACATAATAACTTTATTATTATATTTCCTATTATAACGCAAAATAATAATGAAAATATTATCATTATACCATCATCATGATATTTATTAGTTATCAAAAATGTAAGTGCTACAGCCAGCCATAACATACCACAGTCACCTAACCGTGTGATTATTGGCATTACCTTATCCATCTTCTCATTTTTTATATTTAATCTTATATATTCTAATATTTTTTCATCTATATTTTGTACAACTCTCACTATAAATCAAATTCCCCAATCTTCTAATATATTTCTTTTTTATTCTACAATGTTAACATACATTTAGTCTAGTCATATCTTGTTAAAAATATATATTATGATTAATTTATACTTTCATACTATATTTAAATAAGAATTTTTATAAATAATCTACCTTAATTAAATATTAGTTTCTATTTATTCTATCCATTCTTTTTGATAATTAATCTCAAAAATAGATAGATAATATATAAAACACAAAACACATCTTAATATTATAATTCTTAAAAATAATTATAACATAAGATGTGTTTTTTTAATAAATTAATGTATTTCTATCATTTCACCTATCAAGTACCTTATCAATCAAGCCATATTCTTTTGCTTCATCTGCTGACATAAAATTATCTCTGTCTGTGTCTGTCTCAATTTGCTCAATGCTTTTTCCTGTGTTTTCTGATAAAATTCTATTTAATCTTCTTTTATTGCTCAAAAGCCAATCAACCATAATTTTCATATCAGTTGCCTGCCCTTTTGAACCTCCAGATGGCTGATGTATCATAATGTCTGCATTTTTAAGTGCATATCGCTTTCCTTTTTCTCCACCTGCAAGTAGAAATGCTCCCATACTGGCTGCCATACCAACACAGATAGTTGAAACATCACATTTTATATACTTCATTGTATCATAAATTGCAAATCCAGCTGTTACTGATCCTCCTGGACTGTTTATATATAAATGTATATCTTTATCTGGATCTTGTGATTCTAAATATAAAAGCTGCGCAACTATTAAATTTGCAATATCATCATTAACTTCTCCACCTAAAAATATTATTCTATCATTTAAAAGCTTAGAATAAATGTCATAACTTCGTTCTCCTCTGCTTGTTTGTTCAACTACATATGGTATTAAACTGCTCATGTTATACCTCCAAAAAATATATTAAACCTTAAAAGTTAAGCTGCCATTTTAAGAGAATCTGATTTATATGGACCATTTTTTCTAATAATCTTGTTATCATATAAATTTTCATGTGATTTATATTGATTTTCATAATAATTAAATACTTCTTCAATATCAATACTTAATTGTTTAGGTTCAAAATTCTTTTTAATTCTATACATCTGTGGTGAGCTTTTATACATTTTTTTAAAGGCCAATGTAAAAGCTTGTTGACTTTCATATCCGGAAATTAATGCTATATCAATAATCGACTCATCAGTATAAACCAGTTTTCTTGCTGCTTCTGTAAGTCTTCTCTTTTGAATATATTTATGGATTGTTTCACCAACTATTTTTGAAAAAATTCTATGCAGATGAAATTTTGAATATCCAGCTTTTTCTGCTATTTTATCTAAGTTTAATTCATCATTAAGATTTTCTTCTATATAGTCAACAACTTTTTTTATTGTTTCCAACTCAAAATTCATGTATTCCACTCCTTCCATATATTTAATTATATCCATATGTATAATTGAAGTTTTAATGTATATTGCTATTTTTAAGTTTTGATGCTTTTTTAAGAAATATTCAAAATATAGTTAATTTTAAATATTCTTAAAAAGTTCAAAATTTCATAAAAGCTTGTTTTATAAAATAATTTTTAAGAAAATTTTCCAATACTCAATTTTTAATTATTTAAAATTACTCATCTTTTAGATATACATGTTAACTCCATTTTCTTTAAGATAATTATGATATATTTTATAAAATGGCATTACTTCTGCAACTCTTCTCCAAAAATCTTTAGAATGATTTCTAAAATCCATATGACACATTTCATGAACAACTATATAATCTATAACTTCAAGTGGAGCCATGCTTATTCTCCAGTTAAAGAATATTTCATTTTTAATATTAATACTTGCCCAACGTCTCTTTTGCTCCTTAACCTTTATACCAGCTACTTTATCTGTAAATTTATATGAATATAAATCAATTCTTTGAGCAACAATTTCAAACGTTTTTTCTCTGTACCATTTTTCTAAAGTTTTTCTTAAAATTTCTTCATTATATGTATTTGTTTTAATTTCAAAATAAAAACACTCATTTTCTTTTTTATTAATATTTTCAGAATTATTGCTTTTTATATCAATTTCCACTTTTTTAAATTTTTCATCATAAATAAGTTTTATTGGACATTCTCTTCCTAAATACATAAATGTGCTATTATCTTTAAATTCACGCTTTATAATTTTACTTTCTGATTCTTTTATTTCATTTTTTTTAGTTATTATCCAATCTGCCTTTTTTAAAACAAACTCTAAAATATATTCTTTATTTAATTTCATTGGTGATATTACCTTAACATCACCATTCTTTTCTATTCTAATACAAAGGCTTTTTCTTTTTCTCCGTATTAATTCAAATTCTATAATTTCATTTTTAAATTTTATATTCATTTTTAATATCGCTCCTAAATTTAAGCTTTATAATAATTATATCATGGCTATAAATTTTCATAAAATGTGAACCTATCTAAAAATTTCATAATTATATTCAATTATGAATATTATTCTAAATCTAATCCCCTATAAAAGTATAATAAATATTATTTTTTCCAAAAAAATTCACTAACTACTTTTACTTAAAGTATGTTATACTATAACAGGCTTTTAAAAATTAAAATCTTTCATATGTAAAAGTATGGGCCACTTATTCAAACTTTTTACATATACACTTATAGCATTTAAATTTTACAAAAGCTAAAAATCAAAATTATACGAGATTTAAATTTTACAAAAAAACTAGATTATCTAATAGATAGTCTAGTTTTTTTGATTTAAATTAAAAGAATATTCATCTAATTCAAACTTACTTCATATTATAAATTAAGATACTTTTTATATGTGTTGTTTTAATATAATAAAATTATCAAATAATATAAATTAATTATCTTAATCATGTAATAAATAAAATTGCTCACAATCATATCTTAAGCTTTCTAAATTTAATAAAGGAGTTGATTGTTATGGGTTCTGTAATGAAAGTTAAACCCCTTGGCACTGCTTTTGTAGATAGCAGTCATGCTACTGAGAATTTTTCTGATTTAAAAAAGACACTTGCTGGAAGTTTTCATGAGACACCTTCTAATCTAATAATGTACAAGACATTATTAACATTTGATTTATCTATGGTTTATTTTCCAATTGAATTTGCTCATTTATGTTTATATGTAAAGGATATAAACACTGATTCAAGTTATTATTCAAATAATAACTTATGTTTCTACAAAAACATGAATCCTTTCGATATAAATACAGTTACATGGAATACTACACCTGAAACTTCTGATGTAAATCAAGTTTTAGTAGATGAAAATAGTGTTGGAAGCTATATAAAAATAGATGTATCACGATTTGTTAATAGCTGGATAGATACAGGTAATAATTATGGAATGACAATTGAATCCCATAATTACTATACATCATTAATAAAATTTGCTTCTTTAAGCTCAAATAATCCACCTTGGCTTCTTGTTCAATATAAAGATAGTACCTATTCATACACCCAACCAAATAATAAATATCATAGCAATAGATAGTCTAACTTGAACATCCCAACATAAATAAGGGACGTAGAATCAGAGTTTTGTGGATAACAACCGAAATTCAATATATGATAGGCTCGATTGTAGGGAAATTTCAGCTAAAACTTCTAATGGCAGAGGCTGCACCCAAAAATGTTTGCTCCAAAAAACAAGTTTTTGGACAAACAATTTTGGAACAGCCTCTGCCAAAGAATTTAAAAGCTGAAATTTCCAATACAATACTAGGCCTATTCATATATTGAATTTCTTTGTTTTTCTCTAAAATCATATATACCCAATTTATTTTAATTATGATTAATGCTTTTTATATTCTATGCCTTAAGGTATATCTTCTAATCAATGGAGGTAACTTATGAAATTACCTATAAAAATCACCTTAACCAGCATAGAATAAGCAAATTCGTAAGAATATATATTCTGATATTTATAAACTGATACCATTTTTTAAATGATAAAATATTAACTTCTTAAATCATTAACATCTATAAACAACTATTCCTTAATTTAAAAATGTATTTATGTATAGCAACAATAATACCGATACTCTGAATTTAGATTAAACAAAGAAATAAAGCTCTTATGTGTGCGGTGTCTTGCATTCAAAAATTGAGCTTTAGAATTCTTCATGTAGACTTGTTCCACAATTGTTTGTCCAATTTTACATTGGAGCAAACATTTGTGGGTGCAAGTCTACATGTTTGAATTCTTAGCTTAATTTTTGTAGCAAGCGAGCACCACATAAGAGCTTTATTTCGGTTATTCACACTAAACTCAGTACGTCTTTTATTTATTCTATGATACAGTGCATCTTTTTATCGGCTTCATCCCAAGGCACAGCATAACCAGCACCATGAGAACAAAAAACAGAATTAGATGTATATTCCTTATCTGAATTTTTATCATAAGATATTTCTTCTATTACTTCTTCAATATTATGGCAAATATCATATCCATCATAAATATAATTTATACTGCCTTTTCCTTTTGTGTATGCTATAACCTCTAAATAATAATCCATGAAGGTTGATACAGGGCCTCTCCCTTCTATAATTACCTTATCTTCATAAGTTTTAGGTGCATAAAATTCACCACTTAATTTTTGAATGTCAGCAATTGCCCTTCCCATATACTCTAATGGTATTTCTAATATGAACTTATAATATGGTTCAAGGAGAATATTTTCTGCTTTTTCTAAACCTTGCCTTATAGCCCTATATGTTGCTTCTCTAAAATCTCCACCACAAGTATGCTTCAAATGTGCACGACCATTTATTAATGTTATTTTAATATCTGTAATTGGAGATCCTGTTAAAATACCTTTATGATTTCTTTCAAAAACATGTGTCTTAATTAAATTTTGATGTCCTATATTTAAATTATCTACATGACATTTACTTTCAAATGTTATTTTACTATTTCTTTCTGCTGGCTGTATTTTAAAATGAACTTCTGCATAATGTCTAAGAGGTTCAAAATGACCACTTCCAATAACTTCTGTGTTTATGGTTTCTTTATATAATATTTTACATGGACCAAACTCAACATCTATATTGAACCTGCTAGCCATTAACTCTTTAAGAACTTCAAGCTGTATTTTTCCCATTATATGAACTTGTATTTCTTTAAGAAGTTCACTATATTCTACATTAAGTGCAGGATCTTCACCTTCTAATATTCTAAAAAACTTAAGCACATCTTTAGGATTTAAAGTTTCATCAAATAGAACTTTAGATTTTAATGTCGGTACCATTAAGTAATTTACTTTTCCTTTAAATTCACCAATTTTATCTCCTGGTATAGCATTACTTAAACCTGTTAACGTAAAAATGTCTCCAGCTTTTATTATATCTACTGGCTTAAATTTATTTCCATTATAAATCTTTATGTTATTTACCTTTTCTTCAATTATTTCATCATCATTAGATTTGTTTGAAATATAAGAAATTTCATCTTTAACTTTTAAACTTCCTTTTATACACTTAATAAAAGTATTTCTTGTATTATTAGAATCATATCTTACTTTATAAACAACTCCAGAGAATTTTTCATTTTCATACTCATCATAATTTGTTATTGAAAGTTTATCTATTGCATATAAAAATTCTTCTATGCCTTCATTATTTAAGGCTGATCCTCCAAAAGCTAAGAATACTCTTCTATCTTTTATAAGTTCTTTTAATTCTTTCTCATAAATATTATTATCATATTCACCATTTAAATATTTCTCTAAAAGTTCTTCATCCTGCTCACTTATAAATTCAATTAATTCTTCATTAAAATTAATGTATTTACCATTATCATGCGTTATATCTATATCTTCTTTAGCTATAAAAAAGATATCCTTAGATAATTCTCTATGTATATCTTTTATGATACGTTCTTTATCATATCCTGCTCTATCCATTTTATTTATAAATATAAAAGTAGGAACATTATTTTTTTCTAGCAGATTCCAAACAGTTTTAGTATGCCCCTGAATTCCTTCAACACCACTTAAAATAATCACTGCATAATCCATAACATTTATTGACCTTTCCATTTCACAAGAAAAATCAATATGGCCTGGAGTATCAATAAGATAATATGTTGAATCATTTAAATTAAAAATTGCTTGCTCTGAAAAAACAGTTATTCCTCTTTCTTTTTCAATTTCATGGTTATCTAAAAATGAATTTTTATGATCAACTCTGCCTTTATTTCTAATGCTTTTTGTAAGATATAGTACCTGCTCACAAAATGTAGTTTTACCGGCATCTACATGTGCTAAAATTCCTATTGTCTTTTTCATAAAAATCTCCTCTTTAAGTTATGTTTAAAATCTTTATTTTTAGTATATCATATTTCAAATTATTTTCTTCTACATTCTAATTTCTAAAGAATAAAAAAATTGCCAAGGCGACTATGCCATAATCTATTTATAAAAAATGAACTAAATAGAATACAATAACTTAAATTCAAGAAAATCCTTTAGCCGTCGATTTTTTAGCGCATTCTGGATTTTCTGAGCTTGCCGAAGAAAAGGCCAGGCGCATATAATTTATTTTTTAACGTATTGAACTATATAAGTTACAGAAAAGCTCTATTCTTAAGGCTTTCTCTATGATAAAAATTTTATATTTTCCTATATGTTAAAAAGATGCCTCATCATCTTGAGGCATCTAGGGGAAATAAATATTTAAAGGGTATTATGAAGTTTAGTTATGAGATAATTAATATAATATATTATAAAATTTAACTATAAAATAATTAAATAGTATAAACATTGACTACTTCTTCTAATTTTTCTGAGAGCTTTGATTCTTCTTGTACTTGTAAAATAATATCTTCTACCTGAGTTCCAACTTCATCTACATTTTCAATAATAGCCTGAGATTTACTTGATGTTTCAAGGGCTGTCTTACTTACTACTTCTATTCCTTGACTTATTTGATTTATAACTTCATTTATAGATTTACTAACATCCCTTACATTTTGTGACATTGCAGTTATAAGTGTAGAATCTTCTTCATAGCTTTTTGCAGTTTCTATAAGTAATTTATAATCTCTATTAACATCTACCTCTAAAAATGAAAGCAATCCCTTACTTTGTTCACTTAAATTATCAAAAGCCTGCTTTACATCTTCTATTATTATTTGAATTTTCTTTACGTTATCTCCACTTTCTTCAGCTAGTTTTTTGACTTCTTCTGCAACTACTGCAAATCCCTTACCTGCTTCACCAGCTCTGGCAGCTTCAATTGCTGCATTTAAAGCTAAAAGATTAGTTTGCTCTGATACACCTGCAATAGCTTCTGCCATAATTTTAATTTCATCAACTATTTTTCCTTGTTCTATAGCTTTTGTTACATTATTAATTTTTTCTGAATATATATTCTTTGCATTTTCTACTGCTTGTTCACCTTGAATTCTTACTTTAACAGCTTTTTCCTTTATATTTTCTGCTTCCTTTGCATGATTTTCTGCAACATTACTGAGGTTTTCCACTTTATCTTTTATTTCAGAAGTAGATGCATTAACTTCCTCTGATACAGCAGTTAATTGTTCAACTTCATTAGCTATTGTTCTTGTTGCGGAATTCACTACTTCCATTTTGTTATCTATAGTATCAACTAATGAACTTACTTTAGTATTGGATTCAAAAAGTGAAAAAGAACTTTTATGAATATCATTAACCATATTTCTATTTGCTTCTATAGCATTATTTAAACTCTCAATAACTTCTGAAATCTCTTTATCATATTTTCCATTAAGTTTTGCAGTTAAATCACCTGCTTTAATTGCATTAGCAAATTTATTTAATTTTTTTAATGGTCCTACAACAGATTTGCTTATAATTATAGCTAATATTATAGCTATTAAAATAGCAACAATTGAAATAGTAATAGCCTTGCTTGTACAATTGCTAACTGTTTCTTCCACCAAGGTAATTGATTTTCTCATATTTTGTTTTGTCATAGTTTGTACTGCTGCATTATTAATTATACTCTGAATTTCAGTTAATTCTTTTGTGACATTTTTCAATTGCAAAACGCAAACGCTTGCAATTGAGAGCATAAAAATTAGTAATATTAAATAACTCGCAATAATCTTGCTCCTAATAGTTAATCTTTTATTTTTCATAAACATCACCTCTCAACGAATTATGTTTAACTACTTGTATAAGAACTTTTTGTAAAACGTTATCATAATTATAAATCACTTATCTAATATTTTCTATACTATTTATGAACAAATTCACTTTTTGTATATTCTTACAAAAAATGAATTATATTTTTAATATTTTTGCTGTATAGAATAATCTTAATTTAATAAAAAAGATTCCAAAACTTGCTTTTGGAATCTTTTTGGGGACTATAATTTTTTTTAACGCATTGGACCTATCTAAATTAAAGTTCTTGACTCAATTTAGATTTTTCTTATTAAAATCTATTATTTTTTATATAGGTACACTATCAAAGCTATCACCTGCAAGTACAAGTGTATCACCTGCTTTTATCATAGTTGCACCTTTAGGGTGTAGAATTTTACCATCACGCTTTATCATTACTACAAGAACTTCGTCTGGAATATTAGCATCCATTATGGTCTTATTTGCACATTTACTCTCTTCTGTAACCTGTTTCTCAAATAATTGAGTGCTCATTTCATCTTGATAATCATTAAAGGTCTTTAACACTATAGTTTCATCATCAACAAGATCTAATTTTCTTGCTATTGTTGCAATCAACGTACCTTGAATAGAAACTGAGAATAATGCTATAAAAAACACTATATGGAATATGTCACTTTCAAGAAATGCTTTATGAGTAACTGCAAGTATAGCGAAAACTATTGATGCTGCCCCTCTTAGCCCTACCCATGATATAAATAATTGTTGTTTGATTGGTACTTTAAATGGTGTCAAAACAGCAAATGTTGAAATTGGTCTTGCAACAACAATAAGAAATATTGAAATTAAAAATCCTGGCACTGCAACATATTTTAACTGAGAAGGAAAACTTAATAATCCAAGCATAAAGAATAAGGTAATCTGCATAAGCCATGATATACCATCAAAGAACTTTACAAGACTCTTTTTATTATGAATCTTGCTATTTCCCATTATTATTCCAGCAATATATACACTTAAGTATTCATTTCCCCCAAGCCATTCACTTAATGAATAAGATAGAATAGCAATGGCAATCACAAATATTGGATACAATCCTTCAATTTCAAATTTTATATTCTTTAAAATATATGCCCCAATCTTTGAAAGTATAAATCCAACTAGTACACCAAATACTATTTGAAATACAACTGTCTTTAATAAAGATCCACTATTCCCACCTGACATAAGAGTAAGAAGCGTAATTGTAATCAGATAAGCACACGGATCATTACTTCCGCTTTCTACCTCTAAAATAGATGCTAATCCTCCCTTTAAATTCAATTTTTGTGAACGTAATATTGAAAATACGGATGCTGCATCAGTAGATGCAACTACTGCGCCCACAAGTAGCCCTTCTAAAATAGTAACTTTAAGAACTAAAGTACAAAATAATCCTGTTACTACAGATGTAATTATTACACCAACTGTTGACATTAATAATGCTTTTGGAAATTCTGGCTTGGCCATTTTCCAATTAGTACAAAATCCGCCATAAAACATTATGAACAATAATGCAAATGAACCTACTTTTCCTGCAAGATTATAGTCACTGAACTGAATTCCTACAATTCCTTCACTGCCAAACAACATGCCTAAAATCATGAATATTAATAGCGATGGAACTCCAAATTTATATAATGCTTTAGTTGAAAAGATACATATAAGAAGCACTAATGACATTAAAATCATCGTTATTGTCATACTCATAGTCATCTTCTTAATCTTCCTTTCTTTGATAAATTAATATTGCATAATAATTGAATTTTTTATTTTAAATTCTTTCATTTATAATTAATATAACATACTATACATTTTTATGTCAATTTATAAAATGTTAATATTTATATTCTATATATGTATTTTTATTTAATTTATTAGCATTATTTAACTTATTTAAGTTCTAAAAGTACTATACTGCTTTTACTCTTTCTTAGTCTGAAAAAATTATAACTTTTTCTTTTCTTAATTGCATTAATATTTTTCAAATAAATATATTTTTAATATATATCTAGTTATAGACATAAAAAAGAGAGATATTTTATATCCCTCAAAACAATTGCAACATTTTCCTTGCACTCCTGCATTTCCATGTAAATCATGAAAAATCTATTAATATTTTTCAACAAATCATACAAAGTTAACAATATCAAAAAACCTGTCATACCCAATAATAGTATGCTTAAATATATTTTTTGCATTTTCTTCGTATATTAAAGGATCATCCATAGCCGTACTAAAATGCGTCAACAGTAGCTTCTTTACATTTCCACACCTCGCCAATGTTGCTGCTTCTTTAAAAGTCATATGTTTATTTTTTATTGCTTTTGGTAAGTCTTCATCTAAGCCATATGTTCCTTCACATATAAAATAATCACTTTCTCGTATAAAATCAACCATTTCTTCTGTTGGCCTGCTATCTGTTATAATGTTAATTTTAATGCCTTTCCTATCATCGCCTTTAACAAGATGTGGTTCATATAAAATGTTATTATGTAATACGCTTTCACCATTTTGGAGAGTATTCCATAGGAATTTAGGCACATTATTTTCTATAGCCTTTTCTACATTAAACTTAGGTTTTCTTTTTATATAAAAATTATATCCTATACATGGTGCAGAATGATCAACTTCCAACGTTGAAATTACTATATCATTTTTTATATGCTCATTATCTATATATATTTCTTTTTTTGGGTTTTCAATTACTTCTATTTCATAAGGAAGATATGGCACTATTACTCTTAATCCATTTACTGCTTCAGTTATACCTTTTGGACCAATAATTATAATTTTCTCTTGTCTTCCACTATTACCTATTGTTCCAAGAAGTCCTGGAAGACCAATTATATGATCACCGTGAATATGAGTAATACAAATAACATCTATGCTTTTAAAGCCACTATTACACATTCGCATTGACACTTGTGTTCCTTCACCACAATCGACTAGAATTTTTCTTCCTCTATAAGTCAATAATATCGCTGATAAAAACCTATTAGGCATTGGCATTCCACCACCTGTGCCTAGAAGAGTTAAGTCCACCATATCAAACCTCTCCCTTTTAATCTATTGAAAATATCTTATTGTCTCTAGTAAATACTAATTCATTACTCTTAGATAATTCTTCATTGTATTCATATCCTTCAACATCAAATTTCTTTATTTCTTCAATTGTTTCAATTTGATTTTTTATTATAAACGAGCTCATAAGCCCTCTTGCTCTTTTAGCTTTAACTGTTACTATTTTATATTTATCATCTTTTAATTCTTTGAAAGCTATATTTATAACTTCAACGTCCTTAAATTCACTTATTTTTTCAATAGACTTAAAATATTCATTTGATGCTAAGTTTATAATTTTCTTTTCATTATGACTTTTAAGTTCCTCATATAATCTATTTATAATTTTATCATTCCAAAATTCATAAAGATTTTTATACTCATTAAACTTTAATTTTGTTCCCATTTCTAATCTATAAAAATTAATTCCATCAAATGGTCTAAGCACTCCATATAATCCACTTAATATTCTAAGATGATCATTAGCATAAAAATAATCTTCCACATTGTAGCTTCCTATATCAAGGCCTCTATAGGCTTCACCTTTAAATGCTAGTGAACATTGAATAGCATTATCTAAGCTTTCATCCCATTCTTGAAATTTTTCTTTATTTATAACTGCCAATTTGTTACTTATTTTCATAAGCTTTTCTAAAGAAATAACATCATAAGTCTTTAATTCTTCTACTAAACTTCTTGCTTCTTTTATAAAATATGGACTAGTCATTGGTAAATCATTATTTTTTTTATTAAAATCCAGCGTTTTAGCTGGAGAAAGTACTACTAACATCAGTTTCTCCTATTCTCTCTTTTATATAATTAATATTAATAATTTTCTTATTAATATTATACATTATTAATATTTAATATCAATTAACAATATTTTTTCTTAACACAAATTACTATATTATTTGTAGCCATTGAGTGGAATACTAAAAATGAAATATTTTTAAGGAGATGATATGCATGAAAAATAATAACAGTAGAGATTATTCCAAAAAGAGTTATTTAAGAAATGGTAGTAAAACTCAAGGACAATATTCAAAAAGCAGCTTTAATACTACAATTGAAGCGCCTGGTATAAACGAAAGCGGTGCAGAAGCTAAAAAACGTGGTTTTTAAAGCTTAGATTTTTTAACTCATTTTAAATATATTATGTAATATTAGAGTTTGGTGGATAACAATTCAAATCCAATATATCATATGCTATATTTTAGGAAAACTTAATCTATAAAAGATGTTTTTCCTAACACTTCATTTAATAATATTAACAAATGAGTTTAAATGAAACAAAGAAATAAAGCTCTCACGTGCTGCAGAGTCTTTGCATTTGGTGTAAATTGCTTAACTCAGCAAGAAACTTGAGAGCTTTATTTCGATTATTTCTCAATAAACTCTGATGTTACATTGTTTTAATTTAATTATTTAACATTTTTAGTAAGTCTTCTACAGTATGTTTGGCTTGCTTAGGTAAACTATCTAAAGCCTTTTGTCTTTGAGCTTCATTATTCATTTGCATTATTCTTAGCACTTCCTGTTGAAGTCCTGGAATCCTATTTAAGTCAGCAACCGCTTTGTTAAATCTATTAGCAAAGTTCGGATCTTGCGCTATTCTTCTTTGGAGTTTCATTATTAATTGATAGCCATTCATTTTCTTATTTGGCCTCCCATAAAACAACATTACTATATATTTTATATTATTCATTTATTTAATAAAGGTTCATGTTGTTTATAGAATAATAAAAGGAACTGCTTTAAAGTAATCCTTCCTTTGAATGCAGTTCCTAAATTGAAAATTGCAATATACATTTTAAATGTATGCTATTCCATATTGTTCTAGCCTCTTGCTAATTTTATTTATTTTATGTGGATAAGCCGTACCCACACTATTTCTTAATATATTTACCTTTAAATTAAGTTTTCTAGCCCCTTCTGCAGTCTTAGCTATGCAGCAGCTTCCATCGACACCTACTAATTCTATGTGTGTAATACCTTTTTCATTAATAAACTTAACTAAATTTTTGTTTTTAAATGCATTTTGAGTTTGTTTTTCAAAATAGTTTTCTGAAACTATTTTTATTTTTGCGTCAATTTTAGCGCCAAAGCTGCCTGAGATTCCATATTTAGCAAACTTCCTGTAAAAAAAGTTATTCGGAAAAACTGTTGTCACATAGATAACCTCATAATTGTTTTCTTCATAAAAAGATATTCTTTCATTAATATTGTTTATCAGGTCATCAACATCATCGTAATCAAATTTCTCCTTATTCCGCTGATCTCCAATGAAATCTTCTTGAGCGTCCATAACTAAAAGTGCTTTATTCATTTATTCCCCCATCTTCCTTTTATCAAAATTATAATTTTAGCTATGTCTATATTTTATATTAGTTTAAAAATTTGTCAACACATTTGGAATTTTACCCCAATTGTGCCGGCTTAAAAATTGCAACTAGATTTTGTATAGAATTATTATTACTAATATATACTTTATTTATAGTCTTAATAGGATGAGAATATGACATTCCTTCATTATATATTTGCCTTATTGCATTTACTATATTTATATCTTCACCTGTTATTGCATTTATATCATATCCCTCTAAATAACTCCATATTGCAATTTGTGTAGCAAAATATGCTTCATTTTCATTTTTCACATTTAACTCTTCTGGATCTTTGCTCGGATATCCAGCTGCAATAATGCTGCTTATTTCTTTTTCTGCATCTCTCTCTAATATAAAAGTATGATTTGCTGGATATCCTTTATCAATTTCCAAACAATATAAAATTATATTTTCATTCTCTGCATATATTCTTTTTGCATTAATATCATATCTTCCGTATTTAACTTGAGCTATTTTGCTTTTTTCAGTATTTACTAATATTTTTTCTGGAAGTTTATTTGTATATGCACCTACAAAAATATTTAATAACATTACTCCTAAAGCTATAATAGTTAAATTTTTTATTTTTCTATTTATTTTCATAAATAAGTCCTCCTAACATATTTGAATAATGTTAGTTTGGACTTTATAGTTTCTTTTATTCATAATATAGTATTTTAAAATATTATTTTATTATAAGCTCTACTGGACAGTGGTCTGACCCCATGACTTCTGTATGTATTTTAGCGCTTTCAAGCCTATCTTCTAAGCACTTTGAAGTTAAGAAATAATCAATTCTCCATCCTGCATTGTTTTTACGGGCATTGAATCTATATGACCACCATGAATAAACACCTTCTGTATCAGGGTAAAAATATCTATAAGTATCAATAAAACCTGCATTTAAAAGATCAGTCATCTTTTCTCTTTCTTCATCTGTGAATCCTGCATTTTTTCTGTTTGATTTTGGATTCTTTAAGTCTATTTCCTTATGAGCTACATTTAAGTCTCCACATACTATTACTGGTTTATTTTCTTCTAATGATTTTAAATATTCTCTAAAGACATCTTCCCATACCATTCTATAATCAAGTCTCTCAAGTGCCGCTTTTGAATTTGGTGTATATACTGTTATAACATAATATTCATCAAACTCAAGAGTTATAACTCTTCCTTCTTTATCATGGTCAGCTATTCCAAGACCATATTTTACACTTAAAGGCTCTTCCTTTGTAAAAATAGCTGTTCCAGAATATCCTTTCTTTTCAGCATAGTTCCAATAACTTTTATATCCTGGTAAATCTAAATCTATCTGACCTTCTTGAAGCTTACTTTCTTGTATACAAAATATATCTGCATCTACTTCTTTAAAAAAGTCTAAAAAGCCTTTTGTTACACATGCTCTTAAACCATTAACATTCCATGAAATTAATTTTTTCATAATTATAAAATCCTCCTAAAGTAAAATAATAAAATAAAATTTATCATAATAATTATATTTAATAATAATTATTATATCACATAAATTATCTTCTTAAATATAATAATTAAGAATAAATAATTATGGGCTATCGCACAAAGTTTTCTACATATAGTAATGAATGATTAAATTTAAATATTATATCTTACTATGCATAATAATTAATGCGACAGACCCTTAAAGTTTTTTAAGAATAATTAAAAGCCCCTTCATTTTTATCTTCTAAAGTTTTTATCATATGGTAAAAAAGATTATTTACTGGTGTACTAATACCCAATTTACTTCCAAGGTTCATTATTGTTCCAGAAAACATTTCAACTTCTGTTTTTCTTCCTGCTTCAATATCTTGAAGTAGTGATGTTCTTGCATTTGGATTAATTTTCTTTAAAACTTCTCTTTGATCAAGTATATCATTTATAGATAAATCAATACCGAGTTTTTGTGCAATTTCAAGCACTTCATTCATGGCAGCTTCTCTTACATAGTTTGCATGTTCATTGCTGTGCCATGCTCCAAATGGAATTCCTAGAATTGCTGAACTTTGATTTTCAGAAACATTACACATAAACTTTCTCCATATTGCTCTAATCATATCTTTAGGAATCTTATATTTAATACCTGATTTATTAAATAAATCACTTATGGCCTTTACCCTTTCGCTTATAACTTCATTTTTCTTTTCTCCAAATTCCAAACAAGAAATTTTAGGATTATACGTTACAACATTGCCCACTTTAGTAACAGCTGCTCTTGTGACAGTATAAAGCATTTTATCTTCGCCGTATACATTTGCAACAATTTCTTCACTTTCAACTCCATTTAATAATGACATGATGATTGTATTATCACCAATTTGATTTTTAATGTCTTTTAATGCACTTTCCAATTGCATCATTTTAGTTATAACAATAACTAAATCAGCTGGATTTGTTTTTTCTTCTGGTGTGACTACCCTAAAATTATTTAATACCCCATTAATAATAATTCCTTCATTTTCTATACGTTCTTTTCTTTTTCCATCAGCAATTACTCTAAAATTATCATATCCTACTGCTTTCACTAAATTTTCTGCCATATAGCATCCAATAGCTCCAAGTCCTATTAAAGATACTGTTTTTATTTCTTTCACAGGAATCTTCCCCCCCCTTTTAATCGTAAATATTATATCAATTATAACACCTTATTTATAAAACAAACCATAATCAACCAATATATAGAAATATAATTAATTTGCAAATATAAAAGAGTGGATATGTTAAATAATAATCCACTCTTCTATATTTATAATTTATAGTTTATATTAAATTTTATAAAATTATTACAAATAATACATTTATCTATTTAACTGATTATTCTTATAATTTTCTTATTATATCTTAATTATCATTAGAAACATATCTATTTTTTATATTATTATATGCTGATTTAAAGTCATCCATAGAAACATTTTCTTTTTCAGATTCTAAAGCATTAACAGCTGCCATAAAGACTATATCCTTTATATCCGCTCCACTTATGCCTTCAAATTCATCTGCTAGTACATCAAATGTTACCTCTTCATTTAATGGCATATTTTCAGGAGTATGTAATTTAAATACCTCTTTTCTTCCTTCTTTATCCGGCATTTTAAATTCTATATTGCTTAATATTCTTCTCTTAAAGGCTTCATCATAATTAGCTAAAAGATTAGTTGTAAATATAACTACTCCTTCAAACTTTTCAAGTTCTACAAGCATAACACTCCTTGTTATGTTAACTCCATAATCTGCCGATTGGCTTATATTAGTTAATCTTTTTCCAAGAAATGAATCTGCTTCTTCAAAAACTAATACAGCATTATCCGTTTTTGCCATATCAAATGCTTTTTTAATATTTTTAGGAGTTTGTCCGACATATTTCGATTCAAGATTTGCATAATTTATGGAATATATCTTTTTATCCATATATTTAGCAACAGCTTCTGCCGCCATACTTTTTCCTGTTCCTGGAGGTCCAAAGAAATTAAATACTATAGATTTTGGAAAATTATTTTTATCTCCAAATCCCCATTCTCCATATAATTTTTCTGCATGCTTTTGTATATTTAAAATGTTCATTATTTGCTTTTTTTCTTTTTCACATAAATATATATCATCTAAACTATATTTAGGAAGATATACATCAACAAATTCTTCTTTTAATGGAGTTTCTTTTAACTCTTCATTCTTAGGAGTTTTATTAAAATTATTAATTAATTCTTCATCATTTGCTATAAGTATTCTTTTTCCAGTTGGATTATATTTTGAACTGTTATTTTCAACTGCTTTATTAATTTCACTAAAAAGCCTATCTACATTATCAACATCAAGCATAACTTCTCTGTCATCTTCCATCTTAAACTTGGCATCTAATATTGTTATTCTTGCATTTTTATATTTTCTTGTAATTGATTTTGTAAATACCTTTTCCTTTGTTAAACCAAACATATCCTTTTCCTTTCTTTAAGTTATTACCTAATTATATAAGAAATTATTTCATATATAATTAATACCTATTATTATTTCATTAATTTTCTTATATATGAATAATATCACGTAATATGTATATTATCCACTTGTATATTTTTGAAATTTAAACTTAGCACTTTAAATAAAGCGCGTACTGAGTTTACGTGGATAACAACTGAAATTCAATAAATAACTATTACTTAATTTAAAAATGCATTATTTAAAGCAATAATGTTAATACTATGAGTTTATATGAAACAAAGAAATACAGCTCTTATGTTCGGCGGAGACTTGCATTGAAAAATGAAGCTTTAGAATTTTTCATCAATGATTGTTCCAAAATTGTTTGTCCAAGGTATATTAAAGGAAACATCTTCATCGGTAGATGAAGATGGGCTATACTGCTAAGTTCGTACCTCACTAAGCATTATATGCCTTGGAGCAAACGGTTTTGGGCGCAATCATTTATGTTTAAATTCTTGACTTCATTTTTATAGCAAGCGAGCTGAACATGAGAGCTTCATTTCGGTTGTTATCAACCAAATTCTTATTTAACGTGACCTTCTTGATTTATTATTAGATTTTAATGTATTTTTCTTTTTACTTCTGCCAGAATCCAAACCTTTGCTTTTTGATGATTTGCCTGACTCTAAATTTCTGCCTTTAGTTTTTTTATTATTTTCTTGAAGATTTTTTGACTTATTTCTAACATCATTATTGCTATTATTTTTTCTTTTAGCCAAACTCTTCTGACTGTACTTATTATTTGAATCAAATTTATCTCTTATAAGACACTTTGGTCCATCTCCAATTAAATCTGTTCTTCCTGCTTCAGTTAAAGCTTCATAGACAAGATTATAATATTTAGGATTTCTATATTGAAGAAGAGCTCTCTGCATTGATTTTTCATGTTTAGTTTTTGGAACATACACTTCCTTCATTGTAATTGGATCTATTCCAGTGTAATAAATTGTAGTAGATGGTGTTCCTGGTGTTGGATAAAAATCCTGAACCTGCTCTGGATGATAATTTATGTCTCTTAAATATTCAGCCAGTTCAATTGCACATTCAAGAGTGCTTCCTGGATGAGAAGACATTAAATATGGAACTATGTACTGTTTCTTTCCAAGTTTCTTGGTTATCTTCTCAAACTTTGCAACAAACTTATCATAAGTATCGCCACTTGGCTTACCCATATATTTTAGTACTTCTGCACTTACGTGTTCTGGTGCAACTTTAAGCTGACCACTTACATGATGCTCAACAAGTTCTTTAAAGAATGTATCATCTTTATCAGCCATTATGTAATCATATCTAAGTCCAGAACGAACAAACGCCTTTTTAACTCCTGGAACCTTTCTTATACTTCTAAGTAAATCTAAATATTCACTATGATCTACATCCATGTTCTTACATACAGATGGAGATAAACATTCCTTACCTTTACATGCGCCAAAAGCTAACTGTTTGCTGCATGCTGGCTGTCTAAAGTTTGCTGTTGGTCCTCCAACATCATGAATATATCCTTTAAAATCTTTTAGTTTTGTAATTTGCTCTACTTCTTTTAATATTGATTCCTTACTTCTGCTTTGAACTACTCTTCCTTGATGAAGTGTTATTGCACAGAATTTGCAATCACCAAAGCATCCTCTTGAACTTACAGTACTAAATTGTACTTCTTCAATAGCAGGAACTCCTCCCTTACTTTCATATGATGGATGATATGTTTTCATATATGGAAGATCATAAACCGCATCTAATTCTTCTCTATTTAACGGCGGCTGAGGTATATTTTGAACCATATACTTATTTCCATGCTTTTGAACAATAATCTTACCTCTTACACTATCCTGTTCTTCATATTCTATTTTGCTTGCTTTAGCATATTTTATTTTATCAGATACAACTTCCTTATATGATGGCACTTCTATGTAACCTTCATGAATGTCATCTAAACTTTCAGTTAAATAACATGTTCCCCTTACATATGTTATATCTTTTGCACGTACTCCATTTTTTAAGCTTTCTGCTACTTCAACTATTGGTTTTTCTCCCATTCCATAAATTAAAAGATCTGCTGTGCTATCAACAAGCATTGATTTTCTAACTTTATTTTCCCAATAATCATAATGTGCAAATCTTCTAAGACTTGCTTCAACTCCGCCAATTACTATATCTATATCCTTATAAGCTTCTCTTATTTTATTACAATAAACGATTGTTGCTCTATCAGGTCTAAGGCCCATTTTTCCGCCCGGAGAATACATATCTTTTTCTCTAAGCTTTTTGGCTACTGTATAATGATTAACCATTGAATCCATATTACCTGCATTTACTAAAAACGCATACTTTGGTCTACCTAGTCTTTGGAAATCATAAATATTATTCCAGTCTGGCTGAGGTATAATACCAACCTTATATCCATGAGCTTCTAAAACTCTTGATATAATTGCTGTTCCAAAGCTATGATGATCTATATAGCTGTCTCCTGTAACTATAACAAAGTCACATTCATCCCAGCCTCTTTCTTTCATATCTCTTCTACTTATTGGTAAAAACTTTTTTTCAGTTAACATATTTGCACCTACTTAATTTTCTTGTGTTTTTCTTTAAAGATTATAACACAAATACATAAAAAACTAATATATAAAATACACTTCCAATATATTTTTAAATAAAAAAGGTAGTGATATAATTCTATATCATCTACCGCATTATGAAAGATATACATTAATAAAAAACATGTTCTGGCTTTATTTATTCTTTTTATTTCTAACAGGAATAAATTCTGAAGTTTTATCATTTGGATCTATATATGTATAATCTCCCTCCTCAGTTTTTCTAAGTCCTAAAGATGCCATTTTCTTTTTTGTATTCTTATATTTAGTAGTCATATTTCTATTTCTCCTTTTCGTTTTCAAAATATTTCCAAGGAAATACTTAAAATATTAGTTAATCTTCTTTTCAAATTGAGAATTATATAAATTAGTATAGAAGCCATTGGCTGCCATGAGTTCTTCATGATTTCCCTGCTCTATTATATTTCCATCCTTAACAACTAAAATACGATCTGCATTTTTTATTGTAGATAGCCTATGGGCAATAACAAAACTTGTTCTGCCTCTCATAAGGTTATCCATAGCATTTTGAATTTTAAGCTCTGTCCTTGTATCCACTGAACTTGTAGCTTCATCTAAAATTAGTATTTTGGCATCAGCAAGTATTGCCCTTGCTATTGTTAAAAGCTGCTTTTGACCTTGGGAAATATTTGTACCTTCCTCGTTTAATACCATGTCATATTTTTCAGGAAGAGATTCTATATAATCATCAATTTCAGCACTCTTTGCTGCCTTAATAACTTCTTCATCACTTGCATCTAATCTTCCATATCTTATATTTTCTTTTATACTTCCATTAAAAAGCCATGTATCTTGAAGAACCATACCAAATAATTTTCTAAGTTCACGTCTGTTAAAATCTTTAATATTTATTCCATCAATAAGTATTACTCCACTATTTACATCATAAAATCTCATTAAAAGTTTTATAATCGTGCTTTTTCCCGCGCCAGTTGGTCCAACTATAGCAACCTTTTCACCTTTCTTTATTTGGGTCGTAAAGCCTTTAAGTATTATTTTATTTGGAATATACCCAAACTCAATATTTTCAAATGTAACATTTCCCTTTATATTTTCTATAGACCTCGGATTACTTACAATCTGTTCTTCTTCATCTTCATCTAAAAATTCAAATATTCTTTCTGAACATGCTGCAATTGACTGTAAAAGATTAGATACCTGGGCAATCTGACTTATTGGCTGAGTAAAGTTTCTGCTATACTGAATAAAGGATTGAATATCACCAACGGTTATTTTTCCTTTAATAGTTAAATACCCTCCTAAAATTGCTACTGCCACATATGATAAATTTCCTACAAACAGCATTACTGGCTGCATAAGACCCGATAAAAATTGTGATTTCCATGCACTTTTATAAAGCACTTCATTATCTTCATTAAATCTTTTTATTTCTTTTTCTTCTGCATTAAATAGTTTTACTATATTTTGTCCTCCATAAGTCTCTTCAATTTTGCCATTAACATGGCCTAAATATTCTTGTTGGAGTTTAAAATATTTTTGAGACTTTTTAACTATAAATGAAATTAAAAATAAAGAAATGGGTACAACCAGAAGTACGGCAAAAGTCATAGCCACATTTATAGATAACATCATAAAAAATATTCCTATTATTGTGCTTATAGAGGTTATTATCTGAGTCATGCTTTGGTTTAAACTTTGATTTAAAGTGTCTACATCATTAGTTACTATAGATAAAACTTCACCATGAGTACGCCTATCAAAATAACTCATAGGCATTCTATTTATCTTTTCACTCATTTCTTTTCTCAGCTTATATGTAAACTTTTGAGATATTCCGGTCATTATAAATCCTTGTATAAATGAAAATAGTGCGCTTAAAGCATATAAAATTATAAGTGTTAGAAGTATTTTATTTATCTTACTGAAATCAATACCTGCACCTCCAGATATTTTACTCATAAGGCCGTTAAAAAGTTCTGTTGTAGCATTTCCCATAATTTTAGGGCCTAATATAGAAAATATTGTACTGAAAATAGCAAATACAATAACTAATATAATACCTACTTTATATACACTTAGATATTTCATTAAATCTTTCATAGTTTTTTTTAAATCTTTTGCCTTTACACCTGGGGCATTACCTCTTCCCATACCCATAGGTCCCATTCCCGGCATATGTCCTTGTCTTTTGTTATTATTACTCATCTTCAAGTTCCTCCTTTGAAAGTTGTGATAAAGCTATCTGCCTATATGTTTCACAATTTTTCATAAGTTCTTTATGAGTTCCACGTCCTACTATTTTTCCTTTATCTAAAACAAGTATTAAATCTGCATTTAATACAGTACTTATTCTTTGAGCTACTATAATTGAAGTACTTCCTTTAGTTTCTTCTTTTAATGCTTTTCTAAGGGCAACATCAGTCTTGTAATCAAGTGCTGAGAAACTATCATCAAAAATAAATATTTCAGGATTTTTAGCAATTGCTCTTGCTATAGATAATCTCTGCTTTTGACCACCTGATACATTGCTTCCACCTTGTGAAATAAATGCATCATATTTTTCTTCTTTACTTTCCACAAAGTCTGTAGCCTGAGCAATTCTTACAGCTTTCTTCACTTCATCAGCATGTGCTCTTTCATTTCCATATTTAATATTTTCTTTTATGGTTCCTGAAAATAAAATTGCTTTTTGAGGAACAAATCCTATTTTTTCTCTAAGTTCATGCTGACTTACATTTTTAATATTTACACCATCCACTAATATTTGTCCTTTAGTAACATCAAAAAGTCTTGGAATCAAATTTATAAGTGTAGACTTCCCACTACCAGTACTTCCTATTATAGCTATTGTCTGACCTTTCTTTGCAGTAAATGAAATATCACTTAATGTTTCCTTATCTGAACCTGGATATGTAAAACTCACATTTTTAAATTCAACAGATCCTTTTTTGCTTACATGAAAGTTTTCTGGTCTTTCTGGATCTAGAACAGTATTATCTATGCTTAACACTTCACCTATACGTTTTGCACACACCATAGCTCTTGGAAGCAATACAGAAACCATTGAAATAAGCAGAAATGCCATAACTATCTGCATTGTATATTGTATAAATGCCATAAGATCTCCAACCTGCATTAGGCCTTCATTTATGTTGCCTGAACCTGCATAAACAATAAGTACAGTAATACCATTCATGATAAACATAAGTGCAGGCATCATTACAATCATAATTCTATTAACAAAAAGGTTGGTTTTAGTTAAATCTATATTCACGCCATCAAATCGCTTTTCTTCATGTTCTTCAGTCTGAAATGCTCTTATTACTGGGATACCAGTTAGTATTTCACGGGAAACACCATTTAATTTATCAATTAAAATTTGAACTTTTTTAAATCTTGGCATAGCCATTCCAAAAAGACTTCCAACAACCACAAGAATAGCTACGAGTGCTACTCCAATTACCCAGCTCATGCTTTTATTTGTATTTAAAACTTTAATAAATCCACCTACGCCTAGTATTGGTGCATAAAATACCATTCTTAAAAGCATTACTAAAAGAGTTTGAACTTGCTGAATATCATTTGTTGTACGTGTTATTAATGATGCTGTAGAAAATTTATTGAATTCGTTGCTTGAAAAATTCACAACCTTTCTAAATACATCTTTTCTTAATACTTTTCCAAGCTTTGCTGCTATTCTCGAAGCAAGTAATACTACTAAAACTACACTTATCATAGATAAAAATGCAAGACCAAGCATTTTTACACCAGAAGCTAATATATAATCACTCTGCATAGAATCTATATCTATACCAACTGCTATATATTCATTTCTTACATATTCAACTCCAACTTGAGAAATTAAAGAATGTGGAATACTATTTAATGAACTATTTATTTGATCAATAATAATATCCAATTGTTCTTCTGGCAGCATTTGAAGTAACTCATATATGCTTAATGAATTATTCTCAGTATCTGTTAATAAATTTGATGATATATTATTTCCTATACTTTTTGCAAATTCTGAATCACTTTCCAAAGAATAAATCATAACTACTGGTCTGCTAATTATATTACTTAAGTTATTCTCCTCATTTTTATCTAAATTTTTCTTTATATATAATGGTTCATTTTTTAGTGCTGGATACTGAGAAACATAAGTGTTATATTCCTTCTCTGATAAGTTTTCTTTTGATATTTCCTTATAGCTATTTTCTAAAATATCTTTGTCATCATTTTTTAGAAATAACTTTATTTTATAAAATTGACTTTCTCTAATAACTTCTGGGACTAAATTTTCTATTCCACCTTGCTGTATACCTATATTTACTATTTTTGAAGTATACTCTGGAAGAGAAAGATCACAGGTTGCTTGTATTATTAATAATATAATCACTAAAATTATTGCGCCTATTGATTGTTTTAAATATTTTATCACCTTTGACATAACCTTCATCTTTCCTCTCTTGTATTTATGAACAAAGTTTAATATATATACTATCTTGTGTTAATAAATACAAGTTATTCTTAATATGTTGATGAAAATTATTGTATTCATAGTAATATTTATATTAAATTTTAGAGCTATTCTTATAATTTAAAATTTATAGATATCTGCTTTCTAGAAAATATGATAAAAATAAAAAAATGCTAAAATAATTCCTTATTTCAGCATCTTCTCGTATTATTTTAATTATTAAAGACAGGTAAATTTCCTAAAGCAATTACATCACTGTTACTATCATCATTTCCTTCAGTAAGTATAGAAACCTTGCCTACCACTTCAGCCCCAGCTTCTTTTGTAAGCTCTTTGAGTTCATTTATAGATTCACCAGTAGATACAACATCATCAACTAAAAGCACTTTTTTACCTTTTAAGTATTCTACATCAATTCCATCTAAACATAAAATTTGTTCATCTTTAGTAGTTATGGATTTCACTTTTCTAACTATAGGATTTTGCATATATGATTTAATTGACTTTCTTGCAACTATGTATTTTGGCATATCCATAATTCTTGCAAGCTCCTGTGCAAGTGGAATTCCTTTAGCTTCTGCTGTCACAAAAATATCAGCCTCTGGTAGTTTTTCTTTTAGTTCTTTTGCAGCTGCACAAATAAGTTCTGTATCTCCAAGAACTACAAAAGAAGCTATTGATATTTCATCATTTATTTTTATAACTGGCAATTCTCGTTTAACTCCTGCCACTTCAATTGAATAATGCTTCAAATTAATCTCCCCAATCCATATATCTATACATTAATATTATTAAATAAATCTAATATCCACTTTCTAAATCTTACTACATCTATCTTAGTGCAAAACTCAGCATTTTTTTCTTTACTATACTTGCCATCAAAATCAACTATCATAAATCCTTTTGTGTATTCACCATCAACTTCTATATCTATAAAAGCTTCTTTACTTTCAAACAAATCCGGATTATCTAAGTATGCAATTGTTGTTAAGTCATGCATTTGAAGATCTCCATTTTCTATACTTCCATCTCTATAATGTTTAAATAATGAATAACACATTTCTCCAGCTTTATTCATATTCTTTAATTCATTTATAGTAGGCACATCTAATGTTGCAGTAGATGTTACATCTAATCCACAAACAACTATCTTTATGCCTGCTTTAAAAACAATTTTAGCTGCTTCAGGATCTGCATATATATTAAATTCAGCAGCTGGAGTAACGTTTCCCCTACCTGATGATCCACCCATTACGACTATTTTTTCAATATTTTCTTTCACTTCTGGGTAAGCAAGAAATAGTGTAGCTACATTAGTTAAAGGACCTATTGTAACTAATGTAATTTTTTCATCACTTTCTTGAATTATTTCACGCATAGCTTCTACAGAATTCTTTTCATATACAGACCTTTTTGGACTTTTGAAGTCATAACCATCCATTCCGCTTTCACCATGAATATGCTCTGCATGCTCACATTCTTTTATTAATGGTCTTGAAGCACCTTTTGAAACTTTAATATCCTTATTAAAAAACTCTACTAATTTTAATGCATTGTTTGTTGTATTTTCAATTCCAACATTTCCTGACACTGTAGATATTAATTTTATGTCTAATCTATCACATGCAAAAGCTGCAGCAAGCGCTACTGCATCATCAATTCCTGGATCTGTATCAATTATTACAGATGTTTTTTTAATCATAAATTTCCTCCTAAAAATAAAAAGCCTTTTTCTTAAATCTAATTATACTATTAACAATATAATTAACAATTGACAACGCACACAAAATGAATGTTGTGCATTGTCAATCTAATTATCGACTATTATATTAACTTTTATATTATTTTATTAAGTTACCTTGTTCTCCTGAAACCTTAATTTCACCTGCTTTAAGTTTTTCTTGGACTTCGCTTACAACTTTTATTGTTTCATCACTAAGATTTGGATTTTCAGCTGGAATTCCTACGCCATCATTTGTTACGTCAAATGTTAAACTTTCTCCACCTGGGAATTTACCTTCTTTATATGCCTTAGCCATATCGAAAGTTGCTGTATCCACTTTCTTAATTGCTGATGTTAAAACTATTGATTTACCATCCTCATAAACACCATCATTGTATTGGTCAGAATCAACACCAATTACCCAAACTTCTTCTCCACCATTAGCTCTAGTTTTAGCTTCAGTTATAACTCCAGCACTTACTCCACCAGCTGCTGCAAATATTGCTTTAACACCTCTGTCATACATCTGAGCTGCTATTTGAGTACCACCTGCGACATTAGTGAATGTACCCTCATAAACTACATTTTCAGGTTTTATTGTCGTATTAGTTCCTAAATTTTCATTAGCATATGCAACACCTTGTTGGAATCCCCAGTTAAATCTTTGAACATTAGGGTTTTCCATTCCGCCTATAAATCCAAGATCCCCTTCTTTTAATTGTACTGCTGCTGCAACACCAACTAAGAACCCTGCTTCATGCTCTGAAAACATAATAGAAACTGTATTTTCTCCTACCAAGTAATTTCCATTACCATCATTTGGAGCTCCATCTATAAGTACAAATTTAGCGTCTTTATATTTCTCTTGAGCCTTATATATTGCTGTTTCAAATTTAAATCCCGGTGTTACCATAAATTTAACTCCAGCATCATAAAGATTACCAAACTCTTTTAAATAATCTGCTTCTGTCTCACCAACAGGCTTTAAATATTTGATTTCAGCTCCTAATTCTTCTTTAGCTCTTTCAAGGCCTTCCCAAGTTCCTTGGTTAAATGATTTATCATCTATTGAACCTGTATCAGTAACCATACCTAATTTTACAGAATTAGATGTATCTGATGACTTGTCTCCTTGAGAAGTATTACTATTTGTGCTTCCACATCCTGCAAATAAAGATATAGCTAATACTGATGTAGCTATTAGTGATAAAAGTCTTTTTTTCATTGGTTTTCCTCCTAAAAATTAAAAATCTGCTTTAATGTTAACAATGAATTTTCCCTTTGCTTTTCGAACTTTTATTATTTTTTTATTTATATAGTTCGTGTTTCTCGAATTTATTATATTTTATACCAGTTTTTTTGTCAAGTTTTGATAAAATATTTTTATAAAGTATTCATATATTGGTTTTAGTTAATATATTTTCTATAATTTAACTATATGTGTACGAATATTAAATGTAATCTCATTTCTATAATCTAACTATGCGTATACCAATATTAAATGTAATTTTATATATACTACTTTTATCACTTTTATTAAAAAACTATTGGCCATAACAAAACTTTAAAAAGTAATATATAACTATCATATATATCCCTACATCTGCAATTCATAAAAAAAATCTATAAGTTGACTAATTCTTTAGGCATTCTTTTTCTAATTTTAGGAAAAGGATTAAGCAACTTATTATGAAAATTCACCAAGAATATACATTTTTGAATAACAAAAATAAGCATAAACTGTACACAATACAATTTATGCTTATTCACAATTTAATTAATGCTATATTTAATGTTTATATCTATGTAATATATACTACATTTTAGTTTTTAAATGAATGTATTGGAGCTGGAATTCTTCCACCTCTTGCTGTAAATAATTCTGACGACTTACCATTTACCTTCATAACAGGCGCTCTACCTAAAAGTCCTCCAAATTCAACCATATCTCCAATAACACATCCTGGAGCTGGTATAATTCTTACAGCTGTAGTTTTATTGTTTATAACTCCTATTGCAGCTTCATCTGCAATCATTGCTGAAATTGTAGATGCTGGTGTATCTCCTGGAATTGCAATCATATCAAGTCCAACTGAACATACACAAGTCATCCCTTCTAACTTTTCTAAGTTTAATGATCCACTTATAACTGCCTCTATCATACCGGCATCTTCTGATACTGGAATGAATGCACCACTAAGACCACCAACATGGCTACAAGCCATAACACCACCTTTTTTAACTGCATCATTAAGCATAGCAAGGGCTGCTATAGTACCATGTGTTCCAACTTGTTCAAGTCCTATCTCTTCTAATATTTCTGCAACAGAATCTCCAACTGCTGGTGTTGGTGCCAGTGATAGATCAACTATCCCAAAAGGAACTCCAAGTCTTCTTGAAGCTTCATTTGCAACAAGTTCTCCCATTCTAGTAACCTTAAATGCTGTCTTTTTAATCATTTCTGCAACAGCATCAAAAGATTGTCCTCTAACTTGTTCAAGGGCTCTTTTAACAACTCCTGGTCCACTAACCCCAACGTTTATTATTTTTTCTGCTTCTCCTACACCGTGGAAAGCTCCTGCCATAAATGGATTATCTTCAACAGCATTTGCAAATACAACTAGCTTTGCACATCCAAAACCATGCTGATCTTTAGTAAGTTCTGCTGTTCTTTTAATAATTTCTCCCATGTCTCTTACAGCATTCATATTTATTCCTGATTTTGTGCAACCTACATTTACAGATGCACACACTTTATTTGTAGTAGCTAATGCTTCAGGAATTGAATCAATTAAAATCTTATCACCTTTAGTACATCCTTTTTGAACTAAAGCTGAAAATCCCCCCAAAAAGTCTATTCCAAGTGTTTCTGCTGCCCTATCTAAAGTTTGAGCAAATTTAACATAACTTGTATCATTACTTGCTCCTGCAACTATTGACATAGGTGTTATTGAAACTCTTTTATTTACTATTGGAATACCAAATTCAGTTTCAATTTCACGCCCTACTTTAACTAAGTTTTCAGCAGACTTAGTAATTTTATCATATATCTTCGTTCTAGCTTTTTCTCCATCACTGTCTATACAATCAAGTAATGATATACCCATTGTTATAGTTCTTACGTCAAGCTTTTCTTCCTCAATCATTTTTATTGTTTCTAATATGTTGTTAGTATTCATTATAGCCCTCCTATTATAGTGAATGCATTGATTTAAAGATTTCTTCTTTTTGAACCTTTACTTCAACCCCAAGTCTTTCACCCTCAGCATTTAATCCTGCCTTAACTTCTTCGAAGCTTACATTCATTTCCTTAATATCAAGTACCATAATCATTGTAAAGAATCCTTGCATTATAGTTTGATTAACATCTAGAATATTTATTTTATATTCTAACATTTTATTGCTGATACCTGCTATAATACCAACTTTATCTTCTCCAATTACTGTTAATATTGCCTTCATGCCTATCGCTCCATTTCTTTATTTATTATGTAATAATACATTTATTCTATAATTTATATGTTATTTTGTCAATTTTCACCTTATGTTTTAAACGCTATTTTCTCCCTATATGTTTTCCAATATAATTTATTATTAATAATAATTTACTTATAAAATATGTAATAAAATTTTAACAGAATGTGCATAATAAAATATAGTTCTTAAATTTTAGAAGGTAGTGATAATTTTGGCATATAATGCTGACATTTTAGAAGCAATAACTAAATTATCAGTAGAATTTAATAATAAATTAGATAATTTATATTTTGAATTAAATAGTGTTAAACAAAGCATATCGGTCTTAAATAGTAAAGTTACGGATGTAATTTTATCAATAAATAATACAACCAGCGAAATTAATAATATTATAAAAAATATAGATGAGTGTAACAAATCAAATCTTTCTCCAAAAGAACTTTACATGCTTTCTAGTGATTTAAAATTTTTAGTTCACAAAATGCAAGATACGGAAAAATATTTATTTGATATAAAATATTTTAATGAGCATAATAAATAAAAGGTTGATTTATAAATAATATCATTATCAACCTTTTATTCTCTAATATATATTAATTTGAAATTATTTTTACTTTCTTAAGTTCAAATGTTTTTAGGGAATCTACCTCTTTCTCATCTTTAATTTTCACTTTACCTGAATTTATTTTTTCTATTATTTTTTTATAATCATCTTTTGTAAAATTTTGAAACCTAGATGTCTCCATAGGTATTCCAACCCCATTATTTTGTGAATCTAATGTTACAATTTCTCCGCCATTGAATTCGCCTTTATAGTATTCATCTAAAGTAGTATAAACAGAGTATGAAAGTTCTTTCATTGCACTTGTTATTATGCATTTTGATTTTTCAGACTGATCCACATCAACTCCTATAACTTTTTTATCTCTAGTTTCTGCTTCAATAGTAATAGAGTTTACAATTCTACCACCACATGCAAAAATAGCTTCTGTTCCCGAATCATACATCTCTGCTGCTGTAGCTTGAACATCTCTTGTAGCATTAAAAGTTCCAGTATATAAATAATTTATTTCAATATTATCTACTCCAATTTCTTCTGCGGCATAATCTGCACCTTGTACAAAACCATAACCATATCTTATAACAGCTGGTAATTCCATTCCCCCCATAAATCCAAGTTTTCTATATCCATCCTTCACAGCCGAGTATCCTGCAATAAATCCTGCTTCTTGTTCTGCATAGTAAATGCATTTAACATTTTTGCCACATGTCCTATCTGTCATATCTTCATCATGAGGGCTTCCATCTAAAATCACAAAATTTACGTTTGGATATTTATTTTGTGCTTCAAAAATTGCTGTTTCAAAATAATATCCAGGGCAAATTACTATTTTAGCACCTTTTTCAATAGCAAAATCAATAGACTTTATATATTCTTCTTTTGTTTTACTAGCAGATGGATAATATTTATAAGTAACTAAGTTTTCTTCTCCATATTTGCTTATCCCATTCCATGCTCCTTCATTAAAAGATCCATCATTTACATTTTGAACATCTGTTATTAATGCTATTTCATATCCTTTACCATTTTGGCATCCACATAATAAAATGGTAATTGCCAATATACATAAGAATAATATTTTTTTCATTTATGCATTCCTCCAATCAAATTAATACTTGAATATGTCGATTTCTTTTTTAAGCTCATATGCTTCTTTTAATAGTTTTTCACTTATATCTGCACCACTCTTGGCACTATTTAAATTGCTTTCTGTTATTTTAGCTATCTTATCTATTGACATATTTACAAATTTAATATTTTCTTCCTGTTGTGTATAAAATTCTGACTGGCTATGAATATATAAAACGAAATCTTTTAAAGTTTCAATTAATTCCATAAAAAATGTATTTATTTCATCTACTATGTCTTTTCCACATTTTACATTATTTATAGAATTTTCTATAAGCTCTTTTGTTGAATTTGCAGCATTACTTGATTGATTTGCAAGATTAGTTATTTCACTCGCCACAACTGCAAACCCCATGCCTTGCTCTCCTGCTCTTGCTGCTTCTATTGCTGCATTTAATGCTAATAAATTTGTTTGGCTTGCAATTTCATCAATAGCTTGAATAATCTTTTGTATCTGCATAGATGAATTTATTATCATATCCATTGCATTTACTAAGTTACTAACTTGCTTCTTACTTTCTTTTTCAATCTTAATTTCCATCTTATCGATAGTGATATTTTTTTGCTCTGATTCACATGCCTTTTTACTAATAATAGAACTTAAATCACTTATTCTCATTATTATTTCTTCAACTTTTTGATTTTGATCATTTGCATCAGACGCTAAATTATTTGAGTTCTCCGACATATTATCTGAACTCAATTTAACCCTTTCACTTGTTTCATTTATCTTTTTTAATGTATCGCCAATTATACTTATAAATTTAGAAAAAGATATTTTTATATTTTTAAAATCTCCTATATACTCCTTACTTAAATTAAGCCTAAAATCTCCATTTTCAAGTAATTTCAAGTTATTTGTAATATCAAAAATTATCTCATTAATATTTATTATTGTTTCTCTTAAATGTTCTGATAAAACTTCCATTTCATCATTCGATTTTATTGTTGGAACTGGAGTAGTCAAATCGCCTTTTGATAATAAATCAATGCGCTTAATACATTTTTCAATATTTTTAGTTATTATGTCTGTTATTTTAAAAGATATTTTGCTTCCTGCGATAATTACTAAAATCATTAAAAATATAGTTATCACTATTCCTAAAAGATATGGTCTACACATTTCATAGCATGAAATAGACGTGTTTAAACTCCAGCCATCAGTTTCAGAAATTGGCACATATGCAGAAAATCTCAAACCATTATAATTGCAAAACCCTATCCCGTTTTTCCCTTGAGCCATGGATTCTGTAATATTTTTCATTCCTGGATATATCTTTTTTTCATTATAAATATCTTTTATATTCTTCTCATTTAAAACATAGTTATAAAATTTATATGCTACATAGTTTCCGTCATTATCTAATATATAAATTTCATCATCACAATCATCATCAATATTTTTTATTAAATCTGTAAGAAACGATGCATCAATGGCAATTATAATTGTACCTGAATAATTATCGTCAACAATTATAGGGTAAGCTATTGAAACAAGCTTTTTCTTTTTATCATTACTATTAAAAAGATTACTTATTACATAATTAGATGTTTCTTTGCACTTATTCAATACTTTATTATCTTTCTCATACCCTAATAGTGACTTATTAGAAACATCTATATAATCAGCATATTCAAGATCATTGTTCTTTACATACTTATTCAAAATCAACTCTTTTTCTTCATTTGTTGATGTATTGCTTAAAAAAACATCATCAACTGTTATGTTATATGCAATTTTCACATAATCATTAAGTGTATTTGTAATATCCATGGATGTAATCCTAGCTTTGTCCATTAAAGAATCTTTTGTACTTAATATTGCACTGCATATATTTACCACAAAGAATACAATACCTAAAAATAAAATACTTCTATATAAAATTATTCTTGTTAATAATTTGAATTTACTATTTAAGGTTTTCTTTTCAAAAACTTTTTTAATAATCCCATCCATAAAACATCCTCCATAAAAGTATATTTATATAAAATACATTTAAAACAAAAAGAATTCATTTATCATCAAATACTGGATAAATGAATTCTTCTGTCTAAAATGAAATTTTTTCTTTACTACTTCCAGCTATTACGAATATTTTAAATTAATCATCTAAGGAAAAATATAAAAATACTCAAGATTAATTAAGCATCTTAATAACTTTATCAACAACATTTTCTACAGTAAAACCAAATTGCTTAAATAACTCATTTGCATTTCCTGATGCACCAAATGTATCAAGTGAGATTATCTCTCCATCTAAACCTACATACTTATGCCATCCAAATGAAGTTAATGCTTCAACTGCAACTCTCTTTCTTACACAGTTTGGAAGTACACTTTCCTTGTAATCTTCATCTTGTGCATCAAATAATTCGAAACACGGAATACTTACTACTCTTGCATCGATTCCTTTAACTTCTAATTCATCTGCTGCTTTATATATAAGTTCTACTTCTGAACCTGATGCCATTAAAATAACATCTGGAGTTTCTTTCTTAGATTCTTTTATTATATAACCACCTTTTAATGCTCTCTTTGGACATCCTTCATATAGTGGTAGTTTTTGTCTTGTTAACACTAATGATGTTGGTGTTTCCCCATTAGTTACAGCGTAATACCAAGCGGCTGCTGTTTCTTTTGAGTCGGCTGGTCTAAATACTGCCATATTAGGCATACTTCTAAGTGCTGCTAATTGTTCAATTGGTTGGTGAGTTGGGCCATCTTCTCCTACCCCAATACTATCATGAGTTAAGACATATGGTATTGGTAATTTCATAAGAGCTGATAATCTCATTGCACCTTTCATGTAATCACTAAATACAAAGAATGTTGAACAGAATACCTTAAGTCCACCATGAGCGTACATACCGTTAGTAATGGCTGCCATTGCATGCTCTCTTACTCCAAAATGAAGATTTTGTCCACTTCTATCTTCCGCTGAGAAGTCTCCCTTGTCTTTCATATAAGTCTTATTTGAAGGCGCTAAATCTGCTGAACCTCCCATTAAATTTGGAATTATATTAGCTAATCTATTTATAACTATTCCTGACGATTCTCTTGTAGCCATTTCTTTATCAAAGCTCCAGAATTCATCATTGTTTAATAATTCTTCTTTATCTATTTCATTCTTCATCCATTTAGTATATTCATCTGCTAATTCTGGATAAGCTTCTGAATATTGTTTAAATAATTCATGCCAGTTTTCTTCTTTCCATACACCTTCTCCAATATACTTGTCCATATTTGTATACACTTCGTCTGGTACATAGAATGCAGGTTCTAATTGCCATCCTAGATTTTCTTTTAATGCTCTTATATTTTCTTCTCCTAATGGCTCACCATGTGCTGATGCCTTACCTTGTTTGGCTGGGCATCCATACCCTATTACATTCTTCACAATTATAATTGATGGTCTTAAACTGTCTCTTTTTGCATCATCAATTGCATTTGAGATTGAATCTATATCATTTCCATTTTCAACTTTGATTACTTGCCAGCCATACGCTTCGTATCTCTTAGCAACATCTTCTCTAAATGCAATATCAGTATTACCTTCAATTGAAATATTATTTGAATCATAAAGTACAATTAATTTTCCAAGACCTAATGTCCCAGCAAGTGATGAAGCGTCTCCTGATATACCTTCCATAAGGCATCCATCACCAACAATTGCATATGTGTAGTGATCTACAATATTAAAATGTTCTTTGTTGAATTTTTCTGCAAGGTGAGCTTCTGCCATAGCCATACCTACCGCATTACATATACCTTGTCCAAGAGGTCCAGTTGTTATTTCAACACCTTTTGTATGACCGTATTCTGGATGACCAGGAGTTAAACTTCCAACTTGTCTAAAGTTTTTAATATCTTCAATAGTTACTCCATATCCAAATAAGTGTAATAAAGAATATTCAAGCATTGATCCATGCCCTGCTGATAAAACAAATCGGTCTCTGTTATCCCAGTCTGGATTTTTTCCATTATGATTCATTTTTGTCCATAATGTAAATGCCATTGTAGCTGCTCCAAGTGGAAGACCAGGATGTCCAGAATTTGATTTTTGTATAGCATCTGCTGATAAAACTCTTATTGCATTAATAGATAATTCATCTAATTCTCTACTCATTGTTATCCTCGCTTTTTATTTATTTTATTTTTTATTAATCCAAAATATATAGACTCATCTTTTTGGGGTCATCTCAAATTAATATATTAATTTGAGATAAAAATTTATTTGCACACTCTAATCCGCATAAAATAAGAAAAGTTCCTTATTGCAGCATAGCTGCTCTTTGGCATATAATTCTTGGTTAGGTACGATCCTAGTAGTATAGCCCATCTTCATCTACTAATGAAGATGTTTCCTTAAGTAATTCCTTCTAATTCCCATTAAATAAGCAAATTCTTATATTCTTATATTCTTATATTCTTATATTCTTATATTCTTATATTCTTATATTCTTATATTCTTATATTCTTATATTCTGGGCATTTTTTCATTCTTCAAATATTTGTGCAATAAATTTCTTTTATTTAAAATCTGCTACGTTCATACTTTTAACTATCGTACTTTCTAATTATTCAATTTTTAAATGAAACTCACTATTCACATCCGTTCATAGGAGTAAGTTCGAGCAACCAAATATAAAATTTGGGCTCTCACTTAAATTTATTTATCTCCAAATGCAGCCGCCCAGTCCGCTTTAAATTTTTCAAGTCCTTGATCTGTTAATGGATGCTTTAACATTTGCTTAACTAATTCATAAGGTACTGTTGCTATATCTGCTCCTGCTTTTGCAGCTTCAATTACATGAATTGGATTTCTTACGCTTGCTGCAATTATTTTTGTTTCTATTCCATGTATTGCAAATATTTCTGCTATGTCTCTTACTAAATCCATACCTATCATTGATATATCATCTACTCTTCCAAGGAACGGACTTACATATGTTGCTCCTGCATTTGCTGCAAGTAATGCTTGTGTTGCTGAGAATATTAATGTTACATTTGTTTTTATTCCCTCGCTTGCTAAAACTTTAGTTGCCTTTAATCCTTCACCTGTCATCGGAATTTTTACAATCATATTCTTGTGGATTTTAGCAATTTCTCTTCCTTCTTTTATCATGCCTTCAGCATCTTCACTTACTACTTCTCCACTTATTGGTCCATCCACTATTTCAGTAATTTCTTTTATTACTTCATTAAAATCTCTTCCTTCTTTTGCTACAAGTGATGGATTTGTTGTTACTCCACAAATTACTCCCATTTCATTTACTTCTTTAATATATTCTACATTTGCTGTGTCTAAGAAAAATTTCATTTTTATTACATCTCCTATATATTTAGATTTTTTAATATTAGTTTTCTAAGGATTACTCTAAATAGGGGCTCCAATCAAGATTTAGATTATCCTTAGAAGTTAAAACAATATATAAAAATATATTTACCCTATTATAATTATTTAGACATATTACACTTACTAGTAATGTTTAATACTAACGAACACCTTTTTCATAAGGTACTCCATCTGCCTTTGGAGCAACTGAACGCCCTACAAACAAAATTAATACTACAATTGTTAATACATATGGAAGCATTGCTAATATTTCTGAAGGTATAGCAAAGTTTCCTCCACCTAAAACAACAGTTAACGCTTGTGCAAATCCAAATAATATGCATGATCCATATGCACCATGTGGTGTCCATTTTCCAAATATAACAGCTGCTAATGCAATAAATCCTTGTCCACTAATTGCAGTTGGAGTAAATTGAGGAATAATTGCAAGTGTCATTGATGCTCCACCAAACCCTGCTAATATTCCTGATACAATTACACATAAATAACGAACTTTTTCAACATTTATTCCTAATGTATCAGCAGCTGCTGGATGCTCTCCTACTGCGCGAATACGAAGTCCCCACTTTGTCTTATAAAGTATAAACCACAATATTACAGTAAATAATAGTGCCAAAACAACAGTTATATCAACATTTAAATTTTGAAGTAAAGGATTTGATACATCTTTGCCAAATAACTTAGGTAGTTTATTAGATACTGGCTTAGTCATAGTTGCACCATCAAAAAACAATCTGCACAAAAACAATGCAAAACCAGCTCCAAGTAAATTTATTGCAATACCTGATATAGTTTGGTCAGCCTTAAAGGTAATAGCTGCTACAGCATGTAATAATGAAATTACTCCCCCAGATATTCCAGCTGCAACAAATCCAATCCATGGATTTTTAGTATAAAATCCAACTGCTGCACCTACAAAAGCACCAATAGTCATCATTCCTTCAATTCCTATATTAACAACACCAGCGCGTTCTGAAATAACTCCTCCTAAAGCTCCAAAAATTAATGGTGCTGAATACATTAATGTAATACCTATTAGTAACAAGATACTATTTAACATTTCTTTTCACCTCTTTTTAATAATCTGTCAGCTAAAACAGGCACCATTTTAGTTAATGCTACAAAGAATACGATAGTACCTATCATTATATTTATAATTTCTGATGGAGCACCTATTGCCGATTGAACAGATTGACCACCATATAACAATCCTCCAAATAGTAATCCTGCAAAAATGCATCCAATTGGCGAACTTCCAGCAATTAATGCAACTGACAATCCATTGAATCCGTTATTTTCAAATGCCGCCATTGTAGATAATTTATGCGGTGAAGTACCTGTTATAGCTAAAGCTCCAGCAAGTCCACATAAAGCACCAGCTATTACCATAGCTTGTATTATATTTTTATCAACATTTATCCCTGCAAATTCTGCCGCATCTCTATTTGATCCAACTGCACGTAATGCATATCCTTTAGATGATTTGTAGAGTAATACCCATATAACTATTGCCATAATAACAGCTACAATAATCCCAATGTTAACGTCTGTTTTAATCATAATATCAGACAGCCATTTATGCTGAGAAAAGAATTTTATACCTTCTTCTGTTGTCTTATAATTTCCAAATATTGTTGTAAATCCAGATTCATTTATCATATATGTACTAGTCGAATCTGGTTGATGAAAAGTTTCTGATCCTACTACAAAGTTTGATAGATACAAACCAATCCAATTAAGCATTATACTTGTTATAACTTCATGGATACCAAACTTAGCTTTTAATAATCCTACAATTCCTCCAAATATAGCTCCAGCTAACATACCAGCTAAAATTACAACTGGAATTTGTATAATTGCTGGTAAGTTTAGCTTAATTCCAACAATAGTTGCTGCTATTGTACCTGCAATATATTGTCCCTCAGCTCCGATATTAAAAAGACCTGTCTTAAATGCAAACGCAACACTTACACCGGTTAAAATAATAGGAGTAGCTTTTATTATTGTATTTGATATATATTTGGGTTTTGATAAAATGCCTTTAAATAATGCATTAAATGCTTCTATTGGATTATATCCAGCAATGCAAAGTACTACAGATGCAACTATGAATCCACAGATTATTGCAATAAATGTTGATGTAACTGGCTTTTTAAGAATTTTCACTAACTTTTCCATTTTGCTTACCTCCTGCCATTAATAACCCTATGGTATTTTCATCAACTTCGCCTTGTTTAAATGTATCAACAATGCTTCCATCATAAATTACAGCTAATGTATCTGAAACATTCATAACTTCATCTAATTCCAATGATATTAGAAGTACACCTTTTCCTTTATCTCTTTCTTTTACTAGAGTTTTATGAACATATTCAATTGCTCCAACATCTAAACCTCTTGTTGGCTGAACAGCAATAAGTAAATCAGGTTCATTTGCTACTTCTCTTGCAATAATAACTTTTTGTTGATTACCTCCTGATAAACCTCTAACAGGTAATTCTTCACAGTGATCTGGCCTTATATCATATTGCTTAATTGTTTCTTTTGCATTTTCTAATATTTTATCTTGGTTTAAAAATCCGTTTTTACAATATTCTTTACTATTGAACTTTTCAATTATCATATTTTCAGCAACAGTGAAATCAAGTACAAGTCCACGTTTTTGTCTATCTTCATGTATTGTTGCTACCTTATGTTTAATAACATTTTCTGGAGTAGTATTTTGTATTTCTTGTCCATTTATTTTAATGGTACCGCTTTCAGATTTTACAAGACATGTAATTGCTTCAACCAATTCTTTTTGTCCATTACCATCAATGCCTGCAATACCAACAATTTCTCCTCTATGCACCTTGAGTGATAAATTTTTAACTGCTTCAAGTTTTCTTTCATCTTTGACAGTTAAATTATTAATTTCAAATACAACCTCTTTTGGCTTTGCCTCTGTTTTATCTACAACAAGCTTTACCTCATGTCCAACCATCATATTAGCAAGATCTTCTTTTGTTACATCACTGACTTTAACAGTATCAATGTACTCACCTCTACGAATTATTGTACAAACCTCTGATGATTCTTTTATTTCTTTAAGTTTATGAGTTATTATGATTATTGTTTTGCCGTCTTCAACAAGATTATGCATAATTTTTATTAAATCTTGTATTTCTTGTGGAGTTAACACTGCTGTTGGCTCATCTAGTATTAATAATTCTGCTCCACGGTATAATGCTTTTAATATTTCTATACGTTGTTGCATTCCTACTGAAATATCTTCAACCTTAGCATCTGGATCTACTTCAAGTCCATATTTTTTAACTATATTAACTATTTCTTCACGTGCTTTCTTCATATCGGTTACGCCAAATTTATTCGTAACCTCACTACCTAAAATAATATTTTCAGTTACTGTAAAATTATCTACCAACATAAAGTGTTGGTGTACCATGCCAATTCCATGTTCAATTGCTATACTAGGATTTTTTATATCTACTTTATTTCCATAAAGATAAATTTCACCTTCTTCAGCTCTATATAAACCATATAGAATGTTCATCAATGTACTTTTACCAGCTCCATTTTCTCCAAGAAGAGCATGAATAGAACCCTTTTTTATATCAAGATTAATATTATTTAATGCACAGAACGAACCAAACATCTTAGTAATACCACGCATTTGTACTGCATATTGTTGGCTAATTTCCATAGCAAATCCTCCTTTAATATGGGGTTACCTCAAATTTTATGATAATATTTTGAGGTAATCCCTAAACATTATTATAATAATGGTTTAAACAGTTTTTAATTATTTACTTACGTTGTTTAAATACTATTTTATTTAATGTATTCATCGTAAGTTTCTTTATTATATGGTGGTACTATTGATCCATCTTTAATCTTATCTTCTACACCTAAAGCTGCTTTATAAACTTCTGGATCCATATTTTTATTTTCAGTTGGTATTCCTACTGCATCTTCAGTTAATCCATAAGTATATGTCTTTCCACCTATTTTTTCACCATTCATAGCATCAGTAGAAAGTTTTTCAACAGCAACATTAACTAATTTTAAAGCTGAAGTTAATACATTATCTGGCGCTAAATAAGCTTGGTCACAATCAACACCAATTGCAAATTTATTATTTTCTTTTGCAGCTTCAATTACTCCAACACCAGCTCCTCCTGCAGCATGGAATACTATATCACATCCTGAAGAAAACATTTTATTAGCAATTGCTTTACCCTTTGAAGCATCCGAGAAGCTTTCTGCATATTGAACATCTACTTGAATGTCTTTTCCAAGCTCTTTTGCAGCATACAATACACCGGCTTCATATCCATATTGGAATTGGTCAATAATTGCACTATTTATTCCTCCAACAAATCCTACTTTATCAGTTTTTGTTGTTTTACCTGCAATATATCCAACTATAAATGATGGTTCTTGAGCTCTAAACATAACGCCTGTTACATTAGCCGGAGTTTCATCGCCATAAGAATTATCAACAATTGCATAGCTTACATCTGGATTTGTGCTTGCAGCCTTAAGTACTGCATCAGACATTGCAAATCCAATCCCCCAGATTAAATTATTTTCACTATCAACAACCTTGTCTAAGTTAGTTGCATAATCTGATTCTTGCTTTGATTCTAAGTAACTTACTTTGCACCCAGTATCTTTTTCAAAGTCTTGTAATCCTTTCCACGAAGATTGGTTAAAAGATTGGTCATTTACTCCACCAGTGTCTGTTACCATTGCAACTTTAAAGTTTGATTCGCTCTTTCCTGCATCTGAAGATTTATTGCCAGACCCGCACCCCACTAATGTTCCCATTAATATTCCTGACATCAATAATGCTGTAATTTTTTTCATAAAAATTCCCCCTAAGTATTAATAATATTTTTTTATTTTTATTTTGCTATTTCAAGAGCAATTTCCATCATTTGAGTAAAGCTGTTTTGTCTTTCCTCAGCTGAAAGTGATTCTCCTGTTAATGGACAATCTGAGATGGTTAATAAGCATAAGGCTTTCTTTCCTGCTTCAGCTGCATTCATGTATAAAGCAGCTGCTTCCATTTCTACTGCAAGTATTCCCATGCTGATCCACTTTTCATTTGCAGTTTTATCAGCACAATAAAATGTATCAGATGATAATATATTTCCTACAACAGCGTTTATATTCTTTTCTGCTGCTACATTAGCAGCATCTCTTACTAATTCATAACTTGCTATAGGCGCAAATGTTCCTGGAAGATTATATTGCATGGCATAATTTGAATTTGTAGATGCTCCTAAACCGATTACAACATCACGTAATTGAACCTTTTCTGATAAACTTCCTGCTGTACCTATACGTATAATATTCTCTACATTATAAAAATTAAATAATTCGTATGAGTAAATTCCTATTGAAGGCATTCCCATACCTCCACCCATAACAGAAATACGTTTTCCTTTATAAGTTCCAGTATATCCAAACATATTTCTTACAGTATTAAATTGAACAACATCCTCTAAGAAATTTTCTGCAATAAATTTTGCTCTTAACGGATCTCCTGGCATTAATACAGTATTCGCTATTTCTCCTAGTTTAGCTCCGACATGTGGAGTTGGTGTATTTGTCATGATTCTTTCCTCCTAAATGTAACTTTTACTAAATTATAATTTTAAGTTTATATTTAAACTTTCAAGTAAATGTTTACTTTAAAAGTATAAATAGCTTGTCCCCATTAGATTTTTGTGCTTCTTTAAATCAATAACTAACTCAGTTTTAAAGTTTTATTGTTTAAAGTGTACAATATTTTTTCTTTAAATATTTCTGACACTTTCTGTATAACTGGACCGCCTATAAATGCTGCAATTATTGTAACAGCACCTATCCTTCCTCCAAGTATAAAGCCCATTGTCAATGATGATAAATCACAAATCACCTTAGCTGTTTTATACTGAGAATTTATTTTGTCTCTAAGTATCATTGATATAGCTGTAAATGGATCTACCCCTATATTTACTGATATAAATATTCCAAGCCCTGTAAACAACATTGAGCAGCCTAAACCTGCAGTTAAAATTTTAATAATTAAAGTATTCTGCAGATTTAAAAGATTATAAAGCTCACTTCCTATTGAGACAAATGTTCCCATAGGTATTGTATATATGAATGTTCCAACATTTATATACTTTCTATTTATTAAAAATATTAATATTATAAGAGTATAATTTACTACATTGGTTACTAGTCCAAGCTTTTCTATTGGAAAGCCTAGACTACATCTTATCCCATCATATAATATGGCAACAGCATCGTTACCAAGCATTGCAGCTGAATTTAATGCAATTCCAAATCCTACAAGAGCAACACCTACTAGTCCTATAAGCATTTTTTTTATAGAATTTTTTTTATCAGGATTACTGATATTAACTTTCCTCTTTTTCATTAAATACATTCCTATCTTTAACTTTCAATTTACTATTACTTAAAAAGCTTAAATTAATTTTTCTAAAATAGATTTACCTATGCAATTTTCTGGCATTTTCAAATCAAAATTATTAGTTATTGTTGCGCCAATTGCTGCAAATCCTTCATTTACTTCCATAAGCCCATTTTTCTTCATAGATGGAGAATACGCTAAAAATGGAACATATTCACGTGTATGATCAGTACCTGTATATGTTGGATCATTTCCATGATCTGCAGTAATTATCAATAAATCATCCTCTTTTAGCTTATTTAATACTTTTCCTAAATTAGCATCGAATTTTTCTAATTCTTCTGCATATCCAACTGGATTTCTTCTATGTCCCCATAAAGCATCGAAATCAACTAGATTAACAAAACATAAACCTTTAAAATTTCTATCCATTATTTCTAATGTTTGTTCCATTCCATGAACAGAGCTTTTTGATTTATTGCTTTCTGTTATTCCTTCTCCATCAAAAATGTCACTTATTTTTCCAACAGATATTACATCATATCCATTTTCTTTAAGAACATTTAAAGCTGTTTTTCCATATGGTTTTAATGCATAATCATGTCTATTGCTTGTACGTTTAAAATCTCCTTTTTTACTTCCAACATAAGGTCTAGCTATTACTCTTCCAACTTTCCATTCATTCTTTAGTGTGAGTTTTCTAGCTATTTCACAGCATCTATAAAGCTCATCTAACCCAAAAGTCTCTTCGTGTCCACAAATTTGAAGTACTGAATCTGCTGAAGTATAAACTATCATATCACCAGTTTTCATTTGATGTTCTCCAAGTTCATCTAATATTTCAGTTCCACTGGCACTCTTATTACCAACTATCTTATGTCCTGTCTTATCTTCAAGTTCTTTCAAAAGTTCATCTGGAAAGCCTGTATCGGTAAAAGTTTGAAATGGTGTTGTAATTTTAAGCCCCATCATCTCCCAATGACCAGTCATTGTATCTTTACCTGTACTTGCTTCTTTCATTTTCATAAAATATCCTATGGGCTTTTCAACTGGACTTACACCTTTCATTGAGTGTAAATTTGCTAATCCCATCTTTTGCAGATTAGGAATTTTCAAATTATCAATTGATGCTGCAATATGTCCTAATGTATCTACTCCAATATCTCCATATTCTCTTGAATCATCCATTTCACCTATTCCAAGTGAATCTATAACAATTGTAAAAATTCTATTATATTTAGACATTAATTGTTCTACCTCCTATTTCCATACTCTTTATATTCAAACTTCTAATATTAAATTCTGTCTTTTATTTAAAATTGGCATATTTACCCTTGTTTTTTCTCCAATTATTTTTGTATTATCCTATTACAAATCATCTTTTCCAAAAGCATATGGGAGTAATTCTTTTATATTGGTAACCTTTTGCATTTTGCGGTTTGATAAAATTATTGGTGTTTCTTTCTCTATAAGTTCATCCAATACTTGCCTACATGCGCCACAAGGAGTTGCTAGAGTTTTTCCTTCACATACAATTGCTATGGCTTCAATATTTTCTTTTCTATAACCATTTGAATATGTTTGGAATATTGCATTTCTTTCAGCACAATTTGTTAATCCATAAGATGCATTTTCAATGTTTGCACCTATAAAATGCTTTCCATCTGTAGTTAAAACACATGCTCCAACTCTATAATTTGAATATGGAACATATGCATTTTCTAATGCATTAAAAGCTTTTTCGATAATTTCTTCATACATTGTCCATACCTCTTTTCTAATATGCTTTTTAATTTAATGCTTTACTTTGTTTCTTTATCAGTTTTTATTAAATTTCTAAGTCCTTCTATTGCAGTTTTTACTGCTAAATCAGTATCGTGTATTTGTATATTTTCAAGTCCTGCTTTTTCACGTTCTTGATTTGCAATCACTAAAAATACTGAACCTACTCGTACTTTTCTATAACTTCCAACAACAAAAAGTGCTGCTGATTCCATTTCTGATGCAAGACATCCACATCTTAACCAAGCATTCCACTTATTACTTAATTCATAGCCTACAGGTTTTGTTTCTGGTGAATGTTGTCCATAAAATGAATCTTTGCATTGTACAACACCAACATGGTAATTTTTATTTAATCCTTCTGCTGCTTTAATTAAAGAATTCACAACTTTATAATTTGCCACAGCAGGAAATTCAATTGGCGCATATTCCTTACTTGTTCCTTCCATTCTTATTGCACCTGTAGCAATGACTAAATCCCCACCTTTTACATCTATATCCATACCACCACATGTCCCTATTCTTATAAAAGTATGAGCTCCACAATTAGCTAATTCTTCAAGTGCTATTGCCGCAGATGGGCCACCTATTCCTGTAGATGTTACACTTACTTTAGTTCCATCTAAATAACCTGTATAAGTTACATATTCTCTGTTATCAGCAACTAATTCAGGATCATCAAAGTATGATGCTATCTTTTTACATCTTTTAGGGTCACCAGGTAATATTACATATTCCCCCACATCACTTTGTCCAACGTTAATATGATATTGCTTACTTGGATCTTCTGAGTAATTCATATTTACATCTCCTTTAATAGATTACGTTTACAACTTGTTTATTTTATTGTTTCTTGTCTACACATAAATAGTAGCACATACAGGTTTTGTATGTCAATCCATAATTATAAAAAATAGAAAAAATCTTTTTTCTAATCATTTGAATCCATATTTTTAGCCATTTCTATCAGTTATATAAAAAAATAACACTATCAAAATCCAAATATTCATATTATAATTATAAATATAAACGAGTATTTTACTTGTCTAGACAAGTACATGTTAATTTTATAAAAAACATATACTTACAGAAAGGTGTGCTATAGATGAATAGTTTCAATTTAATTGGAAAACCCAAAGAATTACGATATGTAACTGTATATAACAAATTGTTTAAAATGATAACTGAAGGATTTTTTCCTGAAGATAGTAGATTACCATCTGAACCCGAACTAGCAAAATCATTAGGAATAAGTAGAACAACATTAAGACAAGCACTTGCATTATTACAAGATGATGGATTAATAAAAAACATACGTGGAAAAGGGAACTTTATAGTTAAATCTACACCAAATAAAAATGTTGGTTTAGAAAAAATGACACATCCTGTACATAAATGCATGAATGATGATATTGATGATATTGAAATTAAAACTCACATAGAACCATCAAATGAATATTTTAATAAACTACTTGAAACAAAAACAGTAGCTGTAGTTATAGTTGATAGGTGGTATAAATCGCAAGGCAATACAATAGCTTATTCATTTTCTGTATTGCCAATAGAGACTATTTCAAAATATAACTTAGATTTAAATGATTCAAACACAATATTAGAGTTTTTAGAAACTCATATATACAGTATAGCAAGTAATATCATGCTAGAAATTAAATTTTCAGCAGCTGGCAACTTTGCAGCTAAATCACATCCAATCTTATCTGATCATGAATTTTCGTTATTACAAGAAACAGTTTTTGAAAATGATAGTTCGCCTATTGTTTCTACCAAACACTATCTTCCTATAAAATTAAGTTCATTAAAAATAAATATTACTCGATAAAAAATACCAGAAGAAGTACATAAAAATACCTTCTATCTGGTATTTTTAATAGTAAAACTAATTCATTTTAGTACCCAAAATTGAAGCTAGTGTTGCATTTTCAATGTCTTATCTAAATCACGAATTTAACTTTTCACTTAACACAATTATTTACAAAAAAATAAACAGCCATTAAGACTGCTTATTTTTAAATATTATAATTAATCCCATTCTATAATTAATATTTTTAATTCTCCCTCTTTTAAAGATACTTTATATCCATTTGTAATAAGCCAAGCCGCTAAATCAGTAATAATATTCTTTCTTACTTCATCTCTTTTGCTTATTGCAAAAACTGCGGAGACTTTATTTAAACCTGCTTGTTTACTTTGTTCTATGTTTCTTAAAATAATGTTTTTATTCTCATTTAGGTTTTCTTCATATTCCCCCACAAAATTACCTCCTGTTAAATTTCTAACACTAAATATAGTTAGTCATGGTTTGATTACTATATATTATGATTTAGAGATTTAACATATAACTAAAAAAGTTATTTTTTTATAGGATTAATTTTTATTTTACAAAGTATTCTTCATCTTTATTTAAGTTAATTCCTCTGTGTTCTACTGCCGTTGAAAATACAATTTGTGTTTCTGTGTTTCCAAACTTTTGTATTTCATTAATAAATGCATCTAGTTCTTCTGTTGTATGATACGCCACCTTAATAAGCATAGAATATTTTCCTGTGACACAGTTACATTCCAATACATTGGGACATGATTTTATAAATGGATAGAAATCTGGCTTTTGTTTCGGTGACACTTCTAAATTAATAAATGCTTTTATATTATATCCTAGTTTAATGGGATTAATATTCGCTGTATATCCAGTTATAATTCCAGCTTCTTGTAGCTTTTCTATACGTGATGACACTGCTGGTGTAGATAAGAATACCTCTTCTGCTAAGTGTTTGAGTGGAAAACGTGCATTCTTTTGTAATAATTCAATAATCTTTAAATCAATTTTGTCCATGATTAATTCCCCCCTTTTTAATAAAAAAAGCGCATCAATATAAACTATTGATACGCATCTTTGCGAAATATAAAATTGTGTTTAATGTTCAGATTTAATTTTATAAATAACTTTTCAAAACTTATTTATAAAAATTAACTTTGACACTGTTCTATATTTATATAATAAAGTCTTTACACATTTTTTTCAAGTTTTTTTTACTTATTTATAAAAAAATTAACAGCAATGATTTTTATATAATCCATAACAAATCTATCAAATCTTTATTTTATTAAATGAAATTCCTTAGTTACCATATATATCAGATATATTTTATTTCTATTTTTAAGCAATATCGAATATTAACTATTATTTTAGTATTAATATTCGTATTTATATTCTAAAGTTATTTTATTTTTTATTTAAAATTATTAAAGTTTATTAAATTATTTTTATGGTTTTATTCATAATTACTTTGAATATATTTACATCAATTTCAAACAATGCTAATCTTCAATTGTCAGATGAAAACAAAATAAATTATTGATTTTTATTTAGATTTAAGAAAATATAAATATTAGTTAGAAAAGAGGATTTATTATGAAAATAAGAAAAGAATATGATTCAATAGGTAGTTTGAATGTCCCAGAAAATGCTTATTATGGAGTTCAATCATTAAGAGCAAGTAAAAATTTTTCTATAACCAATAAAAGACTGCATCCAAAATTTATAATAAGCCTTGCAGAAATAAAAAAAGCTTGTGCCATAACAAACAGAAATGCTAGTCTTCTAGACTCCTCATTAGCAACTGCAATTATAAATGCATGTGATGAAATAATAAGTGGAAAACTTCATGATGAATTTATTGTAGATGCAATTCAAGGAGGTGCCGGAACATCTTCAAACATGAATGCAAATGAAGTTATAGCAAATCGTGCAATTGAACTCCTTGGCGGCTGCAAAGGTGATTATTCAATTATTCATCCAAATGATCATGTGAATATGGCTCAATCTACTAATGATGTTTTTCCAACAGCTGGTAAACTCACAGTTTTAAAATTACTTCCAGATGCAATAAATGAACTTCAACGTTTATATAATGCTTTAGAATTAAAATCCTTAGAATTTAATAATATAATTAAAATGGGTCGTACTCAACTTCAAGATGCTGTTCCAATAAGACTTGGTCAATCATTTCATGCTTTTGCATCAGTTATCAAGCGTGATATTAACAGGCTTACAAAAGCCAAAGAAGAAATGCTTATAGTTAATATTGGTGCTACAGCCATTGGAACTTCAATAAATGTAAGTTCTGAATATTTATATAATATAGAAAATAACTTGAAGAAAGTAACTGGTTTAGATATAAGACAAGCATCTGATTTAATTGATGCAACTCAAAATCTTGATGGATTTGTAAGTGTCTCAGGAATATTAAAGACTTGCGCTGTTGATCTTTCTAAAATAGCCAATGATTTAAGATTATTATCAAGCGGTCCTAAGACTGGAATTGGTGAAATTTCTTTGCCAGCAATGCAAAATGGTTCATCAATTATGCCAGGTAAAATAAATCCTGTTATTCCAGAGGTAGTATCACAAGTTGCTTTCAATATAATAGGAAACGACTTTACAATTACAATGGCAGCTGAATCTGGACAATTAGAATTAAATGCATTTGAACCAGTATTATTCTATAACTTATTTGAATCAATAGAAACATTAACAAATGCTGTAATGACTTTTGTAGATAATTGCGTTTCTGGAATTACCGCTAATGAAGATAGATGTAAGGAACTTTTAGAAAGCAGTGTTGGAATTACTACTGCACTTTGTCCTTACATTGGTTATAAGGAATCTTCTTATATTGCAAAAACTGCATTAAAAACTGGAAAGACAGTTAAAGAAATTGTTCTTGAAGAGGAGCTTTTAACAAAAGATCAAATTGAAGAAATATTAGATCCAGTGTCAATGACACAAGTAAAAATATCTTCTGCAGAAAAAGCTATTACAGTAGAAGAAAAATACGCCATATAATGAAGTTGTATTTTAAAGTATTTAGTTACTTTAAAATACCCCTCTAATTAATAAATTGAGGTTATATTAAAACTGACTAATCATTTTAATATAGCCTCAAATTAATATAACCTCAAAAATTTATAAATCAACTTAATTTATTTTACTTTGTATCATATTATATAAATAAATTGATAATGTTCCTAATATTATCCCTATAACAGCGCCACTTGCCACATCTGACGGATAATGTACATATAAGTATAATCTTGAGAATCCTATTAATGTACTTAAAATAACTGCACATATTCCAGCCTTTTTATTCATATAGTAAAGAACTACAGCAGGCGCAAAAGAACACATGGTGTGTCCAGATGGAAACGAATAATCTAAAGGTTCTTTTATAAGAAGTCCATCAATTAATGGCTTAGAATTAAACGGTCTTATTCTTGCAACTAATGGCTTTAATGTTAAATTACCAACTATAGCGCATAACAATAATGCTATAAACAACATTATTCCATACTTTCTATATCTTTTACTTATCAAAAGACATATACCTATAATAATCCATATTATTGACATGTTTCCAAGAGAAGTTATAAAAACCATGATCTTATCTAATAATGTATTCTTAATGTTTTCCTGTATAAAATTTAAAATAGAAAAATCTATTCGCGTTATGGCATCAAACAAACAATATCACTCTTTCTTATATTCTAGTATGCATAAGTCTAATTTCCATTAACCTCTGTAAGACTTATAAATTTTTCTATGTCATTTTCAATTGTTTTTAATGAAGATCTCCAGAAATCTATATTATTTATATTAATATTCATAGATTTCGCTACATCTTCTAAATTATTCTTTCCAGTAATTGAAAGTAACTTTTCATAATCTGAAGAAAAACTACTTCCTTTTTTTAAGTATTCTGCATATAATCCTCTAGCAAATAATAATCCAAATGCATACGGAAAATTATAATAATTATAATCAGCATCATAATAATGCGGTTTCCATGCCCACATATATGGATGTAAATAATTATTATCAAGACCATCTCCATAAGCTTCTTTTTGAGCTTTAATCATAAGTTCTTTTATTTCTTCAACAGTTAAAGAACTTTCCTTTCTCTTATGAAAAACTGACTTTTCAAATAAAAATCTTGAATATATATCTACTATAACTTGCGTACAATCACTTATTTCTGTTTCCAAAATTGTAAGCGCTTCTTCTTTAGTTGCCTCTTTTAATGCTGCTTTTTTTATTATTGTTTCGCAAAATGTTGAAGCTGTTTCAGCTATTGGCATTGGGTAATCGGAGTTTAATGTACTTTCATCATTTAAACATTCCCCATGAAAACCATGACCAAGCTCATGAGCAAGCGTAACAACATCACCAAAATTTCCTCCAAAGTTAAGTAAAAATCTGCTTTCCTTTAAGAAATGTATGTTTTCACAAAAAGCACCACCAACTTTTCCTTCCTTCGGCATAACATCTATCCAGCTATTATAAATAGCTTTATGTGCAAAATCTCCCAAATTATCACTAAAGGTTCTAAAATTCTTTTCTACAAATTTACATGCTTCTTCATAACTAAACTTCATATCAGCTTTACTAACTGGTGCATATAAATCATAAAAAGGTAATCCATTCTTATATCCTAAAACTTCACCTTTTCTTCTTAAATACTTTCTAAATATAGGTAGATTTTCTTTAATGGCATCAAGCATTGCATTTAATGATTGTTCACTTAAACGAGATTGTTTTAAAGTCATGTAAAGTGGTGATTCATATCCACGTAAATTAGAAATTGCGATTACTTCTCCTTTTATACCATTTAAAGCAGCTGCAACACCTTCTTCAACTTTTTTATATGATGCTATTTCAGCTTCATATGCTTTTTTTCTAATTTCTTCATTATCATCATAAGCCATGTTTAAAACAACTGTTAAAGGAAGACTTTCCTTTTTTCCGTCTTTATCAATATCCACCATTAAATTAGATATTAAATTATCCTTTAGCTTTGACCACGCATTAGATCCAGTGTTTTTCATACTTGCAATTATTTTTTCTTCTTTATTGGTAAGTAAATACTTACTTTCTTCAACTATTTCCTTTAAAATATATTCATGTTCTTTAAGTAATCCTGATTTATTAATAAGGTCATCTATATTTTTTATATTACTAATATATCTCTTTATCTTTGTCTCACTTTCAACAATTTCAGTTAATTCATTATCTAATATATCACTATACTTTAATGCTTCGGTGTTCTTTGTATTTACACTTAAGCTCAAGTTTACATATATGCTTAATTTATATGATAAATCTTTAAATGTAGTAAACTTCTTTATATAACTTTCAAGATTATCTATATCACTGTACTTTTCTAATTCACAGCTATAATCATTTATTTCATTTATCATATCCTTTAATTTTAGTATATCTTTTTTGAACTCATCACATTCAAATGATGTATAAAGTTCTTTTAAACTCCAATTTAAATTCATTTTTATTCCTCCAATTTTATATTTTTTAAATTATTTGATTATTATAATTTGCTTACAAAAATTTTCTATATTGTATATTTATTATTATAATTATATAATATAGAAAACAACTGTTAAAGAGGGGGTATTTTATGTATAAAATGAAAGATGAATTTAAAACAAATATTGAAATTATTGATCAGCAACACGAAAAACTATTTGAAATAACTAATGAAGCTTACATGCTACTAACTAATAATTTTAAACTCGATAAATATGATGAAATAGTAGGCATCCTTGAATCTTTAAAGGATTATACCCAATTTCATTTTGAAACTGAAGAAAAATATATGGAGAGTATAAATTATAAAAGGCTATTTAGTCATAAAATAGAGCATGATTCTTTCATAAATAAACTAGAGAATCTTGACTTAACTCATATTGATTCAAATCAAGATGTCTCAATTAAAGAACTATTGCAATTTCTTAATGACTGGCTAATAGATCATATACTTCAAAATGATAAACTTATTGGGGAATCTTAGTTTTATATTCTTTATGCTATACATAGCAAATCAATAAGTAAATTTATTACTATTTCCTAACTTTTTTAATTTTTAACCTTTTACTTTTACAATATACCAGATAAAATGTTTTAAAGAACAAACTTCAAAAAAGAACTGGGATTTATAAATCTCAAATCCTTGATTTTTTAAATACCAGTTTCAATCAAAATATAATAATTACATCAAATCCTTATATAAATATAAGACTTACATAAACAACTAAATAAATCCTAATAGCTCTAATATCTTCTCACCTATATTTCTTTCTTTCCCTTTATAAGGATAACAATGAATATGAATTGCAGGATTAAAATTTAATTCTATTATTCCATAATTAGAATCTTCTTTTCTATAATCTTCGATTATCATATCAACACCACATACTTTCGCTCCTACTTTTTGTGTTGCCTGAACTGCTATTTTCTTATATTTATCTAAAATATCATCTGTAAAATCTATGCTATCTCCACCTGTGCTTATATTAGAATTTTCTCTCAAGTATACAATTTCCTCTTTCTTAGGAATATAGTCAAAGTTTTTATTTTGCAGTCTTAAAAAGGTCTTTTCAATATCACCTAAATTTATTTTTTCAAGCGGTGTTCTGTATTTATATCCCCTCAAAGAATCTTTATTTTTTTCTTCAACTAGTTCTTTTATATTATGAATTCCATCACCTTTAACATTAGCTGGCACTCTATGAAGTATTCCACAGACTTCATCACCTATCACTAAAAATCTAAATTCCATTCCCTTTATAAATTCTTCTACAAGAACAGTATTATCACTAGAAAATGCTATTTTTAAAGCTTTAATTATATCATCTTTATTACTACCTTCTTTGAAAATACTTATTCCAATACCAAAATTAGTTGATTTAGGTTTTATAACTATGGGTTTATTTATAAAATTATCTAAATGGTCTAATGCCTCATTTATAGAATGGAATTCATATCCACTTGGCACTTTTATATTATTATCTTTTAGAACCTTTTTGGTTACACTTTTATTTTCCATAATAAGAACTGTAACATAATTATCCTTTGAGGTTTTTGTAGCTTGTTTTACATACTCTCTTCGTCCATCAAACTCTAAAGATATAAAGTTTTCAGCCCTATCAATAACCTGAGGCGAAATCCCCTTCTTTATTGCTTCCTTCATTAATATCTGAGTAGATAACTCTAAATCTTCATATCCCTCTAAGTTAAATCTTTTTTCAAAAGCTTCATGTTTATACATTTCTGATAATATCATGTTTGAATTTATATATCCTTTTTCTTTAATGTTTTGCTTTATTTTATAAGCTGTAGTATTTTTATGGTTTAAAATTTTATTATATATTTCTTTTAATACTTGTTCTTTACCTAAACCTAAGATTGAATTCATATTTGATATTTCATCTAATATTTCTAATGCATAATTTTCTTTAGTAATGTCTTTTCCGTTCTTTTTAAGAATTATATTGTTCATTCCAAATAAACTTATCTTATCAGCATTTTCCAATGCCTCTTCCTGCCAAAGATCATATTGTTCTTCATCTTTTATAAGTGCAAACAAATTAAATAATTGTAGAAAATATAAATCATCTAGGCTTATTCCACTCTTTTCAAATGGATTTATGTCTATACTTCTAAATTCCAAATAATTTATTCCATCATGTTCTAATGAATTTAATAAATTCTTTTCATCCTTTGCCTTAAGCCTTATAGACGAATACAATTCCTTATAACTGCGAATATATTGATCATTTATATATGATTTTAAACTATTTACATATGCATTAACACTATCATAACTTGGATATAAATTTTCTTTATTTCTATATCCATATTTACTATTTCTATAAGATATTATGCTATCGCAATATTCTTCTTTTATACATGCCTCATCATCTATACTGTTTCCAAGCAAATAAATTAAGAGCCATCTATATCTTATAAAATTTCTTGCAACCTTTAAATAAATTTCATCTCTAAATTTTTTATAGTCACCGTTTATATTTAGCTTTTTTGACTCATATAATTTTTTTATTATATTTTCATCAAAAGAAAAATTATAATGAATTCCACAAATAAGCTGTTTTCTTCCTCCATATGTTTTTATAAGACTCTTTCTATATTCAGCGGCTCTCTTTCCTTCCTCACTGTCATCATAAGTTCCTATTGGTATTTCATCATTATTTTCTATTAAGCAAGGCATAGATTGTGGCCATAAATATTCATCACCAATTTCCACTGAAACAATATCATATAAGATATTTAAAAAATTATGAACTTCCTTCATATTATCTAAAGGAGGAGTTACCATTTCTATCTGGCTTTCTGAAAAATCAATTGTTATATATTTATTTTTCAGTTTATTACCAAACCCTTTGGGATGTGTCTTTTTTGAAAGCTTTCCATCATTATTTACTCTTAATGTTTCCCTTTCTATGCCATACTTTCCTTTTAATAATTCCCCACTTTTAAATAAATCTTTTAATATTTCTATCATTAAATTTACACCTCCTCAATTCTTTAATAATTTCTAGATTAATTATCATATTTTTTTATTCTTCTTTGCATATAGGCTCCTTCACATTCTTTTTATTATTGTCGCAAAATAATTGTTTTAATGACTCTATTAATTCTATACATTTTTTTGAACTTAATTTATAATAATTCCAAGTTCCTTTTTTGTTACATTCAACTAAACCACAATCCATTAACACCTTCATATGGTGTGATAATGTTGGCTGAGTAATATCAAAATTTTTTAATATTTCACATGCACATTTTTCATTACATGATAAAATCTCTATTATCTCAAGTCTGTTTTGATCACTTAAAGCTTTAAAAATTCTCATTTTATCTTCATAATCTAAACTCATTAAATATCCCTCCTAAATATAGATGATCATCTATATTCAATATAAGTATAGATAATCATCTATATTGTGTCAAGAATCTTTTTCCATTATTCATTTATTTAATAATTTTTTATTCTTTAGGAAATTATATTCAGGGATAATCTGTGGATAAGTTATTTTTAAAAATATTGCAATAAACTAAATGCATAGTTCCTAAAGAATAAAAAATAAATTATATGCGCCTGGCCTTTTCGCAGGCTCGCTCAGAAAATCCAGAGTGCGCTGAAAAAAATCGACGGCTTAAAGGATTACGTTTTATAAAAACTATGTATTCTATTGGATTTATATTTTTATAGAAGACTATATCATAGTCGCCTTGGCGATTTTTTTATAATTGTATTTTTATAAATGAAATATTATACTAAAATAATACTTACTACATGACTTTAGGAGGACATCAAATGCGGAAATTACTTAGCCAAATGCGTCAAGCAATAAATGATTATAACTTAATAGAAAATGGTGATAAGATTGCTGTTGGTTTATCTGGCGGTAAAGATAGCCTAACACTCCTTCATCTTTTAAATGAATATAAAAAATTTTCACCAGAGGATTTTGAACTTATAGCAATTACTTTAAATCCTGGTAAAGTCGATAATTTACCACTTCATAAATTATGTAAAGATTTAAATATAGAATTTCATGAAATTCAAACAGATATACAAGAAATTGTATTTGATATAAAAAAAGAAAAGAATCCATGCTCTCTTTGTGCCAAACTTCGTCGTGGAATTTTACATAGCACAGCAAAAGGACTTGGCTGTAATAAAGTTGCTTTAGGTCATCATAAAGATGATGCAATAGAAACCCTTATGCTTTCATTATGTTATGAAGGCAGGATTAACTGTTTTTCACCTAAAACATTAATGGATAAAGATACAATAACATTAATTCGTCCTATGGTTTATATTGCAGAAGCCAGCATAAAAAATGTAGCAAAAAAATATAATTTTCCTATAATAACAAACCCATGTCCTGCTGATAAAAAAACTAAACGAGAAGATATAAAAAATTTAATTCATGAGCTAGATGGAAGAATGCCTGGCTTTAAGAAAAACTTATTTGGTGCATTAACTAACTCAAAAGAACTTTTTATTTGGGATAAAGAAGAAATCAAAAAGCAATAATAAATTTGAAAGGCTTGGTGGCTATCTATTATGAAAGTTTTATTCTTAAAAATCACTTTAAGGGCTTCATATGTTCATTCTTTAAAAGAAAAGAGAATGATAATAAGAAGTATAACTCAGCGATTGAAAAATAAATTTAATATATCCATAGCAGAATGTGATACTCAAGATATTCATACAATAATAAACATAGGTATTGTAAGCTTATGTGAATCTTCATCACAAGTTGATTCAAAAGCTGAAGATATAATTAACTTTATTGAATGTAATACAGATGCCGAAATCATAAATATAGAAAAAGATGAAGATATATTTTAAAATGATTATTAAAATTTAATAATGGACGTACTATCAGAGTTTAGTGGATAACAACCAAAATTCAATATATGATATGTTCGATTGTATGGAAATTTTATTTCGATTATTTCACCTTAAACTCAGTACGTCCCTATATTATTTACTATCATTATTATACATTTTAAACAAGTAATATATATTGGTAAATGATATTATTAAGTTTACTATTGCTACAGGATATGATTTTATTATAAATCCATATACAGTGAACAATATTGCTCCAGATAAATTAATAAGCCTAAGTTTGACTATATCTTTCATAAACATTGATATTCCAATTAATATGGAGGCCAGATATCCCACATATTCAATCCATGCTACATTATTCATAAATACACCTCTTCTTTATTTATTATCTTTAGTTTGTGATTTTAAGATGATTTTATCCTAAGTGTAAATATATAATATATTCATCACATGAAATATCTTTATTCATATATTAATATATAATAATATCTTGGAGCTCAAACTATGAAATATATAAATGGAGTACTTTCAAAATTTAGAGGAGAAAAAACAAAAACACTCTTTACAACATCTGAAGCACGTGAAATAGCACATAAATTAAACATTGACTTTTCTAAAGAGAAATTTGATCTGAACCAATTTACAATGGGACTTAATGTTGAATTAGAACATGGAACTAAATTTCCTAATACTAATGTAACTAATGATGATCCAATATTAACTGGTAAAATCGCTTTGGCACATTTAATGGAATTTCCTGACTATTATACTAGATTAAAAAAATTAGAAAGCGAAGCATCTGCTTATTGGAAAACAAAATAAGAAGTTTTTAATAATATAAAAGTAAATACAATAAATAATATAGATACCTAGTTGTTTATAATTAAATATTTGTGTCTATAATCTAAACAGACATAATATATTCTAAACCTCAAAAAGGAGATAACTAAATTAATAGTTGTCTCCATTTTATTATGTAATAAATTATACCTCATTATTGCTATCTCCTTAAAATTATTTCAATTCAGATAATTTAAATAAATTTTACTTTTATGTTATATAATTTCTTTTAATTTATAATCTTTAAATATAAAATAAAAGTCGGCTAAAGAAATTAATCTCTAACCGGCTTTTATTGTCTTCTAAGATTCTATAGGTTGTATTAAAGTTAAATTTTGAGTAATTTTTGTAATTACATTATATATCAAATTTATACAATATAACATATTTTTGAACACATTTTAACACTTTTAACAAATTGTTCATTACTATATTTTTAATTATATACTTTTGGAAATTGAGGCTTTTGAATTTCATTATAATAATATTTCCAATAAATCTTCAGGTTTACTAACTATATACGAAGCCCTAGCCTGTGTAAGTTCAACAACATCGCCATATCCATAAAGAACACCTATAGCTTTAATATTATTTTCCTTAGCCCCTATAATGTCGTGTTCTCTATCCCCTATCATTATAACTTGTGATAAATTTAAAACTTCATTATCATTTAATGTGTTTCTAAAATTATCTAATGCATATTTAATTACATCACCTTTTTTTACTCTTGTTTCTTCAAAATCAGCTCCTGCAATTATAGTAAAATATTTGTCCACATTAAAATGTTCTAATATTTTCTTTGCATGAACTTCTGGCTTTGATGTTGCCACAATTAATTCTTTACCACTCTTCTTTAGAGCCTTTAATACATCAACAATACCATCATATAGTGAGTTTTCAAACATTCCTTTTTCTTCATAGTATTCTCTAAATACTTTAATGCCTTCTGTTGCCTTTTCTTCATCAAAATTATAAAACTTCATATAAGAATCCCTTAGTGGAGGACCAACAAACTTCTTTAATTCATTAATATCTTCTACATTTATTCCAAAATGCTTTAATGCATATTGAACAGCTTTTGTTATTCCTTCTCCTGAATCAGTTATTGTTCCATCTAAATCAAATAATATATACTTAAAATTATTCATGATATATTCCTCCATAAACTTATGTCTTTAAGTATTATATCATGAATTTCCTATTTATTAATATCATATATTAAACTACTTTTGATTCTTAAACAAACTAATCCCACTTAAAATGCAAATTAATATTAAACAAAATAATTCAATCCAATTCATTACATTCCAAAAATCTCCTCCAAGTACTATGCTTGGAGAAGTATTAAATTCATCTACATATATGCCAAGATTGCAAAATAGTTTTAATGAAATTATCAAAGAAAAAATGCCTAATATAAATATAATCATATTAAAAAACTTATCCTTCAAGATTATAATTCTCCTTCTCTTACTGAAAATAAATCCACTTTAATTCTTTTCTATACTTTTATATGCATTATATTTAGCAATATTAAAGCTCTGCCATTTATTATTATTTTCTAATCTTTTTTCATATTTATATAACATATAATCTGCATCTGAATCATATTTTCCCATTTCTAACAATGGTTTAACAGCTGATACACTAAGGCTATCAAATGAATTTATGGTATCTACATTTTTTTCTATATATAAATTAGCATTATATCTACCTATTACATAATCTATATTGCAGTAATTTAATCCAATAAACATAGCAACAAAAATAATAAATACATTTTTTAATAAGTTAAATTTTTTTGAATATATTTTTATACAAATACATACCAAAATAACTGAAAGTAATATTAAAAACCACGCTGTATATATTCTTAAAATTGTTAAACCATAAGCACTAATATATAATATCATTTTGGAAAGTGCAGAAATAACAAGAAACAAAGTGAATATCGTAATAAAAGTCATATATATATTCAAGACCTTTTTCTTTTTTATACTTTTTTTATCTTTTACAAACAAATCTAATAAAACCACAAAAGCCACATTAATCATTGTTAAAGGAATGCATTCAAAAAATCCTCTTCGCGCATATTCAGAGAATGTATAATCTTTAGGTAATATTCCTTGAAAAGCAGAAATAAAATATGTCAATTGTGAAAAGCAAAATAAAATATATATAGCACATATTATTGATATAACTGTAATTGCAATTGTAAAATCTAATATCTCTAAATTATAATTATCACTTTTCAATATTTTTTCTTTTTCATAATGAGTAATTCCATAAATAAAACTATACATAGGGAAAAATATCATAAATAATGTTATTAATCTTCGTAATATTTTTGTAAATACTTTAAAGTTTATATTCATAAAAATGTTCTCTATTATTCCTGTAAATGCAGCATCACTTCTCATTAATAGCGGAACAATTATTATAGTCATGAACAATCCAATGAACAGCCCTAAAGATACCTTAAAAATACGATTCGCTTTTTCTTTAGATATGCTTTTAAAATCTTTTATAACATTCATACACTTAAAAATATTTACAAATGGATACAACATCCCTACTTCATATATATTAATGAACCATTTTAATGAATATTTTTCACATGAATTTATACTATAAATATCTGCTGTATTTAATATAATTAAGATCCATAAAAATAAAATATTTAATATTTTTAAAACTAAATTATCAAATAATAGAAAACAGAAACCTGCCATTATTATAGGAAGAAATAACATATTTTCTTTTATATCAATTTTTATATTTTTCCTTTTAGCCTGAAGAAAAATAAATACATAATAAATAACTATATATAAAGGAACTGCTATTCCAAATCCACCAAATAAAAATAACTCGTTTATTGACACTGCTAATATTAATGTCCAAAATAATATAGTCTTTTCATTATATTCCACAACCATCACTCCTCTTTCACATATTCAAGCAAGTCTCCTGGCTGACACTCTAACGTTTCGCATAATGCTTCAAGTGTTGAAAATCTTATTGCCTTACCTTTGTTATTTTTTAATATAGAAAGATTTGCTAGTGTTATTCCAACTTTTTCAGATAATTCATTCATGCTCATTTTTCTTTTTGCTAGCATTACATCCAAATTAACTATTATAGCCACATCCATCCCCCTCTCTATATTGTCAATTCATTTTCTGTCTGTATTTCAACTGCAAGTTCTACCAATTTGAACAATATTGCTGACACAAGTGATATCATAAACGCTCCAATTGTAATTGTAAAAACGCCTAATGTTAATGCCATAAAAATGCACATGTATATATAACATATAAAAATTCCAAGTGAACATATGCTTATAACCTTTAAACTTGATACACTACTTTGGGAGAATGGAGTTCTATTAATAATATTCTTACATAGCTTAAGTGTCATAAATAAAATTGCCAATGCTAATACTCCTGTAATATATAAAATTATTGATAATTCCGTATGATTTACTAGTGAATAGAATGTACTACCCTTAAATATTATAGGAATTATTTTAGGAAGTCCTATAAGAAGAATTAACATTATTATAATTCCAACAAAAACCACCCCATATAGTGCTCTACTTAATATATTTGCTTTCATATCCATTAAAAATCACCTCTTCCACATTATAGTTTATACAATTATGTTTTTCAATAGTTTTTTATCGAAAAACAATAAAATTTTATTGAAACATGATATTTTATAGAGGTACTATACAATTTAAATATAGGATGTACTAAGTTTAGAGTAAAATAACCGAAATAAAGCTCTCAAATTCGGCTCGCTTGCTACAAAAATGAAGCTAAGAATTCAAACATGCAGACATTGTACCCACAAATGTTTGCTCCAAGGCATATAATGCTTAGTGAGGTACGAACTTAGCAGTATAGCCCATCTTCATCTCCCGATGAAGATGTTTCCTTTAATATACCTTGGACAAACAATTGTGGAACAAGTCTACATGAAGAATTCTAAAGCTTCCTTTTTGAATGCAAGTCTCCGCCGAACATGAGAGCTTTATTTCTTTGTTTTATCTGAACTCATAGTATCAACATTATTGCTCTAAATAAATATATTTTTAAATTAAGGAATAGTTATTTATACATGTTAAGAATTTAAAAAGATAATATTTTATTATTAAAAAAATATTATCAATTTATAAATATCAGAATATAAATTCTTACGAATTTACTTATTTATTGAAGAATACACACACAGCTTTTTGCAGCTCCATAAATTATTAAAATTGATTGAAAGCTATATTTTTAGGCATGGACTATTCCTAAAAACATAAATTAGATGTCTATTATTTTAGAGAAAAACAAAGAAATTCAATATATGAATATGCGTAGTATTGTATTGAAAATTTGAGTTATTAAATTCTTAGACAGAGGCTGTTCCAAAATTGTTTGTCAAACACTTGTTGTTGGAGCAAACATTTTTGGGCACAGCCTCTGTCTGTAGAATTTTCAACTCAAATTTTCCTACAATACGAGCATATCATATATTGAATTTCGGGTGTTATCCTCTAAACTTTGTACGTCCCTTATTTATGTTGTACAGAATCACCTTATTATAATTTATTAATATTTTATTGCCTTCTTTAATAAATTAGTTGAATCTTCTATTGATAATTCTTTTGCATAAGAAATTTCTTCAATTAGAGAATCTTTAACATTTTTTAAAACCTGCTTTTCTGCTGCATTTAATTTACTATTTATTTTAACTTGAGTTAAATCATATATAACCTCTAGAGTACCTCTTAGCGATCCTGATTTTACCCTTTCTGAATTAGCAGCCATTCGCTCTTTTGATGTATATTCCTTATATTCATTCTTCTCTGACATAGCATTATTAATACTTTCCAATCCTCTATCTATAGCCTCTGAATCACTTACTAATCTAAGGTTTGATACATAAGCTCTACTAACTGGTAAACTTAATATCATAGTATTATTAAAAATTTTTATTTTATAATAATCTTGCTTTTCACCTTTAAATTCTCTTTTTTCAATGTCACTTATTACCCCTATTCCTTGGCTTGGATAAACCACCTTATCTCCAATGTTAAACAAAAAAATCTCCTCCTAAATTGCATGATATATCTATTATATCATATTTAGATTTTTTTTGCTAATTTTTAATTTTATCACGCTGATTTATTATAGTCAATATTTTTTATTATATATTTACTATTCAATTTAAACTGAATAATTATTGTATATATTTAAACTTAGGTCTAAACAAAAATACTAATTCTCTTATTAAATTTCAATATATATATTCCAATAAATAATCTGTATGCAATTTAAGAAATCTTAAAAATATTTCAACAGTAGTTGCCAATTGTATATTGTAAATTGTTAATTAGAACTTATATATTATATAAACTTAAAATCTATAATTATATATATGTTGCAATTACTTTTCTACATTTTATATGCTGGTATTTACTTATCCTGTAAACATCTTAAACGAAATTTTATTATCTCAACATATATAAAAAGAAATATGAATATTTCGAAACTAATATAAATATTCATATTTCTTAAAATAATTTTTAAAAGCACTTTTTTAAAAGATTCTTAAAATTATACTATAAACACATTTCTAAAATTTTGCGTACGTCACCTTCATTTAATGGAACATAAGCATAAGCTAAACCACCATGCGAAACAGCAGCTTTTGCCATATTATCAAAATATGTTTCATCTATGTTAAGTTCTTCTAATGTCATAGGAATACCACAGTCTTTAAAGAATTTTTCTGTTGCATCTATTGCTTCATTAGCAAGAGCAAACTTATCTTCCTTAATAGGCATATGCCATACATTTACTGCATATTCAACAAATTTATCTAATGTATTTTCACTTAAAATATATCTCATCCATCTTGGAGTTACTATGGCAAGACCAACACCATGTGTTATGTCATAAAATGCACTTAATTCATGTTCTATAGGATGACAGCTCCAAGCCCCTTCTTTTCCACTTCCACAAAGTCCATTAAGTGCCATTGAACTAGCCCACATTAAATTTGCACGTGCTTCGTAATTTTCAGGATCTTTCAAAGCTATAGGACAATACTTAATACAAGTTTGTAATAATCCTTCTGCAAATTTATCTTGAACGAAAGCATCAGTTGTTTTACTAAAATATTCTTCAAATACGTGTGACATAATATCAGCAGTTCCAGCTGCTGTTTGAATACTTGGTAATGTGTATAAATATTCTGGATCACAAATAGAAGTTTTAGGTATCATATTCCATGAAGATGTACCTAATTTTTCATTGGTATCCATTTTAGATATAACAGCAAATTGATCCATTTCTGAACCTGTTGCTGCCATTGTTAAAACTGTTACTATTGGAAGTACCTTATCTATTTTTGATGGTTCTTTCACTAAGTCCCAAGTATCACCTTCATAACTTACTCCTGCTGCAACGACTTTTGAACAATCAATTGTGCTACCACCACCTACTGCTAATACAACATCTATATTGTTTTCTCTGCAGAGCTCAACACCACGTCTTACTGTTTCAATTCTTGGGTTTGGTTCAATACCATCTAGCTCTACTATATTAAAGTCCTTTAATAGCTCCTTTATTGTTTTATAAATGCCATTTCTTTTTATACTTCCACCACCATAAGCTAAAAGCACATTTTTACCATATCCTTTTAATACCTCTGGAAGATTGGAGATTTGTCCTTTACCAAATAGCATCTCAGTATAAGCATTAAATTTAAAATTAACCATTTCTATTCCTCCCATTTTATATAATAATATTCTTTATAAATATAGTATAACTCTTAAAGGTATATCCAGGTCAATATAAATATGCTATATATTTGAAATTTATTGTAAATCACTAATATTTTCTTGCATTTTAAGAGTTGATTCAATAATATAATATTTTTTCAAATGCTATCCTTTTGCTTCTATCTTCTAGATAAATTACCCCACAATATTTAAAACCATTTTTTTTAAAAAATTTTTGCATTGATAAATTTTCTTCATGTGTATCGATCTTTATACTCATTATATTTTTATTTTTGCACATCTCTTCTACACTTTTTAAAATTAGACTTGATAAACCCAAACCTTTATATTCGTTATCAATAGCTATTCTATGAATTACAGCATATTTATCATTACTTATCCAATTCCCCTCATATATAAAATCATATGTTCTTTCTTTATCAAAAGATATTGCCGCTGTTCCAACAATACTATTGTCTTTTACTAAAACATAACCTATTTTATTATTAATATCAGCAAGTATGGTATCTTCATTGGGATAGTTATTTTGCCATTGATCTATACCTTTTTTCTTAAAATAATTTTGTGCTTGATGTATTATTTTCATTATACTTTCAATATCACTTTTTGATGATTTTCTTAATTCCATGCTATTCCCCACTTAACTTTTGTTATTTAATTTGTACCTTAACATATTACTACATTTTTAATATTCATTATAGTAATTATACAAAATTCTTAAGCAGTTCAATATTATAAATTTATAAATTTATTTTTTTGAGTAATTTTACGTTTCTCCTAAGTTTAAATCTATTTCTATTTCTATTAACTATAATATAGAAATAAAAATAGATTGTATATTTTTAATCAAATCATCTTATCTTTATAAATTAAATATCTGTGATTTTATATTCTGGATGCTTATATCTTTTCTTTCCTATAGTTTTATCTGAAAAATTAATTGCTTCATTAGGACAACAATTTATACACTTCATACACAAAATGCATTTTTTATTATCCCTTAATATTTTTCCATCTTCTAATTTCAATGCATTAACAGGACATCCTTTCACACATGACTGACAGCATGTACATTTGTCATTGACATCAAAAGGTATTGTTCTTGTACTTAAATCAAAGAACATTCCACCAATAATATATGATTTAAAATATGACTTTAAATTTAAATAACTGGTTCTTTTATAAGTTTTCTTTATATCAATTATACTTTCACATATCTTTTGAATTTCTTTTCCAGCTTCCTTTACTCTTCGTTCTTCTTCCTCTTTTGGAAGTTTATTTTCTGCAACTGTATAATTCCCTGGCATAAGAATATTATAACTACCATCTAATGATAATTTAATTTTATTTAGGCATGAATTTAATACATCAGGTGCTGCTTCATAATCTCCTGCACAAGTAGATATGGAATATACATATTGATTATCATAATTCGTAAATTTCAAATCTTTTATAAAATTTGTAACAATTTTAGGTGGTATGAATCCATGTATTGGATAAACAAATCCTATATTTTCATGATCCTCTAATGTATATATAAATTCCTTATTTTTTATAGCCATAGGTATTGATATACATTTCTCATTTAACTTTATAGCTGCATTTTTAGCAACATATGCCGAATTTCCTGTTCCACTAAAATAAAATATCATTTTTATTCTCCTTCCTTAATTCCAATATATTTTTTACTTTTCTTTTTAAATAAATTTAGAAACATTATTAGTATAATTGAGATGATCCAAAAATCTCCAGCAATAAATTTTATAGATGTAAATGTACTTGATAAGAAAACTAAATAATTTATTCTGGCTGGATAGTTAAAAAGTATTATGAGCAAAAATAAATTTTCAATCATATCACAAGCTGCTCTTAAAAGCGCAAATCCAAAAATTATTTTATATCTTTCTTTTACCTTCCTTACAATTATTTTAGTTAAATCATATTGAACATAGCAAAAAGAAATTATGAAAATAAAATCTACAAAAAGTAGTCTTACATAATGATGTATTCCCTGTTCTGTAAGTGCACTTAGAGCAGAATATACATAATCGCTGCTATATTTAAACATCATATCAAATATCTCAAAACTACTACTGTATTTTTTTAGTCCTATTTCTCCAACACTAGTTGCTTCCATTAAAAATAAAGTAAATGCAAAAGATACATAAATTATGAATTTTAAAAATTTGTTATTAATTTTAATCATCATATCCTCCTTATAGTTTGTCTATATTCATTCGTTCTAGATATTAGTGTAACATCTATAAAATCTATTAATTATCTAATGTTATCAATTATTATATGCAATATTTACATCTAATAATAATCGATATATTGACAAATTCTCATATTTTTAATACCATTTTAGTATACCACCGGTTTACTTGTATACCACAAGTATACTCTTTATCAAAATTTAGTCAATAGGAGATTTTTATGGATAATATATCTAAAAGAGAAAAAGAAAAGATTCAAAAAGAAAACGAGATAATAGATGCTGCTGAAGAATTATTTTGTTTAAATGGATTTGAAGGCACATCAATGAATGATCTGGCAAAGAAAGTTGAATATACAAAAAGAACAATTTATAAATATTTTACATGTAAAGAAGATTTATTTTTTGCAGTACTTTTAAAATCTTATGTTAATATGGTTAATTCTATCAGTTCCTCTATAGATGACAATTCGACTGGCTTTGAAAAAATCAAATCTTTTTATCATAGCTTTAATAATTTTTCAAGTACGGAGTCTAATTTAATAAAATTGATGGGTATGATTGGAATAGCAAAGCATAAGAATGATGAAACAGATATGCCTTATAAAACAAAATTTTATGAATTTAATAAAAAATTATTTTCCGAAATTTATAAATTATTTGAGGAAGGAAAACGTGATAATAGTATAATACAAGAATATGAAACTTCTAAACTCGTTTTTTCATCTATATTTACTATGACAGGATTCTTTCTTATGCTTTCTACATCAGGAGATTCTTTTACAGAATCTTTTAATTTAGATAAAAATGATTTTGTGGAATTTACTATAGATTTTTTAACAAACTCCTTTAAAAACTAATTCAATATACTAAAAATATTAAATTAGTTTTTAAAGGGCATAAAATCAGAGTTTAGTGGAAATTAACCGAAATTCGATATATGAATTTAGATGAGGCAAAGAAATAAACCTCTTATGTGATGCTCTCTCAATGTCATCAACTTAAGAAAATATAAAACAATACTTGCCAGTAGGCAGAAAATTTGCAACCTCGCTATGGATATTAAATCTATAGCGAGATTTGATTTTATTAAAAATATTAGATTATTATCACAAATTTTAAGACAAGCAAACAAATTTCCTTGCAAAAAATTAATAGAACCCACAAAATGTTATAGACTTTTGTGGGCTTATGGTGAAAACTAATATTATTTTTTCTTAAATATTGATTTTATTGACCGCTTTAACACATCAAAGAAACTTAATGAAGAAACTATATGATCTGCATCTACATAATTTCTAACAGTGCGAAGTACTCTTTTTGCATCTTTAGAAGCAAAGGTATAAGTACCATTTTTCTTTGTGCGGACTGCATATCGTGGAATCCACTTGCCTTTAAACAATATAGATACAATTACATAATCAACCTCTTCCCAGGGAATTTGAATGAATTTGCGAGGATCACGAGAATTATAAAACTCAAAACCTTTATCTCCAATCATTATTTTCCCATAGTCTGTAAGTCCCGCAAAAGATGTGGCATCAATTGCAAGGTCCACTTTTGTATTAAGTGATTGAACCATCTATCCTACCTCTTTTCTGATTATAAGTACTTTTATTTATATTATACATTTTATATCAATTATCATAAAGCTCATTAATATCAACTATATTTTACTTATTCATTTAATCAATATTCCAAAGATTATTTTTTTGTTTATCATGAAATTTTGTGATAAATAATAATTTACATCACTTATACGGCCTATTTACTTGGTTTTGAATAAAGAATTGATGTTTAAAAAGCACCTTTTCACAAAATTCTGTGATGAACCTTTTTTATTCTTCAGGAAATTATTCCTATGAATAATCCAGGATAAATTGTAGAAATATTACAATAAACTAAATGCATAGTTCCTAAAGAATAAAAAATAAATTATATGCGCCTGGCCTTTTCTTTGGTAAGCTCAGAAAATCCAGAGTGCCCTGAAAAAAATCGACGGCTTAAAGGATTACGTTTTATAAAAGCTATTATATTCTATTGAATTTATATTTTTATAAAAGACTATATCATAGTCGCCTTGGCGTTTTTTTTATTTTATATTAACAAAGCCTGAGCTAAAAGCCCAGGCAAAACAAAAATGTTACATTAATCCAATTAAGTGGAATACAATACCAATTAAGAATAATCCAAGGATAATAATAATTGGAGATACTTTCTTCTTAAGTAACCACATACAAATTAGTGTGATTAATAATCCTGCAAGACCAGGAATTAATGAATCTAAGTTATTTTGTAATGTTGTAACTTTTTCCGGAGTTAATGACATACCAGATGCTTGTTGCATTAGAGCTTGTTTTATACCTTCTGCTCCAGCTGGTAGACTACTCCAGTCAATGTAAGCACCCTCACTTAACTTAACTGATGATACTACTGGAGCAAAGCTTACAGATACCCATCTGTTAACCAATGATCCTAATATGAACATACCAAGGATGGATGCTCCTTTTGTAATATCTTGTAATATACCACCAGATAAATCCTCGGTAATACGAGATCCTGCTTTGTAACCAAACTCTTGTGTATACCACATAAATGCCATACGGATAATATTCCAAGCGAAAAAGTAAATAAATGGTCCAAGTATATTACCACTCATAGCAAGGGAAGCAGCTAATGCCCCTAAAATCGGCTTAACAGTAAACCAGAAAACTGGATCTCCAATACCAGCTAAAGGTCCCATCATACCAACTTTAACACCTTGAATAGTTATGTCATCGATTGGTGCACCATTTGCACGTTCTTCTTCTAAAGCTAATGTTACACCAATGATTGGTGAAGCTACATATGGGTGAGTGTTAAAGAATTCTAAATGACGTTTTAATGCATCTGCTCTTTCTTCTTTAGTCTTGTATAATTTTTTGATTGCAGGAATCATTGCAAATGCCCATCCACCGTTTTGCATTCTTTCATAGTTCCAAGAACCTTGAAGGAAAGTTGAACGCAACCAAACAGAAATACGATCTTTTTTTGTTAATTTTAATTCTTTTGCCATTTTATGTCCTCTCCCTTCTTAGTATCTATCAATGAGATCCCCGACTGGATCTCCTGTATTTGAGCTTCCGCCATTACCTGAACCACCTTGTTTAGAAAGTGCCAAGTAAACAAGAGCTAAAGCAACACCTATTGCACCAAGTCCGATAAGTGTAATTTGTGAAACAGTTGCTAATACAAAACCGATTGCAAAGAATGGCCATACTTCTTTTGTAGCCATCATGTTAATTACCATTGCGTAACCAACAGCTACAACCATTCCACCACCGATTGCTAAACCATCTGTTAACCAAGCAGGCATAGAATTAAGTAATGAACTAATTGGAGCAGCTCCAATTGCTAAAATCAAGGCTGCTGGAATTGCAATACGTACACCTTGCATACAAATAGCAATAACATGCCATATTTCAACTTTTCTCATATTTCCTTGTTTAGCGGCAGCATCCATGAAATGTACAAACGCTGTAGCAATAGTACGACAAATAATTGTTAATAATAAACCTGCAACTGCTAGAGGAACAGCAAGAGCGATTGCTGAAGCAACTCCTGCTTCACCTTGTCCTCCAAGAACTAGAATGATTGCCGATGCAACTGATGCAAGCGCTGCATCTGGTGCTACAGCAGCACCGATATTTGCCCAACCTAAAGCAATCATTTGAAGAGTACCACCTAAGATTAGGCATGGTACTAAATTACCTGTAACTAAGCCAATTAATGTACAAGCAACTACTGGTTGATGAAAATGGAATTCATCCAAGATACCTTCTACACCAGCTAGAAATGCTACAATAATGACTAATATAATTTGAACTATATTCAAATCCATAATTGTTATCCTCCTTCTTTATCTAACTTTATCTAACTAAATTATTTTTGTTTATTTAATTCTTCTTGTGCCTTTTTCATAATTTCATTCATATTACCTTTTGAATCACTTGGCACTTTACGAACATCAAAATCAAGGCCAGATTTTTCTAAATTCTTGAATGTATCAATGTCGTTCTGATCAAAAGCAAGCACTTTGTTTGGTTGAACCTTACCAATAGAGTGAGCCATTGAACCAACATTAATTGTCTTTAAAGGTACTCCACCTTCTACAACTCTAAGTACATCTTGTGGGTTTTCAAAAAGAAGCATTGCACGTTGCCCACCAAAATGCTGATCATCTTTTGCCAGTTTAATCATATGATCAACTGGTACAACATGAGCTTTAACTCCTGGAGGAGCTGCTTGTTGAATTAGATTTTTACGAAGCTTGTCCCTTGCTACTCCATCAGAAACAACAATGATTCTTGTAGGATGCATAGCCTTTGTCCAAGCTGTTGCTACTTGACCATGAAGTAGACGTGAATCAATACGAGCCAAAACATACTCAAATGATCCAGGTGCACCTGAATTAGACTGTGCCGCTGAATCTCCAGAAGCATTGCCAGCATCAGCTGGTTCTAATTCTTCAGGCTTAACTTTGACTCCTTCTTTAGCGGAGTTTGTGATATAAGCCGCAATTTCGTGTGCAGATTCCATTGAAATACGTGCACCATAAGCTTCAATAAGCATTGGTAAATTTAATCCAGCTACAATTGCCCACTTGTCTTTATGTTCTTCAAATAGACCATTAGCCTGATTAAATGGTGTACCTCCCCAGAGATCAACTAAGAATAAGACTTCATCTTGGTTGTCCAAGGATGCTATTGCATCTTTCATTTTTGCTTTAAGATCATCAGGTCCTTCACTTGGCATTAATGTAACAGCTCTAACATTTTCTTGTTCTCCGAAAATCATTGAACCAGACTGCATTATACCTTTAGCAAATTCTCCGTGACTAGCAAGAATAATTCCTACCATGTTTTATACCTCCTATTTTTTTATTTGTTACCAAAACAAAAAAAGACATAAACACTCGGAAATAAAATAATACAATAGTTGTTTATATCTCATCACATTTTTGTACACTGAATTTAATCATGTAAAATAGTATAATACCTAAATAGTAATGTACAAAACGTGTAATATTATAAACAAATATTACATTTATTCTATTATTTTCCTCATGCTTATGCCTGATCGAATCAGTAACACGCTAAATATTGTTTTTTTATTGCAGCCCTTTAGGATCTCTCATTAAATTTCTCCTTCTTGACTACGTTTCCATTCTATCGCTTTTTTAACTCCATGTCAATACATTCTACATATTTTTGGTTTTTAAGTAGTTTATTGAGAGAATCATCATGGTTTTTATGACTCATAAAACATTTCCTTTTCTATTATACTAACCTTAAATAAGGGACGTAGAAAGTTTAGATTGGAATAACCGAAATAAAGCTCTTATGTGTGGCTCGCTTGCTACAAAAATGAAGCTAAGAATTCAAACATGCAGACATTGTACCCACAAATGTTTGCACCAATGTAAAATTGGACAAACATTTGTGGAACAAGTCTACATGAAGAATTCTAAAGCGTCATTTTTGAATGCAAGACACCGCCAACATAAGAGCTTTATTTCTTTGTTTCATCTAAATTCAGAGTAGTGGTATTATTGTTGCTATAAATACATTTTTAAATTAAGGAATAGTTATTTATATATGTTAAAGATTTAAAAGGTTAATATTTTATCATTTTTAAAAAGATATAGATTTATAAATATCAGAATATATATTCTTACGAATTTGCTTATTCTATGCTGGTTAATGTGATTTTTATAGTAACTTCATAAGTTACATCCATTGATTAGAAGATATACTTTAAGGCATAGAATATAAAAAACATTAATCATAATTAAAATAAATTGAGTATATATGATTTTAGAGAAAAACAAAGAAATTCAATATATGAATATGCGTAGTATTGTATTGGAAATTTCAGCTTTTAAATTCTTTGGCAGAGGCTGTTCCAAAATTGTTTGTCCAAAAACTTGCTTTTTGGAGCAAACATTTTTGGACGCAGCCTCTGCCATTAGAATTTTGGTACTCTATAAGTGTAGATACAAATCATAAATATATGATTTAACATCTGCACTTATTTTAATTTATAATAAAGGGAGTAATTTGGTATGACGACTTTAGAATTGGGTTTTAACATCCGTAGCTAAAACTGTCAGCCATCCCTTATTATAAAGATTCGATTAAGCAGGTTGAAACCGTACGGCTTTCGTGTAACTAACCAAAATGAATTGTAATAAGTGTGGGTGGATTAAAATTACAATAATTTTTTAGGAGGATTAACATGATTAGTGTTGGAATTGATGTTTCAAAAGGAAAAAGTACAGTATGTATATTGAAAGAATATGGTGAGGTTATTAGTGAACCACATGAAATAAATCATACTGAAGCTGATTTAAAAGCATTAGTTGAATCTATTTCTGAATTAAATGAAGAAACTAGAGTTGTTATGGAAGCGACCGGTGCATACCATTTGCCACTACTTACTTATCTTAAAAATCATGGTATATTTGTAGCCGTAATAAATCCATTAATTATGAAAAAATATTCTGCTATAGGATTAAGGAAAGGTAAAACTGATAAATTAGATTCTATCAAAATAGCTAATTATGGAATTGATAATTGGTTTAAATTAACTGACTATGAAGCAACAGATGAGGTGTATTCTGAATTAAAATTATTAGGTAGGCAATATTCTCATTATATAGCTATGAGAATAGAGAGCAAACTTGTACTAAGTAATCTATTAGATAGAACAATGCCAGGAATTAAAAATCTATTAAAAAATAGATCCGATAAGCCAGAGAAAGATAAATTAAATGATTTTGTTAAAGAATACTGGCATTACGATAATATTACCAAGAAAAATGAAAAGCAATTTATAAATAGTTATTTTAAATGGGCAAAAAATAAAGGATACCATCAAAGTGAAACAAAAGCAAAACAGATATATGCTTTAGCACAAGAAGGCATCCCTACACTATCTTCTAGTACCCCATCAACCAAAATGTTAGTATTAGAAGCTGTTCGAGTTCTTAGCGAAATAGATAGAACTCTATCTATGATATTATCACAAATGCAAGAATTAGCAAGTAGTTTAAAGGAATACAATGTTGTTAGAAATATGCCTGGAGTTGGAGATACATTGGCTCCACGCTTAATTGCTGAAATCGGTGATTTAAAACGCTTTTATAATAAAAAGGCTTTGATAGCTTATACGGGTATTGATTCACCTCCTTTTGAGTCGGGACAGTTTGTTGCAAACAAACGTCGTATTTCTAAAAGAGGTTCTGCATTATTACGAAAAACTGGATATGAAATTATGAAATGTATCAAAAGTGCCAAACCAAAGGATGATCCTATATTTTTATATATGTTAAAAAAAGAAGCAGAAGGAAAACCTAAAAAAGTTGCTAAAATTGCTGCATTAAATAAGTTTCTAAGAATATACTACGCTAGAGTAAAAGAAGTCTATAATACTTAAATTTAGATAGTATCTATATCTAAATTAAACAGAATTTCTGTTTAATTTATTTGTCATGCAAAAAATATATAAAAAACCTGCTAAAAAAAACTTGATTTTTCTTAGCAGGTTTTAGCTGAAATTTCCCTACAATCGAGCATATCATATATTGAATTTCGGTTATTTCCCACTAAACTCTGATTCTACACAATATATTTATTTCATGTAAAATAACCCTGTTTTTCATAATATCTAATGATTTTTATCGATATCTAAAATTGTTTGCAATAATACATTAGCACCTTTCCAACATTGTTCAATAAAATCAATTTTTTTTGTACGTGGAACAAGTATCATTGCAGTGGGAATAATATCAGAAATAAATTTCGAGTTATATTCACAATCACTATATATTTTCGTACTTGTATATCCATACTTTTCTATATTTTTCTCAATACTCTGAATAAATTCTGGATAAAAAATTTTTTTGTCATTAAAGCCTTCAATAATTCCCATATCAATATCTTCTTTTTCAAGGTCTCGCCCTTGCTCTATGGCAACCTCTATAAATCCTATATATTTTTCTGAATTCACTCTATTGTCAATTGTACCCATATATCCACTTGCTTCTAATGCTTCCTTAAATGTAACTCCTTCTGAATCTATAGAATCTATCATAACGCTCTTCTCAAATTTACCACAAATAACACCAGATGCCATCAGAGGGGGATAAAAACGCGCACCTTTTGTATTTGTCCATACAACAAGTGTTATTGAATGTCTATGAGGTATTTTCTCTTTTACAATTGTTTCAATAGCTTCAAGAGCCGCTAGAACACCTATTGTTTCATTAGAATCTTCTTCTTTAGCAGAATCTAAATGCGAACCAGTTATTATTGATGAATCAAATAAATCACCTTTAAGTGTAGCATAAATATTAGCCATGTCATCTGTTTGTATCTGCATTCCGAGGCTTCTGCATCTTTTACATAACTCTTCTCTTGCCTCTAACTCTTCAGGTGATAAAGACAGCCTTGTTATTCGATCATTCCCTGTATCTCCAAATTTATTAAATATTTCTATTTTATCAGCCATTCGTTCTAAATTTGTTGTTAGCATCTCTCAATCCTACAAAACTATTGTTTTACAAATCTTATTTATTAGATTTGTAAATATTATTTCTTCGGGAGTCTTTTCCCTGGTTTAATAGCTTCCGCTGGACAAATTGTAACACATAACTGACATCCTACACATTTATTAACTATGAGAACAGGTTTATTATTTTTTTCACTTATTTTAATAGCCTGATGTCCTCCATCATAACAAGATAAATAACAGCGACCACATCCGATGCATTTTTCCATATCAAGTCTTGGATAACAAATACTATCTCTTTCTAACTTATCTGCAGATACAATATTAGGCAATGCTTTTCCAATAATATCATTTACACTTTTATAACCATTTGAAACTAAATATAATTTTAGTCCATTTATTAAATCATCAATAATTCTGTACCCATATTGCATTACTGATGTTGTTATCTGTAAATTTTCGCATCCTAAAGCCAAAAATTCACATGCATCTTTCCAAGTTTCAATCCCCCCCATTCCGCTTATAGGAGTCTCTTTTAATTTATCACACTTTTTCATTTCATTTATAAAACGTAATGCAATAGGCTTTACAGCTTTTCCTGAATATCCACCTATACTTGTTTTTCCTTCTACACTCGGTTCTGATTCAAAGTTAGTTAAATTTACATTCATAATACTCTTAATGGTATTTATAGCAGCTATCCCAGTTGCTCCTGCTTCCATTGCCGCCATTGCTGGCACTTCCATGTGTCCAACATTAGGTGTCATTTTTGCTAAGATTGGAAGCTTTGTCCCTTTTCTTGTTGCTTTTGTATATATGGCTACAAGTTCTGGATTTTGTCCAACATCAGATCCTAATCCTTCTCCCACCATTTGTGGACATGAAAAATTACATTCAATTATATCAGCACCTGCTTCAGTCATTATTTCTGCAAGCTTTGTCCATTCTTGTTCATTTTGTCCCATAATTGATGCTACTATTACTTTTGTTGGATAATTCTTCTTTAATTGTTTTATGAATCCTACATTTTCTTCAAGAGTATGATCTGATATTTGTTCAATGTTCTTAAATCCAACAAATGGAACATTTTCTTTAGTTAATGCTGCAAATCTTGGTGAGACTTCTTTAGGTACAAATAAACCTATTGTTTTGAATGCGACACCTGCCCAACCCATTTCAAATGCTTTTGCTACCATTTCATAATTGTTTCCAACTACTGATGAAGAAAGAAAAAATGGATTCTCACAATGAACATTACAGAAATCTATTGATAAGTCAACTTCTTTTTCTTTTATCTTAGTTTCATCTGAAATATTTTTCATTATTCTATCAATTTGTACAGGAGTATTTAGTTTTCCTTTTAAACAAGCTTCCTTACATGGTTTATCTTCACAAGTATCACAAGGAAGTACATCTGGCAGTTTATTAACTGCCCCTGCCTTATTTTCAAATCGCAGTGAGCGTATAATTTTATCCACTTCTACCATGTAGGGGCAAGCTTTTGTACAAGGTGCATCTCTGCAAAGTAAACATCCTGCTACATCTTCTCTTAAAGTAATATCCTTATATAAACTGCTCATCTTTATGCCTCCTAATATTAGTAATTTTTATTTTCTGCCTTCTCTCTTCACAAATTCTCCAAATCCTGGCTTTCCAACAAATTCACCATTATCATATACTAAATTTCCACGCACATAAGTCATTACTGGATATCCATGAAGTTTTTTACCTTCCCAGATTGTATGATCATAATCTGAATGCATATTATCTACTGAAATTGTAAATTCCTTTTCAGTATCATAAATAACAATATCAGCATCCTTTCCTACAGATATTGAACCCTTTTCAGTACATCCAAATATTTTAGCTGGATTAAAAGAACATAATTCTACTACTCTGTTGAAGCTTAACTTACCTTCATTAGCTGCTGATAGCATATATGGATATAGATTTTCTACACCTGCACATCCATTGGGAATCTTTGTAAAATCATCTTTTCCCCAGTCTTTTTCGTAGCTTTGGAATGGACAGTGATCTGTAGCTACTGTATCAATTGCACCTGTCTTTAAAGCTTTCCAAAGTGCATCTTGACTTTCTTGTCCTTTCATTGGTGGCGAACATATAAAGTTTCTTCCATCTTCTCTTTTATAAACATCACATGTAAATTCCAAATATTGTGGACATGTTTCAATATATATATCATTTCCATCCATTTTAGCTTCAATTGCAGCTTCTAACCCCTCCTTGTCTGCCATATGAACCAAATACAATGGTGCATCTACTGATTTTGCCCAGTGAATTGCTCTTTTATCTGCTTCTGCTTCTACGAATTCTGGTCTGCTTAAATAATGATACCAAGCTGAAGTTTTTCCTTCCTTTAAGAACTTTTCAATATTTAAATCAATTACATGTGGATTTTCTGCATGGATATTTGTAATTGCCCCTGTTTCTTTAGCTTTTAAAAGAATTTTAACCAAAGTACCATCATCCACCATCATTCCTTCTTTTTTATAAACTAAGAAACATTTAAAGCTTGTTACACCATAATCTACAGCATCTTTAAATTCATCTAATATAGCTCCACCATTTAAATCTGTTATACAGCAATGGAATGCATAATCTACACACGCCTCTTGGTCACACATTTCTTTTCTTGCTTCAATTGTTTCAATTATTCCACTGCCTTTTCTTTGCATTGGATAATCAAAAACTGTAGTAACTCCACCACATGCTGCTGCTCTTGTCCCTGCAAGATAGTTGTCTGCTGATACTGTACCTCCAAATGGCATTGCAAGATGTGTATGTGCATCAATTGCACCTGGTAAAACAAGCTTTCCTAAAGCATCTACAACATTTGCTCCCTCTTCATTAAAAGCAGTTCCTATTGCACTTATTTTTCCATCCTCAACTAATATATCAGCTTTATAACTCTCAGATTGTGTTACTATTGTTCCATTTTTTATAATTAATTTCATTTTATATTCTCCTCCCTTAAATTCATTTTGCCCCCTAAATAACTTCTATTTTGTAGCTTCATTCCAATACTTTGAAGTAAATGTTGTATCATCAACCACTGGATCACCTGCTAAGTCTTTATTGTAAAGTTTTAAGAATTTAGCTGTCTGTTTAACAGCATCCATATCAATTTGACCAATTTTACTTGAATCAAATCCTTCTGGTGATACTAACTTTGCAACTTCTTGTGCCATGTAAGTTTGGTGTTCTAAAGAAACTGATTGATCTACATCATAAACAATCTTTCCTGCTGCATCTGGATCTTTACATGCATCCTGCCATCCTTTAATTGAAGCTCTTAAAAATCTAACCAATACATCTTCATTTTTAGATGCCCATTCAGAATTAACAAATAAGCAATCTTCAAGCATTGCAACATCTTCATCATTCATGTCAATTACATTTAAATCATCTTTTGAAATACCATTTTCAAGTAATAAACCAAATTCATTATAAGTCATAGCTGATGCTACATCTATTGAGCCTTCTTGTACTTGATCCATTGTGTAATCTTGTTGTACTAGTTCTAAGTCTGAATTTTTATCTAACTTATATTTTTCTAAAAGTGCAAGAACTTCATATTCATTACCACCAAACCAGTTACCAACTTTCTTTCCTTTTAAATCTGCTGGTGAATTTATTCCTTTATCTTTCTTAGATACTAATAAAAATCCTGATTTTTGAAATGGTTGTGCTACTTCTTGAAGTTCATATCCTTGAGCTTGATATGTCATTAAGCTTGATACCCATGTTACACCAATATCAGCTACGCCATTATAAACATTTTGTTCTGGAATTATATCACTTCCACCTGGAAGTATCTCAACATCAAGTCCTTCTTCTTTATAGTATCCTTTATTTGCTGCCACATAATATCCCATGAATTGAGACTGTGGAAGCCATTTTAATTGAAGTTTAACTTTGTCTAATTCCCCGTCTTTCTTTTCTGTATCTCCACTTTCTTTAGTTTCCGTTTGAGTACCTTGTGCATCAGAAGATTTTGAATCAGAAGATCCACATCCTGCAAGCATCATAACCATCATTCCTGCTGCTAATAGCATAGATAATATTCTTTTTTTCATAATATTTCCTCCTTTTTAAATAAACATAATTTATCGTTGTGAAGCATGCCATTTAATAGCTTTGCGTTCTACCAATGTAATAATTAAATAAAGAATAATTCCAACTATAGCTGCCATTATTATGTATGACCAGCCCATTGCCATCATTCCTTTTCTCAAATTGTCTTTTATTCCAAAACCTATTCCTGATGTTGATGCCGCAAAGTATTCACTGATCATAGCTGCCATAAGTGCAGATGCTGCATTAATTTTTAAAGCTGTTAATATACTTGGAATACAATTTGGAAGACGAAGTTTAAAAAATTTAGTCTTAGTATCTGCTGCATATGAATCCAAAAGATCCATTGCAAATGGTCTTAGATTATTCAGCCCATCATAAGCATTTATTGCCATGGCTGCCATACACACAACTGTTACAACTCCAACTTTTTGTCCAAAACCATTTTCAAACCATCTATTCATAATAGGTGATAATGCTACAATTGGAATTGCATTAAATGCTGATATTACTGTAAGTCCTGTATATCCCCATTTTGGAAATAAAGTAGCTATTACTGCAACTATAAATCCAATAAAACATCCTAAAGCAAGTCCTGTTAATGCTCCTGAAACTGTAATCATAGTATCAGACAATGCTTTTGCAAAATTTGTATGCAGTGTTTTTATAATCATAGATGGCACAGGTAATTGAAACGGCTTAAACCCTAGCAAATCATGAATAATTCCTACCTGCCATATAGCAATAATTAATATTCCAAAGCCTAAAGGCCATAATACACTTTTTATTTTTTCTGACATTTGCTCTCACTCCTTCTTACGCTGCTTCTTTTCTCCATGGCATACATATCTTTTCTAAAAATACTATTATGAAATAACTTAAAATTCCCATAAGAGCACTTGTAAGCACAGAACTCCAAAATACATCCTTTGCTCCTGAATATAATGAATAAAGAAGTTTTACTCCAATTCCTCCACTTGATCCAAGCATGTCTACTAAAATTGATGCTGTTATTGACATTGGTGCTGCTATCTTTAATCCTGCAAACAAATATGGAAGACAATAAGGAATCATAAGCTTACAATATATACTTGGTTTCTTTGCTGCATATGAATATAAAAGTTCCTTCTTTTCACTTTCCACACTATTTAATCCACTGAGCATATTTACTGAAACCGGGAAAAATGTAATGTATCCAGATATTATTATTCTTGATAAATTCATATCTTTAGCGAGTGTAAATATAATCGGAGCAAGTCCAAGTACTGGTATCATTTGCGAAACAACTAAATATGGAAGTGCTATTTTCTCAGCAATTTTTGATAAGCTCATAATAATTGCCAATACAAATCCAACTAATGCACCAAGTGCAAATCCCATGACTGCTCTTGAAAGAGTAAGACCTGCTGCACTCATTAAATCAGAAAAATTCTGCATTAAAGATATAATAACCATATGTGGATATGGAAGTTTTGCCTCTGCCATTGGGTCCTGTAATACACCATCTAGAAGGAATGCTATAAGTTCCCAGAGAACAAAAATTCCAACAGCCCATACTGTATTAATCATATATTTTTCTTTCTTACTATTCATTCTTATACCCCCTCAAAGCTGTTTCTTATCTTGGTAATATAATCATAAAATTCAGTTGTTTGCTTTGATTCCATATCTCTAGGTCTTGGCAGATTTATATCAATTACTGTTGAAACCCTTCCTGGATGTGGTGAAAGAACAACTACCCTATCTGATAAAAATACTGCTTCTGAAATATTATGAGTTACAAAAATTACTGTTTTGTTTGTTTTTCTCCATATCTCTAAAAGGTCAACATGCAATTTTTCACGTGTAAATTCATCTAATGCTGAAAAAGGTTCATCCATAAGAAGAATTTCTGGATCAATAGCAAGAGCTCTTGCTATACCAACTCTCTGCTGCATACCACCACTTAACTCATAAGGATATCTTTTTCCAAAGTCCTGAAGTCCAACTAGATCAAGCATTTTAGTAACTTGTTTAGTACGCTCTGCTTTCTTCATCCCCATAAGTTCCATTGGCATACATATATTTCTTCTTATTGTTCTCCAGTCATATAAAACTGGATTTTGAAAAACAACTCCGTATTTCTTTTTAAGTCTTATATCTCTTGGAGTTTCTCCACGTACTGTAATTTTTCCCTCTGTTGGCTGGAGAAGATCAGCTATTATTCTAAGCAATGTTGTTTTTCCACATCCTGATGGACCTAATAAGGAAATAAATTCTCCTTGTTTAATGTCTAAATTTACATTCTTAAGAGCTGTAACTGGTTCACCCCCATTTTTATTTGGATATTTCATACTTAAATTTTCTATCTTTATTTCTGTTTTATTTTCTATATTTTTTGAGAAATCTTTTTCTTCAAATTCTATTTCCATATTATTCAATGTAGTATTCATTAATAATTCCTCCTTTTCCAAAAGCTCTGAGTTTAACTCTAAATCAAAGGCAACTTGGCATATAACACTTAGCGAAGATTGAGCTTAGTGGTATAGCCCTCCTAGGCATATAATACTTAGCGAAGATTGAGCTTAGTAGTATAGCCCTCCTATGAACGAATGTGAATAGGAGTTTCCTTTTATACAAGTTTTATCAGGGGTTCCATCAGTAGCTTATTGAAACCTCTGATGAAGCTTTATTTTTTATAAAAAAATGACGCAAAACTCACATGTTTTGCGTCATTGCAAAATTATTTTATTCTTTAAGAAATTATATACATTGAGAATCTACGTATAAATTATTTCTGATAATATTCTAATGAATTAATATATAGTACCTAAAGAATAAAATATAAATATATGCGCCTGGCCTTTTCTTCGGCAAGCTCAAAAAATTCAGTATGCGCTGAAAAAAATCGACGGCTAAATCATTTCATTAGTTAGATTTATTGTATTCTATTGGATTTGCACTTTATATAGAATCACTTCATAGTCGCCCTGGAGATTTTTTTATTACCATAAATTTTCATATATCTTTACTAAATCTTCTTTAGTGACCTCTTTAATTGTATTTGATGGACTTCCACTATCCATTGCATCTTGTGCCATCTTATCTACAACTTTATCAAATTCATTTTTATCAATTCCATATTCCTTTAAAGTTGGAATTTCAACTATTTTGCAAAGTTCATTAAGTTTTTCTAAGAACTTTTCTGAAGCTTCTTTATCGCTATCATTTTCATCGGCTGCATTTATAGTTCTTCCTATATCTGCAAATCTCTCATATGCTCCATCTAGTACATAAGATAAGCATTCTTTTATAAGTATTGCGTTAGAAACTCCATGAGCTACATGAAAAAGTGCTCCTATTGGCCTGCTCATTCCATGAACTATTGTTACAGATGCATTATTTATACATACTCCTGCTTCAACTGCTGCAAGTGCCATTTCTTCTCTTGCTTTTTTATTGTTACCATCTTCATAAGCTAGTGGAAGATACTTAAATATTCTCTTTATTGCTGCAAGTGCATAAGTATCTGTTAATGGATTTGCTTTTCTTGAGGTATAGGCTTCTACTGCATGTGTAAGAGCATCCATACCAGTTGCTGCTGTAACTTTTTTAGGTGCAGTTATTGACAATGTATAATCAATAATAGCTAAACTTGGCAATAAACTTTCACCTTTTAAAAGCATTTTTATATCTTTTTTTGAATCTGTTATAATTGTAAACTTAGTAGTTTCAGAGCCTGTCCCAGCTGTAGTTGGTATTAATACTAATGGTGGAAAATCGCCTTCTATGGTTTTTCCCATATAATCTGAAATGTTTCCATCTAAAGTAGTCATTGCTACAATTGCTTTACCACTATCTAATGGACTTCCTCCACCTATAGCTATACAAAAATCACATCCAGTTTCCTTAAAAGCTTTAACACCAGCGTCAATCATAGTATCTGTCGGTTCGCCTGTAATATCATTAAACACTTCATATTCTATTCCAATGCCTTCTAAACAGTCTGTTAATAATTTTACAGTTCCCATCTTAGTTACAATTTTTCCAGTTACAATGAATGCTTTTTTACCAAGCTTTTTTAAAATTGATTCACTGTCTTTTAATGCATTTTCCCCAATAATAGTGCGTCCTGGCAAACTAAATTCGTATGACATATTGTTCTCCTACTTTCTAAAAATAAATCTAGTTAATTTATTTCATAATATATATGTTGAAAATTGAAATCTACACTATAACAACGTGATGTATATCTAATTTATGAAGGAATCATCTTGCAACATATATAATATAACAATTTCTAAATCATTATATATTTAAATAAATTTCTCATCTATAATTTTAAGCACTTCATCTACTTTAGCAAGTTCTTCTACTAATTGTTCTTCTGTAATTATTAATGGTGCTGCTATAAGTACCATATTTTCATGAGAATATGTCATAAATTTTCTTTCTTTAAGCATACCAATTATTTTTCCCATTATTCCATCAGGGTCTTTACCATATGGAACCATTGGTTCTTTGGTTTTCTTATCTTTTACAAGTTCTATTGCTGAAAATAATCCAATATATCTTACATCACCAACACATTTATATTTTTCTTTGAATTCTTCTAATTTCTCTCCAAGCACTTTTCCTACTTTATTAACATTCTCTAAGATGTCTGCTTCTTCATAGTAATTAACACATGCAACGCCAGCTGCACAAGCTAAAGGATGTCCACTATAAGTTAATCCACAAGATAATAAATTATCATCAAAATAAGCTGCAATTTCTTTACTTACTACAACTCCTCCAAGTTGAACATAACCACATGTAACTCCTTTTGCAAATGTTACAATATCTGGTTTAACATCAAAGTTCTCAAAGGCAAACATTTTACCAGTTCTACCCCATCCAGTCATTACTTCATCACATATGATTAGTATATTGAATTCATCACATAATGCTCTTACACCTTTAAGATATCCTTTAGGTGGAATAATAACTCCATTTGAACCTGTTATTGTTTCCATTACTATTGCTGCTACACTGTCTGGTCCTTCATATAAAATTTGTTCTCTAAGTTTAGCTAAATAATATTTTGTTGCTGCTTCCTCAGATTCAAATTCTATTGCTTCTCTATATACGTATGGATCAAAGAACTTAACGAATCCTGGTATTCCTGGCTCAAGAGCATATCTTCTTGGTTCACCTGTTAAATTACCAGCACCAAATGAAGATCCATGATAACTTCTATAACGACTGAATACTTTTGATTTTCCAGTAAACATTCTTGCCATTTTTACAGCATTTTCATTTGATTCTGCTCCTGCATTTGTAAAAAATACTTTTCCCATATTATCAGGCATTAGCTCTATTATTTTTTTTGCAAGCTTTGCACGAGATTCTGCACCATAAGATGGCCCTACAAAACAAAACTTATCAACCTGCTCTTTAATTGCATCTCCTATTTTCTTATTTCCAAATCCTAAATTCATATTAACTAGTTGAGCTGACATATCAGTATATCTATTTCCATCATAATCCCAGAAATAAATTCCATCAGCTTTTTCAACTGGAATAGGATCAATATTTCTTTGCTTACTCCAAGATTGTAAATTATATTTTTTTAATGTACTTTTAATTTCTTCACCATTCATTTTTATCCACTCCCATCAAATAAAAAAACGGAACTTATTTTTTATAAAATAAGCTCCGTTGCTTTGCTTCTTTATTTTCTTGTTTTCTATAATCATATTATATACTCCAGTGCTTATGTGTTTCAATGAATAACTGACTAATTATATATGTGCAGCTGCACATATATAATAAAGGACATAATATCAGAGTTTAGTTTTAAATAACCGAAATTCAATATATGATAGGCTCGATTGCGTAAATATTTCAGCTAAAACCTGCTAAGAAAAATCAAGTTTTTTTTAGCAGGTTTTTTATATATTTTTTGCATGACAAATAAATTAAACAGAAATTCTGTTTAATTTAGATATAGATACTATCTAAATTTAAGTATTATAGACTTCTTTTACTCTAGCGTAGTATATTCTTAGAAACTTATTTAATGCAGCAATTTTAGCAACTTTTTTAGGTTTTCCTTCTGCTTCTTTTTTTAACATATATAAAAATATAGGATCATCCTTTGGTTTGGCACTTTTGATACATTTCATAATTTCATATCCAGTTTTTCGTAATAATGCAGAACCTCTTTTAGAAATACGACGTTTGTTTGCAACAAACTGTCCCGACTCAAAAGGAGGTGAATCAATACCCGTATAAGCTATCAAAGCCTTTTTATTATAAAAGCGTTTTAAATCACCGATTTCAGCAATTAAGCGTGGAGCCAATGTATCTCCAACTCCAGGCATATTTCTAACAACATTGTATTCCTTTAAACTACTTGCTAATTCTTGCATTTGTGATAATATCATAGATAGAGTTCTATCTATTTCGCTAAGAACTCGAACAGCTTCTAATACTAACATTTTGGTTGATGGGGTACTAGAAGATAGTGTAGGGATGCCTTCTTGTGCTAAAGCATATATCTGTTTTGCTTTTGTTTCACTTTGATGGTATCCTTTATTTTTTGCCCATTTAAAATAACTATTTATAAATTGCTTTTCATTTTTCTTGGTAATATTATCGTAATGCCAGTATTCTTTAACAAAATCATTTAATTTATCTTTCTCTGGCTTATCGGATCTATTTTTTAATAGATTTTTAATTCCTGGCATTGTTCTATCTAATAGATTACTTAGTACAAGTTTGCTCTCTATTCTCATAGCTATATAATGAGAATATTGCCTACCTAATAATTTTAATTCAGAATACACCTCATCTGTTGCTTCATAGTCAGTTAATTTAAACCAATTATCAATTCCATAATTAGCTATTTTGATAGAATCTAATTTATCAGTTTTACCTTTCCTTAATCCTATAGCAGAATATTTTTTCATAATTAATGGATTTATTACGGCTACAAATATACCATGATTTTTAAGATAAGTAAGTAGTGGCAAATGGTATGCACCGGTCGCTTCCATAACAACTCTAGTTTCTTCATTTAATTCAGAAATAGATTCAACTAATGCTTTTAAATCAGCTTCAGTATGATTTATTTCATGTGGTTCACTAATAACCTCACCATATTCTTTCAATATACATACTGTACTTTTTCCTTTTGAAACATCAATTCCAACACTAATCATGTTAATCCTCCTAAAAAATTATTGTAATTTTAATCCACCCACACTTATTACAATTCATTTTGGTTAGTTACACGAAAGCCGTACGGTTTCAACCTGCTTAATCGAATCTTTATAATAAGGGATGGCTGACAGTTTTAGCTACGGATGTTAAAACCCAATTCTAAAGTCGTCATACCAAATTACTCCCTTTATTATAAATTAAAATAAGTGCAGATGTTAAATCATATATTTATGATTTGTATCTACACTTATAGAGTACCAAATTCTACTGAAACAGGTTGTACCCAAAACCGTTTGCTCCAATAACAAGTATTGGACAAACAATTTTGGAACAACATCTTTCAAAGAATTTAAAAGCTAAAATATTTAATGCAATACTACGTCTATTCATATATTGAATTTCTTTGTTTCATCTAAACTCATATCACAGTAAATGCCGTTTAGAGCATCTTTATGGGCAAAAACCCTAATTTTTATTTACATAGATAATATTTTTTATTCATACATTGGGTATATTTTATTACCATATTAAGGTTCATAAATCTTCTGTAACCCGCAATAAATAAGTAAATTCTTAAGATTTTTTAAATTTTTCTTTTTAAATTTATATATTGATAAAATGGAATATACTTAAGAATAAGAAAATATTAATCTTTTACTTTTTAATATATTTAAATATTTAATGCTTAATTCAAGAATATATTTGTTTAATTATAAATTAACTGAAAAAATTTTTTAGTAAGAGAAAAATAGAGCTCTCAGATTCTGCGGAGTCTTTGCATTCAAAAAATGAACTTTAGAATTCTTACATCAATGATTGTTCCAAAACTGTTTGTCCGATTTTACATCGGAGCAAACGGTTTTGGGTACAATCGTTGATGTTTGAATTCTTAGTTAATTTTTTGTAGCAAAGCGAGCAGAACTGAGAGCTCTATTTCGGTTGTCATCCACTAAACTCTAGTTTTACGTCCTTTTTATATAATGTCTTTAATATAAAATGATAAATATAATCTAAGCTTATCATCTAAATTCATTAAATTACATCCTATGATTTTTTCTATCTTTTTAACTTGATTGTTAACTGTATTTCTATGAATATACTGCTTTTCTGCAACACGACTTTGGCTTCCATTGTTCTCTAGATACATGTACAAAAAATCCATTAGATCTGTATTATTTTCTTTATCATACTTCTCCAATATTCCTAGGGTAGTATCATAATATTCCCTTAAAACACTCTTCTCTTTTGTGTTTAAAAGTACTTTATAAATATCAAGTTTATCATAAAATATGACTCCATTACTTTTCTTTTTAGCCATTTCTAACGCCAGTAATGCTTTATTAAAATTCTCTGCCTGAAATTCAATTCCATTTTGATTCTTACTAATTCCAATATTAATTTTACACTCATTCTTAGCTGATTGTTCACTCTTTAAAAAAGTGTTTAGAAAATTATCAATATCATGATCGCTATAGTTTACAAGAACTAGCATCCAATATTCATTATATGAAAAACATATATACAATTCATGAATACTTCTTGCTATTCTTTCTGAGCACTTTTTTATTCTGCTAGTAACAAATTCATTTGTTTTTTTATTCACAAAATCAAAAGACATAGCTATAAAGCAAAAATTGCTGTCCCTTTGATATCCATATCTCTCCATTTGTAATATTTGTGTCTGCAGATCTCCAATTTTAAAAATAATATTCTTAATTGTTGTAGCAAGGCTTATTTCCACTTGTTCCTTTTGCATGATACGATAACATATATCTCTTGTTACATCTACCATTCTAGTTTCCCACGGCATAGAATAAAGTGGCATCTTAACTTCATTACAAAATTCTATTACATCTTTTGATATTGTTTTAGTATATGGTCCTATGTTTACAACAAATGCACTGGTCCTTGATTTATATAGCTTTTCTGCATACTCTAAAAGCCACTTTTCATTATTATTTAGAATCCCTGAAGTAAACACAACTTCATTGCCATGAAGAAATTTACTTACCTCATCATTTTCAATAATATGTACCCATTCTACAAGATTATTAAGGCCCTTTCTTCCGGCTAATAATTTCATTTGATATAAGATTGTCGCATTTCCAAATAATTTTCCCACTGTAATCGCCATATTAATTACCATTATAAAAATTACATAAACCTAACATATAGATTATTTCTTATAGAAATTTATTTTTAGGTTTAATTTTATAATGTCCCCCTTTCATTATTAATAAAATGCTATATATTTATATATTCAAAAAAGCAATAAACATTTTCTCATGCTTACTGCTTATTAATAATTGGTTACAAAAAATTATTTAGCCCAAGAAGCAAATACATAATTAAATTTTTTCTATAGGTTCATCACACTCTTTATATATTATTATCTTTTTCTTAATTTCATACATTAATATAATTACGAGTATAGTTATTATAACGAACTGAATTATACTTAAAACATTCAAGTCTACCATCTAAGACGCTATCCTATAATTTAAATTTATATTATAATACAATCTTATCCAATATTGGTTATCCAGTGATTATACTTTCATATGATTTTCTAAAGAACAAAAAAAGGACAAAGGCTCTAAAAAACACCTTTGTCTTATAACACATATTACTATTTTAAGTGGTTATTGTCAATAACTTAATATTATGAATAACTAAAATTATGAATTTAATTTTTAATTATTCTGCATCAGCTTTTAAAACTGCATTAAGCATTACTGTTGCACCTTCAGTACAATGTTCTGGTGTTGAATATTCTGGCTCACAATGTGATAAGCCATCTTTTGATTGTACAAATATCATTGTAGTTGGAAGCATATATGCTGCAAATTGAGCATCATGCCCTGCACCAGAGTGAATATATTGATGTTTAATTTCTGCTTCTTCTGCTGCTTCTTTAACGTATCCTACAAGTTTTTTATCCCAATATGCAGTATCTCTATTCCATGCCTTTTCTACTACACACTTACATCCTGCCCATTCTTTCTCTTCACAGCTCTTCACAATGCTCAATACTTTTTCAAGTGCTTTTGGATCTTCATGTCTTGCATCTATTGAAAAATCAAAGAAATCTGGAATAACAGTATGTACACATGGATGGCATACAACTTCACCTGTTGTATAAACCAACTCAGGTACCCCAAGTTTATCAACTTCATCATGTATATAGCAAAGTGCCTGTGAGGCTGCATAAAATGCATCTTTTCTTTTTGTCATTGGAAATGTGCCTGCATGAGCTGCTTGTCCATAAAGCTTCACTCTATAATTAAACATTCCAAGTACACAATCAACAACTCCAATATCATTTCCTGCGTCTTCAAGAATTGGCCCCTGTTCTATATGAGTTTCAAACATATATTTATATTTTTCTTGATTTATTCTATACTTCTTGTCTCCTTTAAAACCTGATTTTTCTAGGGCTTCACCGAATGTTTTTGTTGAATCAAGTATACTCTTAGAATTCATCATATCTTCATATTTAAATTTAGCTCTTATATCTTCTGGTAAATAATCATAACATACAATTCCTGAACACATCATTGCAGGTGGATATAAAGAACCTTCTTCATTTGTCCATATCATAGCTGTAAGAGGATGCTTATGTGGTATGTTTTGATCAGCAACTGTTTCAAGTACTTCCATAGCAGACATAACACCAAGGATACCATCATAGTTGCCACCATTTTTTACTGAATCGACATGTGATCCCATTACAATTCTTTTTGCATCTTTATCAGTTCCAGGAAGTGTTGCATACATATTTGCTAAATCATCTATTTCAATTATAGCTCCAATAGCTTCCATTCTCTTTTTAAATTCTTCTCTAGCTTGAATAGCTTCAGGCGATAGTGAATATCTTGTTATTCCCCCATGACCTGCATCTCCAAAAGTCGAGAATGTTTTAATCTTATCTGTCATTCTTTCTAAACTACATTTATACATCTTTCAAGACCTCCTTAGGTAAATACAATTTTAAAATAAGCCAAAAAAAGCAATGAAACTTATCAACATAAATAAGCTTCGTTGCTTTTTCGTATATAATATTAACTATATTTATTATAATCTTAATTTCATTTATGCTTCAACAAATCAGTGCACATATTTAGATGTGCAAATGCACATTACTATAATTCAAACATCCATATAAATGCTCAAATTTATATAATTACTATAATTAATAATCTATTTTATATCTGCAAAAATTTCATGTATATTCCCATCCGAATCAGCAAATAATGCTGTTCTTTGATTCCAAGGCATATCTTCTGGAGCATGTATTGCTCTTGCTCCCATAGAAATTAATTTTTTAAATGATTCATCTACATCCTTTGAGTTTTCACATGGAAAAGCCAGCTCAAAAGCCTGCCCAATTGATGATTTATTGTATTCTCCGCTATAGTCATGCATAGTATCTCTTGTGCATATTGCAAATCGCACACCACTATTTTCAAATTCAACATAGCCACCAAGATCACTTTTAATTTTAAATCCAAGAACATTTTTGTAAAAATCTTTCATATTCTCTATATCATCCGTCCAAATTGTAATAAGATTTATTTCTGCCTTCATTATCTTAACTCCTTTAAATAAATTTCATAACTTTTTTAAAGATATTATATTTCAATTCTTTCAAAGTTTCTTAATAACATCATCTTCTCAATTGCTTTATATGATTTCCACCAATTTTCACTAATTGCAAACTCCTTAGGGTATTTCTCATTATTATCAAACCAAGACCATGTTATGTTCCAAACATTATTTTCTGGTCTTATTTCTATTAAATAATCCAGTTCTTTTTGCATAATATCTTCATTTTCCTTATAAAAAATGCTGTCAGGTGAGATTATATATCTAGAGGGAGTGTCAACGTAATACTGCCATTTTGACATATCTCTTTCTATTGAATCATTCACAAGTTTTTTAATTTTCATTAATGATATATCGTAGTCAAAGTATTCTTTAAGTGTAGTCTCTTTTATTGTGTCTAATAAAACGCAATATCCGCCAATCCCCATTTCACCAAGGTTCTTTTCTGTATTCAACTTATTAAGAAGCTTCTTTCCTATAGATAATGCCCTTTTATATAGATTGCTTTCAGAATTACAATTTTTTAAAATAAAGCTTACGATTTCTGCGCTTAAACCTATGCTTTGTATTCTGCTTTCTTCACTGCTATATGTCATCCATGGCGCATGTGCATAATTATCATTTGATGGAATAGTAAAAAACCAGCCTTCTTCATTACAGTCTTCTGTGTTTTCTAAATATCTTAATATACCTTTGTAAATTTTATGATCAAGATTTATAAAGTCTATATGTTTTAATATGTTAATTGCATATAATGTTGTATACGGGGATGAATTTGGATTCAAACTATCAGCTTCAAGTGCATTTCCAAAACCACCATCTTCATTTTGATAAAAAGTTAATGCTTCTACCACATCTTCCTTATTTCCATTTTCAAAAAAATACTTCCATAAACTTAACTCAATTGTTCTTGCATTGCGATATATCCAAGTTCTGATTTCTTCATATGATTCTTTATTTATGATCTTCATTTTCTTTCCTCCATCCACACCTTATTTCTTCTCTTTTTTCTTCTTTGGTTTTGGTAATGGTAAGTTTTCACAAGTTAGAGCTACTATTTTTGTAAGAAACTCTTTATCTTCTAAATTTTCAATAATATATGATGGCTTTGCACCTTTATAGGCTGGTCCTTTATCACAATTAGAAAGCAAATTTTCTGCACCTTTTGTTATTTTCAAGTAAAATGTATTATCACATATCAGTCCTATAACCTTTTCATTGCAGTATATACAATACTCTCCCATCATCTTTCTATATCTTATATTTCCTGCATCACTTATCTGACCACACACATATTCCACAAATTCCTCGCTAGATGCCATAACACTTCCTCCTTAGCCTTGTAATTTTATAATATTCTATTCTTTTATTTTTGTATTGAAAAAAAACGACATTTACACATTTTTTATATACATAATGAAACCATTATAAGTTTTAATTTATTTATTTTCATATGCATATTTAAGTGCATTTATAGGCGTTAATGAATGATATTTTTTAAATGTATTTATTAAATGAGATTGATCAGAAAATCCATATTCATGCACTGCATCCTGCATATTATTTATTCTATTATTAACAATATCAGTCCATAAAATCTGATATCGTACTAAATCTTCAAACTTCTTAGGACTTGTCCCAATATTTTCTTTAAATAGCCTTTGAAGCTGCCTATCACTTACAGACGAATATTCACAAAGATCTTTTATAGATACCCTTCCCTTTGTATTTATTATTTTGTATACAGCATTCATTACAACTGCATTTTCACGTTTCTTATTAAGACGCTTCATTAACACTTGTTCTGTTATGTCTATTTTCTTATGTATATCTAGGTTTTCGCTTATTCTTTCCTGCAGTTCCTTCTTCAAATTCTTAAAATAAACTTCTATATCTATAGCAGAATTTAAACAATGTTCCATACTATCATCTGCAAAGAGAATTACTGCCCATGCATAAAATCGTATTCCAAAGGTGCTTATTTTTGATGTGCTGCTTTCATTTATGGAAATAAAGAATTTATCCTGTATTCCAGAAAATATATTGCTGCTATAATTCTCAGTATGATTAGTATTTATTATTATATCCATGCATATGTCTGGAATTACTAAATCATTTTTTAATTGATAATATTCACTTGTAGAAATACTTTCACTCGTCCCCCAATAACAGCATATATATGGTGCTAGTGCAGGACATGGCGAAATTTCTGTATACATTTTATTATTGCGAAAAGGATTAGCTGTAATTGGTCTATATATTTTTGATAAATCCACTTATATAAACTCCCTTCTTATATATTCTCCAAGTTAATAACTTTACTTTTTCAGTATATAATCGGAAACTCCTATTCACATTCGTTCATAGGTGGCTATACCTCTAAGCTCATTTATTCGCTAAGTGGTATGTTCATATGATAATTTTAACATAAATAACATAATCAATAATATTCTAAAATTAGACTTTATTGATCTATAGTATAAAACATTTGAAATACATTTCATTATTGTATCCATACATTTTACAGATGTATTATCATATGATAATTTAGTATAAAAGTAAAGGAAACTCCTATTCACATTCGTTCATAGGAGGGCTATACCACTAAGCTCAATCTTCGCCAAGTGTTATATGCCAAGGAAACTCCTATTCGCGTTCGTTCATAGGAGGGCTATACCACTAAGCTCATTCTTCGCTAAGTGTTATATGCCGCAGAAAGGATATTGTTTATGAAAAATAAATTTGTTTATACTCCAGGACCTACTTATGTAAGAGAAAATGTCAGACTTGAGAGAGCTGTCACTACAACAAATCCCGATGTAGATGTTGAATTTGTAGAATTTTATAAAAATACATGCGATAAAATCGCTAGCATTCTGCATACAAAAAATCCTGTATATATATTAAGTGGTGAAGGAATTTTAGGGCTTGAAGCAGCTTGTGCTTCACTTACTGAACCTGGTGACAGAGTTCTTGTTATTGACAATGGAATCTTTGGAAGAGGATTTAAAGATTTTGTAGAGATTTATGGTGGGCAAGCAGTTCTTTTTGAAAGCAGTTATACAAATACTATAAATATTGAAAAATTAAAGGCTTTCCTTGAAAAAGATCACAACTTTAAATATGCAACAGTTGTTCATTGTGATACTCCAACAGGCGTAATGAATGATATATCTAAGATTTGTCCATTACTTAATGAATATGGAATATTAAGTGTTGTTGATTCTGTTGCTGGAATGGTTGGAGAAGAAGTAAAAGTTGATGAATGGAAAATTGACATAATCCTTGGAGGTTCACAAAAAGCCTTTTCAGCACCTCCAGGACTTACAATAGTAGGATTAAGTGAAAATGCACAAAAAGCAATAGATAATAGAAAGCTTCCTGTACCAGGCTTTTATTGTAATCTAAATATATGGAAAACTTATTATGAAGATAAGTGGTTTCCATATACAATGCCAATAAGCGATATTATGTGCCTTGATACTGCTGTAAATAATATCTTAGATGAAGGCCCTGAAAATGTAGTTTTAAGACATAATACTACTGCTACTGCTGTAAGAAAAGCTATTTCAGAATTTGGTCTTCAATTATTCTTAGAAAATGGATATTCAAATAATATAACTGCTGTTAAAATCCCCAAAAGCATTGGAGCATTAAATTTAAAAAGTCACATGGAAAACAAATATAACACTTTAGTTACTACTACTTTGAAGCCATATGAAAATGAATTATTAAGAATCGGCCATATGGGGGAAAATTCTCACTATGATAGGACAATTTTTGTATTAAATGTTCTTGATAAAGCAATTAAAGATTTAGGTTTTGAAAGTGATAAAAATCTTGTAGTTCTATTTAACAAGTATTATGAAGGAAATAGATAAAATACATATGTTTAAATAATAAAATTACATTTAAGATGTTTACAATCTAAGTAAATGTCAGGATACAAAATGTAGAAAACTAATTGCAATATATATAATAAGCAAAATATTAAATTAAATAATAATATAAAAGGTGGGCTATATTTATGGAAGCAAATAAAGAAAGAAGTAAATTTTCAACTAAAGATCTAGTAGAAACTGCATTATTAACAACATTGGTATTTGTAGCAACTGCATTTATCAATATCAGACTACCAATTCTCTCAAGTGGAGGGTTAGTTCATTTAGGAAATGTTATTTTATTTGCAGCCGCAATTCTTTTTGGAAAGAAAAAGGGTGCAATAGCTGGTGCTGTTGGAATGGCAATATTTGATTTATCATCAGGCTGGGCACTTTGGGCACCTTTCACATTCATTGTAAGAGGTATTATGGGCTACATAGTTGGGGCAATTGCATATAGCAATAATAAAAATGGAGATAGCTTTTTATTTAATGTTTTAGCTGTAATTGCATCTGGAATATGGATGATTATAGGCTACTATATTACTGAAGTAATTTTATATGGAAACTTATTGACTCCAATTGCATCAATCCCTGGAAACATAACTCAACTTGCTGTTGGACTAGTTCTTGGATTGCCTTTAGCTAAAATACTAAAAAGATATACTCGTTATTTATAAAATATATAATATCAAAGTTTAATCAAAAAACAGAAATTCAATATATGAATACTGGTTATATTCATATATTGAATTTCTGTTTTAAATTTCTATTTTAAACTTATACGTATCTTATTGATTTTCGCTTAAATTATTTGCTATAGAAATATCATTTTCTAAAAATTCATCTATATTATTTTTAAAACATTTTGTTAATATTTTTAGAACCATTCCAACACATATGGCTGAAATAACTGTTCCTTCCCTAACGCTTCCAAGTTTATTTAAAGATATATAACACGTAACAGCTGAAATCACAACCATTGTTACATCAAATCCAATTTTACATTTTGAAAATTCTATTTTAGTTTTATAAGATACTGATTGCATGATTCCTTCACATGCTAATGGAACTAAATCACTGGACATATATAATAAAATTCCAAGTGAAACACATATTATACTAATAAATAAAAATATAATTCTAAATAAATAATTTGATGGATCAGGCAAAAAAGACATTAAATTATTTGAAAATGTTGTAAAATATCCAAAAGCTACGCCTACAAAAACCTGAAGAAGATTCTTTATTTTAAAATCTTTTCTTAAAATTAATATTTGTAATAAAACTAACATAATATGAAATAATATAGTTGCTCGTCCCATTTCTATTCCATATATTAGTGTTATAGTATATGGTATTGTACTAACAGGGGATACTCCTAAGTTAGATTTAACAGACATTCCAATGCCTATTGTCATTATAAATAATCCTAAAAAATAAATTGTAAATCTCTTAATTGTACTATTCATTATTTGCTTCTCCTTTTTACTCTATATTTTTCTATATCTAAACTACAATAATACTTATTTATTCTATCAAAAATAAATATATTAAAATGTTAACTAGTTAACATTTTAACAAAAAAGATATATATTTATATATAGAGCATTTAAAAAGGGGGGATTTTCTATGTATAACATTAAATCATTAATAAAATCAATTTCTATGGATGAAATGTGTAGCTTGTTTGAAAAATCCAAACCAGCTAAAGTTTATAAAAAAGATTCACATTTATTTCATCAAGGCGAAAAAGCCGACTGCTTTTATTTTCTTAAATCTGGAGCTGTAAAAGTATTTTCCATTTCTCCTGATGGTCATGAAAGAACTGTTTTCGTCCATAGAAAAAAAGGCATATTTGCGGCATCTTCCTTTTTCAGTGATGAAATAAGGCGCTCTTCTGCAGTAACACTCAGTAAATCAGAAATTATTTTAATAGATAAAAAAATGGTAGATACTTATATAACACAAAATCCAAAGTTTGCTTTATGCATTATACAAGATATGTCTATAGATATAAACCTTATGTTTGATCAAATCACTTCTACAAGCTTTTTGAATTCTAAAGAAAAGGTTGCTTCATTTATTGTAAATTGCATTGATAATAATAAATATTCCATAAGAGATGATATGGTATGCTTAAATATTGGACAAGATGATATGTCTAAATCACTTGGATTATCTCGTCCAACTATAAACAAAACTTTATCTTATTTTCAAAGAAATGGATGGATCAAAACCCAATATAAATATATATTAATTTTAGATTATAATGCTTTAAAAGCATATTGCACAGAAAAGCTTTAATATTGATTAATTTATGTTTTTCAAGACTAAATAACGGTTTTATAGATATATTCACTACTGTTTAATCAATGCTTAAAATTACCATTTACTTTTCGAAAAATTGTGTAATATCAGATGTGGAATATATATCTAACAAAATTGAATATAACAACAGAATTTTTTGTGGATATTTTTTCTTATTGATACTATATTTTCACTTCTGAATTAGGAGCTATTGAAAATATAAGACCAATTAAATTGATCAGCTTCATAAATCTTGAAGAGATTAGCTTTTATAACTCTTTTAATTTCAATTAGTTTAGTTTTTGTTTCAATTAATGGTTCTATAAGTTTAAATATAGCGAAGGTCATAATCCCAGTGATTATCTGAATCATCACTGTGTTTAATGATCGTCCTACAAAAGTTTTAAATTTTAGATGTTGTTTTATCCACTTAAAAAAAGTTCTCTTTACCTGTTTTATCTACAATTTTTATAAGTCGGTATTCTTGTTTTGTTTGATAAGTATATTTAGATCCAATCTTTACTATTTTGTCACAGATTATTTTAGTTCCTACATCTAAAAGATGTTCATAACTATGACTTATTTTTAAGTCCTTGATTTCTGTAATTACTGCATTATGCTTTAATCTAGTTACAAAATATTTTTCGTCTTTAGTGTATTGATCAAATTTTTCATAATCTAAATACCCCTTTCTATATCTCGTGTACATAATTGTACACAGAGGTAATTTATTTATTTTATACATATGGTGTTAGTATAAAAGTGTAAACACGAACAGATAGTTTTTAGTGATATAATATAAAGGAAGTATCTGCAATGGTAAGGAAAGTTAGAAGTTATACAAAAGAATACAAAAGTACAATTGTTGATCTATTTAACAGTTGGAAAACTTATGCTGAACTCAGCGATGAATATGGAGCGCCAAAAACAACTATAAGACAATGGGTTAATAAAGCCAATAATACCGATAATGATAATATGCCTAGTGAAAAAGATGTTGATATTAAAGTTCTGCAGAAAAGAATGGCTAAATTGGAACAGGAAAATGAAATATTATACCAAAGGCTAGCAGAGCCAAAAAGCACTCTTCATATTCCTAACAACAAAATAGAAGAAATCCATAAATTTATTGATGATTATAAGGGCTATTAAGGATATCCTTATGACAATGCTCCAATGGAATCTTTTCATTCCTGCTTTAAAAAAAGAAGATAAAAGAATGAACAAATATATTGATTTTAATGATGCTAAGATATCAACTTTTCAGTATATTGAAAGTTGGTATAACAGAAAAAGAATTCATAGTAGAATTCGATTTATGACTCCACAAGCTTATGAAAATCTTATTATAAAGTCAACTTAAAAAACTAAAAAATGTGTCTACTATATTGACATAGATCCACACATCGTTGTCTAGATGTGTTAACCACAATGGAATTTCACAAGAAACTGCTATTGGTAGCATAAAAATATTGCTCAGTTTAGACTGGACAACACAAAAACTTTGTATTTTTTCAATTGTCTACTTGACGGGATGCACACCATTTAGTGCGACATCCCCATTTTACTATTATATCAAATATTTTTTTATCAAATATACAGGTGTACACCCCCATGCATGACAATAACTGCTTACAATAGAATTTCCATATGGTGAATAATCAGGCTTATCTGGATCAAACGCCTCCCAAAAAGTATCCGCACCCATTTTTATCATCTTTCCCCAGTAAGATTTAATTAAATTTATTGCTTCATCAGTCATACCTGCTATAAATAATGCTTCTGCAACATGATGATACATATATGGTGTTGCTATTCCTTTAACTGGAAACAATTCTTTAACAGCCACTTCCATAATTGTATGACTTTCTTTTTCTGACATAACTTTGGCAAGAATCATCCATACCTGACTTGCTATATTATATTCTTTATTTTTTCCTGATACAAAAAGATGTCTTCTTTCATCATATAATTCTTTTCTCGAAAAGCTAATCATACTATCTAAAATTTTCTTATATAATAGCAAATCTTTTTCTCTCATCATTTCTGCTAATGATATAAACTGTCTTAATGCATATATACAAATTGCTTGTCCTGCTGTATCCTTATCAAATTCATTTGACCAGTCAACAAATACAGGATATTCATCAGTAATCTTTAACCTTCCTTTTTCATCAATTTGCTTAAGTGTAAGATCTATCTGTGTTTTCGCAACCTTATATAAATCATGTAAAACTTCTTTATCATCCGGATGAGCATTTATATAATCATAAAGTACTGATATAAAAAACAAACTATAATCAAGCAAAAATGTATCATCTGGCTGTATTTTAGGTTTCACAAATACATTTGCAGATATCTTTCCTTCTTCTGTTGGCATAGCACCAAACAGATAAAGACATCTCTTAACAATATCTTTGTTATCAAATGTAGCATAACCTGCTAATGCTTGCAATCTAAGATCTCCAATCCAAAGTCTTCTATCACGCTTTGGTCCATCTTCAAATACATCCTGCATACATTCTGCTAATGTTCTTATACTTACATCACATATATTTTTTAATTCAGTATCATTTACTGAATTATTTTTTAACTTTGAATAATCTGCTGAAGTTTCTGAACATACTTCAGGATTAAAAAAAACAGTAGCATATTTAGGAGATGTGTCCATAACTTTTATTTCTACATATCTAAAACTGTAGCGACGTGGTAGTCTTAATTTCTTAGGTAGTTCATCAAGATGTATATATTCCTCCTGAATCCATGATCTGCTTAGCCATCCATCATAATCTGAAGATTTTTCTGCAAGTTCTGCTGGAACTTCCGCAAATTTAATACGCAGAAATAATGGTGCATCCATTGGAGATCCTGTATAATCTAAGTCAATTGAAAAATATCCTACATAGTGATTTCCAAAATCTAAAATTATTGAATCATCCCTCTTTAACTTATATGATGATAAATTTTTTATATCTCTTTGACTTTTTTTTATTCCATATCCGCCAAGTTTTTTATCATCATTAATAAGTTCAGCAATACACTCTGGTTTCACTGTTTTATGCTTAATTTCAGGCGTATTTTCTTCTGCCTTAATTAACAATTTTTCATCGTGTTTAAATTTAACATCATTATTTATTTGAAATGTAAATGCCATAATACCACCTACTTATTAGTTCTTTCTTTTAAATATTTTTTTTGCATAAAGATCATAGTAAAACCTGCTAAAGCACTTACTACAACAATGCCTGAGAATCCAAACATAGTAGTTCTTATATGTTCTGGAAGAACAAGGACAGGAGTTATAAATGCAAACAAACCACAGCATAATCTTGAAAAACCATTAATAAATCCTTGTAATGCTGCACGATTTTCTGATGGGAAAGATTCTTGAGTCCAAACTTTATAAATTGCTTCTCCAGCAACCGGATTACCTAAGTTATAGCATCCAATGCAGATTACTATTGTCCACAAAGCACTTCCGCTTAATGCCATTCCAATCATTGCACAAAATTGAATTAATACCCCAACTGCAAAAGCTTTATTACGATATTTACTACCTGCTACTGATGCAAATATACTTGTTGTTATTAAACTAATAATATTTAATACAATTCCAGTACCAGTTGCAAAACTCTGAGTAGCATTAGCCTTCACTAATGTATATGTCTGAAATTGTCCCCATGTATTGGCTAATAAATTCCAGCATACATAAAAGACAATTATACAAGTAAAAAAGCTTAAATATTCTTTCTTTTTATTTCCAAATAAAAGTTCTTTTATTGAAACTTGTTTTTCATTACCTTCTGCATTTTCTCTCTCTTTTTCTCTATGTCTTTCGCCTTCTTCATGAAGAACTTTGAACTTTAATGATGTGCTTCTCCATACAAATGTTACTACTGCTATTAATGCTAAAATTGCAAACATAACTCTTGCACCAATCGCTCCAGTCATATGTGATACTACAAATGAACATATATAAGACATAAATACGCCTATCTGCCAGAATATCTGCGTAGATGAAACCAAGCTTGCAGATATTTTTTTATCAGGTGCATCATGAGATACTACAGTCAGACTTATCGGAAGATCTGCACCAGAAGCAAAACCTGTAATAATCAAACCAACAAGTAAAGTATAAAAATTAGGTGATAAAACAGCAATAACAGCACCTATTGCATAAAATAAATTCATCATGTTAAATGCTGGAATTAACCCAAATATATTGGTAAGCTGGCCGGCAAACAAAGAACCAAAAGCAATTGCAAACGTTAAAGCTCCTGATAAAATTCCAACTGCACTATTGCTCAAATTTAATCCATTCTGCCACACAGTTATTGTTGCAGATAATCCTACAATAATTCCTGAACCAAGCATTGAACCGATACCTGCTCCCAACACTAAAGTACGATATTTTCTTGGCACACTATTTTTTTCATTCATAAAATAATTCTCCTTTTTATCTTTCTTCTTCAATAAATTCTTTAAAATATGTTTCAAAATTTTTATTATCTTCTGTTTGAATATAAATTGGCTTTTCCATATCAAGACAAAATATTCCCATAATTGACTTTGCATCTACAAGATATCTTTCTTGTGCTAAATCAATATTGCCTGGATAATTGCAGCATAATCTATTAAATTTCTGAACATCTTTAGTAGTCATTGATTTAATTTTTCTCTTTATCATCTATAATTACTCCTTTAATAACTATTGATTATGGCGTTTTTCAATTTCCTCCTTTATCTCTGGATATTTCTTATCTAAATCATAAAAACTCATTGTAATAATAGAACATATTAATAATATTATTGGGATATATATATACATGACACGAATTGCTAAAACAGCTTTTGCTCCCTGAATCAAAGCATCACTATTATATGAACCCCATGCAAGAAGAACTCCTCCAATTCCTCCTGACACTGCCTGTGCAACTTTTCCTAAGAAGCCATTAACAGCAGATAGAGAACCAGATGCATCTATTCCCGTTTTCCATATACCATAATCTACTGGATCAGCCTGCATTGAAAAATAAATACTTTCTTTAGCACCATACCCTGCTGCAGTAACTAAAGCACCTATAATAATTCCAATATAATTTACACCTGAAATCCAAATAAATATAATACCTGTAAGCTGAATTAAAGCTGCTGATATATAAAGATTCCTTTTTCCAAGTTTTCCTGCCAAAAATGGAACAAAAAAATTTGCTATCAAAGGAACTACAGACATTATGCTTGCTACAGTTATTGATAATTCCTTGCTTCCAACTACAGACTTATAGTAATAGACCAATGCAGCTGTTTGCATAAAATAGCCTGTCCACATAAATAAAATATTAATAGCAAAGATAACCCATGGCTTATTTCTTATTAATGATTTTAATGTATCACCTAAAGTTACATGTGGTGATATTTGTGAAACTCTTTCTTTTACATTTGCAAATGTAATCCAGAATAAAATACATCCAGCAATACCAAATAATATCATTACAAATCTGAACCCAAGTGCCTCATTGCTTCCTCCAAAAAATTCAACCATTTTTAATGCCATTGTACTTACAATTGTTGCTCCAAGAAATCCAAAAAACTTTCTTGAAGTTGAAAGTGCTGTTCTTTCTTTTGAATCCGCTGTAAGGCTTGGCAATATTGAAGCCATTGGAATATTAACTATTGTATATGCAAAAGACAAACCTATATAAGTAATGTAAGCATATACTAACTTTCCATATTCTGAAATATCAGGCACAGAAAATGCTAAAATTGCAAACAATGCAAAGAATGGACCTCCAAATAAAAAGTATGGACGTGATTTCCCCCATCTTGTGTTAGTGTTGTCAATCCAATACCCGACAAGCAAGTCTGCTCCTCCGTCAATTAATCTTGCTATAATAAGCATTGTTGCCAAGGAAAGTGCATTTAATTTCATTACATCTGTGTAAAAATACATCAGATATAACGTTATCATCTGCCATATCAAATTAGCAGCTAGATCTGATATCCCATATCCAAAACGCTGCCGCCAAATTTGAAATTTAACTTTGTCTTCTATTTTCATATTCTCCCTCCCATTAATTTCTTACAGATTAATTTTATTAAATTATTTATAAAGTAGCTATTGATTATCTTAATCAATTTTATTGATATTTTTTAAACATATTGTTACAATTATGCTATTAAGGATGGGGTTAAATTGACAAAAAATGAGATTCTTTTTCATTTGCAGGAATTCAACAAATTTTATTTTGTCTGCTATATTTTATATTCTCTCTCCCATTAATTTCTTACAGATTAATTTTATTAAATTATTTATAAAGTAACTATTGATTATCTTAATCAATTTTATTGATATTTTTTAAACACATTGTTACAATTATGCTATTAAGGAGGGGTTTAAATTGACAAAAAATGAGATTCTTTTTCATTTGCAGAAATTCAATAAAGATGAACTTTTTTATCAAAAATATTATAACGCTCAAAGTCAACAATGGATGTTCGATAAATTTTTAGAAGAACAGAATACTTCTGAACTGATTAAACGTCAGCTTATTGTTCCCGAATTATCAAGTTCTTTTAACCCAACTAGTTATCTTGCCAAGGATTTTTTTGAAAATGATAATACAAATTGTATTGTATTTAGCAAACATAACAGATTTACACCTCCATTTACTCATTATCATGATTTTTATGAAATGATATATATTTTTGAGGGTGCATGTACTCAGAAAATAAATCTGGATAGTATTTCATTGAAAAAAGGCGATTTCTGTATTATTACACCTGGTACACGTCATTCAATCAGTGTATTTGATCCCAGTCTGGTAATTAATATTTTAATCAGAAAAAATACATTTGAAGACATATTCTTTAATTTAATACGTGAAAACAATACAATTTCATTTTATTTTAATCAGACATTGCATTCTGATTTATATAATGATTATTTAATTTTTTCTACCGAAAATGATGCAGATATACAGGATCTTATTTTAGAAATGATACTTGAATTTGAAAATCATAAAAAATACTGTGATTCTATTTTGAACAGTATGATGATGATTCTTTTTTCTATTATACTAAGAAAATATGAAAATACAGTCAAAATATCTCAAGAAAGAAAACATTCAGACATAAAATCCATAGAAATATTAACTTACATAGAAAATAATTATCAGAATATTACTCTGCAGGAACTGGCCGATCACTTTCATTTCTCTATACAATATTGTTCTAGGCTTTTAAAACAAACTACAGGGCAGACTTTTTCTAAAATTCTTCAAAGCATAAGATTTAACAGAGCAAAAACTCTGCTTAAAACTACTAATATATCAATTGCAGATATAAGCACACAGGTAGGTTTTCAAAACCCAGAACATTTTAACCGATGCTTTAAGAAACTTTTTAAAATAACACCTGGTGAATACAGAAAAAATAAAATATGAAAAATTAGATGTCATGCTAGTTTTCTATGCATGACATCTAATTTTATTTAATCAATTTCATCTTTTCTAGATAACTTCTTAATTTGTCTATATCTCTTTGTATAGTCTTTTCATCAACATTATATTTATCAACCAATTAACTTGCTCTGTTTTAAGCCAATTTTTATTCCGTATTTTCAGTATATTGAAGGAAGAATAACAGCTTAATTTTTGACGAATGATACATTCTAAAATTCAAAAAAACTGCCCACCAACTTTAGATGGACAGTTTCTATTATAAATTCCTTATTCTTTTTCATTCATTAATCCAAGCTTATCAAATATAATAAAGCTAAGATTTAAAATAATTGCCACAATTGTAGCCAATCCCATTCCTGTAATTTCAAAACTTCCCATTGTAAGCGTAATTCCACTTATCCCAACAATAAATATTACTGATGAAAGTATTAAATTTCTTGATTTAGAGAAATCTACTTTTTCTTCTATGAATGTTCTTAATCCTGATACTGCTATTGTACCAAACAATAAGAAACTAACTCCTCCAATAACTGGTGTTGGAATTGTTCTTATAAGTGCTGACATCTTACCAGAAAACCCTAAAATTATTGATATTAATCCTGCTCCACATATTATATAAACACTATATATCTTTGTTAATGCCATAACTCCAATGTTTTCTCCATAAGTTGTAGTTGGTACAGAACCAAACATTCCTGAAACAATAGTTGATAGTCCATCTCCAAGAAGTGATCTATGAAGTCCTGGATCTTCCAAAAAGTCCTTCCCTACTATACTACTTGTAACCTTTAAGTGTCCTACATGTTCTGCTATTACAACAAAGGTTGCAGGTAATATTGTAAGTATAGCATTTATGTTAAAATGTGCAATTTTTATGTTTGGAAGTACAAAAAAACTTGCGTTGCTTACTAGTGAAAAATCAACTATTCCCATAAAACATGATGTAATATATCCTACTATTACTCCTATTAACAGTGGAATAACTTTTAAGAATCCTCTTAAAAGAACATTGCATAATATTACAGTTAATAGTGTTACCATTGATACAATAACCCATGATACATTTAATGTAGGTGAATTACTTCCTCCAACTGGAAAACCAGCCATATCTGCTGCAGTGCCAGCAAGTTCTAAACCTATTAGTGTAATAATTGAGCCCATAGCTGCTGGTGGAAATAATTTATTTATCCATCCAATACCTATATACCCTACAATAATAGCTATAATTGAAAATACTACACCTACTAATACAAAGCCTCCCTGTATTGTTTGAAAATCATAGCCTTGACCGTATAGGAGTAATACTGGAGATATAAAAGCAAAACTCGAACCCAAATATGCTGGAATTTTTCTTTTTGTTATAAACGCATAAAGTAATGTACCTATACCGTTAAAGAATAATACAGTGGTAGGATCAATATTAAATAATAGTGGTACAAGAACTGAAGATCCAAACATTGCAAACAAATGTTGAATACTTAATGGAATTGCCTTAAGTAAAGGAATTTTTTCATTTACTTCTATAGAGTCATTTTCATCTTTTAAAATTTCATTATACATAATAATATCATCATCCTTTCTTAGTTTCGCTGAACTAATTTAAAAGTACCATACCAAAAATATCACTAATCTACACACTTTGTCAATGTTTTTGATATATTTTTTTCATTTCTATAATAAAATGTAGATAATTTTAAAGGAAACTCCTATTCACATTCGTTCATAGGAGGACTATACTACTAAGCTCGAATCTCGCTAAGTATTATATGCCAATGCTTTTAGGTTGTGATTTTTTACAAGCATCAATTTTATATAAAATAAAAACTTGTTAAGATGTAATATTACAATTATGCTCTTAGCAAGTTTTATTTTTATAAATTTAAATTGAATAAACTCTTCAAACTCCCAATAAATAAGCAAATTCGTAAGAATTTATATTTATTTGTGTATAAAATGCTATATTTATAACTATCTAGATTTTTATCTTTATGAGTGCATAGAATCTTACATTTATAAGTTAATATCTTCTATCCTTTGTAGGATTTTAACTTCATAGAAGTTTTCATTTTAAAAATCAAATGTACATTAAATTAATTATTTTTTCTTCTAAAGTTGAAAAATCCAAAATCCTTAGTTTGAAACCATATATATTATGTAATAGATTAATAAAGCACGAAAGGATTTGATATGTATGGCAAGAAAAAATTATATAAATCTTTCCAAAAGTGATTTTGATATTGATGATAATGAATACTTGTTTACTTTTACTGATGAAGCAATAAGCGATGGGAAATGCCTTGCACAATTTACTTTTGATCCTGATGAAGACTTATCTTCTAATGATGCTACTTCGCCAATATTAAAATTAAGTGCAACTAATAATACTAATAATTGTTCTTTAGCAAACTCTAATACTGCAACTACCATAAATAATAATAATGATAATATTGCTGCTATCACAAATAATAACGATGCTGGTAACATAAAAAATTCTAATATTATTAAAAATACAGCTAACCAAATTATAAATTCTACATCTGACAGTACTGAAATTTCCAGCCAAAATATTTCTCAAAATAAATATATGCAAATAAATACTTATGCAGAAAAACTATTTGATAACCGTACAATTTCCATTCCTAATGGTGCTGCTCCTCCTATTAATGGTGAAACTCCAACTATTAGAAGATCTTATATCTTTAGAGCTTCTACCATAAGAAAACTAAATGAATTAAAAAGTATTCATCCTGATATTAATGCTTGTGTCAGCACAATTGTTGATGTTGCACTTGAACATTATTATACCTATATAACAAAGCAAGGCGGCAGCCAATAACCATAATGTGTAAACTTTCAAATTTCATGCAAGATTTCCTTAAAAGCTATTTTTAAACCATATATCTTATTTGAGCAAGCAAGAAAGGAGGAATTTAAAATGGCAGTAAACAAAATTATTGATTCAACTTCTCTAACAATTGAAATTCAAAATGGAGTAGATAAAAGTGGTGATCCAACCTACTCAAAGAAGACTTTTCCTAATGTAAGAAACGATGCTGATGCACAAAGTCTTTATGATGTTGCTGAAGCTATGAAACTTGTTATTGATGGCGGCACTAGAGACACATTAGTAAACGTAACTTCAAATCTCATTAACTCTTAATAAAGAAACTTCTAAAAATTTATTGAAAGGAGGTTTAACTTATGGAATATATTTTAAGTATGAGCTTTACAACTGAAGGTGGAAAATCTACCAGCTTAAATCTTAGTGGCGTTAAAACTACATTAACTAAACAAGAAGTGTTTACTCTTATGGACTTAATCATAGAGAAAAATATCTTTGTTGTTAGTTCAGGTGCTTTGATTACAAAAAGTGGTGCTAAATTTACTGAAAGAAAAGTTACAAAGTTTGATGTAGCTTAAAACTCAATCATTAAGGGGCTGTCACATTAAGATGATCAATTACAATATGTTTCATTATAATTAAAAGTCGATAGATACAACATATTGTGAATTTTACTTTTTGTGTGACAGCTCCTTTTATATACAATTATATAGAAAGTTTTGAAAATTAAGCACAGTTTAAAAAATTATTATTGCTTAGATAGGATTTATACATAAATTCTTTGGGATATATATTTCTAAGAATTGAAAATTTATAGGAGGTTAACTTTATGGAATTTAAAGAATTGATAAGTTTAATAGGAAATCTTGGCTTCCCTGTAGCCATAACTGCATATCTTCTTGTAAGGCTTGAAAAGCAAATTAATAGTCTTGCCTCTTCAATTAACAAATTAAACACAATAATTTCTGCAAAGCTTGGTGTTGTTATTGATACTAATGAAAATTCTGCCTCATAAAAAAATAAATAATATAGATATGGACAGTAGATAGATTTGTTTTTATGCAAAACTATTTACTGTCCTATTTTAGCTACATTTTAATTTAAAGAATTGTATAAAATCAGATTAATCGCATAAACACTATATTTATTAGTAATTTAGCAAAAGTTTATAAAGCATTTTGCCACTTGCTTACCACTAACAAATGAGCATTAATACAAAAAAATTTTAACCAAAAAGCCCCCTGTATAGTAACAGAGGGCTTAACTTTATTTATTCTCTTACAACGGAAATTCTCTGCTGTACATGATTTCCATTTACAGCTTCATCTACCATAGCGATTGCATAATCTGCATAGCTGATAATGCTTTCTCCTTTAGCATTAAGAGTCAATTCCTCTCCACCTAAAATATATTTACCTGTTCGCTCTCCATCTGCTTGGAAATCACCAGCAGGACTGATGTATGTCCACTTCACATCATTTCTGGTACGAAGTTCTTCTAACGCCTTACCCATATTTTCAGCCAGTGGTTTAAACACATCTGGGAAATCAGCTCCGTCCATAACCTGTTCAGTATGCTCTGAATTAACATAAAGACTTCCTGCGCCTCCGACTATTAAAAGTCTTGTTTCCTTTCCACTTATAATGTCACATAGGTGCTTTAAAGACGTACTGTGCTGTGGAAGTGTCTCTGGTGTCCATGCTCCGAAAGCGTCAATCACAACATCAAAGTTCTCCAAATCAGAAGCAGTCAAGGCAAACAAATCCTTATGAATGACTTTTTCTGTATCTGAATGATTTTCACCACGTACAATGGCGGTCACATCTAACCCTCTTTCTATAGCTTCTTTAACAATCAATTTTCCTTCTTTACCATTAGCACAAACAACTGCAATTTTCATAATCAATAACCTCCTTATAAAATTCAACTTGTTATTTACTGTTTGTATTATTATAATATATCCGTAAGGAAATATTGTAAAGTAAGCACTTTTTTGTGCCATAGTTACCTAAAAGATACTATTGAAAAAGGAGATTGGTGTAAATGAAAAAAGAATTACCTGAATGTCCAGTTGAAACAACTCTTATGTTGATTAGTGAACGCTGGAAAGTTTTAATAATCAGAGATTTATTAGATGGAACAAAACGTTTTGGAGAATTAAAAAAATCTATTGGTAACATATCACAAAAGGTTTTGACTGCTAATCTTCGTGCTATGGAGGATAGCGGACTTCTTACAAGAAAAGTCTATCCCGAGGTGCCACCAAAGGTTGAATATACTTTAACTGAAACAGGATATAGTTTAAAACCAATTTTAGATGCTATGAAAGAATGGGGAGTAGTATACCAAGAAAACAATGCTAAATAATCAATGTATAAATATTGCATAAAAGTAGACAATATTGAATATATAAATGAGCTATTAGAACATATTGATTTTAGTTTTGATGAAAATATACTAATATTTTTAATACCATTTAAGCAAGATATAAAGTAGATATGGACAGTAAATAGATTTGTTTTTATGCAAAACTATTTACTGTCCTTAATTTTTGATTCTTTTTCTAGAAGATTACCTAGGATTATATATACTCATACCATTTGTCTTTATCACACTATTATACCAGTAAAAACTCTTTTTCTTTATTCTTCTTAAATTTTTAAGATCATCATCAGTTCTGTCTACATAAACAAGACCATATCTTTTAGAAAATCCTTGTCTGCCGCTTAGTACATCAATAAATGACCATGGACAGTATCCCATAAGATCGACACCTTCATCAATTGCTTTTTTGCACTGCATCAAATGAGATTTTATATAATTGATTCTGTAATCATCATTAATTACATCTCCTTCTTCTAAAACATCTGATTCTGCATAACCATTTTCAGTAATTAATATAGGCAGATTATATCTGTCATAAATTTTTCTTAGTGTAAGCCTTAATCCAACAGGATCTGTTCCAAATACCATCCATTCTGAAGTCTTTAAATTATCGTTATCTACAACTTCAAATGCATCAGATTTAAAAAATGGTGGAAGATTTTCATTTTTCTCTTTTCCTGGTGCCTTTACACAAATGCTGAAATAATAGTTACAGCCAATAAAGTCAGGTTTTGAAGATTTTAATATTTCCTTATCACCCTCAAGGATTTCAGGCTGAATATTTCTTTCTACAAGATAATTCCATACATACTTTGGATATTCACCTTTAACGCATATGTCAAGAAGCATATAGCTTAATAATTGTTCTGCATTAATAGCCGCTACTGAGTCTTCAGGCAATGATGTTTTAGGGTATGCCAGCTGAAAACAGCATACAGGTCCTATTTTAGCATCTGGTATAATTTCATGACAAAGCTTTATTGCCTTTTTTTCAGCTATGCTCATATTATATGAAATCTGATAAGATAATTTTAATTCATTATCTGTCTTCACACCTCTTGTTCCGCTAAAATCAGGATTGTACATATCCATAAGTTGCTCATTTATTGTAACCCATGTTTTAACTCTGTCACCAAAATGCTTAAATAAAGTTTCTGCATATTTTACATAATAATCAATACATTTTCTGTTTGCCCATGCACCAAATTCTTTTGTAAGTGCATCTGGAACATCAAAATGATAAATTGTTACAACTGGTTCAATATTATGAGCTATAAGTTCATTGATTAAATTATCATAAAACTTAAGTCCAGCTTTATTTACCTTTCCGCTTGCATCAGGATAAATTCTTGACCATGAAATTGAAAATCTGTATGCCTTTAAACCAAGCTCAGCCATTAAAGCCACATCTTCCTTATATTTATGATAATGATCACTTGCTATTTTTGTATCAGTTATTCCCTTTGGAACTTTGCGCACATCAACTGATGACAGACCTTTTCCATCTTCTAGATATCCGCCTTCAACCTGAAATGCAGATGTAGATGCTCCCCACAAAAAATTATCTGGAAAACTACTTTTACTCATTACTTTCACCTCTTTAGTATTTCTAAATTAATTTTCTTCACCGTCTACTTCTTCTTTTAAAGCCTGATTATCTAAGATTTTGAAGAACGGATAATATATAGCTGCTGACAGCATTATTACAAACACTTCAAATACTGATAATTTCCAGCTTCCCTGCATTAATCCTGAAAATATTGGCGGTGTACTTGATGGAATCATTAAACCTATTGGTGCAGGTATTATTCCTAATCTGATTGAGAGATAAGCAAGCATTAAAACTATTAATGGTGTAATTAAAAATGGTATAAATATTACAGGATTAAGTATTACCGGCATACCAAATACTACCGGCTCATTTATGTTAAACAATCCACAAGGCATTACAATCTTACTAAATGCCTTATATCTTTTACTTTTTGCACAAAAAAACATAACAATTACAAGTCCTATTGTAGTACCAGATCCACCAAGTGTTGTCAAATTATATAATCCAAAATTATAAATATAAGGAACCTGCTTTCCTGCTGCTACAGCTGCTGTATTTTCACTTATATATCCCATCCATATTGGGAAAAATAATGGAAGTGTTGCATAAGATCCATGCACTCCGAAAAACCATAAAACCTGTGCAAGTATTACAAGAACAATAAATGTTGGTAATGAACATGCCATGCTTTGTAAAGGCATCTGTATTAATGAATATATAAAATCATTTGCTGTTTCAAATTTTGTAAAAGAAAATAATATTCTTACTGCTGAAAATACTATTAATATAGTAAATGCCGGTATTAATGCAATAAATGCATTTGACACCTGTTCAGGCACACCTTCAGGCATTTTTATTGTCCATTTTTTATCAACAATAAAGCAGTAAATTTTTGTAGCTACAATTGCAACTATTAATCCTAAAAATATTCCCTTAGGTCCAAGATATGATGTATTTATAAAAACATCAGCTGAAACTGCACCTTCTTCCTGAATTTCCTTTAATGGAATAAGAACTAAAAATGATGCAATTGAAATCAATACATTATTAAATGAAAGTTCTTCATGGTCAAATATCTTACAGGCATTATAAGAAACACCTATTACCATATATATGGCCATTAAATCTGTAGTAATCTTAGGAGCAAACTGAAAAAGTTGCTTTATGCCTGTCATTGTTATAAATGACTGATATGGTGCCCAGCCTATACTTCCAAGAAGTGAAAATATAGAACCTACCATAATAACTGCCATTAAACTCATACTTCCTGTGCTTAATGATTTTAAATACTTGTTATTTCCAATTTTAGCTGCAACAGGTACAAATTTATTTTCCATAAACTGCATAAATTTATTATTACTCATTTCATTTTTCTCCTTTATTTTTTGTAATTAATAATTGATGGAAGTTCATTTAAATATTTTTTTAATATAGTCTGATCATAACCATTGTTTTCAGCTATATTGCCATAAAATCTTCCGCTTGTTTTTAATGTTCTTGCAAATGTTTCTTTATCTACACTTGCAAGACCAAAAGTAGGATTATAAGTACCCCATTCCCAGTTGTCTAAAAGAGTCCAGTGAGAATATCCAATCACATCTGCTCCCATTTCCATTGCTTCTTTTAAGGACTGAAGCATTGCAGCAATATATACAATACGATATCTGTCATCATTTACTGCAATTCCATTTTCAGTAATAAGTACTGGCTTATCCTTTAATCTCATAAGCATATGTATCATAATTTCAGGACATATTTCATCACTAAAAAATGGAGTTTCAATTGGCTTAAAAGTTGATGCCTTATAATGATCTGTAAGTGTCATTTTTTTATGGCCATCTATTATCTGTCTTATATATGTATTAAGTGACCAAAAATCACATGTTCCTTTTACTTCAGGCACATATTCTGAATCTTCAAAAGGCATTGTAATTTCACCAGTTCTTATTGCATGAAAGAAAAATTCATTTTCCATATAATCAATATAATCTGCCATAAGACTATCTAACTTATCATTATATCCTCTCTTAGGAAACTTCACTGAATATGAATGAGCTGAACTTACCGGTTTTTGAGAATATTTCTTTATTATATGGTATCCTCTTGCATGATAACGTATCATATTTATTCTTTCTTTTACTGAATATTCAAAAGGTAAATTAAGCTCATTTAGTACTAACCAGAAATCAACATATTGTGCTACCTTTGGTACAACATATTCAAGATACTTTTCAAAGTATTTTAAATTATCCAAGGTTTTAAACGCATCTTTCTTATGAAACCACACAGGATGCGATACGTGATGCATAGTAAGACAAACCTTAATGTTTTCTTCCTTTAATCTTGAAAGTACATTTATATAATGATTTAAAGCTTCTTTATTAAATTTTCCTTCTTCAGGCTCTATTCTGCACCATTCTATTGACATTCTATAAAGGTTTAAATTCATATCTTTTAATAATTTAATATCATCTTCATATAATTCATAGCTGTTACATGCTTTTTCAGGCATTTCATATGGAATTCCGCCTAAGGCATACTGTGGTGCATAATTTTTATCATCATGGTATGAACAATTATTACCTTCTATCTGCTGCCCTGCAGTGGTTGCTCCCCATAAAAAGTTTTCAGGGAACTTTATTTCTGGATATTGAAATATATCTAACAATTAAATCACTCCTTAAATTTTCCTTGTAAATTTAATATAACATGAAAACAACTACATAGCCCCTTCAAAAAAGCTTATCAGTTTTCACAATACAAAATGTTTTTCAAATTCTGAAAAATATATATTATTTCATAAAAAAAGAACTGTAACACTAAAATATAGTGTACAGCTCTATTTTTTGGTGGAAATATTACATCTTAATTATTTACTAAATAATGTACAATATCTGAAAATCAGCATTTCAGTTAAATAAAGTGCCAATTCCCTTCCTTCATTATTACTATTTGATTTTCCACATACAAGTATTTTATCCGCAATATCTGCAAGCTTTGAATTAACATTCTGAGTAATAACCACTATCTTTACATTATTATTTTTTAATGCTTCTATAATTTCCATGTACTTAAAAAAATAACTACCTTCAATTGAAGTAATAATTGCCAGTGATTCACTGTCTAAATTATGTGCACACTCCAGCTGCTTTTCATAATAAGGATAAGTTTCTATATATTTTCCGGTAAGAATAAGCCTTCCCTGAAGATGTTTTCCAACACTATATGCAAACTGACTTGCAAAAAAAGCTACCTTTTCAGTTTCATAAATCTTTTTTGCAATATAATCAATATCATCATAATTTATATTATCCAATACATAATTCATATTTTCCATTAATGAATTAGTATAATTTTTAAATGCAGCTTTGATATCTTCACGACCAGTTGTCAAAAGCTCTCTTGAATAATCGTTTTCTAAAGAAAATTTAATATTGGAAACGGTTTTAAACTCGCTAAAATTGCTAAAACCAATCATTCTGCAAAATCTCGATATAGTAGCTGGCGAAACATAACATAACTCTGAAATCTCAGTTATATTCATTTTTTTTACTTTATCAAAATTATTCAGCAGTGTTAATGCAATTTCATAATTAATATCTTTTTTGGGTGCATCATTAATATACTCAAGCAACCTTAATGTTATAGAACCCATAGCTTTATATTCATTCATATCCTATCCTTTCATAAATTACACAATAATAACATCTATTTTATTTTACTAATGCTATAATTTTATGTCAATTATTATAATCATTCTATTATAAAATGCAATATTATTATAATACTTACAATTATACTTTTAGAAATATAGATGAATGCTTATTTTTATTGCACTACAACTCAAAAAGTGATACAACACATCTAATGTTATTTATAAAAAAGCGTATTTATAAATAACATTAGAATTCTATAAAAAGTTCCAAACTTTTTAGTAATCAATTTTAAAACTCCTAATCAATGGTTTCTATAAATTCTTCTAACATTCCTATTATATATTTTAACTTAGTTTCTTTTAGTTCATCTATTGTTTTATCTACAATGCACTCAATCATGAAATCTTTTTTTTGTAATTTTAATTTTTTTGTATAATCATTTATTTTCTTTCTAGAACTTAAATAACATTCAATGTCACTTTGAATACATTCACTACATCTTTCAAACTTTCTCCATTGAGTTTCATACCTCAAATTGTGAGCTTCTATTGCTTCTATTTGATTAGCCTTAAACTTATCATCAAATTTTTCTAAAAAATATTTAGGTTGATACCACTGAGAAATAACTTTCTCATTAACTTCGTTATTATATAAGCATTCTGTATAATGACCATATTGGCATTCATAACATTTTATTGTTTTTTCTATATCGTCAGAATCAATACTAACTTCTGATAATAATTTTTCATCAATAAAGAATGATTCTAATGAGTACTGATTTAAAACTCTAACACTTTTCCGTATTTTTTCTTTTATTTCTTCATCTATTTCATTATTTCTATTATTTATAATTTCATTTATTAATTCTTCTCTTCTAATACTTGGTTCTTTTGCATCAGCATCTCTTACTATTAATGTAGGTATATTAAACTTATTATTTATTAATATTTCTGCATTTGCATAAAACTTCAAATCAGTGCAATTACCTGCATCTATTACATTAAGTTTATTACTCAATCCATCTTCAATTTTATTTAATAAAATTTCAAATATCTTTTTATCATCTTTACCTTCTACAAATATTATCCCTTTATTAGCAAGGATATCATCTGACTTTATCCCTAATTCTTCTATAACAATTTTAGGATCGATATCTTCTACGATTGCACTACCTCCATTTTTTTTAACTAATTTTATTTGTTGTTTTGATAATTTACTTACAGTTATGGGGGAATGAGAAGTAAATATTACTTGGTTAGTCTTTGATATAGTTATCAGGGTATCAATCATTTTACGTTGTAACGTTGGATGTAAGTATACCTCTGGCTCTTCTATTAATAATATGTACTTAGATGTTTTACTAGATATCTCAACATACGTTTCTAATATTGATAATATTATCATACTTTGATAGCCTGTCCCACAATTGAGAATATCACTATCAACCCCAGTATTTATATCTTTAATTCTAGTTGTATAAGTTGTTCCCTTTGATATATTGACATCTGAATCAATAATTACTCTATACTCATTATTACCTATAGCTTGATTATAAAAATTAGTTATTTTTTCACCTAAAGATTCGCACCTTACTTTTGTTTCTTTTGATATAACCTTATTCAATTCTTTATAAGATATATTTTTTCCATCTATCTCTATATTGGTTTGAATTTCATCATCTAGCATTTGAATTAACTCTTTTAAATATGAATTTGTTCCTGCTGTACTCTCATTTTTAGGGTCTCTTATTGCTGGGATAACTTTCATTTGCGGTAATAATGCTTTTAAATCTGTTTCGCTTAGTTCTATTTCGTCATCTATATAAAATTTCTTCGTTACATTTTTTCCTTTTTTAGCAACTAATTTTACCGTAAAATTTTCATTTAATATCTTATATTTATTTAAAGTTTCAGCTAAATATTGAACTCGTGTATTTTCTATGTTCTCACGTTCTTTTTTTAATTTATTAATTTTAGCAGCAGTGGGTTGGTCTCCTAACTCCATTTGTAGTTTTTCCACTTTATTAATTTGTTTTTGTATTTTTTCTCCAAAAATAACCTCTTCTAAATATGTACTTGTAACACCTTTGAAACATATTTCTATCTCTATATCATTTTCATTTCCCTTATGGAAATCCATAATAGAAATGCTCTTCTTTACACTTGGAAATATACATTGTACTGCATCTAAAACTGCTGACTTACCAGTATTATTTTGTCCTATTAACGAAAATAGATTTTTGTCAATATATATATCACCAGAATCCAAAAATGATTTATAATTTTTAATTCTTATTCTGTCTATATGCATGCTATAACCTCCTCTGTAATTTGAATGTAAATATTGATTATATGTATCCGAACTCTAATCCTTCAATTAACCTTTTAAAACTTTTTTTGTCAGATAAATATTTTCCTATTAGCATCAATATATATCCATTTTTATATAAATAGCATTCTTTTTTATTGCATCTATATAATGTATTTTCATATAAATCTGCTAATGTTCCATCATAGTTTATTACAAAATCGTTCTCATCACATGAGTCAAACTCTAAAAAACTATGTTTCTCTAAAAATTCTATTGCTGTAAGAAATCTTTGTTCTTTTATTATTTCATCATCTACTAATTTATTCATTATTGATTTTATATCTATTTTATCCTTTTTATTATAGTAATTTATTATTTTATATAGCACTTTTCTTGTATCTTTATCTAAATATTGCAATTCATTTAATGCCATTTCTATATCTTTTTTCTTATATTTAAACCAATCATAATTTTTAATTATCCATGAATAAATTTCTTTTATTCTATCTTTATCAAACTTAACATCCTCGTAATCAAAATCTATTTCTTCAACCTCCAATTTTTCAAGGTTTTTCTCTATCCACTTTTCATGTTTCTTTTTCATATCTTTAAGAATATCAATCGTATATTTTTCAGGATTATCATCTATTATATGATGATGTTCTTCACACATTAAAATTAAATTATCGTATTCATCCCTATCTTTACTACTTAAATTACTTTTTCCACGTGGTCCATCAACTTTCTTTGCCACAATATTACATTCTTCTCCCGTTATTGTATGATGTTTCTCATCAACCTCCAAGCTCAATGGTTTTCTACATGTTTCATAATTACATCTATTTGCAGACTTTCCCCATAATAATTTTCTTGTTTTACCAGTTATACCCATTCAGTAACCTCCATTTTATTACTAATGTTTAATCTCAACAAATGTTCTTTTACCTTATTGGCATATGTGTTTAAGTAACTTCCCATTATAGACATAACATCCACTTCAATTCACAATCTATATAATGTATTTTATCACATAATATTACAATTATATTATATTTTTCACTTTTTATATCTTAATTTGCTAATATTATTTCATTTAAACAAAAAAATGGACTCATTTCTGAATCCACAAATCTTAATCTTCCATGATAGCTATCATATTTATTCTTTTTTAACATATATCTAAATTATCATAAATTTCTATTCCATATTTCTCTATTTGTAATTTTATTTCTTCATTAATACTATCTAAAAATACTATATCTAAAGAATATACTCCAACAAGTTCGTCTAATTCCTCTGCTATAGTACCTTTATACTTTTTATCACATAGTATACCTAAATCTATATCTGAATTATATTTATAGTTTCCCTTTGCTCTTGACCCAAATAAAACTACCTTTTTCAAACTTTTCTCTTGCTTTTTCAATAACTGTATGTAATTTCCCTTTTAATAATTCCTTTTGTATTAAAATCTTTATAAAATTTTAAAGTCATTGACTTTCCATTCTCAAAAGGATAATAAACTTTAATTTTTCCATCAACAAGTAAATAATAGTATTGAGCTTATAGAAATTCTAAGCAAGTCTTACAGACTTGCTATAGTAACTAATGGACTTACCTTAGTTCAAGATAAAAGAATCAGAAAATCTATTATAGCAAAATTTTTTGAGACTATAGTAATATTAGAAGAAATATTAATATCAAAACCAAACCCTGTGATTTTTGAACATACTTTAAAAAATATAAATTTCTTTGATAAAAATAAAGTTTTGATAATAGGCGATAGTTTAAGTTCCGATATACAAGGTGGGATAAACTCTGATATAGATACCTGTTGGTATAACCCTAACAAAATTATAAATGAAACATCAATAAAACCTACCTATGAAATCTCTAATTTTGATGAACTTAAATCTTTGCTACTTAATTCATAAAAGTATTTATAAATAATAGTAAAAAGATATAGAGCTAAATCTTATTCTATATCTTTTTAAATATTTGATAAGCTGTGCTCAGTTAATTATGATACGTCTCTCCGTATCATAATTAACTGATAATGTTTTTTATGAGGGTGTAAATAATTTTGTGTATTCCTAACTTTTTCTTAGAAATAATCAAAATTTTTTACAGAGCCTTTTTTATATTGAAAAAGGATACCTTTTTCAGTATCCTGAACCGACCCCAAAAAACCGACCTCCAAATCATTAGATTTTTGGTCTAACTTTTTGGGGTCGGTTCAGGATGAGGTGACCCCAAAAAGTCTAACTTTTTGGGGTCACCTCATCCTTTTTAGTCCTTTAATTATTTTGAACTCTCCTAAGCATATTTATTTCCTTTTCTGTAAGTCCTGTAAGATTGCTTATTGCTTCGTTATCTAGTCCCATTTTGATTGCTTTTATTGCTGTATCTGTTGCTTGTTCTTCTCTTCCCTTTTTGATTCCATCTTCAACTAGCATTTCTCCAAGCTTTGTCATACTTATCTCCTCCTTTACTTTTTCCAAATCTTTTCCGTCCAAAAACTTGTCTGCAAATGCATATAGCATTGATTCAACATCATATCTATATTGATTATCTATTTTCTTTACAAGTCTTATAGATTTTATTATCTTATCAAGTTTGCTTAGCTTTCCACTCATTATAGGTGTAAATGTTAATGCAATCAAATCTTGCTTTGTTACCTCAACATTATCATTTATTTTTTCTTCAACTTCTTTAATTACAATATCACCATCTCTATCATACATTGATATTGTTTTTACATTATATTGATTTATTCCTGTTTCTAATACTGCCTTTGCATTTTGAATTCCATTAGAATATACAACATAATAATATTATATTTATTAAATATCTCTAATGCTTCACTACTAGTTATATGGTGATTATATGCAAATCCTTCAACTGCTTCTATTATCAATAAATTCATATCATTTTCTAAGCTTGTCAAATTACATTCACCTCTCTATTTCTTCAATTTACTATCTATATTATATCCAATAAAATTAACTTAATAAAGAATATCTTCTTAATCAACTCTGGAATCTTAATAAATAAGAATTCTGCTAAACTTACTCAAAGAGTTGTTACTAAGTATGAAGTTACTTAGTTTAAACATGAAAAAAGCTGTCATTTTTATGGCAGCTTTTTTAATCCAATAATCTAAGGTTTATCATTTGTTAAATGAAACAAATTAGAATTTATAAGTACAACATCCACATTAGTAAATATGTAACATTCGCTTGTAATAACTAAAACAATTCTATTATTGCATTTATCTTGTCTTTGCTTTTTACTGTAATAATATGTTTATCTGCATATTCTGAATAATAGCATTTAATATTTTCTCCATATACTATTTCTTTTTTATATACAATCCTCACATTATCGAATATTTTATTTTTATAAATATCCTGTGGTAGAATTTCATATGCCATATCAAGATAGCTTAAGTTATGCATATGATTATTCATATCAATATCTCTTCTCTGAACAGAATATTCTTTTTCAAAAATATAATCTTCATATTTAATCTCTTCAATTTCTTCAGAAAATACCATTTTATCATTTTCTGACTCATATAAATCTGCAATATCTTCTGTAAGTCTTATAGGTCTTCTTCTTATTGTATCAATAAAAAGCCATCTTGATGTTCCTATTACAATTACATTTCCGTCTTTATCCCTAAGCTGAAAATCACGATAAGCACATAGTCTTTCTATTTTTCTTGACCATGTTTCTGCTTTGATCTCTTCATTATATTCAGGTCTTTTTATAACCTTCATCTTCCAGTCCAAAAGCATCCATACTCTTTTTTTGCTTTCAATTTCAAAAACTCCATATCCTACAGATGCTGAATGAAGTCCTCCTACATCTTCCATTATTGCAAGAAGTGCTTTATTAGTTGCTTTGTTATTAACTCCTATATCTTCTAAACCAATTTTGTAACTACTACTATATATCATAAATTTTTCACCTTTCTATTGCATTCATATGATTCTATAAACCAAATGACATTTTATCTCTATATGCAATTTTACCATATGAATTATAATTTCCCAAATAGAAAGGATATATCTTATTTATCTATAATTCCAAATTATAGGATTTGCAGAGCATAATTGACAATAAAATTTATGTAATCTACAATATACTTAACTATTTAAAATAAATATAAAGAAGGTTGTTAAAAATGAAATATTTTATAGTTGAAGGTATAATAAAAAATTCTGATTTAAGTAATGAAACTATAATGAAAGAACATATGGCTTATTCTCAAAAAGCAATGGATGAAGGATTAATACTAATGTCTGGACTAAAAGCTGATATAAGTGGTGGACTATTTATTATGAAATCAGAGTCTCTTGAAAGCGTAGAAAATTATCTAGCTAATGAACCATTAAAAGTTCATAATTTACAGGACTACAAAGTTACTGAATTTTCACCTCACTACTTTAATGAATCTCCAAATGTATGGTTTAATAAGTAGTTAAAAATCTAATACAGTTTATGTACTTGTAGAAACAATAGCATATAATTTCCAAAGTAACACTATGAGTTTTAAACTACCTAAAAAAACTCCAGAAGGATATAAATGGTTTATTCATATAAGTGGACATGAACAAAGAACAGATTGACCAGTAATTTTTCATGCATTTGAAGATGAAACTTATAATTATAATTGGGAAAATGGAAAGACTTATAATTATGAATTTAAAGATAATCCACTGATTAATACTGGTTTTGAAATTGGACTTATGAATATAAAAACACAGCAAATTGAAAATAAAATTTCTGTAATATTAAATAGTGATGGAAGAAGGTGTAAATATGGACAGTAGATAGATTTATTTTTATGCAAAACTATTTACTGTCCTATTTTTATGTGCATTTTTATTTATAATATAGAAATTATATTTATTTATAAATAATCAGTACTATATATAATTTAATATTTTGTGATTAATTCCATTACTAATTTAAAATACAAAAGCCCACATAGAAATTATCTACTTATTCTATATTTCGTACTTTTTTCATTTTTTCACATGATATATTATTACTTTTTTACCAAACCATTTTACCAGTTTTATCTAATTTATANGATGGAAGAAGGTGTAAATATGGACAGTAGATAGATTTATTTTTATGCAAAACTATTTACTGTCCTATTTTTAGGTGCATTTTTATTTATAATATAGAAATTATATTTATTTATAAATAATCAGTACTATATATAATTTAATATTTTGTGATTAATTCCATTACTAATTTAAAATACAAAAGCCCACATAGAAATTATCTACTTATTCTATATTTCGTACTTTTTTCATTTTTTCACATGATATATTATTACTTTTTTACCAAACCATTTTACCAGTTTTATCTAATTTATATCCATTTATTGTTGTATTAGCTGCCATAGATCCATCTGAATTTAAATAATACCAGCTTCCATCTGAATTTTTTAACCATCCTGTTTTCATAGATCCATCTGAATTTAAGTAATACCATTTTCCATTAACATTTGCCCATCCTGTTTTCATAGATCCGTCTGAATTTAAATAATACCACTTTCCATTAACATTTGCCCATCCTGTTTTCATAGATCCATCTGAATTTAAGTAATACCAATTTTCATTAACATTTGCCCATCCTGTTTTCATAGATCCATCTGAATTTAAATAGTACCACTTTCCATCTGCATTTTGTAACCATCCTGTTGCTTTAGTACCATCTTCTTTATTATAATACCACTTTCCATCTGCATTTTGTGACCATCCTGCTGCTTTAGTACCAGCTTCTTTGTTATAATCCAAGCTTCCATTATTGTCTTTAACCAATTCTGTTTGTATAGTTACATGAGATTTACCACTATCTAATGAATTATTACTGCTACTATGTGATCCAGAACTTGAAGAGCCTCCACTTGAGGAACCTCCTTTTGAACCACCAGAACCAGAACTTGTACTAGATGATTTAAGTTTAGAAATATTCCCAACATAATCAAATTCCTTACTTTCACCATTTGTTGATTCTAACTTAATATTTAATGTAAATCTTCCTTCTTTTGAATAGGTTGCTTTAACCAACTTAGAATCTGTAATAGACACAGAAATACCATTAGGTAATGTTAATGAATTTAAAATAGATACTATATTATCTTTTGTTGTAGTATTTGTGTAAGTAATTGAATCTAATTTTGCTTTAACTAAATCATATGCTGTATTTAAAGTAGCACTATCATCATTAGTGTTATTATTATCTGATGATGTTCCTGAAATTCTTCCAACAACTGCTGTGAAATACTTTTTGGCAGTTTTTACACATACCCCTATATATTTACCTATGTCATTTTTGCTAATTTGATAATCTTTATTTTTACCAATTAAATTATTGAAATCTGAATCTAAATTATCAAGTCTATACCACTTATATTTTACAGCTGCATCTGTAGTGAATTCATTACCATCTTCATCTAAAAGATTAGCAATTAAAGTTTCACCTTCTTCAGGTACACCACTTATTTCAAGTGTTACAGCTGCTCCTGTTGTTTCATGTTTATTTTCTCCAACTATAACATTTATACTAGCTTTTAAGTTTTTTGGATTTGTTATACCTTCAGGTAGTGATAATGTTCCAGTTAGTCTATAAGTATTTGCTATATTTCCATTATAAGAATCTACATTCCAAGAAACTGCAGCTAGTGATGGAGTATTATCTTTACTTAACATAACAACAACTGTCTTAGGTAAGGATACCTCTTGTATAGGCGTACCATTTGCCACTCTTATATCTTCTAATTTTGAAACGCTTGTTACTGTTGCCGTTATCGGCGGTTTTTCTTTTACTGCAACATTAATACTTGCTTTTACACCATTAGGATTTGTAATTCCATCAGGTAATGTTATTTCACCTTGTAATTTATATTCCTTTGCAACATTTCCATTATAAGAACGTGTATCCCAAGTTACAGCTGCTGATGTTGTAGTCTTATCACTTAAAATAATTTCTACTGTTTTAGGTAAGTTTAAATCTTCTACAGGTGTTCCATAACTTACACTAAGAGTATTAGTTACTGAACCTCTTATTATTTTCGTCTCCTCAGGTGCTTTATCAACTACAACATTTACACTTGTTTTAAATTTGTTTGACACATATGTTGTATTAAGTAATGTTACTGTTCCATTTAAATTATAAACTCCAGGACTTTTTTTGTAATTACCTGTATCCCATTTAACTGCTGCACTTGTTGTAAATGAGTCATCTATTGTTACATCTAAAGTTTTTGGTAATGATAAGTCTTTTACAGATGTACCTTCAATAACATTTATATCTTTTACCTCAGGAATGCTAACATTAACTTCATTTACCTCTACATCACAACCATTTAATTCTGCTACTGCAATTGTATCTCCGTAAACAGTTTTAACTGATCCATCTAAACGAGACGTCAATATCCATTTACCAATTTTACCTTCTGAAACATTTTGAAGTTCTAATGTACTTTCTAAATATTTATCAGAACCTACATATTCATCTGCTCCAATTACGAAAGAATAATATTTGAATCTTCCATCATTAGCTTTAACAGAATAATTAGCAGTAGTTAATGATGCCAAATTTAATTTGTTAATTCTTAAATTCTTATCTCTAGTAATGTTTGTTTTACTTACATCTAAGTTTCCTTCACATTCATTACTAACAAAATAAAATTCAAGATTCTTTAAATCAGTTATATCTAATGTATTTACATCATTAGCATATATCCATCTTAGTGCAGATGTATTAGCTTCTCCTGTTGTTATATTTTTAATATTTGAATCTCCATACATTAAATTTGAAAGAGAGTTCATATTACTAATGTCTATATCACTTAAATTTGTTTTTGATAAATTTAATGATTCTATTGATGTGAATTTTGAAAAATCAAAAGAAGTTATTGGATTACAACTAATATCTACCAATTTTACTTGTGCTAAATTATCTAATGTTAAGTTAGACAAATTACTATTTGCTAATCTTAACTCCTCTAAATTATTACAGTTACTTACAGATATACTTTTATAGTTATCACTTTTACCAAATCCATCTTTTACAGTAAAGTTACCACCTAGATGCAATACCTTCAGAGATTGGCAATTATTAAATCTTATGTCTCCATTTAATTGCAACCCTCTCATGTATATTTTGTACAATTCTTTTACATTATCAGTATCTTTCCATATAATTATTGGACGTGCATTTAAATAATTATTAACACCATCATTAGGATCATTTTCTTGAGCCTTTTGAATTTCACTAAGAAATTCAGATTCGTCCATAAATAAACTATCTATGCCTTTTTGATTAAGTTCTATTCCACACTTCTTAGCGTTTGTTATACCATTTGAATCTGTTTAAGATAGGAATGCAACTAACTGTTGATAATCAGACTCATTATACCCTTCTGGTGTCCCTATACTAACAGTATCAGCCATAGCTATTAGTGGCTGATCATTAATAATATTAATACCAGCTCCCATACTAGCTATACTTGTTACTACTAAAGCTTTAGCCACTAATTTTGTGTTTTTTTACTCAAATAATACATTAATCATCCCCCTAAAAATCAAAATAATCATTATTTTTTCATTATTAAATTTATATTTCCATATATAGAGAAAATTAAATAATTACCCACTTTTGTCCTACTCTCTATTTAAAAAAATGTTTATTTAGAAATTGATTTTAGCATTATTTTTTAATATTCTCAACGAAACATTATTCAATTATGTTGTTTTTTGGAAAAATATTGCTAATTTTTTGTGTATCTTCACCCTTTCCTTAGAGAAAATGCCCTTCTTCTTTATTTCGATATTGTCTGCATTAATCAATCTGTATTCCATACTAATCAATTTTAACAATAGAGGTTTACATTTATCTATCCATTAATTTTTTTACCTTACTGTTAATTTGCTAATATTACTTTATTTACGCAAAAATGGACTCATTTCTGAGTCCATAAATCTTAATCTTCCATGATAGCTATCGTATCTATATATTTTTAATTTCTATCTAAATTATCATAAATTTCTATTCCATACATACTACAACTTCTCCATTGATACCTTATTTAAAAGTTCTTCTACAGCATCTATATATCTTCCTACTATATTATTTTTTATCTCTTCATAATCTTCTTCATTATATATAAGCTGTTGAATTTCTTGCAAGTAGTATATCGTTCCAAACAATCATATCTTCTATCAAGCCCTCTTTAAAAGCATGTTTGTAACATCCCCTAGGATTATTTCTCTCAAGTCCATCCTCTTTAAAGATTTTAGATAATAATTTCCATGTTAAGTATTCTAAAGTTTCATACTTTTTTATTATAGAATCTCTATATACTTCTAATATTATTTCATCTGCATTTTCTAATCCCTCAAATAATCTCATTTCCATATCTTCATAATATATAAATACAATGTAACTCTCCTTCTCTTTACTTACATGAATCTATTGACTACACTCATTTTAACTATATTTCTATTATAGCCGCAATTATTATAAAATGCTATTTCATTAATTAAAAAATTTTCATCTTAATTATATAAAAAAATAAGATAGGCTTTTAAAACCCATACTAATAACTTTTATCTCTTAATACCTTAACTTCTTCTATGTCCAATCCAGTCTTTACTGCAATTGTTTCATCATCCAAAACATCTAATAAATTGAATATATAAAAAGAATGTAGTAGATTTATTTTACACAAATCTACTACATTTCCCCAAAATATCAACAATACATTGCCGTATTATCTCTAGTATTTTAACTTTTCTTTAAGAATTATTTTTTATTCTTAAAGAATAATATACCTGAAATTGCAGCTGCACCTATTACAGCACTATAACCTAATACTGTAGCAATTGTATTATTTTTATTTACTTTTTCTAAATTTTCACTTACTTCTAATTTTTCGCTTGTTCCTTTATCTTTAGATGCTTTTGAATCATCTGCTGCTTCTGAATTTTCAGATTCTAAATTATCTTCTATTTCTTCATCATCAGATTCTTTTGAATTCTCAGTTATTTTTGTATTTTCTACTGCTCCTGTATTATTATTAAGGCTTGCACTTCCATTGCTAGTACCTGAGCCATTTTCGCCACTTAAGCTTTCATTATTTCCACCAGTGCTTCCATTTCCGCTATTTGAGCTTTCATCATTTCCAGCAATGCTTCCATTTCCACTACTTGAGCTTCCACCATTTCCTCCGGTACTTCCATTGTCAGCACTTGAGTTTCCACCGTTTCCACTACTGCTTCCATTGTCACCGCTTTAGCTCCCACTATTTCCACCAGTGTTTCCATTTCCGCCACTTGAACTTCCACTATTTCCACTAGAACTTCCATTGCTACCACCAGTGTTACTTGAATTATTATCTGATTTTAGCTCATTTAATCTAGCTTTCAATNCGGTACTTCCATTGTCAGCACTTGAGTTTCCACCGTTTCCACTACTGCTTCCATTGTCACCGCTTGAGCTCCCACTATTTCCACCAGTGTTTCCATTTCCGCCACTTGAACTTCCACTATTTCCACTAGAACTTCCATTGCTACCACCAGTGTTACTTGAATTATTATCTGATTTTAGCTCATTTAATCTAGCTTTCAATTGGCTTGCATTACTTAAGTAATTATTCACCTTTATTTCCATGTATATATCTACATTGCTATTGCTATTAAATAATCCAATAGCTCTTATATTTCTTAACTTATCTAATAATCCAACTTCTTGAGTAAGCTTTAACTTATAAACTGTAAAGTCTCCCTTAGAATATATATCTTTTATAACTGGGTTTAAATTATTTATACTCTTTAAGAATTCATCTAATTTATCTACAGTTATATTTCTCATTTCAAATTCTACTGGGGAATTTTTTGATCCATCAGTACTTCCTACTATAGGTAATAAGATGTTAGTATCTACTATATCTTTAATATATGAAGGCATTTCACTATCATTTTGGAAATCAACTACATTTATTGTAAAACTATCTGATTTGTTGCTTCCATCTTTAGTTGATGCTGTTATTGTTGCTTTCCCTTCTGATCTAGCAATGATTTTAGCACTATTTCCAATAACCTCTATTTCAGCCACATTTGAATTACTTGTTGACCAATTTACATCTTTCACATCTGCATCTCCATTAATAGATGCAGTTACTGTTTTTTCATTTTCTAAATACATTTTAGAGAACTTATTGTTTATAGTTATGCTTTCAACTAAATTTAGCTCTCCTTTAACTGTTACAGTTATTGTTTTTGTTGTTATTGCGTCAGTGCTATCTTCAACACTATATGTAACTTTATATTGGCCCTCTTCATTTACATTAACAGTATTTTCAATAACTTCTATCTTATTTATAGTTCCATCTTCCTTGTCAGATGCAGTTACGCCATCTAATGGATTGAAAGCTGTTCCTAGTTTTATAGTCTTATCAGTTGCATATATTTCTGGCGGATTATTTATTCCAGTTTCATTTGAAATTACAACCACTTTACTTTGTGCCCTAGATGTCTTACCTTTACTATCAGTTGCAGTATATGAAACTTTATACTCTCCTGGAATATTAACACTTACATTACTGTCAACCTTTAATTCTATATTTTCATCCTCATCTATTACTGTAACCCCTTCTCTTGGATCAAAGCTATCACCAACCATTAAATTATGGTCTTTAACACCTAAAATAACTGGTGCTTTATTTGCATTTACAGTTAGAGTTATTGTTTTTTCGGCTTTATTCTCATACTTATCTATAGCAGTATACGTTAATTTATATTCAGTAGTTGTCTCTGGATCTAAATCAAGTTCTTTATCTACTGAAAGATTAACTTTAAGCTCATTCTTTTTACCGTCTTCTGCTTTGACATCTTCCATTGGATTGAAAATATCTCCTGCATTTAAAGTAATATCCTCTAATTCTTTACCACCTTTAGTTATAATTGGCTCTGTCGTAATTTTTTCTTCAATTACCCCTACTTGTATTATTAATTCTTCAGATATTTCACCATAACTATCTTTTGCCACAGCTTCTAAATTATATACTCCTGGTGTAGTTTCTGAAAATTCTGTTATAACATTACCTTCATACTTAACTTCTAATGATACGGCATCATCTTCATCATCATCATTCATTGTTATTCCTAAGTTTTCAGCTGTTAACTGAATCTTTTGTCCCTCCATAAGCTGAATAGATCTACCATCTGAGCTTATAGTTGGATTAGAGTTCATAGATATTTCTTCTTTAGAATAATCTACCTTCTTACTAACATATTCTTTATTAGCATCACTTACATACTTATACTCTACATCATCATTTGGAGTTATTGTGTATTTACTTGCAACTTTATTTTTGCTTAAAATACCTTCTACCATTTCACCTAAATCTAAATTAAATATACCTTTTGATTTAGATTTTAGATCTATATCAAATACATCTACTTTATTGGCATTCTTAGGAATTGAATTATCAGCTGTTATTAAAACATCAATGGTATTTTTATCTTTATCATATGTATAATCTGTTAATATTTTATTTGAATTACTTTGATCTTCATTAGTATTTACTATAGTTTCTATTTCTTTTGAAACTAAATCATGTATACTATTTTCTCCATCTTTTAATTCTGCTCCATCTAGCTTTATACTAAATTGAAGTGACCTTGGTATCTCTTTTATATTATCTATAGATACCCTAGCAGTATCATTATCTACTTTTTCTACTACTAATTTTAAATTGTCTGTTGTATCAGAATTTATACTCTCAAGAATTTCAGGTGTTGCATAAACAATCCCAGCTGTTGATGCTGCTACTAGACCTGATACTAATGCAGTTTTTGCTGACAGCTTAATCTTTTTCATCTGTTTTTTTCCTTTCTCATCTTAATAAAAGACTATCTCAAAAGAGATAGCCTCTTTTTAAAATTATTATCTATTCTCGTATGCTTTTTTCATAATATCATTATTTATTTCTACTACTTTATCATATGAAGTAGATAAAGCTCTTGTCTTTCCACCATTTAAATCAATTGATGGTAATCTATCTAACGCTGGTAAATCAAGTAAGAAAGTATCACTTACTAGCCTTTGACCAACAGGCTTACCTGACCCATCTAATTTATTGTATCTATATAATTCAGCTTTTATAGCTTTTCCTTCTATATTGTTTTCTCCATTTATTATCTTATTTTCTTGTTCTGGAGTAATCCAATATATCCAGTTACCTTCCGCAACTTCACCAAGTGGTGAATCCTTTGGTAAAGTAGCCAATAATATAGCTTGTGATTCTATTGCAAAGTTTTTATCATTTTCATTTATTACTAGAGGAACATTAAATGCTGGATCTCCTTTGTATTCACCAGTTATTATTATTGAACCTGCTGGTATTGATTTACCTGGTGCATACGTATATTCTGTATTTAATCTACCAACACCATTTCTATAAACTTTGTCATTATTATCTATTCCTATTTCTATATTATCACCTGTAGGTCCTAATATATCTAATTCTGCTATAGAAATAGTTTCAGCTCCTTTAGCAACTAATTTTACATATTGTGCATCATATGCCCATAGTTGAGTATTATTATTATCTCCAGCTTCATTAAAGTAAATTGTATTTTCTTTAGTAGTATCAAAAGTTCCTGAATGAGCCTTAGTCCATGACTTTCCGTCTTTACTTACATAAACTTCATATTTACTTATTGGTGAATATGTAGTCTCTGTATTTCTCTTAAAGAAATTCATTAGAGAGAACTTCTTCTCTTGAACTGGTCCTGGAGTATACTTGAGTCCTACAACAGACTTACTACTTCCCATATCAACTGTTACATATGGGTCTCCACTTGCTACTCCGCCATTTTGATCAGTTGCCTTTGATGCATTATATACTGTTGATACATCATTATCTTTTATTTTATTAATTTCTCCATCTTGAACTTGGCCATGTCCAGTATTCTCATCTGAAACATCATTAGCACTTCTTGTATTTGTATCAAATATCCAATTGTTCTTAGCTATGCTTCCATCATGATTTACTTTTACATTTCCAATTACAGTTTCCGATGTTACATTTAAGTCATAATCATATGCTCTAACTTTGTATTCAAAAGCTCTATTATTTACTGAATCTATAACATCTGTAAAGCTAGTTGCTCCGTTTTTGCCTTCTTTATCTCTTTCAACAAATCCAACTGGAACACCTTTGCTTCCTGTTGATGTTGCTTCTTTTCTTATTATTTCATATCCAAGTATCTTATCTGCATCCTTGTTTACACTTAAATTTAATGGAACTTCTTTTTGATTTAAGTAAGTTTTTTCGGTTATTTGAACTCCATTTTTATCAGTTCCAAAAGCTCCATTTACTTTAGTATCTTTTGCCATAGTAATTGCACTCATATTATTATTTTCCATAGCAGCTAATCTTTTTCTTCTTGCTTCATCATTTAAATAGTAAATTGCTTTATTCTCTACTGGATATTTTTTACTATTTAAGTATTCATTAGTATTTTTACTCGCAACTAATCCCCACTTTTCAAAGAACGGTCTTAAGTCTTTACCAGCCGCATCTGATGATCTCATTATAAATGTTTGAGCTGTAAAATCTTCACCTTTTTCATCAGGCGCTTTTCCCTTATTTCTAGTTTCTCTATATAATTTAGCATAGAATGTATCATTACTTAAATCATTATCAGTATTCTTATCTAACATTGTGTAAGTATAATCATTATCATATGCCAAATGTAATTGCCAGAACATTCCCAGCCTAGTTAATCCATCACTTGCAAGACCTACACTTCCTGATGTTACTTTATCATATACCTTTTTATAACCATCTGATAACTCTATTCTAGATGAATCTATATCATCGAATGTTTGGCTTATAAGAGCTAATACGTTATTAGTAGTTTCTGCATAAGTCAATCCTGGTCTATCATGAACATGACCAATTTCATGATTTATACCCCATCCAAATAAACTTCCTTCATCTTTATTCACTAAATTTCCATTAACATCAAATTTAAATGGTACACCTTGCATCATTGCAGGAGTAGATCCATATCCTATACCAACATGGTGTCCTGAAGCATACATAAATGCTCCTGTAAACATTCTTTGATACTTAATATTAATACGGTTTCTAGGTGCTCTATTAGCATCAAAGTATTTATTTTCACTGTCACTTATTTCACCATTTCCATCTAAATCTATTGCTTTTTCAAGTAGACCTTGTTGCGCATAAGAAACCTTCATTAACTGTTCCCAAGCAAGTAATGTATCATAAACCCTATTTACCTCGGCCTCTTCATTTCCAGATAACCCTGTTTCTATTCCTTTAAGTATTTGATCTGCTGGAAGTGAAAGTATTATTCTTTCACCTTCTATTTCAGTACTATTTAAAATAGAAGTTTCTGGATCGTATGTATAAATATTATTTGCATTATCTTGTGCTGTTGCAGATTCAGGATATCTATTTGGTAAGGCACTTACATAAGATTTTAATTCTCTAATATAAGTTCTTATAGCTTGTTTTACTTCAGCTTCTTTTGTTGTATCATCTATCATATTATTCACATTTAAATGTGGTACTCTTGTACCGCCACTTACACGTACTTGTGCATGTTCTGTGTCTTTAAAATTAGAATCGTAGTTTATATATAGATTTCCACCTTTTTCATAATTCATTTTAAAAGATGAAGTTGGAATTGTTATTTCATTCTTACCAACTGTTAATTTTTGATTCCAATTAGTAATGTAAGTTCCAGATTCTCCATAGTGCTGAGTTATTGCAAGATTAAACTTTGTATCTTTTCTATCTGAACCAATATAAATTGTTACTTTATCTCCTGGTTTTACAGCGACTCCTAATGCTTGCCAGTTATTGCTTTGACCTATTGTTTGACCCTGATTAAGGATTGAAGCATCAAGTTTTAAAATTCTATCACTTAACTTAACATCATCAAGTAAATCTTGTGCTCTTTGCAAGTCTTCTAGAATTTCTTTTTGATTAAAATGATATTCCATATTTACCGGATCTATAGTCTTAGCTCTTTTTGTAAGTTCATCTATCATCTCTTGAGTAACATCATCTTTTATGGATAATTTTAAATCATCTGCAAATAAATTATCTACATCCTTTTCTAAACTATCATATTTATAGAATTTAATTTCTGATATATTTGCTTTACCAGAACCTACACCTGCATATACAGATATATTAACTTGTACTTTTCTTGCTGTTATAGGCTCATCTAATTTTAAAGTCGCAACTCTATTGTTTAGATTCACTTTTGCTGTTTTGTATTCCCATGCTTCTGTTTCTTCATTCCATATTCCAATATTAGCTAAATACGGCTGGGAATTTATATCTAATCTAGTTATTAAATTTATTGTATCAAGTGTATACTCTTGATCAAATGTAATTATAGGACCTCTCTTACTATAGTTAGATGAATCCCAATCATCTAATGTCCATGCAGTAGAATAATCATTATCAACAACGCTGTCTTCATCATCAGATTTACCACTTGGAAATTCAATCTTTTCTATATGATTAGTTAATTTATTTTCTCCATTTAATGAATTGATAAGATTATAGTTAGTAGTTATTGGAGGTACTAAGCTAGTAGTAGAACCTAGATAACTGTTAGATAAACCACCAGTTCCATGATGATTAGTTGCTGTCATCATTATTTCATAAGTAGTTGTGTCTTTTAACCCACTTATAGTATAATTTGTAGCTCCTATTAATTCATCTTTATCCTTCTTTTGATCTGGTTTTAAATCTGCTACTCCATCTGGTATCTCATTGGTTAAGTCACTATCTTCATAATCTTTATTTGTATCATTTGCTTTTATCCATTTCTTAGTTCCAATTTCTCTATAATATAAGTCATAATCTTTAGCTTTTTTGTGAGATGCCCAGCTAACATTAAGAGCTTTATAACCGCCTTCAATTTTTATACCTTCTGGTCCTTCTGGAGCTGTTTCTGGTATAACTTGAAGCTCTACTATAGAGTCTGCTCCAAACTTGCTTCCATTTTCTGCATCTTCGTTACTACTTAATTCTCCAGTTACAGAGTTCCATCCTTGTGGATTATAGTTTGCATCTACATTATCTGGCTTTCCATCTTTATCATTTTCATTATTTGTTAAATTAGTATCTCCAATTGAGCTTGCACTATAATCTTCCTGTTCATCCTTGTATCCACTTTTCCAATCTCCAGATGTTGATTGTATACTAACTCTATAAATAGCATATCCCTTTACTTTTTCTATTCTTAAAGTATTTTTACTTGTTTTATAGGTACTTGTACTTACTACTTTTTTACCATCATCATCAAGCTGTTCAACTTTAATTTCATATCCAGTTACATTTGGTACATGCTTCCAGCCCAGTGTCATGGACTCTTGACCTACTTGCGTTGTACTTGTAAAATTATCTATAACTGGTACATTCATCTTAGGCTTTGGTATTTCTGTATAAACATTATTTAAAAACTCAACTTTTGATATTTCCGTTAAATTCTTATTTCCTCTACCACCAGTAACTTTTATAGTTATTTCACTTACAGCAACTTGACCCTTTAAATCTATTTCTATAACATCTACATTACCCTCAGAAGTTTTTCTTGTTAAACTTGTCGCCTTTGAATTCTTAAATTTAAATTCTAAATCGCTTCCATCACCATTAGGTATAATTATGCTTCCTGCACTTGGTGCATTCTCACTTGGAGCCTCTATAACTAACTTTTCAACATAAGTCTCTGATCTTTTTGAAGCTCCTAAGTTCAGTGATAATAATATAGGATTCTCTTCACTTATTTCTTCTCCCTTAGATATTAGTGAAACTCCAGCTCCATTATTTTTTAATATATCCTTTATATTACCTTCTACTTCTGCACCAGCAACTTCTACTTTTGCATTTTCTGGATTCACAATAAGATCTGTATCTAGTATTACTGGTTCTTGTTTTTCTTTATTCATATTTTGATGAACATAAGTTAAATCAGTTATATCAACTTCTCCATCTCTATTTAAATCATAATCACTATCTGATACATCAATTTTCATCTTATTCATTATGTAATTTTTTATACTATTTTTTGACTTATTTTTAATTTTATTTTTTAAGATATTATAATCTGTATCCGTAACCATGTCGCTTCCATCAACATTTCCTGCTAGAAAAACTCCTGGATAATATACTTTCGTTTCATCATCTATAACTATCTTTTTATCACTTGTTCCAATTAAAACTCTCTTAGAAGAATCCTGTATTTTTATATTATCTACCAATACAGTTTCATATCCCGCTCCAGATATCTCAAGTGAGTATGTTCCTAATGGAAGTTTATCAAAAGTTAAGTGATAAAATTCTAAATCTGTAGCTGAATCTTCTATCTTCTTTCTTTTATAATCTAGAGCTTCTAATTCATAATTTATGCCTTGAGATTCTGTCTTCCCAGCCTTAACAGTATCTGAACCTAGCTCAACCTCAACTCCATCTTCACCTGTACCTTTTAATTTTACTGATATCTTTGTTTGATCAGACGTTGTAAACTTTATAGGAAGAGAAAAGTTTAAATCTAGCTCTAGTTTACCTTTTGCTTCATAATTCTCTGCATCGTCTACTATATTTTCAATAACTTCTTCATCTTCAGTTATTTCACCAGCATCACCCTCTGCTGTTATCTCATCATTAGTAATATCTCCATTTTCTGTAGTTTCTCCACCATTACTAGTGTTATCACCTTCTACAGTTTCTTTACCATTAGAAGTATCTCCATCCCCTATAGTTTCTCCACCACTAGTAGTATCTTCACCTTCTGTAGTTCCTTCACCATTACTAGTGTTATCTTCTTCTTTAGCTACTTCATCACTAGAAGTTCCATCCCCATTTGTAACTTCTCCGTCATTAGTAGTATCATCACCTTCTGTAGTTATTTCATCATTAGAAGTCCCATCCTTATCTGTAGTTTCGACACCATTACTAGTATCTACATTTTCAACTACTTCATCTTTTGGTGATTCTGTTAAAATATCATTATCACTTTTTTCAGTTGTCTGTGATACATCTTCTTTAATAACATTAGTTTCTTTAATGTTATTAATATCTTTTGCAAAAGCAACGTTTTGCATCTGACTTGCAATCAAAGTTACTGCAAGTGTAGTTGATATTTTTCGTTTCATCCCTTAAATCTCCTTTACTATGTATATACATGAATGTAAATTAATAGTTAAATCATAATAATTATTAATACATACATGTTACTTGCACATAATTATTATAGTGTTTTTGTTACACATTTCAAGTTAATTTGTCGTTTTTTGCATTTTTTTTTGGATTTATATAGTATTACTATATAACTTTTCATATTCTTAATTTTTAAATTATTTATTTTGGGCATAAATTTAACTTCAAATAATTTCTATGCACCTCTTTTTTAATCTTAATCATAGAATATTATATTTATAACAAAAATGAACTCATTTCTGAGTCCATCAATCTTAATCTTCTATAATTAAACTATTTAATATCAATTACTTATTTCAACTCTTCCCAAGCTTCCTCCTACACTTCAAACAAACACCTTCCCCTTCAAACTTAACAACCTCCTTCTCATTTCCACAAAATATGCATCCTTCTTTATACTTTCTCAAAATAACTGTATTATTAATTTTAATAATTTCTATAGGATCATCCTTTCCAAAGCAAAGTAAATCTCTAATCTCCTTTGGTATTACAATTCTGCCTAATGGATCTAAATATCTTACAATTCCTGAATTACCCATAAATACCCTCCATTACTTCAATCTATAATTATTTCTAATATCATTTTTTATTTCTACAACATAATCCTTACTCATTTCATATATACGAGATCCTATTCCTTCATCAAATTCCAGCATTTTTTCAATTGTAAATTCACTGCTCACAATAATAGGAAGAAAGTTTAGATATCTATAATTTATTATCTCAAACATTATATTTACATCACTTTCATTAAGTCTCCCTTTAAACAAATCATCAATAAGAAGTACCTCACAAACCTGATATTTTAATATCGTAGATGCATATTTTTTCTCATCAATTACATTTTGCTTTATTTTAGTAATAACATCTCTATAAGGCATATAAACTGTTCTTATCTTTGAATTTAATAGATTTAATGCAAGTGCAATGCTTAAATGTGATTTTCCACTACCAACCTGTCCACATAATAAAATGCTATTTCTTCTGCTATTTCTGATTTGTTCAAAGTCATTAAAATATGCACTGGCTGTATCTTTAGCTAACTTTGAGGTTTCATTCCAAACTTCAAAGTTAGAAAACTTAAACCCGACCATCTCTGGGTTTATTCCACATGATTTCCACTCCATCTTATTCTTTTTAATTTTCTGACAATCACAAGCTCTTGCAACTGGCTGCATTTTTTCCTGTGGTATAAGAATCCATCCAGTATCTTTACATTTACAACATTTATATGAGAATAGTTTCTGTCTTTTTTCGTTCTTCTTCTGTAAGGACTCTTGGTTTCTTCGGCTTGAATCCTGCAAATTCATTCTTATTCTGTTCATCACCTTCTCTATTGAACCTTCCTCCATTCTTATGACCCCCTTCTTTTTGGTTTAAGTTTGGATACCCATCCCTTTTCCAATTTTTAAGTATTCCATTTATATAATTAAAATCATACTTTTCCACTTCTATGGATTTATCAATAGCATTTTTCACATTATCTACACCATGCATACATATAGCAAGTCGAAGTTTTCCATAATCAAGAGTTCCTATTTTTCCTGTTATGGTCTCATAGTACTTAGTAAGCTTTATACAGTTTTCACTTAATTCACCATTTAACTTTTTATTACTAATATTATCAATCTCACTCTTTTTCTCATTCTTTGTCTGTGTCTTATTCTCTATCTTATCTGTTACAGTAACATTACCTGCTGTTACTGTAACATTACTTGTTGTTACATCATCATTACTTAAAATGTTATCTTTTAAAATTTCAATATCACATTTAATATTATCTTCTTCTACATATTCCTCTTTATGTTCATTTATAGTCTCTACTTCATCATTTTGAGTCTTTAGATTTTTCTTTTTTTCTTCTTCAAACTTCTTTTTAGCTCTATGTTTTGCAACTCTTTTATTTGTTTCTATTCTCTGCTTTTCAAGTGCATCAACATTCTGATACTTTGTCCAATTCTTTACCACATAAAATTTATCTTCTGTTAATTCAATCATTTGAAGCTTTATTAATACCTTCATAGAAAGTTTAACCTTTTCATAAGGTTTATTAAATTCTATAGCAAGGGTTTTAAGTGTATATGGAATATCTTCATTAATATATAGATAACCACCATCATTTACTATTCCTGCTAAACATAAAGTTCTAAACCATATGCCTTCTATAAAATCCCCCTCATCATGGTCTGCAATTATCTTCATCTTTGGATCATTAAATATATTAGTTCTAACCTTAAACCATCTTTCTTCAGCCATAATTTTTCATCTCCCAATCATGGAATTTTTTAAAATGCATTAGTCCATCAAAGTTTGGAATCATATTCATTTTGTTGCATATAAAAATATAATATCTAAATATATCAAAGTTCAAACTCAATACCTCCTTTAAATATAATCAATACTCTTTAAATTTGTTATCTCTATTGCATCTGCTTACTTCCAAACTTTCTTTTCGTTTACGAAAACTTTCTTTTCGATTTCGGAATTTTTCTTTGCGAATATAATTTATAGATTTATTTTGTATGTCATATTTAAAATCATTATGGACTTTATTAAACTCTATCTCGCTTTTCTTCAATAATTATTCCCCTCTCATACTTTCTATTTTATTTACTATTCCCTTTTATTAAATTGTAAATTAATCCCATTTATTTGTAAAGTATTTTTTATATTAATTTCATTTAAGAAAAGTCATCTCAAATTATTATTTCTATAAGTAAAATACATGTATAACTTATATATAACTTAGATTTCTACTTCTACGCATTATGTGAGTGCTATAAATATTATTTCCATTTTTTTCTATTTTATAATTTACATTTTTGTAAACTTATCTTATAATTATACATAGGAGGAATAAATATGTTTAGTAAACGATTGGAAGAGTATAGAATTAAACTTCATTTAAAAAAGAAAGAAATGGCTGATAGTTTAGATATCAGTGAAAGTTATTATAGTTTAATAGAAAATGGTAAAAGGAACCCTTCAAAGGCTGTTATAGAAAAACTTGTAGTTATCAGTGAACTTCCTGAAGAATATTGGATATATGGAATAGATAAAGACAATTATATAGATGTAAGAGATGATTTTAAATCTTTAAAAAAGGCTTTAGATACTGTTGCTGAATGGACTTCGGTTACAGAATCCAGCCAAATTTTTGATGATGATAACAATCCCAAAGATCCTATTGGGAAATTATTAATTTCTGCTTTTAGAGCTGATCTTGATCATATTTTAGCAAAAAGGAATAAATAAAGGAAACTCCTATTCACATTCGTTCATAGGAGGGCTATACCACTAATCTCATTCTTCGCTAAGTGTTATATGCCTATGCTGGAAATAAATCATTTTCTACTTTGACTAATTGTATATATTGTAGCTATCGCATAAAAAAATTAACCATAATATATTCTCCTATAAATTTAAATATGGAAACTCATATTCACATTCATTCATAGGAGGACTATACAACTACGTTCATTCTTCTCTAAGTAGTATGCCCAAGACAATATATTATGGTTTTTCTTCTTAGTACAACAGATTAATTATTTATAATTAATAAATTATAATATTGATACTAAATATAAACTTTCTTCAAAAATAACTGTGCCTCAGCTTTTCTTCTTTTAACTAAGCCTTGCAATACTTCTCCTTTAGAAGATTTAACATATCTTAAAAAATTTTCAGTGATAATGCTGCTTTCTTTAATATTATGTTTTATATTATTCCACAATGTTGATTTTTCAAGTGTATTAATACCACAATTAAAAGCAAATGATATTAGCGCTTCTTTTTCATACTTATCTAATATCACATTATTTTTTCTGCTTAATTCAGTTAATTGATCTAAAAATACCTTAGCATCTTTCTTAAATTCTTCATATGCTGCTTCTTTTGTAATCCTGCCTAAAGTGGTTACTTCTTTTCTTGTACATCCAATTCCAATAGTCAAAATTCCACTTGGACAATAATAGGCATTAAGTCTGCATCCTTCAAACTTTCCTATAAAATCGCATAACTCATTTGATATGATGCTCATACTTTCATCCTGCTCTTTATCTGCTTCAAAAGACCAAACACCATTATAATCAAATTTATGATATTTTTCTTTTATTTTATAAATTTTATCACAATACATTCTGCCAAGTGTCTTTTCATCATTATCCTCAAAGAAATACCATTTATCATTTAATTTAAGCCAGCCTACACATATTTCGCCTTCATAAAATTTTCTTTCATTATTTATTTTTTCTTCTTCAAAAGCATAATACCAGCTGTCATCTTTAATTGTTTGAAACCATCCTTTAGTCAGTTTTCCATCCTTCTCTAAATAATACCAACGATTACTTGTTTTAACCCAAGTAGTATTTAATTTTTTATTTTCTTTGTAATAATACCAATTTTCTTCTTCATTAATCCAGCCTTCTTTCATTACACATACCTCCTATATTTTTTCATATAAGATATATGGTTTTGAAATTCATATTAAGGATATTTTATATAAAAAATCGCCAAGGGGACTATGATATATTCGTTCATAGGAAATCTATGCCACTAAGCTCATTCTTCGCTAAGTGGTATATGCCTGTTAATTATATTATGAAGTTCCCCTTAAGCCCCAATAAATAAGCAAATTCGTAAGAATTCATATTCTTAAAAATAAGAGTACATTAGTTATTTAGTTCTTCTAATTTTTAATACATTTAAATACAAAAACTTAAATTTATAAATATCTTTCTTTTAATAATTGTAAAATCTAATGTTTATAAATATACCTCTTCATGAAATTTTATTGCTTTTCTCATTTCATAATTCCTTAATCCTGTATAAGAATTCCATAGTATTTTAAATATAAAAAAATATCACAATATTCATTTATTATCTGAATAATATGATATTAAAATATTTATTAAGCCTTATCTAATTACAAATTTGAATTTACATTAATTTCTTATTTTCTATTACTAAAACTACTTTTTATTTTTATTTTTTTCAATTCTTGCAACCCAATAATTATCATATTCTTTTCTATCCTGTGTTCCAATCATTTTATTTTGCCATTTAAAAAATCCCATATTTTCTAATGCTTTAATTCTTTCTGCTGCCTGTGGAATCGACTTTGTTATAATTTGACTACAATCAAAAAAGATATATGCCTGTATCAAAATTAAAGGCTGAATAATATACTTACTCTCATTTTGTAGAAGTTTTTATTGCTAAACATAAAGCCTTCCTATCAGTAATTATTGTATATATAATTAACATAGTCAGCACACCTAAATTTATAAATAGTAAGACCAGCTACAAGTTCTCATAGCTGGTCTATTTTCTAATTCATTATTTGCTTTTTTATCTCTTTTATCTCTTCAATTGAAAGTCCTGTACCTTCTGCAACTATATCCTCTGTCATTCCCATTTTTAATAAATTAATTGCTGTCTTTCTTAATATTTCTTCTCTTGCCTTTTGTTCATAATATTTTTGCCTTATTTGATCTACAGTCATACGCACAGCACCTCCTCTTTCCTTCTTATATTCTTCATATTTATTTTCTAATTCTTTATCCTGTATTAAGAATAGATATTCAAGAAAATCTGCCAAAGCTTTTATCTGTTCTTCATTTTTGACCTTATCATATTTTATTAATTCTTCTGCCATTTCTATTTTTGCATTATAAATATCTCTATCATGTGGTTTTGTTTTAAGCAAAACTTTTGCCATCTTAAATACAAGCTTTAATGGATTATCATCATTAATTTTATTTAAATCAAGTTTTTCTACATCTATTGTTCTAAAGTTATATGTTAAGATTTCATCTTCTATTTTGGGAACCTTGTAAACATAGCTCTTATCTTTTCCACGTTCACCTTTATAAGTATAAATTGCAGCTGCTATTACTTCACTTTTATCTTTATTCTTATATCTGAATTTATCCCAGATGCGATAAAAATATCTAAACATCCTCTCTCCAAAAACATCTTCGTCGCTACTGTAGCTTTGCACTTCCACATGGATAAATAAAATCTTGCTATTTTTATCCTTAAGCCTTACTTTTATAATTTTGTCCGATATTATTTTCTCCGAACTATCCTTATCGAACATTTCTCTCTGTATCTCTGCAAGTTCAAGATCAAGACTTTCTGTGCCACACGCCCAGTCTATATCATCAAATATCTCTGGAAACAGAACTTCCACCACTTCTACTTCAAAGGCCTCAAGAATTGTTTTCCATGCTGCATCATAATCATGCTTCTTTAACAATGTTTCAGCCTCCTGTTCCTTATTATACTTACATTATAGTCCATTTATTAATTTTCATAAACTATTATTTTATAAAAAAATATACTTTAAAAACACTGCCCCCAATAAATAGACATATTCTTATATGGTAATATTCTAATATTTATATAATTGTTGAAGTATATATAAAAAGAAATTTAACAAATGGGAATAAATAAATTTAATAGTTAATTTTTGTACCTCTTCATCCCGCAATAAATTTTGATTAACTTTATTCCCATTTAACTTAAAAAAAGTTATTCCAATTTCATTATATTCTACCTCTATAAGCTCTAATGTTTTTCACTTCAATAGTTATATTTTCATTTGCTGTATGATATATCACTGTTCCTTCACTACAATTCATCAATTCTCTTGTCATACTTTGAGTTGGATTAAATGCTGTTGGATTCTCTGCATTAGGTATCAAATTATAATAAGCATTTATAGAAGCTACTAATTGATTATCTACATTGTCAGCTACATCTGTATAAGCTTATGACGCTAACTTAGCTACATTCTCTTTTACAGTACTGTCTCCCAAATACTTAGTTGCAAATACCTTATTTCTTAAACTATCTATAATAGTTGTATTACCATTTCTATCACCTATTGAATCTACAGATATACATCCACTCTTACCATTAATGCTATTCTCTGTTACTGTCTTAATATTGAATAGTTCATCAAAAGCTTGTCTGAATCCTGTATTGAATGTTTTTAATCGATCTAATTGTATCCATGTGTTTTCCTCTTGTTGAGTTCCTTTTACATCAATCGTGTAATCTGGTTGATTTAACTCTATTGAAATTTCTTGCCCTCCATCTATCATTTTTATCATATCACTCGAGTTAATACTACTACAGCCAATCATTTGCACTGGTATAGTTAATATTATGATTGACATACATAACTTCTTAACATTTATAAATTTTCTTTGCATTATCAATTGCCCCTTTTGTTATTGAGAATAATTAGATTTTTTTACATTTAATCCCAATAGAAACAGCATTCTAACATATTTATATTATTTATTCAATATAAAATATTATAGGTTAAAAGTTACTCTTTAAGTTTTATTTCAACAAGAAAAAGCTTTAAAGAAATTCAAAATTCAATTTCTTTAAAGCTTTTTATCTGTAATTATAGTAGCATTGTCTATAACTATAATTTATCAACTTTTCAATGTTAAAATGGTTTTAACAATTCTTCAACTGACGCAACCTTTTTAAAAGGAGCAAATTCTCCATATACTCTTGCTACACTTTGAAGGTTTGTACTTCCTATCATGCCTAATTGAAAATCACATTTTCTATTCTGTTTCATAATTTTAATAGCTTCTTTTGAATCTAACTCTATAACTCTTGTCTCTCCAAGCCCACGTTTTCTTGCATATAGTAACATTGTCATATTTGCTCACCACCTTTAATCATAGCTTATACTATTTATAACTTCATAATAATAATCTATAAATGAATCTAATCCTACAGGAGATAAAGGAATATTATCTACCCACTCACGTAAATTATTTGAATATTCTATAGCATTTTCTTCATAAGATTGTTTATATATCACCTCATGGGTATATCTCTGCAAAAACCAATCTTTCCTTGTCCAAAACTGTACTTCAATAGGATAACATTTCTTGTTATTCTTAAAATACAAATGTATACCTCTATATCCATCTGATTTATGATTATCATAAAAATTAACTACATCAACTATATAGTGTAATTTATTAGATAGACAAATTATATTATCTATTTCACTTTTAAGCTCATCAACTGTTATATTAGTAATTATTCTTATTGCCCAAGGATCATTACATACTTCAACTAATCTTCTTCCAGACTCTAAATTCTTATTCCATTTATATCTCAAAGAATCTTCAGCTTTGTATCTATCTATTATCTCATTTCCATCAAAAACATTTTTGGATATATAATCATCATATTCTTCTCTATCATCAATTATATGTTCATGGTAATTTAAAATATCAGTATAGACATCATCAAAATCAAACTGTTTTATAGACCTTTTTAATGATGGGAATTCATTATTAATTTAAAATCCTTTAACTAAATTATCAAATATCCTCAACAATTCTCTTCCATCATCTCTAAATATTTTACTCACTTTACATTCTCCATAAACAAATCTTATATTTAAATTATTATCTTATATGTATTATAGTATACCATCTATTACAATATTGTGAAAAGGACTTTTACGTATTATTTTTATAATGATTATAATGTGGCTATTTCTCTAGCTACACAGGTAATTATAACGATTTATAAACAATTTATTCAGTAAGATGTTAAACTTCTCTTTTAAGTTTCCTCACCCCTGGTTTTATATTCTCTAACATATTCAATATAATATAAAAGCCTCTTGATATTAAAAAAAGAGCCTATAAAAATAAGCTCTTTAATATTATTTTATCACTTGAAGTTTTACACTTAGTTTTAATATTGATAGAATAACCCCTTTATTTAAATAAGTTCAATTTATTTATACATTTATATTAATGAAGTTTTGGATAAAAATAGAAAAATCAATTTTTATTTATCCTTGATAACGAATTCTTTCAACTAATGTTTCCTTTTTAAAATTATGACTTAATGTAAATGATAATATAATTTGAAGAATTAAGATTATTGCAATCATAACTAAAATTGGGATAATAGGAATGTGATAAACATTCATTCCAAATATTCCTTTTCTTTTAGCAAATGAAAATAACATATAACCAAGAGGTAATCCAACTATAAGTGAAATAAAAATACTTCCAATTGTAAAAATTAATCCTTGAATTTGTAAACTTAAATTTAATTGCTTATTTGTCATTCCCACTGCTTGTAATACTCCATATTCCTGCTTTTTAGTTATTATATTAATAATAATTGTATTTGCAAGATTCATAAATCCAATTAGGCCTAAGATTCCAACAAATAAATAACATCCAAGTTTCATCATAGTACTTGCAAATTCAGCTAGTGCTAATTCATCATGATAAGTTTTAAGTTTAATATAAGAAGTATTTTCAATTAAATCTCTAAGTTGATTTTCAACAACTGAAACATCATTTTTATCACAATCAACCCAAAGGTAGCCAAATGAAGAACCAGAAGGGTGTAAGCTATTATATACTTCTTCAGGCATAACAAGGTAAGTATCAGAACTTGCAAAAGCTCCTAGAATATTTCCTTGATAGTTTAAGATTTCAGTTCCATTATCTATTTGGAAAGAAATTAAATCATTTAAGGAATAGCCATCTGATTCCATCCACATAGACCAGCCAAAGAAGATATCTTTATTTTTTACAGCTTCATCATAGTCCATTAAACCAAGATCGCCTTCAAAGCGCATATTTTCAAAATCGTTTTTATTTACAATAGAAATTACTTGTTTTACATCATCAATATTTACAACAGCAATTTCCCTAGTAATAACATCCTTAACTTCTGGAATTGCTTTAATTTTAGCTATTAATGATTCATTTAATGGATTATTTTTTAATATAGAATCTAAGTTATTTTCAGGATAAGCTTCATCCCATTCAAGGGAATAATCAAGCTTTAATTCAAACTGACCATTATTTAATCCTTTTCTTGCTTCATATTCTGTATCAATATTTCCAACAAAATTTGAAATTATTACAAATAATACACAAGATAATCCCATTGTAAGAATAGTTGTAAGAGTTCTTTTTTTATTACCTAAAATATTTGCCATTGCCATTGAAAAAACAGTGATATTTTTTTTGCCTTTTCTAATTCCACAATTTTTAATAGTTGAATTTTCAAGATATCTTGTTGCTTCAATTGGAGAGATACGTGCAACTATTTTCATTGGCTTGCGAAGTGCAAGTATTACTGTAAGTAATGAAATAATAATAGTAATTAACATTAATGGTATTGAAAATAAAGGAACTTGTATATTTTTAACACTAGTTTCAAGTAAATTTCCTTGTTCTATTAACCATGAAAAACTTAACTTTGCAATAAAAAATCCAATAATTAATCCAAGTGGAATTGCAATTACTGATAAAATTAATCCTTCTTTTAAAATAAGATACTTCATTTGTTTTTTTGTAGCACCTAATGCTTTTATTTTTCCATATTCCTGTATTTTTTGAGCAATACCAACTTGGAAGATATTATAAATTACAATTACAGCAAGCAATATGATTATTAAAGATGTAAATCCACAAAATAAAATCATTTCATAGCTTGGGTCTAGCATCCAAGATAAGTAATAACTATTTATAATTAAATTATTACTATTTATTCCACAAGATTTAGCGATACTTGTAAGAACATCATCTATATTATTCATTGAAACTTTTACTGAATCATTTAATGTAAAATAAACATTATATTGTTTATAATCATTTGAAATTTCATTTTCATAAAATGCTGGAGAACAAAAAACAACATAAGATGAAGAAATTTGATAGTTTTCTCTATTATATAAAATACCACTTATTACAAATGACCTTTCTGTATATTCCTTTGACATTCCAGAACGATAATATAACTTTGTTTCATCACCAACTTGCACATTATTATATCCTTGAGATTCAAAAAAAGCTTTACTTCCAGCAATTTCATTTTCCTTTTCAGGATAAGCTCCAGCTTCAAGTAAATATTCTTTATTATATGGAAGCATTTTACGAACTGATGAATCTGTACTTACAAAACTACCTTTTTCATTTCCTTTTAATATTCCAGCAGCAGACATAATTCCTATATCATCAATTTCAGCTCTTCTATAAATTTCTTGTAATTGTTGGTTATTTACAGATAAAAACAACCCATAATTACTTCCATAATGATTACTTGCATTTTTCTTTTGAAGTCTAACAAAGCCATTTGCAAAGGTGCTAATAATAGTAAGTAGGGAAGTAGTTAATAAAATTGCAATTATTATAAGAATACTTCTAGTTTTATTTTTTTTATTATTGCTTAATGCAATTTTTGTAGTTGCATTCAACGAAAATCTACCACCTTTCCATCTTCAATTATTAAAATACGATCTGCTACTTGTGCAATTTCATCATCATGAGTAATCATTACAATTGTTTGCCCATATTTTTTTGCAGTCATTTTTAATAATGCAATTACTTCATCACTTGTTTTAGAATCAAGATTTCCTGTTGGTTCATCTGCAAAAAGGATATCTGGCCTTGTAACTAAGGCTCTTGCAATTGCAACTCTTTGCTGTTGTCCTCCTGAAAGTGTATTAGGTAAGTTATGAATTTTATTTTCAATTCCTAATGTTTTAATAATGTCATTTACAAATGATTCATCTACCTTTTTACCATCTAAGCCTAATGGTAATACGATATTTTCCCAAACATTAAGTGCAGAAACTAAGTTAAATGCTTGAAAAATAAATCCAATTTTTCTTCTTCTAAAAATAGCAAGCTGATCTTCTTTCATTTTATAAATATCTTTTCCAGAAATGATAACATTGCCTTTTGTTGGCATATCAAGGCCACCAAGCATATGAAGTAAAGTACTTTTTCCAGAACCAGATTTACCTACGATTGTTATAAATTCACCTTGATTAATTTTTATATTGACATTGTTTACAGCTTTTACTTGATTTTCTTTTGTTCCGTAAAACTTACAAAGCTGATTTGTTTCTAAAATTATACTCATTAAAGTAACCTCCATTTAGTCTTTTCTATTTTATCTTAACAATGTAATCTTTCAATTTGATTTCAAAAATGAGTAGAAGTCTTACAGTTTTGTAAGACTTCTACTCACTTTCTGGCAATTGAATTACAAATGTACTGCCACAGTTATTATTTGTATTTTTATTATTTCCTAAATTAGATGATACAGTAATTGTACCATTATGATTTTCAATAATTTTTCGTGTAAGGAATAATCCTATTCCAGATCCATTTTCATTGCTTACAGCATTCATCTTTCCCCTAAAGAAACGCTGAAATATTTTATGATATTCTTCTTTTGGTATTCCAATGCCATTATCTTTAATTTCTATACGGATAAAGCCATTTCTTTTTTGAAGATAAACAAATATTTCAGAATTATCAGGGCTATATTTTATTGCATTATCTAAAACATTTATTATTGCTTCACTTAACCATTTCTTATCCTGCATAATTTTATAATATTCTAATGAATCATCACAATTAAAAATTAATTCAATATTTTTTTCTAATGTTTTTGGATAAACACGGTTAATTGCAGTTATTATTGTATCCAAGATTGGAAGCTTATTTTTTTCAATTTGAATTAAGCCAACTTCCATTTTAGAAATTTGAAGTAATGATTGTAATAATGTTTCTAAACCATCTAATGCATTTCTGCATCTTATAGAAAATTCCATTTGTTCTTCTTTACTTAAATTTTCATGAAGTAAAATACTAAAACATGTATCTAAAGCTGCTACAGGTGTTTTTAACTGATGTGAAATATCAGAAACTAATTCCTTTGTTCCATCTCTTTCTAATTTTGCTTCTTCTTTTAATAAGTTTAAGTGATTTCCAATAGCATCAAGCTGATATTTTATTTTTTCTAATTCATTTGATTCATCATCATTTAATAAAATTGATAAGTTATTTTCTCTAAAATTGATAAGTGTTTGTTCAATTTCTAATAATATATTATTTTTTTTTTGAAAAACTGATTTTTGCCATAAAGCAAGAAAGAAACTTAAAATTCCTAATAGTAAAAAAGAAACTAATGCTGTTATAATACAATTTTGTTGCAATTGTTTATATAGTGCATTTTGATTATTTTTTAAGTAACCATATTGTTTTAAAATTTCTTTCCCATTTTTAATAGATTCAAGATTATGCCCTTTTAAAATTTCAACAGCTTTATTAATTGAATTTTGGGGTTCATAGTTATTTGATATATTATTTTCAGTAGTAATTGATAACATTTGAGCTATAATATCAATATTGCTATTATAATTTTTATAGTAAAAGCAAGTAGTTAAAATATTTATAAATAACCATGTTAAAAGAGAAATAATAATTAAATTTATAATAGATTTAAATTTTCTTTTTTTCATCATATATTTTCAACTTCCTGATTCCATATATAACCTAAGCCTCTAATGTTTTTTAAATAAATCGGCTTTGCAGGATCATCTTCTATTTTTTCACGCAATCTTCTAATGTTAACAGCAACAGTATTATCATTTACAAATTCCCCATTTATATCAAATATATTTTCTAATATTTGATTTTTTGAAAGAATTTGCTTTGGATGCTTTAAAAATAAAATTAATAGTTTCCATTCAGTTTTTGTAAGTAAAATTTCTTCACCATTTAATGAAGCTTTCATTTCATCAAGATGAATATATATATTTCCTGAAATTACTTTATTTTGCTTTTTATTAATCATTTTACGCTTTAAATAAGCATCAATTTTTAACATTAGCACAGATAAGCTAAATGGTTTAGTAATATAATCATCTGCACCAGCTTCATAACCCATTACTTGGTCTATTTCTTGATCTAATGCAGTTAAGCAAATAACGTATGTTTGAAATTCTTGTCTCAGCCACATAATAAAATCTAGTCCATTTCCATCAGGAAGGTTAATGTCACAAACAGCAAGGTCTATAGGATGTTTTTTTATTAATTGTTTTGCTTCAAAAATAGTTTCACAGGAAAATACGGTATTTCCTGATTTTTTTAAGGAAAATGTAATTCCTCTGTTTACACTTTCATCATCTTCAAGTACTAATATATTTGCCATAATATCTCCTAAAAGTTTAAACTATATTTTTTATTTGGAAATTTAATAATAGCTATATTTTAGCATAAGAAAAATCGTAAGGATATAATAAAGTTATATTTAGTTCAAGAACTCCTAGACAACACATAGGGGGTTAGAAAAAATTTACTACAAATCCCATTGAATATTGCATTAGCTATTTTACAACACTCATAACCAGTCATATCCTTCTCACTATCACAAAAGGCACATTCAACTAAAATTGCTTTCATCTTAGTTTTATTAAGTACAAATAAGTCCTTTCTATACTTAACTCCTCTATTCTTTAATCCAATCTTGCTTAACTCATTAAGTATGCTGTTTCCTACTTCTTCTGCAATTCCACTACCATAACATAATACTTCTGCACCTTCTCCCCTCCCCGCATTATGGTGAATTGATATAAAGAAATCTACATTTCCAGTATTAGCAGCTATGCACCTTTGATTTAAAGAGTCATAAAGGCTAATTGCACTCTTTGGCATACAATTAACAACATTAATTCCTATTGCTCTAAAGTTTTCAATAAGAGCTTCACCAACTAACTTATTTAATTCATCTTCTTTCCTAATTCCTACAGCTCCACCATCAAAGCTCACATTATGACCAATATCAATTGCTATAGTTTTTAAATTAATACCTTCATTACTCATTACCTAACCTCCATCAAATTAATATCACTTTTTTACATTTACATATAAGATATACACATTTTAAAAAAGCAGCTATGCTGCAACCAAAAACTATTCACCTATTAAAAAAATAGCTATGCTGCAACCAAGATCTTATTTGCTTAAAAAAGCAGCTATGTTGCACTAAAAAATTATTTACCTTAAATATAAGTAAATTTCTATTTCTACATAAGATATATGCCTTTAACACATATATACTATATATAGAGATATTTTTTATTCTAATACAACATATTGATATTTCTATGAAATAAGCCTAATTATAAGGAGGTTCACATGGATTATAACTATATCGAATATCTAGTAAAAAAATCTAAAGATGGTGATGAAAAATCTAAAGAAAAACTAGTAGAACAATTTAGACCTTTTATACTTAATCTTTCTAAAGGGACCTTTATTGATGGATATAATCTATATGATATACCAAATGAATGTTATAAAAATTTATTTAAATGTCTATCTCAATATAAATTAGAAAATCATAGATTTGTTGCTTATGCCACTAATGGAATTAAAAATAATTTAAGTGATCTTATTAAAAGATGCAAAACTAGAAGCTCTACTGTGGGAAATGATGCTCTTCCTTTTTCACAGGATTTAGAAGAGAATTTAATTGATGATGATAATTTAGAAGAGGGACTTTGTAATAAATGTGATATTGAAGAATTAAGACACGCTATTAATAATTTGACTGAAGAGGAAAAAGAACTGGTTCAATTTATTTTCTTTGAGAATAATACTATTAGAAAATATGCTTATCTAAAAAAGCTTTGCTATTCTACTGCTCACATGAGAAAGAGAAGTGTTTTAAAGAAGATTTATAAATACATTAATGATAATAAAGTTATTCATTATTCATAAAAAAATCAAGGTATATTGCAGATACCTTGATTTTTTTAATTAATCTTAAAATATTGAATAACATATTAGAAATTCATTTGTATAATACTTGTAATATCTGTCAATATTATAAATACATGATAACCCATTTAAAGAGAGATAGCATATAATCCCCCTGCTATCTCTTTTTATTATTAGGCTCTGTTAGATATATTTGTTGATTTATAGTAATAATAATAGGTAGTTAAATTTAAACTACCTATTGCTTGTCTATTTAATAACTTTAGATATATAAATCCATTAATATTTCATCATAATAATCACCATTAATATTAAAGAAATTTTTATGAACGCCTACTTCTACAAATCCATGCCTTTTATACAGTTTAATGGCATTATGATTATCCTCTTTAACACCAAGACTAATATTCTTTATAGATTTATTATCTTTTGCAAATTTTATTAACTGCTCTATAGCAAAACTACCAACTCTGTTTCCCCAATATTCTTTTATTACTGAAATTGCGAGTTCACTATTATGACCTATTCTTTGTCTGTTCTGACTACTTATTTGAGAAACACTCACAATTCTATTATCAATTACACCTAACAACATAAGAGAGTTTTTATCTTTATTAATATTTTCGATATATGCTCTCTCTTGTTCAATTGTAAGTTTAAACTCACCTTCTCCAAAAAGTAAATTATTACTTTCTCCACCAACAGTATTCAAATATTCAATAATATCGTTAGCATCGTCTACTGTTGCCTTTCTCAAGATTAATTGTGCTCCATTCTTCAATTCAACTTTATCAATAATATTGTCAATATGTTTTATGTTCATAAACTCAACCCCTTTGAAAATTATTATAACTATAACACCAGCATAAATATATAATATTATATACAAATTTAGGCATATTAACAACTTTTTGTTGCGTAAACAAGAGTTCTGTTTTTATACGCTTGGATTCGAGTATCTACAAATGGTATTACACTATGTATAAGCATGTTTTTTGTTCTTATTATTTCTTTATCATCATTAAAACTTTCAAGCCATTTATACCAAGCCATATAATTTGATAAAAACTTACTTGATACACCTTTAAATCTATACATCCAAATCTTTAGTTTGCTATGCAAAGAGTTGATGTGATTTATATGATATATACCATTCTTTATAATGTCCTCTCATTATTCTTTTATGGTCTAATGAAAGGTTCTTAGCAAATTGAATATACGACTTATGGCTATCTGTACAGATGATTGAATTATTGTCTATACGACCTTTGTATAGACTTTCAAGGTCGTAATGACTTATTCTCCCTGTACATATTGGTTCTAATATAATATTACCATTTCTATCTATAGCAGTTGCTATGCAAACTTGCTCATTACTAATACCACGCTTTTTAATTTGCTTACCTCTTTTACGAGAAGGTCTTGGCATTACAAAGCCACTTTTCTTATGGTTGCCTTTATAAGATAACGGAATAAAAGTTTCGTCCATTTCAACTACACCGTCTACATCACCAATTCCCATAAACTCTCTTATACAATCAAGTATTTTATGCCTCATATAAAAAGATGTTTTAACACATACATCAATATTTTTAGCATTTTTTCTTATGGAAAGTCCAAGTATCATACCTTTTACATACTCAATCCATTTTTCTAAAGGTAGTTTAGTGCAAGACAAAGCAGATTTAGTTAAATCGTTGAATGACTTATTACAAGTCTTGCATAAATACCTTTGTTTATCTTTCAATTTACCATTTTTAACAATTGAGGTTGACTGACAGTGAGGGCAGACCTCCCCCTTACTAAATCTCGACTCTTTAAAATCATTATTAAGGGAGCCTTTTAAAGAACCAAGCGTAAGCATTTCTCCTATATAATTAAATAATTCTTGTAATTCATAATCACCAAGGGTAGTAATATCTATTTTAATACTTGAAACACTTGCCATAAATCCACCTCAAATTATATCTATAGTTATATTATAACCTATATCCCATCAATTTAAACACTAAATCAACATAATTATTTAACACAGCCTATTATTAAAAACTAAAGCTACTCACAACTCTAGTATTATTATTCACATATTCATCAACAACCTTATCAATACCATTACAAATACCATTAAGGCTACACCCCTGGCACTTCTTTAAAATTCCTTCTTCTAATATAGAGCAACTAAGCTCATCGTCTAAAGTAGAATTTCTAATTGCTAAAGCTATTTGCTTTTTATCAAACGCCTCACTATTTTCATCCTTCATTTTAATTTCATCTTTAACCATTTTCTAATCCCTCCATAATTTATTGCAGCTTAAAAAATTTATTACATGAAAATTTTCTAGCCTTCATTATGGATATATGTTTTATTCTATAAAATACTATTCTAATAAACTCTAAAATCTTATAGCCTCTCATTATTTTAGGCTTTAAAAGATCCTAATTGCACTTCGTTCCCTTTTTAAAGGTGCATATTCTTAAGAATATATATTCTTCACCATATTTATTCTAAAGAATATTTATGGTTTAGAATATTACCATACTAGAATATTTACTAAATAAACATATATCTTAATTGAAAAATAATAAATGAAGGAGATTTAAACTTATGGCCAATAAAAGAAATACTAAATTACCTAAAAATGATTTCGCTCCTGAAGAGGATCTTGATATATGTGGATTTAGTTCTGATGAAAAAATTCCTGGTACTTGTATTGCTACTTTTTCTTTTAATGATAATTCTTCATATGAAGTTAATGCAGCTCCTATAATAGCTAATACTAACATTGCTACTCCAGAAGTTAAAAATAACTTTAAGAATAATGATAATAACATTAAAAATAATTTATTTAATGATAATAGAAGAACTCCCATAGTAAATGGATGTGCTCCACCTATTGATGGTGAATTTCTTGCTGTTAAAAGAACTTATATGTTAAGAGCTTCTACTGTTAGAAAAATAAATGAACTTAAAAGTATTCATCCTGAATTAAATACTTACGTTAGTACAATTGTAGATATAGCTATAGCTCATTACTATGACCATATAGTTAATGGTGATGGTATACAATAAACTCTAAAAATAAATTAATCTATTCTTTAATCATCTACTGTCAATCATTCATTAAAACCATATATCCAATGTAGGAGGTGATTATTTTATGGAGATTAATGAATTAATGAGCTTGATAGGCAACGTAGGCTTTCCAGTAGCAATTAGTGCATATTGTGTGACACGTTTCTAAGTGAAAAGCTTAGACATTAAAACCTTTAGTTTTAATAGAACTAATATTTTTCATGAGTAGAATGATGGAGTAACATCCTGAAATGCTCTCGTTAATACTCCGATTAGCAATTTATTGGATAAAAAATAAGTTGTTAAAAGCTCGGTGAAGTCGGCTGAAAGCTACCGAAAAGAATTGTGGATTATACCCAACTAACGAAATCTGCCCAGAGGTGGGTGGTGTAGCCCATAGGTCGGATGCCTATAAAATATCTATGGTGAGAATAGCAATTAATTTTGCAGACAAACTTTCGATTGTACAAGTCTAGACGCTGAATATGTAGAAATACATATGGTATTAATATACCGTGTATGTGGATTAGTAAAATTGGTAAGTATGAACTTCCATATAGTGTTACAGGCACTATCAAGTACACAGGCTTAAAGAAAGCACCTAAAGATATATGTACAGGGATAAATATTGGAACGTGGAAAGCTACAAACGCAGAGGCGTTTATCAGCCGATGAAGCGGTGATATCGAAGAACTATAAGTATCTTTATTGTAGTGAGAGTAGAGGCATAGTACCTATGAAACAGTGATAATAAGCTGTGGAGGGATAGCCTCAAGTCAATTTATAAAACAAAAGTTTGTTAACGCAATCAATGTAGATTCGAGTATGATTAAAGAAGGTCTCAGAAAGGAGATATTAACTATATTGGATTCTCATAAAATAAGAAAGAAACAAAAACTAAGAAACTCAGAATATTATAATATGACAAATATACTTGATAATCTTTATGCTAAAAGTACAGATGGTGAAGTTTTTACTAAACTCATGCCACTTATATTATCAAAACAGAATATTATGCTTGCCTATAGGAATATAAAAAAGAATCCTGGAAGTAAAACACCAGGTGTAGATAAAAGAAACATAGAAGATGTAGCAAAACTATCTACAGAAAGCATAATTAATATAGTACGTAAAAAACTTACAAACTACAATCCCAAACCAGTTAAACGTGTTGATATTCCTAAACCTAATGGCAAAACAAGACCACTAGGTATACCTTGCATAATGGATAGAGTTGTACAACAATGTATACTGCAGATTCTTGAACCAATTTGTGAAGCAAAATTCCATGAAAGAAGCAACGGTTTCAGACCTAACAGGTCTGCAGAACATGCTATCTCTCAATGTTATAGAATGATACAATGTTATAATCTACACTATGCAGTTGACATTGATATTGAAGGTTTCTTTGATAATGTAAATCACAAAAAATTGCGTCGGCAATTATGGACACTAGGAATACAAGATAAAAAGCTTTTATGCATTATAACAAAAATGTTAAAAGCTCCAATAATAATGGCAAATAAAAGTATTGTATTTCCTTCTAAAGGAACGCCTCAAGGTGGCATCTTAAGTCCTCTACTTAGTAATATTGTTCTTAATGAATTAGATTGGTGGATAACTAATCAATGGGAAAATATGAAATCCCAAACAAATTATAGTTGTAATTCTTCTAAATTTAGAGCACTACGAAGGACTAAGCTTAAAGAAATTTACATTGTAAGATACGCAGATGATTTTAAAATTTTCTGTAGGAATTATAATGATGCTCGACGAATATTTATTGCTACCGAAAAATGGTTGATTAAAAGACTATCATTGAAAATAAGTAAAGAAAAATCTAAAATAGTTAATCTAAAGACAAAATACTCAGAATTCCTTGGCTTTAAGATTAAAGCAATCAAAAGACGGAATAAGTATATCGTTAAATCGCATATTTCAGATAAAGCTGCCAAAAACATTGCAGATACTCTAAGAAATAAAATAAAAGATATGCAAAGATGTAAAAATAATATTCAATCAAGAAACAATATAAATCTGTACAACTCATATGTATGGGGTGTTCATAACTATTATCAATACGCCACACTCATTAGCAACGATTTTGGTAAAATACAGTTTCAAATCAAAAAAATACTTGAAAACAGGCTAAAGAAAAGACTTCAAAAGAAGGGTTCAATAAAAACAGGGTATCTTAAGGAAAAATATGGACATAGTGCTCAAATACGCTTTGTTGATGGATATCCCCTTACACCTATAGGATATATACGGAATGCAATTCCCAAATATAAAAAGAAAATAATTAATGACTACACTCCTATGGGACGGAAAGAAATACACAATTCTTTAAAAGTTGATATAAGCATTATTCATCAACTTATAGTAGAAGAAACAACTAATGAAAATGTTGAACTTTCTGATAATATAATTTCTTTATACTGTGCACAATGTGGCAAATGTGCTATTACTGGAGATGTACTAATACCAGGTGAATTCATCTGCCATCATAAACTTCCTAAAGAGCTTGGCGGAGATGACACTTATAAAAATCTTATACTTGTCAAAAATGATGTACATTCTCTAATACATGCAACAGAAGATAAAACAATTAATGAATATATGGATCTATTAAACATAACTAAACCAATGATAAATAAAATAAATATTCTAAGAAAAAAGGCTAAACTCGAAACAATTAGTATTTTATAAGAATTCTGCGTTATAACAAACTTTACTTTTAAATTGATGGAACGCCGTGTGAGGTGAAAGTCTCACGCACGGTGTGGAATGGGGGAAAAACCGGAGATTGCTTCAAAGGTTTACCTATCATTATTACTTATTCGCTTAGAGAAACAAATGACTGCCCTCTCAGCTTCGATTAATAGGCTAAATACCATAATATCAACAAAACTTGGAGTTGTTATTGATAGTGATGATTCTAATAAGGTTGCATGAAGAAAGGCAATAAACATTCAAACCTAATGTTTATTGCCTTTTGCTTATATTCTTTTAAATTTAGTTAGTGTTTCTCTCATCATATAATCTATTAATCCAAGAGTTTTCCTTCCAAATAAGAATACTTTAAATACTCTGGATTACTATAGTACACAGAAGAGTTAAAATCAGATATTTCATCACTTATAAATGACTTAAATACTTTAAATAAACTATCTGCTATACTATCTTCTTCTGAAATTACGTCTATTATTAATCTCTGATATACTTTACCTATTGCTTGAACACTTGGAACATTATATTTACATAATCCCACAGAATCAAAATCACCTACTGGAATATTAAAATATTCTATTATCTCATCTGAAACTTGTTCATATGAGAGGCAATGATTAACTTCTGCAAGGTCTAATTGCCTATCTAATTCTTTCTTGCCTAACAACTCTACAATAGATGATCTTTTATTTTTAGTCTTTCTACCTATAAATTCAATAAGTGAACAAACGTAAAATAAATTGTTTTTTTCAATATCATTCATTAATAATTTCACCTCTTTCAAAAGTAAGACAATCAAGAGCTTTTAAAGTATGAAAACTTATTTGATGAGTAGGATACTCCCTATTTCTTTTCGCACATTTTTTAGCTTGCTCAAAATTATTTGTGCAATAGAATCCCCATGAAAAATCTTTAGTATACTTACTTTTTCTTATCTCTGGAAATTCAACAATCTCACCCGAAGCATGATATAACATAAAACATCCACCTCTGTATATAATTTTTTAGTTATATAAATCCACTTAAATTTAATATCATATTTATAAGGGTTAACCTTTTTAAAAGTTTAATTATGTGCTTTCAATAATTAATTTTACCATAAATTAATACTTTATATCTATTTAAAACATAATTAACTGTCTTTTACGATATTCTAATGCAGTTTATATCAACAACCTTACATACAATCATTTACGTCTTAATTTTAGGTAGTTGTAATATATATTCTGAATCATCTACAAATGTTAGCTATTCAAAAGAAAGAAGCTCATTAAACATATTAGCAATTTCTAAACCAACTCTAATTCTTTTAGAATTTGATGCTAATATTCCTCTCATCAAAAGGAGTTAAGATGGACAAAATAAATCTCTCTCTATTTCAGCAATAATCTATGATTTAAAAGTCGATTTATTAAGTCCATCTTTTGTAATCAAATAACGTCACTTCGCTCCTAAGGAAGAATTGGACAATCTTTTGTCCAATTCAGTTTGTTATATGAAAGAGCACTAAGTGCTCTTTTGTGGCTACGCCACCTTATTCTCTTTTAATCTGATTTATACATACCTTTAAGTTATTAATGTTACCTCTAATATAATTTCTATAGTTATAGTTATAGTTATAGTTATAGTTATAGTTAACACTTTCATCCTTTACTTTTATTAATATCATATTATTTTTAATAGTTAATTTATAACTACTATATATACTACACTCCTATATTTATCAATTACTATTATTTCCTCTGGTGCCTAATCCATCACCCAAAATAGTACAGGATATTACCTGATATTCCTAAGTGCCTTAAAGTCTTTCGGCAAGCTCAAGCCTTTAATTCCCCAAGGACTATCTAGGATTAATCTAGTCCTATGTTTTGGTACCCGATGGGGCACATGTTATAACTTTTAAATTTAATTTTAATCTATTAATTTCATGTAAGTTAAATGCTTTTATTTTATGTGCATCATTTTAAAACATTCACTTCGTGAAGTTTAGTTATAGATGTCATGCCCACCCTATTTTATTTGATTTGAAATTTTGAAGAGGTAAAGATTTCATTACAAATTCGCCTTTCGCAATCCTTTAGCATAATATTTATTTCCTTTCGAATTGCACCCAAAACGAAAATATTAGCTAATAAGGATTACTGAAAGGCTTAGATGTCCAGTCGCTCCTTCTTAGCCCTTTAATATATAAAAATTTACATTTCCCACTTTGTACTGAAAAGTAAATTTTTCATATACAGGACTACAGAAGGAGCTATTGCCCACCCACCATGATTTTATATTTTTTTATTTCATAAGGTATAGATTTAATTATTAGGCTTTGTTAGCAAATTTATTGCTATGCTCATAATAAAACAGGTAGTCCAATTTTGAGCTAGCTGATGATTCATGATTTATGAAGAATGCGTACTAATAATTATACTTATTAACTTTAGTCATTGCATCTTCTCCTCCAAGCAGTTCCAAAGATTAATGGATTCTTCCTTCGGCACCATAGCTGATTATCGGAGTATTATAATCATAAACAATGAGATACTCTTGATTCCTTGGAGGGGTGTCGCCGACATTGCCGACAAAACCCACGCTAAAGTAAAAGGTGGTGAAAAGTAGCTATCTTACCCACTTTAAGCCATTTTATTGAATTGAGTTCATCAACTCAAAGAAATATTTTGACTCTTGGGTTTTATAAAGATTGTACCAGGAATCTAGGGTTTGCGGTAAGAATACATCTAGAATTTTCAATATATGCAAAGCAAATTCAAGAGGAGCTATTCCAGAAGCAGTAATCAAACTTCCATCAGTTACTACACATTCCTGCTTATAATGCATCTCTCCATCATAGTTTGGACAGACCATTTTAAGATACCCCAGGTCATTGCTTGTATGATCTCGTTGATCCAGTACTCCCCCCATAGCAAGTCCTATTGTAGCACCACAAATTGCCCCTACAACAATACCTTTCTCTAAATACTTTTCAGCCATTCTTATAATGGGAGCATGAATTGCTTCTGTCCATGTATTCCCCCCAGGTAGAATCAAAGCAGCAGCATCTTTAACACTACACTCCTTAAGTTCAATTTCTGGCAATATTTTCAGACCTCCCATTGTAGTAATAGGGGTCTTGGTAATTCCTACAGTTACTACTTTTAGCGGCATTAATCCCTTTTTGTAGTACCTTCCCGAATTGATTTCAGTGATTAAATAACCTATTTCCCAGTCTGCCATTGTATCAAATACATAAAGATATACTGTATTCTTCATTTTCTATTCCTCCACATTCATTTTATTGTTGCTATTTGTTACAGGATGGTCTCAAACTCCTTCTCGATCTATTATATATTGTCTTCACTGACAAATTCAGTCAGTGAAGATAATGGGCCATCAAATCTCTAAGAATTGCTGCCATAGCATCTTTAAAACTATTTGGTTCAAGCACCTTTATTGATTTACCATATTGAAGTAGAATATGAGGAACATAGGTATGGATTGAGTCTTCATCCATTAAAAAATTAGCTCTGCATTCAGTTCGTTCTATCAGATGATATCCTAAAAACCAATGTGCACAAAGGTCATTCAATGCTTCTGATTTGCCCTCAATTACTAAAGTGCAAAGTCCTACTTTGCTTTCCACATTCGATAATAAGTTTTTTGTAAAAAACTCACGTGCCGAAAAACCTTCAGGACGCTTAAACGAATTTTTAGTGCTTATAATATTTACTATTCTATCTACCCTAAAACTACGAATTTCATTCCTAAGATGGCAAAATGCAATAGCATACCATTTATTGTTCCAGTAAAGCATCCCATAGGGGTCAACAACCCTATGCTGGGGATGCCCTTCATAACCTGCACAGTATTCAATTTCCATAGAGCATTCATTAGCAACAGCTTGCTCAATCTCCTTTAATATAGGTTTGACAGCTGGATCGCAAATACGACTCACTACTTCAAATCCGACTAAATGACGATTAAGAACTTTTTCTTGTTCTTGATTCGAGAACATCTTTAACTTTGATGTTGCACTATTTAGTGCTTCCATAAAAGGATATCCTGCTTCCATTGCAAAAATGGCAGCATGTAAAAGTGATTTTTTCTCTTCAAGGTCAAAAAACAGGGGTGTTCGGATAAAATTGTTAAGCAAACTATATCCGCCGTTATGACCAGGCTCCGATATTATTGGAACTCCACTAACACACAATGCATCCATATAACGATAAACTGACCTTATGTTTATTTCTAACCTTTCGGATATTTGCTTTGCAGTTATTTTTGTACCTGAATTCAGCATCCATAAAATTGCTAGCATATTATCATTTTTTGACATAATGCGCCCCACTTCCCTAAATTTTTAATAGTATCATTTATAAATAAATGTAATGCACCTCATTGCCAAGACATATTTTTCTCATATTTAAGTTAGTATCTTTGACACCTTTGTTTGTTAAAGTGAATCAATGGGGACAGTTCTTTTTCTTCATAATATATAAACTAATACTAACTATAGTTAAGTCGTCATAAATTACTATTATAAATCAATTATAACATGTATTTTAAATATCATATTGTTCAAATTTCAAAGAACAAGTTTTTATTAATCAGTACGTCAATACCTCTTATATTTTTTCATATAGTATACATTATTTTAAAATTCATATTAAGGATGTTTTTATTATTTTAATATGCTGTTCTTATGTTAATTATATTATAAAGTTCCCCTTAAGCCCCAATAAATAAGCAAATTCGTAAGAATTCATATTCTTAAAAATAAGAATACATTAGTTATTTAGTTCTTTTAATTTTTAATACATTTGAATACAAAAACTTAAATTTATAAATATCTTTCTTTTAATAATTGTAAAATCTAATGTTTATAAATATACCTTTCCATGAAATTTTATTGCTTTTCTCATTTTATAATTCCTTCATTCTAGCTAAATATTTCCCAATAAAAATATCACAAAATTCATTTATTGTTTTGAATAATGTGATATTAAAAGCTATTTATATTTTAAGAATATTATCTAAGAATATTATCTAAGCATATTATCTAAGCATATTTATAATTCATGATAAATGGGTTTCATTTTTTCAAATGTACAAATTTTTTTAAATCCAATTTCTCTTAAATTTTCTTTTAATGTTTTTATATGCGCTCCTAAATCTTCTTTTTTATGAGAATCACTTCCTATTGTGATGATTTTACCACCTAATTCATAGTAAAGTTTTAAAATGTCCCGTGAAGGCATGAGGTCATCAAGCTTATATCTGATTGATGAAGTATTTAATTCTATGCCTTTCCCATCTTCAATTATATATTTTAATATCTCTGTAATAATATCTTTATGTTCTTGAAATGCATCATAACCATCTTTATTATCATAACGCTTAAGCATATCCATATGTCCAATAACACTATAGTTATGATAATTTCTTACTATATCATATAATTCTTTATAATAATCATTATAATATTCTGGCTCACTGCTTCCTTTTTGGAATTCATAAGTCCAAAATTCTCTGTTATTTACTTGATGAATAGAAAGAATAACAAAATCAAAATCATATCTATTAAATAGTGATTTATATTGATTAATTGTATGCATTTGTATACCAAATTCCATTCCTTGTTTAATAATTATTTGATTCCTGTATTTTTCTTTTAATCGTGCAATTTCTTTAAAATATAAAAGATAATTTACATTAGCAATAGGCCTGTCTCCATCGTACTTAATATTATCTAGTTGATCCCAATCTAACTTAACACCATAACCTACATGATCAGTAAAACAAATTTCATTCATTCCCATTTCTATTGCATCTTTCACAACGTTTTCCATTATATATTCAGAATCATCACTAAAATTTGTATGCAAATGGTAATCACAAAACATAATCTCCATCTTTTCTTATTTACATATACTTTCTATGCCATATTATTCTTGTACTATTTTGAATAGTATGTAATATTTAAAACTATCTAATAGTCTACAAATTGAAATTTATCCATTTCAACTTATCTTCAAACTGAACACAATAAAAACCAAAATCAATCGAAAAACTTCCCCTTATAAAAATTCTCATTTCCAAGTTTCTTTGCCGTCAACCTGAAAATAACGCAACCATCTGGACATACAATATCCTTGCTATATTTTCCATTGCCGCCGATGCTCTCTAAATCTCCGCCACTTCTGACAGCCTCCATGATTGGAAACATAATCATCATTACTTTGGAGCAAATCCCCTGTCCTTCTGTATTTACAGGACAGCCATAGGTGCAGGTATACTTATCTCCGACTTCCTCGCCGTTTCGGCAATACCGCTCTGTGTGATCACCGCGAAGAAATCCTATTACCTCAATCTCAAATTCATATTCCTCATCATACCATTTTTTCATAATTACCCTCCAGTCGAGTAGACTAACACCTCACAATGTAAGCCCCTCACAGAATCCGTACGTGCGGCTTTCCCGCATACGGCTCCTCATAATAACATTCACAGTTAAAATAATTTAAAATATATCTTTGGCTTCGCTAAAGGATAGTATTTCAGCATTTCTGTATAACCATCCCAGTTATAGCTTTTCATATCACTTTGCCTATTCAGTGTCTTGCATAGAAATTGCTGTACTCTATGTAGAAAATTTGTTATCCTCTTACCATTAAAGGAGGTACCATAGTACCTATAATGCCCAATCAATTTGAGATTTAATGATTTTATCATTTCCTTAACTGGCATAGTTCTATTCTCGTAAAGCCACTTTTTAGTGTCTTTCAGCTTTTGTTTAAATTTCTTCCTACTTGTTTGTAACATTACACATGGATACCCTCTGCGACTTTTCCCACAATAAAACGTAAATCCTAAGAAATCAAATGTTTCAGGTTTACCTTCTCCCCTCGCTTTCCGGTTACTTTCTGCAAATTTACCGAACTCCAGTAATCTGCTTTTGCTATCCTCCAGCTCTAAGTTGAATTTCCCCATTCTTTTCTTGAGTTCGTCATAGTATTTCTCAGCTTCCCATTTGTATTGAAATCCTGCTATAAAATCATCTGCATAAACTGTCAGAAAACTATCACCCTTTGTTTCTTTTGTAATAATAAACTTATACCACAACATCAAAACGTTATGCATATAAATATTTGCTATTATTGGGCTTATGATATTCCCTTGAGCAGAGCCGTCTGTACTTTCATCAAATACACCATCAGTTATTACTCCCGCTTTCAAGTATTTCTTAATCAACCATAGCAGATTTGGGTCTTTTATGTATACTCCCAAGAATTTCATTATCCATTCATGATTCAAGTGGTCAAAGAAACCTTTGATATCCGCATCAACAATGTAATTTATTTTTCCACTATACATTCTGTTATAAACTTCCTTTATAGCATCATGACAACTACGTCTCGGTCTGAAACCATGCATATTTTCCAAGAATTTTGGTTCATATATTGCTTCCAGTATCTTCTTTATTGCAAGTTGTACAATCTTATCTTCATAGGACGCAATTCCTAATGGTCGCATTTTACCATTACCTTTCGATATAAATACTCTTAATGATGGTAACGGCTTATATGACTTGTTCTTTAACTGTTTTACTAAGTTAGATATATTTTCTTCTAGATTTGCTCCATACTTTGCTTTTGTTAATCTATCAATGCCAACTGCCTTGTTTCCATCTAGCTCTTTGTGGCACTGTCTAAGCATATCATCATTAATATGATGATATAGCGAAGTAAATTCTGGCTTTCTAGTATTTGCTGATATTTCTGCTATTCTTTCTAATTTTGTTCCCATTATTTCTCCTGTCCCTGAGTACAGATAATGTGTCCTCAGAAAGATTGTTATTATGTAGTCCCCTTCCCTCCACTGGCATTACCCAGTCTCAGCAGTACTATGAGACTATCCGACTGCCTGTCGTTCGTTTGACATTCTCCGTTTTATTGTTGTTTGTCATACTTATTATAAAGAAACGACAGGCTCTCCCCAGTTGATAATTAACCATAGTGTAAAGCATGATTGGCCCTTTGACCCCGTAGTGCCACATAGTTCTTGCCATCTTGACCTATGTGATGTTGCCTTCCGCAGTAATTAATACGTCGGCCATCTAGATTAATAAAATTTCGAGGCTCAATAGCATTTCAACCCTACTTTCTCGCTGTCTACGCTTAGCTCCCACCATTACTGATGACAACTCAAGACTCGCTATTGCTGGTTGGCTAGACCTTATTCAAACAGGATTTCCACCTGCTAGGTTAATTACCCTTAGCTGGGCGCACAATTACAATTTATCTTTTAGCATTAAAACTATTTCCATTCAGCCTCATAAAACAAACTAAACTTAACAACTGAATGATGTTCTTGTCCACTTATACTGTAATAAACATTGTATAGATCCTCTCTAATACTTAGCCTTTCTATGGTTCCTACTTCTCCCCCAATACTACAAATATGTGCTGTTATCTTTTTATTGCAAGCTATTGGTCTCCAACATATTTCATATATAAGTAATACTATAATTGTTAATATTCCTATAATCTCCATCTTTATTTCTCCTGAAATTTTGAGTTTTTATTGTTCTTCATAATAATTTAAAAATCTACTTTTATATTCATTCATATTATCAGCATTATCAAAAACAATATCTATATATTCATCTAAGCAGTATCTGAACACTATTTTTTCATTTAATTTAACAATATAATAATCTGCTAATCCTTTATAATTTTTTCCTAAATCCTGTTCTGTTAAGTGCCTGATAAGTTTGTTATAACTTAAATCATTTACTTTACACTTTAGATAATAATGCTTTATTTCTATAACTTCATTTTCAATTTCTATATTTTTACTAATTAAATTTAAAGTTTTTAATGCATTTTTATTCCTTATATAACTTTTAATTTTTACAAAGTCATATACAAAATCATCGCTGTAGGTATTAGCAATAAACATAATTTCATCTTTATCATCAAATATTTCTTTAAAAGTTTCAATACACCGTTTATTTACTGTATCTATATATATTGGATCACTTGTTTTCTCATAATCAATATCCTTTGATAAATTTAAACAAAGTGTATATTTGTTATTTTTCCATATGATAGGATATATCTTAAAATCATTTAAAATATCTGATATTGTATTCACCATATATATTCCTCCCATTGATATTCACCACTTTTTTCCTTTATTTACATTCTATCATCTTTTAATTTTTTTACCATAAAAATTCTTTATTTAAACATTTTATATTTGGACACAAAATTGCCATATTACACATATATAATATAATCATAAAGTGATTTAAAAGTTTTTCATTATTATCCCTTATTAAATATAGAATTAGTATAAAGAGTAGCTTTCCCCAAAGCTGCTCTTTATATTTTCTAAATTGAATTTTATGGTTCTAATTCTTTCAAGAAAAAACGTAATGCCATTACTGTTTTAGATATTTTGTTTTAATTATTCAATTTTTAAAGATCACTATATTTGATTACTACATTAAATATTTTGGCTTTTAAATTCTTTGAAAGAGGTTGTTCCAAAATTGTTTGTCCAACACTTGTTGTTGGATCAAACTATTTTGGTCACAACCTCTTTCATTAGAATTTTTATCTGAAATATTTACGCAATCGAGTATATCATATATTGAATTTCGGTTTTTATCCACTAAACTCAGTACCTCCATTGTATCTTATGTAATTATTTGTAAAACTAGAGCAAAAACCTTAAAACACTTTTTTAAACCATATATACTATATATAGCTATTACACTTTGCTATAAATATATCTGTTTTAAGGAGACCTTTATGGATTATCTATACATTGAAAATCTAGCTGTAAGATCTAAAGCTGGTGATAAATATTCAAAAGAACTTCTTTCCCTTGAATTTCGCCCTTTTATAATAAGCATTTCTAAAAAAACTTTTATACATGGATATGATATTGAAGATATTCAAAGTGAATGTTACAGTATTCTTTTTAAATGTATCGCTTTATATGAACCTTCATATCATAGATTTGTTGCCTATGCTGTAAATGGTATAAAGAATAGTATCAATGCACTAATTGAAAAGAGTAAAAACAGAAGTTCTGCTGAAGGTAATGAAGCTCTTACTTTATGTAGTAATCTAGAATATGTTCTAAGTTCTAATACTCAAACTATAGAGGAAGCTCTTTGTGAAGAATCTGATTATGAAAATCTGTTTTTAGCTATTAATAAATTAAATTCCAAAGAAAAATTCCTTATTACTGCTGTTTATTTTAGAAGAAAAACTCTAACAGAGTATTCAAAACTTACTAATATACCTTACTATGATATCATTACCATTAAAAATTCTGCTTTAAAAAAGCTTCTTATTTATCTGAATAATTTTAATCGCATATAGATATATAAGCCTATATATACTTACATTTTAATAGTTACTACACTCCTAAAGCAATATGGACCTTGGTCAATATTGGGCCCCTTCTCTTATTTCAATTATAATTTATTTTCAAAATGTGTCCATAAAACTATGCTAGCACCAATATGGTATTATAATATTAGTAAATTAATTTTAATAAGGAGTGATTTTATATGAATATAGATAATGTACTTGTTCTATTACCTTTAGATGATGCTCAAAAAAATAAACTTGAAAATAAATTTGATAAAATAAATTTTATTTACAAAAATTCCAGTGATATCACTAGTAATTTAGTGCAAGATATAGATGTAATAATAGGTAATTCACCTCCACATCTTCTAAAAGATGCACATAAATTAAAATGGCTTCAACTAAATAGTGCTGGTACAGATAGTTATATAAAAGATGGAGTATTAAGTGAAAATGTAATTTTAACTAATGCAACTGGTGCATATGGACTTGCTATTTCTGAGCATATGATAGCAGTTCTTTTAACCATATTTAAAAAGTTAAACATATATAGAGATAATCAAAAAAATCATATATGGCGTGATGAAGGAATGGTTAGATCAATCTATAGCTCTAAGGTTTTAATAATAGGCCTTGGGAACATTGGAGAAGAATTTGCTAAAAGAGTAAAAGCATTTGGTGCTCATACAATAGGCGTAAGAAGATCAAATTTAAATAAGCCTGATTTTATTGATGAATTATATTTGATGGATAAAATTGATGAGCTATTACCTGAAGCTGATGTTGTAGCACTTAGTCTTCCAAATACAAATGAAACATATAAAATGTTTTCAAAAGAAAAACTTGATTTAATGAAAAAAAATTCTGTACTTTTAAATGTAGGAAGAGGTAATGTTTTAGACACTGAAGCCTTATGCGATGCAGTAAAATGCGGTCATCTTTTGGGTGCCGGATTAGATGTAACAGATCCTGAACCACTTCCTAAAAATCATAGAATATGGGATATAGATAATATAATAATTACGCCTCATATTTCTGGTGGATATCATATAAAAGAGACACTAGAAACCATTTTAGAAATAAGTATACATAATCTGAACAATTTATTAAATGATGAAAAATTAATGAATATTGTAGATTTTTCAACTGGATATGCAAAAAAATAATTTGCTAGAATCATATAACATAAACTAAATATATTAACATTAAAAAAATGGCTGCGCCATGCTCATTCAAAGAAAGATTTTTTAAATTCTAGAAATTAAACCATAGGGAAATACGTTCTCTATGGCTTTTATATTTATATTTTTAATTTTAACACTTCATTAGGTAAATAATCCTGCCCCTTCTATGATTTCCTGTTCCATAAATAAGCTTAAAACTGCTTCGTTATAATCACTTAACTTTTGTGATTTCTTTATTTTTTTATCATACTTTTTATTATCTGAAAATATGTGAATCATGTACTCCCATAATTCTTTCATTCTAAATATTGCATTTTTATCTTCATTAAATAATTCTATATATCTATTTAAAAGTTCATCATGAAAATCTTTTAATACTTCTTTATTTATATTTTGCTATTTCTTTTGCCTTATCTATAAGTTCTAATTTATATGGTTCTGACATATCTGGGAATCTTGTTCCAAGTCTTTCATCATTAACTCCAATTAAAGGATTATCTCCAAATAAGTTTATAAAATCTTTAATTAACATTAATGTTCCTGGTTCAAAACTTGTATTTATACCACCACATGCGTTTGTTACAATTATTTTTTCTATTCCTAATTGCTTCATAACATAAACAGGATATGTTACTTATTTCATTGTATATCCTTCATAATAATGAAATCTTCCTTGCATTAATAATACTTCTACATCATTTATTCTTCCAAATACTAATTTTCCTTCATGGCCTTTAACTGTAGACACTGGAAAATTCGGAATACTTTCATATGAAATATCTTCTTTATCTTCTACTACATTAACTAAATCACCTAATCCAGAACCTAATATTACAGCTATTTTAGGCTTTCTATTTACCTTTGATTTAATAAATTCAACTGATTCCATTATTTTATCATACATACTTTTTCCTCCACGTTATATAATCTTTTATAGCCCCTCTTCCTTTAGTATATTATAATCAATTTCTAAAATTATGTTTATTCATACATGCTTTAATTATAATGTTGTTTAACTTTTTATGTCTGCTCAATCTACTCTATCGACATAAATCGAACTTAAATTATAGAAACTACAAAATAACTTGTGATTGTTCTTATAATGTGATATCCTTGAAAATTGTTAGCTTTGTTTATGAAAGCAGAAATTAAAATACGGAGGATAATCATGGAAAATATAAATGAAAGACAAAATCCATGGGCATTATTGCCAATTGGAGTGTTTTTAGTTATTTTTTTAGGAGTAGGTTTTTTAAGTAAGGATTTTTATACAATGCCTGCTATTGTAGCATTTTTAATTGCATTATTAGTAGCTTTTCTACAACATCAAAAACATGGATTTAATAAAAATATGAAGGTTATTTCACGAAGCATTGGAGATGAAAACATTGTAACAATGTGTCTAATCTTTTTAGCATCTGGAGCCTTTTCTGGTGCAGTAAAGGCTGCAGGTGGAGTAGAAAGTACTGTAAATTTAGGACTTAGTATTATGCCTTCAAATATTGCAGTAGTTGGTTTATTTATAATTGGATGTTTTATTTCAGTATCTATGGGAACTTCCATGGGAACAATTGCAGCCATGGCACCAATTGGAGTTGGGATTAGTGAAAAGACTGGAATTCCATTACCAATTTGTATTGGAGCAGTAGTATGCGGAGCAATGTTTGGAGATAATCTATCAATGATTTCAGATACAACAATTGCAGCAGTACGTACACAAGGATGTGAAATGAAAGATAAGTTTAAGGAGAACTTTATTATTGTTTTGCCAGCAGCTATTATAACAGCAATATGTTTTTTTGTAATTGCTGGAAATGAAACATCACAAAATTTTGGAAGTTTAGATTATAGCTTTATTAAGGTAATGCCTTATTTTCTTGTGCTAATTGGTGCATTAATAGGGATTAATGTATTTGTAGTACTCATTAGTGGTACTATCTTATCATTGATTGTTGGATTATCAACTGGAGCAATGAACTTTTCAAATATGTTTGTATCTCTAGGAGATGGAATAACTGGAATGTATGATATTACTATTATATCTATTATTGTGGCAGCAATTGTAGCAATTGTAAAAGAATATGGAGGAGTAAATTATATCTTACATGTTGTAAAAAAGAGAATCCGTGGAAAACGTGGTGCAGAGTTTGGTATATCTATTTTAGTATTATTGTTAGATTTATGCACAGCTAATAATACAGTGGCAATTGTAATGGCAGGGCCAATTGCAAAAGAACTCAGCGATGAATTTGAAGTATCGCCAACTCGTGCAGCATCTCTTCTAGATATATTTGCCTCCTTAGGACAGGGTATAATTCCATATGGGGCACAATTGTTATCAGCTGCTACTTTATCTAGCTTGACACCAATTGCAATTATGAGATATCTGCCATATCCCCTTTTAATGGGCATTAGTGCAATATTATTTATTTTGTTTAGAAAGAGAAAATAAAATTAATAGTCTAATTTTTTCAATTAACAAATTAAACATAATAATTTTTTGCAAAAGTTTATGTTTCTATTCATACTAATGAAAATATTGATTCATAAAAGAATAAATATTATAAATAAGGATAATGGATATATTTGTTTAAACAAATATATCCATTATCAAAAATATAAATTCTAAAACAACTTCTTCTTTTAAAAAATATTATATGTCCAACTTCTTAGGCTGTGCAATCAAAGTAATTTTATAAATTAGCTTTAAATCAATTCTTCAACCCTTGCACCAATTCTTTATGGCTCGCATATTGGAGCAAATCTTTCAACAACGCAAGAGGAAGGTCATTTTACATAAAATTATTTTTAATTATATTCTAAAGTGACTTTACATAAATATTCTTAGATAATTCTCTAAGTTTGTTTATATCTAATATATATATTTTTTTATCACCACATTTTATAATTGATTTTGATTCCATTTCTTTAAGAGTTCTATTCAAATGTCTATATGTTGTACCTAAGAATTGGGCAATGTCTAAATATGATGAATTCAAAATTATATAATTTTTGTCTGTAAGATGTTCAACTAAATAACTAGCTACCCTATTGATAAGTGGATATACAAAATTATATGAGCTATTATTAATAGTTCCATAAAGTTTTTCACTCAAAGAATCTACCAAATGGTGTAAAAGTTTTACATTATCAAAATGCTTTTTTCTAAGTATAGTAGAAAGTATTGCTATCAAAAAAGTATCTTCTACTGCATCAATATTACAAAGTATAGGTATACCTTTTAAAAGTTCTAAATCTCCTATTGTATTAAAATCTTTATAAAACTTTAAAGTCATATAATTTCTTTATCTAGCTTAGCATCTTTAATAGCTCCAATTACTACTCCATGAGCTCCTAAATCCTTGCATAACTGTACATCATATTTCATTATTTCAAGTTCTTCTTTAGTATAAGTAAAGTTTCCTCAACGAGGTCTTATTATAACCATTACTGGTATATCTAATTTTTCTACTGTCTTTTTAATTGTTCCATAACTTGGAGTAGTTCCATCCTCCATTAAGTTGTCACAAAGCTCTATTCTATTTGCACCTTTTTCAGCAGCTAAGACAGCCTCATTATAATTTCCAACACAAGCTTCAAATATAGTCATATTATTCCCTCCAAGATAATTATTTTAGTGTGTCTTAAATCTCAAAAATATATTCATGGGACCTGGTCCATTCTCTTTTTTTTAGAAAAGTCCAGTTCATCTATTTTATCAAAGTTAATACAATATTAATAATAAAGTCCTTCTTTATCTTTATTAAATTGACTATTATAAAGCTCTGCATAAAAGCCATCTTTGCTAAGCAATTCATCATGTTTTCCACTTTCAACAATTTTGCCATCTTTAAGAACGATAATTTTATCTGCATTTTTTATAGTACTTAGCCTATGAGCTATTACAAATGTTGTTTTACCATTCATCAAATTTAACATTGCTTTCTGAATTGCCATTTCTGTACGGGTATCAATAGATGAAGTTGCTTCATCTAGAATTAAGATAGATGAGTCCGTTAAGCTAGCTCTTGCAATTGCTAAAAGCTGTCTTTCACCATGAGACAAATCCCCTCCGTTATCAGATAAAACAGTATCATAGCCTTCAGGTAATTGCATAATAAAATGATGTGCATTAGCAAGTTTTGCTGCCTCTTCCACTTCTTCATCAGTAGCATTTAATCTTCCGTATCTTATGTTTTCTCTAACAGTTTCTGAAAACAAAAAAGTGTCTTGTAATACTATTGATATATATTTTCTTAGACTATCTCTTTTAATACTATCAATATTTTTACCATCAATAATGATTTTTCCACTATCTATATCATAAAACTTAGTCAATAAATTTATTATTGTAGTTTTTCCTGAGCCAGTAGGTCCAACAATTGCAATTAAACTACCTTTTTCTCCTTCTAAACTAAGCCCATCTAGAATCATCTTATCTTTATTATATGAAAAGCTCACATTTTCAAAAGAAACTGTCCCTTCCATACTTTCAATCTGCTCTGCATTAATACTATCTTCTTCTTTCTCTTCTTCTATAACTTCAAATACTCTCTCTGCACCAGCTAAAGCACTTTGTATTGTGTTAAAAATATTGAGGATATCATTAATTGGTCTAGTGAAATTTCTCATATATATGATAAATGTAAAAATTATTCCTACAGATATACTTCCTTTGCCTTGTACAATTAAATATCCTCCACTTACGGCTACTATTAAATAAGATAAGTTATTAATAAAGTTGTTTACTGGACCCATAATTCCTGAAAAAGCTTGAGCATAGATTGCACTGCTTGTTAGTTTTTCATTTATTTCATTAAAATTATCTTTAACCTGTTCTTCTTCTGAAAATAACAATGTTGTTTTTTGACCTGAAACCATTTCTTCAATATAACCATTTAAATCACCTAGATTTCTCTGCTGTTTAATAAACAATGGCTGAGTTTTAGTTGCAATTATTTTAGTGATAATTATCATTAAAGGAGTTGTCACAATTGTTACACATGTAAGAATTGGACTTAAAATTAGCATAGCTATAAACATTCCTACTACATTAATAATTCCTGAAAAAAATTGTATAACACTTTGTGATAAAGTCGTATTAATATTATCAACATCATTGGTTAATCTACTCATGATATCACCGCTGGAATGCGTATCAAAATATTTTAAAGGCAACTTTTGAATATTTTTAAATAAGTCCTTTCTAATATTAGAAGCAGTTGTTTGTGCAATATAAACCATCAACCTATTTTGAAAAAAAGTTGTTATACTGCCTACCAAATATATTATTGCTAATATAATACAAATGTTTCGCAATCCGAGCATGTCCCTTTTTTCAATAAAATTGTCTAAAGTATACCCATTCATTCTAGTGCCTATAATATTTATTACTGTACTTATAAAAGATAATAAAAATATTAAAGATATTACCGTTTTACTACTACCAATATATTTTATTAATTTTTTTATTGTTTCTGATGGATTTTTGAGTTTAATATTTTCTAAGTGCCTACCTGGACCACCATGTCTGCCTGGCATTTGTATACTAAATTCCTTTAAATTAGCCAACTTTAATCACATCCTCACCAAATTGCAAAATTGCAATGCTTCTATATATTTCATTATTTTTTATTAAATCCTCATGTTTTCCAATAGCGTTAATAGTACCATTATCAAGAACAATAATCTTATCTGCATCTGCAATAGCTGATATTCTTTGTGCAATAACAAACATAGTTTTATTTTTCATTCTCTTTTTTATGGAATTTTGAAGTTTAGCTTCTGTTGCCATATCTAAAGCGCTAGTGGAATCATCCATAATAAAAATTTTACAGTTCCTATTTAAGACTCTAGCTATGCAAAGACGCTGTTTTTGACCACCAGAAAAATTTTGGCCTCTTTGCTCTACAATACTCTCATAAGCGTTTTCTTTTTCCATTATAAATTCATAGGCTTCAGCTTCTTTAACGCTTTCTTCTACTAAATCTCGGTCTGCTTCAGCACTTCCAAATTTTAAATTTCGTTCTATTGTTCCTGAAAATAATGTATTTTCTTGAGTGACAAAACCAATATTCTTTCTAAGTTCTGCAAGATTTAAATCTTTTACATTTACGCCTCCAATTAGTATTTCTCCTTCTGTTGCATCATATAGTCTAGAAATCAAACTAACTAAAGTACTTTTACCAGCACCTGTACCTCCTATTATGCCAATTTTTTCTCCTTCTTTTACTTGAAAATTTATATTTTTTAAGACATAATCACTATCTTCATTGTATTTAAAGCTTACATTTTTAAATTCAACATCATATTTTTCTATCTTAATTGTTCCATCATTATTATTTATAGCTGGAACTATATCAAATATCTCATTAATTCTATCTGCTGATGCCTTCGCACGTGAAATATTTATTACAATGCTTACCGCCATAATCAAAGCATTCATTATTTGAATTATATAATTTATAAAAGCCATAATGATACCTACTTGTATTAAGCCGTTATTTACCATTATACCGCCAAACCATAATACACTTATTACTGCAAAATTCATTACTAATGTTACAATAGGCCAAAGCATCATATTTATATTCTGAGCATTTATACTCTCACTATTTAAACCATTATTTGCATCATTAAACCTGTTAAACTGTTTGTTTACTATATTAAAAACTTTGATTACCTGCACCCCTAAAATATTTTCACGCATAACCACATTGATATTATCTATTTTTTGCTGAACAGATAAAAATAATGGAAATGATTTTTTCATTACTATAACAACTGAAATTAATATAATTGGAATTGCTATTAAAAATATTATGGAAAGCATTGGACTAAGAATATAAGACATTATAAGCCCACCAATACATAGTAGCGGTGATCTTATCATTCCTCTCAAAAGCATTGTTACCATATTTTGAATTTGCATTACATCATTGGTTAATCTCGTTATTAATGATGATGGTTTTAAATGATCTATATCTGCATATGATAAGGTTTGAATTTTATTAAATAATCCTGTTCTTAAATTTTGACCGAGCTTCATAGATGCTATGGAAGTAAATACTGAACAGCCTGATCCACCTATTAGTCCAAGTATGGCTACAATAAGCATTTTTTTACCTACAGTTAAAATGTAAGTTGTATCATTATTTACGAGGCCTATATCTATAATATTTGCTAATAATGTTGGCTGAAGCAAATCCATAGAAACTTCTAAAATCATCATTATAGGTGCTATTATTGCACAAATAACTGCTGATCCTTTTAAAAATCTTAACAATAGTTTAATCATAATCTCTCTCATTCCTTTCTAAACTGTTTTCAAATATAAAAATAGGTATTGTGATGATTCTTCTTTAATAACAGGCAAATACCATAATAATTCTTCATGCTAATTACTATTTACAGTGTCACTCTGGAATGTAGCAATCTCATAGTGACACTGTAAATAGTAAATATTAAAAATTATATTAAGAAAACAACTCCTTGCTATTTTCTGCTCATTTGTATTTGTTATTTTATAATCCTGACTAATCTTCAATAAAATGCTTATGATGATCTTTATGACCATGACAATGGTGATGGTGCATATTCTTTTCACAATGTCCTACTTCATCAGCTCCATTTGTCATCTCAAGATTTTCATTAATTTTATTAACCATCTCCAACATTTTTTCACTTTCTTCTGTTGTCAGACAGTTAAAAATTGAAGCTGATAATTTATCATTAACCTGGTTAAAGCCTTCAATTGCATTTCTACCTGCATCAGCAAGGTAAACATGCATCACTCTACGATCTTTCTCATCGCTCTTTCGTACAATAAATAAATGTTGTTCTAAATTACTTAACATTTCTGTTAAAGATGATGGACGAATATCCATCATATCTGCCAAGTCACGTTGTATTATTCCATCATTTTTTGAAATCAAAAATAATAACCTGATCTGTCCTCTGTTAAGGCCTTCTATTGGTGGCATTATACGATGTCTACTTCTGTGCATCTGTCTATTTAGACGCTGCAGCGCATTATATAAATTATTTGAAATTGTATCTGACATATTAAATTCCTCCTATTTTGGTTACTTATTTATAATTGATTAGGTACCTAACAATTTGATTATAATTGACGGATTTTCTAATGTCAATAATTTATTTAGGTACCTAATTATATTGCTTAGCTATATGAATACTTCATATTGGCATTTAAATACAGTTATAACTTATATTTTTATAGCCTATATTATAATACAATATCTTTTATTAAAGGTAATCTTTTAAGCCGTCGATTTTTTTCAGCACATTCTGGATTTTCTGAGCGAGCCTGCGAAAAGGCCAGGCGCATATAATTTATTTTTTATTCTTTAGGTACTATATATTATTTTTAAAATCTAATCCAACATTAGTTGTCCACAGGCTATTCTGCAATATAATTTCCTAAAGAATAAAAAATACTAAGTAATCATAATTTAATATAATTGCTTAGTATTTCTTCTATTCTTATAGATAATTAAAATTACAGTTCTTAATTTATAAACTCAATTAAAATGTTATTACCTTCTATAAAAGTGGTTACGCCATATCAAAAAAGCTTACTTGATCACTTTCTGAAAGATCATTTAAACATCCAAATTTTCTAAGTAAATCTGTAGCTGAGTTTCCTATTTTAGCTCTCTTTTTCAAATTATCTATTGAACTTATAGGAGTATCTTCACGAACAGCATTATATATAGATTCTGCTGCCACATTCCCCATACCAGATATACTATTTATTGGTGGTCTTAATCCATCCTCTTCTACCTTAAATTTAGTTGCATCTGATTTATATAAATCAATTGGCAAGAACTTAAAGCCTCTTTCATACATTTCTAAAACTATCTCTAAATCATCATACATATCCTTATCTTTTGGTGCAGCATCATTTCCCTGCAGGCTGATTTCCTTCATTTTTTCTTTAACTTTTTCTTTTCCAAAAATCATAAATTCTGCATCAAATGCTTTTGCTCTTATTGAAAAATAAGCTGCATAATATGCCTTTGGTATATGAACCTTAAACCAAGCAATTCTAAAAGCCATCATAACATAAGCTGCTGCATGGGCCTTAGGGAACATGTATTTTATCTTTTTACATGAATCTATATACCATTCAGGTACATCATGTTCTCTCATTAGCGCTTCATATTCTGCCCATTTTTCTGGATCTTTTAATGCTTTACCTTTACGAACAAGCTCCATTATTTTAAAAGCAGTATTTGGTGGAAGTCCTTTTTTAATTAAATAAACCATAATATCATCTCTACAACATACTGCATCACTGATACTTGTTATTACTCCTGAATCAATTAAATCCTTAGCATTTCCAAGCCATACATCAGTACCATGAGATAATCCTGATATACATAATAAATCCGAAAATGTTGTAGGAAGTGTATCTAAAAGCATTCCTCGAACAAACTTAGTTCCAAACTCAGGTATTCCAAAAGTCCCAACTTTTGAATTTATCTGTTCTGGTGTCACTCCAAGAGCTTTTGTTGATGAAAATAGTGACATTGTTTCCTTATCATCAAGATGTATCTTTTGTGGATCAACTCCTGTAATATCTTGAAGCATTCTTATTACCGTAGGATCATCATGGCCAAGTATATCGAGTTTCAAAAGATTCTGATCAATAGAGTGATAATCAAAATGTGTTGTTATAATATCTGACTCAGGATCATCTGCTGGATGCTGAACTGGACAAAATTCATATATTTCTCTTCCTTTTGGAACAACTATTATTCCTCCTGGATGCTGCCCTGTTGTTCTCTTTATTCCTGTACATCCTTTTGATATTCTTGTTATTTCAGCTTTATTAGCAGTTTTATTTCTTTCTTCAAAATATTTTTTTACATATCCAAATGCTGTTTTTTCAGCTACAGTACCTATTGTTCCAGCTTTAAATGTTGTACCTTTACCAAATATAACTTCTGTATATTTATGTGCCTTTGCTTGATATTCTCCTGAGAAGTTTAAATCTATATCTGGTTCTTTATCTCCATTAAACCCAAGGAAGGTTTCAAATGGAATATCCATTCCGTCTTTATCTAGATTTTCTCCACACTGTGGGCAGACTTTATCAGGTAAATCAAATCCATTTTTATATCCATAATCCGTAAAATCTGAATACTTACATTTTGGACATCTATAATGCACTGGAAGAGCATTAACTTCTGTTATACCTGTCATATATGCAACAACAGACGAACCAACAGATCCTCTTGATCCCACAAGATATCCATCTTCATTTGATTTCCACACAAGCTTCTGTGCAATAATATACATTACCGAGAATCCATTTTTTATAATAGAATCTAATTCTCTATCAAGTCTATCCTGAACAATCTTTGGAAGCGGATCACCATATAGTTCATGTGCCTTTCCATAAGCAATATCCTTTATTGTCTGCTCACATCCATCTATATGCGGTGGACATTTTTCTGGTGAAATTGGACTTATTTGTTCACACATATCTGATATTTTGTTTGTGTTTGTTACAACAACTTCATATGCTTTTTCTTCTCCAAGATATGAGAACTCTTCAAGCATCTCTTCTGTTGTTCTTAAATATAATGGTGCTTGATTATCTGCATCTTTAAATCCCTGACCGGCTTCTAATATACGCCTGTAGATTTCATCTTCTGGATCCATAAAATGAACATCCCCTGTTGCCACTACAGGCTTATTAAGTTTTTCTCCAAGTCTTATTATTTGTTTATTTATTTCTTTTAAATATTCCTTATCTGGCACATTCCCATTTCTTATTAAATAATCATCATTGCCAAGAGGCTGAATTTCTAAATAATCATAATCTTTTGCTATATTTTCGATTTCCTCATCAGATTTTCCAAGTAATATGGATTGATAAAGTTCTCCTTCACTGCATGCACTTCCAAGTATTAAACCTTCAGAATATTTCTTATACATACTTTTTAATATACGTGGTTTTTTGTAGAAATAATCTAAATGTGAAAATGATACAAGCTTATATAAATTTTTTAATCCAGTATAATTCTTTGCAAGTATTATTGCATGATGAGTTCTAAGTTTTTTATATGCTACTTTTTTAGATTCTTCATCTGAAGCATATTCTTCTATATCTTCAAGGGTTAATGCTCCTCTTTCCTTTAACGTGTCAATCATCACATTAAATACCTTAACAGTAGTATCAACATCATCTAATGCTCTATGTGCAACCTCTACCTTTATGCCAAGATTTTTAGCTATTCTTCCTAATTTATAAGTTTTATAATCAGGAAATAAATCATGCGCTAAAGTCAATGTATCTAAATATGTGAAATCAAAATCATGCCCTAAAACTTTTGCATAATGCTTTAAAAATCCAATATCAAAGTCCGCATTATGAGCAACCAAAACAGTATCTTTAATAAAATCAAGCATTTTAGGGAATACCTTATCTATTGTTTCTGCATTCCTTACCATATCATCAGTTATGTTAGTAACTTCAACTACTCTTTGAGGAATAGACTTTTCAGGATTTACAAAAGTACTAAACTTATCAATTACTTTTCCATCTTGAATTTTCATTATTCCTATTTCGGTAATTTTCTCAAGCTTTGGAGAAAAACCTGTAGTTTCAAGGTCTAGCACACAATATGTTGTATCAATGCTCTGCCCCTTTATGTTGGTTACAGCTGGCTTTTTATCTGGTGCTAAATAAGCTTCTACTCCATATATTATTTTCATATCTTTATTATCTCTTCCAAGCAATTTATGTGCCTCAGGAAATGCCTGCACAACACCGTGATCTGTTATAGCTATAGATTTCATGCCCCAGCTCATAGCTCTTTTAATTAAATCTGTAGCACTTGTCATAGCATCCATTGTGCTCATTTTTGTATGCATGTGAAGTTCTACTCTCTTAACTTCTGAGTTATCTTTTCTTACGGTTTTCTTTAATCCATTTGTCTCAATTATGATATTAGCAATAATCTCAATTTCCCCTGAAAATTTGCTATATCCAGAGTTGCCAAAAAGTCTTACACCTTTAGCTTTTTTAAGTCTTGATAAAACTTCATCACTTTTCTCTGGCTTAAGGAAGGACTTGCAGCTTATAGAACTTGAATTGTCATATAAATCAAAAGAAACTAGAATCTTTCCACTTCTAAGTTCTTTTGTTTCCATGTTTGAAATTTCTCCCTCTACAGCAACCGTTCCTTCATATGGTGAAATATCAGTAATTTTAATAACTGGCTCTTTAATATTTGCACTTCTTCCTAATATTAAAAATGGATTATCCTTTTTGCCTTTATCTTCTTTTTTTGATTCACCTTTTGAATCACCTTGGTTAAATGAACCACTTTTAGAATAAGGATTTCCCATAATCTTCTCAACTGGCTTTGATTGCGGAGTTTTTGGGGATGATGCATCAGATTTAAGTTCATTTTTGATAACAGCAATTCTCTTTTTATGCTCTTCTTCATTTAATTTAAATAACTCTTCATCTGTTATATCATCAATAAAGTTTATTGTATATGATTTTCCATACATATTTCTTAAAACATCTTGAATTTCCTTGTCATAATTTAATTCCTTAAGCATATGTGATACAACAATCTTAAAATTAAAATTTATTTTATTATCTTTTATTTCATATTCACAGCTATTTAATGCTGCTTTTAATAAAGGATGCTTATCACCAAACCTAGTCATTATATTTTCAAAAGTTTCTTCTATTGGTTTCTGCTTTACTTCATCTGTATACATAATGGTTATCTTAGAATCATTTAGGACAAATCTCTCTTTAATAAAATTATTAAGTCCTTCAATTTCACTAAATTCAATATATTTATCAGAAGTAATCTTCAGCTCTAAAATCTTGCTTTTTTTCTTTAAAACAACTCCATCTACAATTGCATTGCTTATGTTAAATCCCGCTTCATAGTCACTAAAAACTTCATTTATCCTTTTCATTATTCTTTCAAACCTTTCTTACAAATGATCTTTTAGTATCTTTATATTATATAATTAATACTATAATTTGTCATATTATAAAAATAATCATAAATATACATCTTTTTAATAAATACTCCATTTATCTCTCTATATGTATTTCCTTCAACATTTAATACATTTTTGGCATGTATATATTTTTATTTGGTAGCATATTTTCACACTTGATTTATATAGCTTTATGGTTTAGAGTAATTAATGTTGAATAGAAAAAATCAATACTAAGTGCAGAGAGGTCTTGCTTTGCTATGTAAAGTGAAGACCATGAGAAATTTAAGCATACAAAAAACGATTTTTTATTTTTATTCAATAATTTCTAACATAATAATAAATGGAGAACATAAAAAGATGACAATAGAATTAGAAAAATACTACAATAAATTTTGTGAAGATAAAAGATTAACAAGAAGACATGGACAAGTTGAATATATTACTTCCATGAAGTATATTCATGAATATCTAAAAGATAAGGGAAATGCAAAAATCTTAGATGTTGGTGCAGGGACTGGTAGATATTCTGTACAACTAGCTAATGAAGGATATGATGTTACTGCCATTGAGCTTGTAAAGCACAACCTAGGTATTCTAAAATCAAAAGGAAGTACAGTAAAAGCAATGCAGGGGACAGCATTAGATTTATCAAGATTTCAAGAAAATACTTTTGACATGACATTGGTGTTTGGACCAATGTATCATTTGTATAAATTTGAGGACAAAGTAAAAGCGCTACAAGAAGCAAAGAGAGTAACTAAATCAGGTGGTGTTATACTAGTAGCATATTGTATGAATGAATATAGTATATTAACATATGGTTTTAAAGAAAATCATATTCGTGAATCTATTGAAAATGGTAAAGTCAATGAGGGTTTTCACGTTATATCAGAACCAGAAGATTTATATGATTATGTAAGGATTGAAGATATTAATAAGTTAAATGGTGAAGTAAAACTCCAAAGGATAAAGCTAATTGCAGCAGATGGACCTGCTAATTATATGAGACCTGTTTTGAATTCTATGGATGAAGATACTTTTAAGATTTTTATTGATTATCATCTTTCAACTTGTGAAAGACAAGATTTGCTGGGTGCAAGCGCACATACCTTAGATATTTTGAGAAAGGAATAAGAAATATAATATTGGGCTTTCTACAAAATGGTTTATTAGAGCATAGCATATTAATCCACCAAGAACCTTGGCAAGTTTATTAAAAATAAACTGAGCCAATTTCTAAGCTCGTATAAAAAGGCTTAAAACAAATTTTAGGCTTATCTTTAATATTCACTAATTTTTCTAAACATAAAGAAAATATAAAAAGGAGATAACTAAATTAATAGTTGTCTCCTCATTATTTATATGGAAAGTAGCTTTTAGGGATAAACTACTAATGAACCCTGTATTTCATATATTTATTTCTATAAAACACTTACCTTTTTAATACATTTCATTCACCATTTTTCTTATTTGATAACTAAAAAAGTTGTGATAAAATTCACAACTCTAAAGTTCAAAAATTATCTTCTATTTCTATTATTTTGATCTTTTCTTGCTCTTCTACAAGCTGGACATCTAACTGGTTCATTATCAAAACCTTTTTCTTTGTAGAATTCTTGTTCTCCTACACTGAAAATAAATTCTTCGTTACAATCTTTACATACTAATGTCTTATCTGTCATATTAAATTCCTCCTTATTTATTAAAGATCAATATTAATTAATATAATTCTCTAATCAGGAGAAATCTACAACTAAAAAAATCTTTTAACTTAATATGTTATAATTATAACATTAATAATATCTAATTGCAAGCTTTTTTATTTTATACGTGGTAGAAGGAATTCTTTAAAGAAATATCTACTCATATACATTCGTATGTATATGAGATTCACACCAAATCACATATTAGCGTTCTCTACTTAAGAATTTACTTATTTATTGTAGTATGTAACTAAAAAATAATTTCTACATACTTACGGAAATCAGTATTTTCAGGTATAATATATACTAAAAACCATAAATAGCATTAATTATGAGTTTAAAGAAAACAAAGAAATTCAATATATGAATACCCGACTCATATTCATTCGCTGGGTCAGCGATTCACACCAAATCAAAGATTTTGGTTCTCTGCTTATGCGTAGTATTGTATTGAAAATTTGAGTTATTAAATTTTTAGACAGAGGCTGTTCCAAAATTGTTTGTCCAACACTTGTTGTTGGAGCAAACATTTTTGGGCACAGCCTCTGTCTGTAGAATTTTCAACTCAAATTTTCCTACAATACAAGCCTATCATATATTGAATTTTGGTTGTTATCCACTAAACTCTGATTCTACGTAATTTATTTAATAATCTTCTTAATATCAGACACTATCAATTCTTCAGTTAAATGATATCTTTCATATAATTCATCTAGTGGAACTTTATCAGTAAATTCTTTTTGTGCTCCAAAATTTAATACCTTCATATCTTTATCACCATAGAATCTTGAAATCTTTTCACCAAATCCTCCATCAAGTACTCCATCTTCTAAAGTTATAACTAATTTATGATCTTCTAATAAGCTTGTTAATAAGTTTTTATCTATTCCGCTTATAAATCTAGGATTAATTAATGTAGCATTTATTCCTGTTTCTTTCTTTAATTTTTCCTTTACTTTCTTTCCCAAATGATAGAAACTTCCAAGTCCTATGATTGCTACATCTTTTCCTTCTTCAACTTTTTCATAAGTATTTATATTACTAAAATCTGGTTTAACTTCAATTCCTGTTGACATTAGTTCTGTATTTGGAACACGTATAGCAACTGGACAGCTTACTTGTTCTATTCCCCATTCCATCATTGCAAGATATTCTTCTTTATTTGTTGGCGCAAGATAAACTATGTTAGGTATATTACATATTAATGGTATATCAAATATTCCAAGGTGAGTAACATCTCCCCCTGATATTCCTCCACTATAAACCATAATAAGAGCTGGATTATTATTTATAGCTAAATCTTGTGATAATTGATCATAAGTTCTTTGTATAAATGAACTCATAAATCCTAGTACTGGCTTTCCACCTTGTGATGCTATTCCAGATGCAAGAGCCACTGCATGTTCTTCAGCTATTCCTACATCAATATATTGATCTTTAAATTCTTCTCTAAATGAAAGTAAATTAACTACGCCTGGAGTTGCTGCTGTAATTGCTACCACTTTCTTGTCTTCTTTTGCTTTTTTCATTAAAAACTTTTCAGTTATACTTCCATAAGTGTCTTTCTCATCAGATTTTATTAAAGGTTCTTTTGTTTCTAAATCAAAAGGCATAACCCAGTGGAAAGCTTCCTTATTCACTTCAGCATCCTTGTACCCTTTACCTTTTATTGTTTTAATATGAACAATAACTGGATGATCTATATCTTTAACTTTTGAAAATGCTTCTACAAGAGACTCAATATTATTTCCATCATTAACATAATAATAATCAAATCCTAATGCTTTAAAAAAGTTATTTGAAGCCGTTCCATTAGTTTCACGAAGCAGTGCTAAATTTTGATAAAGGCCTCCATAGTTTTCTGCTATTGACATATCATTATCATTTACAATTATTATTATGTTCTTTCCAGATGCTGATGCATTATTTAAACCTTCATAAGCCTCTCCACCACTTAAAGAACCATCACCTATAACAGCTATAATATTTTCATTTCCACCTTTTACATCTCTAGCTTTAGCAAGTCCACATGCTAAACTAACTGAAGTGGATGTATGCCCTACCGTAAAGAAATCATGTTCACTTTCATTAGGTTCAGTATATCCAGTAACAGTTTTATATTCATCCGGATTTATAAATGCATTTTTTCTTCCAGTTAAAATTTTATGTGGATATGATTGATGAGATACATCATATACTATTTTATCTACTGGTGAATTAAATACATAATGAAGAGCAACTGTTGCTTCAACCATTCCTAAGTTTGGTCCAAAATGTCCTCCTGTTGTACTTACTTTTTTTATTAAAACCTCTCTTATCTCATTAGATAATTCTGTTAATTCATTACCTGTAAGACTTTTCAAATCTTTTGGTCCATTGATTTTGTTCAAAATATTTAACATTCTAGTACACTTCCTTCACTCTTATAATCAACTTCTAACTTAGTGTAGCACTTGAAGTTAACTCCAAGTCAAGTATTTTTTATCCTCATTAATTTTTATCTGCATAATAAACCTCAATATAATTATAAAATATAGTAATATCTTTATTGTTTTGATTAGTATACCACATTATAATCATATTATAGTACAACGTTCCTATTAGACATGCATGTTATTTAATAGTATTATAATTATGGAAGAAGGAATTTTAATGATAATAATTGCTATTATAGCCACAATAACTGCTTACATCATTAAAGGTATGTGTGGTTTTGCAAACACATTAGTTTTTAGTTCAATTATGAGCTTTACAGCTAACAATATTAATATAACTCCCACTGAACTTTTACTTGGATATCCATCAAATATATTTATTGCTTATAAACAACGAAAATGTCTTTCAAAAAGAATATGGCTTCCATTATCACTTTTGGTTATAGCAGGAATAATTCCCGGAGCTATATTTTTAAAAACGGTAAACACTCAATTTCTAAAAATATTTTTTGGTCTATCGATAGTTACTATATCATTAGAAATGTTTTTAAGAGAAAGGCAAAAAGAAAAAAATAAAAGCTCCAAAATTGTACTAACAATAATAGGAATAATATCCGGCATTCTTTGTGGATTATTTGGCATTGGTGCATTTCTTGCTGCATACGTAAGCAGAACTACTGACAATCAAAATGAGTTTAAAGGTAATTTGTGCATTGTTTTCTTAATTGAAAATACATTTAGAATCATTTTGTATATATTAACAGGAATTATAAATCTAACCATATTAAAAGCTGCATTATTGCTTATTCCTTTTATGGCTATTGGATTATATATTGGCAGTGTATTATCTAATAAAACAAGTGAAACAGTCATAAAAAAAGTTGTTATCATGCTTCTTATGCTCTCTGGTGTTTCACTTATTATAAATAATATAAGTCATATTATTTAGTCACTTATTTATAAATTCATAAAATATAAATATTAGATACTTTTCTACACAGCTATTTCTTAGAAAATTCTCATATATGACAACAGCTTCTTAGAACATAAAAAAATCGCCAAGGCGACTATGATATAGTCTTCTATAAAAATGCAAATCCAATAGAATACAATAGCTTTTATAAAACGTAGTCCTTTAAGCCGTCGATTTTTTTCAGCGCACTCTGGATTTTCTGAGCTTGCCGAAGAAAAGGCCAGGCGCATATAATTTATTTTTTATTCTTTAGGAACTATGCATTAGTCTATTGCAATATTTTTTAAATAACTTATCCATATTTATATATTCTTTTATACATTCAAAATTCAGAAATAATTTCAAATCTTATTATATATTATTCATAGAAATAATTATAAATATTAATTGGTTGAAAAATAATAACCTCATTTCAATAGACATCATATTATAAAGTAATACTATATCTATTAAAACAAGGTTTATTTTTATCTTCTCAAAGTTAACTCAATAATATTAATTATTATATTGAGGTTCTTCTTGCTTTACAAAGTCTAGTCTTGATTGAATTTGTTGTTCTACACTATCCATTGTAGTTGCAAGTTGATCAAACATTTGTTTTGCTTCTTGATTATCTGTATCTAAAGAAAATGTCTTCATATCTGCAGCTAATCCTTTTGCACTAGCTAATGCTGTCTCTAGTTTAGTTCCTGTTGGCATAAAAATCCCTCCTTCAATGTAAATCTATTTTTTATTGCAACTATATTTTTGTTCATAATCAATTTAAATATTCAACTTATCATAATGAAATATCTTCCTTAAATAAATATATCCTATATTTATTTAATTTAGTGTATATAATTTCTATTAATAAGTATAATAAACCTTAACTCTTCTTATCCTACATATCCTTGGAAATTTTCTTTAACATTTTAAATAAATATTTACATTGTTATATGAATTAAAACTAATATTACTGGTTAAAGTAAGTTAGTAAGCAATTTAAACTATAAAGGAGACTTTTTTATGACTGCTATTTCAAAAGTTAAAGAAACATTAGCTACACTAAAAGGAGCTGAAGCAACTTTAGAAATGTATTCATTACAAGAACGTGATAAAGACGCTAAGAGAATTTACAATGAAGCATCTAAAGAAATACATAAAATCAAAGCTGATTTAGAAAAGAGAATAGGATTTATGGAGTTTGAGGAACCCCAATACAAAGGCAACTAAGTGAGGTGACATATGAATACTTGGTTAATAATATTATTTAATTCAATCGTTTTATTTTTTTTAACTTTAATTATAACAAAATATATAAAGAAAAAAACCTTATCAAGAGCTACTCCATTTGACTTCATTTCTTATGCAGTCATTGCAATTATAATTTCTCTAATATCTTTAAATATAGTTCCTAATATTTATTTTGGATTAATTACATTGGCTGTTTGGGCTCTTATGCCTCTTATTTTAGATTATGCTTCTATGAAAAGCAAAGTAATCTACAATCTAATAAATGGCAAAGAAAGAGTTTTAATAAAAAATGGCAAGATAATGGAAGATAACTTATCTAAAGAAAGAATTACAGGCGAGGAGTTTTTACAAGAAATGCGTTCAAAAAAAGCATTTAACTTAGCTGATGTAGAGTTTGCTGTAATGGAAACAAATGGAGAAATTAATGTTAGTTTAAAAGCTGATAAAAAGCCAGTAACTTCCTATGATTTAGGAAAACAAGTAGCATCTAAGGCTGAACCACAAGCAGTAATTTTAGATGGGAATATATTAAATGAGGGTCTTACTAATGCCGGATTAAATCATGATTGGCTTAAAACTCAATTAGAAATAAAAGGTGTCACACTTGAAAATGTTTTTCTTGGTCAAGTAGATTCTTCTGGTGATTTATATGTGGATCTTTTTGACGACATGATACAGGTGCCAAAAACACAAGTTAAAGAAATGCTATATGCTAGTATAAAGAAAACTCAAGCAGATTTTATTTCATTTTCTTTAGATTGTGACGATAAAGATACAAAAACTATGTACTCAAAAAATGCTGAAAAATTAGAAGAGATAATAAAAAAATTAAAGCCATACTTATTACGTTAGAAGGTGAATATATGTCAAATATGAAAAAGAAAAAAATGACTGCCACTCAGCAGGAATATGATAAATTAGTAAATAAAATAGAACCTAAAAGGCCTATTTTTAAGAATTGTATAAGAGCATTTCTTGTTGGAGGTACAATATGTACAATCGGTCAAATAATACAATGGATTTGTATGAACTATTTTAGCTTTGATGAAAAAACTTCAGTATCTCCAACTTTAGTTGTTTTAATATTTTTCGCCGCTTTATTTACTGGTCTTGGAATTTTTGATCATTTGAGTCAATGGGCAGGATGCGGGACTGCAGTTCCTATCACAGGCTTTGCTAATTCTATAGCTTCTGCTTCAATTGAGCATAAAAGTGAAGGATTTGTACTTGGGGTAGCTGGAAACATGTTCAGCCTTGCAGGTGCAATTGTTGTTTATGGAGTTTTTGCATCTTTTATAATTGCTACAATAAAAATGACAATAACTTGGTTAGGAGCGATGTAAATGCTTAAAGGACATCAATCTTGGATTTTTAATTCTAAGCCTACAATATTAGCTTCTGCAGCTGTTGGCGGACCATTTGAAGGCAATGGTGCTTTAGCTAATGACTTTGATATAATTGGTGAAGATTTATGGTTTGGGCAGGATAGTTATGAAAAAGCTGAAAAAACTATGCTTGAGCATGCCTGTCAAAGAGCAATCCAAAAATCAAATTTAAGAAAAGACGATATTAACTTTTTTTTAAGTGGAGATTTAATGAATCAAATTATTTCCAGCAGTTTTGCTGCCAGAACTTTAGGAGTTCCTTATTTAGGAATATTTGGAGCCTGCTCTAGTTCTATGGAAGGTTTATCATTGGCAGCCCAATTAATAGATAGTAATTCTGCAAAATATGTTGTAGCTGCCGCAAGCAGTCATAATGCGGCAGCTGAGAAACAATTTAGATATCCTACAGAGTATGGAGTACAAAGACCACCTACAGCTCAATGGACAGTAACAGGAGCTGGTGCCTGCATCCTTGGTCCAAATGGTGATGGTCCTAAAGTAACTTCTGCCACTATAGGAAGAGTTGTAGATATGGGTATTTCTGATCCTTATAATGTTGGTGCTGCCATGGCTCCAGCAGCTGTAGATACAATAGAAGCTCATTTTAGAGATTTAAATATTGATGCTTCTTATTACGATCTTATTGCTACAGGTGATTTAGGAAAAGTTGGTCATGAAATTGCCAATGCTTTATTTGAAAAGCATGGAATAAATATGCCCATAGACATATTTACTGACTGTGGACTATTAATATATAAGAAAGAACAACCAAGCTTTGCTGGTGGCAGCGGATGTGGATGCTCTGCTACTGTAACTTATGGACATTTGCTTAATCGTATGCGAAAAGGTGAATTAAAGAAAATGCTTATTGTTGCAACAGGAGCATTAATGTCTCCTATATCTTTTCAGCAAAAAGAAAGCATACCTTGTATTGCTCATGCTGTTTCTATAGAAATGTAAAAAGAGGTGTTATAAGTTATGGAAAAATTTATTTTTGCATTTATAATAGGTGGTCTGATATGTGTTATTGGTCAACTTATAATGGATATTTTAGAGATTACTCCAGCACACACAACATGTACATTAGTTGTAATAGGAGCAATCCTCGGAGGATTTGGACTATATGATCCTTTAGTTAAATTTGCAGGTGCAGGTGCATTTATACCTATAAGTAGTTTTGGAAATACTCTTGTGACAGCAGCTATAAAAGAAGCAACTGAGACTGGCTTTATAGGAATATTTACTGGAATGTTAAAGACAGTAAGTGGCGGAGTTTCTGCTGCAATAATCTTTGGCTTTCTTGCTGCTATGATATTTAAACCTAAGGGGTAATAATAATTTACAATTGGCAATATATATTGCCAATGAAAGTCTATTATCTATAACTATTTATCAAATGCTTTTTCTTATTACCAAAATACATTTAAAAAGCCAGAACTTAAATTCAAATTCTAGCTTTTGCTCAGCAACCATATTCTACATATCTGTTTTGTATTTAATATATCAATTAGTTTTTAAAATACCTTGATAAATTATAAAAATAATATTCTATAAATTTATTCTTAATAAAATACAAAACGAACTTGACAATTATATTAAAAAAAACTAAAATCTTATTGTATGAGGTGTGCAAATCATACAATAAGATTTTGTTTTAACAAATTAAAATGTGCGTTTATTAATTTGTTAATGAGGAGCATTTTTTAAGGTTACGCGATGTATTAACCTTTATAACTTCTTTGTTGTGTGCTGACAAAGAAGTTTTTTATTTATTGAAAATATATTTCAATTAGAATGAGTATTATTTTAATTGAAAACAATTCTCATTTAAAATAATACCTTGTTATCTTATTTCTGTCAATATTTTTTATAAAATTTTCTTAATTTTTAGCTCAAATACTTCTCTCTGCGTGTCCCTTTTAACAGCAGTTCTAATAATTTTCTTTTTCTTCTCCTGTTTTGGCAATGCTCCAATTGAAAATTTATTCTTTCTTTCAATTTATATATCTTTTGAAAAATACAGTAATCCATTCGCTCAAATATTTTTTTAGTGCAAACAAATATATAAACTATATTTATAAATTATTCAGTTAAAGATTAAAATATTTTATTATAACCTTATGTATGAAAACTCCACTTTACAGTAAGTTAAATAAAAAATGATTAAACTATTCATTTATTAAAATTAATAGTTTAATCATTTTATTTTTATGATAATGCAACATCTAAAATCATCATAATTACAAACCCTATAGAAAATCCTATTGTTCCAATATTGGAATGCTCACCTTGAGAAGCTTCTGGAATTAATTCTTCAACTACAACATATATCATTGCTCCTGCTGCAAATGATAAAAGATATGGCATAAAAGGTGTTATTAAACCAGAAAACATTATTGTAACAATTGCTCCTATTGGTTCTACCACTCCAGATAATACCCCATAAAGAAATGCCTTGTTTTTACTTAATCCTTCACTTATTAGTGGCATTGATATTATTGCTCCTTCTGGGAAATTTTGAATTGCTATTCCTATTGAAAGAGCAAAAGCTCCTGCAAGAGTTAATAATGCGCCTTCATTCAAAGCACCTGCAAAAACAATTCCAACAGCCATTCCTTCTGGTATATTATGAATAACAACAGCTAAAACAAGCATTGTTGCTTTCTTTAAATTATTCTTCTTTATTCCTTCCGGCTCATTACTATTTGAATGAAGATGTGGAATCAGCTTATCAAGCATTAGTAAAAATAAAATTCCAACTAATACTCCAACTGCTGCTGGAATAAATGATAGTTTTCCCATATTACTAGACATATCAATTGCAGGGATTATTAATGACCATACCGATGCTGCAATCATTACGCCAGAAGCAAATCCAAGTAATGCTTTATTTACAAATGGATTCATTTCTTTTTTCATTATATAAACACATGCCGCCCCTAATGATGTTCCTACAAATGGTATTAATATTCCTACTAAAGTATTCATATGTTCCCCCCTCTATAAAATATATTTTTATATAAATTCACAAAAATCATGATTGCTAAATAATTTATTTAGCTTAAATAATCGTAATAATTAATAATAATTCTTACTAAGATTTTATATTTTTAGCTTTTGTTTGTCAAGAAACTTAATTTTATCCTTACTATTTCAATTTTTCCAAGAGGTTATGAGACTTAAAGTTATATTTTTATTGCTTCTACATTATATGATATTATGCCAGTATTATTCTCTCCTTAATCTTTACCATATTTTCTCTTTCCTCACTAGAAAATTCATCTAAATATGCCTTAAAATAATCATGCCATTCTCTTTCCAAGCCATATACATCAATATATTTTGAAAGCATGATTATCTCCATATTATTTAAAGAATTGAAATATACTACATATTCATCATCAAATAAGCATTCTGAATCAAGCACATCATTTAAGTCAGCTAAGCTTTTAACCTTACTATTAATAATTTCTATCTTTTCTTCTAGATCTGAGCATTCTCTAATTTGCTCTACCACTTTTCTAAACTTTTCATTACTCATTTTTTCTTTATCAATGTATTCAATTATTTCTTCTTCATTTTCTTTTGCAAAAGATACGAAAATATTTTGCAGCTTATCAAGTTGTACTCCTTCATATATGGAATAAGTCATTTTATTTACACATTGATCAATATAATCTACTAAATCATTATTTCTAATTACCAAAATTCTTACACCCTCTTTTCCACACCTTAATAATAATCCTTTTATCTCCTCTTTAGATAATTTTTTTAATTTATCCTTTATTATTTCCCTATCATGCTCGGAAATATGAAGATTTTTAATTTCTTTATTACATATAATTAATCCAAGACAGTTGGTAAGTACAATTTCAAATATATTGAAAAGAAGAAGCTCAGAATTTTTATCATATCCTTTTAAAAGCTTTTTGATATTATCTTCATCAAAATTAAAACAAAATTCATTTTCCAAGTTCAGCCTTTCTAAATAATTTCGCATATATTCAACACCAACATAATCTTTAAGCTCTATTGCAAGCTGATAATCTATAGAACCTGGTGATTCATGTGCTCCAAAGAAATCATCATACTGTTTAAAAAATATTGAAATTCCATAGTTGGCAGTATCATCATAAGAATAGTTACCCACTTTAAGCTTATTTTTCTGAATTCTTTTTAATAAGCTTCTACTATATTCCACATTAGCTTTAATTATTATATTTCCTTTATTCAGCATATCATCTATTGATTCACTTTTTAATTTTTTAAGGATTTCATCCACCCTTTCAAATTGTTTTAAATACACACTTATTGTATAATTTATACATTTAAAAAGATCGTCTGCAGTTTCTAACATTACTGAGCTGCTTTCATCTTTTGTATAATACTTTAATAAAGTCTGTAAGCTTTGTAATCTTTCAAAATATATTTTTTCTACCTCTTTATCTTCTATTAACCTTTTTTCATAAGCTTTGGATAAAAGGTCATTTAAAAAGCATTCTTCACTTAAATCTTCTCTCTTTATAATCTCATACTTTATGATGTTTTCTGCATATTTAATAATATCTTCTTTATCTTCTATAATAATTTTTTCATTACTCAAAGTTTCTCATTCCCCTTCATTAATAAATACTCAAAAGACATTTAACAAGCATCTTAGATATTGGCATTTACCAGTCCTTTTCACCATTAATATTCTTATAATCTTTCACACCATTTCTTATATTATCAGCTATTGTATATAACACTTTTCCTTCTAAAAGTTCTAATGAGCCTTGGCAGTAATTATCAAAATACTCTTTCATTATTTCAATTAATTCATCATCTCCTATTACATCTAATGTTTCATTTTTATAGTTATAAAAAATCTCTACAAGTTCATTTATTGTATCGCTATAATTATATTGTGATATATATGGAGAGTCACAAAAATTCATAATAATTTTATCTATTATTTCACCATTGAACTCTAGTCTTCCAGTCTTAGCAAGTGCTACTTTTCTTGTATTAATAAGTTCTTTTACATCTTTTTCAGTAAGCTGTAATCCATATTCACGTGTCTTTTCATTACATTCAATTATTTCATCATGAATCTTACTTTCTATTAGTTTGTTTTCAAATGAAATTAGATTTTTATCCATTTTTTAAACTCCTCCTAAAATATTTTCAAAAAATATTGACTTTATTTTTTATTTATGTTATGATTAATTATATAAATATATTTATTTATAATACGTTATAATGTTCAATTATATCACTAACAATGTTATTGTCAATGTGTTTTGTATCTTAGAATTAATGAGGTACTATTTTTTTGCGCAAAAAAGGATATAATGTAACTAAAACGTAGTTACATTATATCCTTTTAATTATTATTTTCCTCTAAAAAATATATTTTTCTTTTAAAGTTCATATACCTATAACCTTCATATAAAATATATTTTCTTAAAATGTTATAATAAAATTTAATTTTATATTTCTTCAATGATTTTTTCTACCCATCTGCATAAATCTACAGATGCTTTTTTAGCTGTTTCAACAACTCTTTCATGGGAATGTTTTACTTTTTGTATCCCTGTTGCCATATTTGTAATACATGCTATTCCAAGTACATCCATACCTAAATAGTTAGCAGCAATTGTTTCAGGTACTGTTGACATACCTACTGCATCTGCTCCCATGCCTCCAATCATTCTTATTTCAGCAGCAGTTTCATAGTATGGTCCCATAAATCCTGCATAAACACCTTCTGCACAATCTATGTTAAGTTCTTTTGCTATTTCTTTTGCTTTATTAATAAGCTCTAATTTATATGGCTCTGACATATCTGGGAATCTTGTTCCAAGTCTGTCATCATTAACTCCAATTAAAGGATTATCTCCAAATAAATTTATAAAATCGTTAATTAACATTAATGTTCCTGGCTCAAAGCTTGTGTTTATTCCTCCACATGCATTTGTCACAATAATCTTTTCTATGCCAAGTTGTTTCATAACATAAACAGGATATGTAACTTCTTTCATAGTATATCCTTCATAATAATGAAATCTTCCCTGCATTAACAGCACTTCTACATCTTTTATTCTTCCAAATACTAACTTTCCTTCATGGCCTTTAACTGTAGATACTGGGAAGTTTGGAATATCCTCATATGAAATATATTCTTTGTCTTCTACAACATTAACTAAATCTCCAAGCCCGGAACCTAATATAACACCTATTTTAGGCTTTCTGCTTACCTTAGATTTAATAAATTCTACTGATTCCATTATTTTATTATACATGTTTTTTCCTCCAACTGATTAATATTTGTATGCCATCCGTCTACATTATAATAAACATATCATATTCTGTCTATTCACTTTTTTATATACTATAATATACACTCAAACTATCAATCAAAGAGATTTCTCACAACATTTTATGGATTATAATATTTATTACTTCTAAATATTATGGCGAATAACTTCAACTAGTTTGAATTTTTTATCTTCATATTCATATTTAAAAATACAGCAGTTAGTAAATCCCTTTCTTAATTCTTCTATTGGATCCTGCCACTCTGTTAAAAACTGTAGGCAGGCTCCAGCATGAGATACAGCAAGTACTACTTCATGATCTTCTTTTTCCATAATTTCTGTACATGTTTTAACCATTCTTTCTCTTACCTGAGCTCTTGATTCTCCACCATAATCAAGAAAAAATGTTCCAAACACTTCTTTGTTTTTGGGATTTAAATCTTCACTTTCTCCCTCAAATATACCAAAGTTCATTTCTTTTAAACCTTTTAATCTTGTATAAGGAATACTGTTATCTGTAACAATTTCTAAAGTATCACAACATCTTTCAGAAGTTGAGCTATATGCATGATCTAAAGGAATATCTTTAAAATATTCTCCTGCAACCTGAGCTTGTTTAATTCCAAGCTCTGTAAGTGGAGAATCACAAGCACCTTGAATTTTTCTTCTTAAATTAAACAAGGTTTGTCCATGTCTCATTAAATAAAATGTTTTTTTCATATTTATCATCCTCCCTTAATGTTTATGCATATTAATGTTAAATCTTAGAGTTAACTCCATGTCAACAGTTTTTATTGAAATTTATGTTCCTTAATATATGGATTCTTATAAAATGAATATGCAAGCTGTATACACATAAAGCACCAGATAACTGGTTCACATATAATAACGCCAAAGTATTCAAGACTTGGTATTAATAAAATAACAAATAATATTTTCCCTAATAGCTCAATAATACTTGAAACTAGCGGAATAAGTTTTTCTCCCAATCCTTGTAATGAGTTTCTTAAATTTAAAAGAATACCCAGAATCCCGTAAAATGGTGCATTTATTATTAAATATTTTGCTCCATTGTATATAACAGTACTTTCAGTAGATCCTGATAATATTTTTACCATTGTTGGTGCTGCAAAAAATAAAAATACAGAAATTATTATCCCCCAGCAAATGACTAGAATATTAGCATATCTTACTGCTTTTCTTATTCTATATCCTTGATTCGCTCCTTTATTTTGAGAAACAAAAGTTGATAAAGCCATTGAAATAGTCATACCAGGCATCATACAAAAACTATTAAGTTTACGTGCTGCAGTATGTCCAGCAATGATAAGATAGCCAAAGTTGTTGATTGCGGTTTGCAATATAACTGTTCCTGCAGATACTATAGACATCATAAATCCCATTGAAAATCCTTGCCCTAATAATTCTTTATACAATTCTTTATCAAAAGCAAAATGTTTTTTAGATGGTATAAGAATTGGAGCTTTTTTGTATATATAGATAACACATAATAGAGCTGAAATCCCTTGTGCAATAACAGTTGCAACAGCTGCTCCTTTAATGCCCATATTAAATTCTGTAATAAATAATATATCTAAGACTACATTAATTATTGAAGATATAATAAGAAATACTAATGGCATAACACTATCTCCTATTGCCCTTAATAATCCTGCAAATAAATTATATGCAAACATAACACCAACAAATATAGTTATCACATATATATATGAATACGATTCATCTATTATATTTTCAGGTGTATTTAATAATTCTAATAATGAATACAAAAACAACTTTGATACTATCATGATTACAATAGTTACCAAGATTCCAATAACTATGGACCCAGCTACAGATTTTTTCAATAAATTTTCATCATTTGAACCATAAGTTCTTGCAGTTACTATACTAAGTCCATTACCTATACCTAATGCAAAACCAACTAGTAATTCATATACTGCTCCGCAGGCTCCTATTGCAGCTAATGATGTATCCCCTAAGAAATTTCCTACAATCATTGTATCCATTGTATTATATAATTGCTGAAATATAGATGAAATAAAAATCGGTACTGCAAAAATTACTAATGACTTTAATATGTTCCCCTTTATTAAATCAACTTTTAAACTAAACATAATACTTCTCCCTTAAAAAATAATATTTAAATTTATAAATAATTGCACAACTTATGGTTTAACTGTTGTCTGAAACATTTAAATTTATACCTTTTCATACAACTTTTCATGTTAGCACCATTTACTTAATAAAAATCGCCAAGATGACTATGATATGATCCTCTATAAAATATAAATCGAATAGAATACAATAACTTTAATTAAAACAATCATAAATCAAGCCGAGAATTGCATGATTCCCAGCTTTTAATCTTTACACTATTATAAACTACTTTCCCCAACTTAAAACTCCTGTTAATTCTGCTTCTTCATATCTGCTAATCTTATGGTTTAAACGTTCTAAAGTTTTCTGCATCTCTTTTATTCTTTCTATAAGCTTTTCACGTTCCTCAACAAGTAATTCTTTTCTAGCAGTTATAGTTGAATCTCCTTCTTGATCAAGTGCTACATATTCAATTAAAGTTTCTATTGGCAGTCCAGCTAAACGCATGCATTTAATAAACTCAATCCATTTACAAGCCTCTTCTGTATAGTCTCTTATCCCACTTGACGTACGGTTAATATAAGGTATTAATCCAATACGTTCATAGTAACGAAGAGTATCTTGTGTAAGTCCATACTTTTTACTTACTTCTGAAATTGTCATTTTTATATTCCTCCCATCTCTTTGTTAATTATATAAAATATTTTTGCCTCAACACCAAAATGTGTTCTCGACAGAATTAAGATGTCAATGCACGTTTATTACATTCTAAAAAAATTCTTGCTTCATATTGTCAAGCACAGTTTTTAGTGTTGAGCCATATTTTTATATAAAGTAATTTCAATAAGATTATCAAAATACAAATTATTTGCTTTTGGTTTCATCTTTTTCATCATTACTACTTATACTAATTAAATAAATTTATTATTCCTTCTATAACATATCACTTGAAGTGGACTCAATGTCAAGCTTTTTTTATTTTTTAGGAAATTATATTTGGATATAACCTGTGAACGAGGTGTCCCTTAAGGGTGTAAATTATTTTTGATAATATCATAGTAACTTAATATTATTCTTCCATAGCCTTAATCTTATCATATAAATATTCATTAACCTTCAGAAGATTTATAGAATTAAAAAAATCATCCAAATCATTAAACATAGCCCTTTTATACTCTTCTTTTGGAATTTCAATACATAATTGCCCTAAATGAGAAAAGGTAAGCTCATTGCCAATTTTACCTGCCTCTTTTCCTAATTTCTCTACGAAATAATTTCCAAATAAAATCCCCAAAGCTCCCATTCCTACAATAGAAATCTTATTAATTTTCATACTTATTCACCTCTTAATTTTAAAAGTTATTTCTTAATAATCTAACTAATTATAATTTCCAAATTCCCAAACAAAGCTTTATTATGTGAGCTAAAATCTTTGATATTCTTTCATTATATCATAACACTTCATTACATACCTTAAACAAAATACATGGAACTAAAATTTAGTGAACAACACCGAAATAAAGCTCAGATTTTCAGCATTATTAATATTATATATAAATACATTTTTAAATTATAGAATAGTTATTTAAACAAGTTAATATTTTATCATTTTTAAGAAGGCAACAATATATAAATATAAGAATATAAATTCTTAAGAATTTCCTTATTTTATGCGGGTTAAGGTTAATTTTTATATGTGCCTTAATAATTTTCTGCATTAATTGAAACTATATTTAAAGGAATAAAATAACATTAATCATAACTAAAATAAATTAGGTATTTATGATTTTGGAGAAAACAAAGAAATCCAATATATGAATATGCGTAGTATTGTATTGGAAATTTCAGCTTTTAAATTCTTTGGCAGAGGCTGTTCCAAAATTGTTTGTCCAAAACTTGTTTTTGGAGCAAACATTTTTGGGCACAGCCTCTGTCATTAGAATTTTTAGCTAAAATTTCCCTGCAATCGAGCATATCATATATTGGATTTCGGTTATTATACACTAAATTCTGATTCTACACAATTTATTTATCTTGGACAATATTATAATGATTTACTTATAACTTCATCATTGATTCTATCAATTAATTCTTTTAACTCTAAGCTTCCTTCATCACCATTTTTTCTGCTACGTAATGAAATCTTCTTTTCATTTTCTTCCTTTTCACCAATAACAATAATATAAGGAACTCTTTCATTTCTAGCTTCTCTTATTTTATAACCTATTTTTTCATTTCTATAATCCATTTCAACTCTTATTCCATTTTTCTCTAATTCATTTTTAATCTGTTCTGAATAATCATTGAATTTATCTGATATAGGTAATACTTTTACTTGAACTGGTGCAAGCCATGTTGGAAATTTTCCTGCAAAGTGTTCTATTAATATTCCTATAAATCTTTCTATACTTCCGAAAATTACTCTATGGATAACTATTGGTCTATGCTTTTCCCCATCACTTCCAACATACTCTAACTCAAATCTTTGAGGAAGCTGGAAGTCAAGCTGAATTGTTCCACATTGCCATGTTCTGCCTATGCTGTCTTCAAGATGAAAATCTATTTTAGGACCATAAAAAGCTCCATCGCCTTCATTAACTATAAAATCTAAATTTAATTCTTCTAAAGCACCTTTTAAAGAATCTTCTGCTAAATTCCATTCTTCATCACTTCCCATAGAATCTTCTGGCCTTGTAGATAATTCCACATGATACTTGAATCCAAATTTTGAATATACTTTATCAATAAGTTCTACAACACCTTTTATTTCTGATTTTATTTGATCTGGAAGCATGAATATGTGGGCATCATCTTGTGTAAATGCTCTTACTCTCATAAGTCCATGAAGCGCTCCTGAAAGTTCATGTCTGTGCACTCTTCCAAGCTCTCCAACTCTCATTGGAAAATCTCTATATGAATGCGCTTCTGATTTATATACAAGCATTCCACCTGGACAGTTCATTGGCTTAAGTGCAAATTCTTCTCCATCAATCATTGAAGTATACATGTTTTCTTTATAATGATACCAGTGACCAGAAGTTTCCCATAATTTCTTATTAAGCATAATTGGTGTTTCAACTTCAACATAACCTGCTTCATAATGAAGTTTTCTCCAGAAATCAATTAATGTATTTTTAAGAATTACTCCTTTAGGTAAAAAGAATGGGAATCCAGGTCCTTCTTCTGCAAATGTAAATAGCTTTAATTCCTTACCAAGTTTTCTATGATCTCTCTTCTTAGCTTCTTCTAAGTTATGAAGATAAGTTTCAAGGCTTGTTTTATCTTTAAATGCCACACCATATACTCTTTGAAGCATCTTATTCTTTTCATTACCTCTCCAATAAGCCCCAGCTACGCTTGTAAGCTTAAATGCTTTTACATACTTTGTTGATGGAATATGTGGTCCTCTACAAAGGTCAACATAATCACCTTGCTTATATAATGATATCTTTTCTCCTTCTGGAAGATCATTAATAAGCTCTACCTTATATGGTTCATTCTTTTCTTCCATTAACTTCAACGCTTCTTCTCTTAAAACATCCATTCTTTCAAACTTTAAGTTCTCGTTAATGATATTATTCATTTCTTGTTCTATTTTTTCTAAATCTTCAGTAGTTAATGGTTTTTCTATATCAAAATCATAATAAAATCCATTTTCTATTGAGGGACCTATAGCAAGTTTTGCATCTTTATAAAGTCTCTTTACAGCTTGAGCCATAATATGAGAGATAGAATGTCTAAGCACTTCAACAGCTTTTTCATTATCTGTTGTTAAGATATTTACCTCATCATTATCTTTTAACTTATTGCTTAAATCAACTAGGGTATTGTTTACTTCTCCTACTATTGCATTTTTACCTAAATTCCTGCTTATTAAATTTGCAAGATCTAAAACACTTGAATTTTCTTCAACTTCTCTTAATGATCCATCATTTAATTTTACTTTTATACTCATTTTTCTATCTCCCTTCTAATAATTTATTATCAATTTTTTTCATTACTTCAAAATATAATTAATAAAATTATTAGTAATAATAATATTTTTTTAATTTTAATATAACAAAAAAGCATTCGTCCCAAAAATCTTGGGACGAATGCTAAACATCCATGGTTCCACCCAAATTGAATTAAAAAATTCAATTCATCTTAACTGTTTCTTAACGGTTCTACTAACCGATGACATTTCGCCAAATTTAGATAAACTTCTTATTGCATAAATTATATAAATTCTTGTATGTAATAAAATCTCACTAAATACTCAGCTAATCAGTCATAGCTCCAGGGTAGTTTTTCTTATAGTCATATTTAAAAATGCTCTCAGCCGGTGGCATTTTCTCTCTAAAAATTGTACTCTATAATACTTTTCCCTTTCATTGCTTATTTTATATTTAACTTTAAAGTTATGTGCACTTAACTTTATATTTGCATTATATTCCTTTTAATTTTAATTGTAAATAGTTTTATACAATTAAAACTGCTTTTTATGTTTAAGTAAAAATAAAGAAAGAAGCATCTATATTCATTGAGCTTCTTTCTCTACTTTGCCTACATTTTAAAAATATATAAACTTATATACCAAAGTTAAAATTCAAAGCAATACCCAACATGCCGTTGCTTACATATTCAATACCTGCTCCCTGCAGGTGGGTTAAACTCAACTTACCTCTTATAATCTTCTGCTGCAATTATGGACAATCCTTAATTACAAATTACTGAAGCCCTATATCCATAAGTATATTGTAAATCCCGAATATATTATGTAGGTTGAATATAATAAGCTATTCGTACATCTCAGGTTACTGTATCTCTATTATATCACTTTTTTCTCTTTATTCAATATGAATATTTTGGATTGAAAACATTTTAATTATTTTATTATAATTACCTAATTAAAAATTCTCCGAAAGTAAGCTTGCTCTTTTTATTGCCTCATTAATTTTACCCTGAACATCAGCACCAATAACATCCATATTTTCTAGTGAAATAGTCTCTATATCTGTAATTCCAAAGAATCCTAATATAGTTCTTAAATATCTTTCTCCCATTTCATATGGTGAGTTTGTATAATCTCCACCTCTAGCTACTACATATACTGCCCTTTTATCTTTTAAAAGTCCAACTGGGCCTTCTGCAGTGTATTTAAATGCTATTCCTGTAACACTTATATAATCAATATAGGCTTTCAATATTGCTGGAATGCTTAAATTCCACATTGGCGCCGCAATTATATACTTATCTGCCTCTGCAAATTGATATGCATATTTTAATATTGGGTTATTCTTACTTTCTTCATCTTTAGGTCCAAATAATTTTCCTAAATCATCCGGTCTTAAAAAGTCTATACCTTCTTCATATAAATCTAAAACTATTACTTCATCTTTTGGATTATTCTTTTTATATTCTTCTAAAAATTTATCAGATACCTTAAAAGTTCTTGATTCACCTTCATTTTTTATGTCTGCTTTAATATATAGTACTTTACTCATTTTTCTTCCTCCTGTTAACTTTATCTAGTCTATATAATATAATTATTAAAATTCTTCTATTCCAAACTTACCATTTCTAAAATCTTCATAAGCTTGATATATTTCTTCTGTAGTATTCATAACAAATGGACCATGTGAAGCAATAGGTTCATCTATTGGTTCTCCACTTAATACAATGAAGAGACTTTCCTCTGTTACTGACTCAACTACAATATTACCTTGTACATTATCAAACAAAATAAAATCTTTCTCTTTAGCTTCTGTATCATTATTTATTTTAACCTCACCTTTTAATACAAGTATTCCTGTGTTAAAATTGCTTGGTTCACTTAAAATAGTCTTTCCATGATTTTTTAAATTTACATTATAAAGATTTATTTTAGTAAATGTACTAGCTGGCCCTTTTACGCCATTGACTTCTCCAGAGATAATGCTAATTTCTCCTTGATTATTATCAAGCTTTAATATGCCCATATTTTCTTTTAATAAAGTTTGATATTTAGGCTCTGTCATCTTTTTATCTTTAGGCAAATTAACCCAAAGTTGAATCATATGCAAAGTTCCACCTTTATTATTGAATTCTTTTTCATGATATTCCTTGTGCAAAATTCCTGATGCAGCAGTCATCCACTGAACATCTCCTTGCCCTATAATCCCATGATTTCCTTTATTATCGTGATGTTCAACCTTTCCCTCATAAGCAATAGTCACAGTCTCAAAGCCACGATGAGGATGAGCCCCAACGCCACGAATATTAGATGACGGTTCATAATAATGTGGTGCATGATAATCTAATAATATCATTGGAGATAAACGCTTCATGTCATTTATTCCTACTGGTAAGTATTGTGATACCCTAAATCCATCTCCAACCATATGAAATTCTGGTCCTCTAAATATCTTTTCTATAGTTCTTAAATCTTCCATAATACTCTCTTTTCTATTTATCACTAATTAGTGATAAAATCCTAAAAAAATTTGTTTTTATTTTTATTCTTAAATAATTATATGTTTTTAAATTTTTTAAGTATGCTTTTTAGCATAACTTTCTCTTCGTCATTTAAAATTTGAAAAATATTGCTAATATTCTTAATATGTTTAGGTAAAATTTCCTCTATAAAATCTTTACCCTTTTGAGTCAATGATATTATGCATGATCTCTTATCTTCCGGATCTGCATTTTTTTTTATTAATCCATCCTTTTCTAAATTTTTTATTACTACTGTTATATTCCCAGATGTGGTTAATATCTTTTCTATTAACTCATATATCTTTAAGTCACCTTTATTATATAAAGCTTCTAATACTCCAAATTGAGCCGGAGTAAGTCCGCTTTCTTTGATTGTCTGGTATTCTTTTTTATGAATTTTATGTTCTGCTCTTGTAAAAACAACCAAAGTAGATAAATCTAGTTCATTTTCTTTAATTAACTTTTTTATATCTTTCATGAGCTTAATATATCACTAATTAGTGATATTGTCAAATCATCTTACACAGCTACATATAGAATGTGCATTTATATAAAAAACATAAATTTATAATTTTCCTTACAAAAAAATTGCCAAGGCGACTGTGTAACCTTTTCCTCTCAAAAAATAAATACATTAACAGTCAATAACTTTAATTAAAAGTCTTATGAGCCGTCGATTTTTTTAGCGCATTCTGGATTTTCTGAGCTTGCCGAAGAAAAGGCCAGGCGCATATAATTTTTTTGTTCTTTAGGAAGCTTACATTAATTCATTACAATAATTATCAAAAATAACTTATACCATCAGGGGGCACCCCGTCCACAGATACAAGATAATATAATTCCATAAAGAACAAAAAGCAGGTTAACTCATTCCCGCCTTTTAATATATAATCTCTGTTAAAATTATATAATCTATTTAAAATATTTCACTTTTATACTATTAATCAATGTTTATTATTTAAATCCTCTTAAATTATTTTCTTCTATATTTAAATCATTAAACATCATTGATACAACGGCTTCATATTCATTCGCTCTATTTGCTTTTCTTATCTTCTTTGCATATTTATCACGTTCTGCAAACATATGTATCATATAGAACCAAAATTCCTTCATCTTAAATAGTACATTTTTATCTCCTGAAAGAATTTCTTTATACCCAGTATAAACTGCATCATGAAATGCTTTTAAGGTCGCTTTATCAGCTGCTTTATTATTTTTAATTTCTCCTATTAATCCTGGATTTGCAATAATTCCTCTTCCAAGCATAATACATTCTAAATTTGGACATTCGCTTATCAATTCTTTATATTGGCTAACATTAAAAATATCACCATTATAACAAACTGGATTTTCACTTGAAGATAATGCTTCCTTAAATATTTCCCTATTAGGTTTATTATTATAAAAATCCTTTTGTATTCTTGGATGAACTATAAGCTCTTCTAAGGGATACTTATTAAATATTTTTATTAATTCATAGAATTCATTTGGATCATCTTTACCTATTCTTGTTTTTATTGATATCTTTGCATTTGACTTTGAAAATATTTCGTCTAAAAATCTATCCAGATCTTCTCTTTCAGAAAGAAATCCTGATCCTTTATGCTTAGCAACAACTGTACCTGATGGACATCCCAAATTTAAATTAATTTCATCGTATCCAAAATCTTTTAAAGCATTTACTGTACGAATAAAATATTCAGCATTATTTGTAAGTATTTGAGGTATTATAGGCAGCCCTTCATTATGTGCTGGTAATATATCATTTAATTCCCTTGTAGTAAAGCCTTCATTACTAGTTGGCGAAACAAATGGAGTAAAGTATTTATCAATTTGTCCAAATAAATTATGATATGCATTTCTATATATGTATCCAGTAATACCTTCCAGTGGTGCAAAATAATATTTCATAATTATAAAACTCCTCATTATATCTTGTGTAATAATTCCACATATATTTTATCTATTAATAATACTTTTGTATAGTATATAAAACTATTACACATAAAAGTAAATTATAATTCCTTTTTTAGATATATCATATCAACCAATTGCTTCCCACCTTCAAATATTGGATTGTCATAATTATCAATGAAAAACTTCTTAACTATATGTGATTCAATAAATCCACATTTTTTATAAAATGGTAATGTAAGAGGACTATCTCCTGTTCCAACATACATAACATCACATTTTTCCTTATAGTATTCAAATATATATTGAATTATTTTTTTCCCATATCCTTTTCCATGATATTTTTCATATGTTGCAATATTTTTTAATTCATATATTCTATCCTCTTCCTTTGTTACTACACATATACCTTTTAAATCATCATCGTATAAAGCAAACATATCTCCTCTATTTAAATATTTATCAATCATATCTTCCTGTTCATCTGCTAACAATAACAAATCTAAAAATCTTTTTCTATCATCTTTTATATACTCTACTCTCACTACTTTTAACACCTCTTTATTCATGATTATAAATAAAAATTTCTGCTATAAATATAAGTATAACAGGCATCATATCTAATGAACTACAAATATATATAATTTTCAACCTAAATTATAAGTTCTAGCAAATTAAAATAGTGTATATAAATCAGACATTTATTAACTAACTTATATACACTATTTATATACACTATTTATAATATCAATATTTTATGCTAAAACTTTTCCTTCTGGAAATACTTTTCTAAATATAAATCTAACAACTGGTCCTGCAACAATAAGTTGCACTGGTAATGCCATTATGAAATTTATCGGAATATTCTTTAACCAAGTAATAAATAGATTACTCCAGTCGCCTGATTGTATTGTTACTTCTAAAGCTCCATACATAGACATAATTATTACCATAGGTATCACCATGCATGAAGAAACTGTAATAATTTTTCTTAAAGTTGAACTATCAGGCTTTAATAAATACTTAAATGCAACCATTTTAGCTACTCCTGAAACAATAAACCAATCACAAAACATTGCAAAAACATAAGCAATGGGCATTCCCATCCACGCAGCCTTTATCACATCAACTGAGATTTCTCCCATATGTAAGCTAATATTATATATACTCATCCAAAGTACCATAAAAAAACACATCATTACTGTATAAATTAAACTTTCTCTTTTATTTTGCGGCATTAAAATTCTCCTTTATAAATAAATAATTTATCTCGAGACAAACCCTATTATACATATTATTTTTTGTTTGTGTAAGTATTTTTTTATTTATATTTAAATTATTTATATTTTAAGACCTATATTTTGTTTTTAAAATTTTAAATTTACATATAATAAGGCCTCTACAACTTACTTTCATAAATTATAGAGGCCATATCTTAATATTATTGAGATTATGGGTAATTTAAATTTTTTATAAGATCTACTATATATGATCTACTTATTCATAAGTAAATCATATATTATATCCTTTAACTTTATAATTAAATTTTATGTTAATATTATCAAAGATATATTTAATAATATTACTTATTTTCCTTGTAAGTATTCATCAATAGCTGTAGCAGCTTTCTTACCAGCACCCATTGCAAGTATAACTGTAGCTGCACCTGTTACAGCATCTCCACCTGCATATACACCTTCTTTACTTGTAAGTCCAGTTTCTTCTTCAGCTATTATACATCTTCTCTTATTTATTTCAAGACCTTCTGTTGTAGAAGATATTAATGGATTTGGTGATGTACCAAGTGACATTATTACAGTATCTACATCCATAGTAAATTCTGATCCTTTAATTTCAATTGGACTTCTTCTTCCAGAAGCATCTGGTTCACCAAGTTCCATTTTAACGCATTTCATACCTTTAACCCATCCCTTTTCATCAACTAAAATTTCTGTTGGATTAGTTAATGTATCAAAAATTACGCCTTCTTCTTTAGCATGATGTACTTCTTCTGCTCTTGCTGGAAGTTCTGATTCACCTCTTCTATAAACTATATGTCCTTCTGATCCAAGTCTCACTGCAGTTCTTACAGCATCCATAGCAACGTTTCCGCCACCAACTACTGCAACTTTTCTACCTGCCCTAACTGGAGTTGAATACCCCTCTTCGGCAGCCTTCATTAAATTAACTCTTGTTAAGAATTCATTTGCTGAAAGAACTCCATTTGCATTTTCTCCTGGAATTCCCATAAATCTTGGAAGACCTGCACCAGAACCTATAAATGCTGCTTTAAATCCTTCATTATCAAATAGTTCATCTATAGTAATAGTTCTACCTACTATTACATTAGTTTCTATCTTAACACCCATTTTTTTAATGTTTTCAACTTGCTTTGCAACAACCTTTTCTTTTGGGAGTCTGAATTCTGGGATACCATATTCTAAAACTCCTCCTGCTTTATGAAGTGCTTCAAATATAGTAACATCATATCCCATTTTAGCTAAGTCTCCAGCGCAAGTTAATCCTGATGGACCTGAACCTATAACTGCAACCTTCATTCCATTTTTAGGTGATGTTTCACTTAAATCTACATTATATTCTGTAGCCCAGTCTGCTGTAAATCTTTCAAGCTTACCAATTGATACTGGATCTCCTTTAATTCCTAAGACACATTTTCCTTCGCATTGTTTTTCTTGAGGACATACTCTACCGCAAACTGCTGGAAGTGAACTATATTGTGCAATTTCTTTTGCAGCACCTTCAAAATCTTCATCTTTAACCTTTGCTATAAATGCTGGAATATCTATAGATACTGGACATCCCTGTCTACACTTAGGATTTTTACAATTTAAACATCTTTCTGCTTCTTTTACTGCTTCTTCTTCATTATATCCAAGGCACACTTCTTCAAAGTTAGTAGCTCTAAGCTTAGGATCTTGTTCCCTTACAGGTACTCTTATCATTCTTTCCTTCATCTCCATTACTTATCACCTCCGCATCCGCAACCACCATGGCTATGAGTGTTTCCTTCTTCTTTCTTTAATTGAGCCTTACCTTCTTCTGTCTTATACATTGCTTGTCTTCTCATTGATTCATCATAGTCTACTAAATGTCCATCAAATTCAGGTCCATCAACGCAAGCAAATTTAACCTTTCCGCCAACAGTAACTCTACAAGCTCCGCACATGCCTGTACCATCTACCATTATTGGATTTAAACTTACTGTAGTTGGTATTCCCAATTCTTTAGTAAGCATAGATGTAAATTTCATCATTATCATAGGTCCAATTATTACTGCATGATCATATTTTTTTCCTTGATTATTAACTAATTCTTTAAGCATATCTGATCCTGTTCCTTTAAATCCATATGATCCATCATCAGTTGTTACATATAGATTTCCTGAAACCTTCTTTAATTCTTCTTCATATATTAATAAGTCTTTATTTCTGCTTCCAAGTATTACATCAACATCTATTCCATTCTCATGCATCCATTTTACTTGTGGATATACTGGTGCTGCACCAACTCCACCTGCTATAAAAATAATCTTCTTTTTCTTTAGTTCTTCTATATCTTCTTTAATAAATTCACTAGGTTGACCAAGAGGTCCTACAAAATCACAAACATTTTGTCCGACTTCATATGTAGCTAATTCTTTAGTTCCACTACCTACTGTCTGAAATACTATTGTGACAGTTCCTTTTTCTTTATTATAATCTGCTATTGTTAAAGGAATTCTTTCACCTTTTTCATCATTTTTTATAATAATAAATTGCCCCGGTTTAGCAGACTTTGCTACTCTTGGAGCTTCTATATCCATTAAAAATATATTATTTGTAAGCTCTCTTTTACTAACTATTTTATACATTTATGTTCCTCCTAATTTTATAAAAGCTCTTTTTCTGGAGTTACTAATATCTTAACATGTTTTTTCTTTTCTGGGCCTGTTAATGCACCAAAACCTTCTTCCACTATATCATCTAAATATACTTTCTTAGTTACATATCCTTCTGCTTTTATTCTACCATCGCTCATTTGAGCAATAATTGCTGGGAATTCATGTCTATATGCTAATGTTCCAATAATTTTCTTTTCACTAAATACTAGCTTATTAGGATCTAATTTAGCATCACTTTCCCATATACTTGTTATAACTAAAGTTCCCTCAAATTTTATACTATCAATACCTGTATCAATACCTATTTGAGCTCCTGTAGTTTCAAATGCAACATCAACCCCTACTCCATTTGTAAGTTTCTTAACTTCTTCTACTATATTTACTTCATTTGGATCTAATACTACATCTGCACCGGCTCTTTTAGCATATTCTTGTCTTATGGATTTTCTTTGTAATACTATTATTAATTTTGCACCAGCTGCTTTTAAGCATTCTATAGTTGCAAGTCCTATTGGACCAGAACCTAAAACTAATGCAGTATCTCCAGTTTTAAAGTTTCCTACTCTAACTGAATGTAGTGCTACTGTCATTGGTTCAACTAAAGCAGCTTGTTCATAAGACATTTCATCTGGTATTTTGTGTATGAATTTTTCTGGAAAAACTGTATATTCAGCAAATCCTCCGCCACTTCCACAAAGACCATGGAATCCTAAAGAGGAACATAAATTATATTTTCCTTCTAAACATGCTGGACACTTACCACACGCAACAATTGGCTCAACTATTACTCTATCTCCAGCTTTAAAATTAGTTACATTCTCACCAACTTCTACAACATCTCCTGAAAATTCATGTCCTAAAACTACTGGAGCTGTTGTTCCACTTAACGGATGTGGTTGTCCCACTGGTATAAATATTGGTCCTCCTAAATATTCATGTAAGTCTGATCCACATATTCCACACCATTTTACTTTAATTTTCACACCATCACTTGTAACCTTAGGTTCTTCGATTTCTTCCACTCTAACATCTTTCTTTGCATACCATAAAGCTGCTTTCATATAAAAACTCCTCCTAAAAAATAATTTGTTAATTAATTCACATATATTATTAGCAAAATCCATACCAAAAATATTATAAATTAAAATTTCTTTACGCTAGATTCTCAATATAATTGGTCTTACCTTTATTTTAAAAATAAAATATTATAACTTTATATTCTTTCTGTAAAGAAAAATGTATCAAAACGATACATTTTAAATTATCATTTTGATACACTATTATTATTTTTATCATTTTGATACATATATTTCATATTTTTTTATCTTTCTATACAATGTGGCTCTTCCTATCTTCAATAATTTTGCAGCCAATTGAAGATTACCATTGCATTTTTCTACTGCATATTTTATAGCACTTTTTTCTACTTCCTCAAGTGGAACTATTTTTATTTCTTCATCTATGACTTTTTCCTCATTAATAGTTTCATCTATATGATTATAATTCAAAGTGTTTATGTTCATAAATTCATCTTCACTTAGATAATAATCTCTTTCAACAACATTCTTAAGTTCTCTTATATTTCCCTGCCAATCACATTTTTTTAATTCATTCATGTATGTCTGACTAACTTTTATAGCTTTACCAATATTTTTAGTATTTAAGTTTTGAATAAACTCATTTACAAGTAAATCTATATCATCTTTTCTCTGTCTTAAAGGAATAGTTTTTATCTCTATTACGCTTAATCTATAATATAGATCTTCTCTAAAATTTTTCTTACTTATTTCTTTTTTCAGCATTCTGTTAGTTGCACCAATCACTCTCACATCTAATTGTTTCTCATGTGTTCCACCGACTCTTGTAATCTTCTCATTATCTAAAACTCTAAGAAGCTTACTTTGAATATCTAATGGTAATTCACCAATTTCATCAAGAAAAATTGTTCCTCCATCTGCTAATTCAAATTTTCCTGGATGTCCTTCTTTAGATGCTCCTGTAAACGCCCCTTTTTCATATCCAAATAGTTCACTCTCAACCAATTCACTCGGAATTGATGCACAATTCACAGCAACAAAAGGTCCTTTTGAACGCTCACTATAGTTATGTATTGATTGTGATATTAATTCTTTACCAGTGCCACTTTCTCCTTGAATCAATATATTACAATCACTTTTAGCAGCTTTTTTAGCAATAGTTATCATTTTCTTCATTTCTTCATTATTTGTAATAATGTCTTTAAATTGATATTTAGCTTTATATCCTGCAAATTTATTTACTAATTTATGTATCATTTTAACTTCTGTAAAAGTAATTACCATACCATTATTATTGCCCTTTACATTCAATGGAAATACATCTATAACACATTTTATTATTTCATTATTTATGGAAAAATCACATTCTAGATTATTTAAATATTCACTTTTTTCTTTAAGTATTTTTTCAAAATCAACACCATTTAAAACTTCACCAATATTCATATTCATTGCTTCTTCTAATGATATGTTTAGAATTTTTAGTGCTCTGCCATTTATACGCTTTACTTTCATATATTCATCAGTAACTATCATGCCTTCTGATATTGAATCAAATGTTACATTAAGTAATTTATATGAAATAGCTAATTCCATCTGTTTTTGTATTGATTGAGCTGCTGCAGTAACTATTCCTAATGTATGCGAATTAGCATCGCAATACTTTCCAGACATATTTATACATCCAATTAAATTGTCATCTTCATCATGTATTGGTGCTGCAGAACAAGTCCATGAATGTTGATTTATTCCATAATGTTCTGCCCCTATGGTTTGAATTGGCTTATTGAGATATAAAGATGTTCCTATAGCATTTGTTCCAACTATATTTTCTGCCCATAGCTCACCTTGTAAAAAATTCAATTCTGTTGCCCTTTCCATTATATCTTCGTCACCTATTACATCTAATATATACCCATCTTTATCTGTTAAAAATAAAGCAAAGCCTGACCCTCTAACCATACTATAAATACTTTCCATAATAGGCCTTGCTACTGAAATAAATTCACTATTTCTATTAATTAATTCATTTATATTAGAATGTTTTACATTTCCTTTCCCGTTATAAGGATCAACCCCATGATTAATGCACCTTATCCATGAATCACCAATCTCATTTCTAACTTTAGGACTTACTTTTTTAGTTAAAATAAAATCTCTCCATGCTTTAGCAATAAAATCTATATAATTCTCCATATTTATTTCTCCAATGCTTATATAAATTACTGATTATATTGGGTTAATTATACCATATTACATAAATAACAAACTATATTAAGAACTATGTACTATTTTCTTAATAAACGAAAAGGATGCTGAAAAAATCAACATCCTAATTTCATATTTTATCTGTACTTAATTTCTATATTCAAACCGTAATTTGCATATTTAACTTTATAATACTAACTGTAAGTTTTTTTATTAAACTTATTTTTCATCCAAAATTGTATTGTTACAAATACGCCAACTAATATTGTAACTTCAGCTTCTAATAAAGGAATACTAACGTAATTAATATTACAATAATCCTTTTATATCTTTTGCTATATCTATAGGTTCTATTCTTGATTCATATCTATTTATAACTTTTCCTTCTTTATCAATCAAAAACTTTGTAAAATTCCACTTTATACTATTGCCAATAAGATATTCTGGATAATTTTCCTGTGTTATTGAATATAGTAATTTATCAGTAGCATTATCTTTATCAAACCCCTTAAATGGACACTCGTTCACTAAATAAGTAAAGATTGGATCTGCATTTTCTCCTCTAACATCAATTTTTTCTGATAAGTTAAAGTTCACACCATAATTTAATTGACAAAATTTATTTAAATCATTATTGTTTTCAGGTGTTTGGTTATCAAATTGATTGCAAGGAAATCCTATTATCTCAAGCCCTTGATTTTTATATTCATCATATATCTTTTGTAGGCCTTCTAGTTGTGGTGTAAATCCACATTTACTTGCTATGTTTACAATTAATAATACTTTGCCTTTAAATTCTTCAAGTGATCTTTCCTTTCCACTTATATCTTTAAATTTATAATCATATATACTCATACTTCATTCACCTCATCTTAATTTAATTATAAATAATTTATCTAAATTTAATTTAATTCAATTAATTCTTTTAAAAAATACTTAAGTATTTGTAATTAAAGATCTAAATTTGCCAAAAGAGATTATATGGTTTTATTATTTATCTCTATAATATATTTAGAATTAATCATAACTGATTTTCTAATTTTATTTCACCATATATTATAACCTGATCTTTTTTCGCAATTTAATTTTTCTAAATTCAATTTAACTCAACTGATTTATATCTTTATTATATAACATTTTTTTATTTTGTCAATAATATATTTTGCTAACCATATATAAATCTCTTTGAATATTTTAATCAAATTCCTACAATATTTATCTATAGAATACTCAACTTCATTAGAAATTTTTTCTAACTATTAGCTTATATTCTTTCAATTCTCAATTGCTAAATAAGAGTTTTTTCAATATATACTTTATAATAATTTTTACTTCTTAAAACCTTTTTGTTCAATTTGATAAACTATATAACATTCTTAATTTCCACAACTAAATCCGTATATATCAATAAAATTAAAATATTATTCTTTTAATTTTTAACTGACATAATTTTGTCACATATTATATATATAATTTAAATCATAAAGAGGTAATAAATATATAAATAATCCCCTTTATTTATATAATTTCATTTTCATTATTATTCCCTTATAATAATTTTTTATATCAGCTTATGTCCCCCTACATAAGCTGATATTTTATTTTAAAATAAAATATAATATTAAATAATTCATCTAACTGTTAATTTGTATATTATTATCCTTAGCATATTTTATTGACCATATACAAATCTCTTTGAATATAGGGAGTAAATCAGTGCAATATTCAGCCATAGAATATTCAACTCTAGGCGGAACTTCATTATATACTGTTCTAATTATCAGCTTATCTTGCTCAAGCTCTCTTAATTGCTGAGTAAGTGTTTTTTCAGTTATACTACCTAATAATTTTTTTAATTCTCCAAATCGCTTAGTTCCATTTGATAAATGATATAAAATTCTTAGTTTCCATTTTCCACCTATCAGATCCATATATATGTCAAGAGAATAAGAATACTCCTCTTTTAATTTACTCATATAAAAGCCTCCTAAATATCAATACTGTCTTTAATGATAGTATATATCAAAAATGTGCGTACTTGTAATAAATAATATCACATCCTAAAATAAATTCATAAATATATTTTAAAGGAGCAGGTGTGCATGTATAAAGTAGATATTGAAAAATGCATTGGTTGTGGACTTTGCATAAAAGATTGTTTTGTTAAAGATATTGAATTAATTGATAATAAAGCAAATATAAAAAATGAAAGATGCATGAAGTGTGGACATTGTGTTGCAATTTGTCCAAAAGGAGCTGTATCAACAGATACATATAATATGGATGATGTTAAAGAATATAGTGAAATTGACTTTGATATAAAGCCAGATACTCTTTTAAACTTTATAAAATTCAGAAGAAGTACTCGAAACTTTAAAGAAAAAGATGTTGAAGATGAAAAAATCCTTAAAATAATAGAAGCTGGAAGATTTACTCAAACATCAACTAATAGCCAAGATGTATCATATATAGTGGTTAAAGAAAACATTGATAAATTAAAAGAAATGGTATTTGTTACACTTAATAATCTTGGAGAAAATATTATTAAAAATTTAAATGAAGAAACAATAGTGTTTAAACGCTATGCCGAAATGTGGATAAATATGTACGACGCATTTAAGAAAAATCCTAAAAATGATAGCATATTTTTCAATGCACCAAGTGTAATTTTAGTTGTTTCAAATAATCCAATTAATGGAGCATTAGCTTCTTCTAATATGGAGCTTGTAACAAATGCTTTAGGTCTTGGTACATTTTTTAGCGGATTTTTTGTAAAAGCATCTGAAGAAAATCCTGAAATTAGAAACTTTATTGGATTAAAAGAAAATCAAAAAGTAGTTTCTTGTATGGTAATTGGCTACCCAAATGTAACATATAAAAGAACTGCCCCAAGAAAAGATGCTGAAATTTCTTGGAAATAAAATTTTTCTAAAATTTATATGTTATTAGCAGATTATTATTTAAACCGCTTTAACAAAAATGTGTAAATCATTTTTTGATTTACACATTACTACTATTCTAAATGCTTACTTTAATTGTTTTGCTTACATGACAGTTCTTCTACTTCAAGTTTTATAACTGCTGTAGCATCAACAATTCTTTCATTAAATTCCCAATCTGATTTTCCTGAATAACGTTTCATCATAAGATTAAATATCTTTATCTTTTCATCTATATCTGTAATTAATGAAATCTCACCTGTTCCAATTACGCTTTTATATTTAAAAGAATGATTGCATGGGTTTTCACTTGGCTTAAACATACCGTCAGTATCCAGCTCAAAACCTGCATACTTATTTTTATTAATTAAAGTTATTTTTCTTCCTACTTTAGCACCATGAAAATAAAAAAACTGATTGTCTCCTTCATGTACATAAGCAAAGTTTAAAGGTACTATATATGGCTTATCTCCATCTATAAGAGCTATTCTACAGCACTCACATTTTTCAATTATTTCATCTATTTTTACTGGATCTGTAACTTGTCTATCCTTCTTTCTCATGTTCTTCTTCCTTTCTAATTATTGGTATTATATTTATAACATTATAACATATATTGTAAGAATTCTATTGGCATTTTTCTATTATTGCTTTTAATTATTTAGCTTAATAAAATTACATAATACCAATTTTCATCTATTTCATTATGTTATTCTTTCTATTTATTAAAAATTGAAGAATAATGCTAAACCAAAAAACTAATAATCATGCATACTATTCCTGAAAACAATAATGAGATCCTGCCTATCCCATTATTCACAATTATTTTAACATCATTCTTAGTTTTTTCATTTTCCATTCTAGTAATTTCAAGATTTGCATTGCCTGAATATTGAGCATTACTTTGTCCCATTGATTTTATGGATAACCCTTTAGGATTTCCACTAATAGAAGCAAATCCACCCAATACTACAAATATTATTGATTCTATTAATAATACATCTTTTAGAATATAGCCTTTAACATTTACTAATATAAACGCAATAATAAATAAAAAAGCACTCAATAACATGGATAAAATAATAAACGTTCCTATTGATTTTAATAAAGATTTACTCATACTCTCCCCCTTTCATTAAATTTATATTGTCTCCTAGTATAATTAAGCATGGCCATATAATATATGATCTGAACCATAGAACATGCTATTATGATTATTTATCATATTTACAATATTATTATTTAAAAATTCTGGCATTAATCTTATTTTACTTAACTTATCTATATTAATCCATTCACTATCAATTTGCATATCATCTATTTCTGTTGGTTTTATCAATATATTATCCTTCAATTTGCAGACAAAAATATGATACATCTTATGTGCATATTCTGGATATATTTCTCTTATTTTGGGATCATCACATATTTCTTCATATAATCCTGAAAATCTTAATGGAACAATATTATATCCTGCTTCTTCAAGACATTCTCTTATAATCGCATCATGTAAGGTTTCATATTGGTTTTGTCCTCCACCTGGAAGAGAGTAATAATATCCATTATTTTCATCAAAACATCTATTTAATAAAACTTTATTGTCATTTATGATGATAGCTTTTACTGTACTCCTAATACTCATTTTTTCTCCTAACATAAAATACAAAATTCTTTCTAGATATAGAATACCAATATTTTACCCAAAATTCAAAATTCTTTTATTCATGTAACTTTCTATATAAAGTATATTTTTAAATACTATTACTAATAAATATTGTGAAACATAAAATAAGGCTGCTAAATTAAAGCAACCTTATTTGTGTGTGTTAAATTAATTAATTTATTTAATTTTTCATTCACTTTTATGTTCCACAGTAAGTTTTATAAGGACAGTTTGTAGGCTTAGGTAACTCAGAATAATATTCACTTACATTAGAGTAATCGTAAGGACTATTAATAGCCTCTAAAAGTTTATTCATAACTGTATAATTATTATTATTCACTGCCGCAGATAAAGCTTCCTCGACTCTATGGTTACGTGGTATTACAACTGGATTATTCTTTTTCATTAATTCTATTGAGTCTTCCATTGATTCATTTTGTCTCTTTAATCTTTCCTGCCATAACTTATACCAGTCTTTAAAATCTTCTTTACGAAACATTTCAATATTATTTATATTACCTAATGTTAAATTAAGAAAAGTATTTGTATAATCAGCTTTGTATTTCTTCATAAGATTTAAAAGAGTTTCAATTATATGTTCATCTTTGTCTTCTTCATTAAATAATCCAAGCTTTTTCCTCATTCCAGAAAGCCAATTATTTTTATATAAGATTTCAAATCTTGATAATGATTTTTCAGCAATTTTTACAGCTTCATCTGTATCATCATCTAATAATGGTAGTAATGTTTCTGCAAATCGTGCTAAATTCCAAGCAGCAATTTTCGGCTGATTACCATATGCATATCTACCATAAGTATCAATAGAACTAAATACGGTGTTTAGATCATAAGTATCCATAAATGCACAAGGACCGTAATCAATTGTTTCTCCACTAATAACCATATTATCAGTATTCATAACTCCATGAATAAAACCAACAAGCTGCCATTTTGAAATAAGCTCTGCCTGCCTTTTTATTACTTCATTAAGCAAATATAAATATTGGTTTTCACTGTTTGATACTTTTTTAAAATGTCTGTTTAATGTATAATCTGCTAAAGCTTTAACATCTTCTATGCTTCCATAATTTGCAGCAAATTGAAATGTTCCAACACGTATATGGCTTTTTGCTATACGCGTTAATACTGCACCTTCAAGCTCTGTTTCTCTTATTACACTCTCACCTGTAGTTACAACTGCTAAACTACGAGTTGTTGGAATGCCTAGCCCATTCATGCCTTCACTTATAATATATTCTCTGAGCATTGGTCCTAAAGCTGCTTTTCCATCTCCTCCTCTTGAATACGGTGTTCTTCCAGATCCCTTAAGCTGAATATCAAATCGCTGTCCATCTTTTGATATATATTCTCCCAAAAGAACTGCTCTTCCATCACCAAGCATTGTAAAGTATCCAAATTGGTGTCCAGCATAAGATTGTGAAATTGGAGTTGTTCCTTCTAAAACTTTATTTCCAGAAAGTATGTCTATCCCATCTTTTCCCTTTAAAAAATCTGCATCTAATCCCAAAACATCAGCAAGTGAATCATTGAATATAATAAGCTTTGGAGATGATATATCATTTGGATTTTGAATAGAAAACATTTTTTTCGGAAGGTTTGCATAAGTATTTTCTAATTTTAAATATTTATTTTGAACTGTATTTTTATTTTTCATTTCTCCTCCTTCTCTATTTTAATAAAACTATAAATTTATAAACTATAGTTTTATTAAATTTATAGTTAGTTTCTTCTTGTAACCTATTATTATTCTAATTAACTGTAATTTTTTCATTAAAATAAAATTATATTTAGAAATTTAATACTTGATATCAACATAATAAGAAATTTGAAATAAAATTATTTTAATTATTTCTTCTTTCTTTAATGGAAATTTCATTTTCTGATTAATAAACTTTTTATCAATATTAATTATTAATTACTATTTATTCCATTGTAGATATTATATCACATTACAAATATACACTATCCAATTTTCAAACAATATTATTTTTATTAATCAATAAATCTTAATTCATTTTGATATAAATAACATGTATGTTATAAACGTTAGAATATAAGTAATACAAGTTTAAAAAGTTTAGTGTATAAAAATTATGTCAATAATATTTATTGATTATTATTTCTATAAATTCTTATTTTTCCAAGTGAGATATATAAACTTTTAAATTATGATACAATATTTAATATAAAATATACGAGCTTTATAAAAGGAGGAAATATATATTGAATGATATTTTTAAAAAAGAATACAAAATAAATATTTTTAATGTTGATTCTGAGCATAAATGTAAATTTTCATCTTTAGTGGATTTCTTATGGGATGTAGTTATATCCCAATCTGATTATTTAGGAGAAACTAAAGAAGGCTTTGTTCATAATCAATGTATATGGGTACTTTTAAAATATGATATAACTATATATGAATACCCTAAATTTAGAGATACAATAACTGTTGACACTAGGGTCTTAGGTACAAAAAAGTTCTATGGTTATAGACAAAATACTATAAAAAACTCTGAAGGAAAAGTTATCGGTGAAGTTTTTTCAACAGCTATATTAATAGATTTTGAAAAAAGACGTCCTATGAGAATATCCCCTGCCCAAAGTGAAATATATGAACTTGATGGAGAATTAGATGAAGTGCCTCCTTTAGATGATATTCCTAAAATTCAAAAAGAGGACTATATAAAAGACTACCCAGTTAGATATAGTGATATAGACTCTAATGGACATGTTAATAATGTAAAGTATATGGAAATGGCAATAGATACTTTACCAAGATCTATTTTGAATGAATATGAATTATATAATATTAAAGTACTATTTAAAAAAGAGACAACTGATGGAGATACATTACATATTTCATCTGAAGTAATTGATAATGATAATGACAATATTATTACTATTCATAATATCACAAGTGATAATGGAACTCTCCTTACAAATTTACAATTTATATGGAAGAAAAAATAATATATCTTTGTTAATTGCTTGAAAATATATTATTTTGATAATATATTTATATTTGGTAACATGTTCTTTACTATGTACTAATAAAAACTCATGAAATGAGAGGTCATTATATGAAAAAGAAAGATATATTAGAATTAAAAAAACGTTTAAAGAAAGATTATTGCACCTTCACAAAAATGTGTGGTTGTTATGTTAGCGGAGAAAAACATATTATTTTAAAGTTTAGGGAAACCTTTTTAAACTTAGATGAGGATGAATACTTTAAATACTTAGAAATTGCTAAAAAAGTACTGTCTGGTTCCATTGGAAATAACATTTTAGAGCTTAACTTTCCAGTTGGTGAAGACCTTATAAATGAAAAGCAAGTTTCCCTTATGCAGCTAAAAAGAAGTCAATTAAAGGATGATGCTCTACTTAACAGTTTTTACAAATCCATTATAGATAATTATGATTATACAGGTAATTTTTTGATCCTTATTTTTCATGATGCTTACGATGTTATTACTAAAACTAATGATAATGCAAAGTTAGATGAATCTGAAGAAGTATATGAATATGTATTATGTGCAATATGTCCTGTTTCACTTTCAGCTCCTGGTCTTAGATACTTTGAAGAAGAAAATAAAATAAAAGCACGTATTAGAGATTGGATAGTTGAAGCACCAATTAATGGCTTTGTTTTTCCTGCTTTTATTGATCGTAGTTCAGATGTTAACTCCATTATGTATTACACAAAAAATGCAAAGGATACACATCCTGAATTAATGGAAAATGTATTAGGTTGTTATTCAAAACAAACTGCTACTATACAAAAAGAAACGTTCCAATCAATTATTAAAGATTCGTTTAGCGCTGATGAAACCAAGGCTGAGAAAATTTTTATGGAAGTACAAGAAAATCTAAATACTATGATAGATGAATACAATGAAATGTATGATGATACAGATTCTGAGCCTAAAAGCTTAACAAAGAAGGATATACAAAACCTTTTAATAGAAAGTGGAGTTCCAGAAGAAATTACTACTAAGATTGAAAAATCATATGAAGAAAACTTTGGTGATGATCTTCCTTTAGCAGAACATTTAATTGATCCAAAGATACTTAAAGCGAATGAACAAAGAAGAAGAGAACAAATACTTGAAAAACAAGTAGAAATATTACAAAATAAGCTTGAAAGAACAAAAATAAATGTTGAAACCAATTCTGAAAAAGAAGAAAAACACGAAATTGAATCGGTACAAAATTCAGATAAAGAGACTTTAGATACAATATCAAACTCACTAGATGAATCTTTTCCACAATCAGACAATATGCTTGAAGAATCAAATTCTGATATAGATTTAGAAACAGCCTCTGACTTAGATTTAGAAAAGAATTCTGATATAGCTTTAAACTCAGTATCAACTGAAATAAAACCAGAAAAACATTCTGATCCAAACTATGATATTATTCTTCAAGTAAAACCTGAAAAATTAGATCAAATAAAATCACAGATAATTGATGGTAAAAAATATCTTGTTATTCCTGTTGATGAAGATGAACAAGCAAATGTCAATGGTATTGATACTTTGATTTAATTTATTATAAATTATATTTTCTTATTATTTATAATAAGAACTTCACTAAAAAACAATATATATAATTATTATAATAATTTAATAGTTTCTTTATAAGACCTACGATTATTCTCGTAGGTTTTATAATAAATATCCTACCTCCTTATACATCTTTAACTACTAACTCTCCTTTTAGATAGTATCTAACTTTTTAGTTAGTTCTATATTTTTTTATTACATTGTTATATATTGGTAATATAAAGACTATAAATAACTATATAAATTTGTGAGGTGTTAAAAATGAAAGTATTGCTTATTAATGGCAGTCCTAAAGCTAACGGCTGTACTTATACAGCTTTAAGTGAAATTGCTAATGAATTAGAAAAGGAAAACATAGAAACAGAAATCTTTCATATTGGAAATAAGCCTATAAGAGGATGCATAGGATGTGGTGGCTGTTATACTACTAACAAGTGTGTATTTAATGATGATGTCGTAAATGATGGGATTGAAAAAGTAAAAAAAGCTGATGGAATCATATTGGGCTCTCCTGTACATTATGCAGCAGCTTCAGGTGCTATAACATCATTTTTGGACAGGCTGTTTTATGCTTATGGCGGTAAATTTCTTGCACATAAACCTGGAGCAGCAATTGTAAGCTGTCGTAGAGGAGGTTCAACTGCGGCTTTTGAACAGTTAAATAAATATTTTACTATTTCTAATATGCCAATTGTATCTTCTCAATATTGGAATATGGTTCATGGAAATACCCCTGAAGAAGTAAAACAAGATTTAGAAGGAATGCAAACAATGAGAGTTTTAGGTCAAAATATGGCATGGCTTTTAAAATCTATTCAATCTGGTAAAGAAGCTGGAATAAAGTTACCAGAAAAAGAACCTAGAGCAATGACTAATTTTATACGCTAATATACAAAACTATGGTAATATTTAAACTTCGCTTAAAGAAGGCTCAGTGTTAATATGACTAAGCCTTCCCATTTATATATTGATTTTTTTAGTTAGATACTATCAAAAAGGAGAGTAAAGAAATGGATAATCATTCTCCTTTAACTTCTTTTACATACTCCCATGTGTTCCCTTCATCTTTTGATTCATACAAAGCTTTGCATCCTCCATTATAATCTCCATCAGATCCTTGTCCAATTAAAATTTCACTCTTTCCATCTTTAATGTAAGGCATTTCTGGCAAGTCAAAAGGCTCATAACTTTCTCCATTATTTAATGTTACTTTTATACTTTGAAAATCCACTTTCTTATATGATAAGCCGCCATCTTCTGTTCTATATAGTTCTCCATTACTACCGCCGCTATGAGATAAGCATAAAAATCCAAGTTTTTCATTTAAAAAAGTTATTCCTGATGCTACTCCGATTGCCCCTTCAAATGGATCTTCATTTATTACTTTCCATGTAGCTCCACCATCAGCAGTGGTATTTAATGAATAAGATCTACTTCCTGATGCAGCAGCAGTTACTTCTAAACGATAACCAACCTTATCTGATAAATAAAATTCATCTATACCGTTATTTGATTTTTTAGTACTCTTTTCATTGTCTTTCACTGCTAAAGAATCTGATTTAATATTATTTAAATCATCAGCCAAAATATATCGAACAGGAATATATACATCTTCTTTACCTGGTACAAATACAGAAACAGCATTTCCTATTATCTCTGATGAAGGATTTGAAGCCTCTTTTGTATTTCCATTTCCATTAATATAAACAATTCCATCTGTATTATATCCAAAACTTCGCTTACCATAATAAAGTATGCCATATTTATTTTCATTCCATTTTCTCACTGTTTCTTTAAGTGGAATAACCTTCATTGTGTTAATTAATGGTTGCAAGCTTTTGTCTTTATTATAATCTGCATTTACATAGCCATTTAAAATTATTATTATATTCTTTGATTTATTTTTATCATAAGTAATTAAATAACTTTCTTCTTTGCCATCATCATCTTTTCCATAGAGATACGCATTAAAAGATGTAATTGTTCCATTAGATTTAAAGTCAAGACTAACACTATCAGAAACATATAACTCTTTAGGCATCTGTATCTTTTTATTAATATCTGTAAAAATACCTTCTATTCCATTTTCATATATATTGTTATTTTCAAAACTTATAGTCTTTTTATTCTTCAAATCATTTAAAAACCAAGAAAGTTTTCCATTATAATTTATTGCGCTATTATATATTTTTGCTCCATAAAATAATGTTATAACAATCATAATAATTATAGCTATATAATGCCATATAACTTTATAAATCGAATTACCTTTTACGCCTGACTTCAATGTACCACTTTCATCAAACTCATTTTCCTCTACAATCTGTTCTGAAACAGTTCCATTCCTTTTCACAATTTTAATAATAAAAATCACAAGATATGCCAAAAAGAATATCATACAACCAAGTAACACAATAATATTCTTACGTATTCTTCCATATTTACATAAAGTATATAATTCATAAAAGAAAATCCCATATATAGCTATAAATATTGGGTTGCTCAACATTGATATAAATACTTGTCTTTTCATAATTTGTTTATATTCTTTCATTTCAGTCTCCTTCCCATTTTCCTTTTCTAATATATATGAATTATACAACAAATTTACAAGGAAAAATTAAAATATAGCCTTACCAAATAAATTTATTTGGTAAGGCTATTTTCTTAATGACTATTCTATAATTATTTGACATTTCTTCTCTTAAAAAACTTTTCTAATCCCATTCTTACTTCCTCATCATCAATATTAGGAACTTGAACATTCTCTTCAAATCCATCCATTTCTACCCCATCAAAACAATATAATTTAATCAACAAATTTCATAAAGTTTCTATTTCTTCCTCTATAAAATTTTTAAAAATATCAGCCATAAAATTAACAGTGCCATCTCCTTCCGCACTTAACCATGATATCCATTCCTATATCACTTACATGCACATTAAATAATTATTTAAGTTTTATATAGTGCAAACACTTACTTGATTACGTCCATTGGATTTGGAATTGTACAAAGCCTTATCAGCATGTTCAATAAGTTCGTTTTTTGAGTACTGTATTGAAGATGATTTTGTTGTAATTCCTAAACTTAAAGTGACATAAGCTGATACATCAGAAGATTTATGTGCTATCTCTAGTTCTTCTACATTTTTTCTAATAATCTCTGCTATGATTTTTGCGCCCTCTTCATCCGTTTCAGGTAAAATTACAGCAAACTCTTCGCCACCATATCTTGTTACAAAATCTAATGGACGTTTGACACTTAAAGAAATAGATTTCGCAACATTAATTAGGCAATCATCCCCTTTAAGATGTCCATAATTATCATTGTAACCTTTAAAGAAATCTATGTCAGCCATTATTAATGAGATTGGCTTATTTAATCTAGTACAACTTTTTATACTCATTTCTATATAATCATCAAAGCTTCTTCTATTTGGTATTCCAGTAAGGCCATCTAAGGTTGAAAGACTCTCTAATTTAAAATTAGCTTCCTGCAGTTCTGATAATTCCTTTACTTTCATCTCTAGTAATCTAGCTTGTTCTTCTATCATTTTCTTTTGGTTGTAAAGTTCTAGAAATACCTTAACTTTGCTTTGTAACATTATTGGCTCTATGGGCTTAAAAAGGTAATCAACAGCTCCTATTTCATATCCTTTAAATATACATTTCTGTTCTTTACTTATTGCTGTCACAAATATTATAGGTACATAGCGAGTTTTTGAGTTCATTCTAATATATTCTGCTGTTTCAAATCCATCCATATCTGGCATTTGAACATCAAGTAATACTAATGCAAATTCATAATATAACATTAAACTTAAAGCTTCATTTCCTGATGTTGCTTTTATAATATTACAATCTATATTCTCAAGTAAGCTTTCTAAGACAAGCAAATTTTCTGTCCTATCATCAACAATTAAAATATTAACATCATTTTTGTTTTTCATTTATATTCACCACTAATTCAATTAATTTATTTCTGATTTCATCTAAAGTAAGTATATAATCCACTTCTACAGCCTTTATAGCAGTATTTGGCATAAAAATTGACTCTGCTGTGCCTGGATCTTGTACTATTATGATTCCACCAAAATCTTTTATCTTTTTTAGCCCTTTACTACCATCACTACTTGCTCCTGTTAATATAATCCCAATCAGTTCATCTCTATAGACTTCAGCTGCAGATTCAAAAAGAACATCAATGGCAGGCCTAGAGTGATTTACTTTTGGATCAACTGTAAAGGACATAGTTTCATCTTTTTCTACTAATAAATGATAATTAGCTGGGGCAACATATACATTTCCTAAAAGTATTTTTTCCTTTTCATCAGCTTCTTTTACATTTATATTACATACATCATTAAGATGTTTAATCATATAACCACTAGAATAATTACTTAAATGCTGAACAATCAATACTGCTGCTGGAAATCCTTTTTTTAAAGGCTTTAATATTTTTTCTATTGCATCTATGCCTCCTGCTGAAGATCCTATAACTATTGTTCTATACTTCATTTTATCCTCTCCAATATGTAATCATATTTTATAAATATAAAATTTCAATTAAACAATATATTTTTTACGATAAATCTTTTCACTTTCACTAATAACATCAAAGTTATGACGATTTTCTGAAAATATAATACTTTCTTTTATACCTAAACAGAGAAAACATCCATTACATAAACTATCATAAAACAAATTAATTACAGAATTTTGCAAATCCTTATTAAAGTATATAAGCACATTACGACAAATTATAACGTGCATTTCACCAAATACTCCATCAGTTACTAAATTATGTTCTGCAAAAGTAATTTTCTTTTTAAGTTCCTTATTTATAATAATTGAGTCATATTTTTCTGTATAATATTCTGATAAAGATACATTTCCTCCAGCTTTTTGATAATTTTGTGAATATTCATCAATAAGATCAATATCATAAATACCCTCTTTAGCTTTTTGTAAAGCTGTAGCATTAAAATCAGTAGCATAAATTTGTGTTCTTTCATATATGCCTTCTTCCTTCAGCAAAATTGCCATAGAATATACTTCTTCTCCAGTAGAACATCCAGCATGCCAAATTCTGATAAATGGGTAAGTTTTTAATATAGGAATAACATTTTTTCTAAAATTTTTATAAAAACTTGGATCTCTAAACATTTCAGTCACATTAATTGAGAAATCGGCTAATACTGATTTAAAAAAATCTCTGTCATAAAGAATTTTATATTGTAACTCAGAAATATTACTTAGTCCAGATTTAGATAGACTTCTAATGATTCTTCTTTTCATATGAGCAGTGGAATATTTTCTAAAGTCATACCCATATTTTAAATAAATTCCCTCCAATAATAAAGATACTTCAATATCTTCACTCTCAATTTTTTCTTTCACTTGATCACTATTCATTTATACAACCACACCTTTAAAAGTGAAATTAGTTTATTAATATCTACTGGTTTTGTCAAATAATCATTGGATCCAGCCTCAATACATTTTTGTCTATCTTCTTTCATTGATTTGGCCGTTATAGCAATAATAGGTATATTATCAAATTGTTTTTCTTTTCTTATTTCTTTCATTGCAGTATATCCATCCATTTCAGGCATCATTACATCCATTAAGATTAAATCTATAGTATTTATTTCATAAAGTTTTTTTATTCCCTCTGATCCATTACGTCCAACAACTACATTCATTCCTTTTTCTTCAAGAGCACTTGTTAATGAAAAAACATTTCTCATATCATCATCAACAATAAGTATATTTTTATTATTTAATAAATTTTCTTTTTCTTCACTAAATTTAATATTTTTAAAGTTTTTATTATCAATATTAGAATCTACACTATGAAAAAATAAACTCACTTCATCAAGAAGTCTGTCAATTGAATTATTACCTTTTATGATAATACTCTCAGTATATTTATTTAATTTATCTTCCTCTTCTTGCGTGATATTACCTTCTGTATAAATTAAAATAGGGAAATTCACTAAATTTTCTTCTTTCAATTTATTAACAAGATCAATTCCATTCATATCTTTCAGATTTAAATCTAATATCATACAATCAAATTGCTCATCTTTTAATAATTTATATGCATCTAATCCACTTTCTAAGGTAGTGATCTTGAATCCTCTTTCATTTAAATTATTATATATCATATTACTTTGACTTTTATCTTCGTCAACAATAAGTAGTTTCTTAGAATCGTTAGATAAGCTTGTCTCTATTTTATCAAACAAATTATAAAGTTCTTCTAAGTTATATGGCTTTTTAATATGCCAAACCAAATTTTTCATTTTATCATATGAATTTTTATCTTCTTTCCATGAAATTATGTGAATTGGAATGTTTTTTGTATATTCTAAGTTCTGCAATTTATCAACTACTCTCAGCCCGCTATTGTCTGATAACCCACTATCCAATAAAATCGCGTATGGATTATATTTTTCTGCTAATTTTATTGCTTCATCACTATTTTTCTCAATTAAAACCTTATAATTTTTTTTATAAGCTAATTCGGATAATAAAGTCGAAAACTGCTCATCATCTTCAATTATTAAAAGAAGCTTTTCATCTTCTTTTTTACTTTCGTCATGCTCATCTTTGGTGAACTCATTAATATCATTTTCTAATATTATTTTTTCTTCCAAATTGTCACGATAATTTTTATCAATACCCGAATATTCCTCTTTATTTAACTTAACTTGTTCCATATTATCATTATCTAAAAATACTAAGGTAAATTTACTTCCTTTTCCTTCCTCACTTTTCAAATAAATGTTTCCTCCAAGTAAACGAGCAAGTTCTCTTGAAATAGATAACCCTAGTCCTGTTCCTCCATATTTTCTGCTAATTGTTCCATCCACTTGCTTAAAAGCCTCAAAAATTAAAGTTTGTTTATCAGCAGGTATACCTATGCCTGTATCTATGATTTCTATACTTATTAATTTATTAACATTTTCCTCAATTTTATAATTTTTAATATCCTCTTCTTTAGGTATGCATATATTCATTTTTACATAACCAGTCTCAGTAAATTTAAATGCATTAGACAATAAATTATTTATTATTTGTTGAAGTCTTTGCTCATCAGATATTATTTTCTCAGGTAATCCATCTTCAATTTCTATATTAAAATCTATGTTTTTTTGCAAAATTATTGGAGTAAATAAACTTTTTGTATTCTCAGCTAATTCTGCTAAATTCACTTGGTCAAAATTTATATCTATTTTACCAGATTCAACTTTAGACAAATCCAAGATATCATCAATAAGCCTAAGAAGATTTTTACCAGAAGAATGAATAGTTTTTGAATATTCTAATTGTTTTTCTGTTAATGGCTCATTAGCTTTTTTATTTTCTAGTAATTGAGAAAGAACTATAATACTATTTAAAGGAGTTCTTAATTCATGAGACATATTAGCTAAAAACTCAGATTTGTATTTATTAGCAATCTCTAACTCCTTAGCCTTTCCTTCAATTTCATGGTTTGCTTTCCTTAAAAGTTTATTATTTTCACTTATATCTCTCTTTTGCTGTTCTAATTTTTTAGTTTGCTCTTCAAGCTCCTCATTTGATACTCTTAACTCTTCCTGCTGAGTTTGCAGATTCATTTCAGACTGTTTTAGAATCTTAGCTTGCTCTTCTAATTCTTCATTATTTTGTCTTAATTCCTCTTGCTGTACTTGTAATTCTTCTGCCTGTACTAAAGTCTTATTAAGAAGTACCTCCATTTTTGTTTGTGCTTTTGTTAAATTTATACTTGTAGCTATGTTTTCACTAACTTGTTCAATAAATTTTAATTGTACATCCGTAAATTGATTAAATGATCCTAGCTCTATTATGCATTCTATTTCCTCGTGATACATACAAGGAGCAATTAATATGTTCTTGGGAACTGCCTCTCCAAGGCCAGAAATAATTTTCATATAATCAGCTGGTACATCTTGTACTAAAACAATCTTGTCTTCTAGAGCAGCTTGTCCAACTAATCCTTCACCTATATTAAATTCATCAGGTGAACCTTCTGAACTATTATAAGAATAACTTCCAAATACTTTAAAAGTGTTGCTATCCGTTTTAACATAAAATCTTCCAATTTGCATATTTAAATATCTACATATGTATGTAATTATACGAGAACTTAATGTGTTAATTTCTCGTACACCTCGCATTTCTTCATTTAGCTCTGCTCTACCAGTTGTCAGCCAGCTTTGGTTTCTATTCTCAGAAATTAATTCCTTAAGCTTAGTCATAAATATATTAAAATATCTAGCCATCTTGCCAATCTCATCTTCTGAATTACTCATTAGCCTAGCTTCTAAATTAACTTCTCCTTCTGCTATTTCTCTAAAAGTATTTGTAACAACTTTTACAGGATTAACAATCATCCTAATAGATAAACTTGCTATAATAATTGCTGCTATAGTCGCTAAAGCTCCTCCTGTTAGCATAATAACTCTTGTTTCTTTCTCCATTTTAATGAGATCCGCATTTCTGTTCTGCAGTAGCCTTTCTTCTTCATTATTAATATCTCCAAGTATTGAACGTAATTCATCCATCATGTTTTTTCCATAACCTGATTGAACAATAGCAATCAAATCTTCTAATTTTAACTTTCCTGAAGAAACTTCTTTTCTCTTAGCTATTATTATGTTTTTTTCCCATTCAACCCATTCTTTATATTTATTATTAATATTATATAACCTTTGTTGTTGTTCAGAGTTATCTTCTGTAAGTTGCTTGAGTTTATCATAGTGATTTTCATAAGAAGAATTTCCTTTATTAAATGGTTCGAGAAAACTTTCATTCCCAGTAATAACGTATCCTCTTGCTCCTGTTTCCATATCTAATAAACTCATAAGAAGGCAATCTGACTCTTGAATAACTTTATATGTATGAACATTCCATTTGACTGCTTCGGATTCTTTAACAAAATTTATATAGGTATTGCCAATAACCGCCAACATTATTAAAATAATGATTCCAAAGCCTATGAACATTTTTTGGCCTATACTTAACCGCCTTATAATCAATATATCAACCCCTTTTAATAATTTATTTAATTTTTATAATAAGTTTATTTGTATTTATATAAGTTCCAATAAAATTACTTCATATGAGCCATATATCCTTTTTGGGTTTAGGGCAGATTTTAATGAAGATTCTTAATTAGAACATATATATCAGTAATTTCATTAATATATAAATAAATACTTATGTATAATTAAAATCTAGTATATATTTCCTTATTCATAAATTTTCACATATTTTCTATCATCAAAAACGCCAACAATCTTGATTAATTGTTGGCGGGTTGCACTACTAGTTCAAAATCCTCAAAGTGCCCAAATAAAGAGAATTTATCATTACTTCCAGATTTATTATGTTTTCATAGAATTTATATATATAATATTCTAATAACTCCATATATTCAAGCATATTTTGATAAAAAATATAATTATTTGCATTAAAATATGCATCTAAGAATTTCATTAGCAATTAACTTTAGCACTTGTATTAATTATCAATTAAAAGAATTCTTATTTGTTTTTTGGTGAAAATAAATGAGAATTCTTTATTTATTTATATATGGATTTAGCTGTATTTGAATATCTATATTATTTTCATTCAAAAAAGCATTAATTTTTCCATTCATTTGTTCTGTTAGTAATTTTACAATTGATAATCCAAGTCCTGTTGATTTACCTCGTGATTTCTCAGCAAAATAAAATTTATCAAATAAATTGTCAATATTAATTTCATTACTATCTGAAATAGGATTTTTAAAAGATAAAATTATACTTTCATCTTTAATGAAAATATCAATAACAACATCTCCATCGGAATAATTCAAGGCATTTTTCATAAGATTTTGGATAATACGATTTATCTTTTCTTCATTACCAAGCACATATATGGGGTCTTCTGTATTAAATTCCACTTCCATATGTTTTTTTTCAAATTGCTGTACATAATCAACAACATTATTTGCTATACTATTTGTCAAATTAATCTTTGTGAGATTAATTTCCAATCTAGATATCTCAAGATAATACAGATTAAGTAAAATTATTTTTTACTTAATCTGTATCCCATTCCCCATACTGTTTCTATGTATTCTTCAGTTTCATTTATACTTCTTTTCCTCCTTATTGGTAGACCAGTCTATATGCTTTTTGACGTCAAAATAAAAATGCATTGTTCCTATGACAAGTGGTATGACCATAGGTACAACGCATTGCTTATTTAAAGTATAGCATAAATTTTTTTATTGGTGTAATACCCAAATTTATTTTTTTCTTATAATTGGAATTTAACATTACAAAAATAGAGTTTAATAAAAACTTTGTATATTCATTCTTAGGATTTTATAATTCTGGTGTATTCTGATCTTTAATTCTAAAAATTCCCCACATACCAGATTCTATATCCCATTTTATAACACCTGATCTATATAAATAATCACCTGGTATCATAGATGCTCCATTTATTAACTCAATATTAAATACGTTTCCTACACTCATGGCTCCTTGAGCTGATATAATATTTGTAAATGGATCATCTGGCTGAGCTTTCCATTTATGACCATGAAGCACGAAACAAGTATTTCTTGGTTTGTCTGCTGGCATTAGTAGTCTTATAATAACTCTTTCTCCTGGTGATGCTTCAAATATTGGTGTAGCTGGATCTTCATGAACTACAGAACTAAATACATTTGCTATATCTGATGCATCTGGGTTATCTCCTAATCTATTAAAAAATCTTTCTGATCTATAGTTAAATCCTTTTTCTCCTCTATCTTCAAAATCCACTGGTTCTGGCTGCCCATCTTCACCAATTTCTCGATTAGTCTCTATTAAATTACCATCTACGTCTAAAAGCCTTATACCATTGTGCATAAAAATTACAAATTCTCTAAATGCGTTACGTCCATCTTCAGATATAGTTGCTTGATCTCCATAAATATCATCATTCTCTATTTGTGCTTCTTCTGGTTCTATTATTATTGCTCCAAATAAACCATGATATCTGTGATTCCTTATATCTGTAAAAGATGACAATAAGCAAGTTCCGTATTCCTCATCTGCATACCATAAATAGGTTTTACTATCTCCTGGCTTTACAGTTTGTTCTAAATTATTATACCCTACATTTACGCCACTATCAGCTATTGGATTAAATCCTAAAAATTGCGGACTAATTCCTACTCTCATAGATGGTGTAACTACTTTATCAACTGGTACTCCAGGAAAAACTTGATATGGTATTGGTTTAGTGAAACAATTAGTTAATTTTACTTTTATATATTCACCCTTATTTGCCCTTAATATCAATGGTTTTGGTTCCATCTTTCCACTTAGTATATCATCCTTGTACTCATATGGCACAAATAATAACCCATCAGGATCATGGTCTTCAAAACAATTGTATAAGATATCTTTTTGTATTGCCGCTATATGAAACTCTCTAACCTTTTTTTCTTTAGAAGCATCCATTTTATTTGAACATTCTTCAGATGAGTTTATAGGCAATAAATTTTTAGTTTTATTTTTATAGGCTCTTATTATTCCCCATAAACCTAGCCATAAATCATCTTGACCACCAAAGTAGTAAAGATAATCTCCTCCTTCATAATCATCTTTTATTCTTATATTAAATGCTTCTGATATTCCTATTGTTTGCTCTTGAACTAATGGAGATCTTTTATCAGTTATTTCTTTTCTCCACTTCATTCCATTTATATTAAATGCATGTTGTTCTTCTTGAGCTCCATCTAATAATCTTATTACAATTTCATCTCCAGGATACGTTTCTAGTATTGGTGTCACTGGATCATCATGAATTCTAGAGCTGAATACATAAGCTGAATCCTCACCATTTAATTTTTCCTTTGTTAATCTTTCTCTTAATGGCTCACACTTATAATTTATGCCCATAACACCTGGATCATCATGTGATCCAGGAAATGGAGGTTTATTTAATGGATTCCCTTTTTTATCAAATAATAATGCAAAATCATGGACAAATAGTCCAAACTCTCTGAATTTTCTTCCTGAAGGTGTTTCTATCACAGCTTTTGTTCCATATTTTATTCGTTTGCCTGTCTTTGGATCATAATATTTTGATCCTTTTGGTTCTATTATAACTGCTCCAAACACTCCATGTTGTTGATGTGAATTTGGATTGAAATGATCATGGAAAAAACACGCATTTAATTCTTCATTAGCATAATATCTTTCTACTAAGGTTTCTCCATAAAAAACAGAAGCTATATTATTATATCCATTTGCACCACCATCTGAAGCTATAACATCAAATTTCACTAAGTGAATGTGAAATCCTACATTATCAGTTAAAGTTTCTAATTGAAAAGCTGTTTTTGGTAGTGTTTCTGGTAAAAAATTGGTGGTTCTAACTTCTATACAATCGCCTTTATTAGCTCTTATAACTAAAGGTTCTACATCAATACATCTATTTTCTACTCCTGCTACATATCTCTTAGCTAATTCCTCTTTATTTTCATTTGTTACCTTGCACTCTGTGTATTCTTCTATTTGCTCTTTTGTAACATAAAATCTTCCATATGGGTCATTCCATCCTGATTTGTTGTATACTAATTTTGCTTGTAATACAAATAGTTCAAAAATAACATCTGCCTTTTTACATCCACACTTATCTTTTTTATTAGGACAAGGTTGGGTGTATAAAGCTCCTTTAGTAAAATTATCTGCAAAATTATCAAACTCCAACTCAGTTGGACATATTTTATTTCCTCCCTTTTGGTTTATTATCCCTAAAGGTGGCTGCTTTGGTCTTTCTCTAAATTTTCCGTTTATAAAATTAGGATACCCTGGATGATCTAAATCCTTTGCAGGAGGTGGAGTTCTATCTGGAAGTGGTTTTAACTTTTTTATAATAGTTCCATCTGGATACAATGGACTTATTACTTGGCCATTTTCAAGTACTACATTTTCACCAGTTTCCAATCTATCAAATACTCTCCATAATGACCACATTCCTTCATGAAAATGAGGATATAAATGACAATGCCATATATGATCTCCTATAGATCCGACTAAACTTCCTGCACCATATAATATATCCAGAGTATAACTTTCTTGAGGTCCTACTGATATAGAGTCTATTATTGTTGAATCAGGATTATCTGGCTCTAACCTCCATTGGTGTGTGTGAAGATGGAATACATGTGTTTCTTGTACCCCTCCGTGTATAAGTCTAAACTTAGAAGGGTCACCTTTATATGCTCTTGGTATAAACGTTGCTGGATCACCACAAGTCCAAGAACTCATAGAAACATCTTCTCCATCTACTACATGATGCTCCATTGGCTTTTTTATATCTATTATATTGATGTTATCCTTAGGATTACATGGATTACAGAACTTAAAACCTACATCTTTATCTGGTATAAAAGCAGCTCTATTTACCATAGGCTCTGATCTGTAACTTATGGCAGTTACAGAAGTTCGCATTCCAGTATGAGGATCTATAATTGGTTTTCCAAATCTATTTACAGCTTCAAGTTCATCATGAAAATACACTGCATACTCTCTAAAACTCGGCTTAGATGGATTGTGAATATCAGCAAATATACCGCTTTTTAGCTCATTTCCATCTACAGGATCTGTCCAACTAGCTCCCTTTGCTTGAACTATTAGTGCTCCAAACAAGCCGTGTATATTAGTTCCTTTTTCGCTAAATCTAGTATCACCCATATCACTAAAGTAAAATATTCCTTCTCTATCTGCGTACCATTCATAAGTTATCTTTTCACCTGGGCCAACTGTAGAATCGCCATTATAGCCTACATTAGCGCCATCAGATAATATATTTTTGTACTTAAGTCCTTGCATGTGAATAGATAATCTTCTATCTTCATTATGCTCAAACTCTATTCTTATAGTCTCTCCAACATTTGCTCTTATTGTAAGAGGCTGAACTTCTTCTGTAGGTCTTGGAAGAGGAAGCCCATTTTCATCTTTATTATAAAAATTTGCTATAGCTTTATTCTTTACTTCATCTTTATATTCTTTTAGTATATACATAATTCCATCTGGATCATGGTCACCGAAGAAATCATATACAATTGGTATAGATAGTACAGTAACATTAAAATCTCTAAAAATAGAATCAATATTATCGTTATCCATTCTAATTACTCCTTTGTTTACATTTTTTATAATATATAATATTACATAACAATATAAACTGTTACATTTTTTGGCATTAAAATTATTATTTTTACAAAAAAGATTCACCGAAAATTGACTATAATCATATAATAGACACTTAAAATGCGAAATATGACCATTAAAATTCCCTATTTTTTATCATGAAAAATGAGTTTCTTATAAAATTTCATTTTTACTAAATTAATATTGAATACGTATTTTTGGCATTTTGCAACTATATGAATAAAAATTAATGTATTAAATAGAATAAGCGTATAGTGTATTTAAATTATTGAAATTATAGTTATAATATTAATAAAGATATATACAAAAAAATGTACAAGGAGGTATATACAAATGAGTAAATTAAAGAAAGCTATTTTTGCTGGCGGATGCTTTTGGTGCATGGTAAAACCATTTGATTCATATGATGGTGTACAAAAAATAGTTGTAGGTTATACTGGTGGTCATGTAAAAAATCCTACATATGAAGAAGTATGTACAAAAGAAACAGGACATTATGAAGCTGTAGAAATTCTATATGACGAAGAAATAATAAAATATGTGGAATTAGTTGAAGCATTTTTTATGAGCATTGATCCAACAGATGAAGGTGGTCAATTTAATGATCGAGGAAAGAGCTATGAAACAGCTGTCTTTTATACTGATAATGAACAAAAGCTCATAGCTGAAGAATATAAGATGAATTTAGACAAAAGTGGAATATTCAGTAAACCAATAGCAGTAAAAATATTAAAAGCAGAAGAATTCTATCCTGCCGAGGAATATCATCAAGATTACTATAAGAAAAATCCTTTTAGATATAAAGCATATTATGAAGGTTCTGGTAGAAAAAACTTTATAGAAAATACATGGAAAATATCAACTTTTAAAAAAGAAGAACTCAAAAATAAATTAACACCTATTCAATATAAAGTTACCCAAGAAAATGGAACAGAACCACCTTTTGATAATGAATATAATGAAATTTTTGATGAAGGAATTTATGTAGATGTAGTCACAGGGAAACCTTTATTTTCTTCAAAAGACAAGTTCAACTCAGGTTGTGGATGGCCAGCTTTTTCTAAACCTATAAATAAAGGATATGTAAAAGAACATTCAGATTTTAGTCATGGAATGTTTAGAACAGAAGTAAGAAGTACAAATGGAGATTCTCACTTAGGTCATGTCTTTAATGATGGTCCTGATGAATTAGGAGGTTTAAGATATTGTATAAATTCAGCTTCATTAAAATTCATTCCAAAAGATAAAATGGAAGAACTTGGCTATGGTGAATATTTAGATAAACTATAAAACTAAAAAATTGCAAAGGAATAATTACTAATCGCTTTGCACAAATAGAAGAAATTAAACAAATTTAAAATATGCTATTCTTGAGAACTTAGGAATAGCATATTTTATTTTGTCTTTATTAATGATATGGATTTATTTTTATATGCTTTAATAGCTTATATACTTGCTCCAATCCGCAATAAATAAGCAAATTCTTAAGATTTTATGAATATAAACATTACTATTTTAAAGATTATTTCTTTATAAAATCATTGATTTACAAAAATTATAATTCTTACACATAAACACATATTAATTCTATAATTCTTTTCTTTTAAAATCTAAAAGACTCTAAAATCATACTTTTAAACCATATATATTATGTAATAGATAATTTAATATGAAAGGATTGATATATGTGGCTAATAAAAAATCTCCTCATATTCCTAAAAGTGATTTTGATATTAATGAAAGAAAATAAGCCTTTTTAATTTTATACTAAAATTCATAATGCACTTAAAAGACAGTAGAATTTTGTTTTTATACAAAATCTCTACTGTCTTTTATTTTTCTTCTTCCATTAGGCTAATTAAATATCTATTCCTAGAAATCTTTTTACTAATAATCCAATGACAAAAGATATTCCAGCTACTGAAAGGCTAACAATAGACATTTCTTTGAATTTTTCTTTGAATGATAAATCCTTAGCAATTGAGATATAATAATTAAATGCAGCAATTATTACTATAACTGCAATTAACATAACCCCTAATGACATCATGTACATATTATCTGGTAATAATAAATATGGAAGAATTAATATTACCACTGTAATCAAATATGCAACTCCTGTATAAATTGCTGATCTTGCCGCATTTTTATTGCCTTCATTTTTAGCTGATAAATATTCTGAAGAAGCCATAGATAGTGTAGCAGATATTCCTGTAATAAGTCCTGCTAAAGAAATTAATTTATTACTTTGCATAGCAAACGACCATCCTGCTAAACATCCAGTAAATTCTACCAATGCGTCATTTAATCCCAAAACCATAGACCCTACATATTTTAATCTATCTTCATCTATCATTCCTAATAATTTCTGTTCATGCACCTGTTCCTCTGTAAATACTATCACTGATTCTGGTATATTTTTTTCTAATAATATCTTTATTGATTTATTAATATATTTGTTTTGTCTTATTTCCATTATTTTGACTGCAAATGTATATCCTAATATTTTAGATAACAATGTATACCAAAATACAAGTGCTCGATTAGGCTTTACATCACGCTTTGTGTATCTTTTCCAAACATCATAATGCTTTTGTTCTTCACTAGCTATTAATCTCAAAGTCTTCTTATCCTCAACATTATTAGTATCTTCAGCAATTCTCATATATATTAGTTTTTCAGTCAATTCATCTGACTGTAATTTTTTTACTAGTTTTATAAAATCATCATCATTCATTTCTATTACTCCTTAACTTAATTATATGAAAATGAATTTTATTTATGTTATATATGTTAAATTTAGAATTCTATATTACATATGTTCTCTAAATAATATAATCTAATAACTTTCTCACTGAATTTCTTGATTCAGCATATATATTTTTGCAATCTCATCAATTACAAATAAAATAACTCTTACGTTAAAATAAATCTTTCTTCTTTGTTTTATCCACTTCACATTTCCCCTTATATTATAATATTAATAATAAGTTAATAATAATTATTGTTTTTATAAATCTCTATTTTTTTATTATTGTACAACTATTGGATACAATTATCAATATTGTTAATATATATACACACATTCCTGTCTACATATAATCTACATATTTATTTGTTAAAATACAATTAATTTAAAGTTTACAGATCATATGTTAACTTCATAAATTAAAATTTATAAATTAAGGAGTATAAAAAAATGATAAAACAAAGTGAATTTTTGATTAGTGGTATTCTAATTTGTATAATATTAGTATCAGGAGGTATCTTTATATATCATAATAACAATAATATTCAAGATCCAAATATGATAAATTATTTAGATAAAGATAATAAATTAATGGATACTATGATGAGTGAAATGGATGGAATACCTCATACTGGTGATGTATCTATTGACTTTCTTTACGGTATGATCCCACACCATGAATCTGCTGTTAGTATGTCTGAAAACTTTTTACAACATGGTGGAGAAAATGAAGAACTAAAAAAAATTGCTAATGATATAATCAATGTTCAAGTTTCAGAAATTGAAGATATGAAACAATTAATTCAAGAACTTGAAAAAAATATTCAAATAGATACTGATAAAGAAACTGATTATTTCAAGGAGTATAATAAAACTGCTAACCATACTATGTCTCATCAAACATTTAAGAACGTAGATGAAGCATTTGCTAAAGGAATGATTACTCATCATCAAATGGCAATAGATATGTCAGAAACAATTTTAAAATATACTGATAATAGTACAATAAAAAATATGGCTGAAAATATAATTGATACACAGACAAAAGAAATACAACAAATGGAAAGCATAATCCAAACTATTAAATAACCACCTGAAAAAGATGAATTGATATTAAAAGCCAAATCTAAAATTGAGTAGTACTCTTTTCTTATAGATTGGACAAAAATTAATTGAATATTTTAGAATGGTATTTAAAGAATACTCATTTTATGAGTATAATCAGAAGCTTTTCATAATATTACTTGAGCTATGTAATAAACAGATTAATTTCATAATATATGTTATAGAATTTGTTGACTTATACATTAGAATTCATAGCCTGTCCATTGTTCAAATAAGAATCATATGGATAGACTATGGATTTACGTAGAATTTATAATAATTTAGTTTTTATGTTTTCTATATTAGAATAAATCTCGTTTTACCACTTTCCTTTGTTCATGTGTCCTGCTAATTCAGCTTTTGATCTTTGCTTTATTGTCCAAACCTCATTTTTTGCTTTTTCAAATGCTGCTACGCACATAGGATCTAATTTTATTTCTATGCCTTCATTGCAAAGTTTAGCAATTTTATCAGCTAAAACTATGATTTCTGCATGAATATCATTAGTTCTGTCAGATTGATAGATCTTATCTGCATCTTCCTTGCTTAATTCAACAAATTTTTCTTTACCCATGTTGCATTTTGGACATTTTTCAGGAGCTTCTTCACCTTCACTTATAAATCCACACACTGTACATTTAAATAATTTTTTCATAATAATGCCTCCATTTATTTTTAAACGTTCTGTTAAGTTATATGAACATTGCTCTTCTCAACACTAGAAAATATAATAAGTTTGACTAGAACCAATTATCCCCCTAGAAAAGGAGAGAAGAACAATGAACAAAACTAAAGTAAAATGTCCTCGCTGTCACTCTGACCAACTATATAAGTTTGGTTTGGATAAGCAGGCTAACCAAAAATATCAATGTAAGAACTGCAAACGCCAATTCGCTCCTGACTCTGTCAGCATGCCGAAGAAATCAAAATACCCCACGTGTCCTAAATGTGGTAAATCTACATTCTTACATCATTCTTATAAGCACTATAATCGATATAAATGTGGCAATAAAAAATGTAATCATGTAATTGTACATCATCATAATTTAAATATTGATGATGCATCTAGTGAAAAGCTAACCGGCTCCCTTTCTATGAAAGGAATGCGCTTTCCGTTACATATTATTCTTACAGCATTGACATTATATTTCTTAAATAATACATCAACACGAGCTATTGCACATTTCCTACATACAACAGCAAATATAAAAGTATCCCATGTAACCATAGCGAGTTGGGCTCATAAATTTGCACCATTCTTCAATCTGAAAGCTGATTCCTTTAAAGATCAGTTAAATCTTCAATCTGACGATTGGCACGCTGATGAAACTGTTGTATTTATAAATGGCGAAAAGTATTATCTATGGCTTGCTATAGACTCAGAAACACGCTTCATATTAGCATTTCATCTTACGAAATCACGTAGTGAAGATTCTGCTTTTACTCTAATTAATCAAGCTAAAAAGTTTGGTGAACCTAGTAATTTCATTACTGATAGATTGCCTTCATATAATCAAGCTGTAGCTAAAGTTTTGCCAAATACTAAGCATATTCCTGTAGCACCAATGTCCAGTGATACAAGTAATAATCTTATAGAATCTTTCAATAAAACTTTTAAAGCTTGGTATAAAGCTAAAAAAGGCTTTAATTCATTCGAGAAAGCTAATAACTTAATATCTGTATTTATCTTTCACTATAACTTTATAAGACCTCATGGATCATTAAACAATCATACTCCAGCTGAAGTTGCCGGCTTCGCTAGCGATAGCAAATCTAAACATTCTTGGTTTGTTGCTGCTTAATTTAGTTAATCAATATCTTTGATTAACCTGCAAAAATCCTATTTATTGCAAGCTTGTTTGCCATGCAATAAATTAATCAAACTTATATAATTTTCAAAGAGCGAGTAATTCTACGAAATGTTAAGCTATTTTTTCATAACAACCTAACAGAATCTTTTTAAATTTAAATATATAATAAATATTTCATTACCATATATTCAACTATAATTATAGATTATTATTTTACTTTATTCAAAGTTCAAATAATAATTATTTTTAAAGAAAAGTACTGATCTAACAGAATTATCTTAATGTTTCTTCGAAATTCTAACAATTCATTAAATTATAATCTTAAAATGAATAAAAACTCATTATCCCTATAAATTTAAAACTTCTTATATGTAATTACATAATTAAATATATTTTCCATTTATTTAATCCTCATAAAATCTTCACAACTTTTTACTAAAATTAATATATCTAAAGATGAATTACTATTTAAATATATTTTGAAATAAAATAAAGTAATTTGATGGAGGCAAATATGAAGATCAAAAGAGAGATTATTAAGGTTTATGACATGACATGTACTTCATGTGAAGGCAAAGTGGAGAGTGCATTAAAGAAAGTTAATGGAGTTGTAAATGTAATTGCTAGCTACAGTGCTCAGCAAGTAACTGTTGAATATGATAGTGTGATTTGCAATACTGAACAATTAAAGGAAGCTATTAAGAAAGCTGGTTATAGTACAAAAAATTCAAATAATATTAAATTCGCAGGCTTTTTTGTTGTGGTTGCTGCTATTTTACTAATTGGTAATTCTACTGCGGGATTTGATATGAGCTCTGCTCTAAATAATGCATCTTATATGGTATTATTTATTGTTGGTATGCTTATATCAATTCATTGTGTTGGTATGTGTGGCGGTATAATGCTTACACAAAGTATTTTAAAAGAAGAAAAAAGTAAGTTTCAGACTTTAATGCCTGCAATTTTATATAATGCAGGAAGAGTAACTTCTTATACAATTATTGGTGCTATTGTAGGTGCTTTAGGTTCTGTCCTATCATTATCACTTAATGTGAAAGCAGGGCTTCAAATATTTGCAGGAGTATTTATGGTTATAATGGGATTAAACATGGCAGGATTCTCTATTTTTAGAAAGCTTAATATTAAGTTACCCTGGTCTTCATGTTCTATAAAAAAGAAACCTAAAACTCCTTTCTTAGTTGGAATGTTAAATGGATTAATGCCTTGTGGCCCTTTGCAAACAATGCAGCTTTATGCATTAGGTACTGGTAGTGCAATGAATGGAGCATTATCAATGTTTGTATTTTCTTTAGGAACAGTTCCTTTAATGTTAGGCTTTGGGGCTATATCTGGATTTTTAAGCAAAGGCTATACAAAACAATTATTAAAGTTTAGTGGATTTTTAGTAATAATACTTGGATTAATAATGGGAAATAGAGGCCTTGCACTTGCAGGTTTTGGCCTTCCTAATATAAGAACATTAGCACAAGGTACTTCAGCAAATGCATCTCAAACTAATATAGCTAAACCAACTATTGAAAATGGAGTTCAAATAATAAATATGACAGCAGATAATAATGGGTATACACCTAATGTATTTTATGTACAAAAAGGAATGCCTGTTAAGTGGATAATAACAGGAAGTAAGTTAAATTCCTGTAATAATGCTGTGGTAATACCATCTTTAAATATACAGAAAACTCTAAATTCTGGTGAAAACATAATTGAATTTACTCCAGAAGATAAAGATATAAATTTCAGTTGTTGGATGGGAATGATAAGAGGAGTTATTAAGGTTACTGATAATCTTGATTCTGTGGATACATCTAAGGCAGATCCATCATTGCCACAACCAAGTAGTGGAATGAGTTGCTGCACAGGTAATACAGTAACTGATGCTGAGCAAACTCCAAGTATATATGGTGATGATTTAAGTAAGGTTTCAACTGATAGATTGATTAAAAAGGCTAATATTTCTGGAGATACACAGAGTTTAAATATTAAGGGAACCGGTTATGAATTTGAACCACTTGTAGTAGTATTAGAAAAAGGCATAAAAACAAACCTTTCATTAGATCTTGATTCATATGATAATCCAGATAGCACTTTCACCTTATATGATGGAGAAACTGGTGATGTTGTAACTACATTTACAGGTAAGAAAGGTATTATAGACGTAGATTTTAATATAGATAAAAGTGGATCATATGTAGTAGTCAATAACAATATAGCTGCAATTGGAATCGAAGTAACAGATTCTTTGGAAAATGTAAATTTAGAAGATGTTCGTAAAAATTTTTTAGATAATTAAATTCATTAATTTTTACTGGTATATTCGTATATTCTATATTAACATATTATTCCAGTTGAAATTTAATAAAAAAATTGCCAAGGCGACTATGATATAATCACCTATAAAACATAAATCCAATAGAATAAAAAAAGGCTCTAGCATTTTTACCATATTAATATTAGATGATAAAAATGCTAGAGTTCACTAATGAATTTAAAAATAATTTATTAAATTTTCCGGATTTCCTAAGTACGCTAAAGTAATATATCTATAATTTGAATTCTATACTAAATCTCCTTTGACAGCTTCCTCATTTTTCGTCTTTAATTTAAGTATATTATAAATCACCCCAAGCATTATAAACCATACTGGTGTTACAAATAAAGCCACACGAGTTTCTTTATTAAGTGCTAATATACCTATAACAAAAATTAAAAATGCTAAAATTATATAATTAGCAATTGGGTACAGTGGCATTTTGAATTTGCTCCTAGATGCAAGTTCAGGATTAGTTTTGCGATATCTTAAATGACAAATAACTATAATTGCCCAAATAAAGATAAAGCAGAATGTTGATATGCTTGTAATTAGCACAAATACCCCTTCTGGCATAATATAATTCAGAATAACTGAAATAAAAATCACAGCTGCAGAGAATATTATAGCATTAGAAGGTACTTGATTAGGTGTTAATTTTTTCATTGACTCAGGTGCATTATTTTCTTTAGCAAGAGAATAAACCATACGGCTTGTACTGAAAATACCACTATTACAAGCAGATGCAGCTGATGTTAGTACAACGAAATTTACAATACTTGCTGCTGCTGTAATTCCTACTGCGCTAAATACCTGTACAAATGGACTTTTATCTGGATTAATTGAATTCCATGGGTATATACTCATAATAACAATAAGCGCCCCAATATAGAAAATAATAATTCTAATTGGAATATTATTAATGGCTTTTGGAATAACATGTTCTGGATTTTCAGTTTCACCAGCTGTTAATCCAACTAATTCAATTCCAGTAAAAGCAAATACAACCATTTGAAATGAAAGTACAAAACCTTTTATTCCATTTGGGAGCCAACCACCATTATTCCAAAGGTTTGTAAAGCTAGATGTACCAGCATCTGTAGAGAATCCTTTTATTATCATAAATGTACCAATTATAATTAATGCTAAAATTGCAACAATTTTAATTAATGCAAACCAGAATTCCATTTCTCCAAACAACTTCACTGTTGTAAGATTCATAATTAGTAAAACTATAAGAACTATAAGGCTTGGAACCCACTGAGCTATATTGGGAAACCAGTATTGTATATAAAGTCCAGCAGCAGTTAAGTCAGCCATGGCAAGTGAAATCCAGCAGAACCAATATGTCCATCCAGTAATAAATGCTGATCCGTTTCCTAAATAATCATGTACAAAATCTACAAATGAATGATAGTTTAAGTTAGAAAGTAATAGTTCTCCAAGGGCGCGCATAATAAAAAAACAAACTGTTCCTGTTATGGCATACGCAAATAAAATAGATGGGCCAGCCAAGCTAATAGACCTGCCTGATCCAAGGAATAAGCCTGTACCAATTGCACCTCCAATTGCAAGTAATTGAACATGACGATTTTTAAGGCCTCTAGACAAGTTTTCATTTTCTGACATATTATTCTCCGCCTTTCAAAATTATGAATATTTATTAGTTGGAGATACAAATTATGAATAGATAAGGTCTAAATAAAGTAATTAAATATAAATTACTTTTTAAGATATGTTAACTACCCTGTCCTTTTACCTGAGAGTTTCGCTATACAGCTTTCTCCTTCGGTGCTCATTATAAAGAGTCTCTCCAAGGATTCATCCAATAGCGGTCATCTCTAATATGTTATTAGGTACCTGAAAGATTTACTTCTTCGGTGTATAGCCATAGCCATAACTCTCCCGCTATCTTCATCTGAATTATTAAATTTCTTATTATATACTAATACTTTTTTGTAAAATTTACAAGTTTTTTATTTTAATTTAGAAAAACATTTTTCATAAAAATAGCAGACTATATTTCAAGTCTGCTTAAATAATATTCTTTTTAAATCAATAATTTTATTTCCATACCTCTTTTGCAACTTCCTGAACCAGTTTCAATTTTGCCCATTGTTCTTCTTCTGTAAGTTTATTACCTTCTTCCGTAGATGCAAATCCACACTGAGGACTTAAACATAAGCGTTCCAATGGAATGTATTTTGAAGCTTCTTTGATACGTTTAATTATATCATCTTTATTCTCAAGTACAGGAGATTTTGTTGTAATGAGTCCTAATACAACTTTCTTATCTTTACCTACATATTTAAGTGATTCAAAATCACCAGAACGTTCATCATCAAATTCCAAATAAAAGGCCTGTACATTTTCTTTTGCAAAGAGATCTTTTGCTACACTGTCATAACCTCCCTGGCACGCCCATGTAGAATGAAAATTTCCTCTACATATATGAGTGTTAATTACAAGGTCTTCTGGCTTACCTTCAATAGCAAGATTATTGATTCTTATTAATTTTTCAATATTATCTTGAAGGCCATCTTCATCAGTCCCCAAAATTAAGCAAGCATTAGGATCAACACACACTCCCCATGTACAATCATCAAACTGGATGTTCCTGCATCCAGCTGCATATAAGTCTCTAATAACTTTTTTGTATCCATCTGCAATATCTAAAATCAACTCTTCTTCGTTTGGATAAATGGCTTTTGTTTTTCCCAAATTCCCAGGGATAATCATCTGGAATAGAAACTGTGCCGGTGCAGGAATTGTCTGTCTAGCAACAGTATTATCATCTTCAAATTGTTTTACAAATTTAAAATGTTCCACAAAAGGATGATTGTGAGCAGATACTTTTCCAATAAGGAATGTGTCATCAATTAATGCTGCCTCTCCATCAAATGGAATTCCACATTTTGTTTTCTCATGTCCAACACCATTAAATGCCCACATAAAATCAAGATGCCATGAACTCCTTCTAAACTCTCCATCTGTTATAACACTTAGTCCAGCTGCTTTCTGTTTTGTAATTAAATCTGTAATCGCCGCATTTTCAACTTTTTTTAGCTCTTCTGCTGTAATTTTTCCATTTACATATTCACTTCTTGCCTTCTTTAAATAATCAGGTCTTAAAAAACTCCCTACAATATCATATTTAAAAGGTGCATTGTTATTCATAATTATTCCTCCTATAAAAGTTGTTAATCTAAATTTAAAAAACAATCTTTTATCAAAAATTTTTATTGAAGTAATCATATCACATAAATTTAATTATAGTGTAACTCCAAAAAACTATTACTTGTTATAGTTTTATACTATAGCTGAAATATGTAAATCTTGTTTTTAAAAGCACTAGAAATAAATCTTATATAAATTCTGAAATAATTTCATTTAATGCATCAATGTAAATATTCGCAAGTTTGCTAAGCCTAATACTTTTATGTGAAATCCAACCAACTATTATTTCTTCATTGACATCTAGAGGTACAGCAATAATATCATTTCCATTTAAATCAGAACTTAGAACTCCCGTTGATATAGTGTACCCATTTAATCCAATTAATAGATTAAAAAGAGTTGCTCTATCACTAACTTTTATGTTTTTTTTATGAGAAAGAGTACTTAGTATTTCTTCAGAAAAATGAAATGAATTATATTCTCCCTGCTCAAAACATAAATATGGATAATCCCTCAAATCTTCAATAGTTACTACTTTTTGCTTTGAAAGAGGATTATTTATACTAATAAATACATGTGGTTTTGCCACAAATAACTTTGTAAACTTTAAATTGTTTTCCTTAAAGAGTTTATTAAGAATTTTTGAATTAAACTCATTTAAGTATAAAACTCCTATTTCACTTCTAAGATTTTTTACATCGTCAATAATTTCATAGGTTTTCGTTTCTCTTAGACTAAATTCATATTCGTTATTTCCATATTCTTTTATTAAGTTAACGAAAGCATTGACAGAAAAGGCATAATGCTGAGTTGATACAGAAAAATGTTGTGCTGAAGGCTTTGTATTAAAATATCGTTTTTCTAACAGTTCTGTTTGCTCAACTACTTGTCGTGCATAACCTAAAAATTCTGCTCCATCAACTGAAACACTAATTCCTCTGTTTGTACGCTGAAAAATACTTATATTTAGTTCAGTTTCAAGTTCTCTAATTGCATTAGAAAGACTTGGCTGAGTAATAAAAAGCTTTCTAGCAGCAATATTAATTGATCCACATTTTGCAATTTCAATTGCATATTTTAATTGCTGTAATGTCATTTTATCACCACCTTAAAAATAAAAAAATCGCCAAGGCGACTATGATATAGTCTTCTATAAAAATACAAATCCAATAGAATACAATAGCTTTTATAAAACGTAATCCTTTAAGCCGTCGATTTTTTTCAGCGCACTCTGGATTTTCTGAGCTTGCCGAAGAAAAGACCAGGCGCATATAATTTATTTTTTATTCTTTAGGAACTATGCATTTAGTTTATTGCAATATTTTTAAAAATGAATTATCCACAGATTATCCATGAATATAATTTCCTAAAGAATAAAAAAGTCCTTCTAACTGATATGCTAGAAGGTATCAATTTTACAAGTTATATTTCTATATTCTCTTTTACAACCTCTCCTTCTAACATTTGTTCTTCATGTATTGTTATATCAATCTCTTTCTTTAAATCCTTTAATACAGCACCATATGCTGGTATCAAAAATGCATCTGCACATATCCATGCAACTGGACTAGCAAAACATACTGCTATATATCCAAATATAGGAACTAAAACAAATCCACACACTGTTCTTGCTATCATCTCACATACTCCAGCAAGTATTGCAAACATTGAATATCCCATTCCCTGAATAGTAAAACGTACTACATTTACAAAACATAATGGAATATAAAAAGTTGCTGTCATTATTAAATATTTAATTACTTGTGAAAGTATTTGTGCTTCACTACTATCTATAAATATTAATGCTATGCTCTTTCCAAAGAAAATTGATACAATAAGAGCTATTATTGAATATGCTGATCCTATAATTATACTGCTCTTTATTCCTTGACTTATACGCTCTAGCTTTCTAGCCCCAACATTTTGTCCAGCATATACAGCCATTGTTGAACCAAGTGCATCAAATGGACAGCATAAAAACGCAGATATCTTAGACCCAGCAGCAACTGAAGCTACCACATCTGAACCAAGATTGTTTACTGATGTCTGTAGTATTACACTACCTATAGCGGTAATAGAATATTGTAATCCCATTGGTATTCCCATATAACATAACTTTTTAATACATCTTACATCAATTTTTAATTCATCTTTTTCAAATTTAAGAATTTCATATTTTTTTCTCATAAATATTAAGCAACATACTCCTGATATTCCCTGTGATATAACCGTAGCCAAAGCTGATCCTTCTACTCCCATATGCACAAATATTATTAAATATAAGCCCAAAATAACATTAATCACTGAAGATATAATTAAAAAAATAAGTGGTGTCTTACTATCTCCAAGTGAACGAATAATACCTGCTAACAAATTATAAAGAAATGTTACTGGTATTCCTAAAAATATTACAAATATATAATCATATGCACCATCAATAATATTTTCTGGTGTCCTCATCAAAACTAAAATATCTCTGCAAAATACACATACTATAACTGTCATTATAGCTGAAATTATAATTGATAACCATGCACTATTAGCTACATATTTACGTAAAAGTTTATAATCAGATGCTCCAAATTTTTGTGCTACTGGTATTGCAAATCCATTACAAATCCCCATGCAAAATCCAATTATCATAAAATTTATTGAACTTGTTGACCCTACTGCCGCTAAAGAATCAACGCCCAAATATTTCCCTACTATAATTGTATCTGCCATACTATAAAACTGTTGAAATAGCATTCCAAACAATAATGGAATTGAAAATCCCAAAATAATTTTAAATGGATTACCTGTAGTCATATCTTTTGTTTCATTCTTTGCCATAGCCTTTATCCTCTTTCTAAAGCTAATATATTTAAAATATTATATTGCTCTTTTATACTCGTAAAATTTCTTCCTTATTATAGCTTAAGATCTATTGTTCTTTCAATGATTTATAAGAAAATCATTTCATTTTAATTTATTTTTGTAATTTTTCATAAATAATGTTTAATAACTCTAAAATTAACAATCCCAAAGCTAAAAATTCATTAAAATTAGTCTTGAACTTTTGTGATTTATTAAGTGAATATAATACCATTTAAGAACTTAATAATGTTACTTACTAATTTTCAATAAAACAGTAAGTTAATTCTTATATATTGTGTTGGTTTTATTTCTTGAAAATATTTTAATTATTGTTATATAATACCTAAATTCGGAGTAAAAGTTTATTATTGTAATTAAGAAACATGGGTAACTGTTGCTTATAATTCATTTTAACCATTGTAATCATAGCTTTAATAATAGTTATAATTGTTTTTTCCTATCTAAAAAGGAGATCCTACCAAAATGGTAAGATCTCTTTTACTTTGATTTTAGAATACTCCTGCTAATAGATCTAATAAAATCTGATTTAAATTTTCTTCTTGATACAGATTATTAAACTTTGTATACATTAATACCTATATGCGAATCAATATTTAAGTAGTTAAAAAATTCTGAAAATACTTTGTGTTTTCAATAAATTAGTTAATATATCTACATTACAAAAGTATTACTGAATACCAGCATAAATGCCGTTATTTTACCCCAAACATGAGTAAGTATACCTTTCAAAGATCTTACTTTTGAAGCATTTTGTAATTTTACTTTTTCATCAATTTGATTGATAAGGATTCAATAGGCTGCCTTATTTTACTTATAGCCGTGGAAGTTAGTGATTGAGCTGAATCCATTATTTTTTCTCCACGCTTTCTCTTATACGGAGTTAAAATAACCGTTCCATTAGCATTTGCTAATGTTTGAAGATCAGAATCTGCATAAGCTCTATCGGCATATATTTTACGATTTTCAAAGTTAAGTAAAAGTTCCCTTACAGCTTCTAAATCATGAACTGATGCTTGTGTTAATAAAGCATATTCTGGATACGGAGTAGTCTTGGGTCTTACATTTGCAATTACATGAAGTTTGCAACCATAATAATGAAAATCTTTGGTTGCACAATAGCCTTTATTACAAATTTCACTAGCAACTTTTCCTTTGTAGCCTCTTTTATCTTTAGCTAACGCTATCGGAAAAGAATCTACTATATTCTCAGTATAGATGAAAATTTATTAGTAAAAATTGATGCTAAAATACATGTTAGTTCTCGAAATGCTTCATGCAAGTTATTAAGTCTGTTATTAAATGCCTGATAACTTGGTATGTTTAGAAAGTATTCAATTAAGTGATTTACAGCATATTTGTACACATCTTTTTTAGTATATTGTTTTTGTAATGTTGCCCATAAATAAATTGTCATTATCTCCTGATCAGTGAATTTAGGCAAACAATTATTACTAAAACGTTGCACAGAATATGCTAATCTGCTATCATAAATAGCAGAAACATAACAATATAATTCAATTAGTTTAATAATAGTTTTCTGATTCATAACTTTTATTTTAAACTAAATTTGAATTTTGTTATGTTTCTTTTTTATTTCGATTTTAACTCTTGATTCGCATATTATTATATAAAATTTTAAGAATTGCTTCTGTTGCCCATCACATCATTATCAAGAGTTTATATGCTCAATTTGTAGAAACAATTTTATTATTTTAACTGTCTGCTATAAATTGAGCATATTATTTCATAATTAAATCCTTATAATACTTCCACCACAAACTTGGATGACCTAATCAATATCCAATATCATTTTCTGAATTTAATACATGTAGCTGGTTTTAAGCTCTAACCAAATCCCTATATTCACCTTTTAAGTATTCAAAAGCATCTAACACATCTTTTGGTACCTCAACATGTGCAATATATCCTCTTCCATTTGGTCCATATCCACTTTCATTATCATTCAATCGTGGTATTTCACCCATAAGCAGTGAAATATATCTTTCAAGATCCCACATTCCTAATATATTATTTTTCTCAAATGTCAACTTATCTTCTTTAACTATAACTTTAGTCTTATATGAAGCGTAGTTTATTATATTAATATTGGAATCATACTTTCTAAATCCTGCTTCCATTCTATGCTGCATAGTTGCATCTTGAATAATAATGATATTTTTAGCCTCAATATTTTTCTCATTCAACAAACGCAATGCATATGTTACATTATTACCACAATTAGTAGATTCCCTTTCTATATAATAATCTTTTATATTATATTTTAAATTCATATACTGACCCATTATATCTGCTTCCATCTTATTTTCTGTCTCAATTTCTGGGCATTCTTCTTTTACTTTTTTTCTTAAACTTTCAGTAGTATGACCTTCTCCTCCAACAATCATAAGCTTTTTAGCTACGCCATTTAACATAGCTTTTCCAGCTACTTTACAGCCTTCTAGTATGCTTCCACCAAATAATATTAATGAATCAGCATGTTCTATATTATATTTCTTTATTAATTCTTCTCTAGTTAATTCTTGTACATCCCTTTTTCCACAAAAATCTGCTAATATATTGATCTTTTCTGCTACAACTTGTAGGCTCATGTATTTATCTCCCTTCTTGTGTATATAATAAGCTTGTCCCAAGCTATTTACATTGAATTCTATCACATTTCTACACCAGCCAAATGATTTCTTTCTGCTTCTTTTAATATTCCATTGCCATCATTATCTCTATCTATATAAATAAGAAAATATCCTTTCTTCATTTCTCCTGTTGATATACTTACTGAATCAATATATCCCCATATGATTAAACTAACATTTTTTAGCTAAAGATATTGTTGAAACAGAATATACATTTAATAAAACATGATCTGCAACCTTCTTTTCTGAAGATCGTAATGTATTATAATAAGATTTATTTCTATTCTTAATTTTTAGTTAATCTATTCAATTCATCTATAGCAGCTACAAGTTCAGATTCATACTCTTCATATAAATCTCCTTCATCTTCTCCAAGCTGTTCTTCATAAAATCTTATCAAAGACTGAAGTTCATCTATTCTACTCATATTATTCTCCTTTTGTTATATTTTAATTTTTTTATAATACTTTAAGCGTAATATCTATACCAATTTTTTACACAATCAATTTTATATTGTTGTATAAAACAAAACAGTAATAAATTAACCATAAAAAAAATTCCTATATTTTTTCATATAATATGTGAATCAATTATTTTTTCTCCACAATTTCGCCTATATGGAGTTAAAATAACCATTCTTATTTATATTTTAACTCTTAATTCGCATATAATATATATAAATATTATATTCTAGTTTATTAATTTCTCAAACTAAAAATCCGCGAAAAATATAACTGATTTTTATTCTGTTCATTACTATTTCTCTAGAAATGATTTTTTTTTATTTTTTCTACTCCACACCATGAAAAGGCTCAATAAATAAGCAAATTCTTAAGAATTTAAGCATATATGTTCTAATATTTATAACTTTATTTCTTCTAACAATTGTAAAATTTTATCTTTATAGATATATTTCTTTTTATGATTTTAAAATGTTAACTACAGTATTTATTATCTATATAATACATACGTAGATTCATCTTCTTTGTATCTGTGAGCTCATCTGTAACCAAATCTTAATTTATTACTTTATCTAATCCTTTTTTATAAAAGAGCTATGTTTTTATAGACACAAATAATATTTTTATATATACTTAACTAGTTATTTAATATATTGATATAAAAATAATATTGGTTAAAATTATCAAACAAAAATTGATATTTTTATTAAAAAGGAAGTTAGGTGAAATTCCTACACAGTGCCGCTACTGTAATTAGGGAATGCTGATTCAAAATACACCATTGAACATAACCATGTTTGAGAAGGAGAATCCGTGTACTGATCTATAAGTCAGGAGACTTGCCATTATTATAATATCGATACTCTTCGGTAAAAGAGTGATATTAATAAAAATTAAATATCTAATGATGACTAAGAGTATCCTTCTATCTTTATATTGAAACAAATAAATATCAAATGATAAAAGGAGACAACATGAAAAAACAAAAAAAGTTAATAACAATTCTATTAAGCATGATCATTTTATTAGGTCTTATTTCTTGTGGTGTAAACAATAAAGACATACAAGATAATTCTTCAAGCTCACAATCTGAGCTAAATACTGATTCACACTATCCTGTAACTATAACAACATATAACTATGCAAAGGAGCCTATTGAAATAACTTTTAATAAGGCACCTGAAAAAGTCGTAGCTATTTATCAAAATTCTATTGAAACAATGCTTGCATTAGGACTTGAAGATAAAATAGTTGCTGCTGCAGGTCTTGACCATGATGTAAAAGATGAATATAAGGATAGTTTCAGTAAAGTAAATTATTTAGCAGAATTTACTCCTGATAAAGAAACTATAATAATGGAAAAACCTGATTTTATATTAGGATGGTATTCTTTATTTGATGATAAAAGATTAGGTGATGTTGACTACTGGATTAACAATGGAACAAACACTTATATCTCATTAAATAGTGGAATATCTGAAGAGAGAACCATTCAAAATGAAATTACAGACATATTAAATATAGGTAAAATCTTTAATGTTGAAGATAAGGCTAAGGCTTTAGCAGATAATATTACTTCAAAAGTTGAAGAAGTTACTTCAAAAGTTGCAAATAAAGAAGAACAAACAGCTATGGTAATAGAATATTTTGATAATGATATATATACTTATGGAGCTAAAACTTTAGCTGGAGATATGGTAACAAAATTAAAAGCAGAGCTTTTAAATCCTGAAGGTGGAAATATAGGTGCTGAAGACTTAATAAATTTAAATCCTGATTGTATTTTTGTTTCTTATATGGACAGAGGAGATGAAAATGTTCCTATAGATGAAGTAAACAAAATACTTAATAACCCTGCTTTTGCAAGTCTTTCAGCAGTAAAAAATAAAAGAGTTTATGCAATACCATTAGGTGATATGTATTCCAGCGGTATAAGAACCATAGATGGTATAAACACTTTGGCTAATGGATTATATGGAAATGAATAAAAAACTTTTCAAAGAGGTTCCTATATATGTAGGAACTTCTATTCTACTTTTAATTATACTTTTTTTATCAATATGTCTTTCTGTTACCATAGGATCTGTTGATATAAGTATAAAAGAAGTTTATGAAGTTATATTATATAAATTATTTGGTATTGGTTCTTCATATAGTAGAACTGGTCCTATTTCCGATGTGGTCTGGCTTATAAGAATGCCAAGAATAGTGCTTGCTATTGCTGTAGGCGCTGGACTGTCTGTAGCTGGAATAGTCATGCAGGCGATAGTAAAAAATCCTCTTGCTGATCCTTATATACTAGGTGTATCATCAGGAGCATCTCTTGGTGCTACCCTTTCAGTAATTCTTGGATTTGGGAGCATCTTTGGAATTAACTCAATTGGATTTATGGGCTTTATTGGCGCCTTTACAATATCTATTTTAGTTTTGGTTATATCAAATATTGGTGGACGAAGTAATTCTATAAAGCTTCTTTTGTCAGGTATGGCATTAAGTTCAGTATGCAGCTCATTTTCAAGCTTTTTAGTATATATATCTGATGATTCACAAAAATTAAAAACTATAACTTTTTGGTTAATGGGCAGCCTTGCTGGAGCAAAATGGGATGAAATAATCATCATACTTCCAATTATTATTTTAGGAACAATATTTTTTATAACTCAATATAGAACATTAAATTTAATGTTATTGGGTGATGAGGCATCAATTACTTTAGGCACAGATTTACATAACTATAGAATCATATATCTAGTAATAACCTCTCTTATGATTGGCATATTGGTTTATGCTTCTGGTATGATAGGATTTGTGGGACTTATTGTTCCACATATAGTAAGAATAATTTTTGGAACTGATCATAGAAAGATAATACCAATAGCAGCTCTTTTAGGATCTATAATCTTAATATGGGCAGATGTATTTTCAAGAGCAATAATAAAAGGAACTGAAATTCCTATTGGAATAGTTATATCAATAATCGGAGCACCATTATTTGTATGGCTTATGATCAAAAAGAATTATGGTTTTGGTGGTAATAAAAAATGAATATAAAAACTGAAAATATTAATGTAGTTATAGATAACAATAATATATTAAAAGACATAAATATAGAAGTAGATAATAAAGAAGTTATAGGTATAATAGGTCCTAACGGCAGTGGAAAATCTACTCTTTTAAAATGTATATATAGATTATTGAAGCCAAATGCTGGCCTAGTAAAATTCGATGATGTTGATATTAAAAATATATCTATAAAAGAAAGTTCGAAGAAAGTAGCTGTTTTATCACAACATAATAACTATGATTTTGATTTTACTGTTAAAGATATAGTTCTCATGGGACGCTCACCTCATAAAAAGTTCATGGAAAGAGATAATAAGAATGATTATGATCTTGTAAATGATGCTCTAAGAAAAGTTGATATGATAAACTTTAAAGATAGAAGCTTTCAAAGCTTATCTGGCGGAGAGCAGCAAAGAGTAATACTTGCAAGAGCTTTAGCCCAGCAGCCTAAATGCTTAATATTAGATGAACCTACAAATCATTTAGATATAAAATATCAGCTGCAACTTATGAGAATAGTTAAAAGCTTAAATATAGAAGTGATTGCTGCCATTCATGATTTAAATATTGCTGCTATGTATTGTGATAAAATATATGTTTTAAAAGACGGAAAAATAGTTCAGTATGGCACTCCAAAAGAAATTCTTACACCACAGCTTATAAAAAATGTCTATGAAGTAGATACAAAGCTTATAGTAGATAAAGATATAGTTCATATCTCCTATTTAATATAGGAATATATTTTCCACGTCTTACTTTCAACTACTTTATAACAGAATTTTTATGAAACTTTTTATGTATTAAATAATGTAACGTTAATTTCTTGTTTGCATTAGTTAATTCTTGTTCAAGTAATTTAATCCTTTACATTTTTTTGCTACAATAAAACCTAAAGAAGTTAAGAAGAATTATCCTAAAAATAATGTATTCCCATAATAAGTATACTAAAAAAATCTGGTCTTCCTAAATTAGGCAGATCAGATTTTCTTCTACTATTTTAAAATAATACGCTACCTTTGTACTATAATTACTTAAAAGCAACTATTTTATGTTGTAAATATGTTTCTTCTATAAATATTTTTCCTAATTATTGGAATAATCAATTTTTTAAGTGCCTTATTTGAAAACATAAAAATACCTCTAACTAACATAAAAACCTATCTCATAGGCTTATTATTTCAAAACTTTTTCTAGCCTTTCTAATCCTTCTCTAAGTAATGATCTAGAACATGCTATGTTTATTCTAATAAATCCTTCTCCTGCTTCACCATATGTTTGTCCATCATTGATTCTTAGGTCACCTTGTTCAAGTATTTTTTTACTGATCTCTTTTGAACTCATACCAAGACTTTTACAATCAATCCATATTAAATACGTAGCCTGAGGTACCATAACCTTTAATTTGGGAAGCCTTTCATTAATAAATGAAAGTAAATAATCTAGATTTCCTTTTAAATAATCCAATAATTGTTCTAACCATTCTTCTCCTTCATTATAAGCAGCAATTAATGCCTCAATTCCAAAAATATTAGGCTCTATTGCCTCATTAATATTTAGTGACCTATTTACTTTTTTTCTATATTCCTCATTAGCTACTATTATATTTGATGTTTTGAGTCCAGCAATATTAAATGTTTTACTAGGTGCCGTACAAGTGATGGAATTCATTAAAAATTTTTCATTAATTGATGCAAATGGAATATGTTTATTTCCTTTATAAACCAAATCCCTATGAATTTCATCAACTAATACTAAAACATTATATTTTAAACATATTTCACCTAATCGTTGAAGTTCATCTTTACTCCATACTCTTCCTCCAGGATTATGAGGATTGCATAAAATAAAAATTTTAACTCTTTCATCTGAAGCCTTCTTTTCAAAGTCCTCAAAATCAATTTCGTAAAACTCACCATTGTACTTTAGTTCATTTAATACTATGGTACATCTATTATTCGTTATGGACGTATTAAAATAATTATAGACCGGTGAATGAATTAGAACTTTATCCCCTGGTTCTGTAAATGCTTGTACAACTGCTGAAAGTGATGGAATTACACCTGTACTAGCTTCAATCCATTCCTTTTTTATTTCAAAATTATGTTTCCTATTTCACCATCTAACCTCAGCTTCATAATAGTCATCTGGAATATTAGTATATCCAAAGATTCCATGCTGCACTCTTTTTTCTAAAGCATTGATAATTGGATCAGCTGTTTTAAAATCCATATCAGCTATCCACATTGGTATAATATCTTTTTCCTGTGAGGTGTCCCACTTAACACTATTTGTATTTCTTCTATTAATAATAGTATTAAAATCATACTTCAAATTGATTACCTCCTTATAAATTATATAATATCATACTGCTTTTCTTATAATTTGTATATTTTCAAAATCCAAATTTGGGTCATCCAATATAATATCTTTAACATCTTCTACTTTTATGGTCCCGCTAAATGGATTCTTAATACTTTCAACTGTGTTTATGACTTCAGCTTTAACTGTTGAATATTCAAAGCTTAAATCTGTATCAACCATTTCACAATTTTCTAATATTAAATTTTCTGCATAACACAATGGCTGTGTTCCACTTATTTTGCAGTTAATAAGTCTTAGATTTTTAGAATACCATCCTAAATATTCTCCATTCAAAACAGAATCATATACTGTAATATCTTCTGTATTCCAAAAAGTATCTTTTGAGTTGATTACACACTCTCTAAAAACACCTTTTTTTACGTGTTGAAATGAGTAATTTCCATCTAATTTAAAATTATTAACTTCAACATTAGAACTATGTAATAATAAATAATTACCTTTAAATTTAGAATCATTAATCTTAACATTTTTACAGTACCATAGTGTTTCCTCTGTATTCATAATAGTTTTATTAATTGTAATATTTTGAGCATCTCTAAAAATCTTAGGTGCATCAACTTTGCAGTTATTCATTATTATATCACTTGTATACCAAATGGCTGCACGACTATCTTCTGTAAAATAGCTGTCATAAACTTCTACATCTTTATTATGCCATATTGGATACTTACCCCAAAATTTACAATTATATATTCTTATATTTTCACTCTCTTTAATTGGAGATTCGCCTTCTAAAAATACACTGTCCTTTATTTCTGTATTAAAAGATTTAAATAGTGAACGTTCTCCTTCAAAAGTTCCTTTTTCTATTAATTTCATAACGTCAATTCCTCTTCATCTTTATTATTTTTTTAAATTCATTAATTTATATTTTCTCCATATATCAATATACCATCTGACCATATTACCCGATCAGATGGTTATTAAAATCGTAAATCAGTTATTTTCAGAGTAAACTTCTTTTGCCAAACTAAACGCTGCCCATGCATTTGGCCATCCCACATAAAATGCCAGATGAGTAATTATTTCAGACATTTCTTCGGCTGTTACTCCATTATTCTTTGCATTAATTATATGGTATTTTAAAGAATTATCAAAAATACCTTTTGTCATTAATGCTGTAACTGTAATCACGCTTCGATCTCTAAGTGATAACTTATCCTCTCTTGCCCATACTTCACCAAAAAGAACATCATCATTAAGTTCTGCAAATTTTGGTGCAAATGTTCCAAGAGCCTCTCTTCCTGCTGTCTGCTTTTTCATATATATTCCTCCACTCTATAAATAATATTTTTCACTTATGACATTCTAATACTATCTTAGTTTTGCATACTCTTCATCTGTTACAGCTTCACACCATTCATTAGAAACACCTTCTTTATGAATAGATAATGCTAAATGTGCAAAAGCTTCATCTGCTACTGCACCATGCCAATGTTTAATTTCTGGTGCTATATATACTACATCTCCGCTTTTTAAAAGTTGTGGCTTTTTTCCCATTTCTTGATACCATCCATGGCCACCAACACAAATTAATATTTGACCACTACCATGATGAATATGCCAATTATTTCTACATCCTGGTTCAAATGTTACATTGCATATTCCAACTTCTTTATCATTTAAAGAGCTTAAATAACTTTTACCGATGAAATATTCTGCATATGCTGTATTTTCTTCACCAAGTAAAAAATCTGATACTTTTTCTAATTCTTTTCTATCCATTATTCTCTTCTCCTCTTTTATCTATATTATTTTATTTCTTTTATCTATATGCTTTTTCATAGATTTTCACGCAATCTTCATGTGATAATGGGCATGGATCACACATAAATAACCCCCCCATTGTTTCTCTTGCGTTCTTTGCCATCTTATCAAATTCATCTTTTTCTATACCGTAATCTGACATTTTAAGATCTGCTACACCGCACGCTTCCTGTAATTTTACAAGCATTGTAATAAAATCTTCAGGTGATTTTGCATCCTCCATACCAAGTGCTTTTGCCATTTTAATAAATTTATCATCACATACATGCTGATTTATAAAATGCTTATAATATTCTTTACTTAACATTATGAGTCCTGCTCCATGTGGTAGGTCTTGATGATAAGCACTCATGGCATGCTCCATAGAATGTTCACTTGTACATGCACTAATAGTCATAACTGTTCCAGAAAGGGTATTGGCAAATGCCATATGTTCTCTTGCTTCAATATCATTTCCATCTTTCACAGCTCTTTCAAGATATTTTCCAACATTCTCAATAGCTGTTAATGCATACATATCACTCATCAAATTAGCTGCTACTGAAATATAACATTCTACACTATGAAATAATGCATCAAAGCCTTGATAAGCTGTAAATTTAGCTGGGACACTTTTCATAAGTTCTGGATCTACGATTGCTAAAACCGGATAAAGTGAATCAGGACCTCCAAATCCAATCTTTTCATTTGTTTCTTCATTAGTAACAACACCCCATTGATCAACTTCAGAGCCTGTTCCTGCTGTGGTTGTGATTGCTACTACTGGAAGTGGATTATTTAAAAGCTCTTGTCCTTTTCCAGTTCCGCCATTAATGTAATCCCATAGATCTCCATCATTTGTAGCCATGGCTGCAATTGCTTTAGAAGCATCCATTACACTTCCACCACCTAATGCTACTACAAAATCACAGTTATTTTCCCTAGCACACTTTGCTCCAGTCATAACTGTAGATTTTAATGGATTAGCTTCTACCTTATCAAATAAAACATTTTCTACTCCTGCAGCATTTAGCTCTTCCTCACATCTTTTTAGATAACCATTTTCCTTAGTTGATTTTCCATTAGAAATAACAACTAAAGCCTTCTTCCCTGGAAGCTTCTGTTCTCTTAAATTGTTTAATTGTCCTACTCCAAACAATAATCTTGTTGGTGAATACTTCATAAAATTCATATCTACACATCCTTTATTCTATAATTTTATTAAATCAAATATACTTTCGACTTGCATATATTGCTTTCATGTATTATGATAACTTTATACTAATACCTAAACCTAACTTTAGGTCAATACTTTTTAAAAATTTTTTTGGAGGTGTTTTATGGCTTATTCCATTGGAGAAATTTCAGAAATGCTTAATATATCAATATCAACTCTGCGCTACTACGACAAAGAGGGACTTCTTCCTCTCGTTAACAGAACTTCTGGAAATATACGTATATTTGACGATACAGATGTTGAATGCTTAAAAATGATAGAATGTTTAAAAAATACAGGTATGCCGCTTAAGGATATTAAAAATTTTTTTGAATGGTGCGAGGAAGGGGATTCCACAATTGATAAACGATATGAACTGTTTATGCACCAAAAGGAAAAGACCGAAAAACAGATTGCTCTATTACGAAATGCTTTAAATCGCATAAATTATAAATGCGAATTTTACAGAATATCCAAAGAAAAAGGAACTACAAATCTTCCTGGTTTACGTGAAGAACTAGCTATGAAATTTTTAAATAAAGAGCCTGAAAAATGAACACCAGAATAACTTGGTGTTCCTAGATTTATTAATTAATCATATATATAAGAAGTCAAATTCCAATAAATTGATTTATCAATTTCATCACTATTTATTATTTCTCTATCCCATGCAATATCTTCTCTAACTATCTTTGCTGGATTTCCTGCTATGATGCAGTTATTGGGAAATGTTTTGTTAACAAGACTATTTGCTCCAACAATGCTTGCTTCTCCAATATGTGTGCCAGATATTAATGTACACTTAATGCCAACCCATACATGCTCGCCTAATATTATATTTTTCTGGCCATTTATTTGTTTCCCAGATTTAACATCAAATATAGGATGTCCATCATTATTCACAAAAGAAACATATTCTGAAAACATGCAGTCAGCACCAACATCTATTTTCCCACCGAAATAAGCTATACATCTAAGATTCTCTCCACTATGGCTCTTCTTTCCCACAGTAATACTGCTTCCTTTTTTAGCAAAGAATATAGTTTTGTTTTGGAAGCTTGTTTTTTCCTGAAGATTAATTGAACTTTTCTCAAAAGCTCCAACCAGACTTTCTTTTCGTATTTTGCAAGGAGAAGATAAATTTATAGAACTATTATCAACACATACTATAGAAACATTATCTCCTATAAGACAGCTATCTCCTATTCTTACACTTGATTCACCATTACATTCTATTGTAATATTTTCACCAATATTGCAATTAGAGCCAATATATATACTGTTTCCTCCTATAGCTGAAATTTGAATCTTATCATTTATTTCTGTATTTATATTAATTATGTTGTTATATCCTAAAACTTTAAACTTTGTACCTTTTGGTGCTTTTATTTTATTTCCATAAATATCAGTGTATTCTTCATCCTTTAATACAACAACAGGCTTATGAATTATATATAAATAGTCCTTTTCTTCTAAGTAATTATTTTCATTTAAATAATTTTCTATTTTTTCATCATAATCATGTGTCACAAATACATAAAAATCCTTAGAGTTGTTTTTTAATATTTCTGCACCTAAAATCTCTTTATCAGTTACTGCATTTTCTTCTTTACTAATATCTAATTTACTATCTAAAATTAAAGAAACTTCATATCCATTGTTATTTAACATATCAAGTAAAAACTTATTATTTTCGCTTGTCCCCCATAAAACTATCTTTCTTTTATCTATATTCTCTAAATACTTTGCAAAATCAATGCTTTGTATTATATTTTCAAAAAAAGCTGACATATAATTCCCTCTTTCATATATTTAATGCTTCTGCTAAAGCTTCACTCTCTACTACTGAACCTCTTATAGTATTTATTAAGACAACATTTTCCTTCATTAAAGCTATGTTTTAATTCATCTTTTACATGACACTTTAAATCTATAAGCTTCATGCATTAAATTTATAAAATCACATCTCTATTGCAATCTTTTGAATATATATAAGAAAATAATTCTCTTCCAACTCCATAAGCACATTGTGCAACATACGGTCCAAACCATATGAAATCTTCCTTCTTTATTCCAATCCACTTATCATCTAATAAATACATACCTTCACCACTCAAAACATAAGCGCCATGTTCTTGCACATGAGTTTCAACTATTGGATGACATCCACCTGGTTCAAATGCAAGTATATGCATATTCATATCATAGCCAAGATGCGTTGGAAGTAAATCTTTTATATATACATTTTCCATTTCATTATAAATTTCATATTCAATATCATTAACATTTCCAACACAAACTTCTGCTTCAATGCCTTCAATTGGAATATATATTTGCTTATATAAAAGAAACTTTGCATTATCATTTCCTACATTTTTAAATGATATTCCAACTCCAGCTGGTGAAAAGGCATATCCTCCATCAATTAACGTATATTCTTCTTCTCCAATTTTTATATCTAATGTTCCATTTACACAATATATAAAACTTTCTATTTTATCTTCTTTAGCAAATGGTATAGTTGTTCCTCCATTTACATTTGCATCAACTATATATTGAACAAAGCTTGCTCCCATTTTAGGCGATGCAACTATGCTCACTCTACACTCCTTAATATTGGGTATAACGTTATTTACCAAACCATCTTTTGGTATTACTGCATATAACCCAGGCTTAACTACAGCTCTCGTTGATAATAAATCACTTGGATATCCCATTTTTATATCTCCTCTTAAATCACTTTATTTGCTAGATTAAAATCTACCTTCTTATATTAAAACAAAATTTTGTATGTCTTATTAAAAGTTTTAACTTTAAACTAATTGTATTATTTTACACTTTTTCTTTCAATTACATAATAAATATTTTGTATTTAAATTCTGCTTTAAAGAAGCTGCTTGCATATATTAAAATATAAATTTATATATTTTTTCATATCTACTTTATAAAATCCAACTAATCTTTATTAGGCGCTTTTATGATATTTTTTTGTAATCCATATATTGATTTATTTCCATTGAAAATATATGAAATAGAACAAACTACAAAAAAGTATGGCATATACTCATATCCAAAAACTTCAGCTCCTATAAATATAGGTGCTAAAAGTGTATTTGTGGCACTTCCGAATACTGCAGTATAGCCAAGAGCTGCAATAAATTCCACTGGCATATTCAATATATTAGCTAACACTACACCAAGGCTGCATCCAATAGAAAACAGTGGAGTAACCTCTCCTCCCTGATATCCAGCAGCTAATGTTATAACTGTAAGTATAATTTTAAAAAACCAGTCAAATTCATAAATATGTTCTCCATTAAAGCTTGCATTTATTAAATTAGTCCCTAAACCTGAATACCTTCCTCTTCCACAAATAATAAATAAAATGCTTAATATTATTCCAACTACAAATATTTTTTTTATAGGATCTTCAAATGTATTACCTAACTTTTCTTTTGCATATTTTAAAAATGCAGAAAATATTCTTCCAGCAAAGCTAAAGATAACTGCTATAATTACTAGTTTTAAAATAAACATAGCATCTATATTTATTTTTGTTTCCAGTTTGAAAGTAAACTTTTCTAAGTTCAATAGATGTGCTGTAAAGCTGGATGAAAAAGCTGCAATAATGATTGGCAGCAATGCTGTATAATCAAGTGCTCCTGCAATCAAAACTTCCAAAGCAAAAAAACATGCTGCAATTGGTGTCCCAAACAATCCTGCAAAACCTGCTGCCATTCCTGTTACTAAAAATATTCTAGAAGCATTTTCTATTTTAATTCTACTTCCAATGTAATGAGAAACAGTGGCTCCAATTTGTACAGCTACTCCCTCTCTTCCAGCACTTCCTCCAAACAAATGAGTCATCCATGTTCCTATCATTGAAAGTGGTACAAGTGCTAATGGAATGCTTTCTTCTTCACCATGACCAACATTAAATACTAAGTTCATGCCCTTTATTGCTTTCTCACTAAACTTTCTATATATCCAAATTACCCATATTCCTGCAACTGGAAGTAAGAAAATAAGCTTCATAAAATGCTCGCTCCTAAACTCCCCTAAATAAATTAAAATCTTTCCAAAACCTGCATCTATTGCTCCAACTATAACTCCAATAATAACGGCTGCCAAACTAACAATAATCATTTGCTTGTAACATTTAATAAACTCCTTCATTATGTATTACCTCCAATTTTACATAAAAAAACTGATAACTATCCGTAGCAATTACAGAAGTCATCAGCATATAGCGGTTTAGACATTTATGTCACGGGAGACTTTCATTCCCTATTTATATTCACTCTTTTAAATTTATACAAAATTCTTTTTAGATTATAGCATTTTAATATTATTTTGTAAATGCATTACATAGTTAATTTCATTCCATTAATTTTTCTTTTAATAATATCTATATTATATATTATTATTCATAGCTAACTCTTTTAATCCACTCACTAAATAGTGCATTAAACACTTCTGGCTGTTCTATCTGTAAATTATGTCCTGCCATATCTAGCACGGCAAAAGTTGCCCTTGGATAATTATCTAGAATACTCCATGTCCCCTTATATCCAACGCTTGAATCCTGACGACCTAGTAAAAATAATGTAGGTTTGTTAAACTTTTGATCAAACATATCCTTTTCGAAAGATAATTTTTTCCCACATTTATTAAGCTTATTCAAAAAATCATTATCAGCTAATTTTATACCAGATAAAATTTCATTGTTATATCTTGTCCAAGTTTCTTCTGTTTGAACTACTTGTATAGATTGAAACATTTCTGCTTCTTCTTTGTCAAGTTTTGATAATAATTCATCATCTTTATTTAAAACAATATGTTTAGGTCTTAAATCATGACCTTTAGTTGCTGGGCATAATAAAAATAATCCATCTACTCTTTCTTTCATTTTATATATTAGTCCTAAAGATAAATATCCCCCATAAGATTCACCCGCAAGTAAGAAATTCTCATCTGGAATAATTTTATCAATTACTTCAATAACAATGTCCAGCATCACATCAGAATTCACAATCCAATCTTTACTCTTTGTTTTTCCCATACCAGGCAGATCAATATATATTCTTTTATATTCATTACTTTCACCTAATATTGGTTCAATACATCCTGACATTAATCTATGGTCAACTGTATATCCATGAAGAATAACTATAGGCTTTCCATTTCCTTTAATCTCATAATTTAGATCTAAATCTCTTATTTTCAAATACATTTTTTATTCTCCTTTTTTATTTATCTTTGATATATGGTCAATACTAATTCTATTGGCTATAATATTATCAATAAGCTTTTAATTTATAATTGATAGATATCATCTTATTTAATAAATAAGCGATTTGCAACTATCTTATCAAGATAGTTTGTTATCAAACTATTTCTTTAAAAAAATTAAAAATTATTTTTTATTTTTAATAATGTTTTTAATAAATCCGACTTCTCCTTTTCTGAAATTCCTTTGTATACTGTAGATATTAAATCTTCAGATATTGATTCAAACATTGGTTTTAATGCCTTACCTTTTTCACTGAGACTTACATATATAACACGATTGTCTAAAGTATCTTTTGTTTTCTCAACATAGCCTTCCTTTATTAGTTTATTTACTAATGCTGTTACTGTTGATTTATCTTTTTCAATCTTCTCTGCAATCTCCTTCATAGTTAATTTTTCATTATATAAAAGTGCAAAAATAATGTCTCCATGAGAAGGTGCAAAGCCCTTCAAACCACATTTATTCATTTCATCTGTAATAAATGTATTTGCGTGATCTCTTATTCTTGAAATTAATGATATTATATCTTCTACTCTCATAAGATCATTATAGTTTGGCATCAAACTATTGTCAAATATTTTCATTTTCTTTTGTATATATATGATTATTTTAATGTACTTCATTACTGATTTTCTAAATTTAATTAAATCAAAATATCTATTTATTACCTTTTCAAATTGTAATTTATTGCTTTATTTCAGTTACAATATTACTTAAAATCCATTTCTTATTTTTATAGTCTTAATTATAGCATCATCCCATATCTGTGCTTCAATATATCTTATAGGTCCTTGTTCTCCTAAAGGATTCCAACTCTGAGGAAGTCCGTACTTATCAATAATCTTTAAAATTTCTTCATATGTATATACTTGTTTTCGATACTCTTTACTATCATCTCCTCTTGGTCCAAAAACAGGAAACATATCCCCATATGTAAATGAAATATAATTAGTATCAATATCTTTTATCTCAATACTAATTGATGTTCCATCTTTATACCAAGATAACAACCATGGGCAGTCTTCTAATGTCATATAATGTGGTCTTCTTCTATTAACTCTACCACCCTTGCTTATAAATATCTTTTTGACAATATCTTCATACTCAAATCTTCTTTCTAAATATATTTCGTCTCTATTAGATGCAAAAATGGCTTTATTATTATAAATAATATTCATAATATTTTTAGCATCTTCAATTTTTAAGTCTGAAAGATTCATAAATGGTCCTATTTCTTTTTCATAGTAATGAAAAAGTCTCATCGTCTCACCTCAACTATTTTCAAAATATCTCTTTATCAAATTACAGCTTATACTTTGGAATATTATAACATATATACAAGTATCAAGTTATCCACTCTTTGAAAATTTTTTTATTATTTAATCATCAGTACAAATATTATTGTAATGTAATTCATGAAAGATTTTCTCACCATAAAAAAATCTATATCTGCAAACGAAATAGCTATGTACCCTAGTATATTTACTTCTTTTCAAAGATGTATATAAACTGATCATAACATGCCTTCTACAAAAATAACTTTTCTATATATAAAAAGATAATAACTTCTGTAAAAACTACAGAAGTCATTATTCTATAACTGTTTATTCATATTCTTTTGAAATTACTGAAAGTTTCCTAAGATAATTGTTCTCTCGATATTCCTTGCTAATTCTACATCCGCTATTAATTTAGGTAACCTTTTTATTCTAAATAGGATTTTTAGTTAGTATTAAATTTCTCACTTATGCATATTAGTATCAATTAAATCACCCAGTAATTATCATGAAATACAACCTGACGGTAAGTTCCAAAATTCATCCACTTATTAAATATTTCACTTTCTGAATCCTCTTTATTAGTATTATATTCACTTAAAAATGCTTTAAGTTCATCATCTGAATAAACTTTAATTTCAAAACCTCTTCCATTTATAACTGGATAGCTGCCATAACTATACTTATCAAGTACAATAATTTCACTTATTTTTTTATCTCTAACTTTAACAGCCACATTATCTCTTAAGATTAAAATATCAAAATTATCTGGATAATTATAACTTTCTCCCTTTGTTGGAATTGTATCGCCTACTGTGTATTTTGGATGCTTATCATAATATTTTGATACATTTAAACTATCTAAGTTATAATAGAATTCTTCAAATATATCTCCTCTTGCACTTAGATTTTCATATACAAATGCTACATCATTCTTTAAGTTTTCTTCTAAGCATTCTATTACACCACATGCTGAAGTCATATTACTTACCCTGTCAATTAAAATAAGTTCGCCTAGAGTTTTATGAGATTTAAAATTATCTACAACTATGTTTTCTGCCAAAACAATCTTGCAGTATGCAATTTCATTTTTTGTTAAAGAACTTGCTTCCTTATGCTCGCCACTATTTACATCAATTGCATATTCAATTTTTGATACAACTGCTGGTATTAGTTTTGTTCCAATCTTAGCTAAAAACTCTTGTCCATTATTTAATTTACTATCATCCATCCATAAAATAGTAGCTTCAATATGCTTTTCTGTGTTAATCTCAGAATCTTTGAATAAAACGCATCCCCTTGATACATCTACTTCTTTATTTAATGTAATAGTAACAGGCTGACCTTTATATGCATCTTTACTTTCTTTATCACCAATGTTGATACTCTTCACATATGCTTTTTCATTACTTGGAAGTGTTGTTATTTCATCTCCGATTGCTATTCTTCCTGCTTCAACCTGTCCTTGAAACCCTCTAAATTCATGGTTTGGGCGGCATACCCTTTGCACTGGCATATAAAATCCTTCTTCATCCTCATCGGATACATCTACGTTTTCAAGATAAGCTAAAAGAGGTTCACCATTATACCATGAAATATTTTCTGATTTCGTAGTTATATTATCTCCTTCTGTAGCACATAAAGGAATTATTTTTACATCTTTAAGTGAAAGTTCTTTTGAAAGATCATTAATAACTTTCTCAATTTCTAAAAATTTATTTTCATCATAATTTATTAAGTCCATTTTATTTACTGCAAATACAAAATGCTTGATTCCCATTAAAGAACAAATTCTGGCATGACGTCTTGTTTGAATTAAAACTCCCTGCTCTGCATCAACAAGTATAACAGCTAAATCAGCAAATGATGCTCCAACTGCCATATTCCTTGTATACTCTTCATGTCCTGGTGTATCTGCAACAATGAAGCTTCTATTATCTGTTGTAAAATAACGATATGCAACATCAATAGTTATTCCCTGTTCTCTTTCAGCCATAAGTCCATCAAGCAAAAGTGAATAGTCTATTTTTCCTTCTCTGCTTCCAACCTTACTGTCAAGTTCTAATGCCCTTTTCTGATCCGCATATAGAAGTTTTGCATCATATAATATATGTCCTATGAGAGTTGATTTTCCATCATCTACACTTCCGCATGTAATAAATTTAAGTAATCCTTTCATCTTAGAAATATCCCTCCCTTTTTCTTCTTTCCATACTTCCTGCTGCTTCATTATCAATAACTCTTGTTGTTCTTTCTGATGAAACTGCACTTAAAGTTTCTTCGATTATCTCATCAAGTGTTGTGGCTTCTGATTCACATCCGCCAGTTAATGGATAGCATCCGAGAGTTCTAAACCTTACTTTTTTATATTGAATTTCTTCACCAGGCTTTAATTTTAATCTATCATCATCCACCATAATTATATTTCCATCTCTATACACAACTGGTCTTTCTTTTGCAAAATATAATGGTACAATATCAATATTTTCTCTTTTTATATATTGCCATATATCTTTTTCTGTCCAGTTAGAAATAGGGAATACTCTCATGCTTTCTCCCTTATTTATTTTCGTGTTAAATAATTTCCACATTTCAGGCCTTTGATTTTTAGGGTCCCATGCATGAGCTTCATTTCTAAAAGAAAAAATACGTTCCTTTGCTCTTGATTTTTCTTCATCACGCCTGCCCCCACCAAAGGCAGCAGTAAATCCGTATTTACTTAAAGCTTGCTTTAAAGCCTGTGTTTTCATAATATCTGTATAAGCTGAGCCGTGATCAAATGGATTTATTCCTTGTCTTACACCTTCTTCATTGGTGTACTTAAGCATTTCTATACCTAGCTTTTTTGCTGTTTCATCTCTGAATTTAATCATTTCTTTAAACTTCCATGTAGTGTCTATATGCAAGAATGGGAATGGTGGTTTTTCAGGATAAAATGCCTTCATTGCCAAATGAAGCATTACTGAACTGTCCTTTCCTATTGAATACAGCATTACTGGCTTTTCGCACTCTGCTGCAACTTCTCTTATAATATATATTGCTTCTGCTTCTAACTCATCTAAATGAGATAATTCACTCATATATAGCCTCCATTTCTACTGCCATAGCAGATTTATAATTAAGTATTTATTTGACTATTTCCTATATTTACTTATATAAAAATTTAAATTGACTTAATTGATATTTATTTAAATTTTTTCTATTTTTAATACTTCACTTATATCAAGATTTGAACTACATTAATATTTATTTGAATCCTTTGGATTTAAATCTATAACATATGTTTCACCATCTGGTTTTTCTACCTTCCAGTGTACAAGTTCACCATCTTCTTTAACAGTAAGTGTGCTTCCTCTTCCCCCAATATCTGCACCAAGATATAATGAAATAGCCTGACTTTTGCATTCTTTAACACAAGACGTACATCCCCAGCAGTCTTTTGGATATTTAATAAAAGCCTTTTTATTATCATCCATTTTTATAAGATTCCCTGGGCATGCTTCTAAGCACTGCCTGCATCCTATACATTTATCTTTATCAATCTTTATGCTCATATTTTTCTTTTCCTCCTACAAGTTCTCGAAAAATAATTTGTATCTTTCCATCAACTGCTTTTGAATTTACATACTTAAGGTATACATCACTTTTCTCTGGATAATCTAAATTCTCTGCAAAGCTGTGCCATCTTGTCTCTTTTCTTGCCTTTAAATGAGCAATTACAGATAAACATACTGTAAGCCTCTCTTTTAATTCATATATAAACATAAGCTCATGCATATCTTTAGCAGCAAGATGTGAAGTTAATGAAATTAAATTTCTTATCTTTTCATCAGCCATATGAAGCTGTCTTTCATTATATTGATAATTGCTGCCTATACCACCTGCATAACTGTCCATTATTTTCTGCATTGCTTCTTCTAATTCTTCAACAGTAAAGCTTTCATTTTCTTCATTTAAAATACTTTCAATCTCATATTTCTTCTCTTTGATTAACAGCTCTTTTTCATGATCTTTTATTTCAGCTTCATTTTTAATCTTTAAATTATTAACTTCTAAGTTTGTTTTATTTTTACCGTCTAAATCATGAATTATAGATAATGCTGCAATTTCTCCTTCTACAAGAGCTCCTGTTACATATTTTTGAGGACATCCACCTGCCACATCTCCAGCTGCATAAAGTCCATGTATAGTTGTTTTTCTATTTGTATCTACCCAATATCCGCTTGCAGTATGCCCTCCAACTATGTATGGTTCTGTTCCTTCAATTTCAACATTTTCTTCACTTGGATTCTTTCCACTTTCTATCCATTTTAATGTCTGGCTTGGTGCCATATTAAGATATGCCTTTTTTAATTCATCATTTAATTCTTCTTTAATTCCTTGTGTTTTTAAATAACATGGACCTCTTCCTTCAATATTCTCTCTTACTGTTCCATATAGCCTTTCAGATGTTGTAATCCCATATTTACTTTCATAAACCTCACCTTTAGAATTTATCTGTTTTGCTAAAACACCTTGGGCAATTGTTCCTGTAGGTGCTATTGTGTCTTTACATCTTAATGCTATAAAACGCATTTCAAAAGTTGTCATTTCAGCACCGGCTCTTATTCCCATTGCATACCCTGCACCTGTGTTAAAAGGTGGATACCACATTTTATGCCTTGAAAAGCCTGGATTGTTAGGTTTATAAAGACCTGCTGCTCCACCCGTTGCACATATAACCTTTTTAGCTTCTATAAAATATAAAACGTCTTTATTTACATCTATTGCAAATGCTCCATAAATCTTATTATCTTTAACAACATAATCTATAACATTCATATGATTGTATGCTGTAACGCCATTTAACTTCTTTACAGCATCTGCCAATATAGGCTTTATATTTTCACCATTAATTTTTATATTTCTATTGCCTCGTGCAACATATTCTCCATTTTCATCTTTTAAAATAACAAGACCTAAATCTTCTAATTTTTTTGTTACTTTATTTAGACCTTGAGACATTGTAAGAAGCAGATCTTCTCGTACAATTCCTTCTGCATCCTTTTTAGCATACTCAACATAATCCTCTGGCTTTCTTCCTTTTACAATATATGCATTGATTGCATTTACACCTGCCGCAAGACATCCACTACGTTTTATATTGGCTTTTTCAGCAATCAAAACAGAAAGATCTGAATTTTCTCTAAGCGTAATTGCAGCATAGCATCCAGCTGTTCCACCACCAATGATTAATACATCTGTTTTAAGATGCTTTATATCTACCTCAGTTTTCAAAAAATCGCCCCCTAAATTTAAATCTACGCTGAAACTTTAAATAAATACTGGATTTCTATCTTCCATTGCTGCATTTTCTATTAATACAGCTTTAGCATTTTCAAATGCATATAATCTATAAATTAGTACATTTACCTTTTCATTAAGCTTAACTTCAGGTTCCTCTAAAGAACGATTTGCAGTAAGAATCAGCCCCTTTACATTAACCTTAACTTCTATATAACTTCCACGAAATGATATTTCTTCAATAATTCCTTCTTCTGCCGCACTCATATACTGATTTAAATTTCCCAGTTTCTTTATTCCAATAAACTCTGGTCTTATAACTGCTTTTTCTAAATTTTTAATATCTGTAAATCCTTTTAAATCATAATGTTTATCAAAAGATGTAGACTGTCCTATAAATTCTGCAACAAATGCATTTTCTGGATGTTTATATATTTCAATAGGTGTTCCAACCTGTTCAATTCTTCCTTTATTTGTGATTATTATTTCATCTGCAACTTCAATTGCTTCATCTTGGTCATGTGTAACAAAAATACTTGTTACACCAACTCTTGAAATCATTTCTTTAAGCCAGCTTCTAAGTTCTTTTCTAACCTTAGCATCAATTGCTGCAAAAGGTTCATCAAGAAGTAAAAGCTGTGGATTTGGTGCTAAAGCTCTTGCAAAGGCTACTCTTTGCCTCTGTCCTCCAGATAGTGCATTTGGATATCTATTTTCCATTCCTTTTAATCCAACTAGCTCTATCATTTCTGTAACTCTTTCCTTTATTTCTTTTTTACTCTTTTTTTGCACCTGTAGACCAAACGCTATATTATCAAATACAGTCATATATCTAAAAAGTGCATAACTTTGAAATACAAATCCAATTCCTCTTTTGCTGGCAGCTAAATCATTAACTCTGATACCATTTATAAAGATATCACCTGAGTCTGGTGACTCAAGTCCTGCAATCATTCTAAGAATTGTTGTTTTTCCACTTCCACTTGGACCTAAAAGCCCAATAAGTTTACCCTTCTCAATTCCAAAATTAACATTATTTGAAGCTTTATAATCTTCAAAAGTTTTATTTATATCTTTTAATTCAACGTACATCTGCACCACCAACTTTCTTCGACTTATATTCAACAATATTTTTTAGAATCAATATTATAATTGCCATTATTACTAATAGAGAAGATACAGCAAATGCTTCTGATAATTTAAATTCGTTATATAATATTTCAACATGCAGTGGCAGTGTATTTGTTTTTCCCCTTAAGTGACCTGAAATAACAGAAACTGCTCCAAATTCCCCCATTGCACGTGCTGAACATAAGATGATTCCATATAAAAATGCCCATTTGATATATGGAAAAGTTATTTTTCTAAAAATTCTAAATCCACCTGCTCCCATAAGTGCTGCTGCTTCTTCCTCATCAGTACCTTGTGCATTAAGTACTGGTATAATTTCTCTTGACACAAATGGAAACGTTACAAATATTGTTGCAAGTACTATTCCTGGGACAGCAAAAACTATTTTTATATTATGACTCATAAGAAATGGATGTGCCCAGCCCATTCTCCCAAAAGTTAATGTAAAAAGAAGTCCTGCTACAACTGGTGACATTGCAAATGGAATATCTATTAATGTAGTAAGAACCTGTTTTCCTCTAAAGGTGAATTTAGTAATACACCATGCTGCAAACAGTCCGAATATTGTATTCACCAATACAGCTGCTATGCTTGTAAATAAAGTTAGTTTTAATGCTTTGATGGTGTATATATCAAGTACTGCATTTGTATAAGAATTGAGTCCTTTCTTTAATGCATACACAATAACAACAATTAAAGGCAGTACAAGCATTATCAAAACAAATAAAATACTTATTGTCACTAATATATATTTTGTAGATTTAAAATTATTATCTTTACTCATTTCTGCCTCCTAGCTTGTCCTTTTATTCACTAGAGATTGAATAATATTTATAACAAATAAAATTGAAAATGATGTAGCTAGTATTACAAGTGCAATTGCTGTTGCATCCGTATACTTTAATTGTTCTAACTTTGATACAATTAAAAGTGGTGCAATTTGTGTCTCATAAGGTATATTTCCTGCTATAAAAACTACACTTCCATATTCACCAATACCTCTTGCAAGAGCAAGTCCAAATCCTGTAAGCATTGCTGGAAATATCTCTGGAAATATCACTTTGAAAAATGTTCTTCTCTCACTTGCTCCAAGCATTGCAGCTGCTTCTTCATACTGTTTATCTAACTTTTCTAAAACAGGCTGTATAGAACGTACTACAAATGGTATTCCAATAAAAATCATAGCTATAATTATTCCTATCTTCGTATAAGCTATTTGTATACCAAAATTTGAAAAAATACTTCCAATCCATCCTTCATTTGAATATAAAGAAGTAAGTGCAATTCCAGCCACTGCTGTTGGAAGTGCAAATGGTAATTCTATCAAGCCATCTAATAACCTTTTCCCTGGAAAATCATATCTCACTAATACCCATGCAAGAATCATTCCAAATATACCATTAACTACTGCTGCAATAAATGCACACCCAAAGCTTACCTTATAGCCTGATACAACTGCACGTGAAGTAACAACTTCTAAGAACTCTTTAAAGCTTAAATTTGAGGCACATATTACTATGGAAACAACAGGAAGCAATATAGTCAAACTTAGCATTGATATTGTAATACCCATAGAAAGTCCAAACCCCGGTATAATTCTCTTTCCACTTTTTCTTTTTATACTTAATGATATTTTCTCCATAACTCACATCCTCTTTCCTGTAGATGAGTAAAAAAATAAGAACTAAAAGTGAATAGTTTTAGATGGAAAACATAGGTTTTCTATAATTTACTTTTAAAACATCACTGCTATTTTTTTCTTAACTCTTAGTTCTTAATTATTAGTTTTTACTTTTAATAATTTTATTCCAAATTATAGCGTAGTATCTCAATTATAAGTTTATTCATTACTTTTCTTGATAAATCTGATCAAATATAGCTCCATCCTCAAAAAAGTCTTTATATGCCTTATCCCATCCGCCAAACTTTTCATCTACAGTTACAAGGTTAATATTAAGGTTAAATACATCTTTATATTCTTTTAAAATTTCTTCATTAGATGGTCTATAAAAATTATCTCCAGCAATTCTTTGTGCTGTGTCAGAATATAAATATTCTAAATAAGCTTTAGATACTTCTTCAGTTCCCCTTCTCTTTACAGTTTCATCTACAACTGCAACTGATGGTTCTGCCAAAACACTTAAACTAGGAGTTACAATTTCAAATTCATCTGGATGCTCCTTTACAGATAAATAAGCTTCATTTTCCCAAGCAATCAACACATCGCCTTGTCCATTTTCAACAAATGTTGTTGTAGCACCTCTTGCACCTGAATCTAACACAAGTACATTTTCATAAAGATTTTTAACAAATTCTTTTATCTTTTCCGCATCTCCATTATATTTTTTATCCGCATACGCCCATGCAGCAAGGAAATTCCAGCAAGCTCCTCCTGATGTTTTTGGATTTGGTGTAATAACCCCTACTCCATCTTTTACAAGATCATCCCAATCTTTTATATTCTTGCTGTTTCCCTTTCTTACAAGAAAGACAATAGTTGATGTGTATGGTGAGCTGTTCGATTTAAATTCGTTAATCCATCCACTTTCTATTAATCCTGCATTTTCAATTGATGTAATGTCATGTGCTAATGCCAAAGTTACTACATCTGCTTCATTTCCTTCAATAACTGAACGTGCTTGTTTCCCAGAACCGCCATGAGATTGAGTTATATTAACATCTTGTCCAGTTTTCTCTTTCCAGTACTTTGCAAATTCTTTATTATATGCTTCATATAATTCTCTTGTTGGATCGTATGATACATTTGTAATTTCAATTGTTTTTTTCGCATCAGATTCTGCATTTGAACTTTCACCGCATCCTGAAAATGCTCCTAAAGCACATAATGTTGCTAACCCTAAACTAATAATCTTTCTTATTTTCATAATCTTCTCTCCTTATCAGTAATTCAATATGCTTTTATTTTTGCTTTATAATACATGCAACATCGCATATTTCCATATCTGTGAGAGATTATAGCCCCAATTTTACTCATTTCTTACTTTCACCCCATTTTTGTTTATTTATGGTATATTTAGGAGTATACATTCCTTTTCCGAGTATGTCAATAGGAAATCTATGATTTATTTTATAGATATGCTTTCTATAAAATAATGTGCAAAAAAACACCAGCATTTTTTAGTATACTGGTGTAAAAAAACTTTTAATATTTAGAGTGCTATAAACATTAGTACTCTTATCTCATATAAGACATATTTTTATTCAAATAAAGGAGTAGATAGATATCTTTCACCTGTGTCTGGTAATAACACAACAATGTTTTTCCCTTTATTTTCAGGTCTTTTAGCTAGTTCTGTTGCTGCATGTATTGCTGCCCCAGATGAAATTCCAACTAATACCCCATCTGTTTTAGCAACACTTCTAGATGCTTCAAATGCATCATCATTTTCAACTTTAATAATTTCATCAACAATATCAAGATTCATTACGCCAGGTATAAAACCTGCACCTATACCTTGAATTTTATGTGGACCAGGCTTACCACCTGATAATACTGGAGAGCTTGCAGGTTCAACTGCCACAATTTTGATATTAGGATTTTTAGCTTTTAATACTTCTCCATTACCAGTGACAGTACCACCAGTACCAACTCCAGCTACAAAAATGTCTACTTTTCCTTCTGTATCATTCCAAATTTCCTCTGCTGTAGTTTTTCTGTGTACTTCAGGATTAGCTTCATTTTCAAATTGTTGTGGTATAATTGCATTTCCATATTCAGCTACTAATTCTTCAGCTTTTTTTATTGCACCTTTCATTCCATCTGCACCTGGAGTAAGAACTATTTCAGCTCCTAATGCCGCTACAATTCTTCTTCTTTCAATACTCATTGTATCTGGCATTGTAAGAATTAATTTAAGACCTTTGGCAGCTGCTACAAAAGCTAGTCCGATTCCAGTGTTTCCACTAGTAGGCTCAATAATAACAGTGTCTTTATTTATTTTGCCATCTTTAATTCCTTTTTCAATCATTGCATTTGCAACTCTGTCCTTAACACTTCCTAGTGGATTAAAGTATTCAAGTTTTGCAATAATATTTGCTTCTAAACCGTTCTTTTCTTCATAATTACTTAACTCAAGTAATGGTGTATTTCCAATCAAATCTGTTAATTTCTTTGCTATTTTTGCCATAATTATTCTCTCCTTTTAATATATATATTTATAATTCTTCGTTATTTATTAATGATAAAATCGTAAATCTAAACAGACTTGTCCTATTTAATTTTAATAAGTATAATTTTTTAAGCTACTACTATATTTATAAAAAGCTCTGCATTTACATTGCATTTTCTTCTTATTTTTACTTATATTTGTATTATAGACTCTTTATTCCGAGTTTGTCAATAGGATTTATATGATTTATATTTATTCACTAAAAATTTATCTTCTAGAAATAGAATTTTTTAAGCAAAAACTTACTGTACTTTATACATTTCTTGATAAAAACAAAAAGAGTTAAAGAAATCGAAAGATTTATTTCTTTAACTCTTCTTCTACTAAGCTAATTCAGTCTTTTTACTAATATCCATATTGCTCATAAGAAAAATTATTAATGCTATCCAAATGAACCCAAATGTAATTGCATTAATTGCTGTAAATTTTTCTTTATATAAAATAACTCCTATAAGCAATTGTAAAGCTGGATTAACATACATTAATATTCCTGCTAAAGAATATGGTGTGCTTTTTATGCCTTGTGCAAAAAGCAATAATGGTACAGCAGTTATTATTCCTGCTAATGGTAATAACAAAAACTGCATTGGATTATGAATAACTCCAATAGCTCCAATTCCATTTATTTCTGCATAAATTATATATACTATTGCAATTGGTGTTACTGCTGCTGTTTCAATTATAAGTGAAACTTGACTTTCAGCTTTTACCATTTTTTTAATTGCTCCATATATTGCAAAACTTCCTCCAATTATAACTGCCAAATATGGAACCTGTCCATATCTTATTATTGGTATCATAACACCTATGAAAGCTATAACAACAGAAATCCATTGGTTCTTATTTAATTTTTCTTTAAAACAAGCAAATCCCATTAAAATTGTTATTATTGGATTCATATAATAAGCTAAACTTGCTTCAAGAATATGATTGTTGTTTACTGCCCATATATAGCTTCCCCAATTAATACTAACCATAACCCCTGCTGCACACAGCAATAAAATTTCTTTCTTATTTTTAATTACCTCTTTAATCTTTAATGATTCTTTTTTAAAAATTATTAATACAAAGCAGAATATTAATGACCAAAATATTCGTGATGCTAAAATGTACACTGGATCTAATTGGTTTAAAAGTTTCCAAAATATCGGAAGAATCCCCCAAAGTACGTAGCACATCAAAACTGCAAATGCCCCTTTTTTCATTTTCTTCCCCCTTACAACATTGCTTATAGCTTTTTTATTCTTACTAGTATATAACTTCATGAGTAAAATTTGTATACATAATAAATATGAATGTATCAAAAATTTCTACTGCACAAAAATCTTATAACAGCCCTACTAAATAATCTTTTATTTATATAAATGCCAATTTATTTTCAGCAATTATATAACGTAATTATCAATTTTACTATTATGCCATTCTACTAAATCCTCTAATGTAACATTATCAACAACACCTTTAATTGCATCATCGATCTTTTTCCATAGTATAACTGTTACACATTCATTTTCACGTTCACATGTATTTACTTCGTCTTCTAAACATGGTACTGGGCATAGACTTCCCTCTGTTAATCTTAAAATACTTCCTACTGTATATTCTCTTGGCTTTTTGGATAAATTATATCCGCCTTGTGGTCCTCTTACACTTCTTACATAGCCTGCTTTTGTTAAGATAGCTATTATCTGTTCTAAATATTTATCTGATATCTCTTGTCTTTCAGAAATCTCTTTTATTCTTATTGGCTTACCATTTTCATTAATGGCTAAATCAAGCATTAATCTTAATGCATATCTTCCTTTTGTAGAAATTCTCATTATCCTATCCTCCTAAATTCACTTTTCATTTGCAATATAGGCATAGCCTTATTAAATAAATTGTTCGTAGCTCATCATAACTATATCATGATATATTCTTATCTTTGTATTTCTATTCATATCAAAATTCTAGTCTTTATTATATTTTATATCTATTCATTGTTTTTTGTACAGTATATAAAATCATAATTTTTTAATTCTTAATTTAATACATATAGAAATAGGCTTAATTTATATTGAAGTCATGTATGCATAAATTCCAATAAATTCATAAATATTGTGATATACTTGTATATAAATACCTGCTTTTTCAAATATAAAATTATAATTGTTAAAATATAGGAGAATCGTATGAAAGATAAATTAGAAAACCTTATAAAAACTTTTATTAGAGAATATTCTCAAAATCATAATACCACTACTTCCTGGAATGAACCCTTAATTGCATATGCAGATGCATTTAATGAAGACTTTATTAAACTTAAGGAATTAGTAAGTCCTACCCATGCAATGCCTCATGATTTTTTATCTAATGCCAAAACTGTAGTTACATACTTCATACCATTTAATGGTGATATTATAAAAAGTAATATAGCCCATAAACATTCATCAAAAGAATGGTCAATAGCTTATATAGAAACAAATAAATTAATATATGATTTAAATACATTCATCAAATCTGAGCTAGAAAAATTAGGTTTTAACTCTAATATAATTCCTGCCACTCACAATTTTGATACTCAAAAGCTTATAAGTGACTGGTCTCATAGACATGTTGCAGCTATTGCTGGGCTTGGTACATTTGGAATTAACAATATGCTTATCACTGATAAAGGATGTTGTGGACGTGTTGGAAGCTTTGTAACAGATATGAAAATAGAGCCTTCTTCTAAAATTAAAAATGAAAACTGCTTATATAAAAGTTTAAATATATGTAAAAAATGTGTTGAAAGATGCGTTAATGATGCATTAAAAATAGATTCTTTTGACAGGCATAAATGTTATGAAATGTGCTTAATTAATGATAAATTTCATGATAATCTTGGACTTGTTGATGTTTGTGGCAAATGCTTAGTTGGAGTTCCATGTTCTACAAAAAATCCAAATAATATCTGATTTGTATAACTTGAAATTTCTAATAAGAAAAATATAGACAATCATCATATCTTTATTTATATCATTGATGATTGTCTATAAATATCTATTTGGAAAATAAGTCATTCTTACTATCAGAGTTCCAAACATATTCAATATTATGAGCTATTTCATTTGCTTTTTCTTCTCCAAACCTGTCACTTACAAATCCTAACGTCATATCAATTCCTGCTGAAACGCCTGATGATGTATAATACTTTCCATCTACAACCCATCTTGCTTTTTGTACCCAATTAACAGTATCATTAATAGATTTAACCCATTCAAATGCTTGCTTATTTGATGTTGCACTTTTTCCGTTTAATACATTTGCTTTTGCAAGAAGAGCTGAACCTGTACATATTGATAAGCAGAATCCAGATTCTTCTGCTATTACTTTCAACATATTAAGAAATGATTCATCATTTACAAGTTCTCTTGTTCCTTGTCCACCTGGAATAACTAAAATACCTTTTTTATCAGCCAAATCAATATCCTCTGTTATAATTTGAGTTTTTTGTCTGCTTGTAATCATTCCACCATTTTGTGAATAGTAGTGAATATCATACTCTTGCACTTTACCTAATATTTCTAGTGGTCCAAAAATGTCTAATGTTTCAAAATCATTAAATAATACAATATTTACGTTCATTTTATCATCTCCATTAGCAATATGAAATATATAATAAGTTTAATTCCACCATAAACAATATAATTTATAACCATCTTTAAGCTTCTCAATAGATATATGCTCATCTATTTCACTTGGAGATGCTTCTTTAAACCAAGATTCTATCTCTTCTTCATTTGCTGTTGTAACAACAAAAGCAGTATCTGAGTATGGCCATTCTTCTTCAACATCTACATCAGATATTTCTATATATACTTCCTTAACATTTTCTTTTTTCTCTATCTCTTTAAAAATCGCATAAAATTCCTTAACATCAAATTCATCAGTACATGCATTTGATGCAAAAGAACCTTTCACATAATTGCCTTCAAAAAAATCATTAACCGAAATTCTTTCATTATTTTCTATTTTATTAAGTAAAGCTCTTTTTTCCTTAGATGAAGGATTTAATTTAATTGCTGTATCATAATAATTATTAGCTTTATCTTCTTGACCTAACTTCTCATAGATTTTACCTATTTTATTACAATAAAGCTCGCTCTTATTATTAAATTCAAAAGCTTTTATATAATATTTTAAAGATTTTTCATACCTTTTATATCTTTCATAATAAGATCCTAACAAAAAGTATCCTTTTGCATCATTTGGCTTATCTTTAATTGCATCTAAATATTTTGTTAAACCTTGATCCATTTCAAAATTTTCTAAATTAACTGCTTTTTTATAATAGTTTTGTGCTTTATTTAAATCACCTAATTTTTCATAAATATCCCCTATAATTTTGCAATAATAATGATTATACGAATCTACTTCAAAAGCCTTCTTATAATATTTTAACGCTTTTATAAAATCATTATTTTTCTTATAATAATTCCCTATCCATGAATTTATTTTGGGATCCTTAGGATTCTTAGCTATCATTTTTTTATATTTGTCTAATTCACTATCCATAAAATCCTCCCTTCTATATGTTTCTTAATATATTATTACTCAATTGCCTCTTTTCATTTTTCTACTTCATAAGCATATTTTACTAAATGAATTATAAATTTACAATTGTATCTATTTTGGCTTTTTAAAAGAGTTGAATAAAAATATAGCTATTTAATTTTCAAAGAACATTTTTTCATTTTAATTCACTGCTTAAAATCTAACTATTATATAATGTTAGAAATCCGAAAAAAATTTTTATTCTAATTCTGTTTAACATCTTAAAAACTTCTTCTTATCCCCAGTAAATAAGCAAATTCTTAAGTTTTTACACATATATGAACTAATATTTATGAATATATTTATTCTAATACTTTTAAGTTTATATCTTTATAAATATACTAATTTGTAAAATGTTATCTATGTGACTTCAATAAAATTTTTCTTCTCAAATTTAAAGGTTCTAAATATCATTTCATTTAATGATTTTAAATTTATCTTGAGTGTTATAAATATTTTTCCCATAGTTTTTAATTTTAGCGTTTAATGGACATAATGTATAACAAAAGTTAAATACACTAGAAATTTTATTTTGAGCAAAATAAAACTTCTAGTGTATTTAACTTTTATTTTTAATTTTAATAATTATATACATTTTAACTTTACTCCATTAACTCCTGCTTTAAAACTTTTCATAAACAAATCGAATGTACCTTTAATTGATTGTGCATTATCAGTTTCATGATTTAACTTAAGTACTTCGATTGCGGTTTCGACAGTACATAACTCTCCTTCCGATGCACCTCTTCTCAAAGTATATTCTGACTTATAAATTGGATTTAATGAAATTCGCGGCAGTTTTTTTAAATAATCACTCTTTCTAAACATTTTTGCAGCTTCTTTCCATGTGCCATCCAAAATAATAAATGCTGGCGTTTTTTTTGAAGCTTTATATTCAAATTTTCTTTCTAACGATTCATCATTTTCTGTAGGAAATAGTATATATATTTCATACTCTTTACTATTAATGTAATCAATTAATTTTTCAGGAATATTTTTTCTCTCCCAAAGGAATAACTCCGTTGATTTTTGGTTAACCAATTTTAGTAATCTAGCTGTATTTGAAGGCCTACTAAATTCTTTTTCTGATGATAATATCCATATCTTTGCTTTAGTCTCTATCTTAGGCACAATATTGCATATACAATTTATTATTGGTAATCCGCATTTATTGCAACTTTCATATAATTTTGTAATTTGTTTAACTTTAAATTTAGAATCCATATTCTATCCTTTTAATACTTTTTTTATTCTTTGTTATTAATTTTTTCTTGTACATTAGTTTGTATTTCCTTATTATTAATCCTAAAAACTACAATTGCACTCAGCGAACTTACAACCATAACAAAAATAATACAAAAAACAACCAAAAATATACATTTCCCTTTACTTATCTCCATTATTGACCAGCTCCTTTCATAATTAAATTATATCTAATATATCTTTATATGTAAACAATTACCCTTTTAAAAAGTTTCTAATAAAGTAAAAGAGGCAGCCTTAATAAAATGGACCCTATATAGTAGACACTAATAAAAGAGTGTCTATCTATATAGAGTCTTTTTTTGTACAATAAATTTATGAGGTGATTTAATTAATGAGTAAGAAGACATTTTCAAATGAAGAAATCAAGAATTTATCTAAAAATAAGTATGTTAAAAAAATTAGTGATAAAGCTATTACATATACTAATGAATTTAAAATTCATTTTATAGCAGAATACAATAACGGAAAATCTCCAAGAGTAATTTTTCAAGAAGCTGGATTTGATGCTGAGGTAATTGGTTTAAAACGTATCGATTGTTCATCAAGCAGATGGAAAAAAGCTTATAAAGAAAATGGAGTTCTTGGCTTAGATGATACTCGTCGTAATAATAGCGGTCGTCCGCGTGAGCGTGAACTAACTAAAGACGATATTATAGCAAAACAAAATGCTGAGATTGAATATTTAAAAGCTGAGGTTGAGTTGTTAAAAAAATTAGAGCTGCAAGAAAGGCAGGTGAGAAAAGGTAAATTAATTGCAGCAGAAGCATTTTACTTAATAGAAAACTTGGCTAAAGGTTCTATAAATAACTTTAGTATTAGACATTTATGTGCTATAGCTGAAGTTTCACGTTCGGGTTATTATAGATATTTAAAAAGTAAATCATTAAAAATCGAACGTGATAACAATGATATAGTCCTTAGAAATAATATACTAAAAGCATTTAATTTTAAGGGATACAAGAAAGGATCACGTTCAATTAAAATGACTTTAGAAAATAGCTTTGGTATTACATATAATAGAAAGCGTATTCAAAGGATTATGAGAAAATATAATATACTTTGCCCAATAAGAAAAGCTAATCCATATAGAAGAATGGCTAAAGCAACAAAAGAGCATAGAGTTGTTCCGAATCTTCTTAACAGAAACTTTAAACAAGGGGTAGCTGGAAAAGTACTTCTTACTGATATTACATATTTACCATATGGTGCTAACCAGATGGCTTATTTGTCAACCATAAAAGACGCTTCAACTAATGAAATATTATCTTATAATGTATCAAATAGTTTGGAATTAGATATAGTTATGACCACCATACGTAATTTAATGTCTAATAAAGATTTTAAACCATCTAATGATGCATTTATTCATTCGGATCAAGGAGTTCATTATACTAGTCCTAAATATCAAAAATTATTAAAAGAAAATAATCTTGGACAATCTATGTCTAGACGCGGTAATTGTTGGGATAATGCCCCTCAAGAATCTTTCTTCGGCCATCTGAAAGATGAAGTTGATTATAAGAGTTGTACTACATTAGAAGACATCGAGAATTCTATTAATGATTATATTGATTACTACAATAATCATCGTTGTCAATGGAATTTAAAAAAGCTGACTCCTGTAGAATACAGAAATCAGCTTTCAGCGGCATAAGCATCTTTTTTTTATTGTCCTTGACAAAGGGTCCACTTTATAATTAGCTGCCTCTTTTTATAATAAGGTTAATTTATAAAGAATATTCTAAAAGCCGAATTAATAGAATTCTTGAAAAGTGTTCCATTATCATGTACTATAAAACCATTCATAACATAGATTAAATTTTAAGTAAAAAATACGATCCAATTTTGGAAAGTTCGGAGACCATAAGAAGTAATTCATTATAGATTGTCCATTTTTTATTTATATTTATTCAAAAATAAATTGCTTTATTATATTTATCATTTCACTTCTATATAAATCATTTTCTCTAGCTTTTATTAATGTATTTTTTAAGTTATTTTCTATATAAGACTCATAACACTCTTCTTTTAAATATGCTTCTAATGCATCTATAAGTTGATTTTCTTTTTTTCTAATCTCGTATTTATTATCTGAGATTTTTAAGTTACAATATAAAGAATTAATTGTTTTTAAAGCTTCCATTTATATCCCTTCCTTTTACCATAATATTTCACTCCGCTCACGAACATATGTTCTATTTATATAATATAACTTCTATTATATTTTGTAAATAGTAAAATTTATAGTGACAACTTTTAAAATATAGATATTTATGTTCATAATCTAAATATCTATATTTTAAAATGGACCCTATATAGTAGACACAAAATAAAAGAGTGTCTACTATATAGGGTCCATTTTAACTATTTGTTTTTTCTTTAATTTAAATTTCACTATCTCTAAATTCAATTTGAGTACCTTCTGGTGCAATTATTTTAAACAAATATCCATTTTCAACTTTGTATATTTCTTCACTATTTTTTCTTTTGAAATTATCATATCCTAATGATTTTATTCTATTATATTCTTCATTAATATCATCAACTTTAAAACACATATGTACAATTCCCGCACTAGATGAGGTATATTCTTTAAGTTTTTCACCTTCTTTATTTGTTTGAAGCTCTATCATAAAATCTCCAAGCTTTAACCAAGTATTGTACCCTCTGGTATGAAAATTCTCTGTCTCATGAATTAATTCGAATCCTAAAATATTAGTATAAAAATTTAATGATTCTTCATATTTTTCTGTTTGAATGCAAACGTGATGTATAGATTTCATAATATATTCTCCATTCATTTTCTATATCCAAAATTCAAATTCCAATAAAAACCCGTCTTGTAAAGATAATAGTTTTCTAAAACAATAACCAATTTAACAAATTCTAAGCTTATGCCGAATTCATTAATTTATGCAAAGCAAAATATTATGCCAGTTCCTATTTTAAATGTAAAATAACCTGCTAATATTGAAATCAGAAGTCTTATCATAATATAACTTATTTTACTTTTTATTGATTTATATTCTTTCAATGATTTAACTATTGGTTTAAAAATACTGAAAACTTCAAATACAATTATAAGCATTAATAATATATACATCAATGTAATCATATTTACAACATCTCCTTTTAATAAATTTTTATATACATATCAAATTTGAAATATAGAGTTTTCTTATAAATTTTTATTTATATAATCTTTCACCTAGATAAAATATTTTTTCTCTTAATTTTAAGTACCTTTTGCTAAAATTACATCTTTAAAACTAAGTTAAATTTAACTTACCAGTTATTGATATAACTGCATTCCCACCAATATATATTCTTCCTTCATTGCCCACCCTGCTTAATATAATTGAAGGCTTACCCATTGCTTCTCCTTGAATAAAAGTATTTTTATCCTTTTCCTCAATAAGACCTTCTTTTAAGAGATAATAAGTAAGCGCCCCATTCGATGTTCCTGTTGCACACTCTTCATCAATTGCATAAAGTGGTGCAAAATTTCTACAGTATGCAGTTGCCTTTTTGCTTTTTTCTAAATAAAACATATGAATGCCAACAACATTGTATTTTTTAGATAACCTTATTACTTCTTCTTTATTTTGAATTGCATTATTTAATACTTCTCTTGATTTTACAGGTAGAAGTATATCAGTAAGTCCTGTATTTACTATGCAACATTTAATTTCTTTGTCTATATCATTATCCTTAAGTCCATAAGCTTTATAAATTTCTAAAACTTCGTCATAATTGAATTCCCTTACTATCTTTCCTTCTGCCATCTCAATCCAGACAACATTTTCTTTAACTATTACTTTTAAATTTCCAGCTAGTGTTTTTGCATAAAATTCTCCAGTACCTATTATCCCTTCATTACAAAGAACAGTAAAAGCAGATACAGTAGCGTGTCCGCACAAATCCACTTCACTATTTGGTGTAAAATATCTTATTTCAAAGCTATTTTCATCTTTACCTTTCTTAACAAAAGCTGTTTCGGAATGTTTAAGTTCTGCTGAAATATTTATCATTACTTTTTCGTCTAAGAATTCGTTATTTTCATCAACAATAACAACACCTGCTTGATTTCCTTGAAATACTTTATCTGAAAATGCATCTACAACAAATAATTTCATGATTTCACCTCACTATAATATACAAAATTTTATTTATATATTTATTGGATGTCCTAATATTCAAATTATTATCTAATATAATTCATAATAATTATTATACCATGTAAATACAAATAGTCGAAAATATTCCTGTTAATTATGGTATACTTATTTTTGTAAAAATACTAATTATGTGGTGATAATATGAATATAAACAATATTATAAATGACTATGGTTCTTACATATATAATTATGCATTAAAGCTTTCTTGCCATCCAGCTGTTGCAGAAGATTTATCTCAAGAAACCTTTATTAACGCATGGAAAAACATAGATTCTCTAAAAGATTCAAATGCAATAAAACCATGGCTTAGAAAAATATGCTTTAATCTTTTCTTAATGAATGTACGAAAAAATACAAAGAATCCCGAAAATCTTTATGATGAAATAGAAAACCTTGAGCAAGATGGTCTTTTATATGTATCTTCTATTCCAAATCCAGAAGATGAAATAATTGTAGATGAATACATAAGCGATATGCAAAATGGATGTTTTCTTGCTATGGTTAGAAAGTTGACCTTAAATCAAAGAATAGCCTTTTCTTTAGTTGATATGTTTGGTTTATCCTTAGATGATGTTTCAAACATACTTAATATTTCAAAAGTTGCTGTTAAAGGCCTTCTTTATCGTGCTCATATGAATTTGGATTCTTTCTTTTCTGATCATTGTAATATTCTAGATATAAATAATCCATGTAGCTGCAAAGCTTGGATTGATTTTGCCAAAACGAGAGACAGCCTTAAGAAAGATGCAAATAATAATAAGCATAAGCTGATAGAAAGATTAGATTATAAAAAATGTAACTATGTTTTTAATAAATCTACACGTGCTAAGGTTAACTATCTTTATAAAAATATGCCATTGAAGAAACCACAAAAAGAGTGGTATAAAAATGTAATTGATATTATAAATGATATGTACATTTGAAACTATAATTAGCTATAAATATCTCATAATACATAATTTCTACGTAGAAACTATAAAAATCATATAAATTTTTTCATGCTATCCGTTACTTTCCTCCTTTTAGTGCATCTATATAAATGAAAGCATATTTTCATTTATTTTAAGGAGGAATTTTTATGAATAACTATGAACAAGCAGTAAAGGAACTAGCACCTTGTGGCAATGACTGCTCACGATGTGCATCCTATGTAGACAGCAAAATTGTACGTTTAAGCAAAGAGCTTAATGAAAATCTAATTAATTTTGAAAACATGGCAAAAAAATTAAAGGACCTTATGCCTATTTTTAACTACTATAAAGAATTCTCAGATATACTCACTCATTTTTCTAATGGAAACTGTGAAGGCTGTAGGTTTACAGATAAGCCAAAATGCCAATGCAGTATAAATTCCTGTCATAAAACCCAAAATGCGGATTTCTGTTTTGAATGTAGTAGTTTCCCATGCACACCAACCACTTATAATGAATCTCTTATAGAAATTTGGAAAAATAATAATAACAAAATAAAAACATATGGTGTAGAAAATTTTTATATTGAACAAAAAAATAAGCCTAGATATTAAAGTAAAAGCCAGTGAATTGATGATTCACTGGCTTTTACTTTAATATTTACTCTATACTAAACTTCTCTTTTAATTCGCCAAGTGGCGACAGATGACTGTCACCACTCAAATTATTTTCTAGTCAATTCCTCTAACAATTTATAAACACGTTTATTTAATAGGTGTTTCAATAAGCCCTTCTCTATTTATATCTTCACCTATTCCTTCTAATATTAATTTTACTCCTTCACATATTTTTTCTTTATCCATCATGTAAATTCCCCCATAAATACGGTAAATTATGCCTTAATTCTTTTTATATTTTCTCATAGTATTACTTTAAATACAATAAGTATAAATTTTTCATATTATTAAAAGTTAATACAAAATATATAAATATATTATAATACAATCTTTTACTATTCAAATCTGCATATTAAAGTTATAATTAATTGACAATTGGTATTTTCTTTTGATAACTTTAATATTGAAATATTAATTGAATATGTGATCTATAAGGAGATATTATGAATAAGACTTTTGAAGAATTAAATTTAAATTCAAATATAATTGAAGGATTAAAAAAACAAGGAATAACTGAACCAACTTCTATTCAAAGTGCGTGCATCATTCCAGCTTATGAAAATAAAGATATAATAGGTGAAAGTTATACTGGAAGTGGTAAAACACTTGCTTATCTACTGCCTCTATTTCAGAAAATAGATACATCTAAAAGAGAAATGCAAGCCTTAATATTAGCTCCAACACATGAATTAGCACTACAAATTGAAGCACAAATTAAACTTCTAGCAGAAAATTCAGAGATTCCTATGACTTCTTTATCTATTATTGGAGATGTTAATATCAATAATCAAATAAAAAAGCTTAAAGAAATTAAACCTCATATAATTGTAGGTTCTACTGGAAGAATACTAGATTTAATAACAAAGAAAAAGATAACTGCACATACTATAAAAACTATAGTAATTGATGAATGTGATAATTTATTAAATCCAAAAAGAATTGCTGTGGCAAAGAACATAATTAAAACTACAATGAGAGATCGTCAGCTTATGGCATTTTCAGCTTCTATAAAAGAAGATACTTTAAATGCTTGTAAGGAATTAATGAAAGAGCCTATAATAATTAAATCAGAAGATAAACCTTCACTCAATCCAAATATTGAGCATTTATTATTTGTTTGTGATAGACGTGATAAATTTGATACATTAAGAAAAATTATTGCAGCTTCTAATCCTAAAAAAGCTATTGTATTTGTAAATAATAATGAAGATATTGAACTTACAACTGCAAAATTAAATTATCATGCTAAGGATTGTTTTGCTATGAACAGTCATATTTCTAAAGAAGATAGAAAGCTTGCTATAGAAAGCTTTAGAAATGGTAAAATTAAAATACTAGTATCTTCTGATATAACCGCGAGGGGGCTTGATGTTGAAGATGTAACACATATATTCCATCTAGATTTACCATTAAAACTTAATGAATATTTACATAGAGCTGGAAGATCTGCAAGAGGAAATAAATCTGGTATTTCTATTGCTATAGCTACTGAAAAACAACTTAATATAATAAAAAAATATGAAAAAGAATTTAATATAAAATTTGAAAATAAAAAAATCTTTGGTGGAAAAATTGAAGATTCTAACTCGCCAAAACAATTTGATAGTGAACCTAAGCATAGAAATAAATCTTATAATAATAAAAATGGAAAATCAAAGTTTCATAACTAATGAAACAATAAATAGGCTTTATTTCATAAAAAAATAAGCATAGATATTTATCCTAAAGTGATACCTATCTATGCTTATTTTTATTATACTTAGTTAATTTTTAATTTCATAAATTAATGCGCTGCACACTCAATCAAAAAAATGACATTAATTATGATAATTTTAACTAATAAAACGAATTGTCGCATTAATAACTTCGATCATAATTATTATAGTTTTCTACTTTATGCGGTAACCCTATTTTGCAATTATAATATATTTATTAATCATTTATTTCCAGAATAATAATACATATTCCTATCAATACTCCTGTTATTATTATTCTAATAATATCGTCATCACTTATTCCAATTATCCCTAAAATATAGTCTCTTGAAAAGAATAAGATTAGAGTAAAGCAAATATAAATTATTTTATAATATTTTTTAGGCTTATTCTCTTTTATTTTCTGTAAATAATTCAATCCTGATTTTTTATCAATTGTATTAATCAATAAAGATACTCCTAATCCCATAATCATACTAATGGTCCATTTCATAAAATATCCCCCTCACCCACCACCCTTATTTTAACATATATGCCACATACTTGGCATTGTTCGAAACATAATTATTTATGAAAACCATCAATCTTTTATACTTTTCCTTAAAGTAATAAGACTATTATATTCTTCATCCAGCCTTTTATATTCCTCACTTCCAATTGTGCAGCTGCTAAGACAGCTTAAAATATAAGTTATTTTATTTTCCAATAAAATTTTCTCTTCAAGTTTATTTTTACTTTTCTTATCTTTATCTTTTTTCTTATTTTTCTCAATATTATTCAGATATTCATGTATTCCATATTCATATCTAATTATTTTTTTATTATTAAAAACAAGTAATTTATCACATATCTTTTCAAGCATATATCTATCATGAGTAACAAGTATAATTGTTCCATTATAGCTTCGCAATGTTTCTTCAAGCTGTTCTCTTACATGAAGATCGATATGATTAGTCGGCTCATCTAAAATCAAAACTTCACATTGTTCTTGTATCATTAAAATAATCTTTAATTTCATTCTTTCACCAAGGCTTAAATACTTGACTTTTCTATCTAACATCTCTGCATTAAATCCAATTAAATTTAGTTTTGTTCTAAGCTGACCAAGTTCCTGCCTATTTTCAAAATTAAAAAGTTCTATAATGCTGCATTCTTCATTAAGTCCAATTACATCTTGACTTATATAACCTATTTTTCTTGTAGGGCTTATATAGAGGTCACCATCAACATCCATTTTTCCTAAAAGTGCTTTAATAAAAGTAGTCTTTCCACATCCATTAGGACCATATATCCCAATCTTTTCACCATGCTTAATGTAAAAAGAAGATTTTTCAAACAGTATCTTTTTATCAAAACTTTTAGAAATGTCTTTTGCCTCTACTACAACAGCCCCAATCTTTTTAGATTCCTTTATTTGAAATAAAACTTTTTCTTCTTCTTTAGGCTTTTCTAATCCTTCAACCTTCATCTTCTCTAGTCTTTTTATTCTGGATTTTATTTGGTTATCCATCTTTTTGGCTTTAACTCTGTTGTATTCTTTTCCACCAAATTTATTTCCTGTTTCTATGGCTTTTTTTCTAGACTCTCTATGAGCCTTGTCTGACCATCCTTCCAATTCCTCTATCTGCATATTAATTCTATTCTTTATTTTTTCCTGTTCAACATATAAATGAACTGCATTTTCATAATCTTCCTGCTTCTTTTTTCTATAATAAGTATAGTTTCCATTATATTCAGTAATTTTTTGATTTTCTATTTCAATAATGCGTGTAACACATTGATCTAAAAAATATCTATCATGTGAAATTATTATTATTGTTCCATTAAACTTCTTTATTTCCTTAACAAGATAAGCTACACCTAAGTAATCTAAATGGTTAGTCGGCTCATCTAAAACAAGAAAATTATAGTCCCTATGAATAACATCATTTAAAAGCTTCTTTGTCTTTTCGCCACCACTTAATGTACTTTCTAGATCTTCATACTCAGTTGCCTGCTTCATATAACCTATCTTTACGTTATTCTTATACCATATTATTTCTCCAGAAGTCGGTTCTATTTTCCCGCATATTATATTTGCTAATGTAGTCTTTCCTGTACCATTAGATCCGACAATTCCTATTGTTTCTCCGAGCTTTATTTTAAAATCTATTTTATTAAAAATAACATTTTCACCATATTCTTTACTTAAATTTTTACTTTCCATTAAAACTGTCATATTATCACCTCTATATCTTGAGGTCTTACTCTTATTTATTTCCGCTTTAGATTGACTTCAATATTTAATAAAAAAGACTATAAATGAATTCAACTCATTTATAGTCTTCTTAAATATATAAATTCTTTTACATTCTAAATCAATATATTTTTTTACTTCTAAAACTATTATAAATTTTTTAAGTAAATATATTAATTTTACTTAGAAGAACATATCATGAGTATATCGAGCTTTATCAATTTTTGCACAACAAATAAGGCATTCCTCAAATCTTGTTTTACAAATTTTCTTATTGATTAAGCTAATATCTTCATTTCGTTCTCCTTTCTATAATCATAGTATATGTTTATATTATTCTTACAGAATAATTTTGTCAATACATTTAATTTTCTGCTCTTTTCTCTAAACTTCCATAAGTTAATAAAGCCATACATTGATCAAATGAGTATATTCCACTTCCATCTGGATTTCCAAATGCGCCATTAAATTCACTTGCAACATTATTTATTCTCATTTTCTCCATTTTATTAACAGCTAAATCTATAAGTTCTCTATCATTAAGTTCATTTCCTATTAAAGCTACTATTGAATATACTGCAGTTGATTCATATTCATAACCATTAACCACATTTCCATCAACAGTATATTTACCTAAAATACCATCTTTTTTTATTGCATTCTTTAGCCATGATATTGTGCTTTGCTTTAATTCTCCTTTCTCTGCTAGATGAAGAAGAGTTACCATAGCTTCTGCTGTATTAAGATCATCTTTTTCATATTTTTTTGTTTTATAATTATACCAGCTATAATATAACGGAAATTCATCACTTATATATCCATTTTTTACGATATCAAAACTATTCTTATAAACTTTTTTAAACCTTCTATCAGATTCTGATAATTCCTTAAGCACTTCAAAATCTGCATAACATAAAGTTAGCCTTTCAGCCTTTTGATTGTACTCAAAATCATAGCTATCTACTAAATTACCTTCTTCTACGTTATACTTATAAATTGCTTTTCTATATTTTCTTAACTCTCTATTATTCTTTCCAAATTTATCGAAGCCTTCTTTTAATGCACCATAAATTCTCAAATCATCTATTGCTGCATTTACTCTGCTTGCATTATTATTCTGAACTCTCCATGAAACAAGTTCATCATTTTTCATATACTTATTTATGTAATCTAATGTTGTTTTAAATAATTCTGCATCATTTGTAAGTTCTGCATATTCGAGCATTATTCCTTGGGATTCACTTAATATAGTTTCTTTTATATTATCCTGATTATCGTTTAGTAAAGTTGTTTTTATACCTCCTGAAGCATTAGTTAATTTATTTCTAACAAAATTTTCAGTGGCCTTATACCCGCCATCTCTTCCATATCCAATTAATGCTTCCAATTCATTATTATCATTTATTATTCCTTTAATATGTTTTATTAATGTTCCATCTTTATTTATTATCAAAGTACTTGGTATTGTATCTATTTGAAATTTATAATATGCGTTTGAAACCTTATCAAATGCAAGTGAAAATGCTATATTACTCTCTCTTAAAATCTCTTCATCCGTTCTATCTACCAAGATAAATTTTACATCATCATATTTACTCAGTACATCTTCAAATTTTCTTATATCATCTAATTTATAATTGGTAGTTCCATCAGCATTATTCCAAAACATTATTATTACTATATTATCCTTTAAATCTGATAATTTATATTGCATATCCTTTGAATCAACAAAGCTTATATCTGAAGGATTTTCATATAAATTACAAAATTCTGGCATAATGTTCTTTTCTAAATTTATATTATTTTCTTCTTGTTCTAGTATTCTTTTTTCTTTAATTCTTTCACTTATAATATTTTTTCCTACAATTATACTTGATATTATTCCAATAGATGCTATTGCAATAATTATTTTTTTCTTTCTGTTCATGAAATACTCCTAATTTCTAATTTTATATTTATTATACTCTTATAAACTCTATTTTAATATATTTTATCTATGTAACACAATTTTCTCATACAGAATAATTATTTTTTTCAGATCTTGTAATTATTTTATTATCTGATTCTTCAAGAGTAGTTTTTATATTTTTAATTAATTCAATACTCAAATAAAAAAATCGCCAAGGCGACTATGATATAGTCTTCTATAAAAATGCAAATCAAATAGAATACAATAGCTTTTATAAAACGTAATCCTTTAAGCCGTCGATTTTTTCAGCGCACTCTGGATTTTCTGAGCTTGCCGAATAAAAGGCAGGCGCATATAATTTATTTTTTATTCTTTAGGAATTATGCATTAGTCTATTGCAATATTTTTTTAAATAACTTATCCACAGATTGTCCGTCAATATAATTTCCTAAAGAATAAAAAAGACTATAAATGAATATCCACTCATCTCTAGTCTTCTTTAAATATCATTATTTTTTAATTTATTTATCTTTATTATTACGCATTTTATTTCTAACTAAAATAAATACTATGCCTAAAAATAAAATAAGCATAATTGAAGTTGAAGCTAAAGTATATAAAAAATATTGCTTATTTTCGATAATCTTCTTACCTAAAGAAGGCTTTACCTTTTCCTCTACATCTTTTTGAAATCTATACATTTTAGCATCTAAGTTATCATCAATTAGGATACAATCATCTTTTAATGCCCATGTAAGTTTTTCATCCTTTATAAATTTATCAATATATTCTAAAGAACTATCTTTAGCACCTGTAAGCACCAAAATTGCTTGTCCTTCTTCATATGGAGATGATAGTAACTGCATAGTTCCAACATTCTCTGCATAATTATTTGATAAAATCAGCTTTTCATTAGACAATAACTTTGTATTGCTTTCATCATATTTAAAATATAAATTTTTGTTTAAATTGCTTATAAATTTATTACTTTTTGGTGTACCAACAGCTATAATATTTTTATCTTTATAATTTACTGAGCTATTCAAGCAGTCACTTCCTCGGCAAACCTCTATATTTCCATATGGATCTGCACTTTTCCCATAAATAGCAAGCATTTTACCTGCTAATGTAAGTTCTTGTGCTTTTGCTTCATCAGGAATTACTATTAATACCTGGTTGAATCTTTCATCTTTTTGGAATGGATGTGGCAATGTGTCAAATTTAGGTACTATTGATGTATTTATTGGCAAATACAATATAGAATCCTTTGTTACATACGCCCACGGCATATCCATTTGTCTTGGTGTACAAATAAGATCTTGTATTTCTAAATCAAATGCTATGGACACCTTGCCAGCAGAAGTTCCTACAACATCTGCTGGAATTGTAAATGTTAATTCATCTCCTGATGATCTTTCTTTAGTTAATTTCTTACTTGCAATTGGAGTCTCTCCCCAATACACAGTAATTAATGAACGTGTAAAGTCTAAATTTTCACTATACCTAAACTTTAATGAAATTTTTCCTGCTGAAGATAATATATAGTCATTCAATGTAGATAAATACAAATCACTCTTTTGTCTAAATGGTCCTATAAATACCATTCCTCCATCAGTAAGGCTTTCAATTGTATAAGTATACGCTGAACTATCATTTAATTTAGTAGAATTCTTTATTACATCCGCACTTCCAATCCTCACCATAGCTACATTACTATTTTCTTGATCAACTCTATTTTCATCTGAAATCATCCGTGCACATTCTATTAGTCCTTCTTCTTTATTTGATACTAATAAAAGCATAGGATTTCCATTTGCATCATTAATAAATAACACAACTCCATTATCATTTAATTCTTTAGTATAAGGTGATACATATTCTTTCATCTCACTAGGCAGATTTTTGGTAAGTGAAACTAAAATAGTGTTTGATGAGTTGAATTTTCTATAATCACTGTATGAACCCATATTTAAATTATTTTCTTCAGATGTCTTTGTTCCTAAATTAGCAGCCAAAATCATAGAAGCAGATAATTCTCCGTTATCCTTTTTATCAGATACTAAGATAGCTGTATCTTTTGCTGTAGGATCCATAGTCGATATAAAGGGGTATGGATAATATGAAATCTTGTTATTATGATTTTCTACTTCATACCCAATTCTTGCATATGAATTTTTACTTATATTTATCCAGTTAGCACCTGAATAATCATCTATACATCCTTCATCATTATATAATCTTACATAACCTGATACTCCCAGGTTATTAAATCCCTCTTTTAATAATTCTACTGGAATTACTGCATATATTATTTGAGGTCCACTATTTTCATATTTGATTTTGCAAGAATAAAATGGCTTATTATTAATTGAAAATGTTATAGTTGCAGGAATATCAGTAATTAATTGACTTAAGGAATATTGTATACTAACTATTGCATACTTTGTATTCCAATACTTTGGTATTTTAAAATATAAGCTTTCTGTTGATAAAATCCCATTAAGTGTTTTATCAGAGCTCCATGAAAAATCTGATGAATAAGTTGTTTTGGCAACTTCTGGAAAATCAACAATTGTCTTGCTTGGTTCACTAAGCATAGTTGAAATAATGCTATTTATTCCTTCTTCATTTGTTACTCTTTCTTCTTTATCGTCATTTTGCGGTTCTGCAAAACAATATGTAGATTGCACAAATAATGCTATTATACCTGTCACAAATATACATAATACTTTTTTACATATGCTGCATTTTTTATATTTTTCATTTAATCTCCCCATATTATTAACTCTCCACCCCACTAATATATTTATGATTCAATTGACCGCTCTGTCTTATACCAATTTACTTCACGTTTAAAAATAACATCATTCAATGTTTGTACTATAGCATTTAGTACCACAAATACCCACAATTTAGAATACGTAAATAACATTATTATTACTAAAAATAATGTCTTAAAATTAAATTCATTTTTCTCTACTGCAACGGTAATTAATATATTAAGAATAAATATTAAAATAGCCATTCCCCATAATAATGTAGAAAATCCACCTAATGTAACATGAGTTATTCCTAATATACCTAATACAAAAATACTATCTGAACAAATTAATGATATTAGCATAAGAACATACACGCTGCAGTAATATAGTACATCTAGACGCATTGCTCCTGCACTTTTGTCCAAAATGTATTTAAAATTTGATGAAATAACATATAAATTTCCTTTTGCCCAACGTGTTCTCTGTTTAAACCATACTCTAAGTGAATGTGGTTCTTGCTCCCAAGTTACTGCAAATGGTATAAACTTTATTGCATATCCCATTCTATATATTCTAAAGCTTATTTCAGTATCTTCTGCTAATGCCTTTGTATCCCATCCACCTATTTCTTCTATAATACTTCTCCTTATTACAAAGTTAGTTCCTGGAATTGTACATAATTTAAAAAAGAACCATCTTCCGGCTTGATTCATACATTGATATGCTAAAGTCTCTATATTTACAAATCTTGTAATAAGAGATGCATTTTTATTTCTAGTTCTGAACTTTCCTATAACTGCGCCTAACTTATCGTCTTCCATTAAATTTTCCACAAGTATTCTTAAAGAATCTTTCTCCGGAGTATTATCGGCATCATATATTGATATAACACTGCCACTTGCAATGGAAAAGCCTATATTGAGTGCATTGGATTTTCCTTTACCTCCTACAATATTATCAGTATTTATGACTATTATTTTTCTATCCTTATTCTTTTCTTGGATTTCATGTAATACCTTTGCTGAATCATCATTTGAATTATCGTTTATAACTATTATTTCAAACTTATCTTTTGGATAATCAAACTCTAATAATGATAAAACTGTCCTTTTTATTACGATACTTTCATTATGAGCTGGGACCATAATTGATACCATTGGATATTCATCTAGCTCTATGGATTTATTATCTTTCTTTGCTTTTATATAATAAATAAATCCTCCTACAGACAAAAATACATTTATAAGCATTAAAATCCATATACATAAAATTGCAAACAGTGATAAATAATCAATTAGCATCAGAATACCCCCTTAAAATTTAAAACATATTAATGAAAGAAACTCCTTTTGTTATTTTTTCTTGCTATTATAATAAAAATTATAAAGATAAAAGAAATTATACCTACAAATACTAATAAAACTTTATTGCTATTTGACATTAATCTTGCCATTCGTCCAACAATATTTCTTTTATAATCAAAATTTTCTTCATACTTAAATGGCTCATAGCTTAATGAAACTACTTTTCCTTGAAATTTTAATATTTTATTTTCATATTTTAAAACATACTGATTTGTATATACTGATTGATCCATATCCCACATACTTTTCATCAGTACATTAGATTTCATTATTATATCTATTGTTTCTTCTATATCTTCTATGCTGTCATTTATATTCAAGTAAACTGCTGTTGAATGAACTCTTATAGGGCAAAATTCTTTATCATTTAGCATTAATGCTGGTGAAACTATATTGTGTCCATCATTATAAATCTCATTATTAAAATTATTTTTGTTCCTTTCTTCATTGCTAGATTCATATAAAAATATTGTTTTAAATCTTCTTAATATATTTTGTCCATTTTTGCTATAAATCCAATCTTTAGGTGCTTCTAAGCCAATTGGATAAACATTGTATTGAGAATAGGCTAAATATGAAGTATTAATTTTTTCATTTATTTCTTCTTCAATTACTTCTTCTCTTTGTATAATTGGACTATGGAGTATTATTGCCCCTCCATTGCTCTGAGCATATGAAAGTATTTCACAAAACTTTTTCATTGCTGGATATTCCGAATTTATATATATTGGCATGACACTTATTATATATGGAATCCTATACTTATTCATTATTTCAATTACATTAAATAATTTTTCTGGGTCTACAAATGGATATATTCCATCAAGAACAATATATTGTGCGTAATTGTGTGGAAGCCCTTTATATTGCCACATCCATAATGCAATTTCTTGAGTCAGCATTGCTTTTAAAATATCATTATCACAATCATATACTGCAATATAAGATAAATTTCCACTCCGCACAGAATAATTCCCTGAATACTTTACAGAAGCAATTTTCCCGCTTGCATATTCAAAATCCCCTTTAAGTAATATAGTATCATCTGTTTTTAAATATAAAGAAATGTCTTTTTCATTAGAGAAGTTATAATTTATCTCATATTCACTTTTACCTTGTTCTACATACCCAATCGAATTATCCATATAATTAATTATATGTTTTATTAATCCATTACCTATTACCATAAACTTATTATTACACTTATATAGTTTCTGTATAAATTTATCATCTGCATTTTCTTTCTCACTATATATAATAATATTGTTGAATTTATCAAGTTTATTTACTGAGTCCTCTATGCTGCTATATGAAACTTTATATCCAAGATAAGTTAAAATATCTGAAATAGAACCAATTTCCTTTTCATTAGATGAATTCTTATCATAAAGCAAAAGAATATCTCCATCATCACTTCCTTTACCATTTGCATATACTATATTGGTAATGCTCATAAGAAATATGATGCCTACTAGTATTATGGTAGTTATTTTCTTATACATCATACTGCATCTCGCCTTCTACTTTACTTTTATAGCCAATGACATCATCACCAAATTCAGAATTATATTCCTTAAATCCAATTTGTATATCTACAATTATTGATCTATCTGCTATTCCCCAAAATGAATTATTCTGTCCCATAGAATTTTTAATACGCTTAGCTACAATATTTGCGCCTTCTGAGTCACAAGTTAAAATAGTCCCTATTTTTCCATGCTCTTCAAGTACAAATAATTTATCCTCAAACCTAATTGTATCTTGAAATATCTTAGCCATTTTTTGTAATAATTCTTCATATTCATTTTTACTTAATATTTTTCGTAATTCTTCTCCATAACGTAATTTAGCTATCATCACTGTTATTGGAAGATTATTACGCTGGCTATATTTGATTGTGGATCTTAAATCATGATAAAAACAATTTATATTATATAATCCAGTTAATGGATCTATCATAATTGCTTTTTCAACCTGTTCTTTCAATAAAATATTTTCTAATTCTATTTTACTTAATGTCTTTGTATATAACATTATTGATAGCACTGATACTATTGGCAATATGATCCATAAATAATTAACAAGTGAAACATTTATTCCTTGAGAGTATATTTGAAATATTTTATATGATGTATAAAATACTGTCTGAGCTGCTGCTATAACAATTCCATATATATAACTAGAAAATACAGTAAGAAGTATTCCTAAGAACATTGTAATAATCATAATTTCATTTTCCAGCCTATACTGTGAATCTGATACATAGGTAATTAAAGTAACTATTGAAATTGTTATAATAAAAAGCAACATACCAAAATCTTGAATTAAATAGTTATAATTCCTTTTCTTATCAGACATTATTCCCCTCCATTCTGAATTATATTTAATTTGTGAAATATTCCTGAGAAACAAAAGTAAATAAGTAAATCAATAGATAAACTAAAGATAAATATATGCTTATTTAATTCTGAATCTCCACTCATAACTATAGCCTGAATTGCTTGATATAATCCTGAAAAAATAACTAACATCATTATTTCTAGTGTCATATTATTACCTTTTTTATCAATTAAAAATAATCTCCTGGACTTATTTCCCCATAAAATAATAGTAAGTACATATAGCACAATTACAACCCCTATTGTCTTAGGTGCTGATTGCATTTTAAATGTGCTCCAGGATGACCAAAATAAGCTCTTGGCTTTTGGATTAAAACCAGCTTCTTTTTCATAATTTCCGCTGTAGGATATTCTTGTATTAAATGCTTCTTTTGAAGCTATATTTAACATATATACCATTGATATAGGATGCTTAATGTAATATTTGATTATATCAATTGAATTATATTTATCAAAAAATCCATTATTTAAGCTTTCATTTGCCCCTGTTGTAAGAGGGTAAAAATCATTTGTATTAGTATCTGCTAATACAGAATAATTAGAATCTATTCCAAACTCTTTTAATGTTTCTTCAGGATTTTTTGACTGAAGTAATATTCCTCTTGTCATAGCGTTATATTTACTTGATAATGTAAAATTACTTTCAAGATTAGAGCTTGACCATAAAAAGCTAAAAAATAATATCATACTTACAAAAACACATAAAGCCTTATATAAAACTTTTCTTTCCATAAAGATGAATCTTACAGATAAAATTCCCAGAAAAATGCCTAGAACTGAATATTGTTTTTCTGATGTAATTAAAATAACACCGCTAATTGTGTACAATATTAACCATAAAATATCACTATCTTTATTATTAAAAGATAGTGCAGAGCAAATACATAGAAGAAAGCAAATAAAAACTAATGGTTCAGAATAAAAAGAACAAAAATAAGTAGTATATGATACATCTGAAAATATTATAATTCCCAAAATTCCTATTATTACACCTTCTGTAAAGTTATTCACTCTCTTTGCTGCATGAGTTACAATTATAAAAAATGCAGGAATAAACAATATGGTATATACTAGTCCCATAAACCTCATATCAAAAAAAGAATCCTTAGTAAAAATCTTATCCAGATTCAATGCAATTTTTATAAAGATATTAACACTAGATATTCCTTTTTCTCCTATAAAGGCCTTTTCCGGTGATACCATGTATCTGCGATTATAATAATTGAAGTAATTATCTTCCCTATTCTCCCCTATATGATCTATTCCGAAATGTCTCATATTTCTAGAAAATGATCCATCATCAGAAATTCCTAAGTATGGATATACAAATAACATGTAAACTATTAAAAATAAGGCAATAACACTTGACCATAACCCTATTGTTCTAGCTGAATATTTATCTTTCATCTTCTCATTTATTTTATTAATATAATTACTTATAAAATTATATATTTTCCTTATAATCTTATAACTTCTTAAAACCCACTTAAACTCATCTTTATTCTCATTCATTTTGATCATTACTCCTCTCTTCAAGCCTTCCATAGGCTAATAGCGCCATACATTGATCAAATGAATATATTTCTGTTCCATCTGCATTTCCAAAGGCTCCATCATATTCGTTTTGTGTATCATTTATCCTCATTTTTTCCATTCTGCTTAATGCTAAGTTTATTAATTCCTGATCATTCATCTCATTACCAATTAATGCAACAATAGCGTATACTGCTGTAGATTCATATTCATATCCGCTAACTACATCACCATTAACTTTATATCTTCCTAAAATTCCAGTATTTCTTATTGTATCTTTAATCCATGATACTGTATTTTCTTTAAGCTCACCTACTTCTACTAAATGAAGTAAAGTCATCATTGCCTCTGAACTATTTAGCTCATCCATGGTATAAGTTTCGCCATTATAATCATACTTACTATAATATAAAGGGAATTTATCACTTATATAACCATTTTCTACAATATCAATACAATTATCATAAACATCAATAAATCTTTTATCATTCTTAGATAATTCTTTTAATGTCTTAAAATCTGCATAGCATAAAGTTAATTTCTCTGCTTTTTCTTTATACTTAAAATCGTAACTATCTACTAATCTTTTTTTGCTTACATTGTATTTATAAATGGAATTTCTATATTTATTTAAATTTATATTTTCTATTCCAAATTTCAATTTTCCCTCATTTAAAGCTCTATAAATTCTCAAATCATCTATAGCTGCATTTACTCTAGTGGCATTTCCATCTTGAACCTTCCAAGATACCAGCCTATCTTTTTTCATATATTCATTTATATAATTAAGTGTATTATTAAATAGATTTTTATCATTTTTTAATAAGGAATATTCGAGCATAATGCCTTGTGACTCACTTAGTGTGCTTTTCTCTTTAGTTTCAGATTTAAATTTAATATTTACTCCACCTAAATGATTAGTTAATTTTTTTGTAATAAATCTTTCTGTAGCACTATGGGCTCCTTCTAATCCATAATTAATTAGTGATTCCAGTTCACCCGTGCTCTTAATTTCTCCCGCCTTATACGTTAAAATATTACCATTTCTATCTATTATTAATGTAGTTGGTACAATCTTAATTCCAAGTTCTTTATATATCTTTAAATTTTCATCAAATACTGTATGAAAAGGTATATTATTTTCATTTAAATATTTAATTGCACTTTCCTTGGTTTCCTTATCTCCATCTAGCTTATTTACTAAAAGAAATTCAACATTATCAAATTTGTTTACTATGTCTAAAAATTCATTTGATTTTTTTAGTTCTTCATTACAATATTTACACCAACTAGCCCAGAAGGTTATTACTACTACTTTTCCTTTTAAGTCTTTTATATTTAACTTACTTCCATCTTCTTTAGTAAAAAATATATTTTCACTTGTATCATATAAATTACAAGCTGTTGGTGAGAGATTCATTATTGTTGTTAACTCGGCAGGTCTTTCATCTTCATTTTTTTCACTATTATTATCTTTTAGTACATTTTCTTCACTATGATCGGTGCTGATTGGACCATTATTTAATACCAATAAAATAGTGCACGCAAAAAAGATAATACAGAAAAATACTATTAAATATAAACATGCCTTTGATATTCTTTCTAACTTGATTCTCATACGTCAACCCCTATATTAAAATATATATTGTTCATATAAAAATTATATTTTTTCGCTATATTCTTCAGTCACAGTTATTTTTACATGTCCTTCTATTATTGCTTTTTCCATATCAAAAAAGTTACTTTCTTCAGGAAAATTATGATTTTTCATTTTATTTAAGCTACTTTCTTCAGTTGCCTCTATATGTTTATTTTCTATTATAAAATCATGACTTGATGAATTATATGCAATCTTTTCTTTAGATAAATTCCTATAATATTTGTATATATCACCAACCCCTACTGCACCTAAAATAGATATAATCTGCATTGCATAATAATGATATCTTGGCTGACTTTCTAAACACATGTGAGTTATTACTGTACCAATAAATAATAAAATCATAGTGTGAGACAAATCGCTTTTTTTTAGTATAGCAATCATTCCTGCTAGCCATGAAAAAATTACTACAAACAAATAATAGTAATTACATACTTTCATATAATCATATAAATATTTTTCTATTTTGCTATTTAAGGTACCTTGATTATCCATGCATATGATATTTATTGCAGGGCTGTAATCATCATTATTCCAAAGCAATGTAAATTTTTTAAACATTAGATTAAATGTTCCGACATAATTATTTTTAACTCTTGTAATTGCTTTATCTCTGCATATTTTTTGAGCTTCTGTAGCTGAATTAGTAGTATTATAACTATCTTCTAAAAGTTTAGCATCTCCATCATTCCAACCCCCATCAGAATCTATATTCGTACCAACTAAAAGGTTATATCCAAATGAATCAATTCCATTTGCAACATTTCTGCCAATCCTATCTTCTATATGTGCTGTAATAACATTTGAGCATATTAGATAGCTGACTAATATTAATATGACACACCTCCAGCCTTTAGATATAAATACAAGTGAAACTGGAGTATCAAGAATATCTTTTTTAAGATATATCTTAGATGACAATAAGACAATAATAATAGCTATTAATAAAATCATTGCCATAGGTCTAACTGCTGAAGCAAACGCCAATAGCATTCCAAGTATGATATATTTAACTATTCCCATATATGATTGTCCACTAAATTCGTTATATTTTTTTGTTATATAAACAAACCATAGAAAACATCCAAATAGCATACAATTAAATACAGGTTCTGATGCAAGAAAGTTGCTAAAGAAAATTTGAGATGGCCAAAAAGTTGATATAAAAACAGCAAATAAAGCTGCAATACTTCCTGAAATATACCTAACAATTTTATATATAAAAAATGAACATACTATTGATGATAATACGCCAAAATAAAGACCTGTATTTAAACTATCACCAAATATTCTAAAAATTAATGATAATATATATGGGTACCCCATAACATGTGGAAACTTAGCAATATAATCACATAATCCTTCTCCTTCAGTACTTAGTGTTCCATTTTGTAATAATCGTGCAATATCGTAGTAAGTTTTATAATCAGATTCTAGTTTCATTGGTAGACTTTTAATAACTCTAATTCTTAAATATAATCCAGTTATTAAAATTAACATTAATATTATAAATTCTATAACTGATTTATTCTTCTTCATAAAGTCATGTATAAATTCTTTTGATAAAATATATAATACACAATTAAATAATAAAACTATAAAACAAGTAATAATTAAAAATGCTCCCATGTATAAAAAGTTATATTCGGAGCTTTTCCCCAAATTTTCTACACCACATATTATTATAAAAAGCATAATAACATTGAAAACTGCTATTGAGAAGTATGTAAATAAATTACTTTTAAATTCCATTTTGTATTCCTACCTATTCAAATTTTCCAGAGCGCTAAATGCAACATCAATATTTATATAATATGCTTGCTAATTGTATAATATTTCAATAATTAATTTTTTTCTTATGTCAAAAATAATTATACTTTTCTTCAACATCATAATAAGAATATTTTTAAATATATAATAATTTTATTATATATTGGTAACACTGTAATTAAGGTTTTAAATACCTGTAAATATATAAATTGTTTATGGAGGATTTTATAATGAAAAAATTTATTTGTACTGTGTGTGGATATATCCATGAAGGTGATACACCACCTGAAATCTGCCCTATTTGTAAAGTAGGAGCTGACAAATTTGAAGAAATGAAGGATGAATTAAATTTTGCTGATGAACATAGAATTGGTATAGCTGAAGGCTTAGATGATGAATTATTAGAAGGTTTACGTGCCAATTTCATGGGAGAATGTACTGAAGTTGGAATGTATATTGCAATGTCACGTGCTGCTGATAGAGAAGGTTACCCCGAAGTTGCAGAAGCTTATAAAAGAATTGCTTGGGAAGAAGCAGAGCATGCGGCTAAATTCGCTGAAATATTAGGTGAAGTAGTATNTTGAAGAAATGAAGGATGAATTAAATTTTGCTGATGAACATAGAATTGGTATAGCTGAAGGCTTAGATGATGAATTATTAGAAGGTTTACGTGCCAATTTCATGGGAGAATGTACTGAAGTTGGAATGTATATTGCAATGTCACGTGCTGCTGATAGAGAAGGTTACCCCGAAGTTGCAGAAGCTTATAAAAGAATTGCTTGGGAAGAAGCAGAGCATGCGGCTAAATTCGCTGAAATATTAGGTGAAGTAGTATGTCCTAGCTCAAAAAGCAATTTAAGTGCAAGAGTTGAAGCTGAATACGGTGCATGTGAAGGTAAAAAGAAACTTGCAACACTTGCTAAACAAAAGAATTTAGATGCTATTCATGATACTGTTCATGAAATGTGTAAAGATGAAGCTCGTCATGGTAGAGCATTCAAAGGATTACTTGATAGATATTTTAGCTAATATTTGTTATTAATTTATCAAAAGAATATTAATATTACTTTATATTATAATAAAAGGAGTTGTTTTTCGTGCAAAAAATTAATTGCGATGTACATAATTGTTCACATAACAAGGATGGTATTTGCTTTTCTAACAGAGTAGATATTGGAGGGGTATCTGCATCAAGTAGCTGTGGAACTTGTTGCGGATCATTTTTAAATAAATATTTATATAGTGATTTAACAGATAACACAAATTCTCAAGGCCAATGTGATTGTTTAATTTGTACTGCTGAAACTTGCAGATATAATGAAAATAAACTATGTTCATTATCATCTATTAATGTTTCTGGATCAAGATCTCAAATTTATTCAGAAACTGAATGTGCCAGCTTTGATTCAGCTGAATAATTTTCGTAATCTAAAATAGAATTTTAAAAGAACTTCTGAAAATAAGTATTCTCAGAAGTTCTTTTAATTTAAATCTTTTTATCCATCATAATCATATTATGACATGTATTATAACCATTCTTTTTATAAAATCCTACTGTCTTATCGCTTAAGCATGTTAGCAAGAATATTTTATTTATACCTTTATCTTTTAATTTATCTTCAAAATATTTAAGAAGCTTTGCACCTGTTCCTTTGCCTTGAATGCCTGCTCTTATGCAGAATTCTTTTATTTCAAAGTTTACTCCATCATAATAATATTCATCATGACCAAGTATCATTCCTAATATATTACCATTTTCACGACATATAATACCATATGCACCGTCATAGCTTAACATTTTTAATAATCGCTTAGCGGCTGTTTCTTCTGTCCATTTATCATTCCATGGCTCAGCATTAAAACATTCTACATACATTTTTGATAATTCGTCTATATCTCTATTAGTCATTTCATAATACTCTATCATTAACATGTCTCCTTAGCTTCAAAATAATTCTATTAACTCAAATATAATTTTTCTAAAAAGTTTGTTCCTGCTTTAGTTTTAAAATATTTATTTTTTATAGATACAATACTATCATGCTTTATTTCATCTTCATATATATTTACTAAAAAATCAGCTTCTACTAGTATTTGATAATCTATATTATCAATTTTACTATAAGTATGATGATGACCAATCAAAAAGCACACTCTATCTATTATTTTTTCATCAAAATCTAGCCCTTCAAGCATTTTTCTTGCAACTGGAGGTCCTTCTATTTCTTGATAATTTCCTGCTGAAGAATTATGCTTTTCTTCACTTATTTTAATTCCTATGTCATGCATTATTGCTGCTATTTCTAAAATATATTGTGTTTCTTCATCTAATTTTTCTAATTCTCCAATAGATTTAGAAAAGGAATATACTTTTAAGAAATGATTTATTCTTCTCGGATCATTTGCATAATAAGCTATCATTTCATTAATTATAATGCTTGTATTATTATTCATATCCTTTGCTTTAGTAATAGATTATTATATATTTCTCTTACTAAATTACCTTCTTTCTATAATTTTTTATTATAATTATATATTGATAATTATGTAATTACAACAAAAATATACTAATAACCATTTTCAAAATATGATTTATTAAAGTGAAAGAACTTATATTTTATACCAATCCTTGTTTTTCTAAAAAATCAACAGCTACATCTTTAGGGTCTTCTTTTAGTTCATCTACTCTATAATTTAATTCACTTACTATATCATCAGTCAATAAGTCACCTAACTCTTCAATTAAAGGCTTAATTTCAGGATATTTTTCTAAAGTTTCATAGTGTATAAGTGGAACTGCATAGTATGGTGGGAAGAAATTTTTATCATCTTCTAAAAGTGCTAAATCGTACTTTTTTAATAAACCATCAGTTGAGAATGCATCTACAACATCACTATCATTATTCATTAATGCTGCATACTTAGAACTTCCATCTATTCCTATCTCATCTTTGAAATTAAAGCCATATTTTTTCTTTAGTCCAACAACTCCATCTTCTCTGTTAAGGAATTCTAATGATGTAGTAGCCACAAACTGATCCCCTATTTTTGCTAGATCACTTATAGTATTTAAATTGTATTTTTCTGCTGTTTCTTTCTTTACAGCTAAAGCATAGGTGTTATTAAATTTCATTTGTTTTAATACCTCTATGTTATATTTATCTTTAAAATCTTTTTTTACTGTAGTATAAACTTTTTCTACATCAGATATAGCTGGATACTTAAGGATATCGCCATAGGCTGTACCACTATAATCAACATACATATCGATTGCTCCTGATTTTAATGCTGAAAATGCTATTTGAGTTCCTCCAAGTGAAAACTTACGATCTACAGAAATATCAGTTTTTCTCTCTATAAGTTCACTCAACATATTAGAAATAATTTCTTGCTCCGTGAAATCTTTACTTCCAATCGCTATTATCTTTTTATTGCTAATCTTCTGTGATCCAGTAACAACAAATACTAAAGCAATCAAACAACATGTAGTAGCTAAAACAACTTTTTGAATTCTTCTAGTCTTTGCTCTTTCTCTATTATTTTTAGTATTAGTTTTCTGTAAACTAATAGGTGTAACCAAACTTTCAACAATTCCCAATATTCCATCAACTAATAATGCTAATATACATGCTGGTATTGCACCTGCTAATATTTGATAATTATTGACTGTTCTTATTCCAGAAAAGACTAGATATCCTAATCCTCCACCTCCAATGAAAGCGGCCATAGTCATAAGTCCAACTGCTGTAACAGCTGATATTCTAATTCCTGACATAATAACAGGTAATGCAAGAGGGATTTGTACTTTTGTTAAAATTTGAAATTTAGTTAGTCCTATTCCTCTGGCTGCTTCTAACATTTGCTGATCTATATTATTAATTCCTGTAGTTGTATTCTTAATTATAGGTAAAAGTGAATATAAAATAACCATTACAATTGCTGGTGTTGTACCTATACCCAAAAATGGTATTGCAAATCCTAATAATGCCATGCTGGGAATTGCTTGTATCACACTAGCTATACCAATAACTGGTTTGTTTATTTTTTTTATATAACTTATAAGTATCCCTAATGGAATACCTATTAAAATAGCTATTCCTACTGATAATGCAGTAAGCTTTATGTGTTCAAATAACAAGGTAATTATTTGATCTTTTGCACCTAGTAAGTATTTAAATAATTCATTCATGCTAGCTCACCTCATCCGTATCTATAAATTGTCCACTAAGGGTGGTAACCAAACTGCTTTTAGTGATTATACCAATTAACTTTCCCTCATTGTCAACAACTGGTATTTGTGATATCTTATTTTCTTTTACAATTTCAAGAATATCAATTATTGTATCTTCTGGTTTCACAGTTACAAATTTATTGTTCATCATATTTTCTAATAATACACTTCTATCTGTCATCTTTTGAATTTGTTTTGCAGTAACAATTCCTAATAAATCATTACCTTTACTAATTACCATCAAGCTATCAACCTTATTTTTTTTCATTTTTTCTATGCATCTTAATAATGATGAACTTTTAAAGCAGGTAACTGGATTTTCAATCATAATGTCTTTAGCTCTAATAAATTCTGGAGAAGACCATATTCTATTTCTTCCTATGAATTCGCTTACAAAATCATTAGATGGGTTTTTTAGAATATTTTCAGGTGTATCATATTGTGCAATTTCGCCTTCATTCATTATACATATTCTATCTGATATTTTTATAGCTTCATCCATGTCATGAGTTACAAAGACAATGGTCTTCTTTAATGTATTTTGTAACTCCAATAATTCATCCTGCAATTGATTACGAGTTATAGGATCTAATGCACTAAATGGCTCGTCCATCAATATTACTTCTGGATTGGTAGCAAAAGCTCTTGCAACCCCAACTCTTTGTTGCTGTCCCCCACTTAATTCTGTTGGATAACGGTCTAAATACTCATCTTTCTCTAACCCTACCATCTCCATAAGTTCCACAGTTTTTTTACTTATTTTTTTCTTATCATTTTTTTCTATAGTTGATATAAGTTCAATATTTTCTCTTACCGTCATATGTGGAAATAATCCTGTTTGCTGAATTACATATCCAACGTTTCTTCTCAATTTAATGATATCTTTTGAAGCAATGTTTTCTCCATCAATTAGAATTTGTCCTGATGATGGATTTATTAAACGATTTATCATTTTCAAAGTAGTAGTTTTCCCACAGCCACTAGCACCTATTATTGATACTAATTCTCCTTTATTAATATTAAATGATATATCTTTCAATACTTTTTTATTTTTAAAATTCTTATTTACGTTTTTAAATTCTATCACAAAACCCTCTCCTTAATTATTTATTACAAAAAATATATCTTTATCTGAAATTTCATACTCATATTCAATTTGAATTCTCAGCATTTTATTTTTAATTGATTTGTACAATCAAACAACAGATATAAAGATATTAATTCATATGTTCTCACTACTTTATTTAATTTTACCTTTCTTCAATATATATATTTCTTATATGGAAATCATCAACAAATGTAGAGTTTTTTGTAGCAACTTATTATTTTAATAAAGTTGTTACTTTCCAGATTATGATAAGTAACAACTTTATTATATCATTAGGTTGTTTTTATTGTCAATTTCTTTCTATTATTTTAACTTTATGGTAAATGTTTAAATTCAGAAATTGGTACAATTCTATAATATCTGTATATCTTGAAAATAAAAGCATCTAGTACTAAATAATTAGTACCAGATGCTTTTATGTAAATCAATATTATTTATTTTCGTTATCTTCTACAGGATATAAAAATTTCTTTACGCGCTCATAGCATCCCTCATCACCTATAAAATAGAAAACATCATTTTCACGTAAAACAGCATATGGCCCCGGTGACATTTGAAGACAATCATCTCTTTTTATACATATAATCGTCGCTGAAGTATTATGCCAAAAATTTATTTCAGAAATTGTCTTATTTATATGTGGCGTTTCATTAGATATCTTTATTTCAAATGGTATGAAAGGATTTATAGATTTAAATCTATCTGTTCTATCTATCAATTCAAATAAATGTTCTTTTAAATACTCATTTTCTTTCTTTTGACGTTCCAAGCTTGCTAGTATTTCATTTCTTAAATCATTAACAGTTTTTACATCATTGTATTGCCTAATAAAATTAATTGCATTTTCAGTAGATTTAATTATAACACCACTACCTTTAGTAGTATCTACAATATCCATATCTGACAATATACAAATAGCCCTTCTAGCAGTTTCCGATGAAACTCCATACTGGCTAGCAAGAACAGAACGTGCATATATCTTTTGTCCTAATTCATAGTGCCCATTTGCTATTTTAGACGCGATATCAGCAGCAATTTGTTGATAAACAGGACTTACCAATTTTACTTTTTTCTCCATCTTAACTTCTATCCTCTTATTAAAATTATTATTAATTGTTCCAGCAGTATTTTACCATATTTTTTTATTTTTAACTATTACTATTTAAAAAAAGATAGGAATATATTTATATTAAACACTTCCTATCTTACCGTATCATTAATGAATTATATTTTATTATATTATTATTTATTAAATTTCTCTTAATAAGTTAGCCATTTCAATTGCTGAAACTGCACATTCATATCCCTTATTACCTGCTTTTGTTCCTGCTCTTTCAATAGCTTGTTCAATATTATTAGTAGTAAGTACTCCAAATAACACTGGTTTTTCTGTATCTAAAGATACGCTTGCTATTCCTTTTGATACTTCAGCACAGACATAATCATAATGAGATGTAGATCCTTTTATTACAGCACCTAAACATATCACAGCATCATATTTATCATTTTTAGCCATCTTTTTAGCTACAAGTGGTATTTCAAATGCCCCTGGTACATAAGCTACATCGATATCTTCTTCCCTAGCTCCATGTCTTTTTAAAGCATCAAAAGCTCCTTCTAAAAGTTTGCCACCTATAAATTCATTGAATCTTCCTACTACTATACCAAATTTTAATCCTTCTGCTATTAACTTTCCTTCAAATTTCATTTTTTTCCTCCTAAAATTTCATCTATTTAAATTTAATTTTTATCACAAACTGTACACTTACTAGTCTCTTATTATATAATTTTAACCTTATAAAACAACCAATCTATTTTTTTATTTAATATTCAGTATACATTTTTTCAATTAATTACTTCAAAATGTGCTAGTCTATTTCTTCTAGTAAGATAATAACAATTTATAATTCCAATAAATGATTCATTCTTTCTTTTTTAGTTTTCAAATAAAATACATCATTTTTATTAGGTTTAATTTGTATTGGTACTCTTTCAATCACTTTAATATCATTTTTCACCAATCCTTCTATTTTTGCCAAGTTATTTGTAATAAGCTTAACTTCACTGACTCCTAATATTTTTAGCATATCTGCACTTATCTTATAGTCTCTCATATCTTCTTCAAATCCTAAAGCTAAGTTTGCATCAACTGTATCTAAGCCTGTGTCTTGAAGAGCATATGCTTTAATTTTATTTAATAAACCTATTCCACGGCCTTCCTGTCTCATATATAGAAGTATTCCTGAACCTTCTTCTTCTATCATTTTCATAGCTGCTTCATACTGCTCACCACAATCACATTTTTTAGATCCAAATGCATCACCTGTTAAACATTCTGAATGAACTCGTGTAAGTATTGCTTCATTTTCACTTATGTCACCTTTAATTAAAGCTACATGGCATAATTCAGATTTTTTTTCCTTAAATCCAATCATTCTAAAATCTCCAAACTTAGTTGGAAGTTTTGCCTCAGCTTCTTTAGTAACTAAAATATCCTCCTTTCTTCTATAATTTATCAAATCTTTTATTGTTATCATCTTTAAATTATGTTTTTTTGCAAAAGCAAACAAATCATCACGTCTTGCCATAGTCCCATCATCTTTGATAATTTCACAAATAGCAGCACATCCTTTTAAGCCTGCAAGTTTTGCTAAATCAACTGAAGCTTCTGTATGTCCAATTCTGTCTAGAACACCACTCTTTTTTGCTATAAGTGGAAATATATGTCCTGGCCTTCTAAAATCACTATAATTATCAGATTCTGCAATTTTATTTATTGTTAAGGCTCTTTCATATGCAGATATCCCTGTTGTTGTATCCTTATAATCAATTGAAACAGTAAAAGCAGTTTCATGATTATCAGTATTATTCTCTACCATAGGATTAAGCTTAAGTTTATCTGCAATTTCCTCTTCAATTGGTACACACAAAAGACCTTTAGCATACTTAATCATAAAATTTACTGCCTCTGGAGTTGCCTTCTCAGCAGCTATAACTAGATCCCCTTCATTTTCTCTATCTTCATCATCTACTACTATAATCATTTTCCCGTTCTTTATGTCTTCTATCGCTTCTTCTATAGAATTAAATTTCATTTTATATCACTCCTAAAAACCATTCTTAATTAAAAATTCTCTTGTAATGTTGCTCTGTTTTTCTTTATCTTCTTTCTCCATAAAATTAGTAAACTTCTCTATATATTTTCCTACTAAATCACACTCTAAATTAACTTTTGAATTAAGGTTTTTATATATTAAATTTGTATTTTTTAAAGTGTGAGGAATTATAGAAACTTTAAACAACTCATCATCAACATATGCAACCGTAAGGCTTATACCATCAATACATATAGATCCTTTCTCAATTATATACTTGAGTATGTTTTTACCTGTTTTTATTGAAAACCAAGTCCCATCAATGTTTTCTTCTATAGATACTATTTGTCCAATTCCATCTATATGTCCACTGACAATATGCCCTCCAAGTCTTCCATTAAAGCACAGTGCTCTTTCTAAGTTAACTTTACTTTTATATTCACATTCTCCTAAGCTACTTCTTTGAAGAGTTTCTCCCATTATATCTGCTTTAAAATAGTTTTCTCCCTTTTCTGTGACAGTCAGGCATACACCATTAGTAGAAATGCTGTCACCAATATTGGTTTCTTGTAACACTTTAATACATTCTACTTTTATGACTCCAAATTCATTTCCTGTGCATAATTCTTTTACAGTTCCAACTTCCTCAATTATCCCAGTAAACATTTAACTCCTCCTTTCCTAGTTAATCTTATAAATTATATTTAAAATTCTTACATACACATAGATTAAGCTGATCATAGTATTACTTCTTAATATATCCTTCAACTATCAAATCATCATTTATATTTTTATAACTTATTTCATTTAAATTTATGCAATCATATAATCTAGAAAATCCTTGCCCACCTATGCTGCTTTTGCTCTTATCGCCACCTAAAATTTTAGGTGCTATATAAAACCTAATTTTATCTACTATTCCTTCTTCTAATGCAGAAAAGTTAAGTTCACTTCCACCTTCAATTAGAATAGAATCAATATTTTTTTCACCTATCGCTTGTAATAATTCACTTAAATCCACCTTATTATTTTTAAGTGATGTAGTTATTATGCTTATTCCCATATCCTCTAAAATTCTTTTTTTATTTTCATCAGCTTTTTCTGTTGTTGCAATTATAGTAAGATATGGATTGATTTTTACCACCTTAGAATCTATGGGAATTCTAAGAGAACTATCAACTATTATTTTTATAGGATTTCTTCCACCTTTTATTCTGCATGTGAGCTCTGGATCATCTAAAATAACTGTATTAATTCCAACCATTATTGCATATAATTTATTTCTAAGATTATGTGCATCCTTTCTACTTTCTTCGCACGTAATCCACTTTGATTCTCCTGTATATGTTGCTATTTTCCCGTCTAAAGACATACCAGCCTTAAGCAAAACAAATGGTATTTTACTTGTTATATATTTAATGAATATCTCATTTAACTTTTTACATTCTTTTTCTCTTACGCCTACTGTAACCTCTATATTATTTTCCCTTAGTTTTTCAATACTCTTGCCTGCAACTAATGGATTTGGATCAATCATTCCTATAACTACTCTTCTAATTTTTTTTTCTATAATCATATCTACACAAGGAGGTTGTCTTCCAAAATGAAAACATGGCTCTAAAGTAACATATATTGTACTTCCCTCCATATTTTTATTACAGCTTTTTACAGCATTTCTTTCAGCATGTTCTTTTCCATACTGCTCATGATATCCTGAGCCTATAATTTTATTATTCTTTACTATTACTGCTCCTACAAGTGGATTAGGATTAACTTTTCCCTCGCCCTTTAATGCTAGTTTTATTGCAAAATCCATATAGAAATCATCATTCACTATATTCACCCCTTAAATAAAATTCAGATTATTTTTTATGAACTAAAAAAAGCCCTAAGAATAAATTCTTAGGGCAAAATATAATATTTAACAATTATTCACAACATATTGTTTTATATTTAACAACATCACAATTACACTTAAATATGAAGACTAATATTAATTCTAATACTGATATTTATATAAAAAACCTTGAACATATATTGTTCAAGGCATAAAAATCAATATAAAATAACATATTTCTTCATAGTGAAATAATTATTATATACATATATCTTCTTTCATCCAGACTATACTGTTGGCCTCGGAGTTAAACCGAATCTGCTTTTTATTTAAAGCTCGCGGGCTATACCGCCAGTAGGGAATTACACCCTGCCCTGAAGATTGTCATATTAAATTATATTTATATTGTATTATAAAGTACTATTAAATTAAAGTACTGCAACTTTTTTTGTAATATCTTTTAACCAATTAACCATTTCTTCATCATTCCAAATTTGAAGACCAAACTTTGCATATCTCATAGCTTCTTCGTCTCCGCCTAATTTAGCCATATGTGGTTTAACAGCTGGAATTTCTTTTTCTTTTGTTAAATAATCAACAACTACTGGATTTCTCTTATATGCTTTTTTTAAAGAAATTTCAGCATCGCTTAATCTTCCTAATCTATATAACACTGCTGCTCTATTATAATTAGTCGCTGCAATAATGTCATTTTCATAATTATCTAAAAATACTTTTGCATCATCATATTTCTCATCTATTAAAAGCCAGTTTGATACTAATCCTCTAACTAACATTTTATCAGTTTTATCATATTTTACAATTTCTAAAGCTGTTTCTATAGCCTCATCTTTTCTTTCCATTTCCCATAACTTAGTTGCTAATAAATATTTAGCACCAAATAGTGGTTCTGCTGGTTTTACTAAGAATACTCTTGGATCTGTATCTTCCATCTTTTCAATCTTAAGAACATTTTCTGCTGCTTTTACCGCTCTCTTTAAGTATTTAACCTTTTGATCATCACTTAATCTTGCATCTCTTGATAAAATTACATATGCATCAGCACAGTCTTTATATATTGATAATGCTTGCATAGCTATTTTATATTTACTCGCATAACTTTTTTCTTTCCAAGCTAAATCAATAACCTTTTGAGATATTATGTATTTTTTTTCAACTTGCACTCTAAATGATTCTTCATCTTTTTTATCCGCAGTAGCTAAAACTTCCTTCTTAACTTCTGACAGATTATTATTTGAACTAACAATCCATTTTTTATCTTCATCAGATAAATTAAGTAAAGCTTTAATTTCTTTAGACTTGCTTGTTACTGTACTACTACTTACTTCAAACGCTTTATATAAATCCGTTGCTTTTATATAAGGCTCTTCTTTAGAATCGAATAAATCATTAAAACTTCCTATTGCATGTACAATGCCAGCTGCCCAAGAAACACTTTTTCCCTTTTTAACAGCTTCTTCATTACCATTAAATAGAGTTTCTGCCGCTACTAAACAGACATCTTTATATGCATCATTAAGGTGTTCATCTGAAAAAACTTTTATTTTATCGACTACTTCATCATACTTCTTAGCTATTACGTTAGATAATTCTTGCATTACTTTTGATAGCTCCTTTTTTAATTGTTTATCTTATTTGATTTTATCTTACAACACACATTATTTGCAAGTTAATTCATCAAATTTCATATTTAAATTATGTATTCGATTATTTAATATGCTCTATAAAATAATCACTTATATATTATAGCATATAAATTATAAATTTATCCACATAAATTATAGTAAATTTTGTTATTCTTAATATATACTCATAATACTCATAATTATTTTATAAATTAAATATATATTTCCATAGCATAATACATAAAATATACCGATATTACTATTTATTAGGTAGTGAAATATGTTATCAAACTATTTATACAATTTATCCACTATATTATGTAGTGACTTTTTTACACTAGAGTCTTTAAAAACAAACTTTTTATCCCCAAACACAATAAATGAAATTTACTATAAGAAATTATTTAATCACAAATGGAGAGAGAAATTACTTGCTCCAATAAAAAATACTAGTTTTTCATATAATTATAAAATCTTAAAAGAAGATCAACACCTTTTAAAACTGCAGTTTATACTAAAAAAGTCATTTTCTCAAAAATATTTTTCTAAAGATGTATCTTCAGTTACAATTGAAAATTATATTATAATAATAGAAAAATCTCATCTAAATTATAACTTTGTAATGTTAGTTAATTCTGAAGACGATGTTTTGCTTTATGACAGACTTCTAAAAAATAATCTTTCTTCTATTATTGAGACCTTAAATACAAATAGTCTACATCTATGGGAAAATAAAATTTCTAATTTAGATTCTTTATATAATTCATTTATACTTTTATCATCAAAAAGCAAAAAAGCAAGATCATCTGAAAATGAATTTAATATTAATAATGCTATAAAATATGCTGAAAAATATGCCTTAATTCCTAATCCTAATTATAAATCATTTAATGGAATAGGAGGAGACTGTACTAACTTTGTATCGCAAATTATTCATGAAGGTGGCCTTTATAAAACACAAACTTGGAAACCCTATAGTAATTCCTGGGTTAGAGTTGAAGAATTATACTCATATTTAATTAATAATAAACTGGGTATTAATGTTTCAGATATTTCACCTTTCAAAAAAGGTAACATTATTCAGTTTTATACTCCACAATTGGGGAAATTTTTTCATACTGGATTTATTACTTATGAACTATCTAATGGTGATTGCTTATATTGCTGCCATAGTTACAATAAACTTAATTATCCTCTAAGTGAAATTTATCCTATTATATATCCTACTCTTAGAGCTATAAAAATTAATTGACGTTTATTACTCCTAACAGCTAAGGAATAAAGTTATCTCAAAACATAAATTAAATATATTGTGTAGAATAAGAGTTTAGTGGATAACAACCGAAATTCAATATATGATCGGCTCGATTGTAGAGAAATTTCAGCTAAAAATTCTAATGGCAGAGGCTATGCCCAAAAATGTTTGCTCCAAAAAAACAAGTTTTGGACAAACAATTTTAGAACAGCCTCTGCCAAAGAATTTAAAATCTGAAATTTCCAATACAATACTACGCCTATCATATATTGAATTTCTTTGTTTTTCTCTAAAATCATATATACTCAATTTATTTTAATTATGATTAATGCTTTTTATATTCCATGCCTTAAAGTATATCTTCTAATCACTGTAGGTAACTTATGAAGTTACCTATAAAATCACCTTAACCAGCATAGAATAAGCAAATTCGTAAGAATATATATTCTGATATTTATAAATTGATACCATTTATACATGATAAAATATTAACTTCTTAAATCTTTAACATGTATAAATAACTATTCCTTAATTTAAAAATGAAGCTTAGAATTTTTCATCAATGATTGTTCCAAAATTGTTTGTCAAATTTTATATTGGAGCAAACAGTTTTGGGCACAATCATTGATGTTTAAATTCTTGCTTCATTTTTGTAGCAAGCGAGCCGAACATGAGAGCTTCATTTCGGTTGTTATCCTCTAAACTTAGTACGTCATTTATTTATACTATACATTTATTTCACTCTTAATTTTTAATGCTTCAGCATTATCATTTATAATTGGATCAACATATTCATCTATAAATTCAACAACTTGACTTGGAGCTCTTCCAACGAATTTAGTCGGATCTATTATTCCAAGTATCTCTTCTTTAGTTAATCCAAATGAAGAATCAGCTATTATTCTATCTATTAAGTCATTATCTAAACCTTCGCCCTTAACCCTTTGAGCAGCGGCCATTGAATGAACTCTAATTTTTTCATGTAATTCCTGCCTATCTTTACCTCTTTTAACAGCTTCCATCATTATGTTTTCAGTAGCCATAAATGGTAATTCTCTTTCTACATGAGAAGCTATTACTTTATCATATACTACCATATTTTCAGCTATATTTATGTATAAGTTTAATACTCCATCTAATGCTAAGAATCCTTCTGCAACTGATAATCTCTTATTAGCTGAGTCATCTAAGGTTCTTTCAAACCATTGAGTACCTGCTGTAATTGCTGGATTTAATGAATCAACTATAACAAATCTAGCTAAAGCACTCATTCTTTCACTTCTCATTGGATTTCTCTTATAAGCCATAGCTGATGATCCAATTTGGTTTTTTTCAAATGGTTCTTCCATTTCTTTCATGTTTTGAAGTAATCTTAAATCATTACTGAATTTATATGCGCTTTGTGCTACCTCTGATAAAGTATTTAAAACTATTGAATCAAGTTTTCTTGGGTATGTTTGACCAGTAACACCATAGCTCTTCTTAAATCCCATCTTTTGTGCAACTATTTTATCAAGTTCTTTAACTTTTGATTCATCTCCATCAAATAACTCCATAAAGCTTGCTTGAGTTCCAGTAGTACCTTTAACTCCTCTTAGCTTTAATGTTGATAGTAAAAAGTCTATGTTTTCAATATCCATAACTAAATCTTGCATCCAAAGAGTTGCTCTTTTACCTACAGTAGTTAATTGAGCTGGCTGAAAATGTGTAAATCCTAAAGTTGGCATATCTTTATATTCAATAGCAAAGCTTTTTAAATGATTTAATACTGTTACTATTTTACTCTTTATTAATTCTAATGCATCTCTCATTATAATTACATCAGTATTATCTCCAACATAGCATGATGTAGCTCCTAAATGAATTATACCTTTAGCATTTGGACATTGAAGACCATATGCATATACATGGCTCATAACATCATGTCTTACTTCTTTTTCTCTTTTTATTGCATCTTCATAATTAATATTATTTATATTGTCTTTTAATTCCTTTATTTGCTCATCTGTAATATTTAATCCAAGCTCCTTCTCACCTTCTGCTAAAGCTACCCATAGCTTTCTCCAAGTTGTGAATTTCATATCATCAGAAAAAATAAAACTCATTTCTTTTGAAGCATATCTTGAATTTAAAGGTGTGCTATATAAATCTCTCATCAGAAACCTCCATGCGAATATATTTTATATTTTTTTATCTAACATTCGTATTATATCATATTTACATAAATCTTGAGTAGTTAATTTTCAATTTTTTTATTTAATATCTTTAAAACCATGTTAAATCTTATTAATTACAAATTTTATATAAAACAAAAAGGTCTCATATTTTTCAATATGAAACCTTTTTGTATATAAATTAGTCTTCTAATGTTTCAACTAATTTAACTATCTCTTCAACTGCTAAAGCTTCGTCATCTCCTGAAGCAACAACTTTTATTACAGCATCTTTAGTTACAGCTAAAGATAAAACACCAATTAAGCTCTTAACATTAGCTTTTTTTCCATTAAATTCTATGCTAATATCCGACTTGAATGATGAAGCCTTCTTTACTAATAATGTTGCTGGTCTAGCATGAAGACCTGATGAATTTTTTACACAAACTTCTTTTGCTATCATTAATATACACCTCTTTATAAAAAATTAATAAATATAGCATTTAACTATTATAGTATAAACGTTTTTATAAATAATTTCAACCTAAAATTACTACTTATACTAATTAATTTCCCTCCCACTATTTAGCGTGGTTGAACAATTAATTTAATGGCTGTCCTCTCTTCTCCATCTATTTGTATGTCTGTAAAAGCCGGAATGCAAACTATGTCTTTTCCACTTGGAGCTATAAAACCTCTTGCAATAGCTATTGCTTTTACCGCTTGATTTATTGCTCCTGCTCCTACAGCTTGAATTTCTGCAATATCTTTTTCTTTAATTATTGCAGCTAATGCTCCTGCTACTGAATTTGGATTTGATTTAGTTGATACCTTTAATACTTCCATTACTGTTATTCCTCCTAGAATTTATTATGCATATCGTTTACATTAACTATATTCTATATATGTCTCTAGAATCCTTTAATTTTCATAGAAAAATTTTAATAAAATTAACTTAAAAGAAAATTTATCCATTATAATATATATTCTAGCAAAAAAATTAAATGCACCTTGTTTTATAACAAAGTGCATTCCTAAATACTTATTTAGCAAAATCAACTGCCCTAGTTTCCCTAATAACATTGATTTTTATTTGACCTGGATATTCTAACTGTTCTTCAACACTCTTTACTAAATTACGTGCTAATTCAACAGTACCAGCATCATCAATTTTTTCTGGTTTAACCATAATTCTTATCTCTCTACCAGCTTGAATTGCATATGACTTTTCTACACCTTCATACGAATTTGCTATTTCTTCCAATTTTTCCAGTCTCTTAATATAAGCTTCTAATGTTTCTCTTCTCGCACCAGGCCTTGCTGCTGATATAGCATCTGCTGCTTGAACTAGCACTGATTCTAAACATATCATTTCTACATCCCCATGATGAGCTGATATAGCATTGACTACTAATGGTGATTCATGATACTTCTTTGCAAGGTCTCCTCCTATTAATGCATGAGGGCCTTCTATGTCTACAACTTTTCCTATATCATGTAATAAACCTGCTCTTTTAGCTAAAGCAACATCTAAACCTAGTTCTGATGCCATAAGTCCTGCCAAATTTGAAACTTCTATTGAATGTTTCAAAACATTTTGACCATAACTTGTTCTGTACTTTAATCTACCAACAAGTTTTATTATTTCTGGGTGTAGTCCATGTACACTAGTTTCCAGGGCTGCTTGTTCCCCTTCTTCCTTAATATTGTTTTCTACATCTTTCTTTGCTCTTTCAACCATCTCTTCGATTCTTGCTGGATGTATTCTACCATCCACAATTAACTTTTCTAAGGCTAATCTTGCCACTTCTCTTCTAATTGGATCAAAGCTAGAAAGAATTACTGCCTCTGGAGTATCATCTATTATTAAATCAACTCCTGTTAATGTTTCTAAGGTTCTTATATTTCTACCTTCTCTACCTATGATTCTACCTTTCATTTCATCATTAGGTAACGCAACAACCTGTACAGTGGTTTCTGACACATGATCTGCCGCGCATCTTTGAATAGCATTTGTAATTATTTCCCTTGCTCTTTTATCTGCTTCTTCTTTAGCTCTGCTTTCAATATCTTTTATCATTAAAGCAGTATCATGTGTAATTTCTTTTTTCACTTCATCTAAAAGGATTTCACGAGCTTCCTCGCTAGAAAGGGATGAAATCTTCTCAAGTTCAGCTCTTCTTTCATGAAATAGTTCCTTTGTTTTTGTTTCTATTTCTTCTACTTCAAGCATTCTTTGATTTAATGTTTCATCTTTTTTCTCAATAAGTTCACTTTTCTTGTCAAGTGCTTCTTCTCTTTGAATTACTCTTCTTTCAAGTCTCTGAATTTCATTTCTTCTTTCACGAGATTCTTTGTCAAAATCACTTCGTAATTTATGAAGCTCTTCCTTGGCTTCAAGAATTGATTCCTTTTTCATAGCTTCTGCATCTTTTTTTGCTTTTTCAAGCACTTCTTTTGATTCTTTTTCAAGTGCTTCTATCTTATTCTTTGATGCTTGTTGAATTGTTTTATAAACCACTATTCCCAATACTAATAAAATAACTATATCTATTAATATCAAATATACTGGATTCATATTAACACCTCCTAATTTATTAAATTCTCATTATTTATCATTAATAAGAAAGTATAGTAAGGTGTCATACTCTTCTCACTGCATTACGAATATGATAAACCAGTATTCCTTTTTATTCTATATTAAAAATAAAATTATGTCAAGTTTGCCCAAATATTGATTATATACTCCATGCTTTTATTTACGAGTCCTTATTAGAAAAATATAGCTGTATACATAATTATGTATACAGCTATATTTTACTTGTTTATTTAATTTTATATTATATTTAACTTATTAAGATTTCTACAATAATTAACTATTTTCTTATTCTTTATCTACTTTATTTGCTTCGCTACTATCTTCCTTAACTACTTCAGTATTATCTACTGCAACTTCAGTTACTTCTGGCATTGGCTCAGCTTCTTTAAGATTATATTTTTTTCTTATTTGATTTTCTATTTCTAATGCAACATCTGGGTTATCTTTTAAATAAGCTTTTGCATTTTCTCTACCTTGACCAAGTCTTATATCTCCATAAGAGAACCATGCTCCACTCTTTTGAATTATCTCTTCTTTAACACCTACATCAACTACATTACCTGTTCTTGAAATACCTTCATTATACATAATATCAAATTCTGCTTGTTTAAATGGTGGAGCCACTTTATTTTTAGTAATTTTCACTCTTGTTCTATTACCAATTATAGCATCGCCTTGCTTTATTGAATCTATTCTTCTTATATCAAGTCTTACTGAAGCATAGAATTTTAATGCTCTACCACCTGTAGTAGTCTCTGGAGATCCAAACATTACTCCAACCTTTTCTCTTAATTGGTTTATAAAAATAGCAACACAATTAGTTTTATTAATTGTACCTGCAAGTTTTCTTAAGGCCTGAGACATAAGTCTTGCTTGAAGACCTATATGAGAGTCTCCCATTTCACCTTCTATTTCTGCTTTGGGAACTAATGCAGCAACAGAGTCAACTACAATAACATCTATAGCTCCTGAACGAACTAACGCCTCTGCTATTTCAAGACCTTGTTCTCCTGTATCTGGTTGAGATACTATTAAGCTATCTACATCTACACCTAATCTTTGTGCATACATTGGATCTAATGCGTGTTCAGCATCTATGTATCCAACTGCTCCACCTTTCTTTTGAGCTTCTGCTGCTATATGAAGCGCTACAGTAGTTTTACCTGAGCTTTCTGGTCCGTATATTTCTATAATTCTTCCCTTTGGAACTCCACCAATTCCAAGTGCTATATCTAAATCTAAACTCCCAGTTGAAATTGCATCTATATTTAGTACATTGTGTTCTCCAAGTTTCATTATTGACCCTTTACCAAATTGCTTTTCAATTTGGCCCATAGCACTCTCAATTGCTTTTAATTTGTCTGCATCTATCTTTCCCATAATATATCCTTCCTTTCAATCGAACTTATGTTCTGTATATAATTATAATTTAATAAAATTTTATAGTCAATAAATTTCTTTTATTAATTTGCTAAAAGGGCTATTTCACTTATTAGAAATAGCCGCTTTAAATAAAATTATATCCATGTCTCTTAATTCTTAAACAATTATTTATCTGTAGTTAATGCTTCTTTATTTTTAACGAAATATTCATATCCTGATATTATAGTAATTACTACAGCTGCTAAAAGCATTATCTTTGGAACATTCGCAAAAAATACTGCCCAAAATGCATTATTTGATACTAACTTTGTTAAATATAATGAATCTCCTATATTTACTTGTAAAAGTAATAATATTATTGCTATTATTTGTATAACAGTTTTTATTTTTCCCCACCAGCTTGCTGCAATTACTTTTCCTTGCGCAGCAGCAATAGATCTTAGTCCAGATACTGCAAATTCACGTGCTATTATTATTATAGCCGCCCATGCTGGTATAACTTGTAATTCAACTAATGAAATCAAAGCAGAAGTAACTAATAATTTATCTGCAAGTGGATCCATAAATTTACCAAAATTAGTGATTTGATTTCTACTTCTTGCTATATATCCATCTAACTTATCTGTTAATGATGCTAATATAAATATAAAAGTAGCTATAAAAGTTCCATATGGTATTCCTTTTACTGCAAGAAATATCAAAAATACTGGAACTAGAAAAATTCTAATCAATGTCAGCTTATTTGCAAGATTCATTTACAACAACTCCTATTAAATCATAATCCATATTTTCTATTATTTTAACTTTAACAAATGATCCAATTTCTATATTTGCATTATCATTGTTTTTAAAGAATATATTTCCGTCTATATCAGGAGCCATTTCAAAGCTTCTTCCATGATAATATTCGCCATTATATCCCTCTACAAGAATATCATAGTATTTTCCTATTTTCAATTTATTTAATTCTTCTGAAACACATTTTTGTGTAAGCATTAATTTTTCTTCTCTTACCTTTTTAATTTCTTCTTCTATTTGTCCTACCATTCTTGCTGCTGCTGTATCTTCTTCTTGAGAATATGTAAATACACCTACTTTATCAAGTTTAAATTCTTCAAGAAAATCTGTTATCTCTTCAAAGTCTTCTTGTGTTTCTTGTGGAAATCCTACTATAAAAGTAGTTCTTATTATTATTTCTGGAACTCTTGTTCTTAACATTTTTATTTTATCCATTATATGTTCTTTAGTTGTTTTTCTTGCCATAAGCTTTAATACATGGTTACTAATATGTTGTATAGGTATATCTATATATTTTACAACTTTATTATTATTACCTATTTCATCAATAAGTTCATCATACAATTCTTCTGGATAACAATAAAGAAGTCTAATCCATTTAATTTCTTCAATTTTACTTAACTCTCTTAATAATTCATGAAGGTTTTGTTTTCCATAAATATCTGTTCCATACATAGTTGTATCTTGTGCTATTAAAATTATCTCTTTAACGCCCTGAGATGCTAAATCTTTTGCTTCATTTATTATGTTTTCTAATTTTCTACTTCTAAATTTTCCTCTTATTTTAGGGATTATGCAATACGTACAAAAATTATTACAACCTTCTGCTATCCTTATATATGCAGTTGATTGCTTTGTTGTAAGTATTCTTTTTCCCTCATTAATGAAATCATCAGAATAATTTACATACTCTAATGATTTTTTATCTTCATTAATAAATGCAGTAATTAATTCATTCAGCTTGTTATAATCATTTACTCCAAGCATAATATCTATTTCAGGTATAAGCTTTCCAAGCTCTTCCCCATATCTTTGAGTAAGACATCCTGTAGCAATCAAAAGTTTACATCTATATGTTTTCTTATATTCTGCCATTTCAAGTATTGTATCAATTGATTCTTGTTTTGCACTTTCTATAAAACCACATGTATTAACTAATATAATATCTGCGTCTTTTGGATTATTAGTTATTATATAGTCATTACTCATGTTTCCAAGAATAATCTCTGAATCAACTCTATTTTTATCACATCCAAGACTAACCATACCAACTTTGTATTTATTTGAAGAATCTCTATTTTTTATAGGATCCTTAACAATTTCCAAATTACTTTTCAATATTTTTTCCTCCTGCGTTTTACTGATTTATAATTATAACAAATTATAATTATAAATTACAAGTAGCTCTCTTTTCCACAAATTATTATACTACAAAACGATATTCATATTTATAAAAAATAGTTATGTACATAAAAATTTAACTTTTTATGTGCTCTATTCTTCAAAATTATCTCCATCATCAAAAAGTTGTTCTCTCTTTACTAATACCTGTCTTGGCTTGCTTCCATCCTTCTCAGAAATAATTTTCCTTTCTTCTAATTGGTCCATAATTCTAGAAGCCCTATTAAAGCCTACTCTAAGTTTCCTTTGAAGAAAAGAAGTTGATGCCTGCTCATATTCAACAACAATTCTTATTGCTTCATCAAGAAGTTCATCTACATCACTATCATTCTCTCCAGCTATTGAATTTTTAGAATCTGCTGTATTGTTAATATGTTCAATTATATCCTCTTTATAATTGATATCACCTTGATCATTCTTTATAAAAGAAATAACATTTTCAACTTCTTCTTCTGAAATGAAACATCCTTGAACTCTTAAAGGCTTATTTTCACCAACTGGATAATATAACATATCTCCTTTTCCAAGAAGTTTTTCTGCACCTGAACTGTCTAAAATTGTTCTAGAATCAATTTGTGATGAAACTGCAAACGATATTCTTGATGGAATATTAGCTTTAATTACACCAGTTATAACATCTACGGAAGGCCTTTGAGTTGCTATAACAAGATGCATACCTGCTGCTCTAGCCATTTGTGCAAGTCTTCCAATATAATCTTCAACATCATTTGGACATACCATCATTAAATCTGCAAGCTCATCCACAATTATAACTATATAAGGCAGCTTTTCTTCTATTGATCCCTTTTCATATAAATCATTATATGATTCCATATTTCTAACACCTTTTTCAGCAAATAACTTATACCTATTTGTCATCTCATTAACTGCCCAGTTTAAAGCTGCTGCTGCTTTTTTAGGATCAGTTACAACCGGAATTAAAAGATGTGGTATTCCATTATAAACACTAAGTTCAACAACTTTTGGATCTACCATAAGAAGTTTTACCTCTTCTGGCTTATACTTATATAATAAACTTATTATAAGAGAATTTATGCATACGCTTTTACCTGATCCAGTTGCACCAGCAATAAGTGTATGAGGCATTTTGCTTAAATCCCCAACAACACATTTTCCTGAAATATCTTTACCTAGGGCAAATGATAATTTTTTATTTGAATTAATGAATTCATCACTTTCAAGTACTTCCCTTAAAAATACCGGACTTTGTTTTCCATTAGGTACTTCTATACCTACAGCTGCTTTACCTGGTATTGGTGCCTCTATTCTTATTCCAGAAGCAGCAAGACCAAGTGCAATATCATCTGATAAATTAACAATTTTACTTACTTTAACTCCAGGGCTCGGCTGAAGTTCAAATCTTGTTACAGACGGACCCTTAGTAACTTGAATGACTTTTGCATCAACTCCAAAGTTTGATAGTATCTCTTCCAGTTTATTTGCATTTTCTATTAATTCTTTTTTATCAGAACTATTAAGCTTCATATTTACATTAGCCTTTAATAACTCTAAGCTTGGAATTTCATATTCTTTTTCTTCTCTTTGCTCTAAAATGTGTTCCTCTATTTCCTTATTTACAACTTCTTTAACGTCATTATCTAAATTTTTCTTTTTACTAGAGCTTTTCTTTTCTGAATCCATATTTTCATCTATAAATGCGTTAATATTATCATTAGATTTTTCTATTTTATTTCTGTTTAGCTCTTCTAAAACTGCAATATCATCCTCTTCTTCCTCAGAATTTTTCATGAAGTCTAATATTTTTATTTTTCTATTAACACCTTGTAAAAACTCTTCCTTTTCTCTATTTTCTATATGTTTTTCTGCAGCTTCTTCATTATTATCAACAATATTTATAAAAGTACTTTCTTTTTTCTTTCTTGAATTATCTGTTTGTTCTATTTTAGCACTTTTCTGTCTTCTGTTATTTCTTATTTGCTCACTTTTACTTGCCACTGTGAGTCCTAAATCATATAGTGTTATATCAAAAATCAGTATAACTGCAATTAATGAAAGTGCAAAAAATAATATATATGATCCTACAGTTCCTACAAATTTATATAGAGGATAGCATATTAAATATGAAAACATTCCCCCATGAATTACATGACTTTCATTTATGGCTATTGCTTTAATATTCGCCATAAAATCATTATGATCGTGTAATGACTGAATATTTATTGTTCCACAAGTTAACATTACTATAATAACAACTAAAGATATTCCTATAAAACTTTTATTTTTTAAAGATACATTGCCTCGCGTTTTTATGTATTGAAATCCAAAATATAATAAATATATAGGTAAAGTATATGAACCAATTCCTATTAATGCATATGATATATTTTGAGATAGTTTTGATAATACACCGGCTAAAGATGTGTATATAGCTACAGCTAAAATAAGTCCAGTTGCCATATATATAATTCCAACTATATCGGGATTTGCTTTATCATTATTTTTTTGTTTATTTTTTTTGGTATTACTTCTCCTATTATTTTTACCCAAATTTAATCACCCCTATGCTCTTATTTCTACATATGATAATTATTTCCCTCTAAATAAGATAACATTAAAAGCAAAAAAGGGCTATAGATTTTTTTCTATAACCATTTAAAACATTAATTTAATTATATATTTTTTAATAATTAATTTTTAAAAATAAACTCATATTATATTTACTTAGATTTTTTTTCTCCTATAAGATTTTTAAGTTTATATAACGCTTCACTTATTCCACCAACTTCATCAATAAGTCCACATTCAACTGCCTGCTTTCCTATAAGCATTGTGCCAACATCATTTAATAAATCATCTCTTTGATCCATAAACTTTTCTAGTACATCCATATTTATATTGGAAGTTCTTACTATAAATTCATTTATTCTTTCTTGTATTTTTTTAAAGTATTCAAATGTTTGTGGTACGCCTATAACAAAGCCATTCATTCTAACAGGATGAACTATCATAGTTGCAGATGGTGTTATAAAAGAATAATCTGATGATGTTGCAAGAGGAACTCCAATTGAATGTCCGCCTCCAATTACAATTGAAACAGTTGGCTTTGACATGCTTCTTATCATTTCTGCTATGGCAAGCCCCGCTTCAACATCCCCACCAACAGTATTTAAGACTATTAATAATCCTTTAACTGCATCATTTTGTTCTATATCTATAAGTTGAGGAATTATATGTTCATATCTTGTTGCTTTAGTCTGTGGTGGTAAAACTGAATGGCCTTCTATCTGACCAATTATTGACAAAACCTGTATACTTTTATTTGGATTATTATTTATTGTATTTCCTAATTCCTTTATTGAATTTATTTTTTCTTTCCCTTCTAAAGTCTCTTTTATTTTTTCATCATTATTACTATTTAAAATATCATTATTACTCATAAAAAAACCTCCTGTAATACTGTTATTTTATACAGGAGACCTTTTTTTATACGTAAACTAGTCATTCAAAAATTATATTGTGCTGCTAATAGAGAATGCTTTATGTAAAATATTTATAGCATTTATTGCATCTTTTGAATGAACTAAGCACCAAATTGTCATATGTGAATCTGCAGTTTGAAGAACTTCTATTTTATTATCGCTTAGAGATTTTATTATTTTAGCCATTACACCTGGAATTCCTTTCATTCCAGAACCTATAACTGCAACTTTGCTGCACTCATCAATAATATTAAATTTTAAATTTGCTTTTTTTAATATATTTTCTAAAAGTTTTCTATCCTCTTTACTTATAGTGAAAATTTGCTTATCTGGGAATATATTAATTAAATCTAAACTTATCTTATTGGCAGCTAATAATTCTAATATATCATTATATTTTGTATTTTCCTTATTCTCATCTTTAGTAATTGAAACTTGAATTCTATCACCTTGACTTGTTATTCCTGACATTACCCTCTTATGTTTTCTATCACCAAAATTATTTATCAATGTACCATTACAGTCGCTCATTGTATTTTTAATTAACAGTGGTATATTGCCTTCCATTGCTATTTCAACTGCTTTAGGATGAATTACTTTTGCACCTTGATCAGCTAACTGAAATACTTCATTGTAACTTATAACATCAATTAAATAAGCATCTTTTACTATTCTAGGATCAGCAGTCATTATACCATCAACATCTGTATATATTTCTATCATTTCAGCATTTAATGCAACGCCAAGCAATGATGCACTTGTATCACTGCCTCCTCTTCCAAGAGTAGTTAAATATCCACTTTCACTAATTCCCTGGAATCCTGTAACAACTGGTATCCTACCCTGAGATATTATATCTAATATTCTTTTAGGCTCAACCTTAACGCACTTTGCATCACTAAAGTTATTATCAGTTAATATTCCTGCTTGCCCACCAGTAAGTGGAACAGCTTCTATTCCTGCCTCATATAAATCATTACACATTACAACTGAACTTATTGTTTCTCCACAACACATAAGTAAATCTTGAGCCAGCTTATTTTTGTATTTAAAATTATCATTGATTAAGTTAAGTAATGTATCTGTAGCGTATGGTGCGCCCTTTCTGCCCATTGCTGACACTACTATAACAGGACTATACCCTTCATTGATAGCTATTCTAACTTTTTCAATTACTTTCTTCCTATTTTCTTCACTAGAAACTGAAGTTCCACCAAATTTTTGTACTATTATTCTCACGTCTATTCCTCCCAAATTATAGCTTTACCTTCTTTACTATATCATCATCTGCATCTAATATAATAGTCCTAGCCCCTATTTTTTTCACACAATCCCATGGTATTTCAAGAAAATCTTTACTATTAAAAAAATTAAACTTTCCACCATTTAAGTTTATTATTAAATATTTAAAATTGCCATCATCATCAATAATTAAATCATTATTTAGCAAATAATCATATTTCTCACCATCATTAACATTAATAAGCTCATATTTTTCTATTTCACTTAGATACTTAACCTTTTTTTCTTCACTCATAAAAATCCCTCCGCTTCTCATAGATTATATGATAAGTGGAGGAATATTATTCCTGTTAACTATATATTGATACTGCTTCCTTTAGTATTATCATAAGCTTTTTCATTTCTTAATATTATTGAGTTTAGCTTTTCATATTGTACATCCTGCCCAACATAAGCAACATTTAGTACTCCATTTTTAAAGCATGTATCTAAAATATATTTTATGCTACTTTCATCTATCTTATCTATTTTTTCTAGAACCTCTTCTTGAGTTCTTACTATATTTCTAAAAAGGTATGTCTTCGCATTTGCAAACATTCTAGAACTAGTACTTTCTAATCCTAAAATATAGGTAGCTTTAATCTTTTCTTTATTAATAGCAAGTTGTTCCTTAGATATTTCAATCTTACTAAACTCTTTTAATTCCTTATCTATTGCATCTAATGCTTTCTCAGCAAAGTTTTTATTTAATCCGGCATAGATATTAAGTGTACCTATACCTTGAAATGGCTGTAGATAAGAACCTATAGAATAGCATAATCCTAATTCTTCACGAACCTTTTGAAATAACATAGAAGATGCCCCATTTCCTAACAGGTTATTAAGCAATACTAATGAGTAGTTATTTTCATCTCCATAAGGTAAACCTTTAAGTCCTAAAGATATATGTAACTGTTCTATTTCTTTATTTGCATATCCTGAATTTATTTCTATTTCGACATCATTATATATAGGTAAATAGTTATCATCACTATGCCAATTTCCAAAATATTTTTCTAAAAGCTCTTCTAATTCCTTTGCATCAAAATTGCCACATATAGATACAACAGAATTATAAGGAGTATATTTTTCTTTTATAAAGTTTAATATTTTTTTTCTTGTAAATGACTTCACATGTGAAATAGTTCCTAGTATTGGTCTTCCCAATGGATCATCTCCAAAACATGCTTTTGAATGAGTATCATCTAGAACATCTTCTGGAGAATCTTGACTCATATTAATTTCTTCTATTACTACACCCTTTTCTTTTTCTATTTCTTCTTCATCAAATTTCGAATTTAGAAGCATATCAGAAATTACATCTAAAGATACATCTAAATGAGTATTTAGAGCTTTAACATAATAACACGTACCCTCTTTACTTGTAAATGCATTAATTTGACCCCCGACATTCTCAATATCTTCTACTATTTGCTTTGCATTTCTTTTATTTGTGCCTTTGAAAAACATATGTTCAATAAAATGCGATATTCCATTAAGCTCTTCAATTTCATTTCTAGAGCCATTTTGAACCATAACTCCAACGCTAATTGAATTTAGGTGATCTATTTTTTCTGTTATAACTCTTAATCCATTTTTTAAGGTATAAGTATTATACATATTTTATGCCTCCACTCTATAAAAAAAAGGCAATATAGATTGCCCTTCTCTATTTATCTTCTTTTTTTTCTTTATCTAATAAAGCATCTTTTCTTGAAAGATTAATTCGTCCTTGATTATCTATTTCTGTAACTTTAACTAAAATTTCATCTCCAACTGAAACAACATCTTCCACTTTTTCGACTCTTTCCTTAGCTAACTTAGAAATATGAACCAATCCTTCTTTATTAGGTAATATTTCTACAAAAGCCCCAAATGTAGTTATTTTCGTAACTTTTCCTAAGTATACCTCGCCTGCTGCTACTTCTTTAGTTAATCCTTCTATTATCTTCATAGCAGCATTAACTCCATCATGATCTGCAGAGCTTACAAATACAGTTCCATCTTCTTTAATGTCTATTTTCACACCAGTGTCAGCTATTATTTTATTAATAACCTTACCACCAGCACCAATTACATCTCTAATCTTCTCTGGATCAATCTTCATAGTTTCAGTTTTTGGCGCATATATAGAAACATCTTTTCTTGGTTCAGGGATACATTCTTCAATCTTTTTAAGTATTGTAAGTCTAGCTTTTCTTGCATCTCTTATAGCATTTTCTACAACATTAAAACTAAATCCTTGAAGTTTTGTATCAACTTGAATTGATGTTATTCCTTCAGTAGTACCTGCTACTTTAAAATCCATATCTCCAAAAAAATCTTCAATGCCTTGAATATCAGTTAAAACTTGTTCTTGACTACAATCCTCTGAAGTTATAAGTCCCATTGCTATACCAGCTGCTGGTCTTTTTATTGGTACACCTGCATCAAGTAATGCTAAAGTAGAACCACAAACTGAAGCTTGTGATGTTGAACCATTTGAGCTTAATACTTCTGATACTAATCTAATAGTATATGGAAATTCTTCTTCACTTGGTATTAATGGTTCAAGTGCTCTTTCTGCTAAAGCTCCATGGCCTATTTCTCTTCTTCCTGGACCTCTTAATGGCTTAACTTCTCCAACACTGTATCCTGGAAAATTATAATGATGTATATATCTCTTAGATTCAGCTTCATCAATACCATCTAAAATTTGTATTTCGCTTATTGATCCAAGTGTTGCAACAGTCATAACTTGAGTTAATCCTCTTGTAAATAAACCTGTTCCATGAGTTCTTGGAAGTATCCCAACTTCACATCCAAGTGGCCTTACTTCATCAAATGCTCTTCCATCTGGTCTGCGCTTTTCATTTAAAAGCATATTCCTTACTACTTTCTTTTGCATAGTGTAAAGAACTTCCTTTATGTCTGCTAATTTTTCAGCATATTTTTCGCCAAATTCTTCTTGTACTTTCTCGTTTATGGCATCAATAGCTGCATTTCTTTCATCTTTATCTGTGATATGCATTGCTTCATAAACCATATCTTGAGCAAACTCTTTTATATCTTTTTCTACTTCTTCATCCACCTTATAAAACTCAGGCTCATCTTTTTTCTTACCAAACTTAGCCATTGCTTCTTCTTGGAATGAAATTATTTTTTGGCATTCATCAAATCCATATTTGATTGCTGCAATCATTATATCCTCTGGAATTTCATCTCCACCAGCTTCTATCATCATAACTTTTTCTTTAGTAGCACAAACTGTTAGATGAAGTGTACTTTCTTTTCTACCTTCTGAATCTGGATTTGTAATAAATTCACCATTTATTAGTCCTACTTGAACTGCTGCTGCTGGGATTGTATATGGTATGCTTGAAAGACATAATGCAAGCGATGCTGCATTAATTGCTAAGATTTCTGGTAGTACATCTTTTTCAACTGATACAACTGTACATACTACTTGAACATCATTTCTGTAACCCTTTGGAAATAAAGGTCGTATAGTTCTATCAACTGCTCTACCATTTAATATTGATTTTTCTGATGGTTTACCTTCTCTTTTTATAAATCCACCTGGAATTTTACCTACGGCATATAATCTTTCTTCATATTCAACACTTAAAGGAAAGAAATCAATTCCTTCTCTTGGCTCTTCAGATGCATTTACATTTGTTAAAATTACTGTATCACCATAGCTTGTAAAAGTTGCCGCATTTGATAACATTCCCACTTTACCAAATTCAACTTTTAGCTCTTTTCCAGCAATTTCAGTTGTTAATACATTATTCATGTAATACATACCTCCTTTTTAGGTATTAAAATATTATTAAATTTTTAATTATTTTAAAATAATAGAGCGGAAACCTCCGCTCTTGAAATTATCTTCTTAAACCTAATTCTTTAACTAAAGCTCTGTATCTTTCGATATCTTGTTTACTTAAGTAGTTTAGAAGACCTCTTCTTTGACCAACCATCTTTAAAAGACCTCTTCTTGAATGGTGATCTTTCTTATGAACTTTGAAATGTTCTTGTAATGCATTTATTCTTTCAGTTAATAATGCTACTTGAACTTCTGGAGAACCAGTATCGTGTTCATCTCTTCCAAACTTTTTGATTATTTCTAATTTCTTTGCCTTATCCATTATAAGTACCTCCGCGTATTTATATATTATCGCCTAACTCCAAGTATAAAGACGGCACCTTTAAACTTAGGATTAGGTTCCTTTTGTATTATAACAAAAGTAAAGATTATTGTAAACTAAATTATCAAATACTATATATATAGTTTCTCATTTCTAGCGAATTCTTTATTTCTCTCTAATTCTTCTTTAAGCTCTTGCAAGCCATTGAATTTTTTTCCATCTCTAATTTTCTTAATGAAACTAACCTCTATATGCTCACCATATATATCTTCATCAAAATCTAATATATATGTTTCAATAGTTATTTTCTTTCCATTAACTGTCGGATTATTACCTATATTAGTAATTCCTTTATATATATTATTATTCACCTTAACATTAGTATAATATACACCTACTTTAGGTAAAATTAAATTTTTATTTATATCTAAGTTAGCTGTTGGGAACCCCATAGTTCTTCCAATCTTTCTTCCATGAACTACTTCCCCAGTTAATGAATATGGTCTAGAAAGCATTTCTGCTGCTTCAGAAACATCTCCTTCTAAAATTAAATTTCTAATTCTAGTACTGCTTATAACATCACCATCATATAAACATTTATCAATAACGTACAATTCATAATTAAATATCTCTTTAAGTTCTTCAAGTAACTTTACATTCCCCAAATTTTTATAGCCAAATTTATAATTAAATCCCACTATAATTCCTTTAGCATTATACTTGTCTATTAATAACTGTATAAATTCTTTTGGTGTTAATTTCATAAACTCTGTGTCAAAATCTTTAAAGCATAATATATCTACTTTCTCATCTTCTAGAATTTCTATCTTTTTTTCATTTTCCATGATAAGTTTTGAGCAAAAACCTCTATCCATAAAACATCTAGGATGATTTTTAAAAGTAAATACCATGCTTTTCCCATTTTTCTTTTCTGCAACTTCTACAGCTTTATTAATAAGAGATAGATGCCCCTTATGAAGACCATCAAAGCTTCCAAGGGCCACATAATTATTCGATTCTAATATCTTTTCGGAATAGTTATCTATAACAATCATAATTATGCTCCTAATTTTAAAGTAATAATTTTACTATCTTAAAACCTTCATTATCTTGTTTTCCAAGACCTATAAATGTTTCTTTATCATCGTAAACTCTATATAAAACATCTTTTTCAACTTTTTCATTAGTTAATCTCTTATCAAATACTTTTACTCCATTTATAAGAAGTTTTGTAAATGAACTTTTAACAGTTAGTTTTGGATAAAACGAAAGTGCTTCTTCTATTGTAATTAAATTATTATTAATATTTTCTTCATTTAACTCATCAATGTTAACACTATTTTCTTCATAAAAAACAGATGTACTGCATCTGTTTAATTCACACATAGTTGCTCCAACATTTAATTTTTCCCCAATGTCATAACAAAGACTACGTATATATGTACCTTTGGTGCAAGTTACTTTCATAGAAACATATGGCAATTCTATCTTTATATTATTTATATCTAGTATATTTACTCGTCTTGCTTCTCTTTCTACCTCAATGCCTTGTCTTGCTAAATCATATAATCTTACACCATTTTTCTTAAGTGCAGAATACATTGGCGGAACCTGATCATATTCACCAACAAAGTATTCAATAGCAGATAGAACATCTTCATGAGTTATATTGGAAATGTCTTTTTTTTCTATTACTTCTCCTTCTAAATCATAAGTAGTAGTTTTTATACCTAATAAAAACTTTACTTCATATACTTTATTTGAATTCATAATATAGTCGATTATCTTTGTAGCTTTTCCAAGGCAAACCGGTAAAACCCCTGTTGCCTCTGGATCTAACGTTCCCGTATGCCCAACTTTTCTTTCCTTTGCTACAAATTTAACTTTTCTAACCACATCAAAAGAAGACATGCCTTTGTTTTTATATATATTTAATATTCCATTCATATGCTGACTTCCATTTCATAATTATAACTTCATTTGTTCTTTTAATACTTTTAGAAGATTTTCTTTAGCAACTTTTAAAGTAACAGCCCTCTGCATAACCCCTGCTGCTTTTACATGTCCGCCGCCCCCAAAATTTTCAGCAACTTTTCTAACATCAACATTATTTTTTGATCTTAAACTTGCTTTTACTCCTTCATCTACTTCTTTTAATAAAAGTGCTACTTCCACACCTTTTATAGAAAGACCTATTGAAATAATATCTGAAGTATCCGTATTTGGAAGATTCAATTCATCTATCATATTTTTTGTTATTTCAATAACAGATACCTTACCATCAAGTTGTAATTCTATATTTGATAAAGCACATCCCATTAATTTAACTTTATCAAACGGTTTATTATCAAAAAGATTACTGTGAATTTTAGAATTATCTACACCAAGTGCAATCAATTCACTTGATATTTCATGAGTTCTTTGTGTAACATTTGAGTGCCTATATGATCCTGTATCTGTAACTATACCTGTATAAATACATTTTCCTATATTTATTATCTCATTACATTGTGATGTAAAATCTATACCAATTTCCTTTAATAATAAATATACTATTTCGCTAGTTGCAGCTGCTTTTGTATCCACATAATTTATAAAGCCATACATCTCATTAGATACATGGTGATCTATATTAATTATCTTTCCATCATAATAAGTTAAATCAGCACTTATTCTTTCTACATTTCCGCAATCTAATATTATTACTAAATCCGTATCATTTGTAGGTTTAGTTATTTCTTTATCTATAGTCTCACTTAAAGGAAGAAAAGAGAGGTTATCTGAGATAACGTCTCTTGATATAATATAGGCATCCTTATTTAATTGTCTTAATCCATTTAATAATCCAAGTGCACTTCCCGTTGCATCCCCATCTGGTGATGCATGAAATGATAATCCAATTTTATTTGCTTTTAAAATTTCTTCTTTTACATCTTTAATACTATTCATCTTTTTTACTGATCCTTTGTATTAGTTCATCCATATGCATTCCGTAGTTTATTGAATCATCTATTTCAAATAATATTTCTGGAGTATGCCTTAAGTTTATTCTGCGCCCTACTTCTTTTCTTACAAATCCACTTGCACCTTTTAATGCGTCTAAATTATTTTTCTTTTCATCCTCGCTACTACAGAATATACTTACATATACTTTAGCATATCTTAGGTCCTTAGTAACTTTAACATCAGTCACTGAAATCATAGCTGTAATTCTGGGATCCTTAATTTCATTTTGAATTAAATTACTTATCTCACGTTTAAATTCTTCGTTAATTCTCCCACCTCTATAATTTGCCACTATACTTCACCTCTTTAAAGTTCTTTTCTTTTAATTGCCTCCATTTTGAAACATTCAACAATATCTCCTTCTTTTATATCATTGAACTTTTCAACTGTAAGCCCACATTCATATCCGCTATTTACTTCCTTAACGTCATCTTTAAATCTCTTAAGGGAAGATAGGCTAGATTCAAATATAACTATTCCTTCTCTAATTACACGTACTTCAGAATTTCTTTGAAGCTTTCCATTTAACACATAGCACCCTGCAATTGTTCCTACATTAGAAATTTTATATGTTTCTCTTATTTCTGCACTACCTAAAACTACTTCCTTATATTCAGGTTCAAGCATACCTATCATAGCTGATTTAACATCTTCAATTGCATCGTATATAATTCTATAAGTTTTTATATCTACGCCTTCTTTTTCTGCTTGAGTTATAGCATTATTATCTGGTCTTACATTAAATCCTATAACTATTGCATTAGATGCTGCTGCAAGTGTTATGTCTGTTTCACTTATAGCTCCAACACCACCATGTATAACTCTTACCTTTACATCATCTGTAGAAAGCTTTTCTAATGATGATTTAATAGCTTCAACTGAACCTTGAACATCAGCTTTAACTATAATTGCAAGCTCTTTAACTTTTCCTTCTTTAATTTGACTATATAAATCTTCTAAAGAAACTCTATGACTAGCTTGAAGCGTTTCTGCTTTTAATTTTTGCTTTCTAGAATCAGCCATATTTCTAGCTGTCTTTTCATCTTTTACTTGATTAAATCTATCTCCTGCTTCAGGAACTTCTGATAGTCCAAGTACTTCTACCGGAATAGATGGTCCTGCAGTCTTTATTTTCTTACCTGTATCATCAAACATAGCTCTTATTCTACCATATGTAGAACCTACTAAAATAGAGTCTCCAACATGTAAAGTTCCATTTTGAACTAATAATGTTGCAACTGCACCTCTACCTTTATCAAGTTTAGCTTCTATTACAGTACCTTTAGCTTTTCTGTTTTCATTAGCTTTTAATTCAAGCATTTCAGCACTTAAAAGTACCATTTCAAGTAATTTATCAATATTTAAATTTTGTTTTGCAGATACTTCTTCTGAAATAACATCTCCACCCCAAGATTCAACAAGCAATCCTTGTTCAGCAAGTTCTTGCTTTACTCTATCTGGATTAGCACCTGGTTTATCTATTTTATTTATAGCTACTATCATTGGTACACCTGCAGCTTTACAGTGGTCTATCGCTTCTTTAGTTTGTGGCATTATTCCATCATCTGCTGCAACAACTAATATAACTATATCAGTAACTTGCGCACCTCTAGCTCTCATAGCTGTAAAGGCTTCATGTCCTGGTGTATCTAAGAATGTTATAGCTTCGCCATTTAAAGTTATAGTATATGCACCTATATGTTGTGTTATACCACCTGCTTCTGAATCTGTAACCTTTGCTTTTCTTATACAATCAAGTAAAGATGTTTTACCATGGTCAACATGCCCCATTACAGTTACTATTGGTGGTCTCTTTTTAAGATTTTCTTCATCATCCTCTTCTATTTCAAGTACTTCAAGTTCTTGACTTTCTTCTTTTTTTTCTGCTAGTACTTCATACTCAGTACATACCTTTTCTGCTGTTTCAAAATCAATTTCTTGATTTATTGCAGCCATTACACCTTTAAATATAAGTGTTCTTATTACATCATTAGTTGGTTTATTTAATTTTTCAGCTAATTCTTTAACAGTAATGCTTTCACCAATTTCAATAATTCCAACATTATTTGCTTCTTCAGCAGCTTTCTTTTCTGCTTCAACTTCTCTTCTTGTTTTCTTTTTCTTTTTTTGGCCTTTATTAAGTTCTTCTGCTAGTTGATCTTCATATTCATCTACTATAGTTTTAGATTCACTGCCTTCCACAGACACTTCACCTTTTCCTGCATAAAGTTCCTTTATTAATGCAGCATCTTCATCTTCTATAGTGCTCATATGATTTTTAACTTCAACACCAAACTCTTCCATTAATAATGTTATTAATTCCTTTGAACCTATATTAAGTTCCTTTGCTAATTCATGTACTCTTATTTTTGACATGTAGTCACCCCCGTATTATTTTCTACTCATATATTTTTTCCTCCTCATATAACATGCTTAATTTCTCTGCTATATTTTTATCTAAGATTCCTAAAATCATAATTTCATCACGACCAATTGGATTTCCTAATTCAAACTTTGAGAATTCTACAATATATGGTATGTTTTTTTCTGTACAATGTTTTATAAATTTCTTTTTTGATGATTCTGATAAGTCTTTTGACATTATAAACAAATAAAAATTGTTTTTATTTCTTAAATCATCACATTTACTATATCCCTCTACCAAAGAACCACTTTTCTTTGCTATTCCTAAAAAATTAAAAAATTTATCCATTATTAACTTCTTCCTTTAATCTTTCATAAATTTGATCACTTATCGGGATATCTAAATTTCTACTTAACCTTTTAGCTTTAAATGCCTTTTCAAGACATTCAGTATCTTTACAAATGTATGCTCCTCTTCCAGACTTTTTACCTGTTAAGTCTACACACACTTCACCTTCTGGAGTTTTTACAACTCTAATGAGTTCTTTCTTTGGTTTCATTTCCATGCAACCAGTGCACATTCTTAAAGGAATTTTTTTAGCCTTCATGAAAAGCACCTCTCTATTCTTGTATTTCTACTTCTGTTTCAGTAAAATCAGTAGTATCTTCATCTTCAATTATCACTTCTGTATTTAATAACTTTTCTTCTTCTTCTTCAAGAGCTTCTTTTTGAGATTTACTCTTTATATCTATTTTCCAATTTGTAAGCTTAGCTGCAAGTCTTACATTTTGACCTTCTTTACCTATTGCAAGTGAAAGCTGATTATCATCAACAACTACTTTTGCCGACTTATTTTCTTCATTCACTTCTACACTAAGTACTTTGGCAGGGCTTAAAGAATTTGCTATAAATTCTGCAGGGTCCTTACTATATTTAATTATATCAATTTTTTCATTTTTAAGTTCATTAACTATATTTTGTACTCTCACACCCTTAGGTCCAACACAAGCTCCCATTGGATCTACTTCTTCATCATTTGAGTATACAGCAATTTTGCTTCTTGAACCTGCTTCTCTTGAAATGCTCTTAATTTCAACTACACCTTCAAAAATTTCAGGAACTTCAAGTTCAAATAATCTTTTAACTAATCCTGGATGTGTTCTTGAAACATGTATTTGAGGTCCTTTACTTCCATTCTTTACTTCCACAATATATAGTTTTAACTTTTCATTGAATTTATATTCCTCATTTGGAATTTGTTCGTTAGGACCTATAACTCCTTCTAATTTTCCTAAATTAACAAAAACCATTCCTTTATCTTTTCTTAGAATTGTTCCTGTTATAATATCAAATTCTTTTTCTTTGTACTCATCATAAATTATGCTTCTTTCAGCTTCTTTGATTCTTTGAGTTACAACTTGCTTAGCAAGCTGTGCAGCTACTCTTCCAAAATTTTTTGGTGTAACCTCTAAATCGACAATATCATCAACTTCAAATGTTGGTCTTATTATTTTTGCATCTTCAAGTGAAATTTCTGTAACATCATCATACACTTCATCTACAACTACTTTTTGTGCATATACTTTAATTTCACCAGTTTCTCTATCCATTATTACCTTTACATTTTGTGCATTAGTATGTAAGTTAGCATAGTTCTTTTTATATGCTGCAACTAATGCATCTTGTATTGTTGTAAAGAGTAAATCCTCTGAAATTCCTTTCTCTTTAACTAATTCCTTAAGAGCACCTACAAACTCTTCATTCATTTTAATACCCTCCTTAAATTTATATTTCCCCTTCTAGGTTTGCTGTTTTTATTTTTTCTTTTGGAATTTGAACTTCTTCTCCATTATTTTCAACTACAACTTCATTAATATCTACACATTTAAGAATTCCTTTAATGTTCTTCATTCCATTAATTGAACCTGTTAGTTTTATAAGTACTTCACTTCCAATAACTTTTTTAAAATGTTCTTCTGTATAGAGCGTTCTATTAACTCCTGGAGATGATACTTCTAGATAATATGGGTCCTTTATAGGATCTTCAACATCTAATATATCACTTACTTGTCTTGAAACAGCTTCACAATCATTAAGTGATATTCTGCCATCTTCTTTATCTATATATATTCTTAAATAGAACTCTCCATTTTCTTTTACATATTCTATATGATATAGAATATAATCTAAGTCTGAAACAATAGGTTTTACAAATGCTTCAATTTTTTCAATTAATGCATCTTTACTCATATTAGCGCCACCTTTCAATATTAAAACTGCATTTTGTTTTTAGTTTATGCAATTTTAAAATTTGTAATCAAAAACGCAACTATCATTAAAGAAGTTGCGTTTACAAACATAAGGAGCGGGCAATGTCCCACTCCTTTTTTTCTGCATATTAGCTTTAAACTATTTATATAATAACATATAAGCTTTTAAAATTCAAGCATAATGTTAGCTGTTTGCTAAAATAGTGACAATTGATTCGTCTCAGACATACCATCTAAACATCCATGTGATGTAAGACCCTCTATTACTGTTTTTGATACACCTGCTCTTATTCTTAAATCCTCTTTTGAAATAAATTCACCATTTTTTCTTGCTTCAACTATACTTTTTCCAGCATTATCTGCAACACCTGGTACTGCATTTAACGGTGGTCTAAGTGCGCCTTCTTCAATTATAAACTTTGTAGCCTCTGATTTATATAGATCAACTCTTAAAAATTTTATTCCTCTTTTATATGCTTCAAAGCATAGTTCAAGCACTGTAATAAGTCCTTTGTCTTTTACACTTGCATTATTTCCAAGTCCATACAATTCTTGAAGCTTTGCATATACAGCACCTTCTCCAAGACATATTAAATTGGCGTCAAAATCATCCGCACGTACAGTAAAATATGTAGCATAATACGCTTCTGGATAATAAACTTTATAATAAGCTATCCTAATTGCCATCATGACATATGCAACAGCATGCCCTTTTGGGAACATGTATTTAATTTTTTTACATGAACCTATATACCACTCTGGAACATTATGTTCCCTCATTAACTTTTCATCATCTTCTGAAAGACCTTTTCCTTTTCTAACCTTCTCCATTATGGTAAATGCAGTTTTAGGTGGAAGGTCCTTATACATTAAATATACCATAATATCATCTCTTGTTGCTATACAATCTCTAAGTGTAGTAAAACCCTCTTTTATATAATATTGGGCATTATTAAGCCAAACGTCTGTGCCATGTGAAAGACCAGATATTCTGACTAAATCCGAAAAAGTTTTTGGCTGAGTATCTACAAGCATCTGCCTAACAAACTTTGTTCCAAACTCAGGAAGTCCATAACTTCCAACTTCACATTCAAGTTCTTCTCTGGTAACTCCAAGAGCTTCTGGTGAAGTAAATAAACTTAATACCTTTTTGTCATTTAATGGTATTATTTTAGGATCAAGCCCAGTTATATCTTGAAGCATTCTAAGTACAGTAGGATCATCATGCCCAAGGATATCAAGTTTTAAAAGCCTTCCTGAAATAGAATGATAATCAAAATGTGTTGTTATAACATCAGTATCATTATCATCTGCCGGATGTTGTACAGGACAGAAATTACAAATTTCATTATCTGCTGGTACAACCATTATTCCACCTGGATGTTGTCCTGTAGTTCTTTTAATTCCTGTACATCCAATGGTAAGTCTTTCAATTTCTGCTTGAGGAACACGAATATTTCTTTCATCAAGGTATTTTTTCACATATCCATAAGCAGTCTTTTCAGCAACAGTACCAATGGTTCCCGCTTTAAATGTATGGCCCTTACCAAAAAGTACTTCTGTATATCTATGAACAACACCTTGATATTCTCCTGAAAAGTTAAGGTCAATATCTGGTTCTTTATCACCTTCAAATCCAAGAAAGGTTTCAAATGGTATATCATGACCATCCTTTTTATATGGTGTATTACAATCTGGACAATTCTTATCATCCAAATCTGCACCAGAACTTACAGATCCATCTAAAAAGAACTCTGATTTCTTACAGTTAGGACAAACATAGTGTGGAGGAAGTCCGTTAACTTCAGTAATATCTGACATTGTTGCTACAAACGATGAACCAACAGACCCTCTTGATCCAACAAGGTATCCATCTTCAGTAGACTTTGCAACTAGCTTTTGTGCAATAAGATAAAGAACAGCGTAACCATTATTAATAATAGAGTTTAGCTCTTTATCTAATCTTTTTTGGACTACTTCCGGCAGATTCTCTCCATATATGCTGTGGACCTTATTCATTGTCATATTTCTTATTTCATCTTCTGCTCCTTCTATTTTAGGCGGAAAAGTTTCATCTGGAATAGGCTTTACAGGTTCTATTAACTCTGCAATCTTATTTGTATTTTCAATAACAACTTCATTTGCAATATCTTTTCCTAAATAATTAAATTCCTTAAGCATTTCTTCTGTTGTTCTAAAATAAAGTGGAGGTTGATTATCACAATCCTTAAATCCTTGACCTGCCATAATTATTCTTCTAAACACTTCATCCTGAGGATCAATAAAATGCACGTCACATGTTGCTACTGTTAATTTATTTATTTCTCTGCCCAAATCATAAATTTTCTTATTTATAGCTTCAAGCTCTTCTATTCCATTAACCATACCTTTTTCTATTAAATATTGATTATTTCCAAGAGGCTGTATTTCTAGATAATCATAAAAGGACATTATTTCTTTTATTTCTTCATCACTTTTACCATCTAAAATCGATCTATAAACTTCTCCACCTTCACATGCCGAACCAACTATAAGGTTTTCTCTATTTTTAGCTATTTCACTTTTTTTAGTTCTTGGTCTTTTAAAGAAATTATTTAAATGTGCATCTGAAATCATTTCATATAAAGTCTTAAGACCAGCCTGATTTTTTGCAAACAATATTATATGATATGTTGTCTGTTTTTTTACATCAAAATTAGCTCCAAATAAATCATTTAATTCTTTTAATGTATTTATATTATGATGCTCTTTCAATCTTTCAAACATCTTTAATAATATCTCAGCCGTAGCCTTCGCATCATCTACAGCTCTATGGTGATTCTCAAGAGATATACCAAGATGTTTTGCTACAATATTTAATTTAACCTTTTTCAACTCTGGATATAAGAATCTTGCAAGAGGAACTGTATCAACTATTGATGAATCAAACTTCAAATTAAGATCTCTACAATTTTTCTTTATAAATCCTGTATCAAATGCTGCATTATGTGCAACAAGTACACACCCTTTGCAAAACTCCATGAACTTAGGAAGTAGATTTTCTATTGTCTCAGCATCCTTTACCATATCATTATTTATACTTGTAAGCTTAGTTATTTCATACGGTATATTTCTTTTAGGATTTACAAAGTGACTAAAGTTATCTATTACTTCTCCATTTTGTATTTTTACTGCTCCAATTTCTATGATTTTATCATTTACTGGTGAAAAACCAGTAGTTTCTATATCAAAAACAACATAAGTATCGTCTAATGAATCGCCCTTTTCATTTATTACAATAGGAACGCCATCATCAACCAAATATGCTTCTACACCATAAAGTACCTTTATATTATTTTTCTTTGCAGCACTTTGTGCTTCTGGATATGCTTGAACTCCACCATGATCTGTAATAGCTATTGCCGGATGTCCCCATTTAGCAGCTCTTTCAATTAGTTTTGATGCAGATGCGACTCCATCCATAGTGCTCATTGTAGTATGAAGATGAAGTTCAACTCTTTTTTTAGGTGCTGCATCCATCTTCTCAATCTTTTTCATTCTATTTATGTCTCTTCCCATTATTACAACTTCTCTAGAATATGTATCATATACTGCTTCACCTCTAACTTTACAGTAAAAGCCTTTTTTGACTTCATTAAGTACAGCTTCTGTATCCTGAGATTTTAAGAAACATTTTACTGCAATTGAACTTGTATAATCAGTAATAAAGAAAGTTAAAATAATTTTTCCTGTCTTAGTTTCAATAACTTCTGTCTTGAAAACTTCTCCAATAACTGCAACATAGCCACTTCTTTCATCTATTTCACTTATATTAGTTGCTTCTATTTTAATTGCTCCTCCTAAAACTGTATTTTCATCTTTCGGAGCTCTCTTATATGTCTGGAATTCTTTTTTCTTTTCTTGCTTATTTTCAGCATTTGCACCATTAGAATCATTTGATTTTTTCTCAGTTGTATTTTGAGATGATATATTTCTATTTTTCATTACTTCTTTTACTATTTGCTTATTCTCTTCAATCTTTCTATTTTCATATTCATCTTCTATAGATAAATTAGGATCATACTTAAATTCAATACGTACTGTCCTATTAAATATATCTTTAATTCTACTTTCAATTTCTAAATCTACTTTTTTATTAACTGTATGATTTATAACAGTAGTATTCCCTGAATATACACATATAATATTATCTTTAATTTCTCTTTTAGCTGAATATAAAAGATGCCTGCTTAAAGGATATTTTCGTGCAGCTTCTTCTACTACTGATGTCCAATGCTCAGTACCTATTTCTTTAACTGTACAATTAGTTACATCTCTATAGCATAAGATTTCTATGTTTATGTCTATTCCTAATTTTTTTAGTATTAAAGATTTTAATTCTTCCTCTTCACTTGAATTCAATGGATCTATAGATCTTAAAACAATTTTCAAAGTATCACTTTTTTTAAAAAATTGAAATCTTAGAAGCTGAATATTTTTATCTTCAAACATTTCATTTTTACGTATTTCTTTAGATAAGCTTTTGATAAATTCACTCAAAAACCTTCCTCCCATCTTTGGTATAAATTATCACTATAAATTCTAAAACTCAAAAATTCTAATATTCATAAGAATATTAGAATTTTTTTAAATTTATTAATTATAATTTTTCTATTTCTTCCATTAATGCATCAATTAATTGGTCTTCTTTAACTTTCCTGACAATTTCGCCTTTTCTAAAAATAATGCCTTCTCCTCTTCCACCAGCTATTCCTATATCAGCTTCCCTAGCTTCTCCTGGTCCATTAACAACACATCCCATTACAGCTACTTTTATTTGCTTTTTACAGTTTTCCAATTTCTTTTCTACTTCTTCTGCAATTTTAATTAAATTTATTTGAGTTCTTCCACATGTAGGGCATGAAACAAATTCTACACCGCTTTTCTTAAGTCCTAAAGATTTTAATATTTCTGATGCCACTTTAATTTCTTCAACAGGATCACTTGTTAAAGATACCCTTATTGTATCTCCTATTCCTTCTGCAAGAAGTGTTCCAATACCTACACTTGATTTTATTGTACCTTTAAATACTGTCCCTGATTCAGTTACTCCTAAATGAAGTGGATAATCACATTTATCAGCTATAAGTCTGTAAGCTTCAATCATCATCTGTACATTTGAAGATTTTATAGATATAACAATATCAAAGAAATCTAAGTCTTCTAAAATTTTAACATTTCTCAAAGCACTTTCTACAAGTCCTTCGGCTGTTGGTTTTCCATATTTCTTTAAAATATCTTTTTCAACTGAACCTGAATTAACCCCAATCCTTATTGGTATGTTCTTAGCTTTACATGCTTCTGCAACCTTGGTAATTCTATCAATTCCGCCTATATTTCCAGGATTTATACGTAGTGCTGAAACTCCATTTTCAATGGCTTTTAATGCTAATTTGTAATCAAAATGTATATCAGCAACAACTGGCATAGGTGACTTTTCTGTTATTTCTTTCAAAGCTTCTGCATCATTCATATCAAGAACTGCACATCGTATAATTTCACATCCTGCTTTATGCAGTTCATTCATCTGCGCCAAAACTTCGTTAACATTACTAGTTCTAACATTTGTCATTGATTGTATAGTAATCGGAGCATCTCCTCCAACATATATGTCTCTCACTTTAACTTTTCTTGAATTTCTTCTGTTCATCGTTCTCCTCCTAAACTCAACATATTTTATATATACTAAACTTGATATTATTCTTATAAAATATTTTATGTCTCAATAATTATATCTCTTAATTTATGTAGTTGTAAACTTTAATCTTCTGCAAACAAAAGTAGCATACCTATTAAATAAATAAGTACACTACTTTTATGATTACAATTTAACTGGAAATAATATATCCTTTATTGTTACAAGTATCATAAGTCCAATTAAGCATGCGAATCCTGCATAATTCAATCCCGCAACAATCTTATCTGGAACCTTCTTTCTTGTAATAAGCTCAATTAATAGTATTACACACCATCCACCATCAAGTGCAGGAAATGGTAAAAGATTGAACACTGCAAGATTCACACTTATAAATCCTATGAAATACATTAGATTCCATATTCCAGCCTTTGCTGTAGCTGTTGTCATCTTTACTATAGTTACAGGGCCGCCTACATCTGTTTTTAAATTTGCCTCTCCTGTAAATATCATTTTTAATCCTTTAAAAGTCTGCGATACAAGAGAAACAGTTTGATTTAAACTTTGTTTAAAACTCGAAAGAATTGTTGGCTTTGCTTCTGATACAAAAGTTATTCCCAATTGTTTGCCTTTTCCCTCTAAATCTTTTAATGTTACTGATGCATTTTCCTTTACACCATTTCTATTTACAATTAAGTCTACTGTATCATCTTTAGATAGCATTATTCCCATCTTTACATCATCAGCTGTAAATACTTTTGAGCCATCAATTTTTACTATCTTATCACCAGACTGTAATCCAGCTTCAACTGCTCCTGAGTTTTCTGCAACAGTATTTACTACTGGTTTGGCAAACCCAAAATTAAAGCTTACAGCTGTAAAAATTATAATTGCAAGTATATAATTCATCACAACTCCTGCAATTATAATGCTTATTCTTCTTAATGGTGATTTTGCTGAAAAACTTCTTTCATCGTCTACTTCTCCATCTTCTCCCATCATCTTTACATATCCGCCGATTGGAAAAAGACTTAATGAATAGGTAGTTTCCTTACCTTTCTTTGAGAGAATTCTAGGTCCCATTCCGATAGAAAACTCTTCCACTCTTACTCCATTTAGTTTTGCTAACGTAAAATGTCCTAATTCGTGAACTATTATTAATAATCCAAATGCTAATATAGCTAAAATTATATACATTACTTTCCTCCTTAAATGTCACTTCTCATTACATACTCTTTAACTTCTTTATCTAATTTAATTATATTTTCAATTGTCATTTCTTCATTAGATTTATCTTCAAATACTTCCATACATTTTTCTATAGTATCTGCTATGTCTAAAAATTTAATTTTCTTTTCTAAAAATAATTCAACACATGCTTCATTAGCACCATTTAAAATAGTTGGCATAAGTCCTCCTATCTTTCCTGCCTTATATGCTAGCTTTAATGATTTAAATGTATTCATATCTGGTTTTTCAAATGTTAACTGCGATATATTATAAAAATCAATAGTATCTGCTACAAGTTCTTTTCTTTCAGTATAATTTATAGCATACTGTATTGGAAGTCTCATATCTTGTGCTCCAAGCTGCGCTATTATGCTTCCATCAGTATATTCAACCATTGAATGTACTATACTTTGTGGATGAACAACAACTTGAATATTGTCATAGTCACAATCAAAAAGCCAGTGAGCTTCTATAACCTCAAGCCCCTTATTCATAAGAGTTGCAGAATCTATAGATATTTTTCTTCCCATATTCCATTTAGGATGTTTTAGTGCATCTTCAACTTTTATATCAAGTAATTCATTTATAGTTTTACCTCTAAACGGTCCACCAGATGCTGTTAAAATTATTTTCTTTAGCGTATTTAAATCATTCCCTCTAAGACTTTGAAATATTGCACTATGCTCTGAATCAACGGGTAAGATTTTCACATTGTACTCTTTAGCTTTTTTCATAACAATCTCACCTGCTACAACTAAAGTTTCCTTATTAGCAAGTGCTATGTCTTTTTTAGCTTCTATTGCTTTTATTGTCGGTTCCAATCCTATCATACCAACTACAGATGTCACTACTATGTCAATTTCTTTTAATGTTGCAATTTTATTTAATCCTTCAATACCATTATATACTTCTATATTTTTATTATTATCATCACAATACTTTTTTATTTCCTCTGCACTTTTTTTATCCATCATTGCTACATATAATATATTAAATTCTTCTATTATTTCTATTACTTTTTTTACAGAAGTATTTGCACTAATTGCTATTAGCCTTAATTCTTCTTTTGATTGTCTAATTACATCAAGTGTTTGAGTTCCTATTGATCCAGTGGCTCCTAATATAGAAATATTTCTCATTCTTTTTCCTCCTAAGCTATACTTCACTATAAATTATTTCTTTAGCTAAAATACTATACATAGGACCTGCAAGTATTCCTAATATTCCAAACAGATTAACACCTATGTATAATGAAAGTAAAATTACAAGAGGATGAATCTCTAATTTAGAACTTAAAAATTTTGCCTCAAGTATCTCCCTAATTACCTGAACTAATAAATATAAACATATTAGACCAAAAGCTATAAGAAATTTCTTCATTATAATATTGTATATTATAATTGGAATAAATACAATTATAGTTCCAACGTAAGGCAGAATATCTAAAATCCCGCAAACAATACTAAGTATAAAAGGATTTGGCACATTTAATATAAAAAAACCCATCATTATTTCAATTGTAGATATTATAACAAGTAATCCTTCAATTTTTATCATATGTATAAAATTTGTTTTTTGAATTCTTGTTTTCTTTACTACTTCAATAGGTAATAATAATTCTAATAGTTCAATAAATTTATTTTTATCTACCAGTATAAAAAACGCACATATATTGCCAATTGCATATGCACATAAATTTCCAGCGAAACCTCCAATTAAGTTTTCTCCTGTTGAAACAGCTCTATTCCTTATATTATTATTATTTATTATTGAAAATAGACCATCGCTTAATCTGAATTTACTTACATCAAATTGTATTACATCACTCATATCTTTAATAAAATTTTCTATCAAGTCTAAGTTTGTAAAATATAACTTGTGGATTCCATTAAATATTCCTGTTCCTAAATATAATATCACCAATATCATAACTATATTTACAATTACAATACTTAAAGCTCCGGCAATATTCCTAGGAATATTTAATCTTGTCATTAATTTATATAATGGCGTAGTCAAAATAAGTATTATGATTATAGACAAAAATGGTTTAAAATAATATTTTATTATAAACATAATAATAAGAAGAATAAAAAATGAACTTATTAAATATAATAATTTTTTATATTTATTAAATATATACATCACCTCACTTATTACAAAATAGTCATTTTTATAAATATATGCATGCATTTATTTATACACTACTATTTATTTAATAAGTAAAAATTTTTATCTAAATTTTTTCAACTATTTAATAAAGATATTCCAATTTTTGATACAAAAAAATCGTAAACTTATTAAAATAAATTTACGATCAATATCATATAGTGTATTCTATTTACATCATATTCCAACAATGAAAGTTAAGTAATAAAATATAGCAGCTGATGAAAAGATTATACTATCAAATCTATCTAATATTCCGCCATGACCTGGTATAAGATTGCTATAATCCTTAATTCCAGCATATCTTTTAATCGACGATGCTACCAAATCACCCAATTGTCCTACAATCCCACATAAAGCTCCAATAAGAAAATAATGATATGTTGGAATAACGTTAGTGTATCTGCTAATAATAATGCCATATATCCCAGAAAATACTGTTGCTCCAATCATTCCACCTATAGAACCTTCAACTGTTTTTTTAGGTGATACTTCTGGACATAATTTATGTTTTCCAAAAAATTTTCCACTATAAAATGCAGCAGTATCACATAACCATGATCCAATAAAAATAAGCCACACTAAAAATGCTCCACTTGGTTTAGTATTTACTAAGTAAACAAAACTAAATAAAACTCCTGCATATAGAAAACCAAGTATGGTTAAAGCCACATCGATAAATGTATATTTCAAATTCATAACTGGTATAATAAGTAAAATAAATGTTGCTAATACTAATATATACATCATAATTTCAAAATTATTATTGCAAAAATAATATATTAATAAAAGAATATACCCAGCTATGTTTATTGGTTTAAAATTCTTTGCATGAACAGCATTATAAAATTCATATAGCGCTGCCACTGATAAAACAAATGTAAAAGCTTTTAAATAAACTCCACCAAGAAAAACAAATATTATAAACGGAGCAATCATAGCTGCACCTAAATATCTATTATTAGATTTCAAATTCTAATCACTCCTTAATTATTTTACTTTTCCAAATCGTCTATCCCTGCCTTGATAATCAGCTATAGCTTTTCTCAAATCTGTTTCCTTAAAATCTGGCCAATTTATATTTGAATACCAAAATTCTGAATATGCACACTGCCATAATAAAAAATTACTAATCCTTTGTTCTCCAGATGGTCTTATAATCAAATCAGGATCTGGTATACCATTTGTATATAAATATTTTTCTATTGTATCCTCATTAATATCTTCTTCTTTTATCTTGTTATTCTTTATATCTCTTGCAATTAATTTTGTTGCTCTCACTATTTCATCTCTTCCACCATAATTTAAAGCAAGATTTAAATTTATTCTCTTATTATTTTTAGTAACTTCAATAGCATTATTTAGAGCATCTCCACATTCTTTAGGCAATCTTGACATATCACCTAGAATATTAAGTTTTACATTACTCTCGTTTATTTCTTTAAGCTCACTTTTTAAGTATGTATTTATTAGTTTCATAAGTGTACTTATTTCTTCTGTTGGTCTTCCCCAATTCTCAGTTGAAAATGTATATAATGTAAGATTTCTCACACCAAGTCTTGCTGCTTCTTTTAATATTATTCTTACTGTTTCAACTCCTGCTTTATGCCCCATACTTCTAGGTAAATTTCTTTCTTTAGCCCATCTTCCATTTCCGTCCATTATTATAGCTATATGATTAGGTATGTTATTCATATCCAGTTGTTCAACCGATACATCCTTTTTTTCTATTTTTCCTTTAAATATATTTATCATTCTTATCCCCCTATTACAACAGGAAATATTTTTGCTAATAATTAACAAAAGCCTGCTTTAAGAGCAGGCTTAGATATTTTTATATTGATAAAACCTCTTTTTCTTTTGCAGTAATTATACTATCTATTTTTTTAACTACACCATCTGTTATTTTTTGAACACTATCTTCTGCTTTCTTAATTTCATCTTCTGAGATATCGGCATCTTTTTTCATGTTCTTTAGTTTATCATTAGCAGTTTTTCTGATTGATCTAACTGCAACTTTCGCTTCTTCTCCGACTTTTTTAACATTTTTAACAAGAGCTTTTCTTGTTTCTTCAGTAAGTTCAGGTATTATTAATCTTATAACAGTACCATCACTTGAAGGATTTAATCCCAAATCTGATTTTAATATAGCTTTTTCAATTTCTTTTATTAGAGGCTTTTCCCATGGAGTTATCATAAGTACTCTTGGTTCCGGTGTAACTACGTTAGCTACTTGACTTAATGGACACATAGTTCCATAATAGTCGATTTGAATTTTATCAAGCATTGAAGGATTTGCTCTTCCTGCTTTCATTGTTGATAAATCTTTTTCTAATACAGATACTGTTTTATTCATTTTTTCTTCTGCATTTTTAATAACTTCTTTAATCATGATTAACCTCCTATTTACTAGTAACTAATGTTCCTATATTTTCTCCATACATGGCTCTTTTTATATTTCCCGGTTCATCTAAGCCAAATACAAGTATTGGAATATTATTATCCATACATAATGATGTTGCTGTTGAATCCATTACTTGTAATCCTTGATCTAATACATCAATATAAGATAGTGTATCATATTTCTTTGCATCTGCATACTTATGAGGATCTTTATTATATACACCATCAACTTTTTTAGCTAAAAGAATTACATCCGCTTCTATTTCAGCTGCTCTTAATGCAGCAGTTGTATCTGTAGAGAAGTATGGATTACCAGTTCCAGCTGCAAAAATAACTACTCTTCCTTTTTCTAAATGTCTCATAGCTCTTCTTCTTATAAATGGTTCTGCAATTTCTTTCATTTCAATTGCAGTTTGTACTCTAGTCATAACACCAACTTGTTCTAATGAATCTTGAAGTGCTAAAGCATTTATACAAGTTGCCATCATTCCCATATAGTCAGCAGTAGTTCTGTCCATTCCTTCACCACTTCTGCCTCTCCAAATGTTTCCGCCTCCAACTACAGTTCCAACTTCAACACCCATATCAACTAATTCCTTAATTTCAAGAGCTATTCTCTTAGCTACATTAAAATCTAACCCAAAACCACTTGCACCAGCTAATGCCTCTCCTGAAAGTTTTAAGATTACTCTTTTATATTTGCATTCTGACATTTAAAACTACCTCCTCAATCTTCCTAGGAATATTCTTTTAACTACTCTTCTATATATTTAAAATTTAATCCACTATCTACAAATCTAAGTTATTATATTAATTAAATTTGCCCTTAGTAATTAAATTTATTCTCTATAATAATAAAACTTTACATATATAATGTTCAAGTTATTTTTCTATATTAATAACATATTTCTTTAAAAAAAGAGAACACTAAGTGTTCTCTCCTTAAGGTAAATTATTTACCCATTTGTGCAGCAACTTCTGCAGCGAAGTCTACTTTTTCAACTTCGATTCCTTCTCCTCTTTCGTATCTTACGAATCTAGTTACAGACACTGGAGAACCGATTTCTTTAGATTTTTCAGCTAAGAACTTAGATATTGTCTTATCTCCATCCTTAACCCATAATTGTTCTAAAAGACAAACTTCTTTGTAGTATTTTTGAATTCTTCCATTAACCATTTTTTCAACGATATTTTCTGGCTTACCTTCATTTAAAGCTTGAACTCTGTAAATTTCTTTTTCTTTTTCAATTGATTCTGCATCTACATCTTCTTTGCTTAAGAATAATGGATTGGCAGCAGCAATTTGCATACAAATTTCTTTAGCGATTTCATCTAATGAATTACTTGCTGTATCACAAGCTAATTCAACTAAAACTCCGATTCTTCCGCCACCGTGGATATAGCTCTTAACAATACCATTTTCTATGTTGAACTTAGTAAATCTTCTTACTGTCATGTTTTCACCAAGTTTAGCAATTAATGCTTTTAAAGCATCTGCAACACTTGTTTCACCATCAAATTTTTCATTTACTAATTGTTCTACTGTTGTTACAGATGTAGCAACTACTATTTCAGCTAATTTATCAGCAAAAGCTGTGAACTCTTCATTTAAAGCAACGAAATCTGTTTCACAGTTGAATTCTACAATTGCACCAGTTTTCTTATCTTCTGAGATGTAAGTCTTAACAACACCTTCAGCTGCTGTTCTTCCTGTTTTTTTAGCAGCATCCGCAAGACCTTTTTCTCTTAAGAATTCTACTGCTTTATCTTTATCTCCTTCAGTTGCAACAAGAGCTTTTTTACAATCCATCATTTTTGCTCCTGTCATTTCTCTTAGTTCTTTAACTAATTGTGCACTAATGTTTGCCATAAGTTATATCCTCCTTATTATAAGTAATCCTTACCATTATGTAAGAAAAAGAGGAAATGAAGTGAACTTCACTTCCTCTATGCTTTTATATAAATCCCTTATATTATTCAGCTAATTGTTCACCTTGTCTTCCTTCGATTATAGCGTCAGCCATTTTAGCAGTTATTAATTTAACAGCTCTTATCGCATCATCATTACCTGGAATCACATAATCTACTTCTTCTGGATCACAGTTTGTATCTACGATAGCTACAACTGGAATTCCTAAAATTTTAGCTTCTGATATAGCGTTCTTTTCTTTTCTTGGATCTACAACGAACATAGCTCCTATGTTTTCAGGATCTAAATTTCTAATACCACCTAAGTTGTTTTCAAGTTTTTCTAATTCACCTTTTAACTTGATAACTTCTTTCTTTGGAAGAACTTCAAAAGTTCCATCTTCTTGCATTTTTTCAATTTCTTCCATTTTCTTAATTCTGCTCTTGATAGTTGTGAAGTTAGTTAACATTCCACCTAACCATCTGTTGTTAACGAAGTGCATGTTACTTCTTACAGCTTCTTCTTGGATAGCTTCTTGAGCTTGTTTCTTAGTTCCAACGAAAAGAATATCTTTTCCATCTACAGCTACTTCTTTAATGAAGTTATAAGCTTCTTCAGCTTTCTTTACAGTCTTTTGTAAATCTATGATATAGATTCCGTTTCTTTCTGTAAAGATGTATGGAGCCATTTTAGGGTTCCATCTTCTTGTTTGGTGACCAAAGTGTACACCTGCTTCTAATAATTGTTTCATTGATATTACTGACATTTTGTTACCTCCTTAGGTTTATCCCTCCACTATCTTTAGCTCATAAATAACCTTCTAAATAAAGGGCACCTATTTATGAATTGGATAGTGTGTGTATTTTGTTACCTTAGATAGTATATCACAAGCTAATTGACCTATCAACATTTTTTTTATTTTTTATAATTATTCTCTCTTTAAAAATGCCTATTGTTTTAAAATTTATTTGCTTCATTTTATTAGTATATCTTATTTGCTTAATAAATATTATAAAAAAATCAAGTAATCTGAGTAAAACTCAGATTATTTGATTTTTTTTAGTTCTTCCATTAATTTCTCATTTAATATTCTAATGTATGTTCCCTTCATACCAAGGGATCGAGACTCTATAACACCAGCACTTTCAAACTTTCTTAATGCATTTACTATAACACTTCTTGTTATTCCAACTTTATCTGCAATTTTAGATGCTACAAGAAGGCCTTCATTTCCATTAAGCTCATCAAAAATATGCTCTACAGCTTCTAATTCCGAATACGATAATGTTCCTATTGCTAACTGGACAACTGCTTTTTTTCTTGTTTCTTCAGCAATTTCATCTTGCATAGCTCTAAGCATTTCCATTCCTACTATTGTTGCACTATATTCAACTAAAACTAAATCATCGTCTGTAAATGGTTTACCAAATCTAGCAAGGATAAGGGTTCCTCTTCTTTCCCTATTTCCTATTATAGGCACTATAGTAGATAATTTATCAACTTGTTTACAACTACCTATTTCTTGGAAAACACATTTACCCTCATTTGGGATATTTGCAATTGTTTCATTGTTCTCCAAAAGAACTTTATTATAATCTTCCGTAAATTTTTTATCTTCTATAACTTTCTTTTTCATAGCTTCACATTCAAAGTTTGCACAAAAGGAATATCCTAAAACCTTACCTTTTCTACTGATTATATATGCATTACAGTCTAATACTTGACTTAAAAGTATACATATATCTTGAAATGCTACAGGTTCTGTTCCTGATTTTTGTAAAATTTTATTTAACATCCTAGTTTTATCTAAAAGTGATGACATATTTATTATCCCCCTTGGCATCCTATATTTCTTATCTATAAAAAAGCATCTTGAATTGTTAGAAAATTCTTAAAATTTTTAATTAAATAAAAAATACTCTTAGTTGTAGTTTATCATATAAAAATTCCCTTTTCAACAGATTTTTATACTAACTGACATCTTATTAAAGTTTTTAATAAATAAAAAAACATTTGCATTAAATAAAAAATTAATGCAAATGTAAAAATTAAATTATATTTAATAAATTTCTAATCATCTTTTTTTTCTTCTTTTATTTCTTTTTTATATCCACACTCTGTATTAGAGCATTGAATGTACTTTCCTTTTGATTTTGAATACTTTAAAACCATATATGAATCACATTCTGGACATTTTTCTTTTACAGGCTCATACCAGCTTACAAAGTCACATTCTGGATAACCTGAACATCCAAAAAACTTCTTACCTTTTTTACTCTTTTTAGCAACTATTGTATTTCCACACTTAGGACAAGGTACATCTAATTTTTCAACTATAGGTTTAGCATTTTTGCATTCTGGATATCCAGGACATGCTAAAAATTCTCCAAATCTACCTTTCTTTATCACCATCATTCGCCCACATTTTTCGCATGGTACATCTGACACTTTGTCTTCAATTACAACTTTAGAAATTTCTTTTTCTGCCTTCTCAATTGATATTTTCAAAGGATCAAAAAACTCAGCAACTATTTCAGTCCAATCCTCTTTCCCTTCTTCAACATCATCTAATTTCTTTTCCATTTCTGCTGTAAAATCTACATCTACAATTTGCTCAAAGTAATCACTCATAATGTTATTTACTATTTCCCCAAGCTCTGTTGGTATTAAATTTTTCTTTTCTCTAACTATATAATTTCTACTAAGGAGTGTAGAAATAGTAGGTACATACGTACTTGGTCTTCCAATTTCTTTTTCTTCAAGAAGCTTTACAAAAGATGCTTCTGTATACCTCGGTGCTGGTTGAGTAAAGTGTTGACTTGCACCCATGCTTTGTTTCTTTAGTTCTTCATTTTCCTCTAGTGATGGTAATATTACTGATTTATCATCTTCTTCATTGCTATATTCATATATTTTCATAAATCCATCAAATTCAATTGTAGAACCACTTGCTTTAAATTTATAATCTCCATTTACAATATCTATAGAATTTGTATTTAATAAGCATGATGCCATTTGGCTAGCTATAAACCTCTTCCAAATTAATGAGTATAATTTATATTGTTCTGAAGTTAAATTTTCTTTTGCTATTTCTGGTGTTATCTCAACATATGTTGGTCTTATTGCTTCGTGAGCATCTTGAATATTTTTTTTACTTTTATAAACTCTTTTTTCAGTTGGTAAATATTCTTTTCCATAATTATTTTCAATAAATTCCCTTGCACTGTTTTGCGCATCTTCTGAAATTCTCACAGAATCTGTCCTCATATATGTTATAAGACCAACAGTACCATATCCTTTTACCTCTACACCTTCATATAAAACCTGTGCTATAGACATTGTTCTCTTTGTCATAAAGTTTAGCTTTTTATTTGCATCTTGTTGAAGTGTACTTGTTGTAAATGGAGCTAATGGATTTCTATTTTTCTTCCCCTTCTTTATACTCTTCACAAGAAAATTTCCATTTTCAAGTTCAGCAACAATTTTATTTGCACTTTCTTCATTATTAATTTCAATTTTTTCATTTTTATATGTTGAAAGTCTTACTGGAAACTTACTCTTTTCTTTTTTTAATACTGTATCTATTAGCCAATATTCCTTTGGAATAAATTCATTAATTTCCTTTTCTCTATCACAGATTAATTTAAGTGCTGCTGATTGCACCCTTCCAGCACTTAATCCCCATTTTACATTTCTCCATAAAATTGGACTTATCTCATAACCAACTAATCTATCCAATACTCTTCTAGCTTGTTGTGCATCAACTAAATCTAAATTAATTTTTCTCGCCTGCTTTATTGATGCTTTAACTGCTGTTTTAGTTACTTCATTAAAAACAATTCTACATTGTTCATCTTCAGAAATTTTTAAAATATTCGCTAAATGCCATGAAATAGCTTCACCTTCACGATCGGGGTCGGTTGCAAGATATACTTTATCAGCTTTTTTAGCTGCTTTTCTAAGTTTACTTATTAATTCACCTTTTCCTCTTATTGTTATATATTTAGGAATATAGTGATTTTCTATGTCTACCCCAAGTTTACTTTTAGGCAAGTCTCTTACATGCCCCATTGATGCTTCTACAATATAATTTTTTCCTAAATATTTGCCAATTGTTTTTGCTTTAGCTGGCGATTCTACAATTACTAGTTTTTGACCCATAGCATAACTCCATATACTTATTTATGGAGTATTCACCCCCTGTATACTTTTAATCTTTCAAATTTCTTACATTGTTCTTACATAATAATTTCCTGGCAAACAAATTATTTCACCTTTAATCTGCATTTCAAATAATAATGCATATAATTTTCCTCTATCTATTGATGAATTATTAAATATATTATCAATATGAATAGGTGAATCATCTATCAAATCTAATATTTCCTCTTTTTCAGGAACTATCTTTTGCGGCTCAATATCTATATGTGGTAAATTGAGTAAAACCTTCAAATCTTCCACATCTGTGCAAATACATCCACCATCACGCATAAGTTTATTCGATCCACTTGCTCCTTTATATAATATAGAGCCCGGAATAACAATAACCTGTTTATGCTGTTCAAGCGAGTATCTCGCCGTAATTAATGAGCCACTTTTATCTGAAGCTTCTGCAACTATTACGCTTTCACTTAGACCACTTATAATTCTATTTCTACTCGGAAAATTAGTTTTTAATGGTGGTGTGCCTAATAAAAATTCTGAAATTATTACACCTTTTTCACATATCTTAGAAAATAACTCTTTATTTTCTCTTGGATAGACTCTATCTATACCACATCCTAGTACACATATGTTTATCCCACCACATTCTAAAGCAGTTTTATGTGCTGTTGAATCTATGCCTCGTGCACCTCCGCTTATAAGCGTAATATTATTAGTAATAAGCTCCTTTGTCAAGAGTTTTGTTACAACAAATCCATAATTTGAACATTTTCTAGCACCAACAATTGCAACAATTTTATCATTAATTACTTCAATATTACCTTTATAAAACAAAAAAAATGGTGGTTCTAAAATTTGTTTTAATTTCTCTTTGTATGCGGGATTAGCATATGTTATATATCCTATATTTTTCTTATTTAATATTTCTTTTACTCTTAATACCTCAGTTATTAAATCTTCTTTTTGAAAATTTTTTAATTTTTTTGATATTGAACTTTCTTTTTTCAATATCTCTTCAAAATTATCATAAACGTTTTTACAGGTTTTATACTTATCAATTAGTTTTATTTTTTTAGAATTACTTATTTCAAGAAGAATTAACCATAGTTCATAATCCATATTTACACCTCATTTTCTTTTTATATAACCTCTCCATTTATATTTTTTCTGTAACTTATTGCTTCAATAATATGTTCTTCTAAAATATCTCTTTTATTATCAATATCTGCTATAGTTCTTGCTAAATCTATTGTTTTCACATATCCTCTTAATGATATGTTTGAATTGTCATAGTAATGTTTTAAAACTTCTGTACATTTTCTATGAATTTTAAAAACTTCAAATACATCCATTCCTTTAACTTGTGAATTAAATGTGTACTTTGTATTTTTAAATCTTTCATCTTGAATTTGCCTAGCCCTCACAACGTTTTCTTTCATTATTTTTGAATCATACGAATCTTTTCTCTTCTTTATTTCATCATAAGTCAATCTTGGTACATAATTTAAAATATCCATTCTGTCTAATAACGCATTAGAAAACTTTTTTGAATATTTACTCAAGTTATTATTTAAATAAAAATCTGCACCTTGATATTCTTGATATTCATTGTTATCAACTGGATTAAAAGCTCCAACCAATAAAAAATCTGATGGAAGAGTATATGTTGTATTAAATCTATTAATATTTATTTTCTTTTCTTCTAAAGGCTCTCTTAATGATTCTAATACTTCTTTTTTAAATTCTAATATTTCATCTAAAAACAGTACTCCATTATGTGCTAATGTTATTTCACCTGGTTTAATTTCGCGTCCACCACCTACAAGTCCAGCTTTTGTTACTGTATGATGTGGCATTCTAAATGGTCTTCCAAGCTTCTTACCCGTATTTAAGTTTCCAACAGAACTATATATCTTAGCAACTTCAATTAATTCTTTTTTATTTAAAGGAGGCAATATAGACAGCAAAGCTTTTGCAAGCATTGTTTTTCCACATCCCGGCTCTCCATATAAAAGTATATTATGATTTCCAGCTGCTGCAATTTCTAATGCCCTTTTTGATGAATATTGCCCTATTATATTTCCATAATCTAAATTCTGTTCTTCTTCATCAAATACTTCATCTTGAAGTTTATACGGCAAAAGATCTTCATATGTTATAAAATCTATAGCTTCTTTTAGAGTTTTAAACGGAAAATAATTTCCATCATTAAAATAATATGTTTCTTCTAAATTATCATAAGAAAAGATAAATTTATTTTTATTTTCATTAATTCCTTGAAGTATTATTGGAATCATCCCTTTTATTCCTTTTAGTTCCCCAAATAAAGATAATTCACCAAAAACTATATATTCACTTAAATCTTTATTTTTAATTTGATTAGATTCCATAAGAATACCTAACGCTATTGGTAAATCTAAAAGTGAACCAATCTTTTTTACATCAGCAGGTGCCAAATTGATAGTTATTCTTCCAAGAGGAAAATTATATCCGCTATTAATTATAGCCGCTCTTACCCTCTCTCTAGCTTCTTTAACTGAAGCATCCGGAAGACCGACTATATTAAACATAGGTAATCCTTTGCATATATCTACCTCAACTTTAATTAAAATCCCTTCTAAGCCATTATTAGTAGCACTTGTAATTTTTACTGCCATCCTTTTCACCTCTTAAAATTATGCATATAAATTATTATTAATTCCATTAACAAGATTATAGACAGATAATAGATTATTAATTCTATTAAATTGAATAAATTGATTTTTTTCTCTTTTTGTTGTTAATAATATAATTAAATTAAATATATTTTTTTAATTTAAGGGAGAAATTTATGAAAAAGTTTAATAAAGCAATAGGCAGCCTAGGTGAAAATTTAGCAATAGATTATTTGAAACAAAATAAATATAAAATACTAGATACTAATTTTAAAAACCGTTTTGGAGAGATAGATATCATCTCTAAGAAGGATGATTTAATTATAATAATAGAAGTAAAAGGAAGGTTTGGAGTAGCTTACGGCTTTCCAAGTGAATCTGTTAATCTTTCTAAACAAAAAAATATTATAAAGGTAACCAATTCATATCTATATATAAATAATCTTTATAAACACAATATAAGATTTGATATAATTGAAATATTTCTTAACCATATAACTAATTCTTATAAAATAAATCATATAGTAGATGCCTTTAGAATAAATTAGAATCATAATATAAATGTTTGCTTCCATAATCTTTCTTCATTATTTTCTATTTACATAACTTCTTTTTCTAGCAAGTTAATCTTATTACGTACCTGTTAGTTTTATTAACTGCTGTACTTTAACTAACTATTTTTACTTCAGTTCTCAATTATGGCACAATAAATCTTTTATATATATTTACTTTTATATTCAGAAAAATATATAAATACATAATCTTAAAAATAAAAACACTTAAGAATTTGCTTATTTGTTGGGAATTGTAGTCCTAAGCCAGTATAATTTTACATTATACTTAATGCTTAATAAGAACACTGACTAATAATTTATTTAAATAAATTAAAAGTAGAGAATACTATTTTTTATAGCGATTCTCTACTTTTAAAATATAATATTTATAATAACTTTGTTAAAAAACTTTTTCTATGTATATCACATATTCCATACTTTTTTAAAGCTTCCACGTGTTTTTGAGTTCCGTATCCAACATTATTCTCAAAGTCATATTGACTATATTCTTTTGAATATTTTTTCATGAGATTATCTCTATAATCTTTAGCTACAATTGAAGCAGCTGCAATACTCGCACTTTTAGTATCTCCTTTTATAACGCTTTTATTTAAAATATTTATTCCTTTTACCAAATATCCATCTGATAAAACCAAATCTGGTTTTACTTTTAACGAATTACAGCTTTCTAAAAATACTTTATTATTTGAATACGCTATTCCTTTTTCATCAATTTCTTTATTTGATGATATTGAAATACTATATGCAATAGCTTTTTCTTTTATTATTTCTGCCAGTTTATTTCTCATAGATTCTTTTATTTTCTTTGAATCATTTAAATATAATATTAAATCTTCATCTATAACTTTTAAGTCAAGTACTACTGCACATGCTACTATTGGACCTGCTAATGGTCCTCTTCCTACCTCATCTACACCTGCTATGTATTTATAATTTCCAAATGATTTATCAAATTCATACATTGATTTAACTCTATTTATTTCATTTAAATACAAGTCCAATTCCTTCTTTATTTTAGTTCCTAATGAAATAACATTTTTTCTTTTATCGCTAGACAAAACTTCAATTATCTCAAAAATTTCATTAGACTTATAGCTTTCCTCAATAGAAATTCCTTTTATAAGTTCTTTTATTTTATTAAAAGGCAGCTTTTCTAATTCTTTATTAATTATCTTCATTGTTTTCCTCCAAAGGGGATTCTAAAGATATCTTTCCAATCTTTCCACCTCTAAACTCATCAAGTAAAATGACTGCCAATCTATTGTAATCAATTTGTCCCCCCGAAATTAAAGTACCTCTCTTTTTACCTATAGCATCTAATGTGTCTATTGGATTTTCAAAAATTTCATTTAATTTATATCTTTCCTTTAATTCTTTTCCATATGTGTTTTGAAGACGTTCTACAAGTTTTAATGCTAATTCTTCAATATCCATTATTTCATCTTTTATTGCCCCTGTAAAAGCTAAATTTAATGCAGTATTATCATCTTCAAATTTAGGCCATAATACTCCCGGAGTATCTAATAGCTCTATTCCTATACTTGTTTTTATCCATTGCTTGCTCTTTGTAACCCCTGGCTTATCACCAGTTTTAGCTATATTATTTCTTGCCATTTTATTTATAAAAGTAGATTTTCCGACATTAGGAATACCAACAACCATAACTCTTGTTATGATCTTTACCATTCCCTTAGCTTTTAGTCTATCATGCTTTTCTTTTAATAAATCCAATAAAGCTGGCTTTATAGCATTCAACCCATCACCTTTCAAGCAATTTACTTCAAGTACTCTTACTTCCTCTTTAGTAAGATATTTAATCCACTCTTTAGTTGTTTTAGAATCAGTAAGATCACTTTTATTTAAAAGTATAATTCTTGGCTTTCCTTGTAATAAATTATCTATATCGGGATTAGCTGATGATCTAGGTATTCTTGCATCCCTAATTTCTATAACAGCATCAACTAATTTCAAATTTTCTTTAATTTCCCTTTGAGTCTTTCTCATATGCCCTGGGAACCAATTTATCGCCATATATATTCCTCCTGTTTTATATAATATATAAAAATTCTTTATAAATCTAAATTTATTTATATTATGTCTAAATATACTTAATATAAACAATATTAAATATACTTATTTTTAAAAAATTAAATATAAAAAAAAGGACTAAAACAGTCCCTTTTTATTATTATCTAGTTAATAATTCTTTAACCTTAGCAGCTTTACCAACTCTATCTCTTAAGTAGTAAAGTTTAGCTCTTCTTACTTTACCTCTTCTTGCGATTTCAATCTTTTCGATAACTGGTGAGTTTATTGGGAATGTTCTTTCAACTCCAGTTCCGTAAGCAACTCTTCTTACAGTGAAAGTTTCTCTTAATCCACCATTTTGCTTTTTGATTACAGTTCCTTCGAACATTTGAACTCTTTCTTTGTTACCTTCTTGGATTCTAACATATACTTTGATAGTATCTCCAATATTAAAGTTTGGTAAATCGTTTCTTAATTGTTCAGCTTCTATAGCTCTTATAATTTCGTTCATTGTGCTTTCCCTCCTTTAAGATAATTTGACGTTCTTAACATATTAATAGTGCATGACAGAGGAACGCCCGTACTAGCACAAAGTTAATGATAACATATGTTTTTTTATTTTTCAACAAAAATTATAATATTTATAATTTTATTTCTTCTTTTCTTTTAAAAGCTTCATATCCTCTTTAGTTAATATAATATTCTTATACAAATCTGGTCTTCTTAACTTTGTAATATTAAGAGATTGCACTCTTCTCCATTTTCTAATATTCTCATGGTGTCCTGATAATAAAATTCCTGGCACTTCATCTCCTTCAAAGTTCTGAGGTCTAGTATACTGAGGATATTCTAAAAGGCCATCGTAAAAAGACTCCTCCATAAAGCTTTCTTCTTTTCCAAGAACACCTGGAATAAGTCTTAAAATACAATCTATAGTAGGTATAGCTGCCATTTCTCCTCCAGTCAGTACAAAATCACCAAGGGAAATTTCCATATCTATATGCTTATAGACTCTTTCATCAATACCTTCATAATGTCCACACAAAAATATAAGATTTTCTTCTTTAGATAATTCCTTAGCCATAGCTTGAGTCAACGTCTTGCCTCTTGGTCCTAAAAAAATAACCTTTCCTTTATTACTCTTCTTAGCATTCCTTATGCTGTCTACAATAGGCTGTGGTGCCATTACCATACCTGCTCCACCACCATAAGGATAATCATCAACTTTTTTATGTTTATCCAATGTAAAATCTCTTATATTTATAATATCCATATCTACAATTTTATTTTCTTTGGCTCTTCCAATTATACTATGATCAAATATAGTAAACATTTCAGGAAAAAGTGTTAATATACTAATCTTCATCTTGCCATTCACCTACAGGTCTTATAAGTACTTTCATATTTTCTATATCTACATCTAAAACTATATCTCTAAGTACTGGAATTAATAATTCTTTTGGCTCTTTAATCCAGTATACATCATTATTTTTAGTGCTTATTACATCAAAAATTTTTCCAAGCTCTTTTCCATTTACATCATATACTATACACTTTTTCAAATCTGAAACATAATAAGTATCTTCTGGGAGCTTTTCTTCCTTGTCTCTTGGTACTTCTATGTATTTTTGCTTATACATTTCAGCATCATTCATAGTATCTATACCCTCTATTTTTAAAATCACTCTATCCTTTTGAAACTTAACTCCTAAAATGTTCATTTCAACTCCACCTACAAGAACACTCTTATATTTTTTAAACTTATTTACATCTTCTGTTAAAGGATAGACTTTTACTTCACCTTTTATTCCATGAGTATTAATTATTTGTCCTATTTTAAATAATTCTGCCAAATCTAATTCCACCTTCTTTAATTAAATTTTATTCTATATGTCTTATTTTCATAAATATCTATATTATATGTTTTATTCTCAATGTGAATTTTACATTTTCAATAAAATATTGTCAATCATATTTAAAATTTATCGTTTTGATTCTGGTCTCATTTACCTCTTATGATAATATTTATTATATTAATTACAATATATAATTTATTAAATAAAAAGGATGTTCAAAACAATACATTTTGAACACCCGCTTCATTTTTAGATGATTTCTACTAAAACTCGTTTATTATGTTTTACTGCTGCTGCTTTTACTACCGTTCTAATAGCTTTTGCTATTCTTCCTTGTTTTCCAATTACTTTTCCAACATCCTCTGGAGCTACTTTTAACTCTAATATGATAGAAGCTTCCCCATCAATCTCATTAACAGTAACAGCATCAGGATTATCAACAAGGGATTTAGCTATATATTCAACTAATTCCTTCATAAACGTTCTATAATTAGTATATACTAATTATAGTTTCACCTCCAAAAATTACTTAATAAGACCTGCATTAGTTAAAAGTCTCTTAACTGTTTCTGTTGGTTGAGCTCCATTAGATAACCATTGGCTAACTTTTTCTTCATTAACTTTAACTTCAACTGGTTCAGTTAAAGGGTTGTAGTATCCAATTTCTTCGATGAATTTACCATCTCTTGGAGATCTTGAATCAGCAACAACTATTCTATAGAAAGGAGCTTTTTTAGCACCCATTCTTCTTAATCTCATTTTTACTGCCATTTTAATTTCACCTCCTTTATAGGATTATGATATATTTCAAATTCTAGAAAGGTAACTTGCCAAATAGGCCGCCCTTCTTAACTTGCTTTTGCATTGATTTCATCTGCTTCATGTTCTTTTTCATCATTTCATAACTTTTCATTAATTTATTAACTTCTTGAATTGATGTCCCTGAACCTTTTGCAATTCTTGTTTTTCTTGACATTGACTTTGCTACAAGATTTGGATTTCTTCTTTCCTTAGCAGTCATTGAGTGAATTATAGCTTTAGTCATTGCCATTGTAGCTTCGCCTTTGCTTAAATCAACACCTTGTAATTCTTTTGCATTCATACCTGGTATCATTTCTAAAAGTTTGTTAAGTGGTCCAAGCTTAGCCATTTGATCCATAGCCATTAAGTAATCTTCAAAATTAAATTCTTGATTTAACATTCTCTTACCTAAATCAGCTGCTTCTTTTTCATCTATTGCTTCTTGAGCTTTTTCTATAAGTGATAATACATCTCCCATTCCAAGAATTCTAGATGACATTCTGTCTGGATAAAACACTTCAAAATCATTCATCTTTTCACCAACACCAATATATTTTATCGGTTTGTTAGTTATGCTTTTTATTGAAAGTGCGGCACCACCTCTTGTATCACCATCTAATTTAGTAAGAATAACTCCAGTTAAATCCAAGTCGCTATTAAAGCTTTCTGCAACATTAACAGCATCTTGACCAGTCATAGAATCTACTACTAATAATATTTCTGATGGATTAACATTTTCTTTTATATCTTTTAATTCTGTCATTAGTTCTTCATCAATATGAAGTCTACCTGCAGTATCTATTATAACTACATTATTTCCATTATCCTTTGCATGAGCAATACCAGCTTTAGCTATATCAACAGCACTTACTTTATCCCCCATTTGGAATACTGGAATTTCAATTTGCTTTCCTACCACTTCTAATTGTTTAATTGCAGCAGGTCTATATATGTCACAAGCTACAAGTAATGGTTTCTTGTTATTTTTTCTTAAGTTTAACGCAAGCTTACCACACATTGTAGTTTTACCTGCACCTTGAAGTCCAACTAACATTATAACTGTAAGTCCACTACTGCTATAGTTTATTTTACTTTCACTTCCACCCATAAGATTAGTAAGTTCTTCATTAACTATTTTTATAACTTGTTGTCCTGGTGTCAAACTTTCAAGCACATCACTGCCTACACATTTACTACTTACAGTTGAAACAAAAGTTTTAACTACCTTATAGTTAACATCCGCTTCTAATAAAGCAAGCTTTACTTCTCTCATGGCTTCTTTTATATCTTTTTCAGTTAATTTACCTTTACCCCTTAATTTCTTAAAGGTTGCCTGTAATTTTTCTCCTAAACCTTCAAAAGCCATGTATACTTACCTCCTTTTTATAAATTTTCTAGTTTTTCTTTATATCTCAAAATTTCACCATTATCAATTGAATGATTAATTTTTAAGTCTTCTAAAAAATCTATAATTTTTTTATTTTTTTCAATACTCTTTTGAAGTAAGTTAAGCTTACCCTCATAGGACAAAAGCTGCTTATAACATCTTTTGATTAGGTCATGAATTGCCTGTCGACTTGTTTTATTTAATTCAGCTATTTCTGCTAAAGATAAATCATCATTATAATATAAGTCCATTATGTCTGCTTGTTTTTCAGTTAATAATGGTCCATATAAATCCATTAATAATGATATTTCAAATCGCTCTTTTTCATCCATGTTTAATCACCTTACCCACAAAAGAGATTTTATCAAGATTTTATATAAGTGTCAAGTATTTTTACTTAACACTTATATATTTTTTTAAATGATTTTATTTTTGCCTAAATTAAAACTTCTGCAAACTCTTCTGCATTGAATTCTTGAAGATCTTCAATTCCTTCTCCAACCCCAATATACTTAACTGGAATCTTTAATGTTTGTTTTATTGATAAAACCACACCACCTTTTGCAGTTCCATCTAACTTAGTTAATATTATTCCATCAATAGGACATACCTCCATAAATTGTTTTGCTTGAATCACTGCATTTTGTCCTGTAGTTCCATCTAAAACTAATAAAGTTTCTTTTTTATAAGAAGATAATTCTCTATCTATAATTCTATTTATTTTCTCAAGTTCATTCATTAAATTCTTTTTATTATGAAGTCTTCCAGCAGTATCACATATAAGAAGATCTACATCTCTTGCTTTAGTTGCTTCTATGGCATCAAAAACAACTGCCGCTGGATCTGACCCTTCTTGTTGTTTTACTATATCAACATTTGCACGCTTACTCCATATTTCAAGCTGATCTATAGCAGCTGCTCTGAATGTATCTGCCGCTGCAAGTAAAACTTTTTTCCCTTCTTCTTTATTTTTAGCTGCTAATTTTCCAATTGAAGTTGTTTTTCCAACTCCATTTACGCCTATTATAAGCATAACCTTTTTATCAGCTTCTTCTTCTTCCTTTGTATCCTCAAGTAACATTTCTTTAATCACTTCTTTTAATGCTGGTGTTACTTCTGCTGGATCATTTATTTTTTCCTTTCTTATTTTACTTCTTAATCTTTCTATTAATTCTACTGTTGTATCCATACCAATATCACTGGTTATTAATATTTCTTCAAGTTCTTCATATAAATCTTCATCTATTGTTATCGCTAGTTTTAAAGCCTCATTTATTTTATCTGTCAATCCATCTCTTGTTTTAGATAATCCATCCTTTAGTTTATCAAACAACTTTCCAAACATCTTAATTCCTCCTAGTCAAAATCATTGCTTAAGTCTACTGACACTACTTTAGATACACCTTTTTCTTCCATAGTAACTCCATAAATTATATCACTTGCCTCCATTGTTCCTTTTCTATGTGTTATAACTATAAATTGAGTTTTTTCAGAAAACTTAGTTAAAAACTCTGCATATCTATAAACATTAGCATCATCTAATGCCGCCTCTATTTCATCTAAAATGCAGAATGGCGTTGGTTTCATCTTTAATATTGCAAATAATAATGCAATAGCTGATAAAACTTTTTCTCCCCCTGACATAAGATTTATGTTTTGAAGCTTCTTTCCTGGCGGTTCAACGTTTATATCTATATTTGCATCAAGCTCGTCACCTTCGCCTAAAATAAGTTCTGCACTTCCTCCTTTAAATAAATCTTTAAAGGTTTCATTAAAATTATAATTTAATATCTTAAAATTTTCCTTAAATACACTTTTCATTTCAAGTGTCATTTCTTCTATTACTGATATAAGTTCTTCTTTTGCTTTTTCTAAATCTTCTGCTTGAGATGACATAAATTCATATTTGTCTTTAATTTCTTCGTATTCTTGTATTGCACCTAAATTTACAACTCCAAGTTTTGTTATTTTAGCCTTTGTTACTTGAATCTCTTCTTTTAATATCTTTTCATCTGTTACAGGTTCACATATTTCTAATGCTTCTGCATAAGTTAATTCTAATTCTTCATTAAGCTTTTTATAAATATGCTCATTTTCTGATTCTTTTTTAGCTTTAATTATTTCTCTCTTATTTACTTCCATTTCTTTATTAGCAACTTCATCTAGTACTCCGCTAATAAGATTATCTTTCTCTTTAAACTCTTGCTTAAGTTTTTCTTTTAGTATTTCTTCATCTTTAAAATTAAGCTCAAGTTTTTGTATTTCGTTATTCTTCTCTTCAATGGATTTTTTCTTGTTTTTTATATCATTAGTTAAAGATAAAATGTTATTACTATTATTTACACTTTCTTCTTTTAAAATCACATTCTTTTCTTCAAAATCATTAACTTCTTTATTCATTCTTAGAAGTTCATTTTTCTTACTTTCTAACGCTTCATCTAAAGCAGCCTTATTTATTTTCATCTCAGTCAGTTTAGATGATATATTATCTAATTTTTGTTGTTTTTCTTTAAGATATTGTTCAAGTCCTGTTATCCTATTTTTATTGGATAAATCTTCACTTTCAACATTTTTTATTTGTTCTTCTTTTTCTTTAAGAGTTATATCTATTTTATTTCTTTCATTTATAATTTTTCTTAATTCTTCTTTATTTATTTCTAAACTTTTAGCAAGCTTATTTGTATCATTTTGCAAATTTTTCTTTTCTTCTTGTTTCTTTGTAGAATCAATATTTTTTGCATGAACTTCATCTCTTTTATTTAATATGTCTTCATCTAACTGCTTTATCTTTTGCTTTAAGTCATTGGCCTCTGAAACAAGAATATCACAACTCTCTTTTTTCTTAAATATTTCTTTTTCAAGTTCTTCTATCTCTCTTTTTCTTCCTAAAACATTAGTATTTTTTCCTTTTATACTACCACCAGTTAAAGCCCCTCCTGGATTTATTACTTCACCATCTAATGTAACTATTCTATAGCTATAATTACTAATTTTAGCTATGTTTAAAGCACAATCCATATTACTACAAATTATCGTTCTACCTAAAGTATAGTCCATTATATTTTGATACAATGGGGCATAAGTGATTATTTCACTTCCTATGCCTATAAAATCTTTTTCTTGTGTTATATTTGAACTTAAAGATAGCTTTTTACCTTTTATTATATTTAAAGGTAAAAATGTTGCTCTTCCAAGCTTATTACTTTTTAAATACCCTATAAGATTTTTTGCTACTTCTTCGTTTTTAGTTATTACATTTGAAATAGCTGAACCAAGTGCAATCTCTATAGCTGTTTCATATTGTTTTTCAACTTTAAAAATCTCTCCTAATACCTTTGTATCCTCTGCTTTGGAAATTTTATTATTATGAATAGATTCCATTAATGATTTAACTGATCTGTTATATCCTTCATAGTGCTTTTCTAAATTTTCAAGCATATTTTTATTTGCTTCAAGTCTAGTTAAATTTCTATTTAATTCCCTAAACTCGTTTTCTTTTCTTGTTAAATTTCCTGATAGTGCACTAATCTTTTTCTTATTGACTTCTATCTCTTCATTCAAATCTTTTATTTCAGTGTTTTTTAATTCAATCTCAACTTCTAGACTTTTATACGTCTGTGTATTTATGAGTATATTGTGCTCTAAAGAAATAATAGATGAATTAAGCTGCTCTTCTCTTTCATTTTTAATAGTTATTTCTTTATTTATAAGTGCAATCTCATTTTTTATCTCTGAATTTTTTCTTAAAAGATCTATTTCGCCTTTTTTTAAAGTTCTAAGTTCTTCTTCAACTTTTTCTATTTCTTTAAGAACATCATTGTTTGTTGACTCATATAAAGTTATTTCTTCATCTTTAGCTTTTTGTTCGTTTTTCTTTTCTTCTAATTCTTTTTCTAAAAATTCCTTATTTTCTTTTATATAAGATATTTTTATTTTAATATCATTAATCTCAGTATCATTTCTTTTAATTCTTTCTTCAAGTGATTTTATTCTTTCATTGTAAAGATCAATTTCCTTTGACTCTTCACCTATAATCTCCTTTAAGTTGTAATATTGCTCTTTTTCTTCTAGAGTCTTTTTGTCTATTTCCTCAATTTTTTCCTCTAATTTTTTAAGTTCTATCTTATCATTAGATATCTTTTGCCTTTGCTCTTCAATTTCTTTAATACGATTATTTAAATCTTCAGTAATACTTTTAAGCTCATCTTCCATTCCTTTTATTACGTGAACAATAAGTGATACTTCTTTTTTCTTTAAACCATTGGATAACTCATTGAATTCTAAAGCCTTTTCTCTTTCAATTCTTAATGGTTCAATTCTTTCTTCATATGTTGAAATAATATCATTTATTCTTACTAAATTTTCATCTGTATTAGCTAATTTTTTTTCTGCTTCTTCTTTTCTATTTTTAAACTTTACTATTCCAGCAGCTTCCTCTATTAACGATCTTCTATCCTCTGGTCTTCCGCTTAATATAGCTTCTATTTTTCCTTGTCCTATTAATGAATATCCTTCTTTTCCTATACCTGTATCCATAAATAAATTATTTATGTCTTTTAATCTACATTTTGAATTATTGATTAAATATTCAGATTCTCCAGATCTAAATATTCTTCTTGATACAGTAACCTCATTATATTCTGTTGAAAGCTTACCATCGCTATTATCTAATGTAAGCGATACCTGAGCTAATCCTACTGGCTTTCTAAATTGGGTTCCAGCAAATATTACATCCTCCATCTTTCCGCCTCTTAGAACCTTTATGCTCTGTTCACCAAGAACCCATCTTACCGAATCTGAAATATTACTTTTCCCGCTACCATTAGGACCAACAACAGCGGTCACTCCTTTTTTAAATTTCAACTCTGTTTTATCTGCAAATGACTTAAAGCCACGTATCTCAAGGGATTTTAAAAACAAATTTCCCACTCCTTACACTAAAATAAAAGTATAGTAGGAATAAATCCTATAACGAAAATTAATATAATAAAAATAGTTATAGCTACTATCATTTTTTCTCTTGTCTTTTTCTTCATAAATAAACCACCTCTCATTATTATTAAGTTTATAGTAAAGATTAGAAAATTTCAATAATTAGAAATTTTTCATCATATAGTAGTCCTTAGATTTTATTTATTATTAATTTATAATTATCGAAACATATGAAAAGCGAGAGTTTCCTCTCGCTAAAATATTATATCCATTTTCTTTTCATCTAACAATAGCTTAATATTTCCTCTTAAAATATTATCACTTTGTTTAACTTCTACTTTTTTATTAAGCGCCTTAAGCTTATTAAAATACAATTTTTTATTCGCATATAGCTTGCTTATATCTTTTGAATTTATTTCTATTGTAAATTCACTAATATTTTTAGTATTTTCTATTATTTTATCAATGATTAAACTTCCTTCAACAAGTTCCCTAAACGCTGGATGAAATGGCCCTGAAATCACATCCTTACCTTCTGCAATACTGTCTGTAGGTTGAAGTCCTATCCTTATTACATTTACGCCAGCATTTCTGTACATATCATACATAACTTTGCTTATTTCAACAGCTTCTTCAAGCGTATAAGGTATGTATGTATTACGCTTATACATTATCTCCATCGGTGTATCTTTTATTACCAATGATGGATATATCCTACATATGTCCGGATTCATCTGTAATGAACACTCAACAGTCTTAATATCAGTTTCAAAAGTATCTCCTGGAAGTCCAGGCATTATTTGATGACCTAATATAATATTATACTCCTTAATAAGCTTTGATGCCTTTACCACATCTTCTACAGTATGCCCTCTTCCGGCCTTCTTTAATACCTCAGAATCTAAAGACTGAACTCCAAGTTCTATTATATCTACACTATATTCTTTTAAATAATTTAAAATATAATCATTTATATAATCTGGTCTTGTTGAAAGCCTTATTTTTTTTATAAGGCCTTTATCTTTATATTCCTTGGCTATACTTAAAAATTCTTTTTGTTTTTCCTCTTTTATTCCAGTAAATGTTCCTCCAAAGAACGATACTTCAACTATAGCTTTTGAATTATCAATAGTTTCCAAATATTCATTTATAGTTTTTCTAACTATTTGACTCGTTACTTGTTCATCTAGTCCAGTTATTCTGTCCTGATTACAAAAAACACATTTATGAGGGCACCCTTCTTGAGGAACAAATATTGGAATTATATAATAATTTTTACTCATTTATTTCGCCTAATATCTTCAAAGCTGCTTTTGCTGCATTTTGTTCTGCTTCTTTTTTACTGTATCCTTCGCCTTCTCCCATAATTTTATTATCAATAACCACATTAATAAAAAATTTACGTCTATGAGGAGGTCCTTCATACTTTATTAAATCATAATGTATTACCACCTCTCCATCCTGTTGAAGAAGCTCTTGAAGCTTTGTTTTAAAATCTAAAACAATTTCATTGTTTATTGCTTTATGTATTATCTTTTCAAAATGTAATAATATAAAATCTCTTACAAAGCCTATACCTTTATCCAAATAAACTGCAGCAATTACTGCCTCTACACAGTCAGCTTGAATAGATATTCTTTCTCTCCCTCCTGTAAGTTCTTCACCTTTACTCATTCTAATATATTTTCCTAGCTGTAACCTTTTTGCTATTTCAAATAAAGAATTTTCACAAACTATGAGACTTCTTATTTTAGTTAATTCACCTTCAGTCTTATCCTTAAATTTATTAAATAGATATTCAGTAATACATAATTGCAAAACAGAATCACCTAAAAATTCAAGCCTCTCATTATACTCTGCATCCTTGAATTGATTTCCAAAGGAACTATGTGTAAGTGCTGTCTTTAATAACGTATGATTATTAAAATAAACTCCTAGATTATCTTCAATTTCATTAAGTGTATACTTATTCACTTTTAAAATCCACTCCTTGAAGTTTATTCTTCAATTTGCTTTTAGCGTTTAAACAAATTCAAGAATAAACTAGTTATAAATAAATATAAAATCCCGCAACATACGCGGGATTGTTTTATTCTTCGTGATGAGCTTTTACGTATTCTACAACGTCTCCAACTGTTTTGAAGTTTTCAACATCTTCATCTGGAATTTCCATTTCTAGTTCATCTTCAAGTGCCATTACAAGTTCAACAATGTCTAATGAATCAGCATTAAGGTCATCAATGAATGATGCTTCCATAGTAACGCTTTCTGCATCTATGCTTAACTTATCTGCAATTATCGCCTGTATTTTTTCAAACATTACTTTCACCTCCCACGTTCTACATTTAGATAATATTATATAATATCCTACTCGTCAATATAAGTTTGATATATTTTTATTAATTTTAATTATTAAACTCATTTTTCATATGATTCAATACATCATTTTTATAGAAAATATCGGTCTGTCTAATAGCATTTTTAAAGGCTCTTGCATCAGAACTTCCATGTGCTTTAATACATATGCCATCAACCCCTAGAAATGGTGCTCCACCATATTCTTTATAATCAAATCGTTTCATTATTTTCTTTAAAACTGGCTTTAACAATAAAACCCCTGCTTTAGAAATAATTGATGATTTCATAATTTCATCTTTCATTACTTTTAAAAGAGTTGATGCAGTTCCTTCATACATTTTTAAAGCTGTATTTCCTACAAATCCATCACTAACAAGTATATTAGTATCTCCAGTCGAAATATCTCTTGGTTCTACATTTCCAATAAAATTAAGTTCATTATGCTCTTTTAGAAGCTGATAAGTAGATTTTGTTAGTTCATTTCCCTTTTCTTCTTCTGCGCCTATATTTATAAGTCCTACAGTTGGATTTTTTACATTAAACACTTTTTCATAATATACTTTACCCATCTTAGCAAATTGGACTAAATAAGAAGGTTTACAATCAACATTAGCACCAACATCAACTATCATAAAACTTCCGTTTCTTCCTGGCATAATAGGGGCTAATGCTGGTCTTTCTACACCTTTCATTCTTCCTACTATGAATGTACATCCAGCTAAAAATGCTCCTGTACTGCCACCTGATATTACCGCATCACAAGTTCCATCTTTAACAAGGTTCATAGCTTTTACTAAACTTGAATCTTTCTTTTTTCTTACTGCCATAACAGGGTGTTCATTAGTTGATATAACTTCAGTAGCATCTATAACATTTATCTTATCTTTTTCATAATTATATTTTGATAATTCCTCATTTATTTCTTTTTCAGGGCCAGTAATATACATCTCAATATCTTTATATTCCTCTAAAGCCTGAATTATACCTTCTATAACAGCTGCTGGTGCATTATCTCCACCCATCCCATCTATTGCTATTTTCACTAAACTCACTCCTTTCTAGCTTAATAAGTTTCAAAATAACATTTTCTCTCTTTAATATATAATTATACTACTACTTAATATATTATCATAATTATATAAAAAGAAAAGAAAGTCATAAAGACTTTCTTTTAGTTTTCAGAAGCTACAACTTCCTTACCTTTGTAATAACCACATTTTTTACACACTCTGTGAGCAAGCTTCATTTCGTGGCATTGTGGACATTCTACTATACCAGGTAAACTAGCTTTAAAAGTTTGAGCTCTTCTTTTCTTAGTTCTAGCACTACATTGCTTTCTAGCTGGACAACCCATTCATTACACCTCCTTATTTTTGAAAAAACCCTTTAAGACTTCAAAACGTACATCTACGTCCTCTTTATCACATGTGCATGAACCATGATTTAAATTACATCCACATGTTTGACAAAGCCCCTTACAGTTGGTTTTACATACTCTTTTAATAGGTAAAGTTGAAATAATACTAGTTTCAACTACTTCATTGATGTCTAAAACATCATCAATTACAATAATAGCTTCATCTTCTGAATTGCTATCATTTGTAAACCTTTCTTCTATATCAATATCTATTGGATAGATAAAGGTATCTAAACATCTTGAACAATTCATTTCTAAATTGACTTTAATATTAATATTCAGCAATAAAATATTATCTTTAGAAGATATATCTCCCTGCACACTGCAAGAACTGACTGGTTTTATAATATCGCCTTCAAATTCAAATGGATTCATTTCAAAAGTATAGTCAATATTTTTATGTCTGCCTTTTCCTGAAACAATATCTGAAATTTGTATTTTCATAATAGCTTAATCCAAATATAATTTAAAATATATGGATCTTTCTGTCACTCCTTGCTTATATATTTATATCAAACACCACTAATTATATAAAGTCACACCTCAAAAGTCAAGTTATTTTACTACTTTGTTAAAGCTAATGTTTCTTTTGCTATCATTAACTCTTCGTTTGTAGGTATTACAAATACTTTTACCTTTGAATCTTCAGTAGAAATTTCCATACCTTCACCGATATCCTGATTATCATTCTTCTTTAAATCAATTTTTATTCCTAGGAATTCCATGTCTATTAAGGCTCTTTCTCTTATTTCAGGTGCATGTTCTCCTATACCTGCTGTAAACACAATTGCATCTAGTCCTGCCATAGCAGCTGCATAAGCTCCTATTTGCTTCTTTATTTGATATCCATAAAGATCCATTGTAAGTAATGCTCTTTTGTTATTCTCTCTTGCAGCACTTCTTATATCTCTAAAATCAGTACCCACGCCTGATATTCCAAGCACTCCAGATTTCTTATTTAATATTTCATCCATTTCTTCTATTGAATATCCCTTTTCTTTCATTAAATAAGTTACAATTGCCGGATCAATGCTACCACTTCTTGAGCCCATTATAATTCCATCAAGAGGTGTAAATCCCATTGTAGTATCTACAGATGTCCCGCCATCAACTGCTGTAACACTAACACCATTACCTAAATGACAAGTAATAGTCTTAATGTCTTTAATATTTTTCCCCATAACTTCAGCAACTTTTCCTGCTACATATTTATGAGATGTTCCATGGAATCCATATCTTCTTATATGATCTTCTTCATAATATTCATATGGTATTGGATACATAAATGCTTTTTGAGGCATTGTTTGATGAAATGCAGTATCAAATACAGCTACCATTGGAGTATTTGGCATAAGTGCCATACAAGCTTTTATTCCAATTATATTAGCTGGATTATGAAGTGGTGCTAAACTTACTAAGTCTTCTAAGTTTTTCATAACTTCTTCGTTAATCACTACCGATGTTGAGTATTTTTCTCCACCATGAACAACTCTATGTCCTACTGCACTTATTTCATCCATTGAATTTATAACACCATTGGCCTTATCAACTAAAGTATTTAACACTAAGTCTATAGCTACTTTATGATCTTTGAGATCTGTTTCTACTATATATTTTTCTCTTCCTTCTACTTTTTGAGTTAATATACCATCAATTCCTATTCTTTCAACCAACCCTTGTGCCAATACATTCTCATTACTCATATCAATAAGTTGATATTTTAATGACGAACTGCCACAATTTATAACTAATACTTTCATTTCAAATTCCCCTTTTTCTTATTTTGCTACGCTTTGTGCCTGAACGGCTGTTAACGCTACTACATTAACTATATCGTCAGCTGTACATCCTCTTGACAAGTCATTTATAGGCTTTGCAAATCCCTGACATATTGGACCAATTGCTTTTGCATTTGCAAATCTTTGTACTAATTTATAACCTATATTTCCTGATTGTAAATCTGGGAAAATTAATACATTTGCTTTTCCTGCAACTTTACTATCTGGAGCTTTTTGATCTGCAACTGACTTAACTATAGCAGCATCTAATTGTAATTCCCCATCTATTAATAAATCTGGTCTTAATTCATTAGCTTTCTTAGTTGCATTTCTAACTTTATCTACAGCTTCATGATCTGCGCTCCCCATTGTAGAGAACGATAACATAGCAACTCTTGGTTCCATATCGCATAGTCTTTTAGCTGTTTCAGCTGTAGCTATTGCAATTGCTGCTAATTGATCTTCAGTTGGATTTGGATTAACTGCACAATCTGAAAATAAAAGTGATCCTTCTTCTCCATATTCTGATGCTGGAACTTGCATTATAAAGAAACTGGAAACTACTGATACCCCTGGTGCTGTCTTTATTATTTGAAGTCCTGGTCTAAGTAAATCTCCTGTTGTATGAATAGCACCTGAAACCATTCCATCTGCGTCATCACACTTCACCATCATTGTTGCAAAATATAACGGATCTCTAACGATTCTATTAGCTTTTTCCATTGTGATACCTTTATTTTTTCTAAGGTCATAAAATGCATTAATGTATTTTTCTAAATCATTAGATTCCTCTGGATCAATTATTTCTATATTAGAAACATCCACATCTATATCATGAGCCTTTTTCATTATTTCTTCTTTATTTCCTATTAAAATCGGATTTGCTAACCCTAATTCATATATTTTTTGTGCGGCTGTCACATTACGTTCTTCATTACCTTCTGGCAAAACTATATTTTTCTTATTTGCTTTTGCAGATTGCCATATTTTTTTCATAAGATCCATAATTCTTTCTCCTTTCATTAATTGTAAATCTATATTAATAATATACTCCTTTGTGTATGGTCTTTTCAACCATAAATATAGAATTCATTAGATTTGTAATAATCTAAATTATCTGATAATAAGCCTTCAAATTAGTAATACCGTCATTATATATTTTTTGATATAAAAATTAAATATCTATTATTTTTTATGTTAAACAAAATATTATCAATTTATTTAGTATTTACAAAATTTCACATTAATATAATAACTTTTTACTTGATTATCACCTAATATAATTATATAGTATACTATTGATACATTAAAAATTATAATACATATACAAAGGAGATGATTACCATAATAACAGGCATAATAACAGAATATAATCCATTTCATAATGGGCACAAATATCATTTAGAGCAAGCAAAAAAAGACACTAGCGCTAATAGTATAGTTTGTGTAATGAGTGGTAACTTTATGCAACGAGGAATTCCAGCATTAATCGACAAATGGAAAAGAGCAGAGATTGCTGTAAAAAATGGTGTAGATTTAGTATTAGAACTGCCGCTCGTTTACTCTGTCTCATCAGCTGAACATTTTGCTTTTGGAAGTGTATCTTTATTAAATAGATTAAATATTATTGATAACTTATATTTCGGCAGTGAAAGTGGAAATGTAAATATACTAAAAGATATATCAGAAATTCTTATTAAAGAACCTGATGAATACAGACTCTCTTTAAAAAATAACCTATATAAAGGGCTTCCTTTTCATATAAGTAGATCAAATGCATTAATTGAATATTTTAAAAACGACAATATTAAAGATGTTTTATCTAATTCAAATAATATCTTAGGCATTGAATATATTAAGTCCTTGATGAAATTAAAAAGCAATATAACTCCTGCAACTCTTAAACGTGAAGGTGGTACTTATAATAGTACTCAGTTAAATTCTAACTTTTCCTCAGCTACATCAATAAGAAAGCATTTAAGAAATAGTAGCGTAGATATGATAAAAAATGAGGTTCCTATGGAAACATATAAAATTTTAAAAGATTTAAGTTTTTCAGGTTATCCATTTATATTTGAAGAAGATATATTTAAATATATAAAATATAAATTACTTTTAGATGGAAATTCTCTTTCAAAAATTCCTGATGTTTCTGAAGGTTTAGATAATAGAATACTTAGCAGTATATTAAAATGCAACTCTTTAAATGAATTAATATTAGAATCTAAAAGCAAACGATATACTTATACAAGATTAAATAGAATTTTAACTCAATATTTTTTAAATCTTGAAAAATATGATTTATTTAAACTGACAAAATCTCCAGCACCTTATGCCAGAGTTTTAGCTTTTAATTCTAATGGAAAGAGTATTCTAAAGAAAATAAAGTATAACAGTGATATTGAAATAATAACTAAAATGCCGAAAAAAAATTTAAATGAACATCTAGAAATAGATATTCTTGGCACAAAAGCATACTCCCTTTTAAATAATAAAATCAATCCTATGGATGATTATTTAAAAAGTCCTATCATAATATAATTTAATTTAACATAACCATAAGATATATACATTTTAAATTTTATTTTTAATTAATTATGTATCAAAGTAATTATTATGTTTTGATAAAATCTATTTTAATCTATAAAATTTTATCTTAATTCTGAGGTGATTTAATGTATACTGCAATCTTATGGTTATTTATTATTGTTTTAACTATTATATTAATTAAACTCTTAAACATAAAAATCAATGTTTTAATCTGCATAAGTATTTCTGTTTTAATAGTGCTATTTGCTGCAAATATAAACTTAAGTTTAAATGCTGCTATAGAAGGAAGTAAATTATGGTATAAAGCCATTTTACCCACCACATTTCCTTTTGTTGTAATATGCAATCTTCTGATTTATTATGATGGCATAAGTTTATATTCAAAAATACTTGGTCCATTAATTTGCAAACCACTTAATTTGTCTGAAAATTGTTCTTTTCCTATAGTAGCAAGCTTATTGTGTGGTTATCCACTTGGTGCTAAATATTGTGTTGATTTATACAATATGAATTATTTAGATAAAGAAGAATATATAAGGCTATTGAATATTGCATCCAATGTTGGTCCAATTTTCCTAATAGGTTCAGTAGCCACTGCTTTATTGAATAATGTATACTTTGGTTACATACTTCTAGCATCTAGTTATTTATCTATTATTTTTATAGGAATAATTACAAAAAAAAAGAGAACCTCATCTAATAAAAGTTCTCTTCGCTTAAATAAAAAATGTGATTTTAATTTTGGAACAGCTATTAAAAACTCAATTGAAAATGCTATAAATACTACTTTATCAATAGGTGGTTTTATAATAATATTTTCAGTAATAATAGCACTAGTAAAAAATAGTTCTTCTATACATTCTTTATGTTCATATATAGAAAACATATTAAGTCTCCCTTTTGATGCCATCTATGGATCATTCCTAGGAAGTATAGAAATTACTAATGGATGCAGTATATTATCAAAGATAGATTTACAATTACCATTAAAAATAAGCATAATAAGTTTTTTATGTTCTTTTTCTGGATTAGCAATAATAGCTCAAGTAAGTTCCTTTGTTAGTTCAACTAATATAAAATACTCAAGATATATATTTATAAAGTTTATTCAAGGTATATTCAGCTTTATTGCAACATTTATACTTATGAACCTTTTACCAACTACTGCTTATTCTTCCTCAATCATATTACATTCACACTTCAGTATTTTTTATATGTTTACACCACTTTTATTGCTGCTTGTACTCACAATTATATTAAAAGTAACAAATAATTTATTTTTTCATGCTTCTTAATTCTTTTACATTATCTCTTATAACATCACATGCACCAGTAAGACTTATGTCAATTTCTTTTGCTGCAATTTCAAAACTTGCTTGCATGTTTCTAATTAATTTTATTTTTTCTTCTTCTATAGCTGAATCTAACTGACTTAGCATTTCATCTGAGTAATCTCTTGAACCAAGTCTTATAGCTTTTGCGTCTCTTTGTGCAGAAGCTATAATTTCTTGTGCACGTACTTTTGCTTCTTTAACAATATCATGATTTTCAACATTTTGCCTCATCATAGCCATTGTTTCTTTTCTAAGTGCATCATACTCTTTTTTTGCTTCGGTAAGTATTCTTTCTCTTTCATTCATTACCCATTCTGCTTTTTTAAATTGGTCTGGAAGATAATTAATTATTTGATCTACTATTTCTATTATTTCTTTTTTATCTACCATAACCTTACTACTCATAGGAACCTTCGGTGAATTATCAACTATATCCTGCAAATATTCAAGTAGCTCTATTATATTTACATCTATTTTCTCCATAAAAACACCCCTTATACTTTGATTTTATCAATAACATTCTGAAGAATTTCCTTTGGAACAAGTCTTTCAATGCTACCATTAAATTCTGCAATCTGCTTAACATTTGATGAACTTATATGTAAATATTCCGGAGATGACATCATACATATAGTTTCTATATCATTATTCAATTCTTTATTTATAATTGCCATTTGCATTTCATACTCAAAATCACATGTTGTTCTTATTCCTTTTAAAATAACATTAATATTTCTTTCCTTCAAAAAATTAACCAATAATCCGTCAAAACTTACTACTTCCACATTCTCAATATCGCTAGTTACTTTTTTTATTAACTCTACTCTTTCATCAATATCAAACAAGTGCTTCTTTTCAACATTAATTAAAACCGCCACAATTATTTTATCAAAAACCTTTGATCCTCTTCTTATTATATCCAAATGTCCATTGGTTATTGGATCAAAGCTTCCTGGATAAACAGCTATTTTCATATTTTAATTCTCCTCATAATATTTATAGTAACATACTGTTGTATTTCCATATTTCTTACTTTTTAGTAATTTAATTTTTGAATATCCTTCATATATTTCTTCAATACTATCTATTTTAGTTACTATTATTCCCTCTTCCTTTAACATATTATTTTTAACAATAATTTTAATTGCTTCTGGAATCATTTCTCTACAATAAGGTGGATCTATAAATATTATGTCAAATTTTTTATTCTTGTTAGCTAAACTATTCATCCCGTCATAAGCATCTGTCTTAATAGGAAAGCAGAAATCTTCAAACTTAAGGTTCATAACATTTTGTTTTAACAGCGGATACGTAGCATCACTTTTATCAAATAAATAGACTTCTTTAGCACCTCTGCTTGCTGCTTCTAATCCTAAACTTCCAGTTCCAGCAAATACATCAAGCACTACTCCATCAGGAATATATAATTGAATAGAACTGAACATTGCTTCTTTAACTCTATCTAAAGTTGGTCTAGTTTCCATAGTAGCTGGAGGTATCAATTTATGTCCTCTTGCTTTTCCTGCGATTATTCTCATTTTTCCTCCTAGGTTACAATAACTTTCATTTAATATATTATTTTATATATTGCATAAGTTTAAGATAAATTACCATTTATCTTAAACTTTACATTATTAATATATTAACATATTCTTGTATATTATTTCAATTTAATTGAAACAAATATATCTACTATTATTATCTAAACTTTTCATAATTTCATTCAACAGTTCTATATTTTCTTTTGTATCGCTCTTTATAACTTCATTTGCCTCAATTCTCGCACACCTTAAAATATTTATGTCTTCATAAAGATCAGCTAAAACGAATCCTGCATCTCCGCTTTGTTTTTTTCCAAACATTTCACCTGATCCTCTTAATTTCAAATCTTGCTCGGCAATGAAAAATCCATCATTGCTTTCAGTCATTATCTGCATTCTCTTTTTAGTTACATTGCTTTTAGCCTTTGCAATTAATATACAAAATGATTCATATTGTCCTCTTCCAACTCTTCCCCTCAATTGATGCAATTGGGCTAATCCAAATCTCTCAGCATTTTCGATAATCATAACTGAGGCATTAGGCACATTAACACCAACTTCAATAACTGTTGTTGAAATTAAAACTTTTGTCTTATTTTCTTTAAAACGAGTAATTATTTCGTCTTTTTCACTTCCCTTCATTTTTCCATGGAGCATCTCAACTTCCACATTTTTGAATACACCATTTTTAACCTGTTCATATATAGTTTCAACTGAATTCAATTGTTCTTTTTCATCTTCTTCTATAAGAGGACATACAATATATACCTGTCTACCTTTTTTTACTTCTTCATAAGCTAGTTCATATGCAAACTCCCTGCTTATGTCTTGATAAAATCTAGTATCAATTGGTTTTCTACCTGGTGGTAATTCATCAATTATTGATACATCCAAATCAGAATACAAATATAAAGCCAAAGTTCTTGGAATAGGCGTAGCTGTCATGACTAAACAATCTGATTGTTTTCCTTTATTAATCAATCTGCTTCTTTGCTCCACTCCAAACCTGTGTTGTTCGTCTGTAATTATAAGCCCAAGATTTGAAAAATCAACATCTTCTTGAAATAATGCATGAGTTCCAATAAGTAGCATTGGGATATTCTCTTTTATTTTTTCTTTAATTCTCCGCTTTTCTTTAGCCGATGTTCCGCCTGTTAAAAGCTCTATATCTATATTGAATCCTTCAAACATTTTTTTAGCTTCCAAAAAGTGTTGATTTGCTAAAATTTCTGTAGGCGCCATAAATGCACATTGATAATTATTTTTAATAACGTTAAAAATCGCAATCAACGCAACTATTGTTTTTCCACTTCCAACATCTCCTTGAACCAATCTATTCATAGGTGCATGTGCCTTTTGATCTCTTAGTATGTCTCTTACAACTTTTGTTTGAGCATTTGTAAGTGGAAATGGTAATTTTTCTTTAAATTCTTTTAATTCATCAACCCATTCAAATGAAATACCTTTAGATTTATTTTTTAAGTTCTTCTTTAAAAGCAATAGCTTTAATGAATATGTAAATAGTTCTTGAAACTTCAATCTGTTTTTTGCTTGCTCCAATTTTTCTTTGCTTTGCGGAAAATGTATTTCTCGTATGGCATTACCTAAAGAAATAAGGGAGTATTTTTCGATTATTTCTTTAGATAAATTTTCTTTAATCTCTGTTTTAGATAATATTTCATGAATAAGTTTTTCAAAAAGTTTATTGCTTATATCACCCTTCAATGGATATTTGGGTATTATTTCACTAGACATAGCTTCCTCACATGCAATTACCGGTGCCACTACCTCTAATGTTTTTCCAGCACGCTTGAATTTTCCCATGAGGTTGTAAGTTCTTCCTTTTATAAAATTATTTTTCATATACTTTTGATTAAACCATTTTGCATAAACTTTATGATTCTCATATTCTAGCTCTATAGTTGTCAATATTTTTCCAGTTTTTGTTCTTATATCTGGTCTAAATGATACTACCGTACATTCTAAAATAATTTTTTCTTCACCATCTATGATATCAAAATCAGTATTTCCACCTACAAATTCATAATCTCTTGGAAAATATAACAGAATATCTAATATATTAAAAATTCCACATCTATTTAATTTTTCAGTTGCCTTAGGTCCCACGCCTTTTAAAGAAGATATATCACTATATATATTCATATAAACTCCTCCAAAACAAAATAAAAGCCTATTCTCAAACTATATTTATAATGAAATAATTTTTCATTATGTCATATTAGGCACATCAAAAAAATAACTAGCAACTTACTTTGTTATTTTATTTCATGTGCCTAAATTTCATAAATACAATATTGAGATAGCCTTTTTAATTATTCTACTGACATTAAGAAATAGTATAAAGGTTGGTTTCCTTTATAACCTTGTATATCTAAATCTTCATATTTTTCTTGTAATTTATCTATAAATGAATTAGCTTCTTCTTCACTAACTTCTTCTCCATAATAGACAGTTATAAGTTCACTATCATCATCTATCATCTTATCTATTACATTTTCTGCAACAGATATTTTATCTTCTCCAACTTCTTTTATTTTTCCTTCTACAAGACCAAGCATATTACCTTCTTTAATCTCTATTCCATCAATTTCTGTATCTCTAACTGCATATGTTACTGAACCTGTTTTAACAAGCTTAATTGTTTCATTTAGCTCATTAACATTATCTTCAACTTTTGCATCTGGATTAAATACTGTAACACAAGCTATTCCCTGTGGTATTGTTGTAGTTGGTATTACATGAATATCTCTATCACTTATTTCCGCTGCTTGATTTGCTGCCATAATTATATTTTTATTATTTGGCATAATGAAAATATGTTTTGCATTTATTTTATCTATTGCATCTAACATATCTTGAGTAGATGGATTCATTGTTTGACCACCTTCTATAACGTAATCAACACCTAGATCCTTAAATATATCAGATATTCCGTTACCCATAGCAACAGTAATAAAACCATATTCTTTCATTTCTTCATGTATTTCATTGCTTTGAACTTCAACCATTTCTTTTTCATTAGCTTCAATTAAAAGTTCTCTATGTTCTTCTCTCATATTATCAATTTTTATTTTTGATAATTCACCTATAAGAACGGCTTTAGATAAAACGGCTCCTGGATCATTAGTATGAATATGAACTTTTATCACATCATCATATCCTACAACAATCATTGAGTCACCCATATTTTCAATTTGACTTTGAAGTTCATTAGCTCTTTTTGCATCTCCAAGAACTATGAACTCAGTACAATATCCGAACTTAATTTCAACATCTTCTGTTGATTCTGCTCCAACTTTAGCTGATCCACCTGCAATTATATCCTTAATTTCTGCTTTAATATCATCCTTTAGAGCTTCGTGCATTCCTTGTAATATTATATAAAGTCCCATTCCACCTGAATCAACTACTTTTGCCTTTTTCAGAGCCGGTAAAAGTTCTGGTGTTTTATCTAGCATTACCTTAGCAGCCTTTGTTATTTCATCCATAAAAGCTACTATATCTTTTGCCTCACTTGCAACAGCTGCTTCTGATGTTGCTCTTATAACAGAAAGTATTGTCCCTTCTGTTGGCCTCATTACTGCCTTATATGCAGCTGCTGATCCTTCATAAAAACCTACTGCAAATTCTGCTACATCAACTTCTTCTTTTCCTTCTAATCCCTTAGATATTCCTCTAAGAATTTGTGAAAGTATAACACCTGAATTTCCTCTAGCCCCCATTAGTGCACCCTTGGCTAATTTCTTAGAGATTTCTCCTATAGAATTACTGTTCATATTTTCAATTTCTTTTACAGCTGCTTTAAATGTCATAGACATATTTGTTCCAGTATCACCATCTGGTACTGGAAATACATTCAATGCATTTACAAAATCACTTTCCTCTAGTAATCTATTGCTTGCATTTACAACCATATTATAAAAATCATGGCCATTAATCTTTTTGTATTCCATTATTTCAGTTCCCTCCTAGACTCTAACCGCTTGCACATTTACTGTTATAGCTGAAACTTTAAGTCCAGTATAATTTTCTACATTATAACGAACCTTTTGAATAATGTTATTAGATATAACCGATATTTTTGTTCCGTATTCAACCATAATAAATAATTCTATCTGCAATCTATCGTCATCTGTTAATTCTATTTTTACGCCTTTGCTTAAATTTTCTATTCTCATTAATTCCCAAAGACCTTCTGTAGGACTTTTAGAAACCATTCCAACTACTCCATAACATTCCATTGTTGAAAGTCCAACAACTTTAGCTAAAACTTCCTCAGAATAATTTATATTTCCGTTTTCATTTGAAAATCCAACCATTCATATTCCTCCTAAAATATTTTATATCTTAACTTATATTCTATCTTAGAACACATTTTTATTCAAGTATTGTTTATATTCCTTATAGTTTTATATATAATTGCATTTTAATTTAGATAGTAACTAATTCATAATTATTTACTATAATAATATAGTGCTAACCATACTGTAACTAAATATAATTCCTAGTTATAGTATTTACATATTTGCATTAAAAATTACTTGCCTAATATAAATTCCTATGATATAATTTATCCTGTCCTATTGAAGATGATTATCTTTGCAATATAAGGAGGTGTTTTCTAATGGCAAGAAGATGCGAAATCTGTGATAAGGGTGTTGTAGCAGGTGTACAATACAGCCATTCACATCGTCAATCAAAGAGAACTTGGGCTCCTAACATAAAGAAAGTAAAAGCTTTAGTTAACGGAACACCAAAAACTGTTCATGTATGTACAAGATGCCTTAGATCTGGAAAGGTTGAAAGAGCAATATAGTTCATAATAAAAAATGCAATTGTTGTCCCAATTGCATTTTTTATTTTTCTCATTTTTATATCTAGAGCATATGTACACTCTACAATACTACTTTTTCCTAAAGAATTTTATTATATTTGAAAGAAATTTAGGTAACTTAAAAGCGATTATTTTCATAAATATAAATCCTCCTAAATATTAAAATATAAAATGAATTATAAAATATCTCTCTATTTTAAATATATCAAAATTCATCTTATTATATTAATATTCAGAAGGACATTAAAATGTTCCTTATTTTTTTAATCAATTGAATGAATAATCAATAATTCCCCTTCATCGAAGCTAATCTCTATTGGAGTATCTAGAAATTCATTACATATAGCTCTTGGATCTAACAGATGCATATCATATCCATCATATATATTATATTTTGCGCCTTTAACCTTAAAGTTTTTAACAACATCAGTAAAAGCATGAAAACCTATATTTTCACCATATTCTCCATGCAAAGTCATTTTTTTCTGTGCAAGATATATCTTGTTCTTATCATCTAAAACTTCTATTTCAATACCTTTTTTCTTATATGTTAATATGAGACCTAAATTTCCAAGCATGTGATCAACTCTACTGCCAGTACCACCAAATAAGTATATTTTCTTAGCTCCCCTTTTCACACCTTCTATTATTGCAATTTCTGTATCCGTATAATCCTTCTCTGGAGGAAATTCAATAATTTCTTTTACTGTTTTTCTCATTTTTTCTAATATATCCTTATTGCTGGAATCAAAATCACCAACAATTAAGTTTGGAGTTATATTGTATTTATAAAGGCATTCACATCCACTATCTGCCGCAATAATATAATTTACTTTATCAAGGTATTTTTCTAATAGCTCTTTCGAAGGCGGATTCCCCCCACTTATTATTGCTATATCCAAAATTTTACCCCCTTAATTTTTTTATATTTGCCTCTATATTTCCACCATTAAAAACAGCTGATCCAGCCACAATAACATTTGCGCCTGCATTAATAATTTCTTTTACATTATTCTTATCTATCCCACCATCAACTTCTATTAATAATGTTGGATTTATTTCATAGCTCATTTCTTTAACTTCTTTAATTTTATTCAATGTATATGGTATAAATTTCTGGCCTCCAAATCCCGGGTTTACAGACATTATTAATACCATATCAAGACTTCCAATTATATCTTTTAAAACACTTACTGGAGTCCCAGGATTTAATGACACTGCTGCTTTTTTCCCTTTTGATTTTATATAATTTATACTTCTATCTATATGTCTATCAGCTTCATAATGTATTGTTATTATGTCAGCTCCAGCCTCTATAAAATCATCTATGTACCTTGAAGGTTCTTCTATCATTAAATGAACATCAAAGACCTTTTTTGTTTTATCTCTTATTGATTTTATAACTGGTAATCCAAAAGAAATATTGGGAACAAAATTTCCATCCATAACATCTATATGAATAAAATCAGCTCCTGCTTTATCTATCTTTTCGATATCTTCTCCTAATTTAGAAAAATCAGCTGATAATATTGATGGCGCTATTTTTACCATTTATTTTTTTCCTCCTCTATTATCTCTTCTAATGTCTTTACATAAAAATTATACCTGTATTTATTTATTTTTCCTTCTTCAACAGCTTCTTTAACAGCACATTTAGGTTCTTTATTATGTAGACATCCTCTATATTTACAACCTTCATTATACTCTATAAATTCAGGAAAACAATATTTTAGTGAATCTTTATCCATCAGATCTCTTATCTCTAGTGTAGAAAATCCTGGCGTATCTACTATATAACCATCTTCTATATCTATAAGTTCACTATGCCTAGTTGTATGTTTCCCACGACCAAGTTTTTCGCTTACAGATCCAGTTTCCATATGTTCTTTTTCTGAAAGTTTATTAATAAGTGTAGATTTTCCTGCTCCTGATGGTCCACAAAGTACAGTAATATTACTTTTCATCTTTTCTTTAAGAATATCTATTCCAATACCTTTTTTTGCATTAATATATAAAACCTCATATCCTATATCATTTATTCTTTTCTTTATTTCTTCTCTTTCTTTTTCATCAACTAAATCTATTTTATTTAAACAAACTATTACATCTATATTATTATATTCACAAAGAACTAAAAACTTATTTAATAGATCAAAATTTATATCTGGATTTTTAATTGCAAAAACAATAAAAGCTAATGATACATTTGCAACAGTAGGTCTAAGTAATTCGCTGCTTCTTTCATGTATCTCTTCTATAACACCTTTTCCTTTTTCTATGGCGATAGTTACATTATCACCTACCATAGGCTTTATATCTTTATGTCTAAATTTTCCTCTAGCTTTACATTCTATTATACCATTTTCTGTTTTAATATAATAAAATCCACCTATACCTTTTATTATTTTTCCATTCATAAAATTCCTCCAAATTTCTTCTAAAAATATAATGTAAAAGAGAGGCATTGGCAAGTCTGCCTCCTCTCTAATTACATGCTTAAATTATTTTATTGACCTGATTGGTTTAATGATGGATCATCCCATGGGCCTTCCGGTGTATTACCTCCTGGCGTTGAGCTTGAATCACCATTATTTACATCATTTCCACCATTCCCAGTATTACCACTATTATTTTGATCATCTCCTGGGGAATTGGTATTACTATTATTATTGTTGTTATTATCTCCCGGTGTTGTTTCACCTGTATTTCCATTCGAATTATTATTATTATCTTCTACATTTCCATTTTGCTTATTGTATTTTCCAACTTTTATTGTTATAGTAGTACCTTCTTCAACTCTGCTTCCTGAAACAGACTGGCTTAGCACTATACCATCTTCTATAGCATTTTTAGTTGTTACTTGCTCAACAACATACTTTAGATTTACTCCTGCTAAAGTAGATATAGCATCACTTTCAAGTCTTCCAACAACACTTGGAACTGTGACAAATTTAATTTCAGGTCCTAAACTTACAACTACTGTGATTACTTGATCTTCTGAAATAACTGTATCGGGTGCTGGATCTTGACTTATAATCTGACCTTTAGCTACGCTACTACTATATTGTTCTGTTTTACTACTAATTTTTAAATTTAAAGATTTTAACTTTGTTTCAGCCGTATTTAAATCATCTTCTCTTAAATCTGGCATTTTAAGATCTTCCTGTCCACGGCTAACAACTACCCTTACTTCACTTTTTTCCTTTACCGTAGTTCCTGCCTTTGGATTTGTCCTAAGTATAGTTCCTTCGGGTTCATCACTTGATTCTGTTTCTGCTTCTACTAATACCAGATTTATAGCTTCAAGTTCACTTTTTGCTTCATCAACATTTTTACCTTCTAAATTAGGTACTTCAACTTCTTTACTACTCAAAGAGCTGCTGCCAGAAAACATATTAACTGCAAATGCTATAAGCCCGAATAGTAATATCACCCCGCCTATTGATAATGCAATTTTTAATATCCTCTTATTTCTTTTTCTTGACACTATTCTTTCCTCATCATCGTCGTAGTCGTCATAATCCTCATCGTCATCATCATAGTCATCATCATTATTATATTGATTTGAATTATTTATTTTTTGTTTCGAAATTTGTTCTGTTACAGCAGACATAACGATTGTATGTTGGCTAGAATCATCAACAACTTCATCAATTACAGCATTTGGATTATCCTTTATTTTTTGTAAATCATTAATAAATTCTTTTGCAGTTTGATATCTCTTGTTTGGATCCTTTTCTATGGCTTTTAATATTAAAGTATTTAAACTATCTGGTATCCTTGAATTAAGCGATTTAGGTGAAACTGGATCTTCTTGAATATGTTTTAATGCAATTGTAACTGCGCTATCTGCTTCAAATGGTAATTTCCCTGTTACCATTTCATACAACACTATTCCTAATGAATACAGATCAGTTCTGCAATCAATAAAAGATCCCTTTGCTTGTTCTGGTGAAAGATAATGTGCTGATCCCATTATTGTTGTTGTATTAGTAATTGTTGCAGAAGTTGTTGATTTTGCTATACCAAAATCAGTAACCTTCATAACTCCATCTTCTGTGACTAAAATATTTTGTGGCTTTACATCCCTATGAATTATATTATTTCTATGAGCGCAATCTAAAGCTTTAGCTATTTGAATTGCAACTGATATTGCAGTTTCATAATTCATTTTGCCAACTTGCTTTATTACATCCTTCAAAGTTTTTCCCTTAACATATTCCATTACTATATAATGTAAATCTTCTTGAGTACCTACATCTAAAATATTTACTATATTGTTGTCAGATAAAGTTGCTATAGCAGTTGCTTCATCTTTGAATTTTTTTACAATTTCTTCATTATTGCAAAATTCTTTTTTTAAAATTTTTACTGCAACAAATCTATTTAATTTATTACATCTAGCCTTAAATACTTCGGACATTCCACCTTCGCCTATTTTTTCTAATAGTTCATATCTGCCACCAAGTACAGTTCCATTCATATTACATCTCTCCTCCAAACAACAATACTGTTATATTATCTCTTCCACCATTTAGCTTTGCTTTCTCAACAAGCTTATTTGCCACAGAATTATATTCATTTTCTTGAAGAATAATTTCTAATATCTCATCTCTTGTTAATTCATTAGTAAGCCCATCTGAACATAATAAATACATATCATATATTCTATTTTTTATTGGGAAAATATCCACACTAACTCTGTGCTCTGTTCCTAAGGCTCTCGTAATAATATTCTTTTTAGGATGATTTACTGCTTCACTTTCACTTATGCTTCCACTATCCACCAATTCCTGAACCAAAGAATGATCTTTCGTAATTTTCTTCATTTCTTTATTGGAAATACTTATTCCAAAACAGCAACTATCACCAACATTAGCTACTTGTTCATAATCTTTAGTTATTAAGCATGCTGTAACTGTCGTACCCATTCCATTAAGATTTTTATTTGTTTTGGAATATTCGTATATACATTCATTTGCTTTTCCTATAGCTTCTATTAATAAATCCTCATTTGATTCTGATTTAAAATTATTTTGTACATAATTTAAGATTTCTGTTGTGGCCATTTTACTAGCTACTTCTCCAGCATTATGTCCTCCCATTCCATCCGCAACAACATATAATTTAAAATATTCATTTTCTACGTATGCAGCCGAATCTTCATTAAGGCTTCTTTTTAATCCTATATCTGTAACCAGTCCTACCATTTTAATTCCCCCCTATCTTTTGGGTATCTATGTAACTTCTTCTAAGTTGTCCACAAGCTGCATTAATGTCACTTCCCATTTCTCTACGAGTAGTCACCTCAATTCCATAGCTTTTCAAAATTTCTGAAAAATCTTCAATTGTCTTTTTAGAAGATCTCTTAAATGAATTTTCTTTAATTTCGTTTACTGGAATTAAATTAACGTGACACAACATACCTTTTAAAAGTTTTCCTAAAGATTTTGCCTCTTCTCTACTATCATTAACATCTTTAACCAATGCATATTCAAATGTCACTCTACGTTTCGTCTTATCAATATAATACTGACATGCTTTTAATATTTCATCAATTGTATACTTATTAGCTATTGGCATAATCTCTTTACGCTTTTGATCACTGAATGCATGAAGTGAGAGTGCTAAAGTCACACTAAGCTCTTTATCTGCCAACTCGTATATTTTTGGTACTATACCACACGTCGATAATGTTATATGCCTTTGCCCAATATTTAAACCATACTCAGCACTCACTAAATCTAAGAATTTAACAACATTATCATAATTATCTAAGGGTTCTCCACTTCCCATTAAGACTACATTAGATATTCTTTCACCAATATGATTTTGAACAACTAATATTTCCGATAATATCTCTCCACTTGTAAGATTACGAATTCGTCCTCCTAAAGTAGAAGCGCAGAACTTACACCCCATTCTACATCCTACCTGAGTAGATACGCAAATAGAGTTTCCATGCTTATATCTCATAAGTACACTTTCAATTAGGTTTCCATCTTTGAAACCTAATAAAAACTTTTCTGTACCATCTATTTCAGATTTATAAACTTCTACTATTTTCGGTAAATCTATTGTGAAATTCTCTTTTAATTTATCTTTTAAACTTTGAGGGATATTTTTCATATCCTCAAAGTTATAAACATTTTTATATATCCAAGAAAATACTTGCTTTGCTCTAAATGCACTTTCTTTATTTTCTGTCATCCATACTTTTAATTCATCTAAAGTATAGTCTAATAAATTGTTCATTTGTTCCACCTACTATTACTTTTTTTGTAGCTTAGCAACAAAGAAGCCATCCATATATTCATTCGGCATAATAGTTAAAGACCCATCTTTATTATAAACTAAATTATCTTGTTTACCTATAAATGCTCTTTTAGCTTCACAGTCTCTATGTTTTTCTAAAAAGTATTCTATATTTTCCTCATTTTCTTCTTTATTTAAAGTACATGTAGAATATATCATAATTCCACCTGGCTTTAAATATTGCCATGCATTTTCCATTATTTTTCTTTGAATTGAAACAATTTCTTTTAAGTCATTTCTTCTTTTATTCCACTTAATTTCTGGTTTTTTCCTTATTATACCAATGCCAGAGCAAGGTACATCTATAAGAACTCTATCAAAGGCAGATACTAAATCAGAGTTTAATTTTGTTGCGTCATTCTCAGCAACTTTTACATTAGTAATACCTAATCTCTCACAATTTTCTTTTATTAAGTTTAATTTTGAAGTATGTAAATCAAAAGAATAGACTTCTCCTGTATTATTAAGAATTTCCGAAATATGTGTAGTTTTACCACCTGGTGCAGCACATAAATCTAAAACCTTCATTTTATCCTCTAGCTCAAGCAACGGTGCAATTACCATGGCACTTTCATCTTGAACTGTAATTTTTCCTTCATTAAATAATGGATTATTTTCTATAGATTTTCCGCCCTTTATGCATATAGCTTCAGGACATACTACACCTTCTTCTATTTCATATTCCATTTTTTCTAATTCTTCAAATACTTCATCGTAATCTGCTTTAAGTGCATTAACTCTTACACTTACCTTTGGAACATAGTTAAGTCCAGACATTATTTTCTTTCCTTGTTGCTCTCCATATTGCTTGAATAAAAGACGTATCATCCAAGGCTCAAATGAAAATTTATATGCATATTCATCAATTTTGTTTCCTTGAACTTCTATGTCATCTGGATTTTTAGAAAAGTTTCTAAGAATACCATTTACTAATTTTGAATCATTTTCTGATATTTCTTTAGCTTCTTCAACTGCCTCATTACATGCTGCATAAGCTGGAACTTTATCTAAAAAATTCATTTGATATATTGCTACCCTAAGAATATTCAGAATAGTTTTATCCATTAATTTTATATCTTTAACGAAATTAGATATAATAATATCTAGCGTCTTTTTTCTTCTTAAAACACCATAAACAAGTTCTGTTAATAATGCCTTATCCTTATCACTTAAATCGCATTCATTTAATTCATTTGAAAGAATTAAATTTGAATATGCTCCTTCATCTAAAACTCTATTAAGTATCTTTACTGCTAATTTTCTACAATTCATATTTTACCTCTTTTAATCATCTCTACTATTGCTAATTGCAATTAGTCTTACTAATTGTGATATTGCCATCAATGTAGCCGCCACATACGTCATTGCTGCTGCATTCAAAACTTTTTCTGCGCCTTTTACTTCATCTCCATACAAAATGCCTCTAGACTTCAGTATATTCAATGCTCTTGTCGATGCATCAAATTCAACTGGTAATGTAATCAGTTGAAATATAACTACAGCTGAAAATAATATAATTCCAAGAGTTGTTAAGCCTTTAAATCCCATCACTATACCTAAAAAGAATAATATCCAGGATATACTCGAACTAAAATTCACTACTGGAACTATAGAATTTCTTATAGTTAATGGTTTGTATGATTCTTTATGCTGAATTGCATGCCCTACTTCATGTGCAGCAATTCCTGCTGAAGATATAGTTGAACCACTATATACTTCTGGTGATAATCTTAAAACTCTGCTTGATGGATCATAATGATCTCCAAGCTTAGAATTTATTTGTTCTATTCTTATATCAAATAATCCTGCTTCATCTAACATCATTCTTGCCACCTGTTGACCAGAATATCCATTTATTATCCTTACTTTTGTATATTCATTATAAGCTGAATTAACCTTTGATTGAGCCCAAAAAGAAATTATTAAAGCTGGAATAAGTAATATCATTGTTGGATCGAAATATGAATAAAACATTCCTATGCACCTCCATTATTCCAAAATTATATCTTTTTCAATCTCGTGTCCATTTATATATTGTTCTATGGTTAAAGGCTTACCATTTGGAAATTGTACCTTTTTAATAAGTAAACATCCTTCTTTGCAAGCTACTTTTATTCCATTTTTATCAACATTTAATATTGTGCCTGGTTCTTTATTACTGCTTTCATATAAAACTTCTGTTTCATAAATTTTCATTCTATCTCCATTATAGTTACTATACGCAATTGGCCATGGATTTAAACCTCTAACTAGATTATGAATTTCTTGTGCTGTTTTATTCCAAGATATGTGTGCTAATTTTTTATCAAGCATTTTAGCATAAAATGTTTCTTCTTTCTGTTTTTCTGGAATAATAGTCTTATTTACAATTCCGTCAATTGTTCTTAGTAAAAGATCTGCACCTCTAACACTCAAAATATCATGCAGTTCTCCACATGTCATATTTTCAGTAATAGTAACTTCATCTTTAAGTAACATATCTCCAGTATCTAGTCCTATATCCATTAACATAGTAGTATTTCCTGAAATTTTTTCTCCATTTATTATGGCCCAGTTTAACGGAGCAGCTCCTCTATACATTGGTAGAAGTGATGCATGTAGATTTATGCAGCCATACTTTGGTATATCTAAAACCTCTCTTGTTAGTATTTGGCCAAATGCTACTACTATAATAAAATCCGGACTAATTTCTTTTAATATTTCTATAAGTCCCCTATCATCTTTTAATTTTATTGGTTGATAAACAGTTATATCATGCTTTAATGCTTCTTCTTTTACTTGTGAGTAGGCCATTTTTTTTCCTCTGCCTTTTGGTTTATCTGGCTGAGTTAAAACGCACTCAACATTATGAGTTTCAATTAATTTTTTTAATGATGGAACTGAAAATTCCGGAGTACCCATAAATACAATTTTCATTATGCTAAACCTCCATATTTTATTTTTCTAATTTATCTACAAATAATGTTCCATCTAAATGATCATATTCATGCAATATAGCCCTTGCCAATAATTCTTCACCTTCAATCTCGAATTCTTCACCTTTTTCATTTAAAGCTCTTGCTTTAACATAATTAGCTCTAGTTACTTCTTCATATCTTCCTGGAACACTCAAGCATCCCTCTTCTCCTGTTTGAGAGCCACTAGTTTCTAATATTTCTGGATTAATAAAAACTAATGGTCCATCTCCAATATCAATTACAAACAATCTTTTTAATATACCAACTTGAGGTGCTGCAAGGCCAACACCATCTGCATCATACATTGTATCAATCATATCTTCAATTAATGTTAATAATCTATTATCTATCTTTTCTACTTTTCTACATTCTTGTCTTAAAACTGTATCTCCAATTTTTCTTATATTTCTTAATGCCATTTTTCTTCCCCCTAAGTCATACTATTAGGATTAATATCAATACTAACCCTTATTTCATTATATACACTCTTGTTTAATTGATAAAGAGTATCTTTAACTTTTTCGTTAAAATCATCATTTAACTTTCCTTTTAGAATTATTTGCCACCTATAATTATCTTTTAATTTGGTTATTATACATGGTACTGGCCCATAAATTGTAATTTCTTCATCTAATATTAATTCTTTCAAACTTCCTTCCAAATTATACATAAATCTTTTCAATTTGTCTTCAAACTTTGACACACAATTAATTAATAATATTTTACCAAAAGGCGGATTCCCCATCAACTGTCTAATTCTTATTTCTTCCTTAAATAAGTTAATATAATTTTCATTTTTTGCATATTCTAAACTATAATGATTTGGAGTATAGCTTTGAACTATTACTTTCCCTTCATCTTCACCTCTTCCGGCTCTTCCTGATACTTGAGTTATAATTTGATACGTTCTTTCAGCAGATCTATAATCCGGCATATTAAGTGACATATCCGCTGCAAGCACCCCAACTAAAGTAACATCTTTAAAATCTAGACCTTTGGATACCATCTGAGTCCCTATTAGTATATCCGCTTCTTTATTTTTAAATGAATTGTATATTGATTCATGGGCATTCTTATATCTTGTAGTATCAACATCCATCCTTAAAACTCTTGCTTTTGGAAAATATTTTTTCACTTCTTGTTCTACTCTTTCAGTTCCAGCTCCAAAAAATTTAACATATCTACTATTACATTTTGGACATTCTTTTTTAACTTTTTCTGCTCTTCCGCAATAATGACATATTAAATATCCATTTTTATGATATGTCATCGAAACATCACATTCTGGACATTTAAATACATATCCACAACTTCTGCAGGAAATAAATGTAGAAAATCCTCTCCTGTTTAAAAATAATATTATCTGCTTTTTTTGTTCCAATGTTTTATATATTTCTTCAGAAAGTTTTCTACTAAATAATGAAAGATTTTTATTTTTTAATTCTTCTCGCATATCTATTATCTCCATATGCGGCATGTTTTTCCCATTAACTCTGTTATTCATCTCAACAAGTTTGTAATCACCATTTATTGCTCTATAATAACTTTCAATACTTGGAGTTGCAGAACCAAGTATCAACTTGCAATTTTTCATTTCACTTAAAAATTCTCCTACTTCTCGTGCGTGATACTTAGGATTATGTTCAGATTTGTATGTATTTTCATGTTCTTCATCAATTATTATTGCGCCAAGATTTTGAAGTGGTAAAAATAAAGCACTTCGTGCTCCAATGACAAGTCTCGCTTTTCCTTCTTTAACTCTATACCATTCGTCAAATCTCTCTCCTTGAGACAATTTACTATGAAACAATGCTACATCTCTGCCAAATCTGCCTTTGAATCTTTCAATCATCTGAGGTGTTAATGAAATTTCAGGAACAAGCACAATAACACTTTTTCCTTCCTTTAGCATTTCTTCTGCAATTCTCATGTAAATTTCTGTTTTACCAGAACCAGTTACCCCTTTTATTAGATATTTTAATTCACTTCCATACAGTATTGTTGATAAACACTTTCTTTGTTCTTCTGTTAATTTCTTCTTATTATCTTCATCATATTTCCTAATATTATATCTAAATACAACTTGCTCTTCACTTTTCAATATATTGTCATTAATTAGTTTGTTCAAACAATATAATGAATAACCCTTTTGTTTTGTCAGCTCACTTTTTGTATATACACCATTGTTTTCTTTTATATATTTATATAACTCTATGTAGCTATCTTTTTTTAATTTATCTTCATAATCTTCTTTTTCTATACATATAACATATTTTTTCTTTTTAGTAGATCCTGTCATAATTCCACTTGGAATTAACATTCTTACCGCATCAATATATTTACAAAGGTATTTTCTTCTTAAAAAATATACTAAATTTATATCATCTTGTGTTAAAATGGCCTCATCATCACAAACTTTAATTATTTCCTTTATTTTATATTGAACACTAATTTTATCATTGTCAATTAAAGAAAAAACAAATCCTTCAATTGGCTTGCTTCTTGCTCCAAATGGAACCTTAACTCTATGTCCTATTCCAATTTTCTTTGTGACATTATCAGGGATTTTGTATGTAAACATTCTATCTATTTCTAAAGCATCACTATTTATAATTATTTCTGCATACATATTGTTTTTATCCCCCTTTAGCGCTAATTTATTTACACAGACAAGCTTCTTCTATAATAGAAAGAAGCGCAACATTAGCGCTTCTTAAGTATTATGTCAAATAAATTTCTTGCAACTTTTTCTTTACTCATTTTTTCTAGATTTATTTCTTTATTATCCTTAGAGATAATTATAACTTTATTCTCTTCTACTCCAAAGCCAGTATCCTTTGCACTTATATCATTTGCCACTATATAATCTAAATTCTTTCTTTTCAATTTAGATAGTGCATTTTCTTTTAAATTTTCACTTTCTGCAGCAAATCCAACTAAAACTTGATTTTCTTTTATTTTCCCAAGCTCCATAAGAATATCATTATCTCTTGTAAAAACTATTTCTAAATCATTATCTTTTTTCTTAATTTTTTGCTCACTATAATTTTTAGGCTTATAATCTGCAACTGCTGCCGATTTAATAACAATATCACTTTCCTTAAATCTTTTTAAAACTTCATTTTTCATTTCTTCATTTGTAGATATTTTAATAAAATTAACACCTCGTGGACTTTGTAATGATGTTGGTCCAGAAATCAAAGTCACCTCTGCCCCTCTATCTCTTGCTTCCTTAGCTATTGCATATCCCATTTTTCCACTTGATCTATTTGTAAGATATCTTACCGGATCAATTGGAGCTATTGTTGGTCCTGCTGTAACTAAAACCTTCTTTCCTATTAGATCCTTATTAGTATTTAATACTTCTAATACTTTTTCTACTATAATAGTTGGATCTTCTAGTTTACCTTTTCCAGTTGTTCCACAAGCAAGTCTTCCTTCTGATGGTTCAATAAATTCATATCCATAAGATTTAAGCTTCTTGATATTATCCTGAACTATATTATTTTCATACATATTGGTATTCATTGCTAGAGCAAAAATCACTTTTGCCTTTGTTGCCATAATTGTTGTTGATAGCATGTCATCAGCTATTCCATTTGCAACTTTACCAACTATGTTCGCTGTTGCCGGTGCAATAAGCATTACATCTGCTTTTTCTGCCCAACTTATATGAGCAATTTCCCATGCCTTTGGTTCCGAAAAAGTGTCAACAGCAACTACATTTTGGCTTAATGATTGAAAAGATAATGGTGTCACAAACTTTGTAGCATTTTCTGTCATAATAACATTAACTTCGATATCTTTCTTTTTGAGCTGACTTACAATCTCTAGTCCTTTGTAAGCAGCTATACCACCGCTTACCCCTAATAAAACATTTCTTTTCATTTTATTTATTAATATTATTTCCTACATTTTCATATTCAATTGCATCTTGATCTACTTCATTAATGGCAATTGTTAATGCTTTCTTTGTATCAATATCAATCTTTGGTTTTGAACCTCCAATTATTTGTCTCGCTCTTTTTGAAGTTACAATTACTAATGAATATCTATCATTCACCTTTTCTAATAAATCTACTACTGATGGATTAATCATAGAGTTGTTCATGTATTAAGTCCTCCTTTGAATCTAATATACTATGTTTTAATCTGTCTACTCTACATTTTTCTGCATTAATTATCGCTTCTATTTTTTCTGTTGCAGTTTCAACTTCATCATTTACTACTGCATAATTATATCTAGAAACAAAATTTATTTCTTTATATGCCGATTTGAATCTTTTCATTAAAGATTCTGGAGTTTCACTTCCCCTTTTTATAATTCTTTGTTTTAATTCTTCCATTGAAGGTGGTAATATAAATATGAAAATACCATTCTTACTATTTTCTTTTACTTTCAATGCACCTTGTATATCTATCTCAAGGATAACATCTTTCCCACTATTTAAAATTTCTTCAACATTTGATTTTGGTGTCCCATAATAATTATCATATACTTCTGCATATTCTAAAAAATCACCATCTTCAATTTTATTTTTAAATTCATCTTTTGTCATAAAGTAGTAATTTACACCATCTATTTCTCCAGATCTAGGTAATCTAGTTGTTGCTGAAACAGATAAATTTAATTCAGGATGCTTTTGTAATAATCTTTTACATATAGTACCTTTCCCTGCTCCGGATGGTCCTGATATAACAATTAATAATCCTTTTGCTTTACTATTTTCCATTTTGTTCCTCTTCCTCATCAACAATATCATCTTTAGCAGATAACCTATGCGCTACCGTTTCCGGCTGAACTGCTGATAATATAATGTGATCACTATCTGTTATTATAACAGATCTTGTTCTTCTTCCATATGTGGCATCTATAAGCATACCTCTATCTCTAGCTTCTTGAATGATTCTTTTTATAGGTGCTGATTCTGGGCTAACAATTGCAACCAATCTATTTGCAGAAACTATGTTACCAAATCCTATGTTTATCAACTTAATTCCCATTTCTATTCTCCTTATTATTCAATATTTTGAACTTGTTCACGTATCTTTTCGATTGTATTCTTTATTTCAATAACATAATTTGTCATATTAATATCAATAGATTTAGATGCTATTGTATTAGCTTCTCTGTTCATTTCTTGAATAATAAAATCCAGTTTTCTTCCAATAGCTTCATCTAATTCTAATGTATCTTTAAACTGGCTCAAATGACTTTTTAATCTAGTTATTTCTTCATCTATAGCAGATTTATCAGAAAGTATTGCAACTTCCAATGCTATTCTACTTTCATCAATTTCTACCTCTGTTAAAAGTTCCCCCAATCGCTCTTCTAGTTTTTTCTTATAATTTAATGGTATAGTATCAGCTAATTTTTCAATTTCTACTACCATATTATATATATGTTCTATTTTAATTAAAATATCCTCTTTTAATTTTTCACCTTCTCTAATCCTCATTTGTTCCATAAGTTCAAGTGCATTATTAATAAGTGGAGAAATTTCATTTAAAATATCATCTAAATTTTCTTCTTTTTCCACAACTGTTATAACATCTGGAAATCTAGCTATTTTAGTGGTTGTTATATCATCAATTGTATGTAACTCATTCTCAATCTCTTTTAAACAGTCAAAATATGCCTTAGCCAAATTAATATTTAAAACTGGTTCAGCTGTTGAATTTCCGTAATTCTTATAATTTATAAAAACATCAACTTTCCCTCTATTCAGTCTTTTACTAATCATATTTCTTATCTTTTCTTCTAGTGAAATCATTGCCTTAGGCATTCTTATATTTATATCTAAATATCTATGATTTACACTTTTCATTTCTATTGAAAAATTTAAAATACTATTTTCTTCACTTTGCGCCCTTCCAAAACTTGTCATACTTTTTATCAATTTAAACACCTCCTTATTATACTATTTATTAAAACAATAAATATATATTAATTAATTGGCTAAATTAAGTCAATAATTTGTTTACAGAATGTTAACATTTTATTTTAAAGCCAAGAGCTTACTCAAAACTTATTTAATTAAAAATTAGTAGCGAATAGTTAAAAAGAATTTGTGAAAAGTTTTATGATAAAAATCTCAATTCTTCCACTCTCAACACTTCACTCTTATTAGTTTTAAAATATTATTTTTTATAATTTTCTGTGCTATAAAAAATAAGGATATTCCATACTAACTGAAATATCCTTATTTTATAATAATTTTTCTTATAAATCTTAAATTAAGAAGAATAGCTTAAATACGAATATAATTGCTAACACAATCATCACTACAGATATCTTCTTCTTTTCCCCTTTTGCAAAGAATATATTATATAATAAATTTATAACAACATATGCTATTACACCTATAGTTAATCCATCACCTATACTGTATGTAAGCGGCATTAATGCTATAGTTAAAAATGCTGGAAGACCTTCTGTAATTTCAGCAAAATCAATATTTTTAACTGCTCCTAGCATTAAATATCCAACATATATTAAAGCTGGTGCTGTAGCGCATGATGGTATTGCAATAAATATTGGAGAGAAAAACATAGCAATTAAAAATAATATTCCTGAAGTTATTGCTGTCCATCCTGTTCTTCCACCTGCTGCAACTCCTGTTGAACTTTCAACATAAGTAGTTACCGTTGACACTCCAAGACATGCTCCAACAGTTGTTCCTACTGCATCTACCATTAATGCCTTACCTACATTTGGCACTCTCCCCTTATCATCAAGCATTCCAGCTCTTGAAGCAACACCAACTAATGTTCCTACTGTATCAAAAAAATCTACAAATAAAAATGTACATACTATAGTAAAGAAATTAACAATACTAGTTGGATGTAGTGCATAATTTAAATCTAACTTTCCTGCTATAGGTGCTATACTTTCAAATTTAAATATTCCATTTGGTAGGTATATTCCCATTTCTGATGCTGCAGTTGGGTTAATTAAAGCATATCCCCAAGCTAATAAAGTACTCACTACTATTCCTACTAATATTGATCCTTTAGCACCTTTTTTATCTAACACAGCTATTATTATTGTACCAATTAATGCAACCAATACTGTTGGCAATCTAAAATCACCAAGCGCTAAATATGTAGCTGGATCTGATACTACAAGGCCACTTCCTGTTAATCCTATAAAAGCAATGAATAATCCAATACCTGCTGTAACTGCATATTTCATATTCATTGGAATTGCATTTACAACTGCTTCTCTTACTTTAAATAATGATAATAAAATAAAAATAATACCTTCTACAAATACTGCTGTTAATGCTATCTCCCATGATATTCCCTGTCCTATAACCACAGAATAAGCAAAATATGCATTAAGTCCCATTCCTGACGCCAATACAAATGGCAAATTAGCATATAATCCCATAAGTATACTAGCAAACGCTGCTGCTAAACATGTAGCTGTTACTATAGCACCTTTATCCATACCTGTTTCACCTAAAATATTAGGATTTACAGCTATAATATAAGCCATTGTTAAAAATGTTGTAAGCCCTGCTATGAATTCTTTTTTCATGTCAACATTTTTATTTGTAAATAATTCAAAAAAAGGCTTCTTTTGTTTTTCTTGTTGCATTATTCTACCTCCGAAAATTACTTAACAAATTAATATAACCAAAACAGTTACTTTATTTAATTTGTACAAAATATAGAATCTTTATACGTTGACCCATAGTAATATATTTACTCTATCAGATAGATACTATATATAACTGATACTAATATTTCTTCGACTACGAATCACGAATGACAAATTGAATTATATATCAATTATTCGCATATTTCAACATATTTTTTTCAAATAATATCAGAAGTATTCAATTTTATTAATATTATAGATAAAATATAATAAATAACCAACTATAAAAGTAACTAGAATAGAACAATATAAAATTATACAACATCGATTTGTATATAAGTTAATTACTATATTCATAAAAACCTGAGGTTAACAAAAATTTAAAAAGGAGATAACTAATTTGATAGTTGTCTCCTTTACTTATATGGAAAGTAGCTTTTAGGGATAAACTACTAATGAACCCTGTATTTCATATCTTTCTATAAAACACTTATGTTTTTAATGCATTTCATTCATCATCTTTCTTATTCACTTACTAAAAAAGAGTTGTGATAAAACCTCACAACTCTAAAAATTCCAAAATTATCTTCTATGATTTTGTTGCTTTCTAGCTCTTCTACAATCTGGGCATCTAACAGGCTCATTTTCAAAACCTTTTTCTTTGTAGAATTCTTGTTCTCCTACTGTGAATATAAATTCATTCCCACAATCTTTACATACTAATGTCTTATCTGTCATATTAAATTCCTCCTTATTTATTAAAGATCAATATTAATTAATATAATTCTCTAAAATATGGAGAAATTAATAACTAAAAAAATCTTTTATTTAATTCTTTTAAAGTATATCACTATTACTATCTAATTACAAGCCTTTTATTTGATATATTATAATTTCAGGTGAATCACTTAAAATCATTGATCCTATAATCCAATTTCAAAAATATCTTTTATTTCATTTATGCTCTCAGTATAATTTACAGCTACTAATAACTTAATTCTAGCTTTTTGGCCTGTTAATACATCTCCAAATATACATCCTAACTCTTTCAACTCTTTTCCACCACCTTCATAACCATAAGATTCAAAAACTCTTCCTTCTAAGCATCTTGATACTATTACAACTGGTATATTATTCTTTATGGCTCTTTTTATTCCATCCACCATGTTATAAGGTACATTTCCTCTTCCGAGGGCCTCTATTACTATTCCTTTGAAATCACTTTCAATTATAAAATCCAAAAATCTCGAATCACTTCCGGCAACACATTTTATAAGTGCAACATCTTTGTTGATTTTTTCCACCTGAATACTTTTAACTTTAGGATTATTTCTATAAAATATAACTCTATTATTATCAACAATACCTATTGGTCCAAAGTTTGGTGTGCTAAAAGCATTTAGCGCCATTGAATTCTTTTTAGTTACTTCCGATGCACTGTGAAGCTCACCATTAAAGCAAACAAGTACCCCTCGTTCTCTAGACTCTTCCGATATAGCTGTACATATTGATGAAGCTAGATTAAATGGTCCATCATATCCAAGCTCTGAACTACTTCTCATGGCTCCTGTTACAACCACCGGCTTATTGCTCTTTAAAACTAAATCTAAAAAATATGCAGTTTCTTCTAATGTATCTGTACCATGTGTAACAACAACTCCACATATGTCTTCTCTTTCAATTAATTTCTGAATCATTCTGGATAAATCAAGCATCAAATTAGGTGTCATATATGGAGATGGTAAACTTGAAAAATTATAAGTTTCTATTTCAGCATATTTTTCAATTCCAGTAACCATTGCCATTATCTCTTCTCCATTTAAACTCGGAACTGCTGCTTTTATTCTCTCATCAACCTTCATAGATATTGTTCCACCATTAAATACAATTGCTACTTTTTTCATTTTTATAAAACCACCTTTTCTTTTGTTTATAATTTGCCTCTCAAATAATGTTCATATTCAAAACTTTACTATTTAATTAAACATAAAAAAAACTCTCAGAAATAATCTAAGAGCTTAACCTTATCTTTTGGCAGGTCGGCGTATCCTGCATCTCTGGTTACTAAAAAATTAGCGCATGAGGAGCCTTTGCTCACCTCAAAAAACAAGTGTTAATTACATAATAATAGTTTTTCTTTTATTCCCGAGTTACTTGCTTTAACTATATTTCCTTTAAAAAGCTTGGAATTTAACTTTCCAATTGTTATTGGATATAAGGTTGCAACATATATATACTTATCTGCTGCATCAATTTCAAGACCTAACAATAATTCTATATTATCTATGCTCTTTATCAATTCAATAGATTTCACCAAATTCTTTTTATTACTTATTCCAAAATAATCTGGTTCTTTAATAATTTTCTCTACTATTTCTATTATATTGTCTTTAATCTTTTTTGTGAGTTGTTTACCATGCCTCTTCTTAATATGCTTTATTACTCCTGGAGATGCATAAACAACTTTAGGGAAATCAAGCTCTAAGAGCTCACCTATAGAGTTTTGTAATTTACCGACTTTCTTATAAGCTTTATACTCTTTTCTCATAATATCCCTCATTTATATCCTTTTATTTATTATATATTAATTTCATGTATTTTTCTACTCAAATACATAAAAGAGTTTTCGATTTCTTACCTCCAAAATTTGAGGGAGAATTTCTAGTATATTATTAAAATTCTCCCTAGCATACTTATTAGAATGAAAGAGGATATTACTATGTAATTTTTTTAGAATGGATTTCTTAAAAATCAACTAATATATCTTATCCTCAATCACAAGTGTTTAATTATAATATTATACAGATTAATCCTCCATTTCCTTCGTTTATAATCTTCTGGAGTGTTTTTTGTATTTTAACTTGAACATCTTCTGGCATCTTATATAATTTATTTTGCAATCCTTCCTTCACTAACACTTCCAATGATTTTCCTAACATATTGCTTTGCCATAATGACGCTGGATCTGTTTCAAACTGTTCAAGTAACCCTTTAACAAGTTCTTCTGTTTCTTTTTCTGATCCCATTATAGGATTTATTTCTGTTTTTATATCGCATTTTATTAAATGCAAACTTGGAGCACTTGCTTTAAGCTTAACTCCGTATTTATTCCCTTGTTTAACAATTTCAGGTTCTTCAAACTTCATTTCTGATAATTGAGGTGCAACTAGTCCATATCCGTTTTCACGAACATCCTCTAAAGCATCTTTTACCTTATCATATTCACATTTTGCATAAGTTAAATCTTTTATAATTCCAAGTAAATTACTTTCTGAGTTTACCTCTATATTACATATTTCACTTAATACTCTATAGAATATTCCATCTTTAGGTTTCATAACTATTTGTGCTGTTCCACTTCCAAGATCTACTTCTTTTATTGTTGCTGCCCCTAAAAAATCTTCATTATCAAAACTTTCCAAGCAATATTTTATGTCTCTAACTTTGGATACATCCTTACTCATATCCATAATTATGTTAAAGAATTCTTTCTTTAACCAATGATCACATTCAATATTTTCAAGCCATTCTGGCATATCAATATTAATCTCTTTAATTGGAAATTCTCTAAGTACATATTCAAATAATTTTTCTATGTCTTCCTCACCTAAATTATATACATCCATTATTTGGACTGCAACATTATATTTCACTTCTAATTCTTTCTTTAATACCTTAGTTTCTGGCGCATTAGGCTTATTTGTGTTAAGCACTACAATAAATGGCTTATTTAATGATTGTAATTCTGAAATTACTCTTTCTTCTGCTTCTACATAATCTTCTCTTTCTATGCCAGTTATGCTTCCATCAGTTGTAATAACAAGTCCAATAGTTGAATGATCATTTATAACTTTTCTTGTTCCTATTTCAGCAGCATCTTCAAATGGAATTTCATACTCATACCAAGGAGTATGAACCATTTTGCTTTCTTCACCTTCCAAGTATCCAAGTGCACTTTTAACAATATACCCAACACAATCTACCAATCTCACCTTAAATTTAATTTCATCTCCAAGTGTTATTTCTATTGCTTCGTTTGGAACAAATTTAGGTTCTGTTGTATGAATACTCTTACCTGATCCACTTTGTGGTAATTCATCTTTAGCTCTTTCTTTCTTATAGCTGTTATCTATTTTCGGTATAACCATAAGATCCATAAACTTTTTAATAAATGTTGATTTTCCAGTTCTAACCGGACCTACTACCCCCACATATATATCACCTTGGGTCCTATCAGCTATATCTTTGTATATATTAAAATTGTCCATATTTTTTTACCTCCTAGTATTCTTTTTACCAATATATATATATTCCTTTAACTTTCAAAATATACACATCTATAGGAAAGTAAAAATTAATATCTTTTACATAAATGTTATCTAATAAAAATTAACCTACAGAAATATGCTTGAATATTTCTGTAGGTTAATTTAAAATTTTTTAATATGCGAATTGGCTGTTATATAGTTCATAATAAAACCCATGCTTCTTTAATAATTCTTCATGTTTTCCCTGTTCTACTATCTTGCCTTTATTCATAACCAGAATTTTATCAGCATTTATGATTGTTGAGAGTCTATGGGCAATCACAAAACTTGTTCTTCCTTCCATAAGCTTCAAAAATGCTTTTTGAATTCTAACTTCTGTTAGTGTATCAATAGAACTTGTTGCTTCATCTAAAATTAAAACTTTAGGTTCTGCAAGCATTACTCTTGCTATAGTTAACAACTGCCTTTGTCCAGCTGATAGATCTTCATCATTTATTATTGTATCATATCCATTTTTTAATCTTTTAATAAAAGAATGTGCATATGCTGATGTTGCCGCATTAATTATTTCCTCATCAGTAGCATCTGGCTTTCCATAAGCTATATTTTCTTTTACAGTGCTATTAAAAAGCCATGGCTCTTGAAGAACCATTCCAAAATTTTTTCTAAGACTATCCCTGGTGATATCATTTATATTATTGCCATCAATATATATTGCACCCTTATCTATATCATAAAAACGCATTAATAAATTCACTAATGTCGTTTTTCCACACCCGGTAGGACCTACAATAGCAATTGTTTCTCCACATTTTACTTCAATAGAAAACTCTTCAATTAATGAAATATTCTTATCATAAGAAAAATACATATTATCGATTGTTATATTTCCTTTACATTCAGTTAATTCTAACGCGTTAACCTTATCTGGTTCTTCTGTTTTTTCATCTATAATATTAAAAATACGTTCTAGTGATGCAAATGCAGTTTGTATCTGAGCTGTTATCCCTGATATTTCATTAAAAGGCTTTGCAAATTGAGCTGAATATATCAAAAAGCTTGAAATTATTCCAACGGATACTCCTTCTGTTATAGCTAAGATACCTCCTACTAAACCAACGGCTATATAGGAAATATTATTAATAAATCTTGTACTTGGATTTATCATTGCAGACGCAAACATTGCTTTAGTAGCCGTTTTGCACAAGTTATCTGAAATACAATCAAATTCTCTTATGGAAGCCTTCTCCCTATCAAAAGCTTTTACTATCTTTTGATTACCAACTATTTCTGCAACAAAAGAAGACAATTCACCAACTGATTGCTGTTGCTTAGAAAATGAGCTTTGGCTAAATCTACTTATAGTAGCAGCAATAAAAAAACATATGGGTGTAACTACCAATATCCCTAGTGTGATTTTAACATTTAAATATAACATACATATAAGTGCAGTAATAACTGTTACTATCCCTGAAAATACATTAGTAATTGAGACGGCTAAAGCATCACTAACATTGTCCAAATCGTTTGTAAAACGGCTTATAATATCACCATGTGGATGATGATCATAATATGATAATGGCTGTTTATTCAAACTTTTAAATGTATCTCTTCTCATATCTCTTACTATTAAATATGAAACCTTATTGGCGTATCGTGATATAAACCATTGAAATATTGAAGAAAGCATATATATAAATCCAAGGCCAATCAATATTCTTTCTAGGTTCTTAAAGTTTACATTATTTATTCCCCCAATATTATCAACTGCTACTCCATTTAAATATGTTGCAACAACAATTCCTATATTACTCATAAAGGCACACAATACAGCTAATACAATTTGAAAATTATATGGTTTCATATATGTTAAAACTCGTTTAAAACTATTCATAACTCAGCTCTCCTTTATTTAACCTGAGATTTATATATTTCTCTATAGGTGTCACATCTATCTAATAATTCTTCATGTGTTCCAAGTCCAACACATCTTCCATCATCTAAAACTAATATCTTATCAGCTGAAATAATTGAACTTATTCTTTGAGAAATTATTATCTTAGTGGTATCTTTCAAATTCTCAACTAAAGATTTTCTAAGCTTCTTATCCGTTTCATAATCTAATGCGCTTAGACTATCATCTAAAATAATTACTGAAGGTTTTTTTACCAAAGCCCTAGCTATTGTTAATCTCTGTTTCTGTCCTCCAGAAAAGTTTTTTCCACCTTCATATATATGTGAATCTATACCCTTTTCCATTTTACTTACAAATTCATAAGCTTGTGCATTCTTTAAAGCTTCAACTATTTCGTCCCTAGTTGCATCCTCTTTTCCCCATTTAATATTATCAGCTATAGTTCCTGTAAATAAAACAGATTTTTGAGGTACTATCCCAATTTGTTCGTGTAAAAAACTTTGAGAAAGTTTTCTTACATCTTTTCCACCCAAAAGCACAGCGCCTTTTGTTACATCATAAAATCTTGGTATTAAATTAGCTACTGTGGATTTTCCACTACCTGTTGTTCCAATTATTCCGAAAACTTCTCCATTATAAATTGAAAAAGATAAATTAGACAATGCTTCTTCTTCATTATATTTAAATGATACATTTTCAAAAGTTATAATTTCTTTATTTTTTACTAATGTTTTCATGTTAGTTTCATCTACATTAAGTTCATCTTTTATACTTGCGGAATATTCTAAAATCTCACTTATTCTAGATGCTGATGCTGATGCTTTCGTAAATGTAACAAGTAAATTAGCAACAACTATTAAAGCCAATAAAACCTGTGTTATGTAATTAATTAATACTACAATATCTCCTTGAGTTAATGTACCTATATTTACATTAATTGCTCCAAAATGAAATAAAGCTATTATCCCCATATTCATTATAAATGAAGTTAGTGGATTCATTAATGCAGATAAATTTGTTACTCTTATGTATGCTTTTGACACATTCTCAGTTGTTTCTTCAATACGTAGTTTCTCATTTTCATGCCTTGCAAATGCTCTAATTACACGAACACCACTTAAATTTTCTCTAAGTACATGTCCCAGTTCATCCATTTTAGTTTGAGCAGCTTTATATAGCGGAACTGTTCTTTTCATTATTATTGCTATTACTAATATAAATACAGGAATTAAGATTGCAAAAATTAAAGACATTTTAGGGTCTATATATATTGACATTATTAATGCACCAACACATAGAAATGGAGCTCTACTTACAAGTCTAATTAACATAGCTACAGCTAATACAACTTGATTCACATCATTTGTAATTCTATTAATAAGTGTTGAATTTCCAAACCTATCTATATCTGAATATGAAAATAATGATATTTTTCTTAATAAGCCTTTTCTAATGTCATTTCCTACACTTTGACATGTATAAGAAGCATAATATTGACATAAAGAAGCTGATGCTAGTCCTACACTTATTATTATGAACATACAAACTACCATCTTTATTACATAAGATATATCATTATTCATAATTCCTATATCTATTATTTTCCCCATAAAAATTGGTAATAGAAGTTCAAGAATTGCTTCAAATAATTTAGCTCCAGAACCTATTACCGTCTCCTTCATATATGGTCTAAGAAACCTTCTAAGTTTAAACACCGTTTATTCCTCCTCACATATTTATTTACTATATACTTTATTATTATACATCAATGTATAATAATGCAATAGCATAAATTATTAACAATGTGAGTTATCATACAATTCAATACATACTAACCATTTGCTTTACATGTATCCAAAATCATTTTGTAATCTAAGTTATTAATTTCTGCATACATTATTTTTTTCTTATCCAAAGTAGAAATATATTTATTATTATGATAGTCATAATCCACTAATTCAAAGAAAAATTTTTGAAGCACCTTATATATATCATAATTAACTGCCCCTTCATCTAAATATAATGTACAATATTGAAGCATATAAATATATATGAGATAAATATGAAATGTAATTTCTTCCTTATAATCTTCATATGCATTATGTTCTTTAAACTTCTTAACCAAACATCGTAGTGCATTCATTTTATCTTCTATTTGAATATTCTCATCACCATTACTTGTAATTGATTCAAGATTATTTGAGTAGTAATACAAAACAAGATCTGTTGCATAAACTTTTTTCAAATACAACATTACAACCGGAAGAAAATCTATATCTTCAAAAGTTACCTTTTCTCTAAATTTAATATTATTATCAACTATTATGCTTCTTCTTATAATTTTACTCCACAAAAATCCTGGATAAGCAACAAGATGTCTTCTTTTTTCTAAATTTAACTCTCCCCATGTTTTTTCAATTGTTGTTAATGCATTCTTTTTAGCACTCCCATTATAAAAGCCGCAATCTACCATATCATAATTTCCGCTACTAGCTAAGTTATATAACTGCTCATACATATCTTTTTCCACATAATCATCACTATCAACAAACCCTAAATATTCACCTTTTGCAGCCTCAATTCCTCTATTTCGTGCACCACCTGGACGTTTATTTTCATTAAGATTTATCAAAGTTATTTTCTCTGAATACTTTTCCTCATATCCGTTTAAAATATCTATACTTTTATCTGTAGAACAATCATTAATTAATATTATTTCAATATCCTTTAAACTTTGATTAACAAGAGATTCTAAACATCTACGTAAATACTTTTCGTTATTATATACCGGTACGATTATTGATACTTTAATCTTCATCACAATCACTATTCCTTCTCTATTAATTCATAAATATTTTATAATAAAAATATAAATTTTTAATAAACAAACATAAAGTACTAATTATTTTTTATAAACAATCAATTATTTTATCAAAAAAATCTTAAGATTAAACTAAAATAATCACTTCAGCATAATCTTAAGATTATAATCTTTTAATTAAAACAATTCACTTTTCTTGTCTCTACTCATCAACTCATTCACTATAACTTCTGGAGTTTTATTTTCAAATAATCCTCTGTATAGTCCATCAGTTATAGGCATTGAAATGCCTAACCTTTCTTTCAGTTCAAAGAAAGCCTTACATGCACTTACACCTTCAACAACCATTCCAACCTCTTTAATAGCATCATCTACATTCATTCCTTTTCCTATTAAAAGTCCAGCTCTTCTATTTCTAGAATGCATTGATGTACATGTAACTATTAAATCTCCCATTCCTGTAAGTCCATAAAATGTTTCTATCCTTCCACCAAGGACCATTCCAACTCTTGTTATTTCCTTCATTCCTCTAGTTATAAGTGCAGCTTTTGTATTATCTCCATACCCAAGACCATCAACTATCCCCGCTGCAAGTGCTATAATATTCTTCACAGCTCCACCAATTTCAACACCAATTAAATCATCATTAGTATATACCCTGAAATAATTAGTCATAAATAAATCTTGGATATCCATAGCACATCTCATATCTTTAGATGATGTTACAACTGTTGTTGGTATTTTCATTGCCACTTCTTCTGCATGACTTGGCCCTGATAATACTACTATAGGATTATTTAATTCTTCTTCCATTACAACTGAAAGTCTTTTATCAGTTCCTTCCTCAATTCCTTTAGCTATTGATATAACAGGAATATCACTTTGAATCTTTCCTTTTATCTGCTTACACATAAGTCTTATTACATGTGAAGGGACTGATAAAACTATATATTCTGCATCTTTAATCGCATCATCTATATTATTAAAAGCAGTTACTCCTTGTGGAATTTTTAAATCTTTAAGGTACTTTTCATTTGTTCTTTTATTATTAATTTCGTTCACTACATCTATGTCTCTATCATAAATGCTTACGCAATTATCTTTTTCTGCAAGTAACACAGCTAAGGCAGTTCCAAAACTTCCTCCACCTAAAAAAGTAACTTTACTCATTTTTATTATTCCTTTCTTTGTCTATATTCTATTTGAATACCTGTTCCTTTAAAATCAAAACTTTCTCTTAATTGATTTTCTAAATATCTTTCATATGAGAAATGTCTTGCTTCTGCATCATTTACAAAGAAAATAAATTTTGGTGGCTTTGTTGCAACTTGAGTTGCATAATAAATTTTCATTCTCTTAAGTCCAACTACCGGTGGTTCTTTCATAAGTATTGCTTTACTTATAACATCATTTAATATACCTGTTGCAACCCTCTTATTATAATTATCATAACAGTATTTTGCTTTTTCTAAAACCTTTTGTGTTCTTTGACCTGTTAATGCTGAAATAAATAAATATTCTGCATAGCTTAAGAATTTTAATTTACTTTGTAACTCTTTTTTAAATTTATCTAAAGTCTTATCATCTTTTTCAACAAGATCCCATTTATTTACGATTACCATAATAGCTTTTCTCATTTCATGAGCATAACCTATTATTCTTTCATCTTGCTCTGTTATTCCCTCAGTTGCATCTATCATAAGTATGCACACATCAGCTCTTTCAATTGCAGCATAGGTTCTAACAACACTATATCTTTCAATTTCTTCTTTTACTTTAGATTTTCTTCTAAGTCCTGCAGTATCTATTAGTATAAATTTACCTTCTTCAGTTTCCAGATAACTATCTATAGCATCTCTAGTTGTCCCTGGAATATCAGAAACAATTACTCTATCTTCTCCAAGAAGTCTATTAATCAATGAAGATTTTCCTACATTAGGTTTACCAATCATAGCTATTCTTATGTATTCATCTTCCTCTTCTTCGTAAATTGATTTATCAAAGTTTTCAACTATACGATCAAGCATATCTCCAAGTCCTAATCCTTGTGATGCTGAAATTGTTATAGGATCACCAATTCCCAAATTATAAAATTCATATGCATTATCTTCTTCTTTTAAAGAGTCAACTTTGTTAACTACTAAAACTACTGGTTTTTTGCTTTTTCTAAGCATATTTGCCACTTCATGATCTGCAGCCGTTAAGCCTTCTTTACCATCAACTATAAATACAATAACATCAGCAGTCTCTATTGCTATATTAGCCTGCCTTCTCATTTGTTGCACTATTATATCATTTCTTTCTGGCTCAATACCACCAGTGTCAATCATTGTAAAATTATAAGTAAGCCATTCTGCTTCTGCATAAACTCTATCTCTTGTAACACCAGGTGTATCCTCTACTATAGATATTCTCTTTCCTGCTAATCTATTAAATAAAGTTGACTTTCCAACATTCGGTCTACCAACCATAGCAACTATCGGTTTCGCCATTTTAAATTTCCTCCTCTTTATATTCGTTAAGTTTTTCTATTAAGTCTTCACCTGTAAAATCTACCACTATAACTTTAACATCCAATGCTTTTTCAATATCTTTTATTTTAATATCGTCTAACATTATCTGCTCCGTTGAATCAGCAAGTTCATATCCTTTTCTAAACATATTATCTGACATTATAAGATATTTACTTTTTATAACGCCCTTCATTTGGTCAATTATATCTGTTCCTGTTAATAATCCTGCCACTGTTATTGTTTTACCAAAATAATTATTATCTATCTTATATACATCTAATTGCACATTAGGATTCTTTTCCTTAATCTTTTTACTTGCTTCTAAAAGTTCTGGATATGCTAAAGCTCCTGTAACAATAGAAAAACTACCTTTCATATTTGTGTCTAGATCACCCAATGTATAATCTATAGCATCTCTAAAGCATCTTACCATTCCAACACCATCTTCTATTTGATGATAATTGTCATAGAATTCTGCTTCTGGAATTGGCTTTTCTGCCACAAGATAAAACTCATCTGATAATCTAACAAATGGACTTCTAGCTTCTTCATAATAACGTTTTTGTAGTTTTTCAACTCTTTCAATTTCCGCTCTAGCCCCTTCTTTAGTATAGGTTCTTACATGCGTTAAATTTTCTCTATATTTTGTAACTCCAATTGGAACTACAGCTACACTATCCACTTGTGGATATAATTCATACAAATCCTCAATTGTTCTTAAAAGTTCATCTCCGTTGTTTATATCAGGAATGCTTACTATCTGGGCATTAAGCTGTATTCCTGCTTCTACAAGCCTTTTTAATCGCTCCATAATGTTTCCTGCAAATCTATTATTAAGCATCTTAACTCTAAGTTCTGGGTTTGTTGTATGTACTGAAACATTTATAGGACTTATATGATAATTTATAATTCTATCAATATCTTCTTCCTTCATGTTTGTTAATGTAACAAAATTTCCTTGAAGAAANTCGCTCCATAATGTTTCCTGCAAATCTATTATTAAGCATCTTAACTCTAAGTTCTGGGTTTGTTGTATGTACTGAAACATTTATAGGACTTATATGATAATTTATAATTCTATCAATATCTTCTTCCTTCATGTTTGTTAATGTAACAAAATTTCCTTGAAGAAAAGATAATCTCGAATCATCATCTTTGAAGTAAAGACTATTTCTCATACCTTTAGGTAACTGATCTATAAAACAAAAAATGCATTTATTGCTACATCTCTTTGCTTTATCTATAAGACCTCCACCAAATTCTATTCCTAGATCTTCTTCATAATCTTTTTCTATTTCTATTTCCCAGATTTCTCCGCTATCAGCCTTCTCTATTTCAAGCACTAATTCTTCATCTTCAGACAAAAATTTATAGTCTATAATATCTTTAACTTCTTTACCGTTAATAGAAATAAGCGAATCATTTTTTTCAATTCCAACTTCTTCAGCAATACTGCCTGGAGTTATGTTTGTTATAATACTTTTCATAATTTCTCTCCTTATTATAACATACTATCTATCCTTGTTATATTACATGATTACTTTGTTTAAGTCAATAAAAGTGTTTATGTAAACTTAATATTTTTATTATTGGTAATAGATATTTTTGTTATTCAATTAAGTTTCAATTGTTATAGAATTGCTTTACTTAAAATTTACAAAACATACCTATAATTTTAATATCAATGATCTAATATTATATTATTACCATTACTTATAATAATTTTAAAGGTTGTGATTTTATTTGGAAAATGTATCAGATATAACTTTATATAAAAACCTTCAGAAGTTATTAACTAAAGCAAATATATATTCAGTTTTTCAACCCATTATTTCTTTAAAAGACGCTAGCATACTTGGGTATGAAGTATTAATCAGAGATATATCAAATTTAATGAGTCCTCAAGAACTAATTAACTCAGCTATTAAATACGATAAAATAATTCAACTTGAAAGTCTGTTTATAAAAAAGGCTTTAGAAAATTCATCAAAAAATGAAATAAAAGAAAAATTATTCATAAATATAAGTCCATTATTTTTACACAAAAAAGAATTATTTAATGAATTAGTTATAAATTTTTCAAAAGAAAATTCAATAGGTCTAGGAGATATCATCTTAGAAGTTACAGAGCAAGAAAATATATATTCTGATGATATTTTTAAGCAGAATATTGAATACTATAAATACAAGCATTATAAAATAGCTATTGATGATTTAGGTTCTGAGCATTCATCATTAAACAGAATTTCTGTGATCAAGCCTGAATTTATAAAACTTGATATGCATCTTATACGCAATATTCATAAAGATGAAATTAAACAAGCCATTGTAAAAAGTATGTGCCAGCTTGCCAATTCAATAGGATCTTATATAATTGCTGAAGGTATTGAAAGTGAACATGAACTTCAAAAATTAATAGATTTAGATGTTCATTATGGCCAAGGATATTATTTGCAAAAACCTGCTGAGAAACTATTTCCCCTAAAGGATGAGATATATAAAAAAATAATTAATTTCAATATAATCAACAGTAATAGACCATCATATACTATAAGTACTCTTTCAACTCCATCTAAAACAATAACCTCTAACATTTTGGTTAGTAAAGTAGATGAAGAGTTTAAAAAAAATACTAAATTACTTAGTATGTGCCTTGTTGACAATGATATTGTTAAAGGAACTGTTACTAGAAATTCATTTTATACCAAACTTGGTAGTATGTATGGCTATAGCCTCTATTCTTTTAAACCTATATCATCAATAATGAACAAAACCTTTCTATCTGTTGATTGTGACATGTCTATAGAAAAAGTTATACATCTTGCAATGTCTCGACCAAATGATTCATTATACGATCATGTAACTATTTTAAAAGACTCAAAATATTTTGGAACCGTAACTATAAAAAATTTATTAGAAAAAACTATTGAAATAGAAATTAATAATGCAAGACACCTTAATCCCCTCACAGGATTACCTGGAAATCTGCTTATAGAACAGAATCTTGAATGTCTAATTAATTCAAACGCACCATATTCTATTCTTTATTTTGATATTGATAATTTTAAAGCCTATAATGATGTTTATGGTTTTGAGAATGGAGATAGAATCATATATGGGTTATCTGAAATAATATGTAATAACATTCCCAAAGATAGCTTTATAGGGCATATCGGTGGAGATGATTTTATTGCTATAATTTCATCGTATTATGTTGAATCAATATGCGAAGACATCATTAGCTCATTTGATTCAAATATTACAATGTGGTACAGCCAACATGACATTAACAATCAATATATCATAGCTACAAATAGACATGGCTTTAAAGAAAAATTTTCTTTAGCTTCAATTTCTATAGCAGTCGTCACTAATAAACACAATATATTTTCAAGCATTTTTGATTTAGCCAAAGAGACTAGCGAAATAAAGAAAAAATGCAAACAGATTCCTAGAAGTTCCTATTTAATATTATAGTAATCATAAAACTATGATATTAAATAAAACTTATAAAACATCCCATTTATTAATTCAGTTTAAAGTATATTATATAGTATTTGAAATTAGGATTAAGCTTATCCAAAATTCTCCAGAGGATTTAAAATAAATAAAGTTACTATATCAAAAGAAAATATTTTTTTTCCTGTCCTTTAGAGGCGTTTAACAACAATCAAGCTAAGCGTAATACTTAGCTTGACAATTCGCCGTATAAAAAAAGCTGAAATTAAATATTATCTAATTTTCAGCTATATTTATTGTAGAAATCAAAGTCTCTCAATTATTCATTTAAATCTACATAAACTCCATCTTTTGAAAAAATAGTCCATTCGCAAATGTTAGTAACATGATCTGCTATTCTCTCTAAATACTTAATTACAAACAACATTTGTGCTCCATCATTAACCAACTCTTCATGTACCTTTATCTTTTTAATAATTTTATTAAATAAATTTTTGTAAAATGCATCTACTTTATCATCTTCTGCACAAATTTTATATGCCGCTTTAACATCATTATTTGTATAAGCTTCTACTGATGCTTTAATCATTTCTCTTACTTTTTGTTCCATATCCCAAAGTTCATTTATATCTCCATTAAAAGCACTTAAGTTTTTTCCCATTTTTTTAGTTATCTTACATATGTCAATTGCATGATCTGCCATTCTTTCTAAATCAGTAACTATTTTAGATGCTGCAAAAACTCTTCTAAGATCCTTTGCAAGTGGCTGTTCAGTTGCAATGAACTTAATGCATTCTTCTTCTATTTCCTTTTGCATATTATCAACTTCATCATCATTGTCAATAATTATATCTGCTTTTTCTAAATCATACTTTTTTAAGCAGATCATACTTTCATATATTTGTTTTTCAACTAGACTAGACATTGATAATAAATCCCTATGAATATTTTTTACCCTTATATGTTGTGAACCTCTTGTCATAATTTTACACCCTTCCTTTTAACCAAATCTACCTGTTATATAATCCTCTGTTCTTTTATCTCTTGGATTATAGAATATATCTTCTGTTTTTCCAAACTCTATAACTTCTCCATTTAAGAAAAATGCTGTTTTGTCAGCTATTCTACCTGCCTGTTGCATATTATGAGTTACTATTATTACTGTATAATTCTTTTTAAGTTCATCCATAAGATCTTCCATCTTTGATGTTGAAATAGGATCTAGTGCTGAAGTTGGTTCATCCATTAATATAACTTCTGGAGAAACTGCTAAAGTTCTTGCAATACACAATCTTTGTTGTTGACCACCTGACATTCCAAGGGCACTTTCTTTTAATCTGTCTTTAGTCTCATCCCAAAGTGCAGCACCTTTTAAGCTTTTTTCTACAATTTCATCAAGTACTTTTTTGTTTTTTATACCATGAATTCTTGGACCATATGAAATATTATCATAAATAGACATTGGAAATGGATTAGGTCTTTGGAATACCATACCTATTCTTTTTCTTAAATGTATTTCATCATAATCTTTATATATATCTTTTCCTTCAAATAAGACTTCCCCTGTAATTTTTACACTTTCAATTAAATCATTCATTCTATTTATTGTTCTTAAATAAGTCGATTTTCCACATCCTGAAGGACCAATTAGTGCTGTAACTTCATTTTTATTTATTTTCATATTAATATCTTTTAATGCTTGCTTCTCTCCATAATATAAACATAAATCTTTAGTTTCAATAATGCTCATGATTAACTCTCCTACTTTCGCCACATAAATTAACTCTATTTTTATTGTCCACCGTACTTTTTCATAATTCTTTTTCCTATTAATTTAGCTAATATATTGAATAAAAGAACTGATATTATAAGAACCGCTGCTGTTCCGTTTGCTATTTGGGTAGCATCTGCTACAATACCTTCCGAATTTAGCTTCCATATATGAACTGCTAATGTTTCTGCTGGTCTAAATAATGAAAATGCTGATTTACTATTAACCAGACTTATAGTATTAAAGTTTAAAGCTTTTGAGCTTAAACCTGCCGTATATAAAAATGCTGCTGCTTCTCCAAAAATTCTACCTGCTGCTAAAATTACACCTGTTAAAATTTCACCCATGGCACTTGGTACTGTAATTTTAACAAGAGTCTGCCATTTCGTAGCTCCAAGACCTAAAGATGCTTCTTTAACTCTTTTGCTTGCTGTTGCAATTGCATTTTCTGATATTCTCGTCATTGAAGGTATGTTTAATATTGTAACTGATAAAGCACCTGCAAGGATTGAATATCCCCACCCTAATTTATTTACAAAAATAAGCATACCGAACATTCCAATAACTATAGAAGGTAGAGAAGACATTGTTTCAAGACACATTCTTATAAAATTAAGAACTTTTCCTTCTTTAGCATACTCTGATAAATATATACCTGCTCCAATACCAATTGGTACTGTTATAAGTAAAGAAATTAATAACATATAAAATGAGTTAAATAACTGTGGACCTATTCCTCCACCAGCTCCCGATATTTTAGGCTTTCCAAACAAAAAGCTTGGCTTTAACATGCTTCCACCTTTATATAATATATACACAATAAATAAACCAAGTAATAACACTATAAACGTACTTATTGCATAAAGTATAAATGTTGCAATTTTATCTACTTTTTTAGCATTCATTAGACAGCACTCCTTTTTTCAATTCTTCTCACAATCAATATGAAAATGAATGATATTATTAACAATATTAATGCTAATGTCCATAATGCATCATTCCATGCTGTTCCACTTACTGTGTTTGCCATGTCCATAGTTATTATACTTGTCAAAGTTGACATTGATGAAAGAATACCATCAGGTATCTTAACTGTGTTTCCTATAACCATTTGTACTGCTAATGCCTCTCCAAAAGCTCTAGCAATCCCAAGAACTACCCCTGTAAGTATTCCTGATTTTGCACCTGGAACAATAACCCTTGAGATTGTTTGCCATCTTGTTGCACCAAGGCCATATGATGCCTCAATGTGATCCATAGGTATAGTCTTTATAGCATCTATTGATAATGTTGCTATTGTAGGTAATATCATAAGTGATAGTACTAATACTCCTGCAAGTAACGAGTACCCCATACCACCAACATTATTTTTTATAAAAGGAACTAAAACAGAAATTCCTACCCATCCATATACAACAGATGGTATTCCAACTAAGACCTCTAATGATGGTTTTATTAATTTATTACCTATTCCTTTTGATATTACATTTACAAATATGGCTAAAGCTATAGCAATAGGCGCGCTTATAACAACTGCGCCTACACTAACCAATGTTGAGCCTAAGATGAAAGCCAAAGCTCCAAAAGAAGGAGAATTTTCTTGTCCAGGCTTCCAATTATTAGTGAATAGAAACTCTGATATGCTATAGTGATTTTGCGTAAATGTTTTTATCCCTTTAGATCCTATAAAAATTATTATAGCTACTGTGATTAATATAATGAGTATTCCACAAAAGTTTGCAAAAATCTGACCTATATACTCATTCTTAATCCTTTCCTTTAAACTTCTTTTTTCCATCTTAACTCATCCTCTAATTTAAAATTATTTATGTTTTTTTCTATTTTACTTTCATTTCTGATCCTGATATAAATCCTAAGTTTTCTAAGCTTTCATTATTTTCACTACTTGAAACAAATTCAATAAATTCTTTTGCTGGGCTTGTTGCTTCCCCTTTTGTATACATATGTCCATATGACCAAAATGGATATGATCCATCACAAATATTAGCTTTATCTGAACTTACTCCATCAATACTAACAACTGCCAATGCTTCTTTAGCCTCTTCATTGTTCATATATGCAAGGCCAACATAACTTATTGCTCCTTCATTTTCTTTCATAGCTGTAAGTACCGCACCGTTAGAATCCTGCATAACTCCAATTGAATCATTTTCAAGTGAAGCATCACCATCCAATATAGTTCTTTCAAAAGTAGCTCTTGTACCAGAACCAGATTTTCTATGAACTATAAATATTTCCTTATTAGGTCCACCAATTTCACTCCAATTAGTAACTTTTCCTGAAAATATATCCTTAATTTGATCTTTGGTTAAATTTGTAATTCCAAGACTTTTACTAACTACAACTCCAAACCCTTGTGCTACTACTTGATGATCAACTAGTTCTTTTGCTTTATCTGTATCTAATTTTTCTTCTGCCAATAGATCTGAATTTCCTATATCAACGCTACCTTCAAGTACTTGAGTAAGTCCTGTTCCTGAGCCACCTGCTTGTGCACTTATTTCGACTTCTGAATATTTTTCATTAAACTTTTCAATTGATTGTTCCATTAATGGTAATAAAGCAGATGAACCACTTATTGTTAATGTACCACTTAATCCTTCTTGAGCTTCACCGTTGTTTGTGTCAGCACTTCCATTACCACCACAGCCTATCATTCCAATTCCAATCATAGCTACAAGTAAAGTACCAACTATGTATTTTAAAGATTTCTTTTTCATTATTTTTCCTCCGTAAGCGATATGTTTTAACATCAATTTAATATACCTATTTATTTTGTCCTTTACAAAACTAATGATAAACTTTGAAAGTTAATAAATTATTAGAATAATGTTAAGATATTAGTCAGTTATGTTAATAAAATTTAACATAACGTTCTATATATGAATAGTTTCTATTTAAATAAAAAATACTTAGAAATATATTTCCTAAGTATTTTTTACAAGTAAATATGTTTTTATTCACTCTAAAGATATGGTATTTTAATTTTAAATGTAGTCCCAACCCCAAGCTCACTTTCTACATCTATCTGACCGTTAAAAATCTTAACTATATGTTTAACTATAGCTAAGCCTAATCCTGTACCACCCTTTTTACGCGACTTATCTACCCTATAGAATCTTTCAAATATTCTTGGTATATCTTCTTTCGGAATACCAATTCCATCATCAATAATATCTAAACAATAATATTGTTCATCGTTATAGCTATTTATTGTTATTTTACCTTTATCATTAGAATATTTAACTGCATTTTCTATCAAGTTTAGCACCAATTGATGGAATTTATCCTTATCTCCTAAGATATTTTCACAATTCTCATCATTATATTCAATTTCCACATTTTTATTTACAGCTATTTTTCTCATTACATTTATGACATCTTCAATTATGTTTTCTGGTGAAAACTCCCCAACTTCTGAGACTAAATTACTTTCAATATTAGATAATACTAATATATCATTTATAAGGCGTGTTAATCTTTCAGCCTCTTTATTTATTATATCTAAAAATTTTTCTCTAGTTTCATCATCTTTAACTATCCTCAATGTTTCTGCAAAGCCTTTAATTGAAGTCAGTGGTGTCTTTAATTCGTGAGAAACATTAGCTACAAATTGCGTTCTCATAAGTGCAACTCTTTTTATATCAGTAACATCTTGAAATAAAATTACTCTTCCTATATTCTGAGAGTCATTTATTATATCAGATTTTTTTATTTTTATTTCCCTTTCTATTGGATGAAGAACTTTTATTTCCTCTTCATTTTTATCTTCGTTCTTCAAAAATAACTTTATATCATAATCACTTACATAATCAAATATACATTCACCAACTATATTTTTCTTTATGCCAAGTAAGGTTCCAACATATGGATTAATTAATATTACATTGCTATCTTCATCTATTGCAATTATTCCACTTTCTACACTATTTAATATAGATTCAACTTTATTCTGCTTATCAACCACTTCTTTAATTTTGATTTGAAGCTGTTCAGCCATTTTGTTAAATGTATTACTTAAAGTTCCAAGTTCATCATTACTTTTTATGTTTGACCTTATTTTATAATCACCATGACTCATCTTTGATGTTACTGATTCCAATTCTTTTATTGGCTCAACAATTATTCTAACCAACCTAAATGATAAAAATAATGAAAATACAATGACAACTGCAATTATAAATAAATAATATTTAAGATTAGCTTGTTCAAACATATTTACAGTACTTATTGGTATAGATGTCCTTAATACTAAATTATCACTGACTTTACTTGCATAATACATAAGTTTAGTATCTAAAGTCTCACTATACCTTATCTGATATCCACTTCCATCTTCAAAAGCTTTCTTTATCTCTAATCTTTCCTTATGATTTTCATTACTTTTAATTTCATTATCATATAATACGTCTCCATTTTTATTAACCAAAGTAATTCTAATTGGAGTATTATTGATTTTAACTTCGTTAAATTTGCTCAAATCATGCTTATCAAAATCCTCATTTTTACTTATAAGATAGTTTACGTTCACAAGTATTTGCTTTGTATTATTTATTTCTCTTAAATTAATTAATGTTATAAATGATGATGTTAATAATAATATAGCAAATAAAACAGTTACCATTACAGATGTTAGTATTTTGTTCCTCATATTATTCCTCTGGGTTAAATCTATACCCTACTCCTCTAATAGTCTCAATGAATCTTGGATTCTTATCATCCTCTTCTATTTTCTTTCTCAAGTATCTTATGTGTACATCAACAGTTCTTGTTTCTCCTATATATTCATACCCCCATATTTTGTCTAATAAAACTTCTCTTTTAAGTATCTTTCCTTTATTTTTAATTAATATTTGAAGAAGCTCAAATTCTTTTAGACTCAAGTCCACTTTATTATTATTTACTACTACTTCATGGCGCTCAAAATTTACAGTTAAGCTCTTTGATTTATATATTTCACTATCACTTTCGCTAAAAGTATTTGTTCTTCTTAGAACCGCTTTAACTCTTGCCAATAATTCTCTCACTGAAAAAGGCTTAGTTATGTAATCATCTGCCCCTAATTCCAATCCCAATATTTTATCTAACTCTTCGCCTTTAGCAGTAAGCATTATTATTGATGTATTTTTCATTTCATTATTTCTCTTAATTTCTTTACAAACATCAAAACCATCCATTCCTGGAAGCATTAAATCAAGAAGCATTAAACTTGGCTTATTCTCGTTTGCAATTTTTAATGCATCAATTCCATTATTAGCCTCCATCACTTCATATCCTGCACTTTGTAAATTAAATTTTAATAACTCAACAATATGTTCTTCATCATCAACTATTAGTATTTTTTCTTTAGACATATTTTTCCCCCCTATTTTAGGAATACAAAAGAAAACATTCTTCCATAAGCTCCTTCACTTTTTCTATATGAATATAATTTAATATCTTCATTACAATAAGTACATATTCCTAAAGTAAATATGTTTTTTTCATCTACGCCACTTTTTATTAGATCATCTTCAACGCAGCACTCTAAATTTAGATTTCTTCCATTAAATAATTTATTTTTATCAATATCATATTTTTTTTCTATAAATTTATCTTTAAGTTCTTCAGAAACTTCATAGCAACATTTTCTAATATGAGATCCAATATAGGCTTTAATATTTTTTTCATTGCATTTAAATTCATTCTTCATTTTTTCTATGGTCTTAAAGGTTATTGATTCAAATGTACCTCTCCATCCACTGTGTATAGCTGCTACTACTTTTCTCACTTCATCTACTAATATTACTGGCACGCAGTCTGCTGTAAAAATACCTACTGCTATTTTTTTTATATTAGTTATTACCGCATCACCTTCCATGTCATTTATATCTTTTCCAGTGTACTCTAATATTTTATCACTGTGTATTTGTTTTAGATATACAACTTTTTCCAGATCAAATTCTCCACTTAAAGAATTCAAATACTTTTTTCCTTCCTCAGTAGCTCTGTTAAAGCTTCTATTTTTTTCTGCATTTGTAAACACAACTTGAAATTTATCACTATCTAAAATCAAATAATCCTCTTTCTTTATAAGAGAATCTAACAGAACTTTGTTCATTTAACTATATCCTCCTAGTCTTAACCCTTACATTATTAATATTAACATTATATATAATAATTAGTATATCTTTTAACTGATTTTTAACTTATTAATAACACAAATCATTTTTAATTGTTTTTTTATATATAAAAAGGATATTGAAGCTTACTTCTCAATATCCCAATTTTTTTTATGTTGTAAGGTTTTTTATTTCTTCAAGAAAAGTATTAATATCCTTAAACTGTCTGTAAACTGATGCAAATCTAACATAAGATATTTCATCAAGCTCTTTTAATTTGTTCATAACCATTTCACCAATATCCTTAGATGGAATTTCTGTAAGCATGCTATTAGAAATTGTTTTTTCTATGTCATTTGCTAAATCTTCCATTTGTTTTCTTGATATTGGACGCTTTTGGCAAGCTATTATTAAGCCATTTATTATTTTTTCTTTATTAAAATTTTCTCTAGTTAAGTCTTTTTTTATTACCAATATAGGAAAATCTTCTATTTTCTCATATGTGGTATATCTTTTATTACATCTTAAACATTCTCTTCTTCTTCGAATTGTTGTATTGTCATCTGTTGATCTAGAATCAACCACCTTACTTTCTTCAAAAGAACAAAAAGGACACTTCATTTACATCACCTCTTAACTTTAGTGCATCAACTTTACTTATATATATTATAACGTCATTCTTCTTATATTGCTATATATTATTTATATCATTATCTATTTCACCTTGTGATTTCACCAGTATAACATCTGCCCCTATTTTTACTATATTTTTCCACGGTATTTCTTTTTCTTCATCCTTCCCAAACCATGATTTAACTTCTCCTGGTAATATTAAAGAAATTACTTTATTTGTATCACAATCTATTTTCAAATCTCTAATAAATCCAAGTTTACTTCCAGTTAGCACATCTATAACTTCCATATTTCTCATTCCATTGATTGAATGTAATTCTAACTCCATCAAATCTCCCCCATAAATTTTTATTTTTTATGTAGTTTAATTAATCTATATTATTAAATATATGATTCATTTTCTTATTTATTATTGGCTTCTATACATATTTTTAATAAAGTTTACAAAATTTAAAAGACGTTCAAAATATTTTTGAACGTCTTTTTGTAATTAAACATGTTTTCTCATATGCTTTAATGCTGTTTTTTCTAGCCTAGAAACTTGTGCTTGGGATATACCAATTTCTTCGGCCACCTCCATTTGAGTTCTTCCATTAAAAAATCTTAAATTCAATATTAGTTTTTCTCTATCTGTTAATTTTTTCATAGCCTCCTTTATTGATATATTTTCAAGCCAACTTTCATCAGTATTTTTTGTATCACTTATTTGGTCCATTACATAAATTGCATCTCCGCCATCATGATATATAGGTTCAAATAAAGACACTGGATCTTGAATTGCATCCAATGCAAATACTACTTCTTCTCTTGGCAATTCTAACTCTTTTGCTATTTGAGAAACCGTTGGTTCTTTGTTATTATCTTTTATAAATTTTTCTCTTGTTATTAAAGCTTTATAAGCTATATCCCTTAATGACCTGCTAACTCTAATTGAATTATTATCTCTTAAATATCTACGGATTTCACCTATAATCATAGGTACTGCATATGTAGAAAATTTTACATTCTGTGATAAATCAAAATTATCTATTGATTTCATAAGACCAATGCATCCTACTTGAAATAAGTCATCAATATTTTCCCCTCTATTATTAAAACGTTGAATTACACTAAGTACTAATCTTAAATTTCCCTTTATAAATGTTTCTCTTGCATTTTTATCTCCTGCTTTCATTTGCAATAGCAATTGCTTTTTTTCTTTTTCTTTAAGTATAGGAAGTTTTGCTGTATTAACACCACATATTTCCACCTTGTTAATTATCACAAAATTTTCCTCCTTTCGGAAGTAATGATATGTATTGCATTAATCATTATTTCCGATAGCAGATACTTTTATACTCAAAGACAACCTAAATCATTCTACTTATTTCTTTTTTTAATCTTCTAATAATTTTCTTTTCTAATCTAGATATATAAGATTGTGATATTCCAAGCATATCCGCAACTTCTTTTTGTGTCTTTTCTCTTGTTCCATTTAATCCAAATCTTAATCTTACAATTTCTTTTTCTCTATCATTCAAGCTTTTTAGTGCTATAAGTAAAAGCTGCTTGTCCACCTCATCTTCTATTAAATTATATACGGTATCATTATCTGTCCCTAATATATCTGAAAGCAATAATTCATTTCCATCCCAGTCAATATTTAATGGTTCATAAAATGATATTTCTGCTTTTACTTTGCTATTTCTCCTTAAATACATCAAAATTTCATTTTCTATACATCTAGATGCATATGTTGCAAGCTTTATTTTCTTTTCAGGATTAAACGTATTTACTGCTTTAATAAGCCCAATTGTTCCTACTGATATTAAATCTTCTACATTTACACCTGTATTTTCAAATTTTCTTGCAATATAAACTACTAGTCTTAAATTTCTTTCTATTAATATACTTCTAATACTTTCATCACTATTTAATTTATTAACTAAATCTTCCTCTTCATCCTTAGATAATGGTGGTGGAAGTGCATCATTACCGCCTACATAATATAATCCTCTTCTAAATACTTTTAACTTACTTATTAATTTATTTAATAATACAATTATCTTTTCCACTTTGAATCCTCCTATACTATTCCTCTTGATAATAATGCATTAAATGTACTATTTTTGCTGAATTGATCACTACATGGACATATTATTGCATCAATTTTTCTAAATTCTAATCCATGATCTTTTATATTTACATTATTAACTCTAATACCTACAAGTATTCCATTTGATTTTACTGTTCTATAAGGTATATGATATATATTATTTCCCTGGAAATTCACATCACCTAACAAGCTTTCTTCAACTATTATGCAAGGTAAGTTTGTTATTGGTTCTCTCAATTCATTTCCTGTGTCTAAAAATCCTTTAAATATATAGTTTTTATTTTCTATATAACACTCTACAGAAAATATGTAATTATTTACAAAATTTTGTTCTTTAATATAGTAACTAATTCTATCAATAACTATAAATAGTATCATAAAACTTAAAATCACATATTTAATTGAATACTTTGCAATACTAAATTTCTCACCTAATATATATATATTTTCTTTTAGTGAAAACAGAAAACATATTCCACTTAATGTAAATGAAACCATTAAAAATATTGTAGTAGTCTTAAGTAAATTAATGATACTTGTTTTTCCATAAGTAATCCAAACCATTATTATTGCCATAATTATTTGAAATGGGAAGTAACTAAAAATCTTCAATTCTGGAATCAGTAATACCACTGTATATATGCTTCCTAAAAAACTTGAAAATATCATTATATTTGTCTTACATTTATGATGAATTAATTTCATAGTTAATAATAGCAGAAACAAATTTACTATAAAATTTTCTAATATTAAAACATCTATATATATTTTCATTTTTATTCCTCCATCATATGAATTCATTATAGACTCATCTGTCTTAAAAATTTGTCACAATCTAATAACATATTAATATTTTTTAACTTTAACTTTTTACATTTACTTACATCATTTTTTGTAGACTACTTTTTATATGATAAAATAACTTTTTATGATTTTTTTTACTTTTTCACAATTTAATTTGTAAAATAAAAAAGTGGCTTCGCCACGCTTTATACGTAAAATATAAACCTTAATACTATAAAATAAGCAATTACTCAAACACATTTTTAAATAAGAAGGCACTTTTGCGGGACTATAATTTATTTTTTAACGTATTGAACTATCTAAGTTACAGAAAGCCTCTATTCTTAAGGCTTTTGCTATTATAAAAATTTTATACTTTCCTATACGTTAAAAAATCGCCAAGGCGACTATGATATGATTCTCTATAAAATATAAATCCAATAGAATACAATAACTTTAATTTTAAAAATCGTTTACCCGTAGTTTTTTCATCGCATACTGTTTTTTCTGAGCAAGCCTGCGAAAAGGACAGGCGCATATAATTTATTTTTTATTCTTTAGTCTTTATATTTTATTTATTACAATATTATCAAAAATAACTTAGCCACTGGTTATCTAAATATATAAATTACTAAATAATAAAAAATTATAGCCTTAAAAGATAATTCTTTTAAGGCTATAATTTAAATATATAAAAAAGTAAATATTAATGTTTCTTTTGTCTTCTTAAAAATACAGGTATATCTAAATCATCTGATTCATAACTATTATTTGAAGTTATAATTGGTTCAACTGTAGGTTCTACTGTTGCTGCAACCTCTTCTTTAACAGGAGTATTATTTACTGGCTTAACACTCTCTTTAGTTATTGGTTCTATAGAAGGTTGACATTCAAATCCTGTTGCGATTACTGTAATTCTTATTTCTTCTTTTAAAGACTCATCAATTACAGCTCCAACAATAATATTAGCATCTGGATCAACTGCTTCACGTACTACATCTGCAGCATCATATACTTCTAACGCTCCAAGATCTGCTCCACCAGTAAAGTTTATTATAACATCTGTAGCTCCATCGATTGAAGTTTCTAATAATGGTGATGAGATTGCCTGCTTAACTGCATCTTGTGTTCTTGTCTCACCCTTACCAAAACCAACTCCCATATGTGCTAATCCTTTATCAAGCATAACTGCTTTTATATCCGCAAAGTCTGCGTTAATAACACCAGTTATAGTAATTAAGTCTGAAATTGCTTGAACCCCTTGTCTTAGCACTTCATCAGCCAATTTGAACGAATCTAAAAGTGTTGTTTTCTTATCAGCCATTGTTAGAAGTCTTTCATTTGGTATTATAACTAAAGTATCAACTTTTTCTTTTAGATTTTCAATCCCCATTTCTGCATGTCTCATTCTTCTCTTTCCTTCAAATGGGAAAGGCTTAGTAACTACACCTACAGTTAATATATCCATAGATTTTGCTATTTCAGCAACTACTGGTGCTGCTCCTGTTCCAGTTCCACCGCCCATTCCAGCAGTAATAAATACCATATTAGCTCCTTTAATAGCAGCTGTAATTTCTTCTCTGCTCTCTTCAGCAGCTTTTTTACCTATTTCTGGATTAGCACCTGCGCCAAGCCCTTTGGTTAATTTTTCCCCAATTTGTATTTTTTGACTTGCATTAGAAAGCAATAACGCCTGTTTATCTGTGTTTATTGCTATAAACTCAACATTCTTTAATCCTTCAACTATCATTCTGTTAACGGCATTGCTACCACCGCCACCACAACCAATTACTTTTATATTGGTTAATTCTTGCATATCTGAATCAAAATCTAACAAATTAATTCCTCCCTTTAAAAAATCTTATCCAAAAAAGTTTTAATTTTTTTTAGAATATGACTTCCTTCCTCATTTTCGTCTAATAAAAATTCTGTTTCATTCGTTTGAATTTCTTCAACTATTTGAGGTTTATTACTATCCTCTAATAAATTTAATCTATCATATACTTCTTTTGCTAATGCTAAAGAAGTTATATTTTCTGAATTTTTTATTCCTAAGTCTACTTTGCTTACAATCTTAGTCTTTCTCTTAATAATAGCTTTTGCAAACGTATTTATATTTTCAAAATAGCTTAAACCATCCCCATATAAAATTATACTACAAATTCTATCATAATGACCAGTCTTTTTTAATTCAGTATTGACATGAATTAATATTTCTTCAATTCTAGCATTAGTTACTTCATAGAATAATTCTTTAGATACCTTAGTTGTCCCTACTTCTATATCATCATCAAGTGATTCATCTTTATATAATGATTCATAGTTTCCTGAATAAATTATTTTTATATTATCTGCTTCCATAAATGAAAATTTGCCACATATAGCTAAATCATTAGATATATTATTTCCACCAATCGGAATACTAGTTAAATTTTTAGGTATTCCATTATTAAACAAGCAAATATCAGTTTTTCCAGCTCCTACATCTACTAATACAACATCTCCCATTGCATTAGTACCATTCAAAAATATTTGCTTGCCTGAAAATATATTAAGGGTAATATATTTTATTGTATACTTAGTATTTTTAAAAATGTCATAATATTTTTGTATTTCATCTTTATCACCAATTAAAATTGTCAGATTTAATTCAAGTTCATTACCAGTTAAATTTATAATATCTTTATGTAATACTTTACCATCTAGAATATAAAAGTTGACCATTGTATCTACAATACATTCATTTTCTTTTAACATTATGGTTTCTTTTGCTTTTTTTATTCCATTAATAATATCTAGCTTAGTAACTCTCTCATTTTTTATTTTACAAAAAGTTCTTATTTCTTTAATTGATGTTTTCCTTGCTGAAATACCAATAGATATATTACCTATTTCTTTATTAGTACTTTCCTGTAAATCCTTTAATAAAGATAATACGGATATTCTACATTTTTCAATATCTGTCACGAGCCCTTTTTCTATCCCCATGGATTTACAAGACTTTACCCCTAATATATCCATTTCACCTTCTTTATTTGATGCTGCCATTGATGCTGACAACTTTTTACTTCCGAAGTCTATGGATGTTATTATTCCTTGCTGCATTTTTCTCTATCCTTTCTATGTAGAAAAAATCTACTAATAGAAATATATTCAACAAACTTCTATAAATTCCTCTTTAAACTTTGCAATATATCATATTTTTTTATATTAATTTTATCATATTTCAATGATTTTAAAATTATTTTCTTAAAATAAAAAATCAGGAAAATATATTATATATATTTTCCCAATTTTATACAGCCCAAATTATGTTTCTATTCATAAGAAATAACTACAGATACCCTATCATTTTGTAAATAGTTCTTTCTTAAGTTTTTTTAATGCTTTTTTCTCTATTCTAGATACATAAGATCTTGATATTCCTAAATTAACAGCTATCTCTCTTTGAGTCTTACATTTTCCATCAATTAATCCATATCTCATTATCAATATTGAGCTCTCTCTTTTAGTTAATGATTCACCTAACTTTCTATATAAAGCTTTTACTTGTAAATTACGTTCTACATTTTCAAGTACACAATCCTTTTCGCTGCTTAATATATCTATCAAACAGAATTCATTACCTTCTTTATCAACACCAATTGGATCTTGAAGATAAACCTCACTTTTTTGCTTTTTATTATTTCTAAATAGCATTAATATCTCATTTTCAATACATCTTGATGCATAAGTAGCTAGTCTAGTACCCTTACTAGAATCAAATGAATCTATTGCTTTTATTAAGCCAACAGTACCAATTGATATCAACTCATCAACATCTTTGTTGGGAAAAGAATATTTTTTAACTATATGTGCAACTAATCTTAAGTTTCTCTCAATCAAAATGCTTTTAGCCTCTTTATCTCCATTTTTAAGTTTATCTAGATACATCTGTTCTTCTGTCTCATCAAGAGGTAATGGAAAAGTGTTGCTATTTGTGATATATCCTGTGAGTAATACTGAGTTGCATAGTAAATTAATTAAACTATTTAATACAAACACCTCGTCCTCCATAACAGTGCTTGATATTATAATATGTTTATATTTTATAAAAGTTGCTTATATAGATTTATTTTTTTCCTAACACCCTTTTTATATAATTTAAATTTAATTATCCAAAGCTAATACTATATCTTTAAATATAGGAGCTGCCGTATCACCACCACCTAATGATTGATCCTGGATTTCAGGTGTAAAAATTACCATTGTATATTCTTTGCCATTTAATTCAAAGTATCCTGCAAACCATCCATGTGTGTGATTATTATTTCCTGTAGCCGATCCGGTCTTTCCTCCTGTAAATATATCTTCTATATAAGCATTTTTTCCTGTACCATTAACTACAACTTCTCTCATAGCATTTTTTAGGATCTTAGAAGTAGTTTCACTATATATCCTTTTTTCTTCTGTCTTAAATTCTTTTATTGTATTATCATTTTTATCAATTATAGCTTCAACAATATATGGCTTAACATAAATTCCATTATTAGTTACAGTATTTATTGCTCCTAACATTTGAATTGGAGTTACATTCATACATTGACCAATAGATATGTTGTTTACTCCAGATTCTTTTTCCGGTTTTATTCCAGCCGCCTCATTTTTATTATTACCTTTAAAATTTAATACTGGCTTATATAAGCCTTGATTTTCTGAATATGCAAGAAGTTTATCATATCCCACCATAGCACCTATTTGAGCAAATGAATCATTACATGATTTTTCAAAAGCCTCTTCTACTGATAAATTTCCATGAGCAGTTTTACAAATTTGTCCAGTGCACATAAAATGATTATTAATATTTAAAAGTCCCATATCTATTGCTGATCCAAGAGTAATTATCTTATATATTGACCCTGGCTCATAGCCAATTTGTTCAATTCCCAAGTTAATATTAGCTTCACTTTCATCTTTTTGCATTAAAGCTCTTATCTTTCCGGTCTCACTTTCTATTATACTTACTCCTACATTTTTTAATGAGCTATATTTATCATCATCTAAAACTTTCCTAATTTCATCCTCAAAGTTCTTATCTATAGTCAGTTGTAGGTTTTTATTATTTTCATTTATATTTACAGTATGTTTTGAATAAACTGCCCTATCATCTAAATAGAATTCACTTTTAGGTGATTCATTATCTTTTAACTCATCATATAACATTCCTTCAATAGAATCCTTCTCTATTTCTTTTTCATCTAATACATTTGATAACATACTACTGATATTCCAAGCTTTTTTAATATTTACAGAATCTTTTGTATATGTATATATTCCTTTTATATTTTTTAAACTATTTATCTTTTTATAAGTGTTTTCTGAAATACTATAATATATTTTTCCATTTTCTTTCATTATATCTGTATAATTAAATTGTGGATTCTCTGATTTCATAATAAAATTTAAAGCCATCAAGCTTTCCAATGTTTCCTCATAATTATTTAGACTGAATGGCTTTGTATCAATTACCAAAATGTATTGCTTATTATAATTCATTAGATCCTTACCATTTGTATCTAAAATCATATACTTCATATCACTTATATTCTCTTGCTGATGATTTTGATATGAAAGAACTACTTTTTCATTTGGATATATTTGAAGTTTAAATAATCTAAAAGTCAATAATACCAAGAATACTATAAATAAAGATAAAATTTGCATCAATCGTTTCTGCATATAAAAATTCTTAGTAAAAATATAAAACACCTACCTTCAACTAGATTCTAGCCTTATAGTAAGTGTTTTATTCATTTAAATATTAAATTCATATTTTATAACTATTTCAATTCTAATACTTCATTAGATTTTACTAGCATATCATTTACCTTAAGTGGATGCTCAACTTTAGCTTTAAAAATCATATGAGCCCTATTGGCTACATTTGTCTTTATCTGCTTAGCTTCATCAAACATATTTTCAAGCCTTACAGTGAAATACGGAGAATTTGCACGTAATACCTCTACTTCATCATTTTCAAATACTCTATTTTTTTGAAGAATTGTAGCTATTTTTGTTTCTTCATCATATTCTTTAACTATTCCAACTATTTCATAATCTCTTACATATGATGATTCTTCATAATTTTGCTCGCCATTCTTTCCTAAATAGAAGCCTGTATGATATTGTCTGTGGCTTACTTTATTTAATATATCCATCCATTCTTCTTTGAATTCAAAGTTTTCTGGATCTTCCCAGTATGCATCTAAAGCTTCTCTATAAGCCTTAACTACTGATGCGACATAAAACTCGCTTTTCATTCTTCCTTCTATTTTAAATGAGTATATGCCACTTTTAACAAGTTCTGGTATATAATGAATCATACATAAATCCTTAGAATTCATTATATATGTTCCTTTTTCATCTTCTATGACAGGATAATATTGCCCTGGTCTTGTTTCCTCAACCAAATAATATTTATATCTGCATGCATTTGAGCAAATTCCCTTATTAGCATCCCTTCCAAGCATATAGTTAGATATTAAACATCTTCCTGAATAAGCTATACACATTGAACCATGTACAAAGGCCTCTATGTCACATCCTTCTGGAATATTCTCAGTTATTGTGTTTATTTCTCTAAATGTCAATTCACGAGCTAATACTACTCTTTTTACACCTTGCTCATACCAGAACTTTGTAGCAACCCAATTTACTGTATTGGCTTGAGTACTCAAATGTATTTCTAATTCTGGAGCAACTTCTTTTGTTATGGCAATTAGTGATGGATCTGCAATAATTACAGCATCTACCCCCATATCATATAAGCCCTTTATATATTCTCCAGCACCTTTTAAATCATAATTTCTTGCAAATATATTCAATGTTACATAAACTTTTTTTCCTCTTTCATGACAGTAGTTTATTCCTTCTATCATTTCTTCATTAGAAAAATTATCAGAAAATGCTCTTAAATTTAATTTACCTCCACCTAAATATACCGCATCTGCACCAAAATCTATTGCTATTTTTAACTTTTCTAAATTTCCTGCTGGTGCTAAAATCTCCGGTTTTCTCTTATTCAAAAAAATTACCTCCTCTTGGTAACTGCAATTCCATCTCCCATAGGAATTACAGATGTTATTAAGTCTTTATCCTTAGTAACTAAATCTAAATATTTTCTCATTCTTTTTACTATTGTTATTTTTCTTCTTTTAACTAATTCCTGTGATGCAACCATTCCTCTAAATAATACATTATCAGCCACTATTATTCCATCCTCATTTAAGAGTCTTAAACAATGCGGCAAAAAGTGGTTGTAATGTCCTTTTCCTGCATCCATAAATATCAAGTCAAAAGGTTCATTTAAAGTTTCTAAAATTTCTAAACAATCCCCTTTTTTGATTGTTATTTTCTTAGATAAATCAAACTTATCTAAGTTCATTGTAGCATACTCAATCATCTTATCATCTCGTTCAATGGTTACAATATCAGGATTAGTTCCTGATGATTCATACATCAAAATAGCTGAAAATCCAATTGCTGTACCAAGTTCTAGTATTCTTTTAGGTTTTTTCATACTAGTAATAAACTCTAAAAATATACCTGTTTCCTTTTGTACTATAGGAACTTTATTTTCTAAAGCAAAATCTTCTATTTCTTTAAGTGTTCCACTTCTTTCTGGAACTAAACTTCTTATATAGTTTTCCATATAGTCATATGTAATATTACTCAATTTAAGCCCTCCATGTCAACTAATATCCTAATTCTTTTTTCTTATTTAAAAAATCATTATATTCATTTGTAAAATAATGTGATTTATCTTTTTGCAAAATATAATACAAATAATCTGTTTTATCAGGCATAAGTGCCGCTTTTAGTGATTCTTTTCCCGGATTGCATATTGGCCCTACTGGTAGCCCTTTATATTTATATGTGTTATATGGTGAATCAGTTTCTAAATGTTTATACAGTACCACATCTACATGCTCATTCATTGCATATAAAACAGTAGCATCTATTTGGAGCTTCATATCCTTTTCTAATCTATTATAAATCACCGATGATATGAGTGGTCTATCTTTATCAACTTGAGCTTCCTTTTCTATCATAGAACCGATAGTAGTTATATCATTTATTTTACTATTATCAAAGTTAACATCTGATTCTTCTTGTATCTGTGTTAAAACTTCCTCAAATCTTTCAACCATCATTTTGATTATATCATTTAAATCAGTATCTTTTTCTATGAAATATGTATCTGGATATAAGTATCCCTCAAGGTCATATCTTTTATTTTTATTTTTCTCTATAAACCATGGTAATTCATAATTCTCAACTGCTTTTATAAATTCTTCTTTACTAGCAATATTTTTTTCTTCTATAACCTTTCCTATATCTTCTATTGTATAACCTTCTGGAATAGTCAACGAAATCAAATTTTCATTTAGACTTTTCCCCTCCAAAGCTTCTATAAGTTCATTTAGACTTAAATCTGTATTAATTTTATAAGAGCCTTCTCTAAGTTGTATACTTCTACCATTTATACTGAGGTTTACTTTAATCATAAATTTATTCCTAAGTATATTTTCTTTATCTAATATATTTATGACATCATAAAATCCCTGGCCTTTATCAACTTTTATTGTTATCTCTTTTTCTTTTGATTTTATCGGCTTATTTACAGTACTGTTATAGGTTACAAAAAAGCTCAAAAATATTATAAATATAAAAAACATCAAAAAAAGTACTAATCTTTTAGGAAATTTTTTATGCCCCATATTTTCCTCCTAATATAATAAAGTAAATAGTCTAAAAGACTATTTACTTTATTATAGTTAATTTATTTAATATTTTGAAGTAATTGAAACAATTATTTTTTGTTTCTGCTTATCATTCTCTTTCTTTCAGCACTATCTAGAATTCTTTTTCTCATTCTTATATTTTCTGGAGTAACTTCAACTAATTCATCAGCGTTTATGAATTCTAAACATTGTTCAAGACTCATTTCTATAGGTGGAGTTAATTTTAATGCTTCATCAGCACCAGATGATCTTGTATTAGTAAGCTTTTTCCCTTTACATACATTTATATCTATATCTTCTGCTCTTGCAGAAACCCCAACTATCATTCCTGTATATACCGGAACACCTGCACCAATAAATAATTGTCCTCTTTCTTGTGCATTAAATAATCCATATGCTATTGAATCCCCAGCTTCAAATGATACTATTGATCCTCTGCTTCTTCCTGGAATTTCACCTTTGAACTTCTCATATCCATGGAATACATGATTCATAATACCATTACCTTTTGTATCAGTCATAAATTCATTTCTAAATCCTATAAGACCTCTTGCCGGCACTGTAAATTCTAATCTTGTATATCCATTTACTGCTGATGTCATATTAACCATTTCAGCTTTTCTTGGTCCTAATTTTTCCATAACAGGTCCCATAAATTCTTCCGGAACATCTATTGTTAAGTATTCAATCGGTTCTTCTTTAACACCATTTTCTTCTCTAAAGATAACATTAGCTTTAGAAACTTGGAACTCATATCCTTCTCTTCTCATTGTTTCAATAAGAACTGAAAGATGTAATTCTCCTCTTCCTGAAACCTCAAAACAATCTGGAGTTATTTCTTTAACCTTTAAACTTACATTTGTTTCTAATTCTTTAAGTAATCTATCTCTTAAATGTCTTGATGTTACAAATTCACCTTCTTGACCTGCAAATGGTGAATCATTAACCATAAAATTCATGCTTAATGTTGGTTCATCAATTTTAACAAATGGAAGTGCTTCTGGACATGATGAATCTGCTATAGTTTCACCTATATTTGCATCAACTACACCGCTTACTGCAACGATGTCTCCCATTCCAGCTTCTTCAGCTTCTTCTCTTTTAAGTCCATTATATGTAAATACACTTGTTATTTTATAATTTGAAGATGATCCATCATGTCTAACTAATGCTACTGTTTGATTTCTCTTTACTCTTCCTCTTTCAATCTTACCAATTGCAATTTTACCTACGAATGCATTTGTATCTAATGTAGTTACAAGCATTTGTAAAGGTTCATCTAAGTAACCTTCTGGTGGTGCAACATACTTTATTATTGTTTCGAATATTGGTGTCATATCCGCATTATCATCTTCAACATTGTATCTTGCAAATCCTTCTCTTGCTGATGCATAAAGAATTTGGAAGTCTAATTGTTCATCGCTAGCACCAAGCTCTACAAATAAATCAAATACTTCATCTATAACTTCTGTTGGTCTTGCATCTGGCTTATCTATTTTATTTATTATGACTATTGGCTTTAATCCTAATTCTAATGATTTCTTAAGAACAAATTTAGTTTGTGGCATTGGTCCTTCATAAGAGTCAACAACTAATAAAACCGAGTCAACCATTTTAAGTACACGTTCAACTTCTCCGCCAAAATCAGCATGTCCTGGAGTATCTACAATATTAATTTTAACATCTCCATATTTAACTGCTGTGTTTTTTGAAAGAATTGTTATTCCTCTTTCCTTTTCAAGATCATTAGAATCCATTACTCTTTCTTCCACTTTTTCATTGCTTCTAAAAACATGGCTTTGTTTTAATAAAGCATCTACCAAAGTAGTCTTACCATGGTCAACGTGGGCTATTATAGCTATATTCCTTATATCTTCTCTTTTTGTTAATTCCATTTTTATTCCTCCAAACAGTATTAAACTGTGAATTTATAAATGTATAAATTGAAGTAATTTTACATATATACATTTACTATTTAGCTTCTAAAATATATATTTATATTATTTATGTAAACATATTCTTATTTTTTTCATAAAATAAAATTGGATACATAAAGTATCCAATTTTCTCACATAACCATATTGAATTTTACTATTTTCAGCATAAAAAGTCAAGTTAATAATAATTATATTAATTAAAATTCCATTATTATTGGTAAAATCATAGGTTTTCTCTTTGTCTTTTCATAAAGGAACTCTCTAAGTTCATCTCTCATTTTAGACTTTAATGTTGCCCAATCTGTAATTTGCTTTTCTTCACATTCAATTAAGACATCTTTCACAATATCTCTTGCTTCTTCCATAAGGCCTTCTGATTCTCTAACATAGACAAATCCTCTTGAAATAATATCTGGTCCTGCTACAATTCTTCCACTTTGTTTTTCAATTGTTACAACAACAGTTAATATTCCATCTTGTGAAAGATGTTTTCTATCCCTAAGGACTATATTACCAACATCGCCTACACCTAAACCATCCACAAATACTTGCCCTGAAGTAACAACTCCATTTTTCTTTATATAATTTCTTCCTACTTCAATAACATCTCCGTTTTCAGGAATAATAAGATTTTTTTCATCTAATCCAACACTTATAGCAAGTTCTCCATGCTTTTTCAAGTGTCTATATTCTCCATGAACCGGTATAAAGAATTTTGGTTTTGCTAGAGTATGCATAAGCTTTAACTCTTCCTGACAAGCATGCCCTGAAACATGAATCTTTTCTCCTGATTCATAAATTACTTCTGCACCTTTTTTAAATAATTGATTTACCACCTTTGAAACAAGCTTTTCATTTCCTGGTATTGGTGTTGCTGAAATTATAACAGTATCGCCTTCAATTATATTTATCTTTTTATGTTCTGAAGAAGCCATTCTAGTTAATGCAGACATTGGTTCTCCTTGACTACCTGTAGTTATTACAACAATTTTTTCATTTGGATATTTATTCATAGCATCAACTGGTATAAGTACATCTTCACCTGCATCTAAATACCCAAGTTCTATTGCTACTTGAACAATATTTTCCATGCTTCTTCCTGATACAGCTACTTTTTTATCATAAGCTTTTGCCGCTGTAATTATTTGTTGTATCCTATGAACATTTGAGGCAAATGTTGCAACAATTATTCTTCCTTTTGCCTTATTAAATAATTTAAAAAATGTTTCACCTACAACTCTTTCTGTTAAAGTATATCCTGGTCTCTCAACATTTGTTGAGTCTGCCATCATTACTAACACACCTTTTTTGCCAAGCTCCGCAATTCTTGCAAAGTCCATCATCTCTCCATCAATTGGTGTGTAATCAATTTTAAAATCTCCTGTGTGAAAAACAACCCCAAGTGGAGTATGGATTGCTATAGCCACTGAATCTGCAATCGAGTGGTTAGTCTTTATAAATTCTACTGAAACGCTATTTAACTTTATTATATCTTTTGGCTTTACTCTCACTAATTCACTTGTGCTTAATAGACCATGCTCTTTTAGCTTTGTTTCAACTATTCCAAGAGTAAGCTTTGTACCATATACAGGAACATTTAATTGTTTTAAAACATATGGTAATGCTCCTATATGATCTTCATGTCCGTGTGTTAAAAATATTCCTTTTACTTTTTCTGAGTTTTTTACAAGATAAGAGACATCTGGTATTACTACATCAATCCCGAACATATCCTCATCTGGAAACTTTAATCCACAATCTATTACTATAATATCATCTTTATATTCAATAGCTGTAATATTTTTTCCAATCTCATTTATACCGCCAAGAGGAATAATTTTAACCTTCGTCTTTTCGCCTTTCATGTTTCCCCTCCTTTTATATTAAATTTTTATAAATAAAGGTCTTTTCTTTATTGTTAAAAGTCCTTTTATTCCTCTTTTAAATTTTTTTGACATTCTTCGCATAAACCATAGAATTTTAAACTATGATCTAAAATTTTAAATTTATATTCTTTTTCAATATCTATTTCAAGATCGTCTAACAAATCATCTTTAACTTCCAAGACTTTATTGCAGACATTACAAATAAGATGATGATGTCTATGAGTTTCATTAGAATGAATTAATTCATATCTACTGCAACCATCGCTTAAATCTAATCTAGATATTATATTAAGTTCTTCTAATAAAAGTATAGTTCTATATACTGTTGCTAATCCTATTTCAGGGCACTTTTTTTTAACTTCATCGTATATCTCTTCTGCTGTTAAATGTTTACCTTCATTTTCAATAATTACATCAACAATAGATCTTCTTTGTGGAGTTAATTTATAACCTTTTTTCTTTAAATTCTCTTTTAAGGCATTCATATCAACTAAATTTGATTGATCCATTATAACACCTCTTTTCTTTTATAATTACAACAATCCATCTTCATTCATAAGAGTATCATATGTTTCTAGCACTAATTGGAATTCATCATCATCTTCTTCAAGTGCTACAAAAATTTCACTACCATCTTCATCTTCATAAATTTTAAATGCATAGGCTTCATCAGTATCTTCAAACGCTGGTGTTGCAATTATATATTTTCCTCCTATTTTCTCTATTTCAAAATATATAATCACCTCAAACTTAACGTCATTGCCATCTTCATCAGGTATATATACATATTTTTCGTCTTGATTCATAACCACATTCCTTTCATATCTCTTTCTATATTTATCTAATCATTATTTATATTAATTTTTAATATTCTATAAAAATTATTTTCATACTCAAAATCATATTTTATACAAATTTAATATTCATATAAAATAGTCTTATTTAATAAATCAAATTTATTATATATAATAAATTTATTTTTATACTTTTCAAATTATATATAGTTAGTCTTTCATCTTAGCATATTATGAACATACCATATTATTTTGATATCATATCTAAATATCCTTGCAATATATATGTAGCTGCTACTTTATCAACTATCTTTTTTCTCTTATTTCTAGACAAATCCGCTTCTAACATTGCCTTATGTGCTGCAACTGTTGTTAGTCTTTCATCCCAAAATTTCACTTCTATAGAAATCTTATCTTCACACAGCTTTCCAAACTCCATAGCAAGTTCCCCAGATGGCCCAATTGTTCCATTCATATTTTTAGGCAATCCTATAAGAAGTAATTCTGCATTATATTCAGCACAAATATTCTTAATTTCTTGAATATCATTTTCTTTATTAGTTCTTCTTATTGTTGTTAAACCTTGAGCAGTAAACCCCAATGGATCCGAAACTGCCACTCCTATATTTTTTTGTCCTAAATCTAAACCGATTATTCTCACTTTAATACTCCCAAAAATTAAGAGTACCCGTAAAACGGGCACTCTCTATTTTATCTCCAAATAAGATTTTAAAACTTCTTCTAGTAATTCATCTCTTTCGAGTTTTCTCACTAAAGCTCTTGCTCCGTTGTAATTTGTGATGTAAGTAGGATCTCCTGAAATCAAATATCCCACAAGCTGGTTAATCGGATTGTAACCTTTTTCTTGTAGAGAATTATAAACATCTGTTAAGATAGTTTTTGTAAGAGCTTCTTTATTCTTACTAACATCAAATTTCATTGTTTGTTCAATATCGTTACTCATACAACCCAGCTGCTTACGCAGCTTCACCTCCTTACATCTTTAAAGGAAACTTTCCTTATATTCATTATTTACTTAAAAATCTAAAATTATTCATTTAAACTATATTTAGATTATACCTCATATTTTTAAAAAAGTATACTATTTTGCTAAACTTTCAATTATTTTATAAGATTCATTTATTGCTTCACCTATCTTTTCTGGTGATTTTCCGCCAGCTTGAGCCATGTCTGGTCTTCCACCACCGCCTCCGCCAAGGATTGATGCAACTTCTTTTATAAGTTTGCCACAATGAGCCCCTTTAGATACTGCATCTTTAGTTGCCATTGCACATATTATAACTTTTTCATTATTCGAACTCATAAGTAAGACAATTGAATTTTCTACCTTATCTCTTACTTTTTCACAAACATCTCTTAATGTATCACTATCCACATCTTTCATTTCATAAGATACTACATTTATTCCCTTTATTTCTTTACTACTATTAATTATCTCATCAATATTCATTGATGCAAATTTTGCCTTTAGGATTGAAATTTCTTTATCTTTTTCTTTTAGTTCTTTGATGTTCGAATCAATTCTTGATAACAATTCTTTTTCTGAGCACTTAAATTTGCTTGAAGCTTCTTTTAATAAATCTTTCTTTTCATTTATTAAGTTATAAGCTTCTTTTCCTATTACTGCTTCTATTCTTCTTGTACCTGCTGCTATACCACTTTCAGATACAATCTTAAATAAACCTATTTTACCTGTATTATCAATATGTGTACCCCCGCATAATTCTTTAGAATATTCTCCAGCACATACTACTCTTACTTTATCTGCATATTTATCATCAAATATTCCTATAGCTCCGCTATTTTTAGCTTCTTGAAGATTCATTATTTTAGTTATAACAGGAGTTACACTTGTGATTGCTTCATTTACTAATTCTTCAACCTTCATTATTTCTTCTTCTGTCATAGCTTCAAAATGAGAGAAGTCAAATCTCAATCTATCATTACTTACATATGAACCTGCTTGGTGCACATGACTTCCAAGAACTTTTTTAAGCGCTGTATCTAAAAGATGCGTTGCTGTATGATTCTTTTTAATTTCTTGTCTTCTTTCTTTATCTACTTCTAGAGTTACTTTATCATTAACTTTTAACTCACCATTTAATACTTCTACAAAGTGTACTATTTTTCCACCAATATTATTTTTAGTGTCTATAACCTTTGCCTTAAAATTATCATTGTAGATAACTCCAGTATCTCCTATTTGTCCACCCATTTCTGCGTAAAATGGAGTTATATTGGTAACAATAACACCTTTTTCACCTTCAGAGATAGTATCCACAAATGCATCTCCACATATTAATACTTTAGCCTCAGCATCTAACACATCATTTTCATATCCATCAAAAACTGTTTCTATATCATTAGAGATTTCATCAGTTATTTTTAAATCTGTTCCCATATAATTAGAAGTCTTTCTTGCTTCTCTTGCTCTTTTTCTTTGAATATCCATTTCTTCATGGAAAGCTTCTTCATCTAAAGATAATCCTTCATCTTCTAGTATTTCTTTAGTAAGCTCCATTGGGAATCCAAAAGTATCGTATAATGTGAATCCATCTTTACCACTTAATACTTTTTTATTATTAGCTTTCAATTCTTTTATAAATCCATTAAGTATTTCTGTTCCAGAATCTAAAGTTTCTCTAAACTTATCTTCTTCTATCTTTATTACTTTTTTAATATATTCTTGCTTTTTAGCTAATTCAGGATAAGCATCCTTAGAGTCTCTAATAACTACATCACAAAGATTGCAAAGGAAGGCATCTTTAATTCCAAGTGTTTTACCGTGTCTTGCAGCTCTTCTTAAAAGTCTTCTTAGCACATATCCACGGCCTTCATTAGATGGCATTACATCATCAGAAATCATAAATGTTATTGATCTTATGTGGTCTGTTATTAGTCTTAAAGAAATATCTTTTTTACGATCTTCACCATATTTAACATTTGCAAGCTTACCTACTTCACTTAATATATTTTCTAATGTATCAATTTCAAAGATACTGTTTTTATTTTGCATTACGACTGCTAATCTTTCAAGTCCCATTCCTGTATCTATATTAGTACTTGCAAGTTTTTCATAATTTCCTTTTCCATCCCCATCAAATTGAGTAAATACTAGGTTCCAGACTTCAATTATTTTATCTTCATCTGAATACTTAACAAATTCCTCAGCATTCTTTGGTTTAGCATCATCACTTCTTCTGAAATGTATTTCTGTACAAGGACCACATGGGCCTGCACCATGTTCCCAGAAATTATCTTCTTTTCCTAGTCTGAATATATGTGTCTTATCAACATCAGTTAATGAAGTCCAATACTCATATGCTTCATCATCGTCTAAATAAATAGTTACATATAATTTTTCCTTTGGTAATTCTAAAACTTCTGTTAAGAATTCCCAAGCCCAAGGAATAACTTCTTTTTTAAAGTAATCTCCAAATGAAAAGTTACCAAGCATTTCAAAAAAGGTACCATGTCTACTTGTAATACCTACATTTTCAATATCACCAGTTCTTATACACTTTTGACAAGTTGTTACTCTACGTCTTGGTGGCTCTTGAAGTCCAGTAAAATATGGCTTTAATGGTGCCATTCCAGCATTTATTAATAATAAGCTTTTATCATTTTTAGGCACTAAAGAAAAACTATCCATTTTTAAATGCCCTTTACTTTCAAAGAACTTTAGATATGCGTCTCTAAGATCATTAGTCTTTGTAATTTTCATAAAATATTCCTCCAATTTGTAATTTTCAATTAAGAATCATCTTTTCTTAAATTTGCTTGTAATTTCAATATTTTTCTAAAATAAAAAGCTTTCATCCCAAAACAAAGGGACGAAAGCTGAAATTCCGCGGTACCACCCTAATTATGTATTAAATATACATCTCTTAGTTAATTATAGCTCCTAGGTAGCTTCGAAATACATAGTAAGAAGTTTTCACCAGACACTTCCTCTCTAAAATACATATTATATATCTACTCATCCTAATCATTGCTTGATATTTTATTATTTCATCAAAATTATATTTCAAATACATAATTATGTCAATATACAACATTACTTTATCAATTCAAAAACCTTTTATTTATTATATTTTATTTCTAATATTTTATTCACTTCTTCTCTATATGGAAGAGATTTTTCAGCTCCTGATTTTGTAGTTGTTAAAGCACCAACTACATTAGAAAATTCCAAAGCTTCTTCAATACATTTTCCTTCACATATAGCCACTGCAAGAGCACCATTAAAAGAATCACCTGCTGCGGTAGTGTCTATAGCTTTTACCTTTATGCTTTCTGACAGTATTTCTTTTTCATTTGATAAATAATAGCTTCCCTTTTCTCCAATTGTTACAATAACTTCTTTCACGCCAGACTCCAAAAGTTTTCTTGCACCTAATTTAAGATCATTCTCACCAGATATTATTACAAGCTCAGTTTCATTTGGCGTTATAATATCCAAATTTCTTAATATATTATCACTTAAAATCTTTGCAGGTGCTGGATTTAAGATTACTTTTGTATTATGCTTTTTAGCTAGCTCTATTCCATACTCAACTGTTTCAATAGGAATTTCTAATTGAAAAATAACAAAATCTGCCTTTATAATTGCATCCTCATTCTTATCTATAATTTCTTTATTCACACATTTGTTTGCCCCACCATAAACTATAATAGTATTATTTCCATTATTGTCTACAGTAATCATTGCATTTCCAGTTTCAGTATTAACAATTTCAATTCTTGAAGTATCTATCCCCACTTCATTCATTCTATTAATTATTTTTCTTCCATTGTCATCATTTCCGACAGAACCAATCATAACAACATCTGCGCCTAATTTTCTTGCTGCAAAAGCTTGATTTGCTCCTTTTCCTCCAATGGAAGTTTTAAAATCAATCGCATGAATAGTTTCTCCCTTTTTAGGTAAATTATCTGTAGTAAGTACATAATCCATATTCATGCTTCCAATTACAACTATATTCATTCCTATCTCCCCTTTTATAAAATCATTAACTCTCCGAAATTATTATTCTATTTCAGTATAATTATTATATCTTTAATTATATTTAAAATAAATAATAATTTATGTCGTCATATATAACTTTTATTATAACAGCAATAGGAACCACCAGTATCATCCCCATAAAACCTCCAAATTTATCACCTATAAGAAGCAATATAATTATCATAAATGGATGCATATTAATACTATTTCCTGTTATTTGTGGTGACAATATATTTCCTTCTATTTGTTGAATAACTATCATAGCAAGCATTATATATAAACCTTTAATTGGAGAATCTATGAACGCTACAACAACAGCTGGAATTGCTCCAAATATCGGGCCAAAATATGGTATTATATTAAACGCAGCATTCAATAGCGATATCCACAATGGAAATTTAACTTTAAAAATTATTAAAATAAAAAAAGTTAATACGCCAATTATCATACACAAAAAAAACTGCCCTACAATATATCTACTAAGTACTTTATCAATATCATATAGAATCTTCTTAATGACCGCCCTTCTATCTGACGGTAATATTAATAAAGCTTTATTAAATAAAGTTCTTCCATCTGATAAAAAATAATACATAATAACAGGAATAACTGCTAAAGAAATAACATTATTAGTTGTAGCTAATATATTATCTATAGCTATAGAAGAAAAGTCATTCAGCATATAATTTCCTTTTTCTATGATTCTATTATATATATTATTCAATATAGGCAAATCATTAAGGTTTAGTTTACTATATAGATTTTCTAATAAAGTACCTATACTATCTAAAATATTACTTATAGTGGATATTTCATTAAATAAGGTAGGAATAAAAATAATTATAATACTTACTACTACCATAAGTATCATAAATATAATCATCATAGATGCAATATTAGCTCCTACCTTTAATTTTTCTTCAATAATATCTCTAATAGGCATTAATACATATGATAAAATAAATGATATTATTATGATATTAATTATATTTTTTATGGAATCATTAAATAAATATAATAGAAATAAGCTCAAAAGAAGAAGAATTGCTAGAGATTTAATTAATAATATTTTATGCCTTTTTTTCAACATACCAGTTCTTCATATTATGAGGCATTATTTTAAATAAAATATTTTCTTCTTTTCTATATAAAATATATTCTTCTCCTAATATGCAATCATTTAATAAAAAGATTTGTTTACCTTTTATCATCTTATCTATCAATCCCGAGCTTACTATAATACCTCTTATGTCATAATTTTCGCTATCTATTATCAGGTCTTCTACCGTGCCTCTAATTTTCCCATTTAAATCAATGACTTCCATATCTTTAATTTCTTCAAAATACAAGCCTCTTTTTTCTTCAACTTCTTTTATAATTATACTTTCTCCTAAAGAGATAAAATCCTCTTTAGCCACATAATTTTTTTTAGAGAATATATTATTTGTAGAGACCTTAAAACCAACTAATTTAGCATTAAAAAAGTCTATACAGAGATCTTCAACTATACCAACCTTTTTACCATCAGTTTTATAAACTTTCTTTAAATAAAAATCCTTAGACCTAAGCATATATTTATCCTCCTATAAATTTATATTATAATTTTATAGTATATTGCCCATTTTATAGGAAAATAATTCTTAAAATTTCACTTTTTAGTATAAAAAAATAATAGCAACAGAAAATCCGTTGCTATTATTTTATAGTATCTTTTCAATTATTCCGCCACCAACTACAATATTACCATTATAGAAAACTACTGATTGGCCTTTAGTTATAGCCCTTTGTTTATCTTCAAAAGAAACTTTAACTTTCCCATTTTCTAATGGATATAAAACTGCCTTTGCCGCTTTTGCAGAATATCTTATTTTAGCTTCTACTTCTAATTTACCTTCCAATTTATCAAACGGAATAAAATTCACATCAGTTGCTAATAAATCAGTTTTAAAAATGTCTTCTTCAGATCCAATAACAACTTCATTAGTTCTAGCATTAATATCAGTAACAAATACTGGCCTTCCAAGAGAAAGCCCTAGTCCTTTTCTTTGGCCTATTGTATAGTATACAATTCCCTTATGTTTTCCTAAAACATTTCCGTTTTTATCAACAAAGTTTCCTGGCTTAACTCTTTTCGGTTCTACTTCAGAAATATACTTTCCATGATTATTATCTGAAATAAAGCATATTTCTTCACTATCTTTTTTGTTATGAACAGCCAGCCCTATTTCTTTAGCAATTTCTCTTATTTTTGTCTTTTCATATTCTCCACATGGCATTAAAGTGTGCGCTAATTGGTCTTGAGTAAAATTATATAATGCATATGTTTGATCTTTACGATCATCTTCTGATCTAATCAGCAAATATCTTCCATCATGCTCCTCTATTTTTGCATAATGACCAGTTGCAACATAATCAGCGCCTATTCCTCTTGCTTTTCTTAAAAGTTCATCAAACTTTAAATGCTTATTACACGCAATACAAGGATTAGGCGTATTACCATCTATGTACTCTTGAACAAAGTAATCAATTACTTTTTCTTTAAAGGAATCTCTAAAATTTAAAACATAAAAAGGAATGTCTAATTTATCGCATACCCTTCTTGCATCATCTACTGCAGAAAGAGAGCAACATCCACCTTCACGTTCCTCAAATTCTTTATCTTCTTGCCAAATTTGCATTGTTGCACCAATAACTTCATATCCTTGTTCTTTAAGAAGATAAGCAGCTACAGAGCTATCTACTCCGCCGCTCATACCGACAAGAACTTTTTTCTTACCACTCAAAACTTATTCCCCGTGAACCATGTTGTGTAGTTCATCATGGTCATGTTCTTTCATAGGTATTATCTCCAACCCATTTTTTTGTCTATAATCGTTTATAGCCTTATGAATAGCTTCTTCAGCAAGAACCGAGCAATGCATTTTTACTGGTGGAAGCCCATCTAAAGCTTCTGCAACTGCTTTATTTGATAATTCCCAAGCTTCATCTATAGTCTTACCTTTTATCATTTCTGTAGCCATTGATGATGACGCTATAGCAGAACCGCAGCCAAAAGTTTTGAATTTAACGTCCTTTATTATATTATCTTCAACCTTTAGATATATTTTCATTATATCTCCGCACTTAGCATTACCTACTTCTCCAACTCCATTTGCATCTTCTATTTCTCCAACGTTTCTTGGATTTTGGAAATGATCCATTACTTTATCTGTATATATCATTTTATTTTTCCCCTTTCTTAATAAAGTCTTCCCATAATGGCGACATATCTCTCAATCTTTGAATTATAGGTGGTAACACTTCAATTACATAATCAACATCTTCTTCTGTTGAATCTTCACCTAATGTTAATCTTAATGATCCATGTGCAAGTTCATGAGGAACACCTATTGATAATAAAACGTGTGATGGATCTAACGACCCCGATGTACATGCACTACCGCTTGATGCACATACACCCTTAAAATCTAATGATAATAAAATAGATTCACCTTCAATAAATTGGAATCTAACATTAACATTCCCTGGTAATCTTTTTTCCCCTCTTGGTCCATTTAATGTTGTATATGGTATTTTTAATAATCCATCTATTAATCTATCTCTAAGTTTAGTTAATTTTTCTGTATGTTCTTTTAAATTATTTTCTGCAATTTCCATTGCTTTGCCTATTCCAACAATAGAAGCTATATTTTCTGTTCCAGCTCTTCTATTTCTTTCTTGAGCTCCGCCATGAATTAAATTATCAATTCTAACACCTTTTCTAATATATAATGCACCTATTCCCTTAGGACCATACACTTTATGTCCTGCTAAAGATAATAAATCTATATTCATTTCTTTTACATCTATAGGAACATTACCTACAGCTTGAACTGCATCTGTATGGAAAAGAACTTTCTTTTCTCTACATATTTCTCCTATTTCTTTAATTGGCTGGATTGTTCCAATTTCATTGTTGGCAAACATAATTGAAACTAATATGGTTCTATCTGTTATTGCATTTCTTAATTCCTCTAAATTTATAAATCCTTCTTTGTCTACATCAAGATAAGTAACTTCATATCCAAACTTTTCTAAAAACTCACAGCTATGAAGTACTGCATGGTGTTCAATTTTAGTTGTTATTATATGATTTCCTTTTTTTCTATGTGCAGTTGCTATACCTTTTATAGCCCAGTTATCTGCTTCTGAACCTCCACCTGTAAAATATATTTCCTCTGGTAAACACTTTAGTGTGCTTGCAACTTGTTCCCTTGCTTTATCTATTGCTCTTTTTGTTTCTCTTGATATACCATAAAACGATGATGGATTACCAAACTTTTCTGTAAAATAAGGCATCATCTCTTCTAGTACTTCTGGCTTAACATATGTTGTTGCAGAATAATCCATATATACATTTCTCATATACTAAAATCGCTCCCATCTATAATTTGTATCCCATTTTTCTTTTCTTTTGCCTTCTCATAGTCATCTACTATATCTTGTAAAGTAATTGAATTTAAAACATCATCTATACTTTTCTTAACTTTAGCCCATACTGCTTTGGTTGTACAATCATTTTCACTGGCACAGCCTATCCCATCTATACAGTCAGCAACTTCTATAGGACCTTCTAAAACAGTCATAATATCACCAACCGTTATTTCTGACGGTGCCTTACATAATACATACCCTCCTTGAGCTCCTCTAATACTACGTATCAAGTTTGCACGTCTAAGTGGACTAAACAGTTGTTCTAAATAATATTCTGAAAGATTTTCCTTCTTTGAAATTGTCTTTATAGACATAGGGGTACCACCATAACTTAATGCTAACGCAACCATTGCTCTAACACCATATCTTCCTTTTGTTGATAATTTCATATAGCAACACTCTCCCCTTATCAGAATTTTAATTATATCTTATCAAAACACTCGGACTTTGTCAATTTATTTTCTTTTAAATATGGTATAAAAAACATAATCGATAAAATCTTTAATAATCGATATTTATTATATCATTTTATTAAAGATTTTATAGACTCTTTTTATAATTTATCTAAATTCTTTTTATATTTTCCCAATATTTTTTTATACTGTTTTCATATTTATTATTCTGCTCTTCATAATATTTTTTATTCCTTAATTCCCTTGGTAAATATTCTTGTTTCACGTAATGATTTTCAAAATTATGTGGATATTTATATCCACCGACCCCTAAAGATGTTGCTCCAGAGTAATGAGCATCTTTTAAATGCATAGGAATATCACCGCAATTTGAATTTTCCAAATCACTTAAGGCTTTATCTATTGCCAAAATCGCACTATTAGATTTAGGTAATGTAGCTAAATATATAACCATTTCAGACAAAATTATTCTAGCTTCCGGAAAACCTGTCTTTAATGCTAGTTCTATTCCTGAATTTATTACTGTAAGTGCACTTGGTGTCGCCATCCCTATATCTTCTGCTGCTATAACAGCAATCCTTCTAACTATTGCACTTAAATCCCCAGCCTTTATGAGTCTTGCTAAATAATGAATTGCTGCATTAGGATCACTTCCTCTAATGCTTTTCTGGAGGGCACTTAATGAATTATAAAACTCATCTCCACTACTGTCTGCTCTCATACTGGATTGTTCTAACGTTTCTATATATTCAACAGTTATATTTCTTACATGTTTAATCTGTGAATTTATAGCCAATTCTAAAATATTGTATGATTTTCTATAATCACCTTGTGATATTTCGGCTATATATTTTAATGCTTCTTCGCTATAAGTTACTTTAATACCTTCCTTAATTAATTTTTCTAATGATTTTTTTAGTCCAATTACAATATCATCACTATCTAGCGGTTTAAATGAAAATATGTTACATCTACTTATGATAGCCTTATGTATAACAAAATAAGGATTTTCAGTTGTACTAGCTATTAATGTTATTCTTCCATCTTCAATAAATTCCAATAATGATTGCTGCTGTTTTTTATTAAAATGCTGAATTTCATCTATATAAAGAACAACGCCACTATAACTTAAAAGATTATCCATATTATTTGTTATATCTTGTATATCTTTTACACTTGCTGTTGTTGCATTTAATTTATAAAATTTCTTATCTACATAATTAGCCATTATATTGGCTAAAGTTGTTTTTCCTGTTCCTGGTGGGCCATAAAAAATACAATTACATATATTTTTACCTTCTATTAAATTATAAAGGGGTTTGCCCTTGCTTAATATTTGTTTTTGTCCTACAAAATCTTCTAATTTACTTGGCCTCATTAAATCTGCTAATGGTCTCATCAATACACCTCATTACGATATCAAATAACCTATAATTAAAATATTATCATAAAATCAAAATATATTACATATCTATAATAGTTCTGCTTTAAAGGAAAATTAATAATTGAATAGTAATTAATCCAAAAATAAAAAATCAGACAAGCATTTACTGCCATCTGATTTTTTAATATAAATTATGCAAATAATGTTCTATCACTTAATTCATCTGTCACATTAGCTTTGTCAAAAAGAGCCATCAATTTGGAATTATCAAGCTTTTCTTTTTCTGAACCTTTAACATCAAATAGTATTTTTCCCCTATGCATCATGAAAAGCCTGTTTCCATTTTCAAGGGCATGTTTTAAGTTATGTGTTACCATCATCGTTGTTATCCCACTATCTTTAACAATATGTCTTGTTATATCCATTATTTTTTCTGATGTTTTTGGATCTAATGCTGCTGTATGCTCATCAAGTAAAAGTAATTTAGGTTTAGACATAACTGCCATAAGTAATGTTAACGCCTGTCTTTGTCCTCCTGATAAAAGCAATACTTTATTGTATATTTTATCTTCTAACCCCAAATTCAATTCACTAACCATTTCTTTATAGTAATCTATTCTTTTTTTATTTATTCCAAAGCTTAAACCAAATGTTTTATTTTTATTATCAGCTAAAGCCATATTTTCTAATATGGTCATATTAGGTGCAACTCCCATTGATGGGTCTTGAAAAACTCTTCCAATATCTTTACAACGAATATATTCTGCTTTATTTATAACCTCAGTTCCATCTAATAATATAGATCCCGAATCTGCTTCTATAGTTCCTGATATCATGTTTAATAAAGTCGATTTTCCAGCACCATTTGAACCTATTATGCTGATGAAGTCTCCTTTATCAACCTCTAAGCTTAACTTGTCAAAAACTCTATTTTCATTTATTGTATTTGGATTAAATACCTTGGACAGTTGTGTTACTTTTAGCATCTTCTCCTGCACCACCTTCTATAATTATTTTCTTCTTAAACTTAAATACTCCATTATTAGAACATAGTGCTATAACTACAATTATAGCTGTCATTAACTTCAAGTCATTTGCAGTCAATCCAATAAATCCTCCGTATTTTAATACAAGTGCTATTGCACATTTATAAATAACTGCTCCTAAAATAGATAATGTGGTTGCTTTAATAAACGAAAATCTCTCAAATAACGAACTTCCAATTATTACGGCTGCAAGTCCCATTACAACTGTTCCAGTTCCCATTCCAACGTCACTAAATCCATTATATTGAGCTGTCAATGCTCCTGCCATAGCGGCAAGTCCATTACTTATGGTAAGTCCTAAAACTTTAACTAAATTTTTATTCACTCCAATAGAAGATACAACTTGCTCATTATCACCAACTGCTCTAAGTAAAAATCCTGATTTTGTTTTTAAATATAAATCTAATATTATTTTTACAATAATAAGTACAATTAAGATTATTATGATTTTAGGAATTTTCAAATCAAATATCTTATCAACACTGAACAAAGGTATATTAGCTTTATTTGACATAATTCTTAAATTTACTGAGTACAGTGCTATCATCATAAGTATTCCGGCCATTAAGTTATCTATTTTTAATTTAACATGTAAAAATCCTGTTATTGATCCAGCAATGGCACCACCAATAGCTGCAGCAACAATTGTTACTATTGGATTAATTCCTTTTACAATAAGTGCTGCTGAAATAGCAGCACCCATAGGAAATGTTCCATCTACAGACATATCTGGAAAGTCTAATATCTTATATGTTATATAAACAGCAATGGCAACAATTGAAAATAGCAGTCCTTGTTCTAAAACATTAATTAAGACTCCCACTATTTAACGCCTCCAGTTACTTTTTTTGCATCTTTTAATATATCATCTGGAATTGTAATTCCTAATTTTTCTGCAACATCAGTATTTATAGTAAATGACATTTCACTTAATGTTGTAATCTCAATATCTGATGGCTTTTTGCCTTCTAATATTTCTACTGCTTTATACCCTGCTTCTTGTCCTAATTTATAATAATCAATACCTATAGATGCTAGTCCACCTTTATCTACAACTGCTTCTTCAGCACCTATTATTGGTACGTTATTTTCAACGCATAAATTACCAACCAAAGCATATCCTGATGCTACAGTATTATCAGTTGGTGTATATAATACATCAATATCACCTAAAGCACTTGATAAATTTTGGTTTATTTCATTAACATTTGTTACTCCAATTTCTTTTACACTTAACCCTTTAGCTTCAGCAGCCTTTTTTAATTCATCTACTTGAATCACTGAATTAGCTTCTGATGTATTATAAATTACACCTAATGTTTTTGCATCTGGGATTAATTTTTTTAATAAATCTATTTGCTGATCTACTGGAACTTTATCAGAAGTACCAGTAACATTTGTCCCAGAGCTCTTCCAATCATTTGCTATTTTAGCTGCAACAGGATCAGTTACCGCTGTGAAAACTATTGGAATGTCTTTAGTTGAATTGTATGCTGCTTGTGCTGCTGGTGTTGCAATTGCAAAGATTAAATCCTTTTTTGCATCAGTAAACTGACTGCAGATTGTCTGTGCATTAGCTTGTTCACCTTGGGCATTTTGTTGCTCTATTGTGATATTCTTTCCTTCTTCATATCCCTTTTCTTTTAACGCATCTACAAATCCTTTATTTGCTGAATCCAAAGCATCATGCTGAACTAGTTGAACAATTCCTATATTTTTCTTTGCTTCATTATTTCCTGCGGATTGTCCACTATTATCTGCTGTGCTATTTCCACATCCAATCAGGCCTGTACCCATTAATAGCATGCCTAATATCATAGCTATTTTTCTTTTTCCTACCATAATTCTATCCTCCTGTTTCTACTTATCACCTTTATGCCTTCAGTACTACCATAAACTACATTATTAATTTTGTGTTTATTTTTATGTTATATTCTTAACATAAAGCATTATAATTTAAAAATATTTTAATTAATAATATCATAAATTAGTATATTTGTAAAGTTGACCATTGAATCGCTGTATATTCTTTAATATTTATGTAATAAAATTATATTTTTATTTTTTAATACTTTATTTAGTACCAAATATCAATTATAACGGTAATGATCTATGACCTATTCCAATTACTACTTCATCTAAATGTAATAAACCTATATTTAAAAATATACAAACAGATATATGTTCTCCACCTCTTGCAATTCCTATTTTCCCTCCAATATTTTGGTTACTTGCTCTATTATAAATCTGCATTATTGCATCTCTTGTTGCTCCTATAACTGCTCCCTCATGCAGATGTTCTTCTCTTATTAAATTATTTCTTTTAGCAGCAACTAATGCACTTTCTAATATCTTTCCTATTGATGTATTTATATTTCCTCCAATATTAACAGCAGTTACTTGTATATTTTCATTCTTATATAATCTCTTTAGCTCTTCCTCTTCTTTTCTATCACATATTGCCATCCTTGTTGCTATCTTAGCTATTTTAGTACTATTGCTTTCCATTACACTTACTCCTTCTATAATTAATTAGATACAATCAAATTATATAACATAACACAATTTATTGTTAGTTCTTTAGTTAATCTTATAATTTCTTTGTTTTAAGATTACAGCTTAGATTCTCTAAAATTTTATTATTTATATAGTTCATTTATTTTTAATACTACTTTATAAAATAAAAGACTGAGAAGTCTAAAATCTAACTTCTCAGTCTTAAATGGATACTAATAAAAATTTCCCATCTTTCTAAATTTATCATATCTATTTTGGATTAGAACATCTAAATCAATATCTTTTATATCACTAAGCCAATTTAATATTTCATCTTTAATGCTTTCAGCAGCCTTTTCAGAATTCTTATGTGCTCCGCCTCTTGGCTCTTTTATAATATCATCTATAATACCAAATTCTTTTAAATCTTTAGCTGTAATTTTCATAACCTCAGCAGCTTCTTTTACTCTAGTAGAATCTTTCCATAAAATTGATGCAAATCCTTCTGGTGAAAGAATTGAATAAATAGCATTTTCCATCATAAGAATTTTATCTGCCACTGCTAAGGCTAGTGCTCCACCACTTCCACCTTCACCTGCTAATATTGAAAGTATTGGTGTTTTTAACTTACTCAGTTCAAAAAGATTTTTAGCAATAGCTTCTCCTTGACCTCTCTCTTCTGCACCCTTTCCTGGAAATGCCCCCGGAGTATCAACAAAACATATTACTGGTCTCTTGAATTTCTCAGCTTGTTTCATAAGCCTTAATGCCTTTCTATATCCTTCTGGACTTGGCATGCCAAAATTTCTCTCTATATTTTCACTTGTATTAGACCCTTTTGATATAGCTATAATAGTAACAGGTAGATTGTTTATTGAAGCTATGCCACCAACTATAGCTTTATCATCTCCAAAATTTCTATCACCATGAAACTCAATAAAATCTTTAAATATTTCATTTATATAAAATTTTCCAGTAGGTCTATCTTTATGCCTGGCTATTTCAACCTTTTCCCAAGCACTTAAATTTCCTTTTATAAAGTCTTTATTCATAACTTCTCACTCCATGTAAAACAAGAATCTTATATATGCATGTTCTCATATGCTTTCTTGGAACAATAGCATCAATAAATCCTTTTTTTAATAAGAATTCTGCACTTTGGAAATCATCTGGAAGGCTCTCATTTATAGTATTTTCAACTACTCTTCTTCCTGCAAATCCAACCAATGCTCCTGGCTCACTTAAGATTATATCACCCTCCATAGCAAAGCTTGCAGTTACTCCTCCTGTAGTTGGATCTGTAAGGACTGTTATATAAAGAAGTCCTGCTTCATCAAACTTTGCAAGTGCTGCACTTACTTTTGCCATTTGCATAAGTGAAAATATGCCTTCTTGCATTCTCGCTCCACCAGACGTTGTAAATATAACTAATGGTAATTTAGCGTCTATGGCATATTCTATTAATCTAGTTAATTTTTCTCCTACAACTGTTCCCATACTTCCCATCATGAAGAAGCTATCCATAACAGCACAGGCAACCTCTATGTCATTTAATTTTCCTATGCCAGTAACTACTGCTTCATTGCTACTTGTGGATTTCTTACTCTTTTTAAGTTTTTCTTCATATCCATCAAACTCTAATGGATTTATAGTTTTAAAATCCTTATATAGCTCATTAAATGTATCCTTATCTAAAAACATTTTTATTCTTTCTTTAGCTGTAAGCCTAAAATGATAACCACATGATGTACATACAAATTTATTACTTTCCAGATCATCATGATACATCATAGTATTACACTTTTCACATTTATTCCACATGCCTGAAGGAATATTCGGTTTTTCTTCTGTTTCAGCTTTCTTTAAAACAGAAGGATTAACAGTTGCATATTGTCTTTTACTAAATAAATCCTTAAGCATCCTTCTTCACCATCATTTCTGATAAAAATGTTGTATCATAATCGCCTTCTAAAAATTCTTTAGTTTGAAGTATTGAAAGATCAAAATCAATGTTAGTTTTTACTCCACCTACAGCAAATTCAGATAATGCTCTATTCATCTTTACAATTGCTTCTTCTCTAGTATTTCCAAATGAAATTACTTTAGCTATCATTGAATCATAACAATGAGGAATCTTATATCCAGCAAAAATTGCACTATCAATTCTTACCCCCATTCCGCCTGGAACACAAAGTTCTTCAATCACTCCTGGGCAAGGTCTAAAATCATGTTCTGGATCTTCAGCATTAACTCTACATTCAATGGCATGGCCTTTAATTTTAATATCATCTTGAGTAAATCTAAGCTTTTCACCAGAAGCTATTCTTAATTGTTCTTTAACTAAATCTATGCCTGTAATCATTTCAGTAATTGGGTGCTCAACCTGTATTCTTGTATTCATCTCCATGAAATAGAAGTTATTATCTTTATCAAATAGAAATTCTATTGTTCCTGCATTTTTATAATCAACTGCAAGAGCTGCTCTCTTAGCAATTTCCCCCATCTTAATTCTAAGTTCTTCATTTAATACATTAGATGGAGCCTCTTCTAATACTTTTTGATTCTTCCTTTGCATAGAACATTCTCTTTCACCTAGATGTACTATATTTCCATACTCATCAGCTAATATTTGAAATTCAATATGCTTTGGTTTTTGAATAAACTTTTCTATATATAATGTATCATCACCAAAACATGCTTTAGCTTCTGCTTTAGCAGTTTTATATCCCATAAGAAACTCTTCTTCATTATAAGCAATTCTTATACCTTTTCCGCCACCACCAGCAGCAGCTTTTATCATTATAGGATATCCAATATTTTCTGCTATTTCAAGTGCATGCTTCTCATCTCTTATTTCGCCTTCATAACCTGGAACAACTGGAACATCTGAAAGCTTCATTATTTCTCTTGCTTTTGCCTTATTTCCCATATATTCAATTGTTTCATAATCAGGACCTATGAATTTTATATTACACTCTCTACACATCTTTGCAAACTTTGGATTTTCAGATAAAAATCCAAAACCTGGATGTATAGCTTCTGCACCACTTAAAACACAAGCACTTAAAATGTTTGCCATATTCAAATAGCTATCTTTAGGCATCGCTGGACCAATGCATACAGCCTCATCAGCTAATTGAGTATGAAGTGCTTCCTTATCTATTTCAGAATAAACAGCTACTGTTCTTATGCCCATTTCTCTGCAAGCTCTTATTATTCTAACAGCTATTTCTCCCCTGTTTGCAATTAGCACTTTTTTAAACATAACATCACCTTATCCTATAGCAAATAGTATTTCTGCTTCACAAACTGTTTTACCATCTACACTTGCAATTCCTTTACCAATCCCTATAGGTCCTTTAATTTTCACTATTTCACAATATAAATCCAATCTATCACCTGGAACTACTTTATTTTTAAATCTAACTTTATTAGTTCCAGCAAATAACGGTGTTTTTCCTTTAAATTTTTCCATAGAAAGAATTGCAACAGCACCTGCTTGAGCCAATGCTTCTATTTGAAGAACGCCTGGCATAATTGGTTCTTCTGGATAGTGGCCTTGGAAAAATGCTTCATTAGCTGAAAGGTTTTTATATCCTTTAACATACATTTTTTCTTCTATATCCATTTCAAGTACTCTGTCTATTAATAACATAGGATATCTATGAGGTAAAATCTCCTTTATTTCCTTTATATTCATCATAGGTTATTCCCCCTTTATTTTAAATAACGGTTGACCGTACTCTACCATGTCACCTTCATTTACTAGACATTTTACGATTGTTCCATCATATTCACTTTCTATTTCATTCATTAACTTCATTGCTTCAATTATGCATAAAACTTTGCCCTTAGAAATTTTATCTCCAGCGCTTACAAATGTTTCACTGTCAGGAGATGGCTTTGAATAAAATGTTCCAACCATTGGTGAAGTTATAACAATAGTATCATCGTCATCACTATTTTCTTCTGAATTTATATTACTTTCATTTTTTGCTACACTTTCATTTTTGCCTACTATATTTTCTGCAATATTTTGTACAGTAGGTATACTATTTGTAGCACTACTTGGAGCAGAATTCTCACTTACATTTCTATTTAAAGATTTATCCATTTTTATATGTTCACTTTGTGTATTAATTTCAAAAAAAGCTAATTCTGATGAATCAACAAGTTTTATAAGCTCTTTAATTTGCTCAAAATCCATGGTATCCCTCCTAAAAGTCTACTTCCACTTCTTTAAAAGTAAAGTTGCATTATGACCACCAAATCCTAATGAATTTGTTAATGCATATTCTACTTTTTCTTTTCTACCTACATTAGGTACATAATCTAAATCTAATTCCTCATCTGGAGTTTCATATCCTATTGTTGGAGGTATGAAATCCTCTTGAACAGCTTTTGCACAAACTATTGTTTCAATTGCACCTGCTGCTCCAAGTAAATGTCCAGTCATTGACTTTGTTGATGATATTGCAACCTTTGTCTCATCTCCAAACACTGTCTTTATAGCAGCTGTTTCAAATTTATCATTTAATGCTGTTGATGTACCATGTGCATTTATATATGAAACATCTTCTGGTTTAATTCCAGCTTCATCTATAGCTTGCTTCATAGCTTTTGCAGCACCGCTTCCATCTGGAGCTGGTGATGTAATATGATAAGCATCACAAGTTGTTCCATATCCAACAAGTTCTGCTATAATATTAGCGTCTCTAGCCTGTGCATGTTCTAATGACTCTAGAACTACAACACCTGCACCTTCTCCCATAACAAATCCACTTCTATTTTTATCAAATGGAATAGATGCTTTTTCAGGATTATTACTTGTATTTAGCGCTTTCATTCCATTAAATCCACCAACACCGATCCTTGTGATTGGAGCTTCTGCACCACCTGCGAGCATTACATTTTCATATCCATGTTTAATTAATCTATATGCATCACCTATACTATTTGTACCTGTTGCACATGCAGTAACAACAGCTGTACATGTACCTCTTAGTCCGTATTTAATAGCAACATTTCCTGCTACCAGATTTGAAATAGCCATTGGTATGAAGAATGGCGACACTCGTTTTGAAGCGCCTGTATAAAGCTTTGTTCCTTCCGCTTCAATTGTTCCAAGACCACCAATTCCGGATCCTATTATTACACCAATCTTATCTAGATCTTCTTTTTCTAAATCCAAGCCTGAATTCTTTATTGCTTCATCAGCTGCATATAATCCAAATTGTTCAGCTCTATCAAGTCTTTTAGTCTCTTTTTTACTTATTATAGGTTCTGGATTAAAATCCTTAACTTCACCAGCTATTTTTACATCTATTAAATCATTATCTAATAATTTTATAAAGTCTATTCCTAGTTTTCCTTCTTTTGCATTGCTCCAAAATTCATTAACGTTGTTTCCAATAGGAGTCACAGCTCCCATTCCCGTAATAACGACTCTTCTATCCATACTAAAAACCTTCCTTACTACATTAACATTCCGCCATCGACTTGAATAACTTGACCTGTTATATAATCTGAAGCTCCACTTGCTAAAAAAGCTACACATTCAGCTACATCTTCAGCTTTTCCAAATCTCTTAAGTGGAATATTTTTTTCTGCTTCTTCTTTAACCTTGTCACCTAAAGTATTTGTCATGTCTGTTTCTATAAATCCTGGTGCTACTGCATTTACATTTACACCTCTAGAGCCTAACTCTTTAGCTAAAGATTTTGTCATTCCAATTATTCCTGCTTTTGATGCTGAATAATTAACTTGACCTGCATTTCCTGCAATCCCTACAACTGAAGAAATACTTATTATCTTTCCTTGTTTTTGTCTAACCATAACAGGAGTTATTGCTTTCATGCAGTTAAATACACCTTTTAAGTTTACATCTATAACACTATCAAAATCTTCTTCTTTCATTCTTAAAATTAAAGTATCTTTTGTTATACCTGCATTATTAACCATTATATCTACAGACCCAAATTTTTCTTTAGCAGCCTTTACAAGTTCTTCAACTTCATCAAGCTTTGAAATATCTGCTTTTACTGTTAATACTTCAACACCTAATTCTTTTATTTCATTTGCAACTTCTGCTGCTTCCTTTTCACTACTTCTATAATTTAGAACTATGTTCGCACCAAGAGATGCTAACTTTAAAGCTATTGCTTTTCCTATTCCTTTAGCCGCTCCTGTAACTATAGCACATTTACCTTTCAACATAATACCTCCTTGTTTCCTTATACTTTTATTAGATATATTCTATTCTCACTTAAATATTTATCCCATAGCATTTACTTCATATTTTTTATTGTATCAACAGTAACATTTAAGGATGCAACATCTTCTACATTTAGAAGATTCATATTTTTATTTATCTTTTTAACAAATCCTCTCAATGCTTTTCCTGGACCTACTTCAATAAAAGTATCTACACCATTATCTATCATATGATTTATGGTTTTATCAAAAAGTACAGAACTTCTTATATGTCTTTTTAATAATTCTTTAACATCATCATCATTTGTATAAGGCTCACCTTTAACGTTTGAATAAACAGTTTTGTTAAATTCTTTTATTGTTGCAGTTTTTATTGTATTATAAAATTCTTCACTTGCTTCTGTAAGCAATGAGCTATGAAATGGACCACTTACCTTTAAAGGTATTCCAAGTCCACCTAATTCCTTGGCAATCTTAACAGCTTCTTCTACAGCTCTATTTTCTCCTGATACAGAAACTTGACCTGGACAATTGAAGTTAGCACCTTCTATAACTCCAAATTCTCCTGCCCTTTCTAATAATTCACTAAACTTTTCATCATCAAGCTTTAGTATTGCCGCCATTTTGCCAAGGCCTTCTGGAAGTGCGCTTCCCATTATTCTTCCTCTTTCTTTTATAAGTAGAAGACCATCTTCAAGAGATAATGCGCCACCATAAATTAATGCAGCATATTCGCCTAAGCTAAGTCCAGCACAATAATCTGCATGTATATTGTTAATCTCTAAAGCCTTTAGTGCCATAAGTGATGCAACTAATATAGTTGGCTGTGCATTTTCTGTTGCAGTTAAAACTTCTTCAGGTCCTTCAAACATCATTTTCTTTAAAGGCATCTTTAAAATATCTTCACTACAATCTAAAATCAATTTACATTCTGGTATATTATCATAGAGATCTTTTGCCATTCCAATAGTTTGAACTCCTTGACCTGGAAAAAGAAAAGCTATCCTATTACTATTCATTTTTACCCCCAAAAAGTTTGAATCTTTCATTTGCTTCTTTAAACATTTCTTCAATTATTTCTTTGCAAGTTTGTTCTTTATTAACAAGCCCTGCAATTTGACCACACATAAGCGATCCATTTTCAACGTCACCTTCAACTACTGCTTTAGCTAAGCATCCTATTCCTATCTTTTCAATTTCTTCGACACTAGCTCCCTCTTTTTCTAACTTCAAATAAGTTCTTGAAAGCTTATTTCTTAAAACTCTTACTGGATGTCCTGTTGACCTTCCTGTTACTTCAGTATCAATATCCTTTGCTTTTAATACTTTATCCTTATAATTTTGATGTATATTACATTCTTTTGCCACCAAAAATCTAGTACCAACTTGAATACCTTCAGCGCCTAACATAAAAGCAGCTGCAATACCTCTTCCATCACCAATACCGCCAGCTCCTATTACTGGAATACTAACTGCATCTGCAACTTGTGGAATTAAAGTCATTGTTGTTAATTGCCCTACATGGCCACCTGATTCAGTACCTTCTGCCACAATTGCATGAGCTCCTGATTTTTCCATTCTTTTAGCTAGCGCTACAGATGCAACTACTGGTATAACTTTAATGTCATGCTCTTTCCATTTATCCATATACTTCCCCGGGCTTCCTGCTCCAGTTGTTACTACTTTTACGCCCTCTTCACATACTAATTCTGCAATCTCATCAACATTTTCCATTTGAAGCATCAAGTTTACTGCAAATGGTTTATCTGTTAATTCTTTTGCTTTTCTAATTTGCTCCCTAACCCATTCAGTTGGAGCTGCGCCAGTGATTATTCCAAGTCCACCTGCATTACTTACTGCTGCTGCTAATGATGCATCTGCAATTCTTGCCATAGCTCCTTGGAATAATGGATATTTAATACCTAATAATTCACAAACTCTATTTTCTTTCACAAAAATTTCCTCCCACAATTGAAATGTAAAATAATATTTCAATGTAATATTTAACTACCATCCCAAATAAACTCTTAAAAAACATATTATAACCAATTTTACTATTACATCGTCTTATTATCAATTGTACTAATTAAAAATTAAAAATAAATTCATATAATTCCTACTTTGCCTTTTGCTCTACATAATCAACTACATCTTTAACATTCTTTAAGCCTTCAACATCTTCGACTTGTATATTATATTTTTCTTCTAATTCAATTACTATTTGGAATAAATCTAAAGAATCTGCTTGCAAGTCTTGAAATGTAGTTTCTAAAGATACTTCATTCTTTTCAATTCCTAGTTGTTCACAAATAACTTCTCTAATTTCTTCAAATAACATATATATTCCCTCCATGAAATATTTCTTTTCATATTCAATGTAATTTTAATATTTTAGATTTATTTATTTTATTACTTTCAAATTTCTTATTTACTAGAATTCCACTAATGTAGCTGCATGAGTTAGTCCACCACCAAATGCAACTAAAATAATCTTATCGCCTTCATTTATAAGACCTTCTTCCATCATTTCATTAAGAGCTAAAGGTACTGATGCTGATGATGTATTTCCGTATCTATCTAAATTAATATAAAATTTTTCTGTTTCAACATTTAGTTTCTTTGCTGCAGAATTTATTATCCTATAGTTTGCTTGGTGCGGAACTATATATTTAATATCATCCAATGTTAAATTAGAATCTTTCAATATTTCTGTAACACCATCTGCTATTGCTGTTGTTGCAAATTTAAAAACTTCTCTTCCATTCATTTTTATTACTCTATCTTTTTCTTTATTTTCTTTTGCAAATGGTGTTTTAAAGTCTGCTGCTTCTATTGTTAATGCTTCTCCTCTTGAGCCATCTGATCTTAAATATGATTTAAGAATACCGCCTTTTTCACACCTTGTTAAAACAGCTGCGCCTCCACCATCACCAAACAATATACACGTTCCTCTATCAGTCCAATCCATTAACTTTGAAAGTGTTTCTGATCCAATTACTAAAGCATTTTTATAATTCATAGATTTCATCATACTATTAGCAATTTCAAGACCATATAAAAAACCTGAACATGCAACATTTATATCGAAACATGCTGCTTTATGTGCATTTAATTTGCTTTGAACTAGACATGCAACAGATGGTATAAAGTTATCTGGAGATATTGTTGCAACAATTATAAGTTCTAAGTCTTCTGATTTTATATTTGCTCTGTCCAAAGCAATCATAGCTGATTTTACCGCAAAATCAGAAGTATCTTCTCCTTCAGATATTCTTCTTTCTTTTATACCAGTTCTTTCTTGTATCCATTCGTCATTAGTTTCAACAAGTTTACTAATATCATCATTTGTAACAACTAAAGATGGTGAATATGCCCCAATCCCGGCAATTTTTATATTATTCATAACGTTCTCCTCTATTACTAATTAAGCCAATTCATATTTTTCCTTAAAGAATTTATTTATTTTATCTAATGAAGAAATTAAAACTTCTTCTTCTTCTTCACTTAATCCATCAATGGCTGTATTTACCATGTCATGATGAAATTTTTCATGTATTCTATATGCAAGCTTACCTTTCTTTGTAAGTTTAACTAATACAACCCTTCTATCTTCTTCTATTCTCTTTCTCTCAACATATTCTTTTTTTATTAATTTGTTGATGGCAGTTGTTAAAGTTCCAACCGTTATTTTTAAGATTTGAGCTACTTCAGACATACTCTTTTCAGCATACATGCCTATTGCCTCAATTGTATGTATTTCTGTTATTGAAAGATCTGAAATGATTCCTTCTTTTAAACTCTTTTCTTCAATCTGCAAAATATCATTAAATAATTGAACCAACAATTCATTAATTGTTATTGTTGATTTATTCATCTATGTGCTACCTCCAATTTCCTATAAAAACATAATTAATAATATCTATTAGTCTTTTACTAAAACCATTTAACATTTTGAATTCTTAGATCATTAAATAGTTTGATAATCAAAATATACTATAATCAAAATAAATTGTCAATGACCTCCCTCTTCATCTAAAACATAATAAATCCTTTTAATTCAACACCTTATATGTTATAATTAGTTAAAATATCTACTAAAATGTCGTATATATAGGAGGTTAATTATAATGACAAAAAAATTAATTATTGCTACAGTTTTAATATTAAGTGTTACTTTAGTTTCTTGTAAATCTAAATCGAATACAGACGAAATTAATAAAAATAACACTAAACCTACTGTAGAAGACAACTCAGATAATAATTCTTCTGATAATTCTAAAGACGATAATAAAGATAACAAAACAGACGATAATAAAAATACTGATAATACTGAAAATCCATCAAATAAAGAAGAACTTTCTATTTATACTATAGATGATAATACATTAGAGCCAAATGAGTCTTCTAAAATAGAATTATCTACAGATTCTTCATTAGAAGATAAAGTGCAACAATTGTCAAATACTGTTTCAAAAAATTTCTTCGACAATCTACCTATAAAAGTAAAATCTATAGATACAATTGATGGTAAAAAAATTGCTACTATAAACTTACTTGATGATAACAATAATAAGTGGATCAATAAATTCCAAGGTTCAACTGGTGGACAAATAACTTCAAATACATTAATTGAAAATTTCCTACAAGTTTCTTATAAAGGAGAATGGATTGATGGTGTTAAATTCCTATATAATGATGAGCCTATAGAATATGATCATGTATATGAATTATCTGAAACAAAATATAGAAACTAAAATATAGAAAAAGGACGTTTGGAAGATTTTAATCTTACAAACGTCCTTTTTCATTCACTTCCCTATAAAAACAAATCAGTGGTTATATCTTCATATTTGAAATAAACTTATACTAAATATTAAAAACATTATTCCAATAGTTATAAATTTACAACATATAGATAATATATGCTGTTTTTCTGTTATTTCTTTATCATCCATTCCACCTATTGAAAGTGATAATGTTCTTAGTTTATTTTTGAATAAATTTATTCCAATAGCTGTACATATTACCCCACAAATAAATAATAAAAAACTAGCCATAAATAATCACCTAAAGTATAATATGAACTATTTATGACTATTGTTAATAAATTCTATTAATTGTAATAGTATTCTACTATTTCTCCAAAATATAGTACATGTTTTGCATCCTTTTCATAACATGCTTTTACTATTGCTTCATCCATATTTTCAAGATTTATATCTTGTTTAAAAACAATCCTGCATTCAAAATATTTGCTGCATCCATCAACTACTGGCGTATTAACCTTTTTAGATGGAATAAATTTTATGTCAGCTTCCTTTTCTTTGTCAATATCTCTTCCTGATTTTTTACCACAAATAGAAATTGCTTCTGACATTTCTTTATCATAAGGTATACTAATTGTATATTCACTTCCATTTTCTAAAAATTCATTTGTATATCTTGAGGTTCTTACTAATGCCATAAACATTGGCTTTCCCCACATATATCCAACACTTCCCCAGCTGATAGTCATAGTATTGCATTTTTTATCATCACCAGCTGTTAAGAATGCTCCTCCTTTATGTAAGTTGTCCATAACTTCTTCTAATCCTTCGGTAAATGTATCTTTCACGTTTATATGCCCCCTATAACAAATTTATAAATATTGTAAATATCATTAATTAAATTTTATCATATTTAATATATTTCTTCATTATTTCTTATTATATTTTAGAATATCTTTCAACTAACTTTATGTATTCTGAATATTTTCTTATGTTATTAAGCTCTTTATCTTTTTTCATATAATCAAAAAATATATCATTTAATTCTATACTTTTTTCAACATCATTTATAGCTTTAATATCCTCATTAATATTTACATAAAAACAAGCTCTATTATAGTACAAAAATCCTTCATCTGGATTTTCTTTTATTCCTACATCTATTACTTCTATTGCTTTATGAAAATTTTCTTCTTCTCTATAGCTCACAGCTAAGTTTAAATAACTATATGGATAGTTAGGATTTTCTTTTATAGATTTTCTATAATACTCTCTACTTTCTTTTACTCTTTCTAGCTTCTTTAATATAACACCCTTATTAAATAGTATTTTATAATTAGAATCATCAATTTTTAAAGCTTTTTCTATATATATAAGTGCTTCTTCATCTCTACCGCTTTCTTCTAAAATACATGAGATATTTGCATACGCCCATATTTCCTCTTTATTTATCTCAATTGCTTTTTTATAATTTTCTATAGCTCTATCTTTATCATCAAACTGATCATAAATATTTGCTAAAAAGAAATAAGCCTTGTCATAATTAGGATTTTTTTCTATTGCCTTTTTATAATATTTTTTTGCAATTCCTAATTTATCTTCATCATCATATATAATAGCTAACCCGTAATACGCTCTTGCTTCATCTTCATCTAACTTTAACACTTCTAAATATTTATCTTCTGCCTCTTTTTTTAATCCAACTTCATCATACAATAATGCCATATCCAAAAGAAGTTCAACATCTGTCTTTCCAACATCTAATTTGTATGCTTTTTTATAAAAACTCAATGCCTTTAATAAGTTTTTTTCTGTTCTTAAATTTCTAGCCATATTTAAATAATTAATATATAAATAATTTTTATCTTCCATAATTATTCACCTTCATATAAAATAAGTATCATATTATCTAATATACTATAACTTCAAAATAAAAAATAGTTGTTGCACATAAAATAAATAAGGGACGTAGAAAGTTTAGCGAATAACACCCGAAATAAAGCTCTCAGATTCGGCTCGCTTGCTACAAAAATGGGACTTTAGAATTTTTGAATGCAAGACACCGCCGAACATGAGAGCTTTATTTCTTTGTTTAATCTAAATTCAGAGTATCGGTATTATTGTTGCTATGCATAAATACATTTTTAAATTAAGGAATAGTTATTTATAGATGTTAAAGATTTAAAAAGTTAATATTTTATCATTTTTTAAAAGATATAAATTTATAAATATCAGAATATATATTCTTACGAATTTGCTTATTCTATGCTGGTTAAAGTGATTTTTATGGGTAACTTCATAAGTTACCTTCATTGATTAGAAGATATACTTTAAGGCATAGAATATAAAAAACATTAATCATAATTAAAATAAATTGGGTATATATGATTTTAGAGAAAAACAAAGAAATTCAATATATGAATAGGCGTAGTATTGTATTGGAAATTTCAGCTTTTAAATTCTTTGGCAGAGGCTGTTCCAAAATTGTTTGTCCAAACACTTGCTTTTGGGAGCAAACATTTTTAGGTGCAGCCTCTGCCATTAGAATTTGGTACTCTATAAGTGTAGATACAAATCATAAATATATGATTTAACATCTGCACTTATTTTAATTTATAATAAAGGGAGTAATTTGGTATGACGACTTTAGAATTGGGTTTTAACATCCGTAGCTAAAACTGTCAGCCATCCCTTATTATAAAGATTCGATTAAGCAGGTTGAAACCGTACGGCTTTCGTGTAACTAACCAAAATGAATTGTAATAAGTGTGGGTGGATTAAAATTACAATAATTTTTTAGGAGGATTAACATGATTAGTGTTGGAATTGATGTTTCAAAAGGAAAAAGTACAGTATGTATATTGAAAGAATATGGTGAGGTTATTAGTGAACCACATGAAATAAATCATACTGAAGCTGATTTAAAAGCATTAGTTGAATCTATTTCTGAATTAAATGAAGAAACTAGAGTTGTTATGGAAGCGACCGGTGCATACCATTTGCCACTACTTACTTATCTTAAAAATCATGGTATATTTGTAGCCGTAATAAATCCATTAATTATGAAAAAATATTCTGCTATAGGATTAAGGAAAGGTAAAACTGATAAATTAGATTCTATCAAAATAGCTAATTATGGAATTGATAATTGGTTTAAATTAACTGACTATGAAGCAACAGATGAGGTGTATTCTGAATTAAAATTATTAGGTAGGCAATATTCTCATTATATAGCTATGAGAATAGAGAGCAAACTTGTACTAAGTAATCTATTAGATAGAACAATGCCAGGAATTAAAAATCTATTAAAAAATAGATCCGATAAGCCAGAGAAAGATAAATTAAATGATTTTGTTAAAGAATACTGGCATTACGATAATATTACCAAGAAAAATGAAAAGCAATTTATAAATAGTTATTTTAAATGGGCAAAAAATAAAGGATACCATCAAAGTGAAACAAAAGCAAAACAGATATATGCTTTAGCACAAGAAGGCATCCCTACACTATCTTCTAGTACCCCATCAACCAAAATGTTAGTATTAGAAGCTGTTCGAGTTCTTAGCGAAATAGATAGAACTCTATCTATGATATTATCACAAATGCAAGAATTAGCAAGTAGTTTAAAGGAATACAATGTTGTTAGAAATATGCCTGGAGTTGGAGATACATTGGCTCCACGCTTAATTGCTGAAATCGGTGATTTAAAACGCTTTTATAATAAAAAGGCTTTGATAGCTTATACGGGTATTGATTCACCTCCTTTTGAGTCGGGACAGTTTGTTGCAAACAAACGTCGTATTTCTAAAAGAGGTTCTGCATTATTACGAAAAACTGGATATGAAATTATGAAATGTATCAAAAGTGCCAAACCAAAGGATGATCCTATATTTTTATATATGTTAAAAAAAGAAGCAGAAGGAAAACCTAAAAAAGTTGCTAAAATTGCTGCATTAAATAAGTTTCTAAGAATATACTACGCTAGAGTAAAAGAAGTCTATAATACTTAAATTTAGATAGTATCTATATCTAAATTAAACAGAATTTCTGTTTAATTTATTTGTCATGCAAAAAATATATAAAAAACCTGCTAAAAAAAACTTGATTTTTCTTAGCAGGTTTTAGCTGAAATTTCCCTACAATCGAGCCTATCATATATTAAATTTCGGTGTTATCCACTAAACTCTGATTTTACGTCCCTTATTTATGTTGTGAATCATCCATATTTATTATTATTTTAATTTTATTTCTTCTCCAAATTTGTATCTATCACTAAATTGAATAAGATCATCTATACCTACTATCATATTCCTATCTTTATCTACATTTGTGAATTCTACCACATATCCATTATCATCATTTTTATCTTTATATATAGTCTTATAGTAATCTTCATCGTAATAGTATTGTTCATTTTCATCATATTTAGGATATATATCCATTGTACTAGCCATTAATAAACTTTTTTCTTTAGAATTCCCTTTACAATATAACTTTACAATATCATTATCTCTTTCAATTTTATATATTTCACCTTTACTCTTATCAGAAAAATCAAATTCCTTCACAAAAGATACACTTTGTTCAGTTGTATAATCTTCTTCATTCACTTCATAACCATCTTTATATTTCTCATCATAAAATTTATTTGATTCATTATAAGTAATATCATTAGAAATAGGAATAATACTGATTGCATCAGTAGTTGTAACTTTATCATAAGTTGCATCTTTTGAATAATACGTTCTATATTCTAAATCATTATCTTCATTATAACTGCCCCAATTTGCACCGCCATAACTGTTTGCTACATATATTTTATCTCCAACTTTTAATAATACTATTGGATCATGAACTTCATTATCAAAATCACTATTTGAGTAATTTTGTGATTTTTGAGTATAGTATATATTAGTTCCCAATATATCACTTTCTACCTTTTTAATATTAACATCCAAATCTTTCACGTAAATTGATACTTCATTTTCTTTTACTTTTGCAAATTCACTTGTGAAATCTACAGGAATATTCATTCCAATATTAACTTTATAGTATGGAACAACTATATCTAATCTATAATCACCATTAGATTTATATTCACTATTGTCTTCACACTCATCTTCAATTTCCACTATCAATGTATTATCGTCAATATTTGATGTACCTTGTCCTCCTCCCCAGCTTTCCTGCATATTATAAATACCTTGAACAAATAATCCATTCTTTTTTTCATCTTGAAGACCTTTACTGCATTCTAATTTTATATTTGCTTTTATTTTATGCTTTGTTGCAACAACATCTAATAGAGTTACTTTAACTCCGTTTTGTTCAACACTCTTATTTATAATTTTCTTGTAGTCTTTAGTACTGTTTTGAGTTATAGCTGTAGAGCTTGTACTTACTTGATCAGCAAATGCTGATGTTGTGAAAACTCCAGTAAGTAACATAAAACTCATTATCCCTGCTACTGGTCCTAATAATTTAACTATTTTTTTCTTCTTCATTATATCCCCATCTTTCTTTTATAAATATAACTGAATACTTTCTTATGATACACTCTACTGTAATATAATAACATATTTTCAATTTAAATAAACTTAATTCATCCTTAAAATATAGCAAAAAATTATAATACTTTAAAAATAAATAAAACCTCTTTCTATTAAATACTTTTCAGATATATTCTTTATAACAACATTTTATGTTTTAAAAAATATCTTTAAGTTAAAATTTCTAAAATACAAAGAAACTAAAAATAAAGTTAATTTAAGTTAACCTTATTTTTAGTTTCCTGGATGATTATTATAATACTTCGATTTCTTTTTCCTTTAGCTTATTATTTATCCATTCTTTAAATAGATTATATACCACTGATATTAATGGAACAGAAATAAGCATTCCGATAACTCCCATTAGTCCACCACCAACTGTTATTGATAATAGAACCCATATGGAAGGTAGCCCCACCGAATTTCCAACAACTTTAGGATATATAAGATTTCCCTCAATCTGTTGTAATACTAGAAATAAAGCTATAAAAATTATTGCTTGCATTGGACTCTGTACAAATATTAAAAATGCTCCTATAATACAGCCTATAAATGCGCCTACAATTGGTATCAGCGCTGTAACGGAAATTAACACTCCTATTAGTAAAGCATAAGGTAATTTTAATACAGACATTGAGATGAAAAACATTATTCCCAAAATTATCGCATCAATACATTGTCCATTTATAAAATTAGAAAATGTTTTATAACTTAATCTACCTATATATAGGACATACTCTGCTTTTTCTTTGCTTAAAAAAGCATATAGTACTTTTTTAAATTGTCTAGCTAAAGCCTCACGCTGTAACAAAATATAGCATGCGAAAATTATTGAAATTATAAAATTCACTACTACTCCTACAATTGATACTGAAGAGGATAGTAATGTAAGAGCCCCACTTTTAAAAAATATCAACCCACCATTCATAATACTCTTTATATCTATTTCTGCACTTTCAATAAATTTAATAAAACTTTTATTATTTTCAAATAACTCCATTAACCATACTTTAACTTCTGGTATAGCTTTTTCAATACTATCACCCAAGTCCACTAACATATTAATAAGATCAGGTAAAACAATTGATAAAGCAATATATAGTATAGCTATTACAAAAAATATTGAAATTATCAAACTTACTGGTCTAATGATTTTATATAATCTTTTATTAGTTTTAACAACATTAATTTTAATAATATTTCTTTCAATCATATTCATTGGTATATTTAATATAAAGGCAATAGCACAACCTAATAAAAATGGAAGAAATATATTTAGAATTGTAGTTAAAATATTTAATATATTACTTATATTTTGTGATATAGTATATAATACTACAGCAAAAAATATCACTAAAACTATCTTTTTAATACCAGTACTTTCTTCTTTCATATCTTTATAACCCCCATATATAGAAATCTATTTTCTATATTGTATTTAATATATTAATTTTATATTATGCTCCATCAAATAACAGAAAAAGCAATTAATATTACATATATTTATAGTAACTAAAAAATCTACAAAATGATTTACATGTTGATTTTGATTTCTTCATATTATATCTTCTCCTCTATTAATTGTCAAAGAGTAATTTCTTTAATATATTACAATTGTCCAATAGCTCTTAAAAAACTCTAGAAAACACAAAAAGCTCAGCATAAAACTCTCTTTTAATGCTAAGCTTTTCTTAATCTTACTTATGAATTCCAATATCAGTTCTGCAGTATGAATCCTTAAAGTTAACATATTTGATGTTTTCATAAGCTTCTTTTCTAGCTTCCTGAACATTGCTTCCACAACCGATAACTGATAATACTCTACCACCATTAGTTTTTAAAACATCATCTTCAAGCTTTGCTCCAGCTAAGAATACCTTGTCTTTTACTTTTTCATCTATAGTAATCTCATATCCTTTAGTAAAGTTTCCTGGATATCCCTTAGATGCTAAAACAACATTTATACATACTCCATCTTTCCACTTAACTGTAGTTTTATCTAATTCTTCTCTAAGTGCAGCTTCAATTAATTCAACTAAATCACTTTCCATTAAATAAAGTACTGATTGAGTTTCTGGATCGCCCATTCTTACATTATATTCAAGAAGATAGACACCCTTTTTAGTGATCATTATTCCAAAGAAGATAATTCCTTTAAAATCAAATTCTTCTTCTCTTATTCCTACTAATGTGTTTGCCATTATGTTTTCTTCAAAATCTTTCATAACTTCTTCTGTAACATATGGATTAGGAGCCATAACCCCCATGCCTCCAGTGTTAGGTCCTTTACCACCATCAAAGATCTGTTTATGATCCTTTCCTGATAAGAATGGAATTATTGTCTTTCCGTCAGTTATTGAAAGAATAGATGCTTCGATTCCTTCTAAAAATTCTTCAATTACAATTGTTTTACCTGCATCTCCAAAAGTATCATCAACCATACAAGTATTAACTGCTTCTATAGCTTCTTCTTTATTTACGCAAATTATAACGCCTTTTCCTGCTGCAAGTCCATCAGCTTTTACTACTGTTGGATATGAACATGTTTCTAAATACTTTAATGCATCATCAACATTTGTAAATGTAGCATATTCAGCAGTTTTAACATTATATTTCTTCATGAAATCTTTTGAAAAACTCTTACTTCCTTCAAGCATCGCACCATTTTGAGCTGGCCCAAATATTTTTAAACCTGCTTTTTTAAATTCATTAACAATTCCCTTAGTTAATGGATCTTCTGGTCCAACAACTGTTAAATCAATATTTTCTTTAATAGCAAAATTTATCAAATCTTTTATTTCAGTTATATTTACGTTTTCACATTTATTTTCAATTGCAGTTCCACCATTACCTGGTGCTACAAATATTTTTTCAACCTTTGAACTTTGTGCCATTTTCCAAGCTAATGCGTGTTCTCTCCCGCCACTACCTATTAAAAGAAGTTTCATAATATAATATACCTCCTAAATTAAATTATGCCCCTGAGGAAAAAAGCCCCAGAGGTATTTTATATTTGTAGAATGAATTGTGAACTAAAATTAATTTTAATGTTTAAAGTGTCTAAGTCCAGAGAATACCATTGCTATTCCATATTTATTACAAACATCAATAGATTCTTGGTCTCTTATAGATCCACCTGGTTGAATTATTGCTTTAATGCCTGCTTTAGCAGCTAATTCTGCAACATCTCCAAATGGGAAGAATGCATCTGATGCAAGCACTGTTGCACCTTTACCTCTTTTTAACGCATCTTCAGTTGGCCATACTCTATTTACTTGGCCTCCGCCAATTCCTACTGCTACTCCATTATTTACTGTAACAATAGCATTCGATTTAACATATTTAACAACCTTCATACCAAAAAGTAAATCTTTCATCTCTTCATCTGTAGGTGCTTTTTCAGTTACTACTTTTATCTCATCAATAAGTTTCTTATCTTCCTCTTGAACAAGCATTGCTCCATCAACAGTTACCATATATTTATCAGCTTTTGGAGTATTATGGAATTTAAGAACTCTCAAGTTCTTTTTAGTCTTTAATACTTCTAATGCATCATCATCATAATCTGGTGCTGCAATAACTTCTAAGAATATCTTAACCATTTCTTCAGCTGTAGCTTTATCAACTTTTCTATTAAATCCGATTATTCCACCAAAAATTGATGTTGGATCTACTTCATAAGCTTTCATATAAGCTTCATAAGCACTTTCTCCTGTTGCAACTCCACATGGTGTGTTATGTTTTAATGCGCAGCAAGCTGGCTCATCAAACTCATTAGCGCATTTCCAAGCTATATCTACATCCTTAAAATTATTGTATGATAATTCCTTACCATTTAATGTTTCAAATGTATTCATAGCTCCATCAAGCATTGTTGATGAGTAAACTGCTGCACTTTGATGAGAATTTTCACCATATCTTAAGCTTTGCATCTTTTTATATGATACTGAAAGATACTCTGGATATTCTTCTTCACCTTCAAGCATAAAGTTTGCAATAGCTGCATCATATGCACTCATAAGATTGAATACTTTACCTGCAAGTTTCTTTTTAGTTTTAAGACTTGCTTCACCATTTGATTCTATTTCTTCCATAATTACCTTATAATCTTCTTTATTAGAAATAACAACAACATCTTGAAAATTCTTAGCTGCTGCTCTTAGCATTGTTGGTCCACCAATGTCTATAAATTCAACTTTTTCTTCGAATGTTAAATCTTCTTTCACCTTTTCAAAGAATGGATAAAGATTAACAACAACATAATCTATTGTCTGAATATCTCTAGATTTTAATGTATCCATATGCTCTTTATTATCTCTTATAGCTAAGATTCCAGCATGAACTAGTGGATGTAGTGTTTTAACTCTTCCATCAAGCATTTCAGGGAAGTTAGTCACCTCATTTATTTCTATTACATCTATTCCATTTTCTTTTAAGTATCTATAAGTTCCACCTGTTGATACTATTTCAACATCCTTTGAAACTAAAAATTTAGCAAAATCTAAAACACCATCTTTATCAAATACACTTATTAAAGCTCTCTTTTTCACGAAAAGACCTCCATTTACTTTTAATCATTTATTTTTACTTTATTGTTCACAAATTCTACTTTACCTTCACTTATTAATTTAATTGCTTTAGGAAGCAGAATATGTTCTTTTTCAAGAATTCTCTTTTGAAGAGTTTCCGCATTATCTTCAAAATATACTGGAACGGCTTCTTGAAGAAGTATTGCTCCACCATCTACTTTAGAATTTACATAATGTACTGTACAGCCTGAATATTTAACTCCATATTCAATTGCTGCTTCATGTACTTTAAGCCCATACATTCCAGGTCCACAAAATGATGGAATAAGTGATGGATGAATATTTATAATTCTATTTTCAAATTCATCTAATATTTTTCCATCTAATATAGATAAAAATCCTGCAAGAACTATTAAATCCACTTTATCTTTTACAAACTCTAATATCTTATCACTAGATTTTTCTTTATATTCTTTTCTAGTTACAACATGAGTTTCTATTCCATGCTTTTTAGCTCTTTCAATTGCATATATGTTGTCCTTACTTGCTATAAGCATTTCAATTTTTATGTTTAATTCTTTGTTTTCTACAGCATCAATTATAGACTGGAAGTCTGTACCTCCACCTGAAGCTAAAACTGCTATTTTAAACAAATACCTTCACCTCCAGATGTTACATAACCTATTTCATAAGCTTTTTCTCCCATTTCCTCTAAAGCTTTTAGTATAGGTGCAACATCTTCTGCATCAACAGCAAGCACAAATCCTATTCCCATATTGAAAGTGTTATACATATGTTCTTTATCTACACCTTTTTCAATAATCTTTTCAAAGATAGTTGGAAGCGGATATGAATCTTTATTTATCACTGCTGTAAGCTCTCTACCATTAAACATTCTTGGAACATTTTCTATGAATCCACCACCAGTAACGTGTGCCATTCCCTTAATATCATAATTTTCTAGTAATTTAAGAACTGGCTTAACGTATATTTTAGTTGGAGTAAGTAAAGTTTTCCAAATTGGTTCGCCATTAAAATCTTCATTTAAATCTGTAAATATTTTTCTAACTAATGAATATCCATTAGAATGAATTCCAGAAGAAGCAATACCTATAAGTTTATCTCCTTCTTTAATCTTGCTACCATTTATTATCTTATCCTTATCAGCTATACCTACTGCAAAACCTGCCATATCATATTCGCCTTCATCATAAAATCCTGGCATTTCTGCTGTTTCTCCACCTATTAATGCACAATCAGAATCTAAGCATCCATCAGCTATTCCTTTAACTAAATCTGAAGAAACTTCAGCTTCAAGCTTTCCACATGCAATATAATCAAGGAAAAATAATGGTTTAGCGCCATGGCATAAAATATCATTTACGCACATAGCAACACAATCAATTCCAACTGTATCATACTTTTTATTCTTAAATGCTATTTCAAGTTTAGTTCCAACACCATCTGTACCAGAAACAAGTACTGGTTTTTCGTATCCTGATGGAAGTTCAACCATTCCTGCAAAGCTTCCAAGTCCATTTAAAACATACTCGCTCATTGTTTTAGCAGCATATTCTTTTATAAGTTTAACACTTCTGTATCCTTCTTCTATATTAACTCCTGCTTCTTTATAAGTAATCATTAATAAACACTCCTTTTGGCGGTTTTCAGTTAACAGTTTCCAGTTGGCAATTTAACTCTTTTAACTTTCAACTGATTAGCTGTCAATTTTCAACTAAATATTATTCAGCTTCTACTGGTGCTGCTACTGGATAAATTCCATTAAAGCATCCCATACAAAATCCTTCTTTACCCCTACAACTTATTCTTACGCCTTCTTCACTTAAATAACCTAAATAATCGGCACCTATAATATCTCGTATTTCTTCTACACTATTATTTGCTGCAATAAGTTCACTTCTATATGGTGTATCTATTCCAAAATAGCATGGATATTTAACTCCTGGTGAAGCAATTAAAAAGTTAATTTCTCTAACTCCAGCACGTCTAAGTGAATCTATTAAATGTTTTGAAGTCGTTCCTCTTACAATAGAATCATCAATTAAAATAACGCTTTTCCCTTCTAGATTAACTTTTAATGGATTTAATTTAACTGCTACTGCTCTTTCTCTTATTTCTTGAGACGGAGAAATAAATGTTCTTCCAACATATCTGTTTTTAATAAATCCAGTATCATAAGGAATTCCTGAAGCCTTTGCATATCCAATTGCTGCAGGTATACCAGAATCCGGAACAGCTATAACTACATCTGCCTTTATAGGATGTTCTTTAAATAATTGCTCTCCTGCTCGTACTCTTGAAGTATGAACATCTAGTCCATCAATTGTTGAATCTGGCCTTGCAAAATAAATATATTCAAATGCACAAGTTTGGCATTGAGTATTTTCCGAATATCTATATGAATGTATTCCATTTTCATCTATAATAACAATTTCCCCTGGTTCTATATCACGTACAAGTTCAGCGCCTATTGCATCTAAAGCACAACTTTCTGATGTTAATATATATCCCTCATCGATCTTTCCTAGTGAAAGTGGTCTTATTCCATGAGGATCTCTTGCCCCTATTAATTTATCTTGTGACATTATTGTTAATGCAAATGAACCTCTTATAGCTGACATTGCATCAACAACAGCCTTTGCTAAACCTTTTTTAGCACTTCTTGCTATAAGACATGCTATTACTTCTGAATCACTTGATGTATGAAATATTTGACCTGCATCTTCAAGTAATTCTTTTATTACATCATCATTAACTAAATTCCCGTTGTGAGCCATAGCTATTGAACCAATTTTAGATGTAGTAACTATTGGCTGAGCATTTTCAATTCCTTTCCCTCCAGCAGTTGAATACCTAACATGGCCTACAGCAATATGTCCTTTTAGTCTTTCTAAATCTTCCTGCGTAAAAGCATCAGTAAGTAACCCTAAACCTTTATGGACTTCAATTTTTTCTCCATCTGCTACTGCAATCCCTGCACTTTCCTGCCCTCTATGTTGAAGAGCATAAAGTCCATAGTAAGTCATTGAGGCTACATCCATAGGTTGTGTACAATATACACCAAAAACACCACATTCATCTTTAAATTTATCCAAGCTTGGATCCATAATTAATTCAAAATCTGAATTTGTCATGTATTTAATCCTTTCACTTAAAAATATTTTAATAATTTTGAAATTCAATGCTCAATTAGTTATTGTAATTGAGCATTTCTTTATTATGATTTTATAATATTATTTTGAAATTCTCTTTAATATTTCAATATATGCATCTTCAACATTTCCAAGATCTCTTCTGAATCTATCTTTATCTAGCTTTTCTCCTGTTGTAGCATCCCAGAATCTACAAGTATCAGGTGAAATTTCATCAGCTAGAACTATTTCCCCATCTGCAGTTTTACCAAATTCAATCTTGAAATCAATTAAGTTTATGTTTTCTTTTGCAAAAGCATCTTTTAATATGTTATTTATTTTACCAGTCATTTCTAAAATAGTATCAATTTCTTCAAAAGTTGCTGCTCCAATTGCTACTGCATGATAGCTGTTTATTAATGGATCGCCTAGTTCATCATCTTTATAAGAAAATTCGAATACTGTAGTCTTAAGAGCTGTTCCCTCTTCAAGACCTAATCTCTTAGCCATACTTCCTGCTGCTACATTTCTTACGATTACTTCAAGAGGAATAATTTCAACCTTTTTACATAATTGTTCTCTATCATTTAATTTTTTAATAAAGTGAGTCTTTATTCCTTGTGCTTCTAATTGTTCAAATAGTATTGAAGTTATATTGTTATTCATAACTCCTTTATCGTGTATTTGACCTTTCTTCTCTCCATTAAAAGCTGTTGCATCATCTTTATAATAAACTATTACTTCATCTTCCTTGTTAGTTCTATATATTTGTTTTGCTTTTCCTTCATATAACATTTCTAATTTTTCCATTATAATTCCACTCCTTCAGCATTATCTTCAATAAATTTCTTTTTCATATTTGTTCTATATTCTTTAAGCTTAGCTTTTAAGTCCTCATTATTTACTGATAACATTTGTGCAGCAAGCATTCCTGCATTATAGCTGTTATTTATTCCAACTGTTGCAACTGGAATTGACTTTGGCATTTGCACTATAGAGTAAAGTGCATCTAATCCTTCAAGAGCTGCTTTAACTGGAACTCCTATTACAGGTAATACAGTTTTTGATGCTATAACACCTGGTAAATGTGCTGCAAGTCCAGCTCCTGCAATTATAACCTTACATCCTTCTTTTTCGATTTCTTCTAAAGTTTCTTCTAATTTTTCTGGTACTCTATGAGCTGATAAAACAAATGCCTTATAATTTATTCCAAACTCTTTTAATGCATTTGCAGCTCCTCTCATAACTTCTGTATCAGATTTGCTTCCAAAAAATATTGCTACTTCCATTTTTGAAAAGCTCCTTCCTTAATTATATATTTTTACCTCAATCCCTCATAAAATAAGCATATTCTTAAATTCTTAAATTCTTAAATTCTTAAATTCTTAAATTCTTAAATTCTTAAATTCTTAAATTCTTAAATTCTGGCGATTTTTTCATTCTTCAAATATTTATTCAAGCATTTTTACTTTTTATATTAAAAATGTTTTGTTTCTATTAAAATATAACCTCAAAAAACTCATATTACTTATAGAAAATCTATAATCTCTTCCTTAATTAACCACCTGTCTCTAGATGTTCACTTTCAACTATTTAAAGTATTTAACCCCAGATTCAAATATCTTTTGATCGTAATTTCCTGGAATATTCTTAAAGATATTTTCACCGCTTCTTTCTGAGTGAGCCATCTTTCCTAATACTCTTCCATCCGGACTTGTTATACCTTCAATTCCATACATTGATCCATTTGGATTATATGGCATATTTAATGATACATTTCCTTCTAAATCAACATATTGTGTTGCAACTTGACCATTATCAATTAATTCTTTAATCAAACTTTCTGGTGCAACAAATCTTCCTTCACCATGAGAAATTGCAACTGAATGTATATCTCCCACATTTGCTTCACTAAACCATGGTGATTTATTTGATGTAACTCTAGTTCTTATTATTGAACTCATATGTCTATTAATATTATTGTAAGTTAATGTTGCCATATCTTCTTTAATATCAACAATTTCTCCATATGGTACAAGTCCTAATTTAATTAATGCTTGGAAGCCGTTACAAATACCAAGAGCTAAACCATCTCTATTTTTAAGAAGTTCCATTACAGCATTAGCTATCTTTTCATTTCTTAATGCATTTGCAATAAACTTACCTGAACCATCTGGCTCATCACCTGCTGAGAATCCACCAGGAATCATAAGTATTTGAGCTGTTGATATTTCATTAGCTAGTCTATCTATAGAATCAACTAATGCTTCCTTAGTAATATTTCTAAATACTACTTGTGTAACATCTGCTCCTACTTTTCTAAATGCTCTTTCGCAATCATATTCACAGTTGTTTCCTGGGAATACTGGAATGACAACCTTTGGTTTTGCTACTTTTATTACTGGAGATGCATAAGATTTAACTTCATATAATGGAGTGTCAATCTTTTCTTCAACATCTTCTGTTTTAATTGGAAATACTTTGCTTAATTTTTTCTCATAAGTTTCTTCTAAATATGCAATATCTAGATTCAAGTCATATTCTTTACTTATAATTGATGCTTTTTCTATTGTCTTACCAATAGTCTTATATAAACATTCTTTAAATTCTTCTTCTATATTTACATCTTCACAAACTTCTAATACTGCACTACCATAGTTAAATCCAAATAACTCTTCTTTAGTTAAATTCTCAATTTCTGCACCTATTCTATTTCCAAGTGCCATTTTAGTTATTACTTCAGATACTCCGCCAAACTTAATTGAAGAAGCTGAAATAACTTTACCCTCTTGAATTAATTTATATAAAACATCTAAGTTATTCTTAAATTTATCCATACTTATAGTTCCATCTTCAAGCTTTTCTGCTAAAAGTAAAACTAACTTTGAATCTACCTTTTTAAACTCTGGTGAGATAATTTTATCTGCCTTTTCAACTCCCACTGCAAATGATACTAATGTTGGAGGTACATCTAAATCACCAAAACTTCCAGACATTGAATCTTTACCACCTATTGCTGCAATTTCAAGTGCCATTTGTGCTTTATAGGCTCCTAGAAGTGCTGCAAATGGTTTTCCCCATCTTGATGGATCTTTTCCAAGTCTTTCAAAATATTCTTGGAATGTAAGATGAGAAGTTCTGAAGTTTCCTCCCATACATGCAAGCTTTGTAACACTTTCAACTACTGAATAATATGCCATATGATATGGACTCCAAGTTCCAAGTTCTGGATTAATTCCAAAAGTCATAAGTGTTGCATCTTTACTTTCACCATTTGGTACTGGAATTTTAGCTGCCATACCTTCTGTTGGCGTTTTTGCATACTTACCACCAAATGGCATAAGTACTGTTCCTCCACCAATTGTTGAATCAAATCTTTCACTTAATCCCTGCTCAGATGCTACATTTAATTTCTTTAAGTTGTTTATCCATTCTTCTTTAACATCTTCAACTTTAACAGCATATGGATAAGCATCTGGAGCTTTAACAACTACTTCTGTTCTTTGAGTTGCTCCATTTGTATCTAAGAAAGTTCTCTTTAAATCAACAATAGTTTTTCCTCTCCAAACCATTCTTAATCTATCAGTATCTGTAACATGAGCAACTATAACTGCTTCTAGGTTTTCTTCATTAGAGAGTCTTATAAATTCTTCTGCATTTTCCTTAGTTACTACGACTGCCATTCTTTCTTGTGATTCTGAAACTGCAAGTTCAGTTCCATCTAATCCTTCATATTTCTTTGGTACTTTATCTAAATCTATATCAAGACCTCTACAAAGTTCTCCAATTGCAACTGAAACTCCACCAGCACCAAAGTCATTACATCTTTTAATCATTTTTGCCGCAGAAGGATTTCTAAATAACCTTTGAATCTTTCTTTCTGTTGGTGCATTTCCTTTTTGAACTTCTGCTCCACATTCATTTATAGAATCAACAGTATGCTCTTTAGATGAGCCTGTAGCTCCTCCTACACCATCTCTACCTGTTCTTCCACCAAGTAATATTATTATGTCTCCAAGTGCTGGTTCTTCACGAACTACATTTTCTTTAGGTGCTGCTGCAATAACAGCTCCTACTTCCATTCTCTTTGCAACATAATTAGGATGATATACTTCTCTTACTTCACCAGTTGCAAGTCCAATCTGATTACCATATGAACTATATCCATGGGCAGCTCCAAGAGTTATCTTTCTTTGAGGAAGTTTTCCTTCTAATGTATCTTCAACTGGAACTGTTGGATCTGCTGCTCCTGTAACTCTCATTGCTTGATATACATAAGTTCTACCTGATAATGGATCTCTTATTGCTCCGCCTAAACATGTTGCTGCACCACCAAATGGTTCAATTTCAGTTGGGTGATTATGAGTTTCGTTTTTGAACATTACTAAATAATCTTCTAAGCCATTATTAGTTTCAATTTTTACATTTATTGAACATGCATTTATTTCTTCTGATATATCTAAATCATTAAGCTTTCCTCTTTTTTTAAGTTCTTTCATTGCAATTACTGCAATATCCATAAGAGTTTTGCTTCTTTCATTATTTCCATAAACATAGTCTCTTGATTTTAAATACTCTGTATAGCTTGTCTTTATTGGCTCTGTGTATTTTCCTTCTTCTATATGTATATTTTCTAATACTGTAGAGAAAGTTGTATGTCTACAGTGATCTGACCAATAAGTATCTATTACCTTAATTTCAGTTATACTAGGTTCTCTATTTTCATTTTTAAAATAATTTTGAATCATTACTAGATCATCTATGCTCATTGCAAGTCCTAGCTCACCGTGAAATTTTTTTAGTTCTTCAATTGTTTTTTGGGTAAATCCATTTAAGATTTCAACGTCATTAGGTATGTTTGAGATTGCTGCTAAATCTTTGTTGTCTATATCCACTTCTCTAGAATCGACTGGATTGATGTAGTATTTCTTAATTTTTTCTACATCATTTTTTGAAAGGTTTCCTTTTAATATAACTACTTTAGCTGACTTTATTTCTACCTTGTCTTCTGCTGTTAAAAGAGCTAAACATTCAGAAGCCGAATCTGCTCTTTGATCGTATTGCCCTGGTAAAAATTCTACTCCAAAAGCTATTTCTCCTTCACTAATTGGTAACTTATCTTCATAAATCTTGTCTACTGTAAGTTCAGCAAAGATTGTATGTAACGATTTATTATAGTACTCTTCAGATATATCTGAAATAAGGTACTTATTAATAATTCTTACATCTTCAAGATTTGTTAATCCTAAATTCTCTTTAAAATCTCTTAGCAAACTTTGAGCTTCTACATTAAACCCTTGTTTCTTTTCCACAAATATGCTTCTAATATTTGACATCTTAATTCCTCCAAAATATTATGAGATTTAGCTTATTATCACATCATTGTAATATGCGAATATTATTTAGTCCTTTTTTCTTAATTTTCGTATCAACAATTTAAGATTATCATTTAAGACGTACGATGTCAACTTGAAATATGATAAATTTTCTTTAAATTTAAGAAAAATCCGAATTATAGCTTTTTATTTTTTTGCTATAATTCGGATTGATTGTTTTTTTAACCATAAAATCTACTTTAAACTAAATGATATCATTTTGCACTTGTATTTATATACTCAGCCTTCAGTTTAGAATAAACTATTTTTTGACTACTATAAAGGCTATAATATCCAGATAACATATAACTTACTCCACAAGCAATTGAAAATAATATTATTCCATCAGCCCCAAAAAGTTCAATACTCAATATTATAGAACTTATAAGCGTATTAACGACTCCACAAAATAACGCAATAAGCCCTATAGCAGCTCCAAACCCAGGATCAATACCTAAAAATTTAGCTGCTACACATCCAAAAGTAGAACCTATAAAAAATGTTGGAACAATTTCTCCGCCTTTATACCCAACACTAATTGTTATAGCTGTAAAAATTATTTTTAAAAAGAACGCCTCATACTTTGCTTCACCATTAATAGCTTTAGATATAATATTCATTCCAGCGCCATTATAATCTGTGTTTCTAAGCATCATTGTAAGTATTACTATAACCAAGCCACCTAAAGCTATCCGTAAATATTCATTTTTTATATACTTTTTTACAAACCTACTTGTCTTGTGAAGTGATTCACAAAAAACTATACTAACTATAGCACACAACGCTCCTAATACAGTGACTTTAATTACACTACTAGCAGAAATTGCAGGTATTATCTTTAAATTAAAGTAAACAGGTTCTAATCCAAAAAGTAAGGATATTTTATATGCAACTATTGAAGATACAATACATGGTATAAAGCTTGAATAATAAATTATTCCTACACTTATTACCTCCATTGCAAAAAATGTAGCTGTTAAAGGTGTCCCAAACAATGCTGCAAATACTCCGCTCATCCCACACAATGTAATTGCATGCATATCTTTTTCATCCAGCTTTAGCCTATTTCCAATTTGTGACCCTATACTTCCGCCTAATTGAAGTGCAGCTCCTTCTCTACCTGCTGAACCACCAAAAAGATGAGTTATTACTGTGCTTACAAAAATAAGAGGTGCAATAGCAATTGGAACTTTTCCATCTGTACGAATTGAGTCTATTATTAAATTTGTTCCTATATTACTATCTAATTTAAATAGCTTGTACAAATATACTATAATAAGCCCTCCAAATGGTAAGGCAAATATAATCCATTCATTTGCTATTCTGATTTCTGTCACATATTCTACGCTTTTATGAAAAAAACTACCTACAATTCCTCCACAAGTTCCTGTTGCCACAGCAATAGCAACCCATTTTATAAAAGTAATTAAATAGCTTTTAATATATTTTAACTTTTGAATTATTTCTTCCATAGATATCCCTCAATTGACTAATTAAATGGTTGATTACAACATTTTAATTTTATCACTAGTTTTATATAATAAAAAGGTCATAAGATAAAAATCTTATGACCTGAAATTCACTATCTGTCAAAGTTTCTGTTGTTTCTTTGAGCTTTTCTTGCTTTTCTGCATTCTGGGCATCTAACTGGATCGTTATCGAATCCTTTTTCCTTGAAGAATTCTTGTTCACCTACTGTGAATATAAATTCCTTACCACAATCTTTGCATACTAAAGTCTTATCTTCCATTATAAAAAATCCTCCTTGTTTCAAAGATTATAACCTGATACTATGAGCAATCTCTGAACCAGAGGCGTAAGTAGTACTGATTAAATCTTGAATTATATTACGTTTTCATTATACTATACTAAAAAATATTTTTCAACAAATTTATTACAATTAATCCTCAAATATTAAACCTTCTTTAAGTTTTCCATTATCCATAGAAACTATCCTATCTGACACTTTTTTGGCAAATTCCATATCATGAGTTATTATCATCATACTCATTCCATTAGTACCTAAATTTCTTATAAGATTTGCTACTTCTCCTGTGAGTCCAGGATCAAGTGCTGATGTAGGCTCATCAAAACACATTATCTTAGGTTCTAACATAAGAGCTCTTCCAATTGCCACTCTTTGTTTTTGCCCCCCTGACAATTCGAATGGATAATTATTTTTTTTATCTAACAGCCCTAAAAATTTAAGTGTTTCTTCTGCTTTTTTAACTGCTTTTGACTTTTCAACACCAAAAACTCTTTGTGGTGCTTCAATAAGATTTTCCAAAACGCTCATATGAGGAAATAAATTAAATGTCTGAAAAACAAGGCCAATATCTTTTCTTATATCTTTTAGTTCTTTCTTAGATACATATTCTCCATCTTTGCATAATACTTTTCCGTTAATCTCAATAGTACCTTCATCACAGAATTCAAGTGCATTTACACATCTTAATAGTGTAGTTTTTCCTCCACCAGATTCACCAACTATAACAAGTATTTCTCCGCTTTTTATTTCAAGATCAATACCTTTCAAAACTTCCACATTCCCAAATGTTTTTCTAACATTACTTATTTTAAGCATTTTCTTCTTCCTTTCCTATTTATAGTAGTCATATCTTTGTTCTACTTTTTTAAGAATAAAGCTTACAACTGCTATAACTATTAGATATGCTATTCCAACTACTAAAAATGGAATTAATGAAACATCACGATTAGCTGCTGTCTTTGCTATTTTTAGCATCTCTTCTAGTCCTAAAACATATATCAACGATGTATCCTTCACTAAAGTTGTTATTTCATTTGTAATTGGAGAAATAACTCTTTTAAATGCCTGTGGTAATGTTATTCTGAAAAATATATCTTTTGTACTTAATCCTAATACCTGTGCACCTTCAATCTGACCTTTATCTATTGATATTATTCCTCCTCTAAATATCTCACCAAAATATGCTCCATAGTTAAGTGTAAAAGCTAAAATACCTGCTGGGAACCTTTCAAACTTGATTCCTATTATAGATAATCCAAAGTATATAAAAATTATTTGCAGCAAAAGAGGAGTTCCTCTCATTACAAGAACATATGCACCACTTATATTCTTTAAAACTAATGACTTCGAAGTTCTCATAAGTGCAATTAATATTCCAAGTGGAATAGATAAAATTAATGTGAGTCCAAAAACTTCTAATGTAACTTTAAGACCTTCTAATACTTGTGGTATTAATTCAAATATATATTCCAATGTCTAACCCCTCCTAAGATTTATCTTCATGCTACAAAATATAATACCAATTTATTATTTAACAACAATATCTTCACCGAACCATTTTTTTGATATTTCTCCAGCTGTTCCGTCTGCTACAACTTCATCTAAAGCCTTATTAAATGCATCAACAAATTCTGTATCACCTTTTCTTATTCCAACTCCGTATTGTTCATCACCAAAGTTTTCATCTAATATTTTATATTTTTCAGAACCTCTTGCTTCAATATAATATCTAGCTAATATTTCATCAACAACAATTGCATCCAATCTTCCTGCTTCCAAATCCATCAATGCATCATTATTATTCTCAAATGTTACAAGATCTCCACCATCAAATTTTTCAATTATATTGCTTTCATCAGCTTTAACAGCATCAACAGCTGTTGATTGATTTTGTGCGCCAACTTTTTTCCCTTCTAAATCTGCCTTTTTATTTATACTAGAATCGGCTAAAGTTACAATAATTTGCTTATTATCTAAGTATGGTTTTGAAAAGTCAACTTTTTCTTTTCTTTCATCACTAATTGAATAACCATTCCAAATCAAATCTATATTACCACTATTAAGTTCAGTTTCTTTCATGCTCCAGTCAATTGCTTGAAACTTATATTCTTTACCAAGCTTTTCGCAAACTGCTTTCGCAAGTTCTACATCAAATCCTACTAATTCTCCATTCTCATCTTTAAATCCCATTGGGACAAATGTATCATCTAATCCAATAACTAATTCTTTCTTTTCTATAGTTCCTTTTGCTTCTGTTTCTTTTCCACTACTTTCACTTGAAGCTTGACTACTGCTTCCCCCACACGCAATTAAACTTGTCCCCAAAACTCCTATAATTCCTAACGTAGCTATCTTTTTTATTAACTTCTTAGCATTCATAATATTTACCTCCTAAAATTAAAACATTCTTAAATAGAATCTATAATCACTGCTTTTCTCTTTCATTACTTTAACACACTAAAGTAAAACAGTCAAGCATTTTTACTATTTATATTAACAACATCTTCAATTAAATAAATCTTTCAAATTATTTTTATACAATTTAATTATTAATCACTATTTATACTTTGAATAATGATATTTTTTAAGTTTGTTTCTTTCAATATATTTTACTAAAAAATAGCACCCCAAATCATAATGATTCGAGGTGCTATTTATACCTATTCTGATTTTTCTGACTTTAATGTATCCTTTAATGTATCTGCAATTGCAGCTATATTTCCAAGTGATGATAAAGTTTCATTTGGAAGAATAAGCTTATTAGCTGGATTTAATGCCATTTCCTTAAGAGCTTCCACCTGCTTTAATGCTATAACTCTCTCATCTGTTCCAGAATCAATAATTGCCTTGTTTACTTTTCTAATTGCTTCTGCTTCTGCAATAGATATTTGTTCAATCGCCTTTGCCTTACCTTCAGCTTCTAATAATTGTGATTCTTTTAAACCTTCTGCTCTTCTTATATTAGCTTGCTTTTCAGCTTCAGCTCTTAAAATTTGTGATTGTTTTTCCCCTTCAGCTTTTTCAATTTGAGATTGTCTTTGTCCTTCTGCTTGAAGAATCATAGCTCTTTTATCTCTTTCTGCTTTCATTTGTTTTTCCATAGCTTCTTGAATTTCTTGTGGTGGAACTATATTTTTTATTTCTACTGATAATATCTTTATTCCGTAAGCATCTGTGACTTCATCAATAATATTTAATAAGTCTGAATTGATTTTATCTCTACCTGATAAAACTTCATCTAAGCTCATATTACCGATTAAATTTCTTATATTAGTTGTAGCAGAATATACAATACCTGATTTATAATCTTCTATATTATATACAGCATCTCTAGCATTTAATAATTTAAAAAATATAACATTATCAACAGATATTCTAACATTATCTTTAGTAATAACTGATTGTGGTGGTACATCTAATATTTGTTGTTTTGTTGAAACTTTTCTTCTAACAAAATCTACGAATGGAATTATAACATGCCATCCTGGTTCTAATATTCTATCAAATTGACCAAACCTTTCTACAACACATAAGTACCCTGTGTTAACAATTTTAATTGAGGATACTATTACTATTAATAAAAGTAATAGTATAATTCCAAAAATTATCATTAATAACATAAAATAAGCCTCCTAAATTCTTTTTATTTTTAATTTTATTCCATCAATACCTGTTATCTCAAATTTTTCGTTTTTAGTAATCTTTTCACCTTCATTTACAGCGGTCCAATACTCTCCTCCAACCTTAATTTGAGCTTTAGTTTCTATGTCTTTTTCAGCTATAAGAATCTTTCCTATATATGTTTCTTCCATTAATGGTATTCTTTTATGCATCATTTTATACTTTTTCTTTAACCACGGATATCCAAAAATCATAGCTATCAAACTTATAATAGAAAAAACTATTATTTGATATAAAAACGGAACTCCAAGCCCCGCGCATATAGCGGCTACTATTGATCCAATCGAAAATAGCACAAAGAAAAAATTACTAGTTAAAACATCAATTGCTCCTGCTACTATTGCTATAATCAACCAAACTATTACCCATCCCATTTATATCCCTCCTTTATACTATATATTATATCAATCTTTCTATTCTTAGTATACTTTTCAAAGTCTGCTTTAAGATTTTTTTAATGTTCAATATTAAAGAAGTACTTTCTTTATATTCTCATTATACAGTATCACCACTTTCTTTTCAAGTTATTTATTATTGTTTTATAATGTATTTAATACTATTTATTTAGTTCTATTCATTTTTAAATTAATATATTTCATGAGAGGTTTTCCATTATTGCCATAAGCACTATTAGAGTTTAAAATAATTGTATAAATTAAAGAATAAATTTATATAAAAATCCACTTACTATAATATATAATTTATCTTTTAATATATTTAACAAGGAGTGATTTCATGGATTTTATTAAAGTAGGTGCTGCGTGTCCTACAACTAGAGTATCTGATATTAATTATAATATATCAAAAATCTTAGACTGCATACAAAATGCTGAAAATGAAAAATGCAAATTCTTAGTATTTCCTGAACTTTGTATAACATCATATACTTGTGGCGATTTATTTTTACAGGGATATTTAATAGAAAAATCATTAGAAGCTATAAAGACAATATTAAACGAAACAAAAAATACAGATATTTTAATAACTGTTGGCTCTCCTTTCTTACATAATAGCATATTATATAATGTTGCTTTTGTATTCTATAAAGGATCTGTCCTTGGAATAGTTCCCAAATCATATATTCCAAATTATAGTGAATTCTACGAGAAACGTTGGTTTAGTGAAGGATTAGATATTAAAAATGCGACTGTAGATTTACCTTTTCAGAAAAATGTTCCATTTGGAACAGATTTAATTTTTTCATCACAAATTGCAAACTTTGGTATAGAGATTTGTGAAGATCTTTGGGTAACTATTCCACCAAGTTCATATTTGTCACTAATGGGTGCTCATATAATAGGTAACCTTTCTGCTTCTAATGAACTGGTAAGCAAAGCTGACTATAGGAAAAGTCTAATTTCCAATCAAAGTGCACGTTGTATGTGCAGCTATATTTACTCATCTGCTGGTGTTCATGAATCCACAACAGATGTGTTATTCAGCGGTCATTTATTAATAAGCGAAAATGGTTCATTATTAAAAGAAAATAAACGCTTCCAAAGAGAAAATGAAGTTATCTATTCTTATATAGATGTATTCAAATTAAAATCTGAAAGAATGAAAAATCTAAGTTTTAGAGATGCAACTAAAAATTTATCATTAAGCCCTAATTTTATTAAATTTGAATTTGATGATATATCCATTTATAATTTTGATAGATTTATTGATAAGCATCCTTTTGTTCCTTCATCTGAACAGGAATGTGATGTAAGATGCAAAGAAATATTTAATATTCAAGCTGCTTCTTTAGCCAAAAGATTAGAACATACTAGATGCAAGAAAGCTGTTGTTGGAATTTCAGGTGGACTTGACTCTACTTTAGCTCTTCTTGTTATTGTTAAAACATTTGAACTTCTTAAGTTAGATAAAAAGAATATAGTTACAATCACAATGCCTGGATTCGGAACAACTGATAGAACATATAATAATGCAATTGAATTATGCAACGAATTAGGCACAGACTTAAGAGAAATAAACATAGTAAAAGCAGCTCTTCAACACTTTGAAGATATTGGTCATGATAAAGACATACATGATGTAACATATGAAAATGTTCAAGCAAGAGAAAGAACCCAAATATTAATGGATATCGCTAATAAAGAAGGTGGATTGTTAATTGGTACAGGTGATTTATCAGAGCTTGCACTTGGATGGTGTACATATAATGGTGATCATATGTCAATGTACTCTGTTAATCCATCAATTCCAAAAACTCTTGTAAGATATTTAGTAAAATATGTGGCTCAAAATGAATCTAATAATGTTGTAAGCGAAACCCTTATGGATATTTTAGATACACCAGTTAGCCCTGAATTATTACCAAAAGATTCGACTGGAGAGATAACTCAAAAAACCGAAGACATTGTAGGTCCATATGAACTTCATGATTTCTTCTTGTATCACTTTATAAAGCATGGCTCAACAAAAGATAGAATTTTCTTCTTAGCTAATCATGCATTTAAAGATGATTATAGTGAAGAAGAAATTCAAAAATGGTTAGATAAATTTATGTATAGATTCTTCACACAACAATTTAAAAGAAGTGCTCTTCCTGACGGTCCTAAGGTTGGTAGTATTTCATTAAGTCCAAGAGGAGATTTCAGAATGCCTTCAGATGCAGAGCCTTGGAAATAGTAGGCCTCACCTTTCAACTTTTTATTATTATGATAACAAATATGCCGATTATATATTAATTTAATATATAATCGGCATATTTAGAAGTAATATTTTATCATTTCTTTCCTTCAATTAATATTTTTATATTGTTTTGTGGAATTTTTCTTTAAATAGTGATAAAATGATTCTATTAAATAAAAAATGGCGATAAGCCTATATAATAAAGGGAGGTGAATTGTTGCCAAAACTTATCACGCGTTATAAGACATCTTTGTTTTTAATTTGAAAATTCGCCTTATAAAAGTGCATATTTTTAGCAACAAACTAACATGGGGAAAAAAGTTGATATCGATTGGAGCAAACTAGGATTTGATTATATTAAAACTGATTATCGTTATGTTTCAATTTGGAAAGACGGAAAATGGGATGATGGTAAACTTACAGAAGACAATATGCTTCGTATGAGTGAAGCTTCTACAGTTTTACATTATGGGCAAAGCTGCTTTGAAGGTTTAAAAGCTTATACTACTAAAGAAGGTAAAATTCAATTATTCAGACCTGATAGAAATGCAGCTCGTATGAACGAAAGTTGTGACAAGCTTCTTATGCCACATGTTCCTGTAGAAAAATTTATAGATGCTTGTATGCAAGTAGTAAAAGCTAATAAAGAATGGGTTCCTCCATATGGAACTGGAGCAACTTTATATATAAGACCTGTACTTATGGGTGTTGGGGATAATATAGGTGTAAAACCAGCATCTGAATATATCTTCACAGTTTTCTGCATGCCAGTAGGACCTTATTTCTCAGGTGGATTAAAGCCTTGTAACTTTGTAGTTCAAGATGAATTTGACAGGGCTGCACCTCATGGTACTGGTAAGCAAAAGGTTGGCGGAAATTACGCAGCTTCATTACAAGCTCATAAAAAAGCTGCTGAAGCTGGATATGCAGATTGCATATACTTAGATCCTGCAACTCATACAAAAATTGATGAAGTTGGTGCTGCTAACTTTATAGGTATAACTAAAAATGGAGAATTCGTAACTCCTGCATCATCTTCTATATTACCAAGTATCACAAAATATTCTTTATTATACATAGCTGAACATTATTTAAAAATGCCAGTATATGAAAGAGATGTTTTTGTAGATAAATTAGATGAATTTGCTGAAGCTGGTGCTTGTGGTACTGCTGCTGTTATTACACCTATCGGTGCTATAGACTATAAAAACAAGAGATATGTTTTCCATAGTGAAACTGAAGTTGGACCTACAATAAAGAAATTATATGATATTCTTTATGGAATTCAAATGGGTGATGTTGAAGCTCCTGAAGGATGGATATACGAAGTTAAATAATTTTTATAACTATAAAGGACTGCATTGAAAAATAAATTCAATGCAGTCTTTTAAATACGTTTCTTTATATTTATTATTAAATATAAGTTTCATCTAAATATGAAACAGCACTTAAAGCCGCGATATTCCCTTCCCCAGCAGCCTTAATATATTGATATGGTGCTCCAATACAATCACCAGCAGCAAAACACCCAGGTATATTAGTTTCCATCTTCCTGTTTGCAATTATATGATTATTTTCAATTTCCAATCCTGGCACAAGTTGTTTAGGTGATAAGCTTTCTCTTAATAAAAATACTCCATCGGTAAATATAACTCTATTTTGCATTGTAAGTTTTTTTACCACTTCTGTTCCTTCTATTTTTGTAGGCCTATCTATTACAACCTCTATTCCTTCTTTTAATTTATATTTTCCTTTGTACATAGGTATATAATAAACTTTTTCTGCTATTTCCTGTACATAGTTTGCATCCTTTTCTCCATCTTTATGATACGATATAATAGATACTGTTCTACCTTTGTACAATGGTGCATCACATGTTGCGCAATAACCTACTCCATGACCTAAAAACTCTTCTTCTCCTTCAATTTCTTTATTAAAATCAATACCAGTTGCTAAAATTATAGTCTTTGCCTCATAATATTTATCATTTACTGCTAAGAGAAAACATTCCCCCATAGAATATATAGAGTCTATTCTCTCTTCTGTTATTTGTATATCCATTTGCTTCATATGCTCGTGAAATCTTTTCTTTAACTCTTCTCCCGATACATTATAAAATCCCAAGTAATTATTAACCTTTGGTGCTCTTTCTAATTTAGAGCTTAAATTTGAACTCCCAAAGAGTATAAATTTCTTGTTTCTAATTTTTATATTTAGTGCTGCTGATATTCCTGCTGGTCCACTCCCTATGATAGCTATATCATATTTTTCATTCATTTTAGAATTCCTCATCTATATATTGTTCAAGATTTCTATTTATCACTTCTTCAATTTGTCTTTTAGGAACAAATCCAATTATTTCATCAACTACTCTACCATTTTTAAAAAATTTTATATTAGGTATACTGTTTATCCTATATTTTCTTGAAATAAACGGACTTACATCCACATCCATTTTTACTATCTTAACATTATCATTTTCATAAGCAATTTCTTCTAAAATAGGAGCAACCATTTTACATGGTCCGCACCAAATAGCTGAAAAGTCTACTAATACTAGTTTTTCTTCATTTAATACTTCCTTCATAAAATCTGTATCGTATATATTAGGTATCATATAATCCTCTCCATAATAAAAACTTTATATATAATACTATTCATTTATGCCTCTTTTAGTTCTAATTATTAATAAATCTAGTAAATAAAATATGGGATAGCGCATTAAATAATCTGCGACATCCCATATCTATTTTAATTTTTTATTTTTAATACTATTCTATACTTTAATCATTTTATATCATATTTTTTTACAATTTAAAATGATGATATTTTATGCAATTTGCTATAAGTTCCACCTAATTCAATTAATTCCTCATGAGAACCCTTTTCTATAATACCTTGCTTTCCAAGAACAACGATCTCATCAGCATTTTTAATTGTAGATAATCTATGCGCAACAACAATAGTAGTTCTACCTTTACATAATCTCTCTAATGATTCTTGAATTATCTTTTCAGTAACATTATCAAGTGCTGAGGTTGCTTCATCTAAAATAAGTATTGGCGGATTCTTTAAAAATACTCTTGCTATAGATATTCTTTGTTTTTGTCCACCTGATAGTTTAACTCCTCTTTCCCCTATATAAGTGTCATATCCATCCTCAAGACTTTCTATGAATTCATGTATATTAGCCATTTTAGCGGCATTTATAAGTTCCTCTTCTGTAGCATTTTCTTTACCATAAAGAATATTATCTCGTATAGTACCTGTAAATAAAAATACTTCCTGCTGTACAATTCCTATGTTTGATCTAAGTGAATCTAATTTAACATCATATATACTTTTACCATCTATTAATATATCCCCACTATCAACATCATAGAATCTTGGTATAAGGTTACAAAATGTTGTTTTTCCTCCACCTGATTCACCAACTAGTGCAAGCATTTCACCCTTTTTAATTCTTATAGATATATTTTCAAGTACATTTTTCCCTTCGTAACTGAAATTAACATCTTTAAATTCGATTTCACCTTCTACAGTATCAAGTTTTATTGCATTTGCTTTATCTTTCTCTTTATTTTCATCCATAATTTCCATATATCTTTGAAAACCAGTTATGCCATTTTGATATTGTTCCATAAAATTAATAAGCTTCTTAATAGGATCAATAAATGATTTTATAAAAAGCATATATGCCATAAAGTCTCCTACACTTATAAATCCTTTAAATGTAAATATTCCTCCACCTATAAGTCCTACATAATTTAATATATCAATTCCAAAATTAGCACCAGAAGAATATTCAGCCATAACCTTATATGCTTTTTCACGAGCTACTATAAATTTATTATTTCCTTCTTCAAACTTTTTTTGTTCTGATTTATGACTTACAAAAGCTTTTGATATTTTTATTCCCGAAATACTATTTTCTAAATTTGCATTTACTGCACCAGTTTCAACTTTACTATTTAAAAATGCTTTATTCATTCTTTTTCTTTGATATAAAGTAAACCACACAATTAAAGGAATAAATGCAAAAATAAGAAGTGTTAAAGGTAAATTGATTGTACTTAAAAATATGAATGACCCTGCAAGCATTATTATTGAAATAAATATATCTTCTGGACCATGATGTGCAAGTTCTGAAATATCCATAAGATCATTTATTATTCTCGACATAATGTCACCAGTTTTATTACTGTCAAAAAAACTATTAGGAAGCTTTTGAAGATGATTAAATATCTTACTTCTCATATCTCCCTGCATTCTAACGCCAACAACATGTCCCCAATATTGCATAAAATATCCACACGCTGCTTTTACTAAAAATATAATCAATAATGATATTGCAAAAACAACTATCATTCTTAAATTTTGATTAGGTATTGAATCATTTATAAGTTCTCTTGTCATCATCGGATATACTAAATCACACAATGCAGCTATAAATGCAACAAATAAATCCAATGTAAATAACATCTTATAAGGCTTATAAAATGATATAAACTTTTTTATCATTTGAGTTCTCCTTTTGGTATATTTTTCCTAAAGCTTGTATATAATTTAATATCTATCTTTATAATACAAATTAAATTATTTCATTCTTTAGTTACTTAATAATATCATATATATTTTTTTCAGTAAAATTAAATAGATTTTATTATTAATTGAATTCATATGATATTTTTAAATAATATACTAAATTCTTAGATTCTGTTAGGTTGTTATGAAAAAATAGCTTAACATTTCGTAGAATTACTCGCTCTTTGAAAATTATATAAGTTTGATTAATTTATTGCATGGCAAACAAGCTTGCAATAAATAGGATTTTTGCAGGTTAATCAAAGATATTGATTAACTAAATTAAGCAGCAACAAACCAAGAATGTTTAGATTTGCTATCGCTAGCGAAGCCGGCAACTTCAGCTGGAGTATGATTGTTTAATGATCCATGAGGTCTTATAAAGTTATAGTGAAAGATAAATACAGATATTAAGTTATTAGCTTTCTCGAATGAATTAAAGCCTTTTTTAGCTTTATACCAAGCTTTAAAAGTTTTATTGAAAGATTCTATAAGATTATTACTTGTATCACTGGACATTGGTGCTACAGGAATATGCTTAGTATTTGGCAAAACTTTAGCTACAGCTTGATTATATGAAGGCAATCTATCAGTAATGAAATTACTAGGTTCACCAAACTTTTTAGCTTGATTAATTAGAGTAAAAGCAGAATCTTCACTACGTGATTTCGTAAGATGAAATGCTAATATGAAGCGTGTTTCTGAGTCTATAGCAAGCCATAGATAATACTTTTCGCCATTTATAAATACAACAGTTTCATCAGCGTGCCAATCGTCAGATTGAAGATTTAACTGATCTTTAAAGGAATCAGCTTTCAGATTGAAGAATGGTGCAAATTTATGAGCCCAACTCGCTATGGTTACATGGGATACTTTTATATTTGCTGTTGTATGTAGGAAATGTGCAATAGCTCGTGTTGATGTATTATTTAAGAAATATAATGTCAATGCTGTAAGAATAATATGTAACGGAAAGCGCATTCCTTTCATAGAAAGGGAGCCGGTTAGCTTTTCACTAGATGCATCATCAATATTTAAATTATGATGATGTACAATTACATGATTACATTTTTTATTGCCACATTTATATCGATTATAGTGCTTATAAGAATGATGTAAGAATGTAGATTTACCACATTTAGGACACGTGGGGTATTTTGATTTCTTCGGCATGCTGACAGAGTCAGGAGCGAATTGGCGTTTGCAGTTCTTACATTGATATTTTTGGTTAGCCTGCTTATCCAAACCAAACTTATATAGTTGGTCAGAGTGACAGCGAGGACATTTTACTTTAGTTTTGTTCATTGTTCTTCTCTCCTTTTCTAGGGGGATAATTGGTTCTAGTCAAACTTATTATATTTTCTAGTGTTGAGAAGAGCAATGTTCATATAACTTAACAGAACGAATTCTTAAATAAGGTGGTGTATGTATGATTAAACATTTAAACATAATAAATATTATTTTTTCATTTATTTTATTATTTTTATTTTCTAATTTAATACTTAGTAGTAGTTCAGACACAACTAATATATTTTCTTTTTTATTTATATTCATTGGACTTTTTCAAGTATATATTGGGATAAAACTATTAAATTCAAAAAGAAAAATATTGAGTACAGCAACTTTTATGCTTAGCTTTTTCTTTCTTAGCCTGGTTGGTATAAAAATATATTTAAATATATAAAATCACTTACTTTTATTTAAATTTTACATTTAAAATCAAAATACTATTGAACGTGAAATAAATATATTACGTAATATCAAAGTTTAGTGGATAACACCGAAATTCAATATATGATATGCTTGATTGTATAAAAATTTTAGCTAAAACTTCTAAAGGCAGAGGCTGTGCCCAAAACCATTTGCTCCAAAAACAAGTTTTGGACAAATAATTTTGGAACAGCCTATATCTAAGAAGTTAAAAGCTTAAATTTCTTAATGCGATACTACGCCTATCATATATTGAATTTCTTTGTTTTGCTCTAAAATCATAGATGTCTAACTTTTTTTAGTTATAATTTATGTTTTTAGGAATATTACAAGTCTAAAAATATAGTTTTCAATCACTTGTAATAATTTAGGAAGCTACTTATAAAACACCGGTATCCACCAATAAATAAGCAAAGATCCGAATTGCAGCATAGCTGCTCTTCTTATAAGTGCACATTTGTAAGAATTTAAATTCATATATTTATAAAAATATATCTGGATACTCAGAGTTTATATGGAACAAAGAAATAAAGCATTTATGTTGGCGGTGTCTTGCATTGAAAAATGAAGCTTTAAAATTTTTCATCAATGATTGTTCCAAAATTGTTTGTCTAAAAACTTGCTTTTTGGAGCAAACATTTTTGGGCACAATCATTGATGGTTAAATTTTTAGCTTCATTTTTGTAGCAAGCGAGCCAACATAAATGCTTTATTTCGGTTGTTATCCACTAAACTTTGATTCTACGTCCTTTATTTATTTTCTGCAACCTAAGCTTCTTATATTACATTAAATTTATAATATTTTCTTTATTTCCAATAATATTTGCATCAAATTTCCCCTTTACTAGAGCAGGTTCTCCACCAAATACAAATATATTTCCTTGGAAATATATAGCCTCATCTAAATCATGAGTAACTACAATGACCATCCTTTTTCTGTTCTTTAGTATATTTTTAAATTCATCAATTATTATATATTTTAATTTATAGTCTAAAGATTTAAATGCTTCATCCATCAAAATTATTTTTGATGGTTTTCCAAAAGCCCTTGCTATATTTACTCTTTGTTTCATGCCTCCACTAAGTGCACTCGGATATTTGTTTTTCACTTCCTCGAGTCCAAGTAAATTTAATAATTCATCTATCTGGTCTTTTAGCTCATGTTTTTTATAATAGGATTTTAGTGTTAACTCTAAGTTTTCATATATAGTAAGATATTCTATTAATCTATCTTCCTGAAAGACATAACTTATATCACCATTATTAATTCCCACTACTTCTCCACCATCTATATCTGTCAATCCACTTATGATATTTAAAAAGGTACTCTTTCCGCAACCAGACTGTCCGACTATGCAATTTATTTTTTCATCATTAAGATCGAGATTAAAATCTTTAAAGACAATCTTGTTTCCAAAACTTTTATTTAAATTATTAACACTTATCTTCACTATCTTTTCCACCTATACACTCTTTTTCTTAATATTGAATTTATTAATTCAAAAATCAAAGATATTAAAACTATTATAATAATCCATGCAAATATTCCGCTTGTATTAAAATTAACCTTTTCTATTTGTATTTGTGATCCCATTCCATACTTTGGCTGTCCATGTACCTCACCAGCAATAACAACTTTAAATGCTAGAGAAAATGTAGATACAAATATACTCATAAGATAAAATTTAATCTTAGGCAAATATATCTTTTTTAATTTATCTATAAAACTCACTTCATAAATTTTAGTCATTTCTATAATATTTTTGTCTATCTCTTTAAAACTATTTCTTATTCCCTCATAAAGTATAGGCAGAACAATAGCAAATCCAACTATATATGGTGCTTTATCTTTATCAAACCAAACAAGTGCAAGTACTATTAAAACTAATGTAGGTATAGTTTTAAAAAATGAATTTATAGGATTTAATAAATAATAAAATAAGGGGCTTGCATATGACAATACCCCGAATATTACTGCTAGAACTAACGCTATTAAATAGCTTAACACAGTTCTATAAAATGTACTTAATATAATTCTTATAAATTCTTTATCTGAAACTATTTCTTTAGTAGAACTCAATATACTTTCAATCTTAGGTAAATAAATCTCGTTATTAATTGATGTAGCAATAAATTCCCATATCAATATAAATATTATACATGATAATAAATTATATATCTTATTTTTCCATGAAAATTGCTTCATCTGGCACTTTGCCTCCTATAGTTTTAGGATCAAATTCATTTAATTTTTCAAAATATGTTTCATATTCTTTATAGCTATCTTTTATTGATACATATTTAATATTTGATCTGTCTATAGCTTTAACTATAATAGGCTTCTTTGCAGAAACTCCAATTTCTTCACAATAAGATCCTAATGTATCTTTATCCTTATATACAAATTCTGTACTTTCATTTATCTTATTTAAAAGTGCTTTTACAAATTCATTGTCATTATCTATTAAATCTTTTTTTACTATAACAGTAGCCTGAGGATACCCATATTCTGAATTATTTATACTTTTCCATTCTTCATTTAAATCTAAAATAACTTTAAAGTTTTCATTCTTAGTTTGAACTGTTGATAAGGCTGGTTCTGGTATTACCGCATATTCTGCTTTTCCTGCCAAAATAATAGGTGCAAGTTCACTTACTCCATCAACGTAACTAAAATTAATATCATTATCTACATCAATTCCTTTATCTTTAAGAATTGCTCTTGCAGTTATGTCTGGTGTTAAGCCTTTTCCTATGTTATAAACTTCCTTACCTTTTAGATTTTCTAAAGTTGCTTCAGGATTAGTTGAGCCTAAATAAAAAGATCCCCATCCAGTAGTACCTGCTATCTTATACTCTCCATTTGTTTTATTATAGGCTGTTGCAGCAAGATTTGATGGCACTATAGCCACATCTGGCTCGCCTTTCATTACATTAGTAGCTAAACTTTCTGAACTTTGTTCTATTGTATATGTGACATCGTATCCTTTAACTATTTCTGGTTTTTCCCTTATCATCTTTGCAATTCCTATTGCTGGTAATCCATCTGGTACTGCAAATGTTATATTTTTAGGTTCTGATGCTTCTTCCACCTTTGACTGAGTATTATCATTATTAATGCTTGTACTATTTCCACACCCTATAAAAGTAAATAATGCTAAAATCATTGTTAAAACTAAACATATATTTTTTTTCATTTTATATACCTGCTTTCTTAAATTCACAATTTTTAAATACATATTCCTTAATTCAAAATTAAAAATATATATAAATATTAGTTTTTATCTCAATTATACATCTCCCCTATAGGTAATCTAAAGGGCATGCATCTTTAATTATGAATTTATGACTTATCTATACATATCAACAATCATGCCTTGTATTTCATCTATGGTTGCTGCAATGTTTATATTTTCTTTTTGATCACCTAATACAGCTTGTGTTAATTCTTCAAGCTTGCCATCAACAGTATCCACTGTTACAAAATATTGCGTCTGCCAAAAACTTATATCTTTTTTTGTTTCATACATATATTTTAATACAGATTCTAAGTACTCTTTTATCATTTTTTTATACATAACTACATCTACATATGTCTTAGTCAGTATAAGCTTGTTTCCTCTCTTTTTTATATCATCAACTAGCTTTTTTAATTGTTCTTCAGATTTACGTTGTCTTTCCTTATTAAAGCTTTGTGAAAAATCTTTCTTTTCTGAAACAGATTTTCTTTCCGGAGTAACAGATCCTCTTCTTACTCTACCAATTTCCATTGCAATCAATCCTTTCTCATTCTACCTTAAATTATATCAAAAAATAGCATTATTCTCTACTTAAATTATGTAATGTAATTGATAATATAAACTTACTAAGTAAGCTATTTTACAAATTATTTTTTCTTAACATATTTCTTTATTTTACATTATCTTATTAACAGTCTATAAACTCATTATTTCCCATGTATATATTTTTATATTTTTTCTAATATATATAGTATGTATAATAATATTTTATTGGAGGTATGAAAATATGTGGTTTAATAAATCTGTCGATGATATCTCAAAAGAATTAGACAGTAATTTAACTTCTGGTTTATCAACGGTAGAGGCAAAAAAAAGACTTGAAAAGTATGGTGAAAATAAGTTAAAATCCTCTACACAAAAAAGTATTCTTCAATTATTTTTTTCTCAAATTAATGATGTAATGATTTATATACTTATTATTGCAGCTATTATTTCTGCTTTTATGAAAGAATATAGTGATTCTGTTATTATTCTTATCGTTATTTTAATAAATGCAGTAATAGGTGTTGTTCAAGAATTTAAAGCAGAAAAATCATTAGAGGCATTGAAAAAATTGTCAACACCTAAAGCAATAGTAAAAAGAGATGGAACAGTTCAAGAGATTCCATCTGAAGAAGTCGTTCCTGGAGACATTGTTATTTTAGATGCTGGCCGCTATCTTCCTGCTGATTTAAGATTAATTGAAAGCGCTAACTTAAAAGTAGATGAATCAGCTTTTACTGGTGAATCAGTACCTGCTGAAAAAAACTCTGATATTATAGGTGCTACTGACAATGTTCCAATTGGAGATCAGTCTAACATGTGCTTCATGTCAACTTTAGTTACTTATGGACGTGGAAGTGGCATTGTTGTTGGTACAGCAATGAATACAGAAATAGGTAAAATTGCAGATATGCTTGATAAAGAAGAAGATAATACAACACCTCTTCAAAAAAGACTTGCCTCTCTTGGTAAAACTTTAGGAATTGGTGCTGTTATTATATGTGTAATAATTTTTATAATTTCAATGTTTCAAGGAAGAGATTTATTTGAAATGCTATTAACCTCAATTAGTTTAGCTGTTGCTGCTATTCCAGAAGGCCTTCCAGCTATTGTTGCTATCGTACTAGCACTTGGTGTTCAAAGAATGATAAAACAAAATTCTATAGTAAAAAAACTTCCTGCTGTAGAGACCTTAGGTTCTGTAAATATAATTTGCTCAGATAAAACAGGTACTTTAACTTTAAATTTAATGACAGTAAAAAAATGTTTTATAAATGATTCTTTAATTCAAATAGATAAATGTGATTTAAATAATGAAGATACTAAAACACTATTTGAAGGGATGATTCTTTGCAGTGATGCTACAATAAAAGATGGAAAAAAAGCTGGTGATCCAACAGAAATAGCTTTAATAGATGCTGGGCTTAAATTTAATTTATACGGTGAAGATCTTAATTCCGCTCATCAAAGAGTTGATGAAATTCCTTTTGATTCAGATAGAAAGCTCATGACAACAGTAAATAAATATGATAATAAATTTAAAGTATTTACTAAAGGTGCTATAGATAATTTACTTAAAATATCTACTAAAATTTTAATTAATAATGAAATAGTGGACCTTTCTGAAGATAAAAAGAAATATATACTCGATCAATCAAACTTAATGTCTGATGAAGCTTTAAGAGTTCTAGCTCTAGGTTTTAAAATAATTGATACTATGGATGTTAAATTAGATTCTCTTGAAAATGATTTAATTTTTGTTGGATTTATGGGTATGATAGACCCTCCACGTGAAGAAGTGAAACCATCAATAGAACTATGTAAAAAGGCAGGTATAACTCCTGTAATGATAACAGGTGATCATAAGAACACTGCATTTGCCATTGCGCATGAGCTTGGCATAGCAGATAAAATAGATGAATGTATGTCTGGATTTGAAATAGATAAATACAGTGATGAGGATTTTAAAAAAGTTGTAAGTAAATATAAGGTTTTTGCAAGAGTATCACCTGAAAACAAAGTTAAAATTGTTAAAGCTCATAAAGCAAATGGTAATATTGTTTCAATGACTGGTGATGGAGTAAATGATGCACCTTCTTTAAAAGCTGCTGATATTGGTGTTGCTATGGGCATAACAGGTACTGACGTTGCCAAAAGTGCTGCTGATATGATTTTAACTGATGATAATTTCACGACAATTGTTAACGCTGTTGAAGAAGGACGAAATATTTATACCAACATAAGAAAGTCTATAATTTTTCTTTTATCATGCAACCTTGGAGAAATTGTTGCTTTATTTATAGCTATTTTATTTAACATGAATGCACCACTTCTGCCTATTCATATTTTATGGGTAAATTTAATAACTGACAGTTTTCCTGCATTATCATTAGGAGTCGATCCTAGAGATCCTAGCGTAATGGATCAAAAACCAAGAAATCCAAAAGAATCGCTTTTTGCAAATCATATGGGCACTTACGCAATAATCAATGGTATCATAATAGGAGTATTAACTCTAATTGCATTTAATCTTGGAGAACATTTATATTCAAATTCTCTAATGCATGCTCAAACATTATCATTTGTTGTTTTAAGTTTTTCACAATTATTCTTTTCTTTATCAATGAGAAACAAAGAAAAGTCGTTATTTAAAGTTGGAATCTTTACAAATAAATACTTACTTTATTCCATTTTGCTTGGAATTCTAATACAATTATTAATAATAACCATTCCATTTTTATCTTCAGTCTTTAGTGCATATACTTTGACTTTAAGAGACTGGGCTTTGTGCATTGGCATTTCACTTATTCCTTTTGTACTTAATGAACTATTTAAGGTATTTAAATATTCAAATAAATAAATTTAAAGAAGCTGTTTTAAACTATAATTTTTGAAGCAGTTTCTTTTTTGATTATATGACCTTCTCTATAACTTTAACATTTATATCTTTTTGACTCATATATTTTATTATTCTTTCTATTATCTAATCTACACATGTTCCCATACATACAGTATAAGATTTTAGAAATAACTATAAAATAAAAATCTAAGTTCTATAATTTCAACTTTAAGCACAGTATAAGTTCTATAAATTTATACTATTTTTTTCTATGTTTTTTATAACTATTTATAAAGATTGCTTTTCCTTGGCAATCTTTATTGAATTATGTAAAGGTTTGTACTAAAATTTATTTATACAAAATTATTTTTTAGGAGGGATTGGGATGATCGTAAAATGTATAGATGATACTCTTTGTTCAACATTAACTTTAAATAAAGAATATATTGTTATTGAAGAAGCACCTGAATACTACGTAATCTTAGATAATAAAAATGAAGAAATAACTAGTAGAAAATCAAGATTCACAGTAGTTGAAGATGGTGATTTAACAAAGAAAGCTAAAGCTACAATTAATGAACTAAGTTATCAGCTAGATAATGATTTTAAAGATATTAAGCAATTCTCAATTAGAAAAAATTCTAAGGGAGAAATTAAAGAAATCTCTATAAAATTCAAATATGAATAAATTCTAAAGATTAAAGACCATCACTATATTTAGGATGGTCTTTAATCTTTTTAACTAACTTATTATAATAAAATATTTATATTATATTCTTCAAGCCATATATTCATTTGAACTAAATAAGCAATTAATTGAGGTCCTGTCATTAATTGACCATACCATGGTGATTTATAACTTTCTCCCTTTGTTCTTATAATTTCTCTTATTACCTCTTCATCAATAATTTCATGAATTGGGGAAGATTTTTTATCTAATATCTCAGTCATCATTTTGCATACTATATCTGTATATATTGGATTATGAGTTTTAGGATATGGACTCTTCTTTCTATATATAATATCTTCTGGAAGTATTCCTTCAAGTGCTGCTCTTAAAAGTCCTTTTTCTCTACCTTTATAAAGCTTAATATCATGTGGCATATTAAAAGTATAATTTACTAATCTTATATCTGCAAAAGGAACTCGTACTTCTAAGCTGTTATACATACTTACCCTGTCTTTACGATTTAAAAGATTTACCATAAACCATTTTAAATTTAAATATGACACTTCTTTGAGTCTATAATCTTTTTTAGTCTCATTATCTAAATGAGGTACCTCACTTAAAGATTTATCGTATTGTGCTTTTACCATTTCATCAATAGGCATTTCTTTTAATTTCTTACTTACTATTTCTTTTCTGCTATTAACAAATCTAGACCAAGGAAATGTATCTAAATAAAACATTTCATCTCTAGTAAACCATGGATATCCACCAAATATTTCATCAGCACATTCTCCTGAAAGTCCAACAACGAAATCGTTACGTATTTCTTTGCAAAATAAAAGTAATGATGAATCAATGTCAGCCATGCCAGGCAGATCTCTTGCACGTACTGCATCTCTTAAAGCAAATGCCAAATCTTTATGATTTAAAACAACTTTTTTGTGATCACTATTTATAAACTTAGCCATTTCCTCTGCATAAAATTCATCTGATGTTGGCTGAAATAATGATGATTTAAAATATTTATCATTGTCTTCATAATCTATAGAATAAGTTGTGAGCTTTTTACCTTTTTCTTTAAAACTATTAGCTGCTATAGCACTTATTGCTGATGAATCAAGCCCCCCTGATAAAAAGGTACAAAGAGGTACATCGCCAACTAATTGTCTTTGTATAGCATCTATTAATAATTGTCTTGTATGCTCAATTGCTTCTTCCGCATTTTCTTTAAATTCCTCAGCTTTGACAGTCCAATATTCCCATACTTTAATATTATTGTTTCTATCAACTAGAACACAGTTTGCTGGAGCTACTTCTTTTATATCCTTATATACAGCACTTCCTGGAATTGTTGCAGGGCCAAGTGCAAATATTTCTGTTAAGCCTTCAATATTTACTTCTCTCTTTATATTCGGATAAGCTAATATGGTTTTTATTTCTGACCCAAAAACTAAAGTATTATTGCAAATTGCATAAAATAATGGTTTTACTCCCATCTGATCTCTAACCAAGAAAACTTCTTGTTTAGCTTCATCAAAAACTGCAAAAGCAAATATTCCTATGAGTTTATTAACACAATCCTTTCCATAAGCAATATATGCAGTAAGCAAAACTTCTGTATCTGAATATGAGTTAAATGTAAATCCTTCTTTTATAAGATCTTTTCTTAAATCTTCAGTATTATATAATTCTCCATTATAAACTATTGTGAATTTTTTACCCTCTATAGTTTTAGTCATAGGCTGAATTCCACCTTCTGGATCTACAACTATTAATCTTCTATGTCCAAGTAAAACATTATTTGAGATATAAAATCCCTCAGTATCTGGACCTCTTCGCTCTAAAGTTTTCACCATTTTTTTTAGTATATTTATATTTTCTACTATGTTTGCCTTAAAATTAATTAATCCAGCAATACCACACATAAACTTCACCTCTATATAAATTCATATTATTAAAATATGATACTATATATATGTTGTGCAGAATTAATTGAAGTTCTATATTTAATTCCACTTTTTTATTATTTTCTTTATTTTTTTAAATCCCACTTCTCCAATATCAATTATTTCTGACGCAAATTCATACATAATATTTTTCCTATTCATTTTTCTCATATTTCTTTTTATTCTATCTATTTTAGTTATCTTTCTTATTTTCATATTTAGCACCAGCTTTCTCCTATAATAATAGTAGTATCTGTATTAATATTATTTTAATACTAAAATAATATTAATGATTTTTTCTATAAATTAATATGAATAAGTAATATTTAAAATATGAATACAAATTTACATAATTGCCATACTAATTATATGCAATATTCAAATGTTGAAAGAAGGTGTATTTCTTGAATGTATCATCTAGTTTTAAAGAAAATATTAAATTAATGCATTCAAATTTAGCTATTGATAAAAGCTATGATATAGTTGAAAGAATATTTAAAATTGGAGGCAAAGACACTGTTTTATACTATATAAATGGCTTCATAAAAGATGACATAATGGAAGAAATTTTGAAATCATTCATTAGTATCTCTGTTGATACTATGAATTCTTATAAGACAATAGAAGAATTTACAACACATCAAGTTCCACATGTTTCTGTTGAAAAACAAAGTGATTTAGAAAAAGTTATAGATGCACTTTTAACAGGCCAGACTATATTTTACGTGGATGGTTATAAATATTTTATAGTTCTAGACCTACGTACATATCCTGGCCATGATTCTTCAGAACCTGAAAAAGAAAAAACATTAAGAGGCTCTAGAGAGGCTTTTATAGAAAAGCTTGTATTTGATTCTGCTCTTCTAAGAAGACGTATACGGGATCCTAGATTAATTTTTGAAATGCATTCTATTGGTACAATTTCAAAAACTGATGTATGTGTCGCATACATAGATGGTGTAGCTGATGAAAAAATACATAAGATGATAGTTGACAGTCTTCAGAAGGTAGATATAAACGCCCTTACTGTTGGTGATCAAACATTAATTGATGTAATGTGCAGGCGTAACTGGTTTAATCCATTTCCAAAAGTACGTTATACTGAGAGACCTGATGTGGCAGCTGCTCATATAGTTGAAGGTAAGTTTGCTATAATCGTTGATAATTCCCCTAACGTATTAATACTTCCAACTGGCATTTTTGATTTTCTTCAAGATGCTAATGATTACTACTTTCCTTTATTTACAGGAAATTATTTAAGACTTATTAGAAACTTAATAATACTTGCAACAGTATTTGTAACTCCACTATATTTATTATTTATAAATGGAAATATTTCAGCGCCAGCATATTTAGACTTTCTAAAACCCAAGGATAGTTATTTTGTACCTATGAGTATACAATTTATTATACTTGAATTTGCTGTTGATGCTTTAAAACTGGCATCATTAAACACACCAAATGCTCTTGGAAGCTCTCTATCATTAATAGGTGGATTAATTATAGGTGAATATACTATAGATAGTGGATGGTTTACAAGTCAATCAATATTATATATGGCAATAGTTGCACTTGGTGGATTCTCTCAAACAAGTGTTGAAATGAACTACGCCTTTAAATTTATGCGTATGCTGCTTATAATATTATCTGCACTGTTTGGATTCTATGGATTTATTGGTGGATTAGTAATTATGTTTATAATCTTAGTTTCCACTAAAACAATAGCTGGAGACCATTACTTCTATCCTCTATATCCATTAAATCTTAAAGCGCTTAAAAATGTATTATTTAGAGCTAGAACTTCTAATAAAGTTCAATAAAATTTTATATTTTAATAATAAATTTAAGAGGTTATATCTAAATGAAATACTCATTATGATATAACCTCTTAAATTTATTATTATATACTTATTACGTTAACTATTAAAAGAAGCTTGTTACTCTTCCTTTTCTTATATAATTTACACCTCTCATTTTAAATCTTTCTAATTGCTTTGAATAATAAAAATTATATAAATCTATTGCAAGAAATAACCCATCCATAACTGAATATTTTACATCTTTTAAAAATATCCCATTTTCTTCTTCAATTTCTACTTTGTTTGTCTCTTCCATTAATCTTTCAAATTTTTGTTTGCTTTCAGTAAGAATATTCATTATTTCTTCTTCTTCATAGCCTTCAAAATTTTTATTGATAATGTCATTAACAAATTTTACATACTCACTATTTACTGTTATGTATTCATTGAAAATATCGTTTAAACTCATCTCAAGTTATCCTCTTTCTTATAAAAGTCTTGTTCCTTCTTTATCTTGTGTTATTAGTTTCTTTTTCATTAGTCCGCCAAGAGTCATTTTAAAGTAATTTTTACTTGTATTGAATTCTCTTTTAATTTCTTCTGATGAACTCTTATCATTATATGGCATATATCCACCATTTTCTCTTAAATACTTAAGTATTACTTCACTTAATTCTTCTCTTGCATCTAAACGTTTCTTTCTTGTAGTAATTCCAAGTATTCCATCTTCATAAACTCTTTTTATTCTAGCACTTATTTCTTCACCTGGATATATGTACTCTAAATGCTCATTAGGCAATATAAGTCCTATATATTCTCTATCAACAGCAATCTTTAAAGTTCCATTTTCAGCAGTATCATATACTATAACCTTAACTTCATCATCAACCTTATACTTACCTTCTTCTGCAATATCTAAGTATTCATGAATCTTAGTAGTACCTGCTAACCTGTCTGTTTTATCAATATACATATAAAATAAGTATTTTTTTCCCGTCTTTAATTTAAATGCCTGCTCTTTTAAAGGTATAAATAAATCTCTTTCAAGTCCTATATTAACAAAAGCACCAATTTCACTTTGAGATACAACCTCTAAGTATGCAATATTTCCAACAGTTAATAAGGGTCTTTTTAAAGTAGAAATCAATCTATCTTTAGAATCTCTATAAACAAAAACTTCTAAACTTTCACCTACTTCTACTTTGCTACCTTTCGCATTACTATTTGGTAATAGCACCTCATCTCCAAATTTATCTTCTAGATAATAACCAAAATCCACTTTTTTCTTTACCTTTAATTTATTAAATTGTCCTATATTTATCATATTTTATCCTCCATAGAGTTATTTGCTAACTTTCTATATTTATTTAAATTCATTGCTTAAATTTACATAATTCAAGCTAGACTTTTTATTACTTTCAATTTCCTCTTGAGTTAATTTTCTAACCACTTTTGCTGGATTTCCAAGTATTAAAACATTATCCTCAAACACCTTATTAGATGTTATTAAACTTCCAGCCCCTATAATAGTATTATTGCCAATTTTAGATCCATTTAGTATTATAGAGCCCATTCCAACTAGAACATTATTTCCTATTTCACACCCATGTATTATTGCTCCATGACCTATAGTACATCCTTCACCTATAACAACTTTGTAATCTTCATCCGTATGTATAACTGTATTTTCCTGAATATTAGTATTTTTCCCTACTACTATATTTTCAAGATCACCTCTTAGTACTGCTCCAAACCATATATTTACATTTTTATCCAAATTCACATTACCTATTATGACTGATGTTTCTGCTATATATGTATTCTTATGGATTTTAGGCTCCTTATTCTTAAAATTCTTTATCACTTATGATCACCTCATTTAGATTATTAAAATTATTTTATCATTACAATTGCTTATTGTCATTATTTTAACTACTTCTCTAATAATATATATTATAAATAATTTTTAGAGGTATATTTTTTTGGCTAGTAAAAAGAGTGATAAAAAAAATGAATTTGATATAAAAGACTTAAAATTTTATTATGGAATACCACATGCACATTCGGGATTTTCCACTGGACACGGCACCCCAATAGAGACTTTTGATTATGCCAGACATAATGGCTTAAATTTTTTAATATTAACCGATCATAATAATTACCTTACAAAAAAGGTTCGGGTTAAGGGAAATGAATTTACAAAATGGGATGCAAGTAAATATTTATCTTATAGATATAATAAAAAACATGAAAATTTCCTATCTATCATAGGTTTTGAAAGTAAAACTAATCCCTTTGGTGATATGAACATAGTAAATTCTGATACTTTTTTTACAGGTACAGTTAATAATCTCCAGCTTATATTATTATGGATGTTAAATAATCCACATGCTTTTATTTCAATCAATCATCCCCATAAACAAATACAGTATTTAGAATATAATCCTGTATTGAATAAACTTATAACCTCCATAGAGGTTGGAAATGGTTCATATCCAAATAGATATATACGATATGAGCGGTATTATTATTACTTGTTAGATAAAGGATGGAAATTAAGTGCAATTAATGGACAAGACAATCATCGAATGAACTTTGGTGACACTGAAAATTTAACTTGTGTTATCGCAAATAATTTAAATACAAACGCTCTTGTTGATGCCTTCAGAAAACATAGAACCTATTCTACTGAATCAAGAAGCTTAATAATGCATTTTACTATTAATAATACTTTTATGGGAGACACACTTTCAAAAGATATTAATTCTCTTCAATTTTCTATATATGCTGAAGATCAAAATTATCTTATTAAAGAAATACACATCATTTCATATAATGGTAGCGTAATAAAGAAAATAACTGATTTGAATCTTCATAGAATAAGATATATTTACAAACATAATCCTAAGTCAAACGAAACTTGGTTTATCATTAAAATTTTACTTGATAAAAATAAACTTGCAATAAGTTCTCCTATTTTTAGGCAGTAAAAAAGTCGGTAAAGTTAACCGACTTTTTATTTATCTTTGTTTTTAACTCTATTTGGCTTAGCTTTTGGTCTTATTTGAATTTGTTTTTCTTTTTTCTTAACTCCCCCTGTTTGCAGTATATCCATGAACCATAAGAAAAATAGTACTGCTAATATAGAGAGTCCATAATTTACAAATACATTAACTTTTCCTGCAAACAATTGTATAATAAATAATACTATTGATATTGCAAGTGGTATGTATTTATTTATACGTATCTTAGAAAATACATACATTCTGCAAAGTGCAAAACATACAAGTATAAGTATAAACATTAATACAAACATGAGAATTGAAGATAAAATAGCCATAGCTTAAGTCCTCCTAAAAAAATCTATCCAATAATTAATATTAATTTATATTCAGAATATTATCAAGCATTATAAAGATTTTTATAACTTTCCATATTTACTATTCAGAATACATAAGTGTAAAATTTTATTAAAATATCAATATTTCAAAAATATTTTTCTAAATCGTTATTTTCTTCTTTAAATTTAACATAATATTTGATAAAATAAAAATAAATTATATAAAATTAATTTGAGGTGATATTATGGGTAGTATATCTAACGCTAATTTAGATGAATTAGATTTACAAATACTTGATTTATTAATAAAAGATTGCAGAACTCCTTATTTAGAAATTGCAAGAATCTGTCATGTAAGTGGCGGAACAATACATGTTAGAATGAAAAAGATGGAGGACCTTGGTATAATTAAAGGTTCTAGAATAATTTTAAACTTACCAAAACTCGGCTATGATGTTTGCTGCTTTGTAGGTATCTACGTTGATAAAGCATCATCATTTAATTCAGTATTTGAAGAAATGTCTCATATTAAAGAAGTTGTGGAATTACATTTAACTACTGGTAATTTCTCTATGTTTGCTAAAGTAGTTTGTAGTAATATTTCTGACCTTCAAGACGTGCTTCTTAATAAAATAAATACTATTACAGGCATTCAAAGAACTGATACATTTATTTCATTATCTCAACCAATAGATAGAAATATTTCATTATAAAGAAGAAAGTTAAATTTCTTCTTTAATTTTTGTTAAAATATGGCCTATACATTGCTTTAACAAATGTAATTTATTTATAATGCATAAAATATATACCACTAACGCATACTATTCTTGAATTAAATTATTAATTTTATTTTTTAAATTTAAGGAGTGTGTTTTTAATGAAAGTATTAGATACAATTGCACTTATATTAGTTATAATAGGCGGAATTAATTGGGGATTAATTGGATTCTTTCAATTTAACCTAGTTGGATCTCTTTTCGGATCTTTCTCAATGCTAAGTAGAATTATCTACGCTTTAGTTGGCATTGCTAGTCTTTATAGTATTTCATTCTTTATGAAGGATAAAGTTTCATAAGATAATACATTCTAAAATAAAATAATTTATTATATGTTTTAAATATTGTATATACAATAAATTAAAATTAAAACAACAAGCATGACGTATTAATTACTTTCATACATCATGCTTGTTGTTTTACAAATTAATTTTTTATTTTTTTACTCTTTTAATTTCATCAAATAATTCTATTGCTGCACTTCTAGGACCAGTTTTTTCTTGCCCTTTAACACCCAAACATGTTTTAATTTGACCAACTTTGACTTGATTAGATTTGAACATTAAATCAAAATATTCATCTATTAATATATCAGTTTCTATTTGCTTTTGTGCTGGTCCAAATGGATTTGCAAAATATGATTCTACAAGGCCTTTTTCTGTTGTTGTTCCTTTAGCAATTCTGGCACCTGCTTTAAATGTCTTTTTAGCATCATCCACATTTTCAAAGTAATTAAGATATTTATCGCCTTCTCTTACTTCATCATAATTATTTGCATAGAAGAAGAAATCTATTGGATAGCCCTTAGTTATTTCTTTGTATGATGCAACTGGCATAACTAATCTTGCATTAATCTTATCAGGATTCATAAATATACTTCTATCTATTTCCTTGAATGCATAACCTTGATCTAAGTCATCTAATCTTACAAATGCGCCTATTTCTGTTCCGTAGCCTTTTATTACGCCATCTTCAATCTTAAATGTTCCCATATCATCAAAGATTATTGTCATATCTGAAATATAATCTTCACTTAAACTTCTAAAGGCTTCTAAGCTTTCTGATTTACCAGCGCCACTGTCTCCCATAATAACTACATTAGCAACATCACCGCTCTTTAATACAATGTTAACCATAGAACCATGGATTGGTAAGTAGCCACGCTTAATCATAAGAAGATTATAAAGAGTTAATGTCATCTTCTTCATATAACCAAAGTAATCTATTTTCTCTGAATGATTTACATATCCAAGCATTATATCATTTTTCTTATCATCATAGAAAACTGTTTGAAGCTCTTCTCCGTCATCTTTAGCGCCAAAAACATATATCATTTCTGGCTTTCTTCCTCTAGTTTCTTCACTTCTAGCCATTTCAAACAAGTTACATAATGTTATTCCATGTTCCATAAAATCTCTATGGAAGTATATGAAAATTAGCATCCCACCTATTTTAGCTGGATAGCAGAACCAATGCTCTTTATTTATTTGTGCATATTTTAATGGATTGTAGTCAATCTCAGTAAACATTCCGTCTCTTGTATTTCTCTTAGGATATGTTATAAATGGAGTCTCTAAAAGAATTTTATCTATAAATGGAATATCTTCTAATAGCTCATATCCTTGTGGTCTAGCCCATTCCATTTCATGTATCATAACACATGCATTTCCACCTGCAGGTATTTGTCTATATACTTGTGGTTCATATCCAAGCATGCTCTTTTCTATTTTTCTATACAATTTTAATATTAATACCGAAAAGTTATCATTAGCTTCAGTAAAACTTGCTGCTGCGAGTCCTTCTTGCACTTTATATCTATGAATTATTGTGTACCTCTCAAGTCTTCTCCAGAAAAGATAAAAATCTTCTACAAAAGCTATAAAATCATCTTTTAAACTTAGTAAATCTAAAAACCTTTCATTATGCTCAATAATTTCTTCCACACTCATAACTGTTAAATATTTAATTATCTGAATTATATCTCTTCTTACATCTATTAAGCTATCTGTATTTAATGAATTACTTAAATATCTATATGATTTAGAATTTTTCTTTTTAGATCTTCTTAAATAGATATCTAAAATTCGTCTAAATCCGTCACTTTCTAATACAGCCTCAAAGCTATCACAATACTTTGCAGTAAAGTTAATCATAACTTTGTCATTACTCATTGAAAATTCTTTTTTCATTTTTCGTCCCCCCATTATGAATTTTTTATATCAAAAAAATTTCATTTTATTTCACTTTGCCACGTTCTTATAACATTATACCATATTTTTTGCAATATTCAACCTATCAATTTTTCATTTGTTGCATTTTTCATTTAAAACTTTCTTACTTCATTTAGCTATTTTAGAGTGAAATACGCAGTTTGTAATTATATTTTCATTCAATATATTAATCTTATGCTAAATGAATAATTAATGTGATTTTAAGAACGTTAATATATTTTTCAAACTTTTTATTCGCATTTCATATTTTTCCTTAATATTCTAATTCTTTTTATAATCCTTCCATTCTTGTTAATTTAATGGTAAAATATCCCTAATTCATTATGTATTATTTTTTACGGAGAGAACTTTATGAATAAAAATAAATTATTTAGAAAAAGACACATTTCCTTATTTGCAAATATTTTCATATTAGTTGCTTTATTAATATTTGTTAAACTTTCTTTTAACTTTAATAATTATTCTAATACTTATAAAAATGCCATGCTCGTTCACTATATTGATGTAGGTCAAGGTGATTCTGTTCTTATTCAAGTAAATAATAAGAATCTTTTAATTGATTCTGGACCGGAGTCCAATAAGAATAATCTATTAAAATATTTAAAAAATCTTAATATTGATACATTAGATTATGTAATAGCAACCCATCCCCACGAAGATCATATAGGAAATATGCAGCATATAATAAATACTTATAATATCTCAGCTTTTTATGCACCAAAAGTTACAACTAGCTCTAAAACCTTTGAGCAAATGATAGATTCTTTAAAACGAAAAAATTTAAAAATAAATGTTATAAAGCAAGGTATATCATCCATAGATTTAGGTAATAATACTAAAGTTACAGTCTTCTCACCTAACCATGATAGTTATGATAATTTAAATAACTATTCTCCAATTATGAAGATAGAATATAAAAATACTTCATTTTTATTTACTGGTGATGCTGAAGAAGAAGTTGAAAGTGAAGTTTTAAAGAATAATTTCCCTTTATCTTCTGATGTATTAAAAGCTGGGCATCACGGTTCCTCTACTTCAACCAGCGCTTCTTTTCTTAATGCTGTTAATCCTAGTATATGTGTGATCAGTGCTGGTATAAATAATAATTATAATCATCCAAATCCTACTACATTAAAAAAGCTACAAAAAAATAAATGTATTATTTATAGAACAGATAAACTTGGAGATATATTGCTTATTTCTGATGGAACTACTATTAAAAAAAAATAGTACATGTGACTATTTTCTTTCTATTTACTAAATATAAATTTAATAAAATACCAAAAATAATACTGCGTTGTTAATACAAGAAATATTGACATAAAAAGACCATTGAGATATGATAAAAGTATTGTTAAAATGCAAGTTAATTATTAGAAATTGGGAGTGAAAAACATGGCAAATAAAATTAGAACAAGATTTGCACCTAGTCCAACTGGGTATATGCATGTTGGTAATTTAAGAACAGCTCTTTATGCATACCTTATTGCAAAGCATGAAGATGGTGATTTCATATTAAGAATAGAAGATACTGATCAAGAAAGATTAGTTGAAGGTGCTACAGATATAATCTTTAACACTTTAAAAATGACTGGACTTAATCATGATGAAGGTCCAGATATAGGTGGTCCAGTTGGTCCATATGTTCAAAGTGAAAGAAAAGATATTTATCTTGAATATGCTAAAAAATTAATTGAAAAAGGTGAGGCTTATTACTGCTTCTGTTCTAAAGACAGATTAGATATGCTTAAAGAAAATGCTGAAGCATTAAAGAGACCTTTTAAATATGACAAACATTGTGCTCACTTAACAAAAGAAGAAATAGAAGAAAATTTAGCTAAAGGACTTCCTTATGTTATAAGACAAAATAACCCAACTACAGGTACAACAACTTTTGAGGATGTCATTTACGGAAAAATATCTGTTGATAACTCAGAACTTGAAGACATGATTTTAATAAAATCTGATGGTCTTCCAACTTACAATTTTGCAAATGTTGTTGATGACCACTTAATGGGAATAACTCACGTAGTTAGAGGAAATGAATATCTTTCATCTTCACCTAAATATAACAGATTATATGAAGCATTTGGATGGGATGTTCCAGTTTATGTTCACTGTCCTCCAATAATGAAAGACCAACATAATAAGTTATCTAAGAGAAATGGTGATGCTTCATTTGGTGACCTTATAGATAAAGGCTATTTAAAAGAAGCTGTACTTAACTATATAGCTTTACTTGGATGGAACGATGGATCAAATGAAGAAATATTCAGTTTACAAGAATTAACAGAAAAATTTGATTATAAAGATATAAGTAAATCACCAGCTATTTTTGATAGTGCTAAGCTTAGATGGATGAATGGAGAATATATAAGAAAACTTTCTTTAGATGAATTCCATGAACTAGCAATGGTTCAATATAAGAAAGTATTACACAAAGATTTTGATTTTAAATTTATATCAGAATTATTACATACAAGATGTGAAGTATTAACTGATATACCAGAACAAATTGATTTCTTAGAAGAACTTCCTGAATACTCTACAGATCTTTATGTTCATAAGAAAATGAAGAGCACTGTTGAAACTTCGCTTGAAAATTTAGAAAAAGTATATCCTGTTATTGAAGCTATAGGTGAAGATAACTGGAATATTGATTATTTACATGAAAAAGTATTTGAATTAATTAAATCTTTAGAAATAAAGAATGGTACAATGCTATGGCCTATAAGAACTGCTCTTTCTGGCAAATCATTTACACCAGGTGGTGCTTTTGAAATTGCTATTCTTATCGGAAGAGAAGAATCACTTAAGAGATTACAAAAAGGTATTGAACTTTTAAAAGCATAATAAAAAGGGACCTCTAAAAAAGAGGCCCCTTTTTAAAAGTAAAGTACTGTTTACTTCTAGAAAGAATCTGTGTTTATTCTGTTTATTATTCTATAATCTTTAAGCTAAATTATCCTTTATATCTTCTTTATCTATCTCAACAATAACTTCTGCATTATCATCATCATCTTCTTCAATTTCTTCTATATTTTTTATTTCATCAATATCTTCTATTTCTTCTTCAACTTCTTCAAAAATATATTTTTTCCAATTGACATAAATATAATATAAATTAACTACATCTTGTTCATTATATTGAAGTATTTTATCAATTTTTTCTTGAGGCATTCTTTTAAAATAACTTCTATCTTTAATTACTTTATGAAAAGTTTTAGCTAAATTAGATCCGCTAATTACTTCTCCTTCTCTTACAATATCAAATATTTTTTCAAGATTTTTAAGACCTATTGATGAATTTTTATCTTTTTCATATTCCTTTTGGATATCAATAGAATCAAATTCATCTTCAAAATTATAATATATCTCCTGTTCTTTAAACAGATAGTTAATCACCGTAAAATCATTATTGCCTGAAAAAGTAACTATTGCCTTTTTACCTTTTTCTTTCATATTCACAAAATACTTTTTTGCAAGATATAGTATATACGTTGCTTCGTATTTGTCCTCAATCATATATTGAGTAACTTTGATTTCTTTACTTTTCTTATCATATTCACATGCACCAAAAACCCCTATACATTTGGGCTTTTTATATACGTAGTGCTCAAGGTCAAAAAATATTAATTCTTCTGGTTTATATTCCCTATCTTCAGGTTTTATCATAAATTCATCGCTGTATTCTTCTACCTTCACATTGTTCTCTCGAATAATCACAGTACCACTCTTTCCTATACAAACTGTATATCTTCAATATCTAAATTGTATATTACATCTTTTCTCTCAACAATAACATTAACTTTTTTTATTAACTCTCTATCACTTATAACTTTTTGAAGCAGCTCTTTTGTAGCATTCATACAATATGGGTACTTAACACTCTTAAACATAGTGTAATCTCCAGATGTATCACCATAAGCATAGCTTTTTGATAAATCTATATCATATTTATCTACAAATTTTTGTATAGATTTTTCTTTGCTTTTACTGTCCCACATTGGAATAACTTCACCAGTATAAATATTATCTTCATTTACTATATAGTTAGCTCCAACATAGTCTGTAAATCCATATTTTTTAGCCATTTCAGCTACCATTTCCGAAGGTGAACCTGAGATTATTATTAAGGTATGATTATTATCTTTATGCCATTTAATTCTATCTCGTGTAAAAGTGTAAACTCTATCACCTTTTTGTTCTACTATTTTCTTAGCTATATACTCCATTTGGCTCTTTTCTAAACCTTTAATTGATTCAATATAAATATCTGTCATTTTCAAAAGATAATCATCATAATCGCCCTGCCTCTTATCCCATTTTAAATAATCTGGCCTAACATCATTATACCATCTTTCAGTCTCTATTATTTCATACTTAACCATCTTTTTGAATATTTCTGTTATAAGCCCTTCTCTATATAGTGTTCCATCTAAATCAAAAAATGCTGCTACATTTGACATATTTAATCACACCTTTCTTTTAATAATTTTAATAAGATGATTTATCTATAGTTTTATTATAATAAAAAGATTTAAAAATCTAGATTTTTTTAATATTTATTTTTATTCTACTATATTATATATATTAACATTAAGTATGGAACTACATATATTATAGTTTAACTATATTTATTCAATAAATGTGTAAATCTCACTTATATCTTTTCTTATCTTTTTTCTAACTTCAGTATTTTCTGGATATCCAATAGAAATTACTAATCTTATTCTTTTAGTTTTATTTAATTTTAAAAGTTTTTTTAAAGCTTTTTCATTAAACCATCCAAGAATACAAGTACCAAGTCCAAGCTCCTCTGCCTGAAGACATATATGTTCAGTAGAAATCCCAATATCAACAGATCTATAATCTTGATTCTTTACTAGTTCTCCTGTCCTTGAAGTGATATTTCCATTTTCTTCAACAACTACAATAAAAGCTGGACATTCTTCTGTAAACTTGTTCATAATCTTGTCCCTTATGCACTCAGAAACCTTAAGAGACATTTCTTTATTATTTACTATTAAAAAGTGCCAAGGCTGACTATTACATGCTGATGGAGCTAATCTAGCTGCTTCTATACATTGTATTATTTTTTCTTTTTCTACAGCTTTATTTAAATATTTTCTACAGCTTTGTCTTCTAGAAACCAATTCAAAAAAACTTTCCATATTTATTCCTTCCATTCTCTTCTTAATATGACAATCCCATAACATATATGTTATATATGATTTTAAATTTAGTCAACATATCTTTATTTTATCTATAATAATAAGGCTTCATTTCTTTTAACAATTCGAAGAAATGAAGCCTGTTAATATTTTCACTTTTTCTTACTAAATATATTTGGATTTTTATTTTTAAAATTACTTACCATTCTAGAATAATATATATTTATAGTTGCCATAGTAGGTGATGCCAAAAGCATTCCTATGGTTCCAAAGAATCCTCCACCAACAATTACAGCGAATATAATTCCAAAAGCACTTACCCCCACTTTTTTCCCTATAAGTTTTGGATCAAGATACCATGCATCAAATTGTTGTATAGCTAGTAATAATAAAAATACCACAATTGCTTTTATCGGTGAAACAAAAACTGTTACTAAAGCACCTACTATTTCACCTATTAAAGGCCCAAAATAAGGTATCATATTAGTTATCCCAACAACTACTGCTATAAGTATAGCATAAGGTGCATCTATAATTATTAATCCTACAAACGCTATTATAGCTATTATTAAAGAGTCTACAGCTTTTATCCCAATATATCTTCCTATCATTTTATGATAAGTATTTAGTACGCTTAATATATTATTTGCGGCCTTTTCTTTAAAAATCATATATATTATTATTTTTGCATTGTTCAATAATTTTTCTTTATCTATCAAAACATAAATTGATATTAAAAATCCCAATAATAATTTAACTAAATTAGCCGTTATTGAAAACACTGAAGATATTGAATTTTGTAATAACACAATTGTAAAATTACTAATTTTCGTAAATATCATATCTACCTTTTCAATAAAAGCTCCCTGTGTAATAAACTCATTTAATTGATAATTTTGAAATATTGTATCTGACCAATTTTGAATTTTTTCTATATATGATGGTATTTCAGAACTCATATTAACTATACTTTCAATCAAACTTGGTATTGTAAAAAATAATGCAATAAAAATTAGTGCTGCCAACAAGCAATATGTAATTGATATTGATATCGCCCTATTAAATTTTAGTTTTTTTTCAAATAAATTCACTACTGGATTTAAGATATAAGCACATACTAAAGCATATATAAATGGTGATATAATAGATACAAAGTTCTTTATTATATTAAAGAAATAATTATAATTGTCTATTATCTTATATGTTATAATGGCTATCAAAGCCAAAATAAATATATCAAAATATTTATTATTTTTGTTTATCGTCACTTCTCTATTCTTCATTCCTTTCATAATATAATAAAAATCGATTTATGTTATTATATCACACATGATTTATTTGGTTTGCTATATAATTATTAATTTTTTATTAATGATTTTCTTTATTGTGCAATTGCTTCTAATGTTATAATTATATCCTCTAATAAGACTTTAAATCATTATTTTCTAATATTATATTAATATAGCAAAACCAGATTACATAATAATTCGTCTTTAAAATCTCCTAAATATTCGAAATAACAATCATCATAAATCAATTATTTAACGCGTATAAATATGTATTAAAATAATGTTGTTATCATTTTCCTAAAAATATCCACTTTTATGTAATTACATATCATTTATAATAATCAAATTGTAGACATAACAACATTTATTTAAAACATTTGTACATATAATTAAATATGTATAATATCCCCAAGAATCCATATTAAGTTTATCCATAAGAATATACATAATCATGCAAATCATAAAATTACTATCTAATGTATAGCAAAGAGGTTATACATAAAATATGCATAACCTCTTTGTTATATATTACATTTTTTCAACCACATCTATACCTAGTAATTCTAATCCATTTTTAATTACTTGTAAGCTTGCTTTAACTAAAGCTAATCTTGTAGCCTTTAAATCCTCATCTTCTAAATTTAATACTGAATGTGCATTGTAGAATTTATTGAATCCTTTTGCCACTTCAATAACATATCTAGTTAATATAGATGGCTCTAACTTTTCTAATGCCAATGCTATCATATTATTGAAATTAGCAATACTCTTAACTAATTCAAATTCTTCTTTTGAACTTAACTTGCTATAATCTACAGTTCCTTTTGTTTCACCTGCTCTATTAATTATGCTGTTTCCTCTAGCATATGAATATTGTACATATGGACCTGTTTCACCTTCAAATGATAAAATTTCCTTCCAGTCAAATACAATATCTTTTTCTCTTGAATTCTTAAGATAAGTGAATACAACAGCTCCAACACCGATTTTCTTAGCAACTTCCTCTTTATTTTCAAGATCTGGATTCTTTTCATTGATAACTTCCACAGTCTTTTCTACGGCTTCTCTTAATAAATCATCAAGTAAAACTATTGAACCATTTCTAGTTGAAAGCTTTCTATCTGCAAACTTAACTAATCCAAAGCCTACATGAACACAGTCTTTTGCCCATTCATGACCTGCAAGATCTAACACTTTAAATACTTGTTTAAAATGAAGTGCTTGTGGAGTACCAACTACATATACACATTTATAGAAATCATAAGTCTTCTTTCTGTACATAGCAGCTGCTAAGTCTCTTGTTGCATATATTGAAGCACCATCAGCTTTTAAAACTATGCATGGAGGCATATTATAATCTTCAAGCATAACAACTTGTGCTCCATTACTTTCTACAAGTAATTTCTTTTCTTTTAATTCTTTAACAACGGCATCCATTTTATCATTGTAGAATGCTTCTCCATTTAATGAATCAAATTTAACACCTAATATATCATATACTCTTTGGAATTCTTTTAAGCTTAACTCTCTAAATCTAGTCCAAAGTTTAGTTACTCTTTCTTCTCCATCTTCTAAAGCTTTAAAGTTTGCTCTTGCTTCATCTTCCAAACTTGGGTCTTTTTCTGCTTCTTCATGGAATTTAACATATATTCTTAATAGTTCATCTATAGGGGCCTCTTCTAAAGCCTCTTCATCAACCCATCTGTCATATGCTGATATAAGCTTACCAAATTGTGTTCCCCAGTCTCCTAAATGGTTTAATCCTACTGTGTTATATCCTTCTTTCTTAAACATCTTATATAAAGAGTTACCAATTGCTGTAGTAAATAAATGACCTACATGGAATGGCTTAGCTATATTAGGTGAAGAATATTCAACACATACTGTTTTTCCTTCTCCCACATTAGATGAACCATAACTATCACCTTCTTGTAACACTTTTTCAATTGTATTTTTTGCAAATACACCTTTATCTACAAAAAAGTTTAAATATGGTCCTAAATTTTCTATTCTTTCAAAGCCATCCGTAGACATAGCATTCTTTAATTCTTCTGCTATCATATTAGGAGCTTTTCTCATAACCTTTGATAATTGGAAACATGGGAATGCATAATCACCCATTTCTGGCTTTGGTGGTATTTCTATTAATTTTTCTATTGTTTCACTATCTAAGTCAACATGATTTTTTATAAGTTCTGAAACTTTAGCTTTATAATCCATAAAATCCTCCTTAAACAATTCACAATTCACAATGCACAATTCACAGTTTAGGATAAAATCACTATGTGATTTTCTATTTTTATTATCTAATACTTAACAATGCTAAACTAAAATAATTCCTTTCTGATTTTTGTATAATGTTCTATGTGATTATATTTTTAATTTTTTATATAAAAAAATCATCTCTTATAAACAAAGAGACGATTAAATCGCGGTACCACTCTCATTGTATTTTACCTTACGTAAAATACCACTCAACATTTAACGCATGTTTATCTGCGATCATTTAATATAACTTTACCAAATGATTTCTCAAAGGCTCTCTTCCTTTATTCTATTCTATAGGACTTCCACCATAGCTCCTACTCGCTTAAGACATCAAATAAAGTACTCTTCTTTTCTTAGAATTTTTCTATATTAATCTTCATACATTATACGAATATAATTAAAATTTGTCAACTAAATACTATAAGATTTACAATATTAGATAACCATCTTATGACTAAATTTGCAGGTGCTGATATAATATTTCCCGCAAAATATACTGCTCCAATCAATAATAGTGGTCTAATCTGCCATAACTTCTCTTCAATATTATTTAGCCCTCCTCTAAAAAGATCTTTTAAAGCATGAAATCCATCAAATCCAGGTATAGGCAACAAATTAAAAAATCCAAGAAGAACATTAAGAGTTATCACTTCATTTATCATATCATAAAAAACATTAATAGCACTGTTTTGTGACATATTTATATCCACATATTTTAAAAAGAATGCAAAAATAATCGTAAAAAGTATACTTGTTAGAAAATTAGCAATCGGCCCTGCAATACTAACCCAGAAGTCATCTCTATAATAATTTCTATATGCTGATGGATTAGTCCTGACTGGTTTTGCCCATCCAAATCCGAATATTATTATCATTAAAAATCCAACTGGTTCAATGTGATTTGCTGGATTTAAAGTAAGTCTACCTTCATATCGTGGAGTATCATCTCCTAATTTATCTGCCACAAACGCATGTGCAAACTCATGAAATGCAAATGCAATTAATATAGCTGGTATCATTATTGCTTTATCATAAATATTAAAATTCCCCATTATTCCTCCTCATAAAAATTAATATATAAAATTATAGATGAAAGCAAATTTTAAAAACTAATTTTGCTTTCATCTATTGTCATTAATCAAACTATTTATTTTCTTCTAAATCCATGTATTTTAGATTTCCATTATTATCGACAGTTGCTATGAAGTCCTCTTTTATTTCAATAAGCTTTCCTTCATATTCAACTTCTTTTCCTGTCATTAAGTTTTTAACTTTTCCCTCTAAATTATGATTTATTAATATTTCACTTTTTTCATTAAAATACAAATCATTTTTATTAACTACATCTTCCAGGTCAATTTTCTTCCATGTTGAAGTATCTTCTTCAGGTTTTCCATAAGTTATACTTGATACTTTTTCACCATCAAGTTCACCTATATAAACAACACCTTCTTTATCTATTCCGAGTAATGCCAAATTTTTATTTGAGTTAAATTCTAATCTATCGCTTGGATTTGTTATATAGAACTTATTATTAATTCTATCTTCATAAACCAATCTATCTTCTCTTGGAATTACTTCTATATTTCCAAGAACGTCAGCTCTTATACTTTCTCTTGTCAACTTATCATTTCTATCAATTCTATAAAGAACACTCTTCATACTTCCTTTATAAACATCAATATAGTATACACCAGTAAGAACAGATGCACTGATCTTATTTATTTCCATATTATCTTGATAGTCACATATTGTTTTAACTACAATTTCAGAATTATCTTTTGGATCATATGTAATAAGTTGAATAACATTTGTACCATCTTTCATTATCTTTTCAGCTATTATAAGTCTATTTCTGTCAGATAACCACTTATGATACATTATTTCTCCATTATCTTGCGTCACAACTTCTTGTATAGTACCACTTTTAGCTTCTTCAACAAATAATTTGCCATTTTCTACATATGTAAGATATTTTCCATTGAAAGATATTGTTATTTGTTCTGCAGTACCTGGTACTGTTCCTTTAACATTTTCAGCTTTACCTTTATTTAAATCAAGATCTTCTGAATTAATATTTGAGGTGTGTTTAAATATAGTATTCTCTAATACATACAGTCCAGAAAATTGTAACATTACTGATAATATTCCCCAAACAATGAACTTTTTAAACATCTTCATTATCTTCTCTCCTTAAAGTTTACTTAACAATAATCGCTGATGGAATAGGTCTTTCTCCCATACTATTTGACGGATTATTTATTATTTCACCATCATAGTACATTGTAGTTGATTTTCCACCATCTAAATTTATTGCATTATATGCACCTAATTTGTACATAACTTCTTGAAGTTCTGTTAATGAAGCACCCTTACTTCCAACAAGTGATCTTCCATCTATAACCAAAAGAATTACTGCACCATCTAGTCTTTGACCTATGGCAGTTCTTGGTGCTATTCCCCATTCTACTCCAATCTTCGTCATTTTTCCATTAGATATTAAAACCGGGCCAAAACTTAAAGCTTCTTGCGCTCCAAATTCTCTTAATTCTTTTATAGAATAGTTTCCAACTATCATTTTTCCTTCTTTGGTGAAAGCTAGTAAATCAGTTTTACCCGTTTCTCCACCTATATCACTAAATACAATTCCTCCACCACTCATAATAAGTCCACTAGGTAACCCACCATTTCCTGTCCATTGTGCTGATGAAGATGAGTCTGTAAATGCGCCTCCATTAATAGCAGCAACTGCATCATTATTTTGTGCAATTTGTGAAGTGGTTTCTCCTTCTGTTTTAAGTTTAGAACTATAGCCTACTTTTATTCTAGTTGGATCTTTTACTATAAGATAGTATCCAGTATACTTCCCGTTATCACTATTAAATACCTTTGCTTCAATTGTATCATCTTTAATCGTTGGTATTTGTATATCCGAAACATTTGTAACTTCATTTACTTCAGTAGTAGTACCTTGTATTTCTGATATCTTTTCATCTGATAAAAAAGCTGTAGCCAGCCATTGATGACTCATGCTTGTCATAGCTGCACCTACCCATACTCTTTTTGCCTCTTCAAAGGGACCATAAAGTAGTATGAACGGAAATGTACAAGCAGTAAACACTGCTTCAAATATAAGAAAAGAAACAATTATCGAAAATAAATTCTTCTTATTTTTCTTTTTAACTTTTTTTATCTTCTTTTTTCCTTTTCTATTTACATTCTTTCCATTTGTATTCATATTAATATCCTCTCTAAATTGTCTAATAAAAATATATTTCCGTATTTATTTATAACAAAATTAATTATATAATACTTCATTATAAAACGCTAGAGTATATTTTTTATTATGATATAATTCCATATAGGAGGATATTTATTATGGAATATGAAATTTTAACTTTACTAAAAAATGCTGAAGATTATATATCAGGTGAATATATAAGTACTAATTTGAATGTCTCACGAACTGCTATATGGAAACATATTAATAATCTAAAGAAAAAAGGCTATATAATAGAAGGAATTTCAAATAAAGGGTATAAATTAATTTCAGAGCCAGATTTATTAACATCAAATTCTATTATTCCAAATTTAAAAACTAAAACAATAGGTAGAAATATAATTCACTTTGATTCTATAAATTCTACAAATATAAAAGCAAAAGAACTAGCTTCTAATGATCTTACTGATGGGAGCCTTATAATATCTGAGGAGCAGAATGGAGGAAGTGGACGTTTAGGCCGTAAATGGATTTCTCCTAAAGGTGGAATATGGTGCAGCTTAGTATTAAGACCTAATATTCCTCCAATTGAAGCACCAAAAGTGACTCAAATTGCAGCTGCTGCTGTATTTAAATCCTTAGAAGACTTAGGAATAAAATCCACTATAAAATGGCCTAATGATATACATATAGATGGAAAAAAACTTTGTGGAATTCTTGTTGAAATGAAAGGTGACATGGATGCCGTAGATTATTTAGTAGTTGGTACAGGCATAAATGTAAATATAGATTCTGATTTCTTTGATGATAATATTAGGAATATTGCTACTTCTTTAAAATCAAAATTTAATAGAGATTTTGATAGGAGTAAAATTATAGCTGGATATTTAAATCATTTTGAAGAATTATATTTAGATTTTTTGAATAATTTAGATTTGAAGAAAACTATAGATATTTGTAGAGCTAATTCTATCATATTCGGTAAAAAAGCTAAATTGATAACTTATAATAGTGAAGAAATTGTTACTTGCTTGTCTTTATCTGACAGTGGCAATCTTATTGTTAAAGATAGTAATGGTAATGAAAAAACTGTTTTATCTGGTGAAATAACTTTTAACGGATTAAACAACAATTAAATTAAAAGGAATTGAATGTTCATAAGAACTGAGGTGACCCCAAAAAGTTAGACTTTTTAAGCGTAGCAGTTTTAATGGCTGCTACGCTATTTTTATGCAGCCAAGAGGTTGAGCCTGTATTCTACGGGACTCATCCATCCTAGTTTCTCTTTAATTCTTTGTTCATTGTAGTACTTGATGTATTGTTCTATTGCCTCTTTGAGTTCATCATAACTGTAGTAAACAACGCCGTAGTACATTTCCTGTTTCATTATTCCAAAGAAGTTCTCCATTACTGAATTGTCATGGCAGTTGCCCTTTCGGGACATACTTTGAAAAATTCGATTTTCTTTAAGAGTGTGTACATAAGCTTTCATTTGGTAAGCCCAACCTTGATCAGAATGAAAAGTTCTTCTGTATGGACAATCAGCTGTGATTTCAATTGCCTGGTTTAGTGCTCCCATGATATTGGCCGCTGACGGATGTTGAGATATTCCATAGCTTAAGATTTCTCTATTACACATATCCATGAATGGATCTAAGTATAGTTTCTTTATTATCATTCGTCCCTTATCATCAACCTCATAATACTTAAACTCAGTAGTATCTGTTGTGATTTTCTGATGAGGAATCTGTGTGTCAAAACGTCTATGAATTCTGTTAGGAGCAACCTTTCCAACTTTACCCTTGTATGAACTATACTTACGACTCTTTCTTGTAAAGGAAGTCACCTGAAGATTAAGCTTTTGCATAATTCTCTGAACTTTCTTTTTATTTATAAGTATTCCTTGTTTACGTAGTGCTCCGTATACACGTCGATAACCCCAATCTTTATTAATACTACGTATTTCAAGGATCTTTTCTTCTAGTTCTTTATTAGGATTTTCTCTATTAAATCGCTTTTGCCAATACATGTATGTCGCTTTTGGAAAGCCTACAACTGCGAGAATATCTTTTAATTTGAATTCTCCTCGGAGGCTGTGGATGATTCTCGCTGTTTTTTCAGAAGAGCTTCCTCCTCTAAACGCAGCCTCCTCAGTTCTTTTAAATATGCGTTCTCAATTTTGAGCTTGAGCAATTCATCTTCAAGCTGTTTTACATGTTCAGCAGTAGTGTCAACTGAAACAATTTCGGCGGATTCTGTTTTACTAGACAATTTATTTGATGATTCCAACGATATCTTTCGTCCCTTCTTCTTCGGCCGCAAAGCATCAGGACCAGCAATTCTAAAATCATTTACCCACTTAACTATTTGCGTTGGATTATGTATCCTTTCTTGAAGGGCTAACTCCTGATATGAGACCTCACTTGTTAGATATAATTCTACTACATGAAGTTTATATTCGAAAGTAAAAGATTCATTTTTTCTTGAACGCATCAACGCTTCATCGCCTAATGTACGGTAATTATCAACCCATAATTTAACCTTGCTTGGAGAAGGAATACCAAACTCTTTCGCAAGAAATTTATAACCACCTTTACCATCCAAATACGCTTGAACAACTTCTTTTTTGAATTCATAACTATATTTTGCCAAAAAACCGACCTCCAAATCATTAGATTTTTGGTCTAACTTTTTGGGGTCGGTTCAAACTCAATTCCTTTTAATCTCAAAAAATCAAATATGATTTACAATAAAGTTATTCCATGCTCTTCACATATATGCATATTCTTATCATCCCAAACAGAAGCTTGAACTTCTCCTATATGAGCTTTTCTTAAGAAATACATACATATTCTTGACTGACCAATTCCGCCACCAATTGTATAAGGAAGTTCTCCATTTAGAAGCATCTTATGGAATGGAAGTTCACGTCTATCGTTACAGCCTGAAATATTTAACTGTCTATCTAGCGATTCTTCATCAACTCTTATACCCATAGAAGAAACTTCAAAAGCTCTTTCTAGTAAAGGATAATAGAATATTATATCTCCATTTAAATTCCAGTCATCATAGTCTGGTGAACGTCCATCATGTTTTTTACCAGACTTCAATACTCCACCTATTTGCATTATAAATACAGCACCTTTTTCTTTTGCAATAAGATCTTCTCTTTCTTTTGGTGTCTTATCTGGATACATATCCTCAAGTTCTTGAGTTGTAATAAAGAAAATTTCTTCTGGTAAGAATTTATCTTCATTAATTAAATTTTTGCATACAAAATCTTCAGTAGACTTAAATACTTCATAAATTTTTTTCACAGTTTCTTTTAAAGTGTTAATATTTCTATCACTTTTATTTATTATCTTTTCCCAGTCCCATTGATCTACATAAATTGAATGTAAATTATCTAACTCTTCGTCTCTTCTTATTGCATTCATATCTGTATAAAGACCTTGGCCACATTCAAAGTTATATCTATGAAGACTGTATCTTTTCCACTTTGCTAGTGAATGCACTATTTGAACATCTTTTTTAGCTTCTAATAAATCAAAGCTTACCGGTCTTTCTACACCATTTAAATTATCATTGATTCCTGTATTAGGTTCAACAAATAATGGTGCTGATACTCTAGTTAAGCATAATTTTTCCGCCAAAGCTTGTTCAAAAAAATCTTTTATTTTTTTTATGTGCACTTCTGTTTCTATTAAAGAATTTTTAGATTTATAATGTTTAGGTATTATTACTCCTTCAATATTCATTTTAGCCTCCTAAAATATTTATTAGCTTAATGCTAAATTTCTTTATCTTTATAAGTAGTAATTTATATACTCTTATACTCTAAATCTTAAATATTTATTATTTATAAAATTATATATGTTTAAATTTATATATTAAAAGGTTAAGAATGTACACATTCTTAACCTTTTAAATGCTATATTTATTATATTAAATTTTTTTCTTTACGTCAAATGAAATTAAAATTTATTATTTATTGTCAATAACTTTATGAATATTTTCTTTTAATACTGCTGCTGAATCTCTTAATTTCTTTAATTCTTCTTCATCAGTTATTTCAGGATTTACTATTCTTACCGCACCATCTGCATTAACAACTGTTGGTACTGCTAAGTAAACATCATCAATTCCATATTCACCTTGCATTAATGTTGAAACTGTTAAGATTGTATTTTCATCTCTTAATATAGCTTCTACTATTCTAGTTGTTGCAAGACCTATTGCAAAGTAAGTTGCACCTTTTCTATTTATTATTTCATAAGCCGCTCTCTTAACGTCATTTTCAAGAACTGCCTCTACTTCTTTGTTCCATTCTAAGTTAAATTTCTTAGCATATTGAGCAAAAGTTTCACCAGCTATGCTTCCTGTACTAAAACTTGCTACTTCGCTATCACCATGTTCTCCTAATATATATGCGTGAACGTTGTTGTTATTAACATTAAAGTACTTACCGATAACGTGCTTTAATCTTGATGTATCAAGAACTGTACCTGATGCTATAACTCTTTCCTTAGGGAATCCTGATAATTTGTAAGTGATGTAAGCTAATACGTCACATGGATTTGAAACTACTAATAAAATTGCATTTGGACTTGCTGCTGCAATTTGTGGTATAAAGCTTTTAAATATATTATAATTCTTTTCAATTAGGTCTAATCTAGTTTCGCCTGGCTTTTGAGCCGCTCCTGCTGTAATTATTACTATATCAGAATCTTTAGTTTCACTAATGTCACCTGCATATATTCTTACTGGCTTAACAAAAGATGTTCCATGAACTAAGTCCATAGCTTCTCCCATTGCTTTGTCTGCATTGATATCAGATATACAGATTTCAGTAGCTACACCACTGTTCATTAAAGCATATGCAGTTGTTGCTCCAACAAAACCTGCTCCGATTATTGATACTTTACGTACTGTTTTTGCCATATTAAAGCCTCCTAATACTTGATAATCATATTATTAGCACTAATATAATTATTTATTAATTGTTATTTTTTCCTTAATAGGTAACAATATATTTCAATAGTTAATCATTCCCTATTAATAATAATTATTATTATAAAATCCGTATACATTATATATCATTTGAAATTTCTCGTAAATACTATATAATTAAATTTAACAAGTTGATAATAAATATACAAACTTATGTACAAATTGGAGGTACAAATAATGAAATTATTATTTTTTGATACTGAAACTACAAGCGTAAAGCCCGGTAGTATATGTCAATTAAGTTATATAACTGTAGATGCAAGTGCAAAACCTCAAATTACAACTGGTAAGAACTTCTTTTTTACCGTTGATGAGATGGAGCCATCTGCAGAAGAAATACATGGATTTTCTCTTGAAAAACTTTATGAACTATCAAATGGTCAATATTTTGAAGATTTAGTTCCAGAATTTATAGATGATTTTAAAGAATCTGACTTCTTAATTGGACATAATGTAAACTTTGATGTTAGATTTTTGAAACATGAACTACTTACTCTTGGAGAATTCTTTGAGCCAAAAAATATTTTCTGCACAATGGCATACTATAGGGATATCTGTAAAATTCCAAAGGCTAATGGAGAAATTAAAAATCCAAAATTATCTGAAGTAATTGATTGGCTTAATATTTCAGAAAAACAAATTTCAGATACATCTGAAAAATTATTTGAAGGCAGTGGAAATTATCATGATGCTAGGTTTGATACTGCCGCAACATATCTGACAGTTATAGAAGGTTTAAAAAAGGGTCACTTTCCAAAAGGATACTTTTCAAATATATTAAATAACCAAATGAAATAACAAGTTTATAAATAAAATACTCTCTCCACATATTTTTTTATTATAAAATTTATATGTGGAGTATTTTTATGGATTTTTAATAAATTATTAAGTATTAACCAATTATAATATAAATCATATATTATAATATATTTACCTAAGAATTTTTAATTTCTAAATTCTTAGCTTTAGTTTTTAAGAATTCTAAGTGAGGTGATAATATGCAAAAATACGTTTGTGAAGTGTGTGGATATATTTATGATCCTAAAATCGGAGATCCTAATAATGGAATTAAACCCGGTGTAGAATTTTCTGATTTGCCTGATTATTGGGTATGCCCGATTTGCTTATTTAATAAAGATAATTTTTCTCCAATTAAATAACCATTACTAATTCACTTTCAAAGACTATATGATATCTATTTAGTTGCCTTAATTTGAATGCTCATATAGTCTCTTTTTATTCTTTAGTTAATTATTTTTTAATTGGTTAAATATTTCTTCCTGATACTTTTTAGTAAGATCCTTATCCATGGCCTTTACCCCTTCAAGAGGATATTTAACCTTCATTACTTCATATTTATTTGCTCCTAATAAGTGATAAGGTAATAATTCTACCTTTTCTACATTAGGTATATTATCAATGAACTTTTTTACATTTTTCAAGTGTTCTATATCGTCTGTTATTCCTGGTATTACCACATGTCTTATCCACATTTTAGTGTTATTTCTTTTCATAGCTTCTAAAAAATTTAGCGATTCATCTATTTCCATCAAAGTAACATCTTTATAACCATCTCTACTTATATGTTTTACATCAAATAAAACTAAATCTGTATACTTTAATATTTCATCGTAACCTCCAAGACCATATCCAGCTGTATCAATGCATGTATGTATGCCTTTGGCTTTACAGAGCTTTAATACTTCTAGTAAAAATTCTGGTTGTCTTAATGGCTCTCCACCCGAAAAAGTTACACCACCGCCACTGCTTACAAAATAAGTCTTGAACCTTTCAATTTTTTTCACCAATTCGTCTGGAGTATACTCATTTCCTCCATTATACGCCCAAGTATCTGGATTATGACAAAATTTACATCTTAAGCTGCACCCTTGAAAAAAAATCACTGTTCTTATTCCTGGTCCATCCACTAGTCCCATTGATTCAATTGAATGAATCTTTCCTTTCATATTCTTCACCTCTTTTCACTGCTTTAAAGATATAATATTTTACATTGATTAACTTTCATTTTTCAATACTAAAATATCATTTTTATTAAATTTCCCAAAAACTTCTTAAAATTCATATTCAAAATTTTTATATAAATATCTTTTAGTAATAATTAATAATCTAACATCAAGAATTATCAAGTTTCTTAATTTAAAAAGGGAAAGGAATTTATATCCCCCTCCCCCTTATAAAATATATGATATATTTTAATGTAACGTAGCTATATTTAAATACTTTCGTGGAATGTTCTCTTTATAACTTCTTCTTGTTGTTCTCTTGATAATCTGCTGAAGTTAACAGCATATCCAGATACCCTAATTGTTAGTGTTGGATATTGTTCTGGATTATTCATTGCATCAATTAATGTTTGTCTGTTAAGAACATTAACATTTAAGTGGAATGCACCTTGAGTGAAATATCCATCTAAGATGTTAACTAAGTTTACACTTCTTTGTTCTAAATCTTTTCCAAGTGCGTCTGGTACAATTGAGAATGTATTTGATACACCATCTTGACATACATTCATCCATGGAATTTTTGCAACTGAGTTAAGTGATGCTAAAGCTCCATTTTCATCTCTTCCATGCATTGGGTTAGCACCTGGTGCTAAAGCTTCTCCTGCTTTTCTTCCATCCGGAGTTGTTCCTGTTTTCTTACCATACATAACATTAGAAGTTATTGTTAACGCTGATAATGTATGCTTAGCATTTCTGTATAATGGATGTTTCTTAAGTTCACTTGAGAATTTATTAACTAATTCTACTCCTAAATCATCTGCTCTATCATCATCGTTACCGTATTTAGGGAAATCTCCTTCAACTTCGAAATCAACAGCAATTCCGTTTTCATTTCTTATCGGTTTAACTTTTGCATATTTAATAGCTGATAATGAGTCAATTGCAACTGAAAGGCCAGCTATACCAAATGCCATTAATCTGCCTACTTCAGTATCATGCAATGCCATTTGTACTGCTTCATAAGCATATTTATCATGCATATTGTGAATTATATTCATTGTATCAACGTAGATCTTAGCAACATATTCTAAAACTTTGAAGTAGTTTTCTTTTACTTTAGCAAAGTCAAGTACCTCATCAGTAATTGGTTCAATTCCTGGTACTACTTTGATTCCCTTTAATTCATCCACTCCACCATTAATAGCATATAATAATGATTTAGCAATGTTACATCTTGCTCCGAAGAATTGCATTTGCTTACCAACAGTCATTGAAGATACACAACAAGCTATTGCATAATCATCTCCATGAACTGGTCTCATTAATTCATCATTTTCATATTGAATAGCATCTGTCTTTATTGATATTTCAGCACAGAACTTTTTGAAGTTTTCTGGTAATTTATCTGACCATAAAACTGTTAAGTTTGGTTCAGCTGAAGTTCCAAGGTTTATTAATGTATGAAGATATCTAAATGAGTTCTTTGTTACAAGCGGTCTTCCGTTTATACCCATACCACCTATTGATTCAGTTACCCAAGTTGGATCTCCACCGAATAATTCGTTATATTCTGGAGTTCTTAAGTGTCTAACTAATCTTAACTTGATGATAAGTTGATCTATAATTTCTTGAGCACCTTTTTCATCTATTAATCCTGCTTCTAAATCTCTTTCTATATAAATGTCAAGGAATGTTGAAGTTCTACCAAATGAAGTAGCAGCTCCATTGTTTTCCTTAATTCCTGCTAAATATCCAAAGTATAGGCTTTGAGCAGCTTCTACTGCATTACTAGCTGGCTTAGAAATATCTATTCCATATTTAGCAGCCATAGATTTAAGTTCACCTAAAGCTCTAATTTGCATAGAAACTTCTTCTCTTTTTCTTACTAATTCATCGAGCATATCCCCGTGTAAGCTTTCGCTATCTAAATCTGCCTTCTTTTGTTCAATTAAATAATCTACTCCATATAATGCAACTCTTCTGTAGTCACCAATGATTCTTCCTCTACCATAAGCATCTGGAAGTCCAGTTAAAAGTCCTGCTGTTCTAGCAGTTCTTATTTCTTTTGTATAAGCATCGAAAACTCCTTCATTATGAGTCTTTCTATATTTAGAGAAATGTTCTGTAATAGCTGGGTCAAGTTCATATCCATATTCTTTTAATGAACTTTGAACCATTCTCATTCCACCAAAAGGATTAACAATTCTCTTAAGTGGAGCATCTGTTTGAAGTCCTACTATAACTTCATTATCTTTATCTATATATCCAGCATCGTAATTATCAACACCTGATACTCTATCAGTTGCAACATCGATAATTCCTTTTTTAACTTCTTCTACTATTAATGCGTATGCCTTATCCCATACTTTCTTTGTCTTTTCACTTGGTCCTTCTAAAAAGCTGCCATCACCTTCATATAATTTATAATTCTTTTGTATAAAGTTTCTTACGTCAATTCCTTCTTGCCAAGTACCTTCTTTAAAGCCTTCCCATTGTTTAAACATAGTCACCCTCCTCCAAATTTTATAACTTCAAAATTAAAGTTTATAATTATTTTATATACAATCCCAAGAGTTTGTTAAATTTTTCTCAAACTCTTCACTTATATTGTAACCAATTGCATTAAGCTTGTCAATGAAAATTTTTCTCAATTAAAATCCATTTTCGTTAATTTATTCTTTAAATACACTAATAATGAATTAATTGATTATTATTCATCTACTTGATTATTAAGTATTATTAATAAATATATTGGTTCTAATGATGTTTTTATATTTTTAGTAATAATGTTCATGTAATTACATATAATTCTATAAAAATATTTTTTATATTTATGCAATATTGTAGTGGGATTTTATATAAATAAAAAAATAGCCTACTATCTGTGCTTATTGCCCAGACGGTCGGCTATTTTTTGTCATACTCCACGTGGTTATCCCACTTCCGTCAGTCATATGACTAATATAATATAAAAATACTATATTATTATATTATTGTCAATATTTTTATTATATTTCTTTATTATATAAAATACGTTTTTATTAATATGTTTTTTGAATTTTAACACACTTTTGACACATTTTACATTTATAATTGATTTTATTTACAAATATTGTCCATAGAAATAAACATTAAAGGAATGTGATGCATTTATGAAAAAGAAATTAAAGGTATATACTTTGGTACTTATATCTTTCAGTATACTAGCTCTCTTTTTTTATTTTAACTGTATAAATGATATCCCAATATTAATTAATAATAATTTATATTCTTCAAAACTACCAAGTAATACTTTTAAAAGTTCATATAATCCCAAAATATTATTCGAAAATATGCCTACAACAAAAGTACGTGGAGTTTCATTAGATATTTTAAGCGAAAAAAATATCACGAATATTCCAATGATACTTAAAGCCCAACGATATTATATTCCTTTACCTTATATTTGCAAAAAGCTAGATTATTCTATTACACCATATAAAAATTCTTTTAAGTTAATTAAGAATAATAGTAACGATGTAATAATTCTAAGTAGAAATTCTTTTACTACAAATTCAAAAGAGAAAAAACTTCGCGGCAATTTATTGAAATATAATAATGAAAACTATATTTCTATATCTGACATAGAAGAAATTTTTAATTTAGAAGCAATTTTTAATTTTGAGAATCAAAATATACAATTGCTAAATTCAACAATAAAAAAAATACAACCTAATCCAATCTATAATAAATTTAACCGCCCCATTGCAATGATACGTTTTGAAGATTTTACTTGTGGAGATTCAAATTTCTCTGATAAAAATCAAGCCAAAGTAAAATTTATGGCTGATTATTTATATGAAAATAATATCAAATTCCATGTTGGATGGATACCTAGATTTAAAGCACCTTCTGATAATATAGATAATGATTTACTATCTAAAAATAATATGGTTAATGTTGGATTTGTAAATTTACTAGATTATTTAATAAATAAAAATGCCGAAATAGGTTTGCATGGCTATACTCATCAGCATGGTAATTCAAGAAGTGCTGTAGGTGAAGAATTATCAAAAGACATAAATAATAACGTTTCTGATACTAAAAAAGTTGTTGAAAACGGAATCGATACCGCTTCTGCATTAAATATTCCTATCACTTTTTTTGAATCACCTCATTATAGTGCCACAGAATTACAAGAAAATGTTATAAATAATTATTTTCAATTGCTTTACGAGCCATATAATGATTCTATAAATCATTTATATAAAACAAAGACTAATAATTTATACGTTCCAACACCTCTTGGATACATTGATAAGCCTAAAGATACAAAAAAATTAATTAATGCATTGAATAATACTAATCCAGAAATTTTTCATAGTTTCTTTTATCATCCATCAATTGAAATTCGATATATAGATTTTGATACAAATAACAATTCCATAAACATTCGATATGATGAAAACTCACCATTAAAACAAATTGTACAATCATTAAAAGAAAACAACTATGCAACAATACACATTAGCCAATTAACAAAATAGTAATTATAAAAAACATAGAGTAACTTGTTATTCACAAATTATCTCTATGTTTTTATAATAATATTATTTAATATACTATTAAAATTTATTTATTGCTAAAATAATTATTTAGCTCCATATTGTGCATAATATTCATCAATTCTAGCTTTTATTTCATCATCTATAAGTATTTTACCATCAATTTCTTTATTATATAAATATTCTATAACTTCTGCCATAGTAACAATTGCACAAGTTTTGAAGCCAAACTTTTCCCTTATTTCACATAAAGCTGATTGTTCTCCTTGACCTTTTTCCATTCTGTCAACTGAGATTATAAGGCCTTTAACATCAACATCTGCTTGACTTTTTAAAATTGGCATTGTTTCATAAATTGAAGTTCCTGCTGTTGTAACATCTTCAACTATTAAAACCTTGTCACCATCTTTTAATTTACTTCCAAGAAGTATTCCTGTATCACCATGATCTTTAACTTCTTTTCTGTTAGAGCAGTATTTAACTTCTATATCATAATTATTAGATAAAGCTATAGCTGTTGTAACACCTAGCGGAATTCCCTTATAAGCTGGTCCAAATAATATATCATAATTGTCGCCGAAGTTTTCTTTTATAGCTTCTGCATAAAATTCTCCTAGTCTAGCTAGCTGGCTTCCTGTTTGATAATTCCCAGTATTAACAAAGAACGGAGTCTTTCTTCCACTCTTAGTAACAAAATCCCCAAATGTTAACACTCCACATTCTATCATAAAATCAATAAACTCTTTTTTATAAGCTTTCATATTTTCATCCTCCATCTTTTAATTCACAGTTTTCACTTAATAATTGCCAGGTAGTATACACAATCTATTTAGAAAAACCAAAATTTTTTTCTCTTAAACTGTTAACTTTCAATTTCCTGCTTATTAAATTATTCCTACTATTTCATTTATATCTTTAATCCCTTGTGATTTTAAGAAATTTTCCATTTCTTCGATTATTTCTTTACCTGCCATTGGATTAAAGAAGTTAACTGTTCCTATTTGTATTGCACTTGCACCAGCCATCATGAACTCAATTGCATCTAATCCATTTGATATACCACCAAGACCTATCACTGGAATATCAACTGCTTTTGAAACTTCATAAACCATTCTAAGTGCTATAGGTTTTACAGCTGGTCCTGAAAGTCCTGCACTTACATTATTAAATACTGGCTTTCTCTTATATGGATCTATTGCCATACCTTTTAGTGTATTTATTAACGATATAGAATCAGCTCCTGCTTCTTGACATTTTACAGCCATGTCAACTATATCTTCTGCATTAGGAGATAATTTAACCATAAGAGGTTTAGTAGTAAGGCTTCTTACTTCCTTTACAACATCATACGCCACATCCGACTTAATTCCAAATGCCATACCTCCATGCTTTACGTTTGGACAAGATATGTTAAGTTCAATTATATCCACATCAGTTTTATCTATTTTACTTATAGCAGCTCCATAATCTTCTAAACAGCCACCACCAACATTAGCTAATATATTTGTACCTAATTTCTTCATTTTAGGTAATTCTTTTTCTATAAATGCATCTATTCCTGGATTATTTAATCCTACTGAATTCATCATTCCAGATGGTGTTTCAAAAACTCTTAATCCATCATTTCCTTCTTTAGGGTTTATAGTAAGTCCCTTAGATGATATCCCACCTAGAATTCCTACGTCATAAAAATTATTATATTCTGCACCAAAACCAAATGTTCCTGATGCAGCAATTACAGGGTTTTTAAATTCTACTCCATTTATATTAACCTTTAACATATATCCACCGCCTTTTGCAATTCATAATTCACAATTCACGATTCACAATTATTAGATTGCAATTTATATATTTTTTGCTAAAAATACATACTATCAAATCTTTTTTGATTTTTTCTTAATTTCACTCTATACATTCTAAAGATCATAAATTGTACATTGTGCTTTATAAATTTTTAATTGATTAAAGTTCTACATAATATCCATCAAATACTGGACCATCTTTACATGTTCTTTTATTTCCGTCTTTAGTCTTACATGTACATACTAAACATGCTCCTACTCCACATGCCATGTGTTTTTCCATAGAAACATATACTTTTACATTCTTTTCTTTACACATTTCAACTACAGCTTTCATCATTACTTCCGGTCCACAACATAATACAGTATCATATTCTTCTACATTTAGAATTTCTGTAACAAATCCCTTATGACCATGCTTACCACTGTTAGTAGATATTTTTATATCATTTACATATTCTTTAAAATCATTCACTAAGTAAATTTCATCTCTAAAGCCTGCATATAAATCTATTTTTTCATCTCTATTTTTAGATCTTAATTGCTTTGATAATTCAAGAAGTGGTGCAATCCCTATTCCTCCACCAACTAAGGCTACTTTTCCATACTCTTTATTTAAATCAAATCCATTTCCAAGTGGACCTGTTAAAGATATAGTATCACCTTCTTTAAGATCTACATATTCTTTAGTTCCTGTTCCAACTACTGCATATAGAAATGTTAATTTATCATCATTTTTTTCACATATACTTATAGGCCTTGGAAGAAGTGTTTGCCCCTTATGCTTTAGCATATAAAATTGTCCTGCATTTATTTCATTTGTATCTTCTACACTCATCTTAAATATTCCTGTAGCAATTTCTTCATTTGATATTATTTTCGCATCTTTGTATGTAATTGACATAATAACCTCCATATCAATTGTCAATTATCAATTGTCAATTATCAATTAAACTTAGAAATGCTATCTGCATTCCTTTAAATTTTATGTACTACATATTATTGTTTCATCATTAATTGATAATTGAGCATTGATTATTGATCATTATTATCTTTTTACTGCTTCTCTTATAGCATCTCTCATTTTTATTGCTTCTTCTCTTGCACAAGCTGCAAACTCTTCTGGCTTACCAACTTTTTTATACGCAAGTAATATTCCTCTTGAAGAATTTACAACTCCACCATTTCCATCTTTAAGGTATAATGCAACATCTTCTGCTGTTCCACCTTGTGCTCCATATCCAGGTATTAAGAAGAACATATTATTATAGCTTTCTCTTATTTTCTTACCTTCTTCAACATGTGTACATCCTATTACTCCGCCTACTGGTGCATATCCACATTCACCTATACACTCTTTTGACATTTCTGATAACTTATCTGCTACCACTTCAAATACTTTCTTTCCTGTAGTCACATCTAAACATTCAATATCATCTGCTCCAGGATTTGAAGTTCTAACTAAAACAAATGCTCCTTTTTTACCATTTTCAAAGTATGGCATATATGGTTCTATACTATCCATTCCCATATAAGGGCTTAATGTAACAAAGTCTGCTTCAAAATCTCCTTCTAAATGCGCCTTTGCATACATTTTAGCAGTTGCTGCTATATCTCCTCTTTTAATATCAGCAATTATTATTTCATCCTTGCTTCTTAGGTAATCCAATGTCTTCTTATATGCATTTAACCCTTCTAATCCTAATGCTTCATAATAAGCAATTTGAACCTTAAAGCATGCAGAAACATCATATGTAGCATCTATTATTTGTTTATTAAATTCAAATATAGCTTCACTTATACTTCTACCTTCTTTTATGTGATCCGGTACATAATCTATTGCTGTATCTAATCCTACACAAACAACGCCTCTTTTTTCAACTCTATCATATAATTTATCAATTATGTTCATTAATTAACCCCTCCATTTTCAGTTGACAGTTGACAATTGACAGTTGACAGTTTTATTATTCTTCTTTTCTATCAAATGTAAAATATCGGTTATCAATCTACTTTTCATTTTTTAACATTTCTTAATTATCAGCTAAAACTACAAGCCTTTACCATAAATTCAAACTTGATTACTATAGTTTAATAATTATTTTTTATACTTAATTACTCCACCTTTTACAGTTGCAAGTATATCTCCATAGAATTCCATTCCCTCAAATGGAGTATTTTTACCCTTTGATGCAAATTCACTGCTACTTACTTTAATTTTAGTATCTGTATCTACTAGTACTAAGTCACCTTCTACTCCAACACTTATTTTACCTTTATTCATTCCAAGAAGGTTAGCTGGATTGTATGACATAAGTTTACTTAATGTATTTAAGCTTATATTATTTTTCTTAACTAAATTTGTGTAGCAAATTGCAAATGCAGTTTCAAGTCCTACCATTCCTGGTGATCCTTTTTTCTTTTCTTCTAGCGTATGAGGTGCATGATCTGTTCCTATTGTATCTACCATCCCAAGCTTTATTGCATTTATAATTGCTTCCACATCTTCTTTTTCTCTTATTGGTGGATTAACTCTATAGTCATTTACATCTCTTGTTAAACCTATATGATGAGGTGTAACTTCAAGTGTAACATTTGCACCACTCATTTTTGCATCTATTATATACTTAATAGCTTCCTTTGTACTTACATGACACATATGTAATCTTGCACCACTTAATTTGGCAAGTTCCACATCTCTCATTGTCATCATGTTTTCTGCTATTCTCATATCTACTTTTGAAAATTCCGGACTTTCTGCATGAGACATTATGATCCAGTTATTTTCCTTAGCTATTTTCATAGCTTCAAGCATTGTATTTGAATTTGATACTCCAACTCCATCATCTGATAGGGCTTTAACTCCTTTATCATCTTTTAATTCTTCTAAATGACTTAATGTTACTCCATCAAAGTTCTTTGTAACTGATGGACATTGATGTATATCTATTAAATCTAATTCTTTAGATTTATTTCTAACATAATCTAATGTTTCTTTTGTAGAACATATTGGGTTAGTATTTGCCATAGTACATACGCCAGTATACCCACCTCTTAATGCTGCTCTAGAACCTGTTTCAATGTCTTCCTTCCATGTAAGCCCTGGGTCTCTAAAATGTGTATGTGTATCAATAAATGATGGCATTATTGTTTTGCCATGACAATCCAATATTTCTACTCCATCCTTTTCTATTTTAGAAGCAATTTCTTTTATTAATCCGTTCTCAATATATATATCACCATGAAAATCTTGAGTTACATCTATTATTCTTGCATTTTTAATTAATAATCCCATAACATCTAGCTCCTATTAATTTATTATTAGTTTTCGCTTAACTTTGTTATTACATCACAGTATTCACATCTATATCTTCCATTTTCCTCATCCACTAATATAAATGAATGTGGAACATATTCTTCTACCTTAGTTATACAGCTTGGATTTTTACATTTTATTATATTGTGTACTTTATTAGGAAGACTTGGTTTTACTTTTCTAACAATCTGTTCATTTTTTACTTCACATATTGTTATTTTAGGTGAAAGTAATGCTAAAGTTGTATAATCTATTTCACCACAGTTTTCTATTTTGATTATGTCTTTCTTACCCAATTTTTTACTATCTGCATTTATTATTAATGCTACACTATAATCACTTTTATCTAACTCTAAATAGTTAAATATCTTTATTCCAAGACCTGCTTCAATATGATCTATTACTATACCATTTTTTATACTAGTTATTTCTAACATCTACATCACCCCTAATAGTTTAATCATAAGCGCCATTCTTACATACATTCCATATTCAGCTTGCTTAAAATAAGAAGCTCTTTCATCTTCATCTACTTCATATGCAATTTCATTAACTCTTGGAAGTGGGTGCATAACTATCATCTCTTTTTTAGCTAAATCCATTTTTGCTTTATCTAATATATAACTGTCTTTTAATCTTAAATATTCTTCTTCATTAAAGAATCTTTCTTTTTGAACTCTTGTCATATATAAAATATCTAAATCTTGTATAACATCTTCAAGTTTTTCAACTTCAACATATTCTATATTATTTTTTTCTAATACTTCTTCTCTTATATATTGTGGGATTGCAAGTTCTTTAGGTGATATTAAGACAAACTTGTTTCCTGAATATCTTGACATTGCTTTTATTAAGGAATGAACAGTTCTACCAAACTTTAAGTCTCCACAAATTCCTATAGTATGATTCTTAAGGCCTTGCTTTAAGCTTGTTATTGTTAGTAAATCTGCTAATGTTTGAGTTGGATGCTGATGTCCACCATCTCCTGCATTTATAATAGGTACACTAGAATAAAGGCTTGCAACTTTTGCTGATCCTTCTTTTGGATGCCTCATTGCAATTATATCTGAATATATTGATACCATTTTTATAGTATCAGCTAATGTTTCTCCTTTAGATATTGACGTAGAACTTGGTTCTGAAAATCCTAAAATCTTTCCTCCAAGTCTCATCATAGCTGCTTCAAAACTTAATCTTGTTCTTGTACTTGGTTCATAAAATAATGTTCCTAAGATTTTTCCATCACATATATGTGCAAAATCTTCTGGACTTTTCATTATTTTGTTTGCTAAACTAAATAATTCGTCTAGCTCTTCAACAGTAAAATCTCTTGGCTCTATTAAATGTCTAATTTCTCTTGTCATTTTAATCACTCCTTCGTAACCTCTCTGTGTTAATTTAAAGGGAATATTTCAATTATCATTTATCAATTGTCAATGATCAATTTAAGCTGAAATTCCAATAGAATTTCTTAAATTATATTTTTTATTTTGCTTAGGCAAAATCATCTTCAATTGATAATTGAGTATTTAAAATTGATTATAAATATGTAAAAAACCTTCCTTATTAATAAAGGAAGGCATAATAATCCTGTGTTTTTGGCATTACATTACTTCCTTATTGATCTCTCAGTATCAAATTAAAGGTTTTTCTTTGTGTAAGGATACCACTTCTTTTATTGCCTGTCAATATGCAATTAGATTAATATATTAATAATTTATAATATTTACATATTATAAAAAAACAACAGATAAACTAATTAAATTTATCTGTTGTTTTTTGGGCAAAATCAATAAATATCTTTTTAAATAAATATCTATTTAATATTTTAATTCAAATATATTACCTAAAAATTATTAGTTACGTTATCCCACATCATCTTTCCACATTTAGCAAGTGTAACTGTACCGTAAACACTATTTGGTATTCCCATTGATAAAACAGTGAAAGTATATGTTCCCTTTTGGAGATGAATTAAAGCTGTATCATTTTCAACTCCAGATTTATCACCAGTTTTGCTTGATATGTCATATTTCAAATCATCTGGAATATAAAGAGCTAATTTATTTTTCATTTGTTGTCTTTGTAAAATATCTGCAAGCATTATGCTATCTTTTTCATTCAAAAAAGTAGAATTATATAGATGCTTCCATACTTTAGATAAATCTAACGCACTTGTGATATTTTCAATTCCACTACTTGCGGCTCTTTCATCTGAAGTCTTCCTATTTAATTTTGTATTTTTTAATCCCATGGCATCTATATCTTCATTAATATTATCTATTCCAACTATATCGATTAATTTATTAGCTGCTGTATTATCACTTTGTATAAGCATTGCGACTAATAATTCAAATATTGTATATTCTCTATTATCAAATTCATGTAGTATTCCTGTACCATAAACTTTATCTTCTTCTTCTATCTTTATTTTATCTAAAAAGGATGCTTTTCCTTTTTCAACATATTTAATAACTGACATTGCTATTGGGAGCTTCATACATCCAGCACTTGTCATTTGCACATTTTCATTATATCCAAAACTATATCCACTTTCTAAATCCTCAAAAAAGAATGCATATGTTCCAATTCTAGTTTCTAAATATCTTTTTATTTCTTTCATAAAAGTCACCACTTTCTAAATAGTCTTAATTATCACTTGGCTTATTATTTCAATTAATCTGCAAAGCAAATGCCTATCTTTTTAGCAACTGTAACAAGTTCTCCATTTGGATCTACCTTTTTATTGTTTCCTATTACATTTTCTAAGCTATCATAAGTTACTTCATTACCTTTTAAACATACCATACTGCCAAACTTGCCTTGTTCTATAAGTTCTACAGCTGCCACACCATATCTTGTTGATAATATTCTATCAAATGTACATGTAGTTCCACCTCTTTGAATATGCCCAAGAACTGTACATCTAACTTCTCTTCCATTAACTAATTTCTCCAAATCTTCTGCTAGTTTATTTCCAATTCCACCAAGTCTAATTGGATCAGGACTATCTTCTACAATTTTAGCTACTATAACATCTCCATCTTTTGATTTAGCACCTTCAGCAACTACTATTATTGTAAATAACTTTCCTTGACTTTTTCTCTCCTCTACCTTCTCTACAATTTTGTTAATATCATATGGAATTTCAGGTAATAAAATCACATCTGCTGAACCAGCTATTCCTGATTCTAAAGCTATAAATCCTGCATTTCTTCCCATTACTTCAAGTATCATTATTCTATGATGCGATTCTGCTGTTGTATGGAGTCTGTCTAAAGCTTCAGTCGCAATATCTATTGATGTATTAAATCCAAATGTAATATCAGTTGAACCCAAGTCATTATCTATAGTTTTGGGAACTCCTATGACTTTAATACCTTTTCTTGCAAAATCTCTTGCAGATGTTAATGTTCCATCTCCGCCAATAACTATTAAGACGTCAACACCTTCTTTTTTCATATTATCAACTGCTACATCCGATACATCTTTTTTTACCATATTGCCATCTTCTTCTACAAGGTAGTCAAATAAATTATCTTTATTTGAGCTATATAGTATAGTTCCTCCCCTAGGAAGAAGGCCTGATACTGTTTTCAAATCTAGTTTTATGAAATCATTATTATATAATCCTCTATACCCAAATTTATATCCTATAACTTCATATCCATAATTTAAAATTGCTGACCTTGTAACTGCTCTTATAACTGCATTTAATCCGGGGCAATCTCCACCACCAGTGAGTAATGCTATTTTTTTAATACCATTTGCCATATAAACTTCCCCCTATACCACATTTTTTGCTGCAAGAAAATAAAATTTTTATAATATTATTTATTTTCTGACTATTTTTTAAACTTCTTTACCATATCAATAAAACTAACCATACAAATTCTTCCTGGTATACGATTACTTCCATTTATTTTATGATATCACAAACTTTATTATATGAAAAGCATTAATTTACATAATATTCTTTATTTTATTAAAATCTAATTTTCATCCAATATATCCCTTTAAAGATTCTACCTTTTATAATATAATCCTTTAATTCTTTTTAGAACTAAATAAAAAAATAACTGTAAATTCTTATTTTAATAATTTTACAGTTATTTTTTTATTTTTTTATTTTTTTATTAATTTAAACTGAAATAGCTCCAAATGCTAAAAGTATAGTAAATACAATTGCAGCACCTATTCTATAAACAGCAAATACTCTCATAGGTCTCTTCTGTAAGTAAGCTATGAACTTTCTCATAACTACTAATGCAACTATAAATGCAACAATGAAACCAATTATAAGTGCAATAACATTTGTCATATTCATAAGACTATAATCAAACTTTACAAGTTTTAAAGTTGATGATCCAACCATTGCAGGAATAGCTAAGAAAAATGAAAACTCAGCAGCTATAGTAGTTGAAAAACCTGTAATCCACCCACCCATTATAGTTGATGCACTTCTTGACATTCCTGGCCACATAGCTAGGCATTGGAATAACCCTACAATAAATGATTGAGTAGGATTTATTCTATCTATATCCTTAACAGCATGCTTTTTTCTTCTATATTTATTTTCAATAACTATTAATAATATACCTCCAACTAAGAATCCAACAACAACAGCCCATGGAGAAAATAGTTTTTCTTCAATATAATCATCGAAGAGTAAACCAAAAAACATAGCTGGAATAGAACCAACTATAATGTTAATTCCAAATCTAAATCCAACTTTTCCTTCTTGACCTTTAGTAAATATATATTTAAAAAATTCAATAACACTATTCTTTATCTTCTCCCAATATATAACGACAACTGCCAATATAGCTCCTAATTGAATAACTACATTAAACATGTCTACAAACTTCTTAGGTTCTGAAAAACCTATAATACTTGATGTCAAAATCAAATGTCCTGTAGATGATACAGGAATAAATTCAGTTAAACCTTCCACTATTGCTACAATTATAGCTTTAATTATAAATAAAATATCTAATCCCACTATCTAGTTCACTCTCTTTCTCTGCCATATTAAAATTTTACATTATTATTTTTCTCTATTAATTTCAACACTGCTTATTGGTGTTTGACCATCTAAAGATAACTCTATTGAAGTTTTTCCCTTTTTAAGTTCAGTATTTGTATAACTATTTATTTTTTCATATCCTTTTCCATCTATATTTACATAGCATTCTTTAATTACACCACTATCCTTAAATCCAGCAATTATTACTTCTGTCATATTTTCATTACTTTCTTCATTTTTAGAATTTATTAAAGATAAAATTAAATAAGCCTTTTCATCTCTACCTATTCTTCCCTCATACGGACTTTTTTCGAATAATTTAGTTTCTTCAGTAAATATTGTTGGAGGAGCAAATCCATTAATGTATTTAAGTTCTAATGCATCTTTATCTTTTAAATAAGTAACATAACTATTACTCTTATCATAAAGAATAGTATTATCAATTTGTAAAGAATATGAATCTAAATATTTCTTTAATTTATTTTTATAATCCTTTTGGCTTGACTTCCCTAAATATGAAACATCTTTAAAATTATTTGTAAGTACCTCAATTGCAGATAGTTTAGTATCTCCATTTACAAAGTATCCTTGATCTATACAATCCACAGCAATCCACTTACCATACTCTCTACTCCAAAACTCCACAATGTAATATTGTGACTTCTCTTTAAATTGAGCATTTTTACTTCTATAAATTCCAACACGACTCTTAATTCCAATAGAGCTTAACATATCTCTTGTTATTATTGCCAGGTCTTTATTAGATACTTTCTTTCCATCCCCCTTTTCGACTAGTATATCATAAGCACTATTCAAATTTTTACTTTCTATATCATCATATTCTACTATTTTGTTTACTATATTAGTAATCTTTATTGCTTTGTCTAAATCAGTTTTTTCATCTTTTGTAGCTTCTTTTAAATGATATGTATCTTCTAAAAATTTTATCTTATCACTTGAAAAATCTTCATAAAAAAATACTATATTACTTTCATTATAATAATTATCCCATTTTTCAACTTTAATACCTTTATAGCTCATCTGATTAACAATACCAAGTAATGCTCCACCAAAGACCACTACTGTTCCAAGGATAATTTTAAATATATTTGCTTTCATTGTACTCATATAAATTCCATCCCCTAAATATTAATATGTAATAATATCCCCCCTGAAGAACACTATTTAGACAATTAAATAAAATAACAAGCCAAAAATGCACTGTTTTTATTATATAACATAAAGTTATGTGTATTTATAACAAATTTATTAAATAATATAATAAAAATCAAAAATGCATTAATGACATGTTATTTGTATATAGTAATTATTCCAATTACTATTTTTCACCTGTTAATAAAATTTCATTTTCTTCTTTTGAATATTTGCTTAACTCATCAACTCTTAATTAACCATGTATTTTAATAAAATAATTTAAAATCTGTTAATGTCAAAGCACTATTACTATTTCCTTCAATAGCTTTTACCCTATTATAATTATCAGTTATTATTTTTCTTTGCTCATCTGTTGTATTTTCATCCATTCCATCATATGCGGCCTTAAGATTTGTTAGAGCTCTAGATACATTTTTTTCAACAATAATATAGTAACATCCTGCATTATTTAAATTTAAAACATCATCCTTATCTTTTGCATATCCTTCTCTTATAGCCTTTATAGCTGAATCATTCTTCTCTTCTGTTAAATATATTGATCCTAATGCTCTGTAATATTGTGATTTTGTACTATCAATTTTTATGGCTTTATTTAATAGTTCTACTGCTTCATCTATTCTTTGTGTATTAACTTTTATAATAGCCATATCATAAAGTATATCGGCATCTTTTGGATTAATTTTTGATGCAAATTCATAATAATACAATGCTTTATTGCTGTCTTTAAGTACACTTGAATAGTAATCTGCCATTTTTAATATTAATCCATAATTATATGGCTCTTTTTCTAATGCTATCCTTAAATATGGTTCTTCAAGCTCATTTTGTTTAAGTGCATCCATTATTTTTGGAAGCATAACACTATAATTGGCTGCATAATCTCTATTCAATAATATACTTTCTTTACATGAATTTAATGCTGATTCATATTCTGACAAGTTATATTCATTTATTGCTTTTGCATAAGAGCCAACATAAGATTCTTTATATTCTTCATATATCCCATTTAATATTGATTTTGATTCCTTTGTTTTACCCAATTCATTATATACATCAGCTTTTATAAAACTAATATTTAAATTTTCAATATTTTTTTCTTCTAATTCTGATATTAATTTATCTGCTTCATTTAAAGTCTTAGAATCTAAAGAATATAACTTTGCTAGCCATACTTTATAAATTGTTTCATCTTTATTTTCTTCAGATAATTTTTTTACTTCGGTTAATATATATTCTTTGTTATTTGAATATATTTGCTCTAGCACATTTAGAATTTCTAAATTATCATTATCCATATTCCATGCTTCTTTTAATAATTCTAATGATTTCTCATAATTATTAGTTAATGCATTCATATCCGCTAATTTAGTTAAGTCACTACTAGTTATTTCATTAGTCGGATATGTACTTAAAATCATTTTAGCATTATTAACTTTATTGTTAAGCATATAAACCATAAACATTGTGTTCATTATATTTTTATCATCTGGATATTCTTCTAAAAATACTTCTCCGTATTCTAAAGCTTTTTCACTGTCTCCATTTATCATTGAGGTAAATAATATATCATTTAATAATTTTTTATCTTCTTCTATATGTTTTTCTTTTCCATCAGCATCTATAATCTTATTTCTTTTTTCATAAACGCTTTGAAGAACATCATTTGACTTTATAAAGTCACCTTGAATGGAGTAAATCTTTGCTATTTCCATTTCATAAGATGGCCATTGTTCTTTTTCTTGTAATATTGTATACTCAGCTATAGCATTATCATATTTTTTCTCATAAACTAAAGCTTCTGCTGAATTATTTGCTATAGATACTGGTTCCTCTTCTTTCATTATAAACTTAGTACATACCGCTATTGCCAGTGCTATACTTATGTAAACTATAATATATATAAACGAATTCATCCATTGTTTCGAGTTTGTATTTATATCCTTCTTCCCTTTATGATTATTTTCTTTTTGCATTATATTAATCACACCTCATTATTTTTATATTTAGATATAACCATCTTTAGTGTAACAAAAATTCAAATAAAAATCTACTTTTTTGCACGATTCATCTCTTTATACTATTTTTTATAAGATTTATTGATTAATATTTTATATGTTTTACTTTATTTTTACTAAATCATCAATAGTTTTTAATAGGTATTTTAAAAAATAAAATAAAGATATATACAATATCATAATATTTAAATTATTTTGACACTGTATATATCTTTAGATATATATTTGTATTAAACATTAAATCTGAAGTTAACTACGTCTCCATCTTGCATTATATAATCTTTACCTTCTAATCTAAATTTACCATGTTCTTTAGCAGCAGCTTCTGAACCACATTCAACTAGATCATCATATCCAATAACTTCAGCTCTTATGAAACCTCTTTCAATATCTGAGTGGATCTTACCAGCTGCTTGTGGTGCTTTAGTTCCTCTTTTTATAGTCCATGCTCTAACTTCTTGAACTCCAGCAGTTAAGAAACTCATAAGTCCAAGTAACTTATAACTTGCTTCTATAAGCTGATCAAGTCCTGATTCTTCAAGTCCATATTCTTTAAGCATTTCTGCTTTTTCATCATCTTCAAGCCCTGACATTTCTTCTTCTATCTTGGCACTTACAACCATTGTTCCTGAATTTTCAGTCTCTGCATATTCTTTTACTTTCTTAACATAATCATTTTCAAAGTTACCTTCCATAACATCATCTTCACTTATGTTACATGCATATAAAACTGGTTTTGAAGTAATTAAGAACAGACTCTTAACAAATACCATTTCATCGTCAGTAAATTCTATTGTTCTAGCTGGTTTATTTGATTCTAGTTGTTCCTTAATTCTCTCCATGATACCATATTCATATTTTGCAGTTTTATCGCCTGATCTTGCAAGCTTAACTGTCTTTTCCATTCTTCTCTCTAGTATTTCCAAATCTGAAAAGATCAATTCTAAGTTTATTGTTTCAATATCTCTTATAGGATCAACAGAACCATCAACATGAACAACATTTCCATCATCAAAACATCTTACAACATGAACGATGGCATTAACTTCTCTTATGTTTGATAAGAATTTATTTCCTAAGCCTTCACCCTTTGAAGCTCCTTTTACTAATCCTGCTATATCATAAAACTCTATTGCTGTGTATACTTTCTTCTTTGTATTATACATTTTTTCTAAAACATCTAATCTTTTATCTGGTACACTTACTACACCAACATTTGGTTCAATTGTACAGAACGGATAGTTTGCAGATTCTGCACCTGCCTTTGTTATTGCATTAAAAAGTGTGCTTTTACCTACGTTTGGTAAACCTACTATACCTAATTTCATTATATGTACATTCCTTTCCAACTTTTAATATACCTTATGAAATTATACTCTAGTGGGCTATTTATTTCAATAACTATACACTAAAATCTCCAAGTTTATGACTTCATAAACTGCAACAATTCTTATAAATATATTATTTATAAAATTTGATTAATGCAAAAGATTTAATTAAGTTTCTCAATCCCACTTTAAAACATTACTTCAATCAGTTTTTAATGATCATTCTAGTTTTTAGGAACATTTGAAAAATTATTTGCCATATTACCCAAGGATTTTCAACAAAATTCTGACTATTTTTAATATTATCTACAAATAATATATGTATATTACATTAGAGAGAGTTATAATATAAATATAACCACTATATATGATTGAGGGTGATAATAATGAAATTATTAAAAAAAACAACTTGTATTACAATGCTTTTTAATTTCTTTATGACTTCAACACTTTTACCAGTATATGCTGCTGACACCAATGAATTAAATTGGTATTACATGGCTAAAGGTAAAGGAAATGTCGCTGAACAGCCTAAAGAATCTGCAGATTTTTTGAAAGACTGTGCTGGTTATTATGTAGGAGATACAACTCAAAAAGTGATATATCTTACATTTGATGAAGGTTATGAAAATGGAAATACTGGAAAAATATTAGATATATTAAAAGAAGTTGAAGTACCTGCTGCATTCTTTGTAACTAAGCCATATATTGATTCACAGCCTGATTTAATTAAAAGAATGGTAAATGAAGGTCATATCGTTGGTAATCATTCAGTTCATCATCCTTCTATGGCTTCAATACATGATAAAGAAAAATTTAAAGCTGAATTTACTGGTGTAGAAGAAGCATATAAAAATCTTATCGGATCTGATATGCCAAAATATTTTAGACCTCCAATGGGAAAATACTCTAAGCAATCATTAGAAATGACTAAAGAGCTTGGATACAAAACTATCTTTTGGAGTTTTGCATATAAAGACTGGCTAGTTAATTCACAACCATCTGAAAGTTATGCTATTGAAAAAATAACTAATGGTGGTCATCCTGGCTGCATAATGCTTTTACATGCAGTTTCTATTACTAATACTAATGTTTTAAAAACTGTTATAGAATCTCTAAAAGCAGATGGATATGTATTTAAATCATTAGATTATTTAGATAATTCTAATGAGACTGAAGCTGAAGCACAAGCTAAATTTAACTATGCTCCACAAAAAATACTTGCTCAGCAATACACAACTATTAATCAATAATATAAAACAAGCGTGGCGATGCCACGCTTGTTTTAGTGAAAAAGTAAAAGTGAAGAGTTAAAAGTAAAAAATTAAATCCATTATTTTTTCACCCATCACTGTTCTCTCTTGACTTATTTCCTAATTTCTATTTCTTTAACTTCTTTGCTTACCTTTACACTTTTATTAAACTTCAATATAGTATCTCTTAGTTTTGCTAAATCATTTAATGAATATTCACTTGTGCAAATATCATATTTTTTACTCTTAGAATCCTTTTTCTTACCTGTAGCACTAAAAGAAATAGTTAAAAACTTTTTGTTTTTCTCCTTATTTTCTTCACCTTTTCTTAGTGAAAGATTACTGATTTCAGAATATTTTATTGATTGTGTTAATTCTTTATTTTTATAGAATTCAACTTTATTTTCCCCTATTTTAATATCCCTGCTATATTCAACCCATACTGAAAGTAAAGTTATAATTCCTGTTACTACAAAAATCCACATTGCTAAGCTTTTTATTCCTTCTGGAATTACCCATACTAATCCGAATACGATTTCTGCGATTCCAACCGAGATCATAAAACTATTTTTTTTCTTTATTGTAATAGGATATTTTAATTCTTCCACTATTTTTCCCCCTTATAAGATATACTATTTAAATGCTATTCCATAATAAAAAGTTTATCATTTTATATTACATAATACAACATTTGTTATTTTTATTTTTTTATAAATAATGAATTATTTTATTTAATATATACAAACTATATTTGAGAGAGGATGTGTTTTTCATGAGTAATAAACCTTACGTTGGTAATCCCATACAAAAAGGCAATAGACGACGAAAGATTCACGATCATCAAGACAATGTTGGTGATCCCCAAAACAAACCAGAGTACAAAAATTTTGATGGTAAGGAAATAAAGTAATCATATTTTGCATTAAAATAAGCACCACTAAAATTAGTAGTGCTCAGTTTGTAGACAAAAGAGGGTAAATGAAATTTGCATTTACCCCTTTTGTTATTATTAATAGAATTTTTTCTATATTTTTCATTAAATTGGCCAATAAATTGTCCGAACCGGTAGGCAATAGTCCATTCCGATCCAGCCATGTGGCTAATTTTTTTAAATTCATGCATGCAAATAAGAGGTTAAGCTCCATCTTAACCTTTTTTATTCCACGATATTGTGTATATCTCATACCATGCTTTTCTTTTGCATCCGCAAATACACGTTCAATTGTTTGACTTCGTAACATATAGATTTCTTTCATACCTTTTATATGTCTTATATCTTCTACTTGCTCCATGTATTCTTCCCAAACATGCCTGCATATTACTTTTACATGATTTTTACTTTGAGTACATTGATTAAGAAATGGACAATTAGCGCAAGTCTTTTTGTTACTTTTATATTCTTTATAACCGTCTCTATTAGTTGTAGAATATTTTAATATTTGGTTATTAGGGCAAATATAACAATCATAGTATTCATCATAAGCATAGTCATATTTTTTGAAGAATCCTTGTTTAGTCATAGGGCGTTTATAAGGCATTATTGGTGTCTTTCCATCAT
>NZ_LN890328.1:2177810-2667198 GCF_001458595.1 Clostridium neonatale
TCAATGCTTTCGCGCCCGTAAGGCTTGTATAGATCTTTTACTTCATCGTAAATAAAACTTAAATCTATTGCTGCATCTATTTTTCTAACTAAATGATTTTTAGGAACAAGATCATCTAAACTTAACATTTCAATTTGTGTTCTGTCTGCTTTCTTTTTAATTCCCATCATAATGAAACACCACCTTACTTTTACTATCATATTTTAACATAAAAATAAACAACTAGCTTCATTTTGAAGTTAGTTGTCAACAGTCTGAGCACTACTAAAATTAGTAGTGCTTATTTTATTATTTATATATTACCGAATCAACATAATCATAAATTTCTTTTTTCTTCTTTTCTGATTTTTCCATTATGCTTCTTATCTCTTTATCAACTTCTTCAAAAAACTCCTCATTTCTTAAAGAATTTAAGTTAACCTTAACATTAACTACAGAACTTTCTATTGCTGAGTGGAGTAAAATTGCAGCAATACTTAAATCTGATAAAAGCATTTTATTTCCGTACTTAGCCATAACATCTAAATTATCATAAAAGCTCAAGCTTTCTCGTGCAAGTATTAATGGAGCTTCCATTGCTTTTATTGTATTATATTTAATTGCCTTAGATCTACTTTTCTTATCTTCTTCAGTTTCTTTAGGAAGTTTATAACAGTCCATTAATTTCATAAAATTTTCTCTGTCAGCTTCCATAAGCTCTAAACTTCTATTTGTAAATTCCTTTGATTTTTCTTCAACTTCCCTTATCATTAACTGTTCTTTTTCATCTAATGCTAAATAAGCCTTTTTGTCTACAGTTAATGAGTAAACCATAGAGTTTAATGCTCCAGATATGGCGGAAGCCAACCCTGCAACAGCTCCTCCTCCTGGAGATGGCATATCTGATCCTAATTCCTCCAAAAATTCTTTTATTTTTTCATCACAAAATTTAGTCATTTACATACCCCCAAATTATTTAAAATTCCTATTATCCAATATTGAAATTACATATCCTAAGTAAATCCAGAATATCATAGATATAAAACTTACTATATATATAAGTGTACTTTCAAAAAGATTAGCGGCTAGAATACCAACCAGCATTGATACCAACACTGTCATTCTTAATCTTTCTTTTCTTTTTAGGTTATCCACACGCTTTAATATAAAGATTAACATTCCACATAAAAAAGCTAAAAATAAAATCAATGATATTACTCCATTTACAGTTATTATTTGGAAGTATATATTATGAAGTCCACCATATTCAAGCCCAGGAAGATCCCATGTTATTCTTGCTTCCTTCATACTCACAAATAATGCGGTATTACCTACTCCAATAAAAGGATACCATTTGATCACTGCCCATGCAGTCCTCCAAAGATTACTTCTTCCACTTGTATACAATCTTATTGCAGTATAATTCCAATCTGTACCTACAATTACTATAATTGAAGCTATTATTAATATTATTGGCAGAATTATCATACTTATTCTAATATATTTATTTTTAAGATATATAAATGCTGCCGTATAGAACATTGCTATAACTATTAATATGGCACTACGACCTCTAAACACCATCATAGTTATTAACTGCAATGCAATATTTCCAAGACAATATAATTTTATCTTATTTATTTTTGTTGAATAATTAATATATAAACATAATGTAATTGCAATTGCTGCTGCTATTGAAATTGCATTTTCATTTTCAAATAATCCACCTTTACTACCAGCAAATAAAAATTTTCCGATCTCTATATTTTGATTAAAAATCCTCATAAGCAAAGATACTATAGAAGCTATTGCCATAAATATAGTATAAAAATAAGTTATGATTTCCATTTCCTTTATTAATTCTTTTTTACTTTTAAAAATATCTATTGTATAAATACTTATAAAAAGTATACTGTTAACAAGCCATATTACTAGATTTTCTCCAGTTCTATAAAAAATTAATGTCAAAATTAATGTCAAAATTAAGAATGCACCTAATGATATATCAAAACCATATATCTTTCTTTTCTTATACCCACTAAAAACCATATAAAATATTATAATTACTCCCCAAAGAAGAGCAATTTTGCTTAGTATATGTATTCCAGGTATTGTTTTTAATGCAGTTACAAATGTTAAACTTACAAATAAATAAAATAATTTAAAATAAAATTTGCTCTTTTCTATATATCCAAATATCTTCTCAATGGTGTCTTTCATAAGCCTCTTTATACACTCCTTTTATGCATTCAACTAATACTTCTTCTGAATACTTATCAACTACTTTTTTTCTAATTAAATTCTTATTATATATATTATAATTTTCTTTTATTTCTATAAGTGCATCTTTTATACTGTCCACATCATTTTTATTAGCTATTATTCCATTATACTCTTCTATTATATCTTCAGCTCCACCATTATTGGCTCCAATCACAGGCTTTCCACAAGCTAATGCTTCTATATAAACCACTCCAAATGTTTCATGCTCTGATGGAAGTGCAAATGCGTCACACTTTCTCATTTCTTCTGAAACCTGCTCTCTTGATAAAGCCCCCAGAAAGTTTACCTGCTCATCTATATTAATCTCTTTAGCCAGTTCTTCTAAGGAATTTTTAGTAGATCCATCTCCTCCAATATTTAAAATAACATCTTGACCTTTAAAAGCCATAGAAAAAGCTTTTATTAAATCTCCCATTCCTTTGCCTTCTTCAAGAAATGCACATGAAAAGAAAGTGAATTTTTTATTTTTGTTATTATCTATATAAAATAAATTTAAATCAACCATATTCGGTATAACCATAATATCTCTATCTACATATTCACTTATTTCTTTTTTTAATCCTGTTCCTACAGATACTAATATATCTGCTTCTTTATAAGCATCAAATATATATTGTTTATATGAATCCTTAGCATATTTCGCATATTTTAATGATGAGTGTTCTGTTATAACTAATGGTATATTATACTTTTTACTTATATATGCTGCTGCTATGCCACCCCAAAAACATGAATGAGCATGTATTATATCAACTTTCCCTTCCTTTTTCACAATCTCTTTATAAAGTTTATCCATTCTTTTATTAAAACTTCTAAACATCATTGGATTTTTAGGAAAATAATTATAATCTTTATATCTATAAGTTCTTAAATTATCTTCTACTTGGAAATTGATTTTTCTCTTTTCTTTAATCTTTCCAAATTTAGTTATTGGCCATATTTCATTATAAGCAACACTTATTTTTTCTCCATCATTTTGAAGTGCTTTAAACTGTTCTTTAAAAAAGCTTCCATGAACCTTATTTGCCTTACTTGAATACCAAGACGGAATGACCATTATATGCATTTAATCACGTCCCCATAATATTTTATTTAACCTACCAACTATTGAATTCCATTCATAATTATAATCCGGACCAGAACATAAGTTATTATGTTCATACATTTCAATCATATTATAAATATTATTTTTAATATCTTCACTAGAATTATATGAACATATACATTTATCATTATCTTTAGTAATCCTTCCTATAGGATCATTTTTATCACCATATATAACAAATATTCTCCCATTTGCTCCAAAATAATCATATATTTTAGCTGGAATCTGCTTTGAATTTTTATTTCCAAACAAAAGCAATATATCACCATTTAACATGTATTTAAGAGCTTCATTAAAAGGAATTCTTGGTGAAACTTTTGCTACATCTAGCTTTTCTAATTTCTTTCGTCCTTCAACATCATCTATATTTCCAAAGAATAGTATATTCAATTTTCTATATTTTGAATAATCGTCTTTTTTTATGTTCTCAATTGCTTCTATAAAAGGCCTAATATCTCTAAGCTTTGAGAATATTTCTCCAGTATAAATAATATTAATCTTATTCTTATCTATAAATCTAGGTGGCTCTTCTTTGCTTAAATCATCATATAATTTTGAATCAAACCCTCTATTTAATATAAAAGTGTTATCTTTATTTAATTTTTTATAATCCTTTAAATATTCGCTTCTATTATCTTCTGTAACAAATATAAATTTATCTGCACAGCTTATTATATTTTTCTCCATATTCTTTTCTATAAGTTTCTTTAATATAAAGCTCTTTTCACGTGTCGAATCTTTAAGCCAAGGATCACTCCAATATGTTATCCATGGTATATCTTTATATTGCTTCTTTATATAATAAGCACAAAGATGTGAAGATGGTGGTTCATGCATAGAAAATATTACATCAATCTTTTCATCTTCTATAAGCTTTATCCCATATTTTGAAGCATTCTTTGCCCATCCATAATACATATCTGGTATAACCACTGCATTTTTTATCTTTCTTAGTATTTTTTTTATATTTCCTGAGCTTTTATTATTAGAAAAATTGTGAGAATTAGCTGATTTTTTAGGCATTAATTTATTAAATATAGCGCCGCCTTTAACCGCATGAAGTCTTATTTTTTTATTCATCATTGATAAAAGTGTCTCATCATAATAAACTGAGTTTTGGGGAAAATTCACTGTTAAAAGATGTATTTCATTTCCATCAATATCACTTAACTTATTTAAATACTGCAATGTTTCAATAGCTGCAGAATTATTTATTAATGGTGAATAACATGCTATAAATAATAATTTCATAAAGCCTCCTAATCTAACTGCTTATTTATTAAACCTCTTAAGTAATATATCTTTCATTTCAATAAATTCTTCTATTTTAAATATATAACTTAAACTAAAGTATACTATCATTCCAATAATTGTTCCAGTTAATAAAGTTATACTGGAATTTATCATTTTATTCTGTGTAAAGTTTATGCTGTCTCCTATTAACATAAGAAATACTACAATAACTATTCCCATAATTAATGAGTTAACTACTATAATCCCTATCTTTTTAATTATATCTCCTACATTAAAATTTCGTTCACTCTTCATAATACTTATAAATAATAGTATTGATGTAACCATCATAGCTATTCCAGATGCTAATGCTATTCCTGTTATTCCTATTACTTTTGATAAAGTTATGCTAAGAGTAACATTTATAACAACACCTATAACACCATTCATAGCAGTTATCTTTGTTTTTCCCATAGAAAAAAGTGTAGAATTTAAAATATCTCTCATGCCCGTGAAGAATATTCCAAAACTATAACCAAATAGTGCTAATGTAGTAAGAGTAACTGCTCTCTCATCAAATAATCCTCTTTCATATACAAGACTTACAATTGTTTTTGAAAATATCATAACGCCAACTGTTATTGGAATTAACAATATTGCTAGATATATTACAGATTTTTTTAATATGTTTATAAACCCAGATCTATCATTTGAATTTATAAGATTAGCCATCATTGGATATGAAACACTTGATATTGCTACTGTTATTGTATTATTTATAAATACTATAAGCTTTTGAGCAAAATTAAGTGCTGATATTGATCCTTCTTTTAAAGAAGCACCTACTTTTATATCTACCATCATATTTAATGAATTTGCGCCTGCACCAACTATTACAGGAAGTATTATAAAAAGCATAGTTTTTAATCTCTTATCTTTAAAATCAATAATGAACTTATATTTATAATTATGAGTCCAAAGTGAAGGAACTTGAACTAAAACTCTGCAGAAATTACCTATAACATTAGCAATAGTCAATCCTACAATATCACTGTTTTTAAATAATATTAAATATAATATCATTGGTAAATTAAAAAATAATCCAAGTATAGACGGAATCACAAAGTCTTCATTAACTTGAAGCATTGCAGTAAAGCATGCATTCACAGACAAAAACAATAAGTTAAGTAAAGTTATTCGCGTTAATTTAATTGCTAAAGCCATACCTTCTGGTGATAGACCACTTCCCTGGCTTCCTTTTCCTAGCCATCCCACAATTTCTTCTGAAAATATGCTGCTTGCAATAAAGAATACAATCGATATAGCAAAGAGTATGTTTATAACCTTATTAGCAAAGTTATACATCTCTTCTTGCCCCTTTTCTGCGCGTACTTTGCTAAGCATTGGTAAAAATGCAGTAGATATTGAAAGACCTACCAATGTAAATATAGTTTCTGGTATTGAAACTGCTATATTATAAGCATCAGTGTACATTCCTCCGCCAAAATCTTTTGCAATAAGTATATCACGTAAAAAACCAATTACCCTGCTTATTAAGGAAACTATCATTATTATAAATGTCGATTTTATTAAACTGCTTTCTTTTTTCATAACACACCTTGAATTTGGTTGACAGTTGACAATTGATAGCTGACAGTTATTTTACCATATCCATCTAATATAAATTATACTAAAACTATCATAGATTTTCTTATAGTAATTTCCATATTTATAACTATTCAATATCAATAATCACTTATCAATTGCATTTCTTTCTATTTTTAACTACTTGTATTAAAAACTTAGGGATAGCTCCCAATCTTTTAATTCTAAATGGCTCCTTTATTGTTCTATATAACCATTCTAAACCTAGTGATATCATCCATTTAGGGGCCCTATTTACCTTTCCAGCAAAAACGTCAAATACTCCACCTACACCCATGAATATTTTAATATTTGAATCATGTAGTATTTTATCTATAAATATTTCCTGCCTTGGTGAACCCATTGCTACAAATATTGCATATATATCTTTAGATTTAATATCTTCAATTATATCTTTACAATTGTTAAGGTCAAAAAAACCATTATGTGAACCTGCTATATTTAAACTTGGATGCTGTTTTTTTATATTTTCTATGCACTTTACAAGAACTTCTTCCTCAGCACCTAAAAGATATATACTCTTTTTCTCTTTTTCTGACTTTATAAGAATTTCTTTAACAACATCTATTCCTGCTATTTTCTCTTTTACTGGATCTTTAACTATTTTAGATGCAAGTACTGTCCCTATTCCATCTGGAATTATTAATGAAGTTTCTGCATTAAAGCTTTCTTTCAGCTTATTATTCTTCATGCCATTCAACAATATTTCCGGATTTCCAGATACTATATTTACTTTTTCATACTTTTCTATATATTTCATGAGACTATTTTTATCTTCATTAAAAACTTTAAAATCTAGTATTTTTGTAAACATACAATCTCCTTTTATGTATACAACCATTTATATTTGAATTGTCTATTATACATACCATAACATAATAGACAATTTAATTATTATATCTCTTTATTTAACTACTCTATTTAACATTTGATCTAATTCAATAACTATTTCATCAGATGGATCTATCTTTTTAGCTTTTTCTAGATATTCCCTTGCTTGTTCTTTATCCCCTAAATTAATATAACACATAACAATATTTGTGCAAATACCCACTTCATTTGATGCTTCAAATGCTTTCTTAAAATACTTAACAGCTTCTTCATAGTTATGAATACATGCATAATTTAATCCTAATTCATTAACCACTTCAAGAATACCTGATTCAATTTGTAAACTCTCCATTAAGTAGTAAATTGCTTTATCATAATTTTCTAATTTTCTATATGCTACGGCTAAGTAATAATATATTAATGGATTTTTTTCAAATTGTTCTTGAAGAGGCAGCAATAAGCTAATAGCTTTTTCTGGTTCGTCATTTACTATCTCTATTGCCTTTTCATAGTTTCCTATATTATTAATGTCATTCATTACGATTTCTATTTCATTTGTTTTTTCTCCGCCCTTATTTACATATTCATTTATTTCAACTTGTGCCTTTTTATAGTCACCATCATCTCTGCAGATTAATGCTGAGTACAGATATGGCTTAGGATTATGATCGAATTTTTCTTTGCATTCTTCAATGTCTTCTAATAACAATTCTGAAAAGCCTTTATTTTCTTCTCTTATAGCTTCACCAATTGAGAGTACTGCTTCCATAACTTCCTGTTCATTAGTATATCTATATAATCCTTTTGATAAAATATAAGCATCCTCTAATTCATTCTTTTTTACTTTATCTGCAATTATACTTTTTATGCATTGTTCACTATCATCAATGTAAGATAAAATACAGCCATAATCATCATTAAATCTAAGATTTTTATCTGCTCCAAATGCCATAAACATACCTTCTATAAAATAGTATATAGGTAAATTATGTATTTTTATTTCATCAGTCGCATTGTTTGCAACATACTCACCACTTATAGGGATATATAAATCATCATTTTTTAATTTTATATCATCTGGTATATTAATGCTTTTAAAAAATGCTTCCTTATTTATTTCTAAAAACAGCATTTTACTTAATTTATCTTTATACATAGTTTTATAATTCATCTTAGCACCTCATATTAATATTTAGAAATTTATAAGACTACATTTTAGTAAATATGTAATCATTACTTTATTATACTTCATTATTTGTATTTGTAAAATTTACTGTTATTCTTAATAAAATCATCTACTATAGTAATTATAACCTAAACTCTAAATATATAAATTATAGATAATAAAAAAATCGCCAAGGCGACTATGATATAGTCTTCTATAAAATACAATAGCTTTTATAAGACGTAATCCTTTAAGCCGTCGATTTTTTTCAGTGCACTCTGGATTTTCTGAGCAAGCTTGCGAAAAGGCCAGGCCATATAATTTATTTTTTATTCTTTAGGAACTATGCATTAGTCTATTGCAATATTTTTTAAAATAACTTATACCCTCAAGGGGCACCTCGCCACAGATTGTCCATAAATATAATTTTCTAAAGAATAAAAAATTGCTATCACCTATAATGATGATAGCAATTTTTTTATTTATATTCTAGTTTAATTTTTCATTTATTATTTCCATTACTTTTTCTTTAAAGTTAGCTATTTGTGTTTCTGCATCTTCTAAGCTACTGCCTTTTATAGCTAAGTAAATCTTCATTTTTGGTTCAGTTCCTGATGGTCTTACTACAAAATATGAATCATCTTCTAAAATATATTTTAATACATTTGATTTTGGTAGGTTAATAGTCTTTTCAGATCCACCCTTAACATCTTCTTCAATGCTTAATTTATAATCTAATCTAGTTGCTACTTTAACATCTCCAACTGCATTTAATTTTTCAGTTCTTAATGCTTCTATGCAAGTTCCTATCTTTTCTTGGCCTTCTTTACCTTTTAATTCAATAGATACCAAATTTTCCTTAAAGAATCCATATTTTTCGTATAATTCTATTAATGCATCATAAAGGCTCTTGCCTTGTTTCTTATAATATAATGCCATTTCACATGCAAGCATTGAAGCAATTACAGCATCCTTATCACGTACAAAAGTACCTGCTAAGTATCCATAACTTTCTTCAAACCCGAAAAGATAACTCTTATCTCCTGCATCTTCAAATTCTCTGATTTTTTCTCCGATATACTTGAATCCTGTTAATACATCCATTAATTCAACACCGAAGTCTTCTGCAATCTTTCTAGCACCTTCTGTTGTAACTATTGTTTTAATAACAACACCATTTTTAGGTAATTTTCCTGTTTCTTTAAGAGAGCTTAATACATAATGAGTTAAAAGTAAACCAGTTTGGTTTCCTGTTAATACTTTGTATTCTCCACTAGCTTCTTTAACAACAAGACCAATTCTATCACAATCTGGGTCTGTTCCAAAGATCAAATCTGGTGCTTCTGTTTCTGCCATTTTTAATGCAAGCTTAAATACATCTGGATTTTCTGGATTTGGATATGAAGCTGTTGGGAAGTTTCCATCTGGAGCTTCTTGTTCTTTAACAACATCAACATTATATCCAAGATCCTTTAATACCGCTCTAACTGGAACATTTCCCGAACCATGGATAGGAGTATAAATAACTTTTAGTTCTTTAGCGCTTTCTTTAACTAAATCTTTTCTTATTGTTAAAGCTTCAACTTTTTCATAGTAAACCTTATCTAATGCTTCTCCAACATATTCTAAAAGATTCTTTTCTAAAGCTTCACTTTCTTCTATACTTTTAATCTTAGAAAAATCGTCTACAGCCTTAACACATTGAATTATTATGTTAGCTTTTTCATCAGTTACTTGTCCACCGAACTCATCATACACCTTATATCCATTGTAAATCTTTGGATTGTGTGATGCAGTTATTACTATACCACCAGTACATTTTAATTCTCTAACAGCAAATGATAGTACTGGAGTTGGTCTTAAACTTTCATATAAATAAACCTTTATATTATTTGCACATAAAGTAAGTGCAGCAGATTTAGCAAATTCTTTAGACATATTTCTTGAATCATAAGCAATGGCTACACTTGGCTTATCAAAGCTTTTATTTAAATAATCAGCAAATCCTTGAGTTGCTTGAGCTACAGTATATACGTTCATTCTATTACTACCAGCTCCGATTACGCCTCTTAATCCACCTGTACCAAAATCTAAATCTTGATAGAATCTATCCTCTATATCCTTTTCATCAGTTATACTTCTTAATTCATTTTTTGTCTCTTCATTTATTATGTCTGAATTTAACCAAATATTATATTTTTCTTTGTAATTCATTTTAATCGTCCCTCCCCATTTATCTCATTATTTATTATACAATATTTGAATATAATAAAAAATAGTTTTATAGTTTTTTGAATAGCAACTTCTGATCTTTTGACAAAAACTTCGACAGCTTTTAGTAATATTTTATAAATGAATCTTTGATTTTGCCTATAAGTTTCAAAGATATTCAAAATTTTTTTATCTAAATTTCATATAGATATTATATATAAATTTTACTTTTTATTATATTCTACTTTTTCTCTACATCATCTTCTGGCTCTATCATGAATTGTTTTCCAGATATTGAAGCTAACACTGTATTTAAGTCATCTACAATAGATATTTCACTACCGACTTCGATATCACTTAATTTAAATACGCTTCCTATTTGAGCATTTTTAATGTCAAACTCTATTGATTTTGGTAAATCTTCTGGCATACAAGATACTTTAACAGTATCTTTTTGAGTTTGTAATACAACACCTTTTTCATTTAAGAAATCTTTTCCTTTAAAGATTATTGGAACTTCAGATTCAATTGTATGATTATTATCAATTTCTTCTAAATCTACATGAATTACATTATGATTAACTGCATCTTTTTGTACTTCTTTTATTACAGCAGTTCCACTATAACCATCTAAATTAAAGTTTACTACTCCATGTTCTCCAGCATCACTTAAATCTCTTAAAAGGTCCATTTGACCTATTTCAAACATTAAACTTCCTAATTTCTTTCCATAAACAATACCTGGAATTACTCCATTTCTTCTTAGTCTTCTTGCATTATGTCCGGTTTCTTCATTTCTTTTATTTAATTTCAATTCTTTCATTAATAATCTCTCCTTAAACTTTCTTTGAAGAATGCGTAATAAAATAAATGTAATTATAATTATTTATTTACGCATTCTTTCACTATACATTTTTTAAGTCTTTCCAATTTAAGAAGAAATTATACTTAACTTTAGTTACACTCTAAGTTCGCTCAATTCTAACCTTACTGCCACCAACACCACATTCTGCTGGAGTAATAACAAGTTTTACAGGAACTCTGTTTTTTATACTTTCGACATGGCTTATTATACCAACTTTAAGCCTGTCATTATGAATTCTTTCAAGAGAGCTCATTACAACTTCAAGTAAATCTTCATCTAATGTACCAAAGCCTTCATCTAAGAAGAATAATTCAAGCGGCGCTGTTCCTTTTAATTGAATTTGTGCTGATAAAGCTAAAGCTAATGATAAAGATGCAAGGAATGTTTCTCCCCCTGATAATGTTGAAGCATCCCGTTCCGCTCCTCCATTTTTATAATCTCTCATTATAAATCTTCCATTTTCATCAACTTCAATTCCAAAGTTTCCATGAGTTATTTCTTTTAATCTCTTTGAGGCTTCAATTGTTACATATTTTAATTGATATGCAGCAACAAACTCTACGAACTTTTTGCCTTTAAATAATTTATCTAAATCTGATAACAATGATATTTTGTGATCTAATTCTTTTCTCTTACTTAAAAGTTCTTTTTGTTCATTCATCTTAGTTTCTAAAACTTTTAACTCTTCATCACATTTAATTTTTTCTTCATTTAATTTAGAATATCTTTCATATTCCTGAACCTTTAGTAATTTTATCCTTTCATATTCTTCTTTGCTTATTTCTCTGTCATCTATTTTCTTTAATAAACTTTCTATAGCACCATCTATTTTAGATAAGTTTTCATTATATAAATTCACATTATCCTTATATGAATTTAACAATTCCTCTTTAATCAAGCTCTTTCTAACATCTTCTGAGCTTTCAAATCCTTCATCTTTTATAGACTTACTTAAACTTATTTCATCTTGATTTTTCCTTACTGTTAAATCATTGTCTTTACTTTGCGCTGAAATAAGCTTTTCATTTATATCTTTATATTCTTTTTCTATTTCATTTTTTCTTTCTTCTGTCCTCTTATATAACTCACTTATATCTATGATATTCTTTTTAATAGTTATTAATAATTTTTTTAACTCTTTTTCTTCACCAACTTTATTTTTTATAGATTGGATCTTTTCCTTTTTACTTTCTTCATATGAATTTAAATTAGTATCTATTTTAGCAGCACTTTCTTTGCTTATAGATAACTCTGCATTTTTATTTTCTTTTAATTTTTTTAGTTTATCTAACTCATTTCTTTTTTCTTTTAATACTTTTTCAAGTGAATTTCTTTTTAATTCAATTTGTGTTATTTCCTCATTCTTTTTCTTAAAATCTTCTACACTTGTATCTTCTTTTAATTTAGATAAAATATTTTCATAAATATTAAATTCTTCCTCTTTATCAGTAATTTCTTTATTTAATAAATTAAGCTGTTTTACATTATTAGCATATACTTCTCTTTTGCTATTAATTTTTCCGTCTTCTTCTGTTATTTCATTTTTTATATTGTTTAATGCTTTTTCAGTACTTTCCCTTTCTTTCTTATAAACATCTAAATCTTTTTCTAATTTACTAAATCTTTTTTGAAGCTCTTCTAATGAAGCTTCTTTTAAAAACTCCTCTATTTTAATGATTTCTTCTTTATTCTTATTATTTTTTTCATTTAGTAATAAGATTCTGCTTTCATATTTTATAATGGCTTCTGAAATTAATTTTATTTCTTTTTCTTTCGCTTTAATCTTTTCTTCTATTACTGTTACATCTTTTAATTCATCATTTTTTATATTTTCTTTAACATGATGCGTTGAACCACATACTGGACAAGTATCACCTTCAATTAAATCTACTCTTAAAGTATGTGCTAAATTTTCTTTTATCGCTTCATTAAGCTCATCTTTAAATTCATCTAATTCTTTTTCAAAAGCTTCTAATTCTTTCTTTTTATCTTCCTTTTCACTGTCTAGTTTTTTTATTTCATTTTCACATGCTTTATTTTCTTCGTTTAATTTATTTAAATTATTAGTTCTTTCTTTTGCTACATTTATAAGATCTCTAAGACCTAGTAATGCATTTTGATCACCAGGGCAATTTTCATCTAAAGATTTAATCTTTTCATTATATTCATTTAATATTTTTTTCTTTTCTTCTAATATACTTCTAAGTTTTTTCCCTTCTTCTAAAACTACAAGATTATCCTTTTCTATATTCTCTTTTTTTTCTTTATCCTTAATAAGTGCATCTTTTATGGAGGACAATCTTTGCTCATCTAAAATCCCTTTTTGTACTTTAACTTTAAATTCTTCATCTATTTTTAACTTGTCATACTCACTTTGATTATTTTCACATTCAGCTGAATATCTTTTTATTTCTTCTTCTAGTTCTAGAAGCTTCTTACTATCTTCTTCAATTTTTATATGTAGTGCTTTCTTCTCATTTAATAATAAAGATATTTTTGCTTCAATACTCTTAAGTGCTTCTTCTTCACTTATTGCATCACTAACCATCTTCTCATTTACTAACAATTTAGGAAGATCATTATCTTTCTTTTCCTTAGCTAAATCATAAGTTTTATCTATTTCTTCTTTTTCAATTTTTATATTTTGAAGTTTACTACTTAATAAAGTAAGCTGAGTTTTATTTTCTTTAAAAGCTGCTATTGTATTTTCATATGCTTTCAAATAAGGTAATACTCTATTGCTTGCTTCTCCAAGCTTTATTATAGATTTAAGTTCATTATACTTATCTTCTTTTTCCTTTAACTTAAGTCTCTTTTCTGAATACTCATTTAACTCAATTTGTAAATTCCAAAGATTTTCGCATTCTTTAAACTTTTTATCTAGCTTTTCATTTTCATCTTTTAATGATACTAAGTTATTATTAATCTCATTTAAAGCTTCCTTCTTTGCATTTATATTTTCATCAGTTATATCTTCATACCCCATAAGCTGACCATTTAATATATTTGATTCACTTCTCTGTCTTGTTATTTCCCTTGACAGCTTATTAGATAAATTATCCCCATACTTTTGAAGGTTAAATAACCTTTCAAGCATTTCTCTACGATCTTTTCCTTCAAGTTTTAAGAAGTCACTAAATTTACCTTGTGGCAGTACTACTGTCCTTGTAAAGTCTTCTAAATTAAGCCCAATAATTGACTCAATGGCTTTATTTATTCCCTTCACGCTATCAGCTAAAATCTCATCATTTTCACAATCAATAAGCTTGCATTTTCCTGATAAAATACTTCCATCTTTCTTTCTTCTAAATTCTCTGTCTACAATATATCTTTTTACCTCTGAACTACAAATTTGAAATTCAAAATTAACATTTAATCTATCGCAATTTATATTTATATAATTAGAACTTTTTCTTGCTATGTTTCCATACAGAGCCAAAGTTATTCCATCAAGTATACTTGATTTACCACTACCAGTCGGTCCAAAAATCCCAAAGAAACCTTCACTTGTAAGATCCTCAAAATCAATTGTCTGTTTTTCTATAAAACTATTTAATCCTTCAATCATAAGCTTAATTGGTCTCATCAGCTTCTTCCTCCTCTCCCATTATAGATAATAGTAATTTTAACAATTCATCATCAGGTTCAACATCTCTTTCTTTCTTATAAAACTCCGTAAAGATTTCTTCAAAAGATTTCTCATTAACATTTACAAATTCACTTTCTTCATCCTCAATGCCTTTTACTTTAGGTGTGATTTCAAGAATATCTTTCTTTAAATCTTTCATTGATTTTATTTCATCTTCTTTTATATATCTGTCAGTTTCAACTTCTAAATACACCCAACAGTCTCTGTCTTTATTTTCTTCACATTTGCTTATTGCCTCTTCAATGCCTTTGCATCTCCATATTTCTATTGGCTTATAAACCTTAAATTCTACTTCTTCTATTTTGCATTCTTCTTTAGGCTTAACATCTACTATAAAACATTTTTTCTTAAAGCTTATTTCTTTCTTATTATAATGAAGTGGCGATCCACAATATCTTGCTTTCTTATTTGTTCCGGGAACTATTTGTGGCTTATGAACATGACCAAGAGCTATATATTGAGCTTCTTTGGGGAAGCAGCTTCCATCAACAATATAGCTTCCGCCAAGTTGTATACTTCTTTCAGATCCAGACTCTTCACTTCCCATAGCAAAAATATGAGATACCATAAGGTTTATTGTGTCATCTCTGTAGTTATTCTTTAATGTATCAAAAAGAGCTGCAATCCTTTCTCCATATGATTTTGCTTTTTCCTCTTCATCAGACATAAAATCATATATGACTTCATTCAATCTCTTCTCACTTGGATAAGGAACTGTTAATATAACAGCTTTTTCATTATTTACTTCTATTTCAATAAAACCTTCACCAGAATTTACAACTTTATGCTTTCCATACTCTCCAGTTTCTACTATTGTTTTTGGGGTTCCGCACATAATTATTCCATGTTCTCTAGCTAAAGGTCCTGCTGCAACTAACCTTTCTGGATTATCATGATTTCCCGCAATAACCAGTGTAAGTCTTTCGCCATTTCTAGATACCTTCTTTAATGTATCATAAAACATTCTTTCTGCTCTTGCTGGTGGGTTAGCAGTATCATAAACATCTCCTGCTATTATTATTAAATCTATATTATTCTCTTCAACGATCTTTACAAAATCATTTAAAAATTGTTCCTGTTCATCCATTCTACTTTGGCCTTCTAAGTTCTTACCTAAATGCCAATCCCCAGTATGTAATAGTCTCAAAGGTTATTCCTCCTTAATTAATTTTTTAAACTTAGATTTTTTAATCTATTAAAATGAAGCTGTCGCACAAACTAGAATTTGTAAACCAATTAACAATTGACAATTTTCAATGATCAATGAAGGAAAAAAAGCTTATAGCTTTTTAATTGTATTATTGCATCGTTATGGCATTAGCCATAACATTCGCTTTAGCGATGGCGGATTATATTTGCTATAGCAAATATAGATGCAATAATATATTTTAGAAAAACTGAAAGTTTTTCATCCTCCATTAAAAATTGATCATTGATAATTGATCATTATTAGACAAATTCCAATTTATAATATAAATATTAAACATTATCAATTATTAAGTAACACACACCTACCTTAATTATATCCTAAATGAACATGTGTTTTGCAATTAAATTTAAAAAGAACCTCTATTTCTAAAGTGCTCTTAAAATGTTAGATAAATATATTTCTATGATTTTTGAGAAGACTTAAAGATAACTGATCTTATTTATCATGTTTTAAACCATCCAATATTTCCCTTCACTACTTTCATTTTATCTTTTAAATTGTTTATATTTTTATTTTTTTAGTCTTACTGTTCAGCTTATATTAAGAATATAAATCTATAATTGGAATAACTAACCAGATGGAGGTATGTTTCATATGACTTTATTTAATAAAAAATTTCTATCCAAGCAACAAATTATAAATTCACTAAAAGAAAACTACCATATTGTTCTATTATTTTTAATTATGCTAGTCTCTTTATTCTTTAATTTATTTAATATTTCGCAATATGGATATGGAAATGAATATTATGCTGCTGCAATAAAAAGCATGAGTGAGAACTTCAAAAATTTCTTTTTTGTATCATTTGACCCTGCTGGCATGTTGTCCATAGATAAACCCCCTTTAGGTTTCTGGATTCAAACATTATCTGTATTGATTTTTGGCTATAATGGATTTGCTATGTTATTGCCTCAAGCTTTAGCAAGTACAGCTTCATGTTTGATGATGTATATTCTTGTTTCAAAACACTTTGGCAAAATCTCTGGTCTTATATCTGCATTTGTATTTTCAATTACACCTGCTGTTGTTGTGGCATCTAGAAACAATACAGTAGATATGCAGCTTGTTTTTGTACTATTAATATCTATTTATTTTTTATTTAAGTCCATTGAAAAAGACTCACCTAAATATTTATATATTGCTGGCATTCTAATTGGACTTGGATTTAATATAAAAATGTTACAAGCTTATATGTACATGCCTGCACTTTGCATAACTTATTTAATATTTGCTAAAGGAAGATTTATGAAAAAGCTTTTCAATGGAATAATTGCCTCCATAATAATGCTTTGTATTTCTTTTTCGTGGGCTATATTTGTAGATTTATATCCATCTGAAAATAGACCTTACGTTGGAAGTTCCACTTCTAATAGTGTTATGGAGCTTATTATAGATCATAATGGTGTTGAAAGAATTTCTGGAACAAGCACTAAAATTAATTCATCTAAGCCTAATAATAAAAATATCAACTCAGATGACAATAATCCAAATTTTAATTCTGGTGGACATGCTCCCAAAGATAAACATAATCTTGCTAACAGTAATAATAACATAAGCACTAATAACAGCATTAATCCTCAGCCTAATAATGCTCCTCCAAATTCTTTAGAGGTGAATTCTTCTAATAAAAATTCTAGTGGTGGACGTGATAGCATCAGTACTCCATCCATTTTAAGACTTTGGTCAAATGAACTTTATGGGCAGATTTCATGGCTAATTATTTTCTGCATATTTACTATGCTTTCATTTGTTAAAAAATTTAGGAAAAATGATTTATCCATTGAAAATTCCACGTTAACATTTTGGATTTTAAATTTCTTTACAATGTTTATATTCTTCAGCTTTGCTGGATATTTTCATAGATATTACCTTTGTATGTTTGCGCCTAGCATTAGTGCCTTATTTGGAATCGGATTTGTAAAAATGCTTAATGACTTTAAACTTAATAATTCCTTAAAGTCATTCTTGCTACCTTTAGCTTTCTTTTGTACAAATATGATTCAGCTTAGATATATTGACAATTATTCAATATTAACAGAAATATTATTTCTTTTTTGTTTAGCATTATCATTAATAGCCTTAATTCCCATTTGTATAAATTACCTTAATTCAAATAAATATTGCATATTTTGGGGAGCACTATTTTTAATGTCAGCTTTAATTGTGTGTCCATTATACTGGGCATTAACCCCTGTTAAATATGTTCCTTCAAACTTTGTAAAACCATATGCTGGACCTGAGCTTGCTTCAGATAACTCAAATAAAAAAAATAGTTCTTCTAATAATTCATTACAAGATTACCTTGTAAAAAATTATAAGGAAGGAAGTTTTTTAGTCACTTCACAAAGTACTTCTGATGTTGATTCATTCATAATTAATACTGGACTTCCTGCTTATGCTTATGGTGGTTTTTCCGGTTCTGATAAATCACTTACCTTAGATAAACTAAAAAAATATATCTCTGACGGTAAAATTACTTATTTCTTAGTTTCAAATAGAAGTAATAATTCTGATATTATAAATTATGTTAAAGAAAATGCTACTTTGATAGATCCATCTGAATATGAATCTAACTCATCAAACAAATCATTATATCTTTTTTAATAAATTTTAATGGAAGATGTTTATATAACGTAATCTTATATTGACATCTTTCTTTATTATTAATAAGCTAGCTTCAAAAAATGCCTTATGAAAAATTCCAAGACTGTATTACCCGCTCTCCTTCAGCAAGTTCTGGTTCTTTATCATAAAATTTAACTAAATATTTATCATCATCTTCCTCCTCCATATTTAATGATGAACTTTTACTTTTATGTGGAGATTTTTTCTTTTCAGTGCATTTCTTATTATTTTCTTTCTTTATAATATCATTACTTAAATCATGCTTTTTATTTTCCTCAATATAAAGCTTCTTTAAAATTGTATTATTGTTTTCTATATTTCTATTATTTTTATCATCTAATCCATTTATAGATTTGCTAATACTATTTATGTTAATATTGTCAATTTCATTTTCTATACTTATATCTTCATTATTGCTTGTATCATTATCTAAATTTAAAATTTCAGATTTATTTCTATTTTTAGTATCTTGTTTAACCTCTGTATCCTTTTGCTTTGTCTTTATATTTTGATGCTTAACAAAATTTTTAACTACATATACGCTCTCTTCATTTACTTCGACCATTTCTAATTCAACAAAGACATCTAAAGCTAATTTTATCTTTTCTGTACTTCTATTAAACTCTAAGGCTAATGTCTTCACTGTATATGGAATATTACTTGACATATAAAGCTCGCCTTCTCTATTTACCTTGCCCGCAAGTGTTATAATTCTAATCCATGCATAATGAATAAGATCTCTTTCTTCCATAGTATCTATTATTTTAAATTTTGTATCCTCATGCATGTTTGTTTTAATTTTTACAATTCTTCTTTCTTTCATTACTATTTCCTCCTAAACTTCCCTTAGCATTAATTAATTTTCTATAATGAATATATGCTTTAAAAGGGAAGATTACGGAAAATCTTTAAAATTTATTCAAACTTTCGTACAACAAAATTCTACATTCATAAAAAATAACCATGAATGGCGAAAAATCATACATGGTTATTCTTTATTATATTTTTATAATTATAGTAGCTTTATGCTAATAAAAGAATTTAATATTTTTATTATAATTATCCATTAAATTTTAATTCTTCATCTATTTTATTTAATTTATTCATTTCATATACAGTAAAAATCAATGTACATAAAACTGAAATTCCTTCTGCAAAAGGTCCAGCATATAGCACTCCTTCAACACCAATAAATCTTGGAAGTATTATCATTAATGGAATTATAAAAAATGTCTGCTTGCATAAGGTAAGTATTATTGCTTTTACAGGTTCACCTATTGCCTGAAAGAAAATACACGTTGTAAGCTCAAATCCTATAAAAGGACATAACATTAAAAATATCTTAAATGATTTTAATGCAAATTCATTATACAATGAACTACTTTGACCAAATAAATTAATTATACTTTGAGGGAAAAACTGAAAATTTATAAATCCTAATATAGATACAATAGTAGCTATTTTTATGATCATAAAATATGTATCTTTTACACGCTTAAAATTTCTTGCACCATAATTATATCCAAGTATAGGCTGTCCACCTACCGCAATCCCTATAACTATACTTATTAATATTTCATTAACCTTCATTACAATTCCCATTGAGCTTATAGGTATATCACTTCCATAAATAGATTCTGCTCCATAATAAGCCAAAGCATTATTGCTTACTATTATTATTAATGTAACTGCAACTTGTGTAATTAAGCTTGATATACCAAAAGACATTATTGTCTTAGAGATATTTTTATCAAACTTTAAAATACTTCTTTTAAAGTTTATATTCTTAAATTTTCTCATATAGCTTACAGAAATAATACATGATATAATCTGTCCTATTACTGTAGCTATAGCAGCGCCTGTAACTCCCATATGAAAAATGAATATAAATATAGGATCTAATATAATATTAATTACTGCACCAACAATCATAGCTGCCATTGAATACTCTGGACTTCCATCTGCACGTATTATTGAATTTAGTCCACATGCAAATATCATAAATGGAAATCCTATAAGTATTATCTTCATATAATCCAAAGCATAAGAAATATTAGCAGCTGTTGCTCCAAAGCTCCAAAGCATATTTTCTATAAATATATATCCAACACTTAGGAATATTAGCCCTAAGACGCCTAATAATAAAATAGCATTTCCTATTGCCTTAGAGCCTTCTTCTTTATTGTTTTCACCTAGCTTAATACTATAAAAAGCAGCAGCACCATCACCTAAAAGTAGTGAAAATCCTATTGCTAAAACTACTAATGGAAATGTAACATTAGTAGCAGCATTACCAACATAACCTACTCCCTGACCAATGAAAATCTGGTCAACTATGCTGTACAACGAATTTACTACCATTGCTATTACACACGGAACAGCAAACTTCATAATGAGATTCCCTAGGTTGCCATTTTCCATCATATTATCACATGTTTTTTTACTTTCTGCCATCATTATAAACACCTCTTTCAAATATCATAATTGAAAGAATACAGCATCCAGTAACTGGAGAGTCAATACATATTTAAATTAATACCCTTTTATATAATAATTGAGAATTACTGTTTATTTTATTGGAATTATTAATTCTGTTACATAATTCATTTCATCACATGTACTTATTATGTCCACAAGATAATTATCAACTGCTGGTCCACAAATTTCATAATTATTTTCATTAATATATTCAATCATTTTTCTATATGTATCTATCATATTATTATAACTTCCATAGTGAATAGTGGTTAAAGCTTTAAAGCCTCCAAATTTTCTAACAAGACCTGGTATCTCCTTATTTTCTGAAACAGGTGCACAAACCTCAATGTCATATTCTGTTTTCTCTTTATCCTCAAAAGCAATACAATCATCATAATATACTGCCATTACATTTTTAATAAGATGAAATTTATTCTTCTCCATTAATGAAATAAGGTTACAGTACCTTACTGAAAATTCTTTTTGACTAGAACCTCCAACACTTCTTAAGTAAGCAACATAAGAAACTGGTATCTCTTTTATTTCAAATTTAGGCTTATTTGAAGTATCTTCTTCTCTTTTTTCTTGTTTTATATTTATGCAAAACTGCAATTTTTCTTTAACTCTTATTAAATCATTTATTTTATTATCAATTTCAATGCATTTATCTTTTATTTTCTGCTCATTATATTCAAGATTCTCTCTTCCTAAAAGCTTCTTTATCTCTTTTAATGAAAATCCAGCTTCTTTAAAATGTTTAATTACAATAACTAAAGTCAATTGATCATTAGTATAGTATCTATAGTTGCTTTGTATATCAATTTTATTTGGCTTTAATAAACCTATTTCATCATAATATCTTAATGTTTTTACTGATATATTGCATATTTTTGATACATCCCCAATCTGATAATATTCTCTATTATTAATCATTTCTCATATATCTCCCCTTTAACCAAAAACATTTCTTACAAATTTAATCAAGTACATTTTAAATCAAAATATTTATAAATTATATGATTATTAAAAATAATAACATTAAATATAGTATACACAATTTATTCCACTAAATATAAATTTATCAATAAAATTCATAACTTTATTAACAAAAATGACCATGATGGTTTTATCATTCATGGTCATTAAAAAATAATATATTATTTTCTTGATTTTCTATAGCTGCTACATCTTTGCACAATCATAATATTTTCCTCACCTGGGAAATTCCAAGGATTCATTTTGGTCTCTTTATATCCTTCAATTATATCTAAAGCATCTTCATAAATATCCTCTGCCTTCATATTCCCATACATCTTAGGTGGGAATATATAAATTGGAACATCAATATTCTTATGATTTTTCATGAACATTGGAAGTTCGTATTTTATATGAGGGCAAACCATTACTACATCATAATTGTTCATAATTTTATATGAACTTGCAAATGGTCCAAATTCTACAGATATTTTATCCTGAAGCTCTTTTTCTTCTATTTCATTTTTAACCTTCTTCGTCATAGCACTAGATGAAAAGCCACCTAAACAGCAAATTAATATTTTCATCATAATTAAAATCCCCACTTTTCTTAATTTATAATATAATTATATAACTTGTAACTTATTTATGTAAACGCTTTTATAAAAAATAAAAATAGCATTGTTTTAAAAGTATCTTTATATAAAAACTTAAAAACAACGCTATATAAATTCTAGTATTATTCACTATTATAAATTGATAACATCTGATAAATCTAAATTACTTATATTAGTATATAATTTAAAATTTCATCTGTATCAACAATATTTTTTGCAATATCTTGATTTTTATTGATATGAATATATGTATATCTATTAGGTTTTATTGAAGGTGCCATATCTATTGCCTTTTTAAAATCTACCTTTTTCATTTTTAAGGTTTTAACATAATCCAAAAATCCTGTTTCTTTTAATATCTTTGTTATTCTTTCTGATCTGTGATTCTGAACTTTAGCCATAATATAAGTTGCAATTCCAACCTGTACGCCATGAAGTTCTGGTTTTTCAAGAAATTTATCTAAAGCATGAGATATTAAATGTTCAGCTCCTGAAGCTGGAGAACTGTCTCCTGCTATCTCCATAGAAATACCATTTAACGTTAAAGAATCAACTAATTCTTTTAAGAATAAATCATCTTTAATACCTTTAAATTCTGTTCTTACAAAGCTATTTACGGCTTTTTTTGAAATCATAGTTGCAAAATCATCAATAATTGTTTTTCCATTTTCCTCTTCAAATTTCCAGTCATATAAAGCAGTAATGTTTGATACTAAATCTCCAATACCAGAATAAATAAATTTTTCAGGCGCTCCCTTAATCACATCAATATCAACAATTATTCCATAAGGTGTTTTAGCTGGCAGTGACATGCGTCTTCCATTAAGTAAAAGCGATGCTCCTGAACTTGCAAAACCATCATTAGAAGTTGAAGTTGGTATGCTGATAAAGGGCATTTTTTTTAAAAAGCTCATGTATTTTACTGCATCTATAGCTTTTCCTCCACCAACTCCAATTAACGCATCAACATCATTTGGAAGTTCAAAAGCTTTTGTACTGATTTCATTAAAATCTATATTGAAAATAGTTTCTACATTAGCTATCTCAATATTGGCTTCTCCTAAAGATTTTTCTATTGTCTCCCCAAAAAGTTCATATATGCCATCTCCAAAACATATTGATACTTTCTTGAACATAGCTTTTTTAATTAACATTCCTACATTATTTATATTTCCTTTTCCAACTTCTAAGATAGAAGGAATAGCTATTCTGTGAGTTGAATCCTTCATAATAAATTACTCCTTAAATATTTCTAAATTTTCCATACTTAATATAAGTTTAACATTAAATTAAAAATAAATCATAATGTTATTTTTATTTCTTAACTTATTCTTTTCAAAAAATTTATGTTTTATTTAATATAAATTTATTATTTTTACGTTTTAAAAATCTGCTGCTTTTGTAAATCTGCCATTGACTTATCTGAATAAAATAATAATCACCATAAAAATACTAAAACCAGCTAATTTAGATATTAAAATCATAGCTATATTAGATTAATTTAAATAAAGTAAAACCAGTCAAAAATAAACCTTTTAACTGGCCTCACTTTATTTAATATTTTTTTATATATAAGCATATCATAGCATATCTTTAAAAATATATATCTTTTTGTTCCGAATTCTTTTAATAAATATAGAAATTAAAATAATCTTTTCCGTACTCTATAAATTAAATACATTTCATGTTAATCTTAATCGAAACGCCATTTGTTTATACAGGCTTTGAGCTGGTATTTAAATACATCTCATGTTAATCTTAATCCCTCCTTACGCTTCAAATCCGTTTAAAATCTCCTGTATTTAAATACATCTCATGTTAATCTTAATCTGCACCAGTACATTATGAAATGTGGGATATGGCTAAATTTAAATACATCTCATGTTAATCTTAATCGGAGTACTACGGCCTTTCTTCCAATCACTTAAAGTATTTAAATACATCTCATGTTAATCTTAATCTAAAGGTGTTTATTCCCTAACCTATAGAAGAAAAGAATTTAAATACATCTCATGTTAATCTTAATCACATTCATTCCACAGATCTTTTGAAATAATACCTATTTAAATACATCTCATGTTAATCTTAATCGGAATACCTATGGATTTTATTTCTAAGTTTAATGATAATTTAAATACATCTCATGTTAATCTTAATCATTTTCTTCCACCTCGTCTATATCTTCCAATCCAATTTAAATACATCTCATGTTAATCTTAATCCTATTAAATTATTAAGACAAAAAGGTGTTTTAGAATTTAAATACATCTCATGTTAATCTTAATCAAAGCTTGTATCATCTCTAAAGGAATTGGCTAATGAATTTAAATACATCTCATGTTAATCTTAATCAACATATTTTTCAACATCTCTTGGGGATTTTATATTATTTAAATACATCTCATGTTAATCTTAATCTCCATTAAAGTCGGTGACATTCAGATTAATTATAAATTTAAATACATCTCATGTTAATCTTAATCTATTAGAACCACTATTGGCATTGCTATACACATTATTTAAATACATCTCATGTTAATCTTAATCTTATACCACATGCGAATATGTGTTCGCAACTATTATTTAAATACATCTCATGTTAATCTTAATCTTATGAAATAGTAATATATGCAGCTAATAAACCTTTATTTAAATACATCTCATGTTAATCTTAATCTCCTGTATCTTCTTTAGAAATCCATTGTTCTTTTTCATTTAAATACATCTCATGTTAATCTTAATCTCCATAACATATTGCTTAATGTAAGGAAATATAGTTATTTAAATACATCTCATGTTAATCTTAATCCAAAAATTTGTGATTGAAGATGAACCTTATATTGTATTTAAATACATCTCATGTTAATCTTAATCTAGGTGTGCAACTACCTACACTTATTCCAATAGCAGATTTAAATACATCTCATGTTAATCTTAATCTTGTACTCCATCCCCATTGTTCAGCTAATTTTCTCAAATTTAAATACATCTCATGTTAATCTTAATCACTAATTCACCATCAATTAAGGCTTTATTATCTTCAATTTAAATACATCTCATGTTAATCTTAATCTAAGGAACATGGTCTAATCCTAATCTCTCTGATTCATTTAAATACATCTCATGTTAATCTTAATCCTTAACAACGTCCCCAGTTTGTGGAGCATGAATCATTATTTAAATACATCTCATGTTAATCTTAATCTGCAAAGAAGCAAACTTATCTCAATCAACATTGAGATTTAAATACATCTCATGTTAATCTTAATCAAAGTTCAAAGAGAGTTTAAGGAATATTTTGATTGATTTAAATACATCTCATGTTAATCTTAATCCAACGCGATTTAGGCATTCTTAAACTTCAAAAATTCCCCTATACTAGTAATAATACCACATCACCAAAAATTTACCAAGGAATGAAGTTTTTCTGATAAAAATATGTTAAAACTATCAAATATCCCATCATTTCTAGCTTTAACAAAGATAGCTAAAATTTCTACCTGGTAAATTTATATTATTAAATCTTCTCCTGTATTATTGGCTGAACATCCAAGTACTTCTTCACCAAATACATTATCATTCATAAGCTTTATTATACAAACAAAATCTTCATTTTTATCTATTACTTTATTTAATTCTGTTTTGAATCTAATTAATTTTGACGGCGACATTTCTCCCCTAAAGACTGATTTTTGAAAATGTGATAAGTATTTCTTACAAACCTTAAACACTCTTTGAACTCTTTTTTCATTAACATCATAAAATACAAATGCATAATTATAGTTCGTTACTTTTCCCACTACATCCCCTCCTTTAAACTGAAGGGAACAAATTCTTTATCTTCCATTATGTATTTTATTAATTTATAACAATCAAGTTTTATTGCTGTTCTATAGGTCACTTTTCTTTTTAATTTTGGATGATTAAACACACTTTCAAGTCTTTCTTCAAATGCTGAAATAAAGATATTTCTTCCTTCTTCATTTAATAAACAATAATTCACTTTCTTGTCAAAATGCTTATCCACCTTTAGTTTTTTATTATTAACTAAATCAAATATTGTTCTATAAACTATTACTGGCTTAAAGACTTCACTTATATCAAGACTTAATGAAAATCTGCCTTCTGAGGGTTCATGCAAAAAGCTTATCCTCTGATCAAGATGGGTTCTATAAATAGCTGAAATGGTTTTTGTATATAAAAGTGTATTTCCAAAAGAAATAAGTGCATTTATAGGATTATCTGGTGGTCTTTTTACTCTCTTATTCATTATAAAGTCTTCCGGCAAAAAGTTTTTAAACTCTCCATAAAATCTTTGCCATACTTCTCCCTCTGCTGCCATTAGCTCTTTAACATCTTTTGATAAATCTACTCTTTCAAAAAATTCCTCCTTAATCCAGTCTAAAGTTCCTTTAACTTCTTTCTTATCATGTTTATAATAATGATACAAGACTTCTCTTATGTTTATTCCTATCCCCTTAACTATAGCTTTTGCTATTACCATTCTAGTTGTAGTATACTTTTCTACCTGTTTTACAATAAGTTTTCCACTATTATACTGAGCCTTTGGATAAAATGTTCCACTATAACCTTCAAAATAATTAAAAAAGTGAACAACAACATTATTTTGAGATAAGAAATCTAACAACTTAGTATTAATACTTATCTCATTTAAACAATATATTTCTTTTGTGTTTTCAATTGGTATATAGACGTTTTTTCCATCTTTTCTAAAACAAAGTGAATTATCTTTCCTTGTTAATTCCCCCATTGATGATATATATCTTGTACTTCCCATATTTTCATCCCCTTCTTTTATATATAGCAGAATTCATAATATGCACATTTTTTACAGGTAGGTTTATTTAATACATCTGGAATTTCATTCTTTAAAATTAATTTTTCTATTTCTTCTACATATTTATCAAGCTCTTTTTCACTTTCTTCATCTAAATCAACATAAGTCACCTTTTTATCAGATTTATTCTTTTCAATGCATTCAAGTTTACCTTTTCTTACGATGCCTTTGCTTTTTAAAATCTTTAGGTAATATAAAAGTTGCCATTTTCCTGCTTCCATATCTGCATCTGATTTTTTTATTTCTGTAAGATATTCGGCTGTTAACTTATCTAGTTTTATGTTATCAATTTCAATTTCTGAATTATTACTTTTAGCCGCTTTATCTTCATGAATCGCTTTTCCAATCTTAACAATTTCACTATTATCTTCTAAGTTTAATCTATTTCCATGAAGATAACATTGTCTTTTGCAATGAAAATAATAATTTATTAATGTACCATTTACTCTCATAATTTCTCCTCTCATATTAACTTTTCATTTATTTTCATACTTTGAAATTCAACCTCTTCTAACTTTATAAATTTATTAAACAACTTATCCACAAGTTTCTATACATCTATAAACATTCCAACTTCATTCTTGAATTTTTCTTTATCTAGTTTCCCATTTTCAAAATATTTTTCACCATTTTCTATATAATAAAGCTCTCCAATCTTATCATTGTATGGCAAGTCCATATTTTTACTTATTTCATAAATAAAATAGTTCATCTTACTTCTTACATTTGATAATTTCACCTGTTTCTCTGAAAAATTCATTTTATTATCCTGTAATAACCATTTATAATCATTCCAAATTTTTTCACCATCTAAATTTACTTCACTCTCATGTATATTTCTTGCTAAATATACAGACATGCTCCAGTTATCATCTTCTATAAGTTTCATTCGCTCTGAAATTTTATTAAAATTAAGCATCCATACATTTTCCTTAAAAAACTTCTCTATATTTCCATCATTTAATGCACTATTAGATTCTTTAAGCAACTTTAAAACTTTATCATAATACTCATAAAAATTCTTATTTTTTAGGATTTTTCTCATTTCATTATCTAAAAGACTAGATTCTTTATTTACTCTGAAATCATCTTTATATATTTTATCTACTCTGTCTAAATTAAAGAAATATACTTCTCCACTTTTCTTACATGACCTGTTTATTCTCCCCATAAACTGTTCATCACTATCAAGTTTTGAAATATCTTTATACCCTATATCCATATCTATATCAACACCAACTTCAATAACCTGGGTTGCAATTAAAATAACACCATTTTCCTCACACTCTTTACTTGATATTGCATTAATAATTTTATTTCTTTCAATTGAATTATCATCACCAGTCATGAGAAGTATATTAATATTTAAATCATCTTCATTGAGTCTTTTAAAGAAATCATATGCGCTCTGTTTCTTTATAAATTCAATTAATATTTTCTTATTTCTTTTAGAGTTCTTTAAAACATGCTCATATAATGATTCAAATGGTGCTTCTGAATATATCAAATCATAATTAACAATAACCCTATCTTTAAATTTTAGATTACTGAAATATTTTTCTCTATTCTTTATTAAATTGCACACATTACTTTTATTAACTGCAAGCATATTTAAATCTGGCAAAGTTGCTGACATAATAATTACCTTGATATTTAAGATCTTTGCAAATCCCTTTAAAAATGAAATTATCTCTGTCCATATAGTATTTTTATAGCTTTGTATTTCATCAAGAACGATCACACTATTAGCAAGCTGATGAAATGAAAAAGTATCTTCTTTTTTATCTCCAAACATAATATTAAATAAACTTACATGAGTAGTTAAAATTACTGGATAATTTAAAAACTGCCTATTTAATAAAGCTCTTTCATAATACTCATGGCCATAGTCTTTTTCATTTTTACCGTTATTTATATTTTCTTTACTATCATATTCTATATATTTTTTATCTTCTTTAATTGGGTAAATCGAATTTATTACTGCAATCTTATCTGATACAGCTTCATTATTTTCAAATGTCTTATTTAAAACATTTAAATTCTGTTCTACCAAAGCATTAAAAGGATACACATAATATATCTTTTTTAAATTTTTATCTCCTTCAAATAATTTAAAACTCAAATTAAATGCTGTATTAGACTTTCCGCTTCCAGTTGGTGCTTCTAAAAAATAAATATTTTCATTAATATTTTCAAAAAGTTCTCTTTCAGCATCTAAAAACATCTCGGTTCTTAAAACATTAATATCTTCTTCCTTTGTTAAATCCCCATCTTTTCTATATTTATTTTCTTCATACTCCCTTATTTTTTTATAAACATCTGTATCCTTGTAAATTTCATAAAACTCACCTATATCTGAAATTTCTCCAAATTCATCTATAATAGTTTTATTCATGAATTCACATGTAGCGTAAAAATCACATGTTACGAGTAATGAATACATAAGCCTTTCATATGTATATAAATATATTGATTTTTCATTATCAGCTTCAGCTGAATATTTATTTTTAATATGCCTACATACTTTAGTAATTTTATTTTTACTTAAAGAAAATTCTTTTTTATAAATATCAACATATTCATCTTTAAAAATATCAATAATATCCATACATTTTTCATCTTCATTAAATTTATATAAAAACTCATGAAAATCCCCTAAATCACTATGATGCCTGCATATTGTGTATGCGTTAAACATCATAATAGTTAGTAATATTAATTTCCCATCTTCTTTGGATAAATCTAATATGTCCTCTATAAAATAATCTATATATAATACTGCTGATAATATTGAATGTTCAGAATCTATACATGAAAAAGCTTCTATGTTTTCACCTAATGGATTTTTCATCTTAATAATTTGGAACCTAGGATTTATTTTCCCTATATCATGAAATGCTATAGTATTAATTAATAATTTTCTAAAGATTCTTTTTCCATCATAAGTCATATTATCAAAAAAATTATTTTCAAAATTCAAAAATATATTTTCCAATTTTTTATTATCAAATATTTTACAAAAATACTTTATACATAAATCTGTATGTTCTTTTAAAGTTTCTTTTCTTATAACTTCATTAGAATTACTACTTTCTTTTAAATGTGCGTAAAATTCATGTTTATCACTTATAATCTCATTTACACTTATACATATATTCTTTTCAAAATACATTTCAGACCTCCCTTTATACTTAAAATTTAAGGAGGGTTTCCCCTCCTAATTAATAAAATATTCTTACCCGGTATATGAATTTTATATAATAGCTTATTTAATGAAAATCAGTAAAACACAATATTTTTTTCATTTACATTATATATTTCTGTATCAGTACATTTTTTTATATTAATATTTGTATACACAAAACTTTTCACAATATACATATTTGTATTTTTCTCCAACTCATAAGGTAGTTTTTCTTCATATTTAAACTTTTCTTCAATATCATCATCAGAAAAATCATCAAAGTCATCTTCCTCAATATTTAATCTAAAGTCATTCTTTAAATATAAGCAATCTAATTTTTCTGTTTCATTTAATATCTTAATTTGTTCTTCTTTAAAAATTTCAATACTACCTATATCTGCTATATGATCATTCTTTCCTAAATACGGAGTATATACACACTTATGTTCAACTATAGACTTTGCAATCTTTTCACTTTCTTCATTATCCATAATTAAATAAATATCCCATGAAGGATTTTCAAGCCATTGTTCTTTAACAATAAGATTTCCACCTTGTTCTTTTGATGCATATCCAACAGAATTATTGAAAACTTGAACCTTTTTAGATATAAATCCTTTTTCACCATTTGGAGTTATTGATATTTTTAGGTTCCTAAGCTTTTCATAAAACTCTGGAAATTCTCCTTTATCTTTTTCAGTGCTTTTTTTATTAAATATTCTTTTTATATTCATTGAATTATATCCACCATAGCCTAGTATTGCACCAAAAATACCTGTTAATGCTATCTTATGAACATTTCCATAGGTAAAATATAAATTTGAATTTACATCAGGCTTTTTAAAAAAAGCACTTTTCCCACTCAAAGTAAATTTTAAAATCTTCATAGCTTACACCTCTGCTTGTGTAAATATATTAAACATTTTTGCTCCTTTTATATTAGATTCAATATTAATTTTATATGGGTTAAAATATATTTCTACTGCTATAACTTTATCTAATACATCTTTAATTAGCTTATCACACTTTATTTTTATTGTATTTTTCTCTTCATCTTTACTGAATTCAATATATTCAGAAAGATTTGGAAGATATAGATCTTTTTCTGTTTCTACAAATAAAGCAAATTCATTTTCGCAGCCAATTTTAGAATTAGTTGCAAAGGAAGTTGCTGAAGCTAAAGCTGCTTTTTTAAATTTCATGTAGTCTTCTTCTGTATATCCGTCAGTAACACCTAATTCTTTAAATTCTTTATACGCTGCTGGATTTATTGTAAATGGATAAAAGTAATGTGCTTCATTACTTACTATTTTTGTTCCTAAAGTAGAGTTTTTAGCTTCTTCTGAATCAGGTTTTGCATTATCTTTTGAACCATCTCTAAATGGTGAAAGAATCTGTTGTTCTTCTGGATTTGTATCTTCATATTTATTAAACCCTTGTCCAATTTGAACTGCACCTGTTATAGAAATGTTATTTCCTTCTTCAGCAAATGTAGCTCCAAAGTTTTTAACATCTATTGCATTAAAAAGATTAGTTAATACTTCTTTTGCATCTTTACAATCTTTTAAATTTTTAACGTCAAATATTTGTTCATATCTTTCCTTTAAAGCTCTTGGAACTAACTGAACTTCTCCCTTTTTTCCTTCTGAAAGTTTCATTGATTTTATATATAATACTTTTTCTCCTTCATTCTCCCACATTTTCTTCATTGGATACTTTAAAGCTTTATCACTTCCAAATGTAGTTCCATCAGATGTTGTCTTTGGATATCCTGTAAAATCCGCATTCCAGTTTGCCATAATAGATGAAATTCCTAATACTCCATACACTCTTTTATCCATACTAATTTTCCCCCTCATTTTTCTCATAAATTAAATTGCTATTTAAATATCCTGCTATCATCAAGTCATTATCAACTTTACCTTCTGATACATAACCAACTATCATTGCATATAAATTGTTGAATCTTTTTCCATTAATATCTGGATCATAACTATACTTTACATATAATTTTCTAAGTTTCTCTTTAATATCTTCATTATTTTTTGAATTAACAAATTGGTTTGCCAATGAATGTGGCTTTTTCTTTCCTTTACTTTTTGACAACAAATAGCTTACAAGCTGACCTATTGCAAAGTAATATTCTTTATCATTATCTATTTTATCCGTATCCTTATTATTAATCTTGCCTCTCAAAGCTGATTTTATATCTTGAATTATATCTGCCATATTATCTCCTCCTTCAAAATACTCTTTTAGTGACCATCTTAAGTTAAACTGATATGCTGCCTTTGATATAAATCCATTGTTTATTGAATTTTTAATTATATTTAACGAAACTTTATCAAGTACAGCTACAATACCATTTCCCGAACCTTTTTCAATTCCTTTATATATCCAGTTAAAAATAGCATATCTTGAAATTAATATATTATTTTTTAATACACTATCCTTAATTGACATATCACCTGAATCTGTAAAATAATTATTAATAAGATACTTGCTAAAAAACACTTCATCTAATATACTTTGAACATCCCTTTTATTTTTTAATGTAGTATACTTTTGATTAGGATACTTTTCTAAATCTAAATTCAAAATATTCTTCACATTTAAATTCTTTTTTAAATTGCTTTTATATGCTGTAATAGTATCAAAATCATGTATTTCGACTTCTTTACCTTTTTTTATTCGCAAAAATAATCCACTAAAATTATCTTCCGGTAATTCACTGTTTTCTTTTATATCCATTGTTTTCTTCTCTGTATCTACAAATACATTGACTCTACCAATAGAAGCTTCATTTATAAGATAATCAAAAAATTCTTTTTGCACTTGAACTTCTTCAGCATCAATTAAATATGGAAATGTATTTTTTCTTGTTTTATTTTCTAAATAAGGTTTTTTAGCATTAAGTCCCATATTATTATTAGGAAGTCCATATATTTTCTCACTTAATTCAATATTGCAATCATTATTATTGTATATGTTAGGAATTAAATATCTTTTTCCTTCATTGATATAATCACCTATTGGATATTCAAAAAATATCTTTAAATAATCTTTTCCGCTTATTTCTATATTAAGATTAAAAATATTTTCTTTAATCCAAGTTCTAATTTTTTTTATTGTTTCTGTATCTACTTTACCTATTTCATCTTCAACTGACTTATATAGTGTAACTGCCCTTTTATTCTTTTCATACTTTTTAATTGGATCTTCCAATGTTGCATAATAATTATCTATTATTTCTTGTGTTAACTTTCCATTTTCTAAACTTTCTTTCTTTATGAAAAAAGATAAATAATTATTGCTGTGTATTATTTTCTTACCATCAATTGGTTTGTTCATATCTATAAGCTTACTGTTGTAATCAAATTCACATATATTACGGAAATTTGCATTAGTTATCCCAATAAGCTTCTTTTCCTTTTTATCTATTTTTATATCAAAATAATCTTTAATCTCAAATGACTCTCCTTTAGGAGATACGATTACATAAGTTCCATCTGCTGGAACATATCCATGAATTATTCTTTTTCGGTTATTCTCTAGATCACTTTTAAATACTTCAATACATTCCTTAAGCAATAAAATCTACCTCCTTAAAGCCATCGATAGTTACAGAATCCATAACCTCGTGCATTCATTTCTAATAATCCTGTTCCCAAACACATATAAGCTAAATCTTGTGCCATTTTATTTTCACAGATATTTAATGAAATTTTATCTCCTAAGAGCTTTATTCCCTTATACTCATTAGGTATAGGTTTTTTGTTTTTAAATTCTAATGTCGTATAAAATTCAAAATCTTCATCTATTTTTTCTTTCTGTGTGCTGTTATATTTTTTTATAAGATTTTCTTTTAATCTTCGTTCAAAATCTTTAAGTGAAATTACATTTTTCCAATACCCTTCATTATTTTTTAATATTACTGGAGTTAAGGAGTAAATTTTATCAATGTGCTTTTTAGGTAATATTCTAATTTCACTCGTCAACCCTTTAATGTAACTGTTATACTCATTTACTAGCTTATTATTAAAGAATTCTCCAATATTTCTATTTATGGTTCTTAATGTTAAAGTATATATATTACCATTTTTATACACCTTTTTTTGTTCTATTGGATAAAATCCGTCAAAACAATATCCTTTAAATTTATTTTCATTATGCATCTTTAATAATTCATCATCTTTCGCCAAAGATGTATCTATAAAATCACTTATGATTGACTGCATTTCATTTATTAATACATCTTTCAATATAAATACCTTTAATTTTATCTCATATACCTTCATTTTACACCTCCTACTTACAATTTTACCCTTTTATCGTTTTGTTGTAAATATATGAAAAACAATTATTATTTTCCAAAATTATTTATTATAATTTAAATTAAAAAAAACATTAACACAAATCCTTATTGTATTGTGTTAATGTTTAAAAGTTCATGTAATTTTTTAGAGCTTGCTTTGTATCTTCATTTAAATACATCTCATGTTAATCTTAATCCAACGAAAATTAGCCATTCTTAAAATCAAAAAATCCTTCTATACTAGAAATAATAGCACATTAACAAAAATTTACCAAGTAACTGTTATATTTATCTTTATAAAAAATAAATGAGCTTAATCCTCCACTAATCAAGGCATTAAACCCATTTCTTTATAAAAACACTTGGTAAAATTTTATTCTGAAATTTTACCAAGTGTTTCTTGCAAAATTTATCATTCAAAATCTAATAATTAAAATATCTTTTTATTTCCTATCATAATGAAAATATATACACTCCTTAATTCCCATATCCTGTGCCATATTTGCTGCTTCTTTCTTTGATTGATGAGCCTTTATATTTATATATTTAATATTGGCATTGAAATTTTCTTTATTGTTTATCAAATGTATTCCTATACTATTTTTAGGCTGCTTACTTGTAAATACAATCATATTTTCTTTATATAGCTGCATTTCATTAAGAAGATCATATTCTAATTCCATTTGAACAGTTACATTTTCGCAAAAATAAACTTTACTATTATCTTTAAGATTTTTTACATCAAATGATTCATCTATTATTTCTACATTCCTTTTAAGGCTTTCAAACTCTTTAATATCCATATTAGGTGATATTTTTACTAGCTCATCTACGCCTTTAAAGAACTCTTTTGTAACTACAAACTTTACATTTCTTAGTTCTTTAAGTAGTAATATGAACATCTCTGTTCCTTTTCCATATATGTGTGACAAGAATAATATATTTCCATTTTTTATCAAAGTATCTTTTATATCTATTTTCACTCTTTCTAGAATATCAAAATAAGTTTCATTTAAACAGCCACTTCCAATATCTATTATTCCTTTATTAATAATGCTCCCTCTTAAAGCTTCAACAGGATTATCATGTGGCAGAAGCTGTGCTTCTTTATTAAAATCACCAGAATAAAACAATATTTCTTTTCCAAGCTTTATAGCTATCCAAAGTGCACCTTGCACATGACCATTTCTTCCCCATAATATTGACATGTAATCATCAAATTTATGCCATACTAATGGTTCACATACTTCTTCTATAATTTCTGTTTGTATGCTTTTATTATTTTCTAAGTAATCTTTTATTTGTTTTTTAGTATCTTTAGTCATGAACACTTTATTTTTATATCCTAAATTATACAGTTCATGAATTGCTCCATAATGATCTATATGGCTATGACTTAAAAATACGTAATCTAATAATTGTACTTTTTCTTTTTTTAAATCTGGAAGTTTTTTTGTACCTTTATGTATACCACAATCTAGCAAAATTCTTTTATCACCACATTTTATATAAAAGCAGTTTCTTCCATACTCATTTACTCCACCCCAAGGCTCCACTGTCATTAAACCACTCATATTTTAATTTCTCCATATTTATTAACTAAATTTTTCTTTTTTATTTTTATCTGAAAATACATTAACTAAAATAAGTATTACAGTTGTAATTATTACTGAAATTAAAGCCATTGCCATTCCTTGACCTGCATCCCCCTGCTCAAATTGAGAATAAATATATGTAGATATAACCTTCATAGATGGCGGCATAACCATAAGTGCTCCTACTAATTCACGAAAAGCTATAGTAAATGTCATTGCCCATCCTGCCACTATTCCTGGTGCTATAAGAGGTACTATTATTTTCATATAAACCTCAAATTTACTTGCTCCACAAACCTGTCCTGCACTTAATAAATTATTATCAATTTGACCTAAGCTTGATTTAACATATTGAACTGAATAAGGTATAAAAAATACAATATATGTTATTATTATCATCCAAATTGTGTTGTATACATGCAGCTTATTCCATGATGCATTCCAAAATAATATTAATCCAATTACCAATACTATTGCCGGAACATTGTTTGGCATTAAACTTATTACATCTATTACTTTAGATATTTTCCCTTTTTGCTTAACTACAATAATTGCTACTATTGTTCCAATTAGTGAACATATTGTTGCTGTTAAAAGTGCTATAATTAAGCTATTTGTAAATGCACTCATTCCAGTAGAGCCTAAAGAAAGCACTGCTTTAAAATGATCTAATGTAAAGTTTCCTTTTTGAAGTCCATTTCCTCTTATTTTAATAAATGATGTTGCTATTATTGAAAAGTATGGTATTCCTACTGATATAAGAAGAACTATCACCATGTATGAATAACTAAAAATTCCTTTTACCAGTCCATTTTTTTTATGATTGCTTCTTATTCCTTTTCCGCCAACTGTAGCATAAGTATATTTACTGCTAACTACATTTTGAAGATACCAAAAGGCTAAACAAGTTATTAATAGTAATGAGGCAATTGATGTTGCACTTCCAAAATCTATAGGCCACATGGAAACATATTTATGAATATCTGTTGTAACTACCCTAAATCCTATTCTGCTTCCAAATGTGGCAGGCGCTCCAAACTCTGATATAGCTTTAACAAAAACAAGCATGGCCCCCATAACATAAGCTGATATTATAAGCGGAAATGTTATTTTCATTAGTATTCTGCCACTTTTGGCCCCACTAATGGCTGCTGCTTCATTTAAGCTTTCACTTACATTTAATAAAGCATTTTTTATCATTAGATATAAGAATGGGAAAATATTAAATCCCATTACCATAACTAATCCAAATAAACTAAATAATATTTTTTCTAATTCCTGTGATACAGGCAATAATTGATATAAAAAACCATTTGGCTGCAAAAACATTATCCATCCCATTGAACCTATATAAGGTGGTGTCATAAATGGAATAAGCAGCGCAATATCAATCCATTTATGTCTTCTTAGGCTTGTTTTTGCCATTATATAGGCAGCAGGAAAAGCAATAATACTTGCAAATATTACAACATAAAAACCTAAAGTAATTGTATTTATATATGTCTTACCTAAATTGTTTTCCTTAATTACCTTTATTGGTGATAATATATCAAATCCTCCAGCTGGAAAGACACTATATAAAAACACCTGTAATATTGGCACTATTATTAAAATTGATAATGCTATGAGCATTATAATCTGTATAATCTTCTTTCCTTTAAGACACTCTTTCATAATCTGCTCTTACCTATTCCTCTCTTGTTTTATTAATTAAATATTTGTTGGAACTTAGAAATCTTATCTTTTTCGTTTTCTCCCATAGTATTTAGATCATAGTTCAATAATTTAATATCTTCTAAATTTGCGCGAGTTTCACTTTTAATATCACTTCTACCTGGAATTATATAGGCTTCATCAACTAACTTTTGTGCTGTATCTGATAAGAAGAAATCTACTGCCTTTTTAGCATTTTCCATGTTTGGTGCATCTTTTAATATAGAAACCGTTCTTGGATTAACAACTGTACCGCTCTTAGGATAAATTATGTCAATAGGCTCTCCCTTTGCTTTTGATGAATATGCCATATAGTCAACTCCACCTATTACAGCTTTTTTAGCTCCAGTGATTACTGGTTCTAATGCTTCTTTATTAGCTCCTGCAACTACTGCTCCATTCCCCTTTAATCCCTCAAAGTACTTCCAACCATCTTCACCGAAGCTTTCCATATATCCTGATATTAAATCCATAGCTGAACCTGATGATGATGGATCTGGTAAGTTTAATGAATCTTTATAATCTGCGCTTAAGTAATCATTCCAATCCTGCCCTGGATTCTTAACTAAGTTAGTATTATAAACTATACCTACTGCTGAACCTGAATATCCAAAAATATGTTTGTCTGCATCCACCCAGCCATCATAAAGTTTATCTGCATTTTTAGCATCTTCATAAGCTAATGTCCATCCATCATTTTTCATTCCTACTGCTGCTGGCCATGATGCAAGAACTACTACATCTGCAATTGGATTTGATTTTTCTGCTTCTAATTTAGCTAATATTTTACCAGTTGTTCCTTGGAATATTTCCATTTCAATTCCTGTTTCTTCTTTAAAGGCATCTGCTATATTTTGTGCAAGTCCATCTGGTCCTGCTGTGTAAACTACAACTTTTCCTGAGTTTTTAGCTTCTTGTGCTGTACCCGCATTATCACTGCTATTATTACTGCTTCCACCGCAGCCAATTAAGGTTCCCCCAATACTTAATGTTAATAATAAAGCTCCTATACGTTTAAATTTCATTTCACTAATTCTCCTTTATTAATTACTTATTTTTACTATAGAATCACTGTTAAAATATAGATTTATCTTGTTTCCTATGTCTAATCTCTTATTATGATAAATTAACCATTCAGCTCCACTTTCCAGCTTTGCAGTAATTTCATATCTTTCTCCTAAGAATGCAACATTTTTAACTATTGCTTTTAAATTCATATCTTGACCTTCATTTTTAATTGATATATTTTCTGGTCTTATTGCACTGTCTTCGAGCCAATTTGATTTTCCTATAAACTCCATTACTGTTTTGTTTTTTGGCTTGTTGTAAATTTCCTCTGGCGTTCCTACTTGTTGTATTTCTCCTTTGCTCATAACAATTATTCTGTCTGACATTGACATTGCCTCAAGCTGATCATGAGTTACATAAAGGCTTGTTAGCTTCATCTGTGTAGTTAATGCACAAATTTCAATTCTCATTTTATCTCTAAGAATTGCATCTAATGCGCTTAAAGGTTCATCAAAAAGTACAATGTCTGGAGTACCTGCAATAGCTCTTGCAAAAGCGACCCTTTGTTGCTGTCCTCCTGACATTTGGCTTGGAAATCTTTCTCCCATTCCATCTAAACTTACAATACTTAATAATTTTTCTATTTCTTCATTTATGTTATTTGTTTTCTTCCTTGTTTTAAGTGGAAATCCTATATTCTTATTTACATTCATATGTGGCCATAATGCAAAGTCTTGAAAAACCATTCCTAAATTTCTATCTTGAGTCTGTACATTTATTTTCTTCTCACTGCTGAATATACATTTATCTCCAAAATAAATCTCACCACTATCTGCATTTTCAAGTCCAGATATGATTCTTAAAAGAGTTGTTTTTCCACATCCTGATGGGCCTAATATTGTGGTAAATTCTCCACTATTCATTTCCACATTAATATTTTTCAATACTACAGTATCTCCAAATCTCTTATTTAAATTTTTTATTACAATTTTCAAAAAGCTCACTCTCTTCTTAAAGTTTTCTTGCTAACAATTCACATTATATTTTATTTATTTTAATTTAATATTTACTTTAAGTTAACTCACTGTTAAAGAAAATATTATAAAATATAGTTATTCATAGATTTTATCTATAACGAGGTGTGAAAATGAACTTTAAGCAAGCTGAAATACTAATATGTATAAATAAATATCAAAATATAACCAAATGTGGTGAATACCTAGGAATCAAACAACCTACAGTTACTTTTCATATGAAGAATCTTGAAAATGAAATGGGAGTTGTATTATTTGAGCACAATATTGGAAAAGTTCTTTTAACAGATGCAGGCGAGGCTCTTCTTCATTATGCTGAAAAAATAGTCCTGCTTACTAAAGATGCTGAAAAATTAATGAAATCATTCAGTTTAAATGAAATGCGTACTTTTAAATTAGGTGGAAGTATGATACCTAGTAAATACATATTACCAAAATTTTTAAGTGGTTTTAAAAATAAATACCCTAACCTTCGTATTTCTTTAACCACATTGTCTGCTCCTATAATTTGTGAAATGGTCTCTAAATTTGAATTAGATTTAGGTATAGTATCAATAACAGAAGAAAAAAACTTTGATAATTTAGGATTTCATTACATAGATACCGATGAAATGGTGCTTGTTTATTCTCCTAAAAGCAATCTTGCACAATATTATGGTGAAATAAATTCAGAAATAATAAGCAAACAACCTTTTATTCTTCATGATAAAAATTCAACAACAGGAACTCTTACAAATAGATGGGCTAAAGAAAATAATATTATCTTAAATCCTTATTTAGAAGCAAGTTCTACTGAAATAATTAAAAGTATGGTTGTTAATAATGTTGGAATATCTGTACTCCCATTAATTTGCGTTGAAGAAGAAATTAAAAATAAAAAACTGCTTTATATGAACCTTTTTAATAACAGTTTTCAAAGAAATATCTATTTAGTTTATAATAAGGAACGAGTTATGCTTCCTGTCGTTAAAGAGTTTATTGATTACTTTAAATCTTCTTTTGAGTTGCCTTGATTTCGCTATTAAACCATAAAAATAGCACCCATTAAATTTAAAAGAGACTATCTAAAATTAAATTTAGTATAGTCTCTTTACAATTTTATAATATCTATAAAGTTAATTTTGACTCTTCATCAACCTCAACCTTTGAAGATTTCCTATGAAAAATTTTATGAATTTTTCTTTTTAAATCATCAAGTATGGTGTACATAATTGGTACTACAAATAATGTTAAAAGTGTAGATGTAATCAATCCTCCAATTACTGCTTGACCCATTGGTGCACGCATTTCTGTACCTGCTCCTGTAGCTACTGCTGTAGGAACCATACCTAATATCATTGCTAAAGTAGTCATAACTATTGGTCTAATTCTTACAAGCCCTGCTTCTTTTATCGCTTCATTTCTAGGCATACCTGCTTCTATTCTCTCTTTGGCGGCATCTACAAGCAAGATACCATTTTTTGCAACGAGTCCAAAAAGCATTATTAGTCCTACCATAGCCATCATACTTAGTTGGCTTCCGAAGGCCATTAATCCTAGTACGGCTCCAATAAATGCAAGTGGCAAAGTGAACATTATTGATATAGGATCAATAAAGCTTTCAAATTGTGCTGCCATAACCAAATATAATAATATAACTGAAAGAGCCATTGCTGTTATTAAACTTCTTAAACCATCTTGCAACATTCCATTAGTTCCTCCAAGAGATAATGCGACACCATCTGGTGCTTTACTTTGAATCATAGCCATATACTTACTTTGTGCATCACCTACAACACTACCGTTAACATTAAAAGAAAGCTGAACTTGTGCTTGCTTATTATATCTGTTCAATGATGATGAAGTTGTTCCAATGACCTTTTTAGTAACTTGGCTTAGTGGAATCTGTTGATTATTTGAACCTGAAACATAAATTTCATCGAGATTATCAAGATTGTTACGTTCATCATCTTCTAATGATATTCTCACATCATATCTATCTTCTCCACTGTCATATTTGCTTACATCTGAACCATTAAATAATATACTTAACGTACTTGCAACATCTGAACTACTAACACCTAAATCTGCTGCTTTATCACGATCTACTACAATTTGTGCTTGTGGTGTACCTGCATTACTATTAGTAGTTACATCTCTTACGCTTGGATCTTTAGATATTTCGGCTTTCATTTCGTCTGCAAATTCTTTAAGCTTTTCTCTATCATCACTAACAATATTAAAGGAGACATCACTTGATCCACTACCAACAGATGATGCTGCTGATACTACAACTTCAGTTCCCGGAACAGCTTTCAAATCTGTACTAAGGGTTTCAGCTAAATCTCTTGAACTGTATTCACGGTCATTTTTATCAACTAATTCAACTTTAATTGATGTGCTACTCTTAGTTACTGTAGAATAAGTAGATACTACTTCAGGGTGCTTTTTAATTATTTCTTCAAGTTGTTTAGTCTTTTTTGATGCAACATCTAATGTTATACCAGAATCAAAATCAGCACTAACAGTTATCTGTCCTTGATCTGTTGCAGGCATCATATTAAAACCTAATAAGGCAGTAAGGCCAACGCTAGCTACAAACATAACTACAGCACCAATTAAAACTATCAATCTATGATGAAGTGTAAAAACTAACAAATGTGAATATTTCTCAGCAAAAGTATCAAATTTATTATTAAACCATCCAAAAAACTTACCAATAAATGTTTTATTCTCTTTTTTCTCTGACTTAAGCATCTTAGATGCCATCATAGGTACAAGAGTAAATGATACAAACAATGAAACTGCCATACTAATTACAATTGTCAAAGAAAACTCAATAATAAATTTTCCCATTATTCCTTCTACCAAACCGATAGGTAAAAAAACTGCAATAACGGCTAAAGTCGTTGCTATTACTGCAAATCCAATTTCAGAAGTAGCTTCTGCTGCTGCCTCAAGTGGAGACTTACCCATGTGTAGATACCGTACAATATTTTCTATAACAACTATAGCATCATCTACTAAAAGTCCTACTGCCAGTGATAATGCCATTAATGACATTGAATTTAATGAAAAGTTCATTAATTTAAGACCAATAAAAGTAGTTATAATTGAAATTGGAAGAGACATTGCACTTATAACTGTACTTTCCCATTCATTTAAGAATATGAATACAATAATAACAGCTAATATACATCCTTCTACAATAGTCTTCATAACATCATTTACTGTATCTTCTATTGTTGTTGAGTTATCACTAACAATATCAACATGTAAGCCTTCAGGTAAAGAAGTTTTGATTTCCTCTAATGCCTTTTTAACACCTTGAGCTACTTCAACAGTATTTGCACCTGATTGCTTAACTATATCAATACCAATTGCTGCATTACCTTGATAAAACGCATTATTACTTCTTTCTTCAAATCCATCTTCAACCTTTGCAACATCTTTTAATCTAATTTCTGTACCATTCTTTTTAGTTACTAAAATATTTTTAAAGTCTTCTATTTTTTTTATTTTACTAGTTGTTGTAATAGTAACTTCATTATTCCCATCAATAACCTTTCCGGTTGATTGATCTATATTATCAGTTTTAATGCTATTTACAACCTGACCTGATGTAAGACCATAAGCTACTAATTTATCATTATCTAACTTTATGTGAATTTCTCTTATATCCTCACCTGATACATCTATTGATCCAACACCAGAAACTGTATATAATTTAGGCTTTATCACATCTTCTACTAAGTCTGATATTTCCTTATTGTCATCTGAGCCATAAACAGCAATAGATACAATTGATGCTGCTGACATATCAATCTTTGAAATAATCGGATCATTAATATCAGTAGGTAGATTTCCACGAATAGTCGAAACCTTATCTCTAACTTCTTGTGCTGCCACTTCACCATCTTTACTTAAATCAAATTCTATGATGGTTTGCGACATTCCTTCACTTACAGTAGAAGTTATATTCTGAACTCCAGAAATCTTTTGTACTGCATCTTCTACGTTTTTTGTTACTTTTGTTTCGATTGTTTCCGGTGTTGCTCCTGGCTCTGTAACTACAACTGTAACATAAGGTAGATCAGTGTCAGGCATATCATTAAGTTCTAGTGAGCCGTAAGAGATAAAGCCTAGAATAGCGAGAACCATCATTATAACTGTAATAAAGACAGGTTTTTTAATACTAATATTTGCTATATTCATGTTTTATCCTCCTACTCAGAAACTTCTTTTGTATTATCACCATTTTGCTTAGAGCTATCACCATTTTTAGCAGAAGTTTCTTCTGCTAAATTACTATCTTCATTAGAAACCGCCTCCACTTTATTGCCATCGTGCAATGTACTAGTATTTGTGCATATTATTTGATCTCCTTCTTGAATACCAGATGTTATTTCTACATTATTTTCATCAGTTTCTCCAATTGTGACCTTTTGTTTTTTTGCAGTCCCATTATCATTTATGAATACAGAATAGTCACCTTCACTTCCAACTAAAACATTTATTGGCACATTGATAATCTTAGTTTTTTCATCAGTAATAAGATCTACCTTTGCAAAGACACCTGGATATAATGATTTATCACTATTATCTATTGCTATTTTGCAATTAAATACTCTTGTACTAGTATCTGCTGCTAAATCTATATTTTTTACAGTACCATTAATTGTTTTGTCACTTCCTTCTACTGTTATTTCAGCTGCTTGTCCTATTTTTATGCTATTTATTTTTTCTTGTGGCACTTGTATTGTTGCATATACAAATGATATATCATTAATCTTTGCAAGTGCTGAACCTTGAGCTACCATTTGCCCTATATTTAAACTTTTTTCACTTATAACACCACTTATAGGTGCCTTAATAATTGTATTTTTTAAATTATCTTGTAAATTTTCTATATTTACTTTTTGTGCTTCTATACTTGCTTTAGCTGTTTCAATGCTTGCAAGGCCTGAATTAAAATCAGCTTGAGCACTATTAAAAGTTTTCTCGGCTGTCTCAAAATCTTTTTGCGATATAGCATCGGCATCAAAAAGAGCTTTTTGTCTATCATAATTAACCTTAGCATCATCCAAATTAATTTGAAGTTTTTCTAAAGCCACTTGAGATGAATTTAATTGTTGTTCAGATATTTGTAGTTGACTTTGTGCGGATTTTATATTATTTTGTATATCTTGATCATCTAGTGTAGCTATTGTATCTCCTGCATTTACATATTGCCCGTTTTCAACAGATACTGAAATAACTTTTGCTGCCATCTTACTTGTTATGATACCTTGTTGATAAGCTTCTAAAGTAGCTTTATATGTATCACCAGAATTTTTTTCTTCTGCCTTTGCAGTTTGTACTTCAACTGATATTTTATTAACTGCAGCTGAAGTAGTTACTTCTTTTTTATCTGAAAATAACTTACCTTTCGCTACTGTTCCGCAACCTATAACAGCTATAACAATAACAGCATATATAACTATTTTTTTTACTTTTTTCATTGTTCACACTCCTAATATATTTAAGCCATTTTTTACTTCATTAATCTTATAATTACAAGTTACCATTATTACTTTATAAATAATCCTTCAAGGCTTAGCTTTATAAAACAATAAGAAACTTATACTATATAAAATTCATCACAACTTACTACTTCATTTACTCCTTTACTTTATATTTAAGAAGCAGTTAATCACTACTTATAGTAATTAACTGCTTATAGCTCCCACCAATATCTGAACTCCATATGTTTTGACAATTCATCTACAATTAAATTTTATCTTTAAATCACACTTAATTATAGTTACTTTAGTTATGAAATAATATATGACTTTAGTCACATATTCCCAAATAAAAAGGATGATATAATATTAAAAGAATATCTATAATGAAGTGAGTGATGTTAACCAAATGTTTAATTTTTTAAAGCCCGTTTTGTTTTTAAAGTTTTTACTGCTAGTATCCATTTTTATCAATATTTATTTAAAATATAATAGTGATCCTTTGATAATGATTTTACTATTTACTTTAACTACTATAATTATTATTAATAATCTCATAAGAAATAAAAAATTAAAAGGTAACCCTAAATATGAATATATCTCACTATTATTTAGTATTTGTGCGGCTACATTACTACAATATTTAATAGGAAGTTTGACTACTACTTTTTATATGTACTCTTACTTATATGATATTTTTCAGCTTGAAAAGAATATATTAAAATTTTTTATTTCAATACATTTGCTTTTATATATCTTAGTTATTGGTTTAGATTCTGATTTTTCAGATATTTTCCATATAATCTCGATTGCAGGGGTTAAAATATTTGCTTATTTAGCTACAACTGGCATGTTATACTATCAAAAAAATCTTGAAGTTGAAAAAGAAGAAATCAAACAACTAAATGAAAAATTAAAATTAGCCAACATAAAACTTCAAAAATATGCACTAGAAGTAGAAGAAATGACCATTTCTAGAGAGAGAACAAAAGTTGCACAAGAGCTTCATGATTCATTAGGTCATTCTCTAATGGCCCTTAATATGCACCTAGAATTTGCTAAGAATATATGCTCTACTAAACCTAAAAAAGCAGAAGAAGTATTAGCAAAATCTGAAAAAATAGCTAAAGGAAGTATTAATGATCTTAGAAAGGCAGTTAGTCTTCTTAGTTCAGAACTACAAATAACAGAGTTTAATACTTCACTAGAAAAACTTATTAGTACTTTTGACTTATTTAACGACATAAAAATCACTTTCAATATGAATGAGAGTATTGATGACTTAAGTCCACTTATTAAAACTTCAATATATAAAACCATACAAGAAGCCATTACTAATAGTTTAAGTCATGGTAACTCAACTGAAATTACTATAAAAATTACAAGAAATAGCGAAAACATAAAACTTGTTGTTGCTGATAATGGAATAGGCTGTAACAACATTAGTAAATCAAATGGATTGAATGGAATTGAGCATAGAATAAAATTGTTAAGAGGTACAACGCAATACTTTAGTCATAATAACTTAGGATTTAGTATAAAAGTATTCATTCCAATATAAATGAAATGAGGTGATTATAGAGTATGATAAATATTATATTAGTCGATGATCAAAAAATCGTAAGAGAAGGGATAAAAATGATTTTAAGCTTAGAGGAAGAAATAAATATTATGGATGAAGCAGAGAATGGTAGGCAACTGCTAGAAATCCTAAATGATGATAAGCTTCCTGATGTAATTCTCATGGATGTTAGAATGCCAATAATGGATGGAGTTGAAGCCACTAAGATTATTAAGAAAAATTATAAAAACATAAAAGTAATAATATTAACTACATTTAATGAAGATGAGTACATATTTGATGGAATAAAAAATGGTGCTGATGGATATATCCTAAAAGATGCAGGATCTGATTATATAATTAATGCTATAAAAACAGTTTATAGCGGAAATATACTTCTTGATCCTGAGGTAGCAACGAAAGTAGTTAAAGCCTATAAAGTCCTTTCTACTGACAAGCAAACTCCAAGTGCACTCAATAAATATAAAGAAAAATTAGACCTGCTTACTCAAAGAGAAATGGATGTAGCAAAACTAGTTGCCCAAGGTAAAAGTAATAAAGATATTTGTAATATCCTATTTCTAACAGAAGGTACAGTAAAAAATTATTTAACAAAAATATTCGGGAAGTTAGAATTAAATAGCAGAACTGAATTGGCTTTATTTATTAATCATGCGGATTTATAATGTAACTTTTTGCATATAAATACTATTTTAAAGTAATTAAAGGAGTCCTATACATGAGATTCTTATAAAAATGTAATTGTTGGAATGACAACAAGCTATTCTAAGAAAACATGTCCATTGAATAATGCTTGTATAGAGTCATTCCATTTATTAATAAAAAGATAATTTATTAATTGCTATAAAATATTTTATATAATCACGCCTATAGGCTTACTCCCCCAAAATATATAGACATCTTATAATACAGTACGAATTCATATCGATTTGACTATATACAGTCAAATCAATATGAAGATAACTTTTTTACATATAATAAAAATACTTTGAAAGACGTAAGTTAATAAAATTTTTTCGAATTTAACTTATACTTTTTATTGACATAATATCATTTTTTAAGTTTGTACTTTCTATTATACATTCTAAAAAATGTCAATGCAGCACCTATAAGACTTATTACTCCTGCTGCTATATACACCCACTTCATTCCATATATAAAGGCATCATTTCTTCCTGGTAAATAGCTTGTAACTCTATATCCAATTTTATGACTCATTTGAGTATATAAAAGGGTTGTTGCTAAAGCAATTCCACTTACCATACCAACATTTCTTATAAGTGCATTTATACTTCCTGCAATTCCCAGTTTATCCATTGGCACTGTAGACATAATAAGAGAATTATTAGGAGATTGGAATAATCCCATTCCAGCAGACATAATTCCAATGAATATTACCATGCTTACTATTGATGAGTTCTCATTTAAAGATGCCATTAAAAATAATCCTAAACTTCCAAACATCAATCCTATAAATGTTAAAATTTCAGATCCTATTTGATCTGATAAACTTCCACTAATAGGCGCTACTACCATTAACACTAAAGGATATATCATGAGAATTATACCAGCTTTTTGTGGTGAATATGACATTACATCTTGAAGATAAAATGGCAATATAATATTATGGCAGAATATTGCTACAAAACTTACAAATCCGCAGAATATACTTAAAGAAAATAATTTATTTTGGAATATTTGTAACTGCATTAAAGGAGCTTCTAATTTCCTTTCTGCAATAATAAACGCAATAAAAGAAATAATTGCTACAATAAAACCACCTATAATTAATGGTGACGTAAATCCAAGATTTATACCTTCATTTAAAGACACAAATAAAGGCACTATTGTAACTATAAATAAAACTGCTCCAATAATATCTATTTTTTCATCACTCTTTTTATTAGATTTAGGTAACAATTTAAATGCATAAAATAATGCAACTATACCAATAGGAACATTTATTAAAAAGATATATTCCCAGCTAGTTGCCCCTACTATAAATCCACCTAATCCTGGTCCTACTAAAGATCCTAACGCAACTGCTGTACCTACTAAGCCAAGTGCCTTTCCTCTTTCATTTTTAGGAAATATCTCAGTAATAATACCTTGATTATTAGCCATAGTTCCAGCTGCACCAACAGCTTGTACTACCCTAGCCAAAATTAATACTGGAAAAGATCTAGTTATTCCACATAATAATGATCCTAAAGTAAATAGTATTAAACCAACTTTAAACATTTTAGTCTTTCCAAACATATCTCCAAGTCTTCCGAAAATTAATATTACTCCTGAAATAACAATTAAATAACTTGTTACTACATATTGGATTTGAGATGTTGTTACACCTAAAGCTTTTGCCATATTAGGTAAAGCTACATTTACAATACTACCATCTAAAGTTGACATAAATGTTGCTGATATTATTATAATAAATATAGTCCATTTTTTAATATTTTTTGCTTTCTCTATTATAATTTCTTCATTTGCATTAGCATTTGATTGATCCATTATAATTCCTCCATTTTTCTTAAACTCTGTGTTCTTTCAAAGATCTTTTTTAAAGACTCCATAGTAGCACTCTTTTCTTCTTCTGATAAATCTTCTGTTATTAAATTAATTACAAATTGAATTTCTTCATGAATTTCAGGTATTATTTCTTTTGCTTTTGGTGTTAAGTATAGTTTATATGCTCTACAGTCCTTTTCATCTTGCTTTCTATATACAAAATCACCTTCTATTAACTTATTAATAGTTCTTGCTGACATGGCTTTATCATTACCAATTTCCTTACTTATTTGTATCTGGCTAATACCTTCATTTTTTTCTAATATAAATAAATAGGGATATGTACCGCTACTTAAATCATAGGCTTTTAAAACTTTCTCTAAATAGCTTTGTGTATTTCTAAATATTTTATTATTAAACATAATAAATTTTTCTATGATTATCACCCCTTTAAATTTAATTGACTAGTCAACAATTTAAGCATTATAATTCTAATACTTTTTAGTTGACTAGTCAATCTTTTATTTAGATTATAACTTCATAAAAATATCATAGTATATATAAATACCTTTTTTTACTTTATTACATTATGCACAATTGACAGGCTTTTAATTTATTGACTTAATTAATATTTATTTATATTATTATACTAGTCATCTAAGGAGGTTATAATAGGTGTGATTAATGTAGAAATTTTAGATAATATCAGTAAAGATGATATTAATGATATATTAGAGGTATGGGAATCATCAGTAAGAGCAACTCATGATTTTTTAAATGAAGATGACATACTATCACTAAAGCCTTATGTTAAAGAAGGCGCATATTATGTTAGCAAACTCGCATGTGTAAGAAAGGAAAAAGGTACTATACAAGCATTTATGGGGGTGCATGATAGTAAGATAGAAATGTTATTTGTAAGTGATAATTGTAGAGGTAAAGGTATTGGCAAAAAACTTATAGAGTATGCAATAGATGTCTTAAACATAAAATTTGTAGATGTAAATGAACAAAATATCCAAGGTGTAGGATTTTATAAACACATGGGATTTGAAATATTTAAAAGATCAGATCTGGATGAGCAAGGAAATCCATTTCCTATACTTCATATGAAATTTTAAAAAATATGCTCTATCCATTATAATTGATAATGCACTTCATAAAATAAAAAGCATAAACACAAAATTTCATACTTTGTGTTTATGCTTAATTTACATAATAAATTTAATTTTCTATTTATAACTTGCTCGCTCTTTTATATATAAATGTACAAATGTGCGTATTTCTTCAAACTGCTTATTTGTAATGTCATTATATGATTTAAAATTCATTAATTCTTCTAAATATCCATGTTCTACTGCAAGCTTAATACTTTCATCATATACAAGACCAAAGACAAGTGAAATATGTCCAACTATATTATCCACAGCACTCTTCTTTAATTTTCTAAGCACTGTATCTTTTCTTTTTAAATTATCTAATACTTCCTGTGTAACAACAGAATTATATATTTCTTTCCTTGTAACATTATAGATTTCTTCAATTGGAACAATAATATTTACTTTAAATATATCGATTTTATCTGCATCTCTTAAAATATTGCTAAATGTTGTTGTACGCTTTGAATAATATTCAGGTATCTTATACGAATTGTGACACTCAATAACATTTTTAATTAACTCATCTTCACTTGTATCTTCAATGAATTCTCTTATTTTACCCTCTTCAAATAAAATCTCTACCCCAAGCCTAGCATGATCAATTGACTTAGAATCATTAAATGTTCCATATCTTCTTACCTGTTCAAATCTTCCTATATCATGTAGCAGTCCAGTAAGCCATGCAATATCAATTTCTTCATTTGTCATCTCTAAGCTTGATGCTATTTTTTCACATAGTTCACTTACACGATATGTATGATCTATTTTTAATTTTATCTTTTCATTGCTGGTATCATACTTCTCAACATAATCATTAAATACTTTTTTAGATTTAATTTTGTCTATATACATCTTGCAGACTCCTTTATTTTTATAAAAAATCCTTTTGTATTATAAAGCCATTAGTTTTATATTTTTAATATTTTACATAATAATTAGAAAGCTATTTAATCATATTTAAATACATCTCATGTTAATCTTAATCTAAGTATTGGTATCCAGTTCAATATAAAAGATGGCAATTTAAATACATCTCATGTTAATCTTAATCTCAAAAAATTCAGGAATTTCACAAACTACACTGTGATTTAAATACATCTCATGTTAATCTTAATCATTTACAGTGAACTGTAATGCATCAGTTACTACTATTTAAATACATCTCATGTTAATCTTAATCTTCATATTTTTGCAGATGAATTTGCTAATATAGGCAATTTAAATACATCTCATGTTAATCTTAATCCCTTAAACCCTCCTAACTATTAACTAATGCTAAACATTTAAATACATCTCATGTTAATCTTAATCGGGACTTTTGCGATAGGTTGTTTACTAATAAGGTTATTTAAATACATCTCATGTTAATCTTAATCGAGTGTTCTTCAAAAGTATATAGATATAGCTTTCGCATTTAAATACATCTCATGTTAATCTTAATCTATGGGAAAATGTAAAAAATGTTTTATCTAAGCACAATTTAAATACATCTCATGTTAATCTTAATCCAATAGAAAAATAGTTTACAAAGATATTTCTTACGCATTTAAATACATCTCATGTTAATCTTAATCTTAGCTCTATCAAACATTTCAAAAGCCATTAGGTACATTTAAATACATCTCATGTTAATCTTAATCACAATGACTTTCAAGGAGCCATAAATTTTAAAAAATTTAAATACATCTCATGTTAATCTTAATCAAGGGTGGTCGCTCGGTTTAGATGGAACGCACTTACATTTAAATACATCTCATGTTAATCTTAATCCAACCTCTTCCTTGTTATTATAATACCTATTATTTAATTTAAATACATCTCATGTTAATCTTAATCAGGATTAACAATTCTCTTAAGTGGAGCATCTGTATTTAAATACATCTCATGTTAATCTTAATCCTTAGAAAAATAGCCATTCTAAAAATAAAAGAATTCTTCTATCCAAGAAATAACGCTATTCTTCAAAAAATTTACCAAGTGTTTTCTATTTTTTCATTTTTATTATAATGAACTCAGATAAAGTCACTATTGTTGCAGTGTTTTACCTAATTATAAATTAAAATTACCTGGTAAATACAATGTATACTTTAATAAAACATCAATGATTATTTCACAAGCTTTTATTTTTATGGGCAATGTTTTGCTTCACATGCTTTATATCCTGCTGCTTGTGCTTTTGATCTGCTCATAGCTGTTGAATTTTTCATTCCATGAGCATTTGCTGTATTATGATATATTCCTTTGCTAGATACATAAACTGTATCTGATGCATTCTTTACAACTCCACTTGAAACATCATTATTATCAATAGTTGAGGGTGTATTTACACTAGTATTTTGTATTTGAGCTGGAACACTTGTTGTCCATGCACCGTTGCTATTTAAATAATATCCTTCAATCCAGCAATCATGTGCCATATATCCATCTGAATAAAAATAATACCAGTTTCCATCAATGCTATGCCATCCTGTTAAATATGTACTTCCGCTAGTATACCAATAACCTGTAGAATCAGATTTCCACTCTGCATTGGCTTGAACAGATGTTGATGCAAATAATGTTAATACCGTTATTAAGCTCGCAAGTAATTTAGTTGTTTTTCTCATAATTAATCCTCCCCTAAAATTCACTTTCATTTTCAATTTTATATTTTTATACTTCTATACATATATTGTACATTAATGCATCTTATTGTCAATAAGTGCCATTTCCTTTATTATTTTTTAATTATTTACTAATTGCAAAAAATTATTATTTTATTATGTTATTTATAAAAAATTATCTTTCCAATTGCTTAAGTCTAGAAATTTCTTGCTTCTGCTCATCAATTATCTTCCTATAATTAACTTCCTTCTCATTCCAATCCTTACTTAATGTATTAATAAGAGATGCCATTTCATCAGCACTACCTATTATTCTATTAAATAGAAGTATATTAGACTTTAATATTTCAGGTATCTCATTATTTGAATATCTTAAAGTATGATCTATTTCACCATAACCTTCTTCAAATATGGTTCTTACCTGTATTTCTGCTATAACTTTTTCATTTGTTGGATAGAATTCTACAAGATAATGGACAGATCTATATCCTGAGGCTCTTGATTTTACTTGAATATTCAAATCTTCAAAATCCTTTATGTTATCTCCTTCTCTTACATTGGCAGTTATTTCAACAACATTCCATGTTTTCATTATAAATTCATGTATATCTCTCCATTGCTCTTTAAAAATATGTATTACCCTTATTCCTATTAAATCAGTTATTTCTTCTTTATAATTTTCTACTGTAAACTGAAAGTCCTTTCCATACTTATTCTGTCTGTCTTCTGTTTTTCTTATTATTTTTTCAATAAGCCTTTCTTCATCTTTTATTCTTGTTTTTACTGTATGTACTTTTTCCTGTGCTCTTAAAATATTTGCTATGAAGTTAGCTCTACTTTCATATGAAAATTTACACTCTAAATAATCTTTGTAGATTTCTATAAGATTTTTTTCTTCTATGTTTCTTTCATCTATTATGCTTTTTGCATGTGGATATTTTAATAAAAATTTCTCTATATCAAACTTTCTATTCATATATAATTTCTCCATATTCTCATAATAAGTTTTATAAATACCTATATTTTTATTATATACATTTTACTATATTTATAAATCCCACCTTAACAAAAAACAAGCACTGTTACTAAAAATTAATCTTTAACAGTGCTTGTTTTTTCTTTCTTTTAATATATCCACAAAAATTAATTATCTTCAATACATTTATATACATGTTTATATACATTATTCCTAAATCTATTTAATTGTTTATTATCAGATTCCTTAGGATAGCTCATTATCTTAAGTGGTAATAATTCATTTCCTTTTTCTAGTGGAGGTTGTACATATTCATAATCATTTAATGAAAATCCAAGTCTTTTGTAGAATTCAATTCTTCTCTTAGAATAATTATCTTCAGGATATTCTACTTCTAAAAATACTGGCTTATTCTTGTACTTATTTAGATATTGCTTTAATATCTTGCTTCCAATTCCATTTCCTCTGTAAGAATTATCAACAGCAAAATGTTCAATAAAGTTGAAGTTTTCAAATTCCCATGAAGCTATAAATGCAATTACTCTATCATTTTCTTTATATCCAACTATATTATAAAAATCATTTTCTAAAAGTTTTTTCTGATTTTCTAACTTTCTTCTTTCAATTGGTGGAAATGCTTCACTCATTAATTCATAAAAACTATTAAAATCTTCATGATTTATATTTGTCAAATTATAACTATTCATCTTTTCCTCCTAAAATATTAAATTTAAATATACAATACTTTAAAAGTTTAGTATGCTAGTATATCTATATTTACAACATTATATATAATTTAAGAATGTATATTCTAAAATGCTAGAATGTACATTCTTAAACTTCATTATATCATATATTCGATTTATTTTCAGCTCGTCATATTCTGTAGTATTCTACCCTTATAGATAAATCCTACACATGTGTATTTTTATGATGATTATAAACATAAAATGGTATTCCTATTAACATTAGAATAAATCCCCACATTACAGTTTCAGCACCTGATCCATAGATAGTCCATAATGTATATGTAAATGCTAATAGTGCTAAGCTAGATTTCTTTAAAAATATTTTTAAATTAAATTCCTCTTCACCTTTAAACATAAGCATTATTTCTGCACCTATTGATAATAAATAAACTGGTAAAAATGATAGTGTTGCAAGCAGAGTTATAAATGTAAATGTTGATACCATGCTTTTTTGAAAATTCATTATAAGTAATATATTAACCAAAACTGAACCTATAACTAATGAATTTACAGGTGTTTGATATTTAGGATGAATCTTGCCAAAAAACTTTGGAAAAACTCCATCAATTCCAGCTGCATAAGAAACCCTTGCTGTTGATAAAATCCATCCTATAGTTGTTCCTAAAATACATACTGCAACTGCAATTGTAAGTATTTTCCCCACTCCACTTCCAAGTGCTATTGTTAATATATCTGTAAGTGGTGCTGAACTTAATGATAATTCTGAATTTGACATGGCGCCCATACTTCCAAGACTTATTAGGATATAAATAACAGATGCTATTATCATTCCATATATTGTACTCTTTTTAACATTTCTTTCTGGATCTTTCATCTCTCCTGCAGTCACTGTTGCACTTTCTAATCCGACAAATGCCCAAAGTGTTGATGTAGCAGCTATAGAAATAGTAGATAATCCTTTATCTGCTGGTACAAGTGGCATTAAGTTTGACACATCAAAATTAACAAACGCTACTATTATAAATATTGCAAAAAATCCTATCTTGAATACTGTTGCAAAACTTTGAAGTTTTCCAGCTTTTTTCACACCAAAAATGTTTATTAATGTTATCGCCCAAAGAACACCACTTGTAAATAGTATTGATACGATTGGATTATTTAAAGCTGGTATAATTGATGACATGTAGCTTGCGAGTGCTACAACTATTGCAGCATTCCCAATCCATGAACCATTCCAATAAAGCCATGCACTTAAAAATCCAGTAAACTCTCCAAATGCAGTTTTAGTATATTGATATGCACCACCTGTGCTTGGATATTTTGATCCTAAATTAGCAAATGATATTGCTATAAGTATTGATCCTGCTGTTGTTAGTACCCATGCAATAAGTGTCGGAAGTGGTCCTGATACTTGTGCTAAGGTTGATGGCAACATAAATACACCAGATCCTATCATATTACCACATACAAGCATAGTAGCCATAAACAAGCTTATCTCTTTTTTTAAATTTCTATTTTCCATTTTTTCTCCTTAGTAACTTATATCTTTTATCTTTAGTATTAATATATAAAAATATTAAATTATTTAATAACCTTAATTATTCTAAACTTCTTTTTTATCATAATATTCTAATATATCGTCAGCATTTTCAAACTCTAAGCCACCAGCACTATAACAATCAATCAGTGCAGTTTCCAGTTCATTTATTGGTATTTCTTCAAAAGTAGTACATTTGAAATCTGCATCAATATACGTTTGAAGAATAGCCTCTTTTAATTCTTCTTCTGAAACTCCCTCTTCCACAAAAACCTTTAAAAACAACTCTCTTATTCTATCATCTCTATTTAATTCACTCATTTTTCTCCTCCCTTGTTTTTTATTCATCATCATCTGTGTCTTCAAGCATTTTCTTTACATCTTCAACGTCAATTCCTGTTGCCTCAGATATCTCTTCTAAATTATCAAATCCCATTAAATCTTTAGCAAGAGAGACCATAAGCCTTTTTACATTTTTTTCAACTGACGATGGCAATTCTCCTGATTCTGAAAGACCCTCTGTTAAATCATAATATTCTTCCTCAACATATTCTTCTTCCTCTTCAATTTGTTTAAAAAGCTTTCTTTTTTTAGCCTTTTCTCTATCAAATTTATCTAAATATACAAGTTTGTCATGATTATCTTCAATATCTTCATCTGAAAATACTGTCATGCCCTCTTTTTCTAAAAGATAAGCAGTTATTCCTTTTCCTTTAATTTTATTTCCAGAAAATGTTCCATCATATACAAAATTACATCCACAAGAAGGACTTCCTTCTTTTAAGATTGCTTTATCAATACCAATTGTCTGCGCTATTTTTAATGTTTCGTATGCACCTTTTATAAATTGATTTGTACAATCTTCTCCAGTACTGCTTATAGCTTTTCCTTCTCTATTTCCTATAATTTTATCAGATGTTCCTTGAAGCTCTACTGGATTTCTAGGCGTTGGTAATCCTCCTAGTTGCTCTGGGCATACTAAAATTGCTCTTCCTTCTTTAAATAATTTTAAACATTTTTCATTTAAATTATTTTTTCCATTATATTTACAATCAACACCGCATAAACATGCACTTACTATATACATAAGATCACCTCGCCTTTCCATAATACATTTTAATCCATAATCTAATAATTATTAATAACTTTATATATTAATAATATAAATAATTACAATATATTATTATATAAGATTAAATAAAAAATAGCCACCCTTTTAGATGGCTATAATTTTTTTAATTTATTTAATAACTTCTACACTTCTTCTAATAAGTAAACACTATCTGGTGCTATTTCCCCATTTGGAGTATATAATATCCAATCTGTTAAATTATTCAAATCAATTTCCATTTCTGTTTCTGCATGTAAATCTTTTATGTAGTATGGTTCTTGAGTCAAAATTGCTTGTGCCTTTAAACCATCTATTTCTTTAATATGAAACCAAATGTGTTCTCTAAAAGTATCATCGTCATTTTTATATTCTTCATCTACTTCAAGTCCGATTTTCACAAGACCTTCAATTTGTTCATTCTTTATGGCCTCAATAAAATATTCTATTCTCTCCATAGCTAGTACACTCATTCTTAAAGTCTCTTCATTTGTGTACATCATAAGCATATTATCTGAAATATATTCATTTACCTCTGATACATGTCTATATTTTTTATTCTTAAAATCTTCTTCACTTAAATACAAATAAACTATACCTGTATTTTCATTATGACCTTCTTTTCTATCATTAAATCCACCAACCATATCTCTTTTATACATTTTTAATGCTTCATTATAATCTATCCAAGTTGCTACTATATCATCACCATTATTCATACGTCCAATCCAAAATGCATCTTCTTCATCAATAAATGTATTATCAGATATAATCCTTTTTCCTAGAGTTTGCAATATATAAAAATGATTTTTGTAATTTTCAGTGTCTGAATTTACTACCTCAACTTCAATTGCCCCACATCTATTTAGTCCATGTGTATGAAGCCATACATCATTGTTTTTTCCACTTACAGCTTGAACAGTATAAATATAATCTGGTGATGGTGGGACAGATGCTTCAACTGCAAGTTTTACCCATATACTTGATAATACTCTTTCAACACAAAAATCTATAACACCAGCCATATTGGGTACTATTGTATATAATATTTTTAATTGTAAATGATATGATTTAAGAATATCCTCTCCAAAAGTCATTGCAACAGTTAATCCTGAGTCTGATTGTGTGATAATATTGTAATTTTCTTCACTTAAATGATGGTTTATTGTATACATTGGACCAAGTTCATATGTTTCTGGAATTATTTCTACTTTATATGCTTCTTCTTCATATTCTATAATAGCTTCTATGTTTTGTCTAAACTCTACATTTTGTACAACAAATAAACTGCTATTTTTCAATCTTTCTATTACTTCATTAGGATTTTTAATAATTTCTATATTTCTTGGTACTGCCATCATATATGATGTTGTTTTTTCAATTACTCCATTTCTCAATTCTCTCTTTTTCTTAAATCCAAACATTATTTCTACTCCTCTTTATAAGTTTTTATTCCTTATTATCTCATATATTGAAACCCTCACTACTTTTGTAAAAATTATACCATACAATCTATATGGCATAATATACTTCTTTTATAAATAAATATTAAAATCACTTTTTATTTATAATATTTCTATGTATAAATAATTAAATAAAGAGTATGAGTATTAATAAAATTATTATAATACTCATACTCTTTAATATTTAACTTAAGCTTTTAATTCAACCATAGTAACACCATCTCCACCTTCACCGTAAACACCAAGTCTATATGATTTTACATGTGGATGTCTCTTAAGCATATCATTTATAGCCTTTCTAAGTATGCCTGTTCCTTTACCATGAACTATGGTTACTTCTCCAAGATTTGCTCTATAAGCATCATCTAAATATTTATCTGCCTTATAACATGCTTCTTCAGCATCTAAACCTCTTAAGTCAACTCTTGATTCAACTTTTGCTAAATTTAATTTTACTTCTCTTTTTCTTCTAACTTTTTCAACTTTAGTTTCTTTTGTCTTTCTCAAGTCTTTAGCTTTAACATTAATTTTCATAATACCAGCCTCGACCTGCACTTCACCTTTATTATCAGGCATAGAAACTACAATTACCTTTTGATTAAGTGATGGAAGGAACGCTTCCATTCCCGGAGTTATTTTATCTATTGGCTCCCCTTCATTTTCTTTCATATGGCCAATATGTTTTTCTTTAGCTTCAAGGCTTTCTTTAAGTTTCTTACGCTCTTCTTCAAGTCTTGCTCTTCCGCCACCTGAGATTCCAAGCTTTTCAAGTTCTCTCATGGCTTTTAATATCTCATCGGCTTCATCTTTAGCATTTGATATTATTTCTTTGGCTTCACGTCTTGCATCCATATATGCCTTATCTCGTGTTTCTTCCAATCTTTCAAGCTTTTCTTCATATTTCTTTTTAAGCTCTTCTGCTTCTTTTCTAATAAGCTGTGCATCACGTGCTTCTTTCTTTGCAATAATGCTTTTTTCTTGAAGCTCTCTTATAAGCCCTTCAAACTGAAGATTTTCTTCTGACATGTATTCCTTAGCTTTACTTATTATATCATCATTAAGACCTAATCTCCTTGAAATCTCAAAGGCATTAGATTTACCTGGAACACCTATAAGAAGCCTATATGTTGGTCTTAAAGTTTTTATATCAAATTCAACTGATGCATTTTCAACACCTTCTGTTCTTAATGCATAAGCTTTCAAATCACTATAGTGAGTAGTTGCAATAATTTTGCTTCCTCTGCTTCTTAATGTCTCAATTATTGACATTGCTAATGCTGAACCTTCACTTGGATCTGTTCCTGAACCAATTTCATCAAATATAACAAGTGAATCTTTATCCGCCTTTTCCATAACACGTATTATATTTGTCATATGAGATGAGAAAGTAGAAAGACTTTGTTCTATGCTTTGTTCATCCCCAATTTCAGCAAATACTTCTTTGAAAAATGCAACCTCAGAGTTATCCTTTGCGGGTATTAAAAGTCCACTTAGTGCCATTACATGTAAAAGCCCTACTGTTTTTATTGTAACAGTCTTACCACCAGTATTAGGACCTGTTATCATAAGTACTTGAAATTCATCACCTAAATGAACATCAGAAGGAACTACTTTGTCAGCTTCAATAAGAGGATGTCTTGCAGCCAATATATTAAATATACCATCTTCTCTTATTACTGGTTTTATTGCATTAAGCTGTGATGCATATCTTCCTTTTGCAAATATAAAATCAAATTCAATGAGTGTATCTATATTACTTTTGCAAACTGATGCATTTTCTTTAACCTTTAATGAAAGTTCTGAAAGTATTCTTTCTATTTCAGCTTTTTCTTTTAATTTAAGCTCTCTTATTTCATTATTTAAATTTACAAGGCTCATAGGCTCAATATAAAGCGTTGCACCTGTTGAACTCTGGTCATGTACAAGTCCAGGCACTGCGCCCTTATACTCAGCTTTTACAGGGAGAACGTATCTGTCTCCTCTCATTGTATATAAGGTATCTTGTAAATACTTTGAGTTACTTTTCATTATAGAATTTACTTTTTCTCTGACAGATGAGTTCTTCTCTTTAATACTTCTTCTTATTCCATATAATGTTTGGCTAGCTTTATCACTTATTTCTTCTTCAGAAACAATACATCTTTCAATATCACTTTCTAAATTTTTAACTGGCTCTAGAATATAAGCTAAATCTTCAAGTCTTGGAAATGCTCTTTCTTCTTCTTCTCTCTTAAAAAATTCTTTCATAAGCCTTGCACTTCTAAGCATATTCCCAATTTTAAGAAGAGATTCTGGAAGAAGAGTTCCTCCTTTTTTAGCTCTTTCTATTGCTTCATTTATATCATAAAGGCCTTCAAGAGGTGGATTTCCCTTTGTTATTAATACCTCTAATGCCTCATTAGTTTCCTCTAATTTATTGTTAATTTCATATAAGGTTTCATAAGGTACAAGGCTATCAACCTTTTCTTTTCCACCTGATGTACGTGTATATTTCTTTATTAATTCTTTTACTTTATCAAATTCTAAAACTTTTAGACTTCTCTCATTCATAAAAAACCTCATCATACTCGTTAAAATATTTATCATTTTTAATAATATACTAATTTCAAAAAATTGCAATAATTTAATCATTTGGTCAATGTCTAATTCTTATTTCAGAAATAAGTTTGTTATTATATTAACTTCTTAATTTAATACAATAACAATCAAAAATACATTCTATATATATTATAAATAACTAGAAAAAATAATAGCTGATTATGATTTTTCCTTTTCATAATCAGCCATTATAATATCTTATTATTAAATTTTTTAATAATTGTTACACACCTCTTTTTACTATTCACGCTCTACTTCACATCACCTCTTAACCTAATAAGTCAAAGCTTAATTTCATTTATAAACTGAATCTTAACCATCTCCTTTATAAATTTATTTCTAAAATTTCTTTTCAACCTTAATGCAAATGCTTTTTCACTTAAACTTTATAGATCACTCAAATATCTCTTTCAAACTCTATAATCGTTGCATCAATTATGGTAATTCATGCTTTATTGTTTAAGCTTAAATAAACATTGGTTTCACCTCCTTACTATGTTCTAAATCTTAATTTCAACTAACCTTTGCATTGGAATCATCTCCTTATATTTTATCACCTAATCAAAATCATGTTCTTAAATAAATTTTGCTCTCACTCCTTACTACGTTTTAAATCTTAGTTTCAACTAACCTTTGCATTGGAATCATCTCCCTATATTTTGTCACCTAATCAAAATTATGTTCTTAAATAAATTTTGCTCTCACTCCTTACTACGTTTTAAATCTTAGTTTCAACTAACCTTTGCATTGGAATCATCTCCCTATATTTTGTCGCCTAATCAAAATTATGTTCTTAAATAAATTTTGCTCTCACTCCTTACCATGTTTTAAATCTTAGTTTCAACTAACCTTTGCATTGGAATCATCTCCTAAATTAATTCTGAAAATTTTGAATATTGTTTTTATTGATTAAATTATATCTCTATCTTGTGGGAAAATATAGTCTATTTTTCAATTTTTATTTATGATATAATAAGAGAGTTGGGGTATATTTACTTTTATAAATTATGTTAACGTTTAATAAAATTTGCTGTATAATGTAATTAAAACTAATTACTATATTATACAGGAGATTATATTATGAATATTAGAGAAAAAATGAGAAAAGGAATGCTTTATACAGATATGTATGAGGGGTTACCAGATGAACGTTTAAGAGGAAAAGAACTTATATATGATTATAATAACACACGCCCTAGCGAGCAAAAGAAACGTGGTGAAATATTAAAAAAACTTTTTGGAAGTGTTGGAAAGGAGCCTTTTATTGAGACACCATTGCATGTTGCATATGGCAGTAATATACATATTGGTGACTACTTCTATGCTAATTTTAATTTAGTTATTGTTGATGATATAGAAGTCTATATAGGAAATAATGTTATGATAGCTCCAAATGTAACTATCTCTGTAACTGGACATCCTATACATCCTTCTCAAAGAAAAGACGGAGCACAATTTTCTATACCAGTTAAAATTGAAGATAATGTATGGATTGGTTCAGGTGTTATCATTCTTCCTGGAGTAACAATTGGAAAGAATTCTGTTGTTGGTGCTGGAAGTATAGTTACAAAAAGCATCCCTGAAAATGTAGTTGCAGTTGGCAATCCCTGCAGAGTTTTAAGAGAAATAACTGAAAAAGATAAAGAAACCTTTTCTGATATAGATAATTAATGGTTGTTTAAAAATTAGTACAATCCTTACTGAACATATCTTTATCATATATAAATTTAGTATTTAATTTTATTTTATATAACAAAAGAGTGTCTACTAATTGGACACTCTTTTGTTATATAAAAATATTATTCTTATTTCATAAATAACTTCGAGGTTTAATCTTTATTCATTAAATAATAAAATATCAATATATTATTTATGATTGGAGGATTTATTTATGAAACTACCTTTTATGAATGCATAGCAAAAGCTATTGCATTATCATAAATTTAATACAATAGCCTTTGCTTATCCTAAAAATTTAGATTTAATTTGGAGGAGCAAAATGAGCTATTTAAAAGAATATGAATGGGAGTTAATTCCCAAAACTCTGCCAACTATAAGAAGAATATGCCCTAAATGTGGCAAAAAAACAAACTATATAAACACAAAAAAATTCAGAGTAAATGCAAACAAAAGCAATCTCGATGTTTGGCTTATTTACCAATGCGATAAATGTAAGTCAACTTATAATATGACCATATACAAACGAATTAAGCCAATTGATATTTCTAGATATGAGTATGAGAAATTTCTTTCCAACGATGAAGATTTAGCAAAGGAATACAGCTTTAATCTCGATTTTTATAGTAAAAATAAAGCTGAAGCAATCTTTGATGACATAACATATTCTGTTGAAAAAAAAGAAATTGAAACAAATTATTGTGATTCAGACGAAATTATTATAAATATTATTTCCAAGTTTCCAACAAATCTTAGAGTTGATAAACTTCTCAGTGATAATTTAGATCTTACAAGAAGTACTGTAAAAAAACTATATGAAACTAACTATATTTATAGTAATGAAAATAATGATTTGTTAAAATTAAAAGTTAAAAACAATATGCAAATACGTATTAAAAATTTTGAAGCTTAATTAAAATACTATGCTTGTATAGTTATTAATTAAAAATGAGTTCTCCTAATTAGGAGAACTCATTTTATAAATTATAAAAATACTAGTTAATTTTTTTATTTACCACATGAGAAATTCTATATTTTATTCCCATCTAAAAAACCTAATATAAATAGTGATACAAATAACTGCAATTACCGCCATTACTGTAATTGTAAATATAACATCATTAACTGGTAATCCTAAAGATGTAGCTTTTAACAACTTTATACCTTGGGTTAAAGGCAAAATATCAGCAACTTTTTGTAATAATTTTGGCATTACTTCATAAGGGAGAGTTACGCCCGAAAATATCAACATAGGAAAATATAATATACTTGCTATTATGCTTGCAGTTTTCATGTCATATTATTCTACTCCACGTTTATAATGTCCTTTAGTATAAACTCTATCTTCATTTTTCTTACTAAATTCAATTTGGTTTAACACCTCTCTAACTTCTTCATAAGATTCATCTTTAAAATCAACTCCAAAGTTATTTATTCCAAAGCTCTTTAATTCGGGAGCTTCTTCAATTAAATTAATAGGAAGTGAATTTAATATATGTGTTCTACATGTATTTTCACAAAGAACCCTAAATCTTTCATTCATTCTATCGATTAATGTAAAGTTATCTTTCATACATGGACCGCTACATGCTTTTTTTCCTGTCTTATTACCAAATGTACTTCCAATTGGACAATACTCACTTACCATAAGTTCTGTTTTTCCATATATGTTTACTCCAACATTAACATTTAAATCCTTCATTGTTTCTTTTAATTCTTTTCTGTTTAATTCAATACTTAAGAATGGAATATCAATATCTTCGCTATAAAATTCAGCACCTTCTTTATTATATATATTAAGTTTATAATCCCCTATAATAAATAGCTTATCTTTATACTTTCTTATTATTCCAGCGTTACATGTAATAATTCCCTTTATGTATGGAAGAAGTTCATCTATAACCTTAACAACACTATTAAAATCCTGCTTTATAATACTAGGTACTTTTATATAAATGTTTTTGTTCGTGATTGTAATTATATCATCCTTCCTTAAAGCATCTTTTTGTCTGCTGAAAGATAAGTTAACTGCTATATTTTCTACTTTTTCATCTTCTACTAATGCTTTTAGTTGATCTTTAGTAATACAGCTGAAGATATATCCTAAATCTTTATTATTTTTTCTTGAATTTACTGTATATTCTTTTTGAACTCTTTTTCTTCTATATTTTGTTGTGTTATCTTTTAATATTTGTTCAAATAATTCTCTTCTTAAGTTATTTAATGATGCAATTCTTATAAACCCATCATCAAATTCATCAAACATTATTTTATTAAACTTATAAGGTATTTCACCAGATTTTTTAAGTGATTCTTCTATTCTTTCACGCGTTAATGGTTTATTTTCTGCAATTTCAACTATATCACCATAAACCTTATATTCCTTGTTATTAAACTTTGTTTTTAAAATAAGAGGTGCATTTACTTTAAATTCGACCTCTCCATTTAACAAAATCTTTCTTAAATATGGTTTTGTATAATCTTTTAACTCGTCAAATAATTTCTTATCTGACATTTTAAATAATCTATATCCTTTTTTATAACCATTGTTTGGGAATAACTTAACTTTATCTCCTACATTTGCTTCCTTAACTTCTTTTCCATTAAGAAGAATTTTGCTTAAAGTAAATCCATCATCATTAAATCTTATTCCATCACCAAGTGCAACATCTTCTTCTAATATAACTTCACCTTTATCTAAAACCTTACCTATAAATACTCCAGTATTTTTAGCATATTCAAAACTCATCATATCTTTTCCTGTGTTTTTATATAAATATGCCTTTGCAAATCCCTGCCTGTTAAATAATTTTGCTAATTCTTTTTTACCGTTAGCCAAATTAAAATCAGTATGATTTAACACCTTATCTATAGCTTTTCTATAATTTCTAGTAACGCCAGCTACATATTCTGGCTTTTTCATACGTCCTTCAACCTTTAAAGATGATGTTCCGCTTTTGACAATTCCATCAATGTCTTCAATCAAACATGTATCTTTAGGACTTAAAAGATATCCCTTTCTTTCTCCTGATGTCTCACCTTGAAGTGTATACTGCATTCTACAGCTTTGAGCACACCTTCCTCTATTTCCACTTCTTCCACCAATCATTGAACTCATAAGACATTGACCAGAGTAACATACACATAATGCACCATGTACAAATATTTCTGTTTCAATTCCAAGATCCTTTGAAATATATTTAATTTCATCTAAAGAAAGCTCTCTTGATAATACTATTCTGTGAAGGCCTTTTTCATTAAAATATAACGCCCCTTCACCATTATGTATTGTCATCTGAGTTGATGCATGTAATTCAAGGTCTGGATAAATCTTTTTACATGAATTTATAAGCCCAGTATCTTGAATTATAAGTGCATCAACACCTATTTCATAAAGATATCCAACATATTTAATAGCTTCCTTTAATTCATTCTGCTTTAAAAGAGTATTCATTGTAACATATATTTTTACATTATAGCTATGAGCATAATCCACAGCTTTAACCATTTGTTCATTATCAAAATTTGAAGCATATGCTCTTGCAGAAAATTTGCTTCCACCTAAATAAATTGCATCTGCTCCATTATTTATTGCAGCAACTAAACTCTCCATGCTTCCTGCTGGAGCAAGTAATTCTATTTTTTCCATATTAAACTTCATTTCCTCCACAATATGCTTTTACAAACTTATTCTTAAGTTTATCATCCTTAATAATATACTAAATTCAAAAAAATGCAAATAACAATTATTATTTATTCAAATTCTATGTAGCATAATTTTTATAAAAGAAAAAAGTCGGCAGAATTTTTCTACCGGCTCTCTTCTTTTATATTATCTCTTTTTAGCTATTGGCCCTATTTGCTCTTTTTTAACTTTTGCAACTTCAATTTGTGCATCAATTACTTTTGCTTGAAGTTCAAAATATTTACTTTCATAATGCTTTGACTCTTCATGCATTTTTTGATTTTCCTTTGATATCTTTTCCATCTCAATTTCTATAGAATTGATTTTAGTTCTTTTTTCATCTAATTCTTCTTTAAGATTTTTTAATTGAGCTTCTTTTGTATCAATTGTATTTGATAGTCTTAAGAATATATCTTCTTTATCGCTCATTTCTTTTTCATATCTTGTTATTGCACGTTCTTTACTTGCAAGCTCCTCTTTTAATCTTCTAAAATCATATTCCTTAGTTTTTATTTCTTCTTCAATTTGAACTAAACTATTATTCTTTTCTTCAAGCTCAGTCTCTAATCGTAATATTTCATTATCTTTGGCTTTTACTTTATCATTTAATTCTTGAGTTATTTTTTCATTTTCTCTCAAAGAATCATTTAATTCTGTTTTTAAATTAGAATTACTATTTTTAGTAAGTTCTAATTCTTCTTGAAGAACTTCAATATCTCTATCACTTTTTTCTATTTCTTTTGATAACTCATCGTTTGTATCTCTCATATTATCAAGCTCAATATTTAAAGTATTCTTATCATCTTCTAATTTAGATATTTCTTCTTTTAATTCTTCAGTAATTAATAAAGTTTCTTCCAACTTATTATTTAATTCATTTTTCTCATTATTTAATTTTTGTATTAAACTTTCAAGTTCAATTTTCTCTTCATTGGCTTTATTTAATTTACCGTTTACTTCATTATTTATATTTTTTTCATTTTCTAATTGCTTCTTATAATCTAAAAGCTCATTATCGCACTCATTAAATAATTCATTTAGTTCATCTATTTTCTCATTTAAATCAGATATTTCAACCTTATTATTTTCTAATTTTTCTATTAGTTTTGCTGCCTTTTCTTTTTCTGATTTCAAATCATTATTTAAATTGCTTTCTGTAATTTTTAATTGATCAATTTCTTTAGATAATTTATTGTTTAATTCCTTTTCTGAATCAAGCATTTTTATTGTTTCAATTTTTTCATTTATTTCTGCTTTTATATTATTATTAGCTTGTGTAAGCTTATTTGAAGTTTCCGCATGTAATCCTTTAATATGATCTAAATTCTTGTTACATTCTTCGAAATCTTTAGATAATTTTTCTTTAGAAATAATTTCTTCTTCCAAAGTCACTTTCAATTTTTCTAAAGAATTTACAGCTTCTTCTTTTTCTGAAGTTAAATTTGTTAAACTATTAATTAAATTCTTTATTTTTTCATTAGCATTATTTAAATCATTAGTTAGCTTTTCTTCTTTTTCTTTATATCCATTTTTAATATTTTCTTCTGATTCTTTATATTTATCAAATTCTTCTTTTACACTACTAAGCTCATTATTTAATGATTGATTAATATAGCTATGATTAGACTTAAGCTTTTCTATTTCTTCTAATAAATCTGCATTTGTATTTAGCGCTTGTTCTTTTTCAACAGTTGCTTCTGATAATTTTTTATCTAAATCTTCTATTTGTTTCTTTGCTGCTTCTAAATCATTTTCTAATGCAGTATAGTAAGATTCTTCATTCTTATATCTTTCTTTTAATTCCTTTTCCTTATTGGAAAATTCAATTTCTATATCACTTTTTTCCTTTGAAAGTTGTTCAAAACTTTCTTTAAGTTTGTCTAATTTACTTTTTAATATTGAATTTTCTTCTGAAACATTTTTTTGATTTTTCTCAATGTTTTCTAATTCATACCCACATTCAAAAAGTTCATCTGTTATATTTACGGCTGCCAAAACTGTTGAATCAAGTAAACTTAATCCTGTTTTTTTATTTGCTATTTCTTTTATTTTATTATCTACAAAATTTGCAACTCCAAATAAATACTTTTCATCTTTATCCCCTTTTAGATTATAAGTCATCCCATTTATATCAACCGATATTTTATACATCAATAACACCTCGTAAAATTCTTTATCACTTTTAATTATAGGACATATTTCCTAATAAGACAATTGCGTAAAGCCTGTCTATAAGTAGATTTTTCATATAAATTTATATTTTGCTTAAAATAATTACATTTATTTCCTTTATATTATATCTCAGTTTTATTAATATTCAAAATACTTTTTTAAATTTCATTTTCTATGCTATACTTATTTTAATTATTTATATAAAAACTTTATTTTATTATTATTGAAGATAAGATATTTTTATATTGATTTAATATACCTTATTGTAATAAAATATCTTAGTGTTATTGATTAATAATATATTCATTGGTTAATAATCTAAAATAAAGTTAATTGGGTGGTGAGTACAATTAATATAAAATCTATATTAAGTATAATTCTAGCAAAAACTGCTGCATACCTTTCAAAGCATCTTTTTAAAGGCGGAACTAATTTCCCGGGAAAAATTGCTTTAAAAATTGATAAAAATGTATTAAAAACTGTTTGCAAAGGATATAAAGTTATCTTAGTTACTGGAACTAATGGTAAAACAACAACTACTAGCATGATTTATAATATATTAAATGAAAATAAATTTGATGTTATTACAAATAATACTGGTGCTAATTTATATACAGGCATAGTAGCTTGTTTCATTTCAAATTTCTCTTTTTTTAAGAAAAGAGAAAATGCTTATGCTGTAATTGAAGTTGATGAAGCAAATGTTAAATTCATTACTGAGCATATAACACCTGAAATAATAACTGTAACTAACCTTTTTAGGGATCAATTAGATAGATATGGTGAAGTTTACACAACTCTAAATAAAATTCTAGAAGGTGTTCGTAATGCTCCATCTTCTAAATTAATTTTAAATGGTGATGAATCTTTACTTGGAAAATTGAATTTAAATAATCCTTCTATGTATTATGGATTTAATGTTCCAATAAACGAAAATACTACTCTTGAGATTAATGCTGATGCAAAGTTCTGTAAATTCTGTAAAGCACCATACAAATATAATTTTGTAACTTATAATCATTTAGGTGATTTTTACTGTCCAGAATGTGATTATAAAAGACCAAATTTAAATTATGCTGTAAATAAAATATTTGATTTAAATCCAGACAATTCCTCTGTTTTAATTAATAATACTGAGGTCTTCATAAGTCAATCTGGAGCTTATAATATTTATAATGCTTTAACTGCTTTTTCAGTAGCTAAAGAACTTAATATTGATGATTCTGTAATAAAAACTTCTCTTCAAAGTCAAGAGTCAAGCTTTGGTAGACAAGAAGAGATAAAAATAGATAATAAAGATTTAAAAATAATTTTAGTTAAAAATCCAGCTGGGTATAATCAAGCTTTAGATACTTTATCACTTAATAAAGATCCATTCTCTGCAGTATTTATGCTTAATGATAATTATGCAGATGGACGTGATGTTTCTTGGATATGGGATGTTGATTTCGAAAAAATCTCTACTCTCCCAATAGAAGATATTTTTGTTTCTGGGCTTAGAATGTACGATATGGCTGTTAGATTAAAAGTTTGTGGATTAGATCCTGACAAATTTATTTTACAAGAAGATTATGAAGCCTTAACTGAAAAAATTAAAACTTCTTCTTCAAATAAAATATATATCCTTGCAACTTATACGGCCATGATAAACTATCGAAAATACCTACATTCAAAAGGTTATATTAAAAAGTTGTGGTAAACGAAGGAGGCATATAAAATGGAATTAACAATTTGTCATTTATACCCTGATTTACTAAATGTATACGGCGATGTAGGAAATGTACTTATTTTAAAACATAGAGCATCACTTCGTGGCATAGATGTTAATATAGTAAACTCTTCTTTAAATGATACTTTAGATAAAGACAATATAGACATTATTTTCTTTGGTGGTGGCCAAGATTATGAGCAGTCTATTGTTTCAAATGATTTAAATACAATAAAAAAAGATGATATTAAAGAATATATAGAAGATGGTAAAGTATTTCTTGCAATTTGCGGTGGATATCAACTACTTGGAAAATACTACACAGCTCCAAATGGTGAAAAAATAAACGGACTTGGTATATTAAATATTTATACTGAGGGGGGAGATACTAGATTTATTGGTAATACAGAAATATACAATGAATCTTTTGATGAAACTTATGTTGGGTTTGAAAATCATTCTGGAAGAACATATATAAATGATCATACTCCTCTTGGAAAATGCATTCATGGCTATGGAAATAATGGTCAAGATGGATATGAAGGATGTATATACAAAAATACTTTTGGTTCATATTTTCATGGTTCTTTCTTATCAAAAAATCCCGAATTTGCTGATAGATTATTATTATTAGCTCTTCAAAATAAATATGGTACTGATGTAAAATTAGATCTTTTAGATGATGAACTTGAATTAAAAGCAAAATCTGTTATAAAGGAAAGACTTAAAACTGATAAATAAAAATATTATTTATATTTTTATTTATGTAAAAGTTATACATGGTAATTATCAATTATGCTTTTTCAGTTTTTAATTAAATGTAAAGATTATTCTGCATTTCTTTAAACTGGGTGTTTTAAACTTTTTCTATAATAAATCATACTTCATCGTTCATTGACAATTCAAATATGTTATACTAAAAATACTTAATTTATAAATAGAAGTGGAGAGATTGACTTGAAAAAAAACTTTATTTTAAAAACCCTTGTATTAACTCTTTCAGTTTCATTATTTAGTTCTTTTGGCACTTTTAACCTTAACACTAGCGCTTCTGCTGCCGAAGCTGAACCCAGTATAGTAGCACAATCAGCTATAACTATGGACTTAGAAACTGGAGAAATAATTTATTCTAAAGAGGCTGATGCTCAGCATTATCCAGCAAGTACAACTAAATTATTAACCGGCTTACTATTAGCTGAAAATAAACAAAAGAGCGATCAGTTAGTTTATACAGAAGCTGCAAAAGCTCAGCCTGCATATTCTTTAGATCACAGTTTTATGGGTGGATCAATAAAAGTTGGTGATAAGATTTCAGCTGACGATATAATGAAAGGTTTATTACTCTTCTCTGGAAATGATACTGCTTATGTTATATCTGATAACGTTGCTGGAGATTCAACAAAGTTTGCAGAAATGATGAATGCCAAAGCTAAAGAACTTGGTGCAAACAACAGTAATTTCGTAACACCTAATGGATTACATGATGATAATCACTATACTACTGCATATGATCTTTCTTTAATAACAAAAGCAGCCTTTGGTAATGAATGGGAAAGAAGCGTTATGGAATTACCAGAAGCATCTATATATATTAATGGTTCTAAAGTTATGCTTGAAAATAGAAATTTAACTCTAGGCAAAAATGGTAATATAGGTGGAAAAACTGGATACACTAGCCTTGCTGGTGGATGCTTAGCTACTGTTTATGAAAGAGATGGAAGAAAAATCGTTGGTGTAGTTTTAAAAAGTACTCAAGTTGATAATGAAGATCCAACTAAATTCAATGATATGGATGCTATTATGAATTATAGCTATGATGTTCAAAAAGAAGTTTATAAATCAAGTGGTGAAGAAGTTGGAACTGCTTCTGTTGAATATAAATCATTTGGATTCTTTGGTCCAAAGAAAACTGTTAATGTTCCTATCAAATTAGCACAAGATGTTACATATTATAAAAATGCTATAAATGATGCTGAATCAAAAATAAATTATTCTAGCAGTAACGCTAGCGCTTGGAATCTTATATTTAATAAAGATGTTCAATTAACTTATACTACAAGAAATCATAGTGAAAATGTTGCTGGTACTGTTGAAATTTCATTAGGAACTATTCTTAAAGATAATTTATTATTATATATTGGAACACTTGTTGGAATAATAATAATAATTTCATTAATATTTATGCTTAAAAGCTTATCTTTTAATAGAAGAAATAGAAGATCTAGCTATAGAAGAGGAAGAAGAAGATAATAATGAGTAAAACGGAACTTAAAGGAAGTGTAATCTTAAATCCAGTCCCAGTTGTTTTAGTTACATCAAGAAATAAAGAAGGTAAAAATAATGTTTTTACCGTTGGATGGACTGGTACAATTAATACAAAACCTCCTATGCTTTATATTTCAATAAGACCTGAAAGATTATCATACGAATATATAAAAGAGTCTATGGACTTTGTAATTAATATGCCTAGTTCTGATTTAGTAAAAGCTGTTGATTACTGTGGTGTAAAGCCCGGAAGAAAATTTGATAAAATAGATGACATGAATTTTACACTAAGTGAAAGTACATTTGTTTCAGCCCCTTATATTAATGAATGTCCTGTAAATATTGAATGTAAAGTAAAAAATATAATACCTCTTGGTACGCATGATATGTTTATAGCTGAAGTTGTATCATCTCATGTTAATGAAGATTTATTTGATGAAAATGGTAAAATTCACTTTGAAAATGCTAACCTGATATCTTATTGCCATGGTGAATACTTTCCATTAAGTAAAAAGGCTATTGGTTCTTTTGGTTTTTCAGTAATGAAGAAAAAAACTTTAAAACGTAAAAGCTTAGAAGAAAAGAATAAAAAATCAAAAATCAAAAATAAATCTTCTTCTGGAAAGAAAAAAACATCTAATAAAAAAAGAAAATAATATAAAAATCACTAGAAATTAATCATCTTTCTAGTGATTTTTTAACTTTAATCTTATTAAATATTATTTTTTAACCTTTTAAGCTCTTAAATCCTTCTCCAAGCACTTCACTTGTCTCGCTTACAGTAATGAATGCACTGCTATCATTTTCTTTTATAAACTGTTTTAATTTTATAAATTGACTTCTTGTCAATATAGTTAATATAACGCAGTTATCCTGTCCTGTATATCCACCCTTTCCATGAAAGACTGTACATCCTCTATGTATTTCCTTTATTATATAATCCGAAACCACTTTTTCTTTTTTAGTAAATACCATTACCTGTTTAGATACATTAATACCATCTATAAACTTATCAATTAAAGTACTTGTTAAATAAACACTTAATAATCCAAATAATGCAAGCTCTGTTCCAAAAGTAAACATAGCTAAAATAATTACAATAGAATCTGATATTAAAAGACCTTTTCCAAAATCTATATTAAAATACTTGCTAATAAGTTTAGCTGTTATACTTGTTCCACCTGTAGTTGCATTCTGGGTAAGCATAATTGCTGTTCCTAAGGCTAATAATGCACTTCCAAATATAGATGCAAGTATTAAATTATCTGTAAAGGGTACTACATCAAAATTTCTTTCAATTACTGATAATGATATTGATAATCCAAAAGCTGCATATAAACTTTTTATACCAAAGCTTTTACCAAGAAACATAAATGCTAATGCAAATAGCACAACATTACATATGTTCATTACTATTCCTGTCTTAATTCCAAGTAATTTATTTATTACAAGAGCTAATCCAGATATTCCTCCAGACGCTATTTCATTTGGGAAAAAGAAAAATTGTAATGATATTACTACTATTGCTATACCTAATGTTATAATTGCGTATTCTTTTAACTTTTTCATTATTTCCTCCTATACATTCTAAAATTAATGTTATCATTATTCATAGATGATATATTATCACAGATTTCAAATATTAATCTTCTATAGTTTGCATCAAATATCAATATTTTATATAAAATTTTTTAAAATAAACACTTATAAGTACGTGAAATTACAAATGTTAAAATCACAATATAAAAAAAATAAGATACTCTAAAATAATATTCTAGAATATCTTAACTGATTTATAATTGATTTATATTTTAATAAACTATATAGTTTTATATGTATATCATTTCTAATCAAAATATATCATTAAATAAATTCAATAATAATAGAGTAAGTATCACATTCATAATTCCAGCAATTCCAATAGAAAGTATGCTTATTCCACCTTGAACTTTTCCAAATTATAAGACTTTAATTGAGTTTAGTTTTTCTCTCCCTATATATTCCTATTTCAGAAGAAGCTAGTGAATACTAATGAAAATAGTAAATTACCTGGTATTACTTCCGATATCTTCACCTTCATTCATTTCTATTTTTTTCTTGCTTGATATAAATCGAATAATTGTACCAATCCCACCCATTATTACCATTGTTGTTATAACATATACAATAAATATTTGAATGCATGTAGATTTTATTATATCCATTGAAGGCATAAGTCCAACTCCTACTGGAATAAAAAATAGCAATAAATGACTTAATAAACACTCTGATTCAATTTCAATATTTTTAATCTTCAAAATTTTTCTACATAGCAATATGAATAATATAAGCATTCCCAATATATTCCCCGGTACAGGTAAATTTAATATTGATGATATAAATTCACCTATTAAGTAAATTCCAAGAATAATCAATGTTTCTCTAAAAAGCTCCATCTTTCTGCCCCTTTCAATTATTCCTCAAGATTCCTTTATCCCAATTACCAAGTTATATACTATACAATTTAACACTATTTAATTAATAAGTAAATTATTGATTTAGCTTATATGTAGATAAAATCATATATAATATATTAATAACTTATATTTATAGTAATTAAATGCAATTTTTAAATGTTTTTCCTGTGATTTAAATATAAACCTAATCTGATCTTAAATAAATTAATATTTATATACATAAAACTTCATTTATTTAAGATAATATTTCTCAAAACTAATATGCTTAGTATTTCTCAATAATCTATACAATAAATTTAATATCCTTAGTATAATGTATACATACACTAAATCGTGCTCTTAGTGTCTTAACTCGATTGAAATAGTAATGTATAAAAAGATGCTTCAAGATATTGTTTCTTGAAGCATCTTTTTATATCAATTATTATTTTCATTAACTAATTTTTTCTGTACCACAGCTACTATTTCATACATTAAAAAAGCAACAATTGATAAAATAACAATACTCATCATTACCATGTCAAGCTGTGCGACCTGTCCTCCATATATTATTAAGAATCCTAAGCCTTCTTTAGCAACTAAGAATTCTCCCATAATTACACCAACCCAAGATAATCCCACATTTATTTTTAATGCAGATATAAAAACAGGAATTGAATATGGAAAAACTAAAAACTTAAGCATTTGGATTTTTGATGCGCCAAAGGTCTTCATCAGCATGATTTTTTCATCCTCTATTTCATTAAATCCTGTTAATATGCTGATTATTGTAGTTACAATGGAAATCAATAATGTTATTACAATTATTGCTGGTTTTCCATTACCTATCCAAAATATTATAATTGGAGCTAATGCTACTTTAGGAAGCGCATTTAATACTACTAAATATGGATCTAATATTTTTGATACAAATGGACACCACCATAATATAACTGCAATTATTCCACCTAATACAGTTCCTAGCGTAAATCCTATTATTGTCTCATAACATGTTACCAATATATGATTTAATAAGTTTCCATCTTCATATAACGATATGAACGATTTTATAACTCTGCTAGGACTAGATGTTAAAAATGGATCTATCCATTTTAAATCAGCTGCAATTTGCCACAAGCCTATAAAGATCACAAGAATAAGAATTCTGCTTATTATTATTTTTCTCTTACTAGCTTTAACGCTTTTTAGATATATCTCATGCTCTTTACTAATATTCTTTTCTTCTGCCTTATTCATTGCACTCATCTAACTCCTTCCATAACTTATTGAAATACTCTCTAAATTCTGGCTCCTTACGTCTTTCAAAAGGAGTTAAATTATCCTTTAAAAATTCTATATCTTCTTCTATTTTTACACTTGATGGCCTCTTAGTTAAAACAACTACCTTGTCTGAAATTGAAATAGCTTCACTTATATCATGAGTAACCATAATTGCTGTTTTATTTTCATTTTTAATTATCTTGTATACATCATCACATACTAAAAGTCTTGATTGATAATCTAATGCTGAGAATGGTTCATCTAAAAACAATATCTCTGGATTAAGAGCTAAAGTTCTAATAAGTGCAACCCTTTGACGCATTCCCCCTGATAATTGACTTGGATGATGATTTTTAAACTTACTAAGTCCATAAGTCTCTAAAAGTTTATTTACTCTATCAATAGATTCATCGTTAAGCTTATTTTTTATTTTTAATCCTAGAATTACGTTATCCCAAACTGTATTCCATTCGAATAAGTGATCTTTTTGAAACATATATCCAATCTTATCCAGATGTTTTTTTATATCTTCTCCTTTATATAAAGCTCCACCACTTGTTGGATTTAAAAGACCACTTATTATATTAAGAAGTGTGGACTTCCCACATCCAGAAGGTCCTAAAATGGAAATAAACTGACCAAATTCAACATCAAAATTAACATTATCCAATGCTTTTGTTTCACCTTGAACTGTATGATAATTCATTGATATATTGGATATTTTTAATAATGTCATATATAATTCCACCACCTTATCATCTTTTTGTTTACACTATTTTATAGCTTTTTCTGCATAAGAGTTATCAACAATAGCGTTAAATGCTGGTTTTTGTGGAATTAAACTGCTGTCATATTCAATAATAATATCCATTAATCTATTTAAATCTTCTTCTTTAATTACTGGATTATGAGCCAAAGCATCGATTTTCTTATAATTATCTATAACTGTAACTATTGTATCTTTATCAGTACCAGGGAAATAGTCAATTATTTTATCTGCTATTTCTTCACTTGAATGAGAAAAATACCATTGTTGGCCTTTATAAATAGCATTTGTGAATTTCTGTATTACTTCTGGATTTTCTTTCATATATGAATTTGTAGCAAAGAAACAAGTATATGGTATGACACCTGATTCTTCACCTACAGAAGCAAGTATATGACCTGTTCCTTCTTTTTCAAGAACTGAAGCTGTTGGCTCAAATAAAGCAACGTAATCTCCAGTACCACCTTTAAATGCTCCTGCAGTAGCTGCAAAATCTATATTTGTAACCATATTTGCATCTGTCTTTGGAATGATTCCATTTTGCTTCATAGCATATTCTAGTGCCATAGCTGGAACTCCTGCAAGACTCTTCAAATACATATTAATTTTCCAATTGCTTGGAGATTTAAATCTAATATAAAAAATGACAGTATAATTAACACCACCAAATAAATATAACATTCCCCAACAAACTAATAATAAAAGTGTAGTTACTATATCAATATTGACAGTAACTACGCCAAAAAATCGGCTCAGTCCAAAATTGGATTGAGCTTTTTCTTCCTTACCAGTAGGTGTCATAAGAACTGTAATAAAAATGTCGCAAAAACTAATTTAATTCTTGTTATCATCCTATTCCTCAACAGTTCTAGCTTTACAATGCCTTTTATTTTTTTGTAAAATATTTCTTGTTACACTTTTTGTTACACCCTAAACCCTCTCTATTCCTTGCCTTTATATATATATTATATATATTGTAATAATAATATATAAATATATATATATAATAAGGGAGATACATATACATACCTATATAGTATTATATATAAAGATAAGCACGTGTAATTTCAACTCTTGTTACACCTAGTGGAATTATCTTTAAACCCTTGTAATATCGGGGCTTAGAGGTGCGCAAAAGGGTGAAAATTCTTGTTACATAGGGCTGAAATTCTTGTTACTATATATAAAATAACTGTTTATTTTTATTAAATATTTGTTATAATATAAATAAGAAAAGCCTAGTGCGGGAACACTAAGCTTCTCCTAGAACGTTTTTAGTTTTAGGGCTATTGAAATTCACATATATAAATATGTTTTAATGAAAAAGCACTTATTCTTGGTTAGATGGGGTGCTTTTTTCATTTGTGTTTAATTCAAAATTAATCCATTTAATTAAACTCAAACTTATTTTACAATTCTTACTTTTAGGGTTTAACGCCACAATAACAACTGTTATTATAGCAACTATACACACTAATAGAACTATACAAATCCACATTTCAATACCACCCCCTTAGACTATTATTTTTAATAGCCCAAGGCGGAAAACGTACAACCACCGCCCCCATCTTTGCGGAATATAGTGTTATTATATCATTATTTGTTTTTATGTGGAATATTTTTCTTTTATACAATTTATGCTTTTTAAACAGACATAATATTAACCTACAAAAAAGGAGATAACTAAATTAATAGTTGTCTCCTTTTAGGTAAAATATGAATAAATATATAAAAAAAATGTTCCACCAAAATACATATCGAAATATTTTTAAATCACTTTAGCTTATATTAGTTCTTTTTTTACATACTCTATTATAGTATCTTCTTCACCTTTAAATACATCTGCTAACTTTAATATAATCTCTTGATCTTCTATATCCATATCTTTTATTATCTCATACAATTTATTATTGCACATAACTATACCCCACTGCTATTATATAAGCTTATATAAAGAGCTAGAAAAAGACTCTTTGTCTATCTCTAGCTTTTTATGGTTTTTTTAACCATAATTTAATACTCTTTTATAGTCATAATTGAATTCTTTTTTATTATAATTTACTTTTATATTTTTTATGTTAAATTTATGTTATATTTATATTAATTATTTGTAAATATTTTATATTTTAAAACCAAAAGATAAAACAAAAGAGATAGCTTAAAAGGGGTTGGAAGCTATCTCTTTCTAAGTATTCTGGGCAAAAATATTGTCTTTACATACATATTATACTATAATTCTCCCAAACTTTTCAATATTTTATATCATATTTTTCAATACATTACATATTTTAATGTCAAGCAAAAAGAGACAACTAAATTCATAGTTATCTCTTTTTTGATTATGTCATAAATATAAAATAATGAGTACCCCACTCAATTGTATTTTAGCATATTTTTAAATAACTTTAAACTCTAATTTATTTCATAGAAAAGAGATGGTCAAAGGAGCTATCTTTAAACCATCTCTTTAGGGAATTTTTGAACTAATTTGCATCTATTTCGTATCCATATTATCATATTTTTTAACACTTTTCTATATTTTTCTACTCAAAAAAAGAAAGCCTATCTATAAAGGAGAGAAGTGTGGCTTTCTTTCTACTATTTGGAGTTACATTTACATTTTATCATATTTTTACATAAAAATAAAAGCCGATTAAAGAAATTAATCTCCAACCAGCTTTTACTATTTAATAGAATATGCAATCTTAGATCTGGGGATCACATTTTCAAAAATATTATATCATATGTTTTTTTAGCTTTTCAATTATTTTAAAGTATATTTTTTCTAAAAATCTATATAATAAAAGTCAGCTAAAGAATTTAGTCTCTAACCGGCTTTTATTGTTTTCTATTTTATAGATATATGAATTTTTAAGTGTATTGCTATTATATCGTATTTTTTTACATAATAAAATAGTTTTTTTTATATTATTTAGCAAGTTCTATCTTATAGCATAGAACCAACTACCTAAAGTTTTCTGTAGCTCTTTACACTTTTCTATAGGCAATACCTGCGTTTCTATCCATATACCTTTAGAATCTCCCTTTACATAACACCTTACACCTTTGAAATAATATAATACATATTCTAAGTCTACTCCTACAAAGCTACCATCACCACGATAGCCATTAGGCAAGTACGTAGTAACTATATAGCCTGTTGCTGTTTCTTCATTTTCCTTTAAAGCTTTAAAATCTGCTAGTGGAAAGTTAGCCCCTGGGCATTCTGTTGCTAATAATTCCTTGTGTCCATAAATAGGTAAGTTTCCATATTTACCTATTAAATATTTTATTAAATCTATTCCAGCATTATATTCTGCTGTAGGCATTGTTTCTTTCATATAATTACCCTCAAAACAAATACCTAGTGTATTTGTATTACTACCTTGACAATGAGCTCCTATAGCTCCGTCTGGTCTACCTTTATAAATTGAGCCATCTTTTCTTATAAAATAATGATATCCTATTCCAGACCATCCATTATTTAAATGCCAAGAATGAATATCTTGTACAGTGCATTTACTTGCTTCTGCATGGTGCAATACTAATTTATTAGGTTTATTTCCATAACTTAATGATTTAAACTTTAATCCTACATCTATAATATTCATTACAATTCCTCCAATTCATATAAAAATAAGGTGTTCATTAAGAACACCTCTAAATTATTCATCTTTAACTAATTGCTTTGCAGTTTGATTAACTCCAACAGCTACACCCCAACATAAGATTCCTTGTAAAATTGCATTGGCTAAATTATTTACATTTAAACCACTATTAATTGAGTTCAAAAGTATAGAAAATACTATACAAAATACCATTAAAATCATGGTAATATATTTATCCTTTATGCTTTCTATTTTCTTTAAAAATATTCCTAATACATATGTGGCAACAATTAGTATAATAAGATTTTCTGGTATAAATTTTAGTAAGTTTTCCATTTTTACATTCCACCTTTTCTAAATTATTTAAATAAAAGAGCTATAGCTCCAGCAACAACTGCTCCAACTATAGTCCTCCATAACCATGTGTTATTTTTTTCTAAGTCTTCAATTCTATGATTCGCTACTTTTAATTTATCCTCTAAGTTTTCTAACTGCAAATTAATTGACTGTGGAATATTTTCTAGTAGCATTTCTATTTTTACAAGTCTTTCTCTTATTTCTTGTATAGTGTCTTTATCATCCATATTGCACCTCTTTCTTAATTTTTAATATAAAATAAGCATAATAAAAAGGTCCATATGACCTCTAAATTATGCTTTCATTTATTAATTTTTGAATTTTATTTTACTGCATCCCTTTCGCCTATTGCGTAGCTTTACTTGCAATAATTTCTTGCTTTTGTTCTTCTGTAATCCATCTAGCATTAACAAATACATCTAAATTACTTTCTGTATAAAGTCCCAACAAATAGTATTCTTTAATATAACTAAGCATTTGTACTACCTCCCGCTATTTGTAATAATATTTGTGCATTTAATTTCTTTTGTTCTTCCAACTCTAATTGCATATTAGCATTATCCTGCAATAACTTAGCATTTAATATTTGCTGTTCTGTTGGTTGCTGTACTGGTATAGGAAATAAGCTTTCCTTTTCTTCATCAGTTAGCTCTACAACTTCATTATTTACATATTTATAATTACATCTGCCTTGCGAATCTCTTAACGGCTTATCTCTTGGAAAATAATTACCTTGTGCATGAGAATATTTATCCCCAATACCTTCATCAATTTGTATATATCCACTTGTATCTTCTAAGGTTAAATCACTTTCTACGCCAATAATACAATTATTTTTATCTGTTTTTATATATATTTTATACTTGAATTCTTCCATGTTGCACCTCCTAGTATATTTCTGCATCTAAACTTCCATCATCAGATAGCATTAACTGTCCATCACTCATTCCATGAGTCGATTTTGTAGCATGAACTATCATCCCCATAGGTACAATGTTAACTGCAAAGGTAAAATCTGACACACCTGCTCCACTTAAAGTATTTATAGAAAATGCATTATTTATAGTTGGTATTATTCTTAATGTTGTAGGTAATGGTACAAAAAAGAATAATTGATTGCCATTAATACCAACAGCTCTATACCTAGCTCTTTCATTTCCCCATCTATAATAATATCTTTGACACAAAGCCAATTCTTCGCCATATGGTCGTGGGACGAATGGTGTTGCTTTTGAACCTAGTTCAAATTTTGCATTTTCAAATCTTATATATAAATCATCTCCTACTGTAAATTTGTTATCTTCTTCTATCCTAAAAATGTCTATTCCTAACCAATCATCAGAACTCAAATCTCCAAGTGTAATCTGACATTCGATTAGTTGTCTTGTTGCCTTTGCTTCATATGATTTCAAAAATATATTTGCATTTCTGCTTGGAGACCATACTCTAATATAAGGACTTATTTTTACACCAGCACTGGTAGTCACATAAAATGATAAAGTAACAGTACTATTCGAAAAAATATTCTTAAGTTCTTGATTTAACTCAATTCTTTGCATAAACCAAAATCTTTTATTAGAAATTAATTTAATTTGAACGCCACCATTAGCATGTCTAACAATTTTACCTTTGTCATCACCTTCTACATCATACATCCATCTATCAGCAGTATATCCGTTAGTAGAGAATGATGTTCCCCTCTGCCAAACTGAAAAGCCACCATTTATAAATAAATTAAGATTCGCCAAATCGTTCAATTGCGTAGTAATTTCTCCTGCCCATTTATCTATTTTATCTGAATTAGAATTGACTCTTTCTACATCATAGCTATCATCAACACTATCCTTACTTAAATTTAAATTAGTGGTGTATGTCCCTTGATAATCACTCATTTATAAACACTTCCTCTCTTAATTGTTTATGTGTATATTGATTTAATTGTCTATGTGTAAATCCTGAAAGTATTTTATGACTGTTATAAAGTAAAGATAAATCAATAAGCATATTTAAAGGTGACATTTTTTCTAACATTAACTCAACTTCTTCATATGCCTTTTTAGAAATTAGATCAACTCTTACTTTTATTATTTCATTATCATAATCAATATTTAATGTATATCCATTTTCTCCACATAAAGCTTTTAATTTATTTTTCAAAACTCTATATGTGTATGGTAATTTTTCTATTTCTCTAGATAACAATCTAAACTTTCTATCATCTAAAGTTTCAGTGTTTTTAGGTTTAATGCTAAGCATATTCTCCCTATGAGCAACACCATATTCATCACTAGAACTTATAAATTGATTATTTTGTGCCCTTTCTATTTCTGCCCACAACATATTTATTTCTGGGTTAAGTGCTTTAGAAATCTGTTTTTGTTCTTCTGTATCTGCTAGTACTGGTGGAATATAGTCTAAAATACTAATTACTCTGCTCACTTACAGTCCCCCTCTTAGGAATATTGTCAGCATCCAATACAAGATTTTCAGCTATACTATTTATTTTGGTATCAGCAATATCAAGTATTCCTTCGATATTCAATAATCTTGTTTCAATTTGACTTATCCTTACTACTAAATTATCATTATCAGACCATGTCTTTTTAAGTTCAATAAAATACTCATCTATAGTGGTATTTATATAGTCTTTTACATCATCGAAAGAATATCCACCTTGATATGTTAGATTGGTTGAAATATTAATTTCTGTTTCATTTACTGGGTTAATAACTACCTTATGGCCTATTGGCGCAAGTCCAATTCCTTCACCTTGATTTTCTATTGGATCTAATTGCTCTTGTATACTATTAATAAATTCTGTTGTTGGTTTTTGCCATGTTGAAGTGATAACAACAATTTTTATAAACTTATTACTTTCTGTAACTCTATAAATCTTTATACCACCTACACCACTTATATCATCTTTAAACATCTTTTTATAATCTGCTCTATTCCCACCAAAGGCCTTGCTATCATAACTTTCAAAGTAATCTTTTCGCAACTCTTCTGTACCCTCTTCATCTTCTCCAGGTATTAATAATTCAGTTAATTTAGCACTTGTTAACCCTTGTATATGATCTATAGGAATCATATTTCCGAACGTACCATTTCCAATAGTTCCAAGTGTTTCACATTGTAACTTATAGGTATGTTCAGTATCATTTATTAGTTCAATGATTCTATAACTTAAGCTATCACAAGTAAATCTTGAACCAATATCTACAGCAATATCAAATTTTCCTTTTAATACTGCATAAGTAGCATTTATAGGTGTAATCCCTCTTTCTGCTGCTCTCTTAATTAAAAATTCTCGACTTGCTGTATCAGCAAAGGTTTCACTTAACAGTCCATCTAATGCAATATACATATTTTGAAGCTCAACGCAAACCGCTGCTACTGGAGTATGAATAGGTCCTCCTTCTCTTGTATCAAATCCACTATCTACTCTTGCAAGACTTCTATTCACTAATAAATCATAAGTGATATCTTCATACATTAAATGTCCACCTCCTTCTCACTATCAACATCACCAAACTTTGTATGAACGGTAAAATATAAAGTCACCTTATTCTTAACCTTCTCATAAGAAAAAGCATCAACACTATTGATACGATCATCTTGTGTCAATGCTTCTGTTATTCTTCTTTGTAACTCTGGATAAACATAAGTTATATCTTCACCGAATAAATCCTTCGTTTCTACTCCATAATTCCAACTGTATATTATATAATCATATTTTTCAGTATTTAGTCTTAAATAAATAGCTTGTTTTACTGCTTCGAGTTCATCTATTGTACCATTAATTCTATTTGTATTAGCATTTAACTTAAATGTTTTGCTTGGTACTTCTGTGAACTCTATTCTTGTTGTGTCTAATGTTGAACCTGGTATCATAATTATCACATCCTATCTAATACAAGATAATCCTGTCCACCTTGAAATCTTATTAAAATAACTTTTTCTCCTACTTTAAGCTCATTATTTATGATTATAGTTTTGTTTACTCCATCCATAGTAATATTTTCTTTATAATTGGTAACATTTCTACTTAGTACAAAAAACTCTTTAGGAAGTATTTTTAAATTTTCCACTTCTATACTTAAAGGATTTATAGTCTTTACAGCTCCATAAGTAATATTTACTGGTTTACCTTCTGTGATTGCTTCTAATGCAAGTTTCTTTATAGTTTCATTTAAATTAGCCATCTGTAAAATACACATCCCCTCTTAGAGTTAAGTCCATTGTATGTTCACTTTCTTTGAATGTATGTTTTGCTTTTTCAACTAACATATAATTTTGTAATTTAATATCTCCTAAATCTAACATTATAACAACACTTGTTCCAGCTCTTACTCTTACATCTCCAGGAATATTACTTATACTTAAATTTTTAGTTTTCTTATTATATAGCTGTAATAATGCATCACACTTTGCTTGTGGATTTGTAACACTATCATCTATCTTCTCAAAGTACTGCAATAATCCCCACTTGTTTATATTACCTGTATCCTTAGACATATAAACATCACGTTTCCCAGTATCCTCATTGTCAAATGTTAATTTGATTTGATTGTAGGTATTACTATCTATAGAACTTGTATAAGAATAGTTTTCTGCTGTTTCTTCGTCAATAAGTATATTAAGCTTCATGTTCTCAATATTTTTAAGTGTTAGCTTTCCAAAGTCATCATATAAAACATAGATTTTCTTTTTATTCTGTAGAGTAAAATCTAAGGCGTTCTGAACCATATCGAATAAAGTTTTATCTTCTTCAAGTCTTTTAGGAATAATATATTCCGTATCATCAAGTGTGCCAACATTTAAATTAAACATTACTGCTAATTCCTTAAGCATTTCATTTGCCTTTTTGTTTACATAGTAATAAGTATCCTTATTCTTAAAATATCTTAATTGATCATAAGCAGTAATATTATAAAATCCTTCTTTATCAATTTTAAAAGTGAATATAAAACCAAAGAAAACATTTTGCCCATCTTTCTTTATACTTACCGAATTACCTTCTTCTATATTTAAAACAGAATCTTTATAAATTTTAAATGTAACTTTGCCCGGACTTCCTTTTCTTTCTGTTTCCCATGTTATTCCTTCTTCTACTACAGGATAGTACATTGTTTCTTTGTTTGTTATTATTATTTCATGACTCATTTAATCACCAACCTTATGAGAATCTAATTACTTGACCTGGATATATTAGATTAGGATTAGATATATTATTTAATTTAGCTATCTGAGAATACTTACTACCATCACCTAAAAATCTTTTGCAAATATTCCATAAACAATCACCACTTTTTACTGTATAAGGTGGTATTGTACTTGTATTTACTTTAGGCGGTGTTTCTTCTTTTGCAGGTATAAAAATAACTCCAGAACTACTGCTAGCCGCAATAGTAGTCTGAAGCTGAACAACCTTTGTACTAAATGGCTTATATTGCTTTAACTTAATCGATGCTGTAACATCAAATCCCTCTTTTGCATCCTCTATAATACTGTAGTCTTCAAGAGAAACTGTTATATTGGTACTAAATAAATCTTTTCCTTTAGATAACTCTCTGCTTACAATAAATTGAAATGATGTTTTATTTAATTTTAATTTTTCAAATTTATCTAAAAAGTACTTTGCCTCTTTAAATTTACCATTTTTATAATCTGCAAATGGATATTCAACATTTGGAAGTAATAAATCAAAACTTATTTCTGTAAGTCCTTGCGATTTTAAAATACTAACTTCACCATCATTTATTAGTGTTACTGTCTTATTTTTATTTGATATTTTAGTAGTCATTTTTGAAGGTGGTACAGGAAGCAGAACTTTATCCATATAAAATTTATAAGCCATTATTCATGTACCCCCTCTGCACTAATATTCATCTGCTCTTCTACTTTTATAGCCAGTGTGTCAACTATCCCATCAATGTCAAGGTCACTATTAACTGAATTATAATTAGTCATATCAACCTTTATTTCTGCTGTAGTAAATCTATTAATAACTTCTTGTTCTGCAATATCTCTCATATACTTCAAATCTTCTTCTGTTATATCTAAAGCATCTTTCATGGCTCCAGTATTTTTAGCTGTATCGCCTGCGCCTTGATTTGCTCCTTCTGCCGCATCTAAAAGAGATTGGTAATCTGTATTATCAACTCCTGAATCAAATAAATTACTTAATTTAGAATTGGCACCCCAGTTATATCCTGCCATAGCTGAAGCTCCTATATCTTTCATTTGCATTTTAGGAATTTCTATATAGTCTTCTGGTTTGTCACCTAACAAATTTTGAAGACTGGCTTTTGCATTTTGCAAAGTCCCTGTTATGCTTGCGGTATGACTTTTTTCTGTTCCAACACCAATATGAAGAAAACTCTTCACGCTATCTGGCAATATATTCATAAAAGCATTCCAAGCTCTAATAGCTAAATTAACCCCATCTATAACACCATTAGCTAAATTAGTAGCAAAGCCATCAACTCCCTTTGTCATTGCAATACAAGCATCTATTACATTAGTTGCTAAATTGACAAATAATCTTTTAACTGCATATGTTTTATCTGTACTAATGTTAATGAAAAACTCATAAAATGCTGCAAACTTATTCCATGTATAGGCTATTACATTCCATATAACGGCGCCTAAACTCCAAAATATTGCTGCCACTATTCCAGTTGCACTTATATTAGTGCCTTTCCATCTGTTTATTGCTGCAACTGCTAAATAAATCACTGCTATTAATGCAATTATTGCTAATACAATCCATGTTACTGGGCAAGCCCATAACTCTGCATTAATAACTTTTTGTACTGTTGACCATACGGCTGTAGCTGCTGCTACTCCATAGGTCCCGATTGCATAAACTCCAATTGCTGCAGCTATTCCTAACACTATTGGTCCAATAATATCAAGATTATTTGCAATCCAATTTATCGCTGTCAATATCGGTTGGCTTGCCATTAAAACAGCATTTGAAATTGTAGTCCATACCTGTGCCCATGTCATAGGCATACTTTCAAATTTAGCATTAGTTTCATCAGCTGCCGCAAACATAGCTTTTTTAACAATATCTGCGGTTATTTCTCCTTCACTTGCTAAATCTTTTAATTCACCTATGGGCTTACCTATATAATCAGCTACTGCTTGCATTACATTGGGTGCTGCTTCAAAAACTGCATTAAATTCTTCTCCTCTAAGAACTCCACTTCCTAAAGCTTGTGTTAATTGGAGTGTCGCTGAACTCATTTCCTGCTGGCTAGCTCCTGCAATAGTAAACATCTTATTTAACTGTTCTGAAAAAGCTATTACTTCTTCATTGCTATTAAATGCATTTTTTGCTCTATTACCTAATTGTGCTACTGCATTAGCTGTATCAGTATAAGATGCTCTTGAACGTTGTGCAGATTGATATATCATTTCCTGTAATTCAGCAGTACTCTGTAACCCATCATTCATCATATTAAGTCTTGCTGTAGTTTGAACAAATTGATCTGATGTATTTACCAATGCTTTAATTCCTTGAAACCCTAAATATGCACCAGCTAAAGATTTTACTTTTCCTAAAAGGTTATCTGTAGAATTAGCGCCTTCTTTAACTTCATCATTAAATTTCTGCTGATTATTAGTTATGTTGATTATATTTGTACTTATCTTATTTACTGTAGCGTTTACCTGCATTAGATTATTTTGAGTATTATTAATATTATTATTTATATTAGAAACTGCTTGATTGGCTGAATTTAAATCTGCTTTTAAATTACTTCCAACATTAAAATTAACATCTCTATTCATTACATTTTGTAACACTTCAAATCTATTTACTGCTCTATCTATTCCAATATACAAATTATTTAACGCACTACTAAATCTATCCTGCACCTCTATTGCATTGCTAATTGTAGCCATAATATACCTCCTTCCTGTTTTAATGTATAAAAATAGCACCTACATTAAGTAAGTGCTTATTTTATAAATTAATTTCTCTCTTTTCGCTTGAATGATTTTCAGAAAAATGTGTTACAAAATTAATTGCATTTGGTATATTAGTAACATCAAATGATATAAACTCATTTGTCCCATCTTTATCGTAAGTAAATATAAGATAACTTGTTATTGTTTTTGTAGTTTTCTCCTTCGCTCTTCCGCCAACCATTGCGCCTAAAGTTCCAAATAACATTTGCCCTGCAATAGCACCACCAACACTGCTAACATACGCTTTTTGAATTTCTTCATCAGTTTTTATTGTAACATCTCGTAACTTAGAAAATTCTAAATTATATATGTTTTCATTTCTTTCAAAAATCATTTTATCATCACATAGATATAAATACATATCAGCACCTTCTGCTACTGGTAATCCATCCATATGTTTAGCACTAATACAAAGTTCTGCACCTAAAAATTGAATTCTTTGTTTTGTACCAGGCTTTAAACTAAGCTCTTTATTTATTTCAACTAGCTTATTATAATTTTCCTTTGCTTTTTCATCCGCTCTCATTTTTTCTTTTTTTGTCTTCCTAATAAGTAATATTCCTAATAAAATAAAGATAATACCTATGACTATTCCAACACATGTCGCTGGAATATTATGCTGTGACAATCCTACTATAGTAATCACAAACATGACTAAAGCTCCTACTAATAAACAGAGTATTCCTAAAAATGATTTTAAAAATCTTAGCATTATATCCCCTCCATAAATATGTATAACATCTTTAATATTATATTACATATTTATGGATAATTCTATCATTTTCCTCTTTTAGACTTTCTTTCAATCTCATCCTGTTTCTCTTTTTCTGCCTTTACTCTTATATCTATTGAAGCTATTACAATAGCCTGTTCTCTATCTCCCATATTAGCGAATTTGCTAGGCTCCCAATGAAATTTGTGGAGACAATAGTAAGCATAATTAAACTCACTATCGCCTCCATTTATTAGTTTTTTGCTTCTTCAACCAAATCTTTTTTAGTTTCAAATCCATTAATTTTTTGTATGAATCCTAATAATTCTTGATATTCACCTGAATTATCTACCATTTCCATTAATAGATCTTCTGGAGTCCTTACCTCATATGAATCTTGTAACTCTGCATTATATAAATCTGGCTCAACACAACTTGCAACAGCTAACTTTGTTAAGTATTTATTAGTATTAAATTTAGGTCTGAACATATTAGGTTTTCCAGTTACTTGTACATCTATAGTACAATCTTCCCTAAGTGCTTCATCTTCTTTCGCTGAAATTCCTTTCCATTCAAATTCTACTGGTTTGCCTTCCTCATCTAATAAACTTGTTGTAGGTGCATATTTAACACTTTCTCTTTGTTTTTTATTTCCTTTTAAAAATAGTTTTAAATTACTCATTTTCATTCTCCTTTTCATTCATAATATGATAGTCTGTTTGCTTTTCCAAAGTAACCATAAAGTTATATGGTATTGTTATTTTTAATCTTATTTCGCTTGTATTTGGCTCAGTGTCTGCTGCTAATTTTTCTGAATGGTCAATTAAGTGTTGACCTATTATTTTATAGCAATTTTCTGTTTTCTCTTTTAATGTTTTTCCTTTAAGAGTATTAATATCTAATATTTTAGATACATCAAATTTTTCTTCCATAACTAACAACTCCAATATTTTTATAATTTAAAAGAGCACCAAAGTGCTCTTATTACTCCATGCCATCAAGTAAAGAAAATTCTTCTGGCATTTCCCAATCTTCAAATGTTCCACTTATCTCTTCATCTAAGTACTCTGCATCTGCATCAAACTTTGCTAATATACCACTATCTAAATTACAATCCTTATGGATTATAGTTTGTCTACCAACACTTGATGTTGGATCTTCGTTAGTAACTTGAATATCAAAATAAATGTCTTCTCCAAGTTCTTTGAATCTGTATAGTAATTTTCTCATTATTGATTGATTATAATGGGCTGTTCCTTTAAATGTGTATTTGCATCCTGTAGCTTTATTTCCTTTGCTTACTTTACCTAATATCGGAACTTCTGTTTTTGTTTTCTCCATACTTGACTCAAAATTTATAATCTGCATGAAGTTATATCTTCTATTTTCTATAGTTACAAAGCACTCAGCTTTTGATCCACTTATTGCATCTTTTCCATTCATTGTTCTTTGTTTAGCCATCTTCTTTTATCCTCCTTCTTTTCTATTTTACATAAACAGCCATATAAAGTTGTCCCATAGCAACTGTTGGATTAATAGTTTGAGTTAAAAGAACAGCTCTCTTAGTCTCTCCCTTTTCAACAATGACATTGTCAGAACTAAAATCTTGTATAGCTCTTATTTTTTCTAATTTTTTATCTAAATCAACTATGTCATTCCATAATGAAACTCTTCCACTTTGGTCATTAGGATATTCGCCTATATATTTTTCATTAAATAAAGTTGCTGTATCATTTGCAACTTGGTCAAGAACTCTCATAACTTGATTACTAGAGAAATCTTCCCCTTTTTCGGTTATATAAGTAGTTAATGTATTTATATCATTTAGGACTTTTACATCCTCACCAACTTTATGGAATATAAATTTACCAGATTTAATACCTGCAATTAAATCAGATTGCTTAGTTGTTGCATTAACAGTAAATTCACCATCATATTTTTTATTTTCTACTGTTTTATTAACAGCACATCCACCTTCTGCACCTACTGTCCAATATATAAGTGAACTTTCTAATTCTCCAGAATCCAATACTTTATTATCTACAGAAATAATTCCTTCATAATCTGCTTTTTCATACTTATAAAGTACTGTCTGAAATTTAGCTCCAACTTCATCTCTAAGTCTTTTTGTAAATGCTACAAATAAACTTTTTATTTGATCTGTAGTACTTAGACAACCAAGAGTATTAAAATTATATGCTTCAATTGCATCTAAAAAAGCTTGATATTCTGTTCCGGTTACTGCTTCGCCATTTGTTCCACCTTCAAGAGCAATTCCTGCTGTGGCTTCTAAAGCTTCACTTTTCCATTCTCCTATATAATCATTTGGGACTAAATCTTTAATAGCTGCTACAGTTTGTGTTTCTATTTCTTTATTTCCATAAAGCGTTGTTACATTATACTTTGATCCTTCATCTATATCTGTTGTTATAACAATCTTAATATCATTTCCTTTTACACCACTATACTTAGCAGTTGCAAACTTATTGCTTGCTTTGACACCTTTATTCAGTTTATAAGCATATAGTACAGTTGCATTTTTAAATAGATCTCTTAATCCTTTTAATTTATCATCATCATATGAATAGCCAAAAATCTTTAAAGAATCCTTTTGAAAATCTTCTTGTGTTACTGTAAATACTTGTTCATCTGGGCCCCAATCTAATTCCATTGGCAATGCAACATATCCTCTATCAGATAAATTAGTACTTGCTCTAGCTGCACTTATAAAATTTATATAAGCACCATTAAGCACTTTATTTTGTGTTAGCCATGTACCTCCACCTAATGCCATCTATTTCACTGCTCCTTTCATAAAATCATTAATTAATTCATCTACTTCAGTTATTGAATACTGTGTATCATCTTTAAGCAGTGCATTAATTAAATCCTGTTTATCAGAATACTTTTTACTTTTTAAAATTTTCTGCTTAGAATATTTATTATCATCCATAACAAGTTTAATTTCTTCTTCTCCAACTTTTGTTGTAGTCTTAGCCAAATTAATCGCCTCCTAACTTCTGTTTTATAGTTAAGCTTCCCATAGTATCTATAGGCTCAGTTTCCTTTTTAACAATCATATTGAAATTAATAAAAAAATGAAGTACATTATCAACTATTTCAGCATTAATACTTGTGCCTCTTACCAAGCTGTTATCAACTGTAATGTATTCTAATGCTGTAAATAGCCTTTCTGTAACTTCATTAAGTTGATTATTTATTGTACTTATTCCATCTACTAATTCAGTATCTGGAAAGAAATGAATATCAAAAGGATATTTCCTCTCATATCTGTTTCCTACTAGCTGCTTTGAACTAGGTTTTAAACTGAAAATAAAAAAACAAGGTTCTTCTAAACCCTGCTCTACATTTTCAGTATGAATTATATATCCTTCATTTTCTGAATTAAATTCGGCATCTAGTGCCTGTGATATTCCTATTATTATTTTATTTAACATCAAAGCACCTCTTTAATTCTTCCCATACTTTAGCAGTAACAATACTTGGTATCTGCATTTCAATTTCATTTATAGATAAAGTCATCATAAATCTGCCTTTAACCCAGCTTTTCTTTAATTTCTTTCCTATAGCTGGTACAAATCTTCCTGGTGTCTGCCTATGGCCATACTCAACATATGAAGCGTATTCTACAGGATTAATAATCTCAATAGTATACGAATTACCTTTTTGAGTTATCTGTCCTATTGCCCATCCATTTCTTAACGTTCCTCCAGTTCTTCCATCTGTGTATTGCCCTACTGGTGTTTTCTGCTTAATTCTTCTAAGTAATCGCATAGCTATTTCATTTGCAATCTCTTTTGTAAATTCATTAGCAACACCATCTTTTAAAGCATTTACATTTTCAGCTAATTTTTTTAACTCTGAAAACTCACATTTTCCCCATCTTCCCATTAAGCATTACCTGCCTTTTCTAAAACTATCTCTTGATGTGATGAATAAATCGCAGGCTTTCCACTATGTTTAAATTCTGTGGTCCTGCCATCATGAGTTATAATAATTTTAGAACCTTCCTTAATTTCAATTTCAGGTGCTATAAATAGCTTAATAGTTTGTTGAACTGTAGCATTGGCTTCACTCTGATTGGTGGATTTAACACTACTATAAGACAATCTACAAGGCTGATTTTCTAATACTATTGTATCTTTTTTGCTTGTAACCTTAGTTACTGGATCTTTAACAGATTTAAATTCTTTAATAGTACAAATATGCTCATACTGACTTTCAATAGCTTTCCTATGTGCTTTTCTTGCTTGTAAAATAGCTTTGTTCATATTACCACACCAACTTTCTGTATCTATTCAGCTTAGATTTATATTCATTTAAAATACTATCCTTATAATCACTTTCTACACTATCTCTAAAGCTAGTGGATATATCTCCTTCACTTATAGATGAAATAGAACCTATAGCAGTTTCTTCACTGCCTAGGTTCTCATTTCTATACAATTTAACAGCCATTTTATAAGCTGTAGTTTCTAAGCCTTTAGGTATTTCTTTTATGTGGCAATATTCTAATATTATATTAGTCACATCATCTATAATAAATTCAAGAATAACATCTTTAGATGTATCTTCTAAATTAATTCCTAGGAGCTGCTTAAGTTTATCTAACTCCATAAGATCACATCCTATTCAACTTTTCAACTTCTTTAATTTTTTCTAATATTCCAGATTGGCTAGTAGCTTTTCCAATATCAATATTTTTTTCTTGTGCATATTCTTTAAGTTCCTCAACTGTCATTTTTGACAGCTCTTTTTCTATCTCTGGACTATTTACTATTTCTTTTTTAGCTGCTTCACGTCTCATTCTTTGAAATGCTGTAGCACTCATATAACAAACCTCCTTATAGCTTATGAACAAACTTAACCATACGAATAGCTTTATCCTCATAAACTCTTGACCAATTAGTACCTGTTGCTAGTTCTGCATTTGTAGGTGATGAACCTGCTGCTGAACCAATCCATTTTACTCCTCTTGGGTGTAAAATATAGTGTTTTCTATTTATTAAGATATCATCTCCAGCTAAGCTATCTCTATCTGTTTCAGTTGGAACTGGTGCTCCACCATTACCAAGACCAATTGCACCTTCTCCAAATAAATAAGTTGTATATTCCCCAGCAGATGTTGGACAAGAATCATCAATAATAACTCTTTTCTCCATGAACAATGAAATTGGCTTATTGTTAGAGTCAAGTTCTGTTTGAATTAAGTTATTCTTACGAAGTTGTGTTTCTGTAGCTGAATGCATTATAACACCAGTAAGTTTGTCTTTTGCATCTCCCATAAGTTGTAATGCATCAAGGAAGTTTTCACCGTTTATCTTAGCTTTATCATCTTCTAAACTAGAAATATCTAAAACCTTATTTGTCATATTACTAGCAGCAAAAGCCCCATCTAATAACTTTATAGCTGTAGCTTGCATACGTCTTGCCCAATATTCTGCAACTAAATCACCAATTGCAGCCATAGGATCATCTCCAGATAATGCTTTTGCTAAGTCATTTGCACTCCAAGCTTTACCTCTCATTAATAGAACAGCAATATCTTGACCAGCTGTGATTTTAGCTGGTGTTAATGCACCATCATCTGAAAGTACTTCATCATCACCATTTAAATCTTCCCAATATGGCATATTAATTGTTGTACCACCGCTTGATGCTAGTCTATCTAATTCTGGGTTATTTGATATAATCCCACTATTATATAATGCTGATAATTCCATTGTTCTTTGTACTACATAAGGATTAAATACCTCTGGTACAATTACGTCACTAATCTTTGTTTTTGCCATTTTAAATCACCTTTTCTTTCCTATAATTTAAATCCTGCTGCTGCCATTAATTCTTTAGCTAGTGCAGGATTCTCTTTTAATAATTTTCCTTGTTGTGTAAGATTGTAAGTTTCTTTTGCAAATGGATTAACCCCTATTGGATCTCCTCCAGCTGCTGGATTATATTTGGGTTTTACTGTATCATTCTTAAAAACATGTGGAATTGATTCTTTATATGGTTTAATAATATCTTCAACTCCTATTGGTTTGTTATCACCATCAAAATTAAATTTGTTAATACCACCATGTTTATAGATAAGATAATCTGCATCTGTTACACCTAAATCCTTAAGTTTATCTTTTAGTACATATTCTTTTTCAGTCTTAGTAGCATTATCTTTAAGAGTTTTAATGGTAGTTTCATGTTCCTTAATTGTTTGTTGTAATGCATCATTATCAACATTATTTTTCTTTAAATCTGTAATTGTTGCATTTGCAGTTTTAAGCTGTTCGCTTACATCATTGTAAGTACTCTTAGGTACTGCATTCTTAGGAAATTCAGTATTAACTTGTTTCATTAAATCATCAATATCTATACTTCCATCCTCTTTTTTCTTTGCACCTTCTAATAACTTCCTTAACCATTCCATTTTACATTTCTCCTTTACTTCTAATAGATTTTTATACCTGCTCTCCAGGTACTGTAGAATTACCTTTGTTCTTTATGCCCTGCAAACCTGTAAAAAGGGCGAAAATAATAAGCCTTTTTACGCCTTGCTAATGGCAAAATAAAAAGCCTTATTTCTAAGACTTGCTAACTTCTCTTAATGCCTTTTCTAAATTTTCAGATATAATTTTTGTAAATTCAGCAATAAACTTCTCTGGTACATTTGATTCACTTTTTACTTTTATAGGTCTAATTGATTTAGTTGTCCTTTTAACTTCTTGCGTTACATCCATTATAAGTGAAACTTTTTTAGGATTTATCATTATCCTCCTATTACCACTATCTGATATACCATTAATAAAGCATATATCTGAATATCTTGCTTTTAAAATGAAATCTTGAAATGCTTCTGCTGTATCATTAGAATTAATTGTTATTTCTTTTCCATCACATACAATATAAATATAATTCATTGTAAATTCCTCCCAAAATAAGCCTTATTATTAAGACTTAATCAGCTAATTCATATGTTTTCTCAAATACATCTGGTTTGCAAGCATAAAGCTCTCCTTTTATACCTTGAATTATAAAATCACCTACACTGGCCTTCATATCACCTTCAAGTGTTTTAATTTTAAGATTTGGTCCATCAAAATACAATATCCCTTTCTTATGAGCTTCAATCCCCCATTCAGGAATATAATACTTCCCTTCTCTATCTTGAAAATCTCCATCATATTGAAAAGCTTCAATTTCAACTGGTTTTTTCCTATATTTCATCTTTCAATTCCTCCTAAAATGAGCCCTATAGGCTACCAAATATCGTATTAAATAAAATTATAATAATTAATAAATCCAATACGCATACTATAAAACTTGCTATTCTTCCAGCTATTTCTTTATCACTAAATATTTTTACAAATTCAATTAAAGCGCATAATATCATGTATACAAACGCTACCCATTGAACTACTATCATATTCTATCACTCCTTAAATTTTTGCATAATAAAAGCACCTACTCATTTTTCTAAGTAAGTGCTTGTTTCTTTTTTACATACTTCTTTTTCCATTCATCATATGTCATATCTGCAGGTACTTTTTTATATCCATTAGTTTCTGTATTTCTTGAAGCTCTTTTTTCATCTTCTGTAAAATCATCAAAATAAGGAACTGTTGTTGTTCTACAATTACAATGGAATGGTGGAGCTGTTAATCCAACCTTATATTCATCTAAATAAAAGAATGGTTCATCTTTATTTCTTCCCTTGTGGTCCATTTCTCTGCATATATTTGATGTCTTCAAGTCTAAAGTAGCTAATATTTGATATTTCTTAACTCCAAGCTTTTTATAAGACTCTAATGCTGCTCTTGAATTAACATAGGCCCTTTCAGTTTGTACTACTCTTTCCACTGCTTTTCTATCAGACTCTAGCTTTTCTGCCCATCTTTCTATTATCTTATTATTACTTTCACCTCTTATTAATGCCTGCGGTAAATCCTTCTCTACTAAATCAGCAACTAACTGTTGTTTTCTGCCCCATAGTCTTTCTGAAAATACTTTTCCATCCGTAGTCCAAGGCTTTTTTAGCATATCATCAATTTCAGATTCATTGTACTTATGCAGATCTACTCCAATATTCAATCCTTTTTCTATCTCATAAGCATTCTTATATATATCATCTTCAAGTCCACTTTTCAAAAGATGGCTAATATCAGTTATTCTTTTTGCATATTCCTTTTCAAGATGATGTTGCATCTGAAATTGTAATGACTCTAATCTAGTTACATGAACTTTAATAGATGCATTTTCTAATTCTTTTCTCCAAGCATCACTTAATATTTTGGATTGGCCATATTTAATATACTGTTGTACTGTCCAATGAAATTCTTCTAGTTCATTTGCATTTAAAATTCGTTGTGCTTCTGCATAAGTTATTTTGTTCTTTTTAGCAAATCTTAGATACCAATATGCAATATCCTTTTGTATCTGTTCTAATGTTTCTTTATGCAGCTGTTCCAAATCCTTTTTATACTGTTCAGAATCCTTATAAGCAGCGTTCTCTAATTCTAATGATCTTTTTTGCCAGTATTCATTATTCCCCACCATAAACACCTACAATAGTATTCTTAAACCATTCTAAAAAATTAAATAAAGTAACAATAAATAATGCATCTTTTGTATTTCCTTCATAAAATAATTGAATAATCAAAAATAAAAACCATAAACATGCACAAAATAAACTCCATTTAGATTTACTGTTCATCTTTATCAGCCTCCTCATTATCATCTTTATTTGGAAATGCACCTTTATAATCATCATTATCTTGCTGCTTTTCTTCGCCTTCTTTTTTCTTCTGTTCTGCTTCCTTATCAGCATCTTCAACGAATGGGTGATTTTTATATAATGTTAAATTACTTAATAGTCCCATAGATGAAGTACATATATCAGCTAATTCTGAATCATTCGTTACTGCTGTCCTAGTCCATGTTTGAATTATTGATTTACATTCAACATTTAGATATCTACATATTGCTCTAACAAACTCACCAAAACCTAATTTAAATTCTGTTTCAGTAAGTCCAGCTTTAAGCTCTAGTAAAGAATATAGAAACTTCAACGCAACACCTGAAGCATTTCCAAAGTCTTGTTGTTGTGGATCTACTCCTTGACCTTGTTCAAATATTGCTTTCCTTGTCATAGTCAAAAGTTTTTCTCTAGCTTCTATTGGAATATCTATTGTTAATGTCTGCAATCCACTTCTATCTCCAGCCCCACTATCATTCACCTTAACAGTCTTATATTTTTTAAGCTGAGACAAGAACTCTCTTGAGTCTTCTCCTTCATAATTAGTAAGTATGAATATTATTTCCTGGATATCCTCAAGATCATTAACAAAGCCACTAAAGACTTTATCATACACGTCTATTAGTGGTTTTACATTATCTAAATCACTTGTCATTAAATTGTTATTTCCAAATGGTATAAATGGAACTCTTTCAAATCCATGGTTAAATTCATTACTTTGTTGATTTGCATTAGAATCTACTATAAAATTACTAAACATTGTATAAATTTCTAATCCTTCATCTATAGTAAGATCAGATTTCTTTCTAAATGCTTGGCATGTAATATCATTCCAATATTCATAAATATCATAAGTTACACCTTCATCATCTGTATCATTATAAACTCTTAATATTCCTAAAAGCTTTTTATTTAAACTACTGGACCATATCGGAATTATTTGCTTACTATCTACTACACCATATTCAAATTCTTTATCATCATTTAACCAATAATGTAACCATGCTATGCCACTATTAGCAGCATTGATACATAAATCCTTACAAACTTTAGCATAGTTGTCTCCTAATAAATCCGTAATTCTTTTATTAGCTTCTTTATTTCCAACATCAAAAAGTGGTGGAGCAGTAAACATATATGATGCTTTTTGATTAACAAGTAATCCATGAAAATTAGAACTTATCCTATTATCTGCATTTCTTAATGGATTTTCTGAATCTTCATCTTTCTTTCTGTCATATGTTAATATATCATTCTTATTTCTGTAATATCTTTCTGCTGTAAATGATTTGCATACTATATCTGAATGACCTGTTGTATGCTTCTTAATTAATTTCTTTACTACTTCTATATCCAATTAATTCACCTCAATTCTTGTGCTAATCTTTTAATTTTTCTATAATGAAATTACAAGTGTTTCCAACACTGAGTACTTATGAAAGGAGTTTAAATATGGGTAAAAATCAATGGGTGTCTCCTCGTAATGGACAGTGGGCTGTACATGGAGAAAGAAATCAAAAAGATACAAAAATCTTTAATACTCAAAAAGAAGCCTTGAACCATGCTATAAAAATTGCTAAAAATCAAAAGAGCGAAGTCATTATTCAAGGTAGAGATGGTAGAATACGCTCTAAAGACAGTTATGGAAATGATTCCTGCCCTCCCAAAGATACTGAAAATTAATCATACTTTGGTGTAATTCTAACCCTGTAACCTTTAATTACATCTATATATTCTGGTGTAATTTCTGCAATAGTTACAGGGATTTTTTCATCAGTTTCTATTACAACTTTTGAATAATCTTTTAATGTTTTTTCTTCATTCATATTTTATCACCACCTTATTTAAATATTGACATACCACTAGGTTTATTTATCATTTCTGCTATTCCAGTTGTAGCATCTGGAGCATCATCATGCTTGTTCTTTCCTTCACGTTGATATTTAATCATGGCATTATAATATTCTGGCCATCTGTCTTTCCAATTTGACGGAAAGTATATATGTTCCAGTACCCAAGTTGAATTACTAAGTATCCTAGCTTCTTTATTCTTAGATTGATGAAATGGCTTAATAACTGTTTTATTGCTGCCAAACTTCTCTTTTAATATTCTTTTTACATTTCTTGCAAAGCCTTCTCCACCATTGTTACTCTCAATATCTGCTTTATTGACATTACCTTGATATAACATCTTAGCAGTTTCATTTTCAGTAACTGACATATCCTTTTGTGTATAAAGTACGTCTAATATATAAGCTTCTTTATCATAAACACCATAGTTAATACTACATAAGTAATCCTCTCCCTTGTCTGCTGTATCTGTATAGTTCTTAATAGCTGTAAATAGTAAATTACCATTACTATCCTTAGGCAATTCTGTATAGGTCTTAAGTTTAGGATATAAACGACCTTTTAAGTCTATAGGCTCTTGTTGATAATTTGCACTTGCTATATCTGCCCCCATAGTCTTAATTTTATTTTCATATGACTTTCTACTTAATACTTCATCACAAAGCATTGTTCCATCATCTTGAAGGGCTTTCATAGATATATGCTTAATCTTTCTGTCAGCCATTTCTTCAAGTACTTTACCTGCTAAATCATCACTGGCCCATCTAGTCATTATGATTATTATTTTTCCGCCTTCTTCTAAACGTGAAAGCATTGTATTAGTAAACCACTCCCAGTGCTTTTCTTTAACACCTTCGTTATTGGCTTCTTCTGCATTCTTGATTAAATCATCAATAATCATTAATGAACATCCAAATCCTGTTGCTGTTCCAGTAGGAGATGTGGCAAGATAATTATTATATCCGCCTTCTAAGCTCCATAAGTTCATAGCACCATCACCACGCTTTATGGCTACATCAGGAAATACATCACTGAATACTGGTTTATACTTATCTGCCTTTTCTTCCTGGATGCTATTTCTAACATTCTTAGAGAACATAGTTGAAAGAGTTTCATTATATGATCCAGTCATTATCTTTTCAGTTTGATTTTTACCAAGTACCCATTCAACAAATAATCCTGCCGTTCTTGATTTTCCATGTCTAGGAGGTTCATTTACTACAAGTATTTCATCTTCACCCTCATAGAACTCTTGAAGGTCATTACATAGCTCTACTAGATATTTTCTATTTGGTTTATAAAAGTCAGGTGCTTTTAAATTGCAGTAACTAAAAAAAGACCTTCTGGCCTTTAATATAGATAGCTTTAATTTCTTTTCCTGTAATTCTTCTAATGCTTTTAAGTATTCCAGCCTATCCATCCTTATCAATTCCTAATTTTTTCTCTAGCTTACTTATTTCATCTTCCAGTTGATCTTCAGTTAAATTACTTGTATTTTCTACTTTAGCATTAATAGTGCTATTACTTTCAACTTGCTTTTTATCTTCCCATCCAAAATTATTCTTTAATGCAAATATAGAAAATGTGACATTACTTTCACCAGTTAATGCTCTTTCTTCCATAGATGCTTCAACTATATCTTTAGCCTTTTTTATAGTGGGGAAAAATTCATCTTTTTCAGAATAGTTATATAATGTTTTTCTATCTATTCCTATCCATAAAGCGAGTCCACTTAATGTATAAGGCTTATTATGTTGTTCACATCTTTGCCAGTATTCCATTATCTTTTGTTCTAATTCTTCTTGTGTCCTAAATATTCTCGGTCTACCTACTGCCTTTTTCTCATCCATAGACTCACCTTCCTTTCTGTTTTATTGCATAATAAAAGGACTCTATTTTTCTAGAATCCTTTCCTTTAACATTATTCATTATGATCAACTTTATCCCATATATAAGCTACATCTTTATATTCTTCATCAACCTTATTATATAATTTATCTACTTCATCCATTACAGGCTTTTGAACTTTATCAAGCTCTTTATATAATTCCTCCAATTCTTTATAATATGGTTCAAGTTTCTTTTGTGTAGCTAGTAGCTTGTCTTTTTCACTAGCTGTTAAAACAGGTAGTGATTTTATATAATTTACCATGCTATCATATATGCTTTCTTCATTATTATCATCTAAACTTTCTTCATTTATGTCAAATCCATTAATAAGCTTGCTCGCTTCGTATTTATGGGCTTTATCCATTATTTTGCTATCTTCATTTTGTATTTCATAAATTTTATCATCCACTGCTTGTATTTTAACTCTTACATCAGCACCAAGACTATCAGCCTTATCAAGTAATATATCAATTTGTTTATATATGGGTTGTATCACTTTTTCTGATTCTATTAATTTTTGTTTTTCATCATTGCTTATACCTTTTAAAGATAATATATATTCTTTAAATTCTTTATCTAATATGTAATCTTCTTGAACTTGAACCACTTCATTTTCTTTTATTTTATTAGCATTCGCTGTTGAAGCAAATACACCTGTTGATGCTGAACTAACAACCATACATCCAATCAATAACATTTTTAATAAATTCTTTTTCATAATAAACCATCTCCCTCATTTCTTTCTTATACTTATAAGACGATTTATATATTATAAAAAGTTTTAAATTATTTATAAATTCAAAAAAATTTTTATAAATAATAAAAGACACCCAACTGAGTGCCTCTTGATAAATTTCTATGATAGTATTATATAATACTTTTTCCACTAAAACGTGATTAAAAAGTGTACAAAAAGTGTTGTAAAAGTGGTATAAACGCGGTCAAAAAGTGTTATGGATATATTAACTCGCTTAAATAATTAATCACACCAGTCCTTATCTTCTTGCAATAATCTTTATCAAATCCTAGCTCTTGACCAATCTCTATCCATGATTTTTTATTTCTACCACTAAGATATCTTAATTTAACAAGTTTATATTCATTTTCTGATAATTGCTGCAAAGATGATTGTATTTTTATTTTTAAATCTGAATAATATTTTTTCTTAGCTTTTAAAATACAAATTTGTTCCTGAATATATTCCTCTCGTCTTATAACTTCATCTTCCACACTTGATGTAATTTTATGTGTTGGACTTGATTTTTCCTCAAATGATATAGCTCTAACTGTTATATCATTTTCTAAATTTTCAATATCTATTTCTATATTTTTAATTTTGGTATCTAAACTATTGTAATTATAAAGTGAAGATTCTGTTTTCTTAAACTTATTTTCTTTCATATTCATAACCAAACCCATCCTTTATGTTATAATATTAGATGGGTAGTGCATTAGAGAAAGTATATAAATTGGCGTTTATAGTTCTCTAATGCTTTTTTATATTAATTATTTTAGTTTCTTTTTTCTTCCATCTTTTGTATCTCTGATTTCAACTGTCTTCTCTCATTTAATAAATATCTATTAGGTTTATGATTACTCCTATATGCCTTTCTAATTTGAGATTCAACTTCTTTTAATCTATCTTTTTTAATTTCTAACATATTAAAACCCATCAAAATCACCTCACGTAACAAGAATTTAAGGCTCATGTAACAAGAATTTTTAGTCATTATTATGCCTTAAACCCTCACTATTTCTAAGGTTACATAGATTTCTACATCTGTAACAAGATTTAAAATTGTATGTGCTTATCTTTATATATAATATATAGTATCTATCTATGTATATATATTTCTCTTTATATATATATATATATATTTATTATTATTATTACATATATATATAATATATAAGGGAACATAGAAACGGTGAGGGTTTCGGCTGTAACAAAAAGTGTAACAAGAATTTTTTCCAATTTTTTAAAATTGCGTTCTATCCTTTACACCTTGAGCCTTTGCACTGTCATAAAAATTGTAATAATTCTGTAATAAGAATTTAGGCTTGCTTTTTATATATTCTATCCAATACTTCTTTGTCTTCTGTAATGACATCATAAACACCAACATCAACTCGTTTGATCCTATATGTTGTTTTATTATCAAATGTGTCCTGCTGCTTCAACTGATTTATAAATGGACCTTGATAATCTTTTATTAACTCATTTATAGTTAATTTTTGAATCACTTTTTCAGTACTGATAATATTTCCTTGTGAATCTGTAGTGGTATACACCATGGCTTCACCAAAAATATCTTCAAATACTTTGTCCATATCAGCCTTAGCCTTTGGATCACTGTTAATAACATCCCATACATAACTACTTACACATTCAAATAATGGCATTTCCCATCTAGGACAGGTTAAATAATCTTTTCCCCTTCCCTTTCTCCATCTATACTCAACATGATGCATAATTAGACTTTCTGTTAATAACATGTTTCCAGTTTCGTTTTTATCTCTCCATTCTTTTATTCTCTTAGCCTGTTCATATGATCCACCTATAATTTGAATTATTTCATGTTCCGTAAAGTATTTATCTAACATTGGCACAAATGAATCAATTATTGTAGCTCCACAATCCATTAAATAACTATTAGCACTATCTCTATATTGATTTAACTCTTCTAAATAGTTCTTATAATCTTCTTTAAAACGCCTAGATAGCTTTTTATCTTCTAATATTTTTCTTACTCTATTAATTTCTGGAATATAAAAATCGTCTAGTTCTTTATACACCTTTCTTATCCCAAATTTTAATTTAACAAGTCCATTACTTATATAAAGCCTATCATCCTTTAAATCTCCACCTTTTAGTAACCTAATCAGTCTTTCTGTTTGCAATCCTGGACGTTCCTTTAACATTTCATCTATTTGCTTTTCAAGTTTAACTTTCTTTTCTTCAGCTAATTGCTCTTTGCTTTTAAATTCAGTTATCATAATGATTGCCCTCCCTTAAATTTACTTTTTAGTAGAAATACCGCCTCGTATATTCATTTCTGACTTATGCGATTTTAATATCAGACTTATCTCAGCTTGCATCAATGGATTTATTTCCTTAAGCCTTTCAGTAATATCTAAATATATAGTATTTCTACCTACTCCAAATTTTTTAGCAGCTTCTCTAACAGTAGCATCAGTATCTATAATATATTGAGCTACTTCTTTGACCCTAGCTAAATATAATCATTCATTTGACCATCCTTTCACATCTCTGAAGTATCATTTGTTCTTATATCTGTCCTATCAAAATACTTAATTCCTTTTGCTCCAATTACTGTTTTACATATGATAACAACAATATTCTGCATTATTTCTCCAATCACATATATTAACATTACTGTTCCAGTAAATATCCATGGACTCGAAAATATATATTTTAATATTTCTAACATGTATATTCTCCTTTCTATATCCGTTTTAAGTATTGTGCACTAAAAAATACCGCATATTCTTTTGAATAATACGGTATTTTCATTAATTTTATTTTCTTAATATATTAAATTCTCTAATAAACAATCTAGAATTTATTTAAAAGAATTTAAATTGTCCCAAATGAGCTTTTCTGAATTGGATTCTGTATTTCCAAAATAGTCTATAAAATCTTTATAATGTTTTGCACCCATTTTTTCATAAATTCCCTTTGCCTTATTATTTCCCTTTACAATACAAATACTCATATTTTCATAACCTTTAATATAAGCATACCTTCCTACTCTATTGATAAGTTTTGTTCCAATACCTTTTCCTCTTGAGGTTTCAGAAACATGCAATGAATCTAAATATAAACAATTTTTTAATTCTTCATCTTCCTTACATGCAGAAAAACCCAAAAATTTTTCATTTTCATATGCAACAAAGATCCTATGTTTTTCTTTAGTCAGATATTCTTGCCATTTTTTTATTCCATCATTAACAGTCAATCCATTCAAAAAATTATCAGATAACAAACCTATATATGTTTTTTTCCAATTCATAACATATAAATTTGCAATTGATTCCATATCTTCAGCGTTTGCTTCTCTAATATTCACTATATTCACCACCTAAAACTTAATTTATATAAATCAAATTTAATATTATTACAAATTAATTATAGCATATTTTTTAATACCGTATTATTCAATTTTAAAAGATCATTTAGTTCGCAATATATTCAAATTCCGCATTAATTACTCCTCACAAAATGGTCCCCACATATCTTCACTTCCTTTTCACATTAATTAAACATTGCAAATACTTTAAAATATTTTAATAACCAAAGTATTCCTGCTATAAGTCCTAGCCAAAATACTAAATTAAAAACAACTCCCATCAATCCAGCTAAAAATAAATCTTTCTTAAACATGTTTTTACCCTCACTCTATATATTTAGAGAGATAGCGCCTACTTTTTAGGAAAAGCACTATCTAAAAATTTTTGTTCAGCCTTAGTGACTGCTTCCTCTATTAAGTCTGGCTCAACTATCCTAGTAACATTTAATTCCTTCAATTTCTCTTTATCATACAAGTCATACCATACAGGATTATCTGTACCGATTCTTAGCTGCTTTGCATTCTTGATTAAAATATACCCTGCTTTAATGGCTTGTTTCCTAAAATCTTTCAATTTTAATGGTTTAATATCAGCAGATCCATACTCTTTTTGAAATCTAAATATTTCATTTAAAAGTTGCGATGTCCTTACATAGAATCCATCTTCTTTTCTATCCTGTATTATTGTTTCTTGAACACAAGTATTTTTATCTTCTATCATTTGGCTATATAGTATTAACATTTGTTCAACAGTACTTTTAGCTTCTTTTCCTCCATCCAATACCTCATCTTGAATATTCTTTATGATGTGTTGTTCATAATTTTCAATTATGTTAAGTCCATGACGTTCCAATAGAATATTCAGTATTTCTATTCCGCAAGCTATATTTAATGCTGTATCGAAGGCTCTACCTTTTAATATGTCAAACTTAGTGCCTAAGCTTTTCCTTATATCCTTGTATTGTTCAACAGACATATTCAGCACTTCATCAATTAAGCTTCGGCCAAACTTATTCAAAATGTCTTTATGTTCAATTAACCAAAATGTAGCTGTACTATTTTCTTCTGTACGTTCATTTTTAGAGATATAAACAATACAGCTTCTAGTTATAAGTGCTGTTTCTTGATCCGGATAAGACTCTTCTCCAGCCATAATTATTGGTCTTTCAGGTATAAAATTTTTGATTTTAAAAGACTTATCACCTCTAGGCATTGGAGTTCTGTCATATGCATCTCTCATTGTGTTACATACTTCATCAGTTTTATATTGATTCCATTTACTTGGTTTAAATTCATCACATATTAACGGATAATTACCTAAACATAAACTTCCACTAAAACCAAAAGGTTTTGCTGATGAAACAGAAATCTTTTCTTTTGCTGGATAATTTAAAATAGGAGCTATAATTCTTTCTAAAATTGTAGATTTACCACTTTCTGATTCTCCTGTGATAAATAAATGATGCAATTTTTCATCAATAGCCATATTTTGATATACTGCTAGATCATTAATTATAGTTCCAACAATACTTATAGACTTTTCTGCTGATAAAAATCTAAATAATCTCTTTTTTAGTTCCAATAATTCAGATGTTTCAATTTTTTCAACCTCAGTTAGTTTTATTTTGGTTCCATCTGCAAATGCTGATGTATCTATTCCATCTATAAATATAGTTCCATCAGCACAAGTTAAAGCCATTTTCCCATTAATACAACTAAATCGTACTCCCTGGTAGACTTCTTCATCTTCAAGGAAAAAGTAATTACTCAACCATTCTCTGAATGTATTTAAATCTTTCTTTTCACCTTTAAAATTTAGTTTTGCGCCTAAAAAATTTCTAAATGAACGCAAGTCATTCAATACTGTACTGGAATCTGTTTTAGGATATATTTTACCATCAATTCTAGATTTAACTGTTAAAGCTATATCTTCAAAGTCTGCCTCAACATTTATTAGTGTTTTTGCTTCTAATATTTGAAAATCGGTTATATAGACTTTTCTTGGATTTTCTCCGCTTTTATCATACTGAAATTTATACACACCACCGTAATCCTGTTGAAGTTGGCTCTTATCTCTTAAATCTAATGATCTATCAAATGCATTAAATAAATCATTTTTATTATGGCCAGATTCTAACCAATCTGTAACGTCCTTATTATCACCAAGTGACTTTATTCCTGGTAAATTAATAATCTTAAACTTTGAACATTTATCAAAAAATTCTTTCTTTATATCCTGGATATATCTTTGACCAGCCTCTCCAGTATCACCTATCACATATATTTTCATGAATTCATTTGATTTTAATTTTTCAAAGTTCTTTACACCCTTTAGAGAGCTTGCTACAAAGGTTTTATTTTTAAGAATGTTATTTATCGTATTGGCATCCTTCTCGCCCTCTACGAAGATAATAGTCTTATCCTCGGCTATTCCTTTAAGTAGATTATAGTAATTGTATGGAACTTCATTTGTGCCACGCTTATTAGTAACTTTTCCATTTTCAATACAGTAATATGGAGTCTCCTTTTTTCCGTCTGGTTTAAGAAATTTAGCTTTAGCATATATTGGCTTGTTATTCTCATCTACAAAAGTAAATATTCCAAGTAATGTATATCCTCGTCTTATATCCTGGAGCTGCCAGTCAATATAGCTTCGTATTTTATCTTCCCATAGCTCATTCTCTGCTTTTTCAACTTCTAATCCTAAATATGATCTTGCTTCCTTATAACTGCAGTTTTTATACTGCATAACAAAGTCTAGTCCATCACCTTGCTTGCCTGTACTAAAATCTTTAAACTTGTACTTATTGGAATTACTATCAAAATAGATTGTAAAAGATGGCGTATTTTCTTGTTTAAAAGGAGAATGTATTTTCTTTTCTCTGTTAAATCTCTCGCCAGTCAAATCCTCTATAACCTGTTTTAAGTCAATATCATTAATGTTTCTCACAGCTACACCTCCTCTATAATTTAAAACCATTTAATATTTCATACCTGGTCATTTTCTTACCCATATTTTTCTCTATTTCAATAATTAATTTGCTTAGATCTGCTGCAACTTCACTAAACAAATCAAACGTATCAAACGACTTGCCATAAACTATTTTTAATGGCTTTTCACATTCTTCAATTGTATGACTCATTAAATATTCTTCAGCTTTCTGATTCCTTTTTAAGCATTCATTATACTTTTTCTTTAGTTCAACTAATTCCATATAAATCACCTGTTTCATTCGGTTGAATTTCTCCAGCTTTTAGAAAGTTTCTTACAGAATAATAAAGCTTCCTATAAATGTGATATCCAGAGTTTAGATTGGATGTAAAAATAGTGTCTTGGATATATTTATCTTGTAATGATGATAATTTTCCTACAAAAGCCTTACTTCCATACTGACTCCTATAAGTTCCATTTTTTATAACTTCTAATCCATTTGGATCTTCAATTACTAAAAACATTTTTATACCTTTTGCTTTAGCTCTCATAAGCTCTCTTTCAAGCCTTATATCATCTCTAGTATCTGTTTTCTCAGCTAAATTTCCAGCTAATTCATCCACACTATTCTTACGTTCTACGCCAACCTTAAAATATAAATCTCTTGTTATTCCCATATCAGGTCTTGCTGTTATAATGGCTGTATAGTCACCTTCATCTATTTTTTGCCTTTTGTATTTGAGTCCAATATTATCAAAGTAACTTAATACATGATCGTTAACCTGCTCTCTTGTATCATAAAGAATCATGAAATTTTCTTTAAGTAATTTTTTAATTTCCGTATCTGTAAACCTAAATTTAAATTCTGCCATATCTTAATCACCTCTAAATATCTAGATTTACTTAACTTATAATTCTGTTAAGTTCTGATAGTTCCATAACTAAATTCATGATATTTTCTTTTTCTATACTTACAGTTGTATTTCCAAACTGTAAGTCCACATTATCATCATTAATTTGATATTGCCCAATAGAACCTCTATAGGTTTTTATCTCTTGAAGAAATGAAGGTACTTCAACTTTGATTTCTTGTTTAGGTTCTGTTGTATTTTTATCTATATTCTGAGTTTTTTTGCCTTTGTAATTTTTACTTTCTGATCTAACATCCATAGTATCGTAATAACTTTTGATAGTACCTGGAGATAGACCATATTTATGAGCAATTAACTTAGTTGCATCTTTACCTGTTCCATGTTCTCTAACTTCTTTCACTAACTGCTCTCTAGTGATTTTCTTTTCTGGCATCTTATCATCACCCTCCATAATCTTTCTAAGTTTTACTAATAAGTTTTTATATTTTCTTGAAATGTATGATTGAGATAAATTAAATTTTTCTGCTATTTCTTTCTGACCTTTAAAATTTAATCCAATCTCTTCTACTATCTCTCTATCTATAGGCTTAAGTTTTCTAAGTGCATTTCTTAAGTTTTCACATTGAATATTCTTAAATGCTATTTCTTCATAGTTTATATCATCTGAAATAGTATCTATATATTCCATTTCATCATCTTTAAATAAAAAAGTTTTGTTTAAACTAAAAACATCTTCATGCTTCTTATTTTTTCTATGATATATTCTAAGCTCATTTCCAATGGCCATTGCTGCATATGTTAAAAATTGAACATCCTTATCTACTTCATAACCCTCATAGGCCTTTTGTAGACCTATGAAAGCTACTTGTTGTAAATCATCAAATTCATATTTTCCTAACCAGGATTGACACTGTTTATATATAAAATTTTTAAATTGCTGATAAACTTCCTCAATAGACATATTCCTAATTTTATTTTTTAGTTTTATTGGCTTCCTATCCATATTTGGACCTCATTTTGTTAAAATGGTTCAACTTCATCCCCTAATTCTGTCTCAATATCTTCTTGACCTTCTGGGATTATATCTTCTTCAGGAATATCCTGTACATTCTGGTATTCCATTAAAATATCTATAAGATTATTCCCTTGATTTTCTGTTAAAGCTCTTAATGACATTCCATTTTCATTGCATAATGCTTCTAACTTATTCACATCAGCATCTTTGCCATCACCAAACATTAATTCTTTTTCTCTTGCGAGTTGCATAATTTGATTTTTAAGTGCTTTTGATGCCATCTTTGGTGGTTCTTCAACATATGCAGCCTCTCTTTGTTCCTCCTCAACATTTACTGGCTTTGTATTTAATTCTGCTTCATCTACCCCCATTTCTTCCGCTGTATACATTCCTCCAAAATCTTCTGGAAATGCCTCTCTTAATGCTTGAACCAAAGCAACTTTTCTTATCATTGTTCCAGGTCTAGCAGCCCAATTTGAATTGGGTTTTCCATCATTCTTTTTACATTCATATTCATCATAAGAAACAGTAATCATATCCGCATATTTTTTATTCTTAGTATGAACCTTAGCCCATCCACCAACTAGTTGCTCTTTACCTTTTATATAAAATGAACCTTCTCTATACTCAATTTCTCCTTTAAGGTTGACAACTATTACACCTGCTTCAGTTCCTTCATAATTGGGATTTCTATTAGCTCTCTTTGTGAATGTATCTTTGCCAGTAATCATAGTTGCAGGCTTATTCCCAAACTTAATCAGATAAGCTTCCCTATTAAATGGATTAAGAGATTGACTCTTACACAACATCATAAACATTCCTACTTCTTCATTTGTTATGGCTCTAGCATCACCGCTTACTAAATATTGTTTTACTAATGCAGGAGTTAGTTGTATTTGTTGGCCTCCAACTTCATAATTAACTTTTTGAATCAAATTATTTATCATTTTCTATTCCTCCAATAACTTTTTTAATTTTCTGCTAATTTCTTTTAAAGTTTTAAACTCCATTTTTTCTACAAAACATATCCATGTTTTTTCACCTGTTTTTCTATTTTCATAACTTAGTCCAAAAGAGTTAATTGAACCTGTATAATCCATTGATGCATAGTATTTTCCATTTGGTTTGGTTGAAATATCAACACATAACTCTTGAACTTGTGATAATAATTTTTTTACAGAATTACTCACTAACTAATCACCTCAACTTTTATTTCAGAATCCTTTGTTACTTTTGCTTGTATCATCTGAGTATCTATTTCTGGAATAATATTAATACTTTCAGCTCTATCAATAAAAATTGGGAAATGTAAATTTTGAGCATTAATAAGTAAATTAGATATTTCTAGGCTGGCTTTGATTTTCTGTGCATCCGATAATTTATTAAATTCTTTACCCTCATAAAGGACTTTAAAATCTTCCTTAAGTTCTCCATCCTTTGTGAGTTTCTCAAAATTGATTTCTACCTTATCCAAATAGGGTTTTATTTGATTAAATTGTTTTTTTAGTTTAATTGAGTTATACTGTTTAGCTGCATCTATAGCAACTTTAAGTTGTTCAATTTTATTTTTGCTATTTTTAATTTTTTCCTCATTAAGTTCCTTATCTTTAACAAGTTTTTCATTATGAGAAATGGCTGCATCAATACTCGCATTTAATCTCAAGATTTCTTCTTTATCTTCTTCCAGTGACTGTATTCTATGTTCCAAATAATTCAACTTATCTAGATATTCAGCATTTGTTTTCTCTTTTTTAGATAATATTGCTTGCCTCTTTTCCTCATATTCTTGTTTGTCAGCTTCTGCTTGAGCCAAGAATAATTGTCTTTTACTTTCAATCTTTTTAAGTTGCTGACTCACTTCTGCTTTTTTATTAGCTTTAATCTTAGTATTATTCTCAATTATTTCGGCATTTTTAGCTTCAATTTCTTTAATTTCATCTTTGAGCTTTACTCCTGCTGAACATATTTCTTTAATTTCAACCTTTAACATTTCCTTAGTTTCCTTAGTAAGATCTATACTATTTCCACATTTATCACATTCAACAAATTTACTCTCCATAAAATCGAGTTGTGCTTTTTTATTGTGATACTGTCTTAACAGTTCCTCCTTACGCTCTTTCTTAGCCTCTACTGGCAATAATTCTTGTAGCGATAAAGTATTAAGTGAAGCCTTTAGTGTTGCTTCCTCAACTCGTAATTCACTTAATTCAGATATAAAATCTTTTGGTTTTTGAAGCTTTGATAATTCAACATCAACATTATCTATATTTTTTAATGATTCTAATTCTTTTTGAAGCTTTTTTAATTCAGTATCATCAAATGCCCTTTTCTGCTGTGACTTTATATCTTTCATTTCCTCATTTATATGAGATTGCACACCCTCTAGATAAATAATATTCTCTTCCTGCTCTTTTAAATCAGCCATAGCATCTTGTAAAAATGTATCTGCCAATCTAAATCCATTGTCATTTAATACCTTTGAAAGATAATCCCCTAACTCTGCAAATATATCTGTACTTGCTATTGGTTTTAATACATCACTTAATAATTGCTTTGCATCTTTAGGAGCTAATTCTGGGAAATAATAGGGATTTGCAATACTTAAAAAAACATTTTTATTCTTGAAAATATCTCTAGCAATATCATTTGTAGTAACTTTTGCTTCATTCCAATAAAGATCATTACCTGAACCTTTTTTTCTTCTTATAATGGTCTGTGGATCTTCATCCAAAAGAAAATCTAGTACAACCTCTGTAACTTTAGGCTTCTTATTATTAACCAATCTAGTGGCTGCTTTTTCATTTCCCCAAATGTCGCATCCAGTTAGGCACCATACTATAGCTTCACCAATAGTAGTTTTTCCTAGACCATTATCACCTGTAATAATAGTTCTATACCCTAAATCATATTCAACCTTGTCTTTATATCCTTTGAAGCCTGTAATGGCTATATGCGTTAATTCTAATTTCACTTGATTTTCCTCCAATCCATGCTATAATTTAATTGCATTATTTTACTTCTGCTATCTTGGACTACTTTGGCGAGGGTCCTTGATAGCTTTTTCTTTTGTTAAAAGTTTCTGATGCTCTGCCTCTGATTTTTCCCTCCAATTTTTATCTAATTTTCTAGGTCTTCTTGGAAATCTTCCAAATTGCATTTTTCTTTTCATTTAATATCCACCACCATTTAATTTTTCTAATGCAGAAATAATAGTTGCTTCACTTAACTCACTAGGTTTAATACTAAATACAATACCTCGTATTTTAGACTCTTCTACTTCTTCAATTTCTAGTGTTTCTGCATTCATATAATATGGTTTATTACATAAAGCCATTGACCTTATTTTTACCCCTTGTACCTCAAGTTTCGCCTTTAAGTTAGCTGCACTTATAACCTCACCTTTTTCAATTTTGCTAAGTAATAAATCAACTTCTCTATCAGTTAAATCTGTTTCTATTTCAATAAAATTAAGTCTGCTTACAGTTTCCTCAACATGTAATTTATACCTTGCCATTATGACTGCTCTCCTTTTCTCTACGTTCTATTAATCTACATATAGGACACTTATACCCAGCCTTAGGAATTTTAGCTTTAATGCTTATATTCCATATATGATTACAGTACTGGCATTTAGCATCCATTCTCTCGCTCAACCTCCTCTATACTAAAAATATGAAGTTTTCTATCACTGCTATTAAACTCTACACATACAATCACTTCGTTATATAAATCTACTCTTAAGATTTCATAACGCTTTTTCTTAACAGTTATTACTTGTCCTACAATAAGTTCCAATATAACCACCACCAACTAAATATTCATCTTATTTAATTTTTTACTAGCTGCTTCAAATTCTCTTAAGCATTTATTACAAACCTTAATTCCTAATACTTCTGTTAATTTTTCATCTTCTTTGTAGCAACAAGCACATCCTGGATTGTATTTTTTTAATATAATTTCTTCACCAACTAAACTAATTTCTACAATTGAACCTGGTTCAGTGGATGTTTGATCTTTAAGCTTTAACGCTTCTCTCATATTCTTTGGGATAACTATTCTCCCAACTGGATCTAAATTTCTTAAAATTCCTGCTGATATCATTTTTCATTCCTCCAAACTACTTTTAAATTGCTATGCTCTATCAAGATTCTTTTATAAGCTTTTATGAGCTGTCTTTCTGTTGCTTTTGTCATAAATACTTCCTCAACTTTTTAATTATTATGTTTTATTAATTTCCAAGGCTTTTCAGCCTATACATCTTATTGCTTCTCGATATTCTTTTCTTCTGTTAATGGAAATATTGATGGATTATTTTTATATATCCTATATAAATTAAGCCACATTCCAGTTACTATTTTTGATAGTTCTGGATCATCTATATCAACAATCCTTCCATCAATTTCAAGTTCATATTTATAGTGCATATTGATTCCCCCATAGAATTGCTTCATACATGATATGAAAATTAATCTATTGTGTTACAGTTTGATACATTTAATTTTTTCACCACAATTTCCACAAAATTTAGGTACTATGTCTTTATTTCTAGGTAAATCAATCTGATTTACTTTTCCGCAACATTGACATTCACCTATCCATGTACATAGACTTTTATGGCTCAAATCTAAATCATTAAAAGTTGATAGAGCAAATTCATTAACCCCTAATGGTCTATTAGCCAACATGTCTTTCGCTAAATCTAATGTCACATCAGCTTGATTAATTGAAAGATTATATTTTACAATCAAATCACATATCTCTCTTGCTATACCTCTTGCACCAATTTCATTAAAATTAATTTCTTTAAGTCTATTTTCAATAACTTTGTTCATTTATTTTTCCTCCTTAAAATCTACCTATTAATAACTATGCACCACATATTTTTACCATTAATTCTTACTTGCTTGTAAATTATCTTATTAAGTAATTCAAGCTTTATCTTAATGTCATGTTTGCTTATATTCAGCTTATTGGCTTCATTAAACAAAACTTCTTTATCAACAACATTTCCTTCATCTGTGACTCTTAACAGCCCTGTAGCAAGCGAATTAACTAATATTTGATTAATCATTTCATTGGTTATATTTTCAAGTCTTTTTTCTAAAGGCGGCTTTATCTTTAACTGATGCTTTTTACTTGCCAGTCTTTGCCTTTCTCTTTTGTTAAGCATTCCCTTAATCTCTTGTAGTTCTAAATTCATGCTTGCAATCTGATTGGTAAGTTGCTTTATTACTCCATTAGGATTTTCAAGCACCTTTTCCATAGCTTCAAACTTATCCATATACTTATCTGTGAATAAATTTCCTTTAGTTCCTGTTGTCTTATGGGCTAGGAACTCACATCCTTTCTTAGTAATTTGAAATTCTCTATTGGATTTTCCACTCCTATCTACATATGATGATTCAATCCAATATTTACTCACCACAATTTTGTGGGCAGTAAAATCTTTATTGATTGTATCAATCTTTTTTAATAAAACATCATGTCTAGTTTCCATCATTTCAGCAACTTCTCTTGATGAAATTCTGCTCTCTAATTGATTATTCATTGTAAATCCTCCTCTTCCACTAAATAAGTCAATACTAATTTCTAATTGCTGAAACAAACCTTTCTAAAGCTACTGGGCTATCATGAGCTTGTTGCATTGCTTGTACTACTAAACACGAATTAATTGCACTCATTACTAAGTCCAAATCATCATCACTTAGTTTTTGTAGTTTAGGAATTGCATTTAATATCTTTTCACTATTCATACTTTCTCACCCCTTTTTAATTGTTTTTAAAAACTCGCTTTGCGAAGTTCTTGAGATTATAATACACCTCTTTCATCTGCTTTGCAAGTATTTTTTTAAACTTTTTTTATTTTTTATTTGCATTGCGAGTAAAAACGATGTAATATACTAAGTAGGAGGTGATAATTTTGGATTTAAAAGACAGGTTAAAACAAATAAGAAAAGATAATAAGCTATCACAATCTGCTTTAGGTAAATTAATAGGAATATCTAGTAGTCAAATAGCATGCTATGAGACTGGATATAGGGAAATTACAGATAGAGCTATCAATGATATTTGTAGAGAATTAAATATAAATGAAACATGGCTTAGAACTGGTGAAGGAGAAATGTATGTTGTTTCTGAACAAGATGAGAAACTTGCTGAAGCTTTTGCAGAGATATCATTATCAGAAAATGAAAAACTAAAAGAAATAGTTCAAAACTTAACCAAGTTAGATGATAAAACAATTGATAAAATTAATGACCTAATCGACCTTTTACTAGAAAAAGAAAATAAAATTTAAGAAAGCAAGTCCTATTTAGAACTTGCTTTTAATAAACTCTTTATATATGCATAAATTAGACCTAGAATTTTTGGATTATCAATATCCTCTATTAATTTTATTATTTGTTTTTTCATATGTGACCAACCCCTTGATATGCTTATATAAATTTTATCATTTTTAACATTTTTTATAACAAACATTAGTTCGCATGTGTTTTATAAATATATTATACTACAAGTACAATATATTTAAAAATAACTAAAAAATATTTTTTTACTTTTTACTACACCTATATATATTCTTCAGTTTACAAAAATATTCTTATTTTCAGTCTAAAAAAATAATTCTTTTTATAAAAAGAGGTAAAAAGGAGGAATTTACATGAAAGTAGTCGCAATATACTCACGTAAATCTAAAGAAAGCGATACAGGAGAATCTATAAAAAATCAAATAGAAATGTGCAAAGATTACTTTTTAAATCAAGGTAAAGAATTCACTTTTGAAATATTTCAAGATGAAGGATTTAGCGGTGGAAATACAAAAAGACCTGAATTCCAACGAATGATGTTGCTTGCTAAACATGGTAAATTTGATATTGTTGCATGTTATAAAGTTGATAGAATTGCAAGAAATATCATTGATTTTATGAATACTTTTGATATTTTAAAGAAAAATAAAGTATCTCTAGTCAGTGTTACTGAAGGATTTGATCCTAATACTCCAATAGGTATGATGTTAATGACTATGATTGCCGGCTTTGCTGAAATGGAAAGAATGAATATAGCTCAAAGAGTTAAGGACAATATGAATGCTCTTGCTAAAATGGGACGTTGGCTTGGAGGTACTCCACCTACTGGATATAGAGCTATAAAAGAAAATACACATAATGGTAAGTATGCAATGTATTTAGAATTAATACCAGAAATGAAAGAGAAATTAACTTTTATTTTTGAAAGTGCAGCAGCTGGATATACTAGCAGATATATAGGTAAATTAGTTGAGCTACACCCTAAGACAATCATAAATATAGTTTATAATCCAACCTATTGTCCTAGTGATGAACTAAGTAAATCATATTTAGAAAATCTAGGGTATAAAGTTTATGGTGAATTAAATGGGCGTGGTTATTTACCTTGGAATCGCAGACCAATAGACGTTAATGGAAAGAAAATGTATAGAAGCGAAGATAGATTTGTAACTGCTTCAAAACATGAAATTCCAACCGATTCAGCTACATGGATAAAGGCTAATGAAGAAATTAGAAAACGTGGTGATGAAGGCCGACCAAGAATATCACAATATTCTTTTCTTGCACATATGCTTACTTGTAAATGTGGATGTGGAATGAGTGTTGATAGTGGTTATAAGCGTAAAGACGGTAGCCGATCATACTATTTTAAGTGTTCTTCAAAGAAAGGTGGATATAATAGGAATTGTGATGCCAAACTTATTAGAGTGGATTACATCGAAAATGATATATTATCTTTATTGCAGAAAATATGCTTAAATAAAGAATTACTTAATGATGAAATATCAAAAACTGAAACTATAGTTATTGATAAGAATGAGATAAAAAACATATCCCAAAAGATAAAATCTAATGATATCGAAATGGAAAACCTCGTATCTCAATTAGGAAAATTAAAAGGATCTGCTGCTGATGCTGTTACCACTAAAATGAATAAATTATCTGAAGAAAATGACAATCTAAAACAAAAATTATTTTTACTAGAGCATGATAATATTTTAAATTCTATTAATCACTATGACATTGATTATTTGTATAACAAAATAGTCAATTTAATGTCTAGTTGGGAAAACTTAAGTTTAGAAGATAAACAATTTGGTATTCAATCAATAATAGACAAAATCAAGTGGGATGGCGAAAAATTCAAGATTTCTTTTATAAAAAAATCATAGGAATTAACAGAGTACTGCACCACCTGGTCTTCCGCCAATAATATCTTTACCTTTAAGACTCTTCCAATCGAAATTCTTTTCTTCAGTTCTTCCAACCAAAAATGATCCGTCTTTTTGAGTCAATTGTGCAAAAACTACAGGTTTATCTTCTCTTCCTTGAAGATTAATGTAAATTGTTTGTTCTGGTCCACAGAAACCAATGTCTGCACTTTTACTTAGTACCGCTTGCATAACTTTATCAGCACCTTGTCCTGTTTGAAGATCAATATCTAATCCATTTTCTTTAAAATAACCTTCACTCATTGCAATGTACATTGGTGCATAGAAAACTGAACGTGTTACTTCATTTAATCTAACTTTAGTCATAGTATTATCTTCTGATTTACCACATCCTACAAACATCATAGCTGTAAAGACTGATATCATTATTACAGATATAGCTGCTTTTAGCTTTCTTTTCATTTAAACATCTCCTATTAATACTTATGCTGTATAATATGATATTTTATAGGATTTGTTCTGATAATAAATCACTTATAATAAGTGTAATTTTTTTGTACAAAAATTTACTTTATTTAATTATAATTTGCTAATATAAATTTTATCTATAAGTAATTCTGTATTCTCTTAAGATTAAATAATATAAAAATCTATTTTAAAATGAAAAAAGAATCTGTGTACATAAATTATACACAGATTCTTTTTATCTATTATCTATAAATTCCATCTTCCAGTTAAAATATCCTGTTTCTTCATTCTTCTCATATTTAAAATATGCTGAGAAAGTATTACCTTTTTTGCTTTTTAAATTCCTAAATCCTACTTTTCCATTCTTAAGTAAAAGCTGAACCATTTCTTTAGAAACAGTTTTACCAAACGAAGTTATAAATTTATCATCTTTCCATATGGTAAATTTACATCCATTTTTCCAGTTACTACAACCAAAACCTCTATCCCCTTCAATTACAGGGTTCCCGCATATTGGACATGGGCCTATATTTTCTACATCTTTTGGAATTTCAACTTTAAACCTAGATAAAGCTTTATCATCTTTTTTTATTAAATCAACTGATTCCACTGTAAAGTCAGTTATAAGCTTCATAAAATCTTGCTTTGCAAACTTACCTTTTTCAATATCTGATAATGTTTTTTCAAGCTTACCTGTATACTCTAAATCAAGAAGATCTCTAACAGGAAAAGTTTCTACTATATTTCTTCCAAGGTCAGTTGCAATAAGGCTTTTCCCCTTAGTCTTTAAGTATCCTATATCTTTAAGTTTCTTAATTGTTTCTGCTCTTGTCGCTGGAGTACCTATACTGTATCCACTTAATATTGCCTGCATCATTTCTTCTGAATCTTCTTTTCCTTCAACACCTTTTCCACAAGTTTCCATAACCCTAAGTAGTGTTTTTTCAGTATGATACTTAGGTGGTTTCTTAGTAACTGATGCAATCTTTGATTTAGTAATATCTACAACTTCTCCTACTTCTATCTTAGGCAAAATTATATCTTTACTTTCTATCTTCTCTACAACCTTCCAACCCTCAACAAGTTTTATTTTTCCTTTTGCAATAAATGTACCTTTAACTTCTGGATTCTTAACCTTTAAAGTAGCTTTTGTTTCTTCGAACTCAGCTATTGGCATAAACTGCATTATAAATCTATTCTTAATAGCATCATAAACAATCTGTTCATCATGACTAAGCCCAGTTGGCTTAATGTATGTAGGTGTTATTGCACTATGGCTTTCGACCTTTGAATTATCAAAAACTCTTTTTGATGTATGGAACTTAATATCTTTTTCATAAGGCAGACCAACTTTAAGCATATCTAAAACTTTTTTAGCTCTGTCTTTTAAACTTTCTTCTAATACTGAACTTGCCGTTCTTGGATATGTAGTAAATTTCTTTTCATAAAGTGACTGCGCAACTTTAAGTACTTTATCTGATGTCCATCCCTTATACTTACTTGTAATATATCCTTGTAAATTAGATAAATTAAAAAGATATGGTGGATATTCTTTTTTTAGCTCAGTCTGTTTATCAATTATTTCAGCAGTCTCACCATCAAGTAATGGTAATAATTTATTTAAGTCCTCTTTCTTTTCAAATTTTTCTGACTCATTTTCATAATATAATCCTTCAAATTCTTCATTATTAGAAGCTTTGAAATTTGAAGTTAGTTTATAATATGTAGTTGCTGTAAAGTTTTCTATTTCTTTATCTCTATCATAAATAATCTTTAATGTAGGAAGCAAAACTCTTCCTATGTTTATTGTCTTATTTTCTTCAAATTTATATTTTAATGTACTTACAGAAGTTAAATTAATTCCAATTATCCAGTCACTCCATTGGCGTCCTATACCCGCGTCCTGAAGAGATTGCATTTCTTTATTATCTTTTAGATTTTCCATTCCTTTTTTAACTTCATCTGGTGTCCATTCATTCAAAAGCAATCTGTATATAGGCTTTTTTACCTCAAAATAATTAAATATTTCATCTGCTATTACCTGACCTTCTCTATCATAGTCAGTTGCAGAAATTACACCATCAACATCTTCTCTGTCAATAAGTCCTTTAATTATTGACAGCTGCTTTTTAGCGCCCTTATCTTCTATTGTCCTGTCTACATTATCACATTTAACTTTATATTTAAAATCTTCAGGAATAAAAGGAAATTTCTCAAATTTCCATCCCTTCATATTCTCATCATAATCCTTTGCATCGTAAAGTTGCAAAAGGTGCCCAAACGCCCAAGTTATATAATAGCCATTTCCTTCAAAGTAACCATCTCTTCTTGTTTTGATTTTAAATGCATCTGCAATATTTTTTGCAACAGATGGCTTTTCTGCTATCACTACCTTTGCCATATCGGTACCTCACCGCCTTCTTCAATCTTTTCAGCACTTAATATATTAACACTAAAATTCACATAAAACCAGTAAAAATTGTCCACTAACAGCTGAATACATGAACTCTAATAATATAATATTGCCAAAAAATAAATAGCCTTGAATTAATCAAAGCTACTTATATTATACTCTACATTTCATTAAGCATCCATATAAAAAAGTTCAATACGCCTGCATAAACAAGCCATAAAATATATGGTACAAGTAATAAAAATGGTTTTAAACCTGCTTTTTTATAAAATCTTACTGATGTTAAAATTACAAATAAAAATAATATTACAAGTTCTAAGAACGCTAATCCATAAAGTCTAAAACCAAAGAAAATAAATGTCCAAAACAAATTCAATAATAACTGTATAACATATACAAATAAAGCTGACGATACGTCTATATCTACATCATCATATTTCTTTATATAAACCATATATGAAGCTATTCCCATAAGTATGTAAAGAATTGTCCATACTATTGGGAATACATAGGCTGGTGGTGCAAAAAAAGGCTTTTTTAAGCTTTCATATATAGATTGCATATTAGGTATAAGTAGTATTGGTATACTTCCTATAAGTAATGGAAATATTATAGACATTATTAATTTTAATATTTTAGGTTTCTTTTTTCTTTCAATTTCACTTCTCATAATTACTCCTTAACATATTTTAAATTAACAGATTATCATTAATATATTAATATGTTAAAGTAAATTTAATTATGTATTTTTTATCGCTATAAATCTTATTTTATCCTTATTTAAATCTATTGAAATTGCGAATTATAAAGCTCAGCATAAAACTCATTTAAATTCATAAGTTCTCTATGATTGCCTTGCTCAACTATCTTTCCATCTTTAATAACCAATATTAAATCTGCATTTCTGATTGTTGATAACCTATGTGCTATAACAAAACATGTTTTTTCTTTCATTAAATTTTTCATTGCCTCTTGAATTTGAATTTCTGTTCTTGTATCTACATTTGATGTTGCTTCATCCAGTATAAGCATTTTAGAATCTAAAAGCATGGCTCTTGCAATTGTTAATAATTGCTTTTGACCTTTTGATATATTCATTCCATCTTCATTTATCACTGTGTCATATTTATTAGGAAGCTGCATTATATATGAATGTATTTTAGCTGCTTTTGCTGCTTCTATTACCTCATCTATAGTTGCATCTTTTTTTCCATAAGCTATATTTTCAAAAATAGTTCCACTAAATAACCATGTATCCTGAAGAACCATAGAGTAAGATTTCCTTAAGCTGCTTCTTGTTACTTCATTAATTTTATTATTATCAATATAAATATCACCACTATATATATCATAAAACCTCATCAGTAAATTTATAATAGTTGTCTTACCAGCTCCAGTAGGTCCAACTATAGCAACAAGACTTCCCTTCTTTATATCTAAATTTAAGTTATCAATTATTTTTTTGTTTGGATCATATCCAAATGAAACATTATCCAGCTTAACATTTCCGTCTACTTCATCTAGTACCTTAGCACCAATTATATCTTCTTTTTCTATCTCTTCATCAAGAAGGTTAAATACTCTTTCTGCTGCAGCTAAAGCTGACTGTATTTCACTCATAATATTTGCCGCTTCATTTATTGGCCCTGAAAATTTCCTTGAATATAATACAAAGGCAGATATATTTCCAAGACTAATCTCCTTAAACAAGTATAGTATTGCACCAAAAACACTCACTAATGATAATGATATATTATTTATAAAATTAATTGATGGTCCCATCATACTACCATAATAATCTGAATTATAGTATGAACTTACCGCTTCTTCATTTATTTTATTAAATTCATCTATTACTCTTTCTTCTTGATTATATGCTTTTATTGTATTTTGCCCTGTTATCATTTCTTCAACAAACCCATTTAAATTACCTGATGCATCAGATCTTTTTTTATATAACGGCTTAACTTTTTGTGACATAAACTTACTAAATAATAATGATACAGGTATAGTAATAACAAATATAAGCACAAGTGACCTTGATATTGTACACATCATTATAAATGACCCAACTACAGTTATAAAGCTTGTTGCTATTTGAATTAGATCAGTTGACAGTGAAGCATTAATTGTGTCTATATCATAGGAAATCCTGCTTATTATATCTCCAGTTTTATGATTATCAAAATAACTTATTGGCAGTTGTTCTATTTTCTCAAATACATCTTTTCTCATTTTAAAAACTATTTTTTGTGTTAATGAAATCATTAAAATAGATAATATATATGATAAAATTGATGACAATATGTAAAATAATATCATTAGAAAAACATAAAAAAACACTTTTTGAAATTCTACTTTTCCTATTCCAAATTGTATGGAATCTATTGCATATCCTGACAATAATGGACCTACAAGTGAAAATAAATTACTTACTATAGTTAAAAATATTGCAGTAAATAATAGTAACTTATATTCATATAAATATTTTCCCAAACGTATAAGTGTATATTTTTTTATTGTGTTAGTTTTCACCAATATCACCTCCCATTTGAGAATCGCTTATTTCTTTATATACATAACAATCTTTTATCAGTTCATCATGGTTTCCATATCCAATAATTTTCCCCTCTTCCAAGACAATAATTTTATCTGCATTCTTAATGGAACTTATTCTTTGAGCAACTATAATTGTTGTTGTATCTTTAAAATTATCATTTATTGCTTTTCTTAAAAGTGAATCTGTTTTATAATCCAATGCACTTGAAGAATCATCTAATATTAAAATTTCTGGCTTTTTTGCCAGAGCCCTTGAGATCAATACTCTTTGTTTTTGTCCTCCACTTAAGTTACTTCCTTTACTTGTTAAATGTTCATTATATTTTTCTCTTAAATTTTCTATAAACTCTTTAGCCTGTGCATACTCAGAAGCCCTAAAAATATCTTCTTTTCTTAAATCTCTGCCAAATTTTATATTTTCATATATAGTATTTTCAAATATCATATCATTTTGAAAAGCTACTCCAAATTTCTTATGAAGTTCATTTTTGTCTACTCCATTTATGTCATATCCATTTATTCTTATTTTACCTTCATCTACTTCATAAAACTTCATGAGTAACTTAATTATTGTTGTCTTTCCACTACCTGTTGCTCCAATTATGCCTAATGTTTCTCCCCTTTTTAGCTTAAAATTAATATTGCTTATAGCATTAACATCTTTATTATAAGAAAAAGAAACATTATTAAATTCTATGTGATATTTACTTTCAATATAATCCTCATTCTTTATTACTATATCCTCATCTTCTTCAAGCACTTCACTAATACGCATAGCTGATGCACTTCCTTTAGAATAAAGAACAAACATCCTTGTAATAGAAAGCATAGCATTTAAAATAATAGTAAAGTATGTTAAAAATGCTACTATCTTTCCTGGTTCAGTAGTTCCTGAATTTACTCTAAAAGCTCCTACAATAATTACAATTGACAATCCAAGATTAAGTATTAAATTCATCATTGGACTGCTAATGCCCATTACTATACTTGCTTTTTTCTCTTTATCTGAAGTATCTTTATTTATTTTTTCAAATCTTGATTTTTCATATTCTGTTTTAGATAAAGCCTTTATTACTCTTATTCCAATTATATTTTCTCTTACTATTCTCACAAGCTTATCTACATACATTTGAAATTCGCTATAATAAGGGACTCCTTTTTTTGAAACATAATAAACCATAATTCCTACAAAAGGTAATGTAGCAATTAAAACTAAGGATAATACAGGCTCCAATGTAAGGGTAACTATTACTCCTCCAATTAATAATATTGGTGCACGAACACCAAGTCTCTGCATAACTCCAATCAGCCTTTGAATGTTATATGTATCACTCGTCATTCTAGATATCAATGATGGAATTGTATATTTATCTATTTGTGTGTTTGAAAAATAAGATATCTTTACAAATAAATCATGACGTATTTCTCTAGTAACATCTCTAGCTACTCTTGATGCCATCCGATTTGCGATTATATTATTAGTTACTGCAATAATTGAGCATATCACCATAATAACACCATATATGAATATTAAATTCACATTATTTTTGGGAATAATATCATCAATCATATATGCTAATATCCAAGGCAGGCATAAATCCATTATAGTTCCTGTAAATTTGATTATAAGACCTAAAACCATCTGTAAAATGTATGGCTTTATATATTTTAAAATTCCCTTCATTACTTTTATATACCTTTCTTATTCTTTCATAGTTATTATACTATTTGACTGTTTATCTATTCAATAGACCCCACTAGTATTCTTAATTTTAAAATTTAAAATTAACTTACTTTATTTTTAATATATATATGTTGCAATAATAAAACCTCATTTAAAATGTTTATAGGCTAAGTAAATACCAGCATACAAAATGTAGAAAAGTAATTGCAAAAAATATATTTAATCCTTTCAAAAAATAAATAAAACACTTCGTTTCATAAAAATACAAATAACAAAATCAATTTATTGTTACAAATGAAGATACTTGTGTTTAATTTACACAAATATCATGGTATATTTTTATTAACAATTTCTTATATTTAAAGAAGCGAGGTATTTTATGTTGGATAAAAAAATAATCTTTTTAGATGTTGATGGAACTTTGTGTAACGATAAGGGATTAGTTCCTGAATCTGCCGCTATAGCAGTAAAAAAGGCTAGAGAAAATGGACATTTAGTTTATTTATGTACAGGCAGGTCAAAAGCTGAAATATATGATTTTATTATGGATATAGGATTTGATGGAATAATAGGCGCTGGTGGTGGATTTGTTGAAGTTGAAGGCGAAATGCTGTTTCATAAAAAAGTTTCTTCTGAAAATGTAAAACATTTGGTAGATTTTTTTAATAAGAATAATGTTAACTTCTATATTGAATCTAATGGTGGACTATATGCCAGCAAAAATCTTATTCCTCAACTTGAAAGATGTATCTATGGTGATGTAGAAAATGATCCTGAAGCAATATACAGAAAGGAAAATGATCCTGACCATTTTATCAATGCTTTAATTATTGGTGAAAATCTTTATAGAGATGATGTTAATAAAGCATGTTTCTTAGAACCTGAAAATATTTCTTTCGATGAAATAAAAAAAGAATTTGAAAATGAATTTGAAGTTATCCACTGTACTGTACCTATGTTTGGAGAAGATAGTGGAGAATTAGGTGTTCCTGGTGTACATAAAGCAACAGCCATTGAAGAACTACTTAATCATTTAAATATAGATAAAAGCCAAACTATTGCTTTTGGTGATGGTTTAAATGATATAGAAATGTTCAATTATTGTGAATTAGGTATTGCTATGGGAAATGCTAAGCAAGGTTTAAAAGATATTGCAGGCGAAATCACAGACACACATGATGAAGGTGGAATTTATAATAGTTTTAAAAAACATGGTCTAATCTAGATATATATTTCTCACCTCTAGTTTATGTACAATAATCCTATTAATAATTTAAATTATGTATATTTTATATAACTGTAGTTTTAGCACTACTATATTCGTTCTTTTATCCTCAATGGAACAAGTTTCTATAGAAACTTGTGATATAAAAGCTAGATAAGCACTTCCATCAAATTCAAAAGTTCAATTAATGAATTGTAATATATCAAAACAGGATATCTCAATATTGTATGATATTGAGATATCCTGTTTTGATTATTCTTGGTGCAGACGACGGGACTTGAACCCGTATGTCTTGAAGACACAGGCTCCTTAGACCTGCGTGTCTGCCAATTCCACCACGTCTGCTTATCTTTCTTTATAATACCCATTTATATTTATTTTGTCAATAAAATTTATTTCTTATCTCATATAAGAGCTATACAAATATCATTATCTTAAATATATGATTGATTCAAAATGAATAGAGGTATATTAAAAATACACCTCTATAATCACATAAAATATGAAATATGAACATTTATTACCTGTTTAAATAAATTAATGATTCTATTTATATCTAAAATATTTCCTCTTTCATTATAAAAAAAGTCATAAATATTGTAATATACATTTACCTTATCAATATACTTTTTAGTTTCTCCAAAAGGTATATAGTGAAGTGATTCTCCATTCAATGAATATTCTTCATTTTCAAGCCAATTACTAACATTAGTTGGGCCTGCGTTATATGCGGCTACTGCTAAATCTCTATTCCCATTAAACATATCTAAAAGTCTTCTTAGATACCAACATCCCATTTGTATATTTACTTCTTCATTATATAAGTCATCTTTTGAAAATCCTGTTAGCCCCATTTCACCAGCTATCCATTCACCAGTATCCCCTGTTATCTGCATTAAACCAACCGCATCTTTATGAGAATGAGCATCTTCTTTAAAGTTACTTTCAGTTTTCATTACAGATAATACAAAAAGAGGATCTAAATCATATTTTTCACTATAAGTATTAACATATTCAGGATATTTGTATGGGAAAGCTTTCTCTTTTATAACATATCTAGCCCCTAATGCAACTACCAATAAAATTACTACAAGCCAAAAAATTTTCTTTAGGAACTTCATTTTTTTCTCCCATCTAACATACTAATTTCAAAAATTTCATTAAGTCATCTACCTGTTTCTTAGTGTTTTCTAAATCGCCATTGTTATCTATAAGTATATTAGCATACTCTTTTTTTTCTTCCATAGACATTTGTGAATTTATTCTGCTTACTGCTTCTACTTTACTTAATTTATCTCTTTCCATGACCCTTCTTATTTGAACTGAGTTATCTGCACAAACTAAAATAACATAATCCATTTCTTCATGCATTTTATTTTCTATTAAAGTAGGCGCATCTAAGATAACTATTTTTTCTTTTTTCTTTCTATAATCCTCTAATTCCTCTTCAATATATTTTTTAATATATGGCATAATTATCTGTTCGTACTTAACTCTTTGCTTTGGAAATCTAAAAATATGATTTCCAAATTCTTTTCTCCTAAATTCACCTCTCCAATCAAAAAATCCTGCTCCAAATTCCACTCTAACCGTATCTAAAATCTGTGGATTTTTTTCAAGAACTTCTTTTGCAATATTATCTGCATCTATTATTTTAAATTTATTATTCTTTAAAATAGCGGAAACCGTACTCTTCCCACTACCTATTCCACCTGTTAAACCAACTTTAATCACTTTATAACCCACCTTACTTTTTAAGTTGACAGTTAACATTTGACAATTTACAGTTTATGATAAACTTACTACTTAAATTTATCTTTTTCTTTTCAATTGACAACAACTTATTTTATAAACTCCATTATTACTTTGCATCATACCATGTAGAACCACTATTAACATCCACATCTAAATCAACATGAAGCTTAATTGCATTTTCCATTTCATCTATTAAAAGAGCTTTAACTTCTTCAAACTCATCCTTCTTAACATTTAATATAAGTTCATCATGAACTTGAAGTATTAATTTACTTTTTAAATTCTTTTCATTTAATTTTTTATAAACATTCACCATTGCAAGCTTTATTATATCAGCTGCACTTCCTTGAATAGGTGCATTCATGGCTAATCTGTCTCCTAAAGCCTTAACTATCTTATTAGAAGATTTAATTTCTGGTATAAATCTTCTTCTATTCAAAATAGTCAACACATAACCTGTTTTTTTAGCATCTTCAACTACTTTTTCTAAATAGTCTTTGATTTTAGGATATCTGTCAAAATAAATTTCCATGTATTCTTCTGCTTCTTTTTTAGATATTTTTAAATCTTGTGCCAAACTAAATCCACTTATTCCATAAACTATACCGAAGTTTACTGCCTTTGCTCTACTTCTCATAAGAGATGTAACTTCCTCTACTGGTACTTTAAATACTTCTGATGCAGTCTTAGTATGAATATCACTATGATGTTTAAAAGCATCTATCATATTTTCATCACCTGCAATGTGAGCAAGGACTCTAAGTTCTATTTGAGAATAATCTCCTGAAACTAAAATATCATCTTTTTCAAATGGTATAAATACCTTTCTTATTTCTTTTCCCATTTCATGTCTTACAGGAATATTTTGAAGATTTGGCTCAGTACTTGATAGCCTACCTGTTGTTGTTACAGTTTGGTTAAAGTTTGAATGAATACGTCCATCTTCATCAATTACATTCTTTAGGCCTTCAACATAGGTTGAATTTATCTTTGTTATTTGTCTATAATACATTATTTTAGGTATTATTTCATGCTTATCCATAAGTTTTTCTAATACTTCTTGATTTGTTGAATAGCCGGTTTTAGTTTTCTTTATTACAGGCAGATCCAATTTCTCAAACAGTATTTTTCCAAGCTGTTTTGGAGAACTTATATTAAATTCTTCATCTGCCAACTTATATATTTCTGCTTGCGTTTCTTCTATTTCCTTTTTAAATTTAACTTGAAGCTCATCTAACATGTCTGCATTTATGTTAAATCCTATACTCTCCATTGATGAAAGCACAAATATCAAAGGATGCTCAATAGTGTAATAAAGTTCATCCATGTCCTCTTTGTGTAATCTCTCTTTTAACTCATTATATATATTGGGAATATAACTTGAAAGTGCACCTTTAAAATTAATACCTTCACCACTTGGATTATCTCCAATATAAATGTTAACTAATTCTTTTATATCATAATTACTTTTAGATGAATCAATTAAATATGCAGCAATAGCTGTATCAAAATCAAATCCCTTTATATTAATATTATTCTTTCTTAAAAATGTAACTAGATTTTTTCCATCATGTATTGTCTTTTTTATACTTTCATTTTCCATGCATTCTTTTAAAACAGCTAATGCTTCTTCATGATTTTCATCTGCTATTTTCTTAAAATCTATTACAATACCATGATTATCTTCTCCTAAAAATAGATTTTCTAATTCTATTTTAGAATACGTAGTTGCATCCTTTAATATATAATCTATATAAATTCTATCTTTAACTTCTAAAAGAACTTCTTTCATTTCTTTAATATTATCTATATTCTTTACTTCTGCTTTACATTCATCTGTTTCATCATCGCTTTTAAACTTAGATAATATTGATTTCATTTCAAGCTTCATAAGCTTTTTCTTAAGTTCTGGAATGTTTTCCTCATCCATGGAATCTATGTCTTCTATTTTTAACTCTATTGGAACATCTCTAATTATAGTAGCTAATTTCTTAGAAAATATTGCTTGCTCAGTATTATTTTCCAAATTTTCTTTTAACTTTTTGCCAGAAATGCTATCTATATTTCTTAACACTTCTTCAATTGATCCATAATCTTTTATAAGCTTAAATGCAGTTTTTTCTCCAACACCAGGAACCCCTGGAATATTATCAGATTTATCTCCCATAAGTCCTTTAACATCAATAAATTGACTTGGAGTAACTTCAAATTCATCTATAAATGTTTTTTCATCATATATTGCTGTTTCTGTAACTCCTTTTTTGGTTATTACAACTTTTGTACTTGTTGAAGCAAGTTGAAGTGCATCCTTGTCTCCTGTAACTATGAACACTTCTATTCCATTTTCCTCAGCAAATTTTGATACAGTACCTATTAAATCGTCTGCTTCAAAGCCTTCTATTTCAAATATTTTTATTCCCATAAGTTTAAGTATATCTTTAATTATTGGGAACTGTTCATAAAGCTCTGGTGCCATCTTTTTTCTTCCTGCTTTATAATCTGCATATTCTTTATGTCTAAAAGTAGGAGCTTTCAAGTCAAAAGTAGCTATTATACTATCTGGATTTATTTCATCTTTCATTTTAAACAACATATTCATAAAACCATAAATGGCATTAGTATTTATTCCGTCACTATTTGTAAGAGGAGGTAAGGCAAAAAATGCCCTATTCATAAGTGAGTTTGAATCTAATATTAATAATCTTTTCATTAAAATCCTCCGTTTATTTATAATTAAATTTCTATATTCAAATAAATTTAGTAGTGAGATATATCACTCCCCCTACTATAATACATACAAAAATATATTTATAAATAATTATACTATATTGTACAACCTAAAGTACATAAATTAAAACAAATTCAATATATATTTCTTATTATTGCCTATTTAATTTGAAAAAATTCTTTTCTAAAAACTCATGAAATAACTACTAATTTTCTATAATAATTTTAATATTTCTTATATCTTATTAAAATTAATTCTAATCTATTTGATATATATATAAAATAGTGACATAATCATACTATACTTAAATAATTATTAGCGAGGTGAAAAAATGTATAATAACTTATTATTAAAATATGCAAAATTAGCAGTAAAAAAAGGCGTAAATATCCAAAAGGATCAGCTATTAGTTATAAACAGTCCAATTGATTGTTCAGAATTTGCAAGAATGATTGCTGATGAAGCTTATAAATATGGTGCTTCTGATGTAGTTATTAATTATAGTGATGAAAAATTCAATAGAATAAGATTTATGAATTCAACTAAAGAAGTACTTTCCTTTACTCCAGAATTTGAACGTGATAAGTATGATTACTACGTTGATAAAGGTGCAGCATTTTTAAGTATTTCTGCTGCTGACCCTAATATCTTGCAAGGCATTGAACCAGAAAAGATATCTTCAGCACAAAAAAGCAGACGAGAAGCATTAAAAAAATATCACGAGGCTTGTACCGGAAATAAAAATTCATGGTGCATAGTATCTATACCTACTGAAGGCTGGGCAACAAAAGTTTTTAGTTCTATTCCATCTGAAGAAGCAGTAGAAAAATTATGGGATGCTATTTTTAATGTTATGAGAATTACAGAAGATAATCCTGTTAATGCTTGGGATAAACATGTTAAAACTCTTCATGAAAAAGTATCAAAATTAAACGAATTTGACTTTGATTATCTACACTTTACAAATTCTTTAGGTACTGATTTAAAAATCGAACTTGTAAATAATCATGTTTGGTGTGGCGGTGAAGATAAAACTGAATCTGGAGTAAACTTTATTGCTAATATGCCTACTGAAGAAGTGTATACAACACCAAAATTAGATGGAGTTAATGGAATAGTATATAGTTCAAAACCTTTAAGCTATATGGGTAACCTTATAAATAATTTTTCCGTTACATTTAAAGATGGTGCTGCTGTAGATTGCAACGCTGAAACTGGTTTAGAAATATTAAAAGAGCTAATAAATAGTGATGAAAATTCTAAATACTTAGGTGAAGTTGCTTTAGTTCCTTTTGATTCTCCTATTTCAAATTCTAATATCATTTTTTATAACACATTATATGATGAAAATGCCTCATGTCATTTAGCATTTGGTTCATCTTACCCATCATGTATAAAAAATGGTGAAAATATGAGTAAGGAAGACTTACTTAAAGCTAAAGCTAATAGTTCTATAACTCATGTAGATTTTATGATAGGAACTAGTGATACTAATATTACTGGTGTTAAAAAGGATGGAACTGAAATTCAAATATTCAGAGATGGTAATTGGGCTATTTAGTATTTTTCTATTATATAAAGGACATCTTTCACAAAAAGATGTCCTTTTATATATCTAAATATATTGCTTTTTCTAGTTATCTTGTATTTCTTCAGACTCTTTAGTACTTTTCTTAACATTATCAGTATATGTTTTTAATTGATTACTCAGCTCTTCTATAAGTCCGTTAAATCTAATTTTAAATTGTTTCTTTGCCATAATTCTTTGAAGCCATAATGTACCTGATGAGAAGAGCCCTTTAGTACCTTGATCTTCTTCAAAGTTTATTAAAGTAATTCCATCGCCTTTTTGAATAAATGAATATGTAGACTTACATGAAACATCTCCATATGTTGTTGTAATTTCATATTTAGCATTTTCTTCATAATCTGTTATCTCTACAGTACATTCCATAGGTCTAGAGCCGGAATATATTTTTTTTACTATCTTACAGCCTATTGGATCTTCTTTGTTAAAATCTTTAAAATCTCTTTTTGCCGCTTTAATAAATACTTTAAAAACTTCTTCCACTTTATAATTCAAACTTGCAGACGCTTTCATAATTCTCCTCCTAAAACTAAACAATAAAGTTTGATGTAATTTTCTTACCCAAATTATATTAATAATTTCTTATTTTAAGCATAATTAAATTATACTCTCATTATATATTATTGATTTTAAAAAGTCTATTTCTTAATAATTCACCATTTAGCATGCATAAAATTTATAATTATGATAATAATATATAATAATCCAAAGTGTAATCATATATTATAAAAATATACTGATTATATATAGGATATATAAATTACTATTATCTCTTAATAATTTAAGTAATTAACCATTTTCTTAAACTTCCGTATTTTTAATAGTAATTCAAAAATATCTTATTTATTAGGATATTTTACTTTCTATAATTAAATATAGAAAAATTAAAACACGAGGATTTAATGTTTTTTAATCCTCGTGTTTTATTATGGCTACCGTGGTAAGATTCGAACTTACAACATGCAGTTCCAGAGACTGCCGTTCTGCCATTGAACTACACGGTATTATTTGCTAACAATACTATTTTACATAATTTATAGAATAATTTCAACAATATTTATTATTAATTGTTAAAATAATGATAAAATAGTTATATAAAGTTAGTTTCAGTATTATTGACAGGATAGGATATTGTGTAATGAATCGTTTAGAAAAAATACGTGAATATGTTGATAAAATCATAATGAATCAATAAGACTTAAGAAAAAAACTTAGTGGATTTGTTCATTTATATGATGTTTCAACTATGTGTACAATTTTAGCCAAAAGACGTAATCTAAATGTTGAAATATGCTCCATTTGTGGAATGCTTCATGACATCTATAGATCATGGAAAGCTTGGTTCAATTGATGCTCATAAAATACTTACAGAATTAAATTGTTTTACAAAAGAAGAAATAGATGTTATTTGTTCAGCAGTATATCATCATAGTGATAAAGATGTTATAGATGGTATATATGATGAACTTCTAAAAGATTCTGATGTTCTTCAGCATTATTTATATAATACAAGTGATCCAATTCAAGAAAATGAAGAAATACGACTTACTCTTCTTTTAAAAGAACTCAATCTTTAAAATCGAATTATAAATTTACTTTTCCAAATACATATAGGATGTAGAATCATAGTTTAGTGGATAACAGCCGAAATTCAATATATGATAGGCTCGATTGTAAGAAAATTTGAAGTAAAAATTCTTAATGCAATACTACGCCTATCATATATTGAATTTCTTTGTTTTTCTCTAAAATCATAGATACCAAATTTATTTTAGTTATGATTATTATTTTTAATCAATGTATATTAATTATTAAGTTACTTACAAAAATTATCTTAATCTGAATAAAATAAGCAAATTAGTAAGAATTTATACTCTGATATTTATGCATTTAAAAAAACGATAAAATACTAACTTTTTAAATCTTTAACATCTATAAATAACTATTCCTTAATTTAAAAATGTATTTATGTATATCAACAATAATGCTGATACTCTGAATTTAGATGAAACAAAGAAATAAAGATTTTATGTGTGCGGTGTCTTGCATTCAAAAATTAAGCTTTAGAATTCTTCATGTAGACTTGTTCCACAATTGTTTGTCCAATTTTACATTGGAGCAAACATTTGTGGATGCAAGTCTGCATGTTTGAATTCTTAGCTTCATTTTTGTAGCAAGCGAGCATCACATAAAATCTTTATTTCGGTTATTCACTCTAAACTCAGTACGTCCAATATTTATTTTATAGCATAGCTTCTAATGTTTTTCTTATTTCTTTTATAAAATCAAATGTATTTACAGTAGTAATATTATCATGAACAGCAATCAATGCTAAATCCTTAGTCATTATACCATCTTCTATTGTCTTTATTGATGCTTTTTCTAGCTTGTCTGAAAAGTTTACTAACGCATCATTATTATCTAATTCTCCTCTTTTTCTTAAAGCTCCACTCCATGCAAATATTGTTGCTATTGAATTTGTTGAAGTTTCTTCACCTTTTAAGTGCTTATAGTAATGCCTTTGAACTGTTCCATGTGCGGCTTCATATTCATAATTTCCTTCTGGTGAAACAAGTACTGAAGTCATCATTGCAAGTGAGCCAAATGCAGTTGCAACCATGTCACTCATAACATCCCCATCATAGTTTTTACAAGCCCAAATCATTCCACCCTCTGATTTTACAACTCTTGCAACAACATCATCTATTAATGTATAGAAATATTCTATACCTGCTGCATCAAATTTTTCCTTATATTCCGCATCAAATATCTCTTGAAAGATATCTTTAAATGTATGGTCATATTTCTTAGAAATCGTATCTTTAGTTGCAAACCAAACATCTTGTTTTGTATCAAGTCCAAAATTAAAACAGCTTCTTGCAAAACTTTCAATAGATTTATTAAGATTATGCATTCCCATTACAACGCCATTACCATCAAAATTATGTATTAATTCTCTTTGTTCTGTACCATCTTCGCCTGTAAATACTAACTCACATTTGCCTTTTCCCTCAATTTTCATTTCAACATCTTTATAGATATCTCCATAAGCATGTCTAGCTATTGTTATTGGCTTTTTCCAACTTCTAACATAAGGCTTAACTGGTTCAACTATAATTGGTGCTCTAAATACTGTACCATCTAATATAGCTCTTATAGTTCCATTTGGACTCTTATACATTTCTTTTAAATCATACTCTTTAACTCTTGCTACATTTGGAGTTATTGTTGCACATTTAACTCCCACCTTGTACTTCTTTATTGCATTAGCAGCATCTACAGTAACTTGATCATTTGTTTCATCTCTATATTTTAATCCTAAATCATAATATTCTGTATTTAATTCTATAAAAGGATTTAAAAGTTCGTCTTTAATCATGCTCCAAATTACTCTAGTCATTTCGTCTCCATCCATTTCAACTAATGGTGTTGACATCTTAATTTTCTCCATTTAAATTAGCCCCCTTCGATTTTTATACTAACCCTTCATATCCTAGATATATATGAATTATCTTAGTATTTTTTCTATTTTTAATTATACAATATTGTTATATTTTTATCAATTTATATCTTTATTTTATTAGTTATAAATGTAATAATAAATTATTTTTAAATATATAAAAAATTCACCTAAATATCTTGTTTTTTTATATTTTATTATAAATTCATAATCATTCCACACCCTTCATTATCATTAGGTCTTCTTCTAAATCCAAACTTCTCATAAAATTCTTCTGAACCTTTTGATGACATTAAAAGAATCATAACTGATGTATCAGGTATTTTATTTTCCTCTATATACTTTATTAAATTATCTATAATCATTCGTCCTATTCCTTTACCTTGATACTTAGGATCAACATTTATGTTCTGAAGATAATATACATATGCCCCATCACCAACAAGTCTTCCCATTCCAACTGCTTCTTCATTATGCCTTGCACAAACAGTATATAAACTGTTGCTTAAAGCTTTATATATTTGTTCCTCTAATAAACTTGATAAATTTACTGAACTTCTTAATTTGGAAAATTCAGCTATAGTTAAATCATTTGAAGTTAATTCTATGTTCAATTTTAATTCCCCCTAAAATATATTTCTAAATTAATATAAATATTATACTTTCCTAATTCTTTTTGAATAATTATTCATTTTTTTAAATTATTATACATATATATAACATATATTAGGGCATTGATTAAAATATGTCAAATAATAATTATATTTGCAGATTTAATTTTCTTTTATGAGAAAAGAGAAGGTATATTAAAATTATTAATTAATTTTAATATACCTTCTTTTATTATATTCAAATATTCAGTTTATTACTTATCATCTGTTTCTTCATAATCTACATCTATGATTTCTCCTGTATAATCATCATCACTAGGAGTATATGTATTTACATTATTATAATTATTTGATGTATCTGTATTCATTGTGTTTTTTTGTTTTTCTATTTTTTTATATCTAATAAAAGATTTAATTTTAAAAATAATATAAAGTATCACTCCAGCTAATATGAGCCATGGAAGAAGACGTATAAATAACACTCCAACTAAAAATATTATACATGTTGTTACAATAATATATATTAATCTTGTAAAATCCATATTCATAAAACTAACCTCTATACTTTTTATTTCTATTCAATTATACTCTATAGTTCAATATTAGACAATGATAAAAATTATATTCCAAAATTGTCAATTTCATAAAATTATAATAAAAAAAGAGACATATCAAATCGATTTTTTAAATTTGATATATCTCTTGACTTAGATTTAAAATATTTTAAATCTTTTATTCTTAATTTATAAGAATAATTTTATGCTATTTTCTTAAAAATGAATTAACTGCCTTTGCTGCTGCAAGCCCTTCACTTATGGCTGTTACAACTAATGATTGACCTCGTCTAGCATCTCCTGTTGCAAATATTTTATGCATATTTGTTGAGAATTTACCATATTCAGCTTTGATATTACTTCTTGCATCAGATTCAACACTGAATGCATCTTTTAAATATTCTTCTGAGCCCACAAATCCCATTGCTAGTAATAGCATATCTGATTTCCATGTTTTTTCAGATCCTTTGACTGGAATCGGACCAAATCTTCCATTTTCATCTTTCTTCCATTCAACATTAACAGTTTCAACACTTTCAAGATTTCCATCTTTATCACTGTTTACTTTAGTAACTGTAGTTAAATATTCTCTTGGATCTCTTCCATAAATATCTATGAATTCTTCTTGGCCATAATCCACTTTAAGAATCTTAGGCCACTCTGGCCATGGATTATTTTCTGTTCTTTCCTTTGGTGGTTCAGCCATTATTTCAAATTGAACAACTGACTTGCATCCATGTCTAAGTGCTGTAGCTACACAGTCAGTACCTGTATCACCACCACCTATGATTATTACATCTTTATCTTTTGCAGAAATATAATTTCCATCTTCATGGTTTGAATCTAAAAGACTCTTTGTATTTGCTTTTAAGAAATCTACTGCAAAGTGAATTCCTTTAGTATTTTCTCTCCCTTCTACAGCAAGATCTCTTGGCTTAGATGAACCTGTTGCTAAAACTACTGCATCAAAATTATCTAAAATTTCATTTGCATCATAGTTTTCACCGATATTTGCATTTGTAACAAATTTAATTCCGCTTTCAGCCATTATTTGAATTCTTCTAAGTATTACTTGTTTATCAAGCTTCATGTTAGGAATTCCATACATTAATAATCCGCCTGGCCTATCACTTCTTTCAAATACTGTAACTTTATGCCCACATGCATTTAATTCATAAGCAGCCGCAAGTCCTGCTGGACCTGATCCTATAACTGCAACTGTTTTTCCTGTTCTTTTTACAGGTGGATTTGCCTCAACAATTCCATTTTCAAAGGCAATATCTATTATTGCTCTTTCATTTTCTTTTATTGAAACAGCCGGACCATTTAATCCTGCTGTACATCCAGCTTCACATGGAGCTGGACATACTCTTCCAGTAAACTCTGGAAATGGATTTGTCTTTATTAATCTATAATAAGCTAAATCAAACTTATTTCTATATACTAAGTCATTCCATTCAGGTATTAAATTATGAAGAGGACATCCTGACACCATACCTGAAAATGTATCTCCTGATTGGCAGAATGGTACTCCACAATCCATACATCTTGCACCTTGAATACATTGCTTTTCTGAAGGAAGTCTTAAATGAAATTCATTATAATCTTTAATTCTTTCTTTTGGTTCTCTATTTTTACCTACTTCTCTTTCATATTCTAAAAATCCAGTTGGCTTACCCATAACTTTTTTGTCCTCCTATCTTCCTTTTTTCATTTCTTGGAATGCTTTTATTTCTGCTTCATCTTCAGTGCATCCAAGATTTATATACTTCTCAACAGTTTCTAAAACTTTCTTATAATCCTTAGGAATTATCTTAACAAATTTAGATTTTTCTGTTTCAAAATTATATAAAATTTTATTAGCTTTAGGAGAACGTGTTAATTCAACGTGCTCTGTTATTAAGTCTTTTAATTCTTGTTCTTCTTCAATATTTAATTCTTCAATTAATATCATTTCTTCATTTAAGTTGATTTTATAGTCCACATCTTCAACATAAAGATATGCTATTCCACCACTCATACCAGCTGCAAAGTTAATTCCAGTCGGTCCAAGCACTACAACCTTACCACCAGTCATATACTCGCATCCATGAGCTCCTACACCTTCAACTACCGCTGTTACTCCAGAATTTCTTACACAGAATCTTTCTCCTGCTATACCATTTATAAAGACTTTACCAGAAGTTGCACCATATAAAGCAACATTACCTACTGCGATGTTATCTTCTGCAATAAACGTTGATTTCTTTGGAGGATATACAATAAGTTTACCGCCTGATAATCCCTTACCAAAGTAGTCATTTGCATCTCCTTCAACTTCCAAAGTCAATCCCTTAGGTATAAATGCTCCAAAGCTTTGCCCGGCAGCCCCATTACATTTTATTGAAATAGTATCTTCTGGTAGACCTTTTCCACCATTAACTCTTGTTATTTCTGATCCAAGAATTGTTCCAAGTGATCTATCAGTATTAGTTATATCTATTTCAAATCTTGTCTTTTCTCCATTTTCTATAGCATTTTTACATTTATCCAAAAATACTTTTTCATCTAATACTTTTTCAAGCTTAAAGTCATACTTCTTATGAGAATCAAATTTAATAACTTTACCTTTATATTTTTCTGGAGTATAAAGTACAGAACTTAAATCAACATTTTTAGCTTTCCAGCTATGTATGTTTTCTTTTTGTTTTAATCTATCTACTCTACCTACCATTTCATCTATTTTTCTAAATCCAAGCTTAGCCATGATTTCTCTTAATTCTTGTGCTATAAAATACATGAAATTAACTACATATTCTGGCTTACCCTTAAATCTTTTTCTTAATTCTTCATTTTGAGTTGCAACACCAACAGGACATGTATCTAAGTTACATACTCTCATCATTACGCAACCTAAAGTTACAAGTGGTGCAGTTGCAAATCCAAATTCTTCTGCTCCAAGAAGTGCAGCTACAGCAACGTCTCTTCCTGACATAAGCTTACCATCAACTTCAACTCTAACTCTTTCTCTTAAATCATTAAGTAAAAGTGTTTGATGTGCTTCAGCAAGACCTAATTCCCAAGGAAGACCTGCATTTTTAATAGAGTTTTTAGGTGATGCACCTGTACCTCCATCATAACCTGAAATTAATATAACTTCAGCTCCACCTTTAGCAACGCCAGCTGCTACAGTACCAACTCCACATTCAGAAACTAATTTAACAGAAACTCTAGCTCCAGTATTTGAATTCTTTAAATCATAGATTAATTGAGCTAAATCTTCTATTGAATAAATATCATGATGTGGTGGTGGTGATATTAAACCTACTCCAGTAGTTGAATGTCTAGTCTTAGCTATCCATGGATAAACCTTAGTTCCTGGTAATTGACCACCTTCACCTGGTTTTGCACCTTGTGCAAGCTTAATTTGAAGTTCATCTGCATTTACCAAGTATTCAGATGTTACACCAAATCTTCCTGATGCTACTTGCTTTATTGAAGATCTTCTACTATCTCCATTTGCATCTGGTACCCATCTGTCTGGATCTTCTCCGCCTTCACCAGTATTTGACTTACCGCCAATTCTATTCATTGCAATAGCTAAAGCTTCATGAGCTTCTTTAGAAATCGATCCATAAGACATAGCTCCTGTCTTAAATCTCTTAACTATTTCTTCTACTGGCTCAACTTCTTCTATTGGAACTGCCTTAGATGAATAATTGAAATCTAAAAGACCTCTTAAAGTTATTTCAGCTTCTTCATCATCTATTAAGTTAGTATATTCCTTAAATAATTCATAATTACCTGTCCTTGTAGCTTCTTGTAGTTTATGAATTGTAGTTGGATTATATAAATGTTGTTCTTGAATACCATCACCAGATCTTAATTTTTCATATCCAGGTGAATCTAATATGAAGTCAGCTGCATAAGTCTTATCTTTAAATCCATTTTCATGTTTAATTTCAGCTTCTTTTTGTATTTCTTCAAGACCAATTCCGCCAATTCTACTTACTGTATTAGTAAAGTATCTGTCAATTACGTCTTTACCTATACCTATAGCTTCAAAGATTTGAGCTCCCATATAAGATTGAATTGTTGAAATTCCCATCTTAGAAAGTATCTTTGTAATTCCCTTAAGAACAGCTTTATTGTAATTATAAACTGCCGTATCATAATCTAATTCAAGTAATCCTTCTTCTCTTAATCCTCTTATAGCTTCATAAGCCATATATGGGTTAACTGCTGCAGCACCAAAACCAATTAAAGTTGCAAAATGATGTACTTCTCTTGGTTCTCCACTTTCAATAACCAATCCAACAGAAGTTCTTGTTCCTTTTTGTACTAAATATTGATGCATAGCTGAAACAGCTAATAATGAAGGTATTGCTATCTTATCAGCAGATACACTTCTATCTGATAATACTAATATTGTATATCCATTTTCATAGGCTTCTTGAGCTTTTTCAAACATATTATCTAAAGCGTCCTCAAGAGAAGTTCCTTTATCAAATACAATATCAATAACTTTTGTTCTTAAATTTCCTTGATTTAATGATTTTATCTTAGCTAATTCATCATTATTAATGATTGGGTTATCAATCTTTAATAATTCACAGTTTATAGATTTATCTTCTAATATATTTCCTTCTGGCCCTATATAAACATTAGATGCTGTAACTATTTCTTCTCTAATTGCATCTATTGGCGGATTAGTTACTTGTGCAAATAATTGCTTAAAATAATTAAATAATGGCTGAGCTTGTTTTGATAATACTGCAACTGGAGTATCAACTCCCATTGCTGCTAGTGGTTCTGCACCTGTTTCAGCCATTGGAAGCATTGTTGTTTTTACTTCTTCATAAGTATATCCAAATGCTTTTTCAAGTCTGTCTCTTGTTTCACTATCATATTCGATCTTAAATTTATTAGCATCTTTTATCTTATCTAATGTTACTAAATTTTCTTTTAACCATTCTTCATATGGATGTTGAGTTGCATATGTATGCTTTAATTCTTCATCACTTATAACTTCTTTTTTAACTGTATCAACAAGAAGCATTCTACCTGGCATTAATCTATCTTTCTTTTCAACCATTTCTGCTGGTATATCTAATGCCCCAACTTCTGATGAAAGAACTAATCTTCTGTCTTTAGTTATATAATATCTTGATGGTCTTAAACCATTTCTATCTAAAACTGCACCAACTTTTTCTCCATCTGTAAATACTATAGATGCTGGACCATCCCATGGCTCCATTAGTGTCGCATTGTATTCATAAAAAGCTTTCTTTTCTTTGCTCATAGTTCTGCTCTTATACCATGGCTCTGGAATAGCCATCATAACAGCTCTTGTTAGATCCATACCATTCATATATAAAAATTCTAAGTTATTATCAAAGATTGCAGAATCTGAACCTTCTTTATTTATTATAGGCAATACTCTTATTAAATCTTTACCAAGAACTCTTGATTTAAGATTTGTTTCTCTAGAATAAACCTTATTAACATTTCCTCTTAATGTATTTATTTCTCCATTATGGATCATAAATCTATTTGGATGTGCTCTTTCCCAGCTTGGGAATGTATTAGTACTATATCTTGAGTGTACTAATGCTAAAGATGTAGTTACTCTTTCATCCTCTAAATCTTTATAGAATACTCTAAGTTGAGTTGATAAAAGCATTCCTTTATACACAATTGTCTTGCTTGAAAAAGATGCTATATAGAAAGTTTCATTTAAGAACTTACTTATCCATCCAGCTCTCTTTTCAATATTTCTTCTAACAATGTATAACTTTCTTTCAAATGCTATTCCTCGTTTTACTGAGTTTGGTCTCTTAACAAATGCCTGCATGAAATAAGGCATAGCTTCAAGAGATGCTTTACCAAGTATTGATGGATTAGTTGGGACTTCTCTCCATCCTATTAATTCTAATCCTTCTTCCTTTGTAATATCTTCAAAAAGATGTATTGCTTCTTCTCTTGCTTTCTTCTCTTGTGGTAAAAATACCATAGCAACAGCATAATCCCCTTCGTGCTCAAGTGTTATGCCTTTTGATTTTAATTCCTCTTTAAAGAAATTATGAGGTATATTAAATAATACTCCAGAACCATCACCTGTTCTTTCATCAGCTCCAGTACCACCTCTGTGCTCTAATTTCTCAAGTATAGTTAAACAGTCTGATAGTACCTCATGAGACTTTTCACCATCAATATTTACTATCGTACCTATTCCACACGCATCATGCTCAAAACATGGATCATATAGTCCTTGTTTTATAGGATTATTATTTTCCATTAAAATTCCTCCTTGAAATAGTATGTATTGGTAAAGCAAACAATACGAGTAATAATATCCTTATTGATAAAATTACTCGCATATTTGCTAATTTTTAAATTATTCTGCTTCACTTAATAATAAACTAGCAATATCTCGCATTTTTTTCCCAGAATCCATGCTTATTTTTTGCATATATCTGAAAGCTTCATGTTCTGTTAGGCCTGAGTTTTGCATAAGTAGCCCTTTTGCTTTCTCAACAAGTTTTCTTTCTTCTAATGTATTCTCTAATTTTTCTACCTGATCCTTTAGCTTTTTAATTCTTCTTTTACTTTGAAAAATCAAATCAATGGCATTTGTAAGAAGTACATTAGAAATCTTGGTTCCTATACAATATATATCTGTATCTTCTTCTATATATGATCTATATGGCTCATTGACTATTGCTAAAAAGCTGGTAGCATCATAAAGAGTTTCATAAACATCTAGTAAACTCATATCTTTGAACTTATACCCAACCAAAACTAGGTCTGGAGAATATTGCAAGACTAATCTAATTAATTCATTACCCGAAGTGCACAACGATATAATATCATACCCCTCTTGTGTAAGCAAACTCTTTAATTTATTGGCAGTTTCTATATTGCTTAAAGCTATTACTATTCTTCCATTATGCGCCATTGCAACCCCACCTTACTAAGCTTTTAACAAGCATAAGACTAATATCTATCAAGATAATTTTCTAATTCCCAGTCATGGACTTTAGTTCTGTAATCATCCCATTCTGCTTCTTTGCCTTCTATATAGTTTGCATATATATGATCCCCTAAAGCTTTTTTAGCTAATTCACTTTCTTTCATAAAATTAACTGCTTCGTAAAGATTATTTGGTAAATTTTCAATCCCTGCATCTTTTCTCTCATCTTCTGTCATCTTGAATATATTAGCTACAATTTCTTTTGGTACTTCTAAATTATTCTTGATTCCATCTAATCCTGCTTGTAAAAGAACTGCTAAAACTAAGTATGGATTTGAACTTGGATCTGGACACCTAAGCTCAACTCTTGTTCCTGCCCCTCTTGAAGCTGGTACTCTGATTAATGCTGTTCTATTACTGCATGACCACGCTAAATAAACTGGTGCTTCATACCCTGGAACTAATCTCTTATAAGAATTAACAAGTGGGTTTGTTACTGCTGCGAGTCCCTTTATATTCTTTAATAATCCAGCAATAAATTGGTAAGCTATTTTGCTTAACCCATTTTTATCACTTTCATCGTAAAATGCATTTTTTCCATCCTTAAATAATGACATATTTACATGCATTCCTGATCCGTTGATACCAAAGATTGGCTTAGGCATAAATGATGCATATAATCCATGTCTTTGAGCAATAGACTTAACAACTAATTTAAATGTCATAATACTATCAGCTGTTTCTAGTGCTGGTCCATATTTAAAGTCAATTTCATTTTGACCTTCAGCAACTTCGTGATGAGAAGCCTCTATTTCAAATCCCATTTCTTCTAATGCTAAAGTCATATCTCTTCTGGCATTTTCGCCTCTATCTGTAGGTGCTAAATCAAAGTATCCACCTTTATCTTGAGTATTTACCGTTGCATTTCCGTTTTCATCAGTTTCAAATAAGAAAAATTCACATTCTGGTCCCACATTCATTTCATATCCTAATGCTTCTGCATCAGCTATCGCTCTTCTTAATGCATATCTTGGGTCTCCTTCAAATGGAGTTCCATCTGGTCTGTAAATATCACAAATTAGCCTTGCAACTTTTCCTTGTTGAGGTCTCCATGGGAATATTACAAAACTATCAAAATTAGGTTTTAAATACATGTCTGATTCTTCAATTCTAACAAATCCTTCAATAGATGATCCATCAAACATCATTTGACCATCTAAAGCTTTCTCTAATTGCCTTTCAGTTATTGCTACATTTTTTAACGCTCCGAAGATATCTGTAAATTGAAGTCTTATAAATCTAACTCCATTTTCTTTTACTAAATTAAGGATATCTTCCTTAGTATACTTTGCCATTTTAAATCCCCCTTAAAATTATATTTGTTAAAAAAAGGCGCACAACAGATAGGTTTAGCCATCTATTGAACGCCTTTGCTCAATTCATAATTTATTATAGTATTAATTATATAATATGACATTATATAAATCAAGCATCTTTTTAACAAAAAATAGTTTTTTTCTGATTTTTCTTTAAAATTTAAAGAGGTTATTATCATTTTCTTTATTATATAAAGTTCAATGATAATAACCTTCATTATATTTAATATATTTAATGCTTTTACCTACATATGATTTATAAAATATTAGTTATTCATTTAATAAAGCTTCCTTACCTCTCGCTCCAGTTCTTACTTTAATCACATCTGTAATATCTGAAACAAATATTTTACCATCTCCAATATTACCTGTTCTTAAAACTTTTTCTGCAACTTCTATAACTTTTTCAACAGGAACTTCGCATATAACTATCTCAACTTTTATTTTAGGTAACAACTTAAGCTCCATTGGAATTCCTCTATAATATTGTACATCACCTTTTTGAGTACCACATCCAAGAACCTGACTTACTGTCATTCCCATAACTCCTATTTCGTTTAGAGCATTTTTTAATTCTTCGAATTTATTCTTTCTTGTGACTATTTCAACTTTAGTAATCTTATCTGCCATAACCTATTCCCCCTTAAACTTAAAATAACAATTTTCTAGAGGCTAATATCAACGTTTTGGAAATCAGCATAACTGCTTTCAAGTCCATGTTCTTCTATATCAAGACCTCTAATTTCTTCTTCTCTAGAAACTCTTAATCCCACAGTAGCTTTTAATGCTTTAAATAGAATTAATGCACATCCAATTGACCAAACTGCTACTGATAAAACACCTAGACATTGAACTCCAAAGAATCCAAATCCGCCACCATATAATATACCAATTGTCCCTTCGCCATATGCACCAAACACACCAGTTAGTAAAGTACCAGTTACACCACAAATACAGTGAACTCCAACTGCTCCAACAGGATCATCAACTTTAAATTTCTTATCAACAATTTCTATACCAACTGTCATAACAATACCTGCAATCACACCAATTGCTAATGCACCTACTGGAGTAACAATATCACATCCTGCTGTTATTGCAACAAGCCCTCCAAGAACACCATTTAAAGTCATACTTACATCTGGTTTACCATATCTCATCCAAGTAAATATCATTGTTGTTGCTGCTGCTGCACATGCTGCAAGGTTTGTAGTAATGAATACTCTTGAAGTTACTTCTAAAGCACCTTCTCCAGTTATACCTAAACTTGAAGCTGGGTTAAATCCAAACCATCCCATCCAAAGTATAAATACTCCAAGTGCACCTAACGTTAAGCTATGTCCTAAAATTGCATTTGATTTTCCATCCTTAGTATACTTACCAATTCTAGGTCCTAAAATTATTGCACCAATTAATGCACACCATCCACCAATTGAGTGAACTGCTGTTGATCCTGCAAAATCATGGAATCCCAAATTAGCAAGCCATCCGCCACCCCAAATCCAGTGACCAGCAATTGGATAAATCACTGCGCTTATAACTGCACTATATATGCAGTAAGAAATAAATTTTGTTCTTTCTGCCATTGCTCCAGAAACTATTGTTGCTGCTGTTGCACAGAACACTGTTTGGAAAAATAGAAATGCATAATTATTAATACCAGTAGCTGCATTTTCTGCAGTTCCATCTGCAAAAAATGTAGGTAAGCCAATAAAACCACCAAGTTTATTAGCCCCGAACATTATTCCAAAGCCTAAAATCCAATAAATAATTGACCCAAAGACAAAATCTATTAAATTCTTCATTACGATATTAGCAGCATTCTTCGCTCTAGTAAATCCTGTTTCTACCATTGCAAAACCTGCCTGCATCCAAAAGACCAATATTGCTCCAAGTAATACCCACAAGGTATCTATAGCTACATTTATATCCATAATAAAAATCCCCCTTTAGTTAATATTCACTTTATCAATGAATATTTTAAAATAAAATATTATTCCTAAGACTAAATATTATCCAAAAATAATTTCTGCAGAAAATTCCTTGATAATAAAAAAACGAAGTCATTGAAGATAAACTTCTATGACTTCGTTGTCAAAACTTAATTAGTTTCTGTTTTAATTATACAAACTTGCCATTTTATTGTCAACGCTTTTATATGATATTTTTTACATCTTTATATAATTAACTGCACTTCTATAAATGATAAAATTTCATATCTCTAAATGATAAAAATTTATACTTACAAAAAATATGAAATAAATTTATTTAAACTTTTTATAAAATCAATAATTTCCTTGAACATGTCTTAATAAATTGCTACAATTTTATATGTAATTTCATACAAACATATTGGGGGGGCTATTTTTCATGAGTAAAACAATAATAACAAAATTTGGCGGAAGCTCGCTTGCTGATGCTAATCAATTTAAAAAAGTTAAGGATATCATGCTGTCTGATTCTAACAGAAAATATGTTATTCCTTCTGCACCAGGTAAAAGACATTCTAAAGATTCCAAAATAACAGATCTTCTATATTTATGTCATGCACATGTTGAAACAGGTATTTCATTAGATGATGTTTTCAATCATATTAAAGAAAGATATTGTAACATTGTTAAAGATTTAAGCTTAGATTTTGATATTGAAAAACACTTAAATATTGTAAAAAAAGATTTAGAAGATGGTGCTTCAAAAGATTATGCTGCTAGTAGAGGTGAATACCTAAACGGATTAATTTTAGCTGATTATTTAGGATTTAAGTTTGTTGATGCAAAAGATGTAATTGTATTTAATGTCGATGGTTCATTAGATACTTATGCTACTCATGAAGCATTATCAGACAAGCTTTCTAAAGTATCTAATGCTGTCATTCCTGGTTTCTATGGAGCTGATAAAGATGGTAATATAGTTACTTTCTCTAGGGGAGGATCTGACGTTACTGGTGCATTAGTTGCAGAAAGCATAAATGCAGATTTATATGAAAACTGGACAGATGTTTCTGGTTTTCTAATGGCTGATCCTAGAATAATTGACAATCCAAAACCTATAAGTACAATTACATATTCTGAACTTAGAGAACTATCATATATGGGTGCTTCAGTCTTACATGAAGACTCAATATTCCCTGTAAGAAAAGCTGGTATTCCTATAAATATAAAGAATACAAATAGACCACAAGATAAAGGTACTTTTATTGTAAAAGATTGTGACTTATCAAGTAATCCAAATATCGTAACTGGTATTGCAGGTAAGAAAGATTTTACTGTAATCTCAATTTCAAAGGCTTCTATGAATTCAGAACTAGGTTTTTGTAGAAAACTTTTATCAATCCTTGAACAAAACGGTATATCTTTTGAAAATATGCCTTCAGGAATAGATACAGTTTGCTTAGTAATTTCTGATGCTGAATTAAAAAATAAACAAAAAGCTGTTATTGATGGAATAAAAGCTTCTTGTAATCCTGATTCAATAGTAGTACATCCTGGAATGGCTATGATTGCTACAGTTGGACGTGGTATGGCTCAGCAAACAGGTACTGCAGCAAAAATATTTGCTGCTTTATCAGACGCTAACATAAACATAAGAATGATTGACCAAGGTTCTTCTGAAATGAATATTTTAGTAGGTATTGAAAATAGTCATTTTGAAAAAGGTATTCAGGCTATATATAATGCATTCAATTAATTTAATTAGAAAAGGTATATAGATTTGTATGAACCGACCCCAAAAAGTTAGACCAAAAATCTAATGATTTGGAGGTCGGTTTTTTGGCAAAATATAGTTATGAATTCAAAAAAGAAGTTGTTCAAGCGTATTTGGATGGTAAAGGTGGTTATAAATTTCTTGCGAAAGAGTTTGGTATTCCTTCTCCAAGCAAGGTTAAATTATGGGTTGATAATTACCGTACATTAGGCGATGAAGCGTTGATGCGTTCAAGAAAAAATGAATCTTTTACTTTCGAATATAAACTTCATGTAGTAGAATTATATCTAACAAGTGAGGTCTCATATCAGGAGTTAGCCCTTCAAGAAAGGATACATAATCCAACGCAAATAGTTAAGTGGGTAAATGATTTTAGAATTGCTGGTCCTGATGCTTTGCGGCCGAAGAAGAAGGGACGAAAGATATCGTTGGAATCATCAAATAAATTGTCTAGTAAAACAGAATCCGCCGAAATTGTTTCAGTTGACACTACTGCTGAACATGTAAAACAGCTTGAAGATGAATTGCTCAAGCTCAAAATTGAGAACGCATATTTAAAAGAACTGAGGAGGCTGCGTTTAGAGGAGGAAGCTCTTCTGAAAAAACAGCGAGAATCATCCACAGCCTCCGAGGAGAATTCAAATTAAAAGATATTCTCGCAGTTGTAGGCTTTCCAAAAGCGACATACATGTATTGGCAAAAGCGATTTAATAGAGAAAATCCTAATAAAGAACTAGAAGAAAAGATCCTTGAAATACGTAGTATTAATAAAGATTGGGGTTATCGACGTGTATACGGAGCACTACGTAAACAAGGAATACTTATAAATAAAAAGAAAGTTCAGAGAATTATGCAAAAGCTTAATCTTCAGGTGACTTCCTTTACAAGAAAGAGTCGTAAGTATAGTTCATACAAGGGTAAAGTTGGAAAGGTTGCTCCTAACAGAATTCATAGACGTTTTGACACACAGATTCCTCATCAGAAAATCACAACAGATACTACTGAGTTTAAGTATTATGAGGTTGATGATAAGGGACGAATGATAATAAAGAAACTATACTTAGATCCATTCATGGATATGTGTAATAGAGAAATCTTAAGCTATGGAATATCTCAACATCCGTCAGCGGCCAATATCATGGGAGCACTAAACCAGGCAATTGAAATCACAGCTGATTGTCCATACAGAAGAACTTTTCATTCTGATCAAGGTTGGGCTTACCAAATGAAAGCTTATGTACACACTCTTAAAGAAAATCGAATTTTTCAAAGTATGTCCCGAAAGGGCAACTGCCATGACAATTCAGTAATGGAGAACTTCTTTGGAATAATGAAACAGGAAATGTACTACGGCGTTGTTTACTACAGTTATGATGAACTCAAAGAGGCAATAGAACAATACATCAAGTACTACAATGAACAAAGAATTAAAGAGAAACTAGGATGGATGAGTCCCGTAGAATACAGGCTCAACCTCTTGGCTGCATAAAAATAGCGTAGCAGCCATTAAAACTGCTACGCTTAAAAAGTCTAACTTTTTGGGGTCACCTCAGTACATACAAATCTATATACCTTTTCCTTAACCGCGAAAAAAGACTTGTCTATTATTTGACAAGTCTTTTTTATCACTTAATTTAGTACTTCTTCATTACTTCTTTTATTTCTTAAGTATTCAATGACTGCAGGCATTATTGAAATTAAAACTATTGCAATCATTACAAGTGAGAAATTATTTTTTACAACTGGAATATTTCCAAAATAATATCCAAGTACTGAAGCTAATAAAACCCAGCTTACTCCGCCAACTGCATTAAAAGAAATAAATTTTTTATAGTTCATTTTACCTATTCCCGCAACAAATGGGGCCAATGTTCTTACTATTGGTACAAATCTAGCAAGTATTATTGTTTTACCACCATATTTTTCATAGAATTTATTTGTCTTCTCCAAATGCTCTTTCTTTATTAACTTTCCATTTTTAGAATTGATAAGTTTATTGCCTAATATTCTCCCGATTTCATAATTTGCTGTATCACCCAAAACTGCGGCGACTCCTAAAATTCCTAATAAAACATAAATATTAAGCATTCCCATGGCAGCAAACGCACCTGCAGCAAATATTAATGAATCTCCCGGAAGAAATGGTGTAACAACAAGACCTGTTTCAAAAAATATTATTAGAAATAATATTAAATATGTCTCAAAGCCATAATTATTTATTACCATGCCAAGATATCTATCTAAGTGTAAGAAAATATCTATTGCATAATTTATAGTATTCATTCTTATTTTCCCTTCTTTGTTTTATTTTATCTAGTTATTTACTGTAATTATATATTATAACCACTAAATTTTGAATAATAATATAATTAATTTTTTATTAAGTTTTATTTTTCTTTTCTAATGCATCAATAGTATTTTTTTATATGAATTTATAGAAATAACTTCATATACCACTCTAATATCCCATTTGCCCACATCATAGATATAAATGCTCCAATTGCTATAAATGGAGCAAATGCTATTTTATCTTTTAATTTTTTTAATCTTAATATAATAACTGCTATTCCTATTATTCCACCTATAATAATCCCTAAAAATAGCCCAATTAATATTCCCTTAATTCCTAAAAACAATCCACAAACTGCTGCTATTTCAGCATCTCCATCTCCCATGCCTTTTGTTATAACAACAATTATCTTAATAATTAAAAAACCAACAATACCGCCTATAATTGAATCAAACGCACCATTTTTATACACTATAAATTGAACTACCAAAAATAAAAATCCGCATATGGCTCCAAATATTGTAGTCGAACGATAGATATATTGCGTCTTATAATCTATAACTGAAATAACACTTAGAATAGAAGTAAAAATACAATATTTTAATGCAGCTATACTAATTCCATATTTAGAGAAAATTAGTATATAAAGAACACAATTTAATGCTTCAACAATTGGATATTGAAATGATATTTTTTCTTTACAATATCTACATTTTCTTCCTAAGAAAACAAAACTAAAAATTGGAATCATATCTAATGGCATTAGTCTGTGGTTACAATTAGTACAATGTGATGGTGGATACGAAATAGATTCTTCCTTTGGAATCCTGCATATGCAAACATTTAAAAAACTTCCTATAACCATTCCAAACATGACTAAAATAATATATTCCATCTCCATTTCCCCCTAGCTAATAACTATATTTTGAACCACTCCTTAGTAAAAATTTATACTGACTGCATGTTTTGATTAACCCAATTTCCATATTCTTCTTTTGATATAGTTCCCGAATTAACCAATCTTTTCAAATCCATTCCTATTGTCTGCATTCCATATTTACTTCCCATTTGAATAAAACTATTTATTTGTTCGTAATTTCCTTCTCTAATAAGGTTTTGTATACTTTGAGTACAAATCATGATTTCCATAGCGGCCGTTCTTCCTATCCCAATCTCATTTGATAAAAGAACCTGTGAAATAACTCCTCTTAAAAATGACGATAATTGAATTCGCACTTCATTTTGATGGCTTGCTTCAAACGAATTAATTATTCTATATATACTAGCTACAGCCCCCATATTATGTAATGTAGAAAATACTAAATGTCCAGTTTGCGCTGCTCTTAATGCAATTTCAATCGTTTCTTTGTCTCTCATTTCTCCAAGCATTATTATGTCTGGATCCTGCCTAAGGGCTGCCTTTAATCCACTAGCATAACTTAAAGTATCCTCTCCAATTTCTCTTTGATTTATCATGCATTTCTTTGTTTCAAATATATATTCTATTGGTTCCTCTAAAGTTATTATATGTTTTTCTTTTGTATTGTTTATTTCATTAATCATAGCTGCAAGTGTTGTACTTTTTCCAGAACCTGTTGGTCCTGTAACTAATACTAAGCCATCTTTCAATTCTGTAAATTTCTTTAATACACTGGCATTAGCATCTGTAATATCGCTTATCTTAGGTATATCACTTTTAATAACTCTCATTACAATACCATTACTTTTCCTGCACTTATAAGCATTAACTCTGAAGTTACCTATTTCAGGATTATTATATTTAAAATCAATTTCTCCTTTTTCTTTGAAAATTTGATATTTATCAGGTACTAAATCCTTTATATATTCTTCTACAATTTCAAAAGATATTGGATCCTCATTAACTTTAATAAGTTTTCCATCTTCCCTTGACATAGGTGGCAACCCTGATGTTATATGAATATCAGAAATAGATTCCATATCAATAGTTGCTAATAAATTATCAATCTTAGCCATTTTTATCACTCACTTATAAGTATTTTTATGCCTTCTCTTTTATACTTTTGCATATTATAAAATCATTACCCATTAAATATAATATTGTCCCATTTATTGTATATTATACTTATAATGTATTTTTCAATTTATTATTTTTCTGATTTGTTATTTATTCACAATTCTTAAATGATTTATATATTCCTCTTTGCATATTAATCCTTAAATTTATTAAGTATTGCAAGCAAGATTATATACCAATTTACTTCAAGCTATATCAAATCAGAATAGGTAAATATACGAATTCGTTCCCCTTTATTCCTTGATGTTTTACAAAATTCTTAACAGCAATAACATTATTATCCTTAATATCTACCATCTCGATTTCCATGAATACGTCTAAAGCTACCATTACTTCACTTTCTTCTCTATTAAATTCAACAGCTAAAGTTCTCACCGTATATTGGATAAATATAAATTTTCTTCTGTGTTAATCTTACTTGCAAGAGTCATCATTCTAAACTACACGTATTTAAATTTAATAAATTTTTATTGCAATATTTCATTAAATTTTCATTTAAAACATATTTATTAGTATAATCAAATCACTCAAAAAGAAGCCAGTTACGACTTCTTTTACTTATACTATTACTTATTCAATAAATCTTTGAGCAACAAAAAAACACCTCCAATATTGACACACTTGTATATCAATATTGAAAGTGTAAATTTTAATATAAAATGATTTTTTGAAGTTTATAGTACCTCTACATTCCTACTCTTCCCATCCTTCAGGGAATTCAGCATTGTGATAAACTTCTTGAACATCATCATCATCATCAAGTAAGTCTAACATCTTTTGGAACTTCTTAGCATCAGCTTCATCTATTGCTGTATATGTATCTGGAATCATCTTAACTGCGGCTTCTAAGAACTCTATTCCTTGTTCTTCTAAGGCTTCACGAACAGTACCGAAGTCTTCTGGTGTGGTTGTAACTACAAATACTTCTTCTTCATCAGCATTAAAATCTTCTGCACCAGCATCAAGAGCAAGCATCATCATTTCATCTTCATCTCTATCGCCCTTTTCTATAACAAGCTCACCTTTTTCTTGGAACATAAATCCTACACATCCTGTAGTTCCCATGTTTCCACCACCTTTTGTGAAAGCACTTCTTACATTACCTGCTGATCTATTTTTATTATCTGTAAGAGTTTCAACTATTACTGCAACTCCATTTGGACCATAACCTTCGTAAACTATGTTTTCATAATTTACATCTCCAAGTTCTCCTGAAGCTTTTTTAAGAGATCTAGTTATATTATCATTAGGCATATTTGCTGCTTTTGCTTTTGCTATAATATCTCTAAGTTTAGCATTTGTCTCCGGATTTGGCCCACCATTTTTAATTGCAACAGCCATTTCTTTACCTATTTTAGTAAATATTTTACCTCTTTTAGCATCTACTTTACCTTTTTTCTGTTGAATATTATGCCACTTTGAATGTCCTGACATATATTTTCCTCCTTTTATCATAACTAAAATATATAGTACAATAAAATCCTTATAAAATTTCACTGTACTATATACTGTATTTATTAAACAAAATTCACTTAAAAATTATACCACACTATGCTTGAATTGACAATTAACATAGATCTAGCATGTATTTGATATGCCCTGTATTTACTTTAAATTTTTATAAAGTCTATTTCCTTCTTTAAAATAAATACCCTCTTCACTTCTTAGTGATATTACTTTTCCATTTGTAGATTCAATTATTTCACTTTCTATAGTATCACTTATGCTTTCTTCGCATAGTATATGGACAACTACCTTATCAGTATATTCTGTATCTTCTATATGCCATGAATTCTGACCACAAATATACTGCACTTTTCCAAATAAATCGTAATCTAATTCAAAGCTCAGTTTTAATCCATTTACTTTTTCAACTATTCCTGCTGACTTTATTGCTATACTTGCCCCTTTAGTATATGCTCTAGTAAGTCCTCCAGCACCAAGAAGAATACCTCCAAAGTATCTTGTTACTACAATGGCACAATCTGTTACATTACTTTTTTTCATTACTTCCAATATTGGAATACCTGCCGTACCTTGTGGTTCTCCATCATCTGAATATCTTTGAATATTCATTTTTTCTCCTATTACGTATGCTGAACAATTATGTGTTGCTTGTTTATGCATAGATTTTATTTCATTTATAAATTCTTTTGCTTCTTCTTCGCTTTCAACTCTTTTAGCATATCCAATAAATTCAGATTTCTTCTCTTCAAATCTGTCTTCGCCAAAGTCTCTTATTGTTATATATGACATAATCGTCCCCCTTATATTTATTTTTACTATCTTTTTGTGTATTTAATTACTGTTATATTTCAAATTATCTAGTACGCTTTTTAAAATAGACATTCCTTTTTTTATCTTTTCTTTATCAGTCTGATAAAATCCTATTCTAAATGAATATTCTCCATCTTTTGAAGATATAAAAAATATCTCAGCTGGAGTAATATACACATCCTGTTTTCTTAATTCTTCAAATAATTTAATTATTGATATTGATTCATTTTTTAGTTTAACATAAAATGTTAATCCACCTTTAGGATCATTATAATCTAAAGTTTCATTAAAATCATTATCTAGTATGTTTTTCATAAGTGAATATCTTTCATGGTATTCTGTATTAAGATATTTAATATTATTTTTCCACTTTTCACTAGATATATATTCTTCTAAAGCTCTTTGCATTAAACTTGAGGTTGTTATATCCGTATTCAGCTTAGAAATCTCCATTATCTCTCTGAACCTAGGCGGTGCTACCAGATACCCAAGTCTTATTCCGGGTAAAAATATCTTAGAAAAACTTTTTATATATATTACTCTATTACATTTATCTAACCATTTAAAAGGTATATATTCTACTGAATCATTATAAATAAGCTCAGATAAGTAATCATCCTCTATAATATAAAAATCATATATTTTCGCAAGCTCTAATATTCTTTTCTTTTTTTCCAAACTATAGCTTATTCCAGTTGGATTTTGAAAATAGCTCATAGTATAAAAACATCTTATTTCATTCTTTTGAAGTATCTTTTCAAACTTATCTAAATCTATCCCATCATTTTCTATTGGGACTTGAAATATATTAGCTTTTCTCCACTTAAAAGCTGACAATGCTCCCATATATGTAGGCTTTTCAACAACTACATTATCATTTATATTAATTATACTTTTAGCTGCTATATCTATCCCCTGTTGAGCTCCAGATACAATCAGTATATCTCTTTCATTAAGCTTATCATTCCAAAATTCTCTATTTATTGTTGTAATTAAATTTCTATACCCACCTCGATTTTTTGATACTAGTGCTTTAGTACCATCTCTTTCTAAAACATCATTTATTATCTTCTTTAAATCATCTATTGGAAATAGTACTTCATCATTTGTTTCCCCTGTAAAGTCAATTACATTACTCAAGTCCTCTGTCGATAACTTTTTCAATATATTAGAATATCTTTTTCTAAATGTAGAAGTAACCTCTTTTCTTTTTGCAAAACTACCACTTCCCACTTTTTGATAAGCATACCCTTCATTTTTCAACTTATTATATGCACTAACTATAGTTACATTATTAACAGAAAGTTCTTTTGCCAAACTTCTTATTGTAGGTAGCTTATCTCCATCCCTTATAATCTTACTATCTATTAAATTCTTAATATAATCTGCAATTTGAACATATTTAGGACTTTCTTCATTAAAATATAAGCTTTTATAATTTTCCATTAAATCACCTTTTATAAATTACCTTCTTGAAGCATATACATTTTCATTAACAAGCTTTTCTCTTCCTTGTAAATCTAATTTTCTAGATTTTTTTACTATTATATTTCTCTTATATAGTTCTTTTAATATATCTTCTATCTTTATATCAAAATCTTTGAATTTTTCATCATTTTTTATTTCGTGTGAACTTACAAACTCTTCTCTATCATTTAAATATTCTAGAATTAATTTTGCAGCTACATTAATATTCATATCTAAAAAATCCTCTATATACATAATAGTATTATTAATATTTTCTTTCAATTCACCACTACTAAATAATTTTTCAATCAAAATATTGAATTGATTATTTAAGTTCATAGTCATTTTTACAGCATCTTTACTAACTGTGTATCCATTTAAATTTAAGTATAATTTAGAGAAACTATCCAATGCTCTTATTAAAACCTCATAAGAAGTAAATAAATTATTATTTTGTAAATACTTTTTAGATACTCTAAGGTTTTTAATTAAGCTTCCTAAATAAACCAAATTATATAATCCTATATGTTTATCTAAAGTGTACTTTGCCTTATTATAGATATTATCTATTTCTTCATCTTTAGATACTATTATCTTAGAGGATATTAATAAATTTCTTATAATACCTTTTTGTCCATTTGTATTATATAGCTCTAGAAATTTTTCTTTATTTAATATTTTCATATGTACAGGAATATCTAATATTTCTGAGTATACATCTCTAATCTCCTCGAAGTTATCTTTATACACAACAAATATATCAATATCTGATTCTTCCCAGAGATCTCCATTTACTATACTTCCAAATGCAAATACAGTTAAGACTTTTTTATTTGTTTTTAGAATTGTAATTAATTTTTGTGATGCCTTTTGATAATTTAATATAGACTGTAACATATAATACTTACCTCATTTGCTTTTAAAATATATCTTGGATTCAAAATTATACATAGATATTATATATCATTTGAATCTTCATTTACAAATTCTTAAAGAAAAAAGATCCTTAGATTATTTATACTTCTCTAAGAATCTCTTTTATCGAATAGTTATTTTCACAAATTATATTATAGCGAAAATTCTTTTGTTTTATTATAAACCTCATCATCAACTTCAGCCATAATATAAACTCCATTTTCCCTATAATCTTCTTCTAAAATTCTAGCATTACGGTGTAAAAAAGACTGAATATTAGTTTTATCATATGGTATAGTATATTCGACTTTTTTATAATTATATGGAAGTTTTTCTTCTATCAATTCTAAAAATTCATCTAGATTCGTTCCTTCTTTAGCTGATATTTCTATATACTCTTTACCTTGAATTATTTCCTTAATTGAATTTATATTTTCCTCACTAGCTTTATCTATTTTATTTAAAACTATTATTGTTTCCTTATCGATAGCACCAAGTTCTATTAATACTTCGTTAACTGCCATGTATTGTTCTATAGCAGTATCACTTGAAGCATCAATAACATGACATAACAAATCTGAAAAAACAACTTCTTCTAGTGTAGATTTAAATGCCTCTACTAAATCATGTGGAAGTTTTCTTACAAAACCTACTGTATCAGTTAATGTTATTACCCCTTTATTTTTTAGTGTTATGGCTCTTGTTGTAATATCCAAAGTAGCAAACAACATATCAGCCTCAAAAACTTTATCTTTATTTTGAGCTTCTTTTTTAGCTGCTAAATCACAAAGTGCATTTCTAAGAGTTGACTTTCCTGCATTAGTATAACCAACTAAAGATACCTTTGGTATATTTTCTTTATTTCTCTTTTCTCTTTGAACTTCTCTTGTCTTTTTTATTTTCTTAAGTTCACATTTTAAGTCATATATTGTTTCCATTATATGTCTTCTATCAGTTTCGAGTTTCTTTTCTCCTGGTCCTCTAGTACCAATACCTCCACCAGTTCTAGATAACACAGTTCCAAGACCTTGAAGTCTATTTAATCTGTATTTAAGCTGAGCAAGTTCAACTTGAATTTTAGCTTCCTTACTTCTAGCCCTTGTTGCAAATATTTCAAGAATTAATGTTGTCCTATCAATGACTTTTGCACCAATGGCAGCTTCTAAATTTCTAACTTGAGAGCCTGAAAGTTCATCATCAAAAATAATTACATTTGCATGTTCTATTTGTCTCATAGATGCAATTTCTAATACTTTTCCTCTTCCTATATAAAAAGCCGCATCTACTTTATTTCTACTTTGGAAGACAGTTTTAAGTACTTTTATATTGCAAGCTTCTGTTAATTCTTTTAGTTCCTCTAGACTTTCTTTTGTATCAGAACCAACTAATATTGCTTTTTCTTCGCTATCTTCTATAACATCATTAGTTTTTATTAAATTTTCAATATGTTTTATTTTATCTAATATATTTATAGATGTTATTTCTTCTAATGAAAGATTTTGTTTTTCTTCAAATTCCAATTTATTGTTATATAACGTTAGAATTCCTAATGAAAAATCTATTATTTCTCCTTCTCTTATTGCCACTGAAACTATAGCATCTAATTTTAATTTAAGCAATGCTGTTAAATCTAGAGCAGAGAGATTACAGTATGCATTAGGATGTGTATGTATTACTCTTATGCCTGATAATCTTTTTTCTTCTATATTTATTACAGGTACTTCTACAGAAGTCGAATCCCCAATTGCAACTGAAGTTACATTACCCTTTCTATTTATTCCAACACTTATTTCTCTCTCAATAAAGCTAGAAACTTTTGATATAATATTTAAAATATCAACATTACATATTTCATCTTTTAGAGTTTTAATAGAATAAATCTCTTCTAATTGATCTAATGTTGATTTTCTTATTCCTTCTATATTACCATAAATCATAAAATCACCTCATATAAGTTATATTGATAACTTTCACCTAATTTTATACTATTAAATTACTATTGTAAAGTTTATACATACCATAGTTCGCCATCAATATTATATATATTTGAATTAAAATTATATAATCGTATTGATCTTAAATTAAGAGATAATTAAACAATGTTTCATTTAATGTATAAGCCCTATACTTTTACAAATTATAAAACTAGAGGACTCTATTTTTTATAATCTATTTTTTACATTAATGATTCATATGAAACTTATAATATTTTAATAATAAATTATTATACTATAAACAATTTATAAAAATAGAGCTCATAAAATTCTACAAAATGGTTGAAAATATATTATAATAATGCAATAATATATGCTATATCACTTCGGTGAATTTTATTACTAAAATCAAAAGGAGAATATATATAATGGAAGATAAAAAGCGTAATATTCTTTTTTCTGAAGAGCAAATCAATACTAGAATCAAAGAACTTGGCAAAACAATAGCTGATGATTACAAAGGAAAAAAAATCTATCTTTTATCACTACTTAGAGGAAGTTTCATATATGCAGCCGATCTTGCTAGAGCCATAGATTTAGAAACTAAAATAGGATTTATGACTACTTCAAGTTACGGTCATAGCGAAACATCTTCTGGAACAGTTAAAGTTGTTAATGATATTCCAGACAACATTGAAGGCTGGGATGTTTTAATCGTAGATGATATTGTAGATACAGGCATAACAATGGATTTTGTTGTAAATCATGTAAAAAAACTCAATCCTGCCTCAGTAAAAACTTGTGTATTACTTGATAAACCATCAAGAAGAAAAGTTGAAATAACACCTGATTACTGCTGCTTTGAAATTGAAGATGTCTTTGTCGTTGGATATGGATTAAATTATGGTGATTTCTATAGAAATATACCATATGTATTTAACTGGGAAGAGTAAAACATAATTTTTTTCTTTATCAATTAAGTATCATATAGATTTAAATTGTAGTCTATTATGAGATTTTAATAATGTATTATTTTTACTCATTCTATGTTTGAATTATAATATAAAAATGTAGATATCCTTCATGGATATCTACATTTTTATTTAGATTCTTCATTTTCTTTTGGATATATTGCCATATTTGGCACCTCTCCAACAATAATAGTATCACATACCGGAACTTGCGTGTTTACATCAATTTCTGTACTTTTAATAGGTAATTTAATTCTAACTTTTCCATTAACGTTTAAATATATCTTATGTCTTGTTTGATTTATTCCAGCACTTTCAAATTTTGATTCATAAGTTACTACTACATTTCCTATAGGTTCAACTTCCATTGATATCTTTGGTCCTAAATTGTAAAATAAACTTTTTTCTGTAATCCATCCTAATGGAACCTTTATCTTATTATTACTCATATCAGCTAAAGATTTATTACATTCACTTGAAAGCCTTGAAGCGATATAATTCAACTTTCCGGTATCTGATTGAATCAAAACTATCTTTCCATTGTCATCCTTTTCTACATTTATCATTTCATTATATTTAAATTCCTTATTTAATATACGTAAGCTTGTTTCATTAATTATGTTTAAAGTTTGAGTTTTTGCCATAACTTCTGATATTTGAATAACAGATGGCATAACTCTTTTATCAAAAAAAGCCAAAGTTGTATTTAAAATTATAATAATGATAATAATAAATAGAAGTAAAGGTAAATATTTTCTGCTCTTTCTTCTGGTATAATATTCCATATAATAACACCTTTATATTGAGTTATTCATCTACTCATACTATAATTATGCTATAATAATATAGGATATTATTAATATTTTTTAAACCTTATTAATTTTAGGAGGATGAAATGGCAATTAATAATTCACAAAAACCTGATAAATCTCCTCAGTCAAAGAAAAAAGCAAAGAAAAAAAAATCAAAAGCAAAAAAAAGAAAAAGAATCTTTAGAAATATTGGCTTAGGATTATTCTTTTGTTTTTTATCAGTTTTCGTTATCTTTGCAGGATATGCTTTTGCTATTATAAAAACTACACCACCACTAGATGTTAATGCTGTATTAACATTAAATCAACCGTCTAGTCTTTATGATAGTAATGGTGCTTTTATGGATAATCTTCATACTGAAGAAGAGCGTTACGTTATAGAATCTAGTGAAATACCACAAAATTTAAAAAATGCTTTCATCTCTATTGAAGATGAAAGATTCATGAAACATAACGGAATCGATATTCAAAGAATTGCTGGTGCTGCTATACATGATGTAAAGAAAATTTTGACTAAACAAAAGGGATTACACGGTGCTTCTACAATAACTCAACAATTAATCAAAAATACTATTTTAACCAATGATGTTTCAATAGAAAGAAAAGTTAGAGAAATTTATCTAGCGGTTAATTTAGAAAAAAAATTAACAAAAGATCAAATTTTAACTGCGTATTTAAATACAATACCATTGGGTGGCACTGCTTATGGTGTAGAAGCTGCTTCACTAATGTATTTTAGTAAAAGTGCTTCAGATTTATCATTAGTTGAATGTGCTTACTTGGCTGGAATTACTCAAGCTCCAACATATTATAGTGCGTATACTCAATCCGATCCTAATAATCCAACATATATAAATAGAACCAAAACCGTTTTAAGTATGATGCATCAACTTGGCTATATTACACAAGATGAGTATAACGATGCTATAAATCAAGTTAGTAATGGCGGATTGGTGTTCAAACGTAGCAAGGTAGACTATAAAATGAACTATGAGTGGTTTGTTTATCCTGCCGTATCTCAAGTAAAAAAAGATCTAAAAGAAAAATATAAATACACTGATGAAGAAGTTTCAAAACTTATTGTTAATGGCGGATTACAAATATATACAACAATGAATAGAGATCTTCAGGACTATACTCAGTCTACCTTAAATGAGTATAGCAATCTTGGTGTTTCTAATGCTGAAACATATGATGCTGATGGTGTTCCACTACTTCAGGCTTCTGCAACTATAGTAAATTATAGAACTGGTGAAGTTCTTGCCATGGTTGGTGGAAGAGGTGATCAAAAGCCTCAGTCAACTAACAGAGCTTATAACGCATTAAAACCTATAGGATCATCAACTAAACCACTTACTGTTTACGGTCCTGCTATAAATGAAGAAGTTATAACTGCTGCAACGGTTATAGATGATGCTCCTTTTGAAAAAAACACTTTGAATAATGGTCAGCACTATGATCCTAAAAATTCACCTAATGTGTATGCTGGATTAACTACTGCTAGGGAAGGTGTAAAGTACTCTAAAAACGTAGTATCTGTAAAAGTTGCAGACATGCTTGGCCTAAACACTGCCGTATCTTATGGTGAACAATTAGGATTAAAATACAACTCAGAATCTAAATCTTCTATTGCTTCTATAGCTCTTGGAGAATTTAATAACAATCCTAAGGATTTAGATGGTGGTAATACTTTTGTACTTGCAAATGCATTTGGAACATTTGGGAATAATGGATTATACACCGAGCCGGTTTTATACAGTAAGGTTGTTGATGCTAATGGGAAAACTATATTAGAAAATAAATCTCCTACTCATAAAGAAGTATTTTCACCACAAACAGCCTATATCATGTATGATGTTTTAAAAGGTCCTATTTCTTATAATGCATCTGCTGCAAAATGGGGAGATATGCCTGTAGCAGGTAAAACCGGTACTACAACTTCGTCTACAAATTTATGGTTTTCAGGACTTACTCCTTACCTATCTGCTTCTGTTTGGATTGGTTATGATAATCCAACTACTTTATATGGAAGTTCAAGTGGATGTGCTGCTCTTTGGGGTAAATTAATGCAAAAAGCTCATGAAAATTATAATGTTACTGAAATTGAAGCACCAACTGGATTAGTTACTGCAAATGTATGTAAGGATTCTGGATTATTACCTTCAAACTTATGTACCTCTGATCCTAGAGGCAGCAGAGTAATTACAGAATATTTTATTGAAGGTACAGAACCTACTGAAACTTGTAAAACTCATGTATCTGCTAATGTTAATCTCTTAAATGGTAAGCTTGCAACACCTGCAACGCCTAGCATTATTACAAGAAGCAAAGTATTTATAGCTAAAGATAATCCAAACCCTGTGACAGCAGATTATCCATATATATTACCATCGTTATATGATAACACAGTTGGTTATGATGAAAATAGTGGTCCTGTTGAATTTTATCCATCAGACAATGAAAATCAAGATGGAACGAATTCACCTACTCCACCTGTTAATGAACCTCAAGTAAATGAGCCACCAGTAACTGAATCACCTATTGAAAACAAACCAACTTAACTTAAACTTATAATAAATTAAATATATAAAAAGCAAATGTGATTAATAAAAATAATCACATTTGCTTTTTTTTTACGAATAATATACAATACTATAAACGCATATTTCGACATTTTTTTATTTTTAGGAGGTATATAAATGATTTTTTTTAATAATTTTATAGGAAAAGTAAATGATTTTTTATGGACATATGTTTTAATTGCTCCTTTAATAATTCTAGGAATATATTTTACATATAAAACCAAATTCGTACAATTTAGATTTTTTAAAGAAATGTTCATATTACTCGGAGATGGATTCAATTCATCTAGAGATAAAAACTCTATTTCATCTTTCCAGGCATTTTGTATTAGTACTGCTTCAAGAGTAGGTACTGGAAACCTAGCTGGTATTGCAATTGCTATTTCAGTTGGTGGACCAGGTGCAATATTTTGGATGTGGCTTATTGCCTTAATTGGATCTGCTTCAAGTTTTGTTGAATCAACCCTTGCGCAGATATATAAAGAAAAAGATAAAGAAGGTAACTTCATAGGCGGGCCTGCATATTACATGGAAAAAGCATTAGGTCAAAGATGGATGGGTGTAACATTTTCTATTTTAATTACTATATGTTTTGGATTAGTATTCAATTCTGTTCAATCAAATACTATTTCAATAGCTATGAATGAAGCTTTTGGAACAAGTAAATTGCTAATTGGAATTTTATTAACTGCTATTACATTATTTATAGTATTTGGTGGAATAAAAAGAATAGCTAAAGTGTCTGAAATAATTGTTCCAATAATGGCAACAGCATACATACTTATATCGTTATTTGTAGTATTTAAAAATATAACTGCTGTTCCTTCAGTAATAAAGTTAATCTTTACAAGTGCATTTAATCTTGAATCAATATTAGGTGGTACTACTGGTGCTCTTATTATCGGAATAAAAAGAGGTTTATTCTCAAATGAAGCAGGAATGGGAAGTGCTCCTAATGCTGCTGCTACAGCAGATGTTTCTCATCCCGTTAAACAAGGTTTAATTCAAACATTAGGTGTTTTTACTGATACAATCTTAATTTGTAGTTGTACTGCCTTTATTATATTACTTTCAGGAATAGATTACTCAGATAAAGGTCTTACAGGTATTCAATTAACTCAAAATGCTTTAAGCTCACAAATAGGTGAACTTGGTAGTATATTCATAGCCATATGTGTTCTACTTTTTGCTTTTAGTTCAATTGTTGGTAACTACTATTACGGAGAATCTAATATTGAATTCCTATCTGAAAAAAAGATCTATCTTATCATATATAGGCTTTTTGTCGCTGGAATGGTTTTATTTGGTTCTGTAGCAAGCTTACAAATAGTTTGGGATTTAGCCGATGTCTTTATGGCTTTAATGGCAATAATCAATCTTATTGCAATAATTCTTCTTGGTAAGTTTGCATTTAAAGCTTTAGATGATTACACTAAACAAAAAAAATCTGGAATATCTGATCCAGTTTTTAAATCATCATCTATTCCAGAATTAAAAAATGCAGATGAATGGAAATAAGTTTTTTATAGTAAAAATACAGGTATATATTTTTGTGTATACCTGTATTTTTATTATTTTAATAAAATACTATTATTGAGTTTTAACTTTTTTTTCTGTCCCATCTTTTAATGAATTAACTATACTTCCATCTTCTGAGCTTATAAATATCTTCCATCTTATTTCATTAGAATCAATATCTTTTCCTGTAATAATCACCATATAGCATAACTCAGATATTGTTCCTACTTTTTCTTCAATTTTATTATCTGCATAAACTAGGGATGTCCCAGCTTGAACAACTCCGTCATTATTATATTTCAAAAAAAATGCTTTTCCATACTCTTCAGCTTCTTTTTCTGAAATATTTATTTTAGCTTCTTTGCATTCTCTTTGCATTGTAGAGTTGGAATAACCATCTAGCATTCCATTTTGTTTATCTATATTTAATTTAATTTCATCGAAATAAAATGGATATCCGTCTTTTGCCCTTGTATATATAAATGAATAATATGGTAAATTGTTTTCATCATTATTTAATTGAATTGACTTCAGTACTATATCTTCACTATATATATTGGTTAAATATTTTTTTGATAATTTTTTTGCTTCATCTAATTCTATTTTAATTTCGTTTGCTTTTGGTATATCTTTTTTTATAAATCCTATTACATTATTATTTTTGTCTAGATCCAAAGCATACTCTTCACTAACAACACTCTTTTCTACCAAATCATTTTGACTAGTAATTCTATTGTCTCTTTTATATTTTGCATCGTTTACTTTTATCTTTACATCAATGGCATTAATAGATTGCAATTTACTTATAAAATTTTTACATGACTTAATATCCTCAGCTCCTGGTCCAACATACTTATAAGCTATTAATACAGTAATTAGTATAAGAAACAATAAAAAAACACTACTAAGAATGGTAACTTTTTTAAACTTCATAATGTACTCCTCTCAGAATTACTATGGACATAGTTAAATTATATCATATTATTATTTATGTTGAATATCCCACTGGTTTTATTTGCTTATAAATAGTTTAATTACTTTTCATTTTAAAAATCAAGTTTTTTTAAAAAAATATTGATTTTTAAATATAAAGTCTATATAATATGTTTGTTTAGTAATCTTAAACTTAATGTTTAGTAAAAGTTATAATATAGATGATTTAGTAGGTGAAATTATGCAAATTGGAGAGAAAATTCGTATCTTGAGAATGGAAAAACAATTAACTCAAGAAGAACTTGCAAATCGATGTGAATTATCCAAGGGATTTATATCACAAGTAGAAAATGATTTAACCTCACCATCAATTGCTACTTTAATAGATATACTTGAAATCCTTGGAACAAACTTACCGGACTTTTTTAGTGATACAAAAGAAGAAAAAGTTACATACTCTAAAGATGATATGTTTGAAACTGAAGACAGTGAACTTAAGTACTCTTTAAAATGGTTAATCCCAAATGCACAAAAGAATGCAATGGAACCAATCATGATAACTATTGAAGCAGGTGGTCAGTACATTGAGGAAGAACCACATGAAGGTGAAGAATTTGGCTATGTTTTATCTGGTTCAATAACGCTTCACTTAGGTAAAAAGAAATATAAAGTAAAAAAAGGTGAGAGCTTCTACTACAAAGCTAAAGTTACGCACTATATTTCTAACAATAGTAAAGTACCTGCTAAGGTAATTTGGATTAGTACTCCACCATCATTTTAATTTTTAGAAAGAGGTGTTCTTGTGAGCGAAAATATTTTAGAACTAAAAAACCTTAACAAATCTTATGGTGAACAAAAAGTATTAGATAATTTATCTTTAAATATAAAAAAGAATGAATTTTTAACATTACTTGGACCAAGTGGATGTGGTAAAACAACTACCCTTAAAATAATTGCTGGATTTGAAAATGCAGATTCTGGAGAGCTAATATTTAAGAACAATGATATTTCAACATTGCCTCCATACAAAAGAAAAGTGAATACTGTATTTCAAAAATATGCATTATTTCCTCATATGAATATATTTGATAATATTGCTTTCGGACTAAAGCTTAAGAAGCTTCCAAAAGATGAAATAAAAAATAAAGTAGAAGAAATGCTTTCTTTAGTTGCTCTAAAGGGATTTGAAAAAAGAAGTGTTGATTCATTAAGTGGTGGCCAACAGCAAAGAGTTGCTATAGCAAGAGCATTAATTAACAAACCTGAAATACTACTTCTTGATGAACCTCTAGGTGCATTGGATTTGAAGCTTAGAAAAGAAATGCAAATTGAATTAAAAAAAATTCAACAAGAAGTTGGAATAACATTTGTTTTTGTAACACATGATCAAGAAGAAGCTCTTACAATGTCAGATACTATTATAGTTATGAATAAAGGAATTATTCAACAAATGGGAACACCACAGGACATTTATAATGAACCTGCTAATGCTTTTGTTGCAGATTTTATTGGTGAAAGTAATATACTTAACGGAACTATGATAGATAATTTTAAAGTAGAATTTTGTAATAAAACTTTTGAATGTGTTGATGAAGGCTTTGAAAAAATGGAGCCTATTGATGTGGTTATAAGACCTGAAGATATAAAAATGGTAGATGCTGATAATGGAATGCTTAAAGGAACTGTAACTTCTCAAATCTTCAAAGGAGTTCACTATGAAATGATTGTTTCAACTGAAGAATTTGATTTTATACTTCATAATACTAAATGCGCTGAAGTAGGCAGTATCATAGGTCTTGATATTTATCCTGAAGACATTCATATTATGAGAAAGAGTGGGCAAAATGAATAAGAAAAAAACTTCATTAATTGCTTATCCTTATTTTGTTTGGAGCGCATTATTTATAGTAATTCCATTAATCATAGTTTTATTTTTCAGCTTTACAAAAGAAACTTCTTCAGGATATGCATTTTCATTAGAAAACTATACTAGATTGTTATCTCCTCAATATTTTAGTGTATTTAAGAGATCAATATGGCTAGCTTTTATATCTACTATAGCTTGCTTAATAATAGGATATCCTATAGCATACATAATTTCTCAAATGAAATCTAGTACTAGAAATCTTTTAATAATGTTATTTATTCTTCCAATGTGGATGAATTTTTTGCTTAGAACTTATGCTTGGTTACCTATCTTAGGAAAAACAGGTATTATAAATACGCTACTTAGGAAGATTGGAGTTGCACCAATTCAATTTTTATATAATGATGGTGCAGTGCTACTCGGAATGGTTTACAATTTTCTACCTTTCATGGTATTACCATTATATACTATATTAATTAAAATGGATAAAGATTTAATTAATGCTGCTGCTGATCTGGGTGCCAATAAGTTTAAAGTATTTATGAAAATTATACTGCCATTAAGCGTTCCTGGAATCTTCTCAGGTATCACAATGGTATTTATGCCTGCCGTTTCTACATTTGTAATTTCTAGATTACTTGGCGGCGGACAATATATGTTAGTCGGAAATTTAATTGAACAACAATACACAACAATGGGAGACTGGAATTTTGGTTCTGCTATTTCAATATTTATGATGATTATAATTCTAATATTTATGGCTATAACCTCAAAATTTGACAGCAGTGACAGTAAGGAAGGCGGTGGACAATTATGGTAGCTAAATTAGAGCTATTTATAAAAAGATTTTATTTAATTATCATTTTTTTGTTCTTATACACACCTATCTTTACGCTCATGGTATTTTCATTTAATGAATCTAAAACTATGGGTAAATGGACAGGATTCACTTTTAAATGGTATTTAGAATTATTTAATAATAACAGACTTATGTCTGCACTTTATTATACTATACTAATTGCTTTATTAGCTTCAGTAATATCAACTATAGTTGGAACAATAGCAGCAATAGCTATATCTAAAATGGGTGGCAAATTAAAAGCATTAATTTTAAATATTAACTATCTGCCTGTTTTAAATCCAGATATAGTAACTGGTATTGCTCTTATGAGTTTGTTTATATTTTTAAAGTTTGATTTTGGATTCACTACAATGCTGCTTGCACATATAACATTTGATATACCATATGTTATTTTATCTGTATTGCCAAAATTAAAGCAATTACCTGAAAACACGTTAGAGGCTGCAGCTGATCTTGGTGCTACTCCAATATATGCTATAAGAAAAGTAGTTATTCCTCAAATAAAACCTGGAATATTTGCTGGATTTTTAATGGCTTTTACAATGTCAATTGATGACTTTGTAATTAGTTTCTTTACTACTGGACCTGGAGTAACAAACTTATCTATTGAAATATATTCAATGGCTAGAAGGGGCATAAAACCAGAAATTAATGCACTTTCTACATTAATGTTTATTACCGTATTAGCTTTATTAATAATTGTTAATAAAAAACAAAGTTTAACTGAAAAATAATTAATATATAAGAGGTGATAGTTTTGAAAAAATTCAAGCTTTTAGGCGCATTAGCTTTATCTTCACTAATATCTATAGGACTTTTATCTGGATGTGGAAGTTCAAACAATACTGCTGATAATGGAACTGTATATTTCTATAACTGTGGAGATTATATCGATGAAGATTTATTGGCTAAATTCACCAAAGAAACCGGGATAAAAGTAGATTATTCTACTTACGATACTAATGAAATCATGTATCAAAAATTAAAAAGTACTCCTGGAAGTTATGATTTAGTCATTCCATCAGATTATATGATTGAAAAAATGATTAAAGAAGATATGGTTGAAAAATTAGATTTTAATAATATACCCAATTATGAATATATAGATGATACGTATAAAAACTTATCATATGACCCTAATAATGAATATTCTGTACCTTACATGTGGGGAACAATAGGAATAATTTATGATCCTGCTGTAGTAACCGAGCCTGTTACTAGCTGGGATATTTTATGGAATACTAAATATAGTGGAAAGCAAGTAATTATGTTTGATTCTATGCGAGATACCATAGCTATAGGGTTGGATAAATTAGGATATTCTATAAATAGTACTAATCCAGATGAAATAGCTGCCGCTACAGATGAATTGGTTAAACAAAAACAAACTATGGATCCACTTTATTATGTTGATGAAGTTAAAGATAAGATGATTAATGGAGAAGCTGCTTTAGCTACTGTTTGGTCTGGAGATGCTGCATATATTATGTCTGAAAATCCAGAGCTTAAATATGTAATTCCAGAAGAAGGATCAAATAAGTGGTTTGATGCGATGGTAATACCTAAAGGTTCTAAAAACAAGGAAAATGCTGAAAAGCTAATTAATTTTTTAACTGATCCAGAAAATTCAAAACAAAATGTTGATTATATTGGTTATTCAACTCCAAATAAAGCTACCTATGAGATGTTAGATGATGAAGTTAAAAAATCTTATCCATCTAAAGATGTTCTTGATAAATGTGAAATATTCGTTGATTTAGGTGATAATCTAAAATTATATGATGATGCATGGATGAATATAAAAACTAAATAACTAACTTATAAATGATACCCACTATCCGAAAATCTCAAATAGTGGGTATTATTTATTTTAATTCTGAAAACCATAAATTGATTTCTTCTTCTGCACTTTCTACTGTATCAGATGCATGTACGCAATTTTCTGTTTTACTTCTAGCATATCTATGTCTTATTGTTCCTTCAGCGGCATCATCTGGACTAGTTGCACCATTTATTGCTCTTACTCTATTTACTGCCTCTTCTCCTATTAATATAATTGCTACTAATGGACTTCTTGTTATAAACGTTATTAATTCCTCATAAAAATCTTTACCTTTATGTTGAGAATAATGTTTTTCTGCAATTTCTCTTGTTGCTTTCATCATTTTTAATTCTTTTATCTTTAAACCATTAGCTTCATAACAACTTATAATATTTCCTATTATATTTCTTTCTACTCCATCAGGCTTAATTAGCACCATAGTTCTTTCCATAATAAAGTCATCCTTTCTATAAACACTCACGTTGAAATTATTCCCTAGTTTACATATATTATACTCAATTTTCAGAAAATTAGAAACACTTTTATATGTATATTATTATTTTTTTTAGAATATGCTATAATTTAAGTATTAATTCATGCTATAAGTTTCAATATATAAATAAATTACTTATACTTAGGAGGATTTATGATTAGATATTCAATAATTGTTGATGGTAAAGTTCAAGGTGTAGGATTTAGATATTTCACTCAAATGAAAGCTATGCAGTTTAATTTAACAGGTTTTTGTAAAAATCTATATGATGGTAAAGTATCCATAGAAGTTCAAGGCTTAGAGCAAGATATCCTTTCCTTTATTGCTGCTATAAAAAAAGGAAATGGCTTTTGTCGAGTTGATGATTTAGTTTTAGATAAACTTTCTATTATAGATAATGAAAAAAAATATTCTATCAAATATTAAAACATGTTGCATCATAAAATAAATAAAGAGCGTACTGAGTTTAGTGTGAATAACCGAAATAAAACTCTTATGTGGTTCTCTGCTTATGTGTAGTATTGCATTAAATATTTTAGCCTTTAAATTCTTTGAAAGAGGCTGAAGGCCGTTCCAAAATTGTTTGTCCAACACTTGTTGTCGGAGCAAACTTTTTTGGGAGCAACCTCTTTCATTAGAATTTTTGGCTGAAATATTTACGCAATCGAGCATATCATATATTGAATTTCAGTTGTTATCCACTAAACCATGATTATACGTCCTTTATTTATGTTATTATGCAAGGTCATATTCTTTATTACCTAGCTTTTCATTTTCCAAGCTATTAAAGTAGTCTTCTGTTTCTTTTATAACAACCTTTCTAAGCCCTATAAGTCCAACTAGGTTAGGAAATGCCATGCATCCATTAACTATATCTGCAATTATAAATATTAATTCCAATGGCAAGAAAGGTCCTATTGCAACAAGTACTATATATATTATTCTATATGGCATTATAGACTTAGTTCCGCATAAATATTGCATACACTTTTCACCATAATAGTTCCATCCAAGTATGGTAGTAAATGCAAAGAAAACTAATCCTATATTAACAATGTATTTTCCAATAGTCGCTATAGGTAAACCAATTTCAAAAGCTGCTGATGTAAGTCCTGCTCCTTCAATTGTTGCTCCAACTTCAAACACACCAGTGCTTCCACTTGTTAATACTATTACAAGTCCTGTCATTGTACAAATTAGTATTGTATCAAAAAATGTTCCTGTCATAGAAATCAAGCCTTGTCTTGCTGGAAAATTTGTTTTTGCTGCTGCTGCTGCTATTGGTGCACTTCCAAGTCCTGATTCATTTGAAAATACCCCTCTTGCAATTCCATTTCTAAGTGCTACAGAAACAGTTACACCTGCAATTGCACCACCTACAGCTTTAGGATTAAAAGCACTAGTTATTATTAAACCTAAAGCTTGTGGTATTGCTCTAAAATTACATGCAAGTACTATAACAGCTCCAATAATATATGCTACTGCCATAAATGGAACTATTGCTTCAGATACTTTTGATATTCTTTTAATTCCACCTAATGTTACTAAAGCTACTAATGCTGTTATGACTACAGCAGTTGCAATTTTAGGTATATTAAAATTTTGTGCTGCTGCTGCTATTGAATTAACTTGACCAAATGTTCCTATTCCAAAGAAAGCAACTCCAACACCAAACAATGCAAATAATTTAGCTAACCATTTCATACCTAACCCATTTTGTATATAGTACATAGGTCCACCACACATTTGTCCGTTTTCATCTACTTCTCTATATTTTATTGCGAGTACACCTTCTGCATACTTAGTTGCCATTCCAAAGAAAGCCGCAATCCACATCCAAAATAGTGCTCCTGGCCCTCCTGCTTTTACTGCTGTCGCAACACCTACTATATTTCCTGTTCCAATTGTTGCTGATAACGCTGTACATAGTGCTCCAAAACTTGATACATCTCCATGTGCATCATCATTTTGAGCTTCTTCATCTTTTCCAAATACATATTTTAATGCTAACGGTAATTTAAAGACTTGTAATAATTTTAAGCGAAGTGTTAGATATATTCCAGTCCCAACCAAAAGTATTAATAAAGGTGGCCCCCATATAATATCATCGATTTTTTGAAATACATTTTGAATTGTAGATGTATTCCCTGCTAATAAGAAATTTGAAAATAACATAAAAAAATTCCCCCTAATATTTTTTATCATTGGAGGAGAATAAGAGACTATGCAATTCATAATTCAAAGTTTACAATTTACAATTTAGGTAAAAAACTTTCAGTTTTCTTAATTTAAATTTATCAAAAATAGCAAAGCTATTTTTATCCTCAATTATACATTGTGAATTATACATTGTGAATTGTCATGCTTCCTATCCTCTGTCCTTTTACCTGAGAGTTTCAATACTAAAAAAATTTACTACTTTAAATAATAAATGTAATAATATTTTCTTCAATATTTTGCTCCTTCGGTGCTCATTCATAAATGAGTCTCTCCAGAGGCTCGTCCAGCAACGGTCCTAATACCTGAAAGATTTGCTTCTTCGGTGTATTATAATAAATCAAAAAGAAATTATAAATAATAACTCTCCCACTGCCTTCATCCGAACATTTATATTTAATTTACCCTTAAAATTATATAGTTATTATTAACTTATTTCAAGTATTTTTAATCCTTTCTTGATAATTTTATATTTTTTCAAAATTTGCATATAAATTAACAGACTTTTTAGTAGTTTTTTAAGCGATTACACTATTCTTTGAATATATTTAAATTCTTTTTTCTGCAAAATTATTATAAATAAAAACTGCTTTCATATAGAAAACAGTTTTTAATAAAATCGATTTTTAAATTTGAATAATTTTATATATTTAAATCAGTTAATTTTCCTTTTATTTTTAACTTTTTAAGTAACTTTTCAGGGTCAGAATTTATAATAAGTTCTTCCGGAAAATCTATAGAAGCAAGCATATCTATTGCTTCTTTAAATTCTCCTATTTTTGTACAAAAATGAGCATCACTATTCATAACTATTGTAACATTATATTTCTTACATAATTCAGCTATCTTAGTGCAATTACCCAAGCTACCAAGTCGAGAAGTAGTAAAAGAACTATTGTTAATCTCTATTAACACATCATTTTCTAAAGCACATTTCACTATTTCTTCATAATTTACGGGAATCATAGGATTCCCTAGATGCCCTACAATATCAATCTTTCCACTTTTTATTGCATTAACATATGCTCTTGTATTTTCTTCAACCGATCCCATATTGTATATCGGTTCATGTATACTTCCAATTACTATATCAACCTTCTCTAAAGTTTTATCATCCATATCCATCTTACCATCATGGTTCAATATATTAGCCTCAACTCCATAAAGCATAGTTACACCATACATTTCTCTAGGTAACACTTTGTAGTTATTAAAATACCAAATATGTGGTGCATTTGGCATCATACATCCATGTTCAGTAGTTCCAAGAACTTTGATACCTTTTTCTGATGCCGCCTTCGCATTTTCCATTAAAGTTGAATAAGCATGACCGCTAACTATTGTATGAGTATGTACATCTAATGCATATTTCATCAAAACATTCCTCTTTTCATTAAGTTTATAATTCTATATTTATATTATCATAGTAGAAATTTAAATTAAACCTAATATTCTTGTTAAATATTAGTAAAATACTGATATATTAAATTAAAATATCCTTGCCTATCTAAACTTTATAAAACAATAGAACTATGCCAATGACATAGTCTTATTATACATATTAAATATCTACTCTATTCCTTTTTTCTCCTCTATTATAAGCTCTTATATTTTCCAATAAATCTGTAAATAGTCTATCTCTAGCTTCTTCACTTGCCCATGCTATATGAGGCGTCATAATTAATTTTTCAGTGTTTTTTATACTAAGTAAAGGATTATTATTTGGTATTGGCTCTGCTTCAAATACATCCAAAGCTGCTCCACCAATTATTTCTTCATCTATAGCTCGTGCTAAATCTTCATCTACAACAATAGGACCTCTTCCCACATTAATTAATATTGCATCTTTCTTCATCATAGTTAAAGCTTTATAATTGATTAATCCTTTTGTTTTCTCATTTAAAGGTGCATGAATTGATATAACATCACATGTTTTTAACAGTTCTTCCAATTCAACTCTCACAAAATTAGAATCTGAATTTTTACCTGATGTAGAATAATAAACTACTCTTGCACCAAAAGCTTGCGCAATTTTGGCCACTTTTTTCCCTATATTGCCCAAACCTATTATTCCCCAAACTTTTCCTGATAGATCATTATAAGTTCTTTCTAAGTTCGTAAACATTCCACTCTTTGAGTATTCTCCACTTTTTACGAAATCATCAAAATACCTTATGTTATCATATAAAGTAAGTAATAACGCAAAAGTATGTTGAGCAACAGTTCCAGTTGAATATCCTGCAACATTTGTAACCGCTATCCCATTTTCTTTTGCATATTCAATGTCTATATTATTATACCCTGTAGCCATTTCACATATTAATTCTACATTATTTGCAGATTTTAAATTGTTTCTATCTAAAACAACTTTATTTGTTAAAATGATATTTGCATCCTTTATTCTCTCTTCAACATCATCCTTTTCTGTTTTATCATAATAAGCAACTTGTCCAAATTCATTTAGTTTAATATAATCAACATTTCCTAATGTTTTTCCATCTAAAACAACTATGTTTCTCATAATTATTTGCTATTTTATAAGTTATTCACCCTATAAAATAACCTTCGCCTCCAATCACATATTAAATTTATAATACTTTATAATAAATCATATCTCAAATATAATTGAATGTAAATACATAGAAATTTATTAGTACAATTAGTTTTATATCACAAGAAATTACTAAACATATACTAAATAAATAATCATTTATACATATCATAGATTATAAAAAATTAGTATTCTATTCTTATTAAAGGTATCAACTTATAAAGAGAAAAATATAAAAAATATATACTTATATAAAAATAAAGAAATGCAATATATGAATATGCGTAGTATTTATATTAACCTCTGCTAAGTCAAATTTTTCTACACTCTATCATATATTGAATTTCGATTATTTTTCACTAAACTTTGATATTACATCATTTTTATATTTTATTGTACCTTAGCTGGTTCTATATGCCAAATCTCATCGCAATATTGCTTTATAGTTCTATCACTTGAAAATTCACCTGAATTACTTAGGTTAGCTAAGCACTTTTGAGCCCATTTCTTTTTATCTTTATAATCTTCAAATACCTTATCTTGAGCTTTCTTAAACAAATCAAAATCTGCAAGCAAAAAGTATTGATCACCTTCTTCTAATAGTGCATTATATATATCTTCAAAATAACCTGTTCCACCATCATTTAGCATTCCATTAATTAATGTATCAATAACTCTCTTGATACATGGATTATTTCTATAGTATTCTTTTGGATTATAGTTATTCTTTAATTTTTCAATATCCTCAACTCTTAATCCAAAGATATAGTTATTTTCTTCACCACTTGCATTTACTATCTCAATATTAGCTCCATCATATGTTCCAAATGTTGGTGTGGCATTTAACATGAACTTCATATTTCCAGTTCCGGATGCTTCTTTACCAGCTGTAGAGATTTGTTTTGATAAATCTGATCCCGGGAATAATTTTTGAGCATATGATACTCTATAGTTATGAGCAAACACAACTTTAATTCTTCCAATAGCAATTGGATCACTATCTATAAGTTTAGCTATTTCATTTATAAGCTTAACTATACCTTTTGCCCTTCTATAGCCCGGAAATGCTTTAGCTCCAAATATGAACGTAGTTTTCGGTACTTCAATATTCGGATTTTCTTTTATTCTGTAATACAAGTCTAAAATATATAATGCATTTAATAACTGTCTCTTATATTCATGTAATCTCTTTATTTGAATATCAAAGAATGAATCTGGATCTACTTCTACACCTTCCTCTTGTCTTATATAAGCAGATAATTGTGCCTTCTTTTCTCTCTTAATTTTCATAAGATTGTTCAATACTTCATCATTATCTTTAAATTTATCTAATCCTTTTAAAATACTTAAATCTTTTACCCACTCCTCAGTACCTAATAATTCTGTAATAAATTCAGATAATTCTGGATTACAGAGTCTAAGCCATCTTCTTGGAGTTATACCGTTAGTTTTATTTTGAAATTTTTCTGGATATAAATTGTACCAATTATTAAGTTCTTTATTCTTAAGAATTTCTGTATGAAGGGCCGCTACTCCGTTTACTGCACTTCCAACATAAATAGCTAAATTAGCCATTCTTATTTGATCATTTGTAACAATTCTAAAGTTCCAAATGGCACCTTCATCATATCCCTTTTGTCTTAATTCATTAATTAATGCGTCATTAATTTGATATGCAATTTGTAATATTCTTGGGAATAATCGTTCTATTAACCTTATATCCCATTTTTCTAAAGCTTCTGCAAGTATTGTATGATTAGTATAATTAAAGAATTTTTTTGCAATATCTAAAGCTGTATTAAATTCTACCTTTTCTTCATCAACTAGTATTCTCATAAACTCAAGTATAGATATAGTTGGATGCGTATCATTTAGCTGAGCTACATTGTATTTTGCAAAGTCAGAAAAATCATCTCCATAAGTAGCTTTATATTTCTTTATTATATCTTTCATAGATGCACTAGAAAAGAAGTATTGTTGTCTAAGTCTTAATACCTTTCCTGCTTCTGCAGTATCATTAGGATATAAAACCCTTGATATATCTTCTGCTTTATTTCTTGCTGATACTGCCTCAATATATTGTTGATTATTAAATAAATTGAAATCAAATTCTCTTAATGCTTCACACTGCCATAATCTTAATGTATTTATATTTTTAGTGTCATATCCTATTATAGGAACATCATATGGAACAGCTTTTACCTTCATGTCTGAAAAAGTTATTATTTGAACTTCATCATCTTTTCTTATACTCCAGCAGTCTCCATATTTTAACCAATTATCTTCACATTCAGTTTGAAAGCCATTTTCTATATTTTGCTTAAACAACCCATTGCTATATCTGATTCCATAACCAACCAAAGGCATTTCCATTGTTGCTGCTGATTCAATAAAGCATGCTGCAAGTCTTCCAAGTCCACCATTTCCGAGTCCAGCATCTTCTTCAACTTCTTCAATCTTATTTAAATCTAAATTTAGTTCATTAAATACTTCTTTAACTTCATCATATAAACCTAAATTAATTAAGTTATTTCCTAAAGCTCTACCCATTAAATATTCAGCGGAAAGATAATAAGCCATTCTGCCTTGATTATACCTTTTGCTTGTTTCATTCCAATTATCAACAATTTCCTCCATGATAGTTAATGAGATTGCATTAAAAATTTCATAGTCTTTTGCCTCTTCTAGTGTTACTCCATGTTTTACCTTTAAGTAACGCTTTACCCCTTCTTTTATTGATTGCTTATCCATTTTTTTCACACCTTTCATGAATTTCTCAAACTTAATATTCCATAGCTACCACAGCTACCATAACTGTAAATAAGTTATCATAGATTATATATAGTTTTTCTTTGATAGTATTATAATAAATTATTTTATATGATATTATCAATTTTACATTTAGATATCAAGAATACCAATAAACATTATATTAAAATACCTATTTAATATTGCACAATTCTATTCATAAAATTTTCTTATCATTATTGTTTTGATTAAAACAACATATTTAAATCTATTATATTTTATCAATATATAACTTAATTTATCTAATTATGAATTTTTTTATTTAATTTACAAATTATAGTATATATTATATCAAAGTTTATCTAAATAAAAAAGTCATAATCTATTCATATTATATAGATTATGACTACCATTATTATTATTTAGTTAAATCATCTAATTTTGTTTAAGATAATTTTTATTTGTGTTTATTTTTTGTTTCCAAACATAAAATGCTATTTTAAATAGACATGCATCATTGAATTTTCTAATATCGCATCCTGTATACTTCTGAATTTTATCCAAACGGTATATTAATGTATTTCTGTGGACATATAGTTGTTTTGCCGCTTCACTTAAATTAAGATCAAGCTTCATAAATGTTTCTATTGTTTTGATTATATCTTCATCCATTTGTGAAAATGCTTCCTCAAATTTTTCATTAATCTTGACCTTAATATCATCATTTAGCCCCTCAAGCATTTCTTCAAAAAGCAAATCTTCCTGACTATATATATTATTTAATATCTTATATTTTTTTCCTAGCTCTATTTTATTCATACATTTTAAATATATAGACATCAGATTTTCATAATCATCTATTTTGCTATAACTGATATAACATTTTTTATAAACAGAAGTATTTATTGTTTCATTTATACTTGATACATGCTCTTCAATATCTTCAAATACACCAATTAAATTTATACTTTCATTATACTTTAATATTATTACTTCAGTATTATCATAAATATTTTTAAGAGCTTCTATGGCCTCTTCTAATTTTTCTCTTATATTTATAGAAATTAAATATGTAATATTCTCAGAATAAGGTAAATCGTCAATTTTTTCTTTAGTAACAAAATTATTATTTAATAAATCTACTACTACTTTTTCTTTGTTACTATATTTATCTTTATATTTTGTTTTAATACAAAACTCAATAAATTTTAGTGCATCTTTATGATTTTTTTCTATCTCTATAACGATTTTATTTTTTCCCATAAAAAATGTATGCTCGCTGAAGTCTTTGGAAGAATCTACAGGATTAGTTTCAAAAACACTTTCTCCGTCTACATATACATTAAATGGCAGTTTACAATTATCATATATTTCATTAAGATATCCTACTAATCCCTCCATAAAATCACCTCTACCTATTAAATATGCTACCAAATATTATTATTTAGTAGCATATTAAAAATTATTTATATTTTTATTTTAACATATTCTTAATTCTGATTCTTTATCAAATACATGAATATTTTCTTTTTCTACAAATAATTTTATAGAATCTTTTGGTTCAAATTTAGTGCTTCCATCAACTCTTGCAGTCATGCTATTTTCACCACATTTGAAGTAAATATAACTTTCTGATCCCATACGTTCTACAACTTCAACATTTCCGCCAATAGTTACTGTAGGATTATCTTTAACAAGAGCTTCATTGTCATCTAAGTGCTCAGGTCTTATTCCAAATACAACTTCTTTTCCAACATAACCTTTATCTTTCAATATTTTAGCTTTTCCTTCTACTATTTCTATGTTGTTACCTTCAATACTTGCAAATAATTTTCCATCCTTTTCAGCAACTGTTCCATTAAGTAAATTCATTTGTGGACTTCCTATAAATCCAGCAACAAATAAATTATTTGGTGTATTATATATATTTAAAGGTGTATCTACTTGTTGAATTAAACCATCTTTCATAACAACTATTCTGGTACCCATTGTTAATGCTTCTATTTGGTCATGTGTTACATATATAAATGTTGTTGCTAAATCTTGATAAAGTTTAGAAATTACAGTTCTCATTTGAACTCTTAATTTTGCATCAAGGTTTGATAATGGTTCGTCCATTAAGAATACCTTTGGTTCTCTTACAATAGCACGTCCAAGAGCAACTCTTTGTCTTTGACCTCCTGATAATGCTTTTGGTTTTCTATCCAATAGATGTTCTATATCTAATTTTTTAGCTGCATCTCTAACTTTTCTATCTATTTCATCTTTAGGTGCCTTTCTTAATTTTAATGCGAATGCCATATTATCATATACTGTCATATGTGGATATAATGCATAGTTTTGGAAAACCATCGCTATATCTCTTTCTTTAGGTTCTACATCATTAACTAATTTTCCACCTATATATAATTCACCTTTTGATATTTCTTCAAGTCCTGCTATCATTCTTAAAGTTGTTGATTTACCACATCCAGATGGTCCAACAAAAACTATAAACTCTTTATCTGCTATTTCTAAATTAAAATCTTTTACCGCAGTTACATCTCCTGAATATATTTTGTAAATATGTCTTAATGATAAATCTGCCATATTTATTTCCTCCCTTTATTTCAATGACTTTTTATTTTAAATTTTATTTCTTGTTCTTTCTACAAGTTTATTTTACTACATGTAATCCTTTAAATTCTATATTCAAATATTACAAAAGTAATAATGCTTTTTTGTAAGATGATATAAAGGGTTATTTGAAATTACATTATTAATTATTTTATCTTAGTTTATATTACTTTATAAATACTATAATATTATCAGCAAAAAATATTCTAAAACTAAATATTTTTTACTTGACAATTTTAATCATATAAGTTATTATCTTATTGAGAATGATTTTCATATCTAACTTTTACTTGTTAGATGATGTTTAATTCGTTAATTTTTTATGAAATGCATAACAAATTATCCATGTAAAATAACATACGAGCATAGAACTCATCAATAGCTTTATGTTAACAAAAGACTCCTTTTTAGAAAATATATATAATGCTCCAAAGTAATATATATTTATATTAAATATCTTTTAATATTTTGTAATTAACCAAATAACCTATTCTTAAATATTCCACACTATTTAAGAATATCAAATCAAATTTATAATTTAGACATGCACACACCTAGATTATAAATTATATACATTTCATAAAATTGTTAAAACTGTGTAGATTAAATATATAATCTATGCAGTTTCTTTTTATTCTTTTTATTCTTTGTAAATTTTATTACCTCTAATGCTTCTGAATTTAATAAAATAAAAATCCAATAAGAAAAACACTAGGCGTTAACCTAGTGTTTTCCATGTATGCAAGATAAGCCATAAGCCGAGTTCTGTATTAAGCAATCATCTATCTAGGCTCATTGTTGCCAATAAGCTCAAGCGACACACCCAGAGGCGGGACGGGCAGCCCCTATATGCCTCTCTATTCGGTCTTGCTCCAAGTGGGGTTTACATAGCCGTGAAGTCGCCATCACGCTGGTGAGCTCTTACCTCGCCTTTCCACCCTTACCTATATAATAGGCGGTATATCTCTGTTGCACTATCCTTCAAGTCACCTTGACTGGACGTTATCCAGCACCCTGCCCTACGGAGCTCGGACTTTCCTCTCCTAGATCTAGTCTAGCAGCGATTGCACGTCTCACTTGCAAAGTATATATTATCATAAATTTAATAAGTATACAAACATTTTTTCAATGTAATTTTTTCCAATTATTATATTAATAAAAATATTATCATTAACAAAACAATAATTATTAACCCATATAAACTAACACCACAAAATAATAATGTCAATAATATTATACATCCTACAATTATCTTAGGATAAAAAAGTATCATCCATGGTGATCTAAAAGGTACAAATGGTGGAATACCTCCTAATGGTCTTCTTCCACACCCACCATTCTTACCTCTAAATAAGCCTCTTACAGCTTCTTTACCATGTTTGAACATATTCCTAAAGTCTTTTTTTAAATGATCTCCTGAGTCCCCCATGTTCTCCTCCAAACATATAATTGCTATAATAATTATATGCTTTTTGACATTAATTAATTCTAAATTTAAAAAATTTCATATGGATCTTTATTTGTTTCTGATTTTATAAATTCTATATCTTTAAATTTTTCTTTTAAGAAATCTAAGGTTTTTAAAAATGCTAAATATTCAGTTTTAAAATGTCCAGCATCTATTATGCTTATATTCATTTCCTTAAAATCAGAAACAAAATGATATGTTGTATCTCCTGTTATTATACAGTCTGCACCTAACTTTTTTGCTTCATAAAAATAATCTTGTCCGCTACCATTTATTACTGCTATTGTATTTACTTTATCGCTACCTTTAGCTACACGTAGTCCCTTTATATCTAGCTTATTTTTAATTATAGAAACTAAATCATCCAACGACATAGGTTCTTCTAATCTTATTAATCTTCCTATTCCACATTTTCCATTTTCAGATTCTTTTTCATCTATTATTAAGCTTGATTTAAATCCTAATAAGTTTACAAGCACATCATTTATTCCGTTTTTCGTACTGTCTAAATTAGTATGGCAAGAATATAAGCTAATATCTTCTTTAATAAGAGATATTATTTTATTTCCCAAAAGATCATTTGTAGTTATGCTTTTAGGCTTTTTGAATAGTAACGGATGATGACTTATTATCATATCAGCATTATTCTCTATAGCTTCTCTAATAACATCATTTGTACAATCTAAAGCTAATAATACCTTACTAACATGTTTGTCATCTCTTCCAACCATCAATCCTACATTGTCATAATCCTCCATAAGATATTTTGGTGCAAATTTTTCAATTTCCTTTGATATATCTTTTACAGTATTCATCTTTACTACCTTTCATTTAAAAATCTTTTAAAAATTTTTCTAGGATTTCATTCTTTCTTATAAGCTGTTTCTTTCTTTCTTTAGCATGCTCAGTGTCATCATTAATAAAGTTTAATATTTTATTATTCTTTTCAACTTTATCTTCTATGTAACTTTTTAATGTTTCTGTTCTTTTCTTTAACATAACAGGACTTATTTCATAAAATACATCTTCAAGCTTAGTAATATTATTTTTTTTATATTTTACTTTAAATAGCTCATAATATTTTCCTTCATCTAAACAAATATCTTCATCTATTATTTCATATTCATGCGTATATAAATATTCTCTAAGCACTTCGGGATTTTGTGCTGGCTGTAATACTAAGTAATCTACATCCTTAACCTTATCTAAATCAGCCTCTAGTATATCTCTAATTAAATTCCCTCCCATTCCTGCAATAATTATCCCCTGAACTTCTTTGCTCTTTAATGTCTTTAAGCCTCCACCTAGCCTTAAATCTACTTTTTCTATGACTCCATCTAAACTTGCATTTATTCTAGCTTTTTCTAGTGGTTCCTTATTTATATCCGATGCAATAACCCTGCTTGCAATATTATCTTTAATTAATTTTATTGGTATATATCCATGATCTGTTCCAACATCTATTATAGTTTCACATTTATCTACTTTTTCTAATATCCAATTTAATCTTTTACTTAATTCCATATTGTTCACCATTCTTCATATTTTTTTATTTCTAATAATTATAGTTGAAAGAAGCACCTTCTTTCAAAGGTGCTTAATCTAAATAATCTTTTAACTTTTTACTTCTTGATGGATGTCTTAGCTTTCTTAATGCTTTTGCTTCAATTTGTCTTATTCTTTCTCTTGTTACATTAAATTCTTTACCTACTTCTTCAAGAGTTCTTGCTCTTCCATCATCAAGACCAAATCTTAATCTTAATACTTTTTCTTCTCTAGGAGTTAGTGTATCTAACACATTTATTAATTGTTCTTTAAGCATTGTAAATGCTGCTGCTTCAGCTGGTGCTGGTGCTTCATCATCTGGAATAAAGTCTCCTAAATGAGAATCTTCTTCTTCACCTATAGGAGTTTCTAGTGAAACTGGTTCTTGTGCTATTTTTTGAATTTCACGAACCTTATCTACTGGTAAATCCATAACTTTTGATATTTCTTCTGGGAATGGATCTCTACCAAGTTCTTGCAATAATTGTCTTTGTACTCTTATAAGCTTATTTATAGTTTCAACCATATGAACTGGAATTCTAATTGTTCTTGCTTGGTCTGCAATAGCTCTTGTTATCGCCTGTCTAATCCACCATGTAGCATAAGTTGAGAATTTATATCCTTTTCTATAATCAAACTTCTCTACAGCTTTTATAAGACCTAAGTTACCTTCTTGAATTAAATCCAGAAATAGCATTCCTCTTCCAACATATCTTTTGGCTATACTTACAACCAATCTCAAGTTTGCTTCAGCTAGTTTCTTTTTAGCTTTTGGATTACCTTCTTCAATTTGTTTTGCATATTCTATTTCTTGTTCAGAAGATAATAATGGCACCTTTCCGATTTCTTTCAAATACATTCTAACCGGATCATCAATTGCTATCCCTTCTGGAACTGATAAATCTAAATCTTCATTTAATTCTTCTGCCTCATTAACATCATCACCAATTATCTCTACACTCATTGCTTCTAATGCTTCATATATCTTTTCTATTTGTTCTGGAGTTAAATCAATATGATCCATTGCCTCCATTATTTCTTTATATGTTAATGAACCATTCTTTTTACCTCTTTCAAGAAGTTCTCTTACTTCATTCATTTTTGCATTTTTATCTTTTTCTGACTTTCCCTTTATTGCTTCACCTTTAACTTTTTGTTCCATTAAATTTGCCTCCTTCCGCTACAACCTATTAACCTCATCATTTTACTTTAAGTTGTTTGGACAATCTAATTAATTCCATCGCAATCTCTATAGATTCCTCAATGTTCCCTTTTTTTTCTAATTCACTTTGTTTCTTTTTCAAATCATCAATTTGAATTTTCAATTTAAAACTTTTGATTTGCTCTATGTAATCTTTGATTTGTTTATCAGAATTACCTAAATTTAATATATTTTCTTCTTTTATCTTTGTATATTCTTTAGAGCTTTCAATATCATCACATCTACTCTCTATATAAGAAGAGATATTATTAGTATTGTTCTTTTTAGCTTCTATTATTAATGAATATATCTTATTATGTGAATCCAATATAAAATTATTTTCATCTAAGTTATCAACTATTTCATCATAAAATTCATAATCTATCATAAGTTTAAGTAATGCTCTTTCTGCTTTTAAATATGCAGGTTCTACATATAATTTTGTTCCAAAATATCCCTTTTTATTCAAAAAGTCATTTTCTTTTTGATTTTTTGACATTACCTGTGAAAGTAAGTCATATAATGCCTGTTCTTTAATAGATGTCTCTTCTGAAATCTTTTTAATATACACATCTTTTTCTATAGGATTTACACTTGCCAAAATCTCAGCAAATTTTTCTCCAAAAGTTATGAGTTCATTTCCATCTTTAAAATTTACTCCTTGAGATGCTTTCTTTATTCTGTACTCAATCAATGGTAATGCTTCATCAATCAATCTTAAAAATGCTTCTTTACCATTATTTCTTACGAACTCATCTGGATCTTTACCTTGTGGAACTGTAAGAACTTTTATTTCAAATCCAGCGTTTTTTAAGATTTCAAGCCCTCTTAGAGTTGCTGTCTGTCCTGCAACATCAGCATCATATGATATTATAACTTTGCTAACATATCTCTTTAAAAGGCGTGCCTGATTTACTGTAAGAGCTGTACCAAGTGATGCTACTACATTTGTTATACCAGCCTGATGTAATGCTATTAAATCCATATAGCCTTCTACTATTATTATGAAATCTTCTTTAAGATTATTTTTTATAGCAAAATTCAATCCATAGAGATTAATTCCTTTTTGGAAAATAATTGTTTCAGGTGAATTCAAATACTTAGGTTTAGAATCATCCAAAACTCTACCACCAAACCCAATTACATTTCCTTTCACATCAAATACAGGAAACATTACTCTATTTCTAAATCTATCATATAAATTTCCTTTTTTTTCACTCCTTAAGATTAACCCTGCCTCTAAAAGTATTTCTTCTTTATATCCCCTTTTTTTTAAATAATTCATTAGAGCATGCCAGTTATCTAATGAATATCCTAATCCAAAGCGTTTTATTGTTTCTTCTTTTATACCTCTGTTCAAAAAGTAATCTTTTGAGTATTTGTTTTTTTGTAAATTAGCAAAAAAATACCTAGCACTATCCACATTAATTTTATACATTAGTTGCTTTTTTTTTGATACAGCACTATTTTCCTTACTTCCCATATTAAGTGTAATACTAGCTTTATCCGCCAAATACTTTGCTGCCTCTAAAAAATTTAACTTTTTATATTTCATAATAAATGTCAATACATTTCCTGCCTCTCCACATGAAAAACATTTATATATCTGCTTATCTTGAGAAACAGTAAATGATGGACTTTTGTCATTATGAAACGGACATAATCCGATATAGTTTCGCCCACTTTTCTTTAATCTTATATCTTCTGATATTATTTCAACTATATCATTCTGCTCTTTTATTTTTTCAATTAGTTCTTGTGGTATTTGCAAGGAGTATTCCTCCCTCCTCCACTGTTTTTTTCAACAATTATTTAATATTCGACATTTTATCAATTATTCCTTCTTATTTACTTATAAATATTAATTTTAAATGGCGTATGTAAGTAAATAATAAGTTATTTAATATTATCATTAATAATAATAATTCTTTCTTTTAGTTAAAACTCCTCTTTTCATTTTTGATTTTAAAACAACACTCCTCTAATCTATAACTAATTTAGGAACAAAAAGTTTATTAAACAATAGTAAACAATAATCATCACTCATCCCTGCTATATAATCGGCAACACCTCGCTCTAATCCTTCCTCATTCACTATATTCATATATATTTCCGGCATTTCACTTGGATTTTTAGTAAAATACTCTATAAGCTCATTTAATACAAATTTTGCTTTTTTCCTTTCATTCTTTAATGTTTCTCCTAAATATATATTTTTAAACATATATCCTCTTAATTCATTCATTGCTTCATTTATTTCATTACTTAACCCTATAGCCTTAATACCATTTTCAAGATTTTTATTTGAATTATTTATAAAATCGTATATTAATGTTCTGAGTCTTTCATCTGAACTATCCCCTAAAACTTTGACTATTTCTTTTGGTATATCATCTTTACTTAAAAGTCCAGCTCTTATAGAATCATCTATATCATGATTTAGATATGCCATCTTATCACTAAATTTAACTACAATACCTTCTAATGTTATTATATCTTTTGTTGTTCCAAGACCACTATGATGTAATATTCCATTAATAACTTCTTTCGTCAAATTAAGGCCTTTCCCTTCATTTTCTAGTCTAGTCACTACTCTAACACTCTGCTCATTATGTCTGAATCCACCTTTTAAATATTTATTTAAAACTTCTTCACCATTATGTGCAAAAGCTACATGGCCTAAATCATGACCTAATGCTATTGCTTCAATCAAATTTTCATTTAATCCAATTCCCACTCCAATTGTTCTTGCTACTTGTGATACTTCAAGTGTATGTGTAAGTCTAGTTCTATAGTGATCGCCTTGGGTTTTAATATATACTTGTGTTTTATGCTTTAAACGTCTAAAAGATTTACTTTGAATAATTCTATCCCTATCAATCATGTAACATGTTCTAATATCATCTTCTTTCTCTTCTTTTTCTCTTCCCAATGAATTCTTAGAAAATGCTGCCTCTTTTATAAGTGTCAAGCTTTCAAATTCTTGAATTTTTTCTTTCACGCCCATATATAATCACCTCTAATTATATATTCTATATTTATCACCATATTCCTTTATTTATTACCACTACTTATTATTTGCAATAATTTAGAAATAATATTCACATAATAATTTTTTATTCTTTTATTTAATTCTTTATGTATATTACTACCATATTCTTAATATTATTAATAATGAAGATTTTTCTTAAAATGATAATTTGCAAAGGAGATTGCATATGAATAATGAAGTTCCGCCTTCATCAAATTATAATTTATCACCTGAAATTATTAAGCAAAAAGTTCTACCATTTTACAACTTAAAAAATGCAAAAGTTTCAATGGTTAAATTTAAAGATAGCGATAAACAAAGAGCCGTCTACAAAATAACTAACGATGAAAAAAACTACTGTTTAAAAAAAGTCTATTATAATAAAAATGATTTATTATATGTATATTCTGCTATTGAGTGGCTTTATCAAAATAATATAAATGTACCCAAACTATTACCTACTGTTAATAATGGTAGATTTATATCACATGATAATATGTTATTCATTTTAACCCCTTGGATTGAAGGTGAAAAATGTAGCTTTGATAATAACAATCACGTTAGCCTTTCGATAAAAACGTTAGCAAATATTCATTCAGTATCTAAAAATTTTTATCCTATAAACAATAATTCCTCAAAAATTGGTTTTGATGATTATTACATATCTACTCTAAAGCATTTTCAAGATTTACTTAAATCCTCTAATGATGCATTTAAATATAAAGATAGTTTTTCAAAAGACTTTTTAGATAACTTTGATGTTAATATTAAGCTGGCAAAGATATCTTTATATCTGTCTAGAAATATAGATAAAGAGCTTTTATCAACTGCTCTATGTCATGGTGATTATGTAAATAAAAATATTATTTTTACTGATTCCAATAATGTATGGATAATTGATTTTGATAAATGTAAAGAAGATTATTGTGCACGTGATTTATCATATTTTATGAGAAGAATACTTAAAAGAGAAAATACAAATTGGGATTCTGATTTAGCAATATCTATTTTAAAAGATTATACTTCAATAAAATCACTTTCATCTTCAGATTTAAAATATATAGTATCATATATTTGCTTTCCTCAGAAATACTGGAAAATTTCCAGAGATTACTACAGAAATATTAAACGATGTAATAAATTAGCTTTCAAAAGATTATTATCAACTGCAACTTTAAAAAGCAAAAATCAATATAAATTTGCTTTAGAAGTAATAAACAAAGTTGAGAATGAGTTTAATATCTCTTTAATATAAAAAAACCTGTCATATGACAGGTTTTTTTATATTAACTATCTTGGATTTTTTACTTGTGCTTGTGCTGCTGCAAGTCTTGCAAGTGGCACTCTAAATGGTGAACATGATACATAATTAAGTCCTATATTATGGCAGAATTCAATTGATGAAGGATCTCCGCCATGCTCTCCACATATTCCTAAATGGATGTCTGGACGAGTAGACTTTCCTTTTTCTACTGCTATCTTAACTAATGATCCTACACCAGTTTGATCTAGCTTTCCAAATGGATCTTGTTCGTAAATTTTCTTATCATAATATGCATTTAAGAACTTAGCAGCATCATCTCTTGAGAATCCAAATGTCATTTGAGTTAAATCATTTGTTCCAAATGAGAAGAATTCTGCTTCTTTAGCAATCTCGTCAGCTGTTAATGCAGCTCTTGGAATTTCTATCATTGTGCCTACTTTATAATTTAAAGTTACACCTTTTTCTGACATAACTTCTTTAACTGTATTTACAATTACATCTTTTACATATTTCAATTCTTTAATTTCACCAACAAGAGGAATCATTATTTCAGGCACTATATTATAGCCCTTGCTTTGATTAACTTCTATAGCTGCTTCTATAATTGCTCTCGCCTGCATTTCTGCTATTTCTGGATATGAGACTGCAAGACGACATCCTCTATGTCCCATCATAGGATTGAATTCGTGTAAGCTTTGAACTGTAGCCTTTAACTCATCAAAAGTAACACCCATTTCAGATGCTAATGCCTTAATATCTACATCTGTGTTTGGTAAGAATTCATGTAATGGTGGATCTAGTAATCTAATAGTTACTGGTTTTCCTTCAAGTGCTTCATATATTCCTACAAAGTCTTCCCTTTGCATTGGAAGTATTTTATCTAATGCAGCTTTTCTTTGTTCAACATCTTTTGATATAATCATTTGTCTAACAGCCATTATTCTATCTTCTGCAAAGAACATATGCTCTGTTCTACAAAGGCCTATACCTTCTGCTCCAAATTCAACAGCTTGTTTAGCATCTCTTGGACTATCAGCATTAGCTCTAACTTTTAAACTTCTTATTTCGTCTGCCCATGCCATAAATGTTGCAAAATGTCCTGTTATTTCTGGTGCAACAGTTTTAATCTTTTCGCCATATACATTACCTGTTGCTCCATCTATTGAAATATAGTCATCAGCAGTATAAACTTTTCCATCTACTTCGACTATTCTCTTTTCTTCATCAACTTTTAAGCTTCCACAACCAGCTACACAGCAAGTTCCCATTCCTCTAGCAACAACTGCTGCATGAGATGTCATACCTCCTCTTACTGTAAGTATACCTTTTGCTGCAATCATACCTTCTATATCTTCTGGTGAAGTTTCAAGTCTTACAAGAACTACATCTTCTCCAAGTGCTGCTCTTTCCTTAGCTTCATCAGCACTGAATGCAATCTTACCACATGCTGCTCCTGGTGATGCTGGAAGTCCTTTTGCGATTGGATTAGCTTTCTTTAAATCTTCAGTATAGAAAGCTGGATGCAATAATGAATCTAACTGTTTAGGTTCAACCTTCAATATTGCTTGTTCTTTTGTAAGCATACCTTCTTCAACTAAATCAACTGCAATCTTAAGTGCTGCTTGTGCTGTTCTTTTACCATTTCTTGTTTGTAAGAAGTATAATTTTCCTTCTTCTATTGTTATCTCCATATCTTGCATATCTTTATAGTGATTTTCTAATTTATCAACAATTGCTTCAAATTGCTCATATATCTTAGGAGCTTGTTCTTGTAATTTAGATATTGGAAGTGGTGTTCTAATACCAGCAACAACGTCTTCACCTTGTGCATTCATTAAATACTCACCATATATAGCTTTTTCTCCTGTTGCTGGGTTTCTTGAAAATACAACCCCTGTACCTGATGTATCTCCTTTATTACCAAATACCATTTGCTGAACATTTACAGCTGTTCCCCATTCACCTGGTATATCATTTAATCTTCTATATACTATAGCTCTTGGATTGTCCCATGATCTAAATACAGCAGTTACCGATTCTATTAATTGAACCCTTGGATCTGATGGAAATTCTTCGCCTTTTTCTTTCTTATAAATTTCTTTAAAACTAACTACTAAATCTTTTAAATCATCTGCTGTTAAATCCGTATCAAATTCTATGCCTTTTTCTTCTTTTAATTCATCTATTTTATTTTCAAATAATCTTTTTTCAATACCCATAACAACATCTGAAAACATTTGAATAAATCTTCTATATGAATCATAAGCAAATCTTGGATTATTTGTAAGACTAGCTAAAGCTTCAACTGCAATATCATTTAATCCTAAATTTAAAATTGTATCCATCATACCTGGCATTGATACTCTAGCTCCTGATCTAACTGAAACTAGCAATGGATTTTGATTATCTCCAAATTTCTTTCCTGTTTCTTCCTCAAGCTTTCCTAGACATTCATAAATTTGTTCAATTATCTCATTAGAAATAAGTTTTCCATCTTCATAATACTTATTACATGCTTCAGTACTAACTGTAAATCCTCCCGGAACCGGTATTCCAAGATTTGTCATCTCAGCTAAATTTGCGCCTTTACCTCCAAGCAAATTCTTCATTGAAGCATTTCCTTCACTAAATAGATAAACGTACTTTTTTGTCATTTCAATACTCCCTCTCTTCTTCATTAAATTTCTCACCATTTTTATATATACTATCGATAACAATTTGTATCGTAGTTACCCATATAATTTAAAATTATTTATTAACTTCTCCAAGCTTAACAAATAATTTTGTTATATTAGTTTTAGAAACCTTACCTATTATTTGTATTATATTTTTACCCTCATTATTCATATAACTCTTAACTACAGGAATGCTATCAATCTCATGTTCAATAATCTTTTTAGCCAAATCATAAGCATTGTCATTTTCATTGGCACAAATTATATTCGGCATTCTTGTCATTATTACTCCTACTGGTACTTTGTGAATATCTGTTCCACCTATCGAAATTTTAAGAAAGTCTTTTCTTGAAACTGCACCAGTAAGTACTCCATTATTTTCTACAAATAAAGTTCCTACATCATTTAAAAATAAGAATACGATTGCATCATATACCATTGTATCTTCACTTACAGTAATCGGTTTAGACATTATTTCTGAAACCTTAATTTTACTTATGTATTCATAAACCAATCCTGCTGATGATTCTCCTAGGTATACATATCCAACCTTAGGTCTTGCTGCTAACGTACCTATCATAGTTAAAACAGCTAAATCAGCCCTAAGGGCTGCTCTAGTTACACCCAATCTTTCAGCTAAAGCTTCACTAGTTATTGGTTGATTTTCTTTTACTAAACTTATAATTTCCTCTTGTCTAGATGATAAATTCATATCATACCTCTTTCTATAAGCAAAAGAAATATTTAGCTTTTATCCATATATTTCTTGATACAATCTAATTATACCATTTTATTTCATTTTTACTAGACTAAATTTTCAGAAAAATCAAATAAATTCGCCAAACATTTCTTTTATACTTATTTCATTTTAACTTTAATCTCATTTTTATCCAAATTAATACATATTAAGCTCTTACTTGTCAGAATCTTCTTCATCAAATTTTACAGTGTAACTATATATTGTTTCACCGCCTGTATAAATTTTCTCTTTATTTTCATCAGTAAATATAGGATTTTCCTTTTTAACTTCATTAACTTTATTTTTTACTTTTCCTGCTATATCACTAGCCTTCTCTTTAACGTCACTAGCCACTTTAGAAACATATTTATTAACAACCTCAACAGTACCGTCTTCTTTTGTGATCTCTATTGTTATCTTAGTTGCTATGGCAGCAATTAAAGCGGCAGCAAGTATTGGTGGTATTATAATTCCTATAACTGTTGCTGCAACCCCTGCATTCACTGGAATGTCTGCTAATTCTTTTTCATCTTTTTTTATTTTTATTCTTGTAACATTGCCTTTATCAATCAATTCTTTTATATAGGCTTTTAATTCATCTACAGAAACTGAACTCTTATTATTTTCTTCGTTTTCACTATTATCTTCATCCACTATTTTGGGTTGATTTTTTTCTATATATATTAGGGCCTCTAATACATCACCATTACAAAATTCTAATGCTTCTTTAGCTTCTTCATAAGTAACATTTGTTCTATCCTTGACCATATCAACTTTTTCTAGAGTTATATTTTCCATAATTCATCACTCCTTAATATATTTTAGCATTTCTAAACTCTTTGGTTTTTTAGAATAATTATTCGATATCAAAAAAGTTGTTACTCTTTCTATCTCATTCTTTATTTCAGAATTTAAATTTAATCTATATAATTTGCTTATATGCATATTTTTTAGAAACCTCAAAGCATTATATCCACCTTTTGATATATAAGTACCATTTTCTTTAGGACATTCATCACAAACGCCCCCATAATTAGATAAATTTATATAATTTGATGTACTTATTTTTTTACCACATACGCTACAACTATCTAGATTTATATTGTATCCAGTATATCTTAAAAGTTTTATTTCAAATGCTCTAACAAGCAATTCATAATCTAATGCATCTGTATTTAATAGATATAAGGTAGTTACAAAATCCTTAAAGATATACTCATTAGATTCTTCATCTGAACATGCTATATCAACTAATTCACATAAATATGATGAATAAGTAAGCTTATCTAAATTATCTAAAAGTCCTTGAAATGAATTTAAGATTCTTCCTTCTTGAAGAGTATATAAATTCTTTCCTTTATACATTAAATATTCCCCATAGCATAAAGGTAATGTTAATGATAAAAATTTGCTTTTACTCTTTTTAGCGCCTCTAACAACAGCTGTGATTTTACCCATATTTTCAGTGTAAAACCAAACTAATTTATCATTTTCTTTAAAGTCTTGAGTTTTTATTACGACAGCTCTTGTTGTAAATAATGTTTGATTTCCCATTGTTATTTATTCTTTTTATATCCAAGTTCTTTTAATAGATTTTGATTATCTCTCCACTCTTTTCTAACTTTAACCCAAATCTTTAAATTAACTTTTGATCTTAAGAATCTCTCCAATTCATACCTTGCAGTTTCACCAATCTTTTTAAGGCACTGTCCATTCTTTCCTATTATTATTCCCTTATGTGAATTCTTTTCACAAATCAAATCAACTTCAATATGATATGTTCCTTTTTCATTTTGTTTCATTTGAATTATATCTACAGCTATTCCATGTGGAACTTCATCTCTAAGAGTTCTTAACGCTTTTTCTCTTATTATTTCTGATACAACAAATTTTTCTTGAACATCTGTTATCATATCATCTGGATAATATTTAGGCCCTTCAGGTATGGCATTCTTCATTAAATTAATTAATGTATCTACATTCTTTCCCTTTATTGCTGAAATAGGTATTATTTCAGCAAAAGGAAACTCATCGCTAAACATTTGTAATGTTTTTGCAACTCTATCTTGAGTGCTTTCATCCACTTTATTTAAAACAAGAAATACTGGACATTTTTTATCTTTTAAACTTTCTAAAATAAATTTATCTCCTTTTCCTATTTCATCGCATGGATTTGTTAAAAATAATACTAAATCAACATCCTTTGTTGATTCTTTTGCTGCATTTACCATATACTCACCTAATTTGTGTTTAGGCTTATGTATTCCCGGCGTGTCAACAAATATCATTTGAAAATCGTCTTCTGTTAAAATTGTTTGTATATTATTTCTAGTTGTTTGCGGTTTATTTGAAACTATCGATAATTTTTCTCCCATTATATAGTTTAGTAAAGTTGATTTTCCCACATTAGGTCTTCCAACTATTGTAACAAAACCTGATTTAAACATATTTCCTCCTTATGTTCTGCTTAAGTAGTAATTAAGCCTTCCTCTATTGTTAAAATACTTAAAAAGATATTTCGTATTAAATATTATACTCTAAATGTATAAATAGTATATCACTAAGTTCTTTAATTAACAATCCACAGTTGACAGTTGACAGTTGACAGTTGACAGTTGACAGTTGACAGTTGACAGTTGACAGTTGACAGTTGACAGTTGACAGACCATTGTACTTTTGCCTTTATTCATGTCAAGTGCCTTTTTTATTTATTTTAGTTCTAATTAGGCTTTTAATTTCATATTTTAACTGTATCTATCATAAAGTTAAAAACATAGATCTTATTTATAAAATCTAAAAAATTAAAGATAGTAAAAAAACAGCTAAAAATTGTATAACAATTTTTCATGCAATACTACATTTCAAAAAAATCTGTAAGATTTTTTCTCCTTGATTGTCAACTGTTCACTTTCAATTCTAAACTATCTAAAGTCTAAATACAGTAAAAATAATAAGTGTTAATAATGTTCCAAATATTGCCCCAACAACAACCTCAAGTATACTATGAACTTCAGAATCAACTCTGCTTTGAGCTGTAATAAAGGCTAATAAAAAACTAAGAAGTATACATATTGGTTCTTCTGTTATTAATGATATTGCAGTTGCTATAGAAAATCCCAAAGCACTATGACCACTAGGCATACCACCCTTTAAAGGTGTTCCTTCTCCAAAGATTGCCTTAACTATTATAGTTGCTATACATACTATAAATAACACTATAAGCATGGTATACGGCTCTGAATTTTTAACTTTATTTATTAAATTATACGAAAGATTTGATACCTTATCCCAAAATATAACGTATCCTACTACCAATGCATTAATTGCTGTTATAAGAACAGCTCCTGCTGCTGCATTTTTTGCTACCTTTGCTAATGGATGATAATAATTAGTTGTCATATCTATAGTTGCTTCTATAGCCGTGTTAACTAATTCAGCTGCTATTACCATTGATATAGTAACTGTTAGTATTAAAAACTCAACTTTGCTTATATCAAAACAAAAACAGGCTATTAGTACTCCCAAAGTAGCAATTAAATGTATTCTCATATTTCTCTCTGTTCTTACTGTATCAATAATTCCATTTATGGCATTATTGAAACTATCCAATGTTTTTTTTATTTTCATCAATTACAGCCCCTTTTATAAAGAAACACATAGACTTATAAAATATAAATTATTATAATTTTATTATTATTAAATCCTATACTTTATTATTCATATTAAATAGTTCAAGAATTAATAAATTATCTTAATATATTTAACTTTCCTAATATTTCTTCTTCTCTTTTTCTCATAATGATTTTCTCATCATCTTTCATATGATCATATCCAAGCAAATGAAGTACCGAATGTACAACTAAGTATGATGCTTCTCTTTCAAAAGAATGATTATATTCCTTACTTTGCTCTAAGGCCTTTTCTAACGAAAGAACAATATCTCCAAGTACAAGTTCTTCTCCATCTAAGTCACTAGGCAAAAATTCATGATCTTTATATTGTTCTTTAAACACTTTATTTTCTGAGTATTCTAGCATAGGAAATGATAAAACATCTGTTTCCTTATCAATATTTCTAGTTTCATTATTGATTTCTTTTATCTCATCATTATCTACAAATAATAATGAAACTTCACATTTCACACTTACTTCTTCTTCTTTCAATGCGAATTCTATAACATAAGTTAATTGATCAATTAATTCTTTATCCACATTTATCTTTGTCTGCCTGTCATCCACATAAATCATATTTATTACTCCTTATTGTCTTCCTTTTTCTTTTCTTTAGGATACTCTACCCTTTCATGATACATTCCATTTAAACTTGACATAAAGCATTTTCTTATCTTATCTAAGTCTTTTAATGTCAATTCACAATTGTTTAATTGGCCTGTTGCTAATTTATCATTAATTATATTGTTTATCATTTCATCAACTTTTTCTTTATTTGGTTCTTTTATTGATCTTACAGCTGCTTCAGTGCTATCTGCAAGCATTACTATTCCAGCTTCTTTTGAACTTGGTATTGGTCCAGGATACCTGTAATCATCTTCTTTTATATCCTCTAAATTATCAGAATTATTTTTCATTGTATAATAAAAATATTTTACCAAAGTATTCCCATGATGTTGTGCAATAATTTCTTGAATAACTCTCGGTAAATTATGTTTTCTTGCAAGTTCTAATCCATCCTTTACATGAGAAATTATAACTGATGCACTTAAATTAGGTGATATCTTATTATGGGGATTTTCCATCCCCATTAAATTTTCACCAAAGAAATACGGTCTTTCTGTTTTTCCAACATCATGATAATATGCTCCAACCCTTGCTATTACAGCATTAGCTCCCACTTCTTCTGCGGCGAGTTCTGCTAAATTAGCAACCAAAATACTATGATGATATGTTCCCGGTGCTTCCATCAACAGTTTTTTTAGTAATGGTGAGTTTGGATTAGATAGTTCCAATAACTTAAGTACTGTAACTTCATTAAATGTACTTTCTAAGAATGGTAATATTCCCATTGCAAATACACCTGATAATATACCGCCTATAAATGATATACCGGTTTTAATGAATACATCCATGAAATCACTTGATATCAGCATTCCTGTAGTTACTGTAATTATTGCACTTACAATTGCAATATATACAGTCGTATATAACAATTCATTTCTTTGCTGCATTCTTTTAAGTAAAGTAGAAGCTAATATTGAACTTACAATTCCTATCATCATTACTTGAATATCAAATCCATTTAATGCACTTATGAGAATCATATTTAATGAACTAACAACAAGTGATATCTTATAATTTATTAGCAACGATATAAGCATAGGTGCACATGCAAACGGCATTAAGAGAGGCGATACAAAACCTAGTGCGCGTGCAAATACTAATGACATTATATTAATTAAACTTATTAAAGCTAACTTTTTAGTATCTTTATATACAGCTACGTAATTAGATTTTATATATATAAATTGTAAAAACATTATTGTAGCTAAAAATACTCCTACTACAAGATAAACATATGAATATACTTTAGCATTTTCATCATCAAGCATTCCTAAGTCTGATAATAATTGAAGCTGTTCAGCTGTTACAGGTTCCCCCTCTTTTACTATTATTTGATTTTGCTTTATTATAACCTTAGATACATTCTTTTGCGCTTCTTTAATTTTTTCTTCTGTTTTATCTACATCATAAAAGAAATTTGGATTTATCTCATTACTTACAATTGCTGAAAAAGCATTTGATAACTCCTCACTTAATCCCAAAACTTTTACATCCTTCGTTGCATTTTCTCTAGCTTCTTTAAGTGATTCTTCATCATTTTCTTCTAAGTTTTTTTCATATGCCGTATTTATTATGTTAAGAATATTTTTTTGTAAACTATCCAGATTTTCTTTTGAAATATCTAATAAAGCTTTATATTCATTTTGTGTTAAAGTAACATTTATAACTTTTTTAAGCTCTGCGATTTTCTCATATTGAGTTTTTAAATTATCACTTTCTTTATCATTTGAATCTTCTTCATCATTTTTCTCTCCAACTGATGAAACACTTTCATTTAATTTATCAAACAATATTTTTATATTGTTCTCTGCATCACTTTTAACTTCTCCTCTTAATGTGTATTGTTTTCCAACTTTTTCAATAGCCTGATTTTCTTTTTCAAGAGTTGACTTTTCATCAACAATATCCCTGGTTGCCTTGATATCGACTCTTGGTATATCCCCTTCTTTTAAATTATATTGCTTAGGCGTTACAGTACTAATAAGTAATATATATGCTATCATGTATACTACAAAAAATAACACTATTCTCCTAATCTTTATATTATTATGTTGTACACTATTATTTTTATTCTGTCCATCCTTCATGTATATCACCTTCTCATCTCATAATAAAGCAATTACCATACTTTTTCTGCTATATCTTGCTCTACAGTAAACGTAATTTTAACTATTATTTTGCCATTACCTAAGTCGTCTTCTTCTATTTTTTTGTCTATAATTTTAGCATCCTTACTCAAGCTTTTTTCTAACGATTTTTGTAGATTTAAAGCACATTCATTTATAACTGTATCTTTATCTAAATTTATTTGTTCGCCTTTCTTTTCAAAATATACAACTTTATTTAACAGTCCTTTCCTTTCTTCTATTTTATCATAATATTCAAAATCATTTATAGCCTTTTTTAAGTAAATTTTTTTGTTACAAATATTTATATAGATGTCACTATCCTTATTTCCAGTTCGTTTTAATTTTTCACCACTTATTTGGACTTCCATAAACTTATCATAGAAGGTATTAGCTATTACAGTTCCACTAGGTTTAACCTCTTTTTCAAACCCCTCTCTTCCTTCCTTCTGCAAAATCAATACATCGCCTTTTTTTACTATATCTCCAGGTACAACAGCAGAATTTCCTGAAACTGTAAACACTCTTTTAATTTCCCCATCCATCTTAGCTAAAACTTCATTAGGAAGTTCTTTTTCAGTTAAAGGCGGGTTTATTTTTTCTTTTATAACAACTCTAAGAGTTGATCCTTCAATTCTTACTCGAATCCACATTATTTGATCATCTAAATCTTCCATTTTCCTTTCTATATCGTAAACGTTAATATTAGCTTTCTTTATTCCCGGAGTTATTCCTATTGATGTTAATTCTTTTCGAACCTCAAACGGAGTTAAGTTATTTTGTGTTTCAATATCTATTGCCCAGATATTATTAGATAACAAATATAATAATATGAAAAATACCACAAACCCAACAGCTAAAGAAAGCCTCCTTTTTATTTGTAATATAAATACTATTACCCCATTTATTCCAATAACTTTTATTTTTCCCTTTAACTTTTTTACTACATTTACAGCTTGTTTATATTCTGAATACATTATCGAACATCTAATCGTTGTTAAATTCCTCCTAGTAACATTTGAAGTTTGAATATTATTTTTCCATAACGCATTCAATATTTTTTCTATTGATAAAGCACTTATTTCTATTGTTATTTTCCCAGACTTTAATTTTTCTAAACTCATTTTTTCTACCTCTCATATGAAATACCTTTAAATATTCCGCTTATAGTCATTGTGGTATCTCCAATAAACAATATTTCAAAATCTTTTCCATTTATAGCTATACTACCAATTCTAGAATTTATTTTAATCTGATCACTTTCAAAAGATAATATTCCTTTATGATTTTCAATTGTTATCTCTTTATCTCCAGTTACTATTATTTTAGGTAGGTCTAAAGTAATATCACTAGGAAAATCAAGTTTACTCAAAATCTTCTCTCTACCCTTTTGAAATTTCTCCTCCATAATTTTCTCCTCCATAATAAAGTTATTCATTTTTAATTTATGATATATAATCAAAATTAATGCTATAAATACCACCTTTTATGTTATTACTTTGAATAAAAAAATCGCCAAGGCGACTATGATATAATCCCCTATAAAATATAAATCCAATAGAATATAATAATTTAAATTCAATAAAATCCTTTAGCCGTCGATTTTTTTTCAGCGCATTCTGGATTTTCTGAGCTTGCCGAAGAAAAGGCCAGGCGCATATAATTTATTTTTTATTCTTTAGGAGCTGTGCATTTAGTTTAGTGCAATATTTTTTTAAATAACCTATCCACAGATTGTCCGTGAATATAATTTCCTAAAGAATAAAAAAGAGCCGCTTTATAGCGACTCTTTTTAAATAATAAAAGAACTCAAGTATACTTGAGTTCTTTTATTATTTATTATTTAAATATTCTTTAACAATTTGACTAACAAGTTTGCCATCTGCTTTACCTAAAACTTTAGGTCTAACTACTGCCATAACTTTTCCCATGTCTTTAATGTTATTTGCACCCACTTCTTCAGCTGACTCTTTTACTATTTGTTTTATTTCTTCTTCGCTTAACTGCTGAGGAAGGTATTTTAAAAGGATTTCTATTTCAGCCTTATTTTGCTCAACTAGATCTTCTCTGTTCCCTTTTTCGAAATCAGCCAAAGCTTCTCTTCTTTGTTTGATTTCTTTTGCTAATATACTAATAACATCATCGTCTGCAAGTACTTTGTTCTCAGTCTTTTCAACTAATAATACCGCAGCCTTAGCTGTGCTAAGTACATTAGCTGTGAACTTATCTTTAGTCTTTAAAGCAGTTTTCCAATCATTTTGTAATTGTTCTTTAATTGTTGGCATATCCGTACCCTCTTTCAAAAGAAATAATTCTACTTGAACTTTCTCTTTCTAGCAGCTTCTGATTTCTTCTTCTTCTTAACGCTTGGCTTTTCGTAATGTTCTCTCTTTCTAACTTCTGAAAGAACTCCAGCTCTAGCACATTTTCTTTTAAATCTTCTTAACGCACTTTCAAGTGTTTCATTTTCTCCAACTTTAATTTCTGACATTGATATCCCTCCCTCCGCTAGCTAAAATTAATCAGCTATGGGCTTAATAACACATGATATATTATACAATATTTAAATAAACTATGTCAAGAATTAAGTAAAAAAATCAAAAGCTTATATCTAGAAACGGAGACAGTTTAAGTCAATTTCATAGGTAAAGTTTTTCCACCAAGTACGTGGAAATGAATATGATTTACAGTCTGACCACCATCTCTACCACAATTATTAATAATTCTATAACCTGAATCAGCTATTTTTTCTTCTTTAACTAACTTATTTATAACTTTAAATATATGTGCTATTATATCTGAATTTTCTTCATTTAGTGCATTAACACTTTCTATATGTTCTTTGGGCACAACTAAAAAATGAATAGGTGCTTCAGGATTTATATCATGAAAAGCTATTACTTTATCATCTTCATATAGTTTTTTACTTGGTATTTCACCTTTTATTATTTTACAAAAAATACATTCATCCATGCTCTCACCCCCTTAATCAATCCATGTCCTTTAGGATACCCATGGCAATTCATAATTTATTTTTATAAATTCAGCATTCAAAATATACATTTCAAAATTTAAGTAAGATCATTTACTTTTTAATGAATGTATGAATTGTATTACTAAATTTATCTTGCCTACCATCTGATTTATCTTTTATCTAAATTAATATTTACTTGTTTTAACATTATATTTTGTAGATACTTCATATTTTTTATTAAATGTACTACTATTTATTATACCAATATATATGTTAAATTTCTACATTTCAAAACAATATAACTTAGATTTTATGTTGTTTCATTTATAAAATACTTTCTTATTTATATATCTACCTTACAAAAGATTTTGTTATAAACATATTAATTATGACAAAATCTTACCACTTACATAATCACCATTTGCTTCTTCTATCTTACATTTAACTATTTTTCCAATTATATCACTTTTTTCACTTTCAAATACAACTCTAACATAATTCCTAGTATAGCCTTCAAAATATCCAGGCTTTTCATTGAGTTCTTTTTCAACTAAAACATCCATTTCTCTTCTAACTAAAGATTCACTAAATTCACCTTCATTTTTATTATTAAGTTCAATTAATGCCTTACTTCGATTTTCTTTAATTGTCCCATCAACCTGGTTAGGCATGTTTTCAGCCTTAGTACCCTTTCTTGGACTAAATTTAAATATGTGTGTTTTAGTTAGTTTTATTCTTTCTAAAAATTTATATGTTTCATTAAACTCTTCATCCGTTTCTCCTGGAAACCCTACAATAACATCTGTTGTTATTGATGCATCTTTAAGATTTTCTCTTATTTTATAAACAGCTTCTTCATATTCTTTAGCTGTATATCTTCTATTCATTCTTTTTAAAGTTTCATCACATCCACTTTGAAGTGATAAATGGAATTGTGGACATAATTTTTTCATATGCCTCATTTTTTCAATAACTTCACCTGTAAAGAAACTTGGCTCAATAGATCCTATTCTTACTCTTTCAATTCCATCTAATTTTTCAATTTCTTGAAGAAGACTTATAAGAGTTACATCTCCTTCTAAATCTACACCATAAGACGCTGTATGAATTCCAGATAATATAATTTCTTTAAACCCGTGTTCTTCTAGTCTTTTTATTTCTTCTAAAACCTTATCTGGATCTTTTGAGCAAGTTCTTCCTCTTGTATATGGTATTAAGCAATATGTACAAAATCTATTGCAGCCGTCTTGTATCTTTAAGAATGCTCTAGTCTTATCTTGATATTCTTCTATGTTAAGCTCCTCGAAAGTTTTATTCTTAAGAACTTCCCCAACAGCCACCTGCATCTTGCCTTCATCTTTAGCCTTATTTACATAATAAACAACATCACCTTTGTTTCTAGTACCAAGAACAACGTCAACTCCATCTATTTTAGAAACTTCATCTGGAGATACTTGTGAATAACATCCCACTGCTGCAATAACAGCATTTTCATTTTTCCTTCTAGCTCTTCCTATTATTTGTCTAGATTTCTTGTCACTCATATTTGTTACTGAGCATGTATTGATTACATAAACATCTGCGAAATTATCAAATTCAGTTATTTCATATCCTTCCCTAAGGAATTTTTCTGTCATTGCTTCCGTTTCGTAATGATTTACTCTACATCCTAATGTTGCAAAAGCCACACTAGGTTTTCTATTTTTCTTTAGTTCTTCTTCATTTTTTTCTTGAACTATCTTAATTTGGCTTTCTACCATATTAATCTAAATCCCTCCTAAGTCTCCTAATTCATATTGCAATAATGCTGCTAACGTAAATCCTGCTGTTTCAGTTCTAAGTATTCTATTTCCAAGTGTTATAATCTTAGCACCTTTTTCTCTTAGTAGTTCTATTTCCTCTTCTTCGAATCCGCCTTCAGGACCTATTAATATACCAATGTCAACTATATCTTCTAGCTTTATATTATTCTCTTCAAATTCATTTATGAGGCTTCTTATCCCATAATTCTCTGCATTCTCATATGCTACTAGAAATAAATCCATATCTTTTAATTCATCTATTGCTTCATCAAAGTCAACTACTTCTTTTACTTTCGGTATTATGCTTCTTTTAGACTGTTTGCAGGCCTCCAATGCTATTCTATTTAATCTATCAAGTTTTTTAAACTCACCTTTAAGTTTTACATCAACTCTTGAAGTAATAGTAGGAATAAATTCAAAAACTCCAAGTTCAGTTCCTTTTTGAACTATTAAATCCATCTTTTGTCCTTTAGGAAGACCTTGAAACAAATGAATTCTTATACTGCTTTCATTGTTTTTATCTAATTTTTCTATTATTTTTACAATGACTTCAGATTTAGTAATGCTGTCTATTTCACATAAATATTCAATACCTTCACAATTATTTAGGATTATTTTTTCACCTTCATCTAATCTTAAAACTTTGTATATATGTTTAACATCATCACCTAATATTTTTCCTTCACTTGTTGTAATATTACATGGCTCTGTAAAAAATTTATGCATAATCTTCTCCTTTAAAACATTTATTTAATACATTTTGCAACTATGCAATTCCATTCACCATCTTTATTTATTTCAATTACTTCAAATCCACATTCATTTAATTTATTTGTTACCATTTCAACTCTATCATGGATTATTCCTGATGTTATGAATAATCCTCCATCATTAAGTGCTTTCTTAACATCTTCAGTTAATACGCATATAATTTCAGCAATTATATTTGCAACAACAACATCTGCTTTTCCATTTACTACATCTAATAAATTACCTTCTAAAACTTCTATATTATCTAAATTATTAAAGCTTATATTTTCTTTTGAAGAATCAACAGCTACAGGATCTAAATCAACACCTATAACATGTTTTGCACCAAGCTTTGCTGCTGCTATTGCAAGAATTCCTGATCCACATCCAACATCGAATACAGTTGTATCTGGTTTAACATATTTATCTAAAGCTTGAATACACATTCTTGTTGTTTCATGAGTACCTGTTCCAAAAGCCATACCTGGATCTAATTCTATTACTAAATCTTTTTCATTCGCCTCATATTCTTCCCATATTGGCTTAATTACAATTTTATCTGTAATTTTAACTGGCTTATAGTACTTCTTCCAATTGTTGGCCCAATCTTCTTCATGCATTGTTTTTGCTTCAACTATACCTTCACCAATATCTATTCCCATTGATTTTATTTCTTCAAGTTTTTCCTTAGTATACTCAACAATTTCATCTACCTTATCATCTTGTGAAAAATAAGCTTTAACCACTGCTGCGTTACCTTTATGCTCTAATATATTTATATCTGCAAAATCCCATGTTAATGGTCCCTGATCTCTAGATAGCAAATCTTCTGGATCTTCTATTGCAACATTAGGGCATCCTAATCCATAGAAAATACCTGATATTGGTTCTAAAGCCTCACTCTTTGTTATTACACTAACTTCTATCCATATTCCGTCCATTATATAATCTTCCCTTCTTTACTTATTATAAATTTTTTATCTTCTTCATTGCCATATAATGCTTGATGTGGTACAAGCCAAGCATTATAACCCATCTTCATCTACTGATGAAAATGTTTCCTTAAGCAGAGAGCCCAAATCTTGCATTTTGTGCGAATCACTTACACCTATGAATGTATATGATTAGGTGTTTCCTTTTTTTAATTACATCTAATCTCCATAATATAAGCATATTCTTATATTCTTATATTCTTATATTCTTATATTCTTATATTCTTATATTCTGGGCATTTTTTCATTCTTAAAATAATTACACAATAATTTTTTTATTTAACCTGTGTCACTTCTTTACTTTTAGTTGTCGTAACTTCTAGTTATTCACATTTTAAAGGAAACTCACTATTCACATCCGTTCATAGGAGTAAGTTCGATCAGCCAAATATATTCGGAAATTTCTACTCACATTCGTTCGTAGAAGGGCTATACCACTAAACTCGTTCCTCACCAAGTTTTATATGCCAATTTTGGTTCTCACTTAACTGCAATTAAAAACTTTGTCCTTATTCCTTTTTCAGTAAACATCTTTTCATGTTCAGTTTCAACATTACCTATAAAATCACTATTATGTAAATCATAAGTTATATATTTAATTGTAAACTTACTTTCCTTAAAATATTCAAGAGATTCTTCAAATAATTCATCATCATCAGTTTTAAAATAAATTTCTCCATTATCACGCAAAAAAGTTCTATATTGATTTAACTGCCTAGTGTGAGTTAATCTTCTCTTTTTATGCTTTTCTCTTGGCCAAGGATTGCAAAAATTTATATAGATTCTATCTATAACATCATTTTCATCAAATATGTTGCTTATGAGGCTTATTTCTTGTGCCATTAATTTAATATTGGTAAGCGGCATATTTTTTTCTTCATATGCTTTAACAATATTTCTCTTCGCCAGTCCTAATACTTCATCTTTTATATCAATTGCCATATAATTTATATTTGGATTTTCTGAACCATGTACAGCCATAAACGTTCCTTTTCCACATCCTAATTCTAAATATATAGGCTGATCTTTTTCAAAAGTTTCTCTCCATTTCCCTTTATTTTCTTTAGGATTTATAACAAAAAAGCTACAAGCCTCTAATTCAGGTCTCGCCCATGGTTTTTTTCTCATTCTCATAGTTATTCACTCCATTATTTATCATTCATAATAATTATACATATATAAAAATATATTGCAATTTTTTGTTGCTTTTACTCTATAATTCATATAAATATATATATTTTTTAATCTAAATAAGCCACAATAAAGTTTAAACATATTAATATCGTAAACTTTACTGTGGCTAATATATTATTCTTTACTATGAATATATTTTTACTAGGTCCTTTAACTCATTTTCATATTTATCTACAAACTCTTCAAAATTAACATTTTTTTCTTCCACCTTTATTGCAAGTTCGTATAAGAATTCCGGAATTTTTTCACTTAAAATACTTCCATAGACTTTCCCTAATCTTGCATTCCCCTCTTCAAATGATCCATTAATATGAAGTTCAAATACATCTTTAAGTTCACCATCAATTCTTTTACGACTTCCAGCAAATCCTATCATCGAAGCTTCATGAATACCGCACGAATTCATGCAACCTGACAAATGAACCCTTGGAAGAACATCTTTTTTATAACTTTTTTCTCTAAAATATTCTAATATATTAAATAGGGTCTTTTGACTTTCACAGATACCAATTTGACAAGTAGGTACTCCTATACATGATACACTTTGTTCTAGATGTGTTTCTCCCCCACGACCTTCTGTAATATCTAGAACCTTTCCAGCTTCATCACCATTTAAGTTTCTTATATATATTCCTTCTGTCATTGTAAGGCGTAATTCCACTTGCTTCATATCTTCAATACAATCTAATATATCTTCTAAATCTTTTAAGTGTAATTGCCCTCCAAAAGGATGAAAATATACACTATATAATCCATTTTGTTTTTGAGCATATAATCTTTGATTATTTATTTCTGTTTCCTTTCCTTCTTTATCAATTTCAATTGGATGTAAATCTAAAGTTAAATCTTCATCTTTCATCACATCATCAAGCTTTTCTTGATAGCATTTTAGAAATTCTTCTTTTCCCATCCTCTCTACAATATATCTTATTCTTGCTTTATGTTTATTTTCATAGTCTCCTTGTTCAATAAACAGTTTAGTCATTGCTTCAACGTGATATAAAACTACACTTGGATCTATTAACTTTGGGTATTCTATACTTAATTTAGGATTAGCACCTAGTCCGCCTCCCAAGTATACCTTAAAATATTTCTTATGATCTTTAATTGTTGCTAAAAACCCTAAATCTGTAATATTACAATGACCACAATCCATATTGCTGCTTGAAAAAGATACCTTTAACTTTCTTGGTAGTTTATATGAAGTTATCTTTTTTAGAAAATGATTATTTACTATTAATGCATATGGAGTTACATCAAATGCTTCAAATCTGTCAACACCTGCTAGAGGAGAAATAGCAACATTCCTTGGATAATTACCACCTGCGCCTCTTGTGTATATATTTTCTTCTAGTGCTTCTTTCATAAGGTCACAAACCTCATCTATTGTTAAATCATGAAATTGTATTGCTTCTCTTGTTGTTAAATGAACCTTTTCCAATCCATACTTTTTAGCTGTATCTAAAATCCACTTCATTTGTTTCTTGCTTGTTATACCAGATGGAATTCTTAGTCTTATCATAAACCCATTTTTATTTCTTTGAGCATATACTCCCATGCCGCCAGATACTTTCTTAAATTCCATAATTGAAATTTCATTTTCTAAAAATTTATGTCCAACTTTTCTAAACTCTTCGATTTCTTTTAATAATTCTTTTTTTAAATCATCCATTTGTTAATCTTCCCCTCAATTTAGATTTGATAAATATATTCTATAAATAATATTCTGATATCCGCTCAAAAATATTCATAAATACTTATATCTTTTGATACACTCCGAATTATTAATAAATTTTACAAAAACTTTTTATAAATTTTTCATAAAATTTATAACGTAATTATAAATTAAATTAACTTTTTATAAAATTAGTAAATTATTGTAGTTTTCCATCGATATATTTTTTGAATATAACAATAAAGGAGATGGAAAGTCATGCAAATAAACAGTATAACAAATAGTACTAATAATAATTATTCTTCAACACAGACCAATAACAACTCAAGCGAACTATCAGAACTAAAATCTCAATTAAAAGAATTACAAAGTGATTTATCAGAAGTTCAAAGCGATTCTTCATTAGATGAAGATACCAAAACAACAAAAACTTCTCTTTTGCAATCACAGATTTCATCAGTTCAAAATCAAATAACAAAGTTAAAAACTGAGGAAAAGGAATCGCAATCTCAAACAAAAGATTCACCAAACAATTCTGATAGTGAAAAAAGTGGAGTAGTTGTATCTGGAAATTTAAGTAGACTCATAGATGCTAATCGCTCTGGTGATAAATCTGTTATTGAGCAAATTAAATCTGAGCAAGAAAAAGAAAAGAATAATACTTACACTATATACTAATATTTTATTTGTATCAATTAGTGCACATAATTTATAAAATAAGAGCATTTATTCTAAGTTAATAAATGCTCTTATACATTCCTATTTATTTTTTCCAAACAATTTTTTCTTATGAGTTCCTGTAGCTGCATCTGGTTCTTCACCACTAGCTACCATAAATGCTCGAAGTGCTTCTTCTTGAGCTTTTGTTAATGATTTTGGAATATCAACTATAACTTTAACATATTGATCTCCACGTCCTGATGAGTTAACTCTTGGTATACCCTTGCCTTTTAATCTAAACATAGTTCCAGATTGAGTACCAGCAGGAACTGTATATTTTACATTACCATCTACAGTAGTAACAGTTATTTCTGTTCCAAGAGCAGCTTTTGCCATAGATATATGAGTATCTATATAAACATCATTTCCTTTTCTAGTAAACACTTTGGATGGAGTGACATTAATCCTTACATATAAGTCTCCTGCACTTCCCCCTCTTAATCCATGTTCTCCTTGTCCTCTTAGAGGCATTACATTTCCTGTATCAACACCTGCTGGAATATTTACTGTTATCTTTCTAGATTTTCTTACGTTACCTTTACCTCTACATTCTTTACATGGAGTATCAATTATTTCTCCTGTACCATTACATTTATCACATGTAGATTGTGATACAAAATTTCCAAATGGAGTTTGTCTTTGTACTCTCATTTGTCCTGTTCCATTACATGTAGGACATGTTTTTTTATTTGTTCCAGGTTCTGCCCCTGATCCATGACAATGATCACAATTTTCACTTCTAGTTATTGTTATTTCTTTTTCAACACCAAAGATAGCTTCTTCAAAAGTTAAATTTAGAGTATATTCAATATCATTTCCTCTTACTGGACCATTTCTTCTTCTTGAGCTTCCACCACCGCCGCCAAAGAATGAATCAAATATATCACCAAATCCACCCATGTCAAATCCATCAAAACCACTAAATCCACCGCCGCTGAATCCACCTGTTCCATCAAAGGCAGCTGATCCAAATTGATCATATTTAGCTCTTTTNCCACTAAATCCACCGCCGCTGAATCCACCTGTTCCATCAAAGGCAGCTGATCCAAATTGATCATATTTAGCTCTTTTCTCTGAATCTGAAAGAATCTGATAAGCTTCATTTATTTCTTTAAATTTAGCCTCTGCTTCTTTATCACCTTGATTTCTATCTGGATGATATTTAACAGCTAGTTTTCTAAAGGCCCTTTTTATCTCATCGTCACTTGCAGTTTTATCAACTCCAAGAACTTCATAATAGTCTTTACTTGCCATTTATTATATTCACCACCTAGTTTTATTTACATTGTATCCATTATATATATTTTTTATATTGGCTACAACTATACGAACTACTCAAATCAAAAAGCTTTTTTATGCTTTTTACCTAAACAAATTTATTTTACTAAACTTTTATATATTTCTCAATTAAAAATTAATTAATAAAAATATATTTTCATTAATTAATTATTCAATACTTTATAAAAAGGGAAGACTAAAGCATCGCCTTCCCTTATAGATTATTATTTTAATAACTTAATACTATTTATCTTCATCTACTTTAAAATCTGCATCTACAACATTGTCATCATGTGGTGCACTTTGCTGTGCTCCAGCTGCATTTGGATCCATTCCTGCAGCTGTTGGATCTTGTTGATACATTTTAGCAGCTATTGGATAAAATGCTTGATTAGCAGCTTCTATAGCAGCCTTAATTGCTTCTACATCTTCTCCATCTTTAACCTTCTTAAGTTCATCAAGTTTATCTTGAACTGCTTTCTTTTCATCTTCAGTAGCCTTGTCACCAATTTCACTTAATGTTTTTTCTAATTGATAGATTGTTTGATCAGCATTATTTGCAACCTCTATCTTTTCTTTTCTTTTTTTATCTTCTTCTGCAAATTTTTCTGCTTCTTTTACAGCCTTATCTACTTCATCATCACTTAAGTTAGTTGAAGCTGTAATTGTTATATTTGCTTCTTTTCCAGTTCCTTTATCTAAAGCAGACACTTTAACAATACCATTTGCATCTATATCAAATGTAACTTCTATTTGAGGAATTCCTCTTGGAGCTGGTGCTATTCCTGAAAGTGTAAATCTACCTAATGACTTGTTATCTACAGCCATTTGTCTTTCACCTTGAACTACATTGATTTCAACTGAAGTTTGGTTATCAGCATAAGTTGAGAATACTTGACTCTTCTTTGTTGGAATAGTTGTATTTCTTTCTATTAATGGAGTAGCTATTCCACCAGCTGTTTCAATACCAAGTGTTAATGGAGTAACATCAAGTAATACTACATCTTTAACTTCTCCTGTAAGTACTCCAGCTTGTATAGCAGCACCAACTGCAACACATTCATCTGGGTTAACTCCTTTTGAAGGTTCTTTTCCTGTAAAGTTCTTAACTGCTTCAACAACAGCTGGAATTCTTGTAGATCCTCCAACTAATATTATTTTATCTATATCACTTAATGAAAGTTTAGCATCAGCTAAAGCTTTTTTCATTGGTTCGATACTTCTTTGAACTAAATCATGAGTAATTTCATTAAACTTAGCTCTTGTTAATGTCATATCTATATGCTTTGGACCAGTGCTATCCGCAGTGATGAATGGTAAGTTTATATTTGTTTGAGTTGAAGATGATAATTCAATCTTAGCTTTTTCGGCAGCTTCTTTTAATCTTTGAAGAGCCATTTTATCCTGCATTAAATCAATTCCATTTGCTGCTTTGAAATCATCAGCTATATACTTCATAATTTTTTCATCAAAGTCATCTCCACCAAGCTTTGTATCACCATTTGTAGATAATACTTCAAATACTCCATCACCTAAATCTAGGATAGATACGTCGAAAGTACCACCACCTAAGTCGTAAACTAAAATCTTGTGTGCTGAATCAGTTTTATCTAATCCATAAGCAAGAGATGCTGCTGTTGGCTCGTTGATTATTCTTAATACTTCAAGTCCTGCTATTTTACCTGCATCTTTAGTCGCTTGTCTTTCGCTATCATTAAAGTAAGCAGGAACTGTTATAACTGCTTGAGATACAGTTTCACCTAAATAAGCTTCTGCATCAGCTTTAATTTTTTGAAGAACCATAGCTGAAATTTCTTGTGGTGAATAATCTTTTCCATCTATATTAACTTTATAATTAGTTCCCATATGTCTCTTTATTGATATAACTGTTTTGTCTGGATTAGTTATTGATTGTCTTTTCGCAACTTGACCCACAAGTCTTGACCCATCTGCTTGGAATGATACTACTGATGGAGTAGTTCTAGCGCCTTCTGAGTTAGCAATAACTACTGGTTCTCCACCTTCCATAACTGCTACACATGAATTTGTAGTTCCTAAATCAATACCTATAATTTTTCCCATGATATATTCCTCCTAAAACTAAATAGTTTATTTTCTTCATTTTTAATTTCTGTATATGTTTAATTATATTAATTAGCTACTTTTACCATTGTATGTCTTATTATTTTTTCACCTTTTTTATATCCTTTTTGGAAGACTTCAGCTATTACATTTTTATCTAAGCCTTCATCTTCTATATGCATAACTGCATTGTGGAAGTTTGGATCAAATTCGCCACTTGCATCAATCTCTTCAACGCCAAGTTTAACAAATGCATCTTGACAACCCTTCATTGTCATTTCAACACCTTTTTTAAGATCATCTACATTTCCTTCTGCTGCCATAGCTCTTTCTAGATTATCTATTACAGGAAGGATTTCCTTTATTACATCTATATATGCATCTGCATATATGCTTTCTTTTTCTTTTGTTGTTCTCTTTCTATAGTTATCATATTCAGCTGTCAATCTAAGCAATCTGTCTTTAGTTAGATCTAATTCCTCTTGCATTTTCTTATTTTCTTCTTTAAGTTTCTTGGTCATGTTAAGTTCATCCTCTTCTTCAACCTCATTTGTATTTTCAGCAGTATTCTCCATTACTTCCTCATCTTTTAATTCAGTGTCTTCATTTACTTCTTCATTTAAATTTTCTTCTTTAATTTCTTCATTTTTTAAATCTTTATTATTTTCCATTAGTTTAAGCACACCTCGTCTCTGATATATAAAATCTAGATTTTATTTAACATGATCATTTAATATATTATTAAGTTCTTTAACAACTTCACTCATTATAGCTATTACTTTTGAATAATTTATTCGTCTTGGTCCAATAAGTCCAATTTTTCCTATTGGTCTATTTCCAAAAGAATATTCAGCTGATATTATGCTGCATTCTTTAGCCTGAGGTTTATAGTTTTCTTCTCCAATACTTATAGTAATGTCATCTTGCGGATTAAATAATTCCATAACAGCTTGCTTATCACTTAATAATGAAAGTAATTCCTTTGCTTTATCTATATCATGATATTCTGGATAATTAAATATATTTGTTGCGCCATCCATGAATACTTCTGATGAATCAGCATCATTTAATGTCTCATATAGGCTTGGTAATATTGCATTAAATATTTCTTCATATTCAACCAAATCCTTTTTAAGATTATTTATTACTTCAAGGTTTATTTCTGCTATAGAAAGATTAACCAATCTATTATTTAATACCTCATTAATTTTATTTAATGCAGCTAAAGTTGGCATCTTATTTAATTTCATTACATGATTCTTTATAAGACCTGTATCTGTTAAAAATATAGTTACTAGACTGTTCTCATCAACTCTTATAAGCTGTATTGATTTTATAAAACTCTTTTTAACTGATGGAGCCTCAATAATACATGTCAAATTTGTTAATTCTGATAATAAAGCACTTGTTTGCCTTACTACCTTATCAACTTCAAGCATTGCAGAATCTATAATATATTGCTTTATTCTTAGATCTTCTTCTGCTGTAAGCCTTTGGCTATCCATGAGTTTATCAACATATAGCCTATAGCCCTTACTTGATGGAATTCTTCCCGCTGAAGTATGAGGTTGCTCTAGATATCCCATAGCTTCAAGATCTGACATTTCATTTCTTATTGTCGCAGAACCAATTCCTAAATCATAATTTTTAGCAAGAGTTCTTGATCCTACAGGATCTCCAGTACGAATATAATCATTGATAATAGCTTGAAGTATTTTTATTTTTCTATCATCAATCCTCATAATCTCACCTCTTTTGTTAGCACTCGTCATCATCGAGTGCTAATGACTATGGTTTTAATATATTCTTTCTTAACTTTTTTGTCAATCCTGTTTATTTTTAAAAATATTAATTATAGCTTATATTTATTAGATTTTCCCATGTTATCTTTAACTTTCTGCTTTTTTCTCTGATTTTCTATCGTATGTATTTAAGACTGTTATGTTAATATAAAATCACTCATAACATAATTACTTAACTCAATTCCTTTAGAAGTCAAATATATATTCCCCTTTTCATTAGCTAATAATTCTTCATCCATATGTTTTTTTATTACCTCTGCATACACATCATATATATTTCTATTAAATCTTTCCTTAAATTCACAAATATTTATTCCATTAATCATTCTAAGTCCCATAAACACAAATTCTTCCATACTATCTTCTAAAGTATTTGTATGAACTTCTTCTTCAACACTTTTCTCTTCATTTATATTTTTTATATATTCTTCTATATTATCAATATTCTTAAATCTAGCATTATCTATAAAAGAACTTGCTGAAACTCCTACGCCTAAGTAATCTTCACATTTCCAATAAATTTTATTGTGGAAACATTCTCTATCTTCTTTAGCGTAATTTGATATTTCATATTGCTTATAATTATTCTTACTTAATATTTCTTTTGTGATTTTATACATTTTCCTTTCAGTATCTTCATCAGGAAGATTAAGTTTATTAGAATTATATAGTTTATAAAAACATGTACCTTCTTCTATTATTAGACTATATGCGGATATATGGTCTGGATTTAATTTAATTATTTCTAATAATGTATTTTTCCACTCTTCTAGGTTTTGATTCGGCAGACCAAACATCAAATCTACATTAATATTGTCAAAACCTAGTTGTCTTGCTAATAAAAAATTCTTTTTAAATATTTCATATGTATGGATTCTTCCTATATCTTTTAGTAAAGAATTGTTAGTTGATTGTAAACCAATACTAAGTCTATTTACATTATGAGTTTTCATTATCATTAATTTTTCTTTTGTTAGAGTTCCCGGATTACATTCAATGGTAAATTCAATATCTTCTTTAAATTTCAACTCGTTCAATGTTTCAAGTAAACTTTTTAAGGCTTTTTCATCAAGATATGATGGAGTTCCGCCGCCAATAAATATACTTCTTATGGTATATCCTTCTGCTTTTTCTAATATTTCTTTATTTAATGCTTCCACATACACATCTATATATTTTTCTTTTCCTGAATAAGAAGGAAAATCACAATACATACATTTTTGTTTGCAAAAAGGTATATGGACATATAACGCTATTTCTTTCATAATAACTCCTCCAAATATTTGAATATATTAATTATAGTCTCTTATATTTATTATTTTAATCTATATCACATAGATGATATCATATAATAAAAAATACATGTTTATTTCTATATAAAAAATAAACATGTATCATATTTCTAAAATAAGCTACTTGGCTATAAGTTTTTCTGCTTGTTCCTTTAATAATTCAATTTTACTGTCCGAGTCCACTACAGAGAAATTATAAACATCAATAAAATTATAAAAATAGTTTGCAAATGCTATTTTCTTACTACGAGCTATATTCAATTCATTTCCTACTTTTTCCAAGAACTCAACTTCTTTTTCTTCATATTCTCCATCAATAAGTGCTAATCCTACTAGTTCAAAATAGATAATCTCTTTAGACCTGTCATTTGATCCACTTAATAATGTAAATACATCTTCAATCTTTGAATCATTTATATCGGATTCTTTTAAATTCAATTCCTTTAGATAATCAATATATAGGTCCTTTTCTTCCTTAGAAAAAGTTTCATCTATATTTGCAAGCTGCTTTACTAATTTGATAAATGCTATCCCCTCATCCTTTTTTAATTCATTTAAAAACATATATTCATCCTCCTTTTACATATACCTGTTATTATCCATTTTAATTAAATATATACAAATTTTAATTCCTATATTAATTTTAATGCACAATAAACATTTTATAAATAGCTTTTTTGCATTTACAAATATTCATTGTGCATAATTTTATTTAAATATATTAATCTACTTTCAAGACTGACATAAATGCTTCTTGTGGAACTTCAACAGATCCTACCTGTCTCATTCTCTTTTTACCTTCTTTTTGCTTTTCAAGAAGTTTCTTCTTTCGTGAAATATCTCCACCATAACATTTAGCTAATACATCTTTTCTCATAGCTTTTACTGTTTCTCTTGCTATAATTTTAGATCCCACAGCTGCCTGAATAGGAATTTCAAATAATTGTCTTGGAATGATTTCTTTTAGCTTTTCTGCTATCGCTCTTCCCTTATGATATGCTCTTTCATCTGGTACTATCATAGACAGTGCATCAACTACATCTCCATTTAATAAGATATCTAATTTAACCAACTTGGTTGTAGTATATCCCTTCATTTCATAATCTAGAGATGCATATCCTCTAGTTCTAGATTTTAATGTGTCAAAGAAATCATATATTATCTCATTTAAAGGTATATCATAATTTACAACAGCCCTAGTTTCTTCTATATATTGCATGTCAATATATGTTCCTCTACGATCCTGACATAACTCCATTACAGCTCCAACATACTCTTTTGGAGTTATAATAGATGCTTTAACTACAGGTTCTTCCATATAGTCTATTTCAGTCATAGGAGGTAAATTAGTTGGATTGGTTATTTCTAACATTTCTCCATCTGTTTTTATAACTTTATATATAACTGATGGTGCAGTTGTAATTATATCTAGATTGAATTCTCTTTCAACACGTTCTTGAATTATTTCCATATGCAATAACCCTAAAAATCCACATCTAAAACCAAATCCTAAAGCAACTGATGTTTCTGGCTCAAAATTAAGGGCTGCATCATTTATCTGTAATTTTTCCAATGCTTCTTTTAACTCATCATATTTAGCTCCATCAACTGGATATATTCCTGAATAAACCATAGGAATAGCTGGCTTATATCCAGGAAGTGCTTTGTCTGTTGGTCTTGCTGCTTCAGTTATTGTATCTCCAACTCTTGCATCTCTTACATTTTTTATTGATGCAGTTACATATCCAACATCACCTGCGCTAAGTTCCTTTATTGGAAGCACTCCTGGTGTAAATACTCCAACTTCAGTAACATCATATACTTTATTACTGGCCATTAATTTAATTTTATCACCAATTTTTATCTTTCCATCCTTAATTCTTACTATACATACAACGCCCTTGTAACTATCATAGTAAGAATCGAAAATCAATGCTTTAAGAGGTGCCTCTTCATCGCCTTCTGGCGCTGGAATATTTTTAACTACTGATTCTAATACATCTTTTATATTTAAACCAGTTTTTGCTGAAATCATTGGTGCTTCTTCTGCATCTATTCCAATAACATCTTCAATCTCTTGTTTTACTTCATCAGGTCTTGCAGATGGTAAATCTATTTTATTTATTACTGGTGCAATCTCAAGATCATTATCTAATGCTAAATAGCAGTTAGCTAATGTTTGTGCTTGAATACCTTGTGTTGCATCAACTACTAACAATGCGCCCTCACATGCTGCTAAACTTCTTGAAACTTCATAATTAAAGTCCACATGACCTGGAGTATCAATTAAATTAAGAATGTATTCCTGTCCGTCATCTCTTCTATATACAAGTCTTGCTGCTTGTGATTTTATTGTAATTCCTCTTTCTTTTTCTATCTCCATATTATCTAGAACTTGTTCCTGCATTTCCCTTTCAGTTAAGGTTCCAGTAGTTTCAAGTAATCTATCTGCAAGGGTTGACTTACCATGATCAATATGAGCTACTATTGAAAAATTTCGGATATATTTTTGTCTTTCACTTTTCATATAAATAAACCTTAATCAATTCACAATTAATAGTTTATACCTTTTATGGCACACAAACTGGCAATTCACAATTTTATAATGATGAAATTACTTTTTAATTTCTTTAAGATATTTTTTATAATACCTTTTTCATAAGATTTAAAATTAATAAACTATTTATTAATTTTTTTAATCTTCTATATTATTTAAAATATTATCAAAATTTTTAACTGTGATCTGCTAACTGTTAACTGTCAATTGTATTGGTTTTCTCACCCCCGTTTAATTAAATCAGCTAAATTATATCATACCTACCTTTAAAAAGGCTATAAGTTTTATACTTATTATTATTTTAAGGCAATTTATTATTTATTCAACTATTTATTTTAAATATCTTTATATTAATCTTTTATAACGGTATTAATCTTCTCTCTAACATTATTAACTAAGATTTCTACTTGTTTTGTAATATTAGACTGATTAGTTATTCTAAAATTATTTTCACCTATCCTTACTAAAATATCACTATCTTCTTTATATATTTTTAAAAATGAGTTATCTTTTATAAAGTTTGAAAAATCTTCGCCAAATTCTTCACTTACCAATTGGTAGTTTTCATTGGTATTTCCAAGTGGCGATAAAGAACTTGTATTTTTTATATTTATAGATATTATTCCGCTCATCATTAAAAATAAAATTATAATTGAAGGCATAACTTTTCTAGTAATGTACTTCTTTTTCATATATTTCATCTCCTCGTTAAAATTAACATACGTTAAAAGAAAATTTATCTAATATTATTTCCATATTAAAAAACGCTATACAAAAAAATTAAGCTAATATCTTATTAAAAAGAATATAGCTTAATTTTATCAGACATTTCATCCTAATTATTACCATTTAAAATCTCAGCAATAACTCTTGCCATGCATTCAGCTGTTACCTGTGATTCCTGTGGAGTATTATAATGTGACCCTATTTCTAAGAGTACACTATTGTCACTTTTACTTTGATTAAATGCGTTTTTTCCCCTCGGATAAGTAGTTATTTCCCTCGGTAATGTTGGAAATAACTCTTTTGTTTTATTAAAAATCTTTTCTGTAATCTCTTTATTTTTCTCATATCTCTCGCTATTTTGGGCCGTAACAAGAGCCATTCTTGCTGCACTCTTTCCATAAATCTCAGTTGTAGTAATACTTTTATTTGTAATAGAATCTCTATGAAGATCTATTATAAGCCTAAAATCTCCATATTTATTTAGATATTTGTCTACTGTCTCACTTGATCTGGCATAGCTGTCATTATATGATATACAGTGATCTGTCTTATCATGTATCACTGATATACCATATTTTTCTTCCAATTCTTTAGCTAACACATCCCCTACACCAACTACATTTGTTTCCTCATTTATGCTGTCCGGCTCTTCTTGAGAATAGTTTTCATGGGTATGAGTATGATAAATCAATATTTCTGGTTTAGATGCATTAAGAGTTTTCTTTAACGCAGCGTTATAAATTTGGTCTCCTATTGTAGATTCATTCAAATTTATTTTTGATATACTATCTTCATTTATTTTATAAGAATCAAATGTAAGTCTTTGTTTACTTTCAACTGAATCAGTAGAAAATATGTTAAATAAACTTATCTCTTTATTAATTATATTTCTAGAAGTAAAGTTATTAATCCCTGTTGCTTCCATAAGTATATATTTTAATGAAATTCTATTTTCAGCATAATTACCTTCATCATAAATTTGATTTTCTATAATTGGCATCCCAAAATTCAATAACTGCACATATGCAAAAGCGCCTCTTTCATTATTATTTTTTAATACTTCGTAAACCCTAACAAAAGATATCGTTGTAATAGTTAACAAAACTATTATCAGTATGTTTGATACTTCATTCGTTTTAATATTCTTTTGTTTAATTCTTTTTTTTCCTAATTGGTTCATATAAAACACCTCAATTTTCATTGAACTCTTTTATATGTATATTAGGTAATTTACATAATTATTCTATAAAATATTTATTAGTGAGAAGAATTTAATGGCTGCTTCTCACCATTTTTATCAGTGTAAAAGATCCGAATTGTGGCATAGCCGCTCTTTTTATTAGTGATAAGTTCCGAATTGCGGCATAGCCGCTCTTTTTATTAGTGCATAAATTTATTTATATCATCCATATCCATATTGGGCTGGAGGGCTATATTTATACCATCGGCTATTATTTTAGAAAGAGAATCTATCACTAAATCTATATCCTTAGGCGTAACAAACATATCTCCAAGTAATTTAGAATATAATACTTCTTTTATTAATGATTGTTTCTCATTTCTATCTAAATTTTTTAGCATATTATAGAACTCGCTACCAGACTGAGTAGAGTTTATCAATGAATCTAATACTAGATCAATTGTATCATTTGCAATTGTAACAGCATCTACCACAGTTGGAACTCCTATAGCTATAACCTTAACGCCTAAGTTTTCTTCATTTATCTGTTTTCTATTATTTCCAACACCAGCTCCTGGTGATATTCCTGTATCACCAATTTGTATTGTTCTATTAACTCTTTCAACTCTTCTTGCTGCTAATGCATCAATACATATTACAAGCTCTGGCTTAGTTTTTTCTACAAGCCCTTTAATTATTTCAACAGTTTCTATTCCAGTTATCCCAAGTACTCCTGGGGCTATTGAAGATACTGGTCTTACACTGTCATCCATAACTTCTGGCATTACTGATTTTAAGTGACGTGTTACCATAATTTTTTCTGCTACTTTTGGTCCTAACGCATCAGGTGTTACATGCCAGTTTCCAAGACCTATAACTAAAGCATTTTTTGTATAGTCTATATCCACCAATCTCGATAATGATTTTCCAACGACTTGTGCTACTTTATCCATAGTTTCTCCGTCATAAGCTGTGAAATCTGGTATATCAATTGTAATATAACTTCCTACAGGTTTTCCTATTTTTTGAGCTCCTTCTTCATTTTTTACTTTTACTGTTGTTATATTTACTTCATCCTGCTTTTCATTTATTACTTCTATTCCTTCAATTTCATTATTATTATTTTTTTGCTTATATATTTCTCTAGCCTCTAAAGCTAAATCTGTTCTTACATTTATCATAACATCACCTCACAAATATAATCATTCTATTTTTCCTCTCTCTTTTAAATTTAATACTTGAATTACATAACTTTCGGTGCTATAATAAAGTTTGTTGAATATGAACTCGTACGCAGATTTCCCCAAAAACTGCAGAGACCCTATAAAAATTTAAGGGGGTGAATGAAGAATGGCAAATATTAAATCAGCAAAAAAGAGAATTAAAGTTATCGAAACTAAGACTTTAAACAACAGAATGATTAAATCAGCTTTAAAAACTACTATAAAGAAGTTTGAAGCTGCAGTTGAAGCTAAAAACGTTGAAGACGCAAAAGCTTTATTTACATCTGTTACTAAGTCATTAGATATGGCTGCTTCTAAAGGAGTAATCCATAAGAATATGGCTGCTAGAAAGAAATCAAGATTAGCTGCAACATTAAATGCAATGGCATAATCTATAACCCACCTTTAATGGTGGGTATTTTTCTGTTCAAAAGCAAAGTTAAAGGAATCGGTTTATCCAATTCCTTTATCTATTTAGGCACTGTTAAAGTATTTATTAATAAAAATTCCATTTCCATATCTTTATCAAAACCTGTAGATTTTAATTTTTTTTCTGTTCTAACACAAAGTTTAATTAACTCCATCAACTGTTTTTCAGAAAAACTTTTACTTTGAATTATTAGTTTTTCACATACGAATTGAGGAATTCTGAATTTCGAAACAAAATCATCAACTTTTTTTCCACTTATAAGCCCAATCTTAATTTCATATAAACGATAAAAATGTCTTTCTATAGCCGTAATCATTAACATATGCTGATCAGATTTATATAAAATATCTTTCATTATGTCTATTGCTCTATCTATCTTCCTTTGCGCTATAAGTTCAACCAAGTCAAATACATCATCTTCATTACTATTTGTAATTAGCAAATCAATATCATTTTTCTTTATCTCACGTCCATCTGTATATGATATTAATTTATCCACTTCTCTTTTTATTATATCAAAGTTATTTTGAACTTTCTCACAAAAATAACTTAATTCTGTCCTTCCTATTCCTTTATCTCTTTCTTTAAAAACTTCATTAACTTTTTTTATGTACCTGTCTCTCTTTAACTTATCACAAAAAACTACTGATAAATTTTTACCTAATTGAGTTAACTTTTTATTTTTATTAGGCTTATCTCTTTTATCTTTAAATAAATAGTACATTATTAAAATTGTATAGGGTGGCAAATCTTCTATATATTTTTTTATTTCATTATATATTTTTGTTCCTGATGAATCACTTTTTTCTTGAAGAAAATTAGCTCTATAAATGATAACCACTTTTTTCTCACTCATAAACGGCATAGTCTCACATGCATTAAATATGTCATCAAACGTTGTATTCATTCCATCTATTTTTATCAAATTTAATTCTTCTAATTCTTTTTCAACTGTTTTTTTTACAACAAGATTTACTCCATCTTTAATTAACTCTTCATCTAATCCACAAAATACATATCCATTTTTTATATTGCCTTTCTCAATTTCTTGCTCATAAAATTCATAATTAATCACTTTATTTCCTCTCATTCTATCTTCACAGTTTATATATCATTAATAAGTGTATAATCTTTTAAAATATCCTATATATCTGATCCTGAAAGATTATAATTTTTTTCACCTTACCGTCTTTAAAATTTATTATATCACAATCTTCAGACTCATATTTATTCATGGTCATTTTTAAAAAATATTTTTCATCATTAACATATAAAATATAATTTTGACCTTTAGATTTAATATTGCATATGTCTTCTATATATATTTCATCTACATCTCTATATAAATGTGTTGCATGTGATATCTTTGAAAGTCTTTTAATATCTATTGGATTTTTATTGGTGATTAATATATTCCTCCCCATATGACTAAACACTATTGCCCCTTCTCTATAATACTCTATATATGGCAACGGACTATAAATCTGTATTATTATAATTATCATAGATATAACTGGTAGATATATGAATTTCTTATATCCCTTTCGATAAAAATAAAAGCAAAATAGTAAAATACAATAAAAAAACGCTACATAATCATTACTGTAAAACATAGGTAGGGTAATATTCTCAAATATATTCACCATGTAATCAAAAATATTCACTAGTTTCAGCATTAAATAACAAATAAAATCAAATACTGGTACGCATGAATATGTTAATATCAAAAGATTTCCAAGTATTACAATAGCATTGACAAATGGTAATAAAAATATATTTCCTATTATAAAGTTTAGAGAAAAATCATTAAATATAACCATTAAATAGGGTGTAGTTAAAATTTGTGCACTTAACGTTATACTCACTGTCTCTCTCAAATTTTTCTGAAGTTTATATAGTAAATTATTCAGCTTTTTATTATATAATATTATCCCTATAGTTGCCAAGAATGATAACTGGAATGATATTTCAAAAGCAGAATATGGAGATAGCATTAAGATTATAATCCCCGACAAGCTTATAGATGATAATGAATTATTATTTCTTTGAAAAATATCTGCTCCTTCTACAGCTGCCAGCATTATGAATGCCCTTATACAAGAATACTCACTACCTGTTAAAATTACATATAAAATAGTTCCTAAAAGCCCCAACTTATTTCCTGTTACTTTTTTAATAAATGCGTAAACTATTGCTACATGTAATCCAGACACACTAATACTATGTATTATTCCAAAGTTTTTCATATCATTTTCATCTTCTTCATCCAAATATTCTTTATATCCAAAAGAGATAGATGATATTAATGCTGATTTTCTTTGTCCTAGATTCTCTTTCAATAATTCATAAACATTGTATTTCATTTTATATATGTTTGTAATCCAATCATCTTCTATTGGAATACACTTTTCTACTAAAACTTCTCCTACAATTCCTTTTGACTTATCTGTATTGCTTTGAGCTTTACCTTGAATATAATACCTTTTTGAAACATCTAAATCACTATCTTTTAAATCATCTAATATTATTTTTTTTCCATTACAAGTTGAAACAATATCATAAGAAGTCATTTGCTTTATTCTAACAATTCCATTAAATTTCTCATCAATACTATAATATGAAACATTAATTAGAATTCCTATAATAAAAATGATCAACATTAGAGAAGAAAAATTAATTCCGCAGTTGTAAATTAATATAATAAAAAAGGAGGTTACAACAAAAATTGTAAGCCCCCTATAGTCACCATTAAGTCCATAGCATATACAACTCATTAATAAGCTGATAAAAATATATACTATTGGATTTCCTATATCTTTTACTTTTTTTAGAGTCATTAGCTCACCCATATTCTTATATTTCTCATATTTATGAGTTTTGCCACTTTTCTGATAAAATTTCATATGTAAGCAAAATAACTATTGAAATTATAATTTCAATTATTATTATATCTCTTATGATAATACCATTAATAAATGTTATTAAAAATGCAGAAATAAGTATTATAAATAATGTAACTATTCCAAGTGTCAATTCATTTGATATTTTCCTTATTGAGACTTTGTTGTTTAATAGTGTAAATATTAAAGCATCTGTTCCTAGAAATATCAAAGGAATTATTTGTCCTTCTGAAGGTTCAACTTTATAAATAGAAATTAATGTTATTATACTTACTACAATTGACCTTATTATCATACCAATTATTGATACTTCTTTTCCTGATCTCAATACTGTAATAATTGATAATGGAATCATTACTATAGCATTTACTATTAACATTATCCAAAAATTCATTATACCTATTTGTCCCAAAATTAAACATCCAGATAAAATTATTAATTCTGATAATACTGTCATAAAAAACAATTTTAAAGCTCTTTGAATGTTTGTTTTTATTTCTTTAGAGTATTTTCTTATATTAAATAAACCTTCTAAATAGTTATCTTTAATATAAACATCAGATATCTTTTTAACCATCTCAGTTGCTTCACCTTTACTAATTCCAACATTAGCCAAGTTTAAGACAGGTATATCATTTAAGTTTTCTCCAACTGTCGCAACCTTATATCCATCTTTAACAAATAGTGCAACAATTTTTGCTTTTATTTCTGGAGTAACTCTACAGAATACTCTAACTCTCCCAACAAGCTCTTTAAACTCATCTTGATTTAACGAGTCTAATTCTATGCCTGCTACTACTTGATTTTTATTTCTTATAATCTCACATTTTAAGCAATTGGTAATTGCACTTAATTTACTTTCCTCAGTAAATAATATTGGAACAATACCTCTATCTTTTATATTCCTAATGTCATTTTTTATATTATGTATTAATGGATTTTCTAATCCTGCAATACCTACAAAAACCATATTGCTTTCAATATTTTCTGATTTAGAAGGCTGATAATTAAAATTTCTATAAGCAAATCCTTGAGTTATTAAACCTTCTGTAGAAAAACTCATATCTATAAGTTTTATTCTATTTCTTATTTCATCTGTAAGCTCTCTTTCAATACCTTCCAGCATAATATGTGTGCATTTATCTAACACAATATCTAAATTTCCTCGCGTGTTAGCTCTATATCTTCCTTTGACATTTGTAACTACAGTAAAAAGCTTTTTATCAGGATCCATTGGTATCTCAAATAATTTAGTATTATTAATATCAACAGCTGATTTAAATACTTTCTTTCTAGCTGCATATCCTAAAAATGCAACCTCTGCTAAATCTCCTGTGCCAGTACCTTCAGCTACATTATAACTTGAATTATTACAAATCAAAGAAATTTCAAGCAATCTATCAGAAGTTATTTCTTTTTTATATGTATCATCTTTACCTATTATACTTTCATTTACATATATTCTATCAACGACCATCTCTTCTTTACTTATTGCACCTATTTTATCTAAGAATAATATGTCTATATCATTCACTAGATTAAAAACAGAAAAATTAATAATCTCAATATCATCTTTTGCATATTGGTTTATTATTAAATTATATGATAATATAGCAACTACAGATAATGGCATGCAACCTATTGCAAATAATGCTTTTGTAAAAAATGTTTTATCTACATCTTGTCCAGATATTATAAAAAACATTCCTACTGAAATTATTATAATAAAGAATATCAATAAATATTTTTCTACGATATTAGTAGTCATCTTTTTAAAACTATGCTTTCTTGTATTAGCTGATTTAAACATAGCTAATAGTTTTCCTATTTGAGTTGAATTTCCAACTTCAATAACAACACCTATTCCACTTCCATCACATACTGTTGAACCTTTGAACAACAAGTTTTTCATATCTGAAATAGATAAGTTACCACTTAATATTTTATTTTCAAATTTTTCTTTTAATAAATCTTCTCCAGTAATAGTCTTTTCATTAACCCTTAAATGATCAGATTTTATTATTCTTATATCTGCTGGTATTAAAGAATTCCTAGAAAATCGAACAATATCTCCAACTACAAGTTCTTCACTTTTTATTATCTTTTCCATTCCATCTCTTATAACCACAGTCTCAGTTGAATTCAACCTTTGTAAATTTGATACTTCCTTATCTCTTTGAAGAAAATATAACGTATTTATACCCATATCACTTATTAGTATTCCTATGATTATAAGACCTGGTATATATTTTTGAAAAACAAATAATAAAATTGCAATTATTATCTTTATAATAGTATATTTTTCTTTTAAAGAATTTAATATGTATTTATATATTTTTGTTTTATCTGGTAAATCAATTTTATTTGATCCTTTTCTTCTCCTTATTATTTCACAGTCCTTTTCACTTAACCCCATCTCAATATCACTATTTAAAAGCTGAACAATCTGCATCCAAGAACTGTTGCAATATCTTTCCAAAATAACCCCACCATCCTAAATTAATATTTATTATTAAATTAAATCACTATAATTATTTCGATAAAAAAATTTTAATATTAACATACTTCTTTAATATAATTTTTGTATTTTATTACAAAACTAATTTATATTATAAAGCTTTACTATAAAAAAGGCAAAACACTCTTTTTAATTATAGCTTAACTAATAATATTGGATTTTTCTATCACTTTTTAGTTTTTGGATTAAATATAAGAGAAGCTAAATATCCAAAGAATATAGATGCAGTAATTCCTGCTGCACCACCTTTAATTCCACCAGTAAATGCTCCCCAAAAACCAATTTCTTTTACTTCTTTTATAGCTGCTTTAGCAAGAGCATTTCCAAAACTCGGAAGTGGTATTGTAGCTCCTGCACCGCCAATTTCTATTAATTTATCATACCATCCAAATGCACCACAAATAGCTCCTATTGTTACAAATGCTACTAATATTCTTCCTGGAGTTAATTTTGTAGTGTCAATTAATATTTGACCTATTACACAAATAATTCCCCCAACAACAAATGCACTTATATATTCCATTGTTATCTTCCTTTCAATCAATTCATTTCAATAGCAACAGCATGCGCTATTCCTGGTATAGTTTCACCCTGAAGTGATGATGTAGTACTCATTAAAGCTCCTGTTGAAACTAATAAAACTCTTTTTATTTCTTTTTTCATCAGTTTCTTATATAAATATCCTGTAAATACAACTGCCGAGCATCCACATCCGCTTCCGCCAGAATCAGTATTTTGCTTTTCATTATCAAAAATCATTTCTCCACAATCTATATGCACACCTCTTATATTATATCCAAGCTCCTCTATTAATTTATCGGCTAATTCTTTTCCTACAACACCTAAATCACCAGTTGCAATAAAATCATAATCACTAGGCTTTCTTCCTGTATCCTTAAAGTGCTTTGCTATAGTGTCTGCTGCTGCTGGTGCCATAGCTGCTCCCATATTATTAGGATTTTTTTGTTCAAAATCTTTTACTTTTCCAGTAGTTACATATGTTATTTGTGGATAATTCCCTTCGTGTCCTAATACTAATGCTCCTGATCCTGTAACTGTCCATTGAGCTGTCTTAGGTCTTTGTGAACCATACTCTAAAGGAAATCTAAACTGTCTTTCAGCCGAACTAAAATGTGATGATGTTGCTGCAACAACATATTTTGCAAAACCTCCATCCATTATAAGTGATGCTAAACTTAACGATTCTGACATCGTCGAACAAGCTCCATACAATCCAAAGAATGGAATACTAAATTCCCTTGCTGCAAAACTTGATGATATGATTTGATTTAATAAATCCCCAGAAAACAAATAATTTATATCTTTCTCTTTAAGATGAGCTTTATTTATAGCTTCAGAAATAGCTGTAAACATCATTTGACTTTCTGCCTTTTCAAAACTATCTTCTCCATAAGTATCATCACTTAAAACTTGATCAAAATATCCACTTAGAGGTCCTTCTCCTTCTTTAGGTCCAACAATTGAATGTGTTGCTATTATTTTAGGTGGATTCTCTAATTTTACAGTCTGCTCTCCTAATCTTTTATTTATTGTCATTTTTCACACTCCCTTATACAATTCAAAGTTCACAATTCACAATTTTTATATAGCTAACAGTTGACAAGTGACAATTAATTTAGAAGTCTAAAAAAGATTTCTTTATTTTAATATTGCATATGGTGCTGTCGCATAAAATAATTTGCGTATGCTCCTTTTTGTGGATGTTACAAATTAAAATTTATATTTTAAACGTGAAGATATAAAAATGGTGAATATCTCAAAGTTATAAATTTTACATTCTACAAACTTCATCAAAACATAAAATTTAGAAAGCTTAAATCTTTTTTTCTTAACTATAATCTATTCATTCATACTCTTTCTCTCTTAAATCAAAATTTGTAAGCGCGACAGTCACAAGCAGCTTTTAATAATGTATAAACATTATTTTTCTATTTAAATTATGAATTGTGCATTTTGAACTGTGCATTGTCTTAAAATAATCCAATAACATAATATATTATTCCTATTATTACAGATGTACCTATTCCATATACTAATACAGGTCCTGCAATAGTAAACATCTTTGCTGCTACTCCAAAAATATATCCTTCTTTTTTAAATTCTATTGCCGGTGCAACTACTGCATTAGAAAACCCTGTAATTGGAACTACAGTACCAGCACCACCAAAACTAGCCATTTTACCATATATACCAGTTCCTGTTAATACTGCACCTATAAATACCATTATTATAGGAACTATATTCATTACTTGTTCTTTTGGATAACCAAAACTTTCAATTATATTCATAATTAATTGTCCAATATCACATATAATTCCACCAACCAAAAAGGCTTTTAAGCAATTCTTGAATATTTCTGATTTAGGAGTTGCTTCTTTAGCCATCTGCTTATATTTATTTTTTATTTGTTCTTCTCTTCTTTTACTATTGCTGCTCATTTTTCACACTCCTTTTTCTTATATGATTATTATTCACATTTTTTTTAAAATTAATTATGTTATATTATTCCACAACATAAATCAGGGATGTAGAAAGTTTAGAGTGAGATAACCGAAATAAAACTCATAGTATCTATATTATTTCTGTTATAAATGAATATATTTTTTTAATTAATGAATAGTTATCTATATGTTAAAGATTAAATAATTTAATCTTTTATCAATTTTTAAAAGTAATAAGTCTATGAATATAAAATTTTGATTATTTTCTAAACGTAGAAGAAATTTTTAAAGTGAAATATCTTCAGCAGTAGATGAAGATGATCTAAGATAGTCTATCTTGTTAGTTTTGTACATCATCAAGCATTATATACCAAGGAAATACGCACTTTTATTAGTAGCATCATAAGTTATAATAATTGATTGAAAACTGTATTTTAGGTATTGAATATTTACCAAAATATAAATTACATTAAATAATGGGTTTAGAGAAAAACAAAGAAATTCAATATATGATAGGCGTAGTATTGTATTAAGAAATTTAAGCTTTTAACTTCTTAGACAGAGGCTGTTCCAAAATTATTTGTCCAACACTTGCTGTTGGAGCAAATTGTTTTGGGTACAGCCTTTGTCTTTAGAAGTTTTAGCTTAAATTTCCCTACAATCGAGCCTATCATATATTGAATTTCGGTGTTATCCACTAAACTATGATTCTACGTCCCTTATTTATATTATAAACATTCATATTTTCTTATTCTTCTAATCTTTTTTTCATCTGAGCTAGAACCTTTTTCTCTATTCTAGATACTTGTACTTGACTTATTCCTAACATCTTTGCTACCTGAACTTGTGTTTTATCTTTAAAGTATCTAAGCATTATGATTTGCCTAGCCTTTTCATCTAGGCTTCTTAATGCTTCTTTAAGTGCTATTCTTTCAATTAAATTATCATCACATTTCTTTTCTTCACTTAACTTATCAATTAATAAAACTGGCGCTCCATCATCCTGATGTATAGTATCATATAAATATTGAAGACTATTTGCTGATTCAATAGCAAATATTATTTCTTCCTTATCTACACCTGCATATTCTGCTAATTCTTCAATTGTTGGACTTCTTTGTAATGTCTTGCTTAGTTGCTCCTTATAGATGCTAATTTTTCTAGCTAAGCTTTTTACATTTCTACTAACTTTAATCATTCCATCATCTCTTAGGAATCTCTTTATTTCACCTATAATCATCGGAACTGCATATGTAGAAAACTTAACATTATAATCCGTATTAAAATTATTAATAGCTTTAACTAAACCAATAGATCCAATTTGAAATATATCCTCATACTCATATCCTCTATTTAAAAACTTTTTACTAATTGACATAACAAGCGGTAGATTCATTTCTATTAATTTATTCATAGCTTCTGAATCTCCATTTTTCGCTAAATTAAGCAGTTCTGGATTATGGTCATAATTATAAGCCTCTCTTTTTCTATCCTCATTTCCCATATCTTTCACCTAACTTACTATGTTAAATTTTTTCTTAATTACAACCCTTGTTCCAATCCCTTTCTCACTTTCAACATGTAATTCATCCATAAATGTCTCCATCACCGTGAATCCCATTCCAGAGCGTTCTAGATCTGGTCTAGATGTATATAACGGTTCCATAGCTTGTTTGATATCATCTATACCTTTTCCCTTATCAGAAATTGCTATAATCACTTCATTTCCTATTATTTCTGTTTCTATTTTTATCATTTTATCTTTTTCATTCTCATACCCATGTATTATGGCATTAGTCACAGCTTCTGATACTGCTGTCTTTACATCACTCAATTCATCTATTGTTGGATCTAGCTGTGAAATAAACGCTGCTACTGCGACTCTTGCAAATGCTTCATTCTCAGATTTAGCTATAAATTCCAAACTCATTTTATTATCAAACATGATAACCCCTCCATTTAAATACACCCTACTGCTTCTTCTATGGTATTGTATTTTTTTATAACTTTATATAAGCCAGCAAGTTCAAAAATTTTATTTACATTTTTATTTACATTACTTATAAAAAGATTTCCACCTCTATAAGAAATTTTCTTATATCTTCCCATAACTGCTCCGATTCCGGAACTATCCATAAATGAGACTCCCGAAAAATCTAGAATTATATTTTTTGCTTCATTCATATCAATCTTATCATCAATTTTAACTCTAACTTCCTCTGCACTATTATGATCTAGCTCTCCTTTTAAAGTTACAATTAAAATATCTCTTTGCATATTAAAATCTAAAAACATATTTTTATGAGATTACCTTTAATAATTTATGTTAATCTGTAAGGTATTCCCTTACCTCCCCTCTTTATTTTTATATTTTTTATCATCTTTACCATATTTTAACACATAATTTTACTGCTAGTCAATTTTTTTATTACGAAAATTAATCAATATTTTTTAAACATTAAAAAGCTACATCAATAATATTTTGATGTAACTTTTTCTTATCTGGCCTAGTATATATTTTTATTATTTTTTTCTTTTACTTGTTTTATATTTAGAAATTTCATCTTCAATTTCTTTTAGAAAACTCTTCATGGTATCTTCTTCATTAAAAATAAGAACTCTAAGTGCATCTTCCAAAGTATCCATGGAATAAATATGAAATTTATTATTCTTAATATCATCTTCTACATCACACTTTAAAATAAGCTCATTTTTATTGGAACTAGGAATTAAAACTCCCTTACCGTCTACTGTGTCCAAAATACTGCAAACTCTATGAAATCCTTCTATCTTTTCATTCACTCCACCTATTGGCTGAACTTCTCCAAATTGATTTATCGATCCCGTTACTGCTATATTCTGTCTTATAGGTCTTTTGCTTAAGGCAGATAAAATACATACAATTTCTGCAACAGATGCACTATCCCCATCAATCATTCCATAAGTCTGCTCAAAGCTTAATTGAAAATCTACTGGAAGTTTTTCATACGGAGTTATTAGCGCACTTAAAATTCCTCTCAATATACTAATTGACTTTTCATGAATACTTCCACTCATATTACATTCTTTATGAATATCAATTATATTCCCACTGCCTTGAAGTGCAATACATGTTATTCTCATTGGTTTACCAAAACTATAAAATTCAGTTCCAACTACAGCTAAGCCATTAACGATCCCAATTTTTTCTCCGCTTGTAGTTATTAATATTTTTCTATATTTATAGCTGTCCATAACTTCTTTTAAAATTTCTTCATCTTCATATGCTACTTCTAGTATATCTTCTTTATCGATAGATGTCTTTTTTTTCATTTTTGCATTATTATCTGCTAAATACAAAACTCTATTAATATAATAATCATCTATTGAAATTTTATTTCTACTTCCAGATATTCTTGTTAAAAACTTAATTATCTCTTTTATACCTTCATTGTTTATTTCTAATAAACGATCATTCTCTATTTTTCTTCTTATATTAGATATTATATAATTCTGAGCTTCTTCTTCATAATGTAGTCTTCTTTCTACTTCTATTCTAATTGGAAAAATTCTTTTGAAGTCCTCATCTTTATCATATAATACTTCAAAACTTTCATAATCTCCAATTAATATAACCTTAACGTCAATAGGTATAGGAGCTGGTTTTAATCCTGCAATAGCTAACATTTCTAAATAACTTTTTGAGTAATTATAATCAACTCGTCCATGCATTAAAGCCTTCTTTAAATAATAATAGCTTATTCCATTTCCACTGTTTATTAATGAAGTCAGTCTCACTATTAAACATCCCTCATTAGCCTTAACCAAACTTCCTGCCGTTATAAGTGACATATCAGTTATATATTCACCATTATGATTTCTATATTCTATATTCCCAAGCAGATTAGCTAAACTAGGATCATCTTCATAAATAACTCTAGGATGTTCTATATTTAAATTGTCTACTATTACATTAACTTGATATTTATCAAGGATTTCTTTTATTTTCCCCTCGTCTTCTTCAAGATTTATAGTATAACAATCCACTATCTCATCATCAATACAATCAAACATTTCTATCAAATATCTATATACATCATCTTCAGTAAGAAATTCTAATAACAAATCATCCTTGTATTGTTCCATAGTACCTTTTAAATAGTCTCTATATATTATTTTTAATTTTTCTATAGATAGATTTTCTATGTCCTTTAGCTTTTCTAAAATTTCTTCTGCTTGAATTTTTAGTTTTGAAGCCTGCTTCTCTATAACTTCTTGAGTATCCTCTTCTAAATTGTCGTATTCTTCCTGTGTCATTTCATTTCCGCCATCTTTTAATGGAATAAATATAAATCCTCCACTAGTAGACTTCACATCAAAATTCTCTACTTTTGCCATTTGCATAAGCTTTGTTATATAATTATTTCTTTCTTCATTTATATTCTCAATTATAGATTCTTTTTCCTCAATAGATGAACTACTATAAAATTCATTTATGTCATACAAGTACTTCTTTTTCACTTCTTCTAGTAAATCTTTTAGTAAAACCCCTTTTCCATTTTTTAGGAATATAATTTTAGGTGATGTGGAATCCTGATTTGTAACATAACAAATATCTTTTGGTGCTTCTTTTTCTTTATAAATTTCAGAAATTTGTTCTGCTAATACTTCAACTTTTTCTTTTGAAAATGAATCAACATAATATATATTGAACCCATCTTTTTTAATATTTAAAGCCTTTTTTATTTTATCAAAACCTATATACTTTTTAGATGATACGTCATCATTTAATTTCTTCATTGTATTCTCACACGAAGTGCAAAAAATTATTTCTTTTGGAGTTAACTCTTTCTTCATATATCATCCCACTTTGAAGTTATAATTGTAAATTACATCAAACACTACAAAGCAGTTACCTCCTTATTCAAATTTTAGGTATATATAATATTTTTAAATACCTTCTATTAATATTAATATTCTTTAAGAGGTAATTTAGATATACTTTTTTCTTAAATATATATAATAATTAAAATAAGCTTATTTGCTCTACTTCATTTTCTTTAAATGATGACGCACTTAATCCTATTAACCTGACCATTCGTAATTTTTCTGCTTCTAAAAGTTCTTTTGCTACTTCATAAATTTCTTTATTATTAGATATATATTTATTTAATGTTTTGCTTCTAGTATGATTTTCAAAATTTTCAGTTTTATATTTTAAGGTTATCGTCTTTGCCATAACATTTTTTCTTAATAGATAATCTTCTATTTCATATGAGAATTCTCTAAGAAATTCTAATAGCTCTTCCTTATTATTCGTGTTAAATTTTAGCGTTCTCTCTTTACCTATAGATTTACGTTCATGTTCTAATTCTATTTTTCTTAAATCTACACCTCTAATTCTCTCATATATATCAACTCCATTTTTGCCCAAATACTCTACAAAAAACTCTCTTGGCATTTTATATAAATCTTTAACATAATATATTCCCATGTTATTTAGTTTACTTACTGATATTTTTCCAAGACCATGAATTCTATCTATTTTTAACTGAAATAAAACTTCCGGAAGCATATCTCTGCTTATTTCCTTTATTCCATTTGGTTTGTTCCAGTCAGAAGCAAGCTTTGCTAAAAATTTATTATAAGATATTCCTATTGATAGAGTTAAATTTAATTCTTTAAATACTCTATTTTTTATATATCTCGCTGCTTCCATACCATTTTTTATCTTTCCTTGGCTTAAGTCAAGATATGCTTCATCTATAGAAACAGATTCAACCAAAGGTGTTACTTCATTAAATATTTTAAATATTTCCTGGGAAATTTGAACGTATCTGCCGTATCTGCCCGAAATATATACACCTGTCGGACACTTTTCTTTCGCAATAAAAATTGGCATTGCTGAATGTACTCCAAATTTTCTTGCTTCATATGAACATGTTGATACTACACCTCTTTCGCTATTTCCACCAACAATTACAGGTTTACCTTTAAGATTTGGATTATCCCTCTGTTCGACAGATGCAAAGAAGGCATCCATATCTACATGAAGTATATTATTTTTCATTTAAATTCCTACCTTCCCTTATAAATAAAAAGAAGAAATTCATTTAGAATTTCTTCAAAACTTCACATATTTATGCAAGTACTTCATTCAATATTCCTTGATTTTTACTAACTAAAAATGAATAAACTCCAAATGCTAAAATTTCATCTACATACTTAACATCTTTTTTATTATTATACATAAATACAATTACTACTGCAATCATATTTCTAAAATCTTTATCTATATAATAGTAATATTCAGTTTCTTCATTAGATAAATATTTTAAAATTTCTTTGATTTTATATATAGTATTATCAATATTATATTCATTATCAAAGAAACCTACAAGCTGTAAAAATTGATTTCCAATTTTTAAATCATTCTCTTCCAGCTTTATTATCAGCTTTGATATTGGTTCTATTAATTCTTCAGCATTATTTAATAGAATTGAATTTGTTAATCCCTGAAGTTCATTTTTGTTAAATAAATCCAGTTTCTTGAAATAATCAAATATGTTGTCCATTTTTTCATATATATCATTATATTTAACATTTTCTAATGAAAGTAATGCACATAAAACATAATCATCTTGTTTTGTACATGAACCATATTTTTGTTTTATTATGTTAAATATATATTTCATTCGTTTACATATTATTTTTCTTTCTTTTTTATCTCCATATTTAGTTATTGCATAAGCTGCTATTACTAAATGCCCGCATTCAATAAAGTTTTCTTCTACAAGTTCATTAAATGTATCTAATAATTCATCAACAAATTTTTCAGTATCTAAATCATTTTCAACTAATAAAAATGATAATATGTAAAGAATATCTCCCCTAAAAGGTGACATATTCATTGTTCTTCTTTTTATCAAGCTTCTAATTGCTTTTACCCTATTATCTTCAATTTTCATTCTCTTATATCCACTGGTAAGTGCACCAAAATGATTTATATAATCTCCATCGTATCTTAAGTTGTAAATTGCATATCTATAATTTTCTATAATTATATCACAAATTTCCTTTATACTATTATCCATGATAAATTTCTCCCCTTTAGTACATAAATACATATATAATTATACTATATAATAAAATATATAATAACTTATATATTAATATATTTTATAACTTTTTCTCATGTAATCTTCACTTAAATATATTACAGTATTATTATGACAAACATATGACGAGAAATCTTTTTATAAAACAAAAGGCATAAGCACAATACTATTATTATCAATAGTATTCTTTAATTAAATATTGTGGTATAATAAGATGATATTATTAGTATAATAGGATTGTTATCCATATATTTATGCAAAGGAGTAAATGATTATGGGCTTTAAAGATAAGTTAAGCGGAAAGATGGGAAAATACTTTCAAGATGCTTACATGCAAAAGTATGGCGACAGAATAACTAGTGTTTCTGGGACAATTTTATCTGTAAAATTAATTGAAAAAAGTTATTTAATATTTCATAAGTTAACAGCTGAAATAATTGTAAAACCTGAAGTTGGTAAGAAAGTTGTTAAATGCTGGTATAAGAAAAATAGATGGTTTAAAAAACCTGAGTTTATAACTGTAAAACAAGGTCATAAAGTTATGATCATGGGAGTTAATGGAGAAAAGGACAGCAAAAAAGAAAATTCTCAAGAAGTTCAAATTATGAATTTATTAAATCTTACAACTAAGAAAGACTTGGTTCCTGTAGACCATAGCCAAATAAAAAAGGTACGTCAACAACAATCAAATATGATGAGACGTTAGGCATTTCACAATTCATAATGCATGATTCACAATTATTTATAAAAAATCCCCAAAAGGGGATTTTTTATTTGCAATAGTATAATATAGCACTTTAATATAATATTAGCATTTCTCTCATAGGCATATAATGATTAGTGAGGTACGAACTTAGCAGTATAGCCCTCCTATGAACGAAGGTGAATAGGAGTTTCCTTAATTTATTCTATACATTCCATTTATTTATGTCATTTTTATTCATATTTTATTTACATTATTTTGACTTTACTAGTAGATATACACTATTAATAAGTGCTATTATTCCTGAGAAAAATAATACAATTAACCATTGTTTTAAATTTAACGCTACAGTATGGAATATTTCTCTTAAAAATGGCACATATAATACTAAACATATTAAGATTATAGAAACAAGCACTGCTCCAACTAACCACATATTTGTAAATAATTTTATCTCAAATATAGAATGTCTTTCTGATCTGCACTCAAAAACATGGATAAGTTGAGACATAACTAATGTACATAATGCTAAAGTCCTACAAGTTTCTAAATCCATTCTATAATATCTACCAACCATAAATGCTAATAATGTACATAATCCAATTAATGTTCCTCTAACCACTATTTTTTCAACTAATCCTCTCGCAAATATACTTTCATTCTTTGCTCTTGGCATTTGCCTCATTATATCACTATCAGCAGGATCTACACCTAAAGCAATTGCTGGAAGTCCATCGGTTGCCAAATTGACCAAAAGAATTTGTATAGGGCTTAAAGGATTAGGTAAATAAAAAACTGTTGCTAAGAACATTGTAAGCACTTCACCTAAATTACAAGACAATAAATATCTTATGAATTTTCTTATATTATCATAAATTATTCTCCCTTCTTCAACAGCCGCTACTATTGTTGAAAAATCATCGTCCATAAGAATCATTGATGATGCTTCTTTAGTTACATCTGTTCCAGATATACCCATGGCAATTCCTATATCTGCTTCTTTTATTGCTGGTGCATCATTTACCCCGTCTCCAGTCATTGCTACGACATTTTTGTTTTTCTTAAATGCCCTTACAATTCTTAATTTATGACTTGGTGAAACTCTAGCAAATACACGTATTTTATTTACTTTTTCCTCTAATTCCTTATCATCTATATTCTCAATCTGTTCACCAGTCATAACTTGTGAGTCATTATTACATATATTTAAAGATTTTGCAATTGCAAGTGCAGTGTTTTGATGATCTCCTGTTATCATGATTGGCTTTATTCCAGCAAGTTTACATTTAAGAACTGCCTCTCCAGCTTCTTTCCTTGGCGGATCTATGCTTCCTGTTACCCCTATAAATATTAAGTTTTCTTCTAGTTTAGAATTCTTTGACAAATTTTCCTCTTTATAAGCTGCTGCTAAACATCTAAGAGCTCTAGAAGACATAGCAGAAATAAAGTCCATAACTTGCTTTTTCTTTTGATATGTGAATGGCTTAATCTTATTATTTTCCAATATATAATTACATCTATCTAATAATCTTTCCGGAGCTCCTTTAACATAGCAAGTTTCTTTTCCATTTTCATTCATTATAACTGACATCATTTTTCTTGTTGAATCAAAAGGAATATCATATACTCTATGAACTTTTGAAATATACTCCTCAAGTTTTGGCACATCTTTGAAAAACATATTAATAAGTGCTAACTCTGTGGGGTCACCATGCAAGGTTTCACTCATTTTCTTTTTAGTAAAGTCATAGTTACAGTCATTGCAATATACTAAACATTTCATAAGCTTTGTATAATCAGTAAGGTTATCTTTTTCTATGTCTGTTATTTTTCCATTTAAATAAACTTCTTTTACTGTCATTTTATTTTGAGTTAATGTTCCTGTTTTATCTGAACAAATTACTGATGTGCAGCCTAATGTTTCAACTGCTGGCAATTTTCTTACTAGTGCATTTCTTTTAAGCATCCTAGAAACACCTAAAGCTAATGCAACTGTTACTATAGCTGCCAATCCTTCTGGTATTGCTGCAACAGCAAGACTTACTCCTAGTAAGAACATTTCTGTTATGTCATTTCCCCTTATTATCCCCATAACGGTAACCATCGCACATATAACTAAACATATAACAACTAGAACTTTCCCTAATGAATCCAACCTTTGATTAAGTGGTGATTTTTCTTCTTCTATATTTTGAAGTAAATGAGCTATTTTGCCCATTTCAGTTTTCATCCCAATACTATTTACTTTTAAAATCCCCTTACCTTTTACGATTGTTGTTCCCATAAATCCTGTACTATTTTTGCTATGTGATTCTTTATTTACTCCAACAGATTCTCCTGTAAGCAAAGATTCATCTATTACTAATCCAGAACTTTCAACGAAATCTCCATCTGCTGGAATTCTATCACCTGCTTCCAATATTACTATGTCTCCTATTGTTAGATATATGGAGTTTATAATCTTTATACTAGAATCTCTTAACACCTTACAAGTAGGTGCGGCTAATTCTTTTAATGCTTCTAATGATTTTTCTGTTCTGAATTCCTGCACAAATCCTAAAATTGCATTAATAATAACAATTATAAGTATAGTTAGTGCATCTGCCTTATCTCCTATAATTCCCGAAATTATCGTTGCAGCAATTAAAACCCAAACAATAAAATCATTAAACTGAGATAAAAATATTTTCATTACAGATGTTTTTTCTTTATGCTGTAATTCATTAAGACCGAACTGCTCTATTCTTCTTTCTGCTTCTTTTGTGCTAAGGCCACTAATAAGCTCTTTTTCCTGTATCACAACTTTCTCCTCCCATATAAAGCTATATATACTATATATATTTTTCATTTTAAAAGTTATGCACCTTTTTAAAAGCAGCTATGCTGCAATTAGGATCTTTTCACATTTTGAAAAAGCAGCTATGCTGCAATTAAGATCTTCTCACATATAAAAAAAGCAGCTATCCTGCAATTAGGATCTTCTCACATATAAAAAAAGCAGCTATGCTGCAATTAAAATCTTTTCACATATAAAAAAAGTGCCTCAGCACAATTAGGATATTTTAAAATCTTGAAAAAATGCGTTAGCAAAACTCTATTATATTAAAGTAATATAAATAAAATAGAATCGAGATTATTGTTTAATCCTGATTCTATTTTATTTAAAAATCTATTTAATTATTTCATTGAATTAACAGCCGAAGTTAATGGTGGAATTACTTGTTTCTTTCTAGATAAGACACCTGGTAAAAATGCCATTGAATCTTCAAGTTTAACATTAAATGTAGCTTCAACGTAATCAGGTCTATTACCTGCAACTAATATTTGAGAACCTTCTTTTAAAATATCTGTTAAAAGAAGCATTACTGTATCATAGTTATCTTTTTCAGCTTTTGAATTCATGTATCCTAACATCTCATCTTTTAGAGGCATAAATCCATCTATATCCATAGTATTAACTTGTGCCACTCCAACTTTAACATTACCCATTTTAAAAGGTTTGAAGTCTTGATTAAATATTTCTTCTACAGTTTTACCTTTTAAAGAAGTACCTGCTTTAAACATTTCTGTAGCAAATTCTTCTACATCTTTAATTCCAGCCATTTCAGCAAGCTTTAAGCATATTTCTTTATCTTGTTCTGTACATGTTGGACTTCTAAAGAATAATGTATCTGAAATTATAGCTCCACATAATAGTCCAGCAGCTTCTTTAGATGGTTGAATTTCTCTTTCAAAGAAGCATTTAGCTACTATAGTAGATGTACTTCCTATTGGCTCACTTCTAAAGAATAATGGATTATTTGTTTGGAAGTCTGCAACTCTATGGTGATCAATAACTTCAAGAACTTCAGCTTCTTCTATTCCATCAACAGATTGACCTTTTTCATTGTGATCCATTAAAATAACCTTTTTCTTATGATTTGAAATTAAATGATATCTAGAAATTGTACCAATAACTTTTCCATCTTCATCAGTTACTGGATAGCTATGATATCTTGTTTCAGCCATTACACTTTTTATATCATCAACTAATTCATCTGTAGAGAAAGAAATTAAGTTATCTGTTGCCATTACATACCCTACTGGAATACTTTGAAGTAATAATCTTGATGCAGTAAATGAATCATATGGTGTGCTTATTACTGTTACACCATTAGCTTTAGCTTTTTCAAGTAACTCCGAAGTAAGTTCATGAGAACCTGTTATTATCATTAATGATATCTTAATATCAATTAAAGCTTGTTGAACTTCTGGTCTATCTCCAACAAGTACAACATCACCTTCATCAACTATTTCTTTTAAACTTTCAGGCTGCATTGCAGTAACTGCAATTTTTCCTTTAAATGTCTTACACGAATCATTTATATATAGAGATTTAGCTTCAAGGGTATCTAGTATATTTTCTATAGATGTATTGCTTTTAGATAAAATTTTATTATCTAAAATATCCATAAAAGAAGAAGTTAGGTTTGAAATTGAAAGAATTCCCTTTAATCTCTTATTTTTCCCAACTACTGGCAATGATTTAAGATGATTATCTCTCATTATATTCCACGCATTTTTTAATGATAATTCTGGTAGTACTGGTTCAATATTATCTATTTCTAAATCTTCCACTTTTAATTTAACTGTTTCCAATAATTGTGGAGCTTCTACACCAAAGTAATCTAAAATAAATTTTGTTTCTTGACTAACATCTCCTAATCTTACTGGTATAACTGGAAGATTAGTTGTTTTTTTCTTAAACTCTGAATAAGAAAATGCAGAGCAAATAGAATCTGAATCTGGATTCTTATGACCAGTTACATAAACTAAATCCTTCAAAATAGTCCCTCCTTACGATATATTCCATTTTATGTATTTACATAATCAACACATAATTAATTGTACTTGTAAAATTGTATTATGTAAAGCTATTTTTCGCTATTATAATACATTTTATCCAACATTATATTATAGTATCTTTTATAAAAAAAATAAAGGCATAGCCTTTATTTTTTTATTAATCATTAATAAATATTATACTTATCTCATACCATTTATCATGCCCCATAAATCATCAGCAACAGTCATCGCTTTTGAGCTTAATTGGAATGCTCTCTGTGATAAAATCACTTCTGTAAATGTTTCGCCAGAATCAACATTAGATGATTCTAAAAATCCTTGTCTCACATCATAATCTGTACTTAGTGTAACCTCAGCATCATCGCTTGGAGTGTAATAGTTATTTCCTATTTGAATAAAACTTTTATCTCCAATTGCAGTGAAAACAGGTATAGTACCTATCTTTACAGATTGATTATCTATCATCATGCTTATTCCGCCTTCTTGATCTATAGATAAATCTTCTGATTTAAGTTCAGGGTTTCTTTGTGCAAATCCTGGTTCATAATTTATAACCACTCTATTACCACTTGAATCTACTAAATCTCCTTGAGCATCAATCTTAAAACTACCATCCCTTGTGTATGCTATACTTCCATCTGATTGATATGCTGCAAAATATCCTTTTCCATCTATAGCTAGATCTGTATTATTTCCAGTAGTTATCAAATTTCCTTGCTTGTCCTTGACATAATTCATTCCAAGCCTAACTCCTGTACCATTTACTGCTGTTTTATCATTTACTGGTGTGCCTTTTCTATCTAAAGTTTCAGTTAAAAGATCTTTAAAACCTACATCTGTACTTTTATATCCTGTTGTTGTACTATTAACTAAATCATTTGATAAATAATCTAATTTCTCTTGATATGCGTTCATTCCACTTTTAGCTGTAGCGAAAACATTAAACATCTACATTACCTCCTATACACGTCCAATTTGATTAGCAGCCTTTTCTAATGTTTCATCCTGCATTTTTACAAATTTTTGATTAGTTTCAAATTGTCTTTTAATTTCAATAAGTTTTGTCATTTGCTCTGTAGCATCAACATTTGAATTTTCAACAACAAACTGTCTAACCTTTACTTGTGCATCATATATTGGTGGATCAGATGTAATATAATTTTCTCCTAAAACTTCAAGTGAATCATAATTTTGAAAATCAGCTGTTAGTAGCTTATGAGTTGTTCCTATTCCATTAATATCAATGTTATTTTCTCCATCTAAAGAAAATTCATTATCTCCTATGTATATGGGCTCAATTGCATTCGTTGCAAGATTTCTTCCAAGTACACTAGATCCATCACTTGTTATTAAATATCCTTGATTGTTTATTTTAAAATTACCATCCCTTGTATATACTTGTTGATTTCCATTTTGTGCCACAAAAAATCCTCTTCCATCAATTCCAAAATCAGTCATGTTATCTGTTGCTTTAAATGAACCTTGGGTAAAAATAGTCTTTACATCATCTGTCATTACGCCTAAACTTAAATTTCCAATTTCATTTTGTACATTTTTATTTCCAACTACTTTTTGTCTATTTGCAATCAATACATCTTTAAAATTTTGCTTAGTCAATACTGATGACTTAAAACCATTATTATTAACATTTGCTATGTTGTTAGTTACCGTTTCTTGTTCATTTTGTAAAGTTATTAACCCTGATACCGAAGTATACAAACCTCTTATCACTTTTCATCAACTCCTTTTATTATTGCCTTTACCTCATTTTCATAAACCATTCCTAATTCTCTAGCTCTCTGTTCTATCTCATAATCTGAAAGGGAATTTTTATAATGATAATTAAACATTAATATAACACCTAAAATCAAACCTATTCCTATTCCCATTAAGATTTTATTATCTTTAAAAAACTCTAATTTCCTTATTTTTGATTGTATAAACCTTTTACTAATAGTATCTCCCCCTTGGTAACAGATAATTTTTCACTAATTTCTTCATCTGTTAACCCATCTTTTAAAAGCTCTCGTATATTTGAAGCTTTGCTACTTTCCTTATAATAATTTTCGTTTATACTATTATGTACTTTAGTATCATATCTATCTTCATTTATTAAATCTTTTTCATTAAAAAGATTTAAAGCTTTTTTTATTTCCAATATTTCTTGTTGCAATTCATTCAAGCTCTCACCTATGTCTTTTCTTAAGACTCCAAGTTCAAATTTGTAATCTGAAAGATCCCTTTCATTATTCCTTAATATGCTCTTAAATGAATTATCTTCTTTTTTATCATCATTTATGTCTAAATTCTTTTCTTTCTTCATAGATATATAACTATAAACTATAAAAATAAATCCTATAAGAATTAAAATTACTGGCATAATGCATCCCTCATTTTACATTATATAATTAAACTTAATCTATGTAATGTAGTCTTTTCATACAATCTCTTAAATTTTTGATTGCTCTACTATGCAATTGACAAACACGTGATTCTGATACACTTAATACTGTACCGATTTCTTTTAGTGTTAATCCCTCATAATAATAAAGATTTAATATTGTTCTATCTTTTTCTTTAAGTAATTCAATTGCTTTAGTTAATATCTCCAGTTGCTCTTTTTCTTGTAAAAGTGAATCAGGACTTGGACTATTTTTATCCTCTATAATTCCCATGAGATTCATATCTTCATCTTCTGAAAAAATTACATTTTCTAATGATATCATAGAAATATAGTTTATATAATTTTCTATTTCAGCAACTTCATTTGTTGTTATTCCCATATAATCAGCTATTTCTTTGTTATTTGGTTCCCTAAGTAGCCTCAATTGTAATTCATCTATGGATTTATTGTATTTATTAAGCTTGTCCATAGCTCCTTTAGATATTGGCCTATTCTTTCTAAGTTCATCTATCATTGAACCTTTTATTCTAATTGATGCATAAGAAGAAAATTTCATGCCCTTGGTGCTATCATACTTCTTTATTGCATCCATAAGTCCAATCATTCCATAACTTACCAAATCCTCATATTCCATGTACTTATTCTTTTCGAACATAACTCTAGAGGCAATATATTTTACTAATGGAATATACTCTTCTACTATCTGTTTTTTTCCATCAATCTCTTTCACCATATTCATATCATTACCCCCTCACCCATACACAATCTATATATTCGCCCTTTGCTTTCTCATTATTTCAAATAATTCTCTTATTATTTTGTCTGATTCCATCTCAGTTATATCTAAGAATTTAACACCATATAAAAAATTATTATCAATAGATGTTTCTATTCTAACTATTTGTCCCTTTAATTTTACCTCAATACCAGTCATCTTTATTCTCATGACTATTATATCATTACCTTTTAATTTTTCTTTTGTTCTTACTTTCAGACCACCACCACTTAAATCAATCATAATCCCACTTTTATATGGTAGTTCTTCAATTTCTTTCTCTGTTTTATTAGTTATATTTTTGTAGGTAACCTCTTCTAATAGATTTACTCTAAAAAAATTTCTTCTTTGTATTCTTCTAACATCATAAGGTAATGTTAATTTATAATATATTACATTATTATCTTTTCCTTTTGATATTACGTTGCAATAATAATTAAAACATTTTCCGTCATCCAAATATGAATTAATCTCTATTTTATCATCTTTATATAACATCAAATATTCATCATTGCGTACAGGTATATTTATTTTTATATTATCGTCTTCGATGTCAATTATTAAAGCCTTATAAGATTTTTCATCAGCTACAACTTCTATCCTACTATTAACTTTCAGATCTAAATTTACCACTACAACCCCTCCTACGAAAATGCACTTAATATTTTTTTAAATAAACCTTTCACATTTTCAGATGAACTACCACTCTCTCCACTAATTTTTTTAGCTATACTTTCCACGTTTTTAGCTGCATCACAATTAGGATACAATAATATAAATGGCTTCTGAGCTCGTACACTTTGTACTAATTTTCGATCATCTAAAATATACCCTAAATACTCTACTTCTATTTTTAAAAACCTACTAACAGCTCTAAGCATTTTATTGAATGTTTCTTCCCCCTCTTCTTTTGTAAAAGCTTTATTTACTACAATTTTCACTTTTGTTTTTAGTTTAAAATGATCAGTAACCTTTATTAAGCTATATGCATCTGTCAATGAAGTTGGTTCTGGTGTTGTTATTACTATTAGTTCTTCACTGGCGGAAATAAATGCTAGTATATCCTTACTTACTCCTGCCCCCGTATCTAATAATAAATAATCATATTCTCCTATATTCTCCAATTCATTTAAAAACAATTCTCTTTCTTTATCACTTAATTCTTGAACTTTGTTTAAACCAGACCCACCAGGTATCAGATGAATTCCGCATGGTCCTTCTATAATTATATCGTCTATTTTCTTAGTAGTAAATACAATATCAAATATATTATATTTAGGATATAAGCCTAATAATACATCGTCATTTCCCATTCCTAAATCTGCATCAAAAATCAATACTTTTTTACCACTTTTTTGTAGTGCCACTGCCAAATTAACCACAAAATTACTTTTTCCAACTCCACCCTTTCCAGATGTGACAGTAATAATTTTTCTTGGAGACCTTCCTTTATTATCCGATTTATCATCTTTATTATTTACTAAATTTCTCAATGATTCAGCTTGATCTAACATAAAGTTTCCTCTCCTAAAATAAATCTCGTAATGTCTTCTTTTGTTGGTACCTTTATATCATCTGGTACATTCTGACCTACTGTTATGTAATTTATAGGCTTATTAGAAAATTTAGCTATATTATATAAACATCCATATGATGTTGTCTCATCTAGTTTAGTTATAATGACATTATTATAATTTAATTCAGAATAACCTTTTAAAATTGTTTTAATATCCTTATTTTTAGTTGTTGCACTTATTACCATATTCACAATATCCGGATTAGCTTTTTGAACAAATGCTCTAAGTTCTGAAATCTGCATTGTATTTTTACTACTTCTTCCTGTAGTATCTATTAAAACCACATCACAATCTTCCATTTCTGTTATAGCCTGTTCCATTTCTTTTGTAGTAATTACAACTTTAAATGGAATATTCATTATTTCTGCATAAGTTTTAAGTTGTTCTATAGCTCCTATTCTATATGTATCTACCGTTATTAATCCTACTCTCTTTTTTTCAACGAGAGCTAATCTTCCTGCAAGCTTAGCTATAGTAGTTGTTTTTCCAACTCCAGTTGGTCCAACCAAAACCACTTTTCCATTTAAATTCTTAGACGATACTAATATATCTCTTTCAAAAATATCTCTTAAAACTTCATCTACATTCTCATCATCTTTTATGCTTTCATTAATCTCAGAAATTATCTCATTATATAAACTTTCATCAATATCAAGCTCTTCTAATTTTTCTTTAATTTCACTATTTTCATCCACTGTAACTGCTATCTCATCTTTTGATGTATTTTCAATTACTTTATTTATGAGATTTTTTAATTCATTCACTTCTTTTCTAACAGTTTCTACACCTTCATCTTCTTTTTTCAAATAATCATTAGAATTGTTATCATTTGATTCTTCCAGAAACTTTTTATTATGCTCTAAAATCCTTTTTTCCATCAAAGATAATTCTTTCTTATTTTCTTCTAATTTTTTATTTTCTGATAGTAACTGCTCTTTTTCCATGATTTTCTTTATATCTTCAATTGACTTTCTAAAGTCATTCTCTTCTTCTATATCTTTATTTTCTTTTCTAACATCATTTGCTGCTTCTTTCTCAATATTTTCTACAGCAGCAGTTACTTCAATTAATTTCCCAGAAAATAACCCTAAAAATCCATTTTTCCTTATTTTTCTTTGGCTTATTATTATCGCATCTTTTCCCATTTCATATTTAATTCTAGCTAATGCTTCATTAATATCCTTAACAACATACTTTTTGATAATCATATTAGATGCTTACAACCCCTTCACTGTTAATTTGAACATCATTTGGTACTTCATTCAATGATATTACCATTATATGTGGGAATACCATTTCGATAAGCTTTCTAAATACAGATCTTATATTTGGAGATACTAAAATAACTGGCTGATTGTTATAGAAGTAAACTGAATCAACTGTATTTCTAATACTTGTAAGAATTTTTGTTGTTGTTTCAGGATCTACTGTAGGGAATGATCCTTGAACTGACTTTTGTATATTTGAACTAATTATCTCTTCAATATTAGGACTTAATGTTATTACATTAATTGTCTTATTTTCATCCACTATTTGATTACAAATAGTTCTTGCAAGGGCAAATCTAACATATTCAGTTAGTAATTCTAAATCTCTAGTATTTCTAGAATTATCAGCTAATGATTCTAATATAGTTACTATATCCTTTATTGGAACTTTTTCTCTAAGTAAATTTTGTAGTATTTTTTGAATTTCACCGATTGTCATTAAATCTGGTATGAGTTCTTCTACAACTGCACTATATTTTTCTTTTATGTTATCAATAATAAGTTTAACTTCTTGTCTTCCAAGTAATTCATATGAATGTGTTTTTATAGTTTCTGTTAAGTGTGTTACCATAACAGTTGTTGGATCAACTACAGTTAATCCTTTTATTTCAGCTTCTTCTCTTTGATCTTTATTTATCCAAACTGCTGGTAATCCAAATGTTGGCTCTATAGTCTTAATTCCTTGAATATCTGAATTATCACCTGTTGGATCCATGCACAATAACATGCTCGGCATAAGTTCAGAAGAAACAACTACTGTTCCTCTTATCTTTATTACATATTCATTAGTTTTTAACTGTAAATTATCTCTAATTCTTATTGGCTGAACAACAATTCCCATTTCAATTGCACATTGCCTTCTTACAGATGCAATTCTTTGAAGCAAATCCCCGCCAGTACTTTCATCAGCAAGAGGTATAAGTCCATATCCTATTTCAACTTCCATAGGTTCAACATTTATTAAATTCATTACATTTTCTGGTTCTTTACGTTCTGCTTCTATTATCTCTTCTTCTTCTGAAATTGTCTCAGTTACTAATTTCTTATTCTCTTCTTTATATAATGTGTATGCTAAAGTTCCTGCTGCTGCAGATGCAATTAAAAAAGGTGGCTTTGGCATGCCTGGTACTATTGCAAGAAATAACATTATTCCACTAGCTACAGCTGAAACAACTGGAAATGCTGTTAATTGCTTAGTTAATGTATTACCTAAATTTTCCTTACTGCCTGAAGTAGTAACTAATATACCTGCAGCAGTAGAAATTAATAATGCTGGAATCTGGCTTACAAGACCATCTCCAACAGTTAATCTAACATATGTTTGTGCTGCATCTCCTATAGACATGTCTTTTTGAAGTACTCCTATAATTATCCCACCAATAATATTTATAGCTGTGATAATTAATCCTGCTGTAGCATCTCCCTTTACAAATTTAGATGCACCATCCATTGCTCCATAGATATCTGCTTCTGCTTGTAAATCTTCTCTTCTTTTGATAGCTTCTCTCTCGTCAATTAATCCGGAGTTAAGGTCTGCATCAATACTCATCTGTTTACCTGGCATAGCATCTAATGTAAATCTCGCAGAAACTTCTGCAACTCTACCAGAACCTGCTGTAATAACCATAAAATTTATTACTATCAATATTAAGAATATAATAATACCAACTACATAATTTCCACCTATAACAAACTCTCCAAAAGCATCTATTATGGCCCCTGCTTTTGCTTCGCTTAATATTAATCTTGTTGATGATATATTTAGTGCTAATCTAAATAATGTTGTTATAAGTAATAATGATGGAAAAACTGAAAGTTGAAGTACATTAGTAGTAAACATAGTTATTAATATAATCACTACTGAAATTGTAATATTGAATGCCAATAATAAGTCTAATACCATTTCTGGTAATGGAACTATCATCATAACTATTATACATATAACTCCAATTGACACTATTACATCAAAGTTGTCTTTTAGATTCATTTTTTTCCCTAACTCCAAACTTGCTCATCCCCTCTATTTTTTCAGCTTCATAACTACTGCTAAAATCTCTGCTACCCCTTGATACAAATCTTGTGGTATTTCTTGATCTATTTCTACTCTTTCATACATAAGCCTTGCAAGAGGCTTATTTTCTACAATTGGAACTTCATTTTCTTTAGCAATATTTTTTATCTTTAATGCAACATAATCTGCACCTTTTCCAACGACTACTGGTGCTCCGTCTTTTCCTTCTTCATACTTTAAAGCAATTGCTAAATGTGTAGGGTTTGTAATAACTACTGTGGCATTGGCCACAGACTGCATCATTCTCTGCATACCTATTTCTCTTTGTTTCTGCTTTTGTTTAGATTTAATTTTAGGATCACCTTCCATATTTTTATATTCATCTTTTACTTCCTGCTTGGTCATCCTCATTTCTTTCTTATGCAATTTTTTTTGAAAATAAAAGTCTATAGCTGCTATTATTATTAATATTAAACATATTTTCTTAAATATATCTATTACAAGATTTTTAATTTCTAATACTATAGATGGAAAGGTTAAATTATAAATAGTAAGAATTTCTTTATAGTTATCTCTTATAAACAGGTATGCGATATAGCTAATTATAGTAACAACTGCAATATTTTTACCAAGATTCAACAAGCTTCGCTTTGAAAAAATCTGCTTAAACCCATTCTTCGGCTTTAATTTTCCTAATGAAAATTTAATTGGTTCTTTAGTAAAAATAAATCCTGTCTGCATTATACTTGCTACAATACCTGCTATCATTATTGGAACTGTAAAAACTAAAATAATTTTTCCAGTATTCAATATACCTATCATTATCCAATTATTTATTGTAAGCTCATTAAAATGTTCTAATTTGCCAAATGATAAAAAATAAATAGTTACTTCTTTCAGTGTTTTACCTAAAAAATTTGAAAATGCCATTACTACAAATGTGCAAACTACCATTGTAAAAGCTACATTTACGTCTTTACTTCTAGCAATCTGCCCTTTTTTCTTAGCATCCGATAATTTTTTAGGAGTTGCTTCTTCAGTCTTTCCATCTTTATCATCTGCAAATATAAAAAATATTGGAATTACCTGAGCTATACTTATTAAGCTTTCAAAAATACTTGGCAAGTTATCTATTGCACTAGCTATAAGTTTAAATATCATTGGTAATAGTAAAACATATGTAAATATTCCGAGCAAAAATTTAATTGGTAGACCAAATAACATTACTGGAATTGTTGGTACTGTTCTAGTTATAAGTGCTAAACACAAATCGGTAATTAATATTACCAATACTAATGGTATTGCCATTTTAACTCCAAGAACAAAGCATTTTATTATTATTTCTATAACTCGCATCATATTATCTTGATATATTATGCTTGTACCGATTGGTAGTATATTAAAACTTTTTATTAAAGAATTAATAACTAAATGATGCCCATTAACCATAAAAAACAGCAATGTAGCAACCATATAATTAAGATTTCCTAGTAATGTAGCTTGAGTATCAGTTGCTGGGTCAATTATTGAAGTCATCATAAATCCAACATGAAAGTCCATCCATGAACCTGCAAACTTCGCAGCTAGAAAAATCATATTAGTAACTATTCCTAGAACTAGACCTGTCATTACTTCATTTACTCCAAATAAAGCAAGATGATAGTTACTTGTTATACTCTCTGTTAAAAAATTATAATTAACTCCTCCTAGAACAATAAAGCTCATAAATAAGCCTAAAACTCCTTTTAACATTCTAGGTGTTCCTGTTGGAAAAAACACGTCAACAGCCAAAAAAAATGCTGTTAACCTTAATGATATATAAAATAAAGCAAGAAAGTAGGCTGTATCAATCATGCTCTACCTCCTACGTTGTAATCTTAGTTATTATCTCAAAAATCCTTGTAGTATATGATGTTATTGCTTCTAACATCCAACTTCCTAAAAATATCCCAACACAAGCTGCTGCAAATATTTTAGGGAGAAAAGTCAAAGTCTGTTCTTGTATTTGTGTTGTTGCTTGTATAAGACTTATTATTAACCCTACTACAAGCATTGTTATTAGTATTGGGCCTGAAACTTTAGCTGCTGTTATCATCCCATCTTTAATCACTGTATTAAGTAATGCTTGACTCATATTCTCTCACCTCACGTAAAGCTTATTACTAATGATTTAATTAATAGATACCATCCGTCCACCATTACAAATAATAATATTTTAAATGGCAACGAAACCATAGCCGGAGGTAACATCATCATCCCCATAGACATTAAAATACTTCCAATTACCATATCCATTATTATGAATGGTAAGTATATTAAAAATCCTATTTCAAAAGCTGTTGTTAATTCGCTTATTGCGAATGCTGGTATTAATGTTGTAAATGGTATATTATCTCTTGTTACTTCATTTTCATTTAATCCGCTTATTTCAACGAATAATTTTAAATCTTTCTCTCGAGTTTGTTTTAACATAAATTCTTTTAATGGTTTTGATCCTCTCTCGATTGCTTCTTCCTGAGTTATTTGTTCTTGTAAGTATGGTTGAATTGCATTGTTATTAATATCCGTATATACTGGACGCATTATAAATAATGTTAAGAATATTGCTAGTCCAGTAGTTACTTGAGTTGGTAATGCCTGAGTTGCACCCAATGCATTTTTAAGAAAAGAAAAAACTACAACTATTCTTGTAAATGACGTAAGCATTATCATTATGGATGGCATTAATGAAAGTATTGTAAAAAATATAAGAATTTTTATACTTGATACGTAATCTTGGGGTGTATTATTGCCATCTCCTATTGATACATTCACTTGCGGAATGTTTACCGAGTTTGGGGCAGCATATGCATCTATTTTAAAAAATGCTATAACTATAAAAAACGTAAACAATACTAAGATTGTTTTCTTTTTGCTACTTTTCATGCTTATCTCCTTTTAACCCCTTTAGTTTTACAAATGCTTTATTATAAACAGACTGCATTTCATTTAATGATTGTTTCTTCATTTCTTCTATAACTTGTAGTTGCTCTTTTTCTAATTCTTCAATTTTTTCCATACCTTTTGGAGAACTAGACATTATATATCCCTTTTTCCCAATCTGTACAATTACTATGCTATTATCTTTGGTTATTTGCAGTCTATCAATTATCTTCATGTATTTTTTATTATTTATATCATTAACTTTATTTCCAAGTACTTTGAATACTAAAAATATCAATAGCAATACTGTAGTTAATGATAAAATTAATTTTCCACATATTTTTAAAAATTCAAGCATATCTTTCTCTTTCTTATTGAACTATAAAGTTAGAAAATCTTATATCTGTTATTCTTCCTTTAACTAGTTCTTTATTAATATTTTCTATTAATTCCTTTTTCATTATTTCCTCATTTGCTGTATCATTAACAAATTCAGAATCATGATTTCTTAAATAAAATATTATTGCATCTTTAACTACTACTGCATTAGTTTCTAACTCTGTTGGTGTTTTTTTATCTTTTTTATCATATCCCACTGCAACTGCACATTTCACATATCTCTTTGCATCCTCATCATTTAAATTAACAGTAAATTCCCCTAAGTCCGTATATAAATTTTCAACTACAACTTGTTGTGCTGACACAGCATTATTTGTTTTCATAAATAAGTACACACCACCAAAAGTTGCTGCACCTAGTACAAATAACCCTAAAATAAATAAAACGACCATAATTGCTTTATTGCCCTTCCCTGAACTTTCCTTTTTTACATCCTGTTTTTCTGCCATTATTATCACTCCTCATTATTTGCAACAATTAAAATATTTACCCTTCTATTTTTTGCTCTATTTTCATCAGTAGTATTTTCAACTGCAGGCTTATACTCACCATAACCAGCAGCACTTATTTTGGATGGATCTTGTCCACAAACTTCTGTAAAATATCTTACAACTGTTGTAGCTCTCATAGTAGATAATTCCCAGTTACTTGGATATTGTGAATTACTTATAGGTACATTATCAGTATGGCCTTCAACTACAATGTTATTAGGTACCGTTGAAATTAATGCATTTATTTTATTTAATACTTCTGTACTCTCAGGTATTAAAGTTGCCTTTCCAGTATCAAAAAGTATATTGTCTCTAAGTTCTATTATTACACCTCTTTTATCAGATGTAACATCTGCTATGTTAGCAGTCAATTGATTTTTTTCTAAGTATTCTTTTACCTTATCGTACATTTTACTTTGAACTTCATTTTCTGAACTTTCTTCGCCTAAATCTTCGTACTTTGTTTCTCCACCTATCACTGGTTGATTTCCATCATATTGCTGAAATTCTAAAATACTATCAGCTTCTCTTCCCGTCATCATTGAAAATGCTTCAGAAATTGCTTGTACTTTTGCAGCATCTACTGTAGACATAGAATATAATAATATAAAAAAAGTTAAAAGTAAAGTTACACAGTCGGAATATGTTCCTAACCATTCATCACCTGTTAAGCCACCATCTTCTTGTTTCTTTTTTCTTGCCATATATTATGCAACTCCTTCACTTGAATTTGCATTAGCTGCCATATATTCGCTTCTTTCTTGTGGAGATAAATATGATACAAGTTTATCTTCAACAATTCTTGGATTAACTCCTGATTGAATAGCAAGTATTCCTTCTACCATCATTTCTCTTAATGTTACTTCTTTACCACTTTTAATCAGTAAGTTTTGTGATATTGGAGATGCAAAAATATTTGCAATTAATGAACCATAATAAGTAGTTACTAAGGCTTTTGCCATCCCTGAGGCAATTGTTGATGAATCCTGAAGATTCGCAAGCATTTGTATAAGTCCTATAAGTGTACCAAGCATACCAAAACCAGGTGCAAAAGCGCTCCATGTTTTAAATATATCTGAACCACTTCTATGTCTTGCTTCCATTTCTGATATTTCTAGTTCTAATATTTCTCTAATTGATTCTGGCTCAATACCATCTACAACCATTTGAAGACCTTTTTTTAAAAACTCATCATCAAGATTATTAATTGCATCTTCTAATGATAATAATCCTTCTCTTCTTGCTTTCTTTGATAATTCACTAAATTGTAGTATAGTTTCCCCTTTAGATATTTTAGGTTCTTTTAATGCTTGAACAAATAACTTACCAACCTTTTTAAATTCAGACATAGGTGTTACAATCATTACAGAACCTATTGAACCTCCTAATGTAATGGCTACTGATGGTGCATCCCAGAATAGTTTTAAATCATCTACTCCATTGCTTCCCATCATTCCATAAATCATCATCCCTATTCCTACGACTAATCCAATCATAGTCAATGTATCATTTCTTTTCATTACTTAATGCCCCCTATATATTGTAGGTAAAGATTTTATTTTTGTATTTTATCACTTCATTCTTTACTTCATCTATACTCTCTAGCACTATATATTTTTTTCCATTTGTCAGTGTTATTATTGTTTCTGGCATTTCCTCAATTTTTTCAATATGATCAGCATTAAGAATAAATTTTCGCTGATTCATTCCTGTAACCTCTATCATAAGTCACCCCTTCTTTACAATATATAATTATCAATGATCACTTCTCAATGTAGAAAGAAAAAACTGTTTTTTAATTGCAAATAATTTTCTTCCCTAAATCAATTTTTGATCATTGATTATTTATAGTTATTCTTTGTTATTTATTATCTAACTAAACCTGTTATAGTTTGTAATATTTCATCTCCATTAGATATCATCTTAGAAGATGCTTGGAAAGCTCTTGTAGCAACTATCATATCTGTAAATTGTTCTGTTAAATCTACATTTGATGCTTCAAGTGCACCTTGAATAAAGTCTCCAAAACCACCTGAATTATCAGCTGTTGCTGCGGCGCCTTTTCCTGATCTTATCAATGCGCCACCGGTATTAGATCCATCTTGCAATAAGTTTCCACCTATTCCTTTTAATGCTTCTGGATTCTTGAATGATGCCATAGCTACTTGGCCAATTACTGCTCTTCCACCTGATGCTAATGTTACTGTGATAACTCCATCTTTACCTATATCAAATGTTCTTACTTTATCGGCTGCACCATTTACCATTACACTATCTGGTATTGCTAATGGTACTAATTCTGTTGTTGTTGCAGTAGCTGTATCTGCCTGTGTGTCTAAATTAGTAATAGTTATAATTGCATCTCCTATACTTTGATTCTTTGTTGGATCAGCTGCAGTTGCATGAGTAATAGCAGCGCCAGTCATAGCATATCCCATGACTTTATAACCATCTGCTGTCAACAAATTTCCATTTTCATCTAGAGTTAAGTTTCCATCACGTGTATATGCTGTCTGTGATATATTAGTAGCCGTTCCAAGCGCTCCATTTGTCACTGCTATTTTTCCATCATCCGCTGCACCACATACAATCAAATACCCTTCTCCATCTACACATACATCAAGACTTCTACCTGTTGACATTGCATTACCTTGGCTCATCATCTTGTTAATGCTTGAGAGTTGTGCACCAAGTCCCACTTGCTTCGCATTAGTGCCACCTTTATATGTTGATGGATTTGATGCATATCCAGCATTTTGGTATAACATATCTTTAAACTCTGCTCTTGATCCCTTAAATGCTGTTGTACTTACATTGGCTATATTATTACCTATAACATCTAATTTAGTTTGATTAACCTTCATCCCGCTTATTCCAGAATACATTGATCTTAACATAAATTCTTCTCCTCCTAAATTTTATAGTACTGTCGTGTCTGCTTCTGTCGTTCCACAGACTAACCCCCTCTACAATTCACAATTCATAATGCACAATTCACAATGAGTGATGAAAAACTTCGTTTTTCTTAAATTATATATTTTTTTAGAAATTCCTTAAGGAATTTCATACTTCATTGATAATTGTTAATTGATCATTGTTTTGTCCTGTTATAAAAGTACTACACTATCAATATTTGTGAATATATTTTCGTTTGTCCTATTTTTATCTACTGCTGTTATAAGTGTTCTATTTTCAACACTTGCAATTAATGCAACATTCTTATATAACATTACAGTATTTTTCGAATTCTTATCTTCTGCTATTTTAAATCCTCTTTCAATTTCCTTCATGTCCTCATTAGTAAAATTAATTTCATTTAATCTTAATGCTGCATGCTTTGAAACTGTAAAACCTTCTTTTTTATTTACCGTATCTTTTAATACATCACTAAAACTTTTAGAATTATTGCTTTGCGGTTTTAAAACATCTATTTTTTCTTGTAAAGTGCTTCCTTGTCCAACTTTTCCTACAGAATACATTTGTCCATTTATTATTCTATAACTCATATATTTGCCTTAGCATTAATAACTCTTATTAATTTGATGCATTTTCTGTAGAATTATTATTAGATGTTCCTTCTGTGGAATTGTTGTTAGACTCTCCTGTTTCAGTACCACTACTTGAGTCAGTTTTGTCTTCATCAAAATCTGAAGCCTTTACATTCATATCTTCATCACTCAAATCTCCAGCTTTATATATATCTAGATATGAGTATGTTACTGTTTCATCAGTTTCATTAAGTTTATCATCAAACTTGTTAATTTTCAGCTTAACATCTCCACCATCAATATAAGCACCTTCGACTTTTCCTTTTATAACAATAGTTTTTCCATCATCATCTTCATCAACAATAACCACTCTTTGCCCCTTTAAAGCTGATGCCGCAATGAATTGAGTATTTAAAGCTGAAATAGCACTTGTATTATCTGATGCATTTTCTATAACGCCTGCTACTTTGCTCGATTCAATATTATTCTGCAGTTCTCCATTTGTGTCCAATATAGATAAATACTGTTTTCCTGATTTTGTTTGAACTCCAATTACTGTACCTTCTATTGCATTTCCAGTTGCATCATATTGATTTACTATTACATGCTTGCCCAAAAGATTTCTCACTGAAAAATCAGTCATTGTAGTATTCAAATTATTCATCTGTTCTATTGATGCAAATTGAGCCATCTGCGTAACGTAAGCTGTTGAATCCTGATCTTGTGTTGGATCCATATTAGTCATTTGAGCAACTAATAATTTTAAGAATGCATCTTTTCCCATTCCAGTATCGCCATACTCAACAATCTTGGTTCCTCTATTAGTAGTTGAACCTACATTGGTTGCATTTGCATTAGATGCTGCTCCAAGTTCACTTGTTTTTTGACTTTGAGCATATTTTTTCTGCCTTTCAGCTTCTAACTTTGCTGCGATATTGGCATTATTTTCACTTACTGATGCATTATAACTTGTAGATCCCATAACATTCACCTCCTATGCTAAGAAATTTATATTGCTATCATCTGTTGCCATTTTTTCTTCAACTAATTCTTCTTCTGCAACAGAATCTACCCTATTACTTTCTGAAACATTAGTTTGACCATTTTGTCGTCCTTGCATTTCACCTTCAAAGTCTTTTTGTTTAAAAAAAGTAGTATCATCTTGATATAATTCAATATTCACTTCTGAAATTTTTAAGTTTTGATCGGCTAGTTGTTTCTTAATATCAACTAAGTTTTGTGCTAATAATTCAACTGTTTCTTTAGAAGTAGCTTTCAAGTTAGCTTTCATCACTCCATTTTCTTCTATCAAACTTATGGTCATTTGACCTAAGTTTCCTGGATTAATTTTTACTGTTAATTCTTTCAATGCGTTACTAACCATAAGTTTAACATCTTGAATTAAATCATTAGTAAAGCTTATTGAATTAATTGTTGTGTTATTGGCTGCTTGTACATTATTTACTGATTGTCCTTGAAACTGACTTCTTATTGAAAATAAATTAAATTTATCAAGTGAATCCTCTTTATTAAGTAACTTATTTAAGAATTTATCTTCCTTACTTGTAGCTACATTTTCCTTTAAATTACTTTCATTTTTACTTGAATCCTCTTTACTATTATTAGAGTTATTTTTATTCAATATTTCTTCTAAGTCTAATACTTTCTTACTATCAGCATTATCAACTTTTTCAGAAACATCAGAAAGTAAATTATTTACTAAATTTTTGACTTCTTTATTTGAATTAATATTTTCGTCTAATGTACTGCTCAATTTAGTCAACAACTTTTCAATTAACTTTAATGAATTACTGTCAAGCGCTTCCTTAGAAGAATCATCACCTAATAATTCAGATAACTTTGACATCAAATCATTTAAATTAGTTGTTCCAGTTTCTTTTGAAGAATTCATCTTTTCAATAATTGAATTTAATATGTCATTGTTTATTGTTCCTTGTAATTCCAACGTATTATCAGAATTTTTAAGTTCATTTAATAAATTCAATATATTGTTTAGTAATTCTATAACTTTTTCTTCTGGCAATTCATCAATTTTTTCTTCTAACTCTTCAATTTGCTTTTCTATATCTTCAACCTTAGTTGATGATTCTGTATCTTTTCTCTCATCAATGATCGTGTTATTTTTATCTTCTTTATATTTTGTATCTAAAACTTCTTTAAAGTTATCTTTTTTATCCGTTTTAGATGTCTTATTATTTGAAGAAGTCAATTTATTTAATTCTGATGTTACATTATTTGAATTATTAGTAACCTTAACTATATTTTCATATTTTTTAGATAAATCTATAGTAACCCCCATCTTATCTCACCCCCTTTCACAGCTTCTTACAATTCTTTCTCTTTTCTCATATAAGAATACAATGCTATCTCATCGATAGTTATTTGTTCCACCCTATTTTGTTCTTTAACATAACTCTCATATTTCTTTTCTTTTAAAGTTTCAACTATTTTTCTATCAACTTGTTTTTCTTTCAATTCGCTTCTTTTATTTTCAACTTCCATTATTTTTTTATTTAACGCCTTCTCTGTTTCCTTCATCCCGGTTTGAAGCCCTTTAAGATAATACCTTTTAAGCTTTTGGTATACAATATCCTCATTTGGCTTAATTCCTTTGTATTTATCATAATTCTCATTAAGCTCTTGTAATTTATTTTCTATAATTTTTTTCTGCCTTTGACTTTCATTAAACTCCCTTTTGCATTCTTCTTCTTTTTGCATTCTTATCTCAAGAAGTTTGTCTAATCTAAATTTAAATTTTTCAGCCAAATCACATCAACCTCTCACAAAATACAGAATAAAATTTATTTAAACATAGAAATTAACCTATTTTGAACATCTTCAAACCTCGCCTTTTCTTCAATCCCCTGACATAGGAACCCATTCAGCTTATCATTATATTCAATTGCCATATCAATCTTTGGATTAGTTCCTTTTACATATGCTCCAATATTTATAAGATCTTCTGCCTCTTTATAGGTAGCTAGCAAATCTCTTGCTAAAGATGCTGCTTGTTTATGTTCTTTAGGTGCAATTGTACTCATAAGTCTACTTACACTATTTAAAATATCAATGGCCGGATAATGGTTTTTATGTGCTAAATCTCTTGATAAGACTATATGACCATCAAGTATACCTCTAACTGCATCAGCTATGGGCTCATTAAAATCATCCCCATCTACAAGTACTGTATAAAAAGCAGTTATAGATCCATCAATAGATGTTCCTGATCTTTCCATAAGCTTTGGCAGTTTCGCAAAAACTGAAGGTGTATATCCTTTAGTTGCTGGTGGTTCTCCTATTGCTAGCCCAACTTCTCTTTGAGCCATTGCAAATCTTGTTACAGAATCCATCATAAGAATAACCTTTTTACCTTGATCTCTAAAATATTCTGCAATTGCTGTAGCTGTAAGAGCACCTTTTATTCTAATAAGAGCAGGCTTATCTGATGTAGCACAAACAACAACAGACTTTTTCATCCCCTCTGGACCTAAATCTTTTTCTATAAATTCTAAGACTTCTCTTCCTCTTTCACCAATTAATGAAATAACATTAACATCAGCTTTTGCTTCTCTTGCTATCATCCCAAGGGTTGTACTCTTTCCAACTCCGCTACCTGCAAATATTCCTATTCTCTGCCCATCACCACATGTTAAAAAACCATCTATTGCTCTAACACCAGTTGGCATAATATCTTTTATTCTTTTTCGTTTTAATGGATCTGGGGCTTCATTTTCAAGAGGATATTCTTCTCCATCAATAAATAGTGATTCACTGTCTAATGGATTTCCAAGGCCATCTATTATGTGACCTAATAAAGCATCTGAACATCGAACGCTAAGAGGCTTTCTTTGAGGAACAACTCTGCATCCAGGAGAAATTCCTATTAATTCATCTAATGGCATCAGAATAACAAACTCTTCTTTAAAACCTACCACTTCACAGTTTATAGGATTTTCACTTTCATTATATATAATACATAATTCTCCAATAAACGCCTTGATTCCTTGAACTTCAATGGTAAGACCTATTACTTTTCTGACTATTCCTTCACTGTAAATAGCAGAGGTACCATTAACCCTTTTAGTAAGCTTATTAAAATCCAACTCTAAGTCAAGCATATAAGTATCCTCCTAAAGCAGTATTTTATCCTAGTAATGTTTTTCTAATTTGCTCCATCCCAATATCAATTCCAACTTTAACAATTCCACTTGGCTTCTCAAGTATAGCATTTCCCTTTTCCATACTATCATCAGCCATTACAAAAATATCATTCTTAACTGAATATTGCACTTTCCACTTTGAAATGTTATTTTTCAACTCTTCACAATGAAAAGAATTTGCTTTTATTATTATGCTTTCCTCACCCTTTGAGACTTTAAACGCTTCTTCTATCAAAACATTCATTGAATCTTCTTTTGATAATTTTTGTCTAGTTATATTACCAGCTATTTCTAAAGCTAATTTTATTACATCAGTTTTTTTACTTTCTAAATACTCAGAGTAATTTTCTCTAGCACTTTTTAATAATGTTTCTGCATTGTTTATAATTTCTTCAGCTTCCAATTTTGCCTTTTCAATTGTCTCTTCATATGCTTTTTTATAACCATCATCATATCCATTTTGAATTCCTTGATTATAGCCCTTCTCATATGCCTCTTTTTCTGCCTTATCAGCATTTAACTGTGCTTTTAAAACTATTCCCTCTTTTTCTCTTTGTGCATCTTGAATTATCCTCTTGCCTATATCTTCATATTTTTTTAGCACTTCTTCTGGGTCAATCTTAGGCTCTTCTTCTACCACTTCAATTTCTTCAGGTTCAATTTCTTCAGGAATATAATTTTTCACAACATATTCTGTAGAGATAATCTTTTTTTCACTGTCCTTTGTAAAACTACTCTTTATAATATTATACGATGATTGCATCTTCTCCACCTCTTGAAATTATAATTTCTCCAGCATCATCTAGCCTTCTAATAACAGATACAATCTTTTGTTGAGATTTTTCAACATCCATAAGTCTTACAGGTCCTAAGAATTCCATATCTTCCTTTAAAGAAGCTGCAGCTCTCTTTGATTGGTTTCTATATACACACATAGCCACTTCTTCAGAGCATCCTTTAAGTGCAAGTGCAAGATCTGAAGCTTCGACTTCTCTAAGAATTCTTTGAATAGATACATCATCAAGAGAAATAATATCTTCAAATACGAACATAGAACTCTTAACTTTATCTGCAAGTTCTGCATCTTCTCTTTCTAATCCTTCTGTAATATTCTTTTCAGTTGTTCTATCAACTTGATTTAATATACCTACCAATGTTTCTACCCCACCAATTGTAGTCATTTCAGTTCTTACAACAGAAGACAATTTTCCTTCAAGAACAGATTCAATTTCTTTAATAACCATAGGTGATGTATTATTCATAGTAGCAATTCTATATGCAACTTCACTTTGAGTTTCTTCTGGTAATTCAGCCATGACCTGAGCTGCTTTATCTGGTTGAAGATAACATAATATCAATGCTATTGTTTGTGGCTGTTCTGAAACTATTACATTGAATAATTGATGTGCATCTGCCTTTCTAGCAATTGAAAACGGTCTGTATTGTGCAGTTGCTTCTGATACTTTATCAAGAATTTCACTAGCTCTTTGGCTTCCTAATGCCTTGGATAATAATTGCTTAGCATAATCCATGCCACCTTCAATTATATAATCTCTTGCCTTATTTATTTGTAAAAATTCATTTAATATCTCTTCTCTTTGTTCCGGTGTAACAGATGTTATATTAGCTATTTCATATGTTATTTTTTGAATGTCAGCTTCAGGTAGCTTTTTCAAAATACCTGAAGATGCATCTGGTCCAAGAGTAATAAATAATATAGCCGCTTTTTGAACTCCTGATAATTTGCTTTCACTCTTCATCGCCATAGCCATTCATCACCTCTCATCTTCTGTCAGCCATGATCTGATTATATCAACAACTTGTTCTGGCTTTTCTGTAGCATATTTCTTGATTTCTTGTTCTAAATGCGTCTTTTGATTCTTTACTTCAAAGTCAATAGGCGTAAATACTTCTGGTTCTTTTGGTATTAAACTATCATCAATCAATGTATCCAATAATTGTTCATCCTCAGCTTTCTTCTTCTTTCTAAACTTTTTGATTAAGAAGAATAATCCAATAAGAACTATTAATCCTGCAATAGAACCTATAACTATTAATCTATTTCTCTTTTGAGCTTCTATTTGCTTATTCATTTCATCAATTTGTGCCTGCATTTGTTCCTCTTCAGTAGTGTCAAATGCAATTCCAAGCACTGATACTTGATCTCCTCTTGTTGCATCAAAGCCAATGGCATTTTCAACAGCTTTTTGTATCTCTTCTTGAGTTGCTGTATCTAAATTTGCATCAATTAAAACTGATGCTGTTATTCTCTTAACTTCACCTGGCGCAGCTATTACTTTAGTTTCACTTTTTCCCACTTCATAATTAGTTTTTTGGTCCTCTTTTGATGAAGTATTATTGTCATTTCCATTAACAATTTCATTACTCATATTATTATCTACTGGGCTTTCGCTGACCTGTCCAGTAGATGAATTGTTTTGTTCCCTACTACTTTCTTGACTAATTATTACTTTATTAGGATCAACAACTGTTTGAGTCTTTTGAGTAGAATCAAAATCTAAATTAGCATTTATCGTAGCCTTAACCTTATTTTTTCCAGCGACTGGTTCTAATAAATTAACTACTTCTTTTTGAAGCCTCTCTTCGTAATTCTTTTCTAAGGTATGCTGCTTTGTTATTGTTTCATCATCTACAGTATTTTGTCCATCTTCAATATCCTTAGTTAGTAAATTCATGTTACTATCAACTACTGTGATATTTTCTTCTGGAATATTTTTATTGCTTTTTGAAACTAATGCTACTATAGCCTTTACTTGATTTTTATCTAAACTTTCGCCTTGCTTTAATTTCAAAGTAACTGAAGCCTTTCCAGGTTCTTTATCTGTTACGAATACAGAATCTGTTGGTTCTGTAATATGTACCCTTGCTTCTTCTATTTGTTCAAACCCCTTAATAGTTCTTTCTAATTCTCCTTCAATCATTCTCTTCTTATTTAATTGAAATTGTTCATCTGTCATACCAAATGAACTAGAATTATCCATAAGTTCATACCCTATAGTTCCTGAGGTTAAACTTGGAGCTAATTTAAGTTTCAATTCATCAACTTTTTCTTTTGGTACTAGAATGGTGTTAGTATCACTTTGACTTTTATATGAAACACCGTCATCTTCTAAAGTTGACATAACCGTTTGAGCATCTTTTGCATCAAGATTTGAAAATAAAACCTTATATTTATTTGCATTTGAATAAATGATAGCACTTATTATTGCAACAATTATAGCTATCACCGCAACAATTTCTACAATCTTCACTTTTTTGCTCTGCGATTTAAACTTTTCTAAAAGCTCCTTAACTTTCTCTAAAAGTTTTTTCATTTCAAGCTCCCCTTACATATCCTCTTGCATTTTTATTGCATCTTAATTAATTCTTTATACCCTTCAACCAGCTTGTCTCTAGTTGTAGTTAAAAACTGCAAACTTAAATTTGCTTCTGCTGCTTTCACCATAACTTCATCAATTGTAACATCATCACCTTTTACAAATGCATTTGTTGTGGCATTTGATTCTGTTGCGGCTTCATTAACATTGTCTACACATTTTTTTAACATACTAGAAAATTCATTACTATTACTAGTTGCATCCTTACCATCATTTTCTTCAAACTTATTTTGAAACTGCTGTAATCTTAAATTAAAATTATCTTCTATTCTCATCTATATACCTACTTTCCTATTTCTAATGCTTTTGAAAACATTGACTTTAATGCATTAAAGGTATCTAAATTAGCTTCATACGATCTTGTTGACACCATCATATCAGCCATTTCATTTAATACATTTACATTCGGCATAGTTACATATCCGGTTTCAGGATCTGCATCTGGATGAGTTGGATCATATACCTTTCTAAGGGGAGACTCATCCTTTTGAATCTTTACAGCCTTTACTCCTGCCATATTTCCACTAGCATCTAGTGCCTCTTGAAACACTGCCACTTTTCTAACGTATGCTCCACTTCCATCAGCACTTCTTGTAGTCTGAGCATTTGCCATATTAGAAGTTATAGTATCCATTCTTAATCTCTCTGCTGCGAGTCCCGTAGCACTTATCTGCATTGAACTAAATGCATTCATTTCTTCAACCCCTTTACTTTATAACAGACTTAAGTTCATTAATTTTCCCACTTATTCTAGTAATAAGTGCATTATACTTTAGAGTGTTTGCTGCCTGATTGACTTTTTCTATATCAAGATCAACATTATTTCCATCGTTCCTCATACTTGTCCCTTTTTCTTGTTCTATGGATATGTTACCATCAATACTATTATCTCCAGATATATGTTTAGAATTTGTTTTCTTCAACTCAAAGCTCGAATTATCTTTTTCTAAATTTTCTTCAAATACTACTGCAAATTTTTTGTAATCTTTTGTATTGATATTGGCCATATTGTTAGCTATTACCTTCGCTCTCATATTCGATGCTTTTAACCCTTCTTTTAGCAAATTATAGTTTTCGTCTGAACCAATAGACATTATTCCCATTTCTTCACTTCCCTTTTCTATTTTAAATATATTAAAAAATAACATAAAATTCTGTTATAATCAATTAAATATTATTTATATTGTATTTTCAATACAAAAATACAATATTATCTATATTAATTATAAAATAAACATAACAATTAATCTATATATTTTTCACAGAAATATATTTATCATTAAGTATGTATCATAATAATTTCTTTTGTTGCCTTTAAAATTTTTTAATTGCTTTTTTCCATTTAAAAACAAGCAAAATAAAACTGCTATTTTTATACTAACTTTAAAATAGCAGCTTGCATCATATTTCAAAAGTAAATACTTTCTTAGCAACTGGCTGACTTAGTATTAAACCGTAGTCCCTATAGCTTTGCGTCACAAAATTTCTCTTGCTTTGCTATTAATATTTTATTATATATATAATACTATTTTTTTACAATCTTTTCAAGTAAAATTTGTATTTATTTATATTTAATGTTAAAAGTTGTTCTTAAATTAATTATAAAACATTATTTTAAGAACAACTTAAATATATAATCTATCTTACATTTGCTAAAATATTCAATGCATCCTGTGGTAATTTATTGCTTTGAGCCATTAACCCTATTCCTGAGTCAATCAATATCTTATTTTTTGTTATTTCCATAACTTCCTTTGCAATATCAGCATCTGCCAGACTACTTTGTGCACTTGTTAATACATCGCTTATTTCACTCATGCTATCATTAGTATCATCTAGTCTTGATTGAATAGCTCCATATCTGCTTCTTATATCTGTAAGACATACCACTGCATCATCAACTTTTTCAAGTGCTGCCTGTGCTCCAGCTATTGATGTAACATCTATATCATCTATTTTTAAAGCAGCTGTTGATACATTAAAACGAGGAATATCAATAATTTCTCCAGATAATGTTCCAATTGTTGTTTTCATAAATCTAGTAGTGTTGGCATTATCAGTTACTAAATTATCTGATAATTTAACACCATTAAATTCTGTATTATTAGCTAACTCATTTAATGATGACTTTATCTCTTCAATTTCTTTTTGAATTACTGCTCTATCCTCATCATTAATAGTTTCCGTAGCAGCTTGAACTGTTAATTGCTTTAATCTTGATACATTATTATTCATTTCCTGAATAGCTCCATCAAAGGTTTGGAGCATAGAACTTGTATCTTGTATATTAGAACTTGCTGCATTTCTTCCAATAACAGTCATTCTAAGTGTTTCTGCTTGGGCAATCTTATTAGGATTATCTTTTGCACTATTTATTTTATATCCTGTACTTACATTATTCATTGCTTTAGAATAATTATCTACATTTCTTGAATATGTTTTAAATATTCCAAGTGAATACATATTATGATTTAATCTCATATAATAAACCTCCAAAGTAATTTTTCATTTATATTTCGCTTTAATTACTTTATTTATCGGAGATTTAATTATAATCTTTAATGTATTCACAATTTTAATTTATAGATATCAACTTCATGTAGTTATAATATTTACTTCATCCCATTGTAAATGTTACAAAATCATCATCTTTAACATTAAAACCATCATCTTCATATTCATCACACGAAAATTTAATTAAGCTATTATCTTTTTTCAGACTTTTTGTTTTTAAATTACTATTTGAAGATTTTTTTGCTTGTCCTCTTCCTCGCTTATTTTTTAAATCTACTTTATCAGGTTTATCTTTTATTTCTTTACTAATAGTTAACTCTTTTTCATTATTGGGCTTAAAACCATTATTAATTTCGTCTTTCAATTCAAAAATATTCTTTTCATTAATAGCATTACTTTTTGAATGTATAGGATTTTCTTTTAAAATATTATTTTCATCTTGTGGTAAATTTTCTTCTACTAAATTTTTGTTGTTATCACCACACTTATTTTTCTCTTCTTCTGAAATATGTTCTAACATTTCTTTACTTCTTTTGTTCAAACTTTTATTTTCATATATTGATTTACCAATTAATACTTTTGTACTATTTTTAGATACTATTTTTTTGCTACTATTATTTTCTTTTATAACTTCTTTTTCATTAAAGTTTATTTTATCATTATCATGATTACTTTTTTCACAACCATCTTCATTACATTTCTTCTTAATATTCTGATGCTTTGCCCAATTTTTCACTTTAAACACCATTTTATCTGTTAACTCAAGTATTTCTAAGCCAGTTAAAGCATTTACTGCTAATTGTATATCTTGAACATTTCTATTAAATTCTATTGATAATGTCTCTATTGTATATGGAATATTTTTTGTTATATATAAATTTCCACCTTTGTCAACCTTTCCAGCTAAAACTATAAATCTTGCTAAACAATAATGAATAAGGTCTCTTCCCTCCATAGTATCAATTATCTTTAATTTTATATCATCATACATTCCTACATTAAATTTTACACATTTTAATTCTTTCATAATAAAAACCACCTCTCAAAAAATCTCTTCTATATAAGATATATGGTTGAGATTTTAATCAATGAGGTGATTTTTTTGAATTATAATAAATTTGTAATATTTATATGTAGCTTTTCATCTCTAATTTTAATAATATCTGTAATATTAACAAATTTAACTTTACTAAATATAACATCAGCTTTTAAACATTCTTTACTGTATATTATTTACTCTTTGTTTGCTTCAAAATTAACAAAAATATATTATATAATTACTTTTATATCGCTTAATTTTCTAATTGTAAATTCTGCTTCATATTCTATATTAACTTTCTCATATACATGGTCACCATTTTCATGAATTATCCTTATAGTTTTCATACCTAGTTGTTTGGCTCCAATAAAATCTTTCTTAGGATTATCCCCTATATAAACGCACTCCTTTGGTTTCACATTAAAATAATCTATGATTTCTTTGTACGATTTTTCATGTGGCTTACTATATCCATGTTCATAATCATCTGTTACTATAATTTTATCGATTATTTCCTCTAAGTTTAAAGCTTTAATTTTATTCCATTGGACTTTTGAACATCCATCTGTTATAAGACCTAACTTTAGATTATTTTCTTTAGCAAAATTAAAAATTTCTTTGGTTTCTTTATATAATTCTAAGTTTGGCTTAGTATCTCTATATATTTCAACTAACTTTTTAATATCTTCTTTGAATCCATAATCATCACAAAGTATATTAAAAATTTTTCCTCTTCCATATTCATCTAATATTTCAATACATCTTTTATAAATTTTATCATAATCTTTCTTATATTTAGACGATAAATATTTACAAACATCTTTAAAAGCCTCTAAAACATAAGTTTTTTCATAGTAAAGTGTATCATCTAAATCAAAAATTAAACATTTAATCATAGCCTATCCCCATATAAACATTCTTCTAACAAAACATTCTCTCTATATTTTCTGCTAATTTTTCAGCTCCATATAAATTAACAATATCATTGGAATAATTTTTTATTTCCTGCCTAACCATATTATCATTAATTAATAGCTGAAGAAGCCCTAGAATTTTATTACATTCTAATTGTTCTATGTCAATAATATCTAAAATCATTTTTTCTTTTTTCATCAATTCTGCAACACTTCTTTGATTATCTGCAATTATAATTCCTATAGCCGGAACATGCATTGCACACAATTCATATATTGTAGACCCACATGCTGAAATGGCAATATCACATTTTCTCATAAGCTCTGACATATTGGCGTTTTCATATTGATATATGTTCTCATATTCCTTAGAAAAGTTATAAACTTGTCTTTTTACATTATCATCAAAAGCATTTCCTAAAACAACATGAATCTTTTGCTTTAAACCTTTAATGTTGTTTAAAACTTTCATAGTATTATTATTATCATCCATTCCACCTAAAGTTAAAAGAATATCCTCAACAGAATCTTTTTCTTGCTTTTCATTACATGCAATTTTAAATTCTTCTCTAAGCATGCAATACTGAGGTCCTAAAAACATCCTTGTATTTTCTTTAGTTGTTTTTGAATAATCAAGGTATTTTGCATTAATATTTTGATTTATTATAAAATCCACATTCATATAACATTTATTAATATCATCCACATAACCAGTCAACTTAAAATGAGATTTTAAACTGTTAAAATAGTCTTCATTCACTTCATAGCTGTCTGTTATAATAATATCTGCCTTATATTCCCGCTGTAATACTAAAATATCATTTATAACATTCTCATCTTCTATTTTTAGAACTTCAAACTCATTTTCTTCTATTATATTTATCCCTGCTTCATACTTTCTATCTATATCATTTCTACATATAAAAATAACTTGATTTTTTTTTCTTAATTTGTAGGCAAGAACAAGCATCCTCATCACATGTCCCATTCCAATAGATTTTCCGCCATCTGCTCTAATAAAAATTTTCATAAATATTTACTATGTCTCCCTAAATTTTATTTCCTAAATCTATTAAAAATCCACCAATAACGACTTTATTGCCTGTACTTTTAGGATTTTTTTCTTTGTCTATAACCATAGTTAGAGTGTGATCAGTATTATCCAAATTGTTTAAATTTATCGTTGTATCAAAGTAACCATCAGACTCCATAAATAAATCAATGTAAAATCCATATTTTTCATCTAACTAACATACTAATCTGCCACTATCTCGACTTAATAAATTTATCATAGCTAGATGTTTTCCTTTAAATTTAAATATAACAGCATTATCAATCTTTCTCCACACTGTATCTTGAACATCAATAACTGGAATATTATAAAAATATGCAACTTTTTTATGTATTGTTGTGCACGCATCACACATTCCTGTAGGCATATCTATAACTATTATTTTATTTGTATATTTTGCCCCCTCTCTTATTAATCCTTCAAAATATATACTTGAATACATGGATGAATATATTCTATCATTTACTGCAAATTCAATAAATATAATATCTGGTTTAAAGTTACCTAAATCCCTTTTTAATCTAAAAAGAGCAAAATTAGATACTGTTCCTCCAGCACCTAAATTCAAAAAATTCAATTCTTCATATTTATCTTTTAAATATTGTTCCAATTTATATACATATGAATTTTCATAACTGCTTGCTCCCGCACCTTCTGTTATTGAACCACCTATTATTGCTATATTCATCTTTTTTCTCCTAACTTCTTAATCAACCAACTTCCAAGACATAGGTGTTCCTTTCTCAATATTCACCCTTGCTCTCTTACCTAATATATCTTTAATATATTTTGTCTCAAGTCCAAATCCCGGTCTTATACTTTTAATATTTTTTTCTGTAAATACTTCACCTTCTTTTATATCTTGAACTATGAATAAGCTTCTTGAATGTTCTCTTGAATTAGTTTGTTTTTGTGATAAATCATAAGTAACTTTTCCAAGAGCCTTTTCAACAATTCTTATATTATCCACCATTTCTTTAAATTCTTCTGGCTCCATTGAAAATTTACTATCTGCTCCACCGTCACTGCGTCTAAGTGTCAGATGCTTTTCTATTATTTTAGCACCAATTGCAACTCCTCCTACTGATACTGCGTGTCCCATAGTATGATCAGATAGTCCTGCTATTACATCAAAAGTTTTTTTCATATTAGGTATAGTATTTAGATTTGCCTCTTCAACTGGTGCTGGATAAGAAGATGTGCATTTAAGTAATGCTACATCTTCATTGCCCATTCTTTTACATGCATCTAAAGCCTCCTGAATATCTCCCATTCTTGCAATACCAGTAGACATTATTATTGGCTTTCCTTTTGATGCTATATATTCAATAAATGGTATATCATTGATTTCAAATGAAGCTATTTTATAAGCTGGAACATTCATTTCTTCTAAAAAGTCTACTGCTGTAATGTCAAATGGTGAAGAAAAGAAAATTAAGCCTTCATCTTCTGCTAACTTCTTTAATTTATGCTGCCATTCCCATGGAGTATATGCAGTCTGATATAACTTATGTAAAGTTGTACCATCCCAAATTGTTCCTTGCTTTATTTGAAAATACTCATTATCGCAATCAATTGTTATTGTATCTGGAGTATATGTCTGAAGCTTTATGGCATCAGCGCCAGCCCATGCTGCTTTTTTTATGATTTCAACTGCTCTATCATAATCTTGAAGATGATTAGCTGACATTTCTGCTATAATAAATGTTTTTTCATTTTCTCCTAATTTGAAATTTCCTATATTAAATGATTTGTTCATAAGTCACCTCATACTATTTTATTCTATTTCATTATCGTTATTCTAATATCTTTCTTTAAAAATAACCAGTTCTTTAAATCTTTTTTAATGATAAAAGTCAGAGAAATTTCCCTGACTTAATATATAATCACTATTTTTCTATAATATTTTTTACTCTTTCGAAATCTTCTGGCATATCGATACTTAAGTTTATATCTCTATTAAAAAAATATTTTCCTTCACCTTTTACATAACCAACTTTAAATTCATCTTGGTGATTATATATATAATATGTAACATGTTCTCTAAACATTTGGTAATCTTCTTTATTAATATTTTCTTCATTACATACTAAATTATAAACTTTATCTAAAGCCTTTTTTGAAAATACCTCTGTATCAAAGCCTCTTTGAAATGTTGCTGGAACATCTAGTCTTACATAATCATAATCATACATCAAAAACTTAGTGATTACATTATCAACAATTATAGGATTTATGAGAGGACAATCTCCAGTTACTCTTATAATAACATCTCCTTTATATTTATCAGCAACCTGTTTATATCTCTCAAGTACATTATCTTCTGAACCTCTAAATACTTCAAATCCAATCTTTTTAGCATATTCTGCAAGCTCATCATTTATTTCTAGAGTTGATGTAGCTAATATTACTTCATCTACATATCTGCATTTTTTTAATGACTTTAATGTATAAGATATCATTGGCTGTCCATTTATTTCTTTCATAACTTTTCCTGGCAATCTTTCTGACCCCATTCTTGCTTGAACTACACATATAATCTTCATAACTTCATCTCCTACATTTTATCAAAAAAATACTGCTTCATCATATCTAAGCATGGTTTTTTCTTCAAATTCATTTATATAATTAATTTCTTCCTCATTAAGAATTGTATTTAGTGCCATTCCATAATCAGCTCCAGCTTCAAAGCTTAATGGCACTCCTCCTCCAAATCTAGGATTTATCTCAAGAAGATAAATATTCTCATTTTTATCTTTAAAAAATTGTATTGTTAATGGACCAACTGCCCCTAATCCTTTTTTATCTTTTGCTTTATTCAAATGTTTAATTACTTCAATAGTATTATTTACTATATTATCATCATGTACTGTACTGCTTTTAACTACCTCTCCGGAACGTACTTCAATTCTCTTTCTTGGCACTACATAAATTGAATTTCCCTCAAAGTCTACAAGACAATCTACAGTATATTCATCACCTTCTATGCATTCTTGAATAATATTATTTTTTATATACTCCCTAAAAAATTTGAGTTCATTAATATTATTTATCCTAAATGTATTACTACTTCCCATTCCATCCACTGGCTTTATAAATAGAGGAAATTTAGTGACATCTTCTTTTTCTATTATCTCATTAATTTCACTATCATAATATACTTTAGGAAGTTTTATTTTAGATTTCACAAAATGCTCATAAGTTAGTTTCTTATCCTTGCAAATACTAATAACTTCTTCTCCACTTAATATAAGAAATGTTCCTTGTTCTTCAAATTTTTCTCTAGCACTATTTAAAACTTGAAATTCACCTTCATAAAGTGGAATTAATCCTTTAACATTTTCTTTCTTACATATGTTAAGTAAAACCTCTATATAATCCTTATCCTCTGCTCTTGGTATTCTATAAAATGTATCAACGAAATATCTTCCAGCATTTATCTCACCTGCATCAACTCCAATTATTTTAAATGTCTTTTGTAAATGTTCTATTAACTGTACCCTCTTACCTATTGATGTTACAATTATTGCCTTCTTTTCATCCATATTTACTCCCCTTTAAATAACTAATTCAGCATTTAATATAAAATAATTATTTTACTTTATCTATCACCTTATAGAATTCTATATGTTTTGCTCCTTCTATAAATGCACCATGACTGCAATTTATAAATTCTACATTATTATTATTTCTTATTAATGATTCTATTTTATTTTTAAATGTAATATATCCTTGTGTTGTTTTAACCAACCTTCCATCTACACCTTTTACATACTTGTTTTTCAAATTACTCCTATAAGAATCTTTAAAACCATAAGTCTTTTCAAAAGTATTTGTATGAGATTTTTCCCCAATAAAAGCAAGATCCTGACCCAATAATATTATTTTTTCTGCTTTACACTTAATTGCAATATCCATAGCAGCTACAGCTACAGTTCCACTTGTTCTTATAATAATATCATCCTCTAAATCATCATTAAATATATATTTTTGACCATTATGAATCTGTACAGCCCATCTTGACGCTTTTCCATCAAAACATAGTGGAATATTACTGCAATCAATCTCTTCAAACTGTTTTTTTACTATCTCTCTTGGATCAATTATGACAACACAGTCTGGTTTTATTCCATTATCGACTAATGTTCGTAATGCACTTCCTACAGCTAATATATGAAATTTTTTTTGATTAGCTTTTAAAAGATTTAAGTCATAATCTAAAGATGGTCCAGATGCTGTTATTACGTATATTTTATTAACATCATTCTTACTATTTATAAATTCTAATATATTTTTAGTATTTCTATGCTTATTTGCTTTTAAATTATCTTCTGCCTGTAAAATCATTTCTGGCTGACTTTCATGTTGTTGCTTAATTATATGAAAGTCATTTATTAAATTATATAATATTTCATTACTTTTATATATTGTTTCCAAAGATGGCTTATGTACAATTATATCATCCACATCATTTAAAACATCAGAAAATTTTTTGTAAAAAAATTTATTATCATAATCTATTATTTTAACATTATCATATTCGAAAACTTTAGGGTTTACCTTTTTACAATATGTAATTAATTGAGGATTCCCTTCAAAAACATATAGTATTGATCCTTCTAACAATAAATTATGTATAGACTCCACATGATATCCTAGCCCCAAACCATATAATACTACTACCTCTTTATTGATAAGTTCTTTATTTCCCTGTGCGAACTGCTCAGCTTCTTTCATAGGATTATATTTGCTATGAATATACCGATTGTTGTATTTTAAAGTTTCTACTCCACTTCTACTATTCTCTAATTCAAACATTTTCTTCCCCTTTGTGTTTATTTATACTTATTTATCGCTAAATTAATCCTATTCTTTAAAATTTAGTTTTTAATTTAATCCTGTCATTTATCTTATACTTCTATTTTATAACAATAATTAATAATTTAAAGGAATCCTATATAAAATCGATAATCATAATGTAATCAATGTTTTAAGGAGAATGATATGATTAATTACAAAGAACTAAAACAAAAAAAGAATAGCATTGAATTTTTATTATCCAATGAAAATTTTGATAAAGCTGAAAGCGAACTTAACGAATACATAAATCTATATCCATATGATTTAGATGTATATAGTTTAAGATCTTATATTCTTTGCGCTCATGAAGAATATGATGAAGCTTTAAAACTATTGTTAAGCATTTATAAAAAAAATGAATATAATATAGAATTAAATTATAATATTTCTATTGTTCTATATTATAAAAATGAATATTTTTCTTCTATGAAATATCTTTTTAAATCTATATTACTAGATAAGGAAAAATCATTAAATTATGATTGGTTATATGACGAATTAATAAAATATATCTCTAAAGAAGATTTAGATAAAATAAAATATGAATTACGTTTATATTTTTCTAATATAACACGAAAATTTCCTGTTACATTAGATGCACATGGAAATAATAAAAGGATTAAGCAATTTTCATTGAACAATAAAAATTACTATTGTTCAATTTATGATTATTATTTAACTGAAAGAGATGGAATTGATATCGATAGTAATGCTGATTTAATGCCACTTAATAAATTTGAAGTTATGCCTTATTCAAAAACTAATTATTATGAACTTGAAAGTAATTGCACAACAATTCTTCCTCTTTTAGTACTTACAGATAATCAAAATATAGATCTGAAAATAGATAGTAATATATCCAATATTAATCATATGTTAAGTGAAAGATTTTATTATTATAGAGTTGAAGCCAATCAACATATTTCCATAAATTCTAATGACGATTTTATAATAGCAGATAATATCGAGCTTAAATTGAATAAAAAATTACCTTCTTTAATTTTGAATATTTTTGTAGATGGATTATCTCAAAAATATCTAGAAGAAAACGACTTTAAAAATTTAGCGCCAAATATATATAACTTCTTCAGTAAAGGTACTATTTGTAAAAATGCATATACAGCTGGAGAATGGACTTATACAAGTTTAGCTAGTGCCTTTACAGGAATGTATACCTCTAATCATAGAATATATCATCCTGATTACGATACTAGCAATTTATTTGATTACAAATTATTTTCAGAAAAATTTAGGGAATCAGGATATTTTTGTACTAAAATAGATGCCGATTACAGAAGTGATCCTACTCTAGGTTATATAAAAAGTTTTGATAGATATTTATATCAATTACCATCGCGTGGAATGTTTGCTGATGATGTATTAACAGAAACCATTGAACATATCCAAGCTTATAAGGATACTAACAACTTTATGTGGATTTGCTTTCCTGATTTACACGATGTTGCTGATATGGCCGCGACTAGAATGAGTACCCAAACAAATATAACAGCTTCAAATAATGTAATTGATAGAAGTAATATTTCAACAACAGTACGTCAAAAATATGATCCTAATCTTATAGAACGTTATAAGTCACAAGTCAAAAGAATTGATAATTATTTAGGTTTATTGTTTGATTATGTAAAAAAGAACTATAGTGAAAATGATTATATAATTAGTTTAGTTTCTGATCATGGACAAGGCTTTTTAAGTGCAAGTGATGAATTTTTAGATGAAACAAGGACTAATATTTCGATGATGTTTAGAGGAAAAAATATTCCTTGTGGTGAATGCACAGAATTAATTTCTATATTGGATTTTTTTCCTATAATTAGTAATAAAATAGGTTTAAATATAGACAATTATAATGATAGTAATATCCCTAAGTATTTCGGCGGAAAAATTTCTAGAGATTATACATATACAGAATCATTACATCCAAATTTCCCTTACTTTGCAGCTATTAATGATAATGAATACAAATTTTTCTTCAGAACCACAAGTAATAATACAAATGATGCTAGAATTCATATTTCATCAAAAGATGACTTTACAATAAAACTTATTAATAAATTAAATAACAAAGATGAGACAACTCTTAAATTAGATTTAGTAGAAAAATATACAGATGTAGTTCTAGATCATATTAAAGAGTTTATTATAATATAGTATATAAAAATGAAAGAATACGTAGTACTACAACTACGTATTCTTTCATTTTTACAATTAATTCACCACTCTATTTCATCATTTAAAATTTGAGTAAATTTTTTTCCAGCTTCAAAAGTTAAATGAGATACATCATAAAACATACTATCATCAAATAATGCCGATTCAAAATAATCTATATATTGAAATTTATATTCTTTTCTTACTTCGTACATAATTTCAAGAAATTCATCCTTTATTCTATTTGAAAAATATTTACTATAATATTTAGATACAGGACAAACAACTACTATTGGTTTAATATTATTTTTATATAGTAAACTTAAATATTCCTTAAATATTTTCTTATTTTCCAGTACTGTTATTGGATAATTTTTATTACAATCTAATTCAGCCTGTCTCTTTCCTAATAAATCAAAATCCTCATTCTTCTGTGTTAATGGAATTATTCTACTATCAATAAGATAATTACCATCATCAGATTTCTTTAATATCTTATCTGCTATGATATTATTAATAAGTATTCTATCATAATCATAAGTATCCCATTGTATGTTATGACTTTTTTTTAATTTAGGATAATATAACTTTACATTATCTTTCATGGATGATAGCGATAAATCATATTGAAAAGTATAGTAACTAAGACCTATTATTGTATATTTAATATTTGTATTATAATTTTCAAATAAATATTTTGCAATATGATAATCATAATATAAATCCTGACTATCAAAAGCAAAATTAATCCCTCTATGCTTTAAGATATCTCCATTTATTCCACTCACAAAATAAGATATTCCAGTTACTAATGCCTCATAATTATTTATATCATTTTCAAATAAGTTCATTTTATATTCAAAGTAGTTATGTTTATTGTTAATAAAATTTATATATTCTAGTATTTTTTCTTGAGATACTTTGTAATTAATTAATTGTGTAAATATATCATTATTAAATTGGCTAGCTATAACAATATAATCATATTCAATGTTTCTAATTTCACTTGGATTACAAACTAATTTATTATTAAATTTTTTTCCCCACATTGATCTATTATTATCTAAATAACATAAGATATTAATATTTTCATTTAAACTTCTACTTAATTTTTCACTTGCACTGCCACACCCAAAAATTACAATATCATATATTTTAATCACCTTCTAACTATACAAGGTTAGTATTTTCCTTAATTCTCTTTCAGTAATTTTAAAAGATTTTTTTCCACTGCATATAGATTCTAAATTATATTTAGCATCTATATATTCAGGTCTAATCTCTAATGCTTTTTTGAAATACCTTTCAGCTGATTTTTTATTTTTTAAGATAATGCAGCATCCTAAATTATTATATGCCTCTGCTAATTCACTATCCATTCTTATTGCTTCTGTATAATTTTGTATTGATATATCAATATCATTTAACATATAATTGCATAATCCTAAATAGAAGCAAATTAAAGCATTGTCTTTTTTATAAATATTTCGATCTAAAAGCTGCTTTGCTTTTTCATACTCTTTAATTTTTATATATATTTTTGAAAGTAGTAGTTTCTTTTCATACTCACTAAAAGTTGCTTCATTTACTATATTTACTATAGTATCTATTCCTAAATCTCTTATTATTTTAATTTCCTCATTCACTGTGGCATTATGCTTATTAGATAAGTTATTGCCATGACGTCTATATATATATAATGGCTCTTCTAAATATTTAAAGTTATATTTAAGTGCTAATTTAATTACATACTCATAATCTACAGTATATATTAATTCTTCACTCCATTTTATATTTTTTATACATTTTCTTCTCATCATCATACAAATTGGACCTTGAATTACTTGTCTATAAATTATATTTGCTAATAAATCTTCTCTCTTCTCATATACTCCTTCGCTTTTTAATATATTTAAATAATTTAGATTTTCGTCTACCACTTTTAAATCATTATAAACTACATCTATATTATCATTTTCTAATAAGATCTTTAATTGTTTTTCTATTTTATCTGGTGCATATAAATCATCAGCATCTAAAAACGCTAAATATTCTCCTGTTGATGCTTCGATTCCTAAATTCCTTGCTGAACCTTCACCTTTATTCTCTTGATATATATATACTACACCTTCAAACTTTTCAACAATTTTTCTAGTATTATCAGTAGATCCATCATCAGCTACTACTAACTCTATATCTTTATATGTTTGATTAAGAACACTTTCTATAGCTTCTTCAATATATTTTTCTCCATTATAAACTACTATTATTACACTTACCAAAGTAAACTTCCTCCTAAATTCTCTTTAAATTAAGGACCAAATATTGGATGAATTCTCCACTTCTTTCTTCTGTGAAATACCACTTTATATCATATCCTTTTTCAAAAGCAATTTCCTTATATGTTTCTACCATTTTCTCAATAGTTATATTCTTTGGTGAATTTGTCCTATAAAATAGTTTTCTCGCTAACAAATGTTCATTACTACAAAGATAATCGAATTCTTTACCCCTATCCTCCAGACTTGGAATTATATCCAATACCAAAATACATTCATCTTTCATTATCTGAAATGACTCCATAAACATATCAAAATGTTCACAATGTTCTCCAAATACGCTCATAGGATTATCAATTAAAATCATATTAAATTTCTTCATTGTTTGAGTTATTTCTTTAAACGAATCTGTTATTTTTATTGTTGCTCTTGGTAGGTTTTTTCTCAATTGTTCTTCAAAAGACCTTTCAATTTCCCAAACTTCTAATTGTTTAACTTTATCTTTATAGAAACGTTCCATTCCATTTCCACTACCACCAAAGGTTTGTAATGCATTAACCTTTTTTAAATCAATACCTTTTTTTTCAATCTTACTAAATACAATTTCAATACTTGAAGGATATACTTCATAATTAAATATATTCATTTCCTTAAGTTGTTCTTTTATTTCTTTATCATATTGACTAGCAATTATTATCTTATCACTAAATTTATGTAGTGTATTAGGATTAATTACTTGTATTCCTTCAATTTTATTTTCCCATTTAGTATGATCATTATCTGCAAAGGCTATTATATTATATTTTTCTTTTAACTTATTTAATGCATAGATTCCTCTTGTTGAAGCTCCAAATATAATAACTTTCTCCATAACAAAGTATCACCTCTCATTTTTAATATATTATTTCTTGTAATATACTTCATTAAAAATTTCAACTAATTTTTTAGTTAATTCTTTTCTTTCATATTTTTCAATATTTTTAGCACCAACTTCTATTTTATTTCCTTTAAGCCAGCTATTATAATAATTAAGTATTATTTTTTCTATTGTTTCAATATCATTATATTCAGCATTTATACCACACTCTGTTTCATCTAATAACTTGTCAACTAAGCTTCCTTTAGGTGAAATAGATAACACTGGTTTTCTTAAGCGCAGGTATTCAAATACCTTTCCAGTATATACTTGTTTTGAGCTTTCTTCCTCTCCACAAATTAATAATAATATATCTGCATTGTTAGATTTTATTAATGACTCTTCATGAGACAGATATCCATTTATTTTTATAAAATCTGAATATTTCCCCATTATTTCTTTAAATTTATTTATTATATTGCAGTCATTATTTCCATTTAAAATAATTTCTATTTTCTTCTCATCTATAATCTCATTTTCTACTAATTTTTTAATTACTCTAGCAACAGTATATGGATTTCTTTTTAAGTAAAAAGATCCATTATGAATCATTGTAAATTTATTATTTTCTTTTTTAGATTTTATATTTTTAAAATCTTCTTCATCATAGCCATTAGTAATTGTTATCACTTTATTTTTTTCAATTTTATATGTACTAATATAGTTTTCTGTTATAACTGGTGTTACCGTAATTAATCTATCACAATTAAATACTACATTTTTTTCCATGTTTTTTTCAAGTTTATATCTTAATGAATCTTTATCATAATCAATATATGGATTGTCAACCCATTGATCTCTAAAATCAGCAATCCATGGTATACTATATTCTTTCTTTATATACTCCCCGATTATATGTGCAGAATATGGTGATGAAGTAGTATATACAACATCTATTTCAGTAAAATCAATTTTATCATTTATTTCTTTAATAACATTATTTGCCCATATAACATTTCCATCTGGTAATAAAACCATATCCCTTAATTCACTAATTTTTTTTTCTATTTCTTCTTCATATAATTTTTTTAAACTTTCATCAGAAATAGAGTTTATAGATGCTTCTACATAACCTTTTATTTGTCTTTTCATTACATCTGTAACATCTTTTAATACTATATCATCTACTCGTATTATCTTTATACCTTTAGGAAGTTCATCTTCTAATGATTTATCTAATATAGAAAACTTAGTTTCCCCAACAGTAACTACTATAGGATCCCAGTCAAAATCCCTTAAATATTTAACAAATTTTAATGTTCTTTGAACTCCAGACCATCCTAGTGGTGGGAAATAGTATGCTATTATTAATACCTTTTTCATAAATTTATACTTCCTTAAATATATTCTCTTTAATACTAATCTTTATTTAATTATTGCCACACTTAAAGTATCTCCTATTGGCATATATGTAATATTACTAATATTACAAAACTCTTTTACCGCATCCTTCACACCTTTAAATGCCATTGAAAAATAATCATGTATCAATATTACCCCACCTTTCTCCATTCTCGGATAGAAATACCTAAGTCCTTCAATCGTTGGCTTATATAAGTCAGCATCTAAATTTACAAAACAAAAAGTTTCATTAATATTTGCTATTGTATCTGGGAAATATCCTTTACAAATAATACAATTCTCCTTATATTTCATCTTACTTAAGACAACTTGTTCTGATGTATTAGAAAAATGACCACTTTGGACCGTTGCATACCCCTTTTCATTATCATGATTTGAATCCTCTTTAGGCAACCCACAAAATGTATCGAATAAATATAATTTTTTCTCATTAAAAATTTCATTTATTATTTTAGCAAAATCGCCCTGATAAACTCCTACTTCTGCACACGCTCCTTTTACATTATTCTCCTTTAAAATCTCTGCGGTATTTCGTAAATACTCTATCCTAGCTTGTGTTGGTAATTCAACATATTTATCCATAATTTTATATTCAGGGATACCTAATTCTAAAATCTGCTCTTTAATTTGCTTATATGCTGTTAATACACCTACGATTACATAGTCAAATTCATAATTTTTCAAATTATTATAATCTTCAATTATAAATCCTTCATATTTACTCCCATGTAACTTAGAATTACCGTCAACAAAACCTATAATCTCATATTCTTGTTTTACATTATTATAAATTCTCTTTCCTGTATCTGTTGCGCCGAAAATAATAGCTCTTTTCATGTATACTCCTTTAAATATTGGTATATATTTTTTAATCATTACTTTTCATTAATTCTAATAAATTACTTAATTAACTCTTCTTTAATTATAACGCTAATTTTCATCTGTATTATTTAAGATTAAGTGTCTAATTCCTTGACTTATTAAATGACATAATAACATATGTATATCTTCAATTTGTCCATAATTATCACAATTAATATGAATACATATATCTGATAATTCTCTCAATTTTCCACCATTAAAACCAGTAAATCCAATAACTATAGCCTTTTTCTCTTTTACATATTCTACACCTTTTATTATATTAGGAGAATTTCCAGATGCTGATATAGCAATTACCACATCTTTTTCATTCACAAGATTTTCAAGTTGTTCTGAAAAAATATATTCATATCCATAATCATTAGAAATTGCAGTGATTAATGCCATATTATCACTCAAACTCATTACTCTCAATCTTTCTTTTCCTTTAACAATAGTACCTTTACCTAAATCGCATGCAAAATGAGATGAAGTAGATGCGCTTCCTCCATTACCCATAATAAAAATCTGTCTATTCTTTTTATAGCATTCATTAATTATATGTATTACGTTTGATACTTCTGAACTATTCAAACTTTTTAAAAGCTTGTCTATATCCTTAATGTAATTTGATATTATATTTTCCATAAAAACCTCCTCTAATCTACGAAAATTATCTTTGATCCTTGTGATTCAAAATTAAATGGCACATATTTCAAATCTTTTAATGCATATATTAGTTGTTTATGATTGTGTGGCTCACAATAAAACAATAGGAAACCACCACCACCTGCTCCTAATACCTTCCCCCCAATAGCTCCATTATTTATTGCTAAATTATATATTGAATCTATAAAATTGTTAGATATGTTATTAGAAAGTTTTCTCTTAAATAACCAACTATCATTTAGTTTTTCTCCGATTTGCTTCAAATTATTGCCCTCACTCAAAATTTGTTTCAAGTCATCTACTAACAGTTTCATTGAAGTTAAATTTTCAATATTATTACTCGTATTTTTCTTTTGAGAACCCAATATTTCACCTGCACTTCTAGTTATGCCTGTATAAAATAATAGCAAATTATTTTCAAACTCATATTTTATATCTTTATTGCAAATTATCGGGTCAACAAATACTGTTTCATCGCTATTAAACCTAATAGAATTTAAACCACCATAAGCTGCTGCATATTGATCTTGTTTGCCTATCGGTTCTTTTAAAATATCTATCTCTATTTCACAAGCTTTTTTAGCAAGAGTTTCAGCATTAACATAAATACCTTTATATGCATATAATGCATTTAACAATCCAACAGTAAATGTACTAGATGATCCTAACCCTGTTTTAGCAGGAATATCAGCAATTGAAGTTATTTCTATTCCACCATCAATATCTAATAATTTCAATGCTTCTTTAACTATAGGATGTTGAATATCATCTCTTTTTTCAGCTATCTCTGTTTTAGAATAACTAATTCTAATAGAGTTATCAAATCTTTTATTAACCGTAATATATATATATTTATCTATAGTAGTACTTGCTACAATACCAGTATTATTTATATAATATTCTTTTAAATCTGTTCCACCGCCAAAAAAACTTATTCTGAATGGAGTCTTAGATATTATCATCAGCTTTCACATCCTTTAAAATTAAACTTACAGCCTCATATAAATTATCAGCTACATGCGTTGGATTAACATCATATTTATTATCTTTTCCAGCCAGTCCGGTTCTTAATAATATTGTACTACATCCTATATTTTCTCCAGTTTTAATATCCACCGTTGTATCCCCTATCATATATGAATTCTTAATATCAATATTATATTTATCAATTGCATTATTTAATAATAATGTTCCTGGCTTTCTGCATTTACATTTCATTTTATACTTCTTATTTTCACCCTCATATCCTGAATCAGGATGATGTGGGCAAAAATACAAGTCATCTATATATGCTCCATCTCTTCCAAGAAGCGTTTCCATTTTGTTGTTAATCTGCTCTAATTCCTCAAAAGTACATAAATTTCGTGCTATAACAGGCTGATTAGTTACAACTATAACTAAGTATCCATGACTATTAAGCCTTTTTACAGATTCTGAAACTCTATATTCTAATTCAAAATCATCGATTGTACAAAGTAAATCTTTATATACATTTATACTTCCATCTCTATCTAAAAAAACGCATTTTTGCTTATTGTATAAAGCTTTTTGATTAATTACATTACTGATTATATCATAACTGATTTGCCTTAACCGATTAACTGTTCCCATATCTTTTATATATTCTGTAGTTTTATAGCAGTATATTTTTTCATTTTTTTTTAATAAGTTTATTAAAACATCTTTTTCCAAATCCTGTTTTTTATTCTCTTCTATATAATCTAAAACTCTTTTACTAAAAATATGAACTCCGGACTTGACAATATTTTTATAATAACCTCTTTCTTGATTTTTATATAAGATTTTATTTATACTTGCATCTTTATTACACACAATCACATCACTATCATATGGATGGTTATTAGGATGTACTATACAGGAACCTATCCCACCTTTCTCAATATGGAACTTTATAAATCTTCGCCAATTAATATTCAATAAAATATCTCCAAAAAGCAGAATAAAATCCTCATTTATTTTACTTTTTAGCAAACTTAATGCTCCACCAGTTCCAAGTAAATCCTTTTCTTCAATGTATGAAATATTAACACCAAGTTCATAACCATCCTTAAAATAATTTCTTATTTGCTCACCTAAGTACCCAAGACTTATTATGATATCGCTCAATCCATATTTTTTAAGATTTTCTATCTGATATTCTAATATTGTTTTGCCACAGACATTAATTAATGGTTTTGGGATTTCTTTTGTATACTGGCTTAACCTAGTTCCTTTTCCTCCAGCTAAAATTACTACTTGCATAAAGCTGCTGCTCCTTTTACTGATAATCTGACTGCTTCATCAGATGAATACTTAGCATGCCAGCCTAAATTATTTATCTTCTTTGTATCATAACTAAACTTAGGAACATCTCCTAACCACCCACATTCTCCACCAGTAAAATTATATTTTACATTTTTCAGATTCATCTCTTCACAGACTATATCTGCTATTTTTCTTACTGTCGTAGTACCTTCAGCTCCAATATTATAATAATTAATACCTTTATTCCTATTTTTAAAAACACATAATATAGCATCTATTAAATCCTGAATATAAATATAAGATTTCTGCTGGTTTCCATCACCTAAAATTACAAGTTCTTCTTTATTTTCTTTAAGCTTTTTTATAAAATCAAAAATTACTCCATGGGTTAAATTTTCACCAATCACATTAGGAAATCTCACTATGCATGAACTCATATCATTCATATATGTGTATGATGATATTAATGCTTCTGATGCTAATTTAGCGCCTCCATAATAAGATATTGGAAATAATGGTCCACTATCTTCATTTATATTTTCTTCCCTTTTATCGCCATAAATTGCAGATGTAGATGCAAAAATCAAATTCTTTACATTATTCCTCCTCATACCTTCTAAAACTGAATGTGTAGTTAAAAAAGTATTATTAAAATCAACTTCTGGATTTTGTTCACTTTTTTGAATGTCTGAATTTGCTGCTAAATGAATAATAGTATCAATATTATTTTCTTTTATAAGATTCTCTAAAAATATGGTATCAGCTGCATCCCACTTTATAAATTCCACATTTTTAGTACTATATAAAGCTTTAATATTATCTTCTTTTCCTAAAATTAAATTGTCAACAACAATTATTTTATGTTCATGACATAATCTGCTGCAAATATAACTTCCTATAAATCCAGCGCCACCAGTTATTAATATATTCATTTTTATCCTCCGCTTTTGAAAATATATAATAATATTTATTTTCCATTACTTATAACTATTATATGCTTCATCTATTAGTCTGCAAATTTTATCTGTTTGTGTTACCACGTTAAAATTATTTTCTATTAATTTCCTGTATTCCATAGTTTCGTATCTTTCCTCAGTTATTAAATTTACTGCATCTTCTAACTCGTCCCATAAATAATGTTTAGGATATATTTCGGAAGCGCCCTCATAGTTATATATTATAGGTTTTATTCCTTTTAGCATTGCTTCCTGTATTGAAGAAATATGACCTTCACTTGTACTGCTACATATTATATAATCCTTATCATTTAACCATTCATTTATATCTGGTACATAACCTTCAAAAATCACATTTTCATTTATATTTAATTCATGAATTATATGATATATATAATCTCTATATTCATCATTTTCAAATTTTCCTGTTAAATATAATTTGTAATCATTGTTAATATTTTTTAATTTTTTCATTAGTAGCATAAGTAGCTGTATGTTCTTTCTATAAGATAACTCTCCTACATACGATATATTGTATCCTTTACTGTGATATTTAAATGTAAATTTCTCTATTTCAAATCCATTATGAATTAATCTTAATTTATCCTTATTAATACTAATAGTTTTTTCAAACTTAGTTTTAATATGGTCTGCTATAAATATAACATCATCTACTACACTCCAATTTATCCCTTTCAAAGTGTTTGTATAAACTTCATATCTATGTATCCTTGTAATTATAGGCTTATTAATAGCACTTTTTAAATAACTTGCAAAAACTAATGGCGATCCAGCCCACTCAAAAAAGCAAATATCTGAATACTTCAATATTTCACTTATATAATATCTGCTCTCTTGTAAATTCAGTGTAAAAAATATAGTTTCATATTTAATTTTAAGATATTCCTCATACCTTCTTACAAATTTATCAGTTAAGTATGATATTATAGCTAATTTAGGTTTTTCGTTGGGTTGCTTTAAGAGTTCTATTTTAGCTTTTAATACATCATGATTACAATTCTCTGAAGTAATAACTGGAATTATTATTTTATCAAGTGTTACTCCGATACTTAACAATTTTTGCTCAATTTCTATCCATTTTTCTACTGCAATAATTATTTTATCAAATTTATACTTCTCTATCTGCTCAAAATTGATAAGCGGTTTTTCTTCAAATGAATCCATGAAATTTTGCCTATTCTCTGAAACAAATGCACATATATTATAACATTCTGGTACTAACAACATCTTATTTTTTTTATAAAAGTCTCCTGTTCCATAAACTAGAATATTCATTAAATCACTCCTTCTTCATAATAGAAAAGTAATTCTACATTTTTGCAATAACAACTATATTGGGCATATTTATATCTTTTGTTACTTTTTCTACTGTACCACACATTATTAATTTATCTATTCTATACCCTGCATCATTTAAAACTTTAGCTATTGTATATGGTGTAAACTGATATCTATGATCACTATTGATACATTCTATATTATTATTTAATCTTATAAATTGATATTTTGAAAAAGCATTTGGAACTGAAACAATAATTCTTTCTATTGTATTTTTATAATTTTCTTTTATTTTTGATAAAAATTCAACTGGATTACTTATATGTTCAAGAACATCTGGTATAAGAAGGTCATCCCACTGTTCAATACTAATTTCATTTATTTCCTCTAAAATATTACCACATATTATATTATCAGAATATCTGCTGGATAACTTAACTGCTTCATCATTTATATCTATGCCAATACATTTTTCTGCTTTATTACTTATCTTAGCATGCAACCATTTATTAGTTCTGATTTTTTCTTCTATGACACATAAATGATCACAACAGCCTAGATGGATTACTTTTCTATTTTCTATTAAATCTTCTATAACAGTTTCTCTTTCTTTAAATACAGCCGTCCCATCAAAATTAATGGATATTCCTCCACTAAACAACTCTCCCTGTATATATTTATATATTTCTGTGTTATCTTCATTCCAATTAAGATAGTCACCTTTACCTTCTAAAGAATAATCAAAAACTAAAATATTATCCTTTACATTTAAATTTTTGAGCTGAATTTTTATTTCATCGTAATATTGTGATGCTATAATAATCACATCATACTCAATATTTACTATTTTATTAACTGCTTGAATATCTATTCCTTGTATTTTTTTCTCATACAGATTAGGATTGTTATCAAGAAATTTCACAATATCATATTGATCATTATATGCATGATAAGCTATTAATCCTTTTTTAGATGCGCCAATAATAACTGCTTTTTTCTTCATTTATAAAACCTCTCTATATCAAATTCTTTATCACCTTATGCATTTCAAATTCATATGAGTACATTTCATTAGAATTTATATTAAATGAAAAATATTTCAAATATTTTTCAGGAACATATATACCGCATAAATTATTATCACAAATAAAAATATTTTTTTTATATTTTTCATCTAGTGCATCAAATACCGCCTTAACAGTTTCAGTTCTAATCTCTTTTGTAATGGCCTTTCTGAAATCATGCCAAACCACTATAGTTTCATTGTAGTCAATTAAATCAAATATTTTTTGTGTATCATTAAAAACGCCTTCATATGAATGATCTCCATCAATAAAAACAAAATCAGGTTCAAAACTAATTTCTTTAAAATTTATTTTTTTTGAATCACCCTTTATTTGTTTTACATTACATATGTTATTCATAAAATAACTTCCAAAATTACTTTTATGTTTAGAAAAAAAGAACTGATCTAACTCTTGATCTTCCAATGATATACTTACACACTCATCACATACCACGCTTAAACACTTTATACTTTCTCCCATAAAAGATCCTATCTCTAAATACTTTTTCCTCTTGAACTTTTTAGCTATTGCCTGTAAAAATGCATAATCTAGAATTGTTGAACCCCCTTGAAAAAATGTCAATTTATCTAATTTAATATTAAAATCACATTTATAAAAAAAATGTCCTAAATTTATTTCCAGTAAATCTTCAATTGGATAATATATTTCTATACTTTCTTTATAGATACCATAATTTATATTATTTTTTTCTAATTGTTCAGATATTTCTTTTTCATACATACTCGTTATTATTATTTTATAATTTTTATGTATTTCTAACAACTTATTAAATCCAATACACTCAATATCATTTATTTTTATTCCAATTTTATTTATATCATTATCACAGAAAAAGGCTACATTTTCTTTGTTGAAATATATCAATGCTTTCTTTCCAAGTTCACTTGCTCCAAATAAAATAATTTTCTTATCACTCATATTTTTAACCTTCCTATTATGTTACCACTATAATTTGTGTATTAATTTTTTTATTTTAATAACTCTTTAAGTCGCTCAACAGAAAGCCACTCACTATTCTTCCCAGAATCATATTCAAATCCTTCTTCAACAAGCTTTCCACCTGGAGTCATATAATTCTGAGAATTCCACCAATCAAAATGTGGATAAATTATGTAATGTTTTTCATATTCATATGTCATTCTTGAGTCATCCTTAGTTATCATAACTTCATCAAGTTTTTCTCCTTCTCTGATTCCAACTTCTTTCATGTGTCCATCTGGGTTCATTGCTTTAGCTAAATCAGTAATCTTAAATGAAGGAATCTTAGATATGTATGTTTCACCACCACGAGATTCTTTTAATGCTTTAAACACCAAATCTACACCTTCATCTAATGTAATCCAAAATCTAGTCATTCTATAATCTGTTATTGGCAATACTTTTTCTCCACTTTCTAATAATCCTTTAAAAAATGGTATTACAGATCCTCTACTGCCTGCAACATTTCCATATCTAACTACAGAAAATGTTGTACCTTCTCCCCCTGAATAAGCATTTCCTGCAATAAATAATTTATCTGAAACAAGTTTAGTTCCACCATATAAATTTATAGGATTTACAGCTTTATCTGTAGATAATGCCACAACCTTTTTTACCCCGCAGTCAATTGCTGCATCTACAATATTTTGTGCGCCATGTATGTTAGTCTTTATAGCTTCAAAAGGATTATATTCACATGCTGGAACCTGCTTCATAGCTGCTGCATGAATTACATAATCTATATCATTAAATGCCCTATATAATCTATCCTTATCTCTAACATCTCCAATAAAAAATCTTAATTTTCTAAATTTTTCAGGGAACTTTATTTTAAACTCTTTTGACATTATATCTTGTTTAAACTCATCTCTTGAATATATTACAATTCTTTTAGGAGAAAATTCTCGCAATATTCTTTCAGCAAATTTTTTACCAAATGAACCAGTTCCACCAGTTATTAATATAGATTTATCATCAAACATTTTTCAATTCCCCCTAAACAAATATTATATTTGCATATTTTACTAACATATACTACTTTTAATTTCATTATGAATTGATTCAATTATAGGCAAAACTTCATAATTAAATAAATCTCCAACCAAAATATAGTCTTCGTTTTCCAAGGCCTCTACTATTCCTTCAATTTGTTCTTCTAATTGCTCAATATCAATTTCATTCTTTTGTATATCTCTAGTGACATTAACTACATCTATTATCCATCCTATTCCATCAGCTAATTGCGGTATTAGATTTATACCTTCTTGCTCTCTTCCTGCTTGAATTAATTCACATGTATTAATTATTCCTTTTTTAAAAATATTTAAATATTCATCAGCTGACTGTAAAACTTCAATTTTCTCTTTTTTCATATTTATGCTCTCCACTTCTTTTTATTTAGATAATTTATCTATCACATCATCTATGTATTTTAGTGCATATTGTAATTCCTCTATAATTGATAAATAAAATCTCATATTCTCATATAATATATTTTGTTCACATTTATCATCTTTGCTATTAGATATACATTTTTTAATTTGCATTGTTTCATATATTATAGGATATATCAGCTTATCAACTAATTCTATTTTTTTATATTCTTCACTTACTTTTTTATCTATTTTATCAAGTTTATTTATAATTAAATTTATTTTTGCATTATCTCTTTTTTCATTTATTCTATATAATTCATTTAAATATTCAATAGATTTCTTATATTCTTTAATTATCTTTATACAGCTATATTTTGTTTCCTTTAAATGTATTAATGCTTTTGTTTTAATACTAAATGAATTTTCAACTTTTTTAAAATCATTTAATAATTTAATTCTTCCATTTTTATATTTATCTATTGCTTCTTTTAATGTTAATTCAATTGTTCCCTTTATTCTTGCCCCACCTTCAGTAGCATTTATAAACGTAGTTTTTTTACTCTTTTCTATAATCTTTTCCAATCCCATTCTATAATCATTTAAAACCAAACTTGTCCTTACAAGATTTCCATTTATGTCTTCAACAAAAATATCATCATTTCTCTTCAATTCATTGAACCCTGTTTTACCATCTCTATTCTGTGCTATTAATGCATGACTTTTTTCATTAGTATACGCCAAATCTTGTCCAACAAAAATAATTGGATTACAGCCCATTATTATTGCCACTGATGTCATTACATGAGCTACTGATCCCCCAGTCTGTACCTCTAACACTTTTTCTCCTAAGATCTTATTTATGAATTCATTATATGAAAAAAATACTTTTTCTCCTTTATGTTCAGATACCACCTTATGATTGGTTCCTTCGTAAAATAGTAATGGTATATTAAGTTCTTCAATATAATCTTTACATAATTCATAACTAACCTCTAATGGATCTACAACGGCTAATAAATGTGGATTTATCTTTCTATCTATAAGTGATCTCAATGTTCTTCCTCCACTAATTATTAAAATCTCATCATTTATTTTTCGTAACTCATCTATATTCTTTTCAAGAGATGGTCCAGCTGATACTATTATCGCTGGTTTATCTTTATATATATTTCGATACTTATTAATAGGAATTCCATCAATTATGTATTTTAAGTTTTCCATTAAAGTCTTAAACCATATTTTTGACATATTTATTTTTGTACTATTATCAAGCTTTACATTTATAAAAAAATATTTTAGTTCTTCTAAGAATTCTTTTACTTCCTCTACATATACTTTTTGATAATTAGAAAAAAATAAAATCTTAGTAAAATCTAAATTCAATCCGTCTAATCTTACGTTTATATTATTAATAAAATCTGATATTTTTCCACATATAACAGTTATTTTATCATCTTTTTTAATCCATTCTATATTATCTATATATTCATTCATAGAAATATTAGGTTCAAACACTACTATTTCATTATCTTTATATTTCTTCCTTAATGATTTTAAGTGCTCACCTGTCCCAAATCCATAAACTAATAATATACTTTCTTTTTTATCTATACATTCACATTGTTCCAAAAACTTATCTATTTCTAATGTCATATTATATTTACTGCCCATATAAATCCATTTGTTATTCTTATTTATTCTTAAGACTGTTAAATTATCTTTTGTATTTTCAATATTAAACTCTAATTTTGTATTTTCCATTTCAAATACACCTCATTTTTTTATCGGTTATTTTTGCATTTGCTTTAATTTAATAAGCTGTTTTTGTATAATGCTTAGAGCATATTGTATTAATTCATTCGTATTTGAATAAAACTCTCTCTTTTTATACAATATATCTGTATCGTTATCAGTTCTCAAATAATCATATACAGGTTTATATAAAAGCATTTGTAATTCTTCTCTGCTATTATAAATATTAATTATTTTTGAGTCATTTATATCACTTTGTAAAAAAATACTATTATCTACTATAATATTTTTTTTAAAATTTCCTAATCTTAATACCTGATTATTTACTATAATACTAAGTTCTTTTAAAATTCTTTTCAACTTATTTAGCTCTGTCAATGCATTATCCAGCATATTAATTGGATAGGATAGCGGAGTTATTTTCTCTATTTCATCCCGACAGTATATCTCCATAGCCTTCTTAAGCGGCATTTCTAATGTTCCACTTATTTTAGCCCCACCCTCTGTAGCATTAATAAATTTTATATTAGGATATAATTTTATTATTTCTTCCATGGCTAATCTTTGGTTATTTAAAACTACACTTGTTCTAACCTCATTGCCATATATATCTTCCACCCAAATATCATCTTCAGATTTAGCAATTTCATAAGTGTAACTTCCATCTTTATTTTCTGTTATATCTGCATGAGTGCTTTCTCCTGTATATGCAAAGTCTTGTCCAATAAAAATAATTGGATTACACCCCAAATTTCCAGCATACGATGTCATTGCATGTGCTACAGATCCCCCTGTTGAAATATGCTTCATTTTCTTTCCCACAATTTTATTCACTAAATCACTATATGAATAAAATATTTTTATTCCTTTATGTTCTTTAACAATATCTAAATTTGCACCTTCTGAAAATAATATAGGTGTATCTGATAGCTTAAGATAATTACATACTAATTCATAATTTCTTCCTGTTGCATCTGCTACTACGAGCAAATCAGCTTTAATATTTTTTTCTATAAGTGGTCCAAAAGTTCTTCCTCCACTTATGATAAACATCTCATCTTCTTTTTGCTTTAAATCATCTATATTTTTTGCTAATGAAGGTCCGGCTGAAACAACTACAGCAGGATTATTTTTAAACTTACCATTATATAAATCAGCAGGAATAGATTTCACAAAATATTCAGTTCCTTCTATTATATTTTTAAACCACTTTTTTCCAAAGAAAGTTTTAGTGTTTATATCTATCCCTAATCTTATAATATAGCCATTAATCTCACTAAAAAATTCACTACATTCTCTCTTATAGATAGTATCATAATTAGAAAATATCATTATTTCAGAATTTTTAAAATTGAATTCATTTATTTCCTTTTTTATTATTGAAGCAAGTTCTTGTTTTTCGCAACATATTACATTTAAATTCTTATCTTTTTTTATCCACTCTAATGTACTTAGATATCTGTATACCTTTGTATTAGGTTCAAACACTACTATTCTATTTTCATATTTTTTACGCAATTCTTTTATATGATTACCCACTCCAAATCCATATACAATAAAAACATCATTATCTTTCTTATTTCCTTTTATATTATTTAAAAACTTTTCATTTTCTTTATTACTATTGTACTTGCTCCCAATATAAATATTTTTTTTATCCCTTTGAACTTTTAAAATTTCTTGTTTATCTTTACTTTGCTCGATGTTAAATTCCAAATTAATTGTAAGCATAAATTTTCCTCTTTTATTCTATTTTTAAATACATTATACATAAAAAAATCTAAATAAAAAAGATGTTCCTTATTTGGAACATCTTTTTTATTAATTAAATTATTGTAATAAACTTAATACTGAATTTGGAGCGCTATTAGCTTGTGCTAACATTGATTGAGCAGCTTGAGTTAATATGTTACTCTTAGTATACTCCATCATTTCCTTAGCCATATCAGTATCTCTTATTCTAGATTCTGCAGCTTGAATATTTTCTGATGTATTATCAGTAGAAGTTATTGTATGTTCTAATCTGTTTTGAACAGCTCCAAGTGTAGCTCTGTGTTCAGAAACTGTATTGATTGCTGAATCTATTGTTTCTAAAGCAGCCTTAGCTTTAACATCTGTACTTAAACTTAAACTTGAAAGACCTAATGCATTAGCCCCCATAGATTTCATAGAAACACTAATTTCTTGACCTGATTTGTTTCCAACTTGGAAAGAAATCTTTAAACTATCACTTGCTAATACTTGCTTACCATTGAATTCAGTTTGGCTAGCAATTCTAGTTATTTCACTAGTTAATTGCTTAACTTCTTTGTCTATTAAGTTTCTGTCTGCTGTACTATAAGTTCCATTAGATGATTGAACTGCTAATGTCTTAAGTCTTTGTAACATTGCATGAGTTTCAGTTAAAGCACCTTCAGTAGTTTGTACTAATGAAATACCATCTTGAGCATTAGTTGAGCCTTGATTTAAACCTCTGATTTGAGATCTCATTTTTTCAGATATTGCCAATCCAGCAGCATCGTCTCCAGCTCTGTTTATTCTTAAACCTGAACTTAATTTTTCGATTGCCTTTCCAGTATTATTTGTGTTTGTTTTCATTTGTCTATGAGCATTCATAGCATTAAGATTGTGTGAAATTACCATAATAAATTCCTCCTTGATTTTTAAATGATTATTAGACTTCCATGTCTTTTAATATATATTAACTCTTACGAGATAATAGCTTATAAGCCTTATATTTATATATTCGTTGTATTATTTCTATACTTTAGCGCTTTTTAAATATTTTTTAATATTTTTCAATTTATTGATACATTATCTTTTTGTGCTAAATATCAATGCATTCCCATTAAAATCCATATATTTTTTATAAACTTCCCTAGATTGTTTTATTTTTTTTATTTCTTTTTTTACATCCCGCATGTTGTCTTTAATTAATTTCTCTAGTTCATCTTCTATCTCTATAATATTCAAAGCATTTATTCCATCACATATAATTTGCTTATCAATACCCAAGCTATTTATTTCATTAATTATAGAATCTCTTTTCTTTAAGAAGGAAGAAATATCTTCGTTCCCTTTAACTTTTTCAACCATACTCAATGATGTATCTTTATAATCCTTAAGTAGTTCATCAAGTCTCATAGCTTCTATCCTTTTCTATTTTATTGGAAATATGAAGATAAAGAACTTTGTTGTGATTGTAAAGAAGCCAAATTACTTTCAAGCGTAGAATATTTTGTATATAATGCATCTTCTTTTTCTTGAAGGGCTGTCTGCATCTGAGTTATCATTTTTTTTCTTTGCTCAATATCTTTTGTCATTTCATTAGTATTTGCTGTAACCCCATTTGCAATACCAGCTCTATTAGCCAATCTTGAAAATGTTCCTGTTGCATGTTCATAAAGATTATTTTTTAATTTTACAAATACACCATCACTTTCACTTGATGAGGCATTGCTCATACCACGTGTAAATAATTCTTTTACACCATCTATATTGCTTTCAATTGCTTCAAGCAAGGTATCTTCATCTACAGTAAATAATCCATTTTGTGATGTATAATCTTCAATTGGTTTTATTCCTATCTTCTCAAGACTTAATCCTACTGAACTTCCTCCCCATTCTTTTTTCATTACACTTGCCATTGTCATCTTCATATCATCTGCAAAATCACTTAAATAACTGTCATTTCTGAGAAGACCTGTTTGAGCTTTCTTTTCAAGCTTTTCAATTTCACTATCACTTAATCCTTCTTTATCCTCATCCGTTAGTGGTAAATAAGATCTATCGTATTCTTCGTATAATTTTCCATTAATACTACCTAATAGTTCATTATAATCATCAATGAATTCTACTATTTTGTCTTTAAGTTCTGTTCCATCAGCTTTTACAGTGATTTTAGATTCAGAACCTGCTACTGCATTTTCATCTATTTTAAATTTAATTCCATCAACTTCAATTTCATTGGAGATATCTGTATATTCTCTAGATGCTCCTGTGGCTAAATCTTCTATAGTTACTGAAGCATTACTTCCTGTATTCCCTGAAAAGCCGTTAAACCCTACAATATTCGCAATTTCATCAGGTTGTTTGTAGCTTATACTGAAATCACCAGCTGTTCCTGCAACATTAGATTTAATAACCATTCCGCCTTTAGTACCATAAAGGTCTGTAAATGTAGCTGTTATATTAATTCCTGCACTCTTTAATTGGCTATTCAAATCTTCTGCTATCTCTTTTCCATTTGTAGCATCTGATTTTAATGTGAATTCTTTATCCTTTATTATTATAGTTTTTCCCTTAAGGCTCATTAGATCCTCTTCCCCAATAGACTGAGAGGCAGCCTTAGCAGCATTATTAACTGTAACTTTATAACTTCCTGCTGAAGCATTTGTACTTGCTGTTGCTGTAACTGCATCCGAGTTACTTGAAACTGCCTTCATAGCATTATAAGTTTTAGCATTAAAAAGGCTATCTCCACTTGCAACATCAAAATACTTATTATAAAATTTCTTAGCTTTAGTTTGAATTTCTCTATATTGTTCTTGCTTATACTGTTCCACTTTTAATTTTTGAGTTGCTGTATTTATCTTCGTCTTCTGTCTAAGTAAGTTTGCTTCAACTAAAGAATCAATATCAATTAATCCTGTAAGATTAGTTGCTCTTGTTCTTGATACACTTGACATATTTATCACTCCTTAATTTCAATCTTTATTGATGTTTTGCTCTTTTATCAGCTTCATGCCATAAATCTCTCACTTCTTCTATTAAAGGAAGGATTTCATCCATTATTTTAATATCCTTTTTCATATTAACTTCTACTAACTTGTCTTTAATATAAGCATAAATTTGCATAAGATCCTTTGTCCATTCTGCTTGGTCCATATCTAAGCTCACCATCAGTTCAATAAATATTTCCTGTGTTTTTATTAAATTGGTATGAGCCTTTTTTATATCTTTGTCTACTATCGCTTGTCTACTTATTTTAGCAAACTTTACTGCCCCATCCACAAGCATTAATAGTAGCTGATCCTTTGAAGCATAATTTACACTATTATTTTTATATACATTGTAAGCATTTGGATACATTCCTAAATCCCCCTATTTCTTTGCATCTAAAATTCTACCTTTAGAATCTTCTTCGTTTATTGTTACTATTTTTTCCACTTGCACATCTACTGTGATATTATCTTGTTTTATACCATCAATTGTAATATATTTTTTACTTTTATTTTTTCTTGATTCGTTCTTATTATTTTTTTCTTTTTGTTCATCATAATCTTTAAGTTTAGTAATTTCATCTTCCTCATTTGCTCCATGGATCTTATCTGCTTTTGTGCTTTCATATATTTTTTCTCTAATATCAGTATCTATTTTATTCAATTTAAATTCCAAAGAACAACCTCCTTTTAATTAGATTGTTATGCCTTTTTATCAATTAATCCAACTTGCTTACACATACTAGCTATCATATCTAATACTTTCTTAGGTGGTAATTCAATTACTACTTTTTCTGTCTCGTCATCTACGATTCTAACCATTATAGTTCCTAAATCTTTATGCTTTTCATATTCAGCATGTGTCTTCTCATCTTCTAAAAATTTATTTAATTTTTTCACAGCTTTATCTAAATCTTCTTTTGTAAAATTTTCTTTTTCATTTTTATTTTGATTAGCAAATACTTCTTCTTCCGTTGATGATTTTTGCACCATTGAATTTTTAGATATATTTTCTTCATTAGAAATATAACCTGTATATTGTGTTACTTCAGCATTTCTAGCATAGTTTTTTAAGTAATCTTGATTCCTATTAATAGAATTAACATCCATGTTACACATTCCTCCTTGAAAATTACTCACTACTTATTTCTTTTTTATATTTTTTAATAAGTCTAAATTCATACTTGCCGCACTTTTATTTTCATTCTTTATTTCTTCTAAGAGTTCTTTTCTTAATATATTCACTTCTTTAGGTGCTTGTATTCCTATTTTTACGCTTCCATCTTCTATCTTACTTATAGTAATTTCTATGTCATCACCAATCATGAGTGACTCACCTTTTTTTCTTGTTATAATAAGCATCTAATCACTCCTTCATTAGTGGTTCTTTTACTTTATACTTGCAATTATCTATAATAATTTGTTCTCCTAAATTATTTAATGTATTAACTACTATAGGTCCCTGTAAGTTTGTTGTGATCTTTTTAGGGTCTGAATTAAGTGTTATTGTTGTTACTATTATTGCATCTTCTGGTTTTTTTATTCCTAAATGTTCAACCACATCATCTCCTAGTTTGACTTTATATTCCTCAAAAAAATCATATGGAGAAGTTACTATAAGCCCTAGTTCATCATCTTCCAATGAATGAAATAATTTAAAAGGTTCATATTCTTCTAAGTCAATTAGGATAAATTTTCTTAGATCTTCAAATCCCAAGATTCCCTTATTAAAAGTTAAAATATCCTTTTCTTCATATTCTATTGGTCCATGTACCTTTGAATTAAATATCATTTATTCCACTCCTGCCTAAATATAATCCATTATTGTATTAGTTAATACTTTTGAGCTAGTTTGGAGAGCTGCTGTATATACGGTCTGCATTACAGCATATTCCATTGTCTTTTCTGTAAAATCAATATCTTCTGAACTTGATAGAATATCAGTCATATTGTAATTTTGATCTTCGTTAGTTTCCATTGCACTTTCCATTCTATTTTGCATAGTTCCAACTTGAGCTCTATTAGATAATAAATTTTGAATTATTGAATCCATCCTACTCAATCCATCACCATTTACATATGATAATGCTGCTGACTGATCAGCATCTAATGCATTCTTATCTGATAATACTCCTAAATTTTTAATCAAGCTACTTATTTCATCCATAACATTTACATTGTTAGGTGTTAATTTTGAATCAGTAAATTCAAAAATATCCGTTGCAGTTTTGTTATACTCTACAACTACTCCTTGTGAAATTTCTGTTTTTAAATGTGTTTCTAATTGATTTTGAACATTAGTCAAATCAGTTCCAGTCAAACTTGTAGCTGTACCTGTAAAACTAGCATTTCCAAATCCATTTCCCTCCGGATCTGCATACGCTATATTCCCATCTGCATCAACAGTCACAGGTTTAGTGGTCCCCTTAGTTCCACCAAATATATACGCTCCATCAAATGTAGTATTCATGATTTGTGCTAATTCTTTTGACTTTTCTACAACTTCATTTTTTATAGTTGATATTTCATCCTCACTATAAGAACCATTTCCTGCTTTGACCATAAGTTCTTTAATTCTAGCCATAACATTTCCTGCTTGTGCAAGTGCTGTATCTGTTGTATCGCACCAATTTGAAGTATCTTTAATATTAGCATTATATTGCTCGTTTTCAGAAAGCTGATTACTTAATTGTTTATTTCTTGTAGCAATAAAAGGATTTTGAGATGTTCTTAGTATCTCTTTTCCTGAAGCTAACTGATTTTGTAATGTGCTCATATTATTTAAATTTCTCTTCATATTGCTTAAAAATTTGCTTGTCATCATTGAATTAGTTATTCTTTGCATTTATTTTCACCTCTTTTTATTAAGCCTTTAATCCGTTTATAACAACATCTAATAATTGATCTATTGTATTTATCATCTTAGCATTTGCCTGATATGCATGTTGAAATGTTATTAAGTCTGTCATTTCTTCATCTAAAGAAACCCCTGATACAGATAATCTCTGCTCTTCATAAGATTCAAGTTCACTTGCAACTGTTGTAAGATTTTCTTTAGCTGCTTTTACATCTATACCCAAATTACTAGTAATTTTTATATAATAATCTTTTATAGTAGATCCTTCTTTATCAGTTGTTAAATCTTGATTTATTGCAGTATCTTTGAATTTAATTCCTGTACCTGAATATTCCTTACTATCTCCGCTACCTACATTTCCGTTAAAGAACTTATCTCTAGTTATTCCATCTATTTCAAAAGCAGTATAATCAATTTTTAGTTTACTTGATAAATTAGCTATTGCAAGTGCTCTTGTTCCAGCCTTATCCCCTTTAATATCTGCTATATCTTCCCCACATATTAATTTACTTGAATCATTCTTTATGGCAGAATTTAAAGATATATTTTTTGCATTTATACCATCATCTGTTGTTCCATCTTTAACAACAAAAATCAATTCTGCACTGGTTCCATCTGAATACTTTAATCCACCAGTTCCGTCTAAGCTTCCTGTTTGTATAGCATTAACTGTATATGCTAAACTTATAGCCAATTTATCCAAATCATCCATAGCATTTTGTATTGATTCTTGCGCTGACTGATTACCTGCTATTTCACCACTCCTTATGCCATTTCCAGAATTGACCATAACCTTTTTCAAGTCATCTATACTTATTCCAGTAGCATCTACTGCAGTACCATCTGTCTTAGTTATATTCCCCTTACTATCTGTTAAAACTACTCTAGTTTCTAATAAACTATCAATTGTTTCTTGCTCTTTGCCTTTATCACATTTTACTTTTATAGTTACTGGATCTTTATCATTTCCAAGTTTATTATAAGTTAACTCTAATTCTCCATCTCCTGTTTTCTTAACATCACTAATATATGAAAATCTCAAATATTCATCATTAGGACTTGATGCAACTAATTTATTAACTCCATCTATTGATACTCCTGATTCTGAAGCTGTAACATTTATAGTTTCATACTTATCCCTATCAACATTAATTCCAAACTTACTACTCAATTCATCTAATAAATTATCCCTTTTATCCATCAAATCATTTGGTGTCATACCAACTGCAGCAACACTTGATATTTGCTTATTTAAGCTATTGATTGAATCTAATATATCATTTATTTCTTGTACATTTTGACCAAGTAGCTTTTGAGCATCACTCTTCTTTTGTTCAAGCTGAGTATATTTGCTATTAATCATATCCGCTAAAGCAGCAGCTTGTGAAATTGCTACATCTTTATTACTTGTCTTTTCAGGCGCTTTAGAAATTTCTTGGAAAGCATCGAAAAATTCATTCAAAGCATTTTGGATACCAGAATCTGATGAATCATTAAGAATACTTTCTGTTTGATATAAGTATTGGTATTTAATATTCAACGTCCCAGATTCTGTAGTTTTATTACGAACTTGATAATCCAAAAATGTATCCCTAACTCTTTGTATCGCAGTAACTTCTGCACCTGTACCAACTTGTCCTACTGTGCATGTATCAAATCTTGAAGCACCACCAAATGGTCTTGTAGTTTCTATTACAGATCTTTGTCTAGAATACCCTACTGTATTTGCATTTGCAATATTGTGCGATGATGTATTGATGTTAGATTGTTGTACATTTAATCCTCTCTTCGAAATATTAAACGTGTCAAATAAACCTGCCATTTTATCCTACCTTTCATTTTTTAACATCCCTGTATATATTCAACTTCCTATCTTTCAATAATTAATATATTTTTATATATACCTAAGCATATATTGTAAGTGTATATATTTAAAATTATTTAGTAAAAGTAAAATCAGAAATTTAAAATTTCCTTGCATTAACTTTCACAACGTCCTTTCATCCTTAATTGTACTCTTGATATCTACCACTCCATACATTATCAATTGTACATTGACTATGAATTATTTTTTTAAACTTCCATAAGAATTATAAGTTTTAATTTCTCTGCTTGGATTTAATATAGCAAGCATCCTAGAATTAAAACTTAGTCTTTGTTTTAGTAATATATCATTTGTTTCTTTTTTTACTTTAACCTCATCCAATGTCTTTTTTATATTTTCATAAGCTTTTTTCAGTTCTTCGTTATTTTGTTCTGAAACAAACTGTGTCAAACTATTATTTCCCATTAGATTTCTTCTTCGGAGCTCTACTTCTGCTACTCTTTTACTGCAATCATTGATTTGATCTACCAAGTCTTCCAATCCAAATAGATTTTTGTTAACAATAAACTCATATTGCATCTGAAGTAATTCCATCAATTCTTTTAACCTGTTGTCCTGCTCTTTTATTAATCCAATAAGTTCATTTAACATTTAGCTTATTTCTCCTTCATCGCATATAATAAACTCTTAGCTGTAAGCCTTGCATCTATATTATAAGTTCCGCTGTCTACCTTAGTTCTCAGTTCTGCTATTTTTTTAGAATTATCTATTTCACCATTTAATGAATACTCTTGAAGACTTTTACCTAATGATGAAATTTCTATTCTATCAGTAGACTTGGTATTTCTCATTTTATCCATTTGTGTTACTTTACCTGAAGTATACGAATTTATATATGATTGATTACTTATTCTACTAATACTCATAAACATTTCTCCATTCTAATTTTCTTATTTATTTATCGTACACATTAAAATTAAGTTTAGCATTATTAATATTAAGATTTTGGATAAAATAAAAAAACTCCTATAAAAGGAGTCTTTCTTATTATTTTAAATTTCTTATTCTCTCAACATTACTTACAATGCTAGTTATTCTTACACCAAAGTTTTCATCAACTACAACTACTTCCCCAAGTGCTATTTGCTTACCATTTACTAATATTTCAACTGGCTCTTCTGCAAGCTTTTCTAATTCTATCAAAGATCCAGTTCCAAGATTTAATATATCTTGAATACTTTTTCTTGTTCTACCTAGAACAACTGAAATATCTAGTGGCACATCCAATATTAAATCCATATTTTTCATTGGAGGTACACCTTGTTGTGGAACTAATGGTTCAAATGCAGCTTGGTGTACTTCAACCGGCTGCTGATATTGCGGTTGTGCATACTGTGGCTGCTGATACTGAGGTTGTTGATATTGTTGTTGTTGCGGTGCATATTGTGGTTGTGGAGCTTGAACTGGTTGTTCTATTTCTTTATTTTGAATAGGTTCACTTTGTTTCACTGCTTCCACTTCCTCTTGACCTTTATCTTCCCCAGTCATTATTGCAACTATATTTTTAGCAGTCTCAATTGGAAATATTTGCATTATATTACTATCTACTAAATCACCTATTGTTAATCTAAATGAAACCTTAACTATAGGTTGATCTTCTGATATATCGTCAGAAATTGCAATATCATCATTTTCTATAACCTTTGATGTTGGTGGTGAAATATCAACCTTTCTTCCAAACATTGTTGCCATTGATGTTGCTGCAGAACCTATCATTTGATTCATAGCTTCTGATACAGCACTAATTTCTATTTCTGATAATGTTGTAAGATTAGCCTCTATTTTTCCATCTCCACCCATCATCAAGTTTGAAATGACAGCTCCATCTTGTATTTTAATAATTAATATATTTCTTCCCACTATTCCTTCTATATATTTAATATCTAAAATTATATTTGGAGTTTCAAATCCTTGTCTTATTTCTTTTAATGTTGTTACAGATACAACTGGTGTAGTAATATTCACTTGTTGATTTATTAATTGATATAATGCTGTTGATGCAGACCCCATTGAAATATTACCTATTTCCCCAAGAAGATCTTTATCTATTTCTGTTATTAATTCTTCATCTGCTTTATCTGTACTTGTATCACTAGTATCTTCACCTGATAATAATGCATTTATTTCTTCTTGAGATAAAAAATCATTGCTCATACCCATTCACTTCCTTATCTGTTATATCTAATATCATAACTCCCATATTTTTTCCTGTCACACCTGGCTTTGCATAATAGCATTCTTCATCTCCTACATATACTTTTATTGGGGACGAACTCTTATTATCAAGTTTAATTACATCACCTATATTTAATCTTAAGAAATCATCTACAGTTAAACTGCTAGTTTTTCCAAGTTCAGCTATTATTTCAACATCAACTTTATTAATGCCTTCTTCTATCTTAACCCTAGATTCAGCTATTAAGTTTTCATCTATATTGGTAAAGGCATACTGCACTACCAATTTATCAAGTATCTTTTCAATGCTTAAATATGGAATACACATATTTATAAAAGTGCTTCTTTTGTTCATTTCTACTGAAAAAGTTATTAATGCAACTGGATCATTAGGTGCCATAGTTTGATTAATTGCTGGATTGGTTTCTATACCTTCAACTTCCGGCTCAACTTCTACAACTGATTCCCAAGCTAACTTCAAGTTACTAATCATACCACTTGTTATTTGTTTCATTATATTTTTATCTATATCTGAAAATTCCTTAGTTTCAGTTTTCCTAGTTCCATTTCCACCAAGCAATATATCAATTACCTGCAAAGAAAATTGTGGATTTGTCTCAAACAATATTGTTCCAGATAATGGTGGCATTTTGAATATTGTCATAATAGTTGGATTTTGCACAGAATGAATAAATTCCTCGTATGTTATCTGCTCTACAGTTTCTATCTTTACCTTAACATTTTGTCTTGTCTGGCCTGTTAGATAATTAGAAATTATTCTTGCATAATTATCATGAATTAATTCTAACGTCCTTATATGTTCTTTTGAAAACTTCTGTGGGCTTTTAAAATCATATAATTTGACTTTGTGTTTATCATCATCTTTTCCCACTTCTTCAGCTTCCAATTCACCTGTAGATAAAGCTGATAACAGAGCATCTATCTCATTTTGTGATAAAACATCTGCCATATTCCACCCTCATTTCAATAATTAATTTAACAGTTTGTCTATATCTATTATTGTCAAAAGTTTATCTTCATAATTCAATATACCTTTTATATATGGTTGTGCTTTATTTGAATCTTTTTCAAGCTTTTGTATACTATTTTCTTCTATATCTAAAACTTCTTCTACTTCATCTACAGAAATACCTATTTCTTCATCTTCAACTGTTAGTATTATTATATTATTTTGCACTACACTTGAATTAACATCTAATAATAAATTTATGTCAACAAGAGATTTAATACTTCCACGTAAATTAATTAGTCCTTTAATATAACTTGGCGCCTTTGGAACTCTCGTAATACCCATCATATCATTTATTCCCTGAACACGTTCAGTTTCTACTGCGAAATGCTCATCTCCAAGTTTAAATACTACAATCTGCATATTCTCCCCTCCTTTTATTACTCAAAACACTTTAATTCGTAAATAATATTAACCAATTACTTTCTTTATAGCTTCTAAAACTCTATCCGCTTGGAATGGCTTTACTATAAAATCTTTTGCTCCAGCTCTTATAGCGTCCATAACCATTGATTGTTGCCCCATTGCTGAACACATTATTACTTTTGCATCTGGATCAAATGCCTTTATTTGTTTAACAGCTTCAATCCCATCCATATCAGGCATTGTGATATCCATTGTTACAACATCTGGCTTTTCTTTTTTATACATGTCTACTGCCATTACTCCATTGCTTGCTTCCCCAATTATTTCAAAATCATTCTTTTCCAATATATCCTTTATCATCATTCTCATAAATGCTGCGTCATCTACAATTAAAACTTTCGCCATTTTAAACTTCCCTCCATAAACTTAACTTATTCCTATTGATTTTAATATTTTTTCCAAAGACCCCGGCATCGGGATATAATAAAAGTGTCCTCCTATATTTTCCTCTGTATCGTCTAAAAATACTGTTTCTATATCTAATATATATTCATCGTATTGATTAGATTCTATAAATGTTGTTGTAAGAATTGCTCCTAACATATCATATGCAACAGCTGGAACAGATGGCGCCATAGCTAGTCCAGTTAATTGAGCAATGGAATTCATATAAGATGCCGATATAATATTTGCAATCTCACATAATACCGATCTTCCCATTTCGCTATCTGGTTCTTGATCACTTCCAACTAACTTTTTGGTTATATTTTTAGCTGTATCTTTTAAAAATACTAATAGGATGTTTCCTGAAATATCTCCAAGCACTCTTACTACAGTTCCTGCAACTGCACATTCTCCATCTTCTTCTACCACATCTTCTAATCTTACTACATTTACTGCCGGAACAGTCATATCTACTTTTTTTCCAAGTAACATAGAGAGAGCTGTTGCTGCATTACCAGCTCCTATATTAGACACTTCTTTAAGAGCATCTAGCTGTATACTATTTAAGTTAGAATAATCCAAGTTTATTTTCCCCCCTTAAAAAAGTTTCTATTTTTCATTTTATAGTAGCGCTCCTACATCCAATATTAAGGTCACTAGACCATTACCAAGTATAGTTGCACCTATGTATTGATCTAAATTCTTCAATGTCTTGCCTAAAGGCTTGATAACTATTTCTTGTTGTCCTAGTAGTGAATCTACTAATAAACCAATTGTTTTATCGCCTACATTAACTATTATAACAAATTTTTTATCAGTTTCGCTAGACTCTATATCCAAAGTTTCATTTAATCTTATTAAAGGAATCACATTTTCTCTATAAACTATTACTTCTTTTCCATTACTTCTCTTTATATTTTCTTCTTTATAATCAATTACCCTATCAATGAATCCTAAAGAAATTGCCAATGTATCTTCTCCAACTTTAACTAATAGAGCTTGTATAATTTGTAATGTAAGTGGTAATTTGATTACAAATGTTGAACCTTTTCCTTCTTCACTATATAGGTCTACAGTTCCACCAAGTGCTGCAATTTTTGTTTTAACAACATCCATCCCAACACCTCTACCAGATATATCAGTTACAACTTCATTAGTACTAAATCCTTGAGCAAAAATCAAATTCTTGATATCATTTTCTGATAGACCTTCTGTATTAATTCCTCTTTCTTCAGCTTTAGCTTTTACTTTTTCAACATTAATTCCGGCACCATCGTCTATAACTTTAATTAATGCCTTAGTTCCTTCTTGGTAAGCAACAAGCTTTACTGTTCCAACTGGTGTTTTGCCTTTAGCAACTCTTTCTTCTTTTGATTCAATTCCATGGTCAGCTGCATTTCTTAATAAATGAATTAATGGTTCTCCAATTTCATCAATTACAGTTCTATCTAATTCTGTTTCAGCGCCTTCTATTACAAAATTAATTTCTTTGTCAAGCTCAACAGATATATCTCTTATCATTCTTGGGAATCTGTTAAATACAGTATCTAACGGCAACATTCTTATTTTCATTACTAAGTCTTGTAAATCAGATGTTGTCCTTCCTACTTGTTCTAATGTTTCATTTAATTCTGGCGATTTTTGTGAAACAACTATTTGTTCAAGTCGTGTTCTATATATTACAAGTTCTGAAACCATATTCATCAAATTATCTATTCTCTCTAAATCAACCCTTACTGATTGATGTGCTTTTTTCATTTCTTTCTTAGGAGAAGCTTTCTTAGCTGCCGGTTGGTTTTGTTCTGCCTTAGGAGCTGCTTTAGGCTGTTTTGTATTAGATTCAGCTTTCTGTTCTTCTTTTTTCTCTTCAACTGGCTCTAACTCCACTAAATTTCCTTCGACCTTAACAACTTCTGATATACCATTTACCACTTGTAATATCTCATCAACATTATTTTTTGTTATTAGAATAAATTTTAATTCAAAATCAAATTCTTCATTTTCAATTTCTTCTGTTGATGGATCTGATTTTAATATTTCTCCATGTTCTTCTAAGTCTTTTACAATTAAAAATGCTCTAGCTGATTTTAAAAGAGTATTTTCACTTAAGGTTATATTTAATTCTATTGCATTATATCCTTTTTCATTAGCTTGCTTTATTACAGATGTATCATATTGGTTTAATTGCAAGCTTGTATTTGTCCCTGCTGGCGAATTATTTATTTCTACTTCTTTTGGGGCAATATCTCTACCTGAAACGCCTCTTTCTTTAATGTCTTCAAGTGCCTTCATAATTCCATCAATATCAACGCTTTCATCTGAGCCTTCTTGAACATTATCAACCATTCTTTCTAATGTATCCAGACAGTCAAACAAAACTGTTACTACATCTTGAGTAACTTTTAATTCTCCAGCTCTGAATTCTGCTAGCACGTCTTCCATTTTATGAGTTAATTCAGCAAGATCCGTAAATCCCATAGTTGCTGCCATACCTTTAATTGTATGAGCTACTCTGAAAATTTCATTTACTTTATCAGTATCTTCAGGATTTTGCTCTAAATCAAGAAGTGATTCATTTAGTGTCTGTAAATTATCTAATGACTCCTCTAAAAACATTGACATATATTGAGATGTATCCATCTTTATTCCTCCTTTTATACTTTTTTATAAATAAAAGTGGAAGCTTTTTCAAAGCCATAATCTCTATAGTTATATATACTTTCTGTAGCCCCTACAAATAAAAGCCCACCTTTTTTTAATGACCTACTAAATTTTTCATAGATTTCTTGTTTAATATCATTATTAAAATAGATGACGACATTTCTACAGACAATTAAATCAAAATTATTTTCATAACTATCGAGTATTAAATCATGTTTCTTAAAAGTTACCATCTTTTTGATTTTTTCATCGATATAATATTTATCGTCCACTATTTTAAAATATTTATTTAAATCTGCATTATTAACAGATTTCATTTCATTTTTTGTATATTCCCCTATTTTCGCCTTAGAAAGAATCGTATTATCAATATCTGTAGCTATTATATTATGATTTGATATTGGAGACAACTTATCCAATATAATTCCTAATGTATAAGGCTCGCATCCTATAGAGCAAGCTGCACTCCATATTTTCAAACTTGAATTATTAATTAATAAATTATTTTTTATTTGATTTTCTAACTCTTTAAAAAGTTCTGGATTTCTGAAAAATTCAGTTACATTTATAGTAATGAAATCTAAGAATTTTTGTCTTTGTTCACTATTATTTTTTATTAGTAAAGTATACTCATCTAAAGATTTAACGCCAACTCTTGTCATCAAACTATTAATTCTTCTATTAAGCTGTTCCGGCTTATATGCTGATAAATTTATTCCAAGTTCTCTATGAACCCATCTATGGAATTCATTAAAATCCATATGATTCCTCCTACCTTCCTTGTACAATTTCAATTATTTTTTCTGCAATTTTATTTAATGGCACTACTAAATCTACTTTTCGGGTTTCATATGCTGCTTTTGGCATACCATATATTGTACATGTGGATTTATCTTCTGATATTGTAATTCCTCCATTATTTTTTATATTTTTTGTACCATCAGCTCCATCTCTTCCCATTCCAGTAAGGATAACAGATAGAATATTAGGTCCATATAATTCAATTGCTGAATTAAATAATTTATCAACAGCAGGTCTTACTCCCCATATAGCAGGATCTTTATTTAAAATAATAGTTTTTCTATTGTCTACTATCATATGAGATCCGCCTTTTGCTATATATATTGTATTCTTATCTATATGCATTCCATTATCTGCTTCCACTACTTTAAGATTACATACTTTATCTAATCTTTCTGCAAATACCTTTGTAAAGCCTTCCGGCATATGTTGTACTACAAGAACAGGTACGCCCAAATTTTCAGGTAATTTAGTTAATACCTCCTGAAGCGCTTTAGGGCCTCCAGTTGATGCACCTATGAGTACCGCATCAATTTTTTTATTTTTAGGAATACTTATATTGCTCTTTTCAATATCTTTGTTAATAATTGTTTTTATATTATCTCTTGTCTTTAAATTAGCTTTTTTTTCTCTTTTACTAGCAGTAATGCTTTTAATTTCATCAATTAACCTTCGTTGTATTTTGGCTATATCTAATGATATGCTTCCTGATGGTTTATTTATAAAAGTAATTGCTCCATTATCTAAACATTCTAGTGTAATTTCAGATCCTTCTGTTGTAGCACTACTAAGCATTATTATAGGATAACTTTTTCCCATTCTTTTTAATTCCTTAAGTGTAGCCAATCCATCAAGATCCCTCATATGTACATCTAATGTGATAAGGTCTGGATTAATATCTTCTACTTTTTCTATTAACTCTCTACCATCTCTTAATTTTGCAACTACCTCAAAACTATCTTCTGACTCAATCATATCTGATATAGCTTTTCTCATAAATGCAGAATCATCAACTACTACTATTCTAATTTTATCCATCCATATCACCTCTTTTATAATTCAGTAACTCCTTGTCCTACAACTTTAAGAACAACCTGTCCATCGCTTGCTCTTAAAATCATAGTTCTTCCTTTATCTCCACCAATTTCTTCAGCAATTATTGGTATTCCTAATTTCTTAAGTGTTTTTTTCACAGCTTCACCGTTTCTTTTACCTATATCGCTTATCATACTCTTGTCACTAAAATTGAACATTGAAGCTCCCCCAGCTATTTTAGCCGTTATATTTCTCTTAGCGCACCCTTGTTTCTCCATTTTTTCAACTAGTAAAGGAATAGCTAAATCTGCGAATTTCATTGGGTTAGTAACATTTTTAAATTGTGTGCTATCTGGAAGCATTATATGAGATAAGCCAGCAACTTTATTCACTTTATCATACAAAGCTATTCCTATACATGATCCAAGTCCAATTGTCATTATTGCACCTGGATCTAGCACTAAATTTAAATCTGCTATTCCTACTTTTACCTCTGCATTAGTCATTTTTACCCCCTAAAAGATATTTTCTTCATCCTGAGTTGTTAATATCTTCTCTAAGTCTAATAAAATAACAATATTATTTTCTAATCTTATTAATCCACTAATATACTTTCTCTCTTTTGAGCCTGTTATAGCTGGAGCTTCTTCTATTAAACTTTCATCAATATCTCTTACCTCATATACATTTTCTACTATTATGCCAAATTTCTTCTCTTGCCTTTTTACAACAATTATCTGCCTTGTTTCACTTTCTTTATCTAATCCAAGATTAAACTTTTCTGATAAGCTTATTATTGGCAAAATGCTATCTTCATAATTAATAACACCTTTAACAAAATTTGGAGCATCAGGTAATAAAGTAGGTTCTTCATATCCTAAAATTCTTTCTACTGCTTTTATATCAGTTGAATATTTTTCTCCATCCAATCCAAATATCAACATTTTCACTTCATCTGTCGTCATTTTTTTCCTCCTACAAAACAAATTTTTCAATTATTATATCATTCTTTTTATCGAGATATGCTACTAAATCTTTTGATGAAATCTCCAATAATAATTGTCTATCTCCAAAGCAGAAAAGCGTATTACTATATGCTACCTCTGCTGTTATCTTGCCATTCTTAGGTACCTTAAGAATGGTACTAACTCCAGCTGTACTTCCAACAGTTTTTAATTTTATTTCATTACCAGCTATTAACTCTCCACCTCTACACACAGAATTATTACCAGTAAATTCTATATTCCCAAGTGCTAATATATTTGATGTATATTGACCCTTTCCTGTTATATATACATTTCCTGAAGATTCAATTTTAGCACCTTGGGCATAATCTATATATATGTCAGCTGCTGTAACACTAATAGCTTCCATATCATCAATTTCATCTTGTAATACATAACAAAATTCTGTAAGCTCTCCTGAGTCATTTATTTTTAATGGTCCTAAACCTAACATCTTATTTATAATAAATGATGTTATTTCACTCTCTTTAATGCCATTAGAAACATTATAATTTAAAATCTTTTTAGATAGTTCTGGTATCACTTTAAATTTATTTTCTATAAGCAATTTTATTATTTCACCATATCTACTTTTTCCTAATAAATTACCATCCTTCAACTGAACTGCTGAATCAATTAATTTTTCAATATAGTTTTTATATTGAATTATATTATTTGTATATGTCTTTACTTCAACATTGTCAGCACCTGATTTTACCGTAGAACTTAATACATTACCATTTACAACAACTTGTCCACAAGATTGTATTTCTGCGCTCTCTACATTCTTTCCAATACGAAGTTCTCCACCAGCAATAACCTTCATACCTTCTTCAACATTCTTTGCAATTTCAACGTTTCCAACAAAATCTATATTTCCACTTTTTAAGTCAACTTGCTCAATCTTATACACTCTGTTAACAGATATGGTGTTACCCTTTATAGATGGGCGTCCCTCCACATCAGATATAACTTTATTATTTCGAAGAGTACAATTTTCTCCTGCTTTCAATACTAACTTTTTAGATGTCTTTCTTTTTATTGCAAGTCCCAAAACATCAATACCATCTTTTCCTTCAGATCCTGGTATAAATTCGGCTAATACGTCGCCTACTACCGCATTATATATTAAATATCTATTTCTATAATCTACCTTTGAATCTTTTGTATCATAGTCTATTAATTCATTATTAGAATTGAAATATAATTTAATTTGATCAGCAATATCATCTTCTGCTGGTGTTCCTTTTGCTACTAATCGTTCTTTTACACTATATTCATTGCAAATATCTTCTAATTCTTTTTCTAATATTCCGTTTCTTATGCCTTTATCCTTTAATAATTCTTTTAATTCTTTTACAGTATATTTAGATGGATACTTTTCTCCAATTTTTTTCACATTTAATTTCAAATTTTTTTCATATTGAGTATCTACTAATTTAAATTCATTTTGCGGTTTAATATTAATTGTTAAATAAGCCTCTAATTTATTTGTAGTTATACCTATGTTTGCATTTCTTTCAACTTCTTGTTCAACAAACCTATATTCAACTTCATCATTTGAAGTAACTTGTGTTTTAGCAGTACACTCATTTCCATTAATAATCAATATTACTTCTTTGCATGGTTCTATGGTTATTAATGTACTTTCATCTTCAAAGTCTTTAACAATTATTTTACCATTTTCTACTTTTGCCCCATTATTTAAAATTTTTTCAGAAATGTATATATTATTTGTCGATTCTCTACCTACTTTTTTATTTTTAACATCATTATCGGCTGCACCAGCATCATTATCTTTAGTTAATTCTTTATTTTCTTCCAAGATTTCAATTTCAACTTTTCTTTTAAAGAAACGTTTCTCATCTTTTGTAATATTGTATTTTAGTTTTTCACTTGCTACATTAAAAGCTTTACTTGCTTTTGCAATGCACTCTTCTACAGATGAACCTGAAAATAACGAACCCATAATCAAACCTCCAAGCAATAATATATAATTAAGTATACCACAGCGCAAAATAAATTTATATCTAATATTTGTATAATATTATACCATTTAGATTAAAATGGAGTTTTTTCTTTATATTAGTCAATCTAATCATTTAAATATTTGTTTATACTATCATCATACGCTTTCATTAGTTTTAAAATAATTGAATTCTTTTCATCCAGTTTAACATCATTTACTAAATATATTGGCAATATCTTAGGCGATGTACCAGATATAAACATTCCATCTAATTCATTAATTTTTTTATAATTGTATTCTTGCTCTTCTACTTTAAGATTTAATTGATTTGCCAATTCAAGAACTTTTTTTCGTGTTACTCCTGGTAATACTGCTTTTGTTGGTGATGTCAAAATAACATTATTTTTTATCATAAATATATTTGAACGACTTCCCTCAGTTATAAATCCATTTCTATCTATTAGTATTGCTTCATAAGCATTATTATTTTCAATTTCTTTATTAACCCCGCTTCTAAAATTATCATTTACAATCTTTGCATTTGGATTTTCTCTTTCTCCAAAATACAAAATTACTTTAACTCCATTATCGTACATTTCATCAGTAGGATATGAATGTTTTATAAAAAATATATCTAATTTTTTTTCAGTAATTGAATAAGTTATTTTTATATTTCCACATAATTTATTTTCTTTATTTATAAGATTTTTTATTTTCTCTTTTATTTCATCATTCTTTAATAAAAATTCTTCATTTATTAGATCAAAAGAGTTTTTCATTCTTTCTAAATGATCCTCTAAAAATAATGGTTTCCCATCTATTACACGTAATACTTCATATACAACTTTATCTTTCATTTTCAATACACCTTCTTGATAATTAATTATTTCCATTTTAATATCTTTATTTCATTATCTTTCTTATAATTTATAAGATATGGATTTCCTACTAAGTCCAATAACGGTTTGTCTGATAAAGAATCTGAAAACATATATGAATTTTTAAAATCTACCTGTATATTTTCTTTTTTTAATACTTCTTGTAATCTTCTAACCTTCTCTTCTCCTTTACAGTTTTCACCATCCATTTTTCTTATAAAAGCTTTATTTTCAAATTTAAATTTTGTTCCAATTACTCTATCAACTTCTTTAATTTTATAAAATTCTTTTACATAAAATTCAGGAGATGCTGAGATTAAATATATATCATATCCTTGTGTTTTTAATTCTCTCATCATTTTTATTGCATCATCATATAATATATTCTTTAATGTTGATTCAAAAAATTCACTTGTAAGTTCTAATAATTCCTCTTCATGCATTCCTTCAATAAATTTCAAGAATCCTTCTTTTACTCTTTTTTCATCGTATACCTTTATTAAATACATAAGCCCGCAATATAAAGCTCTTGGTAAATATCTAATATTTCTTTTATCTTTTTTAATCATATATTTAAAAAATTCCATTAGAGTTTCTCTTTTTGTAATTGTATAATCTATGTCAAATATGGCCAGTTTTTTCAAAATAAATTCCATCCTTTTTACTAAATATTCATGTTTAAATATTCATTCATACAGGAATTATCCTGATTTATTAATGATAAATACTTAAAAATAACTATTTGAATAGTACCTGAAAGTATATAGAAATTTTATTGATTTCCATATACTTTCATAAATAATTATATATTATTTTAACTTGTTTAAAAAGCTTGATATTCTCTCAATACCTTTTCCAATTATTTCTTTAGATGTAGCATAAGATAGCCTTACATAGTTGTCTAATCCAAACCCTGATCCTGGAATTACTGCAACCTTTTCTTCTTCCAATAATACTTTTGCAAAGTCTAAAGAATTACTGATCTTTATACCGTTTAAACTAGTATTCAAATATTCTGATATATTCACCATTATATAAAATGCACCATTTGGTTTAATTATTGAAATGCCATCAATGCTATTTAGTTTTTCTATCATAAAATTTCTTCTGCTTTCAAATTCCTTAACCATGTTCTTTAAATCTTCAATCGGTCCATTTAGGGCTTCTATAGATGCATATTGTGCAATAGTATTTACATTTGATGTCATATGACTTTGAATGCTAGTCATATGCTTAACAATTTGTTCACTTGCAGCTGCATACCCAAGTCTCCAACCAGTCATGGCATATGTCTTAGATACACCATTTATAACTATCGTTCTCTCATATGCATCTTGTGACAAAGATGCAATACTTATATGTTCATTCCCATCATATATTAACTTTTCATATATTTCATCTGAAATAATGATTAAGTCATTTTCTTTAGCAAACTCAGCTATTTCTACAAGTTCTTCTTTATTATAAATTGTTCCTGTAGGATTATTAGGACTGTTTAATAATATTGCTTTAGTTTTACTTGTTAAAGCTGAATTAAGAGATTCTATTGTATATTTATAGTTATCTTTTTCATCAGTGTTAACAAATACAGGAACACCATCAGCTAGCTTAACTAATTCTGGATAGCTAACCCAGTAAGGTACTGGAATAAGTACTTCATCTCCTGGATTTAAAATAGCCATAAAAGTATTAGCTAAACTTTGTTTTGCCCCTGTGGAAACTATTATTTGGCTTGGTTTGTATTCTAAGTTATTATCATTTTTGAATTTATTACATATAGTTTCTTTTAATTGTAATATTCCTCCTGCTGGAGTATACTTAGTTTTACCATCTTTCATTGCTTTTATTGCAGCTTCTATTATGTTTTCTGGTGTATTAAAATCTGGTTCTCCAGCCCCAAAACTTACTACATCAATTCCTTGACTTTTTAATTCGTTAGCTTTAGCTGTTATTTCAAGTGTAATTGATGGTGATATATTTCCTGCCTTTTTAGATAATTGCATTGCTTTATTCCCTCCACTATACTTATATATCTGATAAATTATTCCTATTAAAATATATCATTATTATAATTAAATATCAATTGACATTACCTATGTAAAAAAAATTAAATTTTTTTAATAAATATACGTAAATAATTACTAAGGCTACTATGATATGATCCTCTATAAAATGTAACTCTAATAGAATACAATAACTTTAATTAAAGAAATCATTTAGCCGTTGATTTTTTCAGCGCATTCTGGATTTTCTGAGCTTGCCGAAGAAAAGACCAGGCGCATATATTTTATTTTTTTATTCTTTAGGTTCAATGGAATTAGTTTATTACAATATTTTCCAAGTCAGTTTATCTACAAATTGTCCATGAATATAATTTCCTAAAGAATAAAAAAACCTTAGCACATTATAATGCTAAGGTTCTAATTTTATTCTTCACTTTCAGCCGCTTCTTGATAGAATGCTGATACTCTTTCAAACTCATCTTCATCAGGAACTACAAGTTCTTCATTATCAACTCTGAAAAGGTATACTGAATCTTCTTCTGGATTTTGTGCTAAAAGATATTCGTTTTCTTCAAATTTAAATGCATCTATTACTGGACATGAAGTTAGATTTCCATTTTCATCTTCTAAATCAATTACGAAACTTTCTTCTTCATCACCGCAACCACATCCACATTCATTATCATGATCGTGTTCACCACATCCGCATCCACATTCATTATCGTGGTCCTCATGTTCATTGCATCCACATCCACATTTTTCTAAATCTTTATCCATTATTCAACCTCCTTTTGGTTTATAATTAATTTTACCCTTTATTCATAAAAATTAAAACCCCAAAATATAAAAATATATTTTTTATTATTAATATTTATCTCAATTCACTTCTTTAAATAATTTAATTCTAATAAATAATACTAATTATAATAAAAAAAGCCTTTATCATAGAATAATTCCATGATAAAGGCTTACATATAAATTTTTTGCGCAAATTTATATTTTTATTTAATATTACTTACCAGCTAATTTCTTATATCCTTCAAGTCTAGCCATAGCATCAGCATGAGTCTTTTCAAATAATGCTTCTGCAGCTTCTGGGAATGCTTTAGCAAGTGAAGCATATCTAACTTCTCCCATTAAGAATGACTTGAAGTCTTCTGTTGGTTCTTTAGAATCTAATACAAATGGATTCTTATCAGTTCCAACTAATGTTGGGTTATATCTATACATTTGCCAGTATCCACAAGCAGTTGCTCTTCTAGCTTCTTCATGGCTGTTAGACATACCAATCTTAATTCCGTGGTTTATACATGGAGCATAACCAATGATTAATGATGGACCATTATAAGCTTCAGCTTCAGCTATAGCTTTAAGTACTTGATTTCTATCAGCACCCATGTTAACTTGTGCTACATATACATAACCATAAGTCATAGCCATCATACCAAGATCTTTCTTCTTAGTCTTCTTACCAGATGCAGCGAATTTAGCTATTGCAGCAGTTGGTGTAGATTTAGAAGATTGACCACCTGTATTTGAGTAAACTTCTGTATCAAATACAAATATATTTACGTCTTCGCCTGAAGCAAGCACGTGGTCAACACCGCCATATCCGATATCGTAAGCCCAACCGTCTCCTCCGAAGATCCATTGAGATCTCTTAACGAAGTATTCTTTTTGTTCTAATATAGACTTAGCAGCTTCAGTTCCTGATTTTTCAAGTGCAGCTACAAGTGCATTAGCTCTATCTCTAGTTCCAGCACCTTCATCTATATTATCTAACCAATCTTGAAGTTCTGCCTTAGCTGGATCTCCTGCTTCTATAGCAGCTTTTGCTTTTTCAGCAATTTCTTCTCTTATAGCTTTAACTCCAAGGAACATACCTAATCCATATTCAGCATTATCTTCGAATAATGAGTTAGCCCAAGCTGGTCCGTGACCGTCTTTGTTCTTAGTATATGGAGTTGAAGGAGCAGATCCTCCCCAAATTGATGAACATCCTGTTGCATTGGCAATCATCATTCTGTCACCAAATAATTGAGTTATAAGTTTAGCGTATGGAGTTTCTCCACAACCAGCACATGCACCTGAGAATTCAAGTAATGGTTGTTCGAATTGGCTACCCTTAACTGTATTCTTATTCATTGGGTTCTTCTTAGGCTTAACATCATGCATTAAGTAATCCCATGGTTCCATTTGATTATGTTGTGATGCTTGTGGTTTCATAACTAATGCTTTTCCAGGCGCTGGACAAATTTGAGCACAGTTTCCACAACCAGTACAATCAAGTGGTGTTATACCCATAGCATAATATAATTTTTCTTCACTCTTTAATGCTTTTGCATCAACTATCTTAGTGTCAGCTGGTGCAGCAGCTTTTTCTTCTTCATTAAGTAAGAATGGTCTAATAGCAGCATGCGGACATACTATTGCACATTGGTTACATTGAATACATTTAGCTGAATCCCATTCTGGAACATTAACTGCAATTCCTCTCTTTTCGAAAGCTGCAGTACCTGCTTCAAATGTACCATCTTCCATTCCAACAAATGTAGAAACAGGAAGATTGTCCCCTTCTAATCTGTTCATTGGAATAACTACTTCTTTAACAAATTTAGTTGCATGTTTAATTGGAGCCACTTCTTCGTCTTTAGCATTCTTCCATGAATCTGGAACCTTAACTTCAACTACTGATTCAACACCCTTATCAATTGCTGCGTTGTTCATGTTAACTACTTTTTCACCCTTCTTACCATAAGAAGTCACAACAGCATCTTTTAAATACTTAATAGCGTCTTCTATTGGAATAATGTTAGCTAACTTGAAGAATGCAGATTGCATAATCATGTTAATTCTTCCACCAAGACCAATCTCTTGAGCAATAGCTACAGCATTTAAAGTATAGAACTTAATATTGTTGTTAGCTATAAATCTCTTGTATGAAGCAGGTAATTCTCTTTCTAAATCTTCTTGATTCCAGATAGTGTTTAATAAGAAAGTAGAACCCGGTTTTAATCCATCAAGTACATTATATTTGTGTACATATGATTGATTAGAACAAGAAACGAAATCTGCTTTATTTATTAAATATGGTGACTTAATTTCTTTCTTACCAAATCTTAAGTGAGATACTGTGATACCACCTGATTTCTTAGAATCATAGAAGAAGTATCCTTGAGCATACATGTCTGTATGGTCTCCAATGATTTTGATTGCACTCTTGTTAGCACCAACAGTACCGTCTGATCCAAGACCCCAGAACTTACATGCTGTAGTTCCTTCTGGTGTAGCATCTATGTCTTCAGTTACATCAAGTGAAGTATTTGTAACATCGTCAACTATTCCTAATGTAAATCCGTTCTTTGGTTCTTCTTTTTCAAGGTTAGCATATACTGCTGCAATGTGACCTGGATTTGGATCCTTTGAACCTAGACCAAATCTACCACCAACAACTACAGGAGCATCAGCTTTACCGTAGAATGCATTTCTTACATCTAAGAATAATGGTTCACCAGCAGAACCTGGTTCTTTAGTTCTATCTAAAACTGCAATCTTCTTAACAGTCTTTGGAATAGCAGCTAATAATCTTTCATTTGAGAACGGTCTGAATAATCTTACTTTAACAACACCGACTTTTTGTCCGTTTGCATTTAAGTAATCTACAGTTTCTTCACAAACGTCAGTAACTGAACCCATAGCAACAATAACTTTGTCTGCATCTGGTGCACCATAGTAATCGAAGCAATGATATTCTCTTCCTGTTAATTTAGTGATTTCAGCCATGTATCCTTCAACAACTTCTGGAAGTTCATTGTAGAATTTATTAACTGATTCTCTTTCTTGGAAATATATATCTGCATTTTGTGCAGTTCCTCTTGTTACAGGGTTATTTGGGTTTAATGCTTTAGCTTTGAAAGCTTTAACAGCATCCCAATCTAATAATTTTGCTAATTCATCATATTCAAGCACTTCAATCTTTTGAATTTCATGAGAAGTTCTAAATCCATCGAAGAAGTTGCAAAATGGAATACTTGCTTTAATAGCTGATAAATGAGCTACAGCTGATAAATCCATTACTTCTTGAACTGAACCTTCGGCAAGCATAGCAAAACCAGTTTGTCTTGCTGCCATAACATCTTGGTGGTCCCCAAAGATATTTAATGAAGATGTAGCTAATGCTCTAGCTGATACATGGAATACTCCTGGTAACATTTCACCAGCAATTTTATACATGTTTGGTATCATCAATAATAAACCTTGTGAAGCAGTATAAGTTGTTGTTAATGCTCCAGCTTGTAAAGATCCATGAACTGCACCAGCTGCTCCAGCTTCTGATTGCATTTCCATTACCTTAACAGGTTGTCCAAATATGTTCTTTCTTCCTTGAGCTACCCATTCATCAACATGTTCTGCCATTGGTGATGATGGAGTGATTGGGTATATTGCAGTAACTTCTGTAAATGCATAAGAAACGTGAGCTGCTGCAGTATTACCATCCATTGTTTTCATTTTTCTCATCGCGTTGACCCCTCTTTCATTTGGTAAAATTCAAATTAGAATAATTTAAATTTTTATAAGCAAGTCACAAAATGACCAACTAATAAACACACTTTAAATTTACTTTTTTTATAATCTAAAATTATATTACTTAGGAATGTAATTTTAGTTTACATTCCTAAAAACATACTAAAACACAAATCCATGCTTTTATATACTTCTTGAACACAACTACTAAAAGCATTGAAAGTCCAACATTTTTAATTATATATATAAAAATATAATTTTAAATTATAAATATTGTCTGCTATTTTATTTTGTTAAATAATTAACTTGCACACACAAAATACAATAACCTACTCTCTTATTATATCTCACATAAAAATTTTTTCAAGATTAGATTGTATAAAATGGTCTGATTTATATAATAATTATATTTCTTGTAGTAATTATCTTTTTATACTTTGAAGTAAAATTTTAACTATATTCTCAACTCCACTTTTCATTTGACTATTTTCCATGTTTCTTATAAGATTATTTTTCTCATGTTTAAGTTCCTTTATTTTATTAATAAATCTCTCAGTATTTAATTCTTCTTCTTCTATCATTAGTGAATAACCTTCTTTTGTAAATGACTTAGCATTTAAAATCTGATCTCCTCTACTGGCTTTTTTAGATAGAGGAATCAATAAAGTTGGCTTTTTTAATGTTAAAAATTCGAAAATAGAATTAGCACCCGCTCTCGATATTATATAATCTGCACATGCCATTAAATGTGGTAATTCTTCATTTACATATTCAAATTGTTTATATCCTATTTTATTTGCAAGATTCGAATCTAAATTTCCTTTTCCGCAAATATGAATTATATTATAGTCTTTTAATAATGAATCTATGTTATTTCTTATTAAATCATTAATAACTTTTGACCCTGTACTTCCACCCATAATAAATAAAATTTCGCGTTCATCTTTAAACCCACATATTTTTTTCCCTTTTATTTTATCGCCCTTTAATATTTCTTCCCTTATTGGACTTCCTGTCAAAATCCCCTTATTGTCTTTTATATATTTGAGACTTTCTCTGAAGGTTACACAAAGCTTATCACAAAATGGAGCTGACAATTTATTTGCAAGACCTGGAGTCATATCTGACTCATGTGCAACTATAGGTATTTTCTTCAGATGAGCTGCTATTACAACTGGTACAGCTACAAATCCGCCTTTAGAAAATACAATATCTGGCTTTTCTTTTGCCAATATTCTTGTAGCATCAAATACACCTTTTAGAACCTTAAACGGATCAGTAAAATTCTTAAAATCAAAGTATCGTCTTAACTTCCCACTACTGATTCCATAATACGGGATATTATTTTCTTCTATTATATTTTTTTCTATTCCATCTAAACTTCCAATGTATTTTATTTCAAAATTCTTTTCTTTTAACTTGGGTACTAGTGCTAAATTTGGAGTTACATGTCCTGCCGTTCCTCCGCCTGTCATTATTATCTTATATTTATTCAAAAGTCTCATCCTTTCTAAAAATGTTAAAGTTGTCCTATATGTCCTTTAATTTTATAATATATTTTTTCTTTTTTTACACAATATATGATTGTAAACCAAAGGAGGTTGATGATAATGAGTTACAATAGTAATCAAACTTTAGTTCCTGAAGCTAAACAAGGTTTAGCAAATTTTAAAAATACAGTAGCTGGTGAAATGGGTGTTCAATTCACAGACTACAATGGAAATTTAACTTCTAAACAATGCGGTAGCGTTGGTGGAGAAATGGTTAAAAGAATGGTAGAACAGTACGAAAAAGGACTATAATATCCTATTTCTAAAACTAATCATTAGTTAACTACCAAGATGAAAGATTAAGAATTTTATAAATTCTTAATCTTTTTATTTTCTCCATTTGTTTTAATATTTAATCACTCAACTCTAAACTAGTAATAAATTAAAAAGTTTAGGTAACATATACGCTCTTTTTATTCAAGCTTCGTATTACAGTATAGCCAATCTTTATCTACTAATGAAGATGTTTCTTTAAAATGTATATGCATAGGTGCTTCCTCTAAAAGAATTTCTTCTAACTCCCATAAAATAAGCAAATTCGTAAGAATTTATATTCTTATATTCTTATATTCTTATATTCTTATATTCTTATATTCTTATATTCTTATATTCTTATATTCTTATATTCTTATATTCTTATATTCTTATATTCTTATATTCTTATATTCTTATATTCTGGGCATTTTATCTTTATTAAAATATTTATACAAATAAATTTTTTAAAGGAAACTCACTATTCACGTTCGCTCATAGGAGTAAGTTCGATCAGCCAAATATAAAATTTGGGTTCTCACTTATATTCTGGGCATTTTATCTTTATTAAAATATTTATACAAATAAATTTTTTAAAGGAAACTCACTATTCACGTTCGCTCATAGGAGTAAGTTCGATCAGCCAAATATAAAATTTGGGTTCTCACTTATATTCTGGGCATTTTATCTTTATTAAAATATTTATACAAATAAATTTTTTAAAGGAAACTCGCTATTCACGTTCGTTCATAGGAGTAAGTTCGATCAGCCAAATATAAAATTTGGATTCTCACTTATATTCTGGGCATTTTATCTTTATTAAAGGATTTATGCAAATAATTTTTTAAATGAAACTCACTATTCACATTCATTCATAGGAGTAAGTTTAAGCAGCTAAATGCAAGATCTGGGATCTCACTTAAATTCTAGGAATTTTACAATGTCTAAAATATTTATGCAACTTTTTTATTTCAAACTTTGATATATTACTATGTTTATCTATAATTTTGTATAACAATTTGAATACTAACATTACCATTATATTCATTTATATTGGGATAAAATACAAAATCTAGTTTTACATCATTAAAAATTCCATCATATAATTTTGATAATTCTTCTGAATTGTATTTATCACAAACCGTTTGTTCAAATTCTTCTATATCTCCAAAATATATTCCATCAAATATTTTATCACTATTACTTTTAAGCTTCAATTTTAATACATTTCTATTTTTGCCCAATATCTGTGCTTTAATAACATTAACATCTTTAATTCCAAACAAAGCTTTCTCATTTCCTTTTCCAAAAGGTTCAAGCTTCTCTAAATCTTCTATTAATCTTAAATTTATTTGATCTAACGGCAATACGCAATCTATCTTAATTTTTTTTATTAAATCCTCATCTTTTAACATTGAATTTTCATTTAGTTTTTCTCTAAGTTTGTCAATATTTTCTTCCTTGATAGAAAGACCTGCTGCCATTGGATGACCACCAAACTTTTCTAATAACTCTTTACATTCCAAAAGTTTTTCAAACATATTATATTCTTCAATTGATCTTCCAGAACCTTTTGCAAATTCTTCACCATTTGTAAGAATCAGTGTTGGTGCATTATATCTTTCTCTTATTCTTCCTGCAATTATTCCTGCTAGACTTTCATGAATGTGAGGCAAATAAACTACCAATACTTTATCATTTATTATTTCAGTTCCTTCTATGATTTCTATGGCATCTTCTACGCCTTTCATTGTCATATCTTTTCTTTCTGCATTTAATTTAACTAATTCTTTAGCTAAGTGTACTGCCTCATCTTCTTCATCTGCTAATAATAGTCTTAATCCTTTTTTAGCATTATCTAATCTGCCTGATGCATTTATACATGGTCCTATTATAAAGCCTAGATGATATACAGATATTGTCTTATCTTGTATTTCATTTTCTCTAATTAACTCACCTAATCCTAAGTTAGTCGTATTATTTATTTTTTCTAAGCCTTTTTTAACAAAAATTCTATTTTCATCAATTAAATCAACAACATCGCAAACTGTTGCTATTGCTAAAAACTCTATTAGCTTATAGCATTCTTCTTTATCTATATTAAATTCTTCATATAGCACTTCTATAAGTTTAAATGCAACACCTGCACCACAAAGACTCTTGAATTTATAATTGCAGTCTTTTTGTTTAGGATTTAATATTGCATCAGCATCTGATCGAAGAAATATTTTCTTATTATTTTCATCTTCAACAAAAGGTATGTCATGATGGTCAGTAACAATTACAGTTAAACCTAATTCCTTAGCATATTTTATTTGATCTATTGCTGAAATTCCATTATCACATGTTAAAATTGTATCTATACCATCATCTTTTGCTTCCTTAATTATTTTCTCATTTATTCCATATCCATCTTTTATTCTATCTGGAATCTCATAATCAACATTTGCATTACATTTTTTTAGTGCTGTATACAGCATATAGACACTAATAACGCCATCAACATCATAGTCTCCGATAATTCTTATTTTTTTATTAGTAATTATCTTTTCTTTTAATATATTTACCGCTAGTTCTAAGTCTTTCATTTCTCTTGGATTATGTAATTTATTAAATTCTGGTGTAACATAACTTTTTATAATTTCATCCTCAAATATGTCTCTATTTATTATTAATTTGCTCATCAACTCAGAAATTCCATATTTTAAAGACATGGTCTTATAATCAGCTTTTCTATTCTTTATGAACCATCTTTCCTTCATAATAAACTGTCACCTTTCTATAAACACGCATCAGTTCACATTTTAAATTAAAACACATAACTAAATCCCCTTTCGGGGATTTAGTTATGCATTTTTTCTATATTACTTAATATCTATAAACATTTTATATAACATTCCTGAAGCGATGCTATTAACTTTATCTTCATATCCTAAGGCTTCTAATAATTTATAAGAAAAAGTCATTGCTGTAGCTGGACCTCTGCTTGTTATTATATTTCCATCCACTACAACCGCCTCTTCAGAATACTCACAATTTGGTAATTCGTCTTCATATCCTGGATAAGATGTAATTTCTCTATCTTCTGTGAGTCCTGCCTTTCCAAAAACTATTGGAGCAGCACAAATTGCCCCTATTAATTTTCCTTCTTTATTTTGTTTCTTAACAAATTTAATCACTCTATCATCATCTCTTAAGTTTGATGCTCCTGGCATTCCTCCTGGAAGAACAACTAAATCATATTCCATATTTTCATGGAATATTTTATCAGCTTTTACAGTTACATTATGTGATGAAGTAACATATTCTTTATCTATAGATACCAAATCACAAGTTACATTTGCTCTTCTCATTATATCTGATACAGTTAATGCTTCGACTTCTTCAAAACCTTCTGCTAATAATATACATACTGTTTTCATATATATTCCCTCCTAAAATTCAAATAATGAGGATATTCTATTTTATCTTAGAACACCCTCATTCACTACCATTTTATTATATTATACATTGTATAATTACAGTTATCAATTTTAATTTATAATATTAGGCATATTTAAGAAAATAACAAGTTCAAAATGTCATGATTATTTTTCATCAGGCAAGGAAGTAAATTGATCTCATAGCCATGCCTATTAGAGCAATTTGCTGACGCAGCATGGTGGAAAATAGGCTTGACAGATGGACTTGCTATTTTTTTGATTATGCCTTAATTATCAATATTAATATTTTTTATTTCATCTCCCAGTACAAGTACTATCATGTTATTTCCTCGACCTGCCCTGTTTTGTAGCTTTATATCTTTTATATTAATATTTTCTTTTTGCTTAGAATTTGTTGTTAATACAATAGTGTTTCCACCTGCTTCTACATAATCACTAGTGAATTTTCCAAATATAACTTCATCATCTTCTCTTAGACTTATACCTGTAACTCCTGAAGCTATCTTACCCATTGGATTAACATTTTCTACTGGAAATCTTATTGCCATTCCTTTTTTGGTTATCATAACTAAGTAACCTAACTTAATCTTATTTATATCTGCAGCCACAACCTCATCATCTTCAAACTTAAACTTATAACATGCCTGCTTTAATACATCGCCTTCAAACTCTTTTAGTAATGTTTTCTTTACCATGCCCTTTTTACTAAATAGATATACAACAGTATCTTCTTCATAAGAATTAACCGACATTAACGTAACAACTTTTTCTTTTTTATCTAATGCTCCTACAAACGTTTCTACTGAAACTTCTTCTTCCATAAGTTTCTTCATTAAAAATACAGGTATTTTATATACGTTACCTATATTAGTAAATATCATTAGTTCACTTAAAGAATTAGTTTTTACTTTTAAAAGATCTTCTTTAACTGTTTTATATGCTTTTAATTTGCCTTTTTCATTAATTCCTATATTTAATTCAAAGTAATCAATCCCCTCTACCTCTTCGACATTTATGACTTCATCATGATCTGATAAATTAAATAACTGAACAGGCAAAATATTTCTTCCGGCTTCTTCAATCTCAGGAACTTCAAGTGTAAATTCTAATCCTAGTTTTGTTTTGATTTTTAAATTCTTTTCTTCATCTTTAAGTTCTTTAAGATTAACGCTTATTAACTCATCATATTCTTTAAGTTTTAAAGCTTGAAGCTTAGTATAAGATGTTTTAAATTTTTCTAATGAAGTTATTTTAATTCCACCTCTACTTGTCATAAATTTAAATGCCTTATCAGGATTTAAATTATCTAAAGAAATTATGCTGACTATTTTTTCCTCTTCAAGATTTAGGGTTTTTATAATTCTATCTAATCGTTCGCCTTTTTCTTTCCACTTCATTTCTGGAATGTTTATTCCTTTTGTTTGATACATAAATCCTTTATTAGTAAATATCATTAATGTATCTTTTGTATTGGCGCTTATTAAATATTTTAATGAGTCTCCTTCCCTATATTCTATATCCTCAGGATTAGAATTTGATCTATTGTAGTTCTTAAGAGGTAATCTTTTTATAAATCCATCATTAGATACAGTCACCATTACATCTTCTATTACTATCAATTCTTCTAAATCTATTTTACTTACTGTGTCATCATGAATTATTTGAGTTCTTCTTTCATCACCATATTTATCAGTAACTTCCTTAAGCTCTTTTTTTATAACCTTTAATAATTCTTTTTCACTCGCAAGAATCTTTTCTAATTTCTTAATAAGTTGTTCTAGCTGAGCATATTCTTTTTCAAACGCAGTGATTTCAAGTCCAGTTAATCTGTATAGCATAAGTTCTAGTATGGCTTGTGCTTGTATTTCTGTAAAACCATACTTACTTATTAAATTATCTGAAGCATCCTTTTTAGATTTTGATGATCTAATTGTTGCTATTACCTCATCTAATATATTTATAGCCTTTATGAAGCCTTCAACTATATGATATCTTTTTTTAGCCGCCTCTAATTCCTTTATTGTCCTTTTCGTTACTATTTCTTTTTGGTGTTCAACATAATATTTTATGATTGCTTTTAGTCCCATAGTTTCTGGCTTACCATTTGCAAGTGCAACCATATTAAAGCTTATGTTACATTGAAGATCAGTCTTCTTAAATAAATATTTAAGAACTTTATCAGCAGTAGTTTCATCAGTACTCTTTTTAAATTCTATTACTGCTCTTATTCCATTTCTATCAGATTCATCTCTAATATCTGTAATTGACTCTAAGACTTTAGAATGTTTTTTGTCTCCAGTCATTTCAGAAATAGTTTGAAGTAATTTTGCTTTATTCCTTCTATACGGAAATTCAGTTATTACAATACCAAGTCTACCATTCTCAAGCTTTTCTATAGATGTTTTCGCTCTATAAGCAACCTTTCCTTCACCTGTCTCATACGCTGATAGCAATGATTTTTCACCTATTAATATTCCGCCTGTAGGTAAATCAGGTCCTTTTATATATTCCATAAGTTCTTTTGTTGATATTTCATTATTATCAATATAAGCAAGGACTCCATTGGTTACTTCTGTCAAATTATGTGGTGGAATATTAGTTGCCAAACCAACCGCTATACCAAAAGCACCATTGACCAAAAGATTAGGATATCTGCTTGGCAATACCTTAGGTTCCATTTCACTATCAGAATAGTTAGGAATCATTTCTACTGTTTCTTTATCTATATCTCTAAGCATTTCCAGAGCGATAGGTGAAAGTCTTGCTTCTGTATACCTCATAGCTGCTGCACCATCACCATCTATTGATCCCCAGTTACCATGGCCTTCTATCAGAGGTTTTCTAGTCGAAAAATCCTGTGCTAGAATTACCATGGCTTCATATACAGACGTATCACCATGTGGATGGTATTTACCTAATATATCACCAACTATTCTCGCCGATTTATAATATGGTCTATCAGGAAATGCTTTAAGCATATACGCCCCATATAGTATTCTTCTATGTACAGGCTTTAATCCATCTCTTACATCTGGAAGCGCTCTATCTTTAGCTACTTCAATTGCATATGGTAAATAGTTTTCAGGCATTGCATCTTCTAAAGGCACGCCTACTATATTTTTATCTTTTGGAATAAGTGTATCTGTTTTTTTTGCCATAAAATCAACCTTTCTACAATTCACAGTTCACAGTTCACAATTTAATGTTGAAATCCCCTAAAGGGGATTTCTTAAGAATATATTTTAGAAAAACTAAAAGTTTTTCATCATTAATTGTGAATTGAGCATTTTGAATTATGAATTGCCTAAAATTCTCCATATTTATACATATAATTTTTTCTAGGCTCAACAATGTCACCCATAAGAAGTGAAACCATTTTTTCAGCTTTCGCCGCATCTTCTATATTAACTTGAAGAAGAGTTCTAGTTTCTGGATTAAGTGTAGTTTCCCATAACTGATCAGGATTCATTTCTCCAAGTCCTTTGTATCTTTGGATTAATGCACCTTTTCCAACTTCTTTTTTTACCTCTTCAAGCTGATCATCACTATAAGCATATTTAACGATTGATTTTCCTTTGCCTTCTTTATATACCTTATATAATGGTGGTTGTGCCAAATATAAATGTCCATTTGTAATTAATGGCCTCATATATCTGTATATGTATGTCATCCATAAAGTTCTTATATGGTACCCATCAACGTCAGCATCACTCATAATTATTATTTTATCATATTTCAAATCTTCTTCTTTATAGTTATCTAATGTTCCTGTTCCAATAGCAGTATTAAAGATTTTTAATTCTTCAGATGCTAATACATTTTCAAGCTTTTGCTTTTCAGTATTCATTATTTTACCTTTTGAAGGCATTATTGTTTGAAATCTTCTATCTCTAGCTTGCTTAGCTGATCCACCTGCAGAATCACCCTCAACAACTATAAATTCATTTACATTTCTATCTTTTAATGTGCACACAGCTACTTTTCCAGCAAGAGGTGCTGTTCCTTTTCCTATTTTCTTCTTTTCAGCTTCATTTATTTTCTTAATTTTGTCTCTTCTCTTTGCAGCTTCCAATGCATTATTTATTATTGTTGTAGCTAATGGCTTGTTATCTTCTATCCATTCACCAAATTTAGTATAAACTAAATCATTCATCATTGTATAAGCTTCATTATTTCCAAGCTTTGTCTTTGTTTGTCCTTCAAAAACCGGATTAGTTATTTTTATTCTAACTATAGCAGTCATTCCCTCTCTTAAGTCATCACCTTCAAATTCTTTATCTTTTTCCTTAACTAAACCTAATTTTTTTGCCCACTCTTTAAATGCTCTTGTCATTCCAGTTTTAAACCCAGTTTCATGAGTTCCTGCTTCCGTAGTTGGAATATTATTCACATAGCTTGCTATGTATTCTGTCGTAGAGTCTGTAAATTGCATACACACCTCGCCATACATCTGAATATTATTTACTAATCTTTCACCATCAAAAATAATAGGTTTTTCGTGTATTGGCGTTTTACTTTCATTTAGATAATTAATAAAATCTAAAAGACCGTTTTCCGAATAATATTCCTTACTATTTTCATGTCCTTTTCTTTTATCTATAAGTTCTAATCTTATTCCTTTATTTTGAAATGCAAGCTCTTGTAACCTTTCATCTATTATGTCAAATTTAAAATCAGTAGTAGAAAAAATCTCATTATCAGGTTTGAATGTTACCTTTGTTCCAGTCTTTATACTCTTTCCAACAATCTCAAGATCAGTTACAGGTGTTCCTGGCATATCTCTCTTTAATTCTTTATCATATGCATACTCAAATCTTTGTCTATATACTTTTCCATTTTGATAAACTTCAACTTCAAGGAATTTAGATAATGCGTTTACAACTGCAGCCCCTACACCATGAAGCCCACCAGAAGTTTTATAATTTTTATTATCAAACTTTCCACCAGTATGTAATTCTGTAAAAACCATTTCTACACCTGATTTTTTCTTAGTAGGATGAATTCCTGTTGGTATTCCTCTACCATTATCTAAAATCGTTATACTTTTGTCTTCATTTATAGTTATTGTAACTTTATCTCCAAATCCATTTGATATTTCATCTATGGAGTTATCAATTATTTCCCAAATACAATGATGCAGCCCTTTATTTCCAGTTGAACCTATATACATTCCTGGTCTTACTCTAACTGGCTCTAATTTTTCAAGAGATCTTAAATCTGTTACATCATATGAATCCATCTTTTTTAATTCCATAATACTCCTCCACTATATACTCAACAATTCAATCAACTTTCTTCATATTACTTGTAATATTTACCTAATATATTCTAACCTACAATTCACATATCTAAAAGAGTTAAATGATAAAAATATCTTTATAATTAAATATTACACAAATTTATTTAGAAGTTCGTATTCTAAAAAGTATAGCCTTTCACTTTTACAAAGATAGCACTATTACTTATCGATTGTCAATTTATATTAGTATATTTATTATCAATACTATATTTTATCGATAGTATATATATCAAACTTCAATTTATAAAATAAGTTCTATATAAGCTTAATTTTCTCTTCATTTCTATAAATAATTCATATAATTATTTATAGACAAAAAAGAAAGCAGGCAGCTCATTCAAACTGCCCGCATCTTCTGAACTAAACATCGCATATTTCTATCTTTCTAACATGCTTTGTATGGCTCCATTCTTTATTATTTTTATTTAGTATACCTTGAATAGTTATTGGTATCCAAGTCAATGTATATAATCCATATAATAAAAATCTAAAGAATAATATTAAATTTTTCTTTCCTAAGAATACCCATGTAAGTATTAAAAATGCTAAATTATATAAAAGTGCGATTCCACCAATAAATAAAATATGAATATCACCAAGTGTCTTTGAAAGGTATGGCACTATAAACACATTTGTTGAGTATAAAAACATCATTGCTAAAAATCCTTTTGAAACCTTTTTATCAAAGGCTAAAACTAATGGTGTTAATAAGAATTGTACTGCTGCAAATGCTTTCCATCCAATATCACTAAATAAATAACTCATTATAAAGATATTTAATCCTTTAGTATTTGCCTGTAATATTGTAAGAAGTGCAGAAACACCAAGTAATAATGTTATAAAAGGTTGTAATACATATAATGCACAATCAAACATGTAGAATTTTCTTTCAACAATAGATTTCTTAAGTAGTTTAAAGAAATATCTTGAAGCTACATCCGTAAAACCTTGCATCCATCTTTTTCTTTGACTCCATGACTGAGCTAGTTTTAATGGTTTTTCATCGTATATTATTGCATCATGGGCCCAACCTACTTTTTCACCATTTAACACAAGCTTACATGTAAACTCTAAATCTTCAGTTAAACATGTAGCGCCCCATCCTAGCTCTCTTAATGTATCTGTTTCAATTGCAAATCCAGTACCACCTATTTGATTTGAAAAACCAACATTAGCTCTTGCTAATTGGAACATTCTATTTTGTGTCCAGAATGCTATTGAATATGCAGCAGCAATCCATGAATCATTTGGATTTTTGCTATCAATATATCCTTGTACAACTTTATATCCTTGTAACATTTTTGAATTTATTTCTTTAAGGAAATTTTTATGTACTAGATTATCTGCATCAAAAATAGCAATAGCATCATATTGCTCTTCCATTTTAAATAATTTATCAAACATCCATTCTAGTGCATAACCCTTACCTCTTTTGTCACTTACATTTCGCTCACATACATTTACATTATATCCTCTAGCTATCTTAGCCGTATTATCAGTACAATTATCTGCAATAACAAAGATATCATACATTTCTTTCGGATAATCGAGTTTTAACATACTTTCAATTAAATTACCAATAACAACTTCTTCATTATGTGCTGCAATTATTAATGCAAACTTATTTTTAGGATCATAATTTTTCTTTTCTTTGTTTCTAAAAAATCCAAACAAACCTAAAATTAAATAATAGCAAGTTAAACCAAATACAAAAAGTTGAAAAAATGTTGTTATTGTGAAAATATATTTTCCCATGTATTTCACTCCTAAATTTTAAGCAAAAATTGCCTATTATTTTATAAATCTATACTCCCTTATTAATAATATTTCAATAGCTTGAAAAAATCAACATGTAATTCTTAAGATAAAATTAATATTTTCCAAATTTTTTTAATCTAATACTATTTACTATTATCTTCTTTCATATATAAATATGAATGCCTTATAGTTAATATATTTTGCAATTTGTAAAAATATTATAACCTGTTAATAATAAAAATATAGTTTATATAAATAGAGATGGTATATAATTATCATCAATTCATAAAAAATCGATCTTTAATAATATACCATCTCAATATATCTTATTAATTTAAAATTATATAATCTAAATTACTAAACTATTCCTTGTGCCATCATAGCAGTCGCAACTTTCATGAATCCTGAAATATTGGCACCTGCTAATATATTACCTTCAATGCCATATTCTTTAGCTGCATTCTTAGAATTATGATATATATTTTTCATAATTCCATGTAATTTTTCATCAACTTCTTCAAAAGTCCAAGATAATCTCATGCTATTTTGAGACATTTCAAGTGCTGAACAAGCAACACCACCTGCATTAGCAGCTTTAGCTGGTCCAAAGAATACATTATTATTTTGGAATACTTCAATTGCTTCTAATGTTGAAGGCATGTTAGCTCCTTCTGAAACAACCTTAACTCCATTGTTAACTAAAATTTCTGCTGATTCCTTATCAATTTCACCTTGTGTTGCACATGGAAGAGCTATGTCACATTTAATAGTCCAAATTCCTTTGCACCCTTCATGATACTCAGCTGATGGAACTGCATCAACATATTCTTTTATTCTTCCTCTTCTAACTTCCTTTATTTCTTTTACAATATGTAATTTGATCCCATCTTTGTCATAAATATAACCATTTGAATCACATAATGCTACTACATTTGCGCCTAATTCTTGTGCTTTTTGTGTAGCATATATTGCAACATTCCCTGATCCTGATATTACTACAGTTTTATCCTTAAATGATGACCCATTATCATTTAACATTTCTTCTGTAAAATAAACTAATCCATATCCTGTTGCTTCAGTTCTTGTTAAGCTTCCTCCAAAAGTTAGACCTTTACCAGTTAATACAGCTTGGTCACTTAAAGATCTTAATTTTTTGTAGTAGCCATAAAGGTATCCGATTTCTCTTCCTCCGACACCTATATCTCCTGCTGGAACGTCCATATTTCCACCAATGTATTTATACAATTCTGACATAAAGCTTTGGCAGAATCTCATTATTTCATTATCTGATTTTCCCTTAGGATCAAAATCTGATCCGCCTTTTCCTCCACCGATTGGAAGTCCTGTTAATGAGTTCTTAAATATTTGTTCAAATCCTAAGAACTTAACTATACTTAAGTTTACTGATGGATGAAATCTTAATCCACCTTTATAAGGTCCTATAGCACTATTAAATTGTACTCTAAATCCTCTATTTACTTGAACCTTACCATTATCATCAACCCAAGGTACTCTAAACATTAATTGTCTCTCTGGTTCGACTATTCTTTCTAATAGCCCACCTTCTATGAATTCTGGATGCTTATCAAAAACTGGTATTAATGAATTTAAAACTTCTGTAACAGCATCTAAGAATTCTTTTTCTCCACTATTAGTTTTCTTAACTTTTTCCAGAACATTAGAAACATATTCTTTGCCGTTCATTTTTATCTCTCCTTATTGCTTATATTTAACTCTTACTCTTAAATAATACAATATTAACAAGTAATTTGAAAGATTTTTTTCATTTTTTTATATATATAGTTTATATTTTTCTATTTCATCAATATGCTTTTTTACTTTTACCATATATGTTTTTAATAATATTAAGTCTTATTGCTAATATATATCTCTTAAAATTAATTCTATAAATTTACTCTTTTTATTTCTAAAATAAAATATAACTGGTACTAGTGATATTATTCCACCTATTGTTCCACAAATAATGTCTAGCATAGTATCTATTAAGCTTGCATTTTGGGAATTAAATCCAAATAACTGATCAGTAGTAAATTCCCATATTTCCCATACACCAGCTAATGCAATTGAAAAACTCATTACAAACATTAAAAGAAAAACTTTATTAATATTCTTCATGTTCTCTTTATTAAAGTTCATAAATATAATGAATCCAATAAAACCTATTAATATTCCTGATATAAAATGCAAAACTTTATCATAAAATGGTATAACTCTATATATATTTAATATATTCCCAACATACATTGAGCAAAAAACAAATGTAAGTATACAATAATAAGTAAATTTTGATTTTTTAATAAAAGTCTTACTAAAAAGAAACCAAATGATTAACACAGTACTTATTGTTAAAATTATTCTATATGTTTTTTCTCTATTATATAGTAAATAGTCACAGCCTAAAGTTACTATTAAAATTAATAAGAATGCACCTGTTATTAAATCAGATTTCTTACTTATAATATTCTTTTGCATTATTTTCTTCCTTTCTTACTTCTTAGCCTCATTGCATAAAAAATATATCCAACTATTAGCCCCCCTAAAAGTCCTCCAATATGCCCATAATTATCTATATTCCTAATACTCATTCCTATAATTAAATTTAAAACAAGTACCTGTAGCAATCCAGACATAAACCTCTTATCTATTCGCTTTCTTTCTATAAATGCAAAAGCAATTAATGCTCCCATAAGTCCAAAAATAGCTCCTGATGCACCTACTGATATTGTATTTGGTGCGCATATAAGACTCATAAGACTAGATGTAAAGCAGCATATAATATACAAAGATATATATTTATATGTTCCATACACTGCATTTATTTGTGGTCCTAAAATATATAGTGAATACATATTGCATAATAAATGAATTAATCCTCCATGTAAAAATGCACAAGTAAATAACCTATAATATTCTCCCTCTGATATAAATGGTCCAAATTTTGCACCAAATACTAATAAAACATATGTATTTATATCTACAATACTTCTAGAAAAAAATGCTGTTATTAAAAATATCACAGTATTAATTAAAATCAAAATAATGGTTGGTAATTGCTCTTTTAATACAAATCTATCTTCTTTCTTATTTTTAACAATACTATTAAATATATTCTGAAGTGGCAAGCATGATTCATCACAAAATATAACTTTATTATCATTTCTATTTATAATAAGTTTATTAAAATGATACAAACTATTAGATATATAATTTTCTGTTGATAATATCAAAACATTCAGAGAGAATTTTTTTCCTATAGTATTAAGAAACTCAATTGCCTCGCTGACATCAATATTTTCATCTACATCATCTGTTATTAATACACAGTATGTTCCACCTTCCACTTCTTTCATTGCTACAAATTTATCTACATTATGAAAATTACTTTTATATTGTTTCATATAAAATCCATGCTTATCTATCAATGTTCTAAAAAACATATCATTAAAACTAATGCTTTTCATCTTTTCCTCCATATAAGTTTAAGAATAAAAAATCGCCAAGGCGACTATGATGTCACTCTCTATAAAATTAAAATCCAATAGAATAAAATAACCTTAATTAAATTAATCATTTAACCGTTTATTTTTTCAGCGCATTCTGGTTTTTCTGATCTTGCCGAATAAAAGGCCAGACGCATACAATTTATTTTTTAGTTATTCCCATACTTCTATAAAAATTATACCATCAAGTGGTACATCGTCCACATATGGCACAGAAATATAATTTCATAAAGAATAAAAAATACAATATACAATGTGTAAGTACTTATTGTATATTGTATCATTTATATTATGAACATAGTGTTAATATTTCACTTCTCACCAGACTTCATATATTGTTGTAATATCAAAGATCTAATTTACTATTTTACTTTCTCTATCATATCTAATAGTTCATTAAATCTCTTTATTGTTGCTTCTAAGGGTTCCTTTGTTGTCATATCTACCCCAGCCTTCTTTAAAATTTCTATTGGATAGTCACTGCCTCCTGATTTTAAGAATCCTTTATACTTTTCAACTGCATTTACTTTTCCTTCTAAGATAGCATTTGCAAATGCAGATGCAGCGGCATATCCTGTTGCATATTGATAAACATAGAAATCTGAATAAAAATGAGGTATTCTTGCCCATTCTATATCTATATTCTCATCAACAATCATTTCTGGTCCAAAATATTTAACATTTAATTCATGCCATGCTTTACTATAATCTTCACTTGTTAGTGGAATTCCTTTTTCTAAGCTTTCATGTGTATAAAGTTCAAATTCTGCAAACATTAATTGCCTAAATACAGTTGTTCTTATTTGTTCTAATTCAGTATTAATTAATGAAAGTTTTTTCTTTTCATCATTTTCTTTTTCTATTAAATGATGAATAAGCAGTTTTTCATTAGTAGTTGAAGCAACTTCTGCACAGAATAGTGTATATCCTGCATAATGATATGGCTGTTCTTTTCTTGAATAATATGAATGAATTGAATGCCCCATTTCATGTGCCAAAGTAGATACATCTTCTAATTCATTATTGTAATTTAATAATACATATGGCATAGTATCATATCCACCCCATGAATATGCTCCGCCTCTTTTTCCTTTATTTTCATATATATCTATCCAGCCATCATTGATACCGCCTTTAAATATATCTAAATATTCTTCTCCTAATGGCTTTAATGCTTCAAGTACAATTTTTACTCCATCATTAAATTCAACTTTTTCTTTTTGAGTTTCTATTATTGGTACATATAAATCATACATATGAATTTCATCTAAATTCAATAATTCTTTTTTTATTTTTACATATCTATGAAGTGAAGATACATTATCATTCATTACTTTCACAGCATTTTTATATACATCTAATGGTATATTATTAGGCTGTAATGATGCTTCTAATGCGCTTTCATATTTTCTAACTTTACTATTAAAATTAAAGGTTTTTATTGAAGCTGTTAAAGATGTAGCCAATGTATTTTTAAATTTTTCATATTCACTAAACAGCTTTTCAAATGCAGCTTTTCTTACATTTCTATCTTTGCTTCTTATAAATGAAGAATAGTTTCCTTCTGTAAGTTCTACTTCATTTCCTTCTTCATCTTTTATCTTTCCAAAAGTCATATCTGCATTTGTAAGCATATTATGAATTGCTGAAGGAGCATCCAAGCAGTCTGAAGCTGAAGCTAAAAGTTCCTCCATTTCTTTTGATAATATATGTGGCTTTTCCTTTAATATATCTTCAAACAAGAATTTATATTGATGCATCTCTTCAATTCTATCTATTTCATCCATAATAAACTTATCATCTAAAGCTAAAATTTCTGGAACGAAAAATGCAGTATAGCTTGAGAATTCTGCCATATATATGTCTATCTTACTCATTAAAGCTTGATATGTTGCATTAGATGTATCCTCATCACTTTTTAAATGGGCATATATAAATAAATTTTCAACTTTTCTTGATACTTTTTCATTTAACTTTAAGTATTCTAGTATGGCTTCACCATTAGTTAATTTTCCTGAATAGTCTTGAAGCTTTACAGCTTCTTTTTTTACTTCTTCAAAATCTTTTTCAAAATCCTCTATGCTCTTATATACTTTATCAATTTTCCATTTATATTTATCATCAATTTCTTCTCTTTTTTTTAATTCACTCATAATTAAACCCCTTTCTTCAATTCACAATTTAATTAACAATCCCAAGTTTACAATTCACAATTTAATTGACAATTAAAAATTAGCGGTAAATTTTACTTTAGTAAAATCCATGCAATATAAAATATAGAAATCCAGTAGGGATTTCATCCTTAATTGTGAATTGTACATTGCTATAAGTATTCTTCTTCTTTACCTTTTATAGATTCAAATACATTATTCATTTCACTTTCTATTAACGAAACACATTCCTGTATTTTTTCTTTGATTAAAGAATAATCATCTACATATTTAAATTTTATTATATATGTTGGATTATATTCATCTAAATCTTCCTCTATTTCATATCCTTTTTCTTCAAATATATCATCATTAAATAAATCATATATTGCAGAGTATTCCCATTCTTCAACATCCTTATTAGTATCAAAATACATATATACAATATCATCTAGCATATATAATTTTTTAACATATATAGCTCCTTCGCTTACTTCAAAGCTTCCTAATTCTTTTTTTATAAAACCTGTTTCATTATCCTTTTCCATTAAAACTAAACTAGAAAAATCCATACTTACACCATCCTATTATTTTATTGTATATACCTTTACTTATTCTTAAACAAATATATTAGTAATATACCTTTATATATAAACAAATAAATCAAAATTTTATTAATTTAATGAGATTTGTTAATAAAAATTATATCAAAAAACATACAATTCAACAATTAACATTTCCAAGGTTACGTAATATGTCTTATTTTTAGCAATAATAATATATAAAGTCACTCGATTCTTTCCAAGATGCTATTTATTCAACTGTAATAATATGGTAATATTTTTCTGTGATTATTTTTATTGGAGGTGCACAAATGGTTACTAATTCAGTAAGAAAACTTGAAACTATTGAATTTGATGAGAATTATAAACAAAAATCATATAATAAAAGAAAGCATGTATCAAAAAAATCATTGAATATGAAAAACAAATCCCGTCACAAAATATATATTATTTGTATTTTACTAACATCACTTTTAACGTCATATTACACCTATGTAAATATACATTGTAAGGATTTATCGTATTCTATTGAATATAATCTTACAAAAGGATTTCCTTCCAATAAAAGATTATTTAGAGTTAACTCTATTTCAGTAATTGAATCAAAAGGTTCTACTGAAATAGTTAAGGTTTCCGGACTATCTAAGAAAGCCCCACATAAAACCATATCTATTATAGCTAATTTTCAGAAAGAAAATGATATTTGGGTTTTAAAACACATATATTAGTTCCTTAAATAATCTTTTATTTATTGCAAATCATTTGCATATAAGTGTATAATATATTCATATGCTTAAGGAGTTGAAGAACTATTGATTAATATAAATAATTTATCATTTTCATATGTTAAAGGAAATGAATTGCTAAAAGATATTAACTTAAATATCCCAAGTGGAGTATACCTATCTATTCTTGGTGAAAATGGAAGCTGTAAAAGTACATTAATAAAACTTATATTAAACTTATTAAAACCAGATTCCGGTAATATAGAAATCTCATCAAAAAGGATTTCGTATGTTCCTCAAAAATTGGATAATTTTAATTCTGAATTTCCATTAACAGTTAAGGAATTGTTAACTTCCCATAGTAGAGCTTTAGGAATAAAAGATCATAAAATAATTGATTCTGCATTAAATCAAGTTAATATGAATAAATTTAAAAATTCTCTTATTGGAAATCTATCAGGAGGTCAACAGCAAAGAGTCTTTATAGCAAGAGCTCTTATCGGTGATCCTGATTTAATAATATTAGATGAGCCTTCAACTGGAGTAGATGAAAAAAGTCAGAAGGAAATCTATCCATTATTAAAGCAACTAAATAACGATTTAGGTAAAACTATTATTTCAGTTGAACATAATACTAAAATAGCTATTAAGTATTCAACTCACATTCTTAAAATAGAGAATGGGAAAATGAATTTATATACTACAAATAATTTTATAAACCATTTAAAAGATGATGGTCCTTTATCTGGTATTGTTTAGAAAATAAGAAAGGTAAGATTTATGTTTGGATTAACTTTTATGCAAAATGCATTCATTGCAGGATTTATTGTTTCAATTTTATGTCCGTTCATCGGACTATTCATAGTACTAAGACGCTATTCAATGATAGGCGATACATTATCTCATTCTTCATTTGCTGGTGTTGCTATAGGATTAGTTATTGGAGTAAACCCTCTTTTAACAGCATTTCTATTTACAAGTATTTGTGCCATAATTATAGAATCTTTAAGAAATTATTATAAAAAATATGCTGAACTTGTCATGTCAATTGTCTTAACCTTGAGCTTGGGTATTGCAATTATACTAATCAGTAGTGGAAAAGCAGCTGCTAAAGTAGATTCCTTTTTGTTTGGAAGTATACTTACAGTAACTCGCTCTGATATTTTTCTAATTGGTATATGTGGATTGATTTGTTTAGGTCTTCTAATTATACTTTATAATAAATTAATTTATGTTACTTTTGATGAAAATGGTGCAAAAATAGCTGGAATAAATGTTAAGCTAGTAAATTATTTATTTACTTTAATTGTTGGTGCTACTATTTCTTTATCTATACGAATAATGGGAATCCTAGTTGTTTCATCAATAATAGTAGTTCCAGTAGCAACTGCTATGCAGCTAAAAAAAGGATTTAACAAAACTTTAATTTTATCTATATTATTTGGAATCATAGATGTAATGCTTGGACTTATACTATCTTATTATTTAAATAGTGCTCCAGGTGGAACAATTGCACTCACTTCAGTAATAATACTTATTTTTACATTAGTTTATAAAAGAATTTTTGCATATGAACAATAAAAAATAATTATCAATTTTCATTTATCAATGATCAATGAAGGAAGAAATTCTTACAGAATTTCTATAATATTTTTTCAGATTTTGCTTTGCAAAATCTTCCTTCATTGAAATTTGATAATTGTTAATTGATAATTATTTTTAGATTCCTGATGATCCGAATCCATTTTCCTTTCTTTCAGTATCATCAGATAATTCTTCTACTTCTGTTATCTCGACCTTCACTACTGGTTTAACTACCATCTGTGCTATTTTCATGCCTTCTTCAATCTTAAAAGTTTCACCACTATGGTTAATTAAAATAACTCCAATTTCGCCTCTATATCCTTCATCGATTGTTCCTGGAGAATTTAAAGTTGTTATTCCATGCTTTAATGCCAAACCACTTCTTGGCCTTATTTGAGCTTCTGTATTTTTAGGAAGTTCAATTTGTATTCCTGTATGTACTAATCCTCTTTCCCCCGATTTTAAAATCAATTCTTTTACTGCATATAAATCTAATCCTGCATCTCCTTCATGAGCATAATTAGGTAATACTGCTTTATCTGAAATTCTTTTTATCTTTAATTTATATTGTTCCAAAACTCTTTCTCCTTTGCTTGAATAATAATGATAATATGATTATACATAACCATAAGTAATATTACCATATGTAAATAAGGTACGTAGAAAGTTTAGATTGGAATAACCGAAATAAAGCTCTTATGTGTGACTCGCTTGCTACAAAAATGACACCACCAACATAAGAGCTTTATTTCTTTGATTCATCTAAATTCATAGTAGTGGTATTATTGTTGCTATACGTAAATACATTTTTAAATTAAGGAATAGTTGTTTATATATGTTAAAGATTTAAAAGGTTAATATTTTATCATTTTTAAAAAGATATAGATTTATAAATATCAGAATATATATTCTTATGAATTTGCTTATTCTATTCTGGTTAAGGTGATTTTTATAGGTAACTTAATAAGTTACCTCCATTGATTAGAAGATATACTTTAAGGCATATAATATAAAAAAACATTAATCATAATTAAAATAAAGTGGATATATATGATTTTAGAGAAAAACAAAGAAATTCAATATATGAATATACGTAGTATTGTATTGAAAATTTGAGTTATTAAATTCTTAGACAGAGGCTGTTCCAAAATTGTTTGTCAAATACTTGTTGTTGGAGCAAACATTTTTGGGCACAGCCTCTGTCTGTAGAATTTTTAACTCAAATTTTCCTACAATACGAGCATATCATATATTGAATTTCGGTTGTTATCCACTAAACCATGATTCTACGCCCCTTATTTATATTGTTTAGTTCTATTTTTTAATTTATTAACTACAACTACCTTTTGTTTAGAATTATTTTCATCTATTATTATTTCATTCCAATTAATATATTTAGGTTTTTCAAAAAATCTTTTATCTATTATTTCAATTACTCTATAACATCCCTTATCAATATTTGTAAAAACAACTTTTCCATCATTATCTGTAACTTTTGATTCAATTAAAACAGGGGATAGTCCATTGATTCTATATAAATTTATTTTTGTTCCTTGAAGCAATTCATGCTTTCCATAGTCTAATACTGATATAACTGCAATCTGCCCATTTAGGCTCTTATTATCTTCTGAAGTATTAAGTATTCTACTTTTATCTGAGTCAATTATATAATCAGCTTTATCCTCACCAGTATCTTCATTTACAATCTCAAAAATGCAATTATTTTCATTACATTCATAATATTTCACTTTATCATTTCCAGCAGATAAATTAACATTAATATTTCTATTTAATTTATTCTCATCCATAGAGGCTTCCTTTCCAAATTTTCTCTAATAATATAATATGAAAAGAAAACTTTTATGTGATTATGATTTTACGAAAATACAGGTATGCTCAATTGAGCTATGCTATTTAATAAAATACAATCATTATTATCAAATTCTTTATTATTAATAGAATCGTATAAATATAAGACTGCTATAATTTTCCCATTACTTATTACAGGTGTTAAACAGACAGATTTCCATTCTGGTATACTATTCCCTTCATATTTTTTTCCGTTATTCCAGTCAATATTATATATACTCTTACCATAACCTATTACCTTATCCACAAAATTTAAATTAAAATTCTCCAAGTCAGATGAAAATTCACCATTTAATCTAGTAACAAAAGTACTATTTATTTTATAATCTTCTATTAAAAATACTCCAATAGTTTCACACTTTATAGTATTTATAATTTTAAGAGAAAATTGATGAATTCTTTCTTTTTTAGTTATGTTATATTTCATTAAATTAACTATATCACTTATTACAAGATCTAAATTATGGCTTCTTAACATTTCGCTAATCATCCCACCATTAATATCCACATCTTCAATATTCTCGTCAAATTCTTTTCTCCAAAAAGTAACTTTGTTTTTCCCAGCATTTTTAGATTTATATAGTGCTCTATCAACTCTACTGATAATATCCCTACTACTTAGTACTTCATTTCCTCCAATAGCTGAACCTATGCTAACAGTAATTGGTCTTTTTTCACCTAAAATTTTAGCCTTCTCTATATTCTCTCTTATTGTCTCAGCTAAATTAATCATTTTTTCTTCATCTGCATTAGGAATTAATATTAAAAATTCCTCTCCACCATATCTACCAATTATATTATTTTTATATATGCTCTTCTTTACTTCTTTTACCACTTTAACAAGAACTTCATCACCAGTTTGATGTCCATATTTATCATTAACTCCTTTGAAATCATCTATGTCAAACATTATTATTCCAAAAATATTATTTGTTGCTTTTTCATTATCCAACAATCTAGTCAATGCTTGTTCAAAATATCTTCTATTATATGCTCCAGTTAACTTATCTAGTGTTGAACTTATTGTTAAATTATATTTTTTCAACATAAAGTTTATGAATGGCACTAATTTCTCAACTAATATTTTTGAGGAGTCATTAATATTATTAATTGCATTATCCGATAACAAAATTAATTTTCCATTAATTTTATTACTTCCATTTAAATATGTTTCTTCATTCCTTATTCTTATATACATGCACCCTTTAATTTTCATAGATTCAATTTCTAGGTTATTGAAATATATATCATTTTCAGATAAAATTAAAACATTATCTTGAGATTCAATCTTATTATTAAAATATGATTTTACTGTATTAACATTATTTATCCTATAACTATATACAACCTCATTCTCTCCATTTTCATTTTCTATTAACAACAGAGCTTTATTTGAAAGAGTTATTTTAGAAATGTATTTTACTATACTTCCTAAATTTTTTATAATATCTTCGTTAAATGTGAAAAATAAATCATATGCATTATTTAAATTATTATAATATAGTCTTTCATATAATCCCTGTGTAAGATTATATATAGACTGATTGTTCAATAATCTAGTTATCTTAATTTCATTTAAAATATCATTTAATTCATTTTCATTATTTATGTTGTGAAAATCTTTAAAATTTATCCTTATTTTTAACTTATCATTGAGGCATTCAACTAATAATCTATATACATAAAAAAAATTACTCTTATTTATATAAATTAATTGTTCCTTTACAGGTAGTTCTTTCAATGTTTCTACATGTAAACTAATTGATTCATAGTAATAATAAAATGCTAATTGATAACACTCCATTTCACTGTATTTTTCACCTATAATTGCATACAAATCTCTTTTTATTTCTTTTTCAACGGACAAGCTGCATACTCTAAGCCCTTTGTTAATTAGATAATTATAATGTGAATTATTATCTTTAAAATATAATTCTAGATATATATAGTATGCTTCCATATTATAATTATTAGGATAATCCTTAATTTCATTAAATAGTTTATTTGCAAGAGTTCTATAGTCAAGTTTTAATATAAATCTTATGGCTTTTAATTTTATTTCAATTTGTTTATTTATATTATTTATATATTCTAATTTATTTTTTAAAATATTATATATATTTTTGACATCTAATTCATTCTCACATTTAAGCAGTAACATCTGATAATAGTTACATACTATATATCTACTTTTATAATCATTTTTATTTGAAATTTTATTATATATTTTTCTAAGTATTTCATACGCTTCATCATAGTTATAAAATATTAAATTATAATAATATGATGAAATGCTATTATCGATCATGTTTTCTTCTGGATTTTTGGTATTATTTAAAAACATTTGATATAAAGTGTGGTATTTAACTGCCAGCCTAATATTTCCTAATTTTATTTGTAATAGACAAAAAGTACTATAGATAATATCACTATAAAATTCTACTGATTCATCTCTTTGTCTTTCTAATGTTTTTGTTATATATCTCTCCGCTTCAACATAATTATCTATATTTAAATAACATATTGCTATATTTATTAAACTGAATATCTCTCGCTTATAGAGTTTATTCCTATTACTTAATCTGCTTATTTCTATTAGATTGTCAATTATTTTTTCAATTGGTCTGCCTTCCTCTTTTAATAATTCTGTGTATATATTTTTAGAAAATATATATCCATTCATATTTTTATTATTTTCAAATAGTCTAGTAGAATTCAAAATTAGTTTTTTTGCTTGTTTATATATCCCAATCCTTCTATATTCTAATGCAATAGTATTTAAAATCCATCCATGAACATCATCTTTTATCCTAAATTCATCTAATATTTCTAAAACTTTTGAGCCATACTCCAATATCATTTCATATTCTTCTTCTATCCTTGCTTTAAGCATAAGGGCATAATAATAATACACTTCTCCTTTAGGATAATTTATTTCATCTAACTGTTTTCTAATATTTTGCAATAATAATATAATATCTTGATTGCATTCGTTAAAATTATTCATTTTTATTATTATTATCTCAATATTAGTATATATTTGCATATCCTTTTTACTTCTTTTAAAAGAATATTCATTAGCTAATTTAAAATACTTTAAACCATTTTCATGATCTGATATACATTCATATAATTTAGCAATATTTATTGCTATATTACACTTATTTTTATCATCAGAATATTTAAATGTTTTCTTATAATACTGTATTGATTTAGATGGATTTCCATATATCTTTTCAACTTGAGCACATCTAATTGTATAAAAATACAATTTGTTAAACTCCTCTATTTTTTCTAAATTATATAAGAATTCTTCAACATATGAATCGTCATTATATATTTCTTCTTCTAAAAACTCAGTTGCATTTTTATGCATTACATATTTTGTTTTTTCATCTATTTTGGAATATAATATATTTTTTAGTAGCTCATTGGTAAAACCAACTAATAGACCCTTATCACCTATTTTATCTGCTAAAAAGTTTTTTTCTTTAAGTTTATTATATGATTCTATTCCTTCTTCCCCTGTTATTACATACTTCAATATTATTCTTTCTGGCAATGGTGTTAGAAAGATTGATAGTTTTTTTAATATATGTATTTCACTTTCTCTTAGTGAAGATATCATAAAATTCACCTTACTATCTATCTTTTCAGGTATAGCTATACTCTTGAATTCCTTATCTATTTTCCATACTCCAGACTTAAAATCAAAGCATATATAATTATTATTGTAAAGTTCTTCAATAAGGCTAATTATATATTGCGGATTACCCAAGGTTTTGGCGAATATCTCCATAGATAATTTATCTATTTCTTTACTATAATTAAGAATATTTTTAATCATTTTGGTTGTATTATATTGGTTAAAGTAATTTATTGTATACTCTTCATATTTCTCTAATTTTTCAAGCTGCTTTAATAACAATGAAACTTCTTCATCACAATAACTGTTATTAACTGTAAACACAACCATTATATTCTCTGTATTTCTATCTAGGAGCAATATATACTTTAAAAGCAGCTTAATAATTTCATGTTTTTCTTCTAAATTATCTATCAATATTACTATTGGATTTTTGGCTGAATATTCACTAATACATTTAACTATTCTATTAGCAATCTTTAATTTTTCATTATCATCAATTTCAGATTTATTTTTTATCAGAATCTCCATAAATCTTTTTATATAATATTCATATTTTTCTCGCGTGATTTTTTCTAAAATACCATCAAAGAAATTTATAAAACATGCTTCAAGCTCTTCAACAGATAGATTTATATCTTCTAGATTCTTTATATATAATATCTGTTTTAAATATTTATTGGATATTATATATTCTATTTCATTTAAAATTTTTGTTTTTCCTGTCCCATTTTCGCCCTTAAAGCATATTATATTATATTTATCTTTATTTTCTAAAATATTATTAAACTTTTTTTCTATTATATTCAATTCTTCTTCTCGTCCAATAATATCTAAATTAAATTTTGGTTTATTTATGCCACTCTCAATAAATACTGTATATTCCGCTTTCAATCTATTATTAACATATTTAATAAAATCAGTTATTGTACACATTTTATTTAATGTCTTTATATATCTAAAAAATTTTTTAATTTCTTTTATTTCAGTTAAATCAGAATTAAGATCTTCTTCAGAAAAAATTTCATTAAATAAATTAATAATCTCATTCATATTATTTAATTCATTTGAAAATTCATCCCTATTATATAAACTATATGGAAATAGCTTTAAATTCATTGGTGAACTATATAGATTCATTTTTTTCAATTCATTTTGTAAAATATTTTTTAGCTTTATTTTAATACTATTATTTTTATCAACGATTATTTTAATATCATTTATATTTATTTTATCATAAACATACCCTTTAATATTTAAGGTATTGATTGAAGCGCAAACTTCCATAAATATATCTAGTTTCTCTTTTAAATTGCATCCTTCTATAAAATTCTTAGTATTTTTTTTATAATCATAATCTTCAAGTAAAAAACCATATTGAGGTTTATCTAAATTTATACCATCAATATTCTTTATTATTTTAATATTGATTAATTTAAACATATTGTCGAAATTTAAATTCTTAATAGTATTAAATTTACTTAATAAGTATTCTCTAGATTTTTCGTAAATAAATCCACTCTTTAAAATATATAATATAGATTTTTTCTTACTTTTTTCATCTTTTACCAAATATCCAGTAAAAAATTCTTCATTGTCAACTTCTTTTTGGATAATATAACTACCATTAATCCTTTTCATTAACGCCACCCTTTTACCACTCAATTCCATAATATAAATATATAAGTAAATTATACCATAAAAAAGTATTTCTCTAAAATAGAGCTACTCTTAATAATATTTTTATTAAGTATTGTAAATAATATTCTAAGAGGTGATACAATGAAACTTAGATTTTTCAGTAAAATTATTATTTTAACTCTCATATTATCAAATATAATAAATATCTTTGCATTTGCAGAAGAAACATCCAGTAATACATCTAAATCAAAAGTAATATATTTAACATTCGATGATGGACCTGCTAGAAAAGTAACTACTGATATATTAGATATATTAAGAGAAGAAGATGTAAATGCTACATTCTTTTTAATTGGAGAACAAATTAAAGGACAAGAAAATATTATAAAACGCATGCATGAGGAAGGACATTCTTTAGGTCTTCATAGTATGACACACAAAAAAGGATATCTATATTGTTCCAATGATCATTTTTTAAAGGAAATGCTTGAAACTCAAGAACTAATAAATTCTGTAGTTGGTATAAAAACTAACATATTAAGATTTCCATTTGGTTGTAATAATAACAGTTATAAGCTAACAGAATCCATGGTAAATCTATTACATGAGAATAATTTAAAAATATATGATTGGAATGTTGATAGTGGTGATGGAGCAAACCCTAATTCTGATCCTTCAAGATTAATAAGAAACTCTAAAAGTGATAAAGATAATATAATTTTACTTATGCATTGTGCCTACATGAGTAAAAATACTGTTAAAGCTCTTCCCAGCATAATAAAGTACTATAAAGATCAGGGATATGAATTTAAAGGCATTGACGAAAATACACCTGAAGAGTTTCATTATATAAAAAAATAATTATAAAAATAGTCGCTATATTTACTAATATAACGACTATTTTTATATAAATTTTATCTACTATGAAAATGTTCCTGTTATTTGAAGAGTTTTTTCTGATATCTTATAAATTACCAAACCAATTATTAAATTTAAAACTATTGTTGGAACTACTATTGTCATAAATAGAACTTTAAAAGATGCTCCTCCTGGCAATCCTGCAAATGTTGCAAGAGCCACCAAAAAAGTGGTTCCACTAACTAATGTTCCTAAAGATAATAGCAATGTTATTTGTTTTGTTTTACATATTCTATTCCTTAAAGGCACTAATATTAAATACATAACATTGCAAGTAATTAACTTGTCTAATATATTGGGTATTTGACCTCCTGGTGTTTTTGTTGTAAGCGCTGTGAATATTCCTATAACAATACCAGATATTAGAGTTGTCTTATAATCTTCATTAAATATCATTATTATAAATAACATCGCTAATGCAAAATCTGGTTGCATTGGCACCCCTATTAATGGTGTTATTTGATGTAATATTACTCCTATTGCTATTAATATTGCATTTGTTGTCATTCTTTTAGTGTTCATATTTCAAATCTACCTTCCTCATTGATTACATATTTAAAAATAATTTACTCTACTGAATAAGCACCTGTTACTGAGGTTGCTCTTTTTACTACCAAATAAAATACCATGCCAATTATAGTATTTAACACTATCGCTGGAACTACAACTGCTAAAAATAAAGTCATAAAAGATTGCCCACCTGGTAGACCTGCTATTACTTTTATAAATATTAAAAATAATGTTCCACTTAAAACTGTTCCTATAGGTAATAGTAATGCTAATTGTTTGCCTTTGCTTATTCTATTTCTTAATGGTGATAACATTAAATACATTATTATTGATGTACAAGTCTTATCTAAAACATTAGGAATTTGTCCTCCTGGTGTTTTGCTTGTAAGTGCTGCAAAAATTCCTACTACAATACCACAAGTCAAAACGGTTTTAAAATCAAAATTATATATCATTATTATAAATAACATTATTAATGAAAAATCTGGTTGCATTGGTACTCCAAGCATTGGTGTAATAACTCTCAATAAAGCTCCTATTGCTATTAATATTGCATTTGTTACCATTTTCTTTGTATTCATATAAATTCCCCCTTATTTTTTAATCTTTTTATATTAAATTCCACTTTTCTTTTCCTTTCATAACATACATATCACAACCTTAATATCATAAATATAAACTTTAAAATTATGTATAAAAAAACTCCGTCCTAAATACATAGGACGGAGATTATCCGCGTTGCCACCTAAATTGCATAAAATGCCACTCAACATCAAGTACTAACATACTCTATTCGCTATAACGTGCGACTTACGGCTTAACTACTTTCAAATGATTTCATCTTGCTTCTAAAAGGTCCATTCATCATTAGCTACCGTACTGATATCTCACCACCATCAGCTCTCTTTAACATTGCACCTGATTACTCTTCCTTCTCACTGAATTTAATATATATTATACACTTTAATTAAATTTTGTCAATATATATTAATTTTTTCCATAATTATTTTTTTTATCATTTACTAGAGATGCAACTAGTGCTGTTGTTGCTGCAAGCAAAGCAATTATCTTTCCAGTCTTTTTTAATTTCATGCCTACTCATACCTTCTCTCATAATATATTTTGATTTTATTTAAATTGATTTTGACTTTCATCATAATCATATCCTATAGTTTTTAGTTTTTCAATAATTTTATGTTTTTCAATATCAATATCATCGCAAAGAAGTTCAAGAGAACTGTAACTATCTCTTAGTTTAGTATTAACTAAGCTTAATAGTATATTTGGATCCATAGTATCTAGTGATTTATTTAGCATAATTACCATTTCCTTTTCATCTAACTAAATTTATAATGATTATAATATCGTATAAATGCACTGATTTATCAGTTTTAATCTAACTTTATTATAACATAATTTTACATATAAATATCTACTATTTTTCCTCTTCATCATAAATATCTAAAAACGAAAACTTTTGGTTTCCTTTTTGCCAGCCTAATATTCCATCCATACTAACATTCTCAGCTGCTTTGAAAATAGATTTTTCAACACCATCAAAATTTTCTTTTAATTTTTCAATTAAATCTTTTATTTCATACCTTTTATTTCCTACTCTTTCTGCTGCAACCATACATGCACAATTTAATGGCCATATTCCACTATTATTTATAAATCTTTTTATATATTTTTCCTCTATATAATACATAGGCCTAATTAACTCTAGATTCTCAAAGTTTTTTGATTTTAATTTTGGAAGCATTGTCTTAAAATTGCCTGCATATAGTATATTTAACATTGTAGTTTCTATAACATCATTATAATGATGTCCCAATGCTAGCTTATTACACCCAAATTCTTGTGCTTTTGCATATAAAGAACCTCTTCTCATTCTCGCACATAAATAGCATGGGTAATCTTTTGCCATTTTATCTACTACATCAAAGATTCCTGAATCATACATATGTATTGGGATGTTTAAATACTCACAATTTTCTATTAATAATTTTTTTATATCTGGATGATATCCAGGGTCCATAGCTAGAAAGACTACTTCAAACTTTATTTGACTATGTCTTTGAAGTTCTTGAAATAATTTTGCCATAAGTATACTATCTTTTCCACCAGAGATTCCAACGGCAATTTTATCCCCCTCTTCAATTAATTGATAATCTTTAATTGCTTTAATAAATTTTGACCAAATATGTTTTCTATATGTCTTTACTATACTTCTTTCTATATCTTTTAGTGGCTTTTTATCACTATCTGGTATTATTCTTTCACAGCCTTTGCCTGCAATTGTACTCAATTTATTTCACCTCATTAATATTTAAATATTTAATATTTTAATATTTTAATATTTTAATATTTTAATATTTAAAATTTATATTCTATATTATCATCTTAATTTTCAATCATCAATACTTAACTGTCAACTATTTTAATATATTCCTAATAAAAAAAGTATTCAATATAAATAAGGGACGTAAAATCAAAGTTTAGTGGATAATAACCGAAATTCAATATATGATAGGCTGGATTGTAGGGAAATGCTTAAGATTTTATATTCATATATTTATAAAATTATATATTTTAAAAAATGATAAAATATTAACTTTTTAAATCTTTAACATGTATAAATAACTATTCCGTAATTTAAAAATGTATTTATTTACAACAATAATAATGTGGTCCTACGAGTTTAGCTGAAACAAAGAAATAAAGCTCTTATGTTGGCGGTGTCTTGAATTCGAAAATGAAGGTGTAGAATTTTTACATTAATGATTGTTCCAAAATTGTTTGTCCAAGGCATATAATGCTTGGTGAGGTACGAGCCTAGCAGTATAGCCCATCTTCATCTACTGATGAAGATGTTTCCTTTATTTAAGATCCTAATTGCAGCATAGCTGCTCTTTTTATTTAAGATCCTAATTGCAGCATAGCTGCTCTTTTTATATGTGTATATCTTATTATTTTCTTATTTTTATATAAATATAATGTTAAAGTACTATCATTTTTTATATTTGTATTTATAATTATTTTTATATAGATATTTAAACTTAAGGAAGGTATTTTTATGAATTCAGATAAAAAGTTATATAAGGACTCTTCTAGAAAAAAAATTTGTGGTGTTTTAGCTGGAATTTCAGACTACATCAATGCAGATGTTACACTTGTAAGAATTCTTTTTGCATTATTAACAATATTATTTCAGCCTTGCATAATAATTTATATTATTTTTGCCTTTATAATGCCCGACAAAAAGGACATTTATGATAATTATTAATAATTAAAATTTTTATTAAATCATATAATTTTTTACAATAGTTCGATATTTTTTTAACAATAAATATTGAATATTTCTTATCACATGGTAAAATATTATTTGTCGGTATTTCAATATTGAAAACTGAACGGAAATTAAACACTGTTTTTTCCGAATTATATCCATAATATTAAAGGAATAAGAACGGAGGTATTATACCATGGAAAGAAATGATTTTAAAACTAACTTTTCTGTCAGACAGATAACTATGGTTGGAATGTTATCTGCTATATCAATTTTTTTAGGTCTTACAGGCCTTGGATTTATACCAATTCCACCTGTTAAAGCAACTATTATGCACATTCCAGTGATTATAGGAGCAATTATTGAAGGCCCTGTTGTTGGTGCTTTAGTCGGACTAGTCTTTGGTTTGTTTTCAATGTACCAAGCATTCACCGCTCCACTACCAACATCATTTATTTTTTGGAATCCAATAATAGCTATAGTTCCTAGAGTATTAATTGGAATTGTATCATATTATGTTTATAGTTTATTAAAGAAAAAAATCAAAAATGAAAGCATAAATGTGGGTATTTCTGCAGTATTAGGAACCCTTACAAATACAATAGGCGTAATGGGATTGACTTATCTTATATATTTAGAAAGATATGCTGATGCTCTTGGTATAAGTAAAGAAGTAGCCACTACAGGTATCTTAACTGTGATTGGGCTTAATGGTTCAATTGAAGCAATTGTTAGTGCTGTTATTTCTATTGCAGTAGTATTAACATTATTTAAAATCAGAAAATAAATAACAATAATATATTTATATAAACCTAAATGCACAATAACATATTTGTTGTTTGTGCATTTAATTTATTCAAATTTATTTATGTCTTTTGGAGGATAATTTATGAAAGAAATTCGATTTTGCGATATAGAAGATATAAAACTTGGCCACTGTCATAATGAAAAAGGAGGAACTGGCTGTTCTGTTGTTATATGTGAAAAAGGTGCAACGGGCGGTGTAGATGTTCGTGGTGGTTCACCTGGTACTCGTGAAACTGATCTGCTTAATCCATCTGAGATGGTTGATAAAATTAATGCTGTTATGTTATCAGGGGGAAGTGCATTTGGACTAGATGCTGCTAGCGGGGTAATGGAATATTTAGAAAATAAAAATGTTGGATTTGATGTTACAGTTACTAAAGTACCTATAGTTTGCCAGGCAGTATTATTTGATTTGCCTTTTGGTGACTATAAAATAAGACCTAATAAAGCAATGGGAATTGAAGCCTGCCAAAACTCTGAAACATATAATGATGATATTAATGGAAATATCGGTGCTGGATTTGGTGCCACAGTAGGTAAATTCCTTGGGCTTGATTACGCTATGAAAGGCGGTCTTGGAACTTATGCAGTGCAAGTTGGTGGCCTTAAAGTTGGTGCAATTGTTGCGGTTAACTGTTTAGGTGATGTAATTGATCCATCTAACTCAAATATTATTGCAGGTGCATATGATCGTGAAAAAAATAACTTTTTAAATACAGAAAAATTAATAATTAATAGCATCGAAAATCCTAAGAACCCATTTAAAGGAAATACAACAATTGGAATTATAGTTACAAATGCTGACTTTGATAAAGCACAAGCTACTAAAGTTGCTTCTATGGCTCATAATGGATATGCACGCACTATGAGACCTGCTCATACAATGTTTGATGGAGATACAATTTTTACAATGTGCACAAATAAAGTTAAATCAGATGTTACAACAGTTGGAATGATTGCAGCTCAAGTTATGGAGAAAGCCATATTAAGAGGAGTAAAATCTGCAAAAGGTATGTTTAATATTCCAAGTTACTCTGAAACGGAATAATTTTACAAATTGAAAGTACATATTAAATTAAAGGGCTATGTCCAATTGTTAAAATTAGACATAGCCATTTTTCATTCAATTAATCTCTAAGCTGCTGTTTTTGTTGTAGTAGTTACATTATCATCTTCCATCAATTTTAAATATTCTTCTTCTGTTAACTTAACAGAACTAGTTGGAATAGTGATTTCTTTTGCATCAGATTTAGTACTTTTTCCCTTAACTGTTATATCCATCTTTCCAAAATCTTTTAATTGGATAGCCATCTTAATATCCTGAGTATAAGTATTATCACTAAACACTTCTTTTAAACTTATATTAGATCCTGCTATCATTGTTTTTAATTCTTGGATTTCTGAATTTATATTTTTATCATTCATTATAGATTTAAATTGAGCTATTTCTTCTGAAGTTAATCCTATTTTAAACTCAGAATTAATATTCTCTATATTACTAGCTGAAGCTTTTATTGCTTTTACAAGTAAATCCACCATTTCATTAGAATTTAAACTCATTGTAAATTCTCTTCCATTTTGAGCATAAGGTAAATCTATGTCTGCATCTCCAAATACAGTTTTCCCCAATTTCAATACTGCTTCTGGATCTGATATTATTTTTTGAAGAGTTGCTACATCTATCCCTGAATCAATGCCTATATATTCAGCATTAATTTTAGCTAATTTTTCTGGTACCTTTTCTCCTGACATAGTGTATATGCCTTCAAAATAACTTTTATTTATATAGCTTACTCCATTATCAACATACACTTTTATATCTGGAAGTTTAAATAAACCTGATGGATCATTAAATTTAACCTCTGCAAATGATTTATCTCCTGAAGTATATCCAGTTCCAGTAAATGAAATATTTAATTTTTGTCCTTGTACATCAATAGCTACATTCCCATTAGTCTCAGTTGAAGTAGCAGTCCACTGTGAAGCCTTAGCCAATTCCTTTGTATAATTTGTTGTTGCTGCACTACACCCTGTAAGAGTTGCTATTCCTAAAGTAGCAGTCATAAATAAAGCTAATGTCTTTTTTAATTTCATATCTCTTCCCCCTTAATTTAGATATACTATTTTAATAAAATAGTATATCTAAATTATACCTAATTTTTTTCCATAAATGTGTTTTATTATCTTAAATTATTCTTAATTTTGTATTACTCTTTCTTCATAATCCAAATTATAATATTTATCTTAATATTAAAGAACTAATGCATATATATACGAATCAATACATTCTCCGCTAACTATATGATATGAGTACTTTTTTAGGAGTCCTTCTTCATTAAACTTTAACTTATCCAAAAGTCTTTTAGATGCTTCATTGTCTTTAAATACTATAGACTGAATTCTTTCTAAATCAAATTCTCTAATTACTATAGGTAATAATTTATCCAAAGCTTCATACATTAATCCTTTTCTCCAATATGCTTCGCATATCTCATATCCTAAATCAGCTCTTTTTCCAATAAACTCTGAAAAAATTATAGTTCCAATCATTTTATCATTACTCTTATTGACTATTGCAAAAGGAAGTATCCAATTTTCTTCATATCCTTTTCTCCAAGTATATATATATTCTTCTGCTTCTTCTAAACTTTTAGGACCATTCCAATCAAGATATTTGCATATATTTTCGCTAGTATAATACTCAAAGAAATCTTTTGCATCCTTTGCTTGTATTTCTCTTAATATTAAATTTTTTGTTTCTATTTTTTGAATTTTATTAAATATTTTTTTCAACTTCACAGTCCCCCTATTTTTATCATCCTTAAGGTAATTTCTACCACAATTGTACTATTGTTATTTATATTCTTCTATTATTATATTTATATATTACTATATTTTTATAAATATCATTAATTTCTGTATATTTAATGAAATATCATAAAAAAAATCAAACCTTTCTATGCAATAATTTAGGCTTAGAAAGGTTTGATATCTAATTAATTGTTTATTTATTTTTCTTTATTAAATACATCTTTATCTATTTCATTAAGACTTTTTCCTACTATAACAGCTGTTGTCATAGTTCCATTAACATTTAACATTGTACGTCCCATATCTAAAATCGGATCAATAGCAAGTATTCCTCCTGCTAATGGGAAATATGTTCCCATGCCCATTCCTGAAATAACAACTGATACAGACATAGTAGCTGTCCCTGGAAGACCTGCTATTCCAAGCGAACTTATCACTATAATAACTAGTAACATACCATAAAAACTTATGTCCATAGGTGTACCACTCATATTTGCTAAAGTAATTGCCATCAGTGAAGGATATATAGCTGCACATCCATTCATCCCCATATTAGAACCTAAACTTCCTATAAAACTTGCAACGCCTTCTTCAAGTCCTATATTTTTATTTAGTGTCTCGATTGTAACTGGCAATGTTCCTAAACTAGAACGTGAAGTAAATGCTAAAATTAATGGTTCTAAAACATTCTTCACATACCTAATAGGATTTAAACCACTTAATGCAATTAAAATAAGATGAACTATAAACACCACAATTATACTTACATATAGAGCTACTATAAATTTTCCAACACTTAATATAGCTGATAATCCTCTTGATGCAATTGTATTAGCAAGCAATGCAATTACTGCATATGGCATAAACTTTATTACTGTCATTGCTACACTTGTAATGATCTTATAAGAACCTTCAATCAAATCAACAACAGGCTTTATTACATCTGAATATTTTTTAGTTAATCTCTTAATCGCTACTCCAATAAATCCTGCAAATATTACTACTCCAACTATATTGGCATCTGCCATAGCTTTTATTGGATTAGATGGTAATAAACCTCTAAGAGTATCAACAATAGGTTCTATTTCTTTCATTTCAGCAGCATTTTGTATAACAACTGCATCTGTACCAAGCTTAAATAAATTTCCCATAATAATACCAATTATTGCTGAAATAGTGGTTGTACCAAGTAATGTTAATATTGATCGCGATGTCAATTTACTCAAATTTTGGTTAGCTTTCATATTAGTTATTACTCTTATTATTGATAAAAATACTAAAGGTACAACAAGCATTTTTAATAAATCCATAAAGCCATAGCCGACTAAACCATACCACTTAGTAGTTTCAGTTATCCATGCAATATTTGCAGTATCTTCTGGTAATCCAGCCACTATCTGAATTATTATTCCGAGAACCAATCCTGTTATAGTTGCAAAAATCATACGCTTAGAAAAGTTGATTTTTTTCTTTTCCATAGCTCTAATAATAAAAAAGATTCCAATTAAGATTGCTATAAATAATATAGGCATAAAACTAGTTATCATAAGAAAATCTTTTAAAAATGTATTGTTCATTTTTCTTCTCCTCTTTTGTCGAATTCCTATCTTTTTACTATGAATTATATAATATCAGTTATACTTATATTATGTCAACTATATCTTGTTATATACTATCAAAAATAAAAAGAACATAGAATTTTTTATTAACTAATTCTATGTTCTAATCTAAATAAATTTCAAATATATTTTTATTCTGTTTATAACATTTATACAAATATAATCTTACTGATGTAATCTTCTAATAATTTTATAGGCCACAACATTTTCCATAATCATCGGAGATGTATGCGCAAAGAATATTATTCCATCAGTTGGTGATATTATTTGAGATATTACTTCCCCTTCATATGGATGAATTATTTCTCCAATAACATCTCCTCTTTCAACACTATCACCAGGCTTCCTTAATCTTCTATATATTCCTGATGCTGATGTTTTTAAAGAAAATAAATCTTCTTCTTGAAGTACACTTGCTATATATCCACTATGGCTGTTATATTTTATTACTCCCATTCGTGTTAAAAATCTCAGTACAGCAACAACCGCATGCTTTGCTGATTCTTCATCAATCTGATCTGTAGCATTTGTATATAGTGAAAATGCATTTGTATTCCATAACTGCCAGTTATAATTTAATGTCATGGTATCATATGGTCTCGGCTTTCTAACAACAACATATTGAAGTCCAAATAAATTAGCAAGACTAGGACTGTGATGTCCTGTTTCCATCATTCTTATATGTGGGATAAAATCTCCTGGCATATAAAAACTTGTGAATTGTATTCCATATGTATATCCTTGAACTTTTTCAAATACACCATTTGCAATTCTTTCAGTGGTTTCTCCATTTTTTTCGCCAGGAAACATTCTATTGATGTCTGTATTATCCATTGCCCAAAATCTTTTTCCAATATTAATTGAATGAGGATTAACACAAGGTATAATTAAAATTTCACAATTCTTTGTTATTGAATTTTTCTTTTCAAGTTTTGTTAGTGTCTTTATTAGTTGAGAGCACGTATATAGCTGTTGTATTTCATTTCCCCTAATGGCACCAACAATACATGCTGTTTTTTCTCCTTTTCCAAAGCTATATCCAGTTATTCTCATATCATCCCTATAAGGAGATTTTAACGTATAGATAACTTCTTTCTTCATTAAAATCCCTCCCCTACTATTCTAGCTATTAAAGATCCTTCATATACTACTGGATATTCTCTTAATGTAAATATCATTCCATTACATGGAGAAATAACTCGTTCTAACACCTCTCCATGTAAAACATCTATGATCTCTCCCATAACATCTCCCTTTTTTATTCCTTTCCAATGGTCAACACATGGAATAAATATTCCTGAACTATTTGAGTTTACAAATGTTACTTGATCATTATTAGCTATTATAGGATTCTTTACTACTGTAGTATCTCCATCCCATATACCAAGTTCTTTCATTAAATTTAATATTCCATTTACTAAATCAAAACAGTATTCCTTAGTAATTCGCATACCAACTCCCATTTCAACCATTATTGTTGGAACATTTATTTTATTAAGATTATATACAAGTGTTGACTGGTTAACTTTTTTTTCTGGATAAATCCATATAAAATCTGTATTTATAAGTTTAGCATATGGTAATAGTTTTTCTTTAGTTTCTTCACTAATTCTTACTTGAGGAGCTTCTTTCAAAAATATGTTACTTGCATGTAAATCTATACACATGTCTGCTCCTTTAATATCGTCTATAACTTTTGCAGCCATATACTCTGCCATAGCCCCATTTTCTGCCCCTGGAAAGATTCTATTCATATCCAAATCAAATGTTGGCATTCCTCTATGCACAGAATCAATTCCCAATGGATTTAATGTTGGATATATATCAACAACTCCATGCAAATTTTCTATCTTCTCATTTATTATCCTCATTAATTCGTAACATACATACTGTCCTTCCAACTCATCTCCATGAATTCCGGTAACAATACAAATTCTTTTCATATTATCATCTTTTTTCTCAGAAATAAGTCTATTCTTCTTTATTATTAAACTTTCATCCACTGAAAGTTCTGATGATACTACTGTTTCAATCATAAAGTTTTCCTCCAAAGTTTGCTTATTGCTAATAATTTTAATCTCTATATTTTATTTAAATTTCAAATTTATTACTTTTTAATTTATCTTATTATACACCTTAACTTACATATAGGTAAACCTTCCTTAGCCCTCTATTTTCATATTGTTTATGAAAATTTCTAAACTATATTTTTTTAAAAAACATAATTTTTTTCATTTTGCTATTGACTTTTTATTAAATAATAATTATTATTAGTTACAAGGAGTTGTTAATAACAATTCTCAAAGCAAAATTAATATTGAAATTAAAAATAAAATTAAAATTAAAGGAGGACATAATATGTCATTAATAAATAAGAAAGTATCAGATTTTAAAGCACAAGCATACCAAAATGGAGAATTCAAGGAAGTTACACTTGATTCTATAAAAGGAAAATGGTCAGTATTCTTCTTCTATCCAGCAGACTTTACATTTGTTTGCCCAACTGAATTAGGAGATTTAGCTGATAACTATTCAAAATTCCAAGAAATTGGATGTGAAATCTATTCAGTATCAGCAGATACTCACTTTGTTCACAAAGCATGGGCTGATACAACTGAAACAATTGGAAAGATAAAATATCCAATGATCGGTGATCCAACTGGAGCTATCATTAGAGACTTCGGTGTTATGATTGAAGAAGAAGGTTTAGCTTTAAGAGGCTCATTTGTAGTTAATCCAGAAGGAGAAATTAAAGCTTACGAAATACATGATAATGGAATTGGAAGAAATGTTGATGAGCTATTAAGAAAAGTTCAAGCTGCTCAATTCGTAGCTGAACATGGTGATCAAGTTTGTCCTGCTAAATGGACTCCAGGAGCTGAAACTTTAACTCCAAGCCTAGATTTAGTTGGTAAACTTTAATTCTTATATATACTTAAAAACTCTAAAATTATACACTTAAAATATTCATAATCCCTTTTAATAAGAGGCACATTCTCCCTGTGCCTCTTTAATAACTAAAACTCCCCATATTACATAGTTAATAATTAATTTAATAGCTGTTAATTATGTAATGTAGATAAAAGTGAGTCTGTATTACTTATATATTAGAATTTGTAAAGCAGTTCTCATAATAATATCTCTTTTTAATGCAGCCCACTACTTATATTCCTTCGTAGTAGTAAGTTTGAGTTAGCAAATATAAAATTGGGCTCGCATTTAAATTTTGAATTATTGGATGGAGGTTATTTATATGAATAAAATATATGATTTAATAATAATTGGTGGTGGTCCTGCTGGATTAACTGCTGCTTTATATGCTGGAAGATCAAAATTAAATACATTAGTTATAGAAAGAGAGTCTGTTGGCGGACAAATAAAAACAACATCTGAAATAGTTAATTTCCCTGGGATAATAAATAGCAGTGGACCTAAGCTAGTTGATGATATGAGAACTCAAGCTGTGAATTTTAATGCTAAGTTTACAGAAGCTGAGGTAATGTCTGTTGACTTTGATGGTGATGTAAAAGTAATAAATACTAATAATGGTGATTTCCAAGGAAGAAGCGTTATAATTGCTACTGGAGCAAGCCCAAGAAAGCTTGGATTTACAGGTGAAAAAGAATTTACTGGTAGAGGTGTAGCATATTGTGCAACATGTGATGGAGAATTTTTTAAAGATCTAGATGTATTTGTTGTTGGTGCTGGATTTGCTGCTGCTGAAGAAGCTATCTTCCTAACTAGATTTGCAAAGCATGTAACAGTTATAGCTAGAGAACCTGAATTTACATGTGCAAAGTCTATTGCAGATAAGGTATTAGCTCATGATAAAATAACTGTTAAATTTAATACTGAGATTTTAGAAGCAACTGGCGAAAATCTTCTAGAAAGAGCTAAATTCATAAATAATGTAACAAATGAAACTTTTGAATATAATGCTTCTAAAGAAGATGGAACATTTGGTATATTCATATTTGTTGGATATGAACCTCAAACTTCATTATTTAGAAATGTAGTTGAATGTGATAAATTTGGTTATATATTAACAAATGAAAACATGGAAACAAATATTCCTGGTGTATATGCTGCTGGAGATTTAAGACCTAAGGTATTAAGACAGGTAGTTACTGCTGTTTCAGATGGTGCTATAGCTGCTACATGTGCTGAAAAATATGTTACTGAACTAAAAGAAAGGTTAGGAATAGAAGATGAAGCTGAAGAAGAAACTACTGAAAATAACAATGTACCTTCAAAAGCTTCAAATGATAACTTAAATTCTGCTCCAATAGGTGGTCAAAGTAAGCTATTAAATGATAGCTTACGAGCCCAATTAAAGGGAATTCTTGATAAAATGGAAAAAGAAGTCACATTAGTTTCTATTGTAGATGAATCTAATCCAAAATCTATAGAATTGAGAGATCTGGTACTTGATATAAGTAATTTAGGTGATAAATTAAATGCAGAAATAGCTATCAGAGGTTCAAATAAAGACCTAGAAAAAAAGATACATGCTGATAAGTATCCTGTTGTTGCTTTATTAGATAGTAATAAAGAATATAGTGGTATTAAATTCCATGGTGTACCTGGTGGTCACGAACTAAATTCATTTATCATTGCTATATATAATTTAGCTGGACCAGGCCAAGCATTAGATAACACTATTTTAAATGAAATAAAATCTATAGATAAAAAGATAAATATCAAAGTTGCTGTTTCATTATCTTGTCATCTTTGTCCTGATGTTGTTATGGCATCTCAAAGATTAGCAATAGAAAATAAAAATATTGAAGCTGAAATGTTAGATTTATCAGAATTCCCTGAATTAAAATCTAAATATAAAATTATGAGTGTTCCAGCTATAATACTAAATGATGAACAGTTATTCTTTGGAGCTAAAAAGATTGATGAAATTGTCAGTCTAATAAAATAGAATTATTAAAAAAGTCAGTTGCATTTTCAGCTGACTTTTTTATTTATTTAATAGATTTTATTATTTCTACTCTTGTAATTTCATGATTTTTCATCTTAGCTATTCTAAGTGCAAAACCAGAATAATAAATACATAATCCTGTACCTAAATTTAATTTTCTATTTTCCACTTCATCCAAAATTACTTCTTCTAATGTATGATTATCATTATAAGGAATATCTATATGTTCTAATATATTAATCCTCTTAACTCTCTCATTTCCTCTATATATAGTCTTAGCCACTTCGTCAAAATTGTAAAATAAATATTTTCTTACAGCAAATAAAATTGCAATAGATATTATTCCAACTAAATTTTCTAATGTTGATGTATGCTCGACTATAAGTTGTCTTGCAATAGCAAATAATAATACTTCTATTACTGTAGCAGGTGTATGCTTGCATAGCATTTTTATAAATTCTATCCCTATTACAAGATTAAATGCTGATGCTAAGAAAATATTAAATGATTCTATATCATTTTTATGCATAGCAATTAACTTTAAATCACTAACTAAAAAAATAAGTAAAATACTAATACTAATAGCTAGTAATATTCCAATAATTATTTCTAAAATATCTGCTATTTGAAGAATTTTATTATTAAAAAATTTTTTCATTTTTCCTCCTTATGCTGCCATAATATAATGTCAATACAGTATGATTCTATAATAATAATTAGCCTCTGTTTATTGGGATATTGAAATGTCTTTACCATCAGATTTTATAGTTATATCCCCATTTTCAGTAAAATAATTTTTCACATTATATTTCTCTAAGATAAGTATAGTTTTATCATCAGCAGTTTCTTCTTTTGAGGATGTTATTATCGAATATTGAGGCTTGGTATTTTCTATTAAATTTTCAGTCATATTATTAACTCTTCCATGATGCGGCATTTTAATTACTGAAAAGTATTTTTTATTGTATTTTAAGAACTCTTTTATCCTTTCTTCTTCAGCATCTCCCATAAACAGAAAACTTTTATCTTTATAATTAATTTCCACTATAATAGAATAATCATTTGATTTTTTATATTCATCTTTTTTAGGCGGACATATCTTAATTTCTACGTCATCAATTTTTACACTAATTTCTTCATGTAATAAAGTTGGCTGTATATTGCTTTTTTCAATTGCTTCTTCATATTCTTCATACTGATTACTTTCTTTTTTATAATCAGGCTGTATTAGATTATTTATTTTAAACTTATTTATTATTTCATCAGCACCTCCAATATGATCTTTGTCCATATGTGTTAAAATTAAATATTCTAATGAATCAATACCTTGTGATTTTAAATATGTACTTATTTCATTTTTATTTTTATCTAATCCTGTATCAATCATTATATATTTATCTTGTATACCTATAAGAATACAGTCTGCTTTTCCTGCATCAAAAAATTTTATTATAAGTTCATCATTTGCTTGATTGTAATTATTATATTGCTTGCTACTATAACATCCAATAAACATACAAACAATAACAATATTCAATATAAGTAATAATAATCTTTTAGTCATATCTTGCCACCAATCTATTTTTAATTTTAAATGAATCTAAATATATAATTATAATATTATACACATAAAGCATATGCATCAACAGGTAAAATTTAAGAATATTTGTAAAACAATATTTTATATAAATATTATTTAAATTATTTTAGACATTTCTAAAATATAATGTTAAAATATAATTATATACTATTTGTTAATTAAAGGTGTGATACTATTATGTCTAAATACGCAGATTTTCAAGATAAGCCAATAAACAAAACTTTAAGTTATATTCATTGGTTTTTCATTTCTAACATTTATTTTGCATTATGTAATATACTATTAATGCTCTCTTTATATTTATTTGATATAAAATTTGAAAATATAGCTATATTTTTCTTAGCTCTAATACCAACTGGGCCTTCACTATGTGCTCTATGTTCTTTTATGAACAAGTTAATAAGAGATAAATACGTTGATACTACTCGTGATTTTTTTAAAGGATATGTTGAAAATTTCAAAGCTTCTTTAAAATTTTGGTGCATTTTTTTATTACTATCATTTATTTTAATTTTTGATTTAAAATTATGTTTAATGAATAGAAAATTTATTTTTCTAATTATACCTATGATTTTTATGTTATTATTTCTTATAATACTATGTTCATATTCAATACCTATTTTATCTAAGTATGAAATAAAACTACTTGATAATATTAAATTATCATTTTACTTAGCACTAAAAACTCCAATTAAAACACTACTCAACTTAGTAATTATTGCATTATCAGCTTATATTTTCTTATATATAAGCAACATAATTGGATTGTTTGTTTTTAGTCTTTCATCTTATATATTGATGAAAAACATGGCTTCATGTTTCTTATTTATAGAAAGTAAATATCTAAAATAATATTGATTTGATTTTTGCATATAAATACCACTATAATTATACTATAGAAATTTGGATATTTAACATTATAAACAGAAAGGGGTAGCTGCTTTACAAGTAGCAAATAAATTATGATACATATAACTAATTTAAAAGACGGAATATCTATTTTTAAAGCCTTAAGTTCTGATGTAAGAATAGATATATTGAATATATTATCTGAATATCAACAGCTGAATATGAATGAACTATCAGAAAAACTTAATCTAACTAATGGTGCTGTAACCATGCATATAAGAAAATTAGAAGAATGCGGGCTTATAACTACTAATAATTTAACTGGTAAACATGGATTACAAAAGATATGTTCGCTACATGAAAATAAAATAGTAGTTGATATGGAATCAGATACTCCTGAAAATTCTTATGATATTGATATGTGTATAGGTCATTATTCTTCATACGAAATAACTCCTACTTGCGGAATAGCAACAAAGGATAAGCTTATTGGAGAAGTTGATAATCCGAATTATTTTGCTGATCCTGAAAGGATGTATGCTGACATTCTTTGGTTCACTAAAGGCTTTATTGAATATAGAATACCTAACTACTTAAAGCCAAATCAGATATTTTCTGAATTACAAATATCTATGGAAATAAGCTCTGAAGCTCCTGGTATATGTAATATATGGCCATCCGATATACATTTTTCTATTAACAATATAGATATCGGAACTTGGATTAGTCCTGGAGATTTTGGCGATAACAAAGGTTTATTTACACCATCATGGTGGTTTCCTAATTGGAATCAATATGGCTTATTAAAATTACTTGCAGTTAACCATTATGGAACATTTATGGATGGGTTAAAGATCTCTGATGTAACATTGAATGATTTAAATCTAAACTATAAAAGCGATATTGTTCTAAAACTTGCAGTACCTGAAGATACTAAGCATGTTGGAGGATTAACTATCTTTGGAAAGAACTTCGGTAATTATAACCAAGGCATACATGTTCGAATTATATATAACTAGTAAAAAGGATTCATAAAGATATAAAAATTTTTATGAATCCTTTTTGTTACAGTACTTTTTTCCCCCATAAAGCAACTGCATTTTTATCAATAGTAGTAAAAATCAAAGTTTCTTTGTTCTCTTCCCAATCCCATGAAGGCATTACTTTACCTTTATATATTTCATTTTCATCTCTGACTTTTATTTTAATTTTTATTTCATTTATATTAGAAAAACTCCACTTTCCGCCATATTCACCTTCAATATCACCGTTTTCTTTAAAACTATAAGTCTTAGATACAATGACTCTATTAACATCTCTGTAGAGTGGTATAAGCTCCCATTCTCCAATAATTAGTTTCTTATCAATTTCTTGTTCTTTTTCTCCTGCATAACGTTCTGGTGAAATCATTGGCCAACCATCATTTGACCATAATATCTTTCTAACATGCATATAAAACCAACTCTGATTATATTCTTTTCTTATATGATGAACTATATAGAAATCTTCCCCATCATTTAATACAGAATTATGTCCAGGTGCAATCCATCCTTCACCATTTCCAAATCTATATCCTCCAAGAATTTTATTTCCAATATGATTGGGATTTACAGCAAACTTGTTAGTCATCTCATTTCCATTTATATCTATATAAGGTCCATCTATACTTTCAGATCTTCCTACTCTTACATTATAATCAGATGCCAAAGAATCATATGATACAAATAAATAATATTTATCAAACTCTTTATTATAAACAATATATGGTCCCTCTATAGCTCCTTCAGTAGAATGATGTCTTCCAGCTATATTTATTCCTTTATCATTTTCTTTTTGTGGTTTACCTGTTTCTTTATCTAATTTTATCAAATAGATTCCAGTCCAAAATGATCCATATGACATCCACATTTCACCATTCTTATCGAATACTATATTAGGATCTATTGCATTTCTATCGTCACCACTATCACTTTTTACAACAAGTCCATTATCCTCCCACGGCCCATCTATTGATTTACTTTTTAATAAACCTATATATGATCTATTTCTGCCAAATGTTGAAGCGCAATAATACAAATAGTATAAGTCATTTACTTTTGTTACTTCAGGTGCCCAAACGCCTTCGGCACCGGTCCATTCTTTCGCTTCTTTTGGTACATCGTCCAAAGCCTGCCCTACATATTCCCATTTAATCAAATCATATGATTTCCTTATTTGAATGGATGGGGTAGCTTTTCCTCCAATTCTTGCATCAGTTGAAAACACATAATATAAATCATCATCTTTAAATATTGATGGGTCATGAGCTCCTGCTGCTCCCCATTTTGTTATGTCTTCAATATCTTCATCATATTTCAAGTCTTTTATTATAGGCTTTTCTGGATATATCACTTTTTACCATCCTCTCTATTCTTTTAAATAAAAAGGACTTAGTACATATTTAAAACATAGCACTAAATCCTTAACTTTTTTATCCCTTAACTCCTGAGATAGCTATTGATTCTATAATCCATTTTTGGAATACTATAAATACTATAATTATTGGCAACATAGACATTACAGACGCTGCCATAATCAATGGATAATCTGTCTGTATTGCATATGTAGCATTAAATGATTGTATAACAGTTTGTATTGTCATTTTTTCAGGTGTATTTATATATATTGATGGTGCTAAATAGTCATTCCATATTCCCATAAACCATAAAATTATTTGAGCCGATATAGCTGGTCCTGATAAAGGGAATATAATTTTATAAAATATTTTAAAGAAGGAGCACCCATCTATTCTTGCTGCTTCAATAAGATCTGTTGGTATTCCCTGCATATATTGTCTAAGGAAAAATATCATACTTACATTACCAAATAATCCCGGAATAATTAGAGGTTTTAAAGAGTCTACCCATCCAATCTTAGAAAAGATTATAAATTGTGGTATCATAACTATGGCAAATGGAATCATCATTGTTCCAAGCAATGCTAAAAATATCTGATTCTTATAAGGAAATCTTAACTTTGCAAAAGCAAATGCTGCTAAACTAGAAGTAAAAGTTCCTACTATTGTTACACTTAAACATACTTTTAAACTATTAATTAAACCACTAAGCAATGGTCCTTTGGTCCATATTTCTGAATATTTACTCCAATTTATTTCTGTTGGTATCCATACTGGCGGCATAGCAAAAACATCTAATTTATTTTTTACAGATGTTGAAACCATCCATAGTAATGGAACAATCATTACTAGCGATCCTAAAAGCAATACCAAGAATAAAATTGTATTTATTATCTTCTCTTTTTTCTTCTTACTTCTCATTTTTGTGCCAGTTCTTGGCATAGTCTTAACTGTATCTGTACTTACCATTTTAACATTCACCTCTTTCTATCAACTTTCAAATAATTGATCGCCACTATGCTTAAATTGAATAAATGTTAATATGAAAATAGCAATTGCTAATACCCATCCTACAGCACAAGCATACCCCATTTGATAGTTCTTAAATGCCTTATCCCATAAATAATATACAATGGTCGCAGCGCTATAATTTACTCCACCATTATCAACCATTATAGAAGGTTCAATAAACATTTGAGATCCACCAATAACTCCAGTAATAATCATATAAAATGTAACTGGCTTTAACATCGGCATAGTTATATGTTTAAAAATTTGAAGTGCATTAGCCCCATCTATTTGAGCTGCTTCATTATAGCTTCTTGGAATGCTTTGTATTCCTGCTAAGTATAGAAGCATTGAAGTACCTAATCCTTTCCAAACAGTCATTGCCATTATAGCCGGTTTTACTGTCGTTTCATTATTAAGCCAATTTGGTCCCTTCACTCCAAATATAGATAATATCTGATTTAGTAACCCATAATCTCCATTGTATACCCATCTCCATAAAATAGAGATAGCTGCTATTGAAGATATAACTGGAATGTAGTAAATTACTCTAAAAGTTTTAACTCCAAATACCTTTCTATTCATAGCTAGTGCTAATCCTAAAGCTATTATAAGTCCTATTGGTATTCCAATCATCATAAATACTGTATTAAACATGGCCTTCCAAAAATTCGCATCTGATACCATCTCTTTAAAATTATCTATTCCAATGAAATCTGGAGTTCCAATAGAAGTCCAATCTGTAAATCCAGCATATAAAGAAACTATCAACGGTACTAATGAGAATAAGAAGAATCCTAGTATTGGTGCTAGAACGAAAAGATATCCTGCTCTACGTTCTCTTGCATAATAATCTGATTTAGAATTTATTTTTACTTTTGCCACCATAGTTCATTTCACCACCTAATTACTCCTATTTTTTTCTTCATACCTATCATTAATTAAGTTACTTAATTTATAATATTTCAGCAACTTAATTAATGATTAGAAAAAATTACTTTGCTTTTTCCTTTTGCTCTTTTTCAATAGCTTTATCTAATAATTTTTGCATTTCTGGTTGAATTTTTGCGCAATAATCTTTTGCTGAAATCTTACCATCTAAAACATCTTGAATTCCTTCATAGAATTTATCGTACCATTCACCGTTGTATGTTCTTTCACCTGGTAATGGTTTACCATATGTTTCTATAAGGTCTATAAAAGCTTGTTTGTTATGAGGATTATTATCTGTATTTAAGTAATAGTCTTTTGCCATTGATTTTATATTTGGAACTTGAATTTGTTGATCTGCAACCATCTTATTTGCATCTTTATCTGTAGATAAGAATATTGCTAAGTTAACAGCTTCTTGTGGATATTTAGTATTAGCTGAAACACCAAATCCTACAGAACCAAGCCAACTTGCAGTTTCTCCAGTACTTCCTGCTGGCCATGGAATTATATCATATTCAAATGGAAGATCTTCAAATGCTGCTATATCCCACGGTGCAATGGCAAAGAATCCTAATTGTCCTTTTAACCATCTTTGATAAGTGTCAAGTGTTTGTCCTTGTTCTGCGCTTGGAGTTATTTTATCTACTAAAGTTTGATCTGCAAAAAATTGTAATGCTTCTACAAACTTTGGATCTGTAACTGTAACCTTTGTTGCATCTTCATTGATCCAATCTGCACCGTTACTAAATACAAATGGCGCAAGTGCCCAGTTAACATTAAGACCAGTTCCCCAACTTGAATCATCTCCACCTGTATCATTAGTTAATTGTTTACAAACGTTTATAAATTCATCCCATGTATAAGGAACCTTCGGGTCAGGTAATGGTATTCCCTTTTTCTCAAATAAAGTTTTGTTATATCCAAATCCAAATGGACCTATATCTTTAGGTAATGCATATAAGCTACCTTGTCCAATTTTATCTCCATCGTATCTATATTTATTTAAGCCTAATTCCCATACATCATCTAAATTCAATATTCCATCTGTTTCTGCTTGCTTAAGATATTCATCTAAGTTCAACATCTTGCCTGCATTAACCCATGCTTTTACGTCCCCAGGCCCCATATAAACAACATCTGCCATTGTATTAGATGCCATAGCTGCTTGTATCTTTTGCCCATACTGATCTTGAGTTGTACTTACAAGTTTAACCTTAACATCAGGATATTTCTCTTCAAATTTCTTAATTACTTGTTCATAAACAGCAGTTTCCTGAGGTTGTCCATAACACATCCACGTAATTTCTTTTTTACCATCTGCGGTTTTTGCTCCAGCTCCATTGGATTCTTTAGCTCCACCACATCCAATAAGCATGGTTGCAGCTACTGTTGCAGTAATAATCATAGAAAGTAACTTTTTTGATTTTTTTAACATAATTATTTCCTCCTAATAAATTCTTATATTCTCTACAGCTCCTTTATTTTACACTTATATAAATATATCTAGTTTGATTTTTCAATGCTTATATAAGTCCTCATAAGCATAAATCCTTTTCAAATCGTCATTTGTAAAATTTTTATTATTTTTCTATATTTGTATTATAATCGTTTTCTTTTAAAAGGTCAACGTTTAAAATACATTTTTCTAAACTATTTTAGCTTTTTTTAAATTAATCCCTAAAACTTACCATTTAGTATCATATAGCGATTTTTTAAAGCTTAATTCTTTTTATACTTATGCTAAACCAGTATACTTCAATAAATTTCCCACCTCATATTATTCATAAAGATCTATATTCTCTAAATAATTAGTGATTTATAAATGTAATTTTTCTAGCTGTTTTATTAGTTACTAATATCTTAATATTTCTATAAACTGTCCGCCTAGTAATATCTTCTATATATGAATTTCAAATTTTAGACCTAGACTATGGATATATAATCAGCTAATGGACTAAATTCCAAACCACCAGCTACTGATGGAAATCATTCACTACTGCAATTAATCTTAAATACTAATCTATTTTTATCCATATCTTTTTTAATCTTTGATTTATACTTCAAATTCTCTAGTATCAGGTGATGGCACTCCAAAATCAGGTGTTCCATCTTCTTTCCATTTGATAACTTCAATTCTTGCATGTCTATTAGGATCACTTAAAGGATCTCCCTTTAATTCTGTATAGTTTCTTGAATGATAAACCAAAAGATCTTCTGTGCCATCTTCTGAAACAGTGAATCCATTATGGCCTGGACCATATTGATGATTCTCATATGAAGTTTTAAATACTGGCTGCTCAGATTTTTTCCAAGATGATGCATTCAATAAATCACTATTTTCATCTGCTGTAAGCATTCCAATGCAATAGTTTTCATCTGTTGCACTAGCTGAATAAGTCAAAAATATTTTCCCATTTTTCTTTAATATAGCAGGTCCCTCATTCACCCAGTATAATTTTATTTCCCAATCTAATTCAGGCTTTGATAATAACACTGGTTTTGATTTTAGTGTCCATGGATTTTCCATTTCAGCTATATATATATTTGAATGAGAATTAGGCTCAGCCTCTCTATCTTCTTGTGCCCAAACATAATACAATTTGCCATTATGTTCAAATGTAGTTGCATCTAAAGAGAAAGACTCCCATCCTGTTTTTATTTGTCCTTTTTCTACCCAATTGCCTTCAAGTGGATTTTCACTATCGTTTTCAAGAACATACATATGATGATTAAAAGTAATTCCTGTGACTTCTCTATTTGGTGCTGCTGCAAAATATATATACCATTTTCCATTAATATAATGGATTTCTGGTGCCCATATTAATTCACTCATCTCACCTTCTTCATGTTTCTCCCATATTGTCGTGGTTTCTGCATCTTGTAATTCAGCTATAGTTTTAGCTCTTCTAAGTTCTATGCTATCAAATGCTGGAACCGATGCTGTGAAATAATAGTATCCATCAATATGCTTGTATATACATGGGTCAGCTCTTTGAATAACTATTGGATTGTTATATTTATTTTTTGACATAATGTAAACCTCCTCTTGTTGTTTAATAAATATCATAATTATATTTAACATTATATAAAATAATTTAGTTTAATATATATAATACTTAAATAAATCATTTTCTATTTAGATTATAGTACGTATATATACCTTTTTCAATACTTTATTTTAAATATATTTAAAATCATTTATACTTTTATAAATATTTATTAGCTCAGTATAACTTTTTCCTCAAATATTTATAACTTAAATTTATTCCACTATAAAGTAATATCTATTGTTATATTTCTCATTTGTATATATTCTATTTTTATTTTTAATAACTATATAAATAAGTTATGTATTAATGCTCAACACTAAAATGTGCTTTTGAAAGAATTAAGATGTTAATGCATGTTTATTACATTCTAAAAAAATTCTTGCTTAATATTGTCAAATACAGTTTTTAGTGTTGATCCTATATTAATAAGCCTTATATCATTAATTTTAAAAATATATAAAGCAAAAATAGCAAAAAGGATTCTTTCACTGAATCCTTTTTGCCACTCTTTAAATAAATATTAAATTACCATTACCACTTCTTTTCAATGTCAGGACAGTAGTTATTTTTTACGGCTGCTCGCATCTCAACAAAACATCCACAAATCCTACACATTCCATTAATAAGATTATCACACTTCATACATAAATCTAATCTATTTTTATATTCAATTTCATCTGTCTTTATATAATTATCTATACCTTTAATGTATTCCTGCATGTTTCTATATTCATCTTCTTCAAATATTGAATCAAGCAGACACCTTCTACAAATTCTGTTTTCCATATTATTATTCTACAATTATACTTAACACACTGCATGCTGGTATAGTAAAGTTTAAGCCTTTATCTGTAACTTTATAATCATTAAATTCTTCTGGCTTAACCTTATCAGGTTCAGCAAATGTATTGTATGCACCCATTTCATTTGTTAAAATTGTAGCACTAACAGCTTTAATTTCTTTGTCAACTATTATTCCTTCAATATCATAAGAATCAGTAATAGATAAATTATTCACTGTAATTATAACTCTGCCATCTTTATCAATAGAAACAGATTCATGTAAATTAGGAACTTTATTCTCCTCTTCAACACCTATCATTTCATTTTCTATATAACTTTCAAGTAAAGTTGCTTCTTGATGATACTTATACATATTAAATACATGATAAGTAGGTGTTAATATCATTTTTTCGCCTTCAGTTAATATAACTGATTGTAACACATTAACAACTTGTGCTAAGTTAGCCATTTTGACTCTATCTGAATGTTTATTAAATATATTTAGATTAATACCTGCAATTAAAGCATCTCTCATTGTGTTTTGTTGATATAAGAATCCTGGATTAGTTCCTGGTTCAACATCATACCATCCACCCCATTCATCAATTATTAAATCAACTCTTTTTTCTCGATCATATCTATTCATAATATCAATATGATTATTTATTAGATTTTCTATCTCTAATGTTTTCTTCATGCTTATATACCATGTTTTTTCATCAAATCCTGTTGCTGGTCCTTTATTAAGCCATCCACCTGGATGAGTATAATAATGAAGAGTTAATGCATCCATGAAGTTAGCCGCAACTTTCATAACACCTTCTGTCCAATTATAATCATCTACATTTGGACCACAAGCAATTTTATAAAGTTTATTTTCTCCATAATTTCTGCAGTATGTTTGATATCTTCTATACATATTCCCATAGAATTCTGGCGTCATATTACCACCACAGCCCCAATTTTCATTACCAACTCCAAAATATTTCACTTTCCATGGTTTAGCTTGTCCATTTTGTTTTCTTAATTCAGCCATTGGAGATATTCCATCAAAAGTTAAATATTCAACCCATTCAGACATTTCTTGTACTGTTCCACTTCCAACATTACCATTTATATATGGTTCACATTCAAGCTGTCTGCATAATTCCATAAATTCATGAGTTCCAAAGCTATTATCTTCTACAACTCCACCCCAATGTGTATTAACCATTCTCTTTCTATTTTCTTTAGGTCCAATACCATCTTTCCAATGATATTCATCTGCAAAACATCCGCCTGGCCATCTAAGTACTGGTATCTTTATTTCTCTTAATGCTTCTACAACATCAGTACGCATACCGTTTACATTAGGTATCTTAGAATTTTCTCCTACATAAATCCCTTCATATATACATCTTCCTAAATGTTCTGAAAAATGCCCGTAAATTTCTTTATTTATCTTGCTTTTTTTATCATGTGTATTAACTACTAATTTTTTCATAATGACTCCTCCTAAATTTATTTAAGTAAAAACTTTAATATTAAAGTAATCATTTAATATTTATCTTAAATATACTATACTATTTTAAAGTGGTCAATAATTATTTTATATAATAATAAAATAATTTATATAATATTCTACTATTGATAGTGTTTACATAAATTTTAATATTTGATATAATCTCAAATATCATATCTATAACACGTACAGTTGCATTTTATATGATTAAAATATTTTTATAATAATCTGTGTTATAATAATCTTATATCAATCTTTTATAGTATTTATATTTTAATAGGAGATAAAATATTATGTTACATTTTAACTCAATGAATGAAGCTAGTGAAATCTTCAAAGCACTTAGTGCACCAATGCGCTTAAGAATAATGGAACTAATATATGAAGATGATAATAAAAGCTTAAATGATATAGCTAATATTCTTAAATTAACCAATAGTGCTATATCATTACACATAAAAAAATTAGAAGAAGTTGGCTTAATAGAAATACACACCACACCTGGAAGACGTGGTTCAATGAAAATATGCAAACCACTTCACGATATGATGATAATTGATCTAAAACCCAAAAAATTAAATTTAAAATCTTATATTGATGAAATAGATATTGGCTACTATTCTACATGCCAAGTAACCCCTACCTGTGGAATAGCCACAAGCAAAAAAATAATAGGTGAATTCGATGATCCTCGCTATTTTCTGTTCCCAGATCATTTTCAAGCATCAATATTGTGGTTTAGTACAGGATTTATAGAATATAATTTGCCTAATCATTTATTAGCTGGCCAAAAACTTACTGAACTACAACTATCTTTCGAAATATCTTCTGAAAGTCCTGGATTTAATGAAAATTATCCATCCGATATACATTTTTCTATAAATAACATAAGCCTTGGATATTGGATCAGCCCTGGGGATTTCGGATCTAGACCTGGACGATTTACTCCACATTGGTGGCCAAAAATCTGTAACCAATATGGACGTCTAAAAACCTTAAGCATCAATAAGAATGGTACCTTCATTGATGGTGGTTTTAAAATTTCAGACATTAAAATACATGAATTAAACATAGATTATACAACTCCAATAACTTTTAAATTTTCCGTTCCTAGCACAACAAAAAACGCAGGAGGATTTACTATATTCGGAAAAGATTTTGGTGATTATAATCAATCAATAAAAATGCAAATGTTCTATGAAACAGAGCTTGCAGATGAAAAGTAAAAAATTCATCTGCAAGCTCTGTTTTCCATTATCTATAATAGTATTTTTATTTTTCTTTAATTCCCCATAAAGAAACTCCATTTTCAGCGCTTGAAACTGTAAATGTCATTGTATTACATTTTCTATTTATGTCGTATTGTTCTAATACAACTCCTGTATATTCAATGTTGTCAATATTGAGTTTTATCTTATTTCCATCCGTAAATTTCCAAGTTCCTTCTACTGTTCCAGCAATTTTACCATCTCTTTTCAATTGTATATCTGTAAATTCTTTTATCTCACTTGTTATATCATGTCCGTGATTTATAAATTTATATTTTCCTTGAACATCCTTTTTATTATAACTTCCAATTTTCTCTCCACTATATCTATATGGTGCAACAACAAACCATCCATCCTCATTTAAAAACATTTGATGAACTCTAACTTGATGCATCTCTCCTGCTTCTGGAAATCTTGTATGGAATATTAGAAAATATTGATTTTTTTCTTTATCATAATATACAGAATTATGACCTGCAGAAACATATCCTGTTGTAGTTATATCTTCACTTAATTCTGAATCAGGATATTTAAAGTTTCCAAACAGTTTAACTCCATAATTTGTAATAATGTCATTTTGAGCTTCTAAAAACTGTCCCTTTACGCCTTTACAATCAATCATATCATTTCCCATTGAATCATAATATGGACCATCAGGTTTTTTTGAACGACAAATTCTCATATTATATCCTGCATCTGATGTTAATCCTCCAAATGATGTAAACAGATAATAATATCCTGTTTCCTTACTATAAGTCACATATGCTGCTTCGATTTCTGAATGATAGCCACCTAATATCTTCTTTCCGTAAGTACCTTGCCCCTCCTTAGGTTTTCCTGTTGTAGTATCTAACTCAAGTATATATATTCCACCTGAATATGAACCATACATCATCCATAATCTTCCCTCAGCATCAAAAAATACAGCAGGATCTATAGCATTAGGGTGTACATTAGCATCATAAGTTCCAGTTGTTCCATCTGCTTCTTCATATTTTAAAGGTTCAGATCCACTAGACTTTAATAAAATTCCTAAATCTTCATATGGTCCTTCAACACTATCTGAAACTGCATAACCTATAGCACTTTGAGGGCTGCTTCCTTCACATACACAATAATATAAATAATATCTTCCATCAGATAGTTGAATCCAGTCACTAGCCCAAAAAGTATTTGTTTTTCCCCAAGCAAGTGCTTCTCCTAATTCAGTTTTTATATTTTTAAACAATTTCTGATTGTTTACGGAATCAGATATGCTAGTCCAATTAATTAAATCTGATGACTTGGCTTCTGCCATATGTGATCCAGTTATATAATATGTGTCGTTGCTTTTTATTATTGCTGGATCATGTACTGATACCTCATTAAAAGTTATACTTTCTGAGTTATTATTAGAGCATCCAATCATTGATACATTGCTAAAAGTTAAAGTTATAGCTAATACTGATAATATAATTCCTTTTTTCATCTACATTCTCCTTAATTAAATATATAATTATATTTTATATTCACTTCAATTATTTTATGTTTTTATAAAATATAATTATATATTACTATTACTTGTAAAAGTTTTCAATATTTTAGTTAATTTTTTCTATTCTTTTCACTTACTTTATCATTGATTTATGTCTTTAAATAAAATAAAAGCTATATATGACGTAGATAAATCATATATAGCTTTATATATTTTTTTAAAGTTTTTTTGATATAATTCTTACACAGAACACTCTTCCTGCAACCTTACTATATTCTTTTGATTTAAATTCTATCCTGATTATTGATTTTTCTTTAATTATCTCTTTAGGTATAGAATAAATAACATCTATCAAATAGCGAATATGGTCTATCTTCATCTAAGCTCTCTTCTGTTATAAGTACATTATCTGCATATATATCAAATTCTCTTTTCATTGTTGTGCCATCACAAAATTCTTCCCTATCACTTCCCCAATAAGTAACTAACAAATAATTTTCTTTATTTATATCTACTTTCATTTCATAAGAGCTGAAAGAAAATGTCCTAAAGAATGTCCACTAATTTGCTTAGACTCCCACCCTCCATACCTTGGCTTTTTAGGTTCTTTTCCTGCTGCTTCATAGCACGGAGCTAACAATCTATCTGAATCTAAATGCATTAAATATTCTTTTCCTTTTTTTTGAAGTTCTAAATATTCCATCTAATAATTGTATCTTTTCCATAATATCCTCCTGTGCTTTAACTTATAAAATTTCTTATACATAAAAGATATAGTGCACTATTTTAATTTTAAATTTCATTATTAATAACTTTTACAAATCAACTATATCATAGTAAAATATTGTTGTAAGTAGACTATATTAACAAAAGGTGGGTTATATTGACTAATGATATATTTAGAAGCTAATATAGATAAACCAATTTTATTTTCTATGTGTGGAAATTTTACATCTGATTCTAAATGGATTCATATGAAAAGAAATTTAACTGATTATGAAATAATTATTGTAAATAAAGGGACTGTTTATATACAACAAAATGATAGTAAATATGCAGCAAAAGAAGGGGATATCCTTCTTTTCACTCCTGACTCTATTCAAAAAGGATATGATTATTCTTCTAAAGGAACAAGCTTTTACTGGCTTCATTTTTCATGCCTCAGTACCTATAATATGATTTCTAAAAGTGAAGCTATAAATCACATATCTTTATATAATAACAATCCTTATTATTCTGGTTTATATAATAGCATTCCGATTCCAATATTCTCCAATAATTTGAATTTAGATAGAATAAATGTTTTATTTAGACAACTACTTCATTTATCTCAGTCTAAATATTATACAAAACAAAATGTAAATTACATACTCACATCTTTATTAATAGAAATTACAGAACAAGTTATTTTAAATTTTAGATTTACTGAAAAAGAAGATGTAACTGATAAAATTTCTGAGATTATCCAATGGATAAATATTCACCTTAAAAATAATATTTCTTTAAAAGATGTTGCTTACGAATTTAATTTTTCTAAAGAATATTTAGCTAGATATTTTAAAAAGAAAATGGGTATGAGCATGCAAGAATATATAAATTACCTTAGAATCTCTGAAGCAAAACAACTACTTTGTAAATCGGACTTAAAAATCAAAGAAATATCTACTTCATTAGGATTTGCAGATGATAAGTATTTTCTTAAACTATTTAAAAAATATGAGAATATAACGCCTAAACAATATAAAAATGCTTATAATAAAACTTTTATAAATAATATTTAATCTCTAAATCATCATATCTAATAAACATCTCAATATAAGAATATAAGAATATGCTTATTTTACGGGAATTAGAAGGAATTATTATAAAGGAAACACCTACCATATACATTCGTGGGTGTAAGCGATTCGCACCAAATACAAGATTTGGGCTCTCTGCTTAAGAATTTGCTTATTTTATGGGTGCTTGATAGATATATGATATATTTAAATTATTATTTTTTAATATCAAATACCCCTAATTTTCAGATATGCATCTAAAAAATCAGGGGTTATAGAAATAGAATTACTAGTTTAGATTTTATTTTTAAGACAATCTATTTTTAAAATCTTCATACCCAAATTTTTTAATTACCTCTAAACCATTTTCTTCACTATACTTAACAATAGCTGGAAGGTTTACTCCATTGAAAGTATTATTCTTAACCATGGAATAAATGGCCATGTCACAAAATATAAGTTTATCTCCAATTTTTAAAGGCTCTTTAAATGAGTAGTCACCTATTATATCTCCAGCTAAACAAGTTGGTCCACCAAATCTATATGTATATTCATATTCATTTGGCATTCCTGAATCAATAATATATGGTCTATAAGGCATTGCAAGCACATCCGGCATATGACATTCAGCTGATGTATCTAATATTGCTATATTCATGCCATTCTTCATTATATCTAAAACTGTAGATACAAGAAATCCTGCATTTAGTGCTATTGCTTCACCTGGCTCTAAATAAACATCCACATTGTACTTATTTTTAATATATAAAATTGAATCTATTAATTTCTCCAACTCATATCCCTCTCTTGTAATATGATGCCCACCACCAAAGTTTATCCATTTAACTTTTTCTATATATTTTCCAAACTTCTCATCAACAACTTTAATTGTACGTTCTAAAACATCTGCCCCTTGTTCACACATTGTATGAAAATGTAATCCATCAATTCCTTCAAATTCATCTTCTTCAAAGTTTTCTAAAGTAACTCCCATCCTTGAATTCTCAAAACACGGATTATATATATCAGTTTCAATTTCTGAATATTCTGGGTTTATTCTAATACCGCATTCTATTTTCTTATCTTTATGATTCTTAACTTTATCTCTATATAGCTTCCATTGATTAAATGAATTAAATATTATATGATCGCTATATTTCATAATTTCATTAAACTCATCCATTCTATAAGCTGGTGAAAAAATATGTACTTCTTTTCCCATTTCCTCATATCCAAGTCGTGCTTCAAATAATGAGCTTGATGTTACTCCATTTAAATACTTTCCTATTAACGGAAATGTAGAAAACATAGAAAATGCTTTTGTTGCCAAAATAATTTTAGCTCCACTTTCTTTTTGAACACAGTCTAATATCTTTAGATTTTTTTCTAATAATCTTTCATCAACTAAATAGCAAGGTGATGGCAGCATAGTTACATCTATATCTTTCATATTATTATCCTTTCATCATAATATATTTATTTTCATATAGATATGTTTTAATAAAATGTTGTTACTATACGATTATATACAATTTTTCTCTATAGAAATCTGATTTATATATATCTTAAATTAATATAACAACATTTATTTAAAACATCCTTATATGATAAATCAATTTACAATCTTTCCTTTTACTAAAATATATTAAAAATGATGAAGAAAGTTATTCCTCATCATTTTTAGTTCTTATGCAATAATTCTTATTTTAGTAATGTTGGATTAAAATCTTCTACCCAAGGTAATCCCCATTTATTTAATTCTTCCATGAATGGATCTGGATCAAATTCTTCTATATTATGAACTCCCGGCTTATTCCATAATCCTTTTAAAATCATACTTGCCCCAATCATAGCTGGAACCCCTGTTGTATAAGAAATTGCTTGTGATCCTACTTCTTTATAGCATTCCTGATGATCACACACATTGTAAACATAATAAGTTCTTGGCTTTCCATCCTTTATTCCTTGGAATATGCATCCTATGTTAGTTTTTCCTTTAGTTCTTGGACCAAGTGATGCTGGATCTGGTAAAATAGCTTTTAAGAATTGAAGTGGAACTATTTGTTTTCCTTCATATTCAATTGGTTCTATTGAAGTCATCCCAACATTTTCAAGAACTCTTAAGTGAGTTAAATATTTTTCTGAAAATGTCATCCAGAATCTTATTCTTTTAATGCCTTTAATATTAAGACCTAATGATTCTAATTCTTCATGATGTAATAAATAGATATCTTTTGGTCCTATTTGTGGTAAATCATATACTTCTTTTAATTCAAGTGGTTCTGTTTCAATCCATTCACCATTTTCCCAATAACTACCCTTAGCAGTTATTTCTCTAATGTTTATTTCTGGATTAAAATTAGTTGCAAATGGATATCCATGATCTCCAGCATTAGCATCTACTATATCTATATAGTGAATTTCATCAAAGTAATGCTTTTGAGCGTATGCACTAAATACTCCTGTAACCCCTGGATCAAATCCACTTCCAAGAAGTGCTGTAATACCAGCTTTTTTAAATTTTTCTCTATAAGCCCATTGCCACTTATATTCGAATTTAGCTGTATCAAGTGGTTCATAGTTAGCTGTATCAACATAGTGTGTCTTAGTCGCTAAACATGCATCCATTATTGTTAAATCTTGATACGGTAATGCTAAGTTTATAACAACATCTGGTTTAAAATCTTCAATAAGTGCTATAAGTTCATCTACATTATCAGCATCAACTTTAGCTGTTTGGATCTTTGTCTTTCCACCTTGTAACTTTTCCTTTAAAGCATCACATTTTGATAAAGTTCTGCTTGCTATACAGATTTCTTCAAATACCTCTGAATTTTGACAACATTTATGAATTGCAACACTAGCAACTCCACCTGCTCCAATTATTAAAGCTCTTCCCATTTTTCATTCCTCCAATTTTACAGTTAACAGTTAACAGTTGACAGCTGACAGTTATACCAATTCATTTATTTACATATAATATTAACTATCTTCTATCACTTGTAGACTATACAAACTGAGTAATATTTATTTAATTTTTTATTTTTCTACTTTTAAAAGTTCTTTCACATAAGTAGGTAATGCAAAGCATCCAACATGTATATCTGTATTGTAATATTTAGTCTTAATATCAAGCTTTTCCCAGACTTCTGCATCTAAGTCTTTTATAGGATCGTATTTTTTAGAAGCAAATCCAAATAACCAATGTCCTGATGGATAAGTTGGTATATGTGCTTGATATACTTTGTGTATTTTAAATAAACCATAAATTTTTTCATGTGCATCCTGCATGGATTTTGCGTAATAATCATAATATGGACTTTCGTGTTGGTTAACTAATATGCCATCTTCAGTAAGTGCTTTGTAGCAATTGCCATAAAATTCTTTAGTAAACAGTCCTTCTCCTGGACCAAATGGGTCTGTAGAATCTACTATTATTAAGTCATACTCATTTTCTTTATTGCGTACAAACTTTAATCCATCTTCATAAAAAATATTTACTCTTTCATCCTCAAGTTTACATGCAGTCTGTTGTAAATACTCCTTACATACCTCTACTACTCTTCTATCTATTTCAACCATGTCTATTTTTTCTACAGATGAATATCTTGTTAATTCTCTTATTGTTCCACCATCACCGGCTCCAATAACTAATACATTTTTTATATTAGGATTAGTAGCCATCGGAACATGCACTATCATATCATGATAAATAAATTCATCTTTTTCTGTCACCATCATAAGTCCGTCTAAAGTAAATATTCTTCCAAACTCCTTTGATTCCAATATATCTATTCTTTGAAATTCTGTTTCTTCTGAATATAGCGCTTTATCTATTTTAATCGAAAGCTTAACATTGTCTGTGTGCTTTTCTGTATACCATAATTCCACCTTCTATCCCTCCACTACATTAATGTTCTCAATTTTAGAGTCTTCTGTTCCAGTTAAAAAGCACCCTTTTTCTTTTGCATAACTTATATAATCTAAAATTTCCCGGGTAATTTTTTCACCTGGAGCAAGTATAGGAATTCCTGGCGGATAACACATCACAAACTCAGCACAAATCTTCCCATCACTTTCTTCCATTGGCATTGATCTTTTAGATGAATAAAATGCCTCTTGGGGAGTAAGTACAACTTCTGGATTTATATACTCATGATCAAACATTCCTGCTTTATCTTTTGAATGTAGTCTTTTTATTTCTGATAAAGCTGAAATTAATCTTTCTATTGTAAGCTCCCTATCTCCAACTGATATTATTGCTAATATATTAGCAATATCTCCAAATTCAATTTGTATTCCATATTCATCTCTTAATAAATCATAAACTTCTATACCTGCAAGTCCAGTATCTCTAGTGAATATAGATAACTTCGTTCTATCAAAATCAAAAACTTCATCTCCATCTATAAGCTCTTCTGAAAAAGCATAATAACCACCTATTTTATTAATTTCTTCCCTTGCATATTCAGCCATTTTCTTAACTTTACAAAATATTTCTTTACCATGTAAAACTAGATCTCTTCTTGCCAAATCTAATGAAGACATTAATAAATATGATCCACTTGTTGTCTGTGTTAAATTAATAATCTGCCTTACATACCCTTGGTTTAAATCGCAATTTAAAAGTAAGAACGAGCTTTGTGTTAATGAGCCTCCAGTTTTATGCATGCTTACTGCTGCTAAATCAGCTCCAGCTTCTGTGGCAGAAATCGGCATATTATCTCCAAAATAGAAGTGTGTTCCATGAGCTTCATCAACTAAAACATACATACCATGTTCATGCGCTATTTTAGTTATTTCTTTTAAGTTTGAACATATTCCATAGTACGTCGGATTATTTACCAATACAGCTTTCGCATCTGGATTTTCAATAATAGCTCTTTTAACATCTTCAACTGACATTCCGAGAGGTATTCCGAGTTTTTTATTTACTCCTGGATTTATATAAACTGGAATTGCTCCACTTATTATCAATGCATTAATGGCACTTCTATGTACATTACGTGGCATTATAATCTTTTCATCTTTTTTGCATACGCTCATAACCATTGCTTGTACAGCTGATGTTGTTCCATTAACCATAAAAAATGCATGCTTAGCATTAAATGCATCTGCTGCTAATTTTTCTGCTTCTTTTATAACTGATACAGGATGACAAAGATTGTCAAGTGGCTTCATTGAATTTACGTCAACAGAAAGACACTGTTCTCCCAAAAATTCCTTAAGCATAGGATTTCCACGACCTTGCTTATGTCCCGGAACATCAAAAGGAACTACCCTCGCCTTTTTATATCTCATTAAAGCCTCATAAATAGGTGCTTTTGAATGAATATCCTTATTTTTTAAATTCATAATGCTTGTCCCCCAAAAATCAATATATATTAGTTCCACTAAATATTTCTATCATCTCTTTACGTAGGTTATGTTCAATCTCAAGCCTTTCTTTAGGCTTTATCTCATAAACATCTCTATTAAAAAGATAATTTTGAAGTTCTATTTCTTTAATTAGCATTTTAGTGTGAAATATATTTGATTGATATACATTTATATCCAAGGCATCATACTTTTCTAAAGTTTTTTCATCAATATAATCTTGAATTGATGTTATCTTATGATCTATAAATAATTTTTTTCCATCTACATCTCGTGTAAATCCCCTAACGCGATAATCTATAGTTATAATATCAGAATCAAAACTTCCAATAAGATAATTTAATGCATTTAAAGGAGATACCTCTCCACATGTAGATACATCAATATCAACACGAAAAGTTGCAATAGAATTATCAGGATGATATTCCGGATAAGTATGAACAGTTACATGACTCTTATCTAGATGTCCCACAACACTATCTCTTGTTTTTAAAATATCTATCTCACCACGATTACAAGATGGATCTATCTCTTTCACCGCCAATGTTTCTTCTGAAATTAAAATTGTTACACTTGCTCCTTGAGGATCATAGTCTTGTTTAGAAATATTTAATATATGTGCACCAATTGTTTTGGTTACATCACATAATATTTTTGTAAGTCTTTCTGAATTGTACTGTTCGTCAATATATGCAATATAATCTTTTTGTTCTCGTTCACTTTTTGCATAACAAACATCATAAATATTAAAACTAAGAGTTTTAGTTAGATTATTAAAGCCGTATAACTTCAACTTATTTTCCAACCCTAACATCACAGCCTTTCTTAATAATAAAAATAATTGCTATTTAAATAATTTTTAAATTTTAATTTTTATATTCATATATATAGATACTATTAAAGCCTTTAATATTGCCATCTAGTACATAATAATATTTTTTAGGTTTTCTTAAAAAATATTATTTTTTTATATCTTTTCTTAGTAATACTTAACTATCAGTTTAGTTTTCCTTAATTTTATTAATAACATTTTACATTGTACTATATTTTTACTTAAAATTCCACTAAAAAAATAAATATTTTATAAATTTTCAAAAAAAAAATTAACTGCTATGGAAGTTTTAAAGTCTATTTAACTTCTATGACAGCTAATTTTTTGTTATTAAATCAAATTTTAAGAGTATGCATTACTGTTTCAATTTCATGGCTTTTTCTCTTACAAATTTATTATATTCTTCTATAGTGAATAATTCAGGTTCTCTCACTTCTTCTAACATATGAGAAGCCTCTGCATCTGAATTGCTAAAAGCTAATACTGATTTATAGGTTTCAATAGCTTTATTATAATCTCTGTGCTCTTCTCTAGGTACATAAGCTCCCATATGCCATCTTATCATCAAACATTCTTCTAATGATAATTTAACAAATTGTTGCAATAATATTACACTTTTTTCTCCATGTCCTAATGGAATTTTTTCATCTATTTCATAGGATGCATATCCTATCCATTTTCCTGTAACTTCATCTTTTTTCAATCTCATAGTCTTTTCGTAAATATTACATTTGCATAAATCGTGTAAATATCCTGTTAAATATATGGTATCATCGCTTAATCCTAATTTATATTGCTCATTTTTCTGTAACATTAACTCAACCACATTATGAGAATGTACTGCTAAGCCTCCATCAAAATTTGAATGAAATTTTGTTGATGCTGGTGCTGTAAAATAGTCTGTTCTTTCTAAAAGATAATTAATCAGCTCTTCAATACCATCTCTTTTTATACTTCTTAATCTATCTAAAATAGTATCTTGTAGCTTCCTCATATCTTCCTTTTCTTTTTCTTTTGTTAATCTTTTTAAGTCGCTTAAATCGCTCATTGCAAATCTCCAATCTTAAAACTTTATTTTAGATAATTAAATATTTAAATATATTATATAACTTTCTTCTTAAATCTTCACAATAAATATTTTAACATAAGAACTACATTTCTGTTAGATAATATACAATTATTAATTTTATTTATACCTATATATAAATAAAAAATGAGTAGATATAGTTTAATCTACTCATTGTATAAATATTATTCATTAATAATCGGAAGAGAACTTAAATTATTGTTTTCATTTTGATCTGGCAAACTTCTTAAATACTCCTCTCCATTTCTGCTACTTACAGATACTCCTGATAAAGCATTGTTTTTAGCCAATTCAACAGCATTCTCTTTTGATATTCTCTTTCCATTTGAAAGTTCATATCCTGTAACTGTACCATCCTTTTTTATTAGTGCAGTTATTTCTTTTTTATCTGTGTGAGTTTTTAAATCATCGTTATTAAGATTTATAGTAGGATTACTATAGGTAACATCGCTATTAGCTGTAGAAATGTCAGTATTTGAAGTAAGAGGCAATCCACTTATGGCCATATTAGTATCATTTTCCATTAATAACACCACCTTATTCTTCTAACTTAATATCAACATTATCTTTCCCAATAGTAATACTTTAATACCGATATTTTTTATAGTTCTATTTCATATTTTTTTAAATTTTCTTCAAGTGTATCAATATCTTTTAAATGTATACCATATAATCCGCTTTCCGTTGCTCCATCTACATTTATCTTTGTATCATCTATAAATATGCATTCTTTAGGATTCAAATTATATTTCTTTATTATTCTTTCATAAATCTCACATTCTGGCTTTAAAATTTTTTCTTCATATGAAACTACTCCTCCATCAAACTTCTTGAAAAAATCATATTTCTGAGTTACATATTTAAAAGCCAAATCGTGAAAATTTGACAAGTAATATATTTTATATTTTTTTTCTTTTAAGGCTTCTAAAATTCTAATATTTTTTTCTATTGGAGTTAACATATCATACCAGTTTTCAAAGGCCATGTTTATATATTCCTTATACTCTATATTTCTATCAATTATATTAGCTTTTGCTTCTTCTTCAGTAATTGTTCCTCTATCTAGTGAAATCCATTCTTCGCTTTGAAATATACCTTTATATATTATTTCAATCTTTTCTAGCGGTATTTTTGACCCCAAGTACTTTTTAGCTTCAAAATTTAGCAAAACATTTCCTAGATCAAATATAATATTTTTAATCATAATTATCATCCCCCAGAACTTTTAAAGTATCTTTCCTAATTATGATTATACACTAAACAAGACTCAGTTCAACTTATCTTGATTTCTATAACTTCTATACAATTTTTTTATTTCCTTATCTTCATTATATATTGTAAATGGCCACATTCTAGTTTCTTTTTTACATTTAATCCACTCAATTTTTAAATATATTTGTATTACTTCATCTAATTCTTCTTGAATAAATTCTAATTCATTTTCATATCTTTGTAATATCTCATTACTATTAGTTTTAATATTTTTTATAGTATTTGTATCATATATTTCCTTAATCTCATGTTTTAATTGCAATATATCTAATTCATCTATATTTTGCTTTTTACCACCTAACTTTATCAGCTCTTTTAAAAAACATTTTTCATTTATAATTTCTAAAATAATATAAAACTTTTCTAAAATATTATTATCATCAACATTATCAAGCTCATCTTTATAATAGTTTAATAATAGATAATTATTTATTATTGATTTTATTTCTTCTATATTATTCATTACTTTTCTATCTAGCTTCTTAGAAAAATTCAAATGCATTTTTATTAGTGCGATACTCCTCTCTAATTCACACCTAAAGTTCATTTTATCTCTAATATCCCTACTTATTATGTATAAATTAGTTACATTACTGAGTTCTTTTAACTTTGATATATGATTTTTTAATTCATCAAGCCAAGTTACTCTATACTTTGTTATATTGTTTATATACATACTTTTCTTATTTTGAAATAAGTTCAAAATGCTTGTAAATAAGGTTATTATCATACCTAAAAATGTAACTATATCAATAGTTTGTATTTCTACTTTTCCTATTTTCATGACATTCTCCAAATTTAATAATAATTTTTATTATTTCTTAAATTCGTTTTTATTATACCCAATAGGTAATTTACAAAATTTTATAAAAAATTTATATATTTTTTTACAAAATATTCTCACATACTTTAATTCCATTTTATTACATTCTTATTTCATATCATTTACATTTTTCTATGACATTAATTAATTAAGATATATTTTTGATTTAATTGGTAATTTTATTGTAATTAAAGTTTAATAAATACTTTTCATATGCTATTTGTTTATGAAATTTTTACACAAATTGACAACATGGTATTAGTTTTATAAAATCTATTTAACCTTTAACTTTAAGTATTCTTAAATAATATAGAGAGGGGCTATCATTATGAATATGCCAAAAAAACGTACATCAAATAATAATTTAAAATTGAAATCAAAAATAAATTCATTAAAATCCAATAAGAATACTAAAAAAGATAAAATAAAAAAACGTAAAATATTTTCCATAAATAAAAATTCAATAAGCTTTAAAGTTCTTTTTAAAGTACTTCCTATTGTTTTAATTACTATAATCATATTAACAGTTTGCACATCTCTTCTCAGCCGAAAAGCCATTTATAATACCAGTAGTACATTGCTAGCTCAGATTAGCCAGCTTGCTTCTCAAGACATCAATAATATTATGGAAGAAAAAATAAAATCTGTAGAAAGCCTAGCACATAATCCACTAATTATGAATCCTTCTACTCCATTAAAAGAGAAATTAGATATTTTAAAAGGAGAAAAGGATTATCAGCAACATTGTGATATTGGATATGCATCTTTAGATGGAATTTTAACACTAAGTGATGGTTCTATACTAGATATAAGCAATTATGATTTTTTCACTGCTGCTAAAAATAAAAGTTCATTTATTTCAGAGCCATCTGTACTTCCAATAAAAGATTTTCCTTTAATTGCAATATCAGTTCCAGTTATGGATGGAAATAACATAGTAGGTATATTAGTAGCCTTCAGATATGGAAATGATTTATCAAACATAAGCAGAAAAATATCTTTTTTAAATTCTGGAGAATCTTTTGTAATCAATTCTTCTGGAAAATTAATTGCTCATAATGTTAATTACTATGTTAATAGTGGTGTGAATCTAAAAGAAATAGTAGATAGTGAGTCCAAACCTTCTATTGATACTCTTATATCTAATTTAGCTTCTAATAATTCAGGTTCTTTAGAAATAACCAAAAGCGGTAAATCAACTACTCTTTCTTATGCTAAAGTTCCTACTACAGGATGGTTCATTATTATAACTGTAGAAAATAATGATTTATTTGCAGCAATGAATCCTCTTACTTTAACTAACATAGTTATTGGTTCAATTGCTTTGATAATAATTTCTATAATTTTAATCATAAGTATATCTAAAGTTTCTAAAGAAATTCTTTATGTGGTTAAAATTATGAAAGAATTTGCTCTAGGTAAATTTACTTACAAAATAGATGAAAAACATTTAAAGGATAAATCTGAAACTGGTATGATGTGTAATTCACTTGCTTCTATCCAAAACTCATTTAGAAAAAGTATGACAGATATAAAAAACAATTCTTCAATATTAAATGAGCAGTCCACAAACCTATCATCTGTTTCTGAAGAATTATCTTCATTAATAGAAAATGTAACTAAAGCTATTGGAGATATATCTGAAGGTACTTTAAGTCAAACATCGAGTCTGACAGAAAGCACATCAAGCTTAGAGAAATTTGGTGAAAAAATTTCCAATATGACTAATGATGTTAATGATGTTACCATAACATCTTCTAACATTGGTGATCATGCTAAAAAGAGTAATTCAGATCTAGAAGAATTGATGAATTCAATTAATATATTAAATACAAATTTTTCAGATTTTTCAAACTTATTAAATGTAATGTCACAAGATATTAGAAAAGTTAATGAAATGACAGACCTAATAAATGATATTGCTGAACAAACTAATCTTTTAGCTTTAAATGCTGCGATTGAAGCAGCACGAGCTGGGGAATCTGGAAATGGATTTGCAGTTGTTGCAGATGAAATACGAAAACTAGCTGAAATCAGTAAATCCTCAGCTCAAAAGATATATGATATTGTATCAAATGTATTAAAAAATGCAGATAATATTGTTGTTAGTACCTCAAATATAACAAATGATGTTAACACTCAAACTTTAGTCGTTAATAGTACCATAACAGCATTTAAGGATATTTCAAATTCAGTTGAAAATATGGTTCCTAAAATGTATTCAATTGCTAAAGATTTTGTACAACTAGATAAAGAAAAAGATTTACTTGTAAGTAGTATCTCTAATATTTCAGTAGCTTCAGAACAAATCTCTGCTACTACTGAAGAAATATACGCTTCTTCTCAAGAATTAAGCTCTGCAAGTAATCAAGTATCAAACTCTGCTCAAAAGGTTAATGGACTCTCTGATGATCTATATGATAGTTTTAAACAATTTGAACTTTAATTAAAAAGATACCTTTGCAAAACGAAATGCCCCGTTAAGTAGACACAGTAAAAGTGCTATTCAAAATCTATTTAACAAAGCTCATTTCAAAATGCCAGGTGTCTTTTTAATATTATCTAATTGTAAAATTTACATTCAGTTTCTAACCTCCTTTCATTATAAATATTTTGAATTATAAATATTTATAAATTTATGTACCATTTTATAGAAATTGAAATAGACTATAGTAAAAGCACTATTGAAAGAATGGGGTGATTATATGAATCCTTTAATAAATATGCTACTTGGATCTCTTTTGGGTGGTATGGGCAACAATAACATGATGGGTGGAAATCCTCTTCTAAACATGCTTATGGGAAACATGGGTGGCGGCATGAATAATAATATGATGAACGGGAATCCGCTAATGAATATGTTCATGGGGAATCAGCCAAATAATCAAATGGGAAACATGAATAATGGTATGAACAATATGAATAATAGCATGAATAACATGAATAATGGTATGAATAATATTCCTAACAATAATATGGGAATGAATCCCCTTTTAAGTATGTTAATGGGCAATATGAATAGAGGCATGCCTAATAACAATACGAATAATAATATGATGAGCAATCAAAATATGATGAATAATCAAAACATGATGCGTAATAACATGATGAATAATCAAAATATGAATTCTCGTAGAGGAAGATAAATTATAATCTTTCATGTTAAAGCTGGTTTCTATTTTTTTAGGTACCAGCTTTAATATTTTGCTCAACATAATATTTATAGGTTTATTAGAAATCGCTTTCTATGTTTTTATATATCTTTTTATGGTTATTTTAAGGATATAACCATCATTTTCTTATGATAGAATAAAAAATTATAAAATTTTATATTTATATCTTTACTTTTTAATAGAAAGCGGTTACTATTATATTATAAAATAAAGTAAACGTTCTAAAGGGGGAATTGTCAATGGAAAATCTTAATAACTTGAAAGATCAGTTTAAAAAAATTTTTACTAAGGATTGTGAAAGCATATTCTTCTCACCTGGAAGGGTAAATTTGATTGGAGAACATACAGACTATAATGGTGGAAATGTTTTTCCTTGTGCTCTTACTATAGGTACTTACGGACTTGTTTCAAAAAGAGATGATAAAAAATGCTTAGTTTCATCTTTAAACTTTCAAGATTTAGGAGTTATTGAATTTGACTTAGATAATCTTATTAATGATAAATCTCATGATTGGGCTAATTATCCAAAAGGCGTAATAAAAACTTTTAAAGATCATAACTTTGTTGCCTCTCACGGTTTTGAAATTCTATTTTTCGGTAATATTCCAAACGGATCTGGACTTTCTTCTTCCGCTTCTATTGAAGTTTTAATGGGAACAATATTAAATGAATCATTTAACTTTAATATAGATATGGTAGATGTAGTGAAAATGTGTCAAGAAGCTGAAAATAAATTCATAGGAGTCAATTGTGGAATAATGGATCAATTCTCAATCGGTATGGGAAAAAAAGACTGTGCTATTCTTCTTGATTGCAACACTTTAAATTATACTTACAGCAAATTAAATATGGATGGATATAAAATAGTAATTGGTAATACTAACAAAAAACGTGGACTAGCTGATTCTAAATATAATGAAAGACGCAGCGAATGTGAAACTGCATTAAAAGAAATCCAAAAATATAAAAATATAAATTCACTTGGTGAACTTACAGAATCTGATTTTGAAGAAGTTAAATGCCATATTTCTGATCCTATAAAAGCAAAAAGAGCTAAGCATGCTGTATATGAAAATGCAAGAACCTTAAATGCTGTAAAAGCTTTAGAAAATAATAATTTAGTCTTATTCGGGAAATTAATGAATGAGTCACATATTTCATTAAGAGATGATTATGAAGTAACAGGTATAGAATTAGATACTCTTGTATCCTTAGCCTGGGAATGTGATGGTGTTGTTGGTTCTCGTATGACTGGTGCTGGTTTTGGTGGATGTACTGTAAGTATAGTTAAAGAAGATTGTGTAGATAAATTTATCTCATCAATTACTCCTAAATATACTGAAAAAATTGGATATGAACCAAGCTTTTATATTGTTAGTATTTCTGATGGAACTAGAAAATTATCATAATCATATCTATATAATATAGCCCATAATACTTTTAAATATATAATTAAGGATGCCTCAAATTGTTAGTAATATTTCTTTTGAGGCATCCACTTAACTGGAGTATAATAATAAACGAAATATTATTATTAATTAAAATAAAGAAATTATATAAATAATTAATATGGAGGAATGTTAATATGTCAATTTTAGTTTGTGGTGGTGCTGGATATATTGGTTCGCACACAGTTTATAAGCTTATAGAACAAGGAAAAGATGTTGTTATTATAGATAATTTACAAAGTGGTCATATAGGTGCTGTCCATCCAAAAGCAAAATTTTATAAGGGTGACATAAGAGATGCATCAATATTAGATAAAATCTTTACTGAAAACAAAATAGAATCTATTGTTCACTTTGCTGCAAATTCATTGGTTGGAGAAAGCATGGAAAAGCCTTTGCTTTATTTCAACAATAATGTTTATGGAATGCAGATATTACTTGAAAGCATGGTAAAACATAATATTAAGAATATAGTATTCTCTTCCACTGCTGCTGTATATGGTGAACCAAAAAGAGTTCCAATTCTTGAAGACGATGAAACAAATCCTGCTAATACTTATGGTGAAACAAAGCTTACTATGGAAAAAATGATGAAATGGTGTAATAAAGCTTATGGCATTAACTATGTTGCCCTTAGATATTTCAATGTAGCTGGTTCTTTAGGTGATGGAAGCATCGGTGAAGATCATAATCCTGAAACTCATCTAATTCCACTTATACTTCAAGTTCCACTAAAAAAGCGTGAATTTATAAGTGTATATGGAACTGACTACCCTACTCCAGATGGTACGTGTATACGTGACTATATCCATGTACTTGACCTTGCTGACGCTCATATTAAAGCTGTTGAATACTTAGAAGCTGGAAATGAAAGCAATATTTTCAATTTAGGAAATGGTGTAGGATTCAGTGTTAAAGAAATGATCGAAGCCGCTAAAGAAGCTACAGGTAAAGAAATTAAAGTTGTTTTAGGTGATAGAAGAGCTGGCGATCCTGCTCAATTAATAGCCTCAAGCGAAAAGGCAAATAAAATATTAGGATGGACTCCTAAGTTCACAGATGTTAAAGATATTATTAAAGATGCATGGGCATTTCACACTGCTCATCCTAACGGTTTCGAAGACTAGTTAATTGAAATAAATTCAAAAATTAAGAAAGAGGTTTTATTATGATTAATCATGAAATAAACAGACTAATAAATTTTGGATTGCAACAAGGGCTTATTTCTGAAGAAGATAAAATTTATACTTCAAATATGCTTATAGGATTATTAAAATTAAATGAGTTTGAAATCGAAGAAATAAATGAAACTTTAGATACTGCTACACCTATTTTAGAAAATATATTAAATTATGCTGTAGCAGAAAATATGATTGAAAATACAGTAACTGAAAGAGATTTATTAGATACAAATATAATGAACTGCTTAATGCCTAGACCTTCAGAAGTTATAAGTAAATTCAATAATTTATATACAAAATGCCCAAAAGATGCTACTGACTATTTCTATAAATTAAGCATAGCTTCAAATTATATAAGAAAAGATAGAATAGATAAAAATATTATTTGGAAAGCTTCTACTGAATATGGAGATTTAGATATAACAATAAATCTTTCCAAACCAGAAAAAGATCCAAAAGAAATAGCAAAAGCTAAATTATTTAAATCAACATCATATCCAAAGTGCTTATTATGCAAGGAAAATGAAGGCTTTTATGGTAATATGAATCATCCTGCAAGACAAACACATAGAATAATTCCTTTAAATCTTGGGCATGAGGAATATTTCTTACAATATTCACCTTATACTTATTATAACGAACATTGTATTATTTTTAATGGTGAACACATTCCAATGAAAATAGACAGAAAGGCATTTACAAATCTACTTAATTTCGTAGATATATTACCTCATTATTTTGCAGGTTCTAATGCTGATCTGCCTATAGTTGGAGGCTCAATCCTTTCACATGATCACTATCAAGGTGGAAGATATACCTTTGCAATGGAACTAGCCCCTACAGAAAAAGAATATAAAATACATGGATATGAAGACATAACTGTTGGAAGAGTAAAATGGCCAATGTCCGTTATTAGAATAAGTGGCAATAGCAAAGATAAGTTAATAAATTTAGCAGAACATATTTTATCTTCATGGAGAAAATATTCAGATGCTTCTGTTCATATACTGCATGAAACAAATGGCGAGCCTCACAACACAATAACGCCTATTGCAAGAAAAAGAGATGGTAGATATGAATTTGATTTAGTTCTAAGAAATAATAGAACTAGTAATGAATATCCTCTTGGAATATTCCATCCTCACAATGAAGTTCATCACATAAAAAAAGAAAACATAGGACTTATAGAAGTTATGGGACTTGCTGTTCTTCCTGCAAGATTAAAAGACGAACTTGGACTTTTAAAAGAATGTCTAATAAAAAAAGTAGAGGATATATCTGAAAATGAAGCTATAGCTAAGCATAGCGATTGGTATAAATATCTTTTAAATAAATATAACCATATAGATGAAAATAATGCTTATGGTATACTTCAAAAAGAAGTTGGAATCAAATTCTCAGAAGTATTAAATCATGCTGGTGTATTTAAAAGGGATACTGTTGGAATGTCTGCATTTGATAAGTTCGTAAATTCACTATAAGTTTATGTAGACAATCAACTCATATAAGTATATTATAATTTATTAGAAAACATTTTATAGAAAAGCCCTAAATGGGCTTTTCTTATGCAATTCTCAACTTAATAGAGTAGGTGATATTTATGAAAGTAACTATACAAGATGTAGCAAAAAAAGCAAATGTTTCAGTTGCAACTGTCTCTAGAGTAATGAACGGAAACTATCCTGTAAAAGCTGAAACTCGTGAATCAGTTTTAAAAGCTGTAGATGAATTGAACTATATTCCAAATATGCAAGCACGTGAACTTACTCAAAAGAAATCAACTACTATTGGAGTTGTTGTTCCAAGCATTAATAATATGTTCTTTCCAGAGGTCATAAATGGTATAGAAAATCATTTAAAGAAAAACTCTTTATCAATAATACTTACATGCACTGATAACAATCCTGATGAAGAAAAATCATGTATAAATAATTTAATTTCTAGGAATGTATCTGGAATAATTGTTATAGGACCTACATCCAGTACGATTAAATCTAAGTTTTATAATAATATCTCTAATAAAATTCCTTTGGTCTTCATAAATTCAGAATCTATAGATTCAAATATATCATACGTTTCTAATGATGAAGCATTTGGAGCTGAGACAGCCTTAAATTATCTTATAGATAATAAACATAAAGATATATTATTTGTTCGAGGAAAAGATACATATTCTTATAATATAAAAGAAAAGGCATATAAAGATGTAATGTCTAAATTAAATAACTTTAAATCAGAAAATATTATTAACATAGGCAATGGAAATAGTAGCGAAACTGTGGATAATACAGTTGATATATTATTAAATATATTACCTACAACTTCTGCAACCGCTGTATTTGCATGTAATGACCTTATGGCTCTTGGTGTACTTAATGCCTGTAAAAAATTAGGCAAAAGGGTTCCAGATGAAATATCCATAATAGGGTACGATAATATTCCTTTAAGTCAATTTGTTGAACCCAAGCTAACTACAATGGATCAAAACATGTTCCTTCTTGGAACTAACGCTGCTATTTTACTTCTTGAAAAAATTGAATGTGAAAATAAATATAGTAAAAGAATAATTTTAAATAATACTCTTGTAGAAAGAGAAACTGTAAAAAAATCTATTAAACTAAAATAAATGGAGCGCTCGCATTAGCGGATTAAAATTCGTTAGCGATAGCTCCTTTTTCTACTTTATATTTGCTTTTTTTATTTTCCCAATCTTATAACATTCCAAGATGCTTTATTTAACATTACTTGAAGTACTCCATCATTTAACTCACTTCTATCTACATTTTTAGGTAGAATAGACTCATTTTTTACTGAATTAACTGCTTTCATATCATCACATTCTAAAACTATATGTTCTATTAGTCTATAATTATTAAAGCTTCTAATATCACATGTTAAAGTAATGTCGTCTTTCAAATTACGATTAACTGCAAATATAGTTACTTCTTCTTTTTCTTCATTATATACTGCTATAGATTCAACATCATTTACATCAGTAAAATCTTTTGTATCATGCTTTGGAGAAGATAGAACTGGCTGTAGTGCAATTCCTCGTCCATACTTTGAAGCATGTAAATAAGGATAATATATAGTCTGTTTCCAAGCTGCTCCTCCATTTGGATCAGTCATAATTGGTGCAATTACATTAACAAGTTGTGCTAAACATGCAATCTTTACCCTATCAGAATGTTTTAAAAGTGTAATCAACATTAATCCTACTAAAAGTGCATCTTCAAAATTATATATATCTTCTAATAAAGCAGGAGCCTTCTGCCATGGATGATTTGTCATTATATCATCATCTTTTTCATTTGAGTGGAACCATACATTCCATTCATCAAAACTTAAATTAATAGTCTTTTTACTACGTTTTTTTGCTTTTATATAATCACAAGTTGAAATTACAGTTTCTATGAAATCCTCCATATCAATAGTTTGAGCTAAAAAATTATCCGTGTCATTTGTTCTATTTCCATAATATTGATGCATAGAAATTAAATCAACATATTCATATGCATGATTTAAAGTGGATGCTTCCCATTCCGGAAATGTTGGCATATCTTTATTTGAGCTTCCACTTGAAACTAATTGTATAGTTGGATCTATTAACTTCATTGCCTTTGCTGTTTCAGCAGCAATTCTGCCATATTCTTCTGATGTTTTGTGTCCAATTTGCCACGGTCCATCCATCTCGTTTCCTAAACACCATGTCTTTATGTTATGTGGATCTTTAAATCCATGCTTTATTCTTAAATCACTATACTTTGATCCACTTTCATGATTACAATATTCTAATAAATTACAAGCATCAGCTATTCCTCTAGTTCCTAAATTTACTGCCATCATCATTTCTGATTCTACTTTATTACACCACTTTGAAAATTCATTAAGACCTATTTCATTTGTCTCTAAACTTCTCCATGCTAATTCCAATCTTTTAGGTCTGTCTTCCACAGGACCAACACTATCTTCCCAGAAAAAATTTGATACAAAATTACCTCCTGGATATCTTATAATTGGTACATTTAGTTCTTTTACGAGATCCATTACATCCTGTCTAAACCCTTCTTCATCTGCATTCTTATAACCAGGATCATATATTCCTCCATATACTGCTCTACCTAAATGTTCTATGAATGAACCATATATTCTTTTATCTATTTCAGAAATTTTAAAATCTTTGTCTATTACCATTTTTGCTTTCTTATTCATATTTTTAATGCACTCTCCTTAAATAAGTTTTTAACTATTAACCTTTTACTGCACCTGCTGTCATACCATCAACAAAATACTTTTGGAAACATAAGAACAAAATAAATATAGGAAGTATTGAGAAGAATGATCCAACAATCAATAAATCATAATTATTACCATAAGGAGTTAATAATGTATTCAATCCGATTGGTAAAGTAAATTTAGTATCACTCTTTAATACCAATAATGGCCATAATAAGTTATTCCAACTATTCATTGTATTTAATATTGCCATTGCTGCAAATGAAGGCTTCATAATAGGAAGAATTATTCTAAAGAAAATTCCATACTCTGATGCACCATCTATTCTTCCTGCATCTATAAGTGATTTCGGAATTCCAGATAAGTATTGTCTAAAAAAGAATATGGTGGAAGCATTCGCTATGCTTGGAAGGATTATTCCTGCATAACTATCAACTAGATTCATACTATTTATTTGGTTATATAAAGGTAACATTAAAATTTCAAATGGAACCATCATTACAAATAATACACATACAAATAAGAAATTTTTAAATCTAAAGTTGTATGCTGCAAATCCATATCCTACCCATGCACTAACAAATAATGTTAATGCTACTTGTAGAATAGTTAATATCATACTGTTAAAAAACCATGTAAAATAACTATGGTCACCAGTAAATAAATATATGAAATTCTTAAGTGACATTTCATTAAAATTAAGAGATAAATTAATTCCATGTCTTATTAAATCATTTCCATCTTTAAATGATGATATAAAAACTGTATAAAAAGGAATGATTAATACTATACCTATAACAGAAAATAATGCACATATTAAAATCTTATATGCTATACTCTTTTTTTTACTCATAATTTTGCTATTATTTATTGATTTAGAACTCATATTAATCCTCCTTACTAAATGTTCCATTTAATTTTAACTGTATTAAATTTATTATCATAGCAAAAGCAAAAAGTACAATACCAACTGCTGATGCATACCCCATAGCATTTTTTTCAATTCCTTGCCTATATAAATATCCTACAATTGTTAGTCCTATATTTTTAGGCGAATTATTACCAGCCCACAACATATAGCTTTCTGTAAACATTGCCAATCCTGCATATACAGATATAGTAAGTACATATATTGTTGTTGGTTTAAGTTGAGGTATTGTTATATATCTAAATTTTTGCCATACAGTTGCACCATCAATATCTGCCGATTCATATAATTCTTCCGGGATATTTTTAAGTCCAGATAAGAAATATAGCATATTTACTCCCGTCCATCTCCAGCAGGCCAGAACTAAAAGTGTAATAAATCCTGTAGATCCAATCTTTAGCCATTTAATAGGATCCATTCCAAAAAGACCTATAAATTGATTCATTAGTGATGTACCTTGTTCTCCAAATGCTAATCTAAAAACCGTACCTGCAACTACAACTGATGTTAATGCTGGCAAAAAGAATACTGATTTGAAAAACTCTCTGCCTACCATAAGTTTACTATTAATAATGCATGCAAATATCATAGGTATTGGTATAAGTAATATTAATGTCCATACCATATATTTAAAGCTATTATACATAGCTTTTAAGAATACTTTATCTCCTAAAAGCTTTGAATAATTCTTAATTCCTACAAATTCTCTTTGACCAGGCAACACTTCTTGAAAACTCATAATTACTGTATTTATCATTGGAGATATAAAGAAAATTATAAATACCAAAATAAAAGGCAATATAAATACATATGGAGCTATTTTTTTGTTGTACATAAGTTTCTTAAACATTGCTTTACTTCCTCCTTTATTTTTTAGTCTTAATTATAATTTCTAATGGACAATTAGCACCTATAACTAAAACTAAAATCTAGTGCTAATTGTCCAATACATCACTGAATATTATTGCAATTCATTTTGTACTTGTTCTTGTGCTTCATTTAAAGCTTCTGTAACATCTTGTCCATCTTCAAAAATGCTATTAAATGTTACTGTACATAGAGTATTATTTATAGTTGGAGAAGCCTCTGTTGACTTAATTAATTTGATTTCATCTTTAATTTCATTTAATACATCAAATGGATTGTTCTTAAAGTATTTAACAAAATCATTATTTGGATCATGAGTTATATTTTCATTTGTCCATATATCAGTGTTACATGGATCAAATCCAAGCTTTTGCCATATCTTAATATTTCCATCTTCTGAAAGTTTAGCAAATGCTAAAAATTCCTTAGCAAGTTGTGGATTCTTAGAAGTTTTAGTAACTACAGTTCCTGTACCACCACCACCTACAGAATGTGGCATTCCTTCCTCTAAAACCGGAACTGGAGCTATTGCAATTTTTCCTGATAATTCTGGCATGTAATTCACATATCTAGACATTTGCCAAAATGGCATAATTGCACATGCATAGTCACCTTGATTGAATGCACCATATGCTTCTTCAGTATCAGGTTGTCCCCCTGGAACTGTAGCAATAGCATTTGCATCTTGTAATTCCTTTAGAGTAGTAAGAGCTCTTATCATCTCTTTACTATTTAATTGTGGTTTGCCATTTTCATCAACATAATCTGATCCTTGCTGAGCTAAAAGTGCGCTAGTTTGCCATCCTGCACTTGTATCTGCTGTTCCCAAATGTTTGCCTGTTGCAGCATAGTATTTTTCTCCTGCCGCCTTAAAATCATCCCAAGTCTTAATAGTTGTATAATCAATGCCTGCAGCTTCTAATAGTTCTGTATTATAAAATGCAACTGTTGCTCCAACATGAGTTGGTAATCCATATACCTTTCCATCTTTACTATATAAATCTAAACGAGATTTTACTATTTTATCTTTATATGGTCCAATCACATCATCAAATGTCTCTAATTGTGGTTCTCCTTTTAAAAAGTTTGGAAATTTACCAACTTCAATATCACACATATCAGGTGCACCTTTTCCTGATAACAATGCTGATTGTAATTTATTGTGCATATCATCATACGGAAGAACAGTAAATTTAATTTTTATTTGCTTATCTGGATTCTTTTCATTCCATTCTTTTAACATTTCTTCATAGAACTTTGCATGTAATTCTACAAATGTCCACATTTGTAATTCTTCCCCGTTTTCAGCTCCAACTGTTGAAACTTTAGCATCCTCTTTTTTTGCTTCACTTTCAGTATTACCTGAACCACACCCTGCAAACATAGTAAAACAAAGAGATGTTGTAATCAAAATACCAGCAACTTTCCTAAACGTTTTCATAATACCCATACCTTTTCCTCCTAATTTAATTTAACGTTCTGTTAAGTTATATGAACATTGCTCTTCTCAACACTAGAAAATATAATAAGTTTGACTAGAACCAATTATCCCCCTAGAAAAGGAGAGAAGAACAATGAACAAAACTAAAGTAAAATGTCCTCGCTGTCACTCTGACCAACTATATAAGTTTGGTTTGGATAAGCAGGCTAACCAAAAATATCAATGTAAGAACTGCAAACGCCAATTCGCTCCTGACTCTGTCAGCATGCCGAAGAAATCAAAATACCCCACGTGTCCTAAATGTGGTAAATCTACATTCTTACATCATTCTTATAAGCACTATAATCGATATAAATGTGGCAATAAAAAATGTAATCATGTAATTGTACATCATCATAATTTAAATATTGATGATGCATCTAGTGAAAAGCTAACCGGCTCCCTTTCTATGAAAGGAATGCGCTTTCCGTTACATATTATTCTTACAGCATTGACATTATATTTCTTAAATAATACATCAACACGAGCTATTGCACATTTCCTACATACAACAGCAAATATAAAAGTATCCCATGTAACCATAGCGAGTTGGGCTCATAAATTTGCACCATTCTTCAATCTGAAAGCTGATTCCTTTAAAGATCAGTTAAATCTTCAATCTGACGATTGGCACGCTGATGAAACTGTTGTATTTATAAATGGCGAAAAGTATTATCTATGGCTTGCTATAGACTCAGAAACACGCTTCATATTAGCATTTCATCTTACGAAATCACGTAGTGAAGATTCTGCTTTTACTCTAATTAATCAAGCTAAAAAGTTTGGTGAACCTAGTAATTTCATTACTGATAGATTGCCTTCATATAATCAAGCTGTAGCTAAAGTTTTGCCAAATACTAAGCATATTCCTGTAGCACCAATGTCCAGTGATACAAGTAATAATCTTATAGAATCTTTCAATAAAACTTTTAAAGCTTGGTATAAAGCTAAAAAAGGCTTTAATTCATTCGAGAAAGCTAATAACTTAATATCTGTATTTATCTTTCACTATAACTTTATAAGACCTCATGGATCATTAAACAATCATACTCCAGCTGAAGTTGCCGGCTTCGCTAGCGATAGCAAATCTAAACATTCTTGGTTTGTTGCTGCTTAATTTAGTTAATCAATATCTTTGATTAACCTGCAAAAATCCTATTTATTGCAAGCTTGTTTGCCATGCAATAAATTAATCAAACTTATATAATTTTCAAAGAGCGAGTAATTCTACGAAATGTTAAGCTATTTTTTCATAACAACCTAACAGAATCTAATTTAATATTAAACCACTATTTATATAACATTAAATTATTTTATTTAATTATAAACCATTTATATATATAGTGGGTTTAAAAACAATTTTTATCTCCTTTAGGGCTATATATCCAACTTTATTTTAAAATAATCTAAATCTTTTTATATGAATATATTATCCAAAAAATACTTTTATGTCAATAATTATTAATAATTTATTTTTTTGTAAATAACTATTTTTATAATAAATCATATAGTCTTTCTTCTTCATTTTTTATCCATACTTTCATTTTTCCTGGCTTTCTATTATCCCATGCATAATATGGTATAGCCACAACTTTTTTATCATCTTTTTTTCCTATGATGACTACACAACCATTTAGCAGATTGCTTTTATATTCTGATAAAAATCTCATTCTGCTATCTATTTTGATATCATCAATATTTTCATTATCAACTTCCTCTATACAATAAATAAGGGGCCCTCTTTGTATAGCAACTTTTCCTAAATTCTGTTTTACTTTTACATTACTTTTTACTAGTTCTATTGGCATAATCATATTTAAATGTATTTCATCATTTTCTGACCATTTTCTAATTAATTTAATATAGCCTTTTTGAATTTCATAATTATTAATTTTCTCTTCATTAATTTCAACATTCATGGTTTTACACCATGATGGATATCTAATAAATAATCCCATTTCTTCATCTACTGATTTCTCTATTTTTATATTAACTCTCCCATCCCATGGATAATTTGTTGATTGAGTTATTTTTATTTCCTTTCCTCTAAACTCCGTAGTTAGTGTATTGGAAATATATAGATTCAAATATACCCCGTCTTCATCTTTAGCATAAATATAATCTCCTACAGATGGTATAAATCTCGCTATTTGTGTTGGGCAGCATGAAACATCATACCACTCTTTTCTATGGTGATCTCCATGAGATTCTAATGGATTTTCATAAAAAAACTTAGTTCCGTCTAATGATACTCCTGAAATAACCCCATTATAGAGCTCTTTCTCCACAATATCTACATACTTAGAATCTTTAGTCATTAGATTCATTCTGTGATTCCAATAAACCATTCCAACTGCTGCACATGTTTCACAATATGCTGTATCATTTGGTAAATCATAATCTCCAGTAAAACCTTCATTATCTCTTGATGAACCTATTCCACCAGTTATATACATATTTCTATTTACAGTATTATCCCAAAGCCTATACAATGCTTCCATATAACTTTCTTCATCTTCTATAGCTGCAACATCAGCTACTCCACAGAAATAATACATTGCTCTAACAGCATGTCCTGTTATTTTGCTTAGTTCCCTAACAGGCTTATCATCTTGATTATATTTTTTACCACCATATTTTTCTCTACTCCACACTTTATCTGTCCATTCATTATTATGACCTCTTTGTTCAATAAACCATTTAGCTAAATTTAAATATTTTTTTTCACCAGTTTCTCTATACAATTTTACTAATGCCAATTCTATTTCTTGATGTCCAACAATCCAATTCTTTTTTCCTTCTCCAAAAACATCTACTATATGATCTGCAAACCGTATGGCAACATCTAAAAATTTTCTTTTTCCTGTAGCATTTTTATATGCTATTGCCCCCTCAATCATATGGCCTGCACAATATAATTCATGTGCCATCATATCTGTCCATTTTTCATCCATTCTTCCAAGAACAAAATAGTTATCTAAATATCCATCTTCCTGCTGTGCCATTCCAATTTTATCAATTATACTATCTACATATTCTTCTAATTCTTTATTAGGATTATTTTGTAGTGAATAGCCAACTCCTTCAATAACTTTATATACATCTGAGTCATTAAAAGCAACTCCTGTGAAACCTTCATCTGCATTACCATTATAGGTTCTTTCGAAATTCAAAATTCTTTCTTCTGTCTCACACTTTTCAAGACATGCCTTCAATGTTGTATTCTGATGATTTCTTAACCTTGTGCTCCAAAAATCATCATTTATCTTAACCTGTGTAAAACTTATCGAATTTAAATTATGATTCTCCATCTTTATTCCCCCTTTAAAAATTTTATAAAGATTCTAATAATGTTTTAGATAATCTCTCTAAATCCTTATTAAACGTTTTATAAAGTTAGTAAAATAATAAGCAATTTATTAATCATGTATATACAATTATATTCTTAGTACATTATTAATAATATCGCTATATTTCTATGATATTGATACAATATCTAACTGTCTTTATGATTTATTTATACTCTCTTTTATTCATTAAATAAATTTCTATATTTATTGATTTATTTAATATTTGCCTATTTTTTCTCAATATTACTCTTAAATACTTCTTATTTATCAGTTTTTCATTTTTTATTAAACGTTTTTGTTAATTAATAAAGGATAATTAAATACTCTAACACTTAATTATCCTTTATTCAAAAATTTATTTTATACTTAAAATAGATTTTCTTTCTATAAACTCACAATTTATTTTATATATTTCATGATCTATATTTTTATTCTCTTTATCTATTAAACTAATTAAAATTTCTGCTGATTTTCTTCCTATATCAAACAATGGTAATCCCATTGTAGATAACATAGGATTATATGCTGTACTCGATTCCCTGTTGTCAAATCCAATAAGGGAGATATCTGTGCCAACTTTCTTTTCAATAGTGTCTAAATAATCATAGACTCCTCCTGCCATTACATCATTCATAGAAAAAATAGCTGTTATCCCTCTTTTTATCAATTGCTCAGATACTTCCCTTCCAGATTCCCTCTCCCAATCACCATTTAAAATAAAACTCGGATTAAATAAAATTTGATTATCATACAGTGCTCTCTGATATCCAAGTAATCTTTCTTGTGTATGTATGCTTTCTTTAATTCCAGCTATTACTCCAATTTTAGTATGTCCTGCTTTTATAAGCTTCTCTGTTGCATCATATGCACCTTGTTCATCATTAAATATTACAGATGTAAAATTTTTATCTTTATCAAATACATAAGCAGTTACAATTGGTATACCTAAATCATAAGGAATGCATTTTATCTCTCTGCAATGGCAACCTATATATATTATCCCCTCAACTTGTTTTGATTTCATCATTTTAAACTCTTCTTCTACATGCTTATAATATTTATTTTCTGTATAAAACTTTTTATTATATTTCTGATATAATCTTAAATTTCCAAGAACAAATTGATAATTATGTTCATCACAATATTCATTAATTCCGTCAACAATACTAGGTGTATTAAATATTGTTAGATCTTCCGTTATTATTCCAATAGTCCTGTTTTTCTTTTGTTTCAAATTTTGTGCTATTACATTTGGAGTATAATTAAGTCTTTTTATTGTTTCTAGTACTTTTTTTCTAGTTTCATCGCTTGCGCCTGGCTTACCATGAATAATATTAGATACTGTAGCAATAGATACTCCACTTTCTTTTGCTATTTCTTTTATTGTTGCCATAATTACCTCCAATATTAAACGTTTTATAACTATATAATACCAAATTTAATATGCTATTTCAATAAAGTACACTCAACAATAATTAGATATATATTTTACATATAAAAAAATTAATATGTTGATATTATTCCACTTATATATAATCTCACAAATTTAATATTTCGCAGTTGTTTATCTATAATTACTATATTATAATATAAGTATGCACAGCTTGTACATACATGTCTGTATAAATAGTTTAATATACTAAAAAATATACCTACAGAAATATATTCAAAATATAAAGCAGTTGATTTAAGGAGGCTAATTTTATGTCTATAACAAAAAGAGAGTTTGGAAAAACTAAAGATAACATTAATGTAAACATTTTTACTATAACAAATAAATCTGGAATGAAAGCTGAAATTTGTACCTATGGAGGAACTATAGTTTCTCTTACTGCCCCTGATAAAGAAGGAAATTTTGATGATATTGTACTAGGTTATGATACTATTGAGTCTTATGAAAATGGTGATAAATTTTTCGGTGCTTTAATTGGTCGTTGTGGCAATAGAATTCAGAATGGTAAATTTACTCTTAATGATAAAGAGTATTTGTTAGTGATAAATGATGGTCCTAATCACCTTCATGGTGGAACAAAAGGATTTGATAAAGTTATTTGGAATGCTGAAATATTAAGTAATGAATATAATCAATTAAAGTTATCTTATTTTAGTAAAGATGGCGAAGAAGGATATCCTGGTAATTTAAATGTTACTGTTATTTACACATTAACTGATGATAATTCTCTAGAAATACATTATCATGCAATTAGTGATTCTGATACAATTGTTAACCTTACTAATCATTCATATTTTAATCTTGGTGGACATGCATCCGGAACTATACTTGATCACGAATTGATGATTGCTGCTGATACTTTCACAGTAAATGATGAATTCTCAATCCCTACTGGAGAAATTGGAAATGTTTCTGATACACCTATGGATTTTAGAAGTTCAAAAAATATTGGAAAAGATATAAATTCTGATTATGAGCAAATTAAATTTGGATGTGGATATGATCATAACTGGATATTAAATTCAAATGGAGATATTTCAAAACTGTCAGCTAAATTAATTGATAAATCTAAAGGCAGAGTTATGGATATGTATACTACTAGTCCTGGCGTACAATTTTATAGTGCTAACTTCCTTGATGGTAAAGGCACTTCTATTGGGAAAAATAATACTCCTTATGTGAAAAGAAGTGGTGTATGTCTTGAAACTCAATTTGTTCCTAATGCTATAAATAATAATAACTTTGCTTCACCACTACTTAAAGCTAATGAGGAATACAATCATACTACAATATATAAATTTTCTACGCTATAAAAAATAAATATATTTAAACAAAAAATACCTATCACTTTAATTAATAGTATAGGTATTTTTTTTATTAAACTACAAGCTTATATTTAAATAACACCTTTAATAATTTAATTTTACTAATAAAATATTAAATTATTAAACGTCTATTCATAGTAAAAATTAATATTAAAAAGTATTAATTGTAATATTTGAATCCTTTAAATATATGGTATATTATTAATTTATAAGTTTATATTATATTAAAAATTTTTGTAGAATTGAGGTAAACATTTATGAAGATAAATAAAGTAGCTGTTATTGGCGCTGGCGCAGTTGGAACATCTATAGCTTTTGATATTATACTTCAGGGTATATGTGATGAGCTTTTAATGATTGATATTAATAAAGCTAAAGCTGAAAGTGAGGTTCTAGATTTAAAGCACTGTACAGGGTATTCAAATTCATCTATAAAAATAAAATGTGGCGAATACTCAGAATGCTATGATGCTGACATAGTTGTAATTACTGCAGCTGCACCACTTATAAAAGGTCAGACAAGACTTGATATGCTTTCTACTGCTAAAAAGATTACTAAATCAATTGTAGATCCAATTATGAAAAGTGGATTTAATGGTTATTTTGTAATTGTTACAAATCCAGTTGATATAATAAGTTATTATGTTTATAAGTTATCTGGATTACCTAAAAATAAGATAATTGGAACTGGTACTGCTTTAGACTCTGCAAGATTAAAAGTACTACTCGCAGATTTAATTGGTGTTGAAGCTAGAAGCGTTCAAGCATACACAATTGGTGAACATGGTGACTCTCAATTTATCCCTTGGAGCACTGCAAGCATTGGTGGTAAACAATTTGATGATATCTTAGTAGATAATAAAGAACGTCTTGATGGATTTAATCCAGATGAAATCTTAGAAGAAATAAAGAAATCTGGATGGAAAATCGCAGATGTAAAAGGCACTACAAACTATGGAATTGCTGCCACCACTGTTGATATTATAAAATCAATTTTAAATGATGAAAGAAAAGTAATTCCTGTGTCAGCATTTCTAGAAGGTGAATATGGCATAAATGATGTTTTCATAGGTGTGCCTGCTATTATTAATAGAAATGGAATTTCTGAAATTGTTGAATTACATTTAAATGATGAAGAGCAAGATTTATTTAATAACTCTGTTTCTATAATAAAAAAATATATAAATCAACTATAATAACATAAAAAACCGCTATATCAATTAATAATATTCTTATTGATATAGCGTTTTTTTTATGTTACTATATTTAATTTTCAGAAACTACTTGACTTGCATTATTTTTTAAATCTGCTTCTTTTACTGGAAGTTTTCTTGCAAGTACTACCGCTATTATCGGCATTACTATTAAGCAAGAAAGAGCAGCGTGTATTCCATGAGTATCGGAAACATAACCTAGTATTGGAGACACAAGTCCTCCCATTGTTACACCTAATCCAAGTGTTATCCCTGAAGCTAATCCAAGATGATTAGGTAAATATTTTTGTCCAAGTGCAACCATAGGACTATATGGCATATATAAGAAAAATCCTAGTGGGATTAAAATTATAGTTGCTAATATAGGATTCTTAATATTTAAAAATAGAATTAATAGTGGTAATAAACAAGAATATCCTATTATTATTAATTTCTTATTTCCAATTTTAATAGAAAGCTTTCCTGCAAACAATGTTCCAACCGCACCAACAACTATAAGTGTAGATAAAGCAATACTTCCTTGCACTTCAGATTGTTTTAAAATATTCATATAGTATAATGTTAAAAAAGTATTAAGACCAAAGAAAACTGTCGATCTACAAAGTAATGTCAAAGTCAATCTTCCAAAAGCTCCCCACTCATCTACTTCTTCTTTTTTATCAATATTATCTAACTCTTTATCCGAACTAGCTTCATTGGAAAAGTTCTTTGATTCATATAAGAGAATTCCCCCCATAACTACTGCTGGAATACATAAAATTAAAGTTCCTTTTAATCCCAAAGCTAACACCATAGTTGTAGTAAGTATTGGTCCTACTGCAAAACCTATATTACCACCAGCTGCAAATATACTAACTGCAGATGTTTTATTTTCACCTGCGAATCTATTTGTAAGCCTTGCTCCTTCTGGATGGAATAAGGCTAGTCCTATACCACTTAATGCAACTAATAAGATTATCAAATAATAATTTTGCACTATTCCTACAAGTCCAAGTCCAATACCTCCTAATAATACTCCAACTCCAAGGGCCCAAGGAAGTGAAATTTTATCCGCATAAACTCCAAATACTGGTTGAATTATTGATGAACTTGCATTTGCTGCAAAAATTAAAAAAGCTGCTGTTGCATAGCTAAAATGTTTTTCAGATATAAGAAACGGCAGCATAGCTGGTAGTGCTCCCTGATATATATCTGTAATCAAATGTCCTGCCCCAAATAATCTAATATACTTTTTATTCATTTTTATCCTTCTTTTCTTAAATATATATTTTCTATTTATTGATATTTTTGTACTTATCTTTTATTATTATATCAATATTGAATTCATATTAAAAATATTTAAATTGAATAGATTTATATGAAAAACATATGAATTAACAGGAGATCTATGATGGATATAAGACAAATTAAATATTTTATGGCTATTGCAGAAGAGGGGCAAATAACTGCTGCTGCAAAAAAATTAAACATTTCTCAACCACCTCTTAGTCAACAATTAAAACTTTTAGAAGAAGAATTAGGTGTAACTTTATTTGATAGAAATAGCAGAAATTTAGAGCTAACTGAAGCTGGAATTGGAATATCCATCCTTCCTTTTACAGCTTCTAATATAATATCTGATTTGAATTTAGTTGTAAAAAAAATTATCAACCCAACTTTAGAATCACGTCCAGTACTTATATGGAACAAGAATAAATACTTATCTAACATTGCTATAAATTTTATAAACTTCTTTAATCATTAATTTAAATATAGGATGTAGAATCAGAGTTTAGTGTATAACAACCGAAATCCAATATATGATATGCCATTTTTTTAAGGATAAGATATTAAGTTTTTAAATCTTTAACATCTATAAATAACTATTTTTTAATCTTAATATGATTATATTTATAGCAACATAACATTGATACTATAATTTAGATGAAACAAAGAAAAGAAGCTCTCTTGTTGTGCGGAGAATTGCATTCAAAAAATGAGCTTTAGAATTCTTGCATGTAGACTTGTTCCACAATTGTTTGTCCAATTTTACATTGGAGCAAACAGTTGTGGATGCAAGTCTGCATGTTTGAATTCTTAGCTTATTTTTTGTAGCAATCGAGCATAACATGAGAGCTTCTTTTCGGGTATTATCCTATAAACTTAGTACGTCCTTTATTTATTTTCATCACCATTTATAATAATGTCTAGTTTTCCTGTTTCTGGAGAAATAATTAGTCCATGCACTCTTACGTCTTTTGGAAATAACGGATGATTTTTTATCATTTTAACACTTTCTCTTATTGATTCTTCTGCACATGAAAAACCATAAAGCCACCCCTCCACATCAATTCCTGCATACTTTAGAATATCAAATGTATCTTCTTTTATTCCTCTATTTTTAATTTTATCAATAAGGCTCTTTGTATCTAAATTGCTCATGCCACAGTTATGGTGTCCAATTACAAATACATCTTCAGCTCCAAATTCATAGACTGCCACTAATATGCTTCTCATTACTCCACCAAATGGATGCATGATAGTTGCTCCTGCATCTTTAATGATTTTAGCATCACCATTTTTTATATTCATAGCTTTAGGTAAAAGCTCTGTAAGTCTTGTATCCATACACGATAATATGGCCATTTTCTTTTTAGGAATCTTATCAGTCACATATTTCTCATATTGCTTATTATTCACGAATTCTTTATTATATTCCATTATACATTGTAAACTACTCATAGTTACCTCCCCATATGCTTATGTAAAATTATTCTATTAAGTATATAAATTGCCTTAAGGTTTATTATAGCAATAATTTATTTAAATTCAAATAAATTATTTAGTAAAAATTATTATTAAGTATATAAATTTCTTATCAGTATAATCGATAAATAAATACCCAGATTAACATGTTTTTGAAAGAAGGTTTTTATATGGAAATAGCAAAAATTGATGATATTATTTCTAGCACATCTCGAAAAAAAACAAATACAACTAATTCTGTTTTTGGTTTTAATGCTCAATTGGAAGCAGTCAGAAATTCATTTCTTCAATCAAATTCAAGTGATAAATTATCTGAAGAAGTTAAATCAGCTTTGGCTACAATTGAAAAAGTACTTGATATGAATATAACAGGTAAAGATTATAAAGGTAATGGTAAGTTAGACATTATTTCTATAATGAAAAAGCATGGTAATAAACTCTCATCATCTAATACTAAAGATTTTACAAAATCCCTGGATACATTATTAGATAATGATATGATTGATTATAAAGATTTTATTGAAGTTATCAAAATGTTAACCTTGCAAAATAAGTATAGAAATATTTCTGATAAATTAGAAAGTGATACTATTGATACTATTACGAATACAAAGAACACTTCTGAAAATAAATGCGGTGATTCTAAAAATATAATATAGTAATAAGGAGTAATAAGATTTTGAATAAATCTTATTACTCCTATTTTAATCATATTTTTTAGAATCTGAAGTCACGTTGTCCTTCATGTAAATCATGAAGATGTTCTAAAACTACTTTTCTTACTTTTTCATTTGGTATTTTATCAACTTCTTCTTTTATTAGTTTTTCGCCATTTTTTCTTGTAATTTCACTCGCATAATCTTCTAAGTATTCTTTTAACGTCATTAATGCATTAGGCTGACAGCAGTTTGCTATTTGGCCTGACTTAACGAGACTCATAAACCTGTCCCCTGTTCTTCCTTCTCTATAACATGCTGTGCAAAAGCTTGGCATATATCCAAGTTCAAGAAGCCAATTAACTATCTCATCTAATGTTCTATTATCATTCACATCAAATTGTGCTGAATTATCCTCTTCTTCTTCTTTTTCAACATAACCGCCAACACTTGTTGATGAACCACCACTTATTTGAGATACTCCAAGTTCTAAAACTCTTTCTCTAGTCTTTTTAGATTCTCTTGTAGAAACTATAAGTCCTGTATATGGTACAGCTATTCTAAGTACAGCAACAATCTTAGCAAAAATATCATCTGAAATAGCATTTGTAAATTCATCTGGATTTATATCATCTGCTGGTCTTATTCTTGGTACACTTATAGTATGTGGTCCTACTCCCTTAGAAGCTTCCAAATGCTCTGCGTGCATTAAAAGCCCAATAAAGTCATATCTATATAAATTTAAACCAAATAAAACTCCACACCCTACATCATCAATTCCGCCATCCATAGCTCTATCCATAGCTTCTGTATGATAAGCATAGTCATGCTTTGGGCCTGTTGGATGAAGCTCTTCATAGGCCTCTTTATTATAAGTTTCTTGAAATAATATATATGTTCCAATTCCAGCTTCCTTAAGTTTAGTATAATTTTCAACTGTTGTAGCTGCAATGTTTACGTTAACTCTTCTTATAGCACCATTTTTATGCTTTATACCATAAATTGTTTTTATACTCTCTAAAACATATTCTATAGGATTATTTACTGGATCTTCTCCAGTTTCTAGTGCTAATCTTTTATGTCCCATATCTTGAAGAGCTACTACTTCTTTTTCAATTTCTTCTTGTGTAAGCTTTTTTCTTCTTATATGCTTATTCTTATGGTGATAAGGACAATATGTGCACCCATTTACACAATAATTTGATAGATATAATGGTGCAAACATAACTATTCTATTTCCATAAAATTTTTGTTTTATTTCTTTAGCAAGCTTGTACATCTTTTCATTTTCATCTTCTAAATCACATTCAAGAAGTACGGCTGCTTCCCTGTGGGATAATCCCTTGCAAGTTTTTGCTTTTTCTAAAATTTCATCAATCAGCTTACGATTGCTTTTATTCTCTTCAGCAAATTTGAGTGTTTCTAAAATCTCCTCATGATTAATAAATTCTGTTGCCACATTTGATTTTACATTATACATCTTTACATCTTCTTTCTTAAAATAAATTGTATAACTCGTTCTGACAACAAATGAATTATTTTAATAATAACTACATCTTAATACAAGGATACATTTCACAAGGCTCACTAAATATCATTTATTTCCCACTTTTTGAGTACATTGTCTTAACGTTTATGCCTTTGATCATCCCAAGCTTTCCTGACAATGAACTTATAACATCGTTAGTCGCATCTACAACAATGCTTATTACTGAAATTTTCTTTTCTCTATAAGGAATTCCCATTCTTCCTATTATATATTCTCCATATTCATGTAATATTGAATTTAATTTTTCAGTTGCATTTATATCTTCAACTATAATTCCAATCAATGCAATTCTAGTTTCCATAAAACTCATCCTTTCAAGATAAGATTTTAAATATACTCATTTAATATTAATATAAGATATCGCCTTATTCTTAGGATTTAATCCTTGTGTATTTCAGAACGTTTTATATTTTTTAATCTTCTCTCTTAGAAAATTCTTCAAGATAAGATTTGTTATTATTTTAACATATATATTTTTACTATAAAACCCTTTAATTACAGAATTCATTACATATAAATAAAAAAGGTTCCAAAACTTGCTTTTGGGTTCTTTTGCGGGATTATAATTTTTTTAACGTATTGGAATATCTAAGTTACAGAATAGATCTATTCTTAAGGCTTTTGCTATAATAAAAATTTTATATTTTCCTATACGTTAAAAAAACATCTAAAACTATTAGAATAGTCTTAGATGTTTTTTTAGAAAACTATTAGAATGATACTACAATCCCACCATCATCAGCATAAATTGTACTTAAGCCACCTGCTTCAAATATTATGATATCTTTAAAATCATATCTATTTTTAATTTCTTCCTTTAATTTTTCAGCTTTTTCTCTAGCATTTACATGTGTTATTCCAATAACTTTATTTTTAATATCAGTACCCTCTTCTCCAATTATCTCAATAAGTCTATTAAAAGCCTTCTTTTTTCCTCTTACCTGCTCTTTTAAAATTATTTCTCCATCACCATTATCGCACATGATAGGCGAAATATTAAGAAGTGTTCCAACAAATGCTTTAGTACTGCTTATCCTTCCATTTTTAGCTAGATTATCTAACCTTTCAGCTAATAAAAAGGTTTTTGTCTCCTCAATATATTCATTTATACTTTTAACGATTTCAGCTGGATGAATTTTTTCTTCTATTAACTGTTTTAATTTTAATACTATTAAACTTGCACCAGCTGTAGCATTTTTGCAATCAAATACATGTACAAATGTTTCTGGAGACTTTTCTTCCATCATAGATTTTGCCAGTATTGCACTGTTATGTGATCCACTAAGCTTCTCTGAAATTGTAACAACAAAATTATTTTTCTTTTCTTTTAACGCTTTAAAAAATTCATCCGGTGACGGACATGCTGTGGCTATTTTATTTTTTGTATTTTTCATTTTAGCTATTAATACTGATTGTTCTAGATCCTTATCTACAATTTCTTCACCATCAATTAATATCTTAAATGGAACTCTTTCCATACATGCTTCATTATCAAATATTTCATTGTTATAATCTATGCATGTGTCCATTATAATTTCATTATTCATTTTAATCCTCCGTATACTTACAATATATAGTCTTATAAATCTTAATAATTAAATTTATATAACTCAACAAATTATAATATATTGTATTTATCTTAAATATATTGCATTTTATCTTATGTTCATAAAAATTTAATCATATTGCTTGTATTATAGCATATATAACTTAAAAATTATATTAATTATTATGCGTACTCTACTGCTATTTAAAATTATTTTTTCCCATATACTCATCAACATTATCTGCTGTAATTTTTGTATATGATACTTTTATACTTTTTTTATTCTTTAATTCACTTATAGCATTAACATTTCCATTAGTTGCAAGTTCATATGCAATATCAAATATATATTTTCCCTGTTGCTTATAATTATTAAATACAGTTCCTAGCATAATATTATTTTTTATATATGGAAGTATATCAAAAATACCGTCTGCTCCAACTATAACAGGCATTTCATCTGCACTAATATTTGAATTTTCCAGTGCCTTTATAGCCCCAAGTGCCATAGCATCATTATTACAAAATACAGCCTCTATAGTATTATCATATTCATCTAACCATCTTGTCATCTTTTCATACGCTTGTGAGCTTTGCCAGTTTGCGATATCATCTCCAACTTTTTCAACTTCTATTCCCTCACTTATCATAGTTTTTATACAATACTCAGTTCGTATTAAAGCATCTTGATGTTCTGGATCCCCTTCAAGAATTACATATTGAATTTTTCCATCCTTATTTTTATCAACTCTATATGGATCCTTCTTATAAAAATTGCTGATTATTTCTGCCTGCATCTTACCTGATTCTTCTGATTTTCCTCCAACATAATAAACTTTGTCCCATAAATTCATGTCTTCTTCAACTGGTTCACTATTAAAAAAAACTACAGGTATATCTGCCTTTTTACATTTATCAATAATAGCTGATGCAGTTGTTCTATCAAACATGCTTATACAAATAACATCATAATCTCGCTCTATAAAATTATCTACTTGCTCATATTGTGTTATTACACTTTTAGCTCCATCTACAATATTAACAGTAATCTCATATTCACTAGAACCTTCCTTCTCTCTTGCTATACTTTCTATCTGCTTACCTAGAGATAATATAAACGGATCATTTTGATCAAATAATGTTACACCTATTTTTATTTTCTTAGCATCACTTTTATTTAATTTACTCTTAATAGAACTACAACCAATATAGAAATTAGATATAAAGATAATTAAAATAATAGATGTTATTCTTTTAACATAATAAGACATATTTTTATAAACCCTCCCTATCGAATAAATAAAAATAGTAACCTCTGATTTTCTCTTGAATACATGTTGTCTCTTGTTATTATTTCAGATAAAATAACATCACTATTAAAGTCAGAATCCTTTATATATTTTATAGCATTTTTTACTCCTAAATACCCAATGTTAAATTGATTTTCTAATGCAATACCATTTATAATATCTTGGTCTAAAAAAGAGATTATTTTTCTTGTGTTTCCTGTACCATAAACCTTAACATTAGTAATTTCTTTATTTGTACTTAAAAGTTCACTTTTGGCTTGTGCTATACTTTCTAATATTTCTGCATTAAATGATACTATTACATTAGCTTTACCACTCTGTAGTAATTTTTTTGCTTCATCATAATATGTTATATTGGAATCACTTTCAAATTCAACGATATCATATGGAGCAGTTTTTTCTAAGACGCTAATTATTCCATTACAACGTTCTTCTATTATATCTGATTTTAAATGATCTTTAATTATAACAACTTTTTTTTCATTAGGTACTACGTTTAAAATTTCATTTCCTATGTTTACTCCTATACTATAATTATCAAAAGTAACACTGTTTATTTTATAGTTCTCTTCTGGATAAGACTCTAGTGAAATGACTGGTATATTCTTATTAACTTTTTCTATTGTTTCTTTTAAATACTCATATTTTATAGGTGCAATTAGTATTGCATTAGCTTCACTTTTACTTTCACTTAATAATAGTTCCTTTTGTTCTTCTAAAAAATCATCTTTTGATAAAGTAATAACTCTTATATTAGCATTTAATTCTTCTGCAGCTTGCTCAGCCCCTGCCTTCATTGTGATTGAACTTTCGTTGATTCCACTATCTGTTATTATAGAAATATTATAAGTCATATTTTCTTTTTCTATATTTATAATTTCATTTAAAAGGACTATAAACGAAAAAACAACTAATATAAATAGTATAAAAAATGATTTTTTCTTAATTTTATACATTAATTCGTCCCCTCTTCAATTTGATCTTCATCATATCTAATACAAGGCATATTAATTCTTATCATTGTCCCTTCATCAGGTTCACTATATATACTTACACCATATTTTTCTCCAAAATATATTTTTATTCTATCGTTTACATTTTTAATACCAATTCCTGAACCCTTGCTTTTATTTTTTCTTTCTTTTTTTAGCAAATTCATAGCTTCATCTTCTGTCATTCCTAAACCATTATCTATAACTTCTATGAATAAATTATCATCATTTATATATAATTTTATTATTATTTCACCATCCCCATCCATAAACTCCATACTATGATATATTGCATTTTCAACTAATGGTTGTATTATTAATTTTATACAACACAAATCCAAAGTATTTTCATCATCTTGTATTTCATAAGTAAACTTATTTTTATATCTTATATTTTGAATAGTTAAATAGTTTCTAACATGTTCAATTTCATTTCTAACAGAAATTATATTTTTTCCTTTACTTAAGCTTATTCTAAACAGTCTTGCTAATGCTGTTACCATAATAATAGATCCATCATAATTTTCATTTTCAATCATCCAAATTATAGAATCTAAAGTATTATACAAAAAATGTGGATTTATCTGAGCTTGAAGAGCATTAAGTTCACTCTTCCTTTTGGCTTCCTGTTGCTGAATTATATTTTCCATAAGTACATGCATTTGCTTTATCATTGATTTAATAGCTTTTCCCAAATGTTGAATTTCATATGATCCCTTTATAGAAATATCAACATTATTATCTCCATTTTCTAATTGCTTTACAGACTTCTCTAATTCTACAATTGGATTTGTTATACGTACTGATACAATCATATTTAGATAAGAAAATATAAATATTGAGAGTAATAATATAAATATAACAATTATACCAACTCTCCTATAATCTGATGTAATATCTTTAATTGGAGTTACGCATACAACCTTCCAGCCTGTATATCCAACTGTTTTTACTGTAATTAACCTGTCCTCTCCTTTAAATATTTCTTTTATACTGCCATCATCATAAGTTGATGCAACAATATTATTTTCCTCTAGTAAATTAGAATAAATCAATTGTTGCTTTGGATGATATATTATTTCTCCATCATTATTAATTAAATATATGTATCCATTTTTCCCCACATCTATATTTCTAAATATTTGCTCTATTCCACTAAAATTCATATCAACTAAAAGTACTCCTGAAACAATTTGTCCATCATAGGTTATATCTACTGCTCTACTTAAAGAAACTACCCACCTGTATTGATTATCATGATCTATAAATAAATTTTGTACATGCGGTGTTGAAAAATGAAGGTTTTCACTTCTTTTTCTTGCTTTCAAAAACCAATCGCTTTCAGCAGGATTTACTAAATCCTTCACTTGACCAACAGGTGATGATGACACAACCTTTCCATCTTCTGTAAATACACATATACTTACCAATAAGTCCTTATTTGTTTCATATAATAAATCCAGCTTATTATTTACATTTGATTCTGAAAAATTATTTTTCTTTAATATACTATAGTATGTCCCATTAGATATTCTCATCATATTTCTAAGGTAACTTTCCAAACTAGAATTAACCTGTTCAGCTATAAACATATTATTTTCATATACAATTTCTTCTGTAGAATTTATAAAACATACATAAATTGCACCACCAACTCCAAGCATTCCAATTATACATATAATAGTAAAGGTTGTTGATATTATACTTTGTATACTCGTATTTTCATATCTTTTTAAAACATTATTGATTTTAGAATTAATTAATTTGAGCATTGTCTAATCAACTCTTTCTATATTTAGATGGAGATACTTTAAATTTCTTTTTAAATACATAACTAAAATAATTTGCCTCTTGATATCCAACCTTCTCAGCTATAATGTATGTCTTATAATCTGTTGTATTCAAAAGCTTTATTGCTTCTTCTAATCTTATCTCTGTAAGATAATTTACAAAACTCATATCAGTTTCTTTTTTAAATATAGTTGAAAAATAAGTAGGACTAATATGAAGTTCAGAGCATAACTTCTCTACGGATATATCACTATCCATATAATTATTTTTTATATATTCTTTAGCTTTTTCAATAAGAAGCATAGAAGAATTTACTCTTTCGCTCTTTATAATACTATTTATTTTTAATGATTTTTCTAAAAACCATTTTTCCATTTCATTTAATGAATTAAACTTTGATAAGTAAGTATAACAATTAAAATCTTCTCCAAAAATTTCATCAATATTACAATTATAACTATCCACTAATTTAAACATAGATGTCATAACTTCCATAAGATATATCCTATACTTATTAAACGGCAATAATGACTTTTCTATATTATTAAAAATTTTTCTTATTACATTCGTTATATCTTCATTTGAAGATACCTTTATAGCATTTAATAATAATCGTTCATTTTCACTATCAAAATGAAGATTACATGTAACATTTTTTTCTACATCTTCGATATAGATAACCTTTTCACTTCCAAATATAACTCTATATTCTAATGCATTTTGTGCATATTTATATGATAGTGATATTTTTTCTGATAAATTAACAACATTTCCTATACCTATTGATATACTCAAACCCATAATTCGCTTAAAATTTTTCACAACCTCATCTAGTTTGTTTATAAATATTTTAATTTCGTTTATTTCTTTTAAATTACCAATCACAACTATTTCTTTTAAATATAAAAAACTAATATAATTGCAGTAATCAGTCATAGCCTCTTCTATAAACTTTTGTAAGGAAATAAACATAAGTTCATCTTTATCTGAATATTGACTCCTATTTAGTATCTCATTATCAAGTTTAATAATCCCTACACAAAACCATTCATTATTAAAATTTATATTGAGCCTTTCTATTTGTTTATTCCAATCACTTTGAAAAATACGTCCTTCAATGACTCCTACTAAAAATTGATCTCTAATCACTGGAAGACTTTCAAGATAATATTTTTCTAATGTTTCTAAATTTCTTTTTTCATTGAATTCTTTGTCAAGATTCATTTTTAGTTTTTTAAGAATTTCAACAATTTCCAATGAATTAATAGGTTTAAGTACGTATTCGATTACATTAAATTTAATAGCTTCTTTTGCATATTCAAAATCATCACATCCTGAAAATACAATCACCTTAGTTGTAGGCATCACTTCTCTCAACTTTTTACCTAATTCTAATCCATCCATAAATGGCATTCTAATATCTGTCATTATAACATCTGGCTGCAATTTTTCTGATTTTTCAAGAGCTTCTTGTCCATTTTCTGCATCACCTACAACCATAAAACCCAGTTTTTCCCAACTAATCTTTTTTATTATTCCAAGCCTTATCTCTTCTTCATCATCAACTATTAAAATTTTGTATAAATCCATTAGTAAATTCACCTCACAACCATAGACTTAAAATATTTCTATAGTAATTATATCATATATATTGAAAAATAAACCAATACATAATAATCTATTTCTTCACTTCTTTTATTAATTTTATCATTGATGTACTAATGTATCGTAATTTAATATAATTTGTATTTCTATAAAAATTCAATTGCTTTCAAAGTTATATTTCAAATATAAGTAGAAAAAAATAAAGTGATAGAAACTCAAAAATCATTTCATAAAAATCATTTTTTACTAATCCATCACTCTATTGTTTAATTATTTAGTTATATATTAATTAATTTAAATTTTTTAATCATACAATCCAAAGTTTCGGCTTGTGCAGTCAATTCTTCACTTGCCGCTGCGCTTTCCTCTGCTACTGCCGAATTAGATTGAATAACATCTGATATTTGCTCTACTCTATCATTTATTCTATCTATAAATAATGCTTGTTCTTCTGATGATTTCGCTATATCCATGGCTAGATTTGTGGCTTTTTGAGTATTTTGTACAACTTTTTGTAATGAATCCGATGTTTTAGATGCAATTATTTTTCCACTTTCTACTGATTTTATTGAATTTTCTATTAACTCAGTAGTCTTTTTAACTGCTTCTGAAGATTCTTCTGAAAGTTTTCTAACTTCATCTGCAACAACCGCAAATCCTTTTCCTACCCCTCCAGCTCTTGCTGCCTCTATCGATGCATTAAGTGCTAAAAGATTTGTTTGTTCTGCTATATCATCAATAGTTTTTACTATATTTTTTATATTTTTTGATGAATTTTCGATATCTCTCATTGCAACAACCATATTATCCATCTCTTTGTTACTTTCATTTATACGTTTTGCCAATTCTTTTACTATCTCATCAGTTTTTTTTGAATTTTTAGAATTACTTTTTACCTGCTTATTTATTTCTCCAATTGATATTTTAAGTTCTTCTATTGCACTTGCTTGATCTGTTGCACCTTCTGATAGACTTTGTGCTGTTTTTGATACTTGTTCCGAACCTCCACTCACTTGTGTTGTTGCTTCTTTTATTTCATAGAATGTTTCATTTAGCGATGATAAAATATTGTCTAATGAATTCTTAAGCTGTATAAAATCTCCTCTGTAATTTCCATCAGTAGTAATATTTAAATTTCCTTTTGCTATATGTGCTAAAACCTCATCTATTTCACTTATATATTCTTTAAGGTTTTTTATCATTTTTTTAAAAGATAATGCTAAGTCTTCAAACTCATCTCCTGTACTACATTCTATTTCTACATTTAATTTTCCCTCTGCTATTTTTCCTGCAGCATCTTTGATATTTTCTAATGGATCAGAAATTGATTTTAAAATTTTATTACTTAATTTTGATGATATTATAACGAAAAATATTATTGCCATAAATGTAATACATATTGACATTATTTTTAAATATGATAAATTTCTAATAACCTCATCACATTGAGCAATATTAGCTTCTAATAATTTATTCATATCTTCTTCAACTTTATTTGCTGTGTCTGCACCATTTCCTTTCAATTCATTTTTTGCTTTTTCAATACTTCCTGCTAATGCTAAATCTAAAACTCTTTCTCTTGTCTTTTTATATTCTATTATGTCATCAGTTAGCTTATTATAAATTTCTTTTTCTTTTGGACTTATTATTGTCTTACTAACTTCTAATAATAAATTTTCTATATTACTTGTATTTTTATTTAGTGCTATATTCGCATTATTTAATTCAGTTCTATTAGTTGCCAGTACTACATCTCTTGAAAGTGCTGTTTGATTATTGAATTCCATTCCAAGTTTTCCTATTGTGCCTTGAGAATACCCATAATTCTGTATAGCATTTTTATATTTATAATTTGTCTGTATTAAAAATACAACCCCTAGTAAAGCCAATATAATACCTAAAGAAGATAAATATCTAAATGATTTAATTAATTTTTTTCTTATAGATATGTTACCATGGTTGGTATCTATTATTTTCTTTTTCATTTTAATTCATCTCCTCCTATTAAACTAAAATCTACAATAAGAAGTATCCAAAAATACCTACCACTCTTTTTGGATACTTCTTATAATACTGTTCTTGCTTAATATTCGTAATTATTTCTTTTTCTTAGAATATAAATCAAATACTACTGCAAAAAGTAATACGAAACCTTTAATTGCTTGTTGCCAGTTATTATCTACGCCCATTAGTGACATACCATTGTTAAGTACGCCCATTACAAGTCCTCCAACAACAGCTCCCATAACTCTACCAGTACCACCACTTGTTGAAGCACCACCTATATAGCAAGCTGCTAAAGCATCAAGTTCAAAGTTTACACCAGCTTTTGGTTGAGCTGAATTAACACGGGCTGCATAAGCTAATCCTGCAAGTGCTGCCATTAACCCCATATTTACAAATACTAAAAATTGAGTTTTAGCTACTTTTACACCAGATAATGCTGCTGCTTTTTTATTACCACCAACTGCATATACTTGTCTACCAAATACTGTTTTTGTAGTAATAAATGTATATATCACTATTATTATTCCTGCTATTACTAATATGTTTGGTATTCCTTTATATGATGCCAATACAATAGTCGCTGCATTTATTACTACAATTGAAATAGCTATTTTCATTATGAATATTCCCATTGGGTCAGTATCAAATTTATACTTTTCAAGTTTCTTTCTATTTCTTAAGTTATTTAATAATACTATAACTGATAATATTACTCCTACAATGATTGATGATCCAACCAAATAACCTGAACCAATTTGGAAGTAAAATAGTGGTGGAATAAATCCAGATCCTAAATTAGCAAAAGATGTAGGGAATGGTGCAATTGTTTTACCATTTAGAATTATCATAGTGAATCCTCTAAATATTAATTGACCTGCAAGTGTTACTACAAATCCTGGGATATCCTTATATGCAATCCAATAACCTTGAACAGCACCTACTATCATACCTATTGCTATAGCTATTAGTATTGATATTACAGGATTTATTCCTTTATTAACCATCACAACGCCTGCAATGGCACCTACAAATGCACTTACTGAACCTACAGCAAGATCAACTGTACCTATAATAACTACTAATAGCATCCCAACTGCAAGAATAAGTACATAACCATTCTGCTGAATAAGATTTGTTATATTAAGAGGCTTTAACATAATTCCTTTAGTTAAAATCTGAAATATAACAACTACTGCCAATAATGCTATAAGCATCCCATTTTCTTTTATAAATTTATTTACCGAAAGATTTGCTTCCTTTTTTTTATTTTTCTTTTCCATATTGCCTTTTGTTACAACATTTGCTTCACTCATTATTTTCGCCTCCCTATTTAGATGAAACTATTTTACTCATTATAATTTCTTGAGTAGCTTCCTTTCCATCTAACTCTCCTATAATTTTCCCTTCATTCATAACATAAATTCTATCACTTAATCCAAGTACTTCCGGTAATTCTGACGAGATTACAATAACAGCTTTTCCCTTCTCTACAAGATCATTTATTATTGTATATATTTCATATTTTGCACCGACATCTATACCTCTTGTTGGTTCATCTAATATCAGCAAGTCTGGCTCTGCATAAATCCATCTTGAAAGTACAACCTTCTGCTGATTACCTCCGCTTAAATTTCCTGTAAGTTGTAATATACTAGGCGTTTTTATCTGCATAGATACCCTAAAGTCTTGTGCTGCTATAATTTCAGCTTGCTCATTAAGAATACCGTGATTTGATATCTTTCCCAATGAGGCTATTGTTATGTTATGTCGTATATCATCTATTAAGTTTAATCCAGCCTCTTTTCTATCCTCAGTTACATATGCTATACCAACATCTATTGCATCCTGCACAGTTTTTATGTGTATTTCTTTTCCTTCTTTTACAATTGATCCAGAAATTTTTTGTCCATAAGTTCTGCCAAATATACTCATGGCAAGTTCTGTTCTTCCAGCTCCCATAAGTCCGGCTATTCCAAGAACTTCACCTTTTCTAACTTTTATGCTTACATTATCCACTATTTTTCTATCAGGATAGTCATGATGATAAACATTCCAATCTTTTATTTCAAATAACACCTCTCCTATTTTAGGTGTCCTCTTAGGATAACGATCAGTTAACTCACGACCTACCATTCCTTTAACTATTCTATCTTCCGAAATCTTTCCTCCAGAAGCATCTAGAGTTTCGATTGTAGCTCCATCACGTAGTACTGTTATAGAGTCACAAACTTTTGATACCTCGTTTAATTTATGTGAAATCAAAATAGATGTAATTCCTTGTTCCTTTAGTTCTAACATTAGATTTAATAAGTTTTCACTATCATCTTCATTTAATGAAGCTGTTGGTTCATCTAATATTAATAATTTTACGTCTTTTGACAATGCTTTCGCTATTTCTATAAGTTGTTGCTTACCTACACCCAAAGTATTAACTATTGTTTCTGGATCTTCATCTAATCCAACTTTTTTAAGTAATTCTTTTGTTCTAATTCTAACTTGCTGCCAATCTAAGATTCCATGTTTTGAAATTTCATTACCTATAAATATGTTTTCACCTATGCTCAAATATGGGCTTAATGCTAATTCTTGATGGATAATAACTATTCCATCTCTTTCACTGTCTTTTATAGTTTTGTACGTACAAGTTTTCCCGTTATAAATAATTTCTCCCTCATAATCACCATGTGGATATATTCCACTTAAAACTTTCATTAGTGTAGATTTTCCTGCACCATTTTCACCACATAAAGAATNATTACCTATAAATATGTTTTCACCTATGCTCAAATATGGGCTTAATGCTAATTCTTGATGGATAATAACTATTCCATCTCTTTCACTGTCTTTTATAGTTTTGTACGTACAAGTTTTCCCGTTATAAATAATTTCTCCCTCATAATCACCATGTGGATATATTCCACTTAAAACTTTCATTAGTGTAGATTTTCCTGCACCATTTTCACCACATAAAGAATGTATTTCTCCTCTTTTAACTTTCAAATTAACATTATCTAAAGCTTTGACACCAGGGAAAGTTTTTGTTATATTTCTCATTTCTAAAATAATATCATTCCTATCTTTTATCATCTAACTTCCTACCCCCTTTATTAGAGTGATATGGCGACAGTTAATATCTCCATATCACCTTAATTTGTATACTATTTAAGATCTGCTTCTTTTATATAACCTGAGTCAACTAATACTTCTTTATAATTATTTACATCAACTGAAACTGGAGTGCAAAGATATGATGGTACAACTTTAACACCATTATTATATGTTTCTGTATCATTAACTTCTGCTTCTTGACCTTTAAGAACAGCATCAACTGTTTTAACCGCTTGATCTGCTAATAATCTTGTATCTTTGAAAATTGTTTGTGTTTGTTCACCAGCTATTATTGATTTAATTGTTGCTGTTTCAGCATCTTGTCCTGTAATTATTGGCCATGGAAGATCAGCTGAGCCATAACCAACACTTCTTAATGCTTCAACAATACCACGACTTAACCCATCATATGAAGAAAATACTGCATCTACTTTTTTACCAGAAGAGTAATTAGCTGTTAATATATTTTCCATTCTTGATTGAGCTAAAGCTCCATCCCATCTTAATGTACAAACAGTATCAAAATCAGTTTGTCCAGAAGCTACTACTAAGCTTCCATTATCAATATATTGTTGTAATATACTCATTGCCCCATCATATAACATATGTGCATTATTGTCATCTGGAGATCCTGCAAATAATTCTATATTATATGATTTTCCATTAGCATTTTTAAGGTCTAAGGCTTTTTCTATATATTCTCCTATTTGTACTCCTACAAGTGTGTTATCAAATGATATATAATAATCTACATATTCTGTATTTTTTATCAAACGATCATAAGCTATAACTGGAATTCCTGCATCATGTGCCTTTTGGCAAACATCAGTTAATGACTCTCCATCAATATTAGCTATAACTAAGCAATCAACACCTTTTGTAATTAAATTTTCTGCTTGTGATACTTGTGTTTCAATAACATCTTCTGCATATTGAAGATCTGTATTATACCCTAATTCTTTAAGTTTACCTACCATATCATTTCCATCATTAATCCATCTTTCTGATGATTTTGTTGGCATTAATATTCCTATTGTCTTTCCTTCTGTTGCCCCTCCCTCTTCATTTGTTGCTTTATTTGAAGCTGCATCCGTATTTGGTGCAGTGGTAACTCCGCAACCACCTAGTGCTCCTAAAAGTGTCATTGATAATAACATTGCCATTAACTTCTTTTTCATAAACTTCTCCTCCAACATTAATAAATTTATATTATCTTTCATTCTTAATCGTTTTCATTAGTATCATAAAAATGAAATGATATTGTTAAAGTAACTATCTATAGAAATTAAACGATAATTCAAAAAGGACTAACACCATCATGACTTTTCCATATGAATTGTTTACTAAAAATTTATAATCATTATTCTTCTTTTTATAGCTTAGATGCATTGTGACCATAGATACTATCACTAATGAAAATACTACTAATACATTGAAATTACATATGGCCAGTCCACTATCAATTAAAAAGAAATACAATAATAATAACGGAGCTACACCATAATAAAGTAGTTTGTTACATAACGTTACGTTCTTTTCACTCATTATTAATCCTCTCACTTTCTATCGAATTTTTCAAATTAGATATCGATTACATTATTAATTATACAAGCTTATACACTTTTACTCCATACAAAATTCTTCTCAAAATCATCGAAATTCTTAACACTTTTTAGAATATATAAAAATAAAAAACTGTCTTAAAATATGAAAATTATTTTCTATTTCAAGACAGTTTATATGCTATATTTTAATTTAAAGAGGCTAACTTATTTATACTACCAATTTTAAAATATTATCAATTATTCTAATACTCATTTTTTAACATTAAAAATTATCTATTGCAGCTCTTTCAATGGCAAGCCCATTAGTATAATGTTTGATGAATTCATTAAATCCTTCAACATCTTCTGGATTTGGGTCAATCTTTGTTCCCATTTTTCCTGCAAATACTTTGGCTGTAAGATACTCTTCTAATGTTTCATCTTCAGACTTATTAAGCATATATGATGCAAGTAATGCAATTCCCCATGCACCACCTTCTCCAGCAGTCTCCATAACTGAAACTGGAGCATCTATAGCTGCTGCCATAATCTTTTGTCCAACATCCTTAGTCTTAAACAATCCACCATGACCTAAAATTTGATCAAGTTTTACTCCTTCTTCTTTAAGAAGAAGGTCTAAACCTATTTTTAATGCACCCAATGCTGTAAACAAATGAACTCTCATAAAATTTGCCAAGTTAAATTTGCTTTCTGGTGAACGAACAAATAATGGACGCCCTTCCTCAAAGCCAGTTATGTGCTCCCCTGAGAAGTAATTATATGCTAATAAACCACCACAGTCTGAATCACCCTCAAGTGCCTTATTATATAAAGTTCCAAATAATTTATTCATATCAACTTCTATGCCAAATGCCTCAGAAAACTCTTTGAAAAGTCCAACCCATGCATTAAGATCTGAAGTGCAGTTATTACAGTGAACCATAGCTACTAGGTTTCCAGTAGGTGTAGTAACCAAATCAATTTCTTCATGTAATTTTGCTAATTCTTTTTCAAGCACAATCATTGCAAAAACAGATGTTCCTGCTGAAACATTACCTGTACGCTTTGCAATACTATTAGTTGCAACCATCCCTGTTCCTGCATCACCTTCTGGAGGGCAAAGTTGAATTCCTGGTTTTAAATTTCCTGTAACATCCAGAAGCTTTGCTCCTTCTTCTGTAAGAACCCCAGCACTTTCACCTGCCAGTAAAACTTTTGGAAATATATCTTCAAGCTTCAACGATAGATTTTTAGATACTATTAGATCATTAAATTGCTTAACCATATTAGCATTATAATCTTTTGTTTCTATATCAATAGGAAACATTCCCGATGCCTCTCCAACACCTAAAACCTTTTCACCAGTAAGTTTCCAATGTATATAACCTGCTAATGTTGTTTGGAAGTCAATATGTGCTACGTGTTCTTCTCCATTTAAAATTGCTTGATAAAGATGAGCAATACTCCATCTTTGAGGAATATTATAATTAAATAACTTTGTTAATTCTTCTGAAGCTTTTTCAGTAATAGTATTACGCCATGTACGGAATGGTACTAAAAGTTCGCCTTCTTTATCGAAAGCCATATATCCATGCATCATAGCACTGATTCCTATAGCACCTATTGTTTCAATAGTAACTCCATATTTTTGTTTAACATCGTCAGACATCTTAGCATAACTATCTTGCAGACCACTCCAAATATCATCTAATGTATAAGTCCATATATTATTAACATATCTATTTTCCCAATCATGACTTCCTGAAGCAATAGGTTCATTATCTTCATTAATCAAAACTGCCTTAATTCTAGTTGATCCAAGTTCAATACCAAGAACTGTCTTACCATTAATGATTGAATTTTTTATATCATTGATTTGTAAACTCATAAAATACCTCCACTATATCTTCATTTATTTTAATGAAAGCAAGCTATGCAAATAAATAATTTTATTAAATGCAGAACTTGCTTCCAGCATACAAATACTCTCTTTGTTACTTACCTTGTATTATATTATTTTTTCAACTTGTTTAGCCTTTAATTTCCTATTTATTAACAACCTTAACTGCTGTATCAACAACATTATCAACAGTGAATCCGAATTGCTTAAATAGCTCGTTTGCATTTCCTGATGCACCAAATGTATCAAGTGAGATTATCTCTCCATCTAAACCTACATACTTATGCCATCCAAATGAAGTTAATGCTTCAACTGCAACTCTCTTTCTTACACAGTTTGGAAGTACACTTTCCTTGTAATCTTCATCTTGTGCATCAAATAATTCGAAACACGGAATACTTACTACTCTTGCATCGATTCCTTTAACTTCTAATTCATCTGCTGCTTTATATATAAGTTCTACTTCTGAACCTGATGCCATTAAAATAACATCTGGAGTTTCTTTCTTAGATTCTTTTATTATATAACCACCTTTTAATGCTCTCTTTGGACATCCTTCATATAGTGGTAGTTTTTGTCTTGTTAACACTAATGATGTTGGTGTTTCCCCATTAGTTACAGCGTAATACCAAGCAGCTGCTGTTTCTTTTGAGTCGGCTGGTCTAAATACTGCCATATTAGGCATACTTCTAAGTGCTGCTAATTGTTCAATTGGTTGGTGAGTTGGGCCATCTTCTCCTACCCCAATACTATCATGAGTTAAGACATATGGTATTGGTAATTTCATAAGAGCTGATAATCTCATTGCACCTTTCATGTAATCACTAAATACAAAGAATGTTGAACAGAATACCTTAAGTCCACCATGAGCGTACATACCGTTAGTAATGGCTGCCATTGCATGCTCTCTTACTCCAAAATGAAGATTTTGTCCACTTCTATCTTCCGCTGAGAAGTCTCCCTTGTCTTTCATATAAGTCTTATTTGAAGGCGCTAAATCTGCTGAACCTCCCATTAAATTTGGAATTATATTAGCTAATCTATTTATAACTATTCCTGACGATTCTCTTGTAGCCATTTCTTTATCAAAGCTCCAGAATTCATCATTGTTTAATAATTCTTCTTTATCTATTTCATTCTTCATCCATTTAGTATATTCATCTGCTAATTCTGGATAAGCTTCTGAATATTGTTTAAATAATTCATGCCAGTTTTCTTCTTTCCATACACCTTCTCCAATATACTTGTCCATATTTGTATACACTTCGTCTGGTACATAGAATGCAGGTTCTAATTGCCATCCTAGATTTTCTTTTAATGCTCTTATATTTTCTTCTCCTAATGGCTCACCATGTGCTGATGCCTTACCTTGTTTGGCTGGGCATCCATACCCTATTACATTCTTCACAATTATAATTGATGGTCTTAAACTGTCTCTTTTTGCATCATCAATTGCATTTGAGATTGAATCTATATCATTTCCATTTTCAACTTTGATTACTTGCCAGCCATACGCTTCGTATCTCTTAGCAACATCTTCTCTAAATGCAATATCAGTATTACCTTCAATTGAAATATTATTTGAATCATAAAGTACAATTAATTTTCCAAGGCCTAATGTTCCAGCAAGTGATGAAGCTTCTCCTGAAATACCTTCCATAAGGCATCCATCACCAACAATTGCATATGTGTAGTGATCTACAATATTAAAATGTTCTTTGTTAAATTTTTCTGCAAGGTGAGCTTCTGCCATAGCCATACCTACTGCATTACATATACCTTGTCCAAGGGGTCCAGTTGTTATTTCAACACCTTTTGTGTGGCCGTATTCTGGATGGCCAGGAGTTAAACTTCCAACTTGTCTAAAGTTTTTAATATCTTCAATAGTTATTCCATATCCAAATAAGTGTAATAAAGAATATTCAAGCATTGATCCATGCCCTGCTGATAAAACAAATCTATCTCTATTATCCCAGTCTGGATTTTTTCCATTATGATTCATTTTTGTCCATAATGTAAATGCCATTGTAGCTGCTCCAAGTGGAAGACCTGGATGGCCAGAATTTGATTTTTGTATAGCATCTGCTGATAAAACTCTTATTGCATTAATAGATAATTTATCTAATTCTCTACTCATTGTTATCCTCGCTTTTTATTTATTTTATTTTTTATTAATCCCAAATATATAGACTCATCTTTTTGGGATCATCTCAAATCAATATATTAATTTGAGATAAAAATTTATTTACACACTCTAATCCGCATAAAATAAGAAAAGTTCCTCATTGCAGCATAGCTGCTCTTTGGCATATAATTCTTGGTTAGGTACGATCCTAGTAGTATAGCCCATCTTCATCTACTAATGAAGATGTTTCCTTAAGTAATTCCTTCTAATTCCCATTAAATAAGCAAATTCTTATATTCTTATATTCTTATATTCTTATATTCTTATATTCTTATATTCTTATATTCTTATATTCTTATATTCTTATATTCTGGGCATTTTTTCATTCTTCAAATATTTGTGCAATAAATTTCTTTTATTTAAAATCTGCTACGTTCATACTTTTAACTATCGTACTTTCTAATTATTCAATTTTTAAATGAAACTCACTATTCACATCCGTTCATAGGAGTAAGTTCGAGCAACCAAATATAAAATTTGGGCTCTCACTTAAATTTATTTATCTCCAAATGCAGCCGCCCAGTCCGCTTTAAATTTTTCAAGTCCTTGATCTGTTAATGGATGCTTTAACATTTGCTTAACTAATTCATAAGGTACTGTTGCTATATCTGCTCCTGCTTTTGCAGCTTCAATTACATGAATTGGATTTCTTACGCTTGCTGCAATTATTTTTGTTTCTATTCCATGTATTGCAAATATTTCTGCTATGTCTCTTACTAAATCCATACCTATCATTGATATATCATCTACTCTTCCAAGGAACGGACTTACATATGTTGCTCCTGCATTTGCTGCAAGTAATGCTTGTGTTGCTGAGAATATTAATGTTACGTTTGTTTTTATTCCTTCGCTTGCTAAAACTTTAGTTGCTTTTAATCCTTCACCTGTCATTGGGATTTTTACAATCATATTTTTATGAATCTTAGCAATTTCTCTACCTTCTTTTATCATTCCTTCAGCATCTTCACTTACTACTTCTCCACTTATTGGTCCATCTACTATTTCAGTAATTTCTTTTATTACTTCATTAAAATCTCTTCCTTCTTTGGCTACAAGTGATGGGTTTGTTGTTACACCAGAAATTACTCCCATCTCATTTACTTCTTTAATATATTCTACATTTGCTGTGTCTAAGAAAAATTTCATTTTAGATATCTCTCCCTTTTATTTAATATTTTTACTCTTTACTTATAGTTTATCTATGTTTTTATATTAATAAAATAATTTATTGTTAAGTAAGGATTGCCTTAAGCTCGGAGTTCCAATTCTGAAGATTAAAGCTTTACCTACTAACTTTTATTTATTGACCATAGTATGCATTTACACCATGTTTTCTTAAATAATGCTTGTCCAATAAAGTTTGATTAACTTTATCAACTCTAGTATTTAATGTCATAGTATTGTATGCCATTTGTGCAACCTTATCTAATACTACCGCATTATATACAGCATTATCAGGATCTTTTCCCCACGCAAATGGGCCATGATTCTTTACAACAATCGCTGGTACTTCTAGTGGATCTCTATCACCTATTGTTTCAACTATTACATTTCCTGTTTCCTTTTCATACTCACCATTTATCTCATCATCAGTTAAATCTCTTGTGCATGGTATATCTCCATAAAAGTAATCAGCATGTGTTGTTCCAAAAGCAGGTATTGACAATCCTGCTTGTGCAAAACTTGTTGCCCATTCAGAGTGTGTATGAACTACTCCCCCAATGTTTGGATAAGTATTATACATAACTAGGTGAGTAGGAGTATCTGTTGATGGTTTATATTTTCCTTCAACTATATTTCCATTCAAATCAAGTACTACCATGTCCTCAGCCTTCATAGTATCATAATCAACACCACTTGGCTTAATAACAACTAGTCCCATTTCTCTATCTATTCCACTTACGTTACCCCATGTATAAATTACAAGTCCTTTCCTTTGAAGTTCCATATTTGCTTCATATACCTTTTGCTTTAATTCTTCTAACATTTCTCTCCTCCTAAATTAATATTATTTATTTGCTGTATTAAATAGTTTTTATCGTGAGTCAATGTACGTACAAGTTTATATGAAATAAATTGATATATATTAAAATTTTTGTAATGCATAACTAGGATTTGTTATGCATCAAAAATTTTAATTAAATTCTTCTACATGATTCTCTTACTATTAATTCTGCATCATATACATATTGTGGTTTATCAATTCTACCTTCTATCATATCAATAATGCACTTTGCTGCCATTATTCCCATTTCTCTTTTAGGATGTTTTATTGTTGTAATTTTAATATCTGATGATACTGCTAAACTTGAATCATCGAAACTTACAATTGATAAATCTTTCGGTATTTCTAGTCCTTCTTTTCTGCAATTATCTATTACCCTCAGTGCAACTTTATCATTATAGCAAACTATTGCTGTAGGCGGGTTTTCTTGACTTAACATTTTTTTTACAAACTGATCAATATACATATCCTGATTATCGGTTATATATTCTCCTACAATTGATTTGTTAAAACACAAATTGTATTCCTGGAGTGCTTTAATATATCCTTTTCTCCTTCTTTCCCCCTGCATATCATCGGCTTTAAAAACTGCCGCTATATTTCTATGTCCAAGTCCTAATAAATAATTAGTTAGCTTATATCCACCTTGTTCATCATCAACAATTATATATGCTGAATTTTCTTCATCACAATTTGCATTTATAGCTATATATTGTATTCCTTTTTTCTCCAACTTAACAATGCTTTCATGATGAAGATTATTTATAGAACTTTGTGCTGGTTCAACAATTAATCCTGATATGTCCTGATTTATTATGTTCTCAAAACAAAGCTTTTCAGCTTCAATATCATTATTACTACTAAATAATAATAAGTTATAGCCTTTTTTTCTTAGTTCTTCTTCTATTCCTGAAATTATTCTTGGAAATATATAGTCTGAAATATAAGTTGTAAGTACTGCTACATTTTTTTTCTGCTCATTATTTTTTCTATTAGCAAAAAAACTTCCCTTTCCTCTCTCCTTATATATCCATCCTTCTTGAGCTAAGTAATTAAGTGCTTGCCTTACAGTATGTCTGCTAACATTAAAAATGCTTGCTATTTCATTTTCTGACGGTAATTGTTCCCCTGCTGAAACCTTATTTTCTTCTACAAGGTTCATGTAATACCTTTCGATAACTTCATGCTTTGTTTCAGCTTCTTTCATCTTTCTCAACTACTTCCATGAAATATATTATGCTATTATACAGCTTAATTCATATAATTATGTGCTAAGCTGTACGCACTAGCTGATTTGATTATATAACGTATAGATAACATTTTCAATACTTTTTCTTAAATTTATGGTTCTTTAAAGTATATAAATTAATCTTTAAAAATTAAAACATATTACTAAACTGGCTTATTTACTTTAGTCTACAATATTTGATGAAAAAATTATCCAAATAATTTCTTTTTGTACTTGTACGCACAATATTTTTATATTATAATATGCTTGTACTTACAAAAACGTCTTATTTAAAGAATATCTTGTAAAGGTATTACTAATTAGATATTACTTATTTAAAACTAAATTTAGGAGGAATGTTACATGTTAAAAGTTAAAAATTATGAATTTTGGTTCGTAACTGGAAGCCAACCTTTATATGGACCAGAAGTAATTGATCAAGTAAAAGAAAACTCAAAAAAAGTAGTTGAAGGCTTAAATGAATCAGGACTACCTTATAAAATAGTATTTAAAACAGTTACTACTGACTCTGAATCAGTAAGAAAAGTTTGTAATGAAGCTAATGTAGATGAAAATTGTGCTGGTATAATAACTTGGATGCATACTTTCTCACCTGCTAAGAATTGGATTCACGGTTTATCACAATTAAGAAAACCAATGCTTCACCTTCATACTCAATTTAATAGAGAGATTCCTTGGGATACTATTAATATGGACTTTATGAATTTAAATCAAGCAGCTCATGGTGATAGAGAATTTGGACATATATGCGCAAGATTACACATGCCAAGAAAGATAGTCGTTGGTTATTGGAAAGATGCTGATGTCTGTGAAAAAATAGCTAAATGGATGGCTCCAGCTATAGCTTTTGTTGAAGGAACTAATATCAGAGTAGCTCGTTTCGGAGATAACATGAGAAATGTTGCTGTTACTGATGGTGATAAGATTGAAGCTCAAATTAAGTTTGGTTGGACTGTTGACTACTATCCAGTTGGAGATTTAGTTGAATATATAAATAAAGTCACAGACACTCAAATCAATGAACTTATGGAAGAATATAAGAAGTTATATAATATAGATCCTGCTGCTGACATTGAATCTATTCGTGAACAAGCAAAAATTGAAATCGGGATGAGAACTTTCTTAGATGAAAGAAATTATAATTGCTTTGTAACAAACTTCCAAGCTCTTAATGGAATGAAACAACTTCCTGGCCTTGCAGCACAACATTTAATGTCTGAAGGATATGGATTTGGAGCTGAAGGAGATTGGAAGACTGCTGCTCTTGTTAGAGCTATGAAGATTATGGCTGATGGAAAAGGTACAGGCTTAATGGAAGACTATACTTATAACTTAGCAAAAGATGGCGAAACAATACTTGGAGCTCACATGCTTGAAGTGTGTCCTACATTATCAGATGAAAATTGCAAACCAACTATAGAAGTTCATCCTCTAGGAATTGGAGATAAAGAGCCACCCGCTCGTCTAGTATTTAAAGGTGCAAAAGGACATGCTGTTGCTGCTTCATTAATTGATATGGGTAACAGATTTAGATTAATCGTAAATAGTGTTGATGCTATAGATGTACCTCATGATATGCCTAATTTACCAGTTGCAAGTGTTCTTTGGAAACCACAACCTTCATTAAAAGTTGGTGCTGAAGCTTGGATTTTAGCTGGTGGAGCTCATCACACAAGTTTCTCATTCGTTGTTGATGAACAACAATTAATAGACTGGGCTGAAATGACTGGAATTGAATGTGTAATTATTGATAATGATACTAAAATTCCTGAATTCAAAAATACATTAAGATTAGGTGAACTTACTTGGAAATAATCTAATTTATTGTTTACTCTCATAACCTTTACTATAAACTTTAAATAGATGTGTAATTTATAGAATCCCCCCATTATTGTTTAGAAAATAGATCTTTGCACATCTATTTATTGAAATTTTATTTACAATCATAATCCTTATTGATATAAAAAATGAAAGCAATCTAGTAAAAAAATAATTTACTAGATTGTTTTCTTCTTGTATAAGAACATATATTCGTATATAATAATATTATTATATACGAATATATGTTCTTATTTGAATTATAAGGAAGTGCTTATATATGGACTTAATAGAAAAATTAAAAATCTTATCAAATGCAGCTAAATATGATGTTTCATGTTCTTCCTCTGGATCAAAGAGAAAAAATACTCCCTCTGGCCTTGGAAATGCTACTGAATGCGGAATATGTCATAGCTTTACTCCTGATGGAAGATGTATTTCTTTATTAAAGATCCTCTTTTCTAATGATTGCGTATTTGATTGCAAATACTGCATTAATGGAGCATCAAAGGATTTTCAAAGAGTTAGTTTCACTCCAAATGAAGTATGTAAACTTACTATCAATTTTTACAAACGTAATTATATTGAAGGTTTATTTTTAAGTTCTGCTATTATAAAAAATCCAAACTATACTATGGAACTTCTCCTTAAAACAGTTAAAAAATTGCGTACACAGGAGAATTTCAATGGATATATTCATTTAAAAGCTATTCCTGGTGCTGATCAAAAGCTTATTGAAAAAGCTGGAACATATGTCGATAGAATGAGTGTTAACATTGAACTGCCCTCAAGCGATAGCTTAAAACTATTAGCTCCTCAAAAAAGTAAAGAAAAAATACTGACCCCAATGAATACTATAAAAAATAACATAATTCAATATAAAGAGATGAAAAAAAACATAAGATCTACGCCTTTGTTTGTTCCTGGTGGTCAAAGCACACAGCTTATTGTAGGAGCCACACCTGAAAGTGATTCAAAAATCATCAAGTTATCAGAATCACTCTATAATAAATATGACTTGAAAAGAGTTTATTACTCTGCTTATGTTCCTGTAATTAAAGATAATAAATTTTTACCAAACATATCTCATCCTCCAATGGTAAGAGAACATAGACTTTATCAGGCTGATTGGCTACTTAGATTTTATGGATTTAAAGCAGATGAGCTATTAAAAGAAAATGAAAATTTTGATTTAAATTTTGATCCTAAAACTGGATGGGCTTTATCTAACTTAAACGAATTCCCTGTTGAAATAAATAAAGCACCATATGAAACACTTCTTAGAATTCCAGGTATAGGTGTTACATCCGCTTTAAAAATATTAAAAATAAGGAGAGTTCATAAATTAGACTTTGATGATCTGAAAAAACTAAGAATAGTTTTAAAAAGAGCTAGATATTTTATTACTTGTAACGGTAAATATTATGGTGATACCCTATTTAATAATGATTCAATAAAATTTAATATACTAAAGCAAGAATATTCATCAAAAAAACTAGTACATGATAACCAAATATCTTTTTTTGATTCTTATGACACTGATTTATCCAATTCTCACAATATTTTATTACCTAAAGCAAAACTTCCTAGTATTAGTGATAAAATTTCTTCACTATATGGTCAATTTTAATTTAAAGAAAGGAGAATTTAATTTTGATTACACTTTTATATGATGGAACATTTGAAGGATTACTCACTTGTATCTATGATGGATTTTATTATAAAACAACTATCTCAGGCATCTATAATAAGAAGCTTAATGATATCCCTCTACTTCTAGAGAATATTATTGATGTTAATACTGATTTGATTAAATTTTCTAAAGTAAAATCATCAATTATAAATAAAATAAATAAATTATGCTTAAAGAAAATCTATATCGCATACTTAAGTAACTATACTAATAAAGAAATATTAATATTTAATTATTTGAAAACAGCTTTTAAAATTGGATCTAACATACATTCATTTTTACATATTGATGAGGTAAGGTTAATAGATCAAATAAACAAACGTGTTAATGATGAAATTCATAGGTTTAGAGGGTTCATAAGATTTAACTATATAGATAATATTTTTCTCTATGCTTCAATTGAGCCAGATAATGATATATTAGAATTTTTAGGTGATTATTTTAAAAATCGCTTTTCAAATGAATATTGGATAATTAATGATATTAGTAGAAAAAAGGCTATTATGTACAATAAAACTCAATACGAAATAATTGATTTTACCTTAGAAGATTCAAATAAGCTCTCCTCATACAAAGATGAATATCAAAAATTATGGAAGACTTATTTTAAGTCTACTACAATTGAAGAAAGAAAAAACTTAAGATTACAAACTAGAATGATGCCTAAGCGATATTGGAAACATATATTTGAAACTAAATAATGACCCGTAAAAAATTTTGTGTAAACTAAATAAAAGCAAATCCTCCTTGCAATAATTGGAATAATAAATTATTATGCAAAAAATGCATAACAAAAGTAATTTAATAAAAGACATTAAAGAATAAAAAGTAGAAAATATCCTTAGAATCTGTAATTCCTAGAATATTTTCTCCAATAACCATTTGTAAAAATTAGTATTCAACAACCTATCATATGAAATACTATTAATTCTACTTTCCATATGATTGTCCAAATATTTTATCCACATCTCATTTTAATATAAGTATTCATCTATAACTTCATAAATAATATTAGATAATATTTAATATTCCATTTATCTTCTTAATACTATCTGAACTCTATAAAATAATTTATACAATAAATTTAATATTCCATATTTAATAACCAATTAAAATACTTACAATTTATTTTGTTATTGATTTAAATAATCCTGTTTGTTCCCTAATACCCTTCTCAGCCGCAAATCTTTCAATACTTGATGCACCAAAGAATCCATCTATTCCTTGTGTTTTTTCAATTATGTATGCAGCATCTTCTGGTTCTGCAATAGGACCACCATGGCAGATCACCATGATATCTGGATTAACTTCTCTACCTGCTTTAATAATATCTTCGATTTTTTTCACACAATCATCTAATGTAAGAGCTGTTTTTGCTCCAATTGTGCCTTTAGTAGTTAAACCCATATGTGCTACTAAAATATCTGCGCCAGCTTCTGCCATTGCTTTTGCTTGTTCTGGATCAAATACGTATGGAGTTGTAAGCATGTCTAATTCATGTGCTTTTCTAATCATTTCTACTTCTAAACAATATCCCATTCCTGTTTCTTCAAGATTTTGTCTGAATGTACCATCAATTAAACCTACTGTTGGAAAATTTTGAACTCCACTAAACCCCTGGTCTTTAAGTTGTTTTAAATATATTTCCATTATTCTAAATGGGTCTGTTCCACATACACCTGCTAATACTGGTGTGTGTTTTACAACAGGCAATACTTCTGAACCCATTTCAACTACAATTTTATTTGCATCTCCATAAGATAATAATCCTGCAAGCGAGCCACGACCAGCCATTCTATATCTTCCAGAATTATAAATAATAAGCATATCAGCTCCACCAGCTTCACTGCTTTTAGCAGTAATACCTGTACCTGCTCCTACTCCTACTAGTATCTTTCCATTCTCAACTTCTCCTTTGAATTTTGCCATAATCTCTTTTCTTGTCATTGTATTCATTTCTAATTCCTCCTAAATATTTGTATATTAATTCACTAAACTAATATATCCATACAAAACCTTTATAATATTTACAAATGCAATCCAAAGCATACAAATAATTCTATTATTCAAATCATATGCAGCTGCCACTATTTTATATATTCTATTTATTCATCAAATCTATTAACTTTTGCGCTGCTGCTTCTGCAAATTCTACATCATTAATAGCACAATTCATTTCTATTACCTCTACGCTGTTTTTGTTTACACCATTTCTTAAAGTATCAAATAACATCTTATCTTCTTCTACACCATAAAACGGCTGTCCTTCTACATCAATTCCTGATATGCCTTTCAAAGGTAACATTAAAGTAGTTTTATCTTTTGCCATGTTTAATTTTTCAACAAGCTTTTTACCAATCGCTTCATTTTCTTCTACATTTGTTCTCATTAATGTTACTGTAGGATTGTGTTTATATAAGTTACGTCTCTCAAATTTCTTTGGTACTGTATCATATGTTCCAAAGTTACACATATCAAGTGCTCCTACTGATACAACTTGTGGAATATGATTTTTACTTGCTGCCTCTAGACGATATGGCCCTGCATTCAAAACTCCGCCAATAATTTCATCTGCCCATTCTGTTGTTGTAAGATCTAATACCCCTTCAATAAATCCACCTGCAATAAGTGCTTCCATAGACTGTCCACCTATACCTGTTGCATGGAATATAAGCACTTCATAGCCTCTCTTCTCAAGATATTTGGTAGCTGCTGTTACACATGGAGTGGTTACCCCAAACATAGTTGCAGCAATCAGTGGTTTTTTATCAACTACCTTTGTATTTTCAAATTTAACCATGCCTGCAATTGCAAATACTGCATTTGTGAAAATCTTTGTTGAAATTGAATTAATTCCTGCAACATCTACTATAGATGGCATCATAACAATATCACTTGCGCCTACATATGGAGCTGTATTTCCTGATGCTACTGTTGATACCATGACTTTTGGTACTCCAATTGGAAGAGCTCTCATAGCTGGTGTTACTAATGAAGTTCCACCAGTACCACCAAAAGAAATAATTCCATGAAATTTACCTTGTTTATATAATTTAAGAACTAATTTTTCCATACCTTTTGATAATACTTCTGTTGCTAACGCTCTGTCTTTTTTATCAACTAGAGTCTTAATATCCATACCAGCTGCTTCTGCTACTTGAGTATTTGATACATCCGGTTTAAATGTTGGTTCAAACACACCTGTGTGAATTGTAAAGGTACCTAATCCCAAACTTTCAATTAATTCCTTTACATATAAATATTCCGCACCTTTTGTATCAAATGTTCCTGCAATTGCTATTGTTTTCATTTTCTCAATCTCCCATTAAACTTTATTTTTTATAATTTAATCTTCTATGCAAATTTTTTGAAGAAAGTTTTCCTAAAAAAACAGTATGATTAACTATAAATTAATCATACTGTTTTCAAATATTAACGTAAACGCTTTTATGTATCATGTTTTTGTATTTATGTTATATTTTAGATTTGTATTGTTTTTAAGTATATCTCTTGTAGGTTTTAAATATTTCACCAATATGATTAAACAAAAATAAGTACCTTTCGGCACTCAAAATTGATCTTTAGAGTTAAAAATTATTTTATAATTGATTTGAAAGCTTCTGTTACTTATATTTTTTAATAATTTTATCCCAAAATAATATTATTAACTAAATTGATCATATTTGTTTTTAATCATTAATATACATACTTTCACATCTTATTTTTTGTGTTTATGTTGTATTTCTAGATTTATATTGTTTCGGAGAGCAGCCTTTATACTTTTTAAACATTTTACTAAACTGTGCATAATCTTCATAACCAACTAATATTGCCAACTGTGATAATTGAATATTTTTTTTATTCAAAATCTCTGTTGCTTTATTTATACGAAATTTGACTAAATACTCCGGGAAATTACATCCTACTTCCTTTTTAAACAAACTACTTAGATAGCTCCTAGATATATGAGCTGCATTAGCTAGATCTAAAAATGAAATATCATTCATGTAATTTTTAGCAACATATTCTTTTACAAATTCAACATAATTATAGTTCTTTGTAATTCCATCTAACATTTTAACCATTAAACCATCTTCCTCAAGTTTAGACGATGCTTTAAAGGCTTTTGTTATATTTGTAATGGTTTTTTCTGATGGAATTCTTTCAAATGCAGATCCACCTATATATCCCATTAAATCTTCATTATTGCCATACATATATTGAACATCAATTGGTGTTTTCACTGGTCCACCATAAATCAGTTTAATTATATCTGGCTTCAACTCATTACATTTATTAAATATTCTTTCTATTTTAACTTTAGCAGCTTCAAGCGAAAATACTTTTTTTGCCCCTAATACGCCTCCTCCTGTTAACCCTAAATGTACACAAATAACATCAGTTCCAGCATCAATCATTTGAGCTGCCTGGATTTCATCAAATACAAAAGCAACTGTAAACAGACCTTTTTCATGAGCTATTTTTATAGCTTCTACTTCAATTGAATAGCTATCTCCATCTTCTTCAAGAGCTTGGCTAAATTGACCATCTATTAATCCAACTGTAGGATAGTTATTAATACCATCGACTCCCATATTTTTTATTTCATCTATATAATTCTCTAAATCCTTTGTAGGATCAGTTGCATTGAGCCCAAAAATAATTGGTATATCTTTTACTAGTGGCAATATTTCTCTCGAAACAAATTTCATTACCATATCATTACTATTACAAAATGGCAAGAAACCTGCTAGTGAGCTTCTACCCATTTGACGAAATCTCCCCGAATTTAAAATTAAAAGGAAATCCGCTCCACCATTTTGTGAATACTTTGCAGTTACTCCTGAACTTGTTGCTACACCAATAATATGAGATCCATTTTTTACTTGTGATTTAAGATTTTCTAATATTTTTTCTCTTTTCACTTTTGGTAATCACCTCTATTTTTTATATTAACTCATTTACCAGTTCTTTTTCTCTAAGTATTAAGTAATAATAACAATAAAAAATTTATACTTTCTTTGCAATTACATTCAAGTTTTCAGCCAAAGCAGTGATTTCTCCTATACCGGCTATAATTTCTTCTGTAGCTGCTGCCTGTTCCTCGCTTGAAAATATGGATTGTTTGCTTTTTTTACCAGCTTCCTCTACTCTAGTTTTGATATCCTCAGTTAATTTTTTAATTTGAGGAACCGTATTTTTTGACTGGTCGGACAATTTTCGTATTTCATTGGCAACAACACTGAAACTTTTTCCAGCAGCTCCAGCTCTAGCTGCTTCAATAGCTGCATTTAATCCAAGCATATTTGTTTCTTCTGCAATTTTCTTAATAAATACTGAAACATTATTAATTTCATCTGAAAGACTTATTATTCCTTTTATAACTGAATCAAGTTCTAATTCATTTGTGTGAATATTAGTTGATGAATCAGCCAATTGTTTAATTGCTTGAGATATTTCAGTAAGACCACAATTTAAATCATCAGACATTCCACGTAAATATCCTGCTGTTTTCTTTGGTATAACAAATCCAAATGTTCCTACTACTTCATTAGAATCATCTTCATCAAATAATGGATAATTTACAGTAAGCGCAGGCACACCATATCTACTAGCATCTACTTCTTTAAATACTATCTGTTTTGTTTTTATAGTTGTATAAGCAATATTACCTTCAGTTAATTCATATCCTGCATGTCTATCTGGTAAATCAAACTCCTTTGATGATTGATGCTGAATGTTTTTTTTCAAATCTGATATGTACAAAAATACGCCTTCTGGAAACATTCTAGAAAGCATTGGTGCAAAATTTCCAAATGAAGCTATAATGGGATGTACTCTTTTAAATCCTATAAAAAAAGCTCCATTAACATTATCATCTTCACCAGTAATAGGTATTGAAATTATAGTTAATGGAATTCCACTTACTGAATCCGTGATTTTTTTAGTCAATACTTTTTTCTCACGAATAGACATAAGCTGTATGCTATTGTAATCAAGTTTTTCCCCAATTGAAAATATATCTATATCGAATGAATTAGATGATTTCTTCCAAGTTATCGTATCACCTTCTATAATTCCAAAGGTAACACCACTTGGTATAAATTTAACAAATATTTCAAAAACAATCTTTATTCCCATCAATTCCTTTATATTAATCAAATCTTCAGATCCTTTCTATATTAAGTCTATATTTTTTCTCAAGCGTTGTTGTATAGTATTACAAACTATTCTAATAATTTAAACATTATAAATTGTATAGTTTTTCAATCAATAATAAATGAAGAAACTATACAAAAATCACTCTATACTCTTAGGCCTGCACTATTTTTATACAGCTTGCCTCATCTCATCAAAATTATTCCACTAACACTACTATGTGACAATTTTAATTAATGCGTTATTAATTATTGATTGTAAATATATTCAAATACTTACTCTTTAGATAAAATATGAATTAAATATACAGTTTTTATCCATTAGGGTAAATATTTTTATGTAACATATTTTTGTGTTTATGTTATATTTTAAAATTCATATTGATTTGTAACTACTCAGCTATAGTCATTTAATTTTTAATAAGTATAATTTTAGGTATAACAAATATGGGTATCAACAATATGTAGTACCCATTAAAATATTGGCAACTTTGTGCACTCTTATATTGGCCTTAATACTTAGGTTATAGAAAATTGCTTACATTGGCACTTAGATTTTACTTTTAAAGATGATAAAAAACCACCCCTGAATAAAAATGTTTCTAGGAATTTGCAAATAATAAAGAAAATATTATTTATATTAGTATTTTAAGGTGATTCAATTACTTGTAAATTGGTATTATTACTAATCATTTATAAAAAATAGCCCTCAAATACACTGCTATTTACAACTGGCACAATGTTTATAAATAATGCTTGATATCCTGGTATAGTTTTTATTGCTCTTTTTACCATCATCATTCCTTTTTTATCATCATTTATGAGTGATTCAAAAAACATTCTCATGCCTTCTATTTTTTGTAATTTAAAAACATAATTATCTTCTATTTTTATATTTTCAATAACTGTAACAATATCAGATTGCCTCCATACACAATTTACTAAAATCAAAAATACCGCCTCCTTATCTTCCTTATATAACTATATTAATTATAACCTATAAAAATATATTATAAATATATTCTTTAATTTTTAGAAATATATTCTATAAATTTATATATAAAAAATCGTCAAGGTACTATGTTCTTATCCATTTGTTAAATATGAATCTAATATTAATGTATTAACTTTAATTAAAAAAAGCTCTTACTTTTACGAAGAGCTTTTTATAATTTCTATTTTTCATTATTTATCATTGTTTCCATTTCATTGTTAAGAACTCTATAAATAGCTTTTGCAACCCCTAAATCACTATTTGCTTCAGTTACATATTTAGCTATTTCTTTAACTTCTGGTATTGCATTCTTCATTGCAACACTTTCTTCAAATATTTCAAACATTGAATAATCGTTAAAACTATCCCCAAGAATCATAACATCATTTTTATTTATTCCTAATTTCCCTGCTACTTTTTCTAAGATTATTCCTTTTTGTGCATTCTTATCTGTTATTTCTATGTTATCTCTAAATGAAGATGATACTGCTAATCCTTCAAGTCTTCCCATCTTTTTCTTAACTGTATCTATTAAATTGATGTCTTTATGAAATGCTACAAATTTTCTTACTTCAACATCCTGCTTAAAAAATTCTTCTATATCTTTTACATATTGCAAACTTACAAAAAAAGGTTCCTTTTTTGCTTGTTCCCGTGCTTCTTCCATTGACATCTCTGGATTAAAAGATAATGTTCTATACGTCACTTCTTGAAGTGCATCCTCTTCAGATGATGTTGTATAAACTCCTTTATCAGTAAAAATACGAGCTGTAAGATTATTTTCTTTTAATATATACATTATATCTTTTGCTGTTACATCATTTATATTTATTACTTCTAATATATTGCCATCTTCATCTCTATATTCTGCTCCATTAGAAAGAACACATTGGCATTTTATATTATGTTTATCTAATACACATTTAACACTCTCATATTCTCTACCTGTAGATATTGCAAAAATTATTCCCGCTTCTTCAGCCTTTCTAATTGCTTCAACTGTCTCTATATCTATATCATGTTCATCATTTAATAGTGTTCCATCCATATCAGATGCTATAAGTTTTATCATTAGAATCACTCCAATCTATATATTTATATCTCCTATAATATTATCATATATTATTGGCTAAATTATAAAAGAATAAATATTTTTTTATAATTTATAAAATCATCATTAATTCTACTTGAATTTAAAAGAAAAAAATACTTGTAATAACAAGTAGTTACTACAAGCATTTTTATTAATATTTTATTTTAGATTATCAACTATCTCCTTTGGAATAACAAACTCAACAGGTCCCATATATCCTGGTGCTACTTCATATTCATCAAAGCAGATAACAAGATCATTATTAGAGTTTATATAGAAATCTTGATTCTCTGCTATCTTTTTAAAATCATCTTCTGCGAAATCTTTCTCACTATCTATAAAATAGCTCTTTCCTTCATCTTCTTTCATTTGTTTTCTCATTTGTTCTTTTATATTATCACTAATTACATCTACATATGATTTATCTTTAAATATTAATGGTAATGTTAAAACAACTTGTTTTTCCTTATCTATTACATAATGTTTTCTTGTTTCATATCCTGATGCTTGTATTTCTGATTTACTTACTTCAATAGATAAAATACTATCTGTTTCACTTTTTATTTTATAATCCATTCCTACATACTTTTTTCCTTCTCCTATATCTGGTATTTCTTTAATTAAATTTTCGTAAGCTTCTTTTCCTTGCTTCATAAATTCTTCATTTAAATTATCTTGTAATTCTTTATTCTTTAATCCATCTATCTTTGAAACATTAATATCTGCTTCTACATTTTTATCATTAACCTTATAATTTTTTACTACAACAAGGTTAACTAAATTCCCCACTATTGGAACTTCCTTTACTGCATCAGCAAATGCTGGACTAACATTTAGCATTCCTATAACTACAGCAACGCTTGCTGCAACACCAATAAAACCTTTTTTCATATTAATCCCTCTTTTCTTTATTTTTTTACTTTCTTTTATAGCTTCATTAACTCTATCTTCTAATTTATCAGATATCTTTATATTCATATAATCTTCAATTAAATCGTCTATTTTTCTATTATTCATATAAATCATTACCTTTCATTTCAATCTTCAATTTTTTCAATGCTGTATATAAACGACTTTTTATTGTATTAACATTTTCATCTAGCATATTAGCAATCTCATCAATCTTAAAATCCTCAAAATATCTTAATATTATAATTGTTTTATATTTTGTAGGTATTTTATTAAGAGCATTATCTAAATCAATGTTTTTATACTCATCATAATCTGATTCTTCTAACATGTTATCCATTGGTATATACTTTTTATTTTTTCTAATAAAATCGATACTTGTCCTTATCAATATTTTATAAAACCAAGGTTTAATTTTTTCTAAATCTTTTAAAGAGTCTATAGAACTCAATGCTTTATAAATAGCTTCTTGAACAACATCTAATGCATCTTCTTCATTTTGAGTATAAGAATATGCTATTTTATAAAAAATATTTCTATTTTCCACAATATAATTTTCTATCCTTTTTTCTTTAAAGATCCCTATCATTGTTTCTTCCTTTCTATATGGCCGAAAAGTACTTTTCTTTATACTATATAGACGAGCTATGTGTACTAAAAAGTTTTAAGATTATTATATTAAAATTCATAAATATATCAACATAAAATATTCAAAACCATTCTATTGATTATTTATTATATTTTTTATGATATAATTGTTAATATGTCACTTAATATAGCAATATTTATAAAAATTAATCATAGAAGGAGATGTCGAAATTGTCAGTTGAAAGTGTACGTGAATATTTAAAGAAATTTAATAAGGCTAATGAAGTATTAGAATTTGATGTTTCTAGTGCGACCGTAGAGTTAGCTGCTGAGGCTTTATCTACAGAACCTGCTAGGATAGCTAAATCCTTATCATTCAAAGATGAAGATGGGTGCATATTAATTGTTACTGCCGGGGATGGCAAAGTAAATAATTCAAAATTCAAGAAAACTTTTGGATTCAAACCAAAAATGCTTTCCTTTGAAGAAGTTTCTACATATACAGGTCACCCTGTTGGTGGTGTATGCCCATTTGATAATCCATCTAATGTTAAAGTATATACTGATATTTCATTAAAACGATTTGAAGCAGTATATCCTGCATGCGGAAGTCCTAATTCAGCCATAAAACTTACTTGTAATGAGCTTTTTGAAATGTCAAATAGTATTGATTGGATTGATGTTTGTACAGGATGGGAATAATCAACAAAAATCTGATATATGACAAAAATTATTTTTTATCGTATATCAGATTTTATTTTAGTTAATATTATATAATTTTATTTTTAAGTAATTATATTTTTCTATTGAATAATCAAATGCCTTTCCATTACTTAAATATACCACATTCTCTAAATTTAAACTTGGATCATTTTCTTCTAAATTTAGAAATTCTGCATCTTCTTTACTTAACTTCTCAGTACTTATTACTCTATTAGCAAAACCAATATTGAGCTTTAAATCTTCTGTAATATATTTAAAAATGGATCCCAAACATATTTCATTATTCAAATAACATATAACATCTTTATTATAATATGATTCTTCAATTTCTATTGGCTCCCCATCTAAGTATCTAATACGTTTTACATAATAAATTTTAGTTTCTGGCGAACAATTTAATTTTTCAATTATTTTTTCAGTTGGATCAATTAAAGATAGTTCAATAACTTTTGTTGCTATTTTGTCTGCAGAAAAGTTTTTTGTTAGTCCTGTCATATTCATAACATTTACAAAGCCATTATAAAAAAAATCTCTTAAGAATACACCACTACCTTGTACTCTATAGACATATCCATTGCTAACTAAAACATCTATAGCTTTTCTTATAGTATTTTTACTTACTTGAAATACTTTCATCAATTCTTCTTCTGTTGGCAACTTTTTATCATCATTATATTTTCTTTCTATAATTTCCTTCTCTAATGTCTTAGCAACAAATTCATACTTAGGCTGCATTTATTCTCCCTCTTCCAAACAAATAGTATATGATATAATATTCATTATATCATATACTATATGTGTATATCTATAACCATCTTACTTTCTAAATTTATTAATCATTTCATCCAAAACAATTGATTGTGTTTTTAAATGCTCACTAGATTCTGCACTCTTTTCTGATACTTTTGAATTTTCATTTATAACTTCTACAATCTGAGCTATTCCTTTATCAATACTTTCAATAGCAAGTGCTTGTTCATTTGATGCCACCGTTATATCATTTATTAAATTTATTGTAACATCTGACTGTTTAACACATTCTGTCAATGTATTAGCCGCATTAATTGCTAATGACTTTCCATTATATATGGCTATCATTGAATCATTTATTATTTTCTTTGTACTTTTAGCAGCATTTGAGCTTTGATCTGCTAAATTTCTTACCTCATTAGCTACAATAGAAAAACTTTTTCCTGCTTCGCCTGCCCTAGCAGCTTCTATAGATGCATTTAATGCAAGTAGATTAGTTTGTTCTGAAATCTCATCAATTGTTTGCATAATATTTATAATGTTTTTTGATGAGCTTTCAATTTCATTCATAGCATTTAATAGAGTGTTCATTTGATTGTTGCTCTTTCCTATATTTTCAACTAAATAATTAGTTACATCATTAACATTTGTAGCATCTTCGGTATTTTTCTTTACTTGTCCATTTATTTTATTAATAGACACTGATAATTCATTAACTACACTAGTCTGTTCAAGGCTTCCTTTATATAATACTTCTGCTATATCAGAAACTTGTTTTGAATTTTCTGTTATTTCAATTGCTGACTGTTTAAATTCTGAAAATACATGTGTTAATGATTTTAAAATATTCTCTAATGAGCTTCTTATTTGAATAAATTCTCCTTTATATTCTTGTTCTATTTTACAATTAAATTTTCCTAAAGAAATATCTCCTAATACTTCTGAAATCTCACTAATGTATCCTTTAAGAGTAGTTATCATAACCGAAAATGAAGATACTAACTCTCCAATCTCATCATTAGAATCTATTTCTAAATCAACATTCAACTCTCCATTAGCTAACTTTTTAGCTATAATATTCATCTTTTCTATGGGATTACCTATTATATCTGATATATATCTTGATAACTGCAATGCAAATAATACTGATATACCTATTGATACTATAATAATCCCTATAAAAATGGTTCTTAAAATATTTAATTTAGTCACTAAATTATTACATTGATCAATCTTTGTATCCAATAGCTTTGAAATATCTACTGTAAGCAAATCCATTGAAGGATTCCCTTGTAATCTTAACAACTCAGCAGCTTGATCACTTTTTCTTTCTAATCCTAAATCTATAATTCTTTGTTTGACTTTTTCATACTCCTGTATATCATCTTTTATATTATTAAAAGTTTCCTTTTCTTCAAGTTCTTTATTTGTCTTTTCTATTAGAGATAATAATTCTTTAATATCATCATCACACTTCTGTATATCTTCCTGCATTGAAGTTATTCTCTTCTGATCTATAGAATCTTGGCTTCCTATGATTATAATTTCCTTAATCATAGAATATGAATGTTCTACTCTTATGCCCAGTTTTCCAATTTCACCTTGAGAAAAACCATACTCATTAATTGCATACTGGTAATTATCGTTTATTTTTTGTAGAAATATTATACTCAAACATGATGTTAAAGCTCCTATAATTACTATTATTAAAAAAGACTTTATCAATTTCTTTTTAATAGGTAAATTTCTTATCCCCTTAATATTTATAAGATCTCTCATAGGACCTCCCTCTGACTTTTGAAATTAGACATCTAACATAGCATCTTCATATTCTATGATATTTTCATATAAAAATTATTCTAATATAACTTTAATATTGTGAGTCTTTCCTTCATCAAGTAAAATAATATCCTTTTTATATATAACCGAATAGTTTTCAGAATTATATTTATTATTATCTAAATAAATTTCTTTAATACTGTATTCATTAAATTCTTTTGAAGCTTCATTAATATATTCAATATGAAATCTTCTTTCTGCAAAAGTCATATTTATTGCTGCCTTATAATTTTCATCAAATTGCTTTAAAAGAAGTTTAGGTTCAAGCTTTAAATCTCCCATATCTCCCTTTACTCCAAACATCTCAGTCAATACAGTTAATATCAACCAACTAGCAGAACCAGTTAAATAGTGATACATACCTCTTCCTCTAGAATTTATATACTCTGGTACTCCAGGATATATTCTGCTTATTTCAAATTTATTACAATGGCTGTAAAGAGAATCAATAACCTTAAAGCCCTCCTCTACAAATCCTCTTTTATATAGAGCATTAGCATACATTATTGCCATATGGCTGAATACTGCACCATTTTCTTTATGACCATATGCAAATCCAAACATTCTCCCAAGATCTGTTTTAACTTCATTAAAGTCCGTATTTAGCTTATATCCCCCTACAGACTCATCATACAAATAATTATCACATGCTTTTATTATGCTTCTTACCTGCTCTTCATTTGCAGTATTGCTCATTATTGTGAATACTTGTCCTGTAAGCATCATACGAGTTTCATTTCCAGTTCCACCTTCAACTCTTCTTCCATTATTATCATAATATCCATTAAACCAGCTAAATTCTTCTTCATTTGAAATCCACTCATTTTTTCGTATATGCTCTTTAAGCCATTTTGCTTTTCCCTTAATGTCTTCTATCAATGTATCACAATCTATTTCAATAACTTTTCCAGTTATTGAATGTTTGCATTTTTCGCAATATTTTTTTAATACTTTAAGTTTTTTATCTACAGAATTATATTCAACTGTATTTACATTTAAAAGAATCTGAATTTCTTCAGCTAATTGAATATTTTTTATATTCATTTTATCTTTTATTACTTTTAACAACTCTGCGATATCCTCAAGATTTTCTGCATATAATGCTGAAAATGCTACACTTTCTCCCCTCTCACTTGCCATATCTAATGCATCATTCCAATCTGCTCCATGAAGCCTTAAAACATTATGTTCCCCTACATCATAAAACGCCGTTAAATGCTGAATTAATAAATGCTCAAGAATATTTCCTTCATATGTCTCTCCGTCTTCTGTTAATTGATTGTTTCCTTGTTCTAAATTCCATAGATTATCTTTTTCTTCGCCTCTTATAACCTGAAGATCTTTAAAATAAAGTTGCTTTTCTAATAGAAACTCAATATCACCACTTTGTTCTATATAGAGCTTTGTTGTTAAAAATGGCCATGCACCATGATCCATCCATACACGAGTAATGTTATTTCTATCAGCTATAAATTCTCCCTGCTTATTTCCTATTATAGTAGCATTTGTTCCATCAAAACGTATCCCTCCAAAATTATCTAACAACATCTGTCTTACATTCTCTGGATCCATAGCTAAAAGTGCAAGACAATCCTGCCATAAATCTCTCCATCCTCTTCCGCCTTTTCCATAATCGTGATGAGGCAAGAAAGAACACCCATATATCCTTCTAAGCATTGGCTGAAAATTAACCCAATACATCCAGTTATCAAATTCAGAATCTTTGGTTTTATATGATATGTTTATTTTATTATTCCAATATAATTTAGTCTCTTCTAACGAACTATCGAAATCGGTTTCTTTCAAGACATCATTTGAAATACTTTCTATATCCCTTTTAGATTCTCCAAATGCCATGGCTGCTATATATGTCTTTGATTGGCCTGGCTCGATTATTATATCATTGAACCTTATAGCTCCAATTGCTTCATATCCTTCAAACTTTTCATTAGACTTCACATCAAATTTTTTGTTTATTATTATAGTTTCTGGTGCCTCAAAAGAACCACCTTCCCCTATATAGTCTTCTACTAAAGGACAAAATCCAATTGGTTTTTTTCCATCATCCTCCGCCGAAACAATACCATAAACTATAGTATTCTTCTTATGACCTCTCTCATCAAATGTTAATGTCGGATTAACTATTACTCCATAATCTGTTGTTTCTATTCTATGCAATAATGAAGTTACATGTTTATGATCTCTAACATTATCTGCAGAGCGAGCATAAAATGGTATTGCTGCTGTTGGCGTTATTTTTTTCCCTTCATTACTTATGTTGGTAATTGTAACTTTCATAAGTTCAACTTTTTTGTTATTACTAGGAACAAATGATGTAACCTCACTCTTTATTCCTATATTTTGAGATTCTCTAGTAATTTTATGCCACATTATTCCGGCTTCAAGTTTTGTATTTTCCTTGTTTTTATCAAATACCTCATATTTTTGTTTACCTGATGCACCTGTTATAGACCATGCTCCATACCCTTCAATATATATCCAGAAATTTCTTGATGATTTATTATTGTGTAATTCTTCTGCACTTACAGGTGCAAGTAAAAATGTATTTTGACTCATCTTGCAATCACCATTTAGAGTTGGTGTTAAACTTGACATTACTCCACATTCATTTGCTATTGGAAAATACATATAGCTATTAATCTCTGGATTTTCCAATAAAAATGTTCCTTGATTATCTATAAATTTATATTTGTTCACAATTCCACCTTCTTAAATAATTAATCTATTTTTCTACAGGACTCTCTTTCAATTAGTTCAACTGGAATTACCTTATTTATTTTTAATTTTTCTTTTTTATTTATCTGCTCTATCAATATGTCTACAGCAGCCTTTCCAATTTCTTGACAATTCTGTCTTATTGTTGTTAACTTTGGTGTAACATATTTTGCTATTTCAATATTATCAAACCCTATTACCGATATATCTTCCGGAACTCTAAGACCAGCATCTTTTATAGCATCAATAGCTCCTATTGCTAACTTATCTCCTGATGCAAATACAGCTGTCGGTCTATCCTTAAGCGATAGTAATTCCTTCATTGCATCATATCCACCACTAACATCAAAGTTTACTCCATCTACAATATATCCTTCTGGTATATCCAAATTTAGCTTTTTCATAACTTCTATATATGTCTTCTTCCTTATACTGCTAGGCCAGTTATCTGCTTGTGCAACACCTTGAATATGTGCAATCTTTCTATGTCCTAACTTATATAAATAATTTAAAGCTAAACTACATCCCTGTACATTATCCGAAGTCACAGTCGATGTATTTTTATTAAACATGTCTATTACTACAATTGGAAAATCACTTTCTATTAACTCAAGGGTTTCTTTATCATTAGGATCAGTACAGATTATAGCAATTCCATCAACACATCTATATTTGAAATATTCCAAAAAAGTATCATTTTTAAGTCTATCATTTTTAGATCCAAATAATAATGAATATCCATACTTATCTGACTGTCTCTTAAAGGCTTCTATTACGCCTGAAAAGAAAGGGTGATTAAGTCCAACTCCTAAGTCTTCAAAATATACAATACCTAATGTCCACGTTTTTTTAGTTGACAAAAACTGAGCTTGAGAATTCGGAAGAAAGTTTTCTTCTTCAAGTATCTTTTTTATTTTTGCTCTAGTTTTATCGCTTACATCAGGATAATTATTTATTACTTTGGATACTGTTGTTGGTGAAACACCTGCTATTTTTGCTATTTCATATATTGTGCTCACAATATCTCATCCTTTCTTTTCTAAAGTATCTATTAATTCTAATTATACAGAATTTATAAAAAAAGCACTACATGACATTTTTGCTATTTATTTTCCACAAATGTATATATAGAATGTGCTTTTAATTTTATGTTATAAACTTCATCATCTATATTTATACTCACTATTTTGTTTTCATCATTTTCATTCATTATAACAATACATAAAGTATTATCTTCATTAATACAGCTTAATGCATATAATTTTTCACCACTAACATTGCTTTCAACTCTAACTGCATTAGGCTTTATAAACTTACTAAAATGTGCTATATAATAGAATGAACTATTATAATATACTTCTTTTTCTTTTGTATCTACTATTATTGGTGCATCACAGAAATTTCCGACATGATTTGGACCACCAGTCTCATCAAGTACTATATTCCAATCAATCCATGCTTCTGTATAATTATTTAAATCTCCGATTATATTTCTTCCATATCTTTCTCCAGTATCCCATGAGCCTAAATGAACTCCACCTTCTTGACATCCTTCTGTAAAAATTATATGTTTATCAGGAAATTCATCATGTATTTTTGATAAGTTAGAAAACTCTTCTGACATATACCAGTGTATACCTGTCCCATATATATATTTCGAAGCTTCTTTATCTTCAAGTACAATTTTTGCTCTTTCATAAGCGATATCTCTGTTATGATCCCATATTATTATCTTTTTATCTTGTAAGTTGTTTTTATGAAATGTTGGTCCTAAATAATTTTTAACAAAGTCTCGTTCTTCTTCTGCAGTATACTCACAGGAATCCCAGACTTGTATTGCTGCTGGTTCATTTTGAACTGTTACAGCCCATATATCTATATTTTTTTCTTTCATTTTTTCTATATATTTAACATAGTAATCTGCCCATAATTGCATAAACTCTGGCTTAAGCTTTCCCCCATTATTCATTTCTCCATTTGTTTTCATATATGCAGGAGGACTCCACGGACTTGCTAAAATACTTAAATTATTATTACTTATCTCTTTAACTTCTCTAACTAATGGTAATACATATTTTTCATCTCTATCTAAAGAGAAAGTCTCTAATGTCATATCCTTTTCTTCTACATAAGTATAATTTCCCAATGAGAAATCACAGCTATTTATATGAAGTCTTGCGAATTTATATCCTATTCCTTCTCCACTATCATAATATGAATTTAGAACTTCCTTTTTGGTTTTTTCATCAAGTTTTGATAATGTATAAGCACTTGCTTCTGTAAGTGCACCTCCAAAACCAAGTATTTTTTGATACTTAGTCTTAGTATTTACTTTAACACTGTTAGATGACGATTTTATATCTTTTATTAGCATTTCCTCTAAATTATATTTTTTTATTTTTTCCTGTTCCTCTTTGTGCGTTAAATATACATCATACTTTTTCATATTGATCCTCCTTGTTTATAAAATCGTTCTGTTAAGTTATATGAACATTGCTCTTCTCAACACTAGAAAATATAATAAGTTTGACTAGAACCAATTATCCCCCTAGAAAAGGAGAGAAGAACAATGAACAAAACTAAAGTAAAATGTCCTCGCTGTCACTCTGACCAACTATATAAGTTTGGTTTGGATAAGCAGGCTAACCAAAAATATCAATGTAAGAACTGCAAACGCCAATTCGCTCCTGACTCTGTCAGCATGCCGAAGAAATCAAAATACCCCACGTGTCCTAAATGTGGTAAATCTACATTCTTACATCATTCTTATAAGCACTATAATCGATATAAATGTGGCAATAAAAAATGTAATCATGTAATTGTACATCATCATAATTTAAATATTGATGATGCATCTAGTGAAAAGCTAACCGGCTCCCTTTCTATGAAAGGAATGCGCTTTCCGTTACATATTATTCTTACAGCATTGACATTATATTTCTTAAATAATACATCAACACGAGCTATTGCACATTTCCTACATACAACAGCAAATATAAAAGTATCCCATGTAACCATAGCGAGTTGGGCTCATAAATTTGCACCATTCTTCAATCTGAAAGCTGATTCCTTTAAAGATCAGTTAAATCTTCAATCTGACGATTGGCACGCTGATGAAACTGTTGTATTTATAAATGGCGAAAAGTATTATCTATGGCTTGCTATAGACTCAGAAACACGCTTCATATTAGCATTTCATCTTACGAAATCACGTAGTGAAGATTCTGCTTTTACTCTAATTAATCAAGCTAAAAAGTTTGGTGAACCTAGTAATTTCATTACTGATAGATTGCCTTCATATAATCAAGCTGTAGCTAAAGTTTTGCCAAATACTAAGCATATTCCTGTAGCACCAATGTCCAGTGATACAAGTAATAATCTTATAGAATCTTTCAATAAAACTTTTAAAGCTTGGTATAAAGCTAAAAAAGGCTTTAATTCATTCGAGAAAGCTAATAACTTAATATCTGTATTTATCTTTCACTATAACTTTATAAGACCTCATGGATCATTAAACAATCATACTCCAGCTGAAGTTGCCGGCTTCGCTAGCGATAGCAAATCTAAACATTCTTGGTTTGTTGCTGCTTAATTTAGTTAATCAATATCTTTGATTAACCTGCAAAAATCCTATTTATTGCAAGCTTGTTTGCCATGCAATAAATTAATCAAACTTATATAATTTTCAAAGAGCGAGTAATTCTACGAAATGTTAAGCTATTTTTTCATAACAACCTAACAGAATCTATAAAATTATAGCTTCTATTTCTTTTACTTGTCTTCCCCTAATCTTTTCAGCATATTCTCCACATACTTCGCTACCATTAATTACTTTTATGCTGCCATCTAAGTCTACTATCTTTAATTCTTTTATAGTTCCCTTATTTTCTCCATAAGTATTTTTATCGTTCTTATTGATGTAAGTAAGTTTTATGCTTCCAAGTAATGTTGTTGTTAAAATATTACTTTTAAAGAAATCCTTATTTAGTATTGGATTTAATTTAAATTTCAGAATATTATTTTCATAAGTAAATAGCTTCATTCCTACCATCATTATTTTCCATATATTAAGCATCTCTACTGTTGTACCACTTAATCTTGCCACAAATCCTCTGCCATGATTCTTGGGATCAGGGTTACTACTACTTGCAATAAATGATGAATTTTCTAATATACTTCGTCCATATACCTCTGGATTCATGAAAGGTGGCATTACATTTTTAATATCCTCAAAAAATTCTTCATACAATCCATTTTTTATAAGCTCTAATACATATTTAAATTCCATATGCATAAATATTGATTCTCTTTCAAGCCATCCGGCTGTAAATGTTCTTGCTCTACCAATCTCAAACGAAACATTTTCTAATGACTCTGACGTCTTGTACATTTTTAGTTTATTATCATAAACATCACTGTATCTTATTGTGTCATATACTTGTAATTTTTCACCTTCATCTAATTCTGTTTTTAAATATCTAGCTACTCCTTCTAAAAACATTGGTAAAAATCTCACTTTAAAACTAATAGGTTTAATTTCTTTCCTATCATTTACTTCATATTCTTCAACTTCGTATTCTATAAATGTAGGAATTTTTTCATCATTCATTCTTTTTATTTCTTCAATTCCTAAATCAATTTTACAAAGCATTCTTTCAATTAAATCATCTATTTTATCTTTATTAATTGATTTATTTTTTCCACTAACTGTATACATTGTTTTCTCTCTATAGTTCTCTCTTACAGTTGATACTTTATCCCAGTAATTAAACTGATCTAAGTCATTCTTTAAATGTGCAATTAACAGCTTATTCACCTCATTAATTGCATCGAAAAATTCAACTGGTATCTCTAAATCTTCATCTATAATATTTAGATTTTCTTTTATGAACAATAATAACCTTTTTAGTTCTGCTGTCTCTGCAAAACTAGAGCCTAGTAATCCTGGAAGCCCATTCATAGCATCATTCCAGCCTGGTTTTCCTGCTTCCATTTCAATACCAAATCCCATATTATCTAATGTCATGAATTTTATTCCAGCTAACATGAATAGTTTTGTATAAAGGTTAACTTTATACAAGTTCCCATTCTCATCGTAAACCCATTGCTTTGTAGGTTCTTTTTTACCTAAGCATATATATTGTCTTACTTTATCATTGTCTAATTCATACTTTTCTCTTCTTGGAAGTACATATTCTGGCGAATTATAAAATTTATATTCTTTATCACCAACTAAAAGATCTTTTATTCTATCTGGATATATATTCAAATATTCTTCAATTAAATCTAAGTTATATGTCCAGTGATCAATCCAAAAGCCTTCTCCAAAATCTGCTTCTGTTTCTTCTCTAGCAATCTTTATTATTTTTTCTAATAAAGATTTTCTTTCCTCATGTTCCAAACCATTAATTTTTGTTAATTCAGAATATAATTCTCCCACACTAAATTTCTCTTCTATTATTTTCTCTAAATTGCATCTGTATTTACTTATAATTTCTAATACTTCTTGCTTATTTTCATCTTCTATATAGAATTTTTTTCCCTTAATAACCAAAGGATTGTATCCATCTAGTTGTATTAATTCGTTAAAAATCTTTATATTTTCTCTTTCTGTAAATGGATGAATATCTACATCCATTCTTCTATTTTGATTTACATCCCTAAAATTTCCGTTCCCTTGGGAATAGTAATTTGGTTCTATGCTAAAAAAATTATAGTCTCTTTCTAAATCTCCATGTTTTCTTGAATATACATAATAAACTTTATTTCCTATTTCTAAAGGATATCCCCCTCTTAATACATTATCTATATAGCACTGTTTTATATATTCATCAAATAATGGATAAGCACTTACTGTCTCTACACACTTACTAATCTCATTTATAATTTCATTATTTTCTCCAATTTTGTTTTCAAAGTAATTTATATCTGTTAATTTATCTTGTGATTCATATATCTCATCGATAGAATTCATATATCCTATATAACTATATATTTCTATGGCTTCCTTAGCTTTTAATATTTTACTAGAACCAGTAAATGCACATGGAACTTTATTGTAACTAATATTTTTTTCTCTTATCTTATCAACACTCTTTTTATAAAATTCTATTGGCTCTTTTAATGAAGTATCATATCCAAATATATTTTCTGGATCTACTATAAGATCTAATGGCTTTTCTTCTTTATCAAAAGCTAAATAAAAATATCCATTATTTATTTCATCCATTTTTGTTGAATCACCTGTTGATGATCTTACTTTGTATATTGCAGTATTATTTTCATTAATTTCACCTTGCATCCAGCTTCTTAATGTATTACCTATTTCTTTATATTCTATATTTTTTGAACCATATGGTAATACTGATGTTAAACCGTCTAAAACTTCAACTTTAATAGTTTCATGTGATTCATTTACTATTTCAACTTTTCTTCCTAACGCTGCAAATTTTTCATTTGGTATAGTAAAATATGTCACTATTGTTTTTATGTTAAGTTTTTTATTAATTTCAATCAATTTTAATTCATTATTTTTAATCTTTAACTTTCTACTTGTATTATTCTCTCTATCAACTGAAAAAGGCTCAATTATCTTTTCATTTTTATCGTTTTTTATTTTTATGAATGTTCTAAATCCATTTGTATAAACCATTTTATAGGCTTCATTTGCTGGAAAAAATTCCATTATGCAATTATCCTTATCTCTTATACCAATACTACTTATAGCTTGCCCTCTATTAACATAAAATGACCACATTGGTATTCCTTCTACTCCTGCTATACCTGCTAGAAAGCTAGAAAAAGAATGTTTTTTATCATAATCTTCTATTGTATAAAATCCTAGTTCATCTATATAATCATCTTTTATTATATTTTTTGTATTCATAAAACACCTCTTACTTTATTTGATTTTCATAATATTCCTTTTCTAATACTTCATAAAAAATCTTTTCAAAGTATAAATTTATTCTTTCACTCCACCTGCTGATATACTGCTAATTATATATTTTGAGAAGAAACAGAATGCTATCATTACTGGTAAAACTGAGACCGCGACTGATACATATGTTGCCCCCATATTTGCTGTTATATCCTTAGATGCACTTAAAGATCCCATCATTACTGGTAAAGTAAACTTATCAGGTGAAATAAGCAATACTAATGGCATCAAATAATTATTCCAAGATCCAATAAATGTTCCTATTGACATTGTTGCAATACCTGGCATCATTATTGGTAATCCAATTTTATGGAATGTTGCAATCTCACTTGCTCCATCCATTCTAGCAGCCTCAATTATTGACATTGGAAACACTGAAACTAAATATTGTCTTAGGAAGAAAACAATAAACGGACTTGCTATTGCAGGTATTATTAATGGTATATAGCTATCCATTAATCCAAGTCCATTAACTAAGTCATAAAAACCTAATAAACCAAGTTGTGCAGGTACCATCATAAGTACAAGTATTGTTGTAAATAAAGCATTTCTTCCCTTGAAATTATAAACGGCTAATCCATAAGCTGTTAAAGCTGAAAAGTATCCACTTAAGGCTGTTACACACACTGCTATAAATAAACTATTTCCAAGACCTTTAAATATATTGAAATAGTCACTCATTATTTTCCAGTTACTTTGCAAAGAACTTCCTGGAACTAATGAAAATGAACTTATAATTTCTTGACTGCTTCGTGTTGAATTTACGAGCATTATCAAAAATGGGCACAAGCATACAATGCTCAAAATAATTAGTGCTATATATATAATGCTTTTTTTAACCTTTGTAAACATCATCTTGCCTCCTTATTTTTATTTGAACCATACATTGATTTAAATGTGAATGCTGAGAATATTGCTATTATAAAGAATAAATCATAAGCAATAGCAGCTGCATATCCTATATTGTTATATTTAAATGCCGTATTATATAAATACATAACCACTGTGTTTAATGCTCCACCTGGTGCTCCAAGTCCATCTGTAATTAAAAATGGAATATCAAATATTTGAAGACCACCAATAAGTGAAGTTATTGCTGAATAAAGTAATATTGCCTTTAAAAGTGGTAGAGTTATCTTTCCAAATGTTGTCCATCTTCCAGCTCCATCTATTGTTGCTGCTTCAAAATAATCTTTTGATATACCCTGGACCCCTGCCATAAGTACTATAAATGTATTTCCAAACCACATCCAAGCTCCAATAACTGCAACAACTATAATTGCTGTACCCGGCTGTCCAAGCCAATTTATTTTAGAATTAATAAGTCCAAATTTAACTAATAATTGATTTAATGTTCCAAATTGCCAATCTAATAATGCCTTAAATAGAAATGCTACTGATGTTGCGGCAATTAGATTCGGTAAATAAAATAATGCTCTAAAAATACTAAGGCCTTTAACTTTATATTTTATGTCGCTAAATATAATAGTTAATAAAAATGCTAATCCAAATTGTAATATAACATTAATACTCCAAATTTTTAGTGTATTCTTAAATGCTGTCCAAAACAAAGGATCCTTTATAACACGACTATAATTTTCTAACCCAATAAACTTTGCATCTGCAAATCCATTAAAATTTGTAAAACTTAAATATAGTGTTTTAAAAATCGGATAAATACTAAATATCAAAAATACAATAATGAACGGAAGTATAAACACATATCCCCATCTATTAACATCATTTATACTTTTCTTTCTCTTCCTAATCTTTGTGCTTTTCTCACTAGAAATATTTGCTTGTATATTCAAACTCCTCACCTCTAACAAAATTTTTTATATAATTTTTATTTAAAGGTGAAGATATACTTCACCTTGTTTACATTATTTAGGTACTTCAATTTCTGGATAAACAGTTGAAATGTTCTTATAAAAATCTTTTAAAGCATCTTCTTTTGACATTTCACCTTTTTGAATTGATTCAATCGCTTGTCCAAAGAACTTTCCTATTTGATCATCATATTTAGTAACTAATGAATAATCTATCTTATTAGCTTCTTCTAACCAGAATGCATAAGACTTTTGTCCACCTAAAGCTTCATTTTCCATATCTTTATGTGATTCTAAAGCTGGGATATATGAAACAACATCTCCCTTAGACTTTTCAATCCACCAATTTGCTGTATCTTCATTTAGAGTACAGAATTTAAGAAAATCCCAAGCTGCTTCTTTATTTTTGCTATAAGAACTTATTCCCATAAATGTTCCACCAGAGAAATATGAATTAGGACCTGTAGTAACACCAAATTTACCAATGTTATTTTGACCATTGTCTCTAATTATTAAAGTTCCCCATGTTGGTAATGCATATGAGAATACTTCTGTTTGCGCTGTACTTGGATCTACATCTTTTAATTCTTGCCAATCGGCATCCAATGGAATTGGACCATTCATTGATGCATACCATGCTGCTGACCATTCTGGAGCAAAAGCAACTAATTTTTGTTGATATAAATCAACTGCTGCATCTACATAATTTAATCTATCTTCTGTCATCATTAACTTTCCGTCTTTAACCCATGGTTGAGGATCATTTCCATAAACGAACCATCTTAGATTTCCTGTATCAGAAAAAATTCTATATCCCTTATCTTTTAATTCTTTTGCTGTTTCTATTATTGTTTTTACGTCTTTAAATTTTTCAGCAATAAATTCTGGATCATCATTTCCCCATACATCTTTAGCTATATCTCTACGATAAGTAATTCCTCCCGGAGTAACTTGATAGCTTAATGCTCTAACTATACCGTTTTCATCTTTACCAGCTTGGAACACATAATCTACAATCTTATCCTTATATTCTTCAGCATTATATGGAGCTTGGCTTAAATCTTCAAAGAAACCTGCTTCCATAAAGTTTGGAATCATTTGAGGCTCTCCAACTATAACATCCGGAACATTCGCTTTACCTCTAAGTGCTGTAGTAACCTTTGTTGGGTAATCAGCTGGTGCTATAACTGTAACTTCAACTTCTTTTCCTGGATTTTTTTCTTTGTAATAATCTGCAAATTGCTTTAAGTCATCTGATAATGTCCATACTACTATTTTCCCATCTTTATTAGCTGCTCCTTCTGAGTCTTTTGATGAGCCTGACCCACATGCAACAAATGAAATTGCTAGCATACCTGTCATAACTAATGCTATTAATTTTTTAATTCTCATATTTGTTTCCCCCTATTTTAATTATTTATTTAAAAATATATATAGTTAAAATTAACTACATTATTTTTATTGCATTTTTCGAAACCAGTTTCGATAGTATTTAAAAAAAAATCATTTTCGAAATGGGTTTCGAAGTTTTTAAAAAATAAAAGCCTTACAGCATGTACAATTTTCGAAACCGGTTTTTATTTTCTTTTTTATATTAGTAACCATTTACAATTTGATTATATATCCTGAGTTCTATTTTGTAAAGGTTTTTCTTGAATATATTTATTATATATTTTTTTATATTGTTTTAGTTCTATAACTTGAATTATAAAAAATCTATATAACTTAAAATAAAATAATCATTTATTCTACCATTTAAATTTTTAAAATTAAAAACTACATCAAATTTTAGTAATCAATTTGATGTAGTGATTTAACTTTTTTTGCTTATAACTCTTCACCGTTACTCGCAATAACTTTTTTATACCAATCAAATGATTTCTTCTTACTTCTATTTAAAGTTCCATTCCCATCATTATCTTTATCAACATAAATAAAACCATAACGTTTTTTCATTTCTCCTGTTCCAAAAGAAACTAAATCAATACAACCCCATGGTGTGTATCCCATTAGATCAACACCATCAAGTTCAACAGCCTTTTTCATTTCTATAATATGTTCTTTTAAAAATTCTATTCTATAATCATCGTTACATGTTCCATCTTCTTCTTTTACATCTATAGCTCCAAAACCATTTTCAACTATGAATAATGGTTTTTGGTATCTTTCATATAACGAATTAAGTCCATATCTTAATCCAACAGGATCAATCTGCCATCCCCAATCTGAAGCTTTTACATATGGATTTTTTACAGCCTTAGAATATCCAGCTAATCCATCACCATCTTCTACATCATTTTCACTTTTAACTGCAGCTGACATATAGTAACTAAATCCTATATAATCAACACAACCTTCTCTTAATATTTCTGCATCTTCTGGTTCCATTTTTATATTAATTCCATCTCTTTGCCATTTTTTAAGAGCATAACTTGGATAATAACCTCTGCAATGAACATCTCCATATAAATACCTTTCATGCATTGCTTCAACTGAAAGCATCATATCATCCGGATTACAAGAATATGGATATACCGGAACATATGCAAGCATACATCCTATCTTAAAATCTGGATTTATTTCATGACCTTTTTTTACTACCAATGCACTTGCAACCAATTCATGGTGAACAGCTTGATATGTTACTTCAACTCTATTTTCTCCTTCTGCAAATCTTACTCCAGAACAAGTCCAAGCAAATAAATCAACTTCTGTTTCAGCTTGGTTATTTATCTCATTAAATGTCATCCAATACTTTACTTTATTTTTGTATCTTTCCATAACAGTTGTAGCAAATTTTACAAACATGTCAATAACTTTACGATTTCTCCATCCACCATAATTTTTGCATATGTAATATGGTATCTCAAAATGAGATAAAGTTATAACTGGTTCAATTCCATTTTTAATTAATTCATCAAACATATCATCATAAAACTTTAATCCTTCTTCATTTGGTTCTAATTCATCACCATTTGGAAAAATTCTTGACCATGCTATTGATGTTCTAAAACATTTAAATCCCATTTCTGCAAATAATGCTATATCTTCCTTATATCTATGATAAAAATCTATTGCCTCATGGTTTGGATAGTTTAATCCTTCAATAACTCCCTCTGTAATTTCCCTAGGAACTCCATGTGCGCCTGCTGTCATAACATCTGCTGTACTTGCACCTTTTCCACCTTCATTCCATCCCCCCTCTATTTGATGTGCTGCTACCGCTCCACCCCATAAAAAATCTTTGCTAAATGTCATAATTCTTCCCCCTAAAACTTTATATTATAGTATACAATGTAATCGATAATAATTTCTAAATTTTAATAGATAAATATTATTTGAATACGCCAATTCTAAAATAAGCATATTTATCTATTACTTTATTAAATTTAATGCAAAATCTAATACTTTCTCACGATTCATCATTCCATAATCCACCATCAAAATAACTTCAACTGGAATATTCTTTGCTTAGCATATCTCATATACTTTTGGTAAAGTATATCCTACTTGTGATCCAAGTAAGGTTACGTTTGCATTGTCTAGATTCTGAGCTATTTGTTCTTGTGAAAATGCTACACTATCTAATTCAAATTGTTTTTTCTTAGCAGTATCTTTGATCTTATTTACTAGCATTCTTATAGTTATACCTGCTGCACAAAATAATCTGATAGTTATTATTTTTTCTCCTTTCTCTATTTATTTTTTATACTTCCTTATCAGATACTCCTTTATATTCATAGGTATGAATTTATTATATTCTTATGACTAAATTTTGTAAATATAAATTTTCCTTCTTTACTAAAAAGTTTCATTTCCATTTATCACAATATTTCTATTCTTCTATACTTAATAATTGCTATAAAAACGTGTTTAAATGTAAATTTATACTTGCATTGTTAAGTCAGTAATTTAAGTTTATGATGTATTTTAAAAATATTATTAATAGAATTTTTAAATTTTTTATTAAACAAGTCTTTTATTTCATTAATAACAAGATGCTATTTTCCTGATTCTAATCGCCAAAGTAAAAAAACTCCTTCTTTTAATAATTTATACTTTTATTATTAACAAGAAGAAGTAATTTTTTAGTTTAAGCAAAACCTATTTATAAAATTTTACTCTTATTCTATGCTTAACATTCTATTTATCCATGTAAATTTCTAAATTTTTACAGAATATCCCCTTGATGTTGCAGGGCTTAGCAATAAATTCTTACACATCTTCCACATCTACATATACATGATCTTGATTATTATCCATGTTGTTAATCCAGTCTGAACTCAATCTACTATCAAGATCTTCATCTCTAATATATTCACCTGATAATCCATCCGCTTCATCTGATGATGATATAACCTCTTGATCAAGAGATAAATTTTCATCTGTTACATCTGGATTAGACTCTTCATTATTATTAACTAATTGATTCATTATCTTTTCTAATTCTTCAACAATACTGTCTACTTCATATTGTTTAGCATCAACATTTTCATTGATTTGTATTGCTGATTCTAATGCATCACTGAATTTATTCCAGCTATCTTCTGTATAATCACTTTTATTTAGTTCATTAGCTTTTTCTATTATATTGACTAATTCTTTTTTATCTAACTCTTTTTTGTCTGCATCTGAATATATTTCAATATCCTTTATAGAGTATCCAAATGGCGCAAGTCCCATTTCTTTGCAGTATATTCGTACATATCGTGCATTTACGTCATTAAATTCTATATCGTCTTCTCCTCCATTCCCATCATCAATATCTAATACTTTTATCCAACTGTTTTCATCTTCAGGATTTTCGTTACATACTTGTATTTCGTAATTTTTCGCAAATGCATTATCCCAATATATCTTTACTTTATTTATATCATATACATCTTCTAAATCTACATATACATACTCTGGAGATTTATCTGTGTTGTTAATCCAGTCTGATCCCCATCTACTATTAAGATCTCCATCTGTAATATATTTGCCTGACAATCCATCTGCTTCATTTGATGATGATATAACTTTTTTATTAAGCGCTAAACTTTCATCTGTTACATCTGGATTAGACTCTCCATCATTCTTAACTAGTTGATTCATTGTCTTTTCTAACTTTTTGACAATACTGTCTACTTGGTATTGTTTAGCATCTACATTTTCATTAATTTGTATTGCTAATTCTAATGCATTACTAAATTTATTCCAGCTCTCTTCTGTATAATCATTTTTATTTAGTTCATTAGCTTTTTCTATTATATTGACTAATTCCTTTTTATCTACAGCTAAATATATTTCAATATCCTTTATAGAATATCCATATGGAGCAAGTCCCATTTCTTTGCAATATATTCGTACATATCGTGCATTTACATCATTAAATTCTATATCTTCTTCTCCACCATTACCCTCATCAATATCTGATACTTTTCTCCAACTGTTTTCATCCTCAGGATTTTCATCACATACTTGTATTTCATAATTTTTCGCATAAGCATCTGACCATTTTATTTTCATGCTTCCTAAATAATATGATTCTCCTAAGTCTATATATACATATTCTGGATGATTATCTGTGTTATTATTCCAGTCTGAACCCCATCTACTATTAAGATCTCCATCTGTAATATATTTACCTGATAATCCGTCTGCTTCATTTGATGATGATACTACACTTTTATTAAGTGCTATATTGGTATCTGAAGAAGGTATATCATCAATATTTTCTAAATCTTTAATTGCATTTAACAAGTTTTTAAGTGCTTCATCAACTTGGCTAGTAGTTGCATTCTCATCATTATTAACATTAACTGCTGAATCTACCAGTGAACTAAAATCTTCCCAGCTATCTTCTGTATAATCACTTTGTACCTTTTCCTTTGCTGCATTTATTTCTGCTTGTAAAGCACTCTTGCTTACCGCTCCCTCTATCAGTGGATTTACTGCAACCAGTTTTTTTGGTGCAACTGTTGTATATCCAAGTTCACCATCATTATTTCTAAACTTAACAGTCATTGGATCATCACTTGGATTCCATATCATAGCTGTATAAATATCGTCTTTCTTATACACACTTGCACTAACTCCACCTTCTGCCCATACTTCATCTGTACGTTGTCCTAATGCTGCCATATTGTTTACAAACCAATAAGTATTATACATTTCATTTTTTTGTAATTCTGATGTATCCCATTTATTAATTACTGATTCAGGATCACTCAAAGATTCTATTGGCCATGTTATATGCTTCCATGCATTTTCAACGTCATTCGGGTCTGGCTCTTCTCCCTTATTTGGATCGCTACTATTATGATAATCCTTTATAATATCCTGTCTCATACCATCATATAATTCTGCTACTTTATCTTTCTCAATACCATAATTGGTTAAATATTCACCTGTTGGAAGCCAATGTATTCCATATACATATACAGAATCTCCATTAAAGAATGTTCCATAGAAATTAGTTGCTCCATATATCTGTCCAACTGTTTTGTGGTCATATTCAGGTAGCCAATTATCTCCATCGTAATTAAACCAATATTGTTTTACTGCATTTAGTTCAGTTGTAAACCCATATATTCCAGCATCTCTGTATTCTTCATTATCAGATACTATTCCCCATAAGTATTCTCCTACCCATCCAAACAATGACTCTCCAGCAGCTTCCTGATTATTTCCATCATCGTTATCTGCATAACCACCTGCCCAAGAATGTCCTTCATATGGATCAAAGCTTCTGAACTGTGGAAATTTAGAGTCATTTTTTGATGGATTAGCGTAATCTCTTATTAAGAGATCTACCATAGATCCGTAATCATTTAAAAACTCTGAATCATAAGTAGCTAGCACAGCTGATGCAAAGGTAAAATATCCATAAGTAAAATGATGATCTGTAATTCCAGTATTAGCTCCAAATTCACTATTTTTATATATTAATGTTCCCCACTCTGGATTATAATTGAAATAATATCCTTCTTCTTCACCTGGTTTATAAGAATACCATTCAACTAAAATTTCTTTTAATTTACTTAGGAATTTTTCCTTGTATTCTACTGCATTAATTTGATCTGCTACAAGTGCTCCCATGGCTAATGGATGCAATGCTTTCCCTTGCCAATAAGCATCACCACTCATATAATTTGACGATGTAGATTTATCCAATTCTTCAAGATAAGTCATAAGAGTATTTCTTGAATACTCAGAATTTAAAGGTTCTATAAATTGTGGAAGAATTCCATTGAATTTATCAACTGTGGTAAATGAATTTCCTTCTGTTACTTTAAGTGTTCCTCTTACTGATGGATAACTTAAATCGCTTGTTTCTTTATCACTTTTCTTCCATTGAGAAGGAAGCATACACATTAAAGTAGTGTCTGCAAAATCTTTACGTTTTAAATCAACTTTTTGCTCAAATTTAGTTGTTACATTCGATGTTAATTCATCATAATCATAATCAACTTTTGTATCAGTTACAAATGCATATGCATGATCATAAAAATAACTTAAGTCTGTATCTGATGGCATAGTTGCAATTGATAAATATTTTTCTCCATTCCCCAATTGTATTTTTATTTTATTTCCGACTCTTTTAAAAACAGTTCCTTCTGGTGCAAATACCCCATAATATCTAGTGATAGTGTCTTTATCTGGATCTTCTGTTGTATTTTCAATTTCTATACCTATATGATCTGTAGATATTTCATCTCCACTTTTTCCTAATATAGTATTTCCATTCTCATCAAAAATTTTATCAATAGCTGTTGAATATATTTCTACAGAATTCGGATCACTAAATTCAGAATATATATATGGTGAACCTTTAACAAAAGTGCTTTTCATTTTTTCAGTATCATTATCACTCAATACAGCTGTAGCAGAATAATCTCCATATCCACTAATTTTACTTTCCATTTTAGCAGTATCTATATTATTTGCCATTAAATAAAAGTCTATATTTCTTTCAGTTTGATTTGTTCTATCCTGTACCCATCCAGCACTTGGTGTTAATAGTCCTAATCCTTGCTTTTGATATTTTGATTTTAAAGGTAGTGTTGTAACAGCATTACCTAAGTCTGAAATTAATAATGATTGCCACCAATCATTTGAAGGTATTGGCGTTTCCATATTGCTTGTTTTAGAATAAGGTTCCTTAGGTTGCGTAAATAAACTCATATCAGTCACGTAACTTCCACTACCAACATTAGTTATTACTTGTTCAGCTTTTTCTGGTATTTCATAAACTGGTTTTGGATCATTCTCAACATAATCATAAATTTCAAATTCCTTTAGTCCAAATTCATAAGTTGTAGCTCTATTTATCCCCTTCATTCTTACGTATCTTCCCGATGCATATAATTGAATGTTTTCTTTTCCTCCTCTTGAATTTAATTCTCTATAAACTGTTTTCCATTCTTCAGCGTCATCAGATACTTCTATATCATAGCTTCTAGCTGATGAATCCCAATTTAATATAACTCTTCCTATAGTATGAGTACTTCCTAAATCTACATATATCCATTGATTATCTTGAAGAGATGATCCCCAATGAGTATTATTATCGCCATCTATGGCCTTATCAGCATCAACTTGACCTGGCTTAATATACCAATCCTCATGAACCGAAGATGATATAGCTGTTTTATTTAGTGCTATATTTTCACCAAGTGCTACTGGTGGCTCATTTACGCCTCCTGTACCATATACTTCAAATTCATAAATTGAATATCCATACCCCTCAAAAAGTCTTTTATTAAGATTTAAACGTACGTATCTACCTTTTCCATTGAGTGAAATTGTTTCTTCTCCACCTTGTCCATTTTTTTGAGTATAGATAGAACTCCAATTTTCTTCATCATCCGAAACCTCTATTTCATACTCAGTTGCATAAGCATTTTCCCACTTTATATTTACACCTGTTATTTGAGCTGAAACCCCTAAATCTACATATATCCATTGATTATCTTTTCCCCATTCTGATTCCCAGCGTGTTGTATAATCATCATCCACTAATTTATCTGATGTAGAGCCTCCATTATCTGATGATGAATAAACAGTCCTATTTAGCGATAATACATACGGACTTACATCATCTGCCATTACTTTATCGATATTTAAACCTTGTATCATTCCCGTGACAATGCAAAAGCTAATTATCGGTGATATAGTTTTCTTTAAATTCATTATTTTTTTACTACACATGAACTTTTCCCCCTAAAAATTAATTTTTTTAATTTTGATTTTATTAAATCCTAACTCTACTAGCATCAATTTTAACTGTCGATAACCATACTGCTTATCATATGTCCATTATTATTTAGCTAAAATATTATAATTGATATATTAAATTTAAGTAATGCAACTTATGTAAAAAGTTTAATAAATATGGTTTGCTGAGCAAACCATATTTATAGAGCTTAATATTCTTTATATGCTCCATTAAAATTCACATAATATCTATCAATATAAGTATCATATGCCATACTTCCATCACTATTTAAGTAATACCATTTTCTATCAGCATCTTTAAGCCAGCCTATAGTCATAGCTCCGGTAGTTCCAAGATGATACCACTTATTGTTACTATCTTTAAACCAACCTGTAGTCATAGCTCCACTAATTCCAAGATGATACCATTTATTATTACTATCTTTAAACCAACCTGTAGTCATAGCTCCGCTAGTTCCAAGATGATACCATTTATTGTTACTATCTTTAAACCAACCTGTAGTCATAGCTCCGCTAGTTCCAAGATGATACCATTTATTGTTACTATCTTTAAGCCAGCCTGTCTTCATTTCTCCAGATTTAAAATCTAAATAGTACCATTTTCCATCAGTATCTTTAAACCACCCTGTCTTTTTTTCTCCAGAGTTAACGTCTAAATAATACCATTTTCCATTATTCTCATCTTTAATCCATCCAGTCTCTTTTTCTGAGTTATCATTTTTATCTATAGCCTCTTCATTATTTGAGTTACTTGATGAACCACCGCCGCTACTTGAACCGCCTGATGAACCTGAATTATTTGTTTCTTTTAATCCATTTATTGCATTTAACAAATTATTATATGCTGTATCTATTTCTTCTTGTGATTTTTTATCTTTATCTAATATATCTTTAGCCGAATCTAAAGCACTTGTGAATACTTTCCAAGTTGTATTTGTATACTTTCCTTGTACCTTATTTTTATGTTGTTCATATAAACTTCTTAAATTAGCTTCATATATTTCGTACTTCTCTCCATGAATTTCAAACTCATAAATTGAATATCCATATTCTGTAGCAGGCTGTACTCCTTGCATCTTAACATATCTTCCAGTTATAGGTTTTGTAAATGCTATACTTTCTGTTCCACCATTATTAGTCTTACTAAAAATATTAATTACAGATTCTGTTATAATTATATTATTTCCACTTGTTTTATCATAAGCATCAACCCAGTTTACTCCATCATTTGAAACTTGTATCTTATATTTTTTAGCATATGCTTCTTCCCATAAGAAACTTATTTCTGATATATCATAGACACGGCCTAAATCAACAGAAATAAATTCGTCTCTATTCCAATCAGATGACCATCTAGTCTCTGTATCACCATCAAAAGCTAAAGCAGCCTTACCAGAACTTGCTTTTGAAGGTTTTCCTAGTGCCAAATTATCTGACAATCCTGGTTTTATAGTAATTGCTGAAGTTGAAATTTCTGAGTCTGACATTCCTTCTTTATAAGCAATTGCCTTAATTGTAGTTGTAGCATCCACATTAAATGGTTGTGTATATACTGTTCCAGAATCATTTGTTGGTTCACTACCATCTGTTGTATATCTTATTTTAGCTCCTTCAACATCACAACTGATATTTACAGTCTGTGAAGATGAAACTATACTTGTTGCTGGTGTAATAACTGGATCACCTACTTTGTTACAATAAACATCTATTACTGATCTCATATTATCTGAACTTACTGAATTACCACTGCTATTAACTATATGAGTAGCTCCACCATAAGCATCTAAATGTACAGTACATGCATGTTTAACTTTAACATTAGGAGTATTTGGTACTTCAATTCCACTATGTGCAAATACATCTGCATCCGTAAAATATGTGTATACACCAGCGCCATAAATTTCATGGTTTTTAACTGAATCTGATACTTTATATGAAGCATAACCGTTTACAGTTCCATCATTACTCATCCAAGATTCCTGATTTGGAACATCATAAGGTAATTCACTTTGGTAAAAATATACTTTACCATTTTCACCATTCCATAATGTCTGATATTCATTAAAATGTTCTACAAATAATCCATAAATTGTAACATCGTCTCCATTAACAACAATACCATTATCACATCTATTAAGTTCCCATCCTACTCCATCACCATGGTCAGCACGCCATACCCAAAAATCATCACCTATAACATCATCACTATTTATTACTATACATGATTTGGCTCTTGCTCCCTCTTCACCGTCACCACCAACTCTGAAAAATAAATCACTAAGAACTATTGGATTATTTGAATGATCTTTGTGCGATCCATCTTCTCCTACTTTTAATAATTCAGGAGACTCTCCTTGTGCTGCATTAAATAATAATCCCGAAACGTTTACTCCATCTACATCATCTATTACAAGAGCTGCATTTCTATTGTTTGGATTTAATGTCGCAAGACCAATTCCTAATATAATAGTATCTGGTCTTGTAACATGAAGTTCTTTATCTAAATAATATATACCTGGTGTAAATAAAATGTTTTTTCCTTCACTAAGTGCTGTATTTAACGTATCTGCTGTATCTGTTTCTGGCTTTGCTATATAAAAAGTCTCACTTACAGATAATGATTCTCCTTCACCTAAACCGTTTTCCCATGACACGCCTTGAGCATTCTTTCTTACTCCTGGTACAAATACATTATACGTACCATCTTCATCAATATAAAGAAATGGTTTTTCTCTTATTACCGGTGCTTTATCAATAACTGTATAAGCTTTTCCTGATGCTGAATACTCCTCTTCAGGGGCACCTTCATCTCCTACAAAGACCATATTCCAATTTGAACCATTCCAAGAATTCATGTCAGTATTTCTAGTAAAAAATTGTTGCTGTGAGGCAGATGAAATCTTTCCATCTATCTTTGAATCTGCTATAAATCCACCACTGGCCCAAGCAAGATCATAATCATTCTCATATGGATCCCACAATGACAAATCGCCTTTAATTTGAACACGTCTCATTGGAGCAGCTTGTGATACAGCCCAGGTTAACTCGCCTTCCTCTCTAGATGCATTATTAGATTTAAATTTTGGTGTAATCGCTACATTTTCTACTGTTCTCCAGAAATTCTGAGTAGCATTTCCTCGTTGCTCTTCAAACCAATCTGCTTCACAACGTACTGAACCTGTTATATCTACATCATCTGGAGTTTCTCCAAGACCGATTACAGAAGTATAAAAACCAACATTAACATTTGTATTGTATTTACCTGGCTTAAATAGAAGAGCATATCTTTCTGTACCAAACTGATTGCTTTCCATTTCATTAAACACATCGTCAACAGTATTTTGAATTTCCTCTTCTGGCATTGAAGGATCAAAGATCTTTACTTTATCTCCTAAATCTAAATCTTCAACAATTGTTATTGAAGTATAATCCAAGACTTCCGATTCATCATTATTTTCATCTATTGATTTTAATTTATAATAGTATTTTTTTATATCTAATTCATCGGTATCAGTGTATTCTGTACCTGTTATAGGCTCTTTATTTATTTTTTCAAAACCACTATCCGCATTACTTGAACGATAAATATTATATCCCTTAGCACTATCTTCAGCATACCATTTTAACTTTACCGATTCACTTTTTCCTGATATTGATTTAAATCCAGACTCACGCCCATATACTTCAAAATCGAATATAGAATATCCATAAGTAGTAACTCTCTTTGTTCCGTACATTCTTATATATCGGCCAGTTACAGTTTCATCACAATCAAGTTCTCTTGTCTCTCCTCCCTTTCCATCTGTAACTTCCGCTATATTTCCCCATTTATTTCCATCCTTTGATAGTTGAATGTTATAAACTTCTGCTCCTGCACCTTCCCATTTTAACTTTACTTTTTTTATTTTAAAATTTCCTCCAAGATCAATGCAAATCCATTGTGGATCTTTAGTTTCAGATTCCCATCTACTTCCACTATTACCATCTACAGCTAAAGCAGCACTATTTTGTCCTGATGATGATGTTGCAGGTTTTCCCATCGCTATGTCGTCAAATTGACCATTCTCTTGAATCTCTAACATATCAATGTTCACAGCTTCATCAGTAGTATTATCAACTTCCTCTGGTATAATGACATCTACTGCTTCGTCAGTAGTCTCATCATTAAAATCCATTAAATTATTTTTAACTTCTAATTCGGTATTATTTTTTTTATCAAATTCTTTAGCCTTAGTTACAATAGAACTCTCAGCTAACAAACTGCCTAAAATACTGGTTGCTAAAATCAGAGTCAGTATTTTTTTATTTCTTTTTTTCATTTTTTTCTCCCCCTAATTGTTTGGATATTGTAAAGTTTCTTATTACTACACTTTTATATTTTCATAATCTTCTGATAAAATTCTATAAAAAAAGAGACTCCTCTTTGTATGATAATTAAAAATTTTGATTATTAGCAAGAAGAAGTCTCATGTTTTTTAAGTTAATATTGCTGTTATTATATAAATTTTTTTTAATTTTATCTAGTAATATAAATCTATCATTTTTGAGATTTATGTGATATTTTTTCTAAGCTTGTACATTATTTTGTGCAGCTAATTCATTTTCATAATTCATTTTATCTACCTTCTTAAAGAATGGAAGATAAGTAAAGAATGAAATTGATAATACAACTATTTGCAATAATGCACCTCTAACTCCATTTACCAAGAATCCTGAGATTATTGGAGGGCAAGTCCATGGTACCATTACTCCTCCAAATGGTGGTACTAAACCGGTTGCTATTGCAAAATATGTTATAAGGCCTGAAAGCATTGGTGTAAGAATAAATGGTATTGCCATAAATGGATTCATTACAATTGGTGTACCAAATGTAAGTGGTTCATTAATGTTAAATGCAGCTGGTAGTGAAGCAAGCCTTCCAAGTTGCTTACATTGTGCTGATTTTGCTAAGAATAGCATACAAACTACTAATCCAATAGTCATACCTGCTCCAGTAACTGTCATGTATTGATCTAAGAATTGTTGAGTTACTATGTGAGCACCATTTGCTATAGTTAATTCTCTTCCACTATCTATAATTGCTTGATTTTCTAATGTATTAGCTGTTAATATACTTCCCATTATACCACCAACTATTGTTGAACCATGAACTCCAAACCACCATAAGAATGGTATAAGGAATCCCATTGCTATCACTCCACCTAAAGAATCTGTCAATCCTTGCACTGGTGTTTGTATAACCTTATATATTACATCTACAAAAGTTGTATGGAATCCCCAATTAAATACTGCATATACAATGGTTGATCCAATTATAATTACTGCTGCTGGTATTAATGATGAAAATGAGTTTGCAACTCCTTCTGGCACTCCAGCTGGCATCTTAATTCTAATATCTTTTTTCATAAACCAAGAATAAACTGCACCTACAATCAATCCAATAATAATTGCAGTAACCATTCCTTTACCGCCTAACCACGTTTTAGGAATAACATCTCCTACTTTAGTTCCATCTTCAGTAACTACGAAACCTTCAATTGTTATTAAAAATGATACAAATCCAATAACCCCTGCTGATAAAGGCTCATAGCCTTCATTTTTAGCATAAGTATATGCAATTCCTACAACTGCAATCAATGCTATTATATTGAATGATGAACCATATGCTTGTAGTAAAGGATCGGTCCACCCTTCGCCTAATGTATTAGCTAGCCATACATTTAATGTTTCAGATGGTAATGATGATAATAGTAAAAATACTGAGCCAATAAGAGTTAATGGAAGAGTATATAATAAACCATCTTTTAATGCAACTACTCCTTTGAGATTTACAAATTTCATAACAGCTGGTAATACGTTTTCATTTAATTTATCACTAAATGCCATAATCTTTTCCCCCTAAATTTATATTATAGTATATAATATAATTGATAATAATTCCGAAATTATTACTAATTCAATTTAATAGATAAATGTATTTTTTGAATCTGCCAATTCTGATATAAACATATTTATCTATTATTTTATTAAATTTAATGCAAAATCTAGTACTTTTTCTCCATTCATCATTCCATAGTCTACCATTGGAATAACTTCAACTGGAATATTTTTAGGTTCACATATTTGCTTTGCCTTTGACAAAGTATATCCTACTTGTGGGCCAAGTAGTGCCACGTTTACACCATTTAAGTGTTGGTCCATTTGTCCTTCTGGAAATGCTGCGATATCAGCTTCAATTCCTCTTTTACTAGCGGCATCTTTCATTTTATTTACTAGTAGGCTTGTTGACATTCCTGCTGCGCAAAATAATCTAATAGTTACCATTTTAATCTCTCCTTTTCTTTTAAATTAATTTATTAAATCTATATTATTATTTATTGTGATATAATAAATTTCTAGATTAACAATTGATACTCTTTCTTAACTCTATAATTTCTTGAATTAAGTTTTTCTCTGACATCGTTGTCATTAAGTGGTCTTGAGCATGTACAAATAATACTGAAAACTCTACTTTTTCTCCACTTGCTTCTTTTTGAATCATAGCTGTTTGATAATCATGTGCTCTTGCTATAGCATCTTCAGCTAATTCCATTTCTTTTTCTGCTTCTTCATATTTTTTTTCCTTAGCTTTTTTTAACGCCTCATATGCATGGTTCTTGCAATCTCCAGCATTAACTATGATATTCATGATCTGCATTTCTAACTCTTCCATTTTATCCCCCTCATTTATATCGTTATCATTAATTCATTGGTATGAATTTATTATATTCCTAATATTAACTTTTGTAAATATAAATTTTGTAATTTTTTTATTTATTATATATTTAGTCAAAAAAATCCATAGCTATATTCATGCACACTACTTTAATAGCCGCCTTAAAATATAGTTATGGATTTATCAAATTCTATAATATTAAAATATCTTATATTCTATTTTATTTTTACACTTAGCTATAAGCATTTTAAATATATCAAATGATTGTCCATCTTCATCTGACATTATTTCTAGATGCCATTGTGCTGCAATAACATGTAATTTATTCATGATAGCATACAACCGGGGTCCCTGGCTCTATATTATTAAAAATTTTAATTGCCAAATCATATGGAGCATTTATGCACCCATGAGAACCATTGGTTGTATAAATATCCCCTCCAAAATTATATCTCCAGCTTGCATCATGTATTCCTATGCCGCCATTAAACGGCATCCAAAAATTAACTGGTGAAGCATATCCCTGCCCTTTTAATACTGTGTCTTTCTGTTTATAAACTAAGGAATATATCCCTGCTGGAGTTGCACAATCATTATTCACATTTCCTGATACAATATCACCTTCTGTTATTAATCTTCCGGCTTTATAAAACCATAAATGCTGTCTAGACAAATCTATTTCTACATAGGTGTTTCCTATATCATTTTTTCCAGTAGATGCTGCCTTTTGCAAATACTCTGGCTCTTTTGATATGTTTTTTCCATTTTTTATTGCCTCAATTAATAGTACACCTTCAAAATCTTCATCTATTTTATTTCCATAGCTTCCTCCTGCAACTTTAATCTTGTTTCCTAATGAAGTTGTAAATTCTCTTTCTTTACCTACTGTATTATATTTATTAGCAAGTGTTTTAATATACTCTTTTACATTTTTATCATCAATATATACTTCGTATTTATCATCAATCCTTAGCCAATTACGAATTTGCTCTTTATTTAAAATTTCTTTATCATTGCCAAATGAATAAGTTACTTCTGCACATAAATATTTGTTTAAAGTATCCTTAGCTTGTAATACTTCTTTAGATTTTGATGTATATTCTGGCTTTGTATAACAATCTAGTTTTTCTATATTTATTTCTTGTTCTAATTTTTCAACAGCTTCAGTAATCTTTTCCTCTAATACATTCTTGTCAATTATATTTCCATATCTCTCATCAACAACAATATACTCCCCATTACGATAATCAATTTTAGCATTCTCGTTTTGTCTAACATCTTTACTTCTTAATTCTATTATTTTATCTACTGATTTTTTTAATAATTCTTTATCTACGGTAACCAAACTATTTGTTTCATAGCTATTATGTTTCAACATTCCGGCAATACACCAAAATGGATTTTCTTTATCCTTTATTTTTTCTATTTGATTTCCCAGATCATATTTTAATCCAATGCTATTTCCTGTTATATATTGAGTTTTTTGATCTTCTTCATTTATATTCACGCAATAATTATCTAACTTGTATGAAATAATGTCTTTTGCATCCTCAACACTTTTTCCAAACATATTAATTCCATCAATTGTTGTATTATAAAAATGAGTTCTAAAAAATATTGTTATTCCTATATATATTATAAAAACAATACAAATTAAAGTAATAATAGCCCCATTCTTTTTTATTATTTTTTTCTTTTTATTTTCTCCCAAAATTTTTGCCCCCCATAAAATAGAATAAAAACTGCAAGATTGACACCTTCACAGTTTTATACTCTATACTATGATTGATATATAAAATTAATACTAATTTTTATTAATTAACTGCTTTTATATTTTATACATATTTTAATTAAACTTCTAAACTTTTCATTACTCATATGGTAAAATTATATATATACTTTTAAATTTATACATTTTATAATATATCGAATTAGGAGAATTTTAATGGAAGAAAAAAGATTTGCTATTTTAATAGATGCAGATAATATTTCTGCAAAATATATAAAAAATATATTAGATGAAACATCTAATTATGGTACAGTCACTTACAAAAGAATATATGCTGATTGGACACAACCCACTAGCAACTCATGGAAAAATATTTTATTAGAAAATTCAATTATTCCTATTCAACAATATAGTTATACAACTGGGAAGAATTCTACTGACTCAGCTTTGATAATAGATGCTATGGATATACTTTATTCAAATACAGTTGAAGGATTTTCCATTGTATCTAGTGATAGCGATTTTACACGTCTTGCTATGAGACTTCGCGAATCTGGTATGATGGTTATTGGTATGGGAGAGCAAAAAACACCCAAACCATTTGTTTCATCATGCAATCAGTTTAAATTTTTAGACATTATTTCTGAAGAAGATGATAATAATTCTTCTATATCTGAATCTCAATCAGAATCAAATTCTGATAACACTCAAAGTCCATCTTTTAAAGATAAAAGTCTAACAAATATTGAAACAATAAAGAAAGAAATCATAAACATAATTAGTGATATTCAAGATAGTGAATCTGGTGTAAATATAGGAGAAGTAGGACAAAGATTGATAAAAAGATACCCCGATTTTGATGTTAGAAATTATGGATATAGTAAATTATCTCGTTTCTTAGCTGAAATAGAATCTCTAACTGTTAATCAAACTCTTGTGACACTAAAAATTGAAGATAATAATACTGATGCTCACACTCTAAAAATATCTAATGATATAAAAGATATGATTATTAAAATGATTAGCGAAAATAATAATAAAGTAAGAATGAGTTTAGTTCATCAGAAAATTTTAGAAAAATATCCAAATTATATAAAGAAGTATGGGTATAATAAAGCTGTTAACTTTTTTAAGTCACTTGATTTTTTAAATGTAAAACAAACCAATACTTCCTTATTCCTTACAATGCGAAAATAATTTATATAAAATGAAAAATTTATAAAATTAATAAAGAATCCTCTAAAATTATTGTTCAATTTTAGAGGATTCTTTGTAATATTTTTAAATTTTAATTTTATGCTTAGTAATTTTTTATTATATATGTTTAGTAATGTACTGTATTTCTAGTATGCTTTTTTATTTATATTAGTTAGAGAATGTTTGAGTCCCCATATACTTACCATTTCCTTTAAGTACGCCTATACCAACTTTTGTATAGTTAGGGTTCATCATATTTTGTCTATGCCCTGATGAATTCCACCATTGATTAAATAACTCAACTGGATCATAACTATTATATGCAATATTCTCTGCTGTCGCAGTATACTTATAGCCTAAAGTCTTAAGCCAATTAGTCCAGTTTGTTCCATCTGGATTTGTGTGACTAAAGTAATTATATTGAATCATATGATTACTTTTATATCTTGCAACATCTAATAATGTATTGTCCATAGTTAATGGTTTTAATCCAGCAGCTACTCTCTTTTCATTCATTAATTCAAGTATCTTTTGTTCCGCACTACTTTGAATTGTTGTTGAATAATTTGTAGGTAATGTAGGTAAACCACTTACATTTACTGACCCATTATCGTTTTGATTGTTGTCTGGAGTTGTTGATCCATTATTACCGTTTGATCCAGCATTATTGCCTGGAGTTTCTGTTGTTCCGTTGTCTCCGTTTGATCCTCCATTATTATCTGGAGTTTCTGTTGTTCCGTTATCTCCGTTTGATCCTCCATTGTTATCTGGAGTTTCTGTTGTTCCATTATCTCCGTTTGATCCTCCATTGTTATCTGGAGTTTCTGTTGTTCCGTTATCTCCGTTTGATCCTCCATTGTTATCTGGAGTTTCTGTTGTTCCATTATATCCGTTTGATCCTCAATTGTTATCTGTC
>NZ_LN890328.1:2667287-3165521 GCF_001458595.1 Clostridium neonatale
CATTGTTATCTGGAGTTTCTGTTGTTCCATTATCTCCGTTTGATCCTCCATTGTTATCTGGAGTTTCTGTTGTTCCATTATCTCCGTTTGATCCTCCATTGTTATCTGGAGTTTCTGTTGTTCCATTATCTCCGTTTGATATTAAATTTCCGTTGCAATCAAATTCTTTTGAAGCATTTGGAATTTTATTTCCTACCGCTTGCCCATTCTTAGCAAATCTATATGTTGTTCCATTTATTCTAACTCTACCTGTTTGCATTACGCCTGATTTATTAAAGTAATATGTTTTTCCATCAATTTTTATTACGCCAGTTTGGATTACACCTTTACTATCTGCAAAATACCATTTGCCTCTACTTTTTATCCATCCAGTCTTAACTTTACCATTTTCCTTATAGCACAGCCTGCCATTATTTTTAGCAAATCCATTTGTGCTACTTACCTCATTAGTAGTTTGAGTAATCTCATTTCCTTGTGAAGTTGAAATATTTCCTTGTGCAGATACTCCTAATGGGTTTGATGCTATTATTGTAGCTGCAATCGCTACCCCACTTATACTTTTTAAAATAAAAGATCTCTTCATTAGTTTTTCTCCTTTTCTTTTTTATTTGGTTAATCATAACAATTATCTTTTCTTATCTTTTATAAGATTCTTTATCATTTATTCAAATTATTACAAGCAACCTTTGCACTTATGGTAACATACATTTCGTCATTTCGATTTTGTTCGACATTTGTTCTCATGCTATAAGATAAAGATATTTTAATATAACTCAAAAATACTATAAAAAACATGCATTTTACTATATGATATCCCTCTATATCCCATATAGTAAGGGCTAACCCCTATTATTTTTTTCTAAATCTATATATGCTTATATACTTTTTTAATAATTTTCAGATCTTAAAAATTGCTAAGCTAATCACAATCTTCTTTGTTACAATTCAGCTTTTAATTCATATAATAGGAATTGGAAATTAATAAATATGGAGTAAGTATGTATAAAAAAGGCGATTTTCATATTCATTCAACTTATTCTGATGGAAAATGTACACCTACTCAAATAATAGATATAGCTAAAAGACATGGTGTTGATATAATTTCAATAACAGATCATAATTGTACAAATGGAATATCAGAAAGCATAAAACATGGTAAAGAGATTGGGATAAAGGTTATACCTGGTGTTGAAGTATCTACTAGATATAATAGAACACGCGTACACATTTTGGGATACTTCAATGGTGAAATCTTCAATGACAGAACATTAATAAAATGCTTAAAATGCATAAAAAATCACAACATCTCAGAATTTAACAAAATATTAAAAAAGGAATTCTCAATTGCTTATAGAAGTGAAAACATCTGTGTTGAAAAAGGAATTGAATTACTTAGAGCTTTTGGTGCTACAGTAATTTTAGCTCATCCTGTTTTACTACCACGAAATCAATTTGAAGAGATAATCAAATTAGGTTTTGATGGATTAGAGGCAAAATATTTTAGTAATACAGAAAGAGAGACTGAATTTTTTATAAATTATGCCAATGAAAATAATATGATTTATACTGCCGGATCTGATTTTCATAGAAATAATGAATTATATAGAGCTCATGGTCTTATTGGTGATGCTTATTTAGATGAAAAAGAAATTCAGATTTTTCTTAATCATCTAGAAAAAAACGCTATTTAACTAACATTCTCATAGATTCACTGTAATCTAATTTCCTGAATAACAAAAAATATTGATGATTATGCCTAATTAAAAATCCTTAATTTGGTATAATCATCAATATTCTCTTAATACTTTTCTATTATTTTCAATATCTCATCGCCATATGCTTCTACCTTTTTACTTCCCACGCCTCTTATTTCCAATAATTCTTCTTTATCTTTAGGTATATTATTAACAATTTCAATTAAACTTGAATCTGAAAAAATAATATACGGTCTAATTCTTTCTTTATATGCTTTTTCTTTTCGCCATTTTTTAAGGTCTTCAAATAATTCTTTATTAAGAATAGTTTCTTCTTTATCCAAAATTTTAAATACTACATTTTCCTGACTTTTAAGTACTTTATACGAACGTGCATTTAATTTAAGCATGGAATAAGTTCCTTCTTTTAAATCTACATATCCTTCATTTAGAAGACTTTTAATTAAATCTTTTATAAAAGAATTTCCATATTCCTTCATTATTCCATATGTAGTTACTTTATCTAAATTATTTTGAATTATTTTAGGTCCTTTAAATCCCTTTAAAATATCAACTAAAACCGATATTCCATATTTTTCTCTCGTTCTAAATACAGTTGATAAAATCATTTGACTTTCTTTTGTAAAATCTTTGAGTTCATCATCATTTAAACAATTGCTGCAGTTATTACAATAACTTACTATTCTTTTATTCCCAAAGTAATTTAATATGTATTTTCTAAAACATTCATGATAATTACAGTAATCTATCATAGATTGAAACTTTTTAAGTTGAATAGATAATCTACTCAAAGCTGAACTTTTATTTATTATATACTCTATTCTACTTAAATCACTTTCGCTGTAGAAAAGATAACAATCACATTGCTCTCCATCTCTCCCACCTCTACCAATTTCCTGATAATAGTTTTCTATATTTTGTGGAATGGTGAAATGAACTATGAATCTTATATTTGATTTATCAATCCCCATTCCAAATGCAGTTGTAGCAATTATTATATTGTATCTTTCGTACAAAAATCCTTCTTGATACTCTTCCTTTTCTTCATCACTAAGTCCGCCATGATATTTACCCACGCTATACCCTAGTTCTTTTAAATAATAATATAAACTATCAACTTCTTTTCTCGCAGCACAATAAACTATACCTGATTGTTCATCATGAGCTCTTATAATATCTTTCACTTCTTCAAGCTTATCAATCTCTTTAAATACAGAAATATTTAAATTTTCCCTATTAATATCACCTATGTACATATAAGGGTTATTTAATCCTAGAAGCTTAATTGAATCCATCCTTACTTCATCTGTTGCAGTTGCAGTAAATGCTGAAATTACTGGTTTTGTTTTCAATATCTTATAGAATTCAGAAATTTGTAAATAACTTTTTCTAAAATCATGTCCCCATTGTGATACGCAATGGGCTTCATCTATAGCAATCTGGCATATATCCAGGTCTTTTACCATATCTTTAAATATTTTAGATTCTAATCTTTCTGGGGCCACATAAATAATTTTGTATCCCCCAAGGCTTGCTTCTATTAATATATTTTTAATATTTTCCATTGTTTGAGTACTATTTATATATGCACTTTTTACTCCAAGCTCAGTTAAATTATCAACTTGATCTTTCATTAGAGATATTAATGGAGAAATTACAATTGTTATTCCGCTAAGTATAATTGCTGGTATCTGATAACAAACTGATTTTCCTGCTCCAGTTGGCATAAGACAGAATGTATCTTCTTTGTTTAATATACTGTTTATTATTTCAAACTGTCCACGTCTTAAAGTGCTATATCCATAATACTTCTTTAAAACATAAAATATCTTTTCTTTATTATCCACACCATTCTCCTCCCTAATAATATTAATTATCTAATTTATGTAAACAGAAAGTGGCACCATTTTAACTGTTATGCCACTTAATAATAATACTATAATAATTTCCAATAATAAATAAATTATAAATATTTTATGTTATTTTTAGAATTCTCCAGTATAAAAATATTTTTTATTTAGCCTATTTAATAATTTAAATATTCTTTCTCCTAAAAATAGCATTATAAAATAATTTCCTGTTCCGTGTACAATATCATATGGAATTCCTGAAATCCAATATCCAATCCCCGAATTTATTCCAGTAAATATAAATACAGGAATAGCATATAATGCACCAAATATTAATCCAAAAATCCCCGAATAAATTGATAATAATAAATATCTCTCTTTAATTTTATTTCTTATTAAATATGTAATCATACTCAATGATGGCCATATTATTAAGTAACCAAACCACCATGTTCCAAATCCATATATAAGTCCCATCATCATTACAAAAATCACTACTATATACATCGATTTCTTCTCATAAATTAAAGAATATAATATTATCAATAAGCTTACAGTTTCAACATTTGGAATAAAACTTAACGATACCTGAGATATAGTTAAAATTGCAGCTAATACTCCAAATAAGATTAATTCTTTTACAGAACACTTCATTGTTTTACCATCCTGTTGTTAATATAAATTCTACCGTGTCACCATCATTTATCATTACATCATCAATACCTGTTGAAGAACTTTCACCATTAACAACTAAATTCCACCATTCTTGTTTTGATTCATCTGCTTTTCTTCCATTAACTTCAGTTACAAATCTTCCATATGAACCATTTTCAGATTCTATAAGTTTTCTCTTATCTAAATCTTCTCCAAGTGATTTTTCTTTTGTTGTAACATCAAATTCTTCACTAAAAGTTTTATCAGAATCTGTAACAATTATTTTATATTCTTTAATTCCATCTACTGCTTTACTATTTATATAAAATTTATATCCTGCAAAACCAAATACAGCTATAAGTAAGACAATAATTGAAACTATAAATTTCTTATTTTTTAAAATTGTATTTTTCATCTTCTCCTCCTTGATATTTTAATACCTTAAGTATATACCATATGTTTCATTTCTAAAACATATGATTTTAAATATATAAATATCTAATATTTATAACAATTATTAAGCATCTCATGCAAATCAATTTCCTGTTTAGTACATTCCTGCCATAATAATACTAAAATATAATATATAAGAAGGACTTCCTTTGAAAATTTTTAATTATATGCGCTTACAAAAATATATAAAATGTATTATACCTTTAATAATATTTTTTTATTTAATGTAACGTTACCACTTCTAATTGCATCTTGCACAATAATTAGCATTATTAATATTTGTAAAATAAATTCTTATAATTGTAACAATATTTCAAATAGTTTATTTACTCTAAAATCTTCTAACAATAATAGATATCTTATTCTTTTAATGTGGTTCTTTTTTGGGGAGATTGTTTTAGAAAATGATCTTTACACAAAGGATTTACCTAACGGTCCATTTACTTTTATTTGTAATTTTTTCCTTTTATGATAAGGCATTCTCTCCCGAAATGATATTATTTTATATAGTTGTATGTATTGCTATTTTTCTTGAAATTTATGTATATAAAAATAATAAACCTTTAATATATGAGGATGGCTTATTTAAAAATTTATATTTTTTAAATTTTTAACTTGGTTAATTAACTATTCCTTAATTTAAAAATGTATTTATGCATAGCAACATAATACCGATACTCTGAATTTAGATGAAACAAAGAAATAAAGCTCTTATGTTGGCGGTGTCTTGCATTCGAAAATGAAGCTTTAGAATTCTTCATGTAGACTTGTTCCACAATTGTTTGTCTAAGGTATATTAAAGGAAACATCTTCATCGGTAGATGAAGATGGGCTATACTGCTAAGTTCGTACCTCACTAAGCATTATATGCCTTGGAGCAAACATTTGTGGATACAAGTCTACATGTTTGAATTCTTAGCTTCATTTTTGTAGCAAGCGAGCCACACATAAGAGCTTTATTTCGGTTATTTCACTCTAAACTTTGTACGTCCCTTATTTATTCTATGCATTATTAGATTTCCAAAATTAATTTTATTTTTTAATTTTATTAAATTCATCCTTAATTTCTTTAGCAGCCTTTTTTATATCTTTTTGTGCTATTATTGCTGAAATTATAGCAACTCCATCAATATTTATGTCTTTAAAATCTTTTATTCTTTCTTTATTAACTCCGCCAATAACAACCATTGGAAGTTTAACATTATCTCTTATTTTTCTGACTTCCTCCATTGTTACTGCTGTTGCATCTTTTTTACTTCCTGTGACATAAACCGCCCCTACTCCTATATAGTCTGCTCCATCTTTTTCAGCTGTTAATGCTTCTTCAAGATTTCCTGCCGATACTCCAATTATTTTATCATTTCCTAATATATTTCTTACAATAGTCAATGGTAAATCACTTTGACCAACATGTACCCCAGCTGCATCAACTGCTTGTGCAATATCAAGTCTATCATTTATTAATAATGGTATATTATATTTATCAGTTATTTTTTTCACATTAACTGCTGTACTATAAAAATCAAGTGATGAACATTCTTTTTCTCTAAGCTGAATTAATGTACAGCCTCCCTTAATAGCTTCTTCAACTGCTTCTTCTAAAGTTTCCGTACTCATTAAGTCTCTATCTGTTACAAGATATACACTATAATCAATATAAGGCTTCATAAAATAAATTCCTCCTATAATAATAACAACTTCAATTAAATGATCAAAACTATATTAAGCTTATCAAAAATATAAATAAAGCTTGGCTCACATATGTTAGCAGATGAAACTATAATATAAAACCAAATATTTTGGTTTTTAACTTAAGAATATATATTCTTATATTCTTAAAAATTTGCTTATTTTATTAGAATTATATGGATTCTTTTTAATAATGAAACACCTACTCATATTCATTCGTAGGTGTAAGCGATTCACACCAAATATAAAATTTGGGCTCTCTGCTTAAGAATTTGCTTATTTATTGAGCTTCAACTTATATAAATATTATTTTTAAACTCTATAAAAAAGTTATTTTTCCTCTATCTTTAATTATCTCTGCTGTAAGATTACTTATTGCATCCATAATTCCAACATGAAAACTTCCAAGTCCTATATTTTTATTTTTTTCTTCTGAAATTTCTCCACTTATACTCATAGATAGTACAGCTCCTACTGCTGCTATAAAATAATCATTCCCACTACCTGCATAAGCTCCACAAAGTGCACTTGTCATGCATCCTGTTCCTGTGACACTTGCAAGCATTTTGCTTCCATTTGATAAAATTACACTTCTTTCACTATCTGAAACAACATCTTCTACACCTGTAATTGCAACTGTACAATTTAGTTTTTGTGCTAGATTTTTTGCTACATTAACTTTATCTTCATTAGTCATATTCATATCACTTTCAGATGCATCAACACCTTTAGTAACTGAACTTATTCCACTTATGAATTTAATTTCAGATATATTTCCTCTTATAATATCCATCTTAACTTCTCTTAAAAGTCTTTGAGCTACACTATTCCTGTATGGTGCAACACCTGCACCTACTGGATCATATATTACTGGAATACCACATTCATTAGCTTTTTTACCTGCAATAATCATAGCTTCAACCATATCATCATTTATTATTCCCATATTTAAAACTACAGCAGATGAAATAGATGCTATTGCTTCAACCTCTTTTGAAAAATCAGCCATTGTTGGTGATCCGCCAATAGCAAGTATTATATTTGCGCAGTCAGTTGCTGTAACATAATTAGTTATACTATGTACTAATGGCTTCTTTTTCTTAATATTTTCTAATAAATTTCCTACTTTATTTAAAATTTCACTGCTCATTTAAAACCCTCCTTTTGACAGCTGACATCTGTAACCTTTACGCCTTAACTGTCAGCTCTCAACTACTTAATCTCTTTTTGTAATAATTCAACTTTTTCTCCATTTAAAATTCTGTTTGTAGTTCTTACTGCGCACATTTTTCCGCACATAGAACAACTGTGTTGATCCTCTGGTGGAATGCTTTCAAAGTATTCTCTAGCCTTATTACCATCAAGTGCAACCTTAAACATAGCTTCCCAATCTAATTTTTGACGTGCATCTGCCATTGCATTATCTCTATCTCTTGCTCCTTTGACACCATTTGCTATATCAGCTGCATGGGCTGCAATCTTTGATGCTATAATTCCTTCTTTAACATCATTAATATCTGGTAATCTTAAATGTTCTGCTGGTGTAACATAGCAAAGGAAGTTTGCTCCATTGGTTGCTGCAATAGCTCCACCAATCGCTGATGTTATATGATCATATCCTGGTGCAATATCTGTTACTAATGGTCCAAGTACATAAAATGGTGCTCCATGGCATAGTCTTTTTTCTATTTGCATATTAGCTGCTATTTCATTCATCGCCATATGTCCCGGTCCTTCAATCATAACTTGTACATCTTTTTCCCATGCTCTTTTAGTCAATAAGCCAAGTTCCATTAATTCTGAAATTTGACCTGCATCAGTTGAATCATCAATACATCCTGGTCTCATAGCATCCCCAAGACTAATAGTTACATCATGCTCTCTAAGAATTTCTAATAATTCATCATAATGTTCATAAAATGGATTTTCATTTCCTGTCATCTCCATCCATGCAAATAGAAGAGAACCTCCTCTAGATACTATATTCATCTTTCTTTTATCTTCTTTAAATACAGAAATAGTTCTTTTATTTATTCCAGCATGAATAGTAACAAAATCAACACCTTGTTCTGCATGTTTTCTTACTACTTCAAGAAAATCCTCTGCTTTAATATCTAAAAGATCTTTTTCTAAATATCCAATTGCATCATACATAGGAACTGTTCCTATCATAGCTGGAGAATATTCTATTAGTTTTTCTCTAAATTCTTGTGTCTTACCATAATTACTTAAATCCATTATAGCTTCTGCACCATATTCAATAGCTAATTTAACTTTTTCCATTTCTCTGCAATAATCTACTGAGTCACCTGAAATACCTAAGTTCACATTTATCTTAGTTCTTAATCCATCGCCAACACCTTCTGGATTTAGTGATTTATGATTAACATTAGCCGGTATTACAACTTTTCCTTCTGCTATAAGTTGTCTTAATTTTTCTGCTTCTATTTGTTCCTTATCTGCTACGATTTCCATTTGTTTTGTAATTATACCTTTTTTAGCTGCTTCCATTTGTGTTTTATAACTCATCTTAATTTTCCTCCTAAATATTTCCCTAGAGAATTCTAAGGGAATTTTTAAACAAATTTAGACTTAACCCAATTTTTTTATTACCCCTGATGTACCTCAGGGGTACAACTAATTAATAATATTTATAAAAATGGTGAGTTGGTCCAACGCCTTTGCCAAGCTCAAAACCATTTTTGATAGCTCCCGTAATATAATTTTTAGCTTCACCTACTGCATCTTTTATATTCATTTTCTTAGCTATATTAGCAGCAATTGCTGATGATAATGTACATCCTGTCCCATGTGTATGAGTTGTATTTATTCTTTCTTGTGGAAATAATACAAATTCATTACCATCATATAATAAGTCTGTTGCATCATCTTCTAAGTGACCACCTTTAACTAATACTGCCTTTGGCCCTAATTCAATTAATTTTTTAGCAGCATCCTTCATTTGCTCTAAATTCTTTATTTCAACGCCTAAAATCTCTTCCGCTTCTGGAAGATTAGGTGTTATTAATGTTGCTAGTGGAAATAATTCTTTTACTAATGTTTCTTTTGCATCTGGTGATAATAAATTAAATCCACTTTTTGAAATCATAACTGGATCTAAGACAATATCACATAAATCTTCAACTTTGTTTAATGCATTTGCTATAGCCTTTATAGATTCAATTTTAGATACCATTCCGATTTTTACTGCATCTACTCTTATATCTTCAAAAATTACGTCTATTTGTTTTTCTATCATTTGCGGTTCTATATCTTGTATCCCAAATACGCCCATTGTATTTTGAGCAGTTATAGCAGTTATAACACTCATTCCATATACACCATTTGCAGAAAATGATTTTAAATCTGCTTGTATTCCTGCTCCCCCACAACTGTCTGAACCTGCAATTGTTAATGCTCTATACATACCTTCACATCCTTTGTTTTAGATATAATACTTAATATTTAGTTAGTTTTAGCTTCTAAATTATGCGAGCTTCTATTTATTAATGTATGTTCTATAACAGGAATCTTTAGAAATACATATGCAATTATTGCACCTGCACTGCAGCTAAGCATAAATGGTGCTACAAACATTATTACTGCTCCTTCTTTTCCTAAAAATGCTGCTGCTAGTGGATACGCAAGTAATGCTCCTAATATTCCTGTACCTACTACTTCTCCAATTACACCAACAAGTATTCTCTTAAATTTTTTATAAAGAATACCTGAAAGTAATGCACCTACCATACTACCTGGGAATGCTAACAGACTGCCTGTCCCTAATATATTTCGTATAAGTGATGCTACAAACGCATTACACATTGCATATATTGGTCCAAGAGTTACTGCTCCAACTACATTAACAAAATGTTGTACTGGCGATATTTTTGCTGCTCCTATTGGTATTGAGAATGTTCCGAATATAACAGCCATACCAATAAGTACACCACTTAGTGCAATTTTTTGTGCTTTACTCTTTTCGTTCATTTTTCAGCCTCCTTATCTTTTAATTTTAGGAAACTATACAAAAACTACGTAAAAAAAAATGTAACCCAAAGGGTTACATTATAAATATACACGCAATTATTTTGTACTTCCCTCCGTTGGCATTAACCAAATCAGGTTATAAGAGTCTAGGAAATCAATCTTTCCAATCTCAGCCGATGTATCAGCTCCCCTAGTTATAAATTATTTAATTTTATCCACAAATTAAACATTATACCAATATTATAAAATAGTCAAGATATTTTACATTCTTTACTCATTATTTTTTCCAAATACTTTTTCTTTAAGCCTAAGTCCTTCCTTTGTTGCAGCTACTCCTCCCATTGCAGTTTCTCTAAGTGCTGATGGTAAGCTTTTTCCTACTTTATACATTGCTTCAACAGCATCATCAAAAGGTATTTTAGCTTCAACTCCTGCCATCACCATATCTGCTGTACAAAGAGCAGTAATAGCACCTTGTGCATTTCTTTTTGCACATGGTATTTCTACTAAACCTGCTACTGGATCGCATACTAAACCTAATACATTTTGAAGTATTATTGACCCAGCATCTAAACTCATTTTAGGAGTTCCACACATTAATTCAACTACTGCTGCTGCTCCCATTGCAGAGGCTGATCCGCACTCTGCCTGGCATCCTCCTTCTGCACCAGAAAGGGTTGCATTCATTCCAATAATCATTCCAACAGCTGAAGCTGCAAGAAGTCCATTTATCATTTCATCCTCTGACAATTCCAACACTTCACCTGCTGCTAAAATAACTGCTGGTAATATTCCACATGATCCTGCTGTTGGACATGCAACTATTTTCCCCATGGAAGCATTTACTTCTGATGATGCAAGGGCCATTGCCATAGCTATATTAGTAGCTCTTCCTGTTAAAGTCTTCTTATTTTTAGCGTAATTATTTAATCTATGTCCATCTCCGCCAATAAGGCCACTAAGTGAGTAAACTTCTTTTTCAGTTCCTGCTTTTGCTGCATCCTTCATTACTTTTAAGTTTTTTCTCATCTTTTCTATTACTTTCTCTCTTGTTGATCCCTTTTCTTCAACTTCACATCTTATAGCATACTCGCTTAAAGAAATATTATGTTTATCACATAATTCTAATAACTCTTCTCCTGTTCTTGCAAGCATATTACCTGTTCCACCTTTCTTCTTACGCTATTGTTTAATACTATATCTCGAATTATATGCATTCCAAAGCAATTTATTATTCTTCTTGTACTGGGCTAATTGCAATAACTTTAAATACAAATTCTAATTTTTTTATTTTATCTATAACATCCTCATTTATCCTATTATCCATTTCAAAAATCATAGTTGCTTCTTCGCCTTTTCTATCTCTAAAAACTTTCATAAATGCTATGTTTATATTTTCACTTGAAAGAATCTGAGTAACTGAATTAATGACCCCCGGTACATCTTTATGAGATATAATCAATGTTTCATATATTCCTGTAAATTCTACTTCATTATCATTTACCTCAAATATTTTAATATTTCCACCACCAATAGAAGATCCCATCACTTCACAATAGTTATCATCTACAGTTCTCATTATAAACTTAACTGTATTAGGATGAACATCACCTAAATCTGCTTCTTTAAATAGGAATTTCACTCCTAATTCTTTTGCTATTTCCATAGAATCTCTAAGCCTTTCATCATAAGGTTCCATCCCAAGTATTCCTGCTACCAAAGCTTTATCTGTTCCATGACCTCTATATGTTTTTGCAAAAGAACCATGTAGTAAAAATGTTACTTCTGCTATTTCTCCTCCAGCTATACTTCTTGCTATTTTCCCAAGTCTAGCTGCTCCTGCTGTATGTGAACTAGATGGACCTATCATTACTGGTCCAAGTATATCAAATATTCCTATACCTTTCATAATCGAATTTCTCCTTATTTACTTTTAACGATTGTAATGTTTCTCAAAATTTATTAAAACATATTATATTTAAAGTATCTACATTATATAATTATTTTGTCATTTTTATAAGAATATAAGCATAGTTTATTTAAATATTTAAATTTTATAACTCAAAAAATTTAAATATATATGTTGCAATTACTTTTCTACATTTTGTATGCTGGTATTTACTTAGACTGTAAACATCTTAAATGAAATTTTATTATTGTAATATATATTTTTCTAACTTATTAAATAATACATGAATATTATTAATTTACCCGAAATAAGGATAGCAATTAGAATGCTATCCTTATAAATGATTAATTATTTAAATATTTCTTTATAAACAATTTATTATCTACATAGTTTTTTAAATTCATCAGCTACAAATTGAACTTGCGTACCTACTATAACCTGTAAGCTTGTCTTACCTGGTCTCATAACGCCTGATACACCTGCTGATTTAATTAATTTTTCATCTACGCGTGATTGATCTTTAATTTCTAAACGTAATCTTGTTACACAATTATCAATTGAAGTTATATTTTCTTTTCCTCCAACACCTTTTAATATGATAGATGCAACTTCTGTATAATTATTATTAGCAAGTACTGCATTCATTTCTTCAGCATCATCATCTTCTCTGCCCGGAGTCTTTAAATTAAATTTTGTAATAGCAAAGCGGAATACAACGTAGTAAATAACTGCAAAAACTAAGCCTATTGGTATAATATAAAGTGGATTTTCAGCCATTGGGGCTTTAAAACTTAAGAACCAGTCTACAAAACCTGCACTAAAGTTAAATCCGCATCTTACTGGCAATAATGTACATACCACTGCTGAAATTCCTGATAATATTGCATGAACTAAGTATAATCCTGGTGCCAAGAACATAAATGAGAATTCTAAAGGTTCTGTTACCCCTGTGAAAAATGCTGATATTGACGCTGCTAATAATAATCCATAAACTGCTTTCTTCTTGTTATCTTTAGCAGTATGATACATTGCAAGAGCTCCTGCTGGTAAACCAAACATCATTACTGGGAAGAATCCTGTCATATACATACCAGTCACGCCTTGTGTACCAGTTCCTGCCCAGAAGTTTCCTATATCATTAATTCCTGCAACGTCGAACCAGAATACTGAATTAAGTGCATGATGAAGACCTGTTGGAATTAAAAGCCTATTGAAGAATGTATAAATACCTGAACCAATTGCTCCTGTAGATACGATTGCTTCCCCAAAACTTACTAATCCTCCATAAACTATTGGCCATACAAAGAATAATATCAAAGATGCAACAATTGATCCTGCTGCTGTTACTATAGCAACACATCTTTTTCCACTAAAGAACGCTAAAGCATCTGGTAATTTAGTGCCTTTAAATTTATTATAACAACTTGAACCTATAATACCTGATAAAATACCTGTAAATTGTGTTGCTATCTTTCCAAATGCTGCTGGTACTTCTGCAACATCTACACCTTTAAACATTGCTACAACGGCTGGTGATAATAAAGTAGTAATCATAAGCCATGAAACAAGTCCTGCAAGTCCTGCTGTACCATCGTTGTCATCAGACATGCCGACACCAACACCAATTGCAAATAATATACCCATGTTGTCGATTAATGAGCCTCCAGCTTTTATTAGGAATGCTGCAATTATATTGTTTGCCCCCCAGCCAGATGGATCAATCCAATAACCAATTCCCATTAATATACTTGCAACTGGCAAGCAAGCTACAGGTAACATTAATGATTTCCCTAGTTTTTGTAAGTACTTCATCATATTGAAGTCCCTCCTTATTAAATATTTATTACAAGAGTACTAGACTCTCATATACATTTTTATTTTTGAACACAAAAAAGCTGAAAAGAATAGATCAAGATATAATCCTATCCTTTTCAGCTGATGCTCGAATCTAATCGGTTACACGCTATTTATTAAAAACGTATTCTGTTTATGTTTACATGTTACCATATAAATCTATTATAATCAACTCTTTTTATTAAAAAATTTAATATTAAATTTAGTATTCTTGCTTTCCTTTCTAAACCTTTCTATATGCATTGCTAAGTATGCTATCTCACTCTCTGATACTTCTTTATCAAGGTATTTTTCTAATATCTTTGCTGAAGATTCCGCTATTTTATAAGATACCTTATATTTTGACTTAATCTCATAAATAAAGTCATTACCGATTTCTGAATCTGCCAAAATTCTTTTAATAGCAAACTTTATATGAGTTACAAATCTTGCATAATTTAAGGTTTCTTTGTCTATTTTTATATCTAATTGCTTTTCTACACAGGTAATTACCATATTACTTAAATTAGTACTCTTTATTGTGTCATTTAAGTTTCCGCTATTTCTACTTGAATGAATATGCAATGCTATAAGTCCAATTTCATCTTCTGGAATTAATAAATCCAATTCATTTTCTAACATTTTTGCTGCTTTTTCAGCTAACATATATTCTTTTTTATAAAGAACTTTAGTCTCAGTAATAAAAGGATTTTCTATTATTTCTCCATTTACAATTCTCTTTATTGCAAAATTTAAGTGATCAATTAATCCAATATGTATCTTTTCATCCAAATCTTCATTTAAATCACTTGATATTTCTGTTATTATATTTTCACATAAACCAAAAAATTCTTCATCAACTTTCTCAATAACTTGTTTAAAATTCTTAAGATTATCTTCATTCTCCATCACAAAGACTTTTTCAACCTGTGTTCCTTTTGGTATTTTATCACCAAATTTTTTACCAAATCCTATTCCCCTAGAAAATAGCATTTTTTCTTTTCCTGATATTTTTACACAAACTATATTATTATTATACGCTTGTATCACTACCCCTTCATTAACAACAATACCCATGACACGCCTCCTTTTTACTAATATTTCAGCATCATATAATCATAGTATAACAAATCTATTTATATTTCAATTTAAATTATTCGATATTTTATTATGATTTCTTTATTCTGTAAACACTTAGAAATAAATCATATCAACCTTAATAATCATTCATCAGAATCTATTTATTATTATAATATCTTTATTATATCATTTTAGAAATAGGTACTATCATACAAACAAATCCTTTGTGAAGTAACTAATAACATTGTAGCTGTTAAATAGGATAATATGATTGCTACTTCATTCCATTCAAAAATTATAGATGATTTAAGTTTTTTAGAATATTTTCAAAACGGATTAATTAAATGAATTTAAATATAATAAATAATGTTGAATTGTATTATACAAATATAATTCAACATTAATATTTTTAATATTCATAAAAACAAGATCCACCTATAAATTCTCTAAGCAAAGAATTCTTCGGCACATCATTTGTATTTATTTCTTTAAAAAAACTTAAAAATGTTATAAGTCTTAGTGCTTCTGAATATACTGGACTTTTTTTCGGAACCTTACTTAATTCCTCTAATGCAAAAGGTTTTAAAACACCTAATTCATATACCAATGTAGAATTAAAAATCACATCTGCTTCTTCCTGATAAACAAAAATATTTTTCTTTTCTCCACGTTTTATTGCAGGCCACATCTTTAATGTTTCCTCTGCACAATAACCTCTTGATAAAGAATCTCTTACAATTCTTCTAACTATTCGTGAATCTGTTGTAGAAATTCTATTGTGATCATCTATATTAAGCTGAGTTAATGCTGATATATATATTTTAAAAACATTCTTATTTAAATTATCCCATATTAATTTAGGATTAAGTCCGTGTATTCCTTCTAATATAAGTACTCCATTTTCAGGCAATTGTTCCTTATATCCATTCCATTCTTTCTCACCTGTTTTAAAATTATAAACAGGAAGTTCTACCTCATTACCATTTAAAAGCTGCTCTAAATCATAATTTAGAAGTTTTAAATCAAGAGCATCAATATTTTCATAATCATATTCTCCATTTTCATCTTTTGGAGTATCTATTCTGTTTACAAAATAATTATCTAATGAAAGCGGTATAGGTATCATTCCATTAACTCTTAATTGAATACTTAATCTATTGGCAAATGTAGTTTTTCCAGAAGATGATGGTCCTGCTATGAGAATTATTTTAATATCCTTTTTATCATATATTCTATCAGCAATATTAGCTATCTTCTTTTCATGCAATGCTTCTGATACCATTATTATATCTTGGAGCTCTCCTGCATCGATTTTTCTATTTAATTCACCAACTTCGCCTATTCCTAATATAGATAGCCATCTTTCAGTTTCAATGAATATACTATTTAAAGATTTTTGATTTTTAAGTTTTGGAATTGTATTTAAATCACTTATATCAGGTCTTCTTAATATAAATCCTGATAAATATTTTTCAACATCAAAAGCTTTTATAACACCTGTTGAAGCTGCTATTTTCCCGCAAAAATAATCATACTGACCTTCTAGTTCATATAATCTCACTTCATTTATATTACTATATTTCAACAAATTAATTTTATCTAGCATATTATAATTTTCAAATATTTTAATTGCCTCTTCTTTTGAAACAGATATTATATTTATTGGTACATCTTTTTTTATTAATTCAATCATTTTTAATTTTATATTTTTCAAATCCTCTTCATTTATATCATATTCATTATAAATCTCACCGTATATTGATTTGCTAAAAGAATGTTGCAATGTTATTCTTGCATTTGGAAACATATCTAATGCACATTTTATAAATATAAATTGTAACGTATTTATATATATCTTCATACCAGCATCAGTATCAAATTTAACTATTTCTATTTTGCCGTCATTTGGTATCTTATCTTTTAAATTATATATATTTCCATCTAGCTTGCATGCTGCAATTTCCTTAATATCTTCTCTATGTTTTTCTTCCAATGATTCATAAAAAGTAATTTTCTTTTTATCTAAAACAACTCCATTGTTATTTATCATTAATTTTCCTTCTTTCTTTAATCATCATTTATTCATAATTAGTTATATTATCGTATTTAGTTTTAATATTTCTATTCCTATTATATACATTTATCTTAAAAAGGATAAATGTAATTTTCTTATTAGCTGTCCTAACTATTATGAATTATTTTATATATTTTGCACATATTAATTTTGTGAGGTGTTTTTATGATTATTGTATTTATTAGAACAGCATTACTTTATTTACTTGTAGTTATAACCATGAGACTAATGGGAAAAAGGCAAATCGGAGAACTTCAACCATATGAATTTGTAATAACTATAATGATATCAGATTTAGCATCCTTGCCTATGCAGGATCAGAGACTTCCACTACTCCAAGGAATTATTCCAATAGTAACCTTATTATTTTTAAAAACCATCATAACACAAGTAGAATTAAAATTTCAACGTGCGAGAGATTTTCTAGATGGTGCTCCATGTATTCTTATATATAAAGGAAAGATCAATTATCAAGCATTAAAAAAGCAACAACTAAATATAGACGAATTATTTGAAGAATTAAGACTTGCTAATTACTTTAATTTAGATGAAATACAATACGCGATTTTAGAAAACAGCGGGCAATTATCTATACTTCCTGCAAATTATAATAGCTCTAGTGGAAGTTCAAATAGCAGTTCATCATCTTCTAGCTGCAGCTGTAATCAGTCCAAAAATTCCAGCAGTGCCAGTGGAAGTAATACCACAGACAAGAAATATAATACTTCAAAAACTCCAGATGCTCAGCTCCCTAAGGTTTTAATATCTGATGGTAAAATAAACAAAAGTTCTTTAACCAGTATAAATAAAGATGAAGAATGGATTAAAGGTGTTTTAAAACGTCATAATATTCCTTCAATAGATGAAGTCCTTATCGCTATGTATGATACAGAAGGAAAATTTAAATTTCAACTATACGGTGACTACGAAAAGGAGTGTAAAAAATGAAGAATGCCATAATCTCTGTAGTTATTTTTCTTAGTTTATTAATTGCTGTAATATTTATAAATAATTCTGTCTTAGATTTATGCGATGATATTAAGGATAAAACTGATGAAATTGAATTAATACTCTTAGATAAAGATAAAGAACTCGCTTATGATAAATCTATAGAATTAATAGATTTTTTGAAAGAAAATGACTTAATAACTTCAATTTATGTTAATCATCAGGATTTTGATGCTTTAAAAAATGAAGCTGTTAAATTAAGTATATATATTTCACATGATGATATTAGTGAAGCTAATGCATCTCTTCACGTTATTAAATACGGAGCGGAAACGGTAAAACATCTTCAAAAACCTGGATTAGGCAATATCTTTTAAAAAATAACTATATTACTAAAATATTCATTTTAGTAATATAGTTATTTTTTCAAATGAATTTTATATGCATTTTTATTCAGTGTATGCAAATTTTATGCATATATATTTTAGTTCTTCCCTTACTAAATACTCATAATATTCTTTATATATTTAATATTTTTCGAGTCACACTTTTATTTTTTATGAATATTATTAAAATAAGATGAATATTTTTTCATTTTTCTATTGATTATTTATTCTTTCAAATGTATAATTATAAACAAGCAAATAATTACAATTAGTCATTTATTTTATATTTTTATAGATAGATACGAAGGGGGATTTTTTCGATGAAAAAGTATAACAAGGTTGTTTTAGCATACTCAGGAGGTTTAGATACATCCATTATAATTCCATGGCTTAAAGAAAATTATGGATGTGAAGTAATTGCAGTATGTGGTAATGTTGGACAAGCTGATGAATTAGAAGGCTTAGAAGAAAAAGCAATAAAAACTGGAGCTTCAAAATTATATGTTGCTGATATAGTAGATGAATTTGTAGAAGATTATATATTCCCTACTATTCAAGCTGGTGCAATATATGAAGGAAAATACCTTTTAGGAACTTCTTTTGCAAGACCAATAATCGGTAAAAAATTAGTTGAAATTGCAAAAAAAGAAGGTGCAGATGCAATTTGTCACGGATGTACTGGTAAGGGAAATGACCAAGTTAGATTCGAAATGGCAGTAAAAACTTTTGCTCCAAATTTAGATATTATAGCTCCTTGGAGAACTTGGGATATTAAATCAAGAGAAGATGAAATTGAATATGCAGAAGCAAGAAATATTCCTTTAAAAATTAATCGTGAAACAAACTACAGTAAGGATAAAAATATATGGCACTTAAGCCATGAAGGTTTAGATTTAGAATTTCCTGAAAATGAACCAAATTATGAAAAAATATTAGAGCTTTCTAAAACACTTGAAAATGCTCCTGATAAAGCAACTTATATAACATTAACATTTGAAAAAGGTAAAGCAGTCGCTTTAGATGGTAAGGAAATGAAGCCTGCTGAACTCCTTGAAGCATTAAATGAAATTGGCGGAGAAAATGCTATTGGAATTATTGACATGGTTGAAAATAGACTTGTTGGCATGAAATCAAGAGGTGTTTACGAAACTCCAGGCGGAACTATTCTTTATAAAGCTCATAAAGACTTAGAAGAACTTTGCTTAGATAAAGAAACTTCTCATTACAAAGAACAAATAGCATTAAAATTTGCTGATCTTGTATACAATGGTCAATGGTACACTCCTCTTAGAGAAGCATTAACTGAATTTGTTAATAAGACTCAAGAAACAGTAACTGGAGAAGTTAAATTAAAGTTATATAAAGGAAACATTGTAAATGCTGGTATGACTTCACCTTACTCATTATATAGTGAAGAATATGCTACTTTTGGTGAAGATGGTGTTTATGATCAAGGTGATTCTGCTGGCTTCATTAACTTATTTGGTCTTCCAACTGTTGTTAGAGCTAAAATGCAAGAGAAACTAAAGAAAGAAGGAAAATAATAATGAAACTTTGGGGTGGACGTTTTAAAAAAGGTACTGATAAATTAGTTAACGATTTTAATTCTTCTATTCCGTTTGATTCAAGAATGTATAAAGAAGACATTGAAGGAAGTATCGCACATGCATCAATGCTTGGTGAACAAGGTATAATTCCAAAGGATGCCAGTGATAGAATCATCTCTGGCCTTCTTGAAATTTTGAAAAGAATTGATAGTGGCACAATTGAAATTGATATGACTTCTGAGGATATTCATAGTTTTGTTGAAGGTACTTTGACTTACTATATTGGAGAAAACGGCAAAAAGCTACACACGGGAAGAAGTAGAAACGATCAAGTTGCTTTAGACTTAAAACTATATCTAAAAAAAGTTCTTAAATCTATTCAAAATGATCTTATAGCATTAGAAGAAGTTCTTTTTGAAAAAGCTAAAGAGAATATAGATACAATAATGCCTGGATACACTCATATGCAAAAAGCTCAGCCTATTACACTTTCTCATCATCTTTTAGCTTATGCTGAAATGTTTAAGAGAGATGTTACTAGATTAGCTGACTGCTATGAAAGAATGGACACTATGCCTCTAGGATCTGGAGCATTAGCTGCAACCACATATCCTCTGAACAGAGAATCTGTTGCAAAGACCCTTGGTTTTTCTAAAATAACATTAAATAGTTTAGATGCAGTATCTGATAGAGATCATGCTATTGAAGCATTATCTGCATTTTCAATGATAATGATGCATCTTTCTAGATTTTCTGAAGAAATTATTCTTTGGTGCACAAATGAATTCAGTTTTATAGAACTTGATGATTCATATAGCACTGGAAGTTCTATAATGCCTCAAAAGAAAAATCCTGATGTTGCTGAATTAGTTCGAGGTAAGACTGGAAGAGTTTATGGTGATCTTATGACTTTGCTTACAGTAATGAAAGGAATTCCCCTTGCTTATAACAAAGATATGCAGGAAGATAAAGAAGCTCTTTTTGATGGAATTGATACTGTCACTTTAGCTCTTGAAACATTTACTGGAATGATTAAGACCATGAAAGTAAAAAAAGATAATATGAGAAAAGGAGCTGGACTTGGCTTCACTAACGCAACTGATTTAGCTGACTATTTAGTTAAAAAAGGTGCTGCATTTAGAGATGCTCATGGAATAGTTGGCGAAATAGTTCTTGCATGCATCAAAGATAATAAGATGATTGAAGAATTAACCCTTGATGAGTTAAAAGAATTTTCTCCTATCTTTGAAGATGATGTATATAAAGCTATTGACCTTGTAACTTGTGTTGAAGAACGTAAAGTAATTGGTGGTCCTTCTACTGAATCAGTTAAGATTCAAATTGATGCCTTAGAAAGTTTCATCAATAAGTATAAAGAAAGTTAGTTTATATTTATATAAACATCTAAAGTTAATATATCATGCACAATCCACACAATATATATTTAGAATCTCCTTCTATTATACATTTGTTATTTCTTAATATATATAATGCTGTGAATTGTGCATTGATTTTACTTTAAGGAGGATATTTTAAAATGACTAAAATAGGAATAATCGGTGCTACTGGATATGTAGGCGCTGAGCTTTTAAGATTATTACTTGCACATCCTAAAGTTCAGGTTTCAGCATTAAGCTCTGTTTCATTTGAGGGGCAGGGAATTAGTGATGTATATAAAACCTTTTTTAATAAAACAAACTTAGTTTGCGGAAATGCTGATGAGGTTATTGAAAAAAGTGATGTTATCTTTACTGCTCTACCTCATGGATTAAGTGAAGATATAGCTAAAAAAGCAATTGATAATAATAAAATCTGTATTGATATGGGAGCTGATTTCAGATTATCAGATGAATCTGAATATGAAACTTGGTATGGAAAGAAATTTGTTCAACCTGAATTACACAAAAAATGTATATATGGTCTACCTGAATTAAATAAAGAAAAAATTAAAGACTGTAAATTAATTGCGAATCCCGGCTGTTATCCTACCACTATAAATTTAGGTTTAATGCCGCTATTAAAAAATTCTTTAATTGAAACTAAAAATATTATCTGTGATTCTAAATCAGGTACTACAGGATCAGGTAGAGGTTTAACTTTAACTACACATTTTCCTGAAGAAAATGAAACATTTGCACCATATAAAGTTGGGACTCATAGACACACTCCTGAAATAGAAGAAATTTTATCTACCATAGCTGATGAAAAAGTTACTATAACTTTCACTCCTCACTTACTACCTATAAATAGAGGAATTCTATCAACTATTTATTGTACACCTAAAAAAGAAATAGATCTTGAAGAAATTCATAAACTATACATTGATTTTTATAAAGATATGCCATTTGTAAACATACTTCCATTAGGGGAAACAGCCTCAATAAAAAATGTACGTTTATCAAATGACTGCTTTATCTCATTACATTTAAATCATAGAAAAGATCAAATAATAGTTTGTAGCACAATCGATAACATGATAAAGGGGGCTGCTGGACAAGCAATTCAAAACATGAATATAATTTTAGGTTTTGATGAAACTGAAGGTCTTAATTTAATTGCACCAGCTTTTTGACAATTCACAATTAAATAATATTAATTACTTGTTTTTTTAGAAATGAATATATTTCATTTCTTTGGTTAAGTATTTATAACAAAATACTTATCTAGGAGTGATTTTTCTGAGTGAAAATATAGTAAGAGAGAAATCTTTTAAATTTGCATTGGATATCATTAATTTATATAAACATTTAACCGTGATACAAAAAGAATTTATTTTATCAAAACAGATACTCCGTTCAGGTACTAGTATAGGTGCTAATGTTAGAGAAAGCCTAAGAGGTCAATCACGGCGTGATTTCTTGTCCAAAATGAACATAGCTTTAAAGGAAGCTGAAGAAACTGAATATTGGTTTGAATTATTAATTGAATCTGATTATTTAGATACTAAACATTATTATTTCTTATACAATAATTGTAAAGAACTATGCAGGATTTTACATTCAATTGTAAAAACTACAAACATAAATTAATCAATGCACAATTCAAATCAAAAACTACAATAACTACAACTGTGAATTTTGAATTTTGAATTGTGCATTGACGAAGGGGGTTATTATTATGAATTTTAATTATATAAAAGGTGGAGTTACCGCTCCAAAAGGATTTTTGGCATCTGGTATTCACTGTGGATTGAAAAAAAGCAATTTAAAAAAGGATTTAGCATTGATATATTCTGAAGTTCCTGCTGCTGCATCTGGTATGTTTACTAAAAATAAAGTTAAGGGAGCTCCAATATCAATTTCTAAAGATCATTTATCTAATAAAAAAGCTCAAGCAATAATCGTTAATAGCGGAAATGCTAATACATGTAATGGCACAGATGGTCTGAATAAAGCAAAAAAAATGACATGTCTACAAGCTAAAGAATTAAATTTAAAAGCAGATGACATTTTAGTTGCATCTACAGGGGTAATTGGGGTTCCCTTAAATATTGATGCAATAAAATCTGGAATTCCACTCCTTACACAAAAATTATCTAAAGAAGGTCATGATGATGCATCTTCTGCTATCATGACTACTGATACAGTAAAAAAAGAATTAGCATTAGAATTTACCATTGGTGATAAGGTAGTAACTATTGGAGCTATGGCTAAAGGTTCAGGAATGATTGAACCTAATATGGGGACAATGCTTTCATTTATTACTACTGATATTGCAATTACTCCTGAGTTATTAGACGAAGCTCTTAAATCTTGCGTAAAAGTTACTTATAACAGAGTTAGTGTAGATGGTGACACAAGTACAAATGATTCTGTATTTATATTAGCTAATGGATTAGCTGAAAATAATCTTATCTCTGAAAAAAATGAAGATTATGAAACTTTTCTTAAAGCACTTACAGATTTAAATACAATAATGGCAAGAAATATTGCTAAAGATGGTGAAGGTGCTACTAAACTTTTAGAATGTAAAATCTCAGGTGCAAAAACTGAAGAAGATGCTTCTATTTTAGGGAAAAGTGTTATAAATTCTCCACTTGTTAAAACAGCTATGTTTGGAAGTGATGCTAACTGGGGTAGAGTTCTTTGTGCTCTTGGATATGCAAATATTAACTTTGATCCTGAAAAAGTTGATGTATCTTTCCAAAGTTCAAAAGGTGAATTAAATGTATGTAAATCTGGTAGTTCTCTAGATTTTGATGAAGATAAAGCAAAAGAAATATTAAGTGAAGATGAAATAATAATTGATATAAATCTAAACTCCGGAAAATATGGGGCAGTAATTTGGGGCTGCGATTTAACTTATGAATATGTAAAAATTAATGGCGATTACAGAAGTTAATTCAATGCACAATTCAAAATTCACGATTCACAATTAAGGATTAAAATCCATTAAAGGATTTTCTTTTCTAATTGTGAATTGTGAATCATGAATTGACTAAATTGAGGGGGGATTTTTTTGGAATTAAATCATACACAACAAGCTGAAATTCTAGTTCATGCTCTTCCATATATTCAAAAATATCGTGGAAAAATTATCGTAGTTAAATATGGTGGAAATGCTATGATAAGTGAAGAACTTAGAGAAACTGTTATAAATGATATTATATTAATGAAATGCGTCGGAATAGAACCTGTTGTAGTTCATGGTGGTGGCCCTGACATATCTGACTTACTAAAAAGATTGAATCATAAAAGTGAATTCATAAATGGACTAAGATATACGGATGATGTAACAATTGAAGTAGTTCAGATGGTTCTTGGCGGAAAAGTAAATAAAAATCTTGTATCACTGATTGAGAAATTTGGTGGAAAAGCCATTGGATTATGCGGTATGGATGGTTCATTACTAAAAGCTAAAAAATTAAAATCAGATGTTGATCTTGGCTATGTTGGTGAAGTTACTGAAGTAAATACAGATATATTAAAAATGGCTATGAGCTCTGGATACATTCCTGTAGTAGGTAGTGTAGCTCTAGGCGAAGATGATAATAAAGCATATAACATAAATGCTGACACATGTGCATCAAAAATTGCATCTGCTCTAAAAGCTGAAGAATTAATGCTTTTAACTGATGTTCCAGGAGTTATGAAAGATCCTAGTGATCCTTCTACTTTATATCATAGCTTAAGATTGCATCAAATTCCTAAGTTATGTTTAGAAGGCATAATTAAAGGTGGTATGATTCCTAAAATTGATTGTTGCGTCGAAGCTGTCAGAATGGGCGTTGAAAGAGCAATCATATTAGATGGACGTATTTCTCATTCAATCCTTCTAGAATTATTCACTCCAGAAGGTATAGGAACAATGATACATTAAAATAATTCACACTTCAAAATGCACAATTTAAAGAAGAACTATTTACAGAATTTCTTCAAATTATATATTGCACAGATTTTAGTAATATAAAATCTATTACTAAAAATAATACTTAGATATTTCTAAGAAATATCTTCAATAATTGTGCATAGTGAATTGTGAACTATAAATTGAATAAATGGAGGTTTTCTTATGTCATACGATTTTAACGAAGCATCAAGTCATATTATGAATACTTATGGACGATTAGATCCACTTATCACTCATGGTGAAGGTGTTTATTTATATGATAAAGATAATAATAAATATCTAGATTTTACTAGTGGAATAGGTGTAAGCAGCCTAGGTTATGGAAATGAAAAATGGATAGAAGCTACATCAAATCAGCTAAAGACTCTAGCTCATGCTTCAAATATTTTTCATACAGAACCTGCAGCTAAAGTTGCAAAAAAATTAACTGAAATAGCTAAAATGAGCAAAGTATTCTTTGGTAACTCTGGTGCTGAAGCTAATGAAGGTGCTATAAAATTAGCTAGAAAATATAGCTATGAAAAATATGGTGAAGGTAGGAATACTATACTTACATTAATCCAATCATTCCACGGACGAACAATAACTACATTAAAAGCAACTGGTCAAGAAAAATTCCACAAATACTTTTATCCATTCACTGAAGGATTTAATTATGTAGTTGCAAATGATCTTGATGACTTTAAATCTAAGCTTACAAACGATGTTTGTGCAATAATGCTTGAAGCCATTCAAGGTGAGGGTGGAGTTATTCCACTAAATAAAGACTTTGTACAAGCAGTTGTTAAAATCTGCAATGAAAAAGACGTTCTTGTTATCTTTGATGAAGTTCAATGTGGTATTGCTAGAACTGGTAAGATGTTTGGATATAATAACTTTGATGTTGAAGCAGACATCGTTACTGTCGCTAAAGGATTAGGTGCTGGCCTTCCTATTGGTGGATTCCTTTGTTCTTCAAAGCTTGAAAATGTTTTTAAGCCAGGTGATCATGGTTCAACATTCGGTGGAAATCCTGTTGTATGCGCTGGCGCTGAAGTTGTTTTAGATGAATTATGTAATGAAAAATCTTTTAACGAAATTGCTGAGAAAGGTGAATATGTTAAGGATTTAATACTAGATGCAAATAATCCAAATGTTCTTGCTGTCAGAGGAATGGGCTTAATGATAGGAGTCAAAGTTGAATGTTCCCCTAAAGATGTACAGATAGCTGCTTTAAAAAAGGGATTATTAGTTTTGACTGCTGGAAGTGATACAGTTAGATTCTTACCACCTCTAGTTATTTCTAAAGATGAATTAAAAAGTGGTGTTGATATTTTACTTGATGTTTTATCTACTATATAGGAATATATATTAATTTCAAATTATATAATTTTCTAAAGTAATATTATTTATTGAAGGAGAAGTCTATTATCATGAGTGAAGAAGATTTAAGAATCAAAGAATTGCTAATTGAGAATGACCGATTAAAAAACAAAATTGAGAATTTAAAAAAAGAAAACAAGACTTTGTATGATGAATATCTAAATTACATGGAGTATTCAGAGCTAACAATTCTTGATTTATCAGTAGAAATTAATAGACTCAAGGGAATTGATAACACAATGTCAAATAAAGAATTTCAAGAATTATTTAATGAATGCAAGCTCAATGAGCTTGAATACTATTCTTCTTAAATAGATTAATTCTTGTAAAATTCTAAACTTCAAGTCTTAAATAATATAACTATAATTTAAATTATAGTTATATTATTTACGTAATTATTAATTAATTATATTTAAATAATGTTATGATTTATTCATTTCTTTTGCTATATTATTGGGGGATTTTTATGAAAAAAGATTTATTACGAATTGACACCTTATCTAAGGATCAAATATTAGACATTTTAAACTTAGCTGATCAATTAAAATATGAACAAAAACACGGAATTGAACATCCACTTCTTAAAGGAAAGACATTAGGTATGATTTTTGAAAAAGCATCCACAAGAACTCGAGTTTCTTTTGAGACTGGTATGTATCAGTTAGGTGGAAATGCGTTATTTTTAAGCCACAAGGATCTACAAGCTGAAAGAGGTGAGCCTGTAGAAGACACCGCAAGAACTCTTTCAAGATATGTTCAGGGAATACTTATAAGGACTTTTTCTCAAGAAGATCTTGAAACTTTTGCCAAATATTCAACTGTCCCTGTTATTAATGGCCTAACAAATGATGAACATCCTTGTCAGGTATTAGCTGATTTAATGACAATAAGAGAAAATAAAAATATTCTCGAAGGTTTAAAGGTTGCATTTATTGGAGATGGTCATAACATGGCAAACTCTCTTATGATTTCTTGCCTAAAAGTTGGGATGAATTTCTCAATTGCTTCTCCAGAAGAATATATGTCACCTAAATCTTATATTTTAAGAGCTAAAGAAATTGCAGAAAGAGAAAGTGTTGAATTTATTGTCACTACTTCCCCTGAAGAAGCTGTTCAGAATGCTGATGTAGTAATAACTGATGTTTGGACTAGCATGGATCAAGAAGATGAATCTGAAAAAAGACTTCAAGCTTTTAAAGAATACCAAGTTAATTGGGACTTATTAAAGCACGCTGATGAAAACGCAATTGTTCTTCATTGCCTTCCCGCTCATAGAGAACAAGAGATAACTTCTGAAGTTTTAGAAGCCTTTTCTGATATAATATTTTCTGAAACAGAAAACAGATTGCATGTTCAGAAAGCCATACTTTGTAAACTTATGAAATAATAATTTAACTTTCTTCATAAACATATATGTATATAAAAAACTCTGATTCTTATATAAACAAAGATTTAGAGTTTTTTACTTTTATTTTCATTTATTTTATGCAATCATCAACATTTTGCGTAAAATGAGTTCATCTGTTCTTAATATCCTATCTCTGTACTCTACTTAATATATCTTTATATATAAGTTCATATTTCAATTTCATAATTTCTTATTATCTCGTAACTTTACTTACTAAGGATTGATATTTTTTTTCAAGAGGTATATAAATAATATTGTAGCAATGTATTATCTTAATAATAATCCTGTTACAGTTACAAACTATGATTTAGAAATTTAACTTAAATATAATTTCTATTTTGCAATAAATACAAAAGGCTGTCACATACTATTTTATTAGACAACCTCTATATTAATTTCAAGGAGGAAGCTTTAATGAATTTTGATCATCAAAAACGAATAACTCTTCTATCTGACATAAAATTTATACTAGGAAAATTAGACTCCAGAAATCAGCAGCCATTAATTGATACACTAATTGAATGTGCTGAAATCTTAGAAAACTCTAGTAAAGAACTTGAACCTTCAATCAATACTACTATAAGTAAAATCGAAAAATGCATTTTAGAAAATGAAATTAAGAATGTTCCTAATGAAATTTCTGATTTAATAAAATCATGCACTGCATTTTTACCAAATTAATCAGTATCATTATTATAAAAACATTTTAAGTATTAAAAATAATGTATTTTTTACAAACATAGATATCCATAAGGATTATTATTTTTATAAATTGCAAAAGTATATTTTTCATATTTGTAGTATATTTCTTTTTTTACAACTACAATATGTAAAAATAAACATAATATTAAAAAGCTCGATGCTTATAGCACCGAGCTTTTTAATATAGCTAATCATATTTTTATAAGCATGTTTATTATATAGTCTATAAAATATTACCTTTTAATATTTCCTCTATCTTATCTAATTCTTCTTTTGAGAACTTTAAATTTTCTATTGTTTTTACATTATCTTCAATTTGTTTCACACTGCTTGCACCAATAATTACAGAAGTTAAATCTTCTCGTAAATTCCAAGCTAACGCCATTTGTGCGAGGGTTTGTCCTCTTTCTTCTGCAATTTTATTAAGCTTAATCACTTTATCTATCTTTTCTTCTGTTACATCAGTCTCGTGTAAATATAAACTGTGTTTAGCTATTCTTGAATCTGATGGTATTCCTTTTATATATTTATTAGTAAGAAGCCCTTGTGCAAGGGGACTAAAAGCAACAGTTCCAACGCCATTTTCTTTATGAACTTCAAACTGCTTTCCTTCTATTCTTCGTTCAAACATAGAATATCTTAATTGATTTACTATACATTTGGTACCCAGTTCATTTAAAATTTTGCAAGCCTTTTCTGTTTGCTCCGGATTATAATTTGATATTCCAACATATAGTGCTTTTCCTTGCCTTACAATTAAATCTAATGCAGACATAGTTTCTTCTAATGGTGTTTCTGGATCAAATCTATGATGATAAAAAATATCTACATATTCTAGATTCATTCTTTTTAAACTTTGATCTAAGCTAGAAATTAAATATTTTTTAGATCCTCCATCATTATATGGTCCACCTTCCCACATATCGTATCCTGCTTTCGTTGCAATAACCATTCTGTCTCTGTCATTAGATGAAAAATTTTTTTTAAGTATTCTTCCTAAAGTCTCCTCTGCAGAACCATCAAAAGGTCTCCCATAATTATTTGCTGCATCAAAATAAGTGATTCCCATTTCAAATGCTCTTTTAAAAATAGCTTCACTATTTGAATAAACATCACCAGCTCCAAAGTTATGCCATAATCCTAAAGATATTACTGGTAATTTTAATCCACTATTTCCACACTTTCTATATTCCATTTTTATACCTCCATTGCTTATAATCTAAACCATTCTGAAATTGTTTTCTTTCAGTATATAACAATTATATATGTTAATTATATTTTAAGTAAAGGTATCTTGAATTATTTCAAAAATATATCATACTTTTTCTAAAATTCCTTTTACAACAGCCATTCCAACACGGTATAATGCTTCATCTGTATTTGCTCCAATATGAGGCGTAGCAACAAAATTATTAAGACTAAGAAGTGGATTATCTAAGGTGGGTGGCTCAGTTACAAAGACATCACATGCTGCACCTGCAATGTGCTTATTTTTCAAGGCATTATATAAGGCTTTCTCATCTACCACCTTACCTCTTGAAGTATTTATTAAATATGCTGTCTTTTTCATGAGTTTAATCTTTTCATTATTAATCATATTAACTGTAGAATTATTTAGTGGTACACCAATATTAACAATGTCAGAACTTCTAAGTACTTCTTCTATAGATGAACAATATTCTATTTCAAGCTCTTTTGCTTTTTCCTTAGTAAGCGATCTTGAGTATCCTATTACATTCATTCCAAATCCATATTTCATTATCTTAGCAGCACGAATAGCAATATCTCCAACACCAATTAACCCAAATGTTTTTTGTCTTAATTCAATTCCTTTTAATTCAGATGGTGCATTATCTATCTCTCTCCCTTCTCCTATTAATTTTCCTGCTAATGAAATTTTTCTGGTAAGGCTAAGGGTAAGACCAACTATCAGCTCTGCAACTGAATCTGCATTTTGGTGTGGCGTTGAAAAAACATGAATTCCTCTTTTCTTAGCTTCATCCATGTCAACCCCATCTATCCCTGTTCCATGTATAGCTATAACCTTTAGATTCTTGGCCTTGTCCATTGTTTCTTTTGTAATTTGAAGATTTCTGTTTATAATGGCATCAACTTCATTTATCTTATTCCAATCACTTATTATTTCTGCATTCATTTCTAAATATTTTCGTGCTTCTGAATGAATAAATTCACATAAAAATACCTTCATTTTTTAATCCCCACTCATTCTATATTTCTATTTTATTTTCTCGAAAACTCATATTGTCGTTCTTAATTTATTTTTACTTACATATGAGTATTATACTATATTTAGTTAAACATAATATATAACATAAATATACTATCCTAATTTTACTTATTAAAGTGCTATGTGAAAACATGTAATTTACCATATAACAAAAGAGATTCTATAACAAAGAATCTCTTTATAATCTACAATTATTTTTCTATATAATTAATTACATTCTTTATAATTAAATTAATACTGCCATCACCATTTCTCACGACCTCAAATTTTTGTTGATCGTGATATGTTTCTTCATTTATATATAAATCAATTTGTTTATCTATATTGAGTCTTACTCTTTTTAATTTTTTATCAACCCATGTTTTATCAATTGCCACTTCCTCTTTTAATCCTTGGGATTTTATATAATTAGTGAAATCTTCTTTAACTTGTGGCGTCTCATTAAATAGTTCATGGGAAAATTCTTCAATATTTATACTATCTTCTTCCTTTAACTTAGTCTTAATAGCAGTTCTTACCTCTTCTGCTTTCTCTGCATTATCAGTAATATTTTTTCTAGTCCAATTTTCTGCTGCTTTAACAAATGTTTTAGTCATATCGCGTTCATTTGTTACAATACTTGCCCCTAAAAATGTACCTATAAAATAATTTGCTCCATATTCATCATCTTTTGATGCTTTTTGCTTATCTAAAACCATAAGGTTATATTTTTCATCTTCTCTTATAGGCTTAATAAAAGCTGCCTTTTGAATCCTTTGCCCACTTCCCGGCAAGCCAGCACTTTGTGGAACTATTCCTATACCTATTTTTTCATCAATAAACTGTACTTCATGAGTAAAGTTTTTAACATAATCCATCTTTAAAATAGCAATCATTGGCCCTTGATCTGTAGTTAATGATGCTACTATAAGATCAGCTGATGGAATATTTTCATTAGTCTGAATTATTATAAATAATTGTCTTGCTAATTCTTTTGATAGGTTTATCAAGTCATTATCTATACCATTTAAATAATCTTGAACTACCTCTTTAACTATATTTCGTTCTGGATTAAAAGCTGCATATTTTAGTTCATCATCTTTAAAACATTTTTCTATATGTTTATATAAAAATTTATATATATCTTCGTTTAATTCTAAACTATATTCATTAAGTACAGGTGTACTTCCATTGCTATCTAATATATGTATAACTGCCTCGTTTATGTTTATATCATTAATGTATTCCATTAAATTCACTCCTACTTTTGTAAATAAAATAAAACTTATTAATCTCAAATTTTATCATTTAAATTCTGCTACAACTAATTATATAATATTTGCTTATCCGATTAAACTTAATCTTCATTATTTATATTCTACTATATAAAACTCTAAAATAGTAACTTTTAATCCTTTCGTTCATATGAATATATAATCAAAAAGAATCTATATTATATTAAATATCCATTCAGAGAAAAATGAAAGTACTATTGAAAAATAAAAGTAGTATTAAAGAATTTAAAATTTAATAATTTTCAAATGTTATATTTATAATTCTTAAAAAATTATTATTGTTATTACCTTTCTTATAAACTAAAATATTAATTACGAAAGGAATGGTTATTTTATGGAATTAGAAACTAGAATTGTTGATATTGATGTAGATAATATAAGAGATATTCTTACTTTAAACAACGCTGAAAAGGTTAAAAGCGAAGATCAAGTTAATGATATTTATGATTTTGAAGATGGCAGATTATTAGCAAAAAAAGGGTATGCTCGTATAAGAACTATTGAAGATAGACTTAATAAAAGAACAATATACTATATGACTACAAAAAAAATGATTTCACAAAATAAATTCAAAGTAATGGAAGAAAATGAAGTTATTATTGACAATAAAGAAATGGGTGAAGGAATTTTTAAATCTCTTGGATTAATCTTAAAAGAATCTAATAAAAAATATAGAGAAAGCTATAAAATATTTGATTCATTAGTTGAAATAGATATAAATGATAAGAACTTCTGTCCTTTCCCATATATAGAAATTGAAACTAATTCTGAAGAAAAATTAGATAAAATAGTTAAATTATTAGGATATACTATAGAAGATACTACTTCACAAACAATTTATGAAATTCTTTCAGAAAGAGGAATAACTCCAAATTCACCTAAAGGTGTGTAAACTTTGGGATAAATGGTAACACATAAATAGAGATCTCATGTTCTTCTAAAATGAAACCTATGCAGAACATGAGATCTTTATCTCTTTGTTTCATATTATTGCCAGATTCTCATATTATAACTAAAATTTAAATAATAATTATTGCTACTATAGTTGTAACAACCAATCCAATTACTACCGGCTTAATGTTTCTCTTAGCTAATTCAAAAGCATCAACACCACAAATGGCTGCTACTGGTATTATTGCCCAAGGTATTACTGTTCCTCCACCTATCCATATTCCAGCTATTTGTCCCAAAGCTGTTAGTGTTGCTACGCCTCCACCTAAAGCTGTTGAGAATATTTTAGCTATTGAACCAACTAACGATATACCTGAAAAACCTGATCCATCCAAACCAGTAATAGCGCCTACTACTGTAAGTGTACTTGCTGATATAGTTGAATTAATTGGTACTACACTTGCTAGTGCAACACCTAAATCATTTACTATACCATTTGAACCTTTTGGAAGTATATTCCCAAATATCTCTCCTAAAGCTGAATCTCCTAAATAGAAAAATGCCGCTATTGGTATAACAACACCAAATATCTCAAAGCCAAATTTTAATCCCTTTACTATATTTTCAGTAATCTTATCTAAAGATTTTTTCTTATAGCATATTATTGAAATTAAGCTCATTATAAATATAGCAGTACCTCCTATCAAAGCAGTCGCATCTCCACCTTGTAATCTATACTTATACATTAAAAAAATATCTAACGAAAATAGCACAAGTATTGACAATGCTAAAAAACGCCTTACCTTTTTAGAAGAAATTAGCTTTGAATCATATGTTTTTTCATTTATTTTATCTTCATCACTAATCTTTCCAGCCTTTATATCTTTTCTAAGGAAATAAAAAGCTGATATTGTTGTGACAAGTCCCATTATAATTGTAAGAGGTACACTTGCTGAAATAACATTAGATACTGGTATTCCAGCTGCATCTGCAGTAAGCTTTGGAGCTGCTTGAATAATATAATCACTTGATAAGGCTATTCCATGACCAAATAAATTCATAGAAATAGCCACCCCCATAGCTGGTAGACCTGCTTTTTTAGCGATAGGTAAAAATAATGCTCCTACAAGGGCTACAGCTGGAGACGGCCAAAAAAACCATGATAAAATCATCATAACAATTCCAATTACCCAATAAGCAATCCAGTAATTTTTAATCATCCCTTTAAAAGGAGATATCATCTCATCATTTACACCTGAATCTATAACAGCATTGCTCATAGCCGTTATAATTGATATGATAAAAATTGTGGGCATAAGTTCCTTTGCTGCATATACAAAGCTATTAAACACCCCCATAATTGATTTATATACAGATTGTGTTCCTATTAATCCAAGAACAAATATTCCTAATATACATAATAACGAGATATCTTTCTTTTTTATCATCGCTATTATTAACACAATAATAAATACAAGATAAACATAGTGTATTGGCATTAATGTTACGTTAATCATATACTTCTCTCTTAAAGTTGCTATATAACTAAACTATGTAAAAAATATATAATTGGTTACCTTCAAATTTATCTTATAAATACACATTTCTATGATTAACTCTGTTACATCTCTATATAATATATTTTTATATAGCGTTAAATAAAACTTTTCCAGTTAGTACGCAATTCTAGCATGCTAATATTATAAAGATACTTGCTAATTCATTGTTTTCATAGTATTCATTTTTTCATTCTCGTTCAATAAATTCCATATATTTGACTATGAATTACGTAAAATAAATTTTTTCAAATAGTCATAAAGCCGTTTAATTAAGATAATAATTTAAATAAAAAAAAATAGCGGATTTTCTAAGAATATGAATAAAATATCTCTTCTTAGAAAACCCACTTATTATATTTATCCCTTCATTCCACTCATTGATATACCTTCAATAAAGTATTTTTGTCCTATAAAGAATATTATTACTATTGGTATTAGAACTACTGTTGCTGCTGCCATCATATATTGCCATTGCGCTGAGTACATTCCTTGAAATTGCATAAGTCCAAGTGATAATGTAAATTTATCTCCATCATTTAAATATACTAGAGGTCCTAAAAAGTCATTCCATGACCCCATGAAAGAAAATAATGATACAACTATTAACGATGGTTTGCTTAAAGGCATTATTATTTTTGAATATATAGTGAAATGTCCTGCTCCATCAATACGAGCTGCTTCATCTAATTCTTTTGGTATTGTCCTAAAAAATTGCCTTAGTAAAAATACATTAAATACTCCACCTCCAAACCAAGCTGGAACTATTAATGGTGCATAGGAATTAACAACCCCAAGTTTCTGCCATCCAATAAATGTTGGGATAAGTGTAACTGCAAAAGGTATCATCATAGCAGTTAATAATATTCCAAAGACAGTATCTCTACCTTTCCATTCTATTCTTGAGAAGCTATATGCGCATAGTGAGCTTGTAATTACAGTTCCAAGTACAGTAAATACCACAACAAATAGTGTGTTTAAAAAATATCTTCCAAATGGAAGCATTGTTAATGCCTCTTTATAATTACTAAATTTTATTGGCTTTGGAATCCATATTGGTGGCATAGTAAATATTTGCGACATATCCATAAGTGAGCTTCTAATCATCCAATAAAATGGAACTAAGCATACAAAAGATATGAATAATAAAATAATGTATATTATACTTTTAGAAATTTTCTTTTTACTTTTCATTATTTACCATCTCCTTCATAATATACCCACTTAGATGTTTTAAAAATAATAAATGTAAATATAGATATTATTAAAAATAAAACCCAAGCAAGAGCAGAAGCATTTCCCATTCTAAAGTTACTAAAGGCTTCTTTATATAAATAGAAGGCATAAAATAAGCTTGCATTATTAGGTCCACCAGCAGTCATAATGTATGCCTGTGTGAATACCTGAAATCCATTAATGAATCCCATAACAAGATTGAAAAATAAAGTTGGTGTTATCATTGGCAATGTAATATTTATAAATTTATGAAAAGCATTGCCTCCATCTATTTCAACTGCCTCATATAATTGATTAGGTACATCTTGTAAGCCAGCTAAGAAAATTATTACTGTACTTCCAACTGTCCACAAGCTCATAAGTATTAACGATGGTATTACTGTTTTTTCGTCAAATATCCATTTTGATGTTGGTAATCCTACTGCACCTAAAACATTGTTAAGTAATCCAAGATCCGGATCCATAAGCCATATCCAAATCATTGAGGATGCTGCTACAGGTACAATAGTTGGCAGATAAAATATTGTTCTAAATATTCCCTTTCCTTTAACATCACTATTTAAAAGCATTGCTACTAATAAAGAAACTACTATTTGAATTGGGACACTTAAAAATACATATGTTGCAGTTACTAATAATGATTTATAAAAAAATGGATCTTGATTTGTAAATAAATTTTTATAATTATCAAAGCCTATCCATTTGGGAGTACTTGCAATACTATAATCTGTCAAGCTAAAATATCCACTAGCAATCATAGGCCCCATAACGAAAATTATAAATCCTAGTAACACGGGTGATGCGAATAATAGTCCAGAAATAATATTTTTCTTTTCTCTAGACATTTTTGTATATCTTTTTTCTTTGACTTTTATACTAACATTTTCTGTAACCTTTGTACTGATACCTGCCATAAAATTATCACCTCTCTATAATTTATATACAGCTAGATCAAAAATCTAGCTGTCATTGGTTATTTGTTAGTATAAACTCCTTTAAGTTCTGGTACTACTTTAGGCTCTATTTCTTTTAATGCTTCTTCTGCTGTTTTGTCACCACTCCATACTTGATCAAGAGCAGGTGATATGATTGAAGATATCTTAACTGAATTCTTTATATAATATCCTGAATCTGGAACGCTATTGTTCATTGCTTGATCTAAAATAGCTTCTTTATATCCATCTGGATGTCCTGGTTTTACTACCCATGATTCAATTATTTCAGGATCTGTATACCACGATTTTACCGTCGGCATCCATAATCCACTAGTAATTAAATCTTTAGTCCCTTCCCCTGAAGTCATCCATTTTAAGAATTTCCAAGCTTCTTCTGGATGCTTAGTAGTATCAAACATACACATAACTTCACCAAATAATGTAGTTTTGTTATTCTTCATTTTAGGAAGTACACCAACATCATAATTAACTTTGGCATTTGCTAAATCAATTTGTACCCATTGTCCATCCCAATCCATAGCAATCTTTTTTGACTGTAATGCTACAGCTGGTGCTGGTAGAGTTTTAGATTGCGCTGGTGATGGTGCTACATGATATTTAACAGATAAATCTGCAAGTTTCTGAATTGTATCAATAACTACTGGATCTGTTAAATTTGATTTCATTCCATCATCGCTAACGTATTTTACATCGTTAAGATTTAAAAATGTTTGCCATATAGAAGTTGGCATATTCATTCCATATTGTTTGATATTATTAGGATCAAATCCGTCTTCTGTAGCATTCTTACCATTTTGGTCTATTGTTAACTTTTGACATATCTTTATGAATTCATCCCAAGTCCAAGCATCTTCTGCTTTAGTTGGTGGTAATTCTATTCCTGCCTCTTTAAATGCATCAATATTATAATATAATCCAAAAACTTCTTGACACGGAGTAATTCCTATTATGGTATCTTTATCTGTGTGTATAAATGAACCATCTATATAGGTATCCTCACTTATTTCACTATCTTTTTCTAAAAGAGGTGATATATTTCGTATCTTTCCTTGATCAGCCCATGCTAATGCTGTAGTCTTATACATAAGTGATACATCAGGCGCTGTATTACCAGCTATCATTGTTGCTAATTTAGTATCATAATCTGTTGGTATATGCTGAAGCTTAACCTTAATATTGGGATTATTCTTTTCGAACTCTTTAACGGCATTAGTTTGAGCCTTAAGTTCCTCCGGGCTTCCCCAAGTAGTATAGGTTAATGTAACAACTTCTCCATTTGAATTATTACTTGTTGATGATTCTGTAGATGTTGTATTACTACCGCATCCAACTAATGTACTGGTAATAAATACAGCTGAAAGAATTGATACAACTATTTTTTTTATCTTCATATATTTCCCCCCTAAGTTCTTTAACTTATTCTTACAAGTAAATTATATTTGAAAACGTTTATAAGTTAAATTCTAACTTTATTGGATTAGTATACTTTTTTTAGTTTTTTCACTTTTAGGTAAATTTATTGTGATTCTAGTACCTCTATTTATTTCCGATTGAATAGTGACACCATACCTGTCTCCATAAATCAACTTAATTCTATTATTCACATTTCTTATACCAATATTATCCGTATTTGTTTCCATGACTTCTTTTATTCTTTTATTATCCATTCCCCTACCATTATCTTCAACACTAAAATATACCATCTCTCCTTCTAATCTTCCTGTTATTTTTAGACTTCCTCCACTATCAATCATACTAAATCCATGAATAATTGAATTTTCTACAAAAGGCTGTAAAAAAAGCTTTGGAACTTTATAGAATTCTACGTCTTCATCTATCTCATAAAAAACATTAAATTTATCCTCAAATCTATTTTGCATTATGTAGATATATTTTTTTAACCATTCCAAATCTTTCTTAAAGTCAGAAATTTCTTCATTATTATGTGCAGTATATCTTAACATGCTTGAAAGGCTAATGATCATTTTACTAATTTCCTTTTCATTATTCTCAATAGCAATCCAATTAATAATATTTAAAGTATTATAAAGAAAATGTGGGTTTAATTGAATATTTAAAGACATTATTATAGCTTCTTTTTCTCTTATACTACTTATATAGTTCTCTTCAATTAAAGTTGAAATCTTATCATCCATCTCATTAAATTTCTTAATAAGATTTCCTATTTCATCATTTCTATTTACTTGAACTTTAGTAGAAAACTTTCCCTCGCCCATTTTTTTAATAGCTACTAGTAATTTATCTATTGGTTTTGTAATAGATTTTGATATAAAACTAGCACATATTGAAGCTAAAATTATTAGTATAATTCCTAAAAATAATATAAAATAACGCATACTAGCTAATTCTATTAAAATAGAATCTACTGGAATAACTACTGCTGATACCCATCCTGTGGATTCTATGGTGTCATAGCATATTATCATTTTCTTTCCATCTATATCTTTTTTTATTTTTCCACTCTTATTTTCAGCTATTTCTTCTAGCCACATTGGTTTTTTCTTTGTAGCCAAGTCAGATGCATTTGTGCTATATACTATGTCCCCCATAGATGAAAATATAAAATACTGAGATTCTTTATATTGGATATCACTTTCAACAATGTCTTTAAATAAATTAGGTTTAAAATTTATTATTAGTAATGGCTTTTCAGTATTTTCATCTAAATCATCAAAACGTATGTTATCACGATTTAAATTGTTAATTATTTTTACTGCAGAAAATAAATATCTATATTCTATATCCATATCTTCCAGTTCATTTGAATTATATACGTCTGTAAACTTATATGTTGGCACCCATGTTAAAGAGCCATTACTTTCTTGTGCAATTTTATATAATTTAGATGTATAAAAATAATTTTTAGGTATTGGTATCTCACCACTTCCAAAGTTATAATAACTGGTAATAATATGAGATGAATAAACATCTGAATTATTAAAATACTTAAATAATATACTATTTATCTTCTTATCTAGCGCAATTAATTGAGATGCGCTAGATTCTTTATAATCATGTACTATATCATATAAATCATTATCTAATGTTATTGCATCTGAACTTTCTACTATTTTATTTAATTTTAAATTTATTAAGTTATTATTATTTTTAACTATTTTTAAAGAACTATCTTCTGCATTTTTTATAATAATATCAGAACTTATTTTATAGTAAACAGCAGTCATTATGATTATTGGTATTACAATTAATATTATATAAGTTATATTTAATTTTTGTTTAAGTCCAATGTTATTAATAATGGTGATAAATTTATTTTTTAATGAATTCACATTGCACCTCGTTTATTTAATGAATTTAAACGTCTATACTCATCTGGAGAAACATTCATTTCATTCTTAAATACTCTATTAAAATATTTCACATCATTATATCCAACTAAGGCTGATATCTCATATACTTTCTTATCACTATTTAATAACAATTCGCAAGATTTTTGAATTCTCAATTTCAATAGATACTTAACAAAATTCATGCCTGCTCTTTCTTTGAACATAGCACTGAAATAGCTTGAATTAAAATGAAATTTTTCCGAAACACTTTCTAGAGAAATATCATACATGTAATTGTCTTGTATATACTTCAAATATTTATCAAAAATGACTCTACTTTTATTACTCTTCCATCTTTCAAGCACACTAATTATCTTTATTATTATCAAATTACAGTTTCGCTTTAGCTCTACTATATCTTTGCTTAAATTTATTGTATTAATAATATTAGTTGTGATTTCAGTATACGTCTCACTTGTCATAAAATTTTCGACTTCTTTTGTGCTATTAATAATTAATCTTATAATATAATTCTTAAGTTCATTTGGCTCTGAATAGCCACACTCCATAAATTTACTTAAAATATTATTCACTAAATTGGTTGCTTCAATCTTATCTTGTTTGCAAATCAATTCATTAAACCTTTCTTCATCTTTATAACTAATAATCACACTTTTTTTTCTAATTTGCTTTTTATCAGAAAAACTCATAATTTTACTATTTTTAAAATAGAATCTTAGTTTTAATGCATCAACGGCTTCATCAAAACATCGTCTTGCATCTTCATAAATACTATTGCACTTACTACTTACACCAATAGCTATATTTATACAATACTCACTCTTAATATAGTCTACTATTTCATTTAACTGTTGAAACTCTACTTCATAAAAATTATTATCATTTCTTTTAATTGCAGCTATTAACATTTTTTCATTATCGCGTAAATAAAAAGATATAACATTTCCATAGCATCTAAGCTTCTCTGTAATTACATCTTTAATATCATTTAAAATTTCCTCTTTATTTTCATCTATATCATCGCTTATTTTCGTAATTATTATCCATCCTTGTCCATCTTCAGCTAAATATTTTTTGACCTCTAATAAATTTTCTTTCTTAACTTCTCCTTTTATCCATTTATTAAATTCCCATTCTGAATAAACTTGCATTTTACTCTTTAAACTCTCTAATAGCTGTTCTTCTCTTTTTCTTTGTTCCTCTTCTTCATAAATACTTTTTTCCACTTTTATTAACATTTCAGATATTATCTCTTCATCAACTGGTTTTAATATATAGTCAAAAGCACCTAAACTTATAGCATTCTGAGCATATTCGAAATTTGCATATCCACTTAAAATTATTATCTTAGCGCTTTTTTCATTTTCCTTGTGTTTCTTAACAAATGATATTCCATCCATAATTGGCATCTTTACATCTGTTATTATAATATCTACTTTGTTCTTGTTTAAATATTCTAAAGCTTCGTTTCCATTTTTAAATTGATTTATTTCATAATTAGGTCTTAACTTTCCAATAAGATTTACTAATCCCTTACGATGCCTTGGTTCATCATCTACAATAATCATCTTTAAAATAACTCTCATATACCCTTTTACTCCTTTCATACTCCTTATTTTTATCTGATTATAGTGATTATAATTTAAAATAATAATTTCGTAATTGAAAGAAAAACATTTATAAAAACCTTTCTTATAAGTAATCATGTAACAAATAAAATAGAAAGATTTTGTATAAATGTTTATAATATGATTGTACACAATACCTTATAATTAAATAATAGCTATTGCTAAAACTATAAGACGTATCAAAGATATATCATTGATATCTATAGATTACTAATTGTCTAAACTTTAAAAATTTATATATTTAATGACTTATAGTTCATTTTTTGATACAATTCTTATTCCAAAAATTCTACCTGCAATTTTCTCATCACTTGAAGTAAATTTAACTTCAATTTTCCCTTTACCATTAGTAAATTCTTTAGGTATAACATAGAATTTGTCAAAAAGTGCATAAGGCTTATTTTCATTTAATGTTTCTTGTAATATCAAAGTACCATCTACATATATATTAAATTCTCTTATATATCTTTTTCCATCAATAAAACACTCTTTATCACTACCCCAATATGTTACGGCTAAATAGTTTTGTTCATCTGAATCTACAGACATTTCATAGCTAAAATACCCATCATCCATACTTTCACGCCATCCTCTTCCAGCTTCACTAGAATAATCAGATGTTGAATTTTTACATTTCATTTTGTGCTCTATTTCTGGTTGCTGTTCATTTGGATTCACTGAATCTATTGTTATTCTATCTAATTTTTCTTGATAATCAGCACTTGCTAATTCATTTTTCTTATATTCTTCACTTGTCATCCTTGTCCAATAAATTGTATATCTTTGATGATGAAGTGCATAAAATGGAATTAATGTGCATTTCACATTTCCTGGCTCACCTATTGCTTCAGTTTCAAAAATTAATTTTGAAATATTTACAGGTTTTATAAATTCTTCAATATTTAAATTATCTGTTACTAAGGTTGGAACTATAATTCCTGGATAGTGATTTAATTTTAATTGATCCTCTAAAATATCTGTTTCTGGAAAGTTCTCTCTTCCTAATGCTCCAGCAAGAACAATTGGTCCATACATAAAAGCAATTTTACTTTTATCTTCTTTTGAAGCATAAACATGTATATTCATTGGCAGTTTCACATCTATAATATCACCCTTATTCCAGTTACCTTCTATAGATATATATCCCTTTTCTGCTTTAGAATATTCAGTACTTCCATTTACAACTACCTTAACTTCTCCATTTACCCAATATGGAACTCTTATGTTTATATTAATAAACTTTTCTTCACCTTCTTCAAATACAAATCTTGTGCTATCACTTTCAGGAAAATTTGTTTCTTGTTTTAGTATTATGCCCTTATCTTCCAATTTAATTTCCGAAGAAATATACAGATTTACATACAAATCATCATTATCTCTATAATATATGTTCCTTATATACCTTGCTGGATTTTCCATTCCTGTACCTGTACAACACCAGAAGGAATTATCAGGTGAGCAATAAACTTTAAAATGTCCAGGCTTAGTTGAAACAAAATAAGTTTTCATTCCTGACTCTGGATCTTGAGATGCAAGTATGTGATTATATAGTGCATTTTCATAATAATCCATATATCTTGAATCATGATTCCATGAATATAAATGTTCTGTAAGCTTTAACATATTATAAGTATTACAGGTTTCAGCTGTAGTAACTCCTAATTTTTCAGTATCTGCCTTTCCAAAATGCTCATCTCTACTATTTCCACCTATAACATATGAACGGCTTCTAGTAACAACATCCCAGAAAAATATAGCAGCTTTTTTATAATCTTCATTTCCAATAATTTCGTAAAGTCTTGCTGCACCAATAACCTTAGGTATTTGAGTATTTGCATGCTTTCCTTCCAGTTCATCTTCTAACTTTGTTAATGGAGTCAATGTTTCTTTGTGATAAAATCTTCTTGATAAATCTAGATAATCTTTATTCTTAGTTATTTCGTAAAGATTCGCCATAGCTTCACACATACCACCATGTTCACAGTAAAGCATTCTATCAAACTGTTCTTCTGTTAAATTATCGCTTCCCTTTTTAGCCCAATCAGCCATTTTTATAACAACCTCAAGTGCTTGTTCATTTCCAGTTAATACATATGCATCAATAAGTCCTGCATATATCTTATGAATGCTATACCAAGGAACCCAACTATCTCCAAGTTCAAATCTTGTAACATTAAACTCTCCAGTAAATACTTTATCAAAGCATTCCCTTGGAAATCCACTAACATATCCTTTTTCATCAAAAGTTTGAAGATATGCAAGTTCAGATACAGCATAATCAAGTTTTGATTTTAAATTTTCATCTCCTTCTGCAACATACATAGATGCTAAAGCTGATAAAAAGTGTCCTAAAGAATGGCCACTTATAGCCATTGATTCCCATCCACCATAACGTGGTTTTTTAGAAGTTTTTCCTATTGCCTCATAGCATGGTGCTACAAGTCTGTCCACATCTAAATATTCTAGGTATTCCTTCCCCTTATCTTGTGATACTTTAAATAGTCCATCTAATAATTTCACTTTTTCCATATTATTATCAATCCTTCCTTTATTATTCATTATGTCTCTTACTGAATATATGCATTTATTAGCTCTAACTTTTACAATATGCACTACAATTTAATTTAGTTTCACTTGATAACCATATTTTTATCTTTATTTTTATCTAAAGTGTTTTAAATTGCATTTACACTATGATTAATACTTTGTACAATATAACTATGCCACAACGTAAAGCCATTGTCGGTAGACTATATTAACAAAAGGTGGTGAATATTGACTAATGAGATATTTAAGAGCAAATATAGATACTCCTTTAATTTCTTCAATCTGCGGAAATTTTACATCTGATAGTAATTGGATACATATGGAGAGAATAATAGATAGTTATGAAATAATTATAGTTAATAAAGGAACTGTTTATATAGAACAGGATGATGAAAAATATAAGCTAAGAGAAGGGGATTTTCTTCTTCTAGAGCCTGGACGTAAACATAAGGGATATGCTTCCTCACCTAAAGGTACATCTTTTTATTGGGCTCATTTTTATTGTAATGAATTTTGTAGTATTTCTAATCATATTGATATTATCCCTGAAATCCATATGACTAAAAACAATCCATATTTTGATGGTTTAAAATCAAATATATTAATACCTACTTTTGCTACTGATCTAAATCTTGATAGAATAAACATACTATTTCGTCAATTATTGCATTTATCACAATCAAATTACTATACTAATCAAAGCGTAAATTATATTCTTACCTCTCTCTTAATAGAGCTAACAGAACAAGTTATTTCAAATTTTAAAATAACTCCAAAAATAGTTCCTCAAGAAGATACTTTGCCTAAAATATTACAATGGATAAATATCCACATAACAAAAAATATCTCTCTTAAAGATGTAGCTTATGAATTTAATTTTTCAAAAGAATATCTAGCTAGATATTTCAAAAAAAGAATGGGTATGAGTATGCAAGAATATATTAATTATTTAAGAATCTCTAATGCTAAAAGGCTTCTATGCAGTTCAAATTTAAATATAAAAGAAATTGCAAAAGAATTAGGTTTTATAGATGAAAAATACTTTCTTAAACTTTTTAAAAAATATGAAAATTTGACTCCTAAGCAATTTCGAAATGCTTATAATATGACATTTTTAAACAATATATAAAACTCAAAAAAGAGGAAAGCATTTTCTATAGTTATGAAAATACTTGCCTCTTTTTCAAGTCTAGTATATAAATCTATTTAAATAAATTTACTCTTTTTCTTATTTCATTTAATGGTAATAAAACGAGTACATTATTAATTTTCATATAACTTTCTGTCTTTAAAGTATTTCACCATATTAATTGATAAAATATAAAAACTAAACTCTTTTTTAATATATAGAGTTCCGCTTATTTGTATCTAATAATGGTTTATATTATTATTTTATACTAACAGATCTAAATTCTATCGTATCTCCCTTATGATGTGATTTTGAATACTCAAACGCCTTACCATTATCTAAAAAACCAATCTGTTCAACTTCTAATATAGGAAATCCTTTATCAATTTCTAAGTACTCTTGTTCAGTATCATTTGGGGCAATAGCTCTTATTGTTCTATGAGCGCTCTTTATCTTTAATTTAAGTGAATTTTCTATGTAACTATAAATGGAATTTTCTAATACGTCATTTTTTATGCCTGGTATTAACGATATTGGCATATAAGTATACTCTATAACAAATGGTACATTATCAGAATATCTAACTCTAATAATATGATATACAAAGTCTTCTACTGTAATTCTAAGTTTATCAGCAATTTCCTCATCTGGATTAATAACTTCAAATTTAACTATTTTAGAAGTTACAGAACTATATTTATGCCCTTCTGAAAATCCTGTGAATTGTCTAGACATACTTAATTCTCTAGCTTCAGTAGATGCTAAATCTTTAATAAAAGTCCCTGCTCCTCTTCTTTTAACAACTAAACCTTCACTAACTAGCTGATCAACTGCTTTTTTTATTGTAATTCTACTTACATTATAATATTCACACATTTCTTTTTCTAATGGAAGTTGCTGATTAACATTATATTTACCATTCATAATATCCTGCCTGATATCCTCTGCTATCTCCTCATATTTAGTCATCATCTATCCTCCTAGTACATATTTATTTATATTATAACATATCCATTTTGCTTTCTATATAAAAGATAATTAGTTAATTTTATCCTACTAAAACGCAAAATAAAAATATATTTTATTAAAAACTCACATTAATAATAAAATATATTTTTATTTTTTTCTAGTGCCTATAGTTTTTCTCTTCTTTTAGTTGATTTTATAAATAGCTCTTTTAATGTTTGTGTATCATCATTTCTTATTGCATTCTTAATCTTATCTAACTCAATTTCAAAGTTATCGATTGAGTTAAGCAGGTTGTCCTTATTTTCTAAAAATAGCTCTGACCATAAGTCTTCATTAATATTAGCAATTCTAGTTAAATCTCTATAGCTATCCCCAATGAAATTCCCTGTTTCACGCCCTTCAACATCACTATTTATGAGTCCAACAGCAATAGCATGTGGCAATTGGCTTACAAATCCAATCATCTCATCATGATATTCAGGTGCTATTCTTTTGACTCTTTTAAATCCTAATTTATATACTAATTCTTCTACTAAATCTAAATTTTCAGGTTTGTTTCTGCTAATAGGAGTCAAAATATAATTTGCACCTTTAAAAACTTGACTTGATGCAAAATCAATCCCTTTCTTTTCTCTTCCTGCCATAGGATGTCCAAAAATAAAATCTATGTTATTTGGCAATATATTTAAAATATCTTCAATAAAAAACTTCTTTACTCCAGTTGCATCAGTTATAAGTGCTCCATCTTTGAAGTTTTCTTTATTATCAAGAATAAATTGCTTTACTAATCTTGGATATAAAGAAATTATTATCAAATCTGCTTCTTTAATAATTTCCTTTCCATCTTTAAAACCTTCTTTTATCAATTCTTTCTCTTTTGCCTTTTTTAAACTTTCTTCATTTACATCAATTCCGTATACATCCTTATATCCGGCCTCTTTCAAGGCCATAATAAAGGAACCTCCAATAACACCAAGTCCAACAACTACTATTTTCATAAATACACAGCCCCCTAAAATTTAAAATTATTCTATAAATGAAAGTTATAAATCACAGCAAACCACTCTTTGGCATATAATGCTTGGTGAGGTACGAACCTAGCATTATAGCCCTCCTATGAACGAACGTGAATAGGAGCTTCCTTGGCATATAACACTTAGCGAGATACGAGCTTAGTGGTATAGCCCTCCCATGAACGAATGTGAATAGGAGTTTCCTTTTAAATTGCAGCATATCTGCTCTTTTTATAAGTGTTTATCTTCCATATCTGCTAATTTTTTTATTTTTGACATTAATTTATCGAATGCATCTGGAGTTAAAGATTGCTGACCATCACTCAATGCATTCTCAGGATCATTATGTACTTCTATCATAAGTCCATCTGCTCCTGACATAACAGCCGCTTTAGCCATAGGTTCAACTAAGTACGCGTATCCCCCTGCATGACTTGGATCTATTATTATAGGTAAATGTGATAATTTTTTTATAACAGGAACTGCCTGTAAATCTAAAGTGTTTCTTGTTATTGTTTCAAATGTTCTTATACCTCTTTCACAAAGTATTACATTATCATTACCCCCAGCCATTATATATTCAGCTGACATAAGCCACTCTTCTATTGTTGAAGATAATCCCCTCTTTAATAATACAGGCTTCTTTGTTCTACCAACTTGCTTTAATAAATCAAAGTTTTGCATATTTCTCGCACCAATTTGAATCATATCAACCTCCTCTACAAATGTATCTAAATAATCTGTAGACATAAGTTCTGTAACTATTGGTAATCCTGTTTCCTCTTTAGCTATTTTTAAAAGCTTTAATCCCTCAAGTTCTAAACCTTGAAAGCTATATGGTGAAGTTCTTGGCTTGAATGCCCCTCCTCTTAAGAAGTTTGCCCCTGCTTTTTTAACTCTTTTCGCTACTTCCACAATTTGTTCTTCACTTTCTACAGAACATGGACCAGCCATTATTCCAAGGTGTCCGCCACCTACTATTGAATTTTCAACCTTAACAATCGTATCTTCTGGTTTAAATATTCTATTTGCTTTTTTATAAGGCTCTTGAACTTTCATAACTCTATCTACACCTTTAAGCACTTGTAGTTTTTTAGGATCTATTACTGAGGTATCTCCAATTATTCCTATTATAAAATAAGTATCACCTTTTGAAAGATTAGTTTCTAATCCCTTTCCTTCTACTACTGACTTTACCTTTCTAACTTCTTCTTCCGTTGCTTTTGGGTTCATAATTATTATCATTTTTAGTTCTCCTATCCTACTCTATATTTTTATATATTAATGTTTAATTCTAATTTCAATAAATAAAGAAACTAAATAAAATTCCTCTGAACATTATAATACTAAAAACTTCTTTAAATCTTAGTTCCTTATTGATAATTAATCATTAAACATCTATTTTTTCTTAATATTTTCCTACTATACTACGTGGATTATTATAAAATAATTTAATAATAATTCCTTCTACTACTTTTTATACATTTCTAAAGCATTTATAGCCAGTATATATCCATTTTCTCCAAATCCACACATCTGTCCTATACATGCTGGTGCTGTAACTGACTTGTGTCTGAATTCTTCTCTTGTATGAATATTAGATAAATGTACTTCTACTGTTGGTATATCTATCCCCCTTATTGCATCATGTATTGCATAACTATAATGGGTATAAGCACCTGGATTAATTATTATTCCTTCATACTTTTCATAATATGCCTTCTGTAATTCATCAATTATTTCGCCTTCACAGTTGCTTTGAAATAGTGTTATTTCATGCCCTCTTTTTTCTGCTTCTTCTTTTACAAAATTACAGATTTCTTCATATGATCTTGCTCCATATATTCCTTTTTCCCTAATCCCTAACATATTTAAGTTAGGACCATTAATAAGCATAATCTTCATTTTACACACCCCCTTTTATCAATTCACGATTCACAATTCACAATTCATTTACTAATTCACAATTCATGACTCACAATTAAATTTTTTTAATTCATAATTTTCTTCTTAAATATAGAGAAATTAAAAAATGTAAGTCATAATTTTCAATTATCTATTTATTGTGAGCTCTCAGCTATAAATTATTATAAATATCAATAATTTTATTTTTTGTATCTTCTATATTTTTATTATTTACTACTATTTCATCTGCATAATTTTTGTAAAGTAAATATCTTTCCTCATATAGTTTCAATACTTTTTCTTTTCCTTCTTTCAAAAGCGGCCTTTTAGAAATATCCACATCTCCAATAATATCATCAACAGATCTATCAATAAAAATAACAATACCATTTTCTTTTAGAAAATCAATATTTTCTTTTCTTTTTATTACTCCTCCGCCTGTAGATATGATTACATTTTTGTTTTTAGAAAGTTCTTCACATGCTAAGCTTTCTATATCTCTAAAATAATTTTCCCCTTTTTCAAATAATTCACTTATTTTTTTGTCTGTTTTTCTTTCTATATAATTGTCCATATCATAGAATTCCATAGATAATTCTTTATTTAGGATTTTCCCAAGTGTTGTTTTACCACATCCTGGCATGCCTATAAGAACTATATTTTTCCACATACTACACCCACTTTATCAATTCACGATTCACAATTCACAATTAATTTATCAATTCATAATTCGCAGTTCACAATTAATTTACTGACTCATAATTCATAATTAGTAAATGATTTTTCTTTAATAAAATCAATGCACTATAGAAATCCACTGCGTATTTTATCATTAATTGTGTTTTTCAAAATTATAATTTATCAATACTCACTGACCAATTAATGTTGAAATTCTTTCAGAATTTCTATAAACATATTTCAAATTTTGCATTGCAAAATTATCCTTAATTGATAATTGATCATTATAAAACTGTATCTATATACGAATATACTTCATCAAGCACTTTATCATCTATTTTTCTATCCTGCCAAAACTCTTCTGATTTTATCGCTTGGCCAACTAGCATTTCTAATCCACCACATATCTTTTTATTTAGATTTTCTCCAATTTCTAAAAACTTAGTTTTTCTTGGATTGTATATTATATCAATTAAAACTTTAAAATTATCTATGATATCTTCCGATACTGGACTCGCATCTATATTAGGATACATTCCAACTGGAGTGGTATTTACAATGATATCACCTTTTACATGCTTTATTTCTTCATATGTAATATATTCAACTCTAGAATCATCATAAGAAGACACAACATTTTTACTTCTTGAAACTAAATATAATTTTGAAACATTATTATCCAAAAGATAAGTCACTACAGCCTTTGATGCGCCACCTGTTCCAAGTACCATAGCCACCTTATCATTAGTCTCAACCTTATTTCTATTTATGATAGTTCCAAAACCATAGTAATCTGTATTATATCCATAAAGCTTATTATCCTTTAATAATATAGTATTTACAGCATCAATTTTTTTTGCTTCATCTGCTATAAAATCTAAATAGGGCATGATATCTCTTTTATATGGAATTGTTACATTAACACCTTTTATCTTTAAAGTTTTTATTGAATCTGCAACCTTGCCTAAATCTTCTTTAGAAACTTCAAATTTCTTATATGCTCCTTCTATATTCATAATAGAAAAAACTTTATGATGAATTTCAGGCGACACACTATGACCTAGCTTTTCTCCTAATAATCCATAAAACTCCATTTTCAACACCACCTTTTTCAATTCGCAATTCACGATTCAAAATTCACAATTACTTTGACTGTTGACTGTAATTTTTGCCTTTATTCATGTCAAGTGATTTTTTATTTATTTTAGATTTACAAATTTTTATTTTTTCTTTTAAGTTTATCTATATATAAAGTCAAACTCATAGATCTGAGTTATAAGATTCAAAAGATTATAAATACCAAAGCGGATAAAAATTGTATAACATTTTTTTATGCAATACTATATTTAAAGAAAATCTGTAAGATTTTCCTCCTTTTATAAAGTTAAACGCATAGATTTGAGTTGTAAAATCTAAAATATTATATATACCAAAGCGGATAAAAATTGTGCAACAATTTTTTATGCAATACTAAATTCAAAGAAAAGCCTCTGGCTTTTCATCCTTAATTGTAAATCGTGCATTGTGCATTATGAATTGCCCAAATATCCTCCAAGCAATTTAAAATATGAGCTTTTCTCATTAATACTCTTTAATGCCTTTTGGACTTTAACATCACCAAGATTTCCTTCAAAATCAACATATAAGAAGTATTTCCACACACCACTTTCCATTGGTCTAGACTCTATCTTAATCATATTTATCTGATTTTCTGCAAGATGTCTAACTAATTCATATAGTGTACCTGCTTTATGTTCCATTGAAAATACAACGCTTATTTTATTACATTCTGAATCGGATTCAATTTTCTTTGATATAATTATAAATCTTGTTGTATTTTCACTATTATTATTTATCTTCTCTTTTATTATATTAAGTCCATATATCTTAGCTGCTCTTTCACCTGTTATTGCTGCTTTTGTTGGATCCTTTAGATCTTTTACAAGTTTTGCACTAACTGATGTGCTATGAAACGGTATAAGTTTCCACTCGGGATAATTCTTTAAAAATTCTGTACTTTGCTGGAAAGGTTGTTCATGTGAATAAACTTCTTTTATTTCTTCTATTTTAGTTCCTTCAATTCCAACCAAATGCTCATTTATCTTTACACATTCTTCACCTACAATATAAAAATCATATTTATATAGTAAATCATAAACTTTTGAAATGGCACCAGTTGATGAATTTTCTATTGGGACTACTCCATAATCTATCTCTTCTTTTTCCACAGCTTCAAATACTTCTTCAAATTCATTATATGATTTTGCATCTTCTCTTTCACCGAAATGATTAATCATTGCCTCTTCTGAGAACGAGCCTATAGCTCCAAAGAATCCTACTCTACAATTTTCTTTTTTATGTTTATATATGTTATGTTTAGAAAAAATTTTATCAATATTAGACTTTTCTTTCATCTTTTTATGTTCAAGATCTTTAGCTATATTCATCATATTAATGAAGAAAGCTTTTAGCTCATCTGCATATTCTTTATTTTCAAGATATCCAATATTCTTTTTTAAAACTTCTCCTTCTCTTGACTTATTTAAAACTGGAAGATTATTAGCTTTTTTATATTCTCCAACCTTCATTACAACATTCATTCTTTCTTCAAAGAGCTCTGTCATCTTCTGGTCTATTTCATCTATTTTCTTTCTATAATCATCTAAATCTGACATTCTGAACCTCCAATATTAAAGTATTAAGTCAAGTATTCCAATTGCAGTAGCGGCTTCAATTACAGGAACTGCTCTTTGTACTATACATGGATCATGTCTTCCGTGTATTTCAAGTTCAGCATCTTTCTTTTCATCTATATTTATTGTTCTTTGCTTTTTAGCTATTGATGCTGTTGGTTTTATTCCCACCTTAAATAATATTGGCATTCCATTAGTAATTCCACCTGTAATTCCACCATTATTATTTGTATAAGTTTTTACTTTATCACCATCATAATAGTATTCATCATTGCAATCAGAGCCTCTAAGTTTAGTCATTTCAAAACCTTTGCCAAATTCTATTCCTTTAACTGCTGGAACTGAAAACATTAAATGTGCTAAAGTGGATTCCACTGAATCAAAAAATGGATTTCCAATACCAGGATTCATCCCAAGAACAGTACATTCAATTGTTCCTCCAACTGAATCTAAATCTGTTTTTGCTTTCAGTACAGTTTCTCTCATAAGAGCTTCTTTATCTGAAAATAATAATGGAAGTTCCTTTGTTTTCAAATTATCTAATAACTCTTTAGTTAATTCTACTTCACTAAAACTTTTATCTTCAACTTCTCCAATACTTTTTACATGTGATCCTATAAATATTCCATGACTTTCTAATATTTGCTTACATATAGCTCCTGCAAATACAAGTGGTGCTGTTATTCTTCCAGAAAAATGTCCACCGCCTCTGTAATCATTAAATCCATTATATCTTATATTTCCTGGGTAATCCGCATGACCTGGTCTCATTAAATCTTTTAATTTTCCATAATCTTTAGAATGCTGATCGCCGTTTCTAATTATAGCGCAAAGTGGTGTTCCTGTTGTTTTTCCTTCAAAATATCCACTTAATATTTCCGGTGAATCTGTTTCTCTTCTTGCTGTAGAAAGCTTACTCTTTCCTGGTGCACGTCTTGCCATTTCCTTAAGAATTTCATTCATGTTTATTTCAAATCCTGAAGGAAGTCCATCTATTGTAATTCCAATTCCTACACCATGTGATTCACCAAATATTGAAACTTTTAATTTATTTCCCCACATTCCACTCATCAACTATACCTCCTAAACATTTAAAATCATCCCAAAACATAGGATAAGATTTTGAAACGCATTCGTAATCTTTTATTACAATCGGCTCATCACATACAGTGGATGCTATTGCAAGTGTCATTGCAATTCTGTGATCCTTATGACTCCAAACTTCAACTCCACCTTTAAGCTTTTTAACACCTTCTATTATGAGTCCATCTTCTTTTTCTGTGATTTTAGCACCTAACTTATTAAGTTCAGAAGTTACTGCTGCTAATCTGTCACATTCTTTAATTCTTAATCTTCCTGCATTTACAACTTCGCATGATCCTTCACATAAGCATGCCACGAGTGATACTACTGGAATTATATCAGGACATTGTGAGCCATCTATAATAGTAGATTTTAAATTTTCAGGTGCTTTTCCTAAGAAACCATTATCTTTAGGAGTAATCTTGACTCCCATTCTTTCTAATATATCTATTACTTCTTTATCACCTTGAAGTGAATCTAATTTTAAATCTTCTGCTATAACTTCATTTGAAAGTGCATCAGCACAAAGGAAAAATGCTGCTTGTGAATAATCTCCTTCAACTCTGTAATCTCTGCTTACATAAGTTTGATTTCCTTTTATAATAAATTCTCTATAATCATTATTTATAATTTTAATTCCAAAATCCTTCATAGCACTTAATGTTAAATCTATGTAACCTTTAGATTCCATTTCTGTTGTTATTATAATTTTAGAATCACCCTCTAATAAAGGAAGCGTAAACAACAATCCTGTTATAAATTGTGAACTTATATTACCTTTTACCTTAAATTCCCCAGCTTTTAATTTACCTTCAGTAACTAAATCCAATATTCCTTCCTTATAAGTATATTTAATTCCTTGTTCATCAAATATATTATAATACGTATCTAGTGGTCTTTTTCCAAGATTTCCTCTTCCTATAAATCTATTAGCCCCATCAAAAATTGCAGCTATTGGAACTAAAAATCTAAGTGTAGAACCAGATTCATTACAATCTATGATTCTCTCAGAATCTATATCTTTACATTTATTATCTGGAGATTTTATTCCTATAACTTCAAGATAATAATCTTTCTTATTAATTATTGCCCCAAGAGATTTCATAGCATCAATAGTTGCAATGATATCATCTGAATAATCAATATTAGTAAGCTTGCTTAATCCATTACTAAGTGCTGCACAAATTACTGCTCTATGTGCCATGCTCTTAGAAGGTGGTATTTTTACTTTTCCTTTTAACTTGTTTGGATAAACTTTATAATTCCCCATTGCTAACCGCCTTTCAATTATTAACTATCAATTATCAATGATCAATTAATTTAGAAAACCATAGGTTGTCTAAAAATACTATAATAAAAAGCATATTGCTTTTTTCAATTCATTAATCATTGAGCATTGAACATTGAGAATTTTTAATATATTTCCTTAAATTTTTCATACAATAATTTATCTAAAGAAATCTACTGTAGTCTTTTCCAAATATGCTTCTCCCATTGTTTTAATTAAAACAACTTTAAGAACATTATCTATATTCTTTTTATCTAAAGATATTGTGTCTAATATATCTGAACTTTCTTTTATTGGTGCCTCATATGGAAGTCCATATTGAATTAATATTTCTTTAATATCTTCTGCAACTCCGCTTTCTGTAAGACCTTTTGCTTCTGCTATCTTACTTATTTCATACATTCCTATAGCAACGGCTTCCCCATGAGTAAACTTGCTATAATTGTAGTAAGTTTCTACTGCATGGCCTAATGTATGTCCAAAATTTAATAACATTCTCTCCCCAGTATCTTTTTCATCATTTTCCACAACACATCTTTTTATATCACAACAAGTGTGTATAATTTTCTCTATGTTGTTCATAACTTCCTCTTTTGTTTTTAAATCTTTTAAGAAGTAGAAAAATTCTCTGTCTTTTATACATCCATATTTAATTACTTCTGCCATACCATCTTTGAAAAATCTATCACTTAAAGTCTTTAAAACATTTGGATCTATTAAAACTAATTTAGGATGATAAAAGCTTCCAACTAGATTTTTCCCTTTTTCTAAATCTACAGCAACTTTTCCTCCTACACTACTATCAACCTGAGCAAGCAGCGAAGTTGGCATCTGAACAAAAGCCACACCTCTTAAAAATGTTGAAGCAACAAATCCCCCAAGATCTCCAATAACTCCACCACCAAGAGTAATTATCAAATCACTTCTTGTTAGTTTAAAATCTAAAAGTTCGTTATATACAGAAGGAAGCGTATTAAAAGACTTAGTCTCCTCTCCTGGTTCTAAAGCCATTAATCTAACATTATAACCTTCTTTTATTAAGCACTCTTTAACTTTATCTCCATAATAAGAAGCAACATTTTTATCACTTAATATGAATATCTTTTTACCTTTAAAAACCTTCTTAATTTCTATACCCGTTTCGTCAATTAGTCCTTTTTTAATTATAATTGGATAGCTTCTTTCACCTAGGTTAACTACTAAGTCTTCCATTTTTACACTCCCCTTATTTTAAAATACTACTTATTCTTGATTATTGATTTTATTTTCTAGTCTAATTATCTAATATGCAAGAATATATATTCCTGTATTCTCATATTCTTGAGTTCTAAAATATATATTCTTATATTTCTAAGAATATATATTTTATATTTCTAAGCTCAATTCTTCGCTAAGAGCTATTTAAAGAACATATCTACCTAAAGGTAGATATGGGCTATATCTCTAAGCTCAATTCTTCGCTAAGAGCTATATGCCTCTTCCAACAGCAGTTGCAATTGGCTTTAATTCTTCAACTAATTTTTCAAATTTTGATGGCTTAATAGATTGAGCTCCATCACATAAAGCATTTTCCGGATCATTATGAACTTCTATAATAAGTCCGTCTGCTCCTACTGCTACTGCTGCTTTAGCTAACGGTTCTACCATCCAATACTTGCCTGTCGCATGACTTGGATCAACGATTATTGGTAAGTGACTTAATTTTTTAACTGCTGGAATAGCACTTAAATCCAATGTGTTTCTTGTGTAAGTTTCATATGTTCTTATTCCTCTTTCACAAAGAATTACATTTTCATTTCCTTCTGACATAATGTATTCAGCAGACATTAGCCACTCTTCTATTGTAGCAGATAATCCTCTTTTTAAAAGAATTGGCTTATTAGTTTTTCCAAGTTCTTTAAGTAAATCGAAATTTTGCATATTTCTTGCACCAACTTGAATTACATCAACATCTTCAACGAATTTTTCTATATCATATGGAGACATAAGCTCTGTAACTATCGGAAGTCCAGTCTTTTCTCTTGCTTCTTTTAATAACTCTAGCCCTTCATATTTTAATCCTTGGAATGCATATGGAGAAGTTCTTGGCTTAAATGCTCCTCCTCTTAAGAAATTAGCCCCCATTTTCTTAACATCTTGTGCAATTCCTACAATTTGCTCTTCTGTTTCAACTGAACAAGGTCCAGCTATCATAGCTAATTTTTTTCCTCCAATTTGAACTCCATTAACATCAACTATTGTATTTTCTGGATGAAACACTCTATTTGCTTTTTTGAATGGTTCTTGTACCTTCATTACTCTATCAACTATCGGATTTGCTTCAATATTTAAAGGATCAATTTTGCTTGTATCCCCAACCAATCCTAAAATTTTAATTTCTTTACCTTGGACCGGACTTATTGTAACACCCTTTGCTTCAATTTGTTTTATTAATCTTTCTACGTCTTGTTCACTTGCTTTTTGTTTTAATATTACTACCATTTATTTTGCCCCCTTGCAATTATTGTTATTAATTATAAAAAAATAGAGCTCATTATATTAATGAGCTCTATAATATATCGAAAAATATTAATTTCATTTATCAAAAAACTTTATAAAGACTAAGCACTCATTAAAAAGGTTTTATTCAGTTTTTTGCAAAATAAATAGCCAGCGCTAAAATAAAAGCCCCAGATTATAAAGTAAAAAAAGCTATAAAATTTTTGCATAACTGTTATTTTATTTCCCTTTTTCATGCTTTTGGTTTCCCTTCAATATATTTTCTTGTTATCATTATAACAAACCCTCATACTTTGTCAATGTTTATTAATAATTTTTTGTTTTTTTATTGTGTTATATAACATTTCAATAATGCTAAAAAATCAATTACATTATTAATCAAATATTCCATTATAATTTCAATTAAAATTACTGTCCCTCTATCATTTTTTGAATAAGCCTCTAAAATTAACAAAACCTATATATTATTAATATTAATTTAGGAGGTAGTCTTTATGAAAAGTTTCAGTAAAAAATTTTTCATCCTAATATTTACTTTACTTTATACAATTACTTTTATACCTTATCCAGCACAAGCTTCTACTTCTAAAGATATCCATATTATTCAGGACTCTGAATCAATCTCAGACTTACCACAACATTTTCGTAAAACTAATAATATAAACGATATAGCTAAACTAAAATCTCTAAATTTAATTGGTATGGATAAACTAAATATTTCAGGAAGCGGACAATTTACTGAATTTAATCTTCCATTAATACAAAAAGAAATAGGTAATGACTTTTCTATAATTGATGTAGATTTGAGAGAGGAATCTCATGGATTCATAAATGGTATTGCTATTAGCTTTGCTAACTCAAAAAATAATGCTAATAAAGGATTAAGCTATGACGATATTATTGCTACAGAAAATAAAAATTTAAGTTCTATAAAGATTAATGAGCCATTAACTATTTTCAATACTAATAAAACAATTACTCCAATTAGGGTAGAAAATGAGAATCAGCTTGTTACAAATAAAAATATCTCATACCTAAGAATTCCTGTAACAGATGGGGAGTTACCTAATGATGATATGGTTAAATATTTTGTTGATTTTGTTAACAATCAGCCTGAAAATACCTGGCTGCATTTCCACTGCAAAGCTGGTGTAGGAAGAACTACAACATTTATGATAATGTATGACATAATTAAAAATTGTAATCAAGTAAATTTAAATGATATTATTGCACGTCAAGTTCTACTATCTAGAATTCGATCTAGAAATGCTGTAGACTTTTTTATAGGCAAAAGATATAAATTTCTTAAAGATTTTTATAATGACTGCAAAAATAATTGTTTAGAAACATGTTCTCTAAATATGACTAATGATTGCATTAATCCAATTAATGAAAATAGTGATATTTATATAAAAAATTCTATAATTCCAAAAACACTTTATATAATTGATGAAAATAATATGACTAAAGCTGAGCAAACTATGATATCAACACTCCAGGGACTTATTGCTTCAAAAACTGACACGCAGATTTATGTTTTGACTTCCAGCGAACCGGACTATAAAATCTGGCTTAATGATTTGAAAAATGATTATAAAATTAAATATAAAATAATAAAAAATCCTTGGAAATTAGTAATGAAATTTAAATCTTACGTTAATGGTTATGTATTATATAGTACTTCAAACCCATCTTCAATTAATAATGCTTGCACACTTGCTTCTTTAGAAGACTCCCTTGCTATTGATGAGTCTATAGAATTGATCTTAAATAATCATGGAATTAATAACTTAGTTAAAGATTGCAGAGATACAGATAAATATTGGGCCTACAACACTCTTTGGAATTCTGGATTAAATCACTCCACAGTAATAGAATTATCGCCAGACAAATATGTCCCTTTAAGAGATTATGCAATGATATCTAAATCTTTAATTTTCTATGAAGATGATGTAACTGATTATGATTTAAGAGAAAAAATATTTAGTTCAATGGATGATAATGGACATATTCTAGGCTGGGGGCCTGATGAACATGGTAATGTTTCACTTGCTTCAAAATATGGCGTAAATATGGTTGCTTCCGATTGGTCTTATAATCTTTCTGTTTTAAGCTCTTTTCCACTTAAATCTCAAACACAAAAGGCTAAAGCAGATATTGAAAAAGATGGTTTTCATTATGTAACATTCATTATGTCTGATGGAGATAATGCACAATGGCTTCTTGGAAGTAATTATAATAATAAAAATTGGTTTGGTTCTCCATATAGAGGCAGATTCAATTTAGGATGGTCTCTAAATCCTTCTCTATATTATCTAGCTCCTACTGTTTTTAATAAATACTATGAAAATGCATCATCTAAAGAATATAATGATAATTTTGTAGTTGCTCCTTCTGGGAATGGCTATATATACCCAAGTAAATTTCCATCTGATGAACTAGATAATTATACTAAAATACTAAACGATTATATGGCAAAAGTTGATCAACATAATGTATTGATCCTTGATGATGAAGCCTTTTATAGAAAAGATTTGTGGGATAAGTACACATCTCATACTAATATAGAAGGCCTTCTTTATCTTAATTATGATAAAAACAACAGTTATGAAGGTAAAATAATATGGTCAAATAATAAACCAGTAGTTTCTTGTAGGGATTTACTTTGGTCCGGATTAGAAGATGAAAATCAGCTTATTTCTAATATAAATAATCGAATTAACTCTGGGTATACTAGCATAAATGATCCTAATTCTTATACATTTGTTTATGTTCATATTTGGAGTAATACTATGGATAATGTTTATGATGTAGTTAATAAGCTAAATAAAAATCCAAAGGTAAAAATCGTAACTCCTGATAATTTTATGAGATTAATTCAAATGAACTTGGCTGAAAGCCAGCCTTTCTAAATATAATACTAATACTTAAACATATTAGAACTTGAACTGTAAGCAACTTATCAAGAACATTATCAATATCTAATCCTAAATATCTAAATTTTACTTTTTGCAACTTACCAACATACTTTAATAAATCTATATTCAAATTCATCACTGCAATTATTTATCTTAATGCTTGAATTTCCTTTTTATATTCACATAATATCTAAATCAAATCATCTGAAGGGAGGATATTCCTATAGAATATATTTTATCAGGAATTTACTTGATTACTTATTCAAAATTTCACAGCTCTTTCTTTCAACTAAAGTAACTGGTATTACATAATTAGCTGAAAATTTCACATCTTTTTCTATAGATGTAATAATCGACTTTGTTGCTATATCTGCCATTTCTACTAACTCCATTTTTATTGAAGTAAGTGGTGGGTTAAAATATTTTGATGCCTCAATATCATCAAATCCTATAACAGAAATATCCTCTGGCACTTTGAGTCCTTCTTCTCTTATGGCCTTGACTGCACCAAATGCTATTTTGTCATTACTAGCGAAAATAGCTGTAAACTTAATGTTTCTACTTAATAATTTCTTAGTAGCATCATATCCACCTTTTTCAACAAATTCACTATTTATGATTAAGTTCTTATTCACTTTTATTCTAGAATCTTCTAGTGCCTTTTTATATCCTCTAATTCTGTCATTGGAAGAAAATTTAGCTGTACCTCCTGTGATATGTGCTATTTGTGTATGATTCATATCTATAAGATATTTTGTAGCATTATAGGCACCATTGTAGTTGTCAGCATTTACTATCATGCACTTGTTGTATACAGCATCATCAGGTTTAATTGACTGATCAACTAATACAACCTTATAACCTCTATAAATTATTGTTTTTATTGATTCATCATCATCATTCTGCCCTATGAAAATACCTCCGGAAATAGTCTTGTTATAAAAACACTCTTTAATTTTCTCGTAACCTTCAACAGTATGTATTATATGAACAAGAACTGTATATCCCATTTCACTGGCAGTTTCTATTACTGAACTAGTAAATTCTAAATAATATGGACTTTTTGTAATTCTACTTTTAAGCCCATCTTCTTTATGTACCAAATCTATAATAAATAAACCGATGACTCTGTTTTTACTTCCAGCAAGCATTCTTGCTGAAGCATGTGGTACATAATCATATTCCTTAATCACCTTTAAGACTTTTTCTCTTGTTTCTTCCGGAACATTTGAATAATTATTTATAACTCTAGATACAGTACTACGTGATACTCCTGCAAGTTTTGCAATTTCACTGCTATTCATAAAAACTTATCCCCCTATTACTCATAAACTCGTGTTTCTACTATAATACTATATTATCTACTTTTGTTTTTCAATATTTTTATTATTTATAAACATAAAGAATTACCTATATTCTAAACACTTTTTCTGCATTTATATATAGGTATCCTTATAAATATATTTATTTATTTAACTTATTTATCATTTAACTGCTTGAACATTTCTATCATTTCTTCAATTAATGATTTAATTGTCTCAGCTGCCATCATTTGATCTTCTGCATGCATTATTATTAATGAAAATTCAACTTTTTCTCCAGCTGCTTCTTTTTGTATCAATGAAGTATGTGCATGATGTCCTTTTACAAGACATTCAGATGCTTCATTCATCTTCTTTTCTGCTTCATCATACTTTCCTTCTCTGACATCTCTTAATGCCTCAACAGCTAATGATTTTGCCATTCCAACATTACTAATTATATCAAAAGCTATTAATTCAATTCCTTCCATTTGTAAATCTCCTCTTCTCAATCCATAAACTTTTTAATTTATTATCCTGATGCAATAAAATTCTTTAACATACTCCATCAGCAGTTATATTATTAGATTGATTCTGCTATTTCATTTTCTGCTTCAACAATTGCAGCTTTATTTGCTGCTATTACAAAAGGTGCATATATTAATACACTCACTGCAAGACATATGAATCCTACAATTAATGCTGTGATATTTCCGCCTGTTCCTAAGAAAGGCATTAATGGTCCTGGAGTTGTCCAAGGAATACCAATTACTACTGGTGGCATAATCTTAAGAACCATAACTGCTATATAACCAATCATTATATTTACAATTGGTGTTAATATAAATGGAATTATATAAATTGGATTTAAAACTATTGGTAAACCGAATATAACCATTTCATTTATATTGAATATTCCTGGTGCTAAAGAAAGTTTAGCTATACTCTTTGATTCCTTTGTTTTACAGAATATTAACATAGCTATAATTAAACCTAATGTACATCCTGAACCTCCATATTCAGAGAAAGCACTTGCTAAACCACTGTATGTTATTGGATAAGGAGCCCCCCATGCAGTAGCGTGATTAGCAACGTATAAAAGGTTTGCATTACCTGCTTCTGAGAACATAGTATCTCTTATTGCTGCTATAGTATTTGGTCCATGTATCCCCATAACCCAAAGTGATTGAGATAAGAATGATAATATAAGTACTGAGAATATGCTTTGACTCATTTTAGTTAATGGAGTTTGGATTATGTTGTAGATTAATTCATGTAATCCACCTGGCGCAACCATCTTAACAAAGTAGTTAATAACTGAGAAGAATATAGTTGTAATAATAATTGGTAGCAATACCTTGAATGATCTTGCAACTGCTGGTGGTACTTGTTCTGGCATTTTAATTTCTAATTTATCAGAATTTGATAATCTAGACATTAATTCACCAACTAATAAGCCAACTAAGATTGCTACAAATAATCCCTGAGCACCTGTATATCTAGTTGTAAGATAATTTACGCCTTCATTGCTAAAATAATCAGGATAGATTATAAAGTAAACAGAAATTCCTGTTAATCCGGTCAATAAATCATCACCCTTAAGTGATTTTGCAAGGTTTCTGGCTATTAAAAATACTATTAGTATTGAGAAAATATCAGCTGAACCTTTAACAACTGGAGCAAATACAGACTGGAATTTAACTATGCCAGGACATATTTTGCCAAATTGTAATATTTTAAACATAAATCCATCTGCTGATAAGAAAACATTATTAAGTAATACCATTAAAGATCCTGCCATAGTTAATGGGAATGATAATATAAAGGCATCTCTTACTGCGCATACATGTCTCTGTGCATTTAATTTTGACGCTATAGGTACTAATATTTTTTCAATAGAACCTTGAAATTTTTCCATAAAACTCATTGTATTCAACCTCTTTTCTTAATTAATCTTGTTTAGTGCATCTTCTAAAATTGCTTTTCCATTCATAGTTCCATATAATCTCATGTCAATTACTTCTACTGGTATTCTGCCATTTACAAGTTTTTCAACAGTTGGTTTTTGGAAACGTACTTGTGGTCCTAAAAGAACTATATCTACACTTTCAACAGCGGTACTGCATTCTGCTACTGGAAGAGCATCTATCTCTACTTCAATTCCTTTTGCCTTTGCTGCTTCTTTCATTTTAGTTACAAGTAAACTTGTAGACATTCCTGCTGAACATACTAATAATATTTTTTTCATTGTTTATCACTCCTTAAATTTTTGTAATTTATATTAATTGATTATGAGCTAAATTTATAATTCTTCTCCATTAGTACTTATAACATTCTTGTACCAATAGAAACTGTTCTTTTTAATTCTCTTTAAATCCTTTTCATCATTTTCATCTCTATCCACATATACGAATCCGTAACGTTTCTGATATCCATTTAGCCAGCTTAATAAATCTGTAAATGACCAAGTGCAGTAACCTAAAAGATCAACACCATCTGTTATTGCTTCTTTACAAGCCTTAAGATGTGATCTTAGATAATTAATTCTGTAATCATCGTTTACAACATCATTTTCTTCAAGCTTATCGAATTCTCCAAGGCCGTTTTCTGTAATAAGTATAGGAAGATTATATCTACTTGTTAATCTTCTTAATCCAATTCTTAAACCTGCAGGATCAATTGCCCAGTCCCAGTTTGTTGTTTCTAAATATGGATTCTTTGCGTTTTTATAAACTCCAGGTAGTCCACTTTCTTTAGTAGTTCCTTTTTTACCTGTATTATTCATACCTTCAGATGCTCCCACTCCATCAAGTGGATTCATTGCAACTGTACTTGTTTGGTAATAATTTATACCTATAAAATCTGGTTTTGCTCTTTCTAATAATTCAAGATCACCCTCTTCAATAGTTGGTGCTATTCCAAGTCTTTCATAATATTTGAATGCGAATGCTGGATATCTTCCTTTGCAGTAAACATCAAGCCACCAGTTGCAGTTTAAATCCTCTGCATTTTCTGCTGATAAAACATCACTTGGATTGCAGCTGAATGGATAAACAGGTCCAAATGCAAAGCTTGGGCCAATCATACCATCAGGCACGTAAGTTTTAAACGACTCAATTACTGTAGCATTAGCTAAGTTTGCAATATGATTTGCATTAAGCATTCTCTTTTGATCTTTAACGCCTGGTGGGTGCATAGCTGTTAAATAACCCAATGTTAAGAATACATTTTGTTCATTTAATGATACCCAGTGCTTAACTTTATCTCCAAATCTCTTGAATAGTGTTATACAGTATTCATTAAAATCATTAATTATTTCTCTTGATTCCCATCCACCGTATAAATCTTGAAGATGCTGAGGTAAATCCCAGTGATATAATGTAATTATTGGTTTAATATCATTTGCTATAAGTTCATCTATTAAATTTTCATAGAACTTTAAACCTTCTTCATTTATTTCTTTTCTTCCATTAGGATATATACGTGTCCATGCAATTGAAAATCTGTAGGCTTTTAATCCCATTTCAGCCATTAAAGCTACATCTTCTTTATATCTGTTGTAATGATCTACTGCAACATTACCATTTGTATTTTTAAAAGTTGTTCCAGGTATTCTTGTGTATAAATCCCATATACTTTCTCCCTTCCCATCTTTGTCCCATGCACCTTCAACTTGATACGCTGCTGATGCTGATCCCCATAGGAAATCATCTTTGAATTTATCTAGCTTTTCGTATATCACTATATCCACTCCTTCACATTAATGTAAATTAATTATTTGATATTAACCTATATATAAATTTATTTTTAAACTATTTCTTTCTGAAACAAAACACTCTATTTTTTTATAGAAGCATTTATAATTGCACCTAATATGTTGGCATCGTTATTGTACTTGCATCTATCAATTTTAGTAGTAATGAAATCTGCTTCAAGATATTCAATGCAGGTCTTCTTATACTGTTCCTCTACTTTATTGATAAACCAATCTTCTTCTGATATTCCTCCACCTATGCATATAACTTCTGGATTATAGAAAACTGTAATTACAATTAATTGAGCTACTATGTTTATTATCCACTCATCTACTGATAATTCAGCTGTTTTGTTTCCATCTAAGTACTTCTTGCATACTTCATATCCATACTGTACCTGCTCATCCATGTCAGCTTTGCTGTTATATATATTTATCAGCCCAGTCATTGATGCATAATCACCCATCTTATCAAGGCCACCTATCTCATCGTTTACAAAAGGCATATTATGAAACTCTCCTGCAAATGCATCTTTTCCATATACAACTCCATTTTCATCACATATGCATCCGCCAGTTCCCGTTCCTATGATTAAAAATGCTGAAGATTTGCTTCCTTTTGCATTTCCTATTTCAAATTCACATAACCCTGCTGATTTTGCATCATTAATTGATGACACTTTTTTATGTGTTCTTTTCTTGATTTCATCGTTTATATTTGTGCCATACATAATGGCTACGTTAGGGGCAGCATATGATTTAACATTTGAATCTTTATCAATGAGCCCTGGTGCACTTATACCGATTACATCAATTTCATCAATTAATTTTATGTTTGAACATATATAGTCATAAAATTCATCTGCAGTATCGTATTTAATAGTTTCAATTTTCCACTTGTCTTTAATGCGGTATCGCTTGTCCATCAAGGCATATTTAATGAATGTTCCTCCTATATCTATTCCTAAATTAAATTTTTCCATAACATCTCTCCTTAAAATAAAGGTCTTATAAATTACCTGCTTATAATACAATAATGAATCAATTTTGTGAACCCGCGTTTATTTTTTGTTAAAAAATAAATCCATACATTCTTTTTTTGATTCGTTTTACTCTTATACTTTTTATTCAATCTTTTAATTCATATAATCTACACGTATCATCACTCTATAGATATTATTTCAATTTATTAATCTAAAAAATCATGAATAATGCTTTATCTTTTATTTATCAACTATATGGTTTAACTGTCTTACATCTGTCTAATAAATGGCTTTCCTATTAATTTATAAATACTATAATCTATAACTCTGTAAGTTATTACTATATGAATTATTAGTTACGCATTTATAACTTTGAATTATATCAGTTTATAATATCTAATATAACTTCATCATAAGTATAACTATAATTTATAAATACTTTTTCTGTAAGATAAAACGCTTAGTGAACTCGTGTTTATATATATAATACAATAAAAACAATTACATTTCAATATCTTTTTTAATTTTATATATTTTAATCCAATTTTTTTTCAAAGCCCTGCCATGCCTTACTTATCTTATAAGTTTTTATTTTTTGTGTCATCAAACTAAGTCCAGTACACTTGCCAGCAAGTCAGGAACTAAATCACTGAAATAAAAATTACTAAATATAAATTAGCATAATAAAAAAGTGGCTGTTATAAAACTAATGTTCCATATGAAAAAGGCTAGGAAGCTTTTTAAGTACCCATTGGTATCTGTAATTATTATAGTAATCCATATAATCATCTATTATTAATTATAGTTGTACAGTTTTTTAAGTCTATCTCATCTTGGTCTTATGTCAATATATTGTACATAAAAATTGAAACTTTTTTATAATGCACTTCTAGCTAATAATTCACATTGATCCGAATTTATATAATTAATTGAAAAGTATGTAAATCATTCTTCAGAAGACTCCCTTGCTATTGATGAATCTATAGAATTGATATTAAATAATCATAGAATTAATAAATTGGTTAAAGATTGCAGATATACAGATAAATATTGGGCCTATAATATGGTAAAAATTGATCAACATAATGTATTGATTCTTGATGATGAAGCCTTTCATAGAAAAGATTTGTAGGATAAATACACATCTCATACTAATATAGAAGGCCTTCTTTATCTTAATTATGATAAAAACAACAGTTATGAAGGTAAAATAATATGGTCAAATAATAAACCAGTAGTTTCTTGTAGAGATTTACTTTGGTTAGGATTAGAAGATGAAAATCAGCTTATTTCTAATATAAATAATCGAATTAACTCTGGGTATACTAACATAAATGATCCTAATTCTTATTCATTTGTTTATGTACATGTTTGGAGCAATACTATGGATAATGTTTATGACGTAGTGAATAAGCTTAATAAGAATCCAAAAGTAAAAATAGTGACTCCTGATAACTTCATGAAATTAATTCAAAGGAACTTGGCTGAAAATCAGTCTTTATAAATCTAATACTAATACTGAAACATATTTTGAATGACGCTGATATTAGGATTACGCATATAATATTAAATTTTAAAAAACCTTAATATATATCTTAATATATATTTAATAGGAATGATTAAACTTAAAACATTTAATCATTCCTATATAAAAAGTATTCGTCTAATATATCATCTTTAATAAAATTTAAGCTTTTTACTTTAATCTCCTATAATAGATTCATGTTATCATTCATATATGCCTATAATCCCAACTAAGCTATAATGTGCTCATATTATTTATAAAAATTATATTAAAAATAGTCCTTTTTCAATATAATCTATTGAATTTTTTCCAACCATTATTGAAACTTCTCCAGGCTCTACTCTATTTTCTAAATTATAATCCCATATAGAAAGTTCTTTAAATCCAAGTTTAAATTCTACATCTACTTCTTCACCTGATTTTATAAATACCTTTTTAAATCCCTTAAGCTCCTTTACTCTTCTTGTTATACTTGATTCTTCATCTCTAATATATAATTGAGCAACTTCATATCCATCAAAATCACCACAATTTTTAATGTTAACATGTATAGAAACTTCTTTACCTTTTAATAAATCCTCTATTGTAACCTCATTATCAACTCTTAATTTATCGTATACAAAATTTGTGTAACTCAAGCCAAAACCAAATGGGAATAATGAAAGACCACTCATATCTAAATAATCTATTTTAGCACCACTATCTTTTGCATTATAATAGCAAGGTAATTGCATTGATGAAACAGGTATTGATACAGCTAATTTTCCATTTGGATTGTTAATTCCAAATATCGTTTCTGCTATTGCTTCTCCTCCCATCTTTCCCGGATACCATGCACATAATACTGCATCACTAGAATCCAATATATTTTCTATTGAGTGAGGTCTTCCTTGAATTAGAACAACTATTACCTTTGTTCCAGTTTTACTTAACTCTCTTACTAGCTCCACCTGTAACCCATCTAAATCTAAATTAGCAAGATCAACATTTTCACCACAATTTACATCTTTTTTAGTATCATCAATCAATGCTGCACCATTATTCTCAAATTTCAGATCAAAATCCCTTGCACTAGATCCTCCAATTGCTACTATTGTATAGTCTGAATTTTTTGCTAAATTAATAGCTTCTTCAAATCCTGATCTACTAATGTCTCGAATACTACATCCTTTTGAATAATTTACAGTTATATTATTGGATTCAAATTTCTTAATTCCGTCTAATACTGTACTAACTGCATTTTTACGTTGTGGAGATGTATAATCTCCAAGTTGATTATATGGTGTATCAGCATTTGGTCCTACAACAGCAATTTTCTTTTTTTCTTTACTAAGTGGTAATACTCCATTATTTTTAAGTAATACTATACTTTCACTAGCTGCCTTCTTGTTTATTATAGATGGATCTATATATGATTTTTTATTTCGTTTTTTCTTATCAAATAAGCCTAATTTAAATTTAACATACAATACTCTTCTAACTGCATCATCTATATACAACTCATCTATTATTTTATTTTCAACTGCTCTATGAAGATTTGTATATATATCATCCCAAAGACTTATATCTACCCCTGCTTCTATAGCTAGTTTCCCTGCTTTTTCTTTATCTCTAGTCATTATAGTTAACCTATCAAGTGCACAACCATCAGCCATTACAATGCCATTAAATTGATATTCATGTCTCAAAATATCATTCAACAGTTTTTTGTTAACATGGCATGGTATTCCATCTATCTCATTGTAAGCTGCCATAAATCCTATGGCACCTCTTCTAGCCCCTGATTCTACTGGCGGCAAAAATATTTCTCTAAGTTCTCTTTCTCCTATATTAGCAGCACCTGAATTATGACCTCCAACAGCCGCTCCTTGAGCACATAAATGTTTTAATACAACACCTACATTATTTTCAAAATTATTTTTTTGATATCCATCAACTATTGCTTCTGTATACTTAGCACATAAATATGGATCTTCACTAAAACACTCTTCTGATCTCCCCCATCTTGGATCTCTGAGTAAATCCAAAGTAGAAACTAGCGCTAAATTTGCACCCTTTTCAGATAATTCATCTGATATACATTCTGAAACTTCTTTTATAAGATCTAGATTCCATGTTGATCCAATTGCTATATTACATGGAAACATTTCTCCATCTAAAGATTGATGACCATGAGGGGACTCTTCTGAAAAAATTGCTGGAATTTTCATTCTTGTATTTTCTTTTATATACTCTTGAATCATATTTATTACTTTAAATGAATCTTCTTTATCTATTCCATTTTCAAAATTAACTTTTGACCAAGGATCTGCCCTAAATAGTCCATAAATTGCTCCAATTCCTCCCCATCTTTTAACCTCTTCTTTAAATGTATCTGTTAATTCATATCCAGTCTTGGTTTTTTTATATATTTCCCATCCATAAAGTCTTTGATTTAATTGTCCAACTTTTTCTTTTAAAGTCATCTTTGATAATAATTCATCTATTTCTTCTTTAAAATCACTTACACTATTCATAATTAGTCTCCTTTTCAAAACGTTATGTTAAGTTATCTAAACATTACTCTTCTCAAACAAAAGAAATACAATGTGTTTCATTAGAATACAACATCCTTTCCATGGAAGGATAAGTTTATATGTTTTTAAAGAACAAGTAATTCTACAAAATGTTAAGCTATTTTTTTCATAGCAGCCTAACAGAATTCGATCTTCATATAAACATTCGTTTTTAGTTTTTAATTAAAAGCTAAAAACGAATAGGACTGTCGCATGGAGAAAATTTTCTACAAGATAATGTGTTTATAAATAATAGATATTTACAACATCTTGTGGGGTTTTCTCTTAGTGCGACAGTCCCATTACTTTTAACAACTATATAAAATATACTAGTATATACCCTACTGTTCTAACAATGTTTCATAAACAAAATTTGCAAACATAGAATTTGACCAAGCGAACCATTCCCTTGTAAATTCATGCGAATCATCACAATTAAATCCTTCATGCATCAACCCTTTGCCTCCATCAGTTGAAATTAAAGTTTTTAAAAGCTCCATCTTCTCTTGCTTACTCTCCGTTGTTAAACCTTGAATTGAAAGTGCAATATGCCAAATATAATTTTCTGGAGTGTGTGCACTACCTATTCCCCTTGCATCTTTTCCCTCATAATAATATGGATTGTCTTTACTTAATATAAACTTCCTAGTATTTTGATATATCTCATCATCATATGTTCTATACTCAATATAAGGAATAGAAAGAAGGCTTGGAACATTTGCATCGTCCATAAGAAGGGCATTTCCTCTTCCATCTACTTCATAAGCATATATCTTTCCATATTTTTCATGCTCAACAACTGCGAATTTGTTAATTCCATCTTCAATTTCATTACTTAACTTCTTTGCACTCTCCGCTAATTTATGATCATAATATATCTTTTCTGCAATTTCTTCAATATACCTTAAAGCTACAACAGCAAACATATTTGACGGCACTAGATATCCATATTTACAAGCATCATCACTTGGTCTAAAACCAGACCAAGTCATTCCAGTATATGAAACTTCATTTCCTAATCCATTATTGTGCAATGTATCTTGATAAGGGCAATTTAGTCTAGTAAATCTATAATCTGACTCTTCAAAGTGTCTTTGCTCTTTTTTGAATTGACTTATGATTGTCTTAAATACATCTCTTATATCTTCATTAAAAAAGCTCTCATCAGAACTCTTCTTCCAATATTTATATATCATTCTTACTGTATAACACATTGAATCAACTTCATATTTTCTTTCCCATACCCATGGACTATCCTTTGTGATATCATTGTCCCACTTATTTCCATTATCTTCAATGTTGAAAGCATTAGCATAAGAGTCTATCTTTATGCAGTGTATGTGCCTATTAATAAGGCCTCTAAACATTTCACCTAATAAAGGGTACTCCTTTACAAATGGTAAATAATGTTCTATTTGTGAAGTTGAATCTCTAAGCCACATAGCAGGAATATCTCCAGTTATCACAAATGTATCATTGTCTCCAATATTAACAGTAGTATCTATTGTATTTACAAAGCAATCATAAAACATATTTTTTAATTTTTCATCTTGTAACTTATCACATAATTTTTTTCCTATTTTATGTATAATCTCTTTTATTTCTTCTAGTTTTATATTATTCTCCATTTTCAACTCTCATTTCTAGTACTCTGAATTTTTTCAATTATTCTTTTAGTTAAAAAATTAACTGCCAAATGGACATGTAATCTTGTGTCCATATCTATTCCTTCTTCACTTACTTTTGCCACTGTTATTTTGTGATCTGCAAGCCTTCCAATGGTTGAACTTCCAACTTCTCCTATATAAACAACAGTAACTCCGTTTATCTTTATATTTTTTACGATATCAACAAGATTTTTAGTTTCTCCACTTTTAGAAAGTATAATAACAAGGTCTTCACTAGTTAAATTTGAAGTTTCAAGGTACATAAGCCAATTATCATCTCTATATTTGGCATCAATATTACACAAGTTTAATTTAACTTCAAGAATTTCGCCTATATAGTTATTCATTCCACTTCCACACACCATTACTCTTCTTGCTTTTAAGATATCATTTACAATATCATCTACATTAATCTCCCTAAGTAGTGATATAGTTTCAAATATCTTTTCTTCCATATAATCTAATGTTTCTTTTTCTTTTTCTCCATCTGGAATTTTATCTCTCTTGGCATATATCAAATCAAATCTAAAATCTTTAAAAGAATCATATCCTAGGTTTTTTATCATTCTAAAAATTGTTGTAGTTGAAACGCTTGTATAATCAGCTATTTTTTGTAGTGTTATATCAGCTGTTATTTGCTTACTTTTTAATAAAGTTTCAAAACAAAATTTTTCTGTTTTTGTCATATATTCTTCATTATCCTGATACTTCTTTAGCAAACTCATATATTCTACCTATCTTCCCATATTATTGAATACTTTAATTATACTAAAATCAGGAATTTATTCAAATTTACCATTGTAAAATATCACTTTTATTATATATATGTTGCAATAATAAAATTTCATTAAAAATATTTATAGACTAAGTAAATACCAGTATATAAAAATGTATAAAAGTAATTGCAACATATATATTCTAATTTAACATATTAATATAGTAACAAAACTTCTATCCTTTATTTCAGGAATTATAATAGTTCCATCTTTCATAGGTAATTCTTCTTTGGGCTCTTCTTTAAGTGTAGATAAATATGCCTTGTTTCCTAGGAACTTAGTTTTAATTTTAATATCATTCAACTTCGTATTTGATGGATTTAATAATCTGATCACGTAGCCATCTTTAGATTCAGCCACTTTAAATGCTATAATCTCAACTTCTTCTCCAATTTCCATTATAGAAGTCTCCCATGGTTTATCTTCATGCTTTTCTCTTGTAAATATATTAAGTTGTCTTGAAGGTACCGGAACTCTTAAGATATTAGCTTTTCTTGTTAATTCTGATATATTTTCTTCATTTCCAAGATAAAGTGAGTACTCAAGTTCCAATTTCTGAATTAATTGAGATGATGGTGCATCCAATCTATATCCTGAGCTTCTTCCCGGTCTTATCAACAAATCAGCTTTTCCAAGTTTACCAACGGATCTAAATAAAGTAAGCGCTATTTCCTTATTGTTATATATCATATATTCACAAGGACCTTGAGTTAAAACTGCAAAAGTATTTTTTGTATTATTTAATTTAACCCATCTTTGCATTGGATAAATTGGTAATTCTTCTTCTGTTGCACCATTTTTTAATCCCACTTGACTTAATATTTCGTTATTCCTTATAATAGTTCCAAAATGATCTTCTGAAATATTTTTAGAACTTTCTTCTTTATCTTCAAAGATTGCTTTAAGTATATGGTCTTTAGCTTTATTATTTATAATAGTTTTAAAATCAATTGTTTTGCTGTTATCTTTTAAAGATACTTCACTTTCAATTGTCCATTCTACTCTTTCAGCAGTTCTCTTGTGATCTACACATTCAAGTGGTGTATTCATATTATATATAATTTTATATTTTATTTCATAAGGTGAATTTTCCATTAATTCAACTATTGGCTTCATATTCTTTGTAACTATTACTTCATCACCAACTGGAGGAGAAAAATTATATTCATCTCCATCATCACCTTTTTCTTCAAAGTAATGTACATTATTATATTCTTCATTATTTTCTTTGTTTAATATATTTAATGTTCCATTTTCATTAATATTTACTCTTAAGAAATTATTTTCGAAAGTTTTATCTTTGATTAATTTTACATTTCCACTTAATTTTCCAGTGTATGGCTTGCCATAAGTCACTTTAAGAACCTTATATCCCATTGTAGGAAGTATATCTGCCTTTATTTTCACTTGAATATTATACTTAGTTCCTTCTAGTATTTCTCCAGCATCGTGGAAATTATTAGAACCATTAAAATCTTCAATTTCAGTATTTATTTCTCTTTTACAATTTACTATTACATAAGGGATTATATTATCATCCTTATCTCTTAAAATAAATTCTTTTTCCTTAGATATGAAACTTAATAAAACTAAATCATCTCTTTTATACGGCAATGTATTAAACATTACTACAGCTTCTTCATTTTCCTTTAATCCTGTAAAATCAAGTTTATCTTTTAGGCTTCTTATATTTAACCATATAAGCTCATTTAAACCATGCCTTAAATTTAATAATCTATTTTTTACAGTCTGATTTATAGAGTCAGGTGATGATGAATAAATGGAATCGTGGAATTGATTTTTAAATATTGTTTTCCAATAATAGTTGGATATATCTTGATCATATTTTCCACCTATTGTTTTGCTTATTATAGACATTGGTTCAACAACTAATGGTAATAAGCTTTCATATTTTTTCATCTCACTTTTAATATCCATTCTAGTTGAAGTAATTCCAGCATGTATTCTTCCAAGGGCTGCTGACTTTGCTTCCCCTTTATATACTTCAAGTGTCCTGCTACTCTTTCTTATACTTTCTTTAACTGCATCAGTGAATATTTCAGGATTTGATTGTTTTATAGTATATCCTTTACCTTCCATATCTGCTTTAATATCTTTTAATGTTTTAGCAATACTTTCTTGTGGTTTAGTATGATCACTTCCACCCATTAAAAGTATTTCTCCATCTTTAAATCTATTTTCAATCTTTTCAGTGAATCCAATAATATCACTAACTGCATTATCTTTATTTTCTGGTAAATATCTGTAGTATCCGTATCCAAGAGGGAAATGAATTGTTAATAGGGAATCTCCATTTGGTGCTTCCCACAAAAACACTGAATCATTAGTATATTCATAGTTAAATCCCCTCCATGCAAATATAGATTTCATTCCTAGTTCTTTAAATATTTGTGGAGTACTTTGTATTTGTCCAAATGCATCTGGTATCCATCCGCATTGCATACAATGCCCTAAATCTTCAGCTATATTACTTCCTATTATAAGATTTCTAAGTAATGATTCACCACTTACTAAAGCTAAATCTGGCTGAGTATACCATGGGCCTATTAATATTCTTCCTTCTTTAACGTATTTACTTATTATTTCCCTATTCTGTGGTCTTATTTTGAGATAATCATCAAGTACAGCTGTTTGTCCATCATAAGTAAAATATTTATATTCATCATTTGATTTAAGTATTTCTATCAACAAATCAAACATATATACAGACCTAATTCTGTAGGTATCTGAACTTCTTAGCCATTCTCTATCCCAATGAGTATGATTAATATAATGTATATTTTTCACGACATTCACCCTACCTAGTATTTTAAAATTTTGTTTTACGCATTCTCTTGTGTTTTATTTTGTTTTAATTGTAAGCTTAAAAATGGTGCATAAAGGAACATATCTAATATGAATAATACTCCATATAATATAACTGGTGACCATCTAAATCCTGCTAATACAAGTACATTTAAAAATACTGGTTCTGCACCTGAATTTAAAACTACCAAAGGAGTAACCAAACCTGAACTAATTGCAAAATATGCTACTACAGCATTAATAATTGGTACCATAACAAATGGTAAAAACATAGTTGGGTTTAAAACTATTGGTAACCCAAATGATACTGGCTCATTAATTCCAAATAATCCTGGTATTAATGCAACTTTTCCTACTGCTCTTTCTGATGATCCCTTAGGTGCCATAATAAGCATTAGCACTACTAATGCAAGGGTCGAACCAGATCCTCCTATCATTGCATAAACATTACTTAAGGTATTTGGAGCAACATGTGTAATTGTTTCCAAGCTTCCTGTTTTCATATATATATCAATATCTTTCATAAATATTGGCATCCAAATTACTGAAATTAATCCCCACATAATTGAGAATCCGTGTATTCCAAAAAACCAAAGTAATTGCATTATTAATATTACAATAATTACTGCAGGCAAGCCTGTACCAACATTAGATAAAGGAGCAACTATAAATTGAGCAATTAATTTTTGAATTGATTCAAATCCAAAAGATTCAACTACTACTCTAAGTGTTGAAAATATTAATAATACTCCAGAAAATGGTATGATTGCTTTAAATGAATTAAATACCATTGGTGGCACTGTATCTGGAAGCTTAATTGTGAATTTTGATTTCATAAACTTTGCATAAAGATATGTTGTTACAAGTCCTACTATAAGAGCTGTAAACATAGCTTCATAATTGAAAAAGTTTATTGTATATGCTGATGCTGACTCTGATCCAATAGTTATCTTATCTGGAATTGTTACAAAATAAGTTACAAAAGCTATTATTGAAGCAGTCATTGGCATAACATCTTTATTGTCCTTAGAAAGATGTTCCGCATAATAATATGATGATGATAAAACTATTATTACTCCAACTAATCCCATGGCTACAACATTTACATTTCCAAATATATTTAATATTTTTCCTAATATACCATCTAACGAAACTCCCCATTTAGCAAACCAAAAGTCTCCTTGTGATTTAACAAGACCAGTTAATGATCCTACAACTGTAAATGGCATACTTAAAATGAAAGCATCCTTTATAGCCATCAAGATGTAATTTCTTGATACCATTGCTGCTATAGGTGATAAATATTTTTCTAACATGTCCAAAAATTTTTTATACATTTCATATCATTCCCTTCACTTTTTTATGTCCTAATTATATTTGATATCATTTACAAAGTGAATTACTAAGTACGTAAAATTTATACTTTAAGCTACACATAATCTATTGCAAAACATTCCTTTTTTATTAATTAATATACAAAAAATAGTAGTGTAATGTTATTGTGTAACATTACACTACTATTTAAAATTATTAATTTCTAATCTTATTCTATTTACTTCATCAGCGATTTCTTCAATAATATAAATTACTGGAACTTGAGTTGCTGAACTAAAATAGAATTTATCACGCTTACTTGGAACATAATAGCCTATACTATAATCTGCCATTTTTGCTGATTGAGAATTTTCGCTGTTTGAAATAACAACAACTTTAACCCCGCTAGCTCTTAAATTTAAAATAACTTTATTAGTTTCTTCCGTATCTCCTGATACAGTTAATATAATTGCTAAAGTTTTAGAATCATAAATATCTTCTACCCTCCAGCTTATATCATCAATAAATGAGCTCCTTATTCCTTTACGATTTAATAGTAAAGCTCCATATTTAGCCAATGCACCTGATAAGCTTAATCCAAAAAATAATACTTCATCACTATCAACAATTTCTTCTGCAATTTTTTTTATTACTTCTGATACTTTTTCACCTTTTGCTCTTTGAAAATAATCTAATAAATATGCTATCTTATCATATTTTACATCATTACTTTTAGATTCATTAAATCTTAAATGTAACTTATATTCACTAAATCCATTAAACCCAAGCTTCTTGCATACACGAGTGACCATTGCTGGTGATACATGTAGTTCTTCAGCTGCTTCTTTAAGTTTTAAATTTCTTATTTTATTCTTATCTTGACTTAAGTATAAATATATTGAATATTCTAATTCATTTAGTGTTTTTATTTTATATAAATTATCCATTATAATTAAATTTCTCCCCGATTATTTAATGATATAAAATATTATAATAGTACATCTATTATAAACTAATAAATATTATTTTAAAAATTATTTTTTGATTTTGTTGATATTATATTAAAGCTTATAAAAATAAACAAGCCCTATTATGTTTATTTACAAAATTAAACATAATAGGGCTTGTTTGTAATATATTAGTCTTTATGAAGTTTTAAGTTTTCTAACCATAAATCTTCTTATAATTTGCTAAAGCTCCAATTAAATTAGAATCATTAAAGTATTTACAATTTACTATGTTTACTCTTGGAATTGGTATAGGCATTTTAGAGTAAAATTTATCTAATGATTTATTTATATATTCTATTAATATAGATTGCTGACTTATTCCGCCACCTATTGCAATTTTGTCTGGATCAACAGTTGCCTGTATATTCCATAGTCCCATAGCTAAGATATCACAATATTCACTTAAAGCCTTTAATGCCTTTTGGTTTCCTTCATTACAGTATTTAAAAGCCTGTGGTCCATCTAACTCTTCTTTAGTTATTCCCAACTCTTTAGCTATCATTTCTATTAAATTAAATGCTGCATTCTCAACACACCATTTACTGTTAAAGCCTTCATAATCCTTCCATTTTGTTGATAAGTAGCTAAATTCACCTGCAAAGCCATGGCTGCCTGATAGAACATTATCTCCTAGTGTTATGCCTCCTCCAATTCCGCTACCTATAATACAAACTGCACCTACACTTGTACCTTTTAAACTTCCATATATCACTTCACAAAGTGCTGCACATTTTGCATCATTTTCAATTGTAAATCTATCTGTAGTTACAGATTTTAACTCTTTCAATATATCTACACCTAAATTATACTCTAGTTTTCCAGGAATCTGCATTTTATTTGTCTGTTTGTTTATTAATCCCGGCAGTGACATAGCTATACCATCAACTTCATCTTTATATTTTTCATAGATATCCTTTACAACGTTTTTAAAGCTATCTAATGAATCCATTGGTGTCTTTACACTTGATTTTTCTATCATTTCTAATGAATCATTCATTAGAGCATACTTTATAGCACTTCCTCCAACATCCATAACCAAATAATTCATATCCAAAATCTCCTTATCCATAAATAATTTACAAGTATATTTTAATCAAATAACTGTATTATATCTAGTCTTTTAACAAATTGACCAAATGATATTCTAATCAAAATCAAATTATATATTAAGATTAATAGTATAAATCAAATGCAATATTTAATCATCTGATCTATACTATTATATTATTTTCTAAGCTGCTATTAATTTGCTCTTAGATTTATATTTAATTACTCTTGTACCTGAAATAACATCATGTATGGCTCTTCTTGATTTTAGTAAAATAACTAAAATTATAGAAATTGCGGTTATAAAAAGGCCAATTCGACTATATATAGTTGTAATCTTAACTCCAGAAAATACATTAAGCACTTGATGAAGCATATTGCTTGAAGTAAATAGGCTGCCTTCTAAAAGTAAAATTACTACAAATTGTCTTATGAAAACCTGTCTCCTTGAAGCTTTTAGGTTATCATTACTCATAATCTTTAAACTAGCTATCTTTTTCCCAAGTGTCTGCCCTTCATAAATATACATTGGTACAAGTACATAGTAAAAGACTGCAACCATGAAAGATAGTAATCCTACAATAATATTCAACGGATATTTAAATATTTCAATATTTTGTGGAATTATTGTAACATTATCATTATTTATCATATATATGATTATTAATGGTAATGAAGCTAATACACCACCTATATACCAATCAATAATGTATGCTACAGATCTTCTTAAAAATCCCACATCATTTGGTTTATCTAGTTTTAATTTTATTATAAATTCTTTCATGGCTCCACCTTCTTTTACTTACTATCTCTTATAATTCCTCTCCATTTGAAGCAATAACTTTTTTATACCAATTAAATGACTCCTTACGTGCTCTTCTTAATGTACCTTGACCTTTATTATCTTTGTCTACATGTATAAAACCATAACGTTTTTCCATTTCACCAGTACCATAAGAAACTACATCTATACATCCCCAAACAGTATATCCAATAAGATCTACTCCATCTTCATCAACTGCTTTTTTTAATTGTTCAATGTGCTTTCTTAGGTATTCTACACGGTAGTCATCATGATATTTTCCATCTTCACTTAATTTATCATAAGCTCCAAATCCATTTTCAACTATAAATAATGGAACTTGATAACGTTCATATAATACATTTAATGAATATCTAAGTCCAACTGGATCTATTGGCCATCCCCAATCACTTGCTTTAATATATGGATTAGTTACACAGTTTTGAACTCCTGCTCTAACTTCTCCATCTCCGAATTTAGTTACTGATGACATGTAGTACGATAATCCTATGTAGTCTACACATCCATTTCTTAAAATTTCTTCATCACCAGGTTCCATAACAATATTTAAATTATGTTTTTCCAAGTACTTTTTAACATATGATGGATAATAACCTCTTACCATAACATCAGTGAACATATATCTTTGATGCATTTGTTCTACAGACTGCATCATATCATCTGGATTACATGAATATGGATATATTGGAACGCAAGCAAGCATACATCCTATTTTAAAATTAGGATTAATTTTATGGCCAGCTGCAACTGCAAGTGCACTTGCAACAAATTCATTATGCACAACTTGATACATTAATTCTTCACGATTGTCATCTTCCCTAAAACGTACTCCTGAACATGTATATATTCCAAATTCATTTTCGATTGCTGTCTGATTATTAATTTCATTAAATGTCATCCAGTATTCTACTTTATCTTTGTATCTTTCAAAACAAGCTGTTGCAAATCTTACAAAAAAATCTACACATTCACGGCTTCTAAATCCATCATATTTTTTTGCTAAGTAGTATGGCATTTCAAAATGAGATAATGTAACAACTGGCTTAATTCCATATTTAAGCATTTCATCAAATAAATCATCATAGAATTTTAACCCTTCTTCATTTGGCTCTAATTCATCACCATTTGGAAATATTCTTGGCCATGAAATAGATGTTCTGAAGCATTTAAATCCCATTTCAGCAAATAATGCTACATCTTCTTTATACTTATGATAAAAATCTATTGCCTCATGGTTTGGATATATTTCGCCTTCAATTATTCCATCTGTAATTCTTCTTGGAACTCCATGCGCACCAGCAGTCATTACATCAGTTATTGATAGACCTTTTCCGCCTTCTTTATATCCGCCTTCTAATTGGTGAGCTGCAACAGCTCCTCCCCATAAAAATTCTTTATTCATTATTCTGTTTCTCCTTCTACTTGTGCTTCTTCTACTGCTCTAGAGTTTGCCATAACGAATGGCAAGTAAATTAGTGTACTTACAGCTAAACAAACAAATCCGATAAATAAAGCCATAAAATTATTAGCTCCTGATCCTAAGAATGGTATTAAAAATCCTGGTGTTGTCCATGCTACAGTATATGCAATAGGTGGAATAATCTTAAATACCATGATACATAAATATCCAATAATATTACATACAATAGGTGATAATATAAATGGAACAACAAATATTGGATTCATAACAATTGGTAAGCCAAATACTATTGGTTCATTAATATTAAATAATCCTGGTAAGAATGACATCTTACAAATTTGATATTGAGCCTTATTTCTACGTCCAGCAATAAATACAGCAATAATAAGCCCCAAAGTTGCTCCTGAACCTCCAATATTTCCAAAGGCATCATTAATTCCTGCCCAAGTTACTGGATAAGGAGCTCCCCATGCAGTACCATTTGCTACTACATATTCAAGATTAACTAATCCCTGTTCTGTAAACATAACAGATCTTAATGCACTTAATGTATTTGGTCCATGTATACCTAATACCCATAAGAATTGTTGAACAACTACAAATGTTAATATTGTTCCCATTGAACTTCCTAATGATACTAAAGGTGCTTGTATAGCATTATAAATTAATGATTGAATACCATCTGGTGAAATTTTTAATATAAAGAAATTAAGTAAGCCAGATAAAGCTAGTACTATCATAATTGGAAATAATATATTAAATGATTTAGCAACTGCTGGTGGTACTGTATCAGGCATCTTAATACGTAGCTTTTCATTATTTCCCATCTTAGTAAGTAACTCAGCAACAATTAAACCAATAAATAATGCAACAAATAGTCCTTGAGCTCCAAAGTAAGAGCTAGTTAACCCCATGCCACCGTTTTTAAATTCTTGTGCAGCTGGATACAAAATAAAGAAGGATGCCATAGATGTAATACCTGATAACACTTCATCTCCTCCCATAATTCTAGCTAGCTCATAAGCTGTAAGAAATGCAATTATAATTGCCATAATATTAGTGGTTCCGTTTACAATAGGATTAAATATTTCCTGATATTCAACTAAATTAGGTATAAATTTATCTAAATGTAATATACTCGCAACAAACCCATCAGGTGATAAAAATACGTAGTTAATTAAAACAACCAAAGATCCTGCCATAGTAAGTGGGAATGCCAATGTGAATGCATCACGCACAGCAGAAACATGTCTTTGAGCATTAATTTTAGTAGCTAAAGGTACAAAATAGCGCATCATTAAAGCTTGAAATTTTTCCATAAATATAATTCCTCCTAATAATTTTCAAGTAAAATTCTAAAATACGTTTGGCCAAATATAATCGTATTTCTAGTAATCGCTTTAAATAGTTCATGATTATTATATCAAGTTGAAATTATATTTAAATAGGTTTACAAGTTTTATAAAATGTGTTCATTTTATGTTTTTTGTAAAAAATAAAAAACACATTGTTTTTAATATGTTTTAGATAAAAAAAGTATAGTAAATCAAAATAATTACTTAGTTTTAATTTGCTATACTTATATATTTTTATGAATTTTTTATCTTGATATAATTCTACTTAGATTTTCTAATATTGCAATTGCTGGTATCTGTGTCGTTATATCAATTTCATCATCATATACAGATTCAATATAATATGGTATTGTCACATCTGATATTCTCGCTAATGTGCTATTTTCTGTTGTTGTTATAGCAATAACATTACATCCAAATTTCTTACTATCTTCAACTTCCCTAATTATTTCTGGAGTTTCACCTGATATAGATAGAACTATCATTACGCAATCATCTTCAAGCTTTTCAATCCTTAAATAAGGATCATTTATTACAAAAGAAAACCTTCCAATACTTGAAAATAATCTTGCTCCATATTGAGCAACCATCCCTGAATTTCCTATTCCAATAAAAATTATCTTATCACTTCTATCTATAATATCTGCTGCTTCTTTAAATCTATTTTTATAAGTATCCGAATCAAATTTATCTAGGCATTGTATAATTTCTTTGAAATCATATTTAGCATCTTTATGTATTACTTTCTCTTCTTGAAGTTTATATTCATATTTAAAGCTGCTATAATTCTCATATCCTACTTTTTTAACAAAATTTAAAACTGTTGTTGTTGATACTGATACAGAGCTTGCTAATTCTCTTATTGTCATATATGGAACTTTAACTGCATTTTTACTTATAAATTCATATATCCTCATTTCTTTCTCATTAAAAGATTTTATTATATCTGATTTTATCATTATTTAATTACTCCTAAATAATTGTATTATTACTCTTCTTAATTATATCGTAATTATATATTTCTTTAAACGTTGATGATTTTAACCTTTTTACTGAAAATTTTATCATATTACAAATAGCCTCTCAATCAGGGTGCAAATCCAAATTCTTACAAAACTCTTCTATTTCTATAGATGCCCACAATATAGCTACAACTTTATCTTCTTTAAGAACAGGAACACTATAAATATTCAATTTAGTTGAATCTATTTAAGATTCAACTAAATTGCTTACGTAGGATTTTCCTTCAATTGAATAGTAAAAATAATCTCTATCTGAGATATTTATCACTTTTCCGTATTGAGATAAGATGCTCCATCTTGAAAAGAAATACTTGACCAAAGATTATTATCTCTCTATATAAATTCTATTTCTATTAATTTCTTTAAAAATTGGTATAAAAAAGCACCTATCTTATGATAAATGCTATTAATTATGTATATCAACTCAAACAGACTTATTTATTATGATAATTTTAAAGGTATTTAGTAGATATTAATTAAAATTGAAAAATTCATCTGTTAAATCTTGTGGCGAAAATGAAATAAATGCAATATCTAAATTTTCGATACTATTAACATATTCTAAAATACTTTCCTTATAATATCTAGGATCAACTAAATAGACTTCTGAACATACTGTTGACATAAAGGCTGCAAGTGGAACTGCTAATGAATCTTTTATAAATAATATTTTAGGACCATTTAAATTATCTTTATTAACGATATGAACTATTCCTCTATTTCCAAATAGATAAGAAGAATATTTATCAGCCTCTAATGAATAAATTCCTTTTTCAGTTCTAAAAGGAGACACTGTTAACAATGCTTCTTCAAATCTACCTTCCAATTTCATTTCCTGACCATTTGTTTTAGAATAATATGAATATGAAGTTTTAAATTTAGGATAGATAAGCGTAAAATCATCAATTCCACCATAAATTATTCCTGTTTTTCTTCCCATAGAACCTATATACGAATTAGGATATTTAATGAAATTATAATTTTCCTTATTTGTATAATAATCTGTTTTGTCTAAATTCATACCATAATATTTATTTAATTTATTAACTAATTGTCCAAATTCCCAAAAAACAGTTTCAGTTTTCCAATGATGATCTGTTTTATAAAATAAATCTTCTGATGGTATTCCACTACTTAACAAATTTTCTCTTAAATCTATTGTATCAATTCCTTTTTCCTTCAAAAGTTCTATATAATCATCTGCTGTTTCATTTGCATAATTATATGGAATTCCTGTTGGTAATTCTGTATATCCTTTAATATATTTGTCAGGTGTCATCAAATATATTAATTTAGTGTTGCTATTTTTTATATTGTTTTTAAAATCTTCTGTTTTATTAGATAAGTCATATACGGGATTCGGCTGATGTGCTATAAATGTATAATGAAGAAATCCATCCTTATCTTTAACAACTTCAAAATTATTCTCCTCATTTTTGTCCATAATCTTTTGTATAAATCCATAGCTCTCTACAAATAAATATTTACCATAAACATTCTCATTAATTGTATTTTCAACCAATTCTATTACATTATCAATATTTTTTATATTAATTGGGTTATCCTCTAATACTTGCTTAACATACTTATATGACTTAGTAAAATTAAAAACAGAAAATGTTAAAAGAATAACTATGAACATTATTGAAGTTACTATCTTTTTCTTAAAAAAAATTTCCATGTTTAACACCTTTCCTTATTTCTCTTAGAAATTAAAGTATATGAACGGATTATATGTTCCCTTTACCAGATAACATACACATATAAAAAATAATCCTATGATAACTGCTGGATAAATTATACTCACTTCTCTATATAAATAAAATTTATCAACTAAAAACTTATTGGCTTTTTTAACAATTGGAGTAGAAAATATAATTGCTAAAATCCAAAATACTATATTTTCTTTTATAAACATATATGTATAGTCGCTCCAAAATCCATTATGATTAAATCCAAACATGTTTGAAATATATTTTCCTGCCTCTATTAAATCTTTTGATCTGAATAATACCCATCCTAAATTTATAATAAATAGTGTATACAGGTGCTTAACTCCTTTACTGATATTTAATTTATCAAATATCAAAATTTTCTCAATCGCAATAAATATAAAGTTCAAAAACCCCCATATAATGAATGTCCATTCTGCACCATGCCATATACCTGTTAATACCCATACAATAAATAAATTACGTATTATTTTATCTTTGTTTTTTACTCTTGAGCCTCCAAGAGGAAAATATACATAGTCTCTGAACCATGATCCTAATGATATATGCCATCTACGCCAAAATTCAGTTATTGATTTAGAGATATATGGATAATTGAAGTTCTCATCAAATTTAAATCCAAACATTAATCCAAGACCTATTGCCATATCTGAATAACCAGAAAAATCAAAAAATATCTGAAATGTATATGCAAACGATCCAATCCACGCAATACTTATTGGAATATCTATATTGCTATTCATTGTAAAAATTCTATCTACAATAATAGCCATATTACTTGATATTAGAACTTTTTTCCCCAATCCAACAATAAATCTACAGCATCCTATTCCGAATTTTTCCCATGATTCCTGTCTATATCTAATTTGATTTTCTATTGTTGAATAACGTACTATAGGGCCTGCCAATAGTTGTGGAAAAAATGATATGTATAACCCTAAATAAAAAATATTTTTCTGTACTTTAACCTTATCTTTATAAACATCAATAACATATGATAATACTTTAAATGTGAAAAAGGAAATACCTATAGGTAAAATTATCTTTGGTATTTGTATTTTATAAAATGGTAGTGTTTCATTTATATTACGTATAACAAAACCTAAATACTTAAATACAAATAATATTCCCAAATTGCTTATACAGGTAAAAATTATTATAAACCTTGCTTTTAATTTATCTTTTCTATACTTGTCAACCATAATTCCTAAAATATAATTTAAAATTATAGATAAAAGCATCAATAATACATATTTTGATTCTCCCCATGTATAAAAAATCAAGCTAGAAATAAGCAACAATATATTTTGAGCAGTTCTTGAAAATGATAGTGCATAGTATAAAATCAATACTATAGGCAAAAAATAAAAAAGAAAAACTATACTCGAAAAAAGCATCCTGTCTCCTCCTTTGTCCTTAATAAATATGGTTTTAATTCTCTAGAAGACTATCTAATATTTTTTCATTCCATAAATCATTTTTAACATCATAAATTCCAAATTCAGAACATAACTCCCAATATCCCCAGCTAAATCCATATTCTTCTGCTTCCTTTCGCACAGCTTGTGTCCAATTTATTCTAGTAGTTTCAGGAGCATTTTTATTTACTCCAAATTCACCTAAAAATATTCTCACTTTATGATCTTCTGAATACTTTTTAGCAATTTCAAATCTGCTCTTTAAATATTGAATCTCTAAATTTGTCCCTGTCCATTGATTATCCTTTAAATTTTCAAATCCTTTATGATTTACACTTCCCTGAAATGTAACCTCATTTGGTTCATAGTAATGAAATGATACTACTATATTCTTATCTTGTGGAATCTTCAATTTTTCAAGACTATAAACAGAATAATAGTTATCAGGACCTACTATAATAGTTCTTTTGGGATTACTTTTTCGTATTATATTTACTCCTTCATCTATAAATTGGTTCCATAGTTCTCCACTTAAATTATCATTTGGCTCATTTAATAGCTCAAACATAAGTTCTTGCGGATAGTCCTTATACCTTTCCGCTACTTGATCCCATATTTTTAAATAACACTCCTTATATTCATTAGGAAATTTCATTATTTCAATAAAGTGATGAAAGTCTAATATAATAACAAGTTTTTTACTCAATGCATAATCTATATAGTAATCAATCTTTTTCATGAAACTTTCATCTAATAAATAATCTTTATTATCTTTAGCATAATCTGAAAATCTTACCGGAAGTCTTACACAATCAAATCCTGCTTCTTTAATTTTATCAAAATATTCTTCATTCATCTCTACATCCCATGATAAATCTTTTGGTGCTTCAAGTGCATTTCCAATACTAATGCAAGAAGTAAATTCTATTTTAGGAGTGTTAATGGCTTTTAAAAAAAGAAATACTACAAAAAACGCTAGAAGAATTATAGTTATAAAAGTGCACTTTTTATGATCCATAAAATCCATCCTCAATCTAAAATTACTTTCTTTTTAGATTATTTTTCCATTTAATATATAATACTACACAGAATATTGAAATAAATACTATAAAAAATCTTATTATAATAATAAATCTATTAATATAAATTTCATCTTTATCATCTAATATGCTTCTGACTTCATTTTCTTTAGGAATACTCTTTTTTGTTCCATCTACTTCTTTTTCAGTAAGAGTCCAAGATTTTAGCAAATTAACTTTAAGATTTTTAACTATAGTATCATTTATAACAGATTCAATTTCAATTTCCTGCGGAGATATATCTGGATGTATTGTAAGTCTTCCATCCTTACTAATATTAACACCATTAACATCTTTCTTCATTTTAAATTCAACTACTGTTCCTTTTTCTAAAATATCTTCATTTTCTACTGTATCAATTACTTTATAGTCCGAAATACCTTCTCCTACTACTGGTATTTCTACCTCTTTATCTCCTGTTATCTCCAGATTATATTCAAAATATTTCTTTAAATTTGATCCACTTTTTATTAATCTAAAATCCCCTACTAAAAAATCTTTATTCTCATTTTCCGCTGCTGTTGCCACAATCCCCCACGAATCTATACCAGCAACTTTAATAACTTCATTCAAAACTTCTTCTTTTTCTCTCATACTATTAAATGGTATATATATTTCTCCATTAAAATCTTTCGGAATTTCAACGGTTCCATATTTTGGATTGTAAATTTCCAACTCTTCTCGATCAATATTTTTTAACATAACAACATTCTTATCTGGAACAGATAATACTTTTCCATCTCTAGTCTTTATGTCTAAATTTATTCTTATAGAACTGCTTGATTTATTTTCAACTTTAAATTGAAAACCTTCATAATTTGACCAATCATCACTAGAATTTACATATATATATGTAGTATAATATCCAGTTTTTAATCCTGACGTATCCATATTTAATTCATACATATTGCTCTGCAATTTTGATAAAGTTGCATCTACACCATTACTAATCTGTTCAATTTTATCAGGAACATACTCCACCAGTTCTTCCTCATTTAACGCATAAACAGTAGTAAAATTAGATATAAAAACTACCAATAGAAAAATTAAAATTCTCTGCATTTTATACACCTTCATACTTTTCACCAACTCAAACATCTATAAATATTCCATTTCATTAAAGACATCTTCATCTTCCAATTTTATTTTTTCATTTTTCTTTCTTTTCATATAAATTTCATACTCTTTAATCCATTGATTAAGTATTTCTGCGAATTCTTCATTTGCAGATATTTCTTCGTAGTTATCAACCTTATATAAGTATGTATTTTCTTCTATCTTCGCACTCGAAGTATCTGTCAATATAAATTTAATATCTATGCAATCATTAATTTTTAAAATTAAACTATCAAATACCTTATTTGTTTTCAATACCGCATACTCATAATTGAAATTAATAATTTTAACTTTTCCATGCTCTTTTGAATATAGTTCTTTGTTCAAATTAACACGCGGAAGTTTTCTATTAAATTTAACTTTCTGCTCTCCTCTTTTTAAAACATTTATTCTAATATCATCAAAAATGCTATTATTCATCTCCACTATCTTAGGTAATTCTGGAACTCTATCATAAAGTATTCTCAATAATTGTTTTAAATTATGATCATCAATCTCCTGTATTTCCATTGCATATTTCCACTGCTCTCCAACTTGTCCAACATGAATTATTTTTGCCACAAATTGAGCTTTATATCTATCAGTTTGTAATAAAATTCTTATTGATTCTTTATATGGTATAAATTCAGGTTTTTTTAATACTATAGATAATCCATTTTCTGAAATATCATTAGTAGTACACTTTAATTCTTTCTCATGAAAACTTACTATGCAATCAATATTTATTGGAAATCTCTCTGCTCTTCGTAAAACCTGTCTTCCAAGCATAAAGAATATTGACATTACTATATTATACAAATTTATAATGAGCCAAAATATTAGTACAATATAGACTGGAGTTCCTGTTATAAAGGTGAATTTAACACAATTTATTATTCCTATTATAGAAAGAATTGATAAAATTATATGTGGAATTGCCTTCTTTATCTGATAATTTTTATCTTCAATAGCTCCACCTTTTCTTGTTACATTAAATTTTTTCTGAGAAATCCCCAAGCTCTCCAATATAACAGATACTATTAATGATGGAAAAAGTATAGTTTCATAAACATTTGTCCATTTTACTGTTCTTATTTTTCTTGAAACTAATTTCAGTGATTTAGAACTAAATATATACATAGGCAACCAGAATATTAATACTTCTAAAAGAGTACATTTTACAACGACTACTCCAAATACAGAAAAGAGAATTGGTGCCATAATATAAATTAACCTTTTAAGACAGCCATACCAATATGTTATTGCTGAAATATAACTTAACTTTTGGCTTATATTAAGCCCTTTTCTAAATAAAATATTTAGTTTTCTACCAGTTTGTATGCATCCTCTAGCCCACCTTTGTCTCTGTTTAACTAATCCCTTTAAATCTTCCGGTGCGAGACCTGATGCATGAACTTCATCAATAGCATAGCATGTATAACCATTACTTTGAATAAGTATTCCAGTTGCAAAATCTTCTGTTATCACTTTTGTGTAAAATCCACCTATCTCATCTAATGCTTCTCTCGAAATTACTGTATTAGTTCCTCCATATATTACAGAATTACTTTTATTTCTTGATATTTGTATATCTCTATAGAAATAATCCTGTTCATTTGGTATTCTAGTTTCTGAAAACAGATTATATTGAAATAAATCAGGGTTATAAAAACTTTGTGGTGTCTGAATAAATCCTATTTTTCCCTCTCTGTTCTTCCTTGCTTCTTTACCATCTTTTTTTTCTATTTTTTTTGCATTAGTTAAATCTTCAACAAAATACGGAACTGTTGACATTAAAAAATCATGCATTGGTATCATATCTGCATCAAATGTTACAACAAGTGGAGAATCTGTTTTCGCTAGTGCATTATTAAAATTTCCTGCTTTAGCATCTTTTCTTTCAGTCCTTGTTATATAATTGATATTCATTTCTTCTGCTAACTTTTTCATTTCAATTCTATTAGAATCATCACAAATATAAATATGAACCTTATTCTCATCTGGATATTCCATATTTATACATCCATTTATTGTTTTATATAACAATTCTACTGGTTCATTGTAAGTTGCTATAAATATATCTACATCAGGAAATTCACTAAAATCGGCTTTAGGAATCATTGGATATTCAATATTTGTCATATTATTGTAGTGTACTACCTCTTCAAGCATACCCACTATTTCCACTATGAGTAAATACATTCCAGAAATTAATGCTATAATTCCCTCACCAAAAGGAATTGTAAAAAATATACGCCATATTAAATAAATTATCGAAGTTACTACAGTTCCTGTAATTAGAGCTTTATTTCTAATTGTCTCAATTCTCATATTAATATACCCCCTCAAATTTATATAATATATGTTATTGAATAGTTTCTAACATTTATACTATCCTAAGCAAGTTCACTTTCCGGATTTTATAATATGCTTTTTCCTCTCTCCAATTTTTAATATTTAAACCATATTATAATAATAAGCTTCATGATATATTTGCATTTTTATTCAGATTATTGTATTTCAAAAGAATTGCCTATTTTATTTTTATAAAATTTATTTATTAAACAACCTATTATTATATAAAATAATATCTTTCTTGCGCTTTTTTTAATATTTATTAATAGTAATAATTCTTTTTGGTTAATAAATACTTATATACATATATTATACAACTTACACCTAGATAACAATATTATTTATCAATTTTATACATTTTTTATTTTATATATTATTTTTTGATTTATTAACAAATAATGGACTATATTAATATAGTCCATTTTGTAACCTCACATGAAACGTTATAATATTTTAAAGTATAGGTGATACCAATCTTACTAAAGATTCTTTTATTCTTAATGACAAACTTCTATTATTATGAATCTCTAAAGTAATTTCAGTTGAATTTCCAATATCCTTAATAACTTCTTTTTCATATTCTTTAGCAATTCTATCGTCATAAATTAATGCATTAACTTCAAAGTTAAGCTTAAAGCTTCTAATATCTAAATTTGCTGTTCCTATACTTGTAGCAAGACTATCAACAACAATTGTTTTTGAATGAATAAATCCAGTATTATAATGATATATCTTAACTCCTGCTTCTAATAATTCACCTACATAAGAGCTTGCAACCCAGGGCATAAAAAAATGATCTGGCTTACCAGGAAGTATTATTCTTACATCAACTCCAGATAGTGCCGATATTTTTAATGCTTCTAGTATTGGTTCATCAGGCACTAAATATGGTGTCTCTACATAAACATTTCTTTTAGCATTATTTATAAGCTTAATATATGAGTTCCTAATGTATTCTTCTTTATGGTCTGGTCCACTAGTAATTATTTGTATTCCAACATCGCCAATATCATTATCTTTTTCACTTATATATTTAGAATATTGAATTATTTCTTCTCCAGATGCATGACACCAATCAAGAAGAAATCTTTCATTTAAATCATCAACTGCATCACCTTGTATTCTTACATGAGTATCTCTCCAAAATCCAAATTCCCTATCTCTATTTATATATTCATCCCCAACATTAAATCCTCCTACGTAACCATATTTGCCGTCTATAACAACAATTTTTCTATGATTTCTATAGTTTATACGTGTATTTATATGTGGAAGTATTCCTGGAAAAAATATAGAAAATTTCCCACCTGCACTTAAATATTCCCTTAAATGCTTTTTTATTAAGCTTCTTGATCCCATTGCATCTACCAACAGCCTAACTTCAAGTCCTTCATTAAGCTTCTTAGTAAGTTCTTTTATTATTTTCTTGCCAAGATTATCACTTCTAAAAATATAATACTCAATATGTATGTATTTCTTTGCATTTTTTATATCTTCAATCAGTTGTTTAAATTTATCCTCGCCATTTACATACACATTAACACAATTATTAATAGTATATTTTGCACCACAACTCTTATAATTCATTATTCTAAGATCTGAAAATCTTTCGCCACCATCATGAATGTTATCATTATAACTATAATTCTCATTAAGTATTTTTCTTTTATTAGTATCCTTTATTATTTTCTCCTTAAATATCTTTTGCCTACTTAAATTTTGACCAAACATTAGGTATAATATAAATCCAAATCCAGGTAGTATAAGTAATATTAATAACCACGCCCATGTTGTCGTAGGATTTTTTCGTTCTATAAATATTAATGATAAAGAAAATATAATATTTAAAACTAAAATTATAATACTTAAACCTAATAATATACTCAAATCAAATCACTTCCTTGTTGCTTAAGTGTAGAAAAATCTATTTTTTCTAAAAACTAAATACCATATTAATTAAATATATCATATTTTTAGTATTTTATCATTCAATTTAATCTTACTTTTCTAATAATAAAAGAGCTGTTGCATTAACATGTTTAGATATCTGATATAATTTATTTTTTATTCTTTAAATTTATTTATTATTTTTTGTTTAGACTATTTTACCTATTCAAAAAATAAATTAAGCTTTTGTTAAGGTGACCATATTATACTAATTAATGAAATAATAGAGAGAGGGAAGTATAATGAAAATCTGTTTTTTACTATTTTTTCATTATGCAAGGTGAAATTATGAAATTAACAACTTCAAAGAAACTAGGGTTAGATTTAGTACTATTAATTCTTATGATTCTTTTATATCAAAAAAATATAATCTCAATGAGCTTTCATGAGATAGGTGGGCTTGTTCTATTTGGCTTATTTATAATCCATTTATTATTTAATCGAAAATGGATTAAATCAATAACAAAGCGCTTATTCGATAAATCAATTCCTATAAAAACTAGAATAAGCTATATTCTAAATGTCTTATTAGTTATTTGTTGGTGTTTAGTCATTATTAGTGGAATTTTTATATCCAAAGTAGTTTTTCACTTTTCAGTAGGTGGTCCATGGAAATTAGTGCATTTTTCTTGTGCGGCATTTGCTTTAATTTTAATAGGTATTCATATTGGATTACATTGGAATTTAATTTCTAATTCATGTAAAAAGCCATTAAAATTATTGGATAAATTTAAAAAACCAATTAGTATAATATGTATCATATTTGTACTTATTAGTGGAATTTATAGCATGAAAAATACAAATTTTATAAAATGGATTACTATGCCATTTAGTGTAGATACTATGTCAGATTCCGAAAATCATATTAGAGGAGCAGAAAATAATAAACCAGATAATACGAATTTAAATAAAGAATTTAATGGTCAAAAGGAAAAAGGTAACGAAAACTTTAGCTTTATGAATGTATTAAAATTGTTATTAAATTATGGTTCTATTATATTGATGTTCTCTATATTTACACACTATATAGAATTAGTTTTTATTAATAAGAATAAGACTTTACTAATATCAAAGCATTCGAAATGATATAAAATTAATATTATATTTTTCTATAAAATATTTTCTTAACGAAAACATTTTATAATAAATGCTAAACTCAGTGAGGTTTAGCATTTATTTTTTCAAAATGAGATGTCGCACTAATTATTTAGTGCGACAGTGCCTATTAAAAAATCTTATTAACATTTCTCATTTCTATGCCTAATTATCAAATAATATTTATAATTTTTTCATATAATTCTTTAATATTTTTAAATATATATTCAGGTTTAAATATCGTTGTTTCAATATCTTCTTTTTTAGCTTCTCCTGTTAAAACAAGTGCAGTATCAATATTACTATTTATGCCACATGCTATATCAGTATATAACCTGTCGCCAATTACCAAGGTCTCTTCTTTAGTAAATCCACTTTTCTTTATACAAAGATCACCTATTATTTTATTAGGTTTTCCAATAAAAATTGGCTCTCTATTTACTGCAAGTTTTATCATTTTACAAATCGCTCCACAGTCTGGAACAAATCCAAATTTAGTTGGGCATACAAGATCAGGATTTGTAGCAATATAATCGATATTTTTTTTGGTTGATAGCAATTCACATATTTTTTCTATTTTTTTGTAAGTAAGTTCATTATCATATGCAACAACAGCACATTGTATATCTTCTTCTAAATCCTCTGTAGTATTTATATTAAAAGATTTTAACTCTTCAATAAATGATTTTGTTCCAACTACAAAAATCTTTTTCTCTTTATAATGTTCTTGTAGGTACAAAGCAGTCGCATACGACGCAGTTATAAAATTAGTTTCATCTACTTTTATACCAAGGCCTATAAATTGTTCTACATAGTCCTTTATACTTTTAGTTGAGTTATTTGTTATAAAAATATATTTGCCACCTATATCTAAAACATAATTCATAAAGTTTTTGGTTCCATCAATTAAAATGCCATCTATAGCAATTGTTCCATCAATATCTAGTAAAAATAATTTTTTATCCTCTAACATAAATATTACTCCTAATTCTTTATTAATTCCTAGATTATTATTGTTTCATATTATTAATTATAATATGTTTTTCCCAAAAAGTAATATTCATGATTATATATAATTAAGTTAAGTGAATATACTTTATAAATATCCTCTCAAATATATAAGAATTAATGTATGAGGTAAACGAAAATCCAAATAGTATATATAATATTAAAATATAAGAAAAATAATGCCCTCCAAATAAATATAAAATTAATGGAAGCATATTAACAGCTATGATTACTATTGTTAGTAAGATATGTTTAATAGACATGAAAAAAGAATTTTTTATATAATTAATGATTGTATTATCGAATTTAGAAATCATAGGGAATATATAACAAAATATCATATATTGAACTGCTCCAAAAATAAAAAATATAACTTTAAAATAAAGCTTATTTTGTCCATCTAAAAATATAGATAAACATTTTATATCAATTATAAATACTATTCCGCACAAGACAAACAAAATCCATACAATTGTAGCTGGTTTGAAATTCTTCTTAAATGCTTCAAAAAAACCTCTTAATAAATATCCCTCATTTTTAATAAGCTTCATAGAAACACTATACATAGCACTTATAGATGCACCAATTGTTATTATAGGTAGGCAGCAAATTATAAATATGAGGTTTAAAATCATTAAATCTCCTATTGTTCCCATAAAACTAAAAAATTTATTATTTAAGTCTAAAAATCCTTCTTTCATATTATAAGCTCCTATTGATTATTTATATCCATATAAATATTAAATGTATATGGATATAAATAATATTGTTATTTTAAATATATAGCCACTGCTTTCATATTTTCTGATGCATTATATATTAATTTATTATTTTCATAAGTAATATCACATTCAGTATCAGAATACACTTCACATATACTAAAATCATATTCTTCTGGAATTTCTATTTCTAATTTTTCTTTAACTTTACCATTAAATACATGATATATAGCCACTGCTTCTTTATTTTCGCCAATACGTAATATCCCCTGCCATCCTTCTGGATTCCTGTAACTGCTGATTTCATTGCCATAACGATAAGTATAACCATTTCTAATTATAGGTGAAATTTTCTTATAAAAAGCTATACCTCTATCAATTAAATCCCATTTTTCTTTTTCTAAATCAAGTACATCTCCTGAAAGACACATTCTTCCTAAGAATGTATTAATTATAGAATATGCTATTCTTTTTAAAGAATCACTATTACGTATTACAGCCCATATTTGGCTTTGTCTTGGTAAAATTACTCTATGAAGATTTGCCGCTATAATAGGTATTTCTTCACATTCATGCGCATCTGAGAAAGATGCCATACTGCACATAGACATCATAAGTGGTTCTAATTTATGTCCACCTGAAGCACAGTTTTCAAGAATAATCCCTGGTACTTCTTCTTTTACTTTTTCCAAAAACTTAATTGATGCTTCTGCATTTTTTCTTAGTCCTTCTCCAAGAGATTCTGCTCCATCAGAGCCCAATCCGATTGTGTCATTATAATCTATTTTCATATAGTCAAACTCGTATTTCTTTAAAGTTCCTATAACTTTATTGGTTAAATATCCTTCTACCCATTCATCTGTCATATCCCAAAAACGTCTCATTGTAGTTGTTAATACACGTCCATCTCTTTTTAATAAATGTGCTTCTTCATTATATGCTTTTGATGCACTTCCTACATTCTCTATTTCGAACCATATACCTGGTTTAAGATTAGCTTTCCTTATAATATCTACTGTTTTCTCAAGCCCTTCCGGAAATAAATCTTGTGATGGATTATAATCCCCCATTGATATATCCCAAGGAACATCCTTCTCCTTATACCATCCACAGTCAATAACAAAATAGGTAAATCCTTTATCTTTTATTTTTTCTACTATATTACTTATATTTTCATGAGAAGGGCATCCCCATGTTGTACAATACTCATTAAATATAATTGGAAGATCTTGTTCAACTTCTGGGCCTTCATCTACAAATCTTTCTATTGAAGAAGTTAATCTTTGAGAAATTTTATCTATTCCTCCACCACTGCAAACAGATATTATAGCTTTTGGAGTTATAAATTTTTCATTTTTATTTAACTTTTTCATCCAACTTCCAAACTCTCTATCAGCTAAACCTCCTGATACTGCCAAACAATCATCTTTCCTATATAATTCAATCTGCCAAGAAGCATTGTGAGCTACTTGAGCTCCCCAAAAGATATCATTTTTCATATCTTCTACTGCTACATATGGAAAATATCGATTAACAGGCATAGATCCAACTTGACCAAAGCGCTCTGCTCTTATAGCATGATCAGCCCAGCATGGTTCCAATTGTAAATCCTCAACACTTCTTGTTTCTAGCCTTCCTTCCATGCTCCATACGCTTCTTAGTCTATGAACCTTCAATGTATCGTAAGCATCTTTTTCAACAAATGGAGTAATTCCACCTAAAGAAAAACTTGAAATCATTTCTATTGATATTTCATCATTGCTCATATTTTCTATAGAAGTATATGTTTCTAAACTCTGTGAATTTAAAAACCATATTAAGTGATGCTTTATTATATAACCTCTACTGTCTTCTAATACTGTAACAACTTCCTTTTTATCATCAAATGAAAAATATTCTTGATTCTTGTAGGATAATCTTGTTGTTGATTCTCCTTGACGCATTGTGCTTCCACCAGCATATCCGCCTGGATAAATATCTCCTGCTAACTTCAATTGTACAAGACTATCAATTGAATGTTTTTTATTATTCACTATCTTATCCTTATAGTTGTCTGGTATAAGTTCTAGTTCAACATTCTTTGAATTTTCATCTATATAATATAGTGCAATCATATCTCCAAATTTATATTCTTTTAATAATGATATATTCATAAGTACACCTCCACATTAACCTTTTACTGCACCAACAGTCATTCCTTTGATAAAATATTTTTGTAGACTAATAAATAAAATTGCGATTGGAAGTACAGAAATAACAATTGCAGCAATAGCTGTTAAGTAATCACTAGTCTGAGCTGAGAAAAGAGACTGTATAGCTACAGTTAAAGTTTTTAATTTCTTATCACTTACATATAAACTAGCTAATAAGTAATCGTTCCATATTTGAAATGCCTGCATTATTATTAAAGTTGCCATTGCAGGCTTAAGTAATGGCATTACTATTTTAAAATAAGTCATAAATACAGAACATCCATCTATTCTTGCTGATTCTTCTAACTCAATTGGCACTGTAGACATAAAACTTGTCATAAGGAATACACCAAATGAAATTCCTGTTGCAACATACATAAATATTATTCCATACCTTGTATTAATTAAATTTAATTTATGTCCTATAATGTAAACTTGTAAGAATAATGCTTGATATGGAATTAAAATTCCGATTATAAAGTATATATAGCAGAATTTAAAAAACTTATGTTTACATCTAGCAATTGCCCATGCTGTTGTTCCACATAAGACTGCTAAAATTAATACACTGACTGCAGTATATAGTAATGTATTCGAGAAAGTTGTTACCATATCTAACTTATTGAATGCTTTAATATAATTATCGAAATTAAATGAGTTGGGCAAAGATAGTGGACTTTCCATATATAATTCTTTTTTTGTCTTAAAGGAATAGTTAATTATAACAAATACAGGCACTAGAAAAACTGCTGCAATAATAGTCATTATAACTTGAGTATAAAAAGTATTTTTAGTATACTTGCTTTTTGTTTCAATATCTTTTTTCTTCTTCATTATGCCTGCACCTCCCTCTTTCTTAGGCCTTTAACTTGAATAAGTGCTACTAATAATAGAACTACTATCATTGTAATTGACATGGCAGAGCCATATCCATATTGTCTTCCATTTATTGCTGTGTTATAAGTTTTATATATGATCGATGTAGAAGCATGTCCTGGGCCTCCATGTGTAGATGAAACCATTAAATCATACACTTTCAATGATCCAGTTGTAATTCCAACAATACATATAGTTATTGAGGGTGCTAACATTGGAATAGTAACATTGAAGAATCTTTTTATAGGGTTAGCTCCATCTACCTTAGCTGCTTCATATAATTCTGCTGGTATTGATTGTAGCCCTGCAAGATAAATTAGCATCCAGTATCCTATCCATTGCCAGTTATTAGCTATTAATAATCCTCTTAATACAGTACTACTTTTACCGAAAAAAGCAAAATCTATATTAGTTCCTAATATATTATTTATTTCAGGTAATACATTTGTAAACATACGAAGCCATATAAACCCTACAACAACTGAACTTATAAGACAAGGTAGGAAAAATGCAGTTCTATAAATTTTTTGTCCTTTAATTCCACTATCAAGTGCTATTGCAAATAAAAGTGCTAAGACATTTTGTATAACAGTATTCCATAAAGTAAACTTTATAGTGAATACCCATGCAGATTTAAATTCAGCATCTTTAAATAAATTTATATAGTTCTGAAATCCAACAAAAGTTTTTTCTGCGCTCATTCCATCCCAACTTGTTAGTGAATATCTAAATGCCATAATCATAGGAATAATTAATCCAATAGTAAAAATTATAAGTCCTGGAATTACCAATACCAAATATTGATTGAACATGGCTTTTTCCATGCTGTTTTTTCTTATCTTTTCCATATATAATCACCGTCCTCCTAATATAATGAGGTATCACACTAAAAATATTTTCTATAACAATATATCAATTATGTAAAAACAAACTTCATACTGCATCATTGCATATTTTTTAATAGTGCGACAGCCTCATAGAATGATCACTTTACATTAAATTATCTGACTTTATAATTAATTACTATCTCCGCTACGTTCAACCCTTGAATCTGATGCAGCAAGAGCATCTTCAAAAGTTTCATCGCCTAATAGCCAAGCTGATATATCTTTTGCATTTTCTTCTTGGAAACCATTCCAAACAAGTTGGTTATTTCCTAGAGTAACATCCACAATCATATTTTCTTCTGCATATTTATCTATATCTACTTGACTTGGATTTTTGAATGTAGGTGTAACATCCTTAAGCATTGGTGCTGTTTTTGTAAAATCATAAATTTCAACAGCTAAATCTTTATCACTAGTTAAAATGTCCAAAACATTATTTACAGCATCTTGATATTTAGTTTCTGCGCTTGTCATAATAGTAATATTAGGTTCAAAAATTAATTTTGAATCACCAGTTTTATTGGGAAATGGGAATATACCCATATTAAAATCTTCATCTATATCAAGGAAGTTTTGAATTGACCATGATCCAGATACTTTCATAGCTGCTTGTCCATCAACCATTCTTGCATCACATTCAGTTTGTTCTAATGAGAATGTATCATCAAATGTATTATCATAAATTAATTTATTATATTTATACACATCTTGCATTTCTGTGCTATTTGTAAATGAAACTTCTCCTTTTCTGAACTGATCTCCCCAGTTTGGATTTTTATTAAATATATCATTCATAGCAAATTGCATAGTTACATTTCCAATTGACCATGTATCTGCCATATGACTAGCAAATGGTACTATTCCTTTTGCCTTGCAGTCTTCAATTATTTTATTTAAATCATCTTGAGTTTTTGGTACTTCCCATCCATTTTCCTTAAACATATCCTTGTTATAATAAACACCTTGATATAATGCATTATATACTAGACCATATGTTTTTCCATCAATAGTTACGTTATCACTAGCTGCATCAAGAAGTCTGTCTGTATAAGTACTATCAATTTCTTTAAAAATTCCTTGTGGCGCATATGCTCCAACGTCCTGAGCTTTACCTATTATTATATCTGGCATTCCAGTCTGCATATATTGCTGCATCTTAGCTTGAAAATCGCCGCCCCAGCCAACGCATTCCCATTCTAATTTTATATTAGGATATTTTTTCGCTAGCGCTTCATCGATCATATCTTCAATTCCAGCATCTGTTGTTGATTGCCCAGCTAAAACTTTTAAGGTAACCTTTTCATCCCCTTGGCCACTACTGCTTTCTGCTTCTGGACTAGAGCCACATCCTGCAATCATGCTCACCATCATAACTGATGTTAATATAACTCCTAATATTTTTTTGATTTTCATAAAATACACCCCTCTTAAATTTATAGTTAATCTTTACAGTTATAATTTACACTATAATAATCATTACCATATAGGACAAATTTGAAAAAATCACTTGTACTTTTTTGAAAACGTTATCTAAGTGTTGGGGTTATTTCTATAATCTCTTGGACTAATTCCTTCAATTTTACGAAAGACTCTGTTAAAATATGCATAGTCATCATATCCTACCATAAATGCTATATCCGTCAATTTTATATTAGGATTTTTCATATGTTCCTTAGCTTTATCCATACGTTTCTTTGCAATGTATGACATTAAATTAACACCAGTTTCCTGCCTAAATACTTTAGAAAAATAAGAATGCTCAACATTATATTTATCTGCAATTGTATTTAAAGATAATTCTTCTGAATAATTATCATCTATGTATTTTATAGCCTTGTGCACAGATCCAACTATTGAATCAGCTGAAACAACATTATTTAAATTAACAATATCTTCAAGTATAATTTCTAATATTTCAATTAGCCTTTTCTCATCCAAATAATCTATGCTCTTATTCAATTTTGCAATATTTCTTTGAATATCTTCTGTATTCTTATCTTTTAAATCCTCACTTATAAATTCCATTATTATATCACAAATTTTCTTAATAGTCTGATTAACTTCTAAATACGTCCAGCTATTTTCATCGCAAGATGCTAGACCTATTTTTTCTAATATTATTTTTTCTAATAAGCTTTTATTGTTAATACGAAGTAATTTTTTTATATTTTTTTCATCTTCTTCAGTTATATGATTAGTTACTTTTATCTTTATATCTGCCTCCTTACTAATCATTAATATTTCACTTTTTTTATTATATTTGCGTGTCATAAGTTTAGAAATTATATTGTTATATGCACTATTTAAATTATCAATTGAATATGAAGGTTCAGTAATAAGTAAACTCAATGGTGACTTAATTATAGATTTGAAATATGCTACTATTTTATTTGCAAAGCCAACTAATTCCTTATGGTTTACATCTGTTATCACTATAAATTGATTAGAATAATGTATATAATTAAATATAATCACATCATCACGTCCAATAATATCCTTAATTTTCTTTTTAACATTATAAGATAACATATTCATATCATAATGATAGTACTGTATTAGATCGTCTAAATTATGAATTACAAAAACCACTATGCTATATTTAGCAAAATAAGTATTATCATCTATATTCATAACTGTTCCTATTTGATTGTCTTCTCTTTCTAATATAAAACTAAGCTCTCTATCTTGAATTAATGAAGATGCTTTTAAGCTACTTAATCTTTCTTCTTCCTGTTTTATCTCCTGCATCTTTCTATTTCCAAGAATCTCAAGAGCTTTTGAAAGTGTAGATACTAAATCTACCTTTGTTATTGGTTTTAGCAGATAATTAATAGCGCCTGCAACTAATGTATCTTTAACATAACTAAAATTACTGTACCCTGATATTATAAATATTATTATATCTGGATATTTTTCTTTTATTAATCTAACTAATTCAACTCCATTTATAAAAGGCATATTAATATCTGTAATTAATATATCTGGTCTATATTCTTCTATTTTATTTAAAACATCTTCACCATCTTTTGCTGGCTCTAATAATTCTAACGAATAATTACTCCATTCAATCATATTTTTTATTTTTTCTCTTATCCAAAATTCATCATCTGCAATTAATACCTTATACATTATCTTGTCCATCATTATCTCTCCTCATTTTAGTTTTAGGTGTTGTTAATATAATTCTGCTTCCTTTATCTTTATTACTTTCAATAAACAACCCAAATCTATCCCCATACAATATTTTCATTCTGGAATTTATATTTATTAATCCTATAGATGAACTATCATTAAAAATATCTTTCTTTGAATCCTTTAGTTTTTTGTTCATCATGACAGAATCCATACCTACTCCATTGTCTTCAACAATAATTTGTAATACATCATTAGATTCATGTGCTCTTATATAAATTTTTTTCTCACCACGTTTATTCTTAAGCCCGTGCTTCAACGCATTCTCGACTAGTGGTTGGATAGATATTTTAGGTAAAGAATAATCTAACACTCTATCATCAATATCAAAATAGTATTCTACTTCCCCATTCATTCTGACATTCATAAGAAATATATAATTCTTTAAATGAAGTATTTCTTTTGAAATGGTAGAATAGGGATTTTTTATATCTAAACTATATCTAAATATATTAGAAAGCGAATGACACATATTGCTTACATTATCACAATTCTGTATACTGGCAATACTCCCCATTGTATCTAATGTATTATATAAAAAATGAGGATTAATCTGTGCTTGAAGTGCAGCATATTCAGCTTTGTTAAGTGATAACTTTGCTTCATATTCACTGCTTATAAGCTCTTCAATTTGATCAAGCATCTCATTAAAATTTTCAGATAAGATACCAATTTCATCATTTTTGTTATACTCTGCTCTTTCATCTATATGTCCTTTTTTTATCTTATTGATAGCTATCGTTAGCTGTTCTAAAGGTTTAGTTATCCCCCTAGATACTAATATTGATAAAATTATTATTACTATACTCATACAAATAACAATAATAATTAAATAATTGGTCAATACTCTTTGATTTTCTTCAAGATATGATTGAGAAATAATTGAATATGCATCTAGATTATATTCTTCTTGAGATACTCTAAAGATAACTTTATTTCCTCTAACTGAAACATTAACATTGTCTATTGAACCTTCGTTTATTTTCTCAATGTTATCATAATAATAGTTTTCACTTTTTTCTTCTAAATTTCCAATAGATATAATTGGTCTATCTCCTAAAGGTTGAATCCACATGAACATATCATTTTCGCTACAGTATTTTTTAACAATAGATGTAATATCCTTATTTGTTATATCACAAACCAAAGATCCAATTACTTTCTTTTTATTACTGCTATCATATATTTTGATTGCAAATCTAACTATACTCTCTTTTTTACTTTCATTATAATAACTTGATATAAGCATCTCTCTACTATCTTGCAATAAGTATTCTTTTAGTACTTGAGAATTATATTTTCCCTCATCCTCATAAATATTTTTAGGATAATTATTACGGGGTGTATTTAACCTTCTATAGCTACTAATTAAATTAGAGTTTCCATCATATATGTATATAGCCATTACATTAGTTGATAGCGGCATTTTTTCACAATTGAATCTAGTTGCTTTGTCTTTGTATTTTTTTCTAAGATATTCTGTTGACTTATCGCTTTCTAAATCATATAAAAAGTCCTGTTCATTATAAATTTTTATCAAATTACGTTCTACAGATTTTATATAAGTATACACTTCACTTTGCATACCCTTTAATTTATCAACAGTTGCAGCTTTAGATTGTTCATAAATAATTTGTGACGATTTACGTTCAAAAATCAGTGCCTGTAAAACTAATATAAATAATGTACTGCTTAGAAATAACACTAATATTTTCATTCTCATTTTCATAAATATATTCCCCCTTTATAAGCTGAAATTCAATTATACTAACCTAAAAAAATATACTTACAAATTAAAATCTAGCTGCACTTTATGTTTACGTTATCAAAAATTTTCTATGTAATGCTTTGTTTATAAACATATAGTTACAAACAAAATTTATAAAAATATATTCACATTTTCTTTAATAACGCTGCATGAAAAAATTTGTATAATGTTGACCTTAATATAAATTACAAAGTAACTTATTCTAATACATCTTGTTTTTATCTTGTACGTACATTATTATAATATATTATCGTTTAAATTTTTTCTACATAATATCCATAAAAGTTTATCATATTAAATGCGTTTTCATCATCACTCTTTTTCAATGCAGCAAGATCTCCTGCACTTACCACGACAAAATCACATATAATCCCAATAAGAATCAAAAATAGCAGTGACATATAAATTTTTAAATTATTAAAATTACTTATAACTGCACAAGGCAATATTATATTTAATACAATCCTTGATATAATTACCAAATCGCTTATATTAATCACCATAATTTTATCATTATCTTATACAACTTAATGGTAATATTTCATAATCATGTATTTCAAAAAAACAATTTAATCAAAGAAAATAAAAAAACAATGGTCAAGCTCGCAACCTCGTAGCTTTTCCATTGTTAGTGTACATTTTGTTATTTGATTAAATCATATTGTTTGTGATTTATTTAGTTCTTATAACTTCTACCTTATATCCATCGGGATCAGTAACAAAGTAATAATCAGCTGGTCTTCCTGGCAGTCCCTTCAAATCTGTAACTTCATATCCTAAAGCAATATGTTTTTCTCTTTCTTTTTCTATATCCAGAACACCAATTGCAGTATGACTAAATCCATTTCCAAGTTCATATGGCACTTCTTGATCATAATTATAAGTTAATTCAATTTCATATCCACCTTCTTCATTTGACAAATAAACAAGAGAAAATTTGTATTCTGGATAATCAATTCTTCTTGTTTCTATCAAGCCCAATGCATCCTTATAAAATTCCAATGATTTTTCTAAATCCTTTACTCTAATACAAGTGTGTAACATTTTTACTGACATATTCTTCAAACTCCTAACTTTTTCTTATACTTTTCCATTCATTATAAAAACTATTATTTCTTTTTTCTTCACCTATTGTACTGCTTTCATAATGGCCTGGGTGAATCCTAATATTTTCATTTTGATTTTCAATTAAATTAATTATTGATTTTTTTAATAAGTTTAAATCTCCGGTTGGAAAAATCCATTTTCCAACTCTTCCCTTAAATAAAGTATCACCTGTATATAAATCATGGCCAAATTTATAGCATACTCCCCCTATAGTGTGACCTGGAGTATATATTACTTGTATATTTTTGTCTCCAATAGGAAAAATTTTTGATTCATTAATTTTTACAATATTAATATCTTTTAAATCATATGTTTTTTCTTTAAAAACATTTTTATAATTTTCTTCTAAAACACCATACTCTTTCTCATGTATATATACAGGCACTTTAAAAGCATCTATTGCTCCTATATGATCCCTGTGTCCATGTGTTAAAAGAACCCCCATTACTTCCCAATTGTTATCCTTAACATATTTAATAACTTTTTCTTTTTCATATCCTGGATCAATAATATAGCATTTCCCTTGATTTTCAATAAAATAGCAGTTTACATCCATTTCCCCTGATAACAATAATTTTTTCATATTTTTTATAATTCACCTCCCACCGAATAAAATTTTTTGTATTCACATTATAACATTTTTCTTTAAATCTAAATATTCATTTAAAATTTAATTTTCTTCTTGTCTTAAATTCTTCTTTACAACTCTTATTTTTAATCTTTATTAATATTTTAAATTCCTAAACATTCATTATTAGTAACATTGATGTCATCACTATAATACTAAAAATTATTGAAGATGAATTTATTGCACTAGCTAGTCCGACATCTCCATTACATTTTTCAGTAAAAGCGATTGATACTGCAGAAACAGGTGCAAATACAATTATGGCTAATACCTGACGCACTTCTAATGAAAACGGCAAGAATATAAAAAATATAAATGCCATTATAATTGATATTCCATACCTTATAGAAAGGGTTTGTACAATTTTCCCTATCTGACTTCTTTTTAGATTTAATTCTAATCCGACTCCAACCATAAGCATGGCTAAAAATCCATTTCCAGCTCCAACTGTATCAGTAAACATTATAATTGGTTTTGGAATTTGGAAATTAAAATATGACACTATTAACATAATTATATATGTATTTAATGGTATTGACGAAAATACCTTCTTAATAAAACTGCTTAAAGTTGTCTTTCCATCAGTTTTGGCAACAGCACTGGCTATACTATATGTTCCACCTGTACAGAGAAGTGAATTTCCTGCATCAAATAAGCAAGTAGCTACAACCCCAATTGGTCCCAAAAAGTTTTGAACATATGGCATGGCAAAACATCCTATATTATATCCAGAAAAGTTTATCATATTAAATGCTTTTTCATCATCACTCTTTTTCAATGCAACAAGATATCCTGCACCTACAGTAACAAGATTACATATAATCCCAATAAAAATCAAAAATAGCAGTGACATATCAATTTTTAGATTATTAAAATTACTTATAACTGCACAAGGCAATGTTATATTTAATACAATCTTTGATATAATTCTGAAATCACTTGCTTTAAAAAATCCCTTTCTTTTTAATAAATATCCCATAACAATAATTGCTATAAAGACAGTAGCTTTTGTTAATACTTCAATCACTTTATAACACGTCCTTTATTTTATATTTGCCCTATAATATAAAATATCAATCTATACATCGTGAAAAATTAAATGATCCATTTCTAGTTTTCCATAATCAAAAAACTTAATTTTAGCCATTATATTTTTCCATTTCTAATAATTTTTCTTTTATATCTAATCCACCAGCATAGCCAACTAGTTTTCCATTTGCTCCAATAACCCTGTGACATGGTACAAATATAGCTATTGGATTTCTATTATTAGCCATTCCAACTGCCCTAGATGCCTTCTCATTTCCAACCTTTATTGCTATGTCTTTATAGCTACAAGTTTCACCATATGGTATTTCTCTTAATGCACTCCAAACCTTAAGCTGAAATTCTGTGCCCTGTGGTGATAAAGGCAGCTCAAATTGTTCTCTTTCTTTATTAAAATATTCGTTCAACTGATTATAAGCCTCTTTGATTAATTTTGTTTCTACTATATTTGAATCTTCTAAATGAACTTCTCCAAAATTCAAGTTTGTTATATGAGTCCCATTATCAGAAATTGTTATTTTTCCAATCAGTGTTTCATAATAAAATGTATTTTTCAAATCTATCACCTCTCTATATAAGAATCTTCTATTTTAATAATATCAAAAATATAACACAATTTATATTATTTTAATGTGTATTTACACTTTTTATTTAAAAAATAATATAATTGAAACGTTAATTTTTATTGATTTAAATAATCTCCAATACTTAAATATTATAATCAATAGACTTTTAAAGATTATAAATTTTTAAGCCTTCCCCTTAAATACAACAAATACAGGAATGCATATATATCAAAATATGTATTCCTGTATTCTTATATTTCTAAATTCTTTGACATTAATCCATTAAAGAAATTTTAAATTCTTCCCCAACCTTTTTAAAATCATGGCTCAACTGCCCACTCTCTTCTGGAAACTTTACTGCATATGGTGTTAAAGTTAATTCTTTAGCATTTTCATCTAAGTTTCTATCAATATTGTTATATCTAAGTATCATAGAATCCTTTGAACCTCTTGTTAAACAAAATTCCACATTATTTCCTAAATCATCAGTTCCTTTTAACATAACATCATAGCTTTCATTTTTGTTAGAGTTTTCAACTTTACACATAATATTGTGTCCTAATGCATTTGATGTATATTTTTCTAATATTATTTTTTCTCCATTTTCTAGCGTAAATGAATTATTTAATTTTATTTCTTTTGTATCTATTTTTAGTGCATCTCCATTAGACTTAAATTCAAATACCCATTTTCCTCTTTGAGGATTTTCATAATTTACTGTAACTTTTGAATATACTATTTTAATATCAAGCTCTCCCGTCAAATCAACATCTTTCAATGCAGTCAAATCATATTCAATTACTGATTGTGATGAATAATCATCCAGATTTCCACTTGATCCAATTGAACCTTCAAATTTTACCTTCTTATTATTAATGTAAACTGTTTTATCAGCATCATATGATTCATATTCTTTTAAGGCTTTTTGTGAACTTATAGTATCTGATATTATTAATTGCTTTTGTGATTCATCTAGTATAACTTCATTAAGCTGAATTGTTATTCCATTGTCAGTTATACACTTATTTACAACTGTATTATAACTGTCAAGATTTTTCTCTACTCCAATTGAACTTGCAATACTTTCACTTACCTTTGCTAAAACTTGTGCTCCTGCATCAGTTCCAAATAACCCTACACTTACTACACATGCTACTGCTACAGCAGCTGCTATACTTCCTTTATTTAATCTTTTCTTATTTATAGACTTTCTGACCTTGTTTTTTAATCTTTTCTTTTCTAACTCATCAAAATCTTCTTTCTTATAATCTTCTATATTTATATCAGCTTCATTAAGCATCTTATATATATCTCTTTCCATATCCTAATATCCTCTGCTTTCTTTTACTTTGAAAATATCCCTTATTTTCTTTTTAGCTCTAGACACTCTGTTATAAATAGCATCTCTTTTCATTCCTGTTTCTTCACTGATTTTATTTACTTCTACTTCTTCAACATATAATTTATAAAATAAATCTCTATCCTTTCTATTTAAGCAATTCAACATTTCTTCTACTTCTAAGCTTAATTCATTTTTTAAGATTTCATATGTTGAATCTGATACAGATATATTTAAATCATCTATATTTTCATACTCTAACCCTTTCAAATATTTTCTTTTATAATCTATAGATTTAAATTTAGCTATTCCAGCTACCCAGTTTTTAAAATCACTTTTGTTTTCATCAAATGTATCAATGTTATTCCATATCCCCATGAGTACATCATTAATACATTCATCTTGAACACTTTGTAAATTATAAAGATGTTTTTTTACAATAGATTTAATAATCCATCCGTAATTATCTATAACATAATCTAATGCTTTTTCATTTTTTCTTCGTAGCTGAATAATAAAATTTTCCTCATTAATCTTCATTTTTAACCTCTTTCTAAGCAAGCTTGCATAATTAATTATCCCTTACAACTTATACTTCGTAACCATTTATATGATATCTATCAAAATTCTAAAATAAAATTTCTGTTTACGTCTTCATATACTTAAATTTCAAAATTATAACCCAAATATTAGTTTAAACTAAATAAAGGATATAATAAAAATTCATACCTTTGAATCTTATTATATCCTAATAAATTTAACTATTTTAAATCCCCAAAATTTGCTTAATTTCTTTTACATGTGATCTGCTCACAGGCACTTCAGTATTTTCTTTATCATCAATTATTAATTTATAAGTCCCATTAAACCACGAATATACTTCTTTTATTCTATTAAGATTAACTATATAGCTTCTATGACATCTAAAAAATTGTGTTTTCTCTAATAATTCATATAATGTCTTAGAAGTATAATATGTATCTTTATCTGTTTTTACATAATTTTTTTCATCCTCTGAATAACAAAAATAAATTTTATCTATATCTATCAAAATTATTCTTCCGTTATTTTCACATGGAATCTTATTTACAATACTCTTTATATTTTTTATATTTATATTATTAATAGTATTATTATTAATCCTATCGCAAAGAGTAGATGCTGCACAATTTAAAGAATCTTTTATTCTATTTTCATCATATGGTTTTAAAATATAATCATAAACCTTAAGCTCAAATGCTTTGATTGCATACTTATCGTATGCTGTTGAAAAAATTAAAATAGTATCTGGTAACATCTTTTTTATTTCTTCAGCTAATTCTAATCCATCTTTTCCTGGTATATTAATATCAATAAATACAATTTCAGGCTCTTCATCTTCTATTATTTTTAATGCGTTTACTCCATCATATGCCTGTGCTACTACATTAAATCTCTCATCTTTAGATACTATGTATTTAAGTTCATAATTTGATATGGTTTCATCTTCTACTATTACTATTTTGAATTTATCAATTACTTTCATACTGCTTCCCCCATGCATATAAAAATAAATATATGGTTATAATTAAATGTTTTTAGGAATATAAAAGCTCACACTGCTTCCTTTATTTGAACTAATTATATTAATATCATACTTTTCTCCATACAGTAACTTTAATCTGTTTCTTACATTTTTTAATCCTAATCCTGTCGATACTGAATTATTTGCATTTTCGAATCCAATTCCATCATCACATATTTCAACATATACATCATTTTCTTTATTACTAACTATAACTTTCACTGTTCCCCCCTCTATCTTTTTTAATATTCCATGCTTTATTGCGTTTTCTACAATTGGTTGAATTATAAGTATAGGAAATTTTATATCTAATAAAGTATTATCTATAAAAAATTCGACCTTCAATCTATTTGAAAATCTAGCCTCCTCTATTGACACATATGCTTTGACCAATGACAATTCTTTTTGAAGAGTTGAGAAATCTCCTTCTATTTCTAATGTTCCTCTAAAATAATCAGATAGGTTAAGTATAAGATTTCTCGCCTTCTCACCATCAGTTCTACAATATGCACCTATAACATTAAGTGAGTTAAATAAAAAGTGCGGTTCTATCTGTGCTTTCAAAGCTTTCAATTCAGCAATTTTGTTTTCCTCTTTCAATTTAACAAGCTTTACTTGTCCATCAACTAATTTTTTTGATCTGTCAACTACCATTACTATTAAAAACACTCCAACTGAATTGATAATAATCATTGATGCCGCTATTTTCTCTTCAAGGAGTATTGCTGTTTCTAAATCACCTGAAAAAATCAAAATAATAATCATTTGTGTTATTTCAGAAACAACTGCTGATAATCCTGCTATAATAGGGCTTAACCCCTTATCTTTAAATATTCTTCTAAAGCCTGCCCCAATAGCTCCTTCAACCACTGTTGAGATAGAACATGCAAGTGCTGTAAATCCACCTAATGTATATCTATGTAGTCCACTTATTATTCCAACTGTTACCCCAACAACAGGGCCACCTAAATATCCAGCTACAATGGTACCTATTGGCCTGCTATTAGCTAGAGAGTTATCTGTTATATATATACCAAAGTACGTTCCTGTAATAGATAAAATCGTAAATAAAACAATCATTATTATTTTATCCTTTTTATCATACTCATCCTTAACAAGATGTTTAATAATATCAGTTTGGAATATTATATATGTAAATATTGTTATAAGTGACATTCTTTCTAACATATCCAGCATTAACATACTATCACCATCCATAACTTTCCTAATATTCTTCTATTTGATTATACTCCTTTAAAAAGCTTTCTTAAATTATAAATTTCTCTTATAAAAGTCAGTGTTAGTCACCTGATTTTTTTGTATGTTTACCCTAAAAATATTGTATTTCACCTGTAAAATATGTTTTTTTATTGCTTGTACTGATAAATTATAGATACAGTAAACATTTACATACTAAAAAGGGGATGTTAATATGAATTCGATTGTTTTAGTAATAGTAGGAGCTTTAGTACTTATACTTGGATACAGACTCTATGGCTGTTTCATTGCTGCAAAAGTACTTGCATTAGATGAAACAAGAAAAGTTCCTTCAGAAGTATTTGAAGATGGTAAGGACTATGTTCCTACTAACAAATGGGTCCTACTTGGTCACCACTTTGCAGCTATAGCTGGTGCAGGCCCTCTTATAGGTCCTGTATTGGCAGCTCAATTCGGCTATCTTCCTGGTACATTATGGATCTTAATTGGTTCAGTTGCAGCAGGTGCAGTTCATGACATGATAATGCTATTCGCATCAGTTAGATTTAATGGTGAATCTATAGCTGAAATTGCAAAACACACTCTTGGTAAAAAAATTGGTTTTATAACTTCTATTTCTGTTATTTTTATTCTTATTATTACTATGGCAGGACTTGGCTTACCAGTTGTTAACTCACTTTATAATAGTCCTTGGGGTACATTTACAGTAGGTGCAACTATTCCAATTGCAATATTTGTAGGTATTTATTTAAGATATATTAGACCTGGTAAAATAGGTGAAGCAACTATTATAGGTATGGTATTAATATTACTAGCAGTCATATTCTGGCCACAAGTTCAAGGCACAGCACTTGGAAATTTCTTAACTCTTAATACAAAGCAATTATCAGTAATTTTAGTTATATATGGCTTCTGTGCTGCTGCATTACCAGTATGGTTATTACTATTACCTCGTGATTATCTAAGTACTTATATGAAACTTGGTGTAATTGGTATTTTAGTTGTAGGTATATTAATAGTAAGACCTCAATTACAAATGCCAGCTTTAACACAATATATACACGGTGGTGGTCCTGTAGTTTCAGGTAAGGTATTTCCATTCTTATTTATTACAATTGCCTGTGGAGCATTATCTGGCTTCCACTCACTTATAAGCACAGGTACTACTCCTAAATTGATAAAAAATGAAAAAGATATTCTTCCAATAGGTTATGGTTCCATGCTTCTTGAAGCTTTTATCTCATTAATGGCTTTAATAGCAGCAACTGCATTACCAACTTCTGATTACTTTGCAATTAACTCTTTACCAGAAGTATTTAATAAATTGAATCTAATTCCAAAAGACTTACCAATGCTTCAGACACTTGTTGGCGAACAATTAACTGGAAGGCCTGGTGGATCTGTATCATTAGCTGTTGGTATGACATACGTATTTCACAATATTCCTGGATTATCTTCAATAATGTCTTACTGGTATCATTTCTGTATAATGTTTGAAGCTTTGTTTATCCTTACAACAATAGATTCAGGTACAAGAATAGGAAGATATTTATTACAAGATCTTTTTGGAAAAATGTATAAACCTTTAGCAAATAAAGACTCAAAGTTTAATCTTATATTCTTTAGTGCTTTAATGTCAGTTACTTGGGGTGCATTGTTATACAGTGGAAATATCTCAACAATATGGCCATTATTTGGGGTAGCCAACCAAACACTTGCTGCTATTGCTTTTGCTATTGGTACATCCGTTCTTATAGAGATTGGTAAAAAGAAATATACACCTATAACAATACTTCCTATGATCTTTATAGCTATAACAACAATGACTGCCTCAATTGAAAATATCTTTGGTAATTATATTCCAAATGGAAAAACAACACTAACTATATTATCATTCATAATAATGATAATGCTTGTAGTCATCGTTGTTGAATGTGTAAAATCTTGGAGGAAGAATTGGAATAAAAATTTTGATTCTGAACTTTTAAATACTAGTAATTCCATAATTTAATCCATAAATTATTTTAAAAGGCATAGTATAATTTTCATTCAAATTATACTATGCCTTTTTCTTATTATTTGAGTAATCCTTTTTCTAAAAGAAAGTCATGCGCTACATCTTTAGCATCCATACCATCAATATCCACTTTACCATTTAAAGTAGCCATTGTTTCTTCATCAAGAAGTCCATCCATCTTAGCTAAAACTGATTCTAATTCTGGATGCTTATCTAATACTTCTTGGCTTACGAAATTTACTGCATAATATGGTGGGAAAAATTTAACATCATCTTCTAATGGTACAAGACCTAGCTTTGGTAAAAGTGCATCTGTTGAGAATGCATCTACAACATCTACTTCACCAGAATCTATTGCTTCGTAACGAATTGCTGCATCCAATCCACTTACACTTTTAAACTTACTATTAAAAGTCTTTTCAAGTAATGGAAGACAGTCTTCTCTTTGTACAAATTCAACTGTACATCCAAGTTTAAGCTGATCTGAAACTTTCATAAGGTCAGATAATGTTTTTAAATTATATTTTTCGGCAAGCTCCGGCTTTACACTCATTACATAAGTATTGTTAAATCCTAATGGTTCAGATACATGTATGTTATGTCTTTCCATCATTAAATCTTTAACCTTATTATAAACTGTATCTGGATCATTTTCTATTGGTTCATGAAGCATATCTGAAAGTGCTGTACCAGTATACTCAACAAACATATCAATACTGTCATTATTTAATGCATCAAAACAGAAACTTCCACCATTTAAATTAAACTTTTGATCGACTTTAAGGTCTGTATTGCTTTCAATTAAATCTGTATACATATATCCAAGAATAATAACTTCAGTAAAATTACTTGTGCCAATAACTATTTTATCATCATTTGAGCTAGCAAAAGTTGCACTTAAACTAGAGAATCCAGGAACTAATATAAGCACTGCACATAAAGCAAATACAACTGCTCTTTCTCTTAATTTAGCTTTTTTAGAAACGTTCTTTATTTTTTCAGCTGGTTGTAATCCTTCTGAAGTAATAGCATGTTCTAATCTTGCAAGTATGAAATCAATAGCTAAAGCAAGAATTGATGCAGGTATAGCACCTAATAAAACAAGTCCAGGATTTCTTGAATTTAATCCTAAGTTTATAAACCATCCAAGACCACCAGCCCCTGCAAAAGCTGCAATAGTCATTGTTCCAACTGCTGCTACTGCTGATATACGAATACCTGCCATAATAAATGGCATAGCAATTGGCATTTCTATCTTAAATAATCTCTGCCATTTAGTTAATCCAAGCCCCTTTGCAACTTCAACAGTTTTTGAATCTATGCTTACTATACCTGTATATGTATTCTTTATTATAGGCAATAGTGCATATACAATAACCATTAAAATGGCTGGTTTACTTCCAATTCCTACAAAAGGAACAGCAAATGCTAAAAGTGCTATACAAGGAATAGACTGCATTACATTAGCGATTCCTATAACAATTTGTGATGCTAGTTTATTTCTTGTAATTAATATAGCAACTGGCACTCCTATAAGAAGTGATATAAAAACTGCTATTGTTGTCATATTCAAATGTTGAATGAATAATTGTAAAAGCTCACTTTTCTTATCCATAAAAAGATTTATAAAATTAAGCAATTATACCACTCTCCTCTACTCTAGAACCATATGGTGCAAATTGTCTGCTTAGTGATGCCAATAGAGCACCTTTTGTTAAATAACCTTGTACATAATTTGAATGGTCAATTACAGGAATAATTCCAGACATATTATAATCAAATGTTGTTATTATCTTTCTTAAATTTGTATCTGTAAATGCATATGGGTATTCTTTCGAAATATATTCTTCAATTGCTCCTGTGTAGTTTTCTTTATCAATTATATCCTCAAGATATAAAACTCCAAGTAATTTACTTTCTTCTGTTACAAGAATACTTTCAATATTATGGTTACCCATAATCTGAATAGCTTGTACCACAGTTCTTTCTTTTGAAATTTCATATGGTTTTTTAAGCATTATATCTTCAGCTTTAACAAACTCTGGATTACTCCATAATTTATTTTTTCCTACAAAGTCTTCAACATAACTGTTAGCTGGATGTTTTAAAATATTTTCAGGTGTATCACATTGAATTACAGTTCCCTCTTGAATTATGCATATTCTATTAGCAAGCTTTATAGCTTCATCCATATCATGTGTAACAAATATTATTGTTTTATTGAAACGTTTCTGTAACTTAAACACTTCATCTTGAAGTTCATTTCTTGTTACAGGATCTAAAGCTGAGAAAGGTTCATCCATTAATATAATATCTGGATCTGCTGCAAATGCACGTGCAACTCCAACTCTTTGCCTTTGTCCACCACTCAATTGAGATGGATACAAGTTGCCATAAACATCTGGCTCTAGATCTACCATTTGTAACATTTCATCAACTCTTTTGGATATTTTACCCTCAGATTCATTAATTATATTTAATGTAAGCGCAATATTATCTGCAATTGTAAGATGCGGGAATAAACCACCTTCTTGAACAACATATCCAATTTTCTTTGGCAAATCAGAAGGATTTAAATTAGCAACAGATTCCCCATTAATTATAATATCTCCACTATCTATATTATGTAATTTGTTTATACTTTTTAATAATGTAGTTTTCCCACATCCACTTGAACCAATAACAACAAAAAATTCTCCAGTTTGTATTTCAAGACTTATATTTTCTAGTACTTTTTTATTTTTAAAGGATTTTGATACATTCTTTAACTCTATCATCTCTTTCATTCCCTTCTAGAAAACTTATATTTTAATTTTAACTTATCCTTTTAAATCGGGTTCATTTTTTGAACACCTTTATATTATCAGTGTTCATTGTTCATTACAATATGTTCAGATAAAATTTTTTAAAAAAGAAAGATCAATATATGTTATTGATCTTTCTCCATTATTACTTTTCAATTTTTAACAAATTATAAATAACTTGTGCTGTTTGCCCATTAGTCATATTACCTTTTTCATTAAAGTTTCCATTACTATCGCCTTTTATAATATCTAATCCATAACATATTGCTGCATATCCCTTGTAATCATTACTTACATTATCTTTGAAAGGATTTACAAATATCTGTGAATTCTTAGCTATTGGCTCATAATTTAAGTATCTTACAACGTATTTTGCAACTTCACCATTAGTCAAAATATGATCAGGGGATTTTTCTTCAGATTTAATTATTTTATTTCCTATAAGCATCTCATACAATTCATCTTCATCATAATAACTCATATCTGGTGTATATAAATATTTAAAGAAGTTTGCTTGAGTAATATAACTGTCTGGATTGAATTTATCACCTTCAAGATAATATCCATTATTTAATAGTTCTTTTATTACATTTTCATAAGCATGTCCTGTTATATCTGTATATGTTGGCAGATTATTTTCTTTATACTTCTTTCCATCATAACCTATACGTACTCCTGTCATTGGATCTAAAAGATATTGTTCTTGTAAATTGCTAAAATTATAGATTAATGATACTTTATCTTTATCAATTTTTTCATATTGAAGGTCAAATCCAATATCATCACTTATCTTATCAAACACTATATCTTTTGATATTACATTATTAAGACTTGGAAAAGTTATATTTGTAAACCATTGATTTTCATAATTTATTATTTTTCCTGTAGTTTTATCTATTGATATAGATAGATAATTATTTGTATATTCATATCCGTTCACCATACGAACATATTTAAATGTATAATAATTACCTTCAGCATTTTCTTCTTCTGGAATATATTTTACTTTTTTATACTTTTCAGCAGCTACCTTCTTCAAAAAACTATCACATTTATTTTTAGCCTCTGAATAAGAGATGTTATTTTTTACTTCTTCATTGTTATCATAAAAATAAAAGGAAAGTAATTCTCCTGTCTTAGCATCCAGGCTTCCATTTCCATTTTCAAAAGAAATATTCCAGATATATTTATTATCAACGTAATCACTCTTTTCCAATGATGCGTTGTTTACTTTATCATTGGTTTTTAATGAATCAAAATTGTCTTTAATAACTTTCTCAGCATTTTCTTTAGATATTAATTGTGCTGTCTTTTGAATTTCATTGATTTCCTCTTTAGTTAAAGTACTTTCCTTACCATCTGAAACTGCAGCATCTTCTGTCATTAATTTAGATGAATTATTTAAGCCTCTATTTAAAATATTATCTGAATAAATATTTACTACTTCTGATGTCTTGGCATCAATCCCTTGAAGTTTATCTTGTTTTATTGAGTAAGCTGGAAAAACATTCAACTTTTTATTTTTATAATCATATCTAGAATAATACTTTAAATCTATTCCTATTTTCTCTAAATAAGCTTTCTTAGCTGCTTCTTTATTTATTATTGAATCTTTAGATGAAAATATATAATCTTTAACATCGTTGTTATTTCTTATAAGCGATGTTACTTCCCCATTATATTTATTTATACTTAAATCAATAGTATTAAATGAAACTGGAATATTATTTACAAATTGACCAAATTTAAACTCATAATCACTACTTTGAGACAAATTTGATCTATCATCAATAATTTTTATTGAACCTTCTTTAAACTTTACTGACTTTTGCATGAATTTTTCCGCAATAGCTTTTGCGTCTTCTTTTGATATCTTAGCTAGTCCACTTGAATCATTATTAGAATCAAATTTATGATATTCAAGTATATTCCCATTATCATCAACTTGTATCGATATACTTTCTCCATCTTTGTTAGACCAATCTAAAGTATAAGCTCCACTAGACTCATTTTCTTCTGTATTTTCATTATAATAATAAGAAAAATCTGAATATTCCTCTGGAATAGTTATAATGTTTTTTGCACTAACAATTGCTTTTTCGAGATTACTTCCATCATTTTCTGATGCAAATGCGACTACAGAAGTAGATATTGTTATACACATTGCTAATATAAGACTTAATAATTGTTTTCTTTTCAATATAAAAACCGCCTTTCAAAAATTGATAGATATGATCTAATAAAAAAATAACCATGGTAATATTTATTATTTAAGAATATATTACCATGATATTGTATAAAAGGCACATCTTATATATTTCTTTAAGATTAATTTAATATTAGATCAATAGAAATAAAATAATTTGTTGCTATTGACATCAATCTAATTTCTATTCATATTCTAAATATTATAATAATTTTTCATATTTTCTAAAAAGTATTAATGATACTATTGATGCAGCTATCTCAGAAATAGGGAATGAAACCCACACCCCATTTACACCTAAAACTCTTGATAATATTAGCGCTAATGGAACAATAATTATAAATTGACGTACTAAAGATATTATAAGAGATAATTTCCCATCACCTAATGCTTCAAAAGTTCCAGATAATATAACACTACCTGAGGAAATAATAAATCCTATACTAATAATTCTTAGAGCTGTACTCCCCATACTCATCATATTATCATGTGCATTGAACATCATTAAAACTTTTTCTGGGAAAAATACTGATATACATGTACCAATTATCATAATTATTGATGTTAGCATAATACTTATTTTTATAGTATTTAGTACTCTATCCCTTTGTTTCGCACCATAATTATAGCTTATAATTGGGCGCATTCCTTGTATAAGTCCATTTGTAGGCATATATACGAAAGTTTGAAGCTTATAATATATCCCAAGTACTGCAACTGATACCTCTGATATGCTTGCAAGAATCCCATTTAAAACGCTAATTAATATTGATGGCATTGAAAGCATGATGGATGAAGGTAATCCTACAGCATAAAGCTTTCTCACAGTACTTTTATCAAATCTAAAATTTTTAAAGTTCATTTTTATATCATAATTTTTCTTTCTAAATATAAAGATATATATTATAAATACAGTTATTTGTCCAGTTATGGTAGAAATAGCTGATCCTAAAACTCCAAGTGCTGGAAAACCAAATTTTCCGAAAATCATTATCGGACAAAGAATTATATTTATAATGCATCCTAGTGCCTGCATCATCATTGGAATTATCATATTGCCTACTGCTTGAAACATTTTTTCCATAGAAAGCTGAAATAATAATCCAAATGAAAAACATATTACAACTGTTGCATATTGGTGGCCATATCTTAGTATTTCTTCATCATTAGTAAATATTCTTAAAAATGGATCTACCAAAAATAACCCTGCTACAACAAAAATCAATACATGAATTAATGTAAGTACCATTCCATGTGTTGCTGCTTTATTTACATCTTCATTGTTCATAGCCCCAAGGCTTCTAGCCATGCATGAATTTATTCCAACTCCAAAACCAATAGCTACAGCTGAAACTATATTCTGAAGTGGAAACACAAGTGAGACAGCTGTTAGTGCATTTTCACTTATTTGGGATACAAATATACTATCAACAATATTATACATAGACTGAATTAGCATAGATATCATAGTTGGTACAGACATAGAAATTAGTAGTGGAAATATAGGCTTTACTTTCATTGGATTTTCAATTTTATTCATTATAAGTCTCCTCTCCAAACTGCTATTATATTTCTGAACAAACAAAAAAAGCTATAAATTCTTCTGTTTATATCAGAAACAGAAAAATTTATAGCCTTAGGCAGTCATTATTATTTTTTTATAGTATATCAAAACTATTTAAATTAATCAACTTTTTAGAAAATCTAAATTATGAACTTATCCATCTCATTTTTTATTATATTTGAGTATTCTATTGATTCTCTTACATTAGATAATACTAATTCTGACTTATCATGAATATCTGTTGATTTTTGTGCAATATCTGTTGTGCCTTGTGCACCTTCACTTGCTGTTTTAGCAACTTCATCAATTGCGGACAAAACATTATCTAGCGATGCAGTTAACTCTTCTGCAGTAGCGCTAAAATCAGTAATTAGACTCTCTACAAAAGTTGCATCATTTTCATATTCATTTGCTATTATTATAAATTTGTCATAATCTTTAGTTACATCTTCTTTAACAAAATTTAATAGCATATTAGAATTATCTGATAGTGAAGTTACAGCATCTGTAACTTCTTTAGTTACTATTTGAATATTTTCAACTGCCTCCTTAGATTGCTCTGCTAATTTTCTAATTTCTTCTGCTACAACCGAAAATCCCTTTCCTGCCTCGCCTGCTCTAGCGGCTTCTATAGCTGCATTTAATGCTAATAAATTTGTTTGCTCTGTTATACCTAAAATCACATCTGCTAATACTTTAATCTTATCCACTACTTTTGCACTCTTAAGAGCTTCTTCTAATTTATACTGTATTTCATTACCTAATTTATCAGCTCTTGATTTAGATTCAGTTGCTTTTTTCTTTGTAGTCTTTGCACGTTTTGTTATCTCAATAGCCTGTGTTGCTCCTTCTTCTGATTTCTTTGCTATAGAAGCTGATGCTGCATTTATTTCATGTGTTGATGCAGACATCTCTTCTGATGATGCTGCACATTCTTCCATTCCTGCCGCTAGTTCTTCTGTTACTGCTGAGACACTTTCTATATCTTCATTTAATACACTAATATTTTCACCTATCTTTTCTGCCATTGCATTATTTCCATTTGCAGCATTTTTAGCTTCATATATCAAATTTCTAATTGCACTATGCATATTTTCAAGGGATTTAGCTATTATTCCAAAATCATCTTTTCTATTTAAAAGCTTCTCTGGTATTTCTTCTTTAAAATTTCCAGTAGCCATGATTTCCAAGCTTTTAATTATAGATTTAAATCCATTTAAAATCTCTTTACTTATTATGATGGTAAGCACAATTGATGCTAAAATAGCTACAACTACTATAATGAAAAATTTACTAATATTATCTGTTACTATGTCATTTAGTTCTTTTTTATTTTCATTCACACTTTTGTCTATATCATCTGTATAATTTCCTGTTCCTATAACCCATTTAAATGGTTCAAATGCTTGGCTATAAGATCTTTTAGGTGATGCTTTTGTTTCACCTTCCTTTGGAAAATAATAATCTGTATACCCTCCTCCATTCTTCCCATTTTTTATTATATCTGCAACCATCTTATATCCGTTAGCATCTTCAGTGTTAATTCTATTGGTTCCTTCTGTATCACTCCCTAAAAGAACAACGTTATCTCCCTCATATGTATCAATCCAAAAGTATCCATTTTCACCATATCTCATTTCTCTAACTAAATCAGCCGCTAAAAGTTTTGCTTCATCTTCTGTGTATTCCCCATTTTGATAGTCCTTATAAATTTCATTTATAACGCTAATAGCAGCACCGACTTGATTTTTAATTTCATCATCATAATCACTTCTCATAGCTTTTTCTAATGAATTCAAAGAGTCAGTACTTAATTTTCTTTCTTGATATATACCTACAATGGATGTTATAAGTATACCTACTACTAATAATGATGCCATTCCTATAATCTTTGTTTTGATTTTAAAATTTTGTAGCATATAATCTCCCCCTTAAAAAGCAATTTTGATAACGTTTTCTTGATTTTATTATATACTTTTTTATTATATATTTCAAATTTATTAAATTTTGGTAAAATAACAATATAGGACCAATGCTTCATATTTACTTAATTCTACTTATTTTAATAATATTTTACAATATATTCTTTTAAAAAATATATTTGTTATATAATACACCCAATTCCATACAAGATATTATTCTAAAATAAAAGATTGAGATTTACTGAATTTCTATATTCTTAGCAAACCTCAATCTTATATTAATTTTAATATTCTATTTTAACAAATTTCCTTCTCTTATTAAGCTAAATAATGTATTTATATATTAGAATAATTTATTAATTTTATTTTATTATCTTTTATATATTCTTTTATTTCTCTACTGGTTAATGTTGATAACTCTTTAGTTCTTTCTAGCAAATAAGAACTTGAATTTAATATTTTTTCATCTAAATATGCTGGATGACACATTATCTCTAAAAATTCTGTATCTTTGTTCTTAATTAATAAATTTATAAAATTTTTATATTCTATATTTTCTTTACCATAAAACTCTTCTGTAAATATCATTCCTTTATTTAATTTTTTTAGTTTCTCTATACTCTTATCATTTACTTTTCTTATTGGCAAGTTATATTTTTTTGAAAACTCCATAACTACTTCAAATACCATAGGTTCCTTGTGTACATGATGATGGCTATCAATATGGGTTGGTTTTATTCCAAATGAAAGAAATTTTTCAAATTGAGCATTAAACTCTTTTCTTATATCCTCAATTTTAGCTATCTTCATTATTAAACTATTACTTTTGAAATTCCCATTCTCATCTACTAAGGATTGTACATCTTTTGATAATGGCTTTCCTGCAGTTAATACAAAATGTATCCCTACTCCAAGATCATTATAATTCTTGGATAAGTTTGCAGCATATTCTGCATCTTCCATGTTACACATAAGAGTAGTTGATTTAACAATACCATTTTTGTGTGCTTCTAATATTCCAAGTGTTACAGCTTTTGATATTCCGAAATCATCTGCATTTACTATTAATTTCATTATACTATCCTCCATATGTCATACATCTAAAATAGACTTTTCATTAATAAATTAAAGCAACATCTTACTATATTGTAAAACAACTGTAACGTTACACATTAATTTGCATAACGTTACTATACTTGTCCATAATAATATAATTATTATTTTCTTTAATAATTATTTAATATAGACTATTCTACATAATCCTTTCCAATAGAATTAGCTGTTAAAATTGCTGCATATACATCCTTTGCAGATACATGAAATGGCATATTATGAATTGACTCTCCTTCTGCAGTAGCAGCTTTAGCAACTTCCATAATTTCTTCTTCTTTTATTTCTGTAATTCCAAGTTGTTTTAATGTTACTGGAAGTCCCACTCTACAACAGAAATCTATAACCTCTGCAATTTCTTCTTCAGGTGCATCTTCTAGTACAAGTTGTACTAATGTGCCAAATGCAACTTTTTCTCCATGATACATATGGTGACACTGTGGAAGAACTGTAAATCCATTATGAATTGCATGTGCTCCTGCAAGTCCACCACTTTCAAATCCAATTCCACTTAATAATGTATTAGCTTCTATTACTTTTTCTACTGCCTTTGTGCATACATTATTTTCTACAGCTTTAATAGCCAGCTCACCTTCTGTTATTAAAGTATCATAGCAAAGTTCTGCTAGTGCCATAGCTGCAAGAGTTGGTGTTCCAAATGCACAAGTTTGAGAACCTGATGCATTGCAAGCTCTTGCTTCAAAATATGTTGCAAGTGCATCTCCCATACCAGATGCCAGAAGTCTTGTTGGTGCTTGTGCAATAATATCAGTATCTACTAATACTAGATTTGGATTTTGCTTTAAGAATAAATATTTTTCAAACACACCATCCTCTGTATAAATAACTGATAAAGCACTACAAGGAGCATCAGTTGATGCTATTGTCGGAACTATAACAACCGGCATATTCTTACAATAACCTACACTTTTTGTAGTGTCTAGAATCTTTCCACCTCCAACACCAATTATAACGTCTATATTATTATTGTTGCATATCTCCATTATACGGTTAATCTCTGTAGTACAACATTCACCGTTAAACTTTTCATATATTATACTGCATTCGTTTTCAGAAAAGCTTTTATCAATTGTATCTTTTACTCTCTTGAATCCTCCTTCTGTTAAAAGACATAATGCGTTCTTTCCTAATTCTGAAACATACTTTGATAAATTTGCAAGCTCTCCACTTGCTTGTACATATTTATTTGGTGCAATAATTATTTTAGCCATACCTATTCCTCCTTAATAAATATTTTATCTCTCAACTTTATTGTAACTAATACAAATTTAATATCAAGTTAAAATTTGAATTTTCTGAATATTTTATTTAAATGCATTCTTTAACGGTATTTTGGCTGAATTTCTACAATATGATCCTTATATTTCTCAATTCATTTGAAACATAAATATACTTTTGTTTTGAAATTCACATTGCAGTATATCTTGCTCTTCTTATTATATAAAATAACTTTAATGAATAATCCACAATATTTTTATTAAGATCCCAATTGCAGCATAGCTGCTCTTTGGCATATAATGCTTGGTGAGGCACGAGCCTAGCAGTATAGCCCATCTTCATCTACTGATGAAGATGTTTCCTTAACCAGAGAGCCCAAATCTTGCATTTGGTACGAATCGATTACACCTACAAATGCATATGAGCAGGCGTTCCATTTAAAATAATCTATTATAAATACATATAAAATTAAGCATAAGATCCGAATTACAGCATAACTGCCCTTTTTAGCGGTGGAATTCTTAGTTTAGTGCGTTGGCAGCTATTAAATTCTTTTTCTTAATTTTATAGTTTTTTAAGATCCGAATTGCAGCATAGCTGCTCTTTTTATTAAGATCCGAATTGCAGCATAGCTGCTCTTTTTATTAAGATCCGAATTGCAGCATAGCTGCTCTTTTTATTAAGATCCGAATTGCAGCATAGCTGCTCTTTTTATTAAGATCCGAATTGCAGCATAGCTGCTCTTTTTATAGGTGTATATCTTTTCCCTCCACAATTTGTTATAATTAGTAGCGAATTAATTTATTTTTGATAAAATTGGCAATAATTAAAATAAAAACGAGGTGTTCTTATGAAAACTAATTATAAAAATACAGAAAACAAGTTTGAGGTTAAAGATAACATTACATTAATGACAGTATTAAAAAAGAATGGTTCTGAGATTACAGCTAAAATAGATACTACAGATTTAGATAAAGTTAAAAATGCGGGTGTTTGGTTTGCAGAATGGAATAAAGATTCTAACAGCTATACAATTCAAAATATCAGTACAACTGCTGTTAACAAAAAATCTAAGCCATTAAAGCAAAGCTTACAAAACTTTGTTATGGATGCAAATTCCAATACACCAATAATACATATCAATAAAGATACATTAGATAACAGAAAATCTAATTTAACTTTGTTTGATAGAAAAGAAAAGAATGAAATTGAAAAATTAGATAATAATACAATAGCTATTCTTTTAAAAGATAGGAATGGTAATGTAACTTCAAAAGCTTTAATTTCTGCTGAAGATTTAAATAATGTTGTAACAAACGAATATACTTGGGTTAATCACAAAGTAAAAGGCGAACCTTGTGTTATCGCAAATACTCCAAATGGAAGAATTCATTTAGACACAGTAATTATGGGTACTTCAGAAGGTGAAAAAATACATCATATAAATTTAAATCCATTAGATAATAGACGAGAAAATTTAGAAATTAAAAGTGAACCTATTGAGTTTTAAAATACATCTAAATTAAAATTTTAGATATATTTTTATAAAATCAATATTCCTTTACGATTTTAATGGTTTTTAAAGATATATTGATTTTTTACAAATTTTAATATATAATAGTTCTAAAATTGTATATGGCGTTGATTAGAAGTAGTAATAATTATTATATCTTAAGAGAACTATTGGATGGTGTAAAATAGTGTTATATGATTATGAACTTGTCTATGAGCTTACTTGTTAGAAGCAGGTACGGGTAATCCCGTTATAATGTCGAGTGAAAAGATTTAGTTTATCTATTTCTTTTAATAAGAGTGGTACCACGGAAATTACGCTTTCGTCTCTTAAATTTAAGAGATGAAAGCTTTTTTATTATATTTAAGAATAAATTCATTACAATTGACAATTAACAATGACGGATTAAATAGCTAAAACTATTTATGGATTCTATATATTGCATATAACTTTCCTTAGGAAAGTTAATCACTTATAGTAATTTTCATAAAAAATCACTATATAAAATTCAAAAGAAATTACGAAGTAATTTCCTCCTCAATTGTGCATTGTGAATTGTGAATTATAAATTGATAAAATTTGGAGGTTTAAAATGTCAAATTACAGTACTAAAATCGATGAAAAATGGCAAAAGATTTGGGAAGAAAACGAAACATATAAATTTGATGATACAAAGCTAGATAAAAAGCTTTATACTCTTGAAATGTTCTCTTATCCATCTGGAGCTCAATTACATGCTGGTCACTGGTTTAACTATGGACCAACAGATACTTGGGCAAGACTTAAAAGAATGCAAGGATATAATGTATTCCAACCAATGGGATTTGATGCCTTTGGTTTACCTGCAGAAAACTATGCTATAAAAACCGGTATACATCCTGAAGAGTCTACTTTAAAGAACATTGAAACAATGGAAAAACAATTAAAATCAATGGGTGCTATGTTTAACTGGGAAAATGAAGTTGTTACTTGTCTTCCTGATTACTACAAATGGACTCAATGGTTATTCTTAAAATTATATGAAAAAGGTTTAGCTTACAGAAAGAAAGCGCCTGTTAATTGGTGTCCATCTTGTAACACAGTTTTAGCTAATGAACAAGTTGTTGAAGGTGAATGCGAAAGATGTGGAACTGAAGTTACAAAGAAAGATTTAACTCAATGGTTCTTCAAAATCACTGATTACGCTGATGAATTATTAGATAAATTAGATGGCTTAGACTGGCCTGAAAAGACTAAATCAATGCAAAAGCACTGGATTGGAAGATCTTACGGTGCACAAGTTACATTTAAGGTTAAAGATTCTGACTTACAATTTGATGTATTTACAACAAGAGTTGATACATTAAATGGTGTAACTTATGTTGTTTTAGCTCCAGAAAACAAATTAGTTGATGAACTTACAACTCCGGAAAACAAAGCTGCAGTTGAAGAATATAAAGAAGCAGCAGCTAAGCAATCTGATATAGAAAGACAATCATCATCTAAAGAAAAGAGCGGTGTATTCACTGGTTCATACGCTATTAATCCTATAAATGGAAAAGTAGTTCCAATATGGATTGCTGACTATGTATTAGCTACATATGGTACTGGATGTGTTATGGCAGTTCCAGCTCATGATGAAAGAGACTTTGCATTTGCTACAAAGTTCAATTTACCTATAGAAAGAGTTATTACTGATAAAGTAGGAAATGAACCTGAACTTCCATTCTGTGAACATGGTATACTTGTTAACTCAGGAAAATTTGATGGTTTAACTACTGATGAAGCTAAAAAATCTATAGTCGCTGAACTTGAAAAAGATAAGCTTGGTGAAATGAAAGTTAACTTCAGATTAAGAGACTGGCTTGTATCAAGACAAAGATACTGGGGTGCCCCAATTCCAATCATCTACTGTGACGATTGTGGTATAGTTCCAGTTCCAGAAAAAGATTTGCCAGTAAAACTTCCACATGATGTTGAATTTACTCCAGACGGTAAATCACCACTTAGTAAATCTGAAAGTTTCATAAAAACTACTTGCCCATGTTGTGGTAAGCCAGCAAAAAGAGAAGCTGATACTTTAGATACATTTGTATGTTCATCTTGGTATTACTTAAGATATGCAGATAATAAAAATGAAGATGCACCTTTTGATCCAGAAAAAATCAATAAGATTTTACCAGTAGATAAATACGTTGGTGGTCCAGAACATGCATGCATGCACTTATTATATGCAAGATTTATTACTAAAGCTTTAAGAGATATGGGATACTTAAACTTTGATGAACCATTCTTAAGCTTAACTCACCAAGGTTTAATATTAGGACCAGATGGACTTAAAATGAGTAAATCAAAAGGAAATACTATTTCTCCTGATGATTATATTAAGCAATATGGTGCCGATGTATTTAGAATGTATCTAATGTTTGGTTTCGGATATACTGAAGGCGGAGCTTGGAGCGATGACGGAATTAAATCTGTTGGTAAATTTGTTGATAGAATTGAAAGAATTTTAGAACTTTCTAGAGAAGTTATAAATTCATCTGAAAATACTAAGACTACAATAGATGCACCTGAAAAAGAATTAAACTTCTGGAGACATACTGCAATCAAAGGTGTAACTGAAGATGGTAACAAGATGCAATTTAACACTGCAATTGCAAGACTTATGGAACTTACAAATGCGCTTAACAAGTACCTTCAAGAAGGTGTTAAAAATCCAGCCTTCTTAAAAGAAACTGTTGTTGATTTCATCAAACTATTAGCATCATTTGCACCTCACTTTAGTGAAGAACAATGGAGCTTACTTGGATACAATACTACTGTATTTAATGAGAGATTACCAGAGTTCGATCCAAATGCATTAGTTAAAGATGAAGTTGAAATAGCTATTCAAATTAATGGTAAGATTAAAGCTAAAATAATGGTAGCTTCTAATTTAGATGAAGAAGGCATTAAAGCTGCTGCATTAGATAATGAAATAATAAGAGAAAATACTAATGGTAAAAACATTGTAAAAGTTATTGTTATTAAGGGAAGACTTGTTAATATAGTTGTAAAATAAAAAAGGGCATATGCCCTTTTTTATTTTTCAAAATCCTTATACATCAAGCTTGGCTGAACACCTGTATTATTTTGATATTTCCCACTATTATAAAGATCATATTCTCCATGAATATCATGATAATAAATCTGACATATATCAACATTAGGATATACTTTTATTGGCTGAACACAGAATATTTCAAGTGTCCAATATCCTGCAAATCCTATATCACCAAAACCTGCAGTTACATGTATAAATAACCCTAGCCTTCCTGTAGAAGATCTTCCTTCAAGCATAGGCACGAATTTCTCTGTTTTGGTAAACTCATTAGTTCTTCCTAAATATAATTTTCCTGGCTCTAATATCAATCCATCTTCTGGTATTATTATTTTTTTAGTTTCATTAGGTTTTTTCATATCTAATAAATTATCTTCATACACTAATAATTCATTATGTAGAGATAAATTATAACTATTAGGATTGATTTTCTTCTCATTAAATGGCTCTATTATTATATCTTTTCCAATGTTTTTTAATATTTCTTTTCCTGAAAGTATCACTATTTTTCCTCCTTTAAAATTGAAAAATTAATATTACTGTTACTAACTATATTAAATTATAATTCATTTAATATAGGTTTAAATTCCATAAGTATACTAGTGGCTAACTCATCATCTAATGGCTTATAACTTTTCATTAGTCCACACATATCCATTGACTCATATGCCTTTTTACTCATCTCAACCCATATCTCTGGGATAAAAATCCATAGCAAATCATCATATTTACAGCTTAATAAAAAATGTTCAACTCCCCAAAATGTGTATTCTTCAATCTCATGCAGAGCATTAAATTTTTTATAATCTTCAACTACTTTACTTGTTATCTCATATCCATATATATCTACAAAGAAAAAATCAAACTTTTCTCTTTCTGCTTTATATGCATCTTTATTAATTATTCTTATTTTAGGATTATCCTTAAAGTGTCTATTATATACGTCTATTATTTCCTCACTGATTTCATATACTATAATTTCATCTACTCTACTATTCTTAGCTATCTCTTGAACTGCATATCCAAGTCCAAGCCCAACTACACCAACTTTTCCTTTGGCAAATTTAATAGAATGATATGAACCTTGTATCTCTCTTGGGGATATCTCCATTATAAATTCGTTATCTTTAAAAAGCTTTATTCTAGTAAAAATTTCTTCTTGATTAATTTTGCACATATAGCCATCAGCTTCCTTAAAGCTGATTTCATCTTTGCATACAGAACATCCTTCTAATTTCAACTCATCTATTATGCTATTATATTTCTTCATCTCTTCTTGTATAAATTCATAATTATATGGCTTCATGTGTTTATTTCCCCTTTTTAAAATAGTTATTCCTCTAAGCTTACCTAACTGCTTTTTATTTTAAATCATATGTGTTATACTCTTAGTACGACAATAGTCAAATTTTTGAATAAAGTAGGTGTTAATATGAAAAATGTAACAATTAGTGAAGAAGCTTATAACGAATTCAAAGGTTTCTTAGAAGAAAATAGCATATCTGATTTCAACATTAGAATAAATTTTGCTGGTTTCGCTTGTAGCGGCCCTATCTTCAATATCTCTGTATCAAAAGCTACAGATGAAGATGATGTTGAAACAATAAATGATATATCATTCATATATGAGAAAAGCTTAATTGACCAATTTGGTGGATTTATCATCCTTTCAAGTGAAGAAAACGAAGGTAATGGCTTAAGCTTAAAACCTGTAATAGAACCAGAAGGTGGATGTGGCGGATCTTGTAGTGGATGTCACTAATTAAAAGAAGAAGAAGAAATTCTCTAATGAATTTCTTCTTCTTTATTTATATCCTTAAGAATAAATTCATATATTTAATAATGTTTTATTTATACCAAAATGTATTTCTTAAGTATTCAAATCATCCTCAACCATTTGAATCTTCCACTCTACATCAACATAATCATCACTTATTCCATATATACCTTCAAGTATATCTATCCAATAATGCTTTTTTATAACTTTTTTCTCTTTTTCAACTCCTGTACTTCCTTTAAGTATATCCTCATTAAATGTATTAAAATAATTATTTATTTTTTCGGCCATATTATACATAGCTTCAAAACAAGACTTATCTTCATTTACCAATATCAAATTACTTTGTTCATTTTTCATTTCATTATTCAATGTACATATAATATACTCTTTAATTTGTCCATGTATATCATTTTCAATAATTCTATTTGTATCAATTATTTTTGTAAAAATATTTAACTCATTTTGTGAATATGATGCGTATCTCTGCCATAATCCTATTATATCTCCAGCAATCACATCATAATTCTTATATAATTTTAATAGTTCTTCATTTTTTATCTTTCCATTCTTCAACGATTTAGAAAGTATCTCTAGATTTCCTTCATTTCTCTGCCTAATCTCTTCTATGTAATTATACGCCTGTTGTCCTAGCTTGTATTTATAAGAACTAACCTTATATGCTGAATAAACATTTAAAATTATACTTATTATAAGAATTGAGACTATGGCTACTGTATGATCTTTTTTATTAAACTTATTTTTCATAACAATAGTCCTCCTCTTCATTGTTTATTTTAACATACAACATTATTTTAAACTACTTAAAATTATTCACTTTATTCTACTTAATTAAAATAATAATGACATTTATATTAATAAATATTCAATATAACGACTTATCTCGCCCAATCATGTATAGCTTCATTTACCATTTGTAATCCTAGATTTCCTTCTATAACTTCAATTTTATCAGAATTTATTCTTTTAATATCCCCATAAGGATTCTTTAATGATAATTCTTTATCCCCTGAAATTATCCATAATGTCTTTTTGTTTATGGGCTTTACTTCTAATTCTTCTTCTCCAACTCCATCAGTAAAATAGATTAATATCACATTTCTTAAATTGTTATCGCTTATATATTTAAATACTGGGGAAAATTTAGTTGAACCATTATCCTTGCTTCTTTTTCTAATATCATTTTTATTTTTTAATTTATAAACTGCTCTTATTTCATTATCACACTCAATAATAGTTACCTCATTCTTAGTAGTATTCGTTATTGCAAGTATCTCTATCAATATTTTTTCTATATCTTCATCACCCATACTGGCACTAATATCTATAGCTACTATTACGTTGGTATCATTCTTAGGCAGTCTTCCTCGTATATCTAATCTTTCTGGTTGTCTTCTATCTCTTCTTGTAATAGTCCTTTTATAACCATATTTAACGCTCGGAAGCATATTCTTCAATACAATCTGCCACGGTATTTCTGGAGCTTTATTATATGATAATATAATATTTTTTAATGCATCTGGCATTTTATCATTATATGCACTGATTGCAGTCTTTTCTGTTAAACTTTTAATATCTTCTTCTGATATGTTTATCTCATCCCAAAGTTCATGAGATTCTTGCATATTTATTTCGTGTTTATCTTTATCTGAAGTTATTTTCTCTTCTTTCAATCTAGATTTAATTGATTTATCAATTATTTCTGCATATTCTTCAATACTTCTATTTTCTTCAAGTTCAATATTGTATTCCATATTAACACTGTGAAGTCTCTTACTAAATCCTGGTAAATTTTTTATATACTGATTTATGGAAATGTCCAAAGCTGTAGTTATAGCTTCATTACAAAAAACATTTTTCATAGTCTTCGCTCTTTGATAATGTAAATTTATAATATGATAAATCTCATGCTTTAATAAAGCTGCCATTTCCTTCTTATCAATCATTAAAAAAAGATATGGATTAAAATACATATTAAATCCATCTAATTTAGGTATAGTCCCAACTGGATACCCTATATCTATTCTTATATTTCTTTTTACTTTAAGTAAAAATTGACCAAAGAATGAATCTTCACTTTGCAAAAGAAATAAGATTACATCTTCAATAAAATCGAAAAATCTACGTTCATAGTCGCCTTTAAAATCTTCTATCTTTTCAAATTTATAACACTCATTTAAAAGTAATTCACGTTTTTCATCAAAGTTCATTTTTTACACCTCACTTAAAGATATTAAAAAATGCTTCTAAAAATTCATCATTATCTAGGAGTTCTTCATATAACTTATCTTTGTAGTCTCTTTTTATCTCTTTCATTATTCCAAGTCTTAAATCTCTTGGATACAGATTTAAAAATTCAGAGAATAATATCATATTTCTTTTACTATTATTTTCTTCAATGTAACTTAAACATTTTTTACATAGTATATATAGTCTAGAATGATTTTCCTTTGATATTTTTTCTTTTAATTCACTACTTAATATCTCATATTCAAATATTTCTTCTACCTTAATTAGTGGATCACCAATATTCATAATAAAATTTCCAAAATCATTTGCTATATCAATACCAACATTACCCTTTACAGCATTTAAAAATATATTTAAAGGATACTTATCTTTATTTTTTAAATACACATTATATGCTTTTGATACTCTTTCCCAGCTTCTTGGCGTTGCTTTTACAGTAGACGTAGAGTCTGGTGTATGTAAATATTGAGGAAAATTTGATAAAAATTCTATAATATGAGTATGTATTTTCCCTTCATTACTCATTCCCCAATTAATCCATTCTTTTATATCTGAATCTAGATTAATCCATACAAAACGATCTTCTTGAGCTGGATCCATATCAACAACTTCATATTGACTATTGTAATATCCATCATTTTTATTTGATGGATTCATTGCTGCTATAACTTTTACTCTTTTATCTAACACATATCCATTTATTTCTCTGTTTAAAATAAGATTCATAAGTTCCTGTGCAACTGTATGATCACATCTATTTAATTCATCAATAAACAAAATTACATTCTTATATTTCTCTTCCTTAAGTACATTATTAATCTCAATTAATTTATAATGTGTTGCATATATAGTTATATCATTTTTAACTACTGGTAATCCACCTATTTCTCCTTCTTTTAATAAGTTAGCATCTATATTAACCAAATAATAATTATTTTTTTTAGCAATAGATTTAACTAAAGATGTTTTTCCAATACCACTTTCTCCAATAATTAATGGCACATCATTAGTTTCTAAAATTAGCTCTACTGTACTTATACATTCTGAATAATTCATTACGTCACCTCTTCCCACTACATTGATAATTTATAATCAACTAATATTTTTTTAGCTTTTTTACATCCATACTGTCTAATAAAATTGATTTTATCCATTTCTAATATTTCTAAATCTATAAAATTTTTAATATATTTTTCATCTATATTTTCATCTTTAACTTTGTCAACTAAAACTTCCACCACAGATTCTACATCTATACTATCATATATATATTTAACTACATTTATATTTTCACTTATAAATATTTTAAGTTCATCTAAATCGTAACTTGAAATATAATTTATTGCCTCTTCATTCGCTTTAATTGCTTCTATTTTTGCTTTTAATGTAGGATTTTTTATAAATTTAATTGCTGAATAGTAACTATTTATAGCTTCAATTTGTATATCCTCAGACGGATTTTCCATATATTTTATTGCATCATAGTCATTTTTTACAGCTAATCTTTTAAGCTCTTCACTTGGATTTTTTACAAATTGTATCGCCCATCCTTTTGATTTTATTGCCTCTCTAATTGTTAATTCACTTGGATTTTTTATAAATTCCAATGAATTCCACAACCCTTTTACTGATAATATAGCAGCTTCTTCACAAGGTTCTTTTATATATTTAATACTTAATGGCGTATTTTTTATTGCTTCAATCTGTATTTCCTTATCTGGATTTTCTAAATACTTAATGTTATTTCCATTATTTTTAACCATATATAAAAACATTTCTTTTGTAGGATTTTCTACTTTATCTATATATGAAGGATCATTTTTTAATTTTAAGATTATATCTTCTTTAGTCATTTTACTCCTCCTAAATTATTTTATCTATTAATAATACTTATTATCTAATAATATAATTCTATCATATTATATAAGAAAAAAATATGCAGGTAGAAATACATCACCCACATATTTTTATTCTTTATATTTTTCTATATCACGATTTATTGAAAACAATAAGCTATTAAGCTCCCAAACTTCACCTTCATCAATTAATTTATTTAATATCTTTTGATATCTTGCGGCTTCTGCATTTTTTCCTAAAGAGATAAGTGTTAATAATGAATTCATAATGCTTGAAATTAAATGCGATTTTACTTCAAATAATTTTTGTGCATCTTTAATTTCATCTTTTATTTCCAACATTTCCTCATCTAATCTAAATGCGGCATCAGCAGAGCTTTTAAGCTTTTTCTTTAATTTATCTGGTATATTTTGCTTATATTTGTAATTTAACGAATGTTCTATTGTTGCCCAAAAATTCATAGCTAATGTCCTTATTTGAAATTCCGCTAATATTTCCACTTGTCCTTCAGCCATATTAACTGGATATTTTATTATCATATGATAACTTCTATATCCACTTTCCTTAACATTTCTCACATAATCTTTTTCATAAAGTATCTTCATATCCATACGTTTTCTTAAAATTTCTACTACTGTATCTATATCATCAACAAATTGGCACATAATTCTTATGCCAGCTATGTCTTCTAATTCATATCCAATTCTATCTATGGGAATCTCAAACTTATTTGCTTTTTCAAGCATACTTGATATTTCTTTTACTCTCCCTGTTACAAATTCTATTGGAGAGTATTCATTTTTCTTTCTATATTCTTTTCTAATTGATTTTAATTTAACCTTTAGTTCATCTACCGCTTGCTCATAAGGCATTAAAAAAGTTTTCCAATTATTTATTGCCATATAAATATTCTCCTTTAATTAAATCATCTTTATTATTATATCAGAAACTTAGAATTATGTATAAGACAACACACTAAATTTATAAAAATAATTCCACATATATATCATATGTAATTAATTTCTGTGATATAATGAATTAGAAATATGTATATTTTTACATTGGATAATTTTTTATTATAATACGAGGTGCATAATAATGTATGAAAATATGAAAGATCATATCTTCGATAAAAGTGTAGTTTGTCCTGTTTGTGACAACCACTTCAAAACAAAAGCAGTAAAAACTAAATCCCCGAGAATCCAATCAAAAGATTCTGATTTTTTTATAAGATATACAGTAGCAAATCCTTATTTTTATGATGTTTGGATATGCAATTCTTGTGGTTATGCTGCAATGAAATCTGATTTTGAAAATCTTAGATCATATAGACAAGAACTTGTTCGTAGTAATGTTACTCCTAAATGGAAACCACGTGAATATCCTACAATATTAGATGAAAATATTGCTATTGAAAGATATAAATTAGCATTACTAAATGCAGTTTTAATAAAAATGCCTTCTAGTACTAAAGCTATGATTTCTTTGAAGATTTCATGGATGTATAGAATGCTTGATGATTCAGAACATGAAAAAGTTTTCCTGGGACAAGCATTGGAAGGTCTTAACGATGCCTATATTAGTGAACCTTTTCCCATCTATGGCCTTCAAAGAGATTCCTTAATGTATCTTATAGGAGATCTTAATAGAAGAGTAGGAAATGACGAGGAAGCACTTCGCTGGTATTCTAGAACCATAATAAGTACAAATGCTACTTATAGAGTCAAAGAATTAGCACGTAATGGAAAAGAGCTTATAAAATCAAAAAATAATTAGATTTTCTTATTGGGAGGTATAAATATGAACTTATTTAAAAACAAAAATATTGATCCTATTAATAATGAAGTAACTAAACCTTCTTTGATTGGTGATAGTTTAAATAACACAAAAAATGATTTTAGAGAATTAAAAGCTATAGGTAAGAATATAAATAACGATATTAATAATATTGATTCTTCTGTTAATTCTTTACTTTCATCTAGTACCACTCAAACTAGTGAAGTAAATACATCTAAAAATATACTATCTGATTTCAGCTCTAATATGGAAGATTTAGCACTTAATATTACAAATGTTCATATAAAAGTTTTAGATACAGATAAATTAGCTGACACAGGTCTTAACACACTTAATAATTTAAATACATCACTAAGTGATCTTGAAAATGCTTTTGGAATCTCAACTACAACAGTAAATGCATTAGTTTCTAAATTAGAATCAGTAAATAGTATAACTGATTCAATTAGTCAAATAGCAGCTCAAACAAACTTATTATCTTTAAATGCTGCAATTGAAGCTGCTAGAGCTGGTGAAGCTGGTAAGGGTTTCTCAGTTGTTGCAGGAGAAGTAAGAAAATTAGCTGAAAACTCCAAAGAAGCTGTTCAAAGCATAACTAAAATTTTAGAAGAAATCAAAATTGATATATTGAATGCTTCAAATGCAATGAATTCTGGTAATTCCGCTATATCAACTCAACATAACTCAATAGAAGATGCTAAAAGTAATTTTTCTGAAATAAAAACCTCTATAGAAGAAGCCACTGACGAAATTTTGACTTGTATAGATAATCTTACAACTGCATCATCTAAGAAAGATGATGTAATAACATCTGTTAATAATTTAAGTTCTTCATTTCAGGAAAATGAGACTATAGCTTCATCATTATCATCTGAAGTTAAGTCAACTATTCATGATATTGATTCACTTAATAAATGCATATCAAAATTAGATTAATAATACCTAAAATAAATAATGGACGTAGAATCAGAGTTTAGTGGGAAATAACCGAAATTCAATATATGATATGCTCGATTGTAGGGAAATTTCAGCTTTTAAATTCTAATGGCAGAGGCTGTTCCAAAGAATTTAAAAGCTGAAATTTCCAATACAATACTACGCATATTCATATATTGAATTTCTTTGTTTTTCTCTAAACTTATTATTTAATGCATATAAGTTTCAATAAAGTTACTTCATATTGAGCCATATATTTTTTGGGGTTTAGGTCAGATTTTAATACGGATTCTTAATTAGAACATATATAATTTATATTTTGATAAATATCCAATACTTAAAAATATAATTTTCTATCAATATATAGGAAAAGTTCCGAATTACAGCATAGCTGCCCTTTGGCATATAATGCTTGGTGAGGTACGAACTTAGCAGTATAGCCCCTATTCATCTAATGATGAATAAGTTTACTTATAAGTGCACATTCATAAGGATTTATATTTTGATATTTATAAATCTATATCTTTTTAAAAATGGTAAAATATTAACTTTTTAAATCTTTAATATCTATAAATAACTATTCCTTAATTTAAAAATTTATTTATGTATAGTAACAATAATACCACTACTCTGAATTTAGATGAAACAAAGAAATAAAGCTCTTATGTTAACGGTGTCTTGCATTCAAAAATGACGCTTTAGAATTCTTCATGTAGACTTGTTCCACAATTGTTTGTCCAATTTTACATTGGAGCAAACATTTGTGGGTACAATGTCTGCATGTTTGAATTCTTAGCGTCATTTTTGTAGCAAGCGAGCCACACATAAGAGCTTTATTTCGGTTATTATCCTCAAAACTCGGATTTTACAGTATTTTTATAGGATTAAAATCTAAATAATCAGCAGACGTCAAAATGTATTCAACTCCATCTATATTACCTTCAAATAATTTTCCATATAAAACCGGGCCATGTAAATGTCCATATATGACTTTCTCAACATTAAATTCTTTGATTACTTTAATAAATTCTGATTCTTCAAATTTTTCATTTGTAGGAGGATAGTGCAACATAACTATTATGCTATTATAATTATCTTTTTTAGCAGCCTCCAATGAAAGTCTAAGCCTTATTAATTCTCTTTTATAGATTTTTTCATCCTTTGAAGTGAAACTATTAGCCCCTGGACATATCCAACCTCTTGTTCCACATATAGCATATTCTTTATAGGTATAATAATTATTTTGAAGAAATTTTGTTTTCTCATACATTGAATTTAATTTAGATATACTAGTCCACCAATAATCATGATTTCCTTTGCTAATGATTTTATTACCTGGCAGTTCATTAATCCAATCTAAATCATATACACTATCTTCTGCTTTTAACGACCAAGATATATCTCCTGCAATAAGAATTGTATCTTCATCAGTTATTTTTTCAAGCCAATTATTTTTTATTTTATCACAATGATTTTTCCATTTATCTCCAAATATATCCATTGGCTTTTCAACATTAAATCCTAAATGTAAATCTGAAATGGTATAAAGAGCCATTTTTTTCACCTTTCTATATTATAACTATCTTTTGTATATAAAATCTTATTATAACTTTTTATCTAAGTCAGTAACAAACGCTATTACATGTGCTACTGCTTCATATAGTTCTGTGGGAATCTCATCCCCTACATCAACATTACAAAGTAAATCTGTTAATTCTTTATTATACACAATTGGCACATTATTTTCTTCTGCTCTTTCGAGTATTTTATCAGCAATATGCCCCATACCAGATGCTGCAACTATTGGGGCGTCACTATTATATTCATATTTTAATGCCGCTGCTTTTTTTCTTTGATTCATATGTTCTGCTACACTCCTTGCATATCTATATATTCTCATTCCCTCTATTACAGCAATCTATAACTTTTCTTTTAATTGTACAATGTACTTTTAAAGTTGTAAATTATTTTATACTCTAATATCAATATTAGAAATACTCATATCATTAAAAAATTCTCTACAAGTTACTATATTAGCTGGATTTTCTTTAGATGATACAGTAACAGTAACATAATTACCAGATGCTGATAAACCTTCTATTAATTTATCCTTATTTTTATTTAAAATACGTGTAAATTCATCTTCACATTTCAATTTTATATTTATTTTGTTAGGAATCATAGTTATATACCCATCAATTTCACCTAAATTTATAGTTTTTACACTAACAACCATCTTAGCATTTGTACTATCAATTTTCTTTCCATCTTTTCTATTGTCCTTAATAATTAACTGACATGGATACTCCTGAAAATTGCTTTGTATTGGAAAATTCACATAATAATACTCATTATTTATAGTATTAAATACTTTTATATCATTTATATTTTCTCTTATTAAATTTGTTATTTTATCATACACATTTTCATTTAGTTCTGTATGTGATAGTAGATTTTTCACAATATCTGCTACATTATTTATTCTTTCCTTTATTTGAATTTTTATATCATTCTTATCATTTAATAATAGTTTATCCAATTTATCAATTTCAAAATTTTTTATTTCATTAATTTCCTTACCTGTCTGGATATCTTTTGGCATAGAATCTGTTTTTACTACTTCATTTTCATTAAATTTTCTATTGATGAATTCGGTTAATTGTTTAAATTCATCATTTGTTAATGTAACTTTTCTACCTTCCTGATTCGATAAAAGTTGTTCTACCTTAGCCTTTGCAGAACCATCATTATTTTTTTCTGCTTCATTATTAACCATTTCCTTTATAAACTTATCTTCATCAATTATATTTTTTATTGTCCTAACTATATCCTTATTAGACTCTAGATTTTCTAATAGTTCTTTAGATAAATTTACGTTTTCTTTTTTATTAAAATCGATTTCCTTAGGTAAAACTGTCTCATTTTCTTTATTCTCTTGCCCGGCTAATGTTCTTAGTATATCTAATACATCCACTTTCTTACTTGATGGATCATTTTCATTATATATTTTAGTAGCCAGTGTACTTACATTATCTGATGAACTAGATGTTAATGTAGCCTGTGTACTATTTTCTATATTATTGGATAAATTATTCCCAGCACTAACATCCTTAGGAGATAATTCATTTTGTTTTAGATTTTCATTTAGCTTAATCAAAAGCTTTTCTATTGTAAAATCTTCCTTAAAAAGCCTATTAAAGCTTTTTATATTCTCTTCAGATAACTCAAGATTATTTTCAATGAATGCTAGTATATCATCTGCTGTCATGTTTTTAAATTCATTGAAAAATTTTGTTAGAAGTTCCTTTGCATTCTGTCCTTCACGACTATTTATATCTATATTATTACTTTCTAAATAATTTTTTATAAAGTTATTTATTTCTTCTGTATCAGAATTCATTAATTGACTTAGTTGAATTAGACCTTTCATCTGATTTATATTTTCTCTTGTTAATGGTATATTATGCTTCACCATATTTTTAAGTATACTTATATCTTCCTTTGAGAGTCCTTCTTTTTCTATAATCTCTTGGAAGTTTTCATCTTCAGTTGTGACTTCTTGTGCATTTCCCTTTAAAATTTTTAATTTCAGTTTTCCATTCTCAAAGCCTTCTACTTCAAATTTTAAAAGTTTTAATTGTTCTATATCAACCTTATCATCAGTTTCTGCAATAAACTGCCATCCATCAGATAATCTAATAGTTATATCTTTTCCCTCACCTTTATCAACTACTCTTCCTGTAAATTTTTCTCCTACTTCAAAAGTTAATTTACTAGAAATCTTTTTATTATTATTTGCATATCCGTTATTAATATTATAAATTCCAGGCATAGCTTTTCAACTCCTAAGTATTACTCTTATATACTTATCGGATATGAAAACAATAAATTAATATTTATAAATTTTAAAATATATATTTATAAATTTAATAAAATACTGTTAAAGAGGTTTATCATTGTTATTTAAACAATGATAAACCTCTTTAAAATTTAATTAATACACTATTATTATATCATTGCGCCATCCGCTCCAACTCTATAACCATTAATAGTTGTGTTATATACCATAGAACCATTGCTATTTAAATAATACCATTTATCTTTAACATAAACCCATCCTGTAGCCATTGCTCCATTTTCTTTTAGGTAATACCAATCATTTGATTCTTTTATCCACCCAGTTGCCATAGAACCATTGCTATTTAAATAATACCATTTATCTTTATCATTAATCCATCCAGTTTTCATAACTCCATTTCCATCCAAATAATACCAATTCGAATTATCATTTAACCATCCTTTTATAAGGCTTGAATCTGAATTAACAAATGACCAAGTTCCACTTTCATTCTTAATCCATCCTGTAATTACATTTCCATCTATTAAATTTTCAACCTTTTCAATATTCTCACTTAAAGCTTGGCTATTGTCTTTAGGCGCTTTATTTATTATTGAATATCTTTCTGCCTCTTCATCCCAAACTAACATATTATTTTCATCATACACAGATAATCTAGTCATTGACCCATCAACTTTATATACCTTTATCCAATCTGTTGCTCCATTATATCTGTAGATGTATCCACCATCAAGTCTCCATAAAACACCATTTACATCTATAGCATGGTCACTATATTCTTCTGCATCAGCTTTTTTTATTCCAACAGTATTGACTCCAGCTTCACTCTTTAATGATATTCCTTGTGCTGATATTGTTCCATTTTCGTTAATCTTACAGGCAATTATCTTTCCTTTACTTATACTATATGTTGTATCATCACTTACATCAAATTTTACTTTAGTACCATTTGATTTAGAAAGCATATAAGTTGTTACATTTTTAGCATATTTAGCCCCATCTATAGTTTCTGATGATTGTTCTTTTGATATTTTTTGGATAACATCAAAACTTATTATATTATTCTCTTCATTCATAATAAATACGGATTGATCTGTAGATGTTTTTGGAATATCTATCCCATTAATTTTATTTATTGTTTCATCACTTTTAACTGTCATAGTTGCTTTTCTATAAATATAGCTGTTATCATGAGTAATTACTTTTGCATTAGAAACACTTACACTTATATTTTTTTCTGTATCATCGGTATTATTTAAAGTAGCTATCTTATTATCAGTAACCACTTTTATTTTTCCAACATTATAATCTGCATCTATGTATTTACCTTCTTTATTTGTATAAACAGTTAACTCATCTGCATCTCCATTTGTTATTTGTTCTGGAGCAAATGTTGTTTCATACCATTCTTCTCCAAAGTTATAATTTTTAAGCTTAGTTAAGCTCTCTCTTGAAATATCATGATCTGAATATCTATCATCAGCTTTATTTCTAATATTTTTTCTTAAATTTACCTTAGTATCATCTATATCATCTTGTTCTAGATCTTCATCTACTGATTCACCACTAGACAAGTCTAAATAAATATCTCCTGAATCTATATTTAAATATTTGGCTCCATATGGCTCTACTTCTGATCCTGTATCTAAATCTGTAAGTTTAGTATATTTTCCATCACTTAGATAATAAACGCCTTCGTTATCAAGTTCTTCAAGTTGTCCATCAATATAAAATTTACCATCTTTATAAGTAACAGCCTCATACACACTTCCTTCTTTATAATCTATTCTCTCATATTCAGCTGCATTTACTCCTGTCATTGAAAGTGAAGTTATGGAAGTCATTGCTGCCATTAGTGATGTAAATTTACTTAATCTTTTTATCATATATACCCCCTATTGATAATTATTTTCAATTAAATTTCATTATCTATAATATCATTAAGATTAAGTTTTGTGAATACAATTTATAAATAAACTATCATTATATTTTTTCAATATTATCAGAAGCTGTTTTAAAATAAAATAAAAGATGAAATAAAAGCCTAATATGAGCTTCTATTCCATCCTTTCTATTAATTAATTAATTATTTATTTAATTAATTTCAATTTTATTATAATTCTTTTTACCTCTTTTAATTAAAGCAACATTATCTTCAAAGTCTTCTTCACCTAATAATCTATTGACATCTTCAACTTTAACTCCATTAATAGATAATCCACCTTGTTCTATTAATCTTCTACCTTCTTTCTTAGATGGTACAATCTTAGTAGTCGCAAGTACATCTAATAATGTCTTACCAAGATCTTCTTTAGTTATTGCAACTGTAGGAACATTAGACATATCTGCTCCACCTGCAAATAAAGCTTTAGCTGCATCTTCTGCTTTCTTTGCTTCTTCTTCACCATGAACAAGTTTAGTCACTTCATATGCAAGTACTTCTTTAGCTTTATTTATTTCAGAACCTTCAAGTGATCCAAGTCTTCTTACTTCATCCATTGGTACAAAAGTTAATAATGCCAAACATTTTTCTACATCTGCATCATCAACATTTCTCCAATATTGGTAGAAGTCAAAAGGTGATGTTTTATTTGGATCAAGCCATAAAGCTCCTCCAACTGTTTTACCCATCTTTTGTCCTTGACTATTAGTTAATAGTGTGCATGTCATAGCCATTGCTTGACCTTGAGCTTTTCTTCTTACAAGTTCAACACCTGCAATCATGTTTGACCATTGGTCATCTCCGCCTAATTGCATTTTACAATTATATTTTTGATTTAATTCATAGAAATCGTATCCTTGCATTAACATATAGTTAAATTCTAAGAACGATAATCCTTTTTCCAATCTTTGCTTAAAACATTCAGCTGTTAACATTCTATTTACTGAGAAATGTACTCCAACTTCTCTTAAGAAATCAACATAATTAAGGTTTAATAACCAGTCTGCATTATTTACTAATATAGCTTTATCATCTGAGAAATCTATAAATCTAGACATTTGCTTCTTTATACTGTCAACATTATGTTGTATATCTTCCTTAGTAAGCATTTTTCTCATATCTGTCTTACCACTTGGGTCACCTACCATAGCAGTTCCACCACCAATTAATGCAATTGGTCTATGTCCTGCTCTTTGCATATGTGCCATAAACATCATTGCAATAAAGTGTCCTACATGTAAACTATCTGCTGTCGGGTCAAACCCTATATAAAAAGTCACCTTTTCTTCTTCTAATAACTTTCTAGTTTCTTCTTCATGAGTAAATTGTTTTATGTATCCTCTTTCTAATAGCTCATCTAATACACTTGCCATTATAAAACCTCCTAAGTTTGCTTATATAAATAAGTTTTATTTGTACTTAAATTTAGTATCTTAATATATAAAAATCATTGTGATTCAGCACAAAATCTCACAATTATAGTATATCCTTTAGTTAACTCTTAGTCAATTTCTATAAATTCACATCTCATAATATGAAATATGCATAAATTAAATATCTCATAATTGTTATTATTAACTTCCTAAACACCTGGAAGTATAACTTTAAAACTATGCTCTACCCTTGAATTAACAAATCTAACTTTTCCTTTACCTTTAAATCCATTTTTTATTCTATAAAAGCCTCTTCCATTATTTAAAAATCTATCTTTCTCATCTATTGTCATCAATTTTTCATATAACCAAATGTTTCTCTTATTATAATTTGTAGTTTGACCTTTTATATTATAATCTATAAACTCACCAGGACTACATACAACTATATTATTTTTACTTATACTTATTTCAATTATTCTATTTAAATCAAAATATTCTCTATATAACACTGCATTTTTTACAGCTTCAATAATAGACTCAATATAATATCCTTTTGGCATTATTTTTTCTATTATTTCTTCTGTCTTATCTATCATAGATAGGAGACTTCCTTGAACAATATGAACCTCACCATATTCACTATTTAACTTATCAACTATCTTAATCATATTATTAGGTATGCATAAGAAATTCTTATCTGAAAATACTAATAGTCCCCCATAAGTACATCTTAGCTTTGATTTTTCTTTATCTTCAAATAATATTCCTGTAGTTAATAATAAGAATTTTTTATTTTCTTCATTTATTTGTATTCCCTTTTTTTTAAAATAAGTATTTACAAGCTCCATATTTAACATACTATCATCACTTCTCATAACTGGGCATGTTTCTATAGTTAAATTTAGATTTTCTTCAAATGCTGCAATAAGCTCCTGTTTTCTCATAACATCGGTTGTAGAACCTCTTCTTATATAAAATGCTCCATTTTCTCTAACTTGATATGGCTTTTGCTCACCATCATAAATGCATATAACACAAATCTCTTTATTTTCTATTTCTACAAAGTTTATTTCTATCGGGATTGGAGGTTCACATCTACTTGTTATTATCTGCTGTATTTGTTCCTCCTTAAATTTATCTGAATCTTCTATTCCAATAATTCTTTTTGTTTTATCTTCAATTCCAACAATTATATATCCTCTTCCACCATTTGAATTTGCTATAGCACATACATCTTTAGCAAGTTCTTTTTTCCCTGTCTCATTCCATAGTTCAAGCTTTAATTTAAAATCTAATTTAGTTCCTTCTTCTCTTTTTAATATTGATCTCAGTTTCTTTATATCCATAGATATCCCCCATTAGAAATCATTTACTATAATATATTATCATGAATATATTATTATATACTATTAAAAATATAATAAAATTCAAATCACTTAATTAAAATAAATATAGAAGCTATCTCTATTTAGATAGCTTCTATATTTTAACATAATAATGTTTTAAACTTTTCATCATGAGCACTTATCACTCTATTTTTCCCTAAATTTTTCGATTTGTACAGTAAGTCATCTGCAATTTTTATTAATTCATTAATGTCTCGCGAATTCATCGGAAAATATGCAATTCCAAAGCTAGCAGTTACTGATTTCTCTTTTCCTTGAAAACTTACTACGGACCCCTCTATAGCTCTTCTTACTATATTCATCTTATTATATACGCTCAATTCATCATCAAAATCAGTAATATATAATATTATTTCTTCCCCGCCATATCTGGCCATCAAATCATTATCACCAAGCCAGCTTTTAATTATTTTTCCTGTATTAATAAGAACCTTATCTCCAAATTGATGTCCAAAATTATCATTTATTACTTTAAAATTATCAATATCAATCATTACAATTGCACATTTATCATAATTTTCTTGTTGAATTACTTTTTCCATATAATCAAAAAAATATTTTCTATTATATATATTCATAAGTGGATCTGTCTGGGAAAGCCTTTCTAGTTGTTTATACAAAAAGGAATTTTCTATAGAAATTGCTATTTGATTTGCAATAGATTTTAAAAATAATTTTAATTCTACCGTCATGAAATTGTAAACCTTGTGTTCTACAATTATATACCCCATAAACTTATCCCTTAAAAATATAGGGACTCCCATAACCGAATGAATATCTGAGCAATTTGATCCCACCTGTTTTATTGGATCTTTAGAATTAATCAAAAATTCCTGTTCACTATAAACATATTTTATTTCCTCTGAAGTCAGATTTATTTTAGAATCTTCTATATTTGTTGCCTTAATTATAAGTTCATCATTTTCCATTAAAAAAATGGTTGAATTTGCTACACCTAGTATTCCTATTATCATATCATTAATCATTGAAATCAAATTATCATCACTAAAGAATGTATTTATATATTTACTAATCTCTACAATATTAAATAAAGAATTATTTGAATTTTCTAATTTAACATTCACTTCACATAGTTCCTGTATATGCTTTTCAGAGAACCTTTGGTATGCTTCATATTCACATTTCAAACTATCATAAAGTTTTTTATAATCTTGCATATTATATCACCACTTTCAACTAAGTCATCAAGTGTTACGTCATTTAATATAAAAATAAACTAATACTATAATTATACTATATTATTAATAGAATTATAATATATATTTTTCCATATACCAATAAACATATATTATTACTAATACTACCTTATTATGAAAATGATGATAATATTTAATTGGGTAGATTTACTGCATACTAGTTATTAAACGAATAATGTTTTGCTTTTAATAAAACTGCTGTAAGCGGCAATGCTATTACTGTTCCAGTTGTAACTTGAATTATATTTCCTACTATATCTTTAGCCGAATAAGCTATCCCTTGAATTAATCCAATCTTATCAGTTAAAAATCCTGCTATAATTATGCCAGCAAAGAAGTAACCAACAACCATGAATATTCCACTTATTATAAATGCAGTAAGATATCTAACAGTGTCATTAGCCTTATCTTCCATAATATCTAATATATATCCGGCAATATAAGCCATTGTTCCTTTAATTATGAATGTAAATGGTGCCCATAAATAATATCCACCAAGCACATCAACTAAAAGCATACCAAAAGAGCTTGCCACTGCACCTTTTTTCTTTCCTAAAACAACAACTGATAAAAACACCATACAATCGCCTATATGAACAAATCCTCCTACTGACGGTACCCTAATTATGCTACCTGCTAAGTATACTAGAGCTATCATAAGTCCAACCAAAACTAATTCTCGTGTAGCTAAATTTTTATTTTCATTCATTAACCTTTCCTCCTATATTAATAACATTAATATAATTATACATAGACTTTAGCATCATTCAAAATGTACCCATTCAATTTTCTATTATAAAACAAAAGATGCATCAAACTATTATACAAATTTGATACATCCTAATTGTACTATTCTATATTTTTTTATAAAAATCCAATATATTTTCTACTGAACCAGTGTTAATTTCAAGCATTGGTGCTGATAACACTGCTGCATCAAAATACTTAGGGTATTCTTCTAAAATATTTACTCCTATAACTCTTCTTATGTTATACATTTTTACATATGCAAATAAATCTTATTGATATATTCAAAATTTTTCTCTAAAGAATAATTATCTTCAACAAATTTTCTTGCTGCTTTTCCCATTTTTATTCTTAAATCTTTATCTCTTACTAAGATATTTAGCTTTTCTGCTAAATCTTCAACTGATTTCTTTTCAACAACAAGACTTGTTTCATTTGGTTTAGTTGATTCCATAAGTCCACCTACATTACTAACTATAACTGGTGTTCCACACGCTTCTGACTCTACAGCTGCAACGCCAAAGCTTTCACTATCTAAAGTAGATGGAAATACTGATATATCAAATCTTTGAAACTCCTTTATAACATCATCTGGTTTTACAAATCCCAAAAATGTAACGTCATTTTCTATATTTAATTCCCTGCAAAGATTCTTTAAGTAATCTTCTTGACTTCCTTTTCCGCCAATTCTCAACTTAATATCTAAATCTTTATTTTCTTCCTTTACTTGTTTAAATGCCTTAACAAGGTATTGAACTCCATACTTTTCTTCTAATGTTTTAATTGTTCCTATAATAATTTCATCACTTTCAACTTTATTAGGATAAAATTTATTTATATCAACACCAAATGGAGTTACCTTTATCTCTTTATTAGTATACTTTTCTGTCTCTTTTTTCATTACATTGCTTGTTGATAAAATATAATCTGCCTTCTTTAAATTATATTTTATAATCATTTTATGTATTGGGGATTTTATTGGAAAATCATAGACATCACTTCCCCATACCGAAATTATGTATGGATGATAATTAGCTAAAGCCCCTAATAATCCATAACTACTGGCATAATGTGCATGAAGTATATCCGGTTTTATTTCATTAATTAATTCCTTTACTTTTTTTATCTTTTTTAAATATCCAACTTTACCTTTTTCTGATTTTCCTTTCATCACATTATCTTCTATATCCAAAGAATGTACTTTAACACCATTATATTCGCCTTTTCCAAGAGAAATAACATGAATATCATATCCTTTTTTAACAAAATAATTTAAAAATTTATGAGTATGAGCACTGTTTATATCTGCTAAATAGCATATTTTCATAATTATTAGCCTCCAAGCTTAAAATAATAAGTTTTTAAAATTCTCTTATGTTATTCTACCACAAAAGTATAGAGATGTATCAAAATTATTATGCAATATTAACATCATGTATATCTGTATTTTTATCTAGGCTTTTAACTCAACAGTAAATTTACCCCTATTCATAATAACATTGATCTCATTAACTATTTTGCTAGATTCCTCAATATTACTAATTAGATTATTAATATTTTCATTTTATCAATAGTAAGACTTATTAATAAAATAAAGGTTATATCAAAATTAATTATTTTAATATAACCTTTATTTTTTCAATTACTTTATATTAATTTTCCCATGGTTTAGATTCTAAGTACTTTATAAAATCTTCTCTTAATTCATCTTTTTTAAGAGCAAATTCTATAGTTGCTTGTAAAAATCCAAGCTTATCTCCAACATCATACCTTTTACCTTCAAAATTATATGCATACATTGCTTCTTTATTTATTAAAGTTTTTAATGCATCTGTTAATTGAATTTCTCCACCTTTTCCTGGCGCAGTATTTTCTAAAATATCAAATATCTGTGGTGTAATTATATATCTTCCTAAAATTGCAACATTACTTGGTGCTTCTTCTAATGATGGTTTTTCAACTAAGTCCTTAACTTTATAAACCCTATCTTCAATATGAATTCCATTAACTATACCATATTTAGATACATTTTCTTCTGGTACAGTCTGAACTCCTAAAATAGTTGTGTTATATTCATTAAAACAATCTATTAGCTGCTTAAGACAAGGAGTTTTACTATCAACCACATCATCACCTAATAAAACTGCAAAAGGTTCATTTCCTACAAACGTTTTAGCACAATGAATCGCATGACCTAATCCCTTTGGTTCCTTTTGTCTTATGTAATGTATATCAACCATTTCAGATATATCTCTCACTAATTCAAGTAAATCCGATTTTCCACTCTTCTCTAACTCTAATTCTAATTCTATAGATTTATCAAAATGATCTTCTATACATTTTTTATTTCTTCCTGTTATAATAAGGATTTCTTCAATTCCTGAGGCAATTGCTTCTTCAATTATGTACTGAATAGTTGGCTTATCTACTATTGGTAACATTTCTTTTGGTTGAGCCTTAGTTGCTGGTAAAAATCTTGTTCCTAGACCTGCAGCAGGTATAATAGCCTTTTTAACTTTCATAACTATATCGTCCTCTCATTAAATATTTAATTACCTATATAAAATTTTAACATTTCTAATAATTTAAATCAATTTAGCTTAAAGAAATTATCTCTTTATGTGCAGGTGACATTATTTAATTTTTTATTATAAATATCTAACTTTTTAATAATTTTTTAGATTTACTTTTCATAATAAGTAGAATATTGGTTTTTTATGTTGATAGTTTGATAATTTTATGATAATATTTAATCTAGTTATTTTCCATTAAATTTTTCATTATTTAATGTTTTTTTATTTTATATCTTTCATGAATCATTTAATCTAATTTCATAAATTGAAATTAATCATATTATTATACAAAGCTTTTGAAATATTTCTTATTCTAAGGAGAGATTTTATTATGAAAAAAAATATTAAAGATATCATTGTTATAGGGTTCGCTCTATTTGCTATGTTTTTCGGTGCTGGAAATCTTATATTTCCACCATTTTTAGGTCATGAACTTGGAAACAAGTATATAATTGGAATAATAGGGTTTGTTTGTACAGGTGTAGGAGTACCGCTGCTTTCTATATTAGCAGTTACTAAAGAACATGAAACCTTTGAAAACATGGCATCTAAAATCGGTAAAAAATTTGCCCTTATATTCTCCACTATATTATTTATTGCCATAGGACCAATGCTTGCAATCCCTAGAACAGCTGCAAGCACATATGAGTTAACAATAAGCCCAATATTCCCAAATATATCCGCATTAACATGGATGATTATATACTTTGTAATTAATCTATTTTTTGTTCTAAAAAAATCATCTGTTATAGATACTATTGGTAAATATTTAACTCCATTATTATTGGTAATACTAGCATTTATAATAGTTAAAGGAATTTTATTTCCTATTGGAGAAATAACTAATACTAACTATACTTCTGCATTATCATCTTCTCTAATTGAGGGATATCAAACAATGGATGCTTTAGCTGGATTATTATTTGCTTCTATGATTGCAAACTCAATAATAGAAAAGGGCTATCCTAAAAAAGAAGTATTTAGCATGACCATTAAATCAAGTATTTTAGCAATAGCAGGTCTTGCTTTTGTTTATGGAGGTTTAATGTTCTTAGGAGCTCAAACAACAGCATCATTTAATGGTGAATTGACTAAAACAAGCCTACTTTTATTTATCTCAAAGAGTATTCTTGGAGATTTTGGAACTATAGTAATTGGTATCGCTGTAGGTCTTGCTTGTTTAACAACTTCAATTGGATTATTATCAGCAGGTGCTGAATTCTTTGAAGAAATATCCAATGGAAAACTTACATATAAATTTAATGCAGTTGTTATTTCTATAATAAGTGTACTAATAGGGCAACTTGGAATTGATAAGATAGTATCATTATCTGGTCCAATACTAAATATATTATATCCTGTAGCAATTACATTAATAGTAACAAGTCTATTAAATAAGTACTTAAATAATATAAATGCTGTACGTATTGGAGTATATACATCATTAATATTTAGTATCCTTAGCTTAATTCCAATTATTGATTTAAGCTTTATACCGCTTGCTAATGATGGATTTGCTTGGCTAATTCCAACAATTGTTGTAACATTAATATGTCAATTTATACTTCCCAAAAACTCTACTAATATAGATAATTAAGCTTAAAAACCACATAAATTATTATACAAAAAAACGTACATACATTTTAAAATGTATGTACGTTTAAATAATTTTATTATTTTCTAAATTCTATTCTTCCTTTGAAATCTATCTCCATATCAGTAGTTTTGAAATCTGTAAATGGGAATTGAACTGGCATTCCTGTTTTTCTTGATTTATATGCTGCAAGTATAATTGACATTGCTTTTTTACCTTCTTCGCCAGATACAAGTGGTTCTCTATCATCATTTATAGCATCAATTAAATCTTTAAATAATGGTGTATGACCCTTTCCATAAACATTATCTATCTTAACATTTACTTCTTCTTTTATAGCTTCTTCATCATCGCCTTCAAATCTCCATGTTTCAAGTTCATTGTTGGCAAGACCTCCAATAGCTACTGCTCCATTCTGACCAAAAATGCTTAATGTCTCTTCAAGGTTTTTTGGATAAACACATGCTGAACCTTCAACAATTCCAATTGCTCCATTTTTAAATCTTATTAGTATAGCACCAAAATCTTCACCTTCAATATCTCTTAAGAAAGTATCACATTCAGCATATACCCTCTCCACTTCTCCGCCCATCATCCATTGAAGTAAATCTATATTATGAATACATTGATTCATTAATGTTCCACCATCTAAAGCCCAAGTGCCTCTCCATGGTGCTTGCTCATAGTATCCCATATTTCTATTCCAAAGTATTCTTGCAGTACCATTTACTAATTTGCCAAATTTACCTGCTTCCATAGCTTCTCTTAATTTTTGTACTGGCTTATTAAATCTATTTTGATGGCATACACAAAGCTTAACATCATTTTCTTTAGCAACTTTAATCATTTCATTAGCATCATCAATAGACATTGCCATAGGTTTTTCTATTAAAGTGTTTATTTTATGTTTCATAGCATATATAGCAATTTCTGCATGATACCCACTTTCTGTAGCTATTGTAACAACATCTAAATCTTCTTTTTCAATCATTTCTTTATAATCAGTATATGTACGTACACTTTCTGACCCAATATTCATGGATTCTATGTATTCGCTCTTTTTTGCTTCAGCCTTTTCTAAAACAACATCACATGTAGCAACTAATTCAGCTTCTTCTTTATTATTTACTAAAGCTTCAACATGCTTATAAGATATTCTTCCACAACCGATTATGGCAAATTTTAATTTTTTCATCTTTATCAACCCTTTCTACAATTCATAATTCAAAATTCACAATTCACAATTAGTGATGAAATCCTTACAGGATTTCTCTACATTAATTGTGAATTGTACATCTTGAATTGTGAATTGACTAAATGCATTTTACTATTGTTTTAAGTATTATATAAATATCAAAAAATACATTGCTCTTATTTATATATTCTAGATTCAAAGCCAGCTTATCTGGCATTATAGTATTTATATACATATCATCTGGATCCTCTGCAGTACCCAATAGTTCATTTTCATCTCTATATCTTATTGATGCTAAATCTGTTATCCCTGGCTTAACATCTAAAACTTTTCTTTGTTCTTCATTATACATTTCAACATATCTTGGGACTTCTGGTCTTGGTCCAACGAGACTCATATCACCTTTAAAAACATTAATAAGCTGTGGAAGTTCATCCAATTTATATTTTCTTAAAAATCCACCTATTTTTGTTATTCTATTATCATTTCCAACTGTAATCTGACGTCCCATCTTTTCAGCATCAACTACCATAGTTCTATATTTAAGTATTTCAAAGTTCCTTCCCTTTTCCCCTACTCTTATCTGCTTAAAAAATACTGGACCATCAGATTCTTTTTTTATAATTAAAGCAATTACAATCAGTATGGGGCTCAATACTATTATTCCAAGTCCTGAAGCAGTTATATCAAATATTCTCTTAATTACTCTGTTAAATATATTCATAAAATCCCCTTTCTGCAATTTATTTAAGTGCATTTAAGAATTTTTCAGCTAATGGATGGTACATATGATTTTCTAAAACATATTCTTTTCCTTTTTGTCCCATTTCTCTTTTTTCTTCATCTGTTAAATTCTTAATCTTAATTACAGCTTCGGCTACCGCTTTTGGATCTTCTGCTGGTACAGTTATTCCACACCCACAATCTTTTACTGGATCATTTGAAGCCTCAACAGCATATATTACCGGTCTTGCAGCCATCATATAATCAAATAATTTATTTGGACTTACTCCATAATTAAATAAATTTTGTTTCTTTAAACTTATAAAACATACATCTAATAATTGAAGAGCATTATCCATATTATCCTTTAATATAGGATCTAAAAATTCTACATTAGTTACATTATTAGATTTTGCATATTCAATAAGCTCATCTTTAACATTTCCGTTACCTATTAATATATATTTAACCTTTTCATCAGTAGTATTCTTTCCTGCATCAATTAATGTATCTAATACATTAGCAGGTGAATGATTTCCTGTATATCCTACTAAGAAGTATCCTTGTTCTTTTAATTCTTGTAATCTTTCTATTGTCTTTTCCATAGGTGGATTTTTTTCCTCATCATTTACTATTATTCCATTTGGAACATAAACAAATTTATCTGTACTAAATCCTCTTTCTTTTATATGTTTATCCGCATCTGGAAGTATTGAAACTATAACATCTGAATTTTTAAATGCAAAATCTTCTGCTCTTTGAAGTACAATTATTGCTGGGTTCTTTTCTGAAAAGCCTCCAATTTCCATTGGACTTAATGGCCATAAATCATGTATCTCAAAACATAATTTAGCATTACATCTTTTTGCAATTCTATGTGCTGGATATATATCTAATGGATATGTTGATGATGCTATAACTGCATCTGGTTTATATTTATCTGCTATCTTTTTATAATTGCATCTTAATTTCCACATAAATGTAGATATGTTCTTTATTCTTCCTACTCCGTTACCTTTGTATTCTGGTGTTTTTACCCATACATATGTAATTCCATCTATTATTTCTTCTTGAAAATCTTCTTGTACAACTGGATTCTTTTTTCTTAAGTGCGAAAAATCTGCTCCAAGTATTGTTACATTGTGTCCCATACTTTTCCATTCTCTTGCCATATAGTATGGTCTAAATTCCATTCCATGATAATCAGAACCTGCGTAATGATTAATAAGTAAGATATTCATTTATAATTTCTCCTCTTTAATTAAAAGTCTACTTATTCCATAGCAATCTACTTACTTTTAGTATAAATAAATTCTATAATTAAAATACATCTTTTATTTTAATCTTTAACTTATTAATTATATCACAGAGAAAATTTAAAATCTATATAAATGACGGGCTAGGTTTAATGAGAAATAACCCATAATAAATGTCCCAGATTTCACTCACTTTTCTATAAAAAATTTAACAAATAATTTGGGGATAATCAATGACATAAAAATTCTAAAGTTCAAACTTTCTTATGTTTTTTTATCCAAACAGAAACATTTCCTCCATCAACATGAAAATATCCATATCCTTCACTATCTATTAAAACTTCTTCCCTTATGCCTCCTATGCAATCGTAAAATATTTTTCCCGAAAACTGTTTCCCTATATACATTCTTTTACTTCCACCACAATTATCAGTCATAATAACAGCTAATCCTGAGTCTTCATGTTCATAATCGCCTTCTCTTGTCCATCCAATTATATTGCAATCATCAAAATAATCATTTTGCTTGCCATAAGCTTTATATTTTCTCATTTTTAAAAGTATATCTAATTTATTTCTAATTTTTGATTTATTATTTTTAGTTCCATAATAATCCCCATAAAACACACATGGATATCCTTCTGCTCTTAGCAAAATTAATGCATATGCCAGTGGCTTAAACCATTCTAATACATCTGACTGTAATGATTGTCCAACTTGGGTATCGTGATTTTCCACAAATGTAACAGCTTTGCAAGGATTTCTTTCCATTAAAGTTCCTTTCAATATATTACACATATCGTAGTTTCCATTACTTCTTGATGCATTGTAAAAGTTAAAATGCAATGGTACATCAAACAATGAAAATTCTCCTCTAATTTCGTCTATGTATTTTAAAAGCACATTTATGTCTGAGTTCCAATATTCACCTACTGAAAATAATTCCATTCCACTTTCTTTTCTTAGTATAGATATTAAATACATTAAGAAGTTATAATTCATATGCTTTATTGCATCTAATCTAAATCCATCAACATTAGTAAAATCAAGATACCATCTGCTCCATTTTTTTAGTTCGCATATTACTTCCTCATCTCTTAAATCTATATCTACTCCCATAAGATAATCATAATTTCCGTTTTCACTATCAACTCCATTATCCCATGATTTATCTTTAAACCTAAATATTGCATTTCTTTTACTTAGTTCATCATAATCTACTCCATCAAAATTATTATGATTCCACTTAAAAGATGAATATTTATTATTTCTTCCATTAAAATTAAATTTAGTCCATGCAAGTATTTTTTCGACTCCACTGACTTCCATGTTTCTATTACTTGGATCTTCTTCTATTACTTCAACTTCCTCTACTTCATCTGCTCCTATCATATGATCTAAAGAAATATCTGCATATACTTGTATGTTATTTTTGTGTAATATTTTTATTGCTTTCAAATACTCATCTTTTGTTCCATATTTAGTTGAGACAGATCCTTTTTGATTAAATTCTCCTAAATCATATAAATCATATACTGCATATCCTACGTCATTATTTCCATCCGCTCCTTTATAAGCTGGTGGAAGCCATACTGCTGTAATGCCTATATCATTTAAATGCTTTGCTTCATACGAGACTTTATTCCATAAGGCACAATTTCTTGGCAGATACCATTCAAAGTACTGCATTATTGTTCCATTTATTTTTATTTTCTTTCCCATCCTCTCATCCCCATAACCATTTGTATTTTTAATATTACTTATATAATCTAACCATATTCATTTTTTACATACAATATTTAACCTTCTTTATTAATAAGCTCATATTAATTCTATACTTCATATATTTTCATTATATGACAATATAATATCACTTTAAAGCATAACTAATTTATTATAATTGTGAAAAATAATTTTATAGTTATCAATATTGATAACTATATCACTATTGATAATTGTATCAACAATGTTATAATATTTGTAGATTATAATATATTTGGAGGATTTATACATGGAGAAAATAGCATTAATAGTTGACAGTGCTTCTGATATAAAGCAAGATTTTGCAAAACTTAATAACATTACTATTGTACCTTTTAAGGTCATATGTTCAGATAAAGAATATATTGATGGTGTTGACATCAATTCTGATACTCTTTATGAGTTATTAAAAAGAGAGGTTCCATCAACTTCTCTTCCAAGTGTTGATAGTTATGCTTCTGCCTTAAAAACTGCAATAAAAAACGGCTATACACATGCAATAATAATTACAATTTCAAGCGGTCTATCTGGTAGTTTTAACTCAGCAAGATTAGCTGCTGAAAGTGTTCCTGATATTAATACTTTTGTCCTTGATTCTATGACACTCACAATGTCCCAGGGTGCAATAGCTCTAGAAGCTTTAAATATGATAAATTCTGGCAGACCTTTTAATGAAATCATAAAAATTCTTCCTACTTTTATTGATAAAGTCGATGTATTCTTCACTATGGAAACATTAGAGTACCTAATTAAAGGAGGCAGAATCGGAAAGGTTTCTGGTACTATAGCCAGTGTTCTTAACTTAAAGCCTATAATTACAGTAGGTACTGATGGAATATATCATACAGTTTCTAAAATAAGAGGTATTAATCAATCAATATCAAAATTAGCATCAATATTAAAACCTTACACAGATGAAGGTCCATGCAAAGTTTGGATCATGGATGGTAATGCTCCTGATAAAGCACAAATGCTTTATGAAGCAATAAAAGATTATGATAATTTAGTTGAATGTAATTTAGGTGGATGCATCAGCCCTGTCCTTGGTGTCCATACTGGTCCAGGCTTAATTGGATTAATAGTAGAGAAACTTTATTAATTTAAAATTCAACATATAAATAAGGGATGTAGAAAGTTTAGATTGGAATAACCGAAATAAAGCTCTTATGTGTGGCTCGCTTGCTACAAAAATGACGATAAGAATTCAAACATGCAGACATTGTACCCACAAATGTTTGCTCCAATGTAAAATTGGACAAACAATTGTGGAACAAGTCTAAATGAAGAATTCTAAAGCGTCATTTTTGAATGCAAGACACCGCCAACATAAGAGCTTTATTTCTTTGTTTCATCTAAATTCAGAGTAGTGGTACTATTGTTGCTATACATAAATACATTTTTAAATTAAGGAATAGTTATTTATAAATGTTAAAGATTTAAGAAGGTAATATTTTATCATTTTTTAAAAGTATAAATTTATAAATATAAGGATATATATTCTTAAGAATGTGCACTTATAAGGAAACCTATTCATCATTAGATGAATAGCGGCTATACTGCTAAATTCGTACCTCACCAAGCATTATATGCCAAAGAGCAGCTATGCTGCAATTTGGAACTTTCCTTATTTATTGGGTGATGCAGGGGAATAAGTAGTTCCATAAATTATTATAAGTGATTGAAAAATATATTTTTAGGCATGAAATATTCCTAAAACATAAATTATATCTAAAAAAGTTAGATATCTATGATTTTAGAGAAAAACAAAGAAATTCAATATATGAATATGCGTAGTATTGTATTGAAAATTTGAGTTATTAAATTCTTAGACAGAGGCTGTTCCAAAATTGTTTGTCAAATACTTGTTGTTGGAGCAAACATTTTTGGGCACAGCCTCTGTCTGTAGAATTTTTAACTCAAATTTTCCTACAATACGAGCATATCATATATTGAATTTCGGTTGTCATCCACTAAACCATGATTCTACGTCCCTTATTTATGTTGTGCTTAAGTTTGTATATATGATAAAATGATTTTATATTTATTAAGTAAAACTTAAGGAGGCAATCTCTATGAAAATATTAACTGTCATAGGTGCGAGACCACAGTTTATTAAAGCTGCTACAGTTTCAAACAAAGTAAGAAGAAATGGTAATAGTGAAATATTAGTTCATACTGGTCAACATTATGATAATAATATGTCTGATATCTTTTTTGAAGAATTAGGAATTCCAAAACCTGACTATAATTTAAGTATTGGTTCTTCTAATCATGGCCATCAAACAGGAAGCATGTTAATTGCTCTTGAAGATATATATTTAAAAGAGAAACCAGATATGGTTTTAGTATATGGTGATACAAATTCAACTTTAGCGGGTGCATTATGCGCAAGTAAGTTATTAATTCCAGTTGCTCATGTCGAAGCAGGACTTAGAAGCTTTAATATGGCAATGCCTGAGGAACAAAATAGAATACTAACAGATCACATTTCTAATTTATTATTTGCACCAACACAAACTGCAATTGATAATTTATCTAAAGAAAACATAACAAAAGGTGTTTACAACACTGGAGATGTTATGTATGATGCTATTAATCTATTTAAAGAAAGAGCAAAAGAAGTTTCTACAATAACACAAAAATTAGATTTAGCCCCAAACAGCTATATTTTATCAACTATACATAGAGCTGAAAATACAAACAGCATTGAAAGATTAACTTCAATAATAAAAGCTTTGAGTGAATCTGGTAAAAAAATAATATTGCCACTTCACCCTAGAACCAAAAAATTTATAAATGAATATAATTTAAACGTTGGAGACAACATTAAAATAATTGATCCTGTTGGGTACTTAGAAATGATTTCTCTTCAAGAAAATGCATGTAAAATTGTAACAGATAGCGGCGGAGTTCAAAAAGAAGCTTACTTCTTAAAGAAACCATGCATTACAATGAGAGATGAAACAGAATGGATTGAAACAGTACAAAATGGATGGAATATAATAGTTGGAAGTGATTCGAGCAAAATACTAGATGCAATTGAAAACTTTAATCCTACCGGTACTCCAGCATCTGCTTTTGGTAATGGAGATACCTCTTCAATCATTACTGATATAATAGAAAAATACTTAGGCTAATATAAATTTAAAGAAATGGGATATGTACTAATAAAACTAGTATATATCCCATTTCAATATTATTTATTACCATTCCCTACCTGGATCATCTGCCATATTATTCCCCGTTCCCTTAGGATACAAAACAGAATAGTGATCTAACACAAGATCATTTTCACCATTTTGGGATTCTTTAAATACAAATAAAATCTTAAATTCAGCACCTGCCGTATAACCTATAATTTGTTCATTGTCATACTTTGAACTATATGCTGGTTCTCCTAACACTTTCTTTACATTAGAAAGTGATAGTTCTCCTAACTTACTATCAAATGACCTAGCTTCAAAAATTTGATCTCCTTTATTACATCCAAAAGCTACATTAGCCTTAGAAAAAGTATAATACACCCCTTTAGCTTCTGATACAAAGTCAGATGTGTCAGCCTTTCCAAGCTTTTCTTCTACATCTTGAATAGTTGTAGACTTAACTTGAAATTCACTATTAATTATTTTCCCTTTCTTTGCTAACTGGGTAATATTATCAATTAATTCTTTTTGTGAATTTTCCTCTTTTGAATTATTTTCTGGATTAACTTTTCCTCCTTCACTATTTGAAGAAGTTTTATAATTTGAAATTATATTTCTCTTTATTTTAACTTTTAAAATTCTTTCTACAGATTTATTTATTCTTTCTTCTGAAATAGTTCCATTTTTTACGCATTCCAATAAATTATCATATACATTCTGAAAATCTGGTGTCATAAGAAGTACATCTGCGCCTGCATTGATTGCCATTATTGCAGCATCTTTTGGTGAATAATAGTTAGATATGGCTTTCATATTAAGCGCATCAGTAGTAACAATATTTTCATATCCAAGTTCTTTTCTTAATAAATCAGTTATTATTGTTTTAGATAACGAAGATGGAGTATTATCCCCTGTCACATTAGGTGCAGAAATATGAGATATCATTATAAAATCCACATCTTCTTCTATTCCTGATATAAAAGGCAAAAATTCTGTTTTTCTCATACCTTCTAAAGTTTGTGGTGTGTAAGAAAATTCATTATGCGAATTTGCCTCTGATCCACCATGTCCTGGGAAATGTTTTAATGTAGCTGAAACATTATTTTCTTGTAGTCCTTTTACAACCTCTTTTACCATATTAGCTACAACTTCAGGGTTCGAACCAAATGCTCTTCTTCCTATCTCTGTATTATTCGGATTTGTAATAACATCAGCTACTGGTGCAAAATCTAAATTAAAACCAAGTTCATGTATCTCTTTCCCTATTGTACTTCCTACAGCATAAGCTCTATTGTAGTCTTTCTTTTCTCCTATATCAGCCATATTTTCAAATTTAGTAACTCCTATTGATGGTATATCAGATAATCTTGATACTATTCCACCTTCTTCATCTACTGAAATAAATAAAGGTATATTACTATTATCTTGAATATTGTTTATCAATAATTTTACTTGTTCTCTATCTTTAATATTATTTTGAAATAATATTATTCCTCCAACATTATATTTATTAATATTTTCTTTTATAGATTCTGTAAAGACCATACTTTCCAATCCATTATTTACATCTTCTAAATTTACAATAAATAATTGACCTATTTTCTGTTCCAATGTCATATCAGTCATTATCTCTTTTGCTTTTTGATTTAAAATTTCTTCTTCTGATAGTTCTTTCTCTTTCTTATTATCAATAATATCATTTTTATTTGAACCAGATGGCTCCTTATAATTTTCTGCTTTATAAACAGAGCAACCACTTGTAGTCAATAAAAATATAGAAATAACTAAAAAATAAATCATTCTTCTCATAACCATTCATCAATTCCTTTATAATTTTTCACTCAGATTTTAATATTTTCATATGACTTTTACTTTCAAGTATATCCTATTCCCTATTATTCTATCAATATTCCATGGAATATCTTTTTAAGATAAACTTAATATTAATTCAAAATTCATTTATTTTATTATAATCTATTAAAAGTAAAAAATGTTTCAAAGAAAAATATAAATTTTTCTTTGAAACATTACTTAATTCTTAATAAAATTTAAATTCTTTAAAAGTTGTTCTATTAAAAGAACCTGTATCTTCTTTTCTATAAACTTGTATACACGCTATAGAAAATGCAATTAAAAGCCAATAAGAAAATACGTATGTTATTGAACTTGGTCCAAAACTTGCTGGTGCAAATGCTATAAGACCAGAAACTGCTGCAAAGCACATTACACTTTTTTTCTGTATTCCAATAACTATATTAGATATTAATAAGTATAAATAATAAACTCCATATAATATTACACCTGGAACACCAAAGTCAGCTAATATTTCAATTGGATAACAATGAGGACTGAATACAGTCCCTGTATTTCCTTGATTTCTTACATATTGTTCAACATTTCCTACACCATATCCTAAATAATTCTTATTATGTATTAATCCTTCAACTAGTACATCTTTTATTATTGTTCCTCTTACATTTACGGACCCTTCTCCACCTTCTTCAAATTGCATCTCTTCTAATGCATGAATTTTATCCGAAAGTGTAATATTCTCCACTTTTTCTCCATCTACCGGGGCAACCTTAACTAAATATCCACTATAATTATAAGCTATGTAAAATCCTCCTATTAATATAAGTGGAAATATTATCTGTTTTACGCCTAATCGTCTTATACTGCATATTGAATATATTATATAAACTATAAATCCAAATATAAAGGCAAAAGACCCAGTTCTTGAAGTAGTTACAACTATTAAGCCAAAAGCTGCAATAGACACTATTATGAACCATACTTTTAATATTATATTTTCGAATTTATAAATTGCATAAAAACATAATGGAGAAAGAATAGCTAATGTTGCTGCTAAGTTATTTGTATTAAATGAAAAGGCTATTGGTCTTGCATTAATCATATTTCTATGTAATTGTGATAAATTTTCAAATGAATCTGCATAATGCTTAACTGGAAGCTGATGTCCAAGTAATACTTCAACAAATCCAACTAATACAGTTAATGATATTATCCCCAAAACAACTTTAATTGTAGTTTCTAATCTTTTTCGATTTATGTTATAGATCATTAAATCTACTATAAACGCAAACATCATAATATATATTGCTATATATTTTACTGCTAAACTTTTATTTAAAGCCCATGTTACACTTATACACATATAAATAAACCATATTACAAAAATACATAATATAACTTTATTAATATTTTCCCATACTTCATGCTCTCTAAAAAATTTATAAAGTGACATTAATGTAAATATAGCTAAAACTATATGAAACATATATACACTTTCTATTCCTGGCACATGTAACACATAATCATAACACAATGAAATTAAAAGTATTGCATATAATTGATCATATATTTCTTTTTCTCTCATTATTATGCTTGCCAAAATAACTGTTCCTATATACATTCCTGAAACTAGATAACTCTTATTCAAAACTCCTAATATTGCAGCTATTCCACAAACAATTAATGATAATATTATTGTAGATTTATTTTCTCTCGTCATATTTACTCCTTATCTGCATTTTCAGCAGCTACCTCATCTTCGTTTTTATAGTGATATGTTGGCACTATTAACTGCATCTGTCGTTTAAGTTCTTTTATGTCATCAACTTCTAATAATTTACGTAATTGTTCAAGCTTTATTGTCAAACTATTCATATCTTCAAATGTTGGTTTACCTACATGAATTTTTTTATGAACTGTGTCTTCTAAACCTTCTTCACTCATTAAAAGTTCTTCATATAATTTTTCTCCCGGTCTTAATCCTGTAAATACTATTTTAATATCTCTGTTAGGTTCAAGTCCTGAAAGGCGTATTAAATCACATGCCAAATCATAAATTTTAACAGGTTTACCCATATCTAATACAAATATTTCTCCACCTTTAGCAAATGCACCTGCTTGAAGTACTAGCTGAGCTGCCTCTGGAATAAGCATAAAATATCTTATTATTTTTTTATGAGTGACTGTTACAGGCCCACCATTAGCAATTTGTCTTTTAAATAACGGAATTACGGAACCATTACTTCCTAGAACATTACCAAATCTTACTGCCACAAATTCTGTTTCTGATTCTTTATTTACAGCTTGAATAATCATTTCACATAATCTCTTAGTCGCACCCATTATATTAGTTGGATTAACTGCCTTATCAGTAGAAATCATTACAAATCTATCAATCTTCGCTTCACTTGCTTCAAGTGCTAAATTTAATGTTCCAAAAACGTTATTTTTAATAGCTTCTTTAGGACTATCTTCCATTAAAGGAACATGCTTATGTGCTGCTGCGTGGAATACAACATCAATATTATTTTTCGTAAATATTTCATGAAGTCTATTTCTATCTCTAATAGATCCAATAAGTACCTTAAGCTCTAGATCAGGGAAGCTGTCTTTAAGCTCGTTTTGTATATCATATGCATTATTTTCATAAATATCAAATATGATTAATTTTTTAGGATTAAATACAGCAATTTGTCTACAAAGCTCTGATCCTATGGACCCACCGCCTCCAGTAACTAAAATAGTCTTTCCTTCTATGTACTCTGCTATTCCTCTATTATCAAGCTGAATAGGGTCTCTTCCAAGTAAATCTTCTAAATCTACATCTTTAATTCTACTAACTGTAGCATCACCATTAATTATTTCATACATTCCTGGTATAATCTTAAGCTTACAGTTTGTTTCTTTACATATATCTATTATTTCTGCTTTATTTTTATTATCAAGAGAAGGAATAGCAATTAATATCAAATCAATTTCCTGTTCTTTTGCAATGTAAGGAATATCATGTCTATTACCTTCTATCTTTATTCCTGAAATTCTTCTTCCAAGCTTATCTCTATCGTCATCAATAAGAACAATAGGATTATATTTAAGCTCTCTTCTTGAAAGTATTTCATTTATAATCATTGTTCCTGCTGATCCTGCCCCAACAACCATTACTCTTTGCTGATCTGCCGAATATTTGTATGGTACATATAAAAGAATTCTTCTATAGACTCTATAAAGAATTCTATATCCTAAAACAAAGAAAATTGCAAGTAATGTACCAACCACACATACGTTTAATGGAATTGTTGCTCCAAACCCTCTAGTATATGCTATAGTTAATATACTAGCTAGAATATTACCTCCGACTCCAAGCAAAAATTCATCAGTACCTGTTAAGTGCCATAAACTATCATACATTTTAAATAAATAGAAACATACTAAGTATATTAAGCTTAACACTACTACATCTTTTGAGTAGATTCCTGCAATTTCAGTAAATGAACCTAACTGAGTTATATTTATGGCAAAAAGGTATGCCATATTAACCATAAATAAATCAATTATCATAATAGTTAGTGTTTTCCAAATCCTCATAACGAACTCCTTACTCACTCTACAATGAATAAATTAAATCATCGATCATTGTTCAATTAAATAATAATTATTTTTCTATCTTAAAACATTAAATATCTTTAACATTAGTTTTGGACAATATCTTATACTTTTACACTGAATAAAGTATCTTATATTATTTTTATCAAATCTTTGAATTTTATAATTCTCAAGATACTTTTTAACATCTGTCTTATTTAAAAATTCAAATAAAGCTTCATAAAAATCTTTATTTCTTGAAAATACAGAGAATATATGTGAAATGGAGTATGGAATTTTAAATTCAACTAAGAATTTTTGAATTTCTTTATATTCTCCACTTTTTCTTACGTATTCAAGTAAATCAACATATGAATTATAGCAGTCTAAATGCTTCAAAGATACATTTTGTGTTATTGAATTTTCCCAAATAACATAATATGCCAATACTTCATTTACTGATATAACTTTTTTTGAATGCATTAAAGCCTTTACTATAAAGATCATATCTTCTCCATATTTTCTATTACTATCAAAAAACAAATTATTCTCTTTAATTATTGAAGCTTTATATATTGCACTTCTCATCCCTATTGTAATATCATCGCTTAACTGCTTAAATGCAGCACTCTTACCATCTATGTAATTTTCTAAATAGTTTGTTCTATTCTTAACTAAAGTGTCACCTTCAGAATTTACTTCACTATAATCACAAAAAACTATATCGCATTCTGTTTCTCTAGCCTTATTATACATATGCTCAATAAAGTTTTCATGGAAATAGTCATCCGAATCTAAAAATGTTATGTATTCACCGTTAGCTTCCTCTATACCCTTATTTCTTGCAACACTTACTCCAGAATTTTTTTGTGTTATTATTCTATAATTAATATCACTATTTTTAAGTAATCCTTCTGCAATTTCAATACTTTTATCTGGAGAACCATCATCTATAAGAAGTAATTCAAAATTTTTATCTGTTTGATTTATTATTGATTTTATATTTCTTTCAATGCATTTCTCTACATTATATACGGGAGTAATTATAGATACATTTATCAATGTCATACGCTCCTTATTCATCAGTTGGTAGTTAATCATTGACGGTTTATAGTTAAAATTTATACTTATTATCTAAAATTTTTAACGCTTAATAAAAATTACACTAATCCCAAATAAACAAGATACATCTATATAACTTCAAATGTCAATTGTAAACTATATAACTACTTTGAATTATACTCACATTGCATTTTATATGCAATATATAGTCATATTTATTAAGTAAATTTTCATATTCATTTTTAATTATCCTTAATTAATATTCTCTTAATTAATTAAAGATTTATGAGCTTTAATTATTTTAGCATGCCATTGTCTTTCTTCTTCCTTTGGTAAGGTCATATAATCTCCATATAACTGTGTTAATATTGCATCTGGATTTTTAGGCGCATAAAAATATTCACCTTCAAACTCTAATTTACTAACCTCAAAAAAATCTTCCTTCTTATATATATATTCATCCCAAGGTGTATCAACGCCATATGCCATGTAAGGAGAATTTACATCGTTCCATTTGATTAACTTATAAAATAATCTTTGCCTGCCTTTATCTTTTAATACATTCACAACTATTTTATAAATAGCATGAGTTATTTTATTTTTTAAAGTTAATTTTTCTGGCATTTCACGCATTCTTACAAAACTTTTTATTATATTATTACTGATTTTTCTTTGAATTTTATAAACAAACTTACTTTTTGGAAGACTGTCATAAGGTAAAACATCAATATATATTCCATTATGCATATCAGGATTTTCTGCAATTACTTTTTGTATAAATAATGTATTATTATATCTTATCTTGCACGGAACTTGATATATATCATAATTTTCATCACTATCAAATGTTTGCAAAAATAAATTATCTGGTAATTCTTTTTTTGCAATTTCTAAAAATTTTCTATAATCTTCCCTAAGCATTCCTATATCTAAATCATCATCCCAAGGAATAAACCCCTTGTGTCTTACTGCCCCAATTAAAGTTCCGGCATCTAGAAAATATTTTATATTATGTTTTTCACAAATTTTATGTACTTCTTTTAAAATTTCTGTCATTAACTTTTGCGCATCTCTAAGCCCTAAATCAACATATTCATCATCATTATATAAATTTTTATTCATAAATTAACCTCACTTTTAAATTATCAATTGTCACTTGTCAGTGATCAACTAATGTTGAAACTCCATAAGGAATTTCTGAAATTTATTTTAAAATTTTGCTTTGCAAAATTATCCCTAATCTCACTCCACACGCCCATAGATAGAAAAAATTTGATTATTTCATTAAGTGCTTAATTTATTTTTTCAAATAATACTTTTCTACAACGTTAGGACTCATAAGTATTATCTTACTTAATACTAAATATTTTAATCTATCTTTTTCAAATCTAACCATTTTATATTTTCCTAAAGCATTTCGCACTTCTTTTTTATTTATAAATTCATAAAGTTTTTCACGCAACTCATCCTTAACACAAAAGGCTGCAAAAATATTTACTATTCCGGCTGGAATTCTATTTTGAATCATAGCCTTTTCTAATTCTAAATTTTTTATTTTATCTCTTATGTATTGTAACGTTTCAATATTTGAATAGTAAACATCTAAATAATTTATAGAAACAGTATTCATGGCTGATTGCTCCCACTTCACATAATGAGCATAAATATTATTTAAGCAATATATCTTCTTAGAATGCGCATATGTTTTTATCATAAAGGAAATATCTTCTGCAAATTTTCTATTTTCATCAAATTCAATATTATTTTCTATAAGTAAAGATCTTTTAAACATATTTGCCATAATATGAGTGTATGAGATTCCATAAGCTAATCCAATTGAACTTTCTATACCAGAATATATTCCTTCTTTTAAATCATTCTTATTATCAGTTATTGGAGTACCATCATTATTTTCAAAAACATATGAAGAATATATTACATCAAAATCTTTCTCTTTAAGTTTAGTATAAAAATCTAATAACATATTTTTATCTATGTAATCATCTGAATCCAAAAATTGAACATATTCACCTTTAGCTTCTTTTATTCCAAGATTTCTTGCTGAACTTACTCCGCCATTTTTCTTTTTTATTATTCTATAATTCACGTCACTATCTTTTAAATATGCATCTGCAAATTCACTACTGTCATCTGGTGAACCATCATCAATAAATAGAACTTCAAATTCCTTAAAAGTTTGTTCTTTTAAAGATTCCAAAGTTCTGATAATTCTATCTCTTACTTTATATACAGGCACTATTACGCTTATTTTATAATCCATAAAAAATCCTGCCTTTCATATTTTCATAAATATCCGTTTATATTATATCATAATAATTATTTAAATAGAAAAATACAATAGCATTTCACCTAAAATAAATAAAGGACGTACTAAGTTTATATGATAACACCCGAAAAGAAGCTCTCATGTTATGCTTGATTGCTACAAAAAATAAGCTAAGAATTCAAACATGCAGACTGCATCCACAACTGTTTGCTCCAATGTAAAATTGGACAAACAATTGTGGAACAAGTCTACATGCAAGAATTCTAAAGCTCATTTTTTGAATGCAATTCTCCGCACAACAAGAGAGCTTCTTTTCTTTGTTTCATCTAAATTATAGTATCAGTGTTATGTTGCTATAACTATAATCATATTAAGATTAAAAAATAATTATTTATAGATGTTAAAGATTTAAAAAGTTAATATCTTATCCTTAAAAAAATGGCATATCATAAATAAATGAAATACCTACTCATATATATTCGTAGGCATAAGCGATTCACACAAAATCATAGATTTCGGCTCTCTGCTTAAAAATTTGCACTTATAAAAAGAGTAGCTATACTGTAATTTGGATATTTTATTATTTATTAGGAAACAGATGACTTTTCTAAGTAGTTCCATAAATTATAACTAAAAAAAGTTATATGCCTATGATTTTAGAGAAAAACAAAGAAATTCAATATATGAATATGCGTAGTATTGTATTGAAAATTTGAGTTATTAAATTCTTAGACAGAGGCTGTTCCAAAATTGTTTGTCCAACACTTGTTGTTGGAGCAAACATTTTTGGGCACAGCCTCTGTCTGTAGAATTTTTAACTCAAATTTTCCTACAATACGAGCATATCATATATTGAATTTCAGTTGTTATCCACTAAACCATGATTCTACGTCCCTTATTTATATTATTCTTTAACTCCAGTATCACCAACACCTTGCATAAACCACTTTTGAGCCACTAAAAATAGTATTAATAAGGGTAAAACTGTTATGGTACTTGCAGCCATTATTTCTGGCCACTTGATCCCGTATGCTCCCCCTTGAATAAAGAATTGTCTAAGTCCAGCTGAAATCAAAAACTTTTCTGGGCTCTTTGTTATTAATGAAGGATACATATAATCATTATAGTAAGTCACAAAACTTATTAGTCCAAAAGTAATAAATGTAGGCTTAGTTAATGGAAATACTATCTTCCATAATATTTTCCAATGACTGGCACCATCTATTCTGGCAGCTTCAATTAGACTTTTATTAATTTGCAAAAAAGCCTGTCTCATTAGAAATATTCCAAATACATTTCCAAGATTACTAATTATAATTCCTGTCAGTGTATCTATTAAATTAATTTTAGACAAAATCATATAACACGGTACATAAGTAGCTGCTGATGGCAGCATATATGTCCCCATTATAATTGCAAATAATATTTTTCTCCCCTTAAAATTAAATTGAGTAAGTGCATATGCAATCATTGCACTTCCTATTATTTGAAAAGCAACAATTATTGTTGCCACAAAAAAACTATTTCCAATATATACTTCAAAAGGCGCTTCTTTGAAAACTTCTAGAAAATTGCTCCAGTTAAATACCTGTGGTAATAATTTAGGTGGAAATTGAAATATTTCATCTTTAGTTTTTAATGAACTAGTCATCATCCATATGAAAGGAAAAAAAGTAACTATACTTATACAAATAAGCATAATATGCCTAAGACTTTCACATATTATTTCTTTGTTAGTTTTCTTTCTTGGTATATATAATTCTTCGATTTCTTCATTTTCTTTAATATTCCTAAATGGACTTGTTGTTATATCCATTTTAATCCCACCTTATTATTTAATAATGTACCCATTTCTTTGATGCTCCAAATTGCAATATTGCTAGTATTGCAACAATAATTAACAATACAGTTGCTATTGCTGTAGCTTGTCCTGTATTAAAGTTTTCAAATGCTGTTTGATAATACATATATAAAATTGTTCTTGTACTTCCTGATGGTCCTCCTTGAGTCAAAACTCTAATCTGATCATAAGCTTTAAGAGAATCTATCATTAAAATTATGCTTAAAAAGAAAGTAGTAGGTGATATAAGTGGTAATGTAATACTTTTAAATTTTCTCCATTTACTTGCTCCATCAACATCACATGCTTCATATAAACTCTTCGGAACCTTTTCTAAAGCTGTTAAGTAAAAAACCATAGCCCATCCTACTTGCTTCCATACTGTTACTATAATTACTCCAACCATTGCTGTACTTGAACTTTGTAGCCATTGTGACTTAGGTAGACTTAATAGTTGAAGTATATAATTAGCAAGTCCTGTTTCTGGCTCAAAAATCCAACACCATACTATTGAAATTGCAACTGTTGGCGTAATCCATGGAGAAAAGATTATAGCTTTATAAAAAGCGCCACCTTTTATTGATTTCTTTAATAGAACAGCTAAAGCAAGTCCTATGATTATTGTTGGTATTACAGTCCCTATCATAAATGCTAATGTATTTTTTAATGCCTGATAAAACATCTCATCTGACGCTAATGCCTTATAATTATCTAACCCAACTATATTATAAATTGAGCTCATATAATCCCAATCAGTAAAACTTATAAATATGGATTTAACCATAGGATAAATCCAAAATATACTCAAAGGAACTGCTGCTGGCAAAACAAATAATAAAATAGTTAGTATTTTTTTTATCTTTCCATTAACTCTGCTTTGATTAATCATAAAATTCACCCGCTCTTCTTATAGTTCATTTTTTGAACGTCTTAATACTATCATCGTTCATTGTTCAATACAATATGTTCATGCTTTTTCTTTATCTAAATATAATTTAAATAAGGGACGTACTAAGTTTAGAGTGAAATAACCGAAATAAAGCCCTTATGTTGGGCGGTGCCCTGCATTCAAAAATGAAGCTTTAGAATTCTTAATGTAGACTTGTTCCACAATTGTTTGTCCAATTTTACATTGGAGCAAACATTTGTGGATGCAAGTCTGCATGTTTGAATTCTTAGCTTCATTTTTCTAGCAAGCGAGCCACACATAAGGACTTTATTTCTTTGTTTCATCTAAATTCTAAGCACCTCATTATTATTTTTGTAAATAAATGCATTTTAAAATTACATCATAGTTATTTATACATGTTAAAAATTTAAAAAGTTAATATTTTATAATTTTTAAAAATGTATGAATCTATAAAAGAAAACTTCTTCATTAATAGATGAAGACGAGCTATGTTCGTAGCTCACCAAGCATTATATAGTCAAATAGCATCTATGCTGCGATTCGGATCTTTCCTTATTTATTGGGCACTACAGAAATTTTATAAGCAATTTCATAATTGCTACAAATATTTGAGAACCATATTTTTAGACATATAATATTCCTAAAAATATAAATTATACCAAGAAAAATTGGTTATTTGTGATTTTAGAGAAAAACAAAGAAATTGAATATATGAATACCCGACTCACATTCGTTCGCTGGGTAAGCGATTCACACCAAATCAAAGATTTGGGTTCTCTGCTTATGCGTAGTATTGTATTAGAAATTTTAGCTTTTAAATTCTTTGGCAGAGGCTGTTCCAAAACTTGTTTTTGGAGAAAACATTTTTGGGCACAACCTCTTTCATTAGAATTTTGGGCTGAAATATTTACGCAATCGAGCATATCATATATTGAATTTCGGTTGTTATACTCTAAACTCTGATTCTACGTCCATTATTTATTAGCACTATCAAGAGCCTTTTGTGCTATTTTTTGTGCTTCATCTAATGCTTCTTTAGCTGATGCATTTTCTATTTCAACTTTATCAGCTGCTACTTTTAGAGCATCATAAATCTTACCATCTGTCGGGTCACTGAATACAGAACTAGCATGTGATGCTTGTGATGTTGGGAATGCTGCTTGCGGATTTTTTGAAATATAATCCTTAAAAGCATCTGTATCTGCACTCAATTTATTAACTGATATATATCCTGATGCTATTGACCATTTAGCACTTACTTCAGGATTTGTGAAATATTTTATAAATTCATATGCACCTTGAACCTGTTCTTCATTAACACCTGCTGGAACTGAAAAATATCTTCCTTCTGCTACTGGTTTAGCTTCCTTACCTTCTTTAAATGCAGGTTGTTCCATTGCTCCAAGTTTTGTGAAATCTAAATCTCCTTGATCCCCTGATGATCCAGTATATCCAGCTGCTTTACCTTTAACTACATCATCTATTGTTGCATACCAATACTCCCAACCTTGTCCAGATGAATGAATTTTCATAGTTTTATCATCATGAATCCATTTTCTAAAGCTTTCCCAAACTTCAACCCATTCATCTGAATTAATAGTTACTGTTTTTCCATCTTCACTTAATAAGCTTCCACCATTGCTTAATGATGCATCAACTAAATTATCTGGTCCCCACATTGGTTCCCATCCATAAAATTTTACTTCATCACCATCTTTTTTAGTTAATTTTGTTGCTGCTTTTGCAAGATCCATCCATGTCTTAATTTCTTCTGGATTTACTCCAGCATCTTCAAAACTCTTCTTGTCATAATATAAAAGTTGTGTAGTTCCATACGCAGGAAATCCAATCAATTTGTCTTCCTTTTTTACTATATCCATAAATGACTCTAAATAATTTTCATCATTATAATCTGAGTCGTTTGTTGTGCATTTGCTTAAATCTGAAAGCAAATCTTTATCTGAAAGAATTTTAACTTTATCGCTTTCTAATAATGCTAATGCTGGAGTTTTATTTCCTGCAATAGCAGCTTGTAGATTTTTAAATGTAGTATCATAATCTTCTTGAGCTACACCTTTTACTATGTATTTATCTTGTGATTTATTAAAATCACTAATTATGCTTTCCATATTTTCACCTAGTTTTCCACCAAGGCCATACCAGTATTCTACAACTATTTTTCCATCTTGCTTTGCATTGTTTTCATTCGATGCATTAATACTAGTGTTTCTTCCACATCCTATAAAACTACTACCAATAATTGTTATCATTCCTAGTGTAATTAATTTTTTTAATATTTTATTCATACCATATCCCCCTAATTTGTTCTTGAGTTCATTTTTTGAACAACTTAATATTATCAACGTTCACTGTTCAACACAATAAGTTCATAGAAAAATCTTCTTTAATATGTATTTTATATGAGATTAATAATGTATAATTAACATATACTAAAAGTGCTTTGGAGGGTATTACATGAAGAAATTTAACATTAAATCTATTCTAATCTCAGTTCTAATTATTTCATCACAAATTATTTTTACAAACTGTACATATGCTGATGACATAGCCGATTCTAATAAAAATAATAGCTTGAAGCTTATCTGGAGTGATGAATTTGATGGAGACACTATAAATACTAATAATTGGACCTATGATATTGGGAAAGGTAATAGCGGATGGGGAAATAATGAATTGCAATATTATACAAACAGAAATGATAATTCAAGAATTGAAAATGGTAACTTAATAATAGAAGCAAAGAAAGAAAATTTTGGTGATAGCCAATATACTTCTGCTAGATTAAAATCTAAAGGACTTCAAGAATTTACTTATGGAAGAATTGAAGCTAGAATAAAACTTCCATCCGACCAAGGAATATGGCCAGCTTTTTGGATGCTTGGAAGTAGCTTTAATGGCGATGAAGACTGGCCATATTGTGGCGAAATAGATATTATGGAGAATGTTAGTAAGCAAAAAGATATATATGGATCTATCCATTGGAATAATAATGGACCAAATACTTTTGGTTCAAAATTATCTATAGAAAATGTTGAAGATTACCATGTCTATGCAATAGAATGGACTCCTTCTTATATTAAATGGTATGTAGATGATGTTTTATACAACACAGCTATAATAGGTCCTGTGCCCTTAAATAATAGTAGCTACTATATCCCAAATGATACTATTAAAAATAATGAAGCTTTTCACAAACCATTTTTCTTATTACTAAATGTTGCTGTAGGCGGAAACTGGCCAAAATCACCTGATAACACAACAAAATTTCCTGCAAAGATGTACGTAGATTATGTACGTGTATATGAATCTAATTAATATACAAACTAAATTTATAGATTAATAATAATAATAATAATAATAATGTTGTTGTTAAGTATTTAGAGTTTAATCCTCTGCATATATTTTATTAGATTAATATATATGGAGGATTAAATTTGTCTTTTAAATATAAATATTTAGGATACAAAGAGGAATGTAAAAAAAAGCCAATTTCTTTTTTACCACAACACCAAAATAAGCAACCTGGACTTGAGTACTTAATGAACCCACCTCCTATTTTCGATGATCCCAACTATAAAGGAAGTAACAAATTAACTAATAAAGTTTCTGTAATCACTGGCGGAGACAGTGGTATTGGAAGAGCTGTATCTGTAGCATTTGCAAAAGAAGGTTCACACATAGTTATTGTATATCTCGATGAGCATAAAGATGCAATTGATACCAAAAATTATGTTGAGTCTTTAGGTAGAAAATGTATTCTGCTTTCAGGAGATATAAAAGATGAAAAGTTTTGCAGCCAAGTAATAGAAAATACAATTTCTAAATTTGGACATTTAGATATATTAGTTAATAATGCAGGCGTTCAATATCCTCAAAACAAATTAGAAGACATCTCATCAAAACAGCTTGAAGATACCTTCCGCACAAATATATTTTCAATGTTTTATCTTACTAAAGCTGCATTAAAATATCTTAAAAGAGGTTCCAAAATAATTAATACAGCATCTGTTACTGCTTATAAAGGGCATAAGCTTCTTATTGATTATTCAGCAACTAAAGGTGCTATAGTCACATTCACCAGATCACTGGCCCTTTCACTTATTTCCCAAGGAATAAATGTTAATGCTGTTGCTCCAGGTCCTATATGGACCCCTCTGCAGCCTTCAAGTTTCTCTGCTGAGTATATAACAACATTTGGTACTGATACCCCTATTGGAAGAGCTGGTCAACCTGTTGAACTTGCTCCTGCATATGTATATTTAGCTTCTGACGATTCAACTTATGTTACTGGTGAAGTTCTTCATATAAACGGTGGCTCATTTATCACTTCATAATTTTAAATTTAAAAATAAAGCCCTGTGTTTTTTCAAACATAGGACTTTACTTTTAGAAATTTAATCTCAATATATTTTAAATTGTTAATAAAAGGGCTTTAATTAAGCTTGAACTCCATTTGCTGCATCAAGTTCTTGTTGATAGTTCATTGTATCTATCTTCTTAATGAATGGGAAGTAGATAACAAATCCAACTGCCAATAATACTGCTTGTGCTAAAGCATATTTAAATCCACCTAAAATGAAACCTGAAAGTATTGGTGGAGTTGTCCATGGTGGTAATTGTCCACCCATTGGAGGAAGTATTCCAGTACTAATTGCTAAGTATAATAATATTGCATTTACAACTGGTACTGCTATAAATGGAACACCTATTATTGGGTTCATTACTATTGGAGTACCAAATAATATTGGTTCATTAATGTTAAATAAAGCTGATGGTGCTGATAATTTACCTAGTTGCTTAAATTGAGCTGATTTTGCTAGGAAACACATAAATATAACTATACCTATTGTTTGACCAGAACCTGATAAGTTGATAAAGTTGTCAAGGAATTGCTGTGTAACTATGTGAGCACCGTGAGCTAAATCTAATGTACCTGCTGCTTGTAAAGCTGCATTGTCCATAGTGTTAGCTGTCAATAAAGTACCAACCATTCCACCAACAGTAACTCCCCCATGAATTCCAAAGAACCATAAAAATGGAACGAAGAATGCGATTAACATTGCTCCACCTAATGAATCTGAAGCTCCTTGTAATGGTGTTTGTACAAACTTATAAATCATTTCTGGTAATGAAGTATTAAATCCAAATTTGAATATTCCATAAATCAAAGTTGCACCTATAAGGATTGCAGCTGCTGGAATTAATGCTGAGAAAGAGTTAACAACACCTTCTGGCACACCTTCTGGCATTTTAATTCTTATATCCTTGTGGATAAACCAAGCATATATTGCTGCAACAGATAAAGAAACTAATATAGCTGTAAACATACCTTGTCCACCAGTCCATGTCATTGGAATTACGCTTCCAACTTGTACAGATTCTGTAGCGCCTTCTGGAGTGAACATAACAAAATTATTATTAAGAATTAAATAAGTACTTAATGCAATTGTTGAAGCTGACATTGGCTCAACGCCTTCATTTCTTGCATAAACATAAGCCATACCTATAAGACCTACAAGTGCCATTATATTCATTGTAGCACCTTGACATTTGTATAATGGATCATTCCAGTTTGGACCAAATGTATTTGCCATAAAGTTAGTGAATGATTCCAATGGAAAAGCAGCTATTAATAAAAATAACGATCCAACAATGTTTAATGGTAATGTGTAAAGCATACCATCTTTTAAAGCTATAATACCTTTCATGTTAACGAATTTCATTATAACTGGAACTACTTTTTCGTTTAATGTTTGATTAAAAGACATGATAAATTCCTCCTTTAAAATATAATTTAAATTTTTTATAAATAATTACAAATAAATAATTTGTTATTATTATCCCTTATATGATATCTACCCCTTAACCTCTTTACTTCCAAGAATACATTCCCCTACCTCAATTTTTTATGATTCTTAGAAATATTTTTTCATTGGTATAGTTGATTAATAATTATTTAACTAGCTTTAGAGCTAATTCTAATACTTTTGCACCATTCATCATTCCATAATCAATCATAGGAATAACTTCAACTGGTACACCAGCTGGGTCACATTTTTCCTTTACTTTTGATAGTGTGTAAGCTACTTGTGGTCCAAGTAATGCTACATCCATACTATCTAAATGTTGATCAATTTGAGATTCTGGATATGCATTTATCTCACATTCTACTCCCTTTGCTTTAGCTGCTTCCCTCATTTTGCTTACTAATACACTTGTTGACATTCCTGATGCGCAAAATAATTTAATCTTTGTCATATTTAATTCCTCCCTTTTATTTTTATATATAATATATTTAATAGACTATCATTTTATTGTTATTATTGATTTAATTAATTATTTAGCTAATGTGTTTATTATTTTTCTTAACTCCATAATTTGCTCTATTAAATTTTTTTCAGTAATTGCTGTCATTAAATGATCTTGAGCATGTACAAACAATATAGAAAAATCAACCTTTTCTCCTGCTGCTTCTTTTTGAAGCATTTCTGTCTGAGAATCATGAGCTTTTGATAATGCTTCATTAGCTAATTTTATTTCTTCATCTGCTTCATCATACTTACCTTCATTTACTTTACCTAATGCCATATATGCATGATTCTTACAATCTCCTGCATTTATTATTATGTTCATTATTGCTAATTCTAATGGTTCCATTACTATACCTCCTAGTTTCTTCTATCGCTTCTTACACTCATATATAGAGCAATTCATGTGCCAAACACTATCCACTGTGTTTATTTTTTAATAGCAATTTATTTAAAGGTCTCGGTATTTCTATACTTGTCCAATATTATTATTTTTTTATAAATTTTATAATTTATAACGTATTTTTTAGTGTTTCTAGTTTCTTTTTAGTGTGTGTGAGAATATTTTAGTGTTTTAAATTTTAGTCATATATTTAAACACTAAAATATTTATAATTGACCTTTTAATTTAAATTATGTTATTATTTTCATATAATGTAATAGTTATCAATGAATTTAATATTTCATGGAGGTTCCAAATGACAAAGAAAGAGTTAATATATCAAAAATTTCTCCAATTGCAATTTTCAGAAGGAATAGATACGAAAAGTTTATCCGAAATAGCGAACATGTCTAGAGCAAATCTTAGTCATGAACTAAATGAATTGTGTAAAGAGGGTAAACTAATAAAATCTACTGGGAGGCCTGTATTATACTTCTTAGCTTCCCAAAAAAAATCAAATAATGATTCACAATTAGATTTATTATCTAAAAATAATATCTCATTAAAACCTGCAATTGAACAAGCTAAAGCATCTATTCTTTACCCTCCAAAAGGAATGAATTGTTTGATTTTGGGTGAAACTGGTGTTGGTAAATCAATGTTTGCTTCACTTATGCATAATTACGCCATAGAAATGAATGTAAAATCTGAAGATTCTCCTTTTATTACATTTAACTGTGCTGATTACTCTAATAATCCTCAACTATTAACCTCACAGCTTTTTGGGGTAAAAAAGGGGGCCTATACTGGTGCTGAAAGTGATAAAGAAGGCCTTATAGAACAAGCTAATGGTGGAATACTTTTTTTAGATGAAGTCCATAGATTACCACCTGAGGGCCAAGAAGCATTATTTATATTTTTAGATACCGGAAACTTTAGACGTATTGGTGATTCTCAAACTAGATCTTCTGATGTTTTAATAATTTCCGCCACAACTGAAGATCCTGGCTCTGCACTTTTAAATACATTTAGAAGAAGAATTCCTATTATAATAAATATTCCTTCTCTTAAAGATAGAACCCTAGAAGAGCGTTTATTTCTGATAAAAAGCTTTTTTAAGCATGAAAGTATTCGTTTAAATAAAGAATTATATGTATCATTAAATACTCTTAGGGCATTACTTTCCTATGAATGTACAAATAATATAGGACAATTGAAAAGTGATGTTCAAATGCTTTGTGCAAAAGCATACTCTGAATTTTTAACTAATGTAAGAATTGATGTTAGAATCAATAGCAGCACCCTTCCATCTTATATAAAGGAAGGTCTTTATAAGGAAAAGGAGCATAGAGTATTATGGAATAATTTAATGAGTGAAGAAATCGAATTTTTCAGATTTAATGGAAATAACACAGATAATGATGAATTATTTAGTAGCAATGAAAATACCATATATGATTTTATTGAAAATAAGTTAGAAAAATTAAAATCTCTTGATATTTCTGATATAGATATTGAAAATATACTAGAAAAAGATATTGCAAAACACTTTCAAAACAATTTTTCTATGATATCAAAAGATTTTAATAAAAAAAATCTTTTGACAATAATTTCTCCAGATGTACTAGAATGCTATGATGATATTGTATCTTATATTTCTGAGAATCTGAGTTTAACATTTGATAACAATCTTTATACAGCATTTGCTCTTCATGTTAATACTTTAATTGAAAGAGTTCATAGCAGAAAAATGATAAATAACCCTAATCTAGATAAAATACGAAATTTGTATCCAGTGGAATTTTCTATTGCATTAGAAGTAAAAAAAATGTTAGAAGACTTTTTGCATCGACCAATTCCAATTGATGAAGCTGGATATATTACATTATTTTTAATACCTGATGTTACTATAAAAAATAATATTCCTGATAAGGTTAAAATAATTTTAATTGCTCACGGTGAATCAACAGCTACTTCTATGTGTAATGTAGTTAATACTTTACTTGGTGAGAACTATGCTATTCCAATTAATGCACCAATAGATATCCCCCCATCAAAGGTCCTTGATCATTTAAAACTTATTATAAATGAAAATCCATCTGATTCAGGATACTTATTACTAGTTGACATGGGATCTTTATTAACCTTTGCAGATACAATTCGTGATGAGTTAGGTGTCAAATTAAAAATTATATCACTAGCTTCAACTCTACATGTTTTAGAAGCTACACGTAAAGCATTACTTGGATTATCCTTAAATGAAATTTATAATGATGTAATTATGATTAATTCTTACTTACAATTACATAAGAATTTAAATAATCATTCTGTTCCAAGTAACAAACGCTTAATTATCACAGCCTGTTTAACTGGTGAAGGTGGCTCTGCTGCTATAAAAGATTTCTTAACTGTAAATTTACAATATCCTAAAGATTTAATTGATATAATATGTTTAAACTGCCTTGATAAAAATGATTTTATAGAGATGGTTCATAATTACGAATATTACAATGAGGTCCTATTTTTAGTATCATCTTTTCCTGTGGATTCTTTAGGAGTTAAACAATTTTCTATGTCTGACACCATTAGTGGTAAATCATTAAATGAAATGCAGAATTTAATTAATACTAAAATAGCACTATCAAATATTCCTATGATACTGAATGAAAATATTCCAAACATTTCAGGAACAGAGTTAACCGATGATATTAATTTATTTTTATCTGAATTACAAACTAAGCTTTCCATTCATTTAACTTCTGAAAAGCTTGTTGGTATAACACTTCATCTATCATTCCTTATTGGAAGGCTTAGAAATAATGAGAAAACTGTGGTATATCCTAATAAGGAAAATTATATAAAAGAAAACTTTTCTCTTTATAATATAATAAAAGAAAGTATCATATTCATAAGAAATAAGTATAACATTGAATTCACTGACAATGATATATGTTATTTAATACAACATTTCTCTTCTAAATAAAGACATCAACTTATGTTAATGATATAATTAACGTAATTGATCATTATAATGAGAAAGGTTGATTATTATGTTTAGTAATGAAATAATAAAAAACTTGAATGACCTAGAGCTAATGCTATACAGATATATAATGAAAAACATAGAAAAAGTAGTCTATATGAGAATTAGAGAATTGGCTGATGAAGCTCATGTTTCAACAACAACTATATTAAGATTTTGTAAAAAGCTTAATTGTAACGGTTACTCTGAATTTAAAGTAAAATTAAAACTATACATTGAAAATAATGATAATAAGAAAGTTAATGGCGATAAATCAATAATTATTGATTACTTCAAAAAATTAAATACTGAAGAGCTTGATGAAAAAATTGAAACTATATGTGAATTAATAAATTCATCAAGCAATCTTGTATTTTTAGGTTCTGGAACATCAGGTATAATTTGCAAATATGCTGCTAGATATTTTTCAGCTATTGGTAAATTTGCCACTTATATTGATGATCCATATTTTCCAACAAATTATAAGACATATGAAAATTGTGTCATTATAGTTTTATCAGTATCAGGAGAAACTCAATCTGTTATAAATTTAATTAATAATTTTAAAAGAGAAAATTGTTCAATTGTCAGCATAACTAACAGTGAAAATTGTACAATTTCCAAAATATCTGATTTAAATATTTCATATTACATACATCAAGAAAAAGTTGGAATAGCAGATATAACTACTCAAGTTCCTGTAATGTATATAATCGAAAATATTGCTAAAGTACTTCATAACCAATACTAAATCAATGTCAACTTATCGATAGAATTCAGATGGATTCGTTTACGTAAATCTATCTACATTGCCGATAAACTTAATTATCATATAAAAAATATATAAGAAAATAAAATCTGTTACTTTTACAAATTTTGGTTTCATTATTATAATTTTTCTGATATATCTAGCATTTTATTTTTAATAAAATAAACATATTGCTTACCAGTACATAGAAACACTCCAAAGTAAAAAAGTCTATAGACTAGATAATTAAAATCTAATCTATAGGCTAATTTTTTATAAATACTTGTTTAAATACATATATTGTTTCATCTAAGATATAAACATGATTTATTATAAAATATTAATTTATTTTGCTGTTATCTATTAAAGTTCTTCACCATTTGTAACTATAACTTTCTTATACCAATCAAATGATTTTTTCTTGCTTCTATTTAAAGTTCCATTACCATCATTATCTTTATCAACATAGATAAATCCATAACGTTTCTTCATTTCTCCAGTAGTGAATGATACTAAATCTATGCATCCCCATGGAGTATATCCCATTAAATCAACACCATCAAGTTCAATTGCCTTTTTCATTTCTCTAATATGAGCTGCTAAATAATCAATTCTGTAATCGTCGTTACATGTTCCATCTTCTTCTTTAACATCTATTGCTCCAAATCCATTTTCAACAATAAAAAGTGGAAGTTCATATCTTTCATATAATGTGTTTAATGAATATCTTAATCCCACTGGATCAATTTGCCATCCCCAATCACTTGCCTTAACATAAGGATTCTTAACGCTTGCAGAATGTCCAGATAATAAATCTTCAGTATTCTCAGCATCAGATTTAACTGCATTTGACATATAGTAACTAAATCCAATATAATCAACAGTTCCCTCTGCTAAAATCTTAGCATCTTCTGGTTCCATTTTTATGTTATAGCCCTTTCTTTCCCATTCCTTAAGAGCATATGAACCATAATGTCCTCTTGCATGAACATCACTGAAGAAATATCTATCACGCATTGATTCTACTTGTAACATCATATCATCCGGATTACATGAGTATGGATATATTGGAACAAATGAAACCATACATCCAATCTTGAAATCAGGATTTATTTCATGACCTTTTTTAACAACCAATGCACTTGCAACTAATTCATGATGGGCTGCTTGATACATTACTTCTTCTCTATTATCTTCTTCTTCAAATTGAACTGCTGAACAAGTCCAAGCGAATATATCTACTCCTGTTTGTTTTTGATTATTTATTTCATTAAAAGTCATCCAATACTTAACTTTATCCTTGTATCTTTCCATAACAGTTGTAGCATATCTTACAAACATATCTATAACTTTTCTGTTTCTCCAGCCGCCATAGTTTTTGTATATTCCATATGGAATTTCAAAGTGTGATAATGTTATTACTGGTTCAATGCCATATTTAAGCATCTCATCAAACATGTCATCATAGAATTTTAATCCTTCTTCATTTGGTTCAAGTTCATCTCCATTTGGGAATATTCTTGACCACGCTATTGATGTTCTAAAGCATTTGAATCCCATTTCTGCAAATAATGCTATGTCCTCTTTATATCTATGATAAAAATCTATTGCTTCATGATTTGGATAATTCAATCCTTCAATAACTCCATCTGTTATTTTTCTTGGAACTCCATGTGCACCTGCAGTCATAACATCTGCTGTACTAGGACCTTTTCCGCCTTCATTCCATCCACCTTCTAGTTGGTGTGCTGCTACAGCTCCACCCCATAAAAAATCTTTACTAAATGCCATAATTAATTCTCCTTTTCTAGCTGTGATTTATCTATAAATTAAGTTTTATTAATTAACTATATTTTTTATTATATCTAATTTTATGATATAGTATTATACTCGCTGATATAAATGATATAGAATTAGCCATGAGTACTGGTATATCTTTATTAATCATTCCATAAACAGCCCAAAGAAATATTCCTATAGTAGTCATAAAATACATACCAAGTGATATTGCTTCTGTATCTTTAGTTTTTACCACCTGAATTACTTGTGGTAAAAATCCTAATGTCGTTAATGTTGCTGCAATTGTTCCTATCATACTATGATGCATCCAAATTATTAATTTATTACTGTTAAAACGTATCCACTTAACACTGTAGCTACTATTACTGCAATTAATGTACCTTGGGCTTCTTTTATTTTTCCCCCTTGTATCTTAGATGATATAAGCATAGCAATTCCAACTGATATCGCCATATCAATCCAGACACTTCCACTTTGCTTTATTAATGAATTCTCTATGCCATGATTTAATACCCACATAGTTCCTGGTATGATTAAAGCAGCTATAAATCCTCCAGGTGATCCTAATTTATCTACAAATTTTCTCCAAAATAATATTACTAATATTCCAAATATTGCACTTCCAAATATAGTTGATAATACTTCCCCATAAGTCATTTAAGATTCACCTGTCTTTTTATTTTTTTGTATGCATCCACCAACTATTCCAGCTATTATTCCACCAATAGATACACAAATTAATGTAGGAAATGAGCTTTTAAGACTACTGATTCCATTAAGTATAATATCTCTAGTTATTAGAGACAGTCCTACAACAACTCCCATATCAATAAATACTGCATTTTCCTTATTTTTTGTTAACCCTAAATAGTGATTTATATACCACATACTTCCTGTGAGAGTCAAAGCTGAAATCCAGCCACCCTTGGCTCCAAATATGTTTACAAATATTCTCCATCCACCATTTATCACAATTGCTGCAGTTGAAAGGCCTATTACACTTTTAATAAAAGATTTTACATCTTTCATTTTAATCCCCCCATAACTTCAAATTGCACTATTAATTACCTAACTTTACTATAACATAATGGACTTCCTTTTTCTCATCAATTCAAGTTTTAGTAACATATAATTAGAAGTAGTCATTTGTTTTTTTCTATAACGTATTGTTTTAGTATTGATTCCCAAAATAATATCTATTATAAATTGTAAGTATACTTTTTAGATATAAGTATATTTAAAACACTTAATTTCAATACTTATTTATTTTTAATATATATGTTTCAATAATAAAATTTCATTTAATATGTTTACAGGCTAAGTAAATACCAGCATACAAAATGTATAAAAGTAATTGCAACATATATATAATTTTCAGGAAATTCAGTACTTAAATTATAAAAGACCACTAATTCAAAATTAGTAGTCTTTTATAATTTAGTTAATAAATACAAATATTTATCAACCTATTTCTTCAGTTGTTTCAAATTCATATACTATTCTTTCACCATTAACTGTTAATATTATTTGGTGCTTACCTTTATTAATTTTTACTCCATTGTTAATCGTCATTCTAATAACATCACTAAAACCATCCGGATTATTAGGAGATTCAGTTGTAAAGTTTGCCTTTCCACTAAGATTTGTTATTTCTTTACTTGTTATATCATAGAAAATATCTACAACTTTATTTAATTTAAATTCAACATATGGTCTTCCTCTGTCATCTGTATTTACTTCTGCATCTATTATTTTCAGCTTTTCTTCTTCTGGTTTATTTTCTTCTTCTTTATACTCTGGAATTTTTATATATTCAAAGTATAATGATCTATTTTTATATTCATCTTCTGTCGCCCAAGCAATATATTTTCCATCTGCAATATCTTTATCTTCTATATTAATTATATTTGTACCATAACTAATATCTTCCTTAGTTCCATTTTCATAAATATCACTCGGATCTTTTACACTTGTATCTTCTGAAACATGATCTAATATAGAGTAATATATTGTACCACCTTCATCAAATCTAAGTTCTAATTGTACAGCATCCTCTGTTGTTCTAGAAATTGAACTTCTTAAAGTATTAGGCGCAGATAAATCTACATAAAAGTCTTTTTCTACAGTAGTGCCATCCTCTAAAGTTATTATTCCTGTAAATGAAGTCTTATCAAAAGGAATGTGTCCTGATTTCATGTATACATTATAAGTTTTATTATCTTTTGTTTCAACATTCCCTAATGTCAAAGTTCCTTTTGGACATGTAACTACAAAATTCTCTATGTTAAGTGGCTTATCTGTAGCTTTATTAAGTTCAAATGTAAACCAATATTTTGAGGCAAAAACATCACCTGGAATTATTTCTTTATTAGGCTTTATATCCTCTATTTGAATTTCAGAACTTTGAGAGTCAGAAATTACTTCTGAACTTATAGTTTCAGTTTTTATCGGTGTAACTTTTCCCTCTACATCTTGAGCTACATATTGTATTGTATATGAGCGACCTTTTTCTAAATTTGATATATCAACTTTATTGCTTCCAACCTTCATTTTTGATTGTGATCCTAAATCTAATATATCATTAACAGTCAAATTAGCATTTGATGAAAAGAAGCTTCTGCTTGGCTTGTCTTCAGTTAAAACATAATAGAATATTCCTTCTGCATCAGAAATATAACTTAAATCTGCTACATCATCACTTAATCTTCTAACCTTTTGATTTGTTATTAATGGACAATCATATTTACTTTCAAAATCTTTATCTATAGTCTTTCCTGATGGTAATGTAATATGTAATGTATATATTTTATCATCATAATAAGCAGTTTTTAAAGTATACACTTTATTCTTATCTTTTCCTGTTGGAGTTTCAACACTAAAAATTGTCATATCATTAAAGCCTGGGCATGATATAGCAAATGCTTCTTTATCTAGAGTTTTAGATGTTGCATTATTTAAGTAAACTTTTATAACTCCATTTGTTACAGTTTCGATCTTATCAATTTTTGTAGTTTTGGGCTTACTTGAGCTTGAACTACTTGATGAACTTGAACCACTTGATGAGCTTGAAGTACTTGATGAAGTATTATCTGAGTTGCTTGTACTATTAGATGCATCTCCATTCACATTATTGGTACTTTCTTTAATGAAACCAGATTCGTCTTTAGTAAATACTTTGCCCACTTTCGGTTCTTCATTACTTATGTTCTTTCCACTCTCATCAAAAGTATAAATCCTACCATCTATCATTACATTTCCTTTTAACATGGCACCATTATTCGCTAAGCAATATATATTTCCATCTACTTCTACTGTACCAGTCTGCATAGCACCATTTTGATTTGTAAAATACCAAGTACCATTATCATTAATCCATCCAGTTTTCATAGCACCATCTTGACTTGCAAAATACCAAGTTCCATTATCATTTATCCATCCAGTCTGCATATATCCTGTACTTGGATTAAAATAATACCAGTTATTATTTATATTTCTCCAACCCACAGACCATGAACCACCTTCTGTATTCCACCATCCATTAGAATCTTGTTTCCATTCTGCATTTGCACTAATTGGCATTAAAACTGTACTAACCATTATAGACATTGCAATAATTCTTTTTAAAAAGTCTCTTTTCATAAGTTTTATATTTTCCCTTTCTGCTTTAGTATTATTTTAAACATTAACCAATTTAACATATCTTTTTCTATATATTAACATTTATTCGTTTTATAATATTAGATTACTATGTATTTTTACTTTTTTCAATAATTTTCCCCTATTTTTTTATAATAATTGTATATTTTATTTTTAAAATATATGTTTTAATTTATGATTTACATTAAATCCTTTTATTTCCATTGAATGTTTTAACAATACTAATTAAAACTTATATATAACTCATACTATTAATACAACTTTAAATATAAGTTTAATTCTTAAAAAATACATTTAATCTTCAGAATTAATCTTAAAGAAATAGATTAAACTAATTAAATAATTTTTTAAAAATGATTATGGACCTGGCTAAAAATAGAAATATAATTTCTGTTTTAGCCAGGTCCACAATCCTTTTAAATATTATTATAACTCTTTTCCATTTGTTGAGATTACATTCTTATACCAGAAGAAACTCTTCTTTCTTATTCTTCTTAAATCCTTAAGATCAAATTCATCTCTGTTAACATATATAAATCCGTATCTCTTTTTGAATCCTTCATGGGTACTTATTAAATCAATAGCTGACCAAGGGCAGTATCCAATTAAATCGACTCCATCAGATATAGCTAATTGCGCCTGTTCTATGTGCTTTCTTAAGTATTCAATTCTGTAATCATCATTTATAGTATCATTTTCTTCAAGTTTATCATAAGCACCTAATCCATTTTCAGTTATAATTATTGGAAGTGCATATCTTTCATAAACTTCTCTTAATGTATTTCTAAATCCTACAGGATCTATTTCCCATCCAAATTCAGTCTTTTGTAAATTTGGATTAGATACGCCTTTAAATACTCCACTTTCACCATGTCCACTTTGTTGATCTCCACCAGATCTTTCATTAGCTATTTCTCCAGGAAATTCCTCTACTGTAGCAGTATTATAATAATTAAATGCTATAAAATCTGGTTTACCACTTCTTAAAGCTTCCATATCTCCTTCTTCTATTGTTGGTTCTATTCCTTTTTCAACCATGTAGCTCCAAGCTATTGCATTATATCTTCCATGTACAGCCATATCTAGGTATAACCAATTTCTTATTGCTGAACAATTGCTTGCTGCAAGTATGTCTTCTGGTTTTGAACTTGCTGGATATACAGTACTTATATTTGGTGCAGGTCCTATTTTACCATTTGGACACATCTCATGACATAGCTTCATAGCTTTTGCTTGAGCTATTAGCATATGATGGTTTTGCTTGTATAATTCCTTTTGAACATTATCTGTTTCAATTCCATCAAGTGTTCCAATAACATCACCAACAAGAGTCATCATATTTTGTTCATTTATAGTTAACCAATACTTAACTCTGTCGCCATAGTTCTCGAACATAACTTTTGCAAAATTCACAAATGCATCAATAGTTTCTCTATTTGACCATCCACCTTTTGTTTGAAGTGCTGCTGGTAAATCAAAATGATACATTGTAACTATTGGCTGTATATCGTATTTTAAACATTCATCTATTAAATTGCTATAGAATTCTATTCCTTGTGAATTTATTTCTCCAACTCCATTCGGAATAAGTCTTGACCATGAAATTGAAAATCTATAAGCTTTAAATCCCATTTCTGCAAATAAAGCTATATCTTCTTTATAATGATGATAATGGTCACTTGAAACCTTAAAGTCTGGTGTTCCTTCTGGTATTTCTTTTATATCCTGCACAGAAGGACCTTTTCCATATTCTAAAGATGCTCCTTCAACCTGATAAGCTGATGTTGATGCTCCCCATAAAAAGTTTTTAGGAAATTCTTTTAATTTTTTATGAAACATAAAAACAACTCCATTCTTAATTAATATACTTATTTAGTTGATTTGATTATACCATCTAATAAATAAGAATTGTGCCATATACCTTGTTTAGTGACATCTTACAGATTTATGTTATTTGTTTTATGATAAAACACTACGTTTTATCACTTTGCATATATAAAGTAAAAGAGGAATTATATTTTTAAAATATAATTCCCTTTTTACTTGAATTTTATAATAATAGTAAAGTATCAATAATAATTTACTTATTATTTGCCTGCCAATTTTAAAGCGAAGTCTAAAACTTTTTCACCATTCATCATTCCATAGTCAACCATTGGAATAACATCTACTGGAACCCCCTTAGGTCCACATATTTCTTTAGCCGACGCCAATCTGTACCCAACTTGTGGTCCAAGTAATGCTACATCTACGCCATCTAAATTTGCATGCATTTGGCTTTCTGGGAATGCCACTATATCTGCTTCAAGTCCTCTTTTGCTAGCTGCATCCTTCATCTTATTTACTAACAAACTTGTTGACATTCCTGCTGCACAAAATAGTCTAATTGTTACCATAAAAATCATCTCCTATAATATAAGTTATCGTTTATATTTATTAAAACGTTTAAATTTGAATTTTAAATTGTTTTGTTTTATCCTATACTATATTATATAGCAATATGCGTGCCAACTTTATATAAAATCATTATTTTTTCTTTATCCCCTATATTTCTAGGCTTACATCTATTGAACTTCATTATTTGTTCTATTCAATGTGTTTTGTTTTAAATAAAAAAAACGAAACACAGCATATATGTGTTTCATTTTTTATAAAAAAGAATAGGTAGCTATCTTATGAAATAATATCATAAAAAGTGGCTACCTATGCTTTTTATATAAATTTTATATTATAGGGCTTACTTATAAAAAAGTATTTATATGATAAATACACATTGTCTATTCTAAATTATTTATTTTCAATTTCTGCTATTTTATCTGCAAATTGTGGTAAGTGTTTTTTATGTGCAACTAGCATTTCATCTAATAATTCTTTTGCTATTTCACCACTTGGTACTAATGGATTAATTGTGAATGCTTGAAGTGCTCTTTCATAGTTTCCTGTAACGGCTGCAGATATAGTTAATTCTTCCATAGCTTTCATCACTTGAACCATTCCTCTTGGTGCTGAATCAAAATTTCCCCAGTTAATTGGTTGTGGACCGCTTGAAGTAATTATACTTGAAACTTCGACAATTGATTCATATGGTAAATCATGAATAGCACCATTATTCTTTGTACTTACTACCATGTTTGTCTTCTTATCATTTAATATTGAAGCTATAAGCTCACAAGCTGCATCACTATAATGTGTTCCACCTCTTTTGGTTAGCTGTTCTGGTTTATAATCTAAACTAGGATCCTTATATAATTCAAATAATTCAGCTTCGGTTCTCTTAACAACCTCTGCTCTTGTTTCACCATTCTTATATTCTTCAAGTTCATCTTTTAACATATCGTCTGTAATATAGTAATATCTATGATATGGACATGGTAGTATACCTAAATCTTTAACTTGTTCATAATTGAATTTAATATCTTTTATATTTGCTACACCAGAATCTTCTTGTTCTTGCTTTTGATCTGGATCATACAATTTTCCTATTAATTCTTCAGTTATTTCATTTCCTTCTTTATCCCAAACTCTGTGCCAATGGAAATGATTTAATCCCGCAAATTTAAATGTTAAATCTTCTGTATTCTTATTTAAAACTTCTGCACATCTATGTATACAGTTTATTGGAACATTGCACAAACCTACAGTCTTCTCCCATCCACCGTATTTAATGGCAGCTTCTGTAACCATTCCTGATGGATTAGTAAAGTTTACAAGCCATGCATCTGGGCATAATTCTCTCATATCATCAATGATATCTAGTATTACTGGAATTGTTCTGAATGCCTTAAACATACCTCCTGCCCCATTTGTTTCCTGGCCAATTATTCCATGACTTAAAGGTATTCTTTCATCCTTTATTCTTGCATCTAAAAGACCCACTCTAAATTGAGTAGTAACAAAATCAGCACCTTTTAATGCATCTCTTCTGTCTAGAGTTAATACTACTTTCCAATCAAGACCTGCTGCCTTAACCATTCTTTGAGCCATTGCTCCTACTATTTCTAATTTTTCTCTACCTTCTTCTATATCTACAAGCCATATTTCATTAATAGGGAGTTCATCTTTTCTCTTTATAAAACCTTCAATTAATTCTGGAGTGTAACTTGATCCTCCACCTATAGTAACTATTTTAATTTTATCCTTTATCATGCTTAAGTCCCCCTTCTTCAATTCACAATTCACGATTTACAATTAAATTTTAAGATTATTAGCTATGCATAGCCTTGTTATACCTTTACATTATCATAATTTTAAAATAATTACTTCTATTTTTACCTTTTAGTAACACTTACCTTATTGTTGTTATTTGTTATAAAAAAAAACATCCTGTTTTAATCTATATAATAATTGTTTTATCTCTATATAAACTAATTTTCATGAGTATGAATAAAAAAGTTATGTATATATAATTTTAGATTAAGCAAAAATAAAGGCCTCATATTCTGCAAAATGAGCAGAATTGAGACCTTTATTTCATACTAAACTTCTAATTACTATTTAGCTTTTATTTCTGATCCATTTATAAATCCTAAACTTTCTAAACTATCAACATTATCACTGCTTGTAATAAATTCAATGAATTCTTTTGCTGGAGTAGTTGCTTCTCCTTTTGTATACATATGTCCATATGACCAGAATGGATATGAGCCATCACAGATATTTTTAGTTTCACTAGTTACTCCATCTATACTTACTACTTTTAATGCTGATTTAGCTTCATCACTATTCATATAAGCTAGTCCTAAATAACTAATTGCACCGTCATTTGCTTTCATTGCTTCAAGAACTGCACCATTTGAATCCTGCATTACTCCAAGTGAATCATTTTCTAAAGAAGCATCACCATCTAAAACTGTTTTTTCAAAAGTAGCTCTTGTACCAGAGCCTGATTTTCTATGAACTATAAATATTTCTTTATCTGGTCCGCCAACTTCCTTCCAGTTAGTAACTTTTCCTGAGAATATATCTTTAATTTGATCTTTAGTTAAGTTATCAATTCCAAGAGAACTGCTTACTACTATTCCAAAACCTTGTCCCACAACTTGATGATCAACTAATTCCTTAGCTTTATCTGCATCTAATTTTTCTTCTGCAAATACATCAGAATTTCCTATATTTACACTTCCTTCTGATACTTGAGAAAGTCCTGTACCTGATCCTCCTGCTTGTGCACTTATTTCTACATCTGGATATTTTTCATTAAACTTTTCAATTGATTTTTCCATTAAAGGAAGCAATGCAGATGAACCACTTATTGTTATTGCCCCACTTAACTTTTCTTCCTTTGGAGTTTCTTGTTGTTCTTGTGCTTGTTTATTGTTATCCCCTTCTTTATTAGCACCATCGCTGCCTCCACATGCAATCATGCTAAATCCCATCATTCCAACTATTAATGTAGTCAATATTACTTTTAATGATTTCTTTTTCATCATCTTTACCTCATTTCTAAATTTTGAATGATTTAGTTTTTATCTACAGGATTAATTTTATCTTTGTAAAGTTAATAAATTATTATGGTTATGTTAAAGTTAATTTTAGTTTTGTTTTATATTTTTAACATAAGATTTTTCAATCTATCATAGAACCAATAAATAAAAATTATAATCAAAAAGAATATTTTAATATTTGAAATAAAACAAATAAAAAGACCTTATCCCCAAGAATAAGGCCTCTTATATATATTTCATCATTAATATTAATGAAGATATTTATATATTATATAATTTTTTATGTTTGGATTATTTAATATATCTAATTCTAATGCTTAGTTTTGTGCTGACTTTTCATTTTCATAGTTCATGTTATCTACTTTCTTAAAGAATGGGAAGTAGATAGCTGTTGAAATTGCAATTACAACTACTTGGAATAATGCTGTTCTCCATCCACCAGTTAAGAAACCACTGATTATTGGTGGTGTTGTCCAAGGCACTACAACTCCTGTATATAATGGAATTAATCCCATTGAAATCGCTAAATATTGTAATACACCTATAACAACTGGTGTTGCTATAAACGGAATTGCCATAAATGGATTCATAACTATTGGTGTACCAAAAATAACCGGTTCATTAATGTTAAAACATGCTGGAACTATTGCAAGTTTTCCTAACTGCTTAGATTGTGCTGATTTAGCAAGGAACAGCATACAAATTACAAGACCAATTGTTGCACCTGCACCTGATAAGTTAACTACACAATCCTTAAATTGTTGTGTAACTATACGTCCACCATTTTCTATTGTTAAAGGTAATCCAGAATCAATGATTGCTTGGTTAGATGTAGCATTAGTAATTAATATACCATCCATTACTCCACCAACAATTGTTGAACCATGAACTCCAAACCACCATAATGATGGTATTAAGAAACACATAACAATTACTCCACCAAGTGAATCTGATAATCCTTGAAGTGGTGTTTGAATCATTTTATAAATCCATTCAATAAAAGTTGTATTTAAACCATATTTAAATATTGTATATATTATAGTAGCACCTACAATAATAACTGCTCCTGGAATTAAAGCTGCAAAAGAATTCGCAACACCTTGTGGAACTCCAGCTGGCATCTTAATTGTGATATTCTTTCTTAAAAACCATGAATAAATCATACCTACCAATAAACCTATAATAATTGCTGTAACCATTCCTTCTCCACCTGTCCAGGCTTTAGGAATAACTTCACTCACTTTTTCTCCTGATTCAAGTGTAACATAAGAATTAGTTGTTAATAAAAATACTACTAAAGATATAACTCCTGCTGAAAAAGGTTCATGCCCCTCATTTTTAGTATACACATACGCAATTGCCATAGTTGCAACTAATGCAATAATTTTAAATGATGCACCATATGCTTGCATTAACGGCTCTGTCCAGTTTGAACTCAGCATACTTGCCATCCAATCATTAAATGGTTGATATGGTATTTGAGCTAGTAATAAAAATACTGATCCTATTAATGTTAATGGTAATATAAACAATATACCATCCTTTAATGCTACCACCGGTTTTAAGTTTACAAATTTCATTACAGCTGGTATTACTGTTTCATTAAGCTTTTGACTTATAGACATACGTGTCTTCCTCCTTTGTTTCTTTCGCATACTTTCAGTATACGTTTACTTAAAGTTTATAAATTTATCAATGATAACTAAATATATAAATTCATATATTAATTAAATTTATACCTTATAAGATATTAGTTAGTCATTGGATTTATCTTTTTCTAAAGTTACACACTCCTTAGTTATTAATGAAGAAGGTAAGATTATATCTATATCTTTATGTAATGTTCTTAAATTTATAAATAAAAACTTTCTTCCTCATTAGCAACATGGTTTATAGTACTACTTTCCTGCTAATTTTAAAGCAAAATCTAATACTTTTTCTCCATTCATCATTCCGTAATCAACCATTGGAATTACATCTACTGGTACTCCCTTAGGTCCACATATTTCTTTAGCTGCTCCTAATCTATATCCTACTTGTGGTCCAAGTAATGCTACATTTACTCCTTCTAAATGCTCATGCATTTGTCCTTCCGGGAATGCTGCTATATCTGCTTCTATTCCCTTTTTAGTAGCAGCTTCTTTCATTTTATTTACTAATAAGCTTGTTGACATTCCTGCTGCGCAAAATAATCTAATTGTTACCATAATTTATTCCTCCTAAAATCCTTATTGCTTTTATTTGTTTCCTAATTTATTATCTATGCTAATAAGTAAATTAAAAATTTTATTATTTAACTAATGTATTAACAACTTTTCTCAATTCCATAATTTGAGTTATTAATGATTTTTCTGAAATTGCTGTCATTAAGTGGTCTTGTGCGTGTACAAATAATACTGAGAAATCAATTTTTTCTCCGCCTGCTTCTTTTTGTAAGAAGAATGTTTGACCATCATGAGCTTTTGCTATAGCTGCATCTGCTAATTTCATTTCTTCATCTGCTTCATCATACTTTCCCTCATTTACAAGATTAAGTGCTGCATAGCAATGATTTTTACAATCTCCTGCATTAACGATTATGTTCATAATTGCCATTTCTAATTCATTCATTTTTAATTACCTCTTTCCTAAAATATATATTTAATTTCTAATTATTTTTTTGATGTGTCTTACACTAATATATAAAGCAAGTTGCGTGCCAATTTTTAAAAATGCAAAAAATTTTTTAAGTTTTTTATAAATCTGCGCCATTTCTAAGTTTTCTATCTATTGTTTTTATATTTTATATGTTTCATATAAAAAACACATATATGAAACACATTAAAAATGTGTTTTATATATGTGATATCTCCAACAAAAGTGTTTCAATTATAAATTTAAAGCATCAGTTAATACCTTTTCTCCATTCATTAATCCATAATCAATACTATCTATAATCATAATTTTAATCTTATCCATATTATATTTACTTAATATTTGTTCTTCTAAGTATCTAATCTGAGGGGCAAGTAATAAAATATCAGTTTCATCTTTATATTGCTCAAACTTTGATTCAGAAATTGCATTAAACTTTATATCCAATCCTTTTTTATCAGCACTTTTTTTCATCTCGCTTAATAACATACTGCTAGAGAATCCACCTGCACATATTAATGTTATTGTCCTCATGATTTTCTCCTTTCATAAAAATGAAAATATATTATTTTATTGTAGAGCCCTCTTTTAAAAATGTCATTATCCTGCATATCTCATCATCAGGAATAATTATTGAATATTTTGTGTTTAATGGAGTACATGCATTTTTAACAGCTTTATATAACTCCATATTTTCTTTTATATACGTTTCTTTATTCTCAAATTCATCTCCTGGCTGATTATCCATAATCCTATCTATCATACATGCAATATGCAATGTTATTCCTATAAATATATTATTGTTCAAATAAACATTAAGATCTTCTTTAATTGTATTATTAAACTTCTTTATATCTTTTATTATTCCTTTTCCATCAACATGATTTAATTTTGAATCAAGTGTTTCTTCCATTTTTATAAGAGTTTTCTCCACATCAATAAGCTTTTGTATTTCAGGGATACATTTACCACTCATTATATCATCAAGCATAAACTGAGGGTATTCAACATCCAATTCAAAAGGGCCAACAAAACAAATTATTTCATAGCTAAATTTTAATTTATTTATTCTTTCATAAATATTCTCTTTACCTATAAAATTAATTGGTATTATCTTAATTAAATTGCTATCAAAGTTTAAACTCTTTTCAAGCATTACTTTAATAGTTTTTGCTCCTCCCTCTCCAGTTGTACATACTGTCATTATGGCTAGTTTCTTTTCTTTAGTATCTGGTTCATAGTCTAATATGTTATTATCATATAAATTATTAACTTCTAATGTTTCTTTATATACTTCATCTAAAGGATATCCCATCATAGATTTTCTTGCAGCCTCTATTGCATGAAGAGTACTAACTAACGGTATAGTTCTTGTTCTTATGTTAAATTCCTTTTCAATTTCTCTTCCAAACGTTGTTAATGAGCCCATATCAACTAGAAATAATATATCAGATTCAATTGAGTTTTTTCTTATATATTCTTTAGTTTTTTCTAAAACGCTCTTTGGTTTTTCTTCTATAGGAGCATTTATTCCAAAAATATTTTTACATCCAAGTAAGCTGCTTACTGCATCTGCCATTGATGTTGCTGTACTTATTCCATGAGCAATTATTATTACCATTATATTATTGCTAGCAATTTTTTCTGTCCTATCATTATATACTAAAAACATTGTCATAAATCCTGCTTCATCAATTGGCATACTTACATCAATACTTCTTTCAAGTATCTTTAGTGATTCTAAAGCAGCGTTAAATTCTTTTTCATAGCTTTGCCTTATTGTATTTAATCGTGGGTTTATTATTTTTTTATGACGTCTAATTCTATCTATTGAGTTGTTTATATGAACAGCCAATCCATAGTATATTTTCTTATTTAGCTTTATTTTTAATTCTTCTTCATAAAATAAAATCACTTCTTCAATGGCCTTCATAATTTCTGGTTCAATCATATTTCTGATGTTTGTTATATCAATTTTATAACTATCTTTATTTGCATATTTAGTAAAATAATCTTCTATATCTTTCTCTATTTCATCTTCTAAACTTATACCTTTTAATCCTTTATTTTTAAGTTCCCTTGTTCTTCTATCTATTATTTCATATATATTTTCATCATTTGAATTTTCATCAAAGAACATTCCATCTTCATCTTTATCAAATATACAATATCTCTTATTTATGTCTATAAGCTTATTCCATAATTGTCTGTGCTCTACCTCTTTATATAATCCCTCTCTAATATATGGTGGAAGGTCCAAACTGCTTATTCTTATTTCACTATTTTTAGATGACAAAAAATCTGCATATGCTTTTGCACAAGCTAATTGAACATCTGATTTAAGCTGACCAACATTAGCTGGACAATCATATGATAAAAATGCTTTTATTGAATTTACTGAAAGCTTAATGCTTTTTTTAAGTCTTGCAGATTCATCAATCATAAAACCTTTTATTAAATCGAATCTCTCTTCCATAGATCTATCTCTTAAAGGTGGAATACTTATCACCATAGGTATTCTTCTTGTAAACGTCCTTAATAGCGTTGCATTTGGATCTTCAGTAGTAGCAGTTATTATAAGAACTTTAGCACTTCTTTCACTTTCAGTCTCACCAAGTCTTCTGTATATTCCCTTATCTATAAATGTAAAAAACATTTCCTGACCTTCAGCAGGTAATCTATGAACTTCATCCAAAAATAAAATTCCCCCATCAGCCTTTTCTAAGAGCCCTGCTTTATCGTGTTCTGCACCAGTATAAGCTCCTTTTTTTACGCCGAATATTTGCCCCAAAAGTAATTGTGGGTTATTTGCATAATCAGCACAATTAAATGTTATAAATGGGCTATTTTCACTTTTTACTTTTGATTCTATAGAATATTTATATATTAATGAAGCAAAAGTTGACTTACCAACCCCAGTTTCACCCAATATTAACATATTCATTCCATTTGGTGGATATAATATAGCAGCTTTCGCTTGTTCTATAGCAGAATAGAGGCTTGGATTCAGCTCTGAAAATCTATCCAATATAGATTTCTTAGGGTTAACGTTTTCTTTAATTAGATACTTAAATAGTGTTGGTTTTCCTTTTATCTTTGATGCTTTTTCTTCTGAAACAAGCTTGTTTAAATCATTACTAACATTCGCTCTATTAAGGTTTAGTGCTTCTGCAACTTCTATTGCAGATACACCATTTTGATTTAATTCGGTCATCTCCTTCAATTTTTCTAATATTACTTCGATTCTTTTCATGCTTATTACTCCCTTTATATGATTTCGACATATAACTCCGATAAACCAAATAATAATTTAAAATATATATTATATAATAGCATATACACATTACTTTATCTATATATGATCTTGCTTTAGCTATAGTCATTTTCCATCTTTCTGCATAAATCTGCAATATTTAAAACAAAATTAAACTAATCATTTATCATTTCTATATTTTTATTACTAAAAATTATAGAATCATATCATACGCCATTTAAGTATTAATTTATGTAGACAAAATGGATACTAACAGATTAAATATTCATTAATATCCATAGTCATAAATCCTTTTAATTTGTTTTCCTTTATGCTCTGTAAAATATTTTTGATATTTCATAATCATATTTATTATCATAAATCCACCATTTAAGTACCCACCAATATAAATTCTATAAGTGCCCATATCTTGATTAGATTTTATATAATAAAATGAGCACTATACAGAAAATTCTATCAGTACTCATCTCAATAACTATTCTGTTATATTATTTAATAACAATTTTAGAACAATATATTACTATTTAGGTTCCTTTGCCACAAAGTAAACACCTACAATAACTAATAAGGCACATGCTATTACTTTTATATCTTTAGTCAGGTCAAATCCCTTTGTTAAAAATAACTTATCAAAGATTATTGACCACACAACGTAAGTTATGTTTATTCCCATGGCTCTTGTTGGACCTATTTTATATATTGCATTATAGTAACATAAGTATGAAACAGTTCCTGTAAATGCAGTCGCTGCAATCCACCAGAAAGCATTATCCTTTAGAACTTCTAAACTAATCCCTATTCCACCTACAATTGGAACTAATATTAATCCATATACAATAGCTGATGTTAACTGTCTTATTTGAAGTGCATATTCTGATGTTACAATTTCATCCTTCATGCCATAAGCACAAATTACACATTCACTTCCCCATCCAAAAACACAAAGAAAAGCACATAAAAATCCAGCTATATTTATAGAACTTTCTCCTGGTTCATATCCAAGTAAGATCACCCCTATAACTGCACATAATAGACCAATCCATGCTTTTTTATTTATCCTTTCCTTCAATAAAAAATATGACAATATAGCTCCAACTGCTGGATATAAAGATGAAATAATAGCAGTATACGATGGTCCGATTAAATTGATGGCTAAAAGATATCCTGTCATACCAATTGGCCCACCCATCAATGCAGCTATAGCTACATATAATGCACTTTTAGTTTTCAGCGCTTTGAATAGACCACTTAATTGTCTTTTGGCTGCAAGAAATAAAAAGGTCCAAATAGCAGAAAATGCATCATGAAAAAATGCTGTAACAAAGGCAGCTACAAAAGCAGCTTCTACTGGTGAAAAAATAGTCATTGCTCCGACTATTCCCATTAAAACAGTGTCAGTTCCCCACATTATAGCTGAGCACATCCCACTAAATACTCCTAATTTATAGTTCTCATTTTTGTTCATAACTTATGTTCCTCGCTTCTAACAATATAGCTAAATCAATTACAAATTAATAATATTATTATACACTATATTTTACTTCCAATAAATATATTGTGTAGAATAAGAGTTTAGTGGAAAATAACCGAAATTCAATATATGATAGGTTCGATTGTAGGGAAATTTCAGCTAAAAATTCTAATGGCAGAGGCTGCACCCAAAAATGTTTGCTCCCAAAAGCAAGTGTTTGGACAAACAATTTTTGAACAGCCTCTGCCAAAGAATTTAAAAGCTGAAATTTCCAATACAATACTACGCCTATTCATATATTGAATTTCTTTGTTTTCTCTAAAATCATAGATACCTAATTTATTTTTGTTATAATTTATGTGGTTGCTTAGAAAAGCCATGTATTCCTAAATATATAAGAAAAATTCCGAATTGTAGCATAGCTGCTCTTTGGCATATAATGCTTGGTGATGTACGAACTTAGCAGTATAGCCCCTATTCATCTAATGATGAATAGGTTTCCTTATAAGTGCACATTCGTAAGAATTTATATTCTGATATTTATAAATTTATATCTTTTTACAAATGTAAAATATTAACTTTTTAAATCTTTAACATCTATAAATAACTATTCCTTAATTTAAAAATGTATTTATGTATAGCAACAATAATACCACTACTATGAATTTAGATGAAACAAAGAAATAAAGCTCTTATGTTGGCGGTGTCTTGCATTCAGAAATGACGCTTTAGAATTCTTCATGTAGACTTGTTCCACAATTGTTTGTCCAATTTTACATTGGAGCAAACATTTGTGGGTACAATGTCTGCATGTTTGAATTCTTAGCTTCATTTTTGTAGCAAGCGAGCCACACATAAGAGCTTTATTTCGGTTATTCCAATCTAAACTTTCTACGTCCCCTATTTATATTATGTCTATATAAGTTCTCCTCTATTATTAAAGTTATATTCTTTTCCATCTATAGTGATCTTACCTTTTACCATTTCACCTTTTTCATTAAAATAATAGGTATGCTCATTATCATTTAACCATCCTATTTTCATTGAGCCATCTTTATTCATGTAATACCAATTATTATTGCTTTCCAGCCAACCTATTTTAAAGTGTTTTTTTACTGGATCAATATAGTACCATTTATCATCATTTTTTATCCATCCTAATTTTCCTTCGCCCAAAGCATACATACTTATATTAATACTACCTACAATCTTATTGTCGTTATATATAGTGCCCATTACTCTCCCTGTTCCGCCGTTTACAATGGTTACATGTCCATCCTCACTTACTATCAATGTATCAATACCATAAGATAGCCACTTAGTATCATTATACATTTCTTTATTAATAGAGCATTTTAAATCAAAATTATCTCCTACATTAATATTATCAGGAATTCCTATCACTTTCACTTTAGTGTAATTTATACTTAGTTTCAATATTTCACTATTATCTTCTTTGTTTTTAATCCTTATTAAATTATTACCTTCATTTAAGTTTACTATCATTGTCATATCATCACTATAATCTATCTCTCCTGCAATAGCATTATCTTCTCCTATAGCAACCAAGTCATTCATATACTTTAAAAGTTTTTCCTTAGAATTGTCATTATTATTTTCTATATTAAAAATAATTTCTACTTTATTTTGATTATTACAAACATTTATTTTGTATATATTGCCTTCCTGCTTGATTTCCTCCCCAGTTAAAGTTTTCAAATCATTTATCTTGTATTCATTTTTACTTACAGCTAATGCATACGATTTATTGTTTGAATACTGAAAAAATAAGAATATACCTAAAAATAGCACACATATAACTATAAATCTTTTACTTCTAACTAACATTCTCTCTCCTCCAATTGTAAAATATTTACATATTAATTATACAATATTTCTATACTTTTACAAGGAAGCAACTTTTTCATCTAGCGTATACTAATCAACATAAAACTTATCCTTTTTTCAAAATCATTAAAAAATTATATATATATCTATACAAAAAAAGATAAGAACTAAAAAAATACATTTTAATTCTTATCTTTTTTATTTTAATAAATTATATGTTAACTACTTTATTTTTTTTAATTTCAATTTTCTCAATATTTTATCAAACAATTCAAAAAATATTGTATCTTTTGTAACAACAAGTATAGCCAAATATAATAAACCACATAAGACTACTTGTATTGCACATGAAAGCAACATGTTTGATACAAACATCTTAACTACAAATGATATAGGTATAAATAACAATGAATAATATAAATATTTCATATTTTCTAATGAAAATAGCTTTACGTCTAGCTTTATCACTTTCTTAACAAGTCTATACTCCAAGAATATAACTATTGTATTTGATAAAAGCGTTGTTATAATAGCTGTTTCCATAGTAAATTTGCCTACTACAGATAATAATACATTGAATCCCAAGTTTATTACTCCACCAGTTAAAACCAAATAAGCATCTGTTTTTTCTTTTCCATGAAGATAAATCATTTGATTTGCAATTATCTGCTCTATACCTAAGCTTATCATATATATAGAAAAAATTATCATAGCTGATGCTGCTGGCATATATTCCGGTCCACTAAATATATATATTGCTTCTTTTGATACGCATAACAATCCAATTGCTGATGGAAATAACAATATAAAATAAATTTTTATAACTTTCTTAAGTAAATTTAGATAATCATCTTTTTTGTTATTGCCTAAATAATTTGATAATCTTGGCATTGTTACTTGGATAATTGTAAGCATTACTGTATTTACCATAGTCATTATTTTTTGTGCTAAATTATAATATCCTACATATGTTGTGCCACCCACACTATTTTTAAGCATTAATTTATCTAATTGAGTATAAAGTATACCTGTGTTAGATAATATAACTAAATAAAACATTGGTTTTATATGCTTTTTGAATTCTAGGTTACTAAAATCAAATTTAACTATTCTTTTAACATATACAAAACTTATTATATTATTTATAAAATTAAATCCTACAACTATTAATAAATAGAAGTAAAAATCCTCACCACTTCTTACCCCCAAAATAATAAGTACAGAATAAATTATTCTTATTATCATTGTCTTAATAGTTATAAATTGATAATTTTCTAAAGCTTCATTTACCCATTCCACATAAAATGCGTTAACTGCTATATTGAAACTTAATATGAAACAAGTTAAGTAATACGGCTGACTTCTATAGTTGATCCATATAAATGTCATATATATTGCAGTTACTAAAAAATTAGTGAATAAACTAAACACAAATAAACTAGTAAATGTTTGACTTAATTTTGTTTTATCTTCACGAATTTTGCTTAATTCTCTCAATCCATATTGATAAAGACCAAATGCTGCAAATATTAAAAAGTAGTTATTTAATGATTCAGCATAACTAAAATATCCATAATTTACATCACCAATAGCTACTGTAACTACCTTCATTACTAGCATTGGTAATATTAGATTAAACATGTTTAATGCTGCTTTAAAAATAGCATTTTTTGAAATTGATTTAGCCATAACTTAGCCTCCATTTAACTTTGCTTTTACTATTGTATAGTTTAGCAGTTTTAATGTCAAATCATAGTATATTCAAATAAAATTTCATAGCTAAATAATTATTTTTTTATAATAGGCTCAACAACAAAATGTGCTCTTGACAGAATTAAGATGTCAACGCATGTTTATTACATTCTAAAAAATTCTTGCTTCATATTGTCAAGCATAGTTTTTAGTATTGAGTCTTATAATCTACATGTTAAATCAAGTATTTGTATATTAAATTTTTTTGTAATCATTTTAAATATAAAAATATGACAATATAAACTTCACTTATCTTTGATTATTAATGTCATGAAGCGACTCTTATAAATAAAAATTATCTTATAATAGAAAAAATCAACAAATTAAATGTCAAATATGCTTTGTACATAATTGTACATTTATGGTATAATTAAACTAACAATTGTTAGTTTTAAATATAAATTGTATTTTTATTGTATATACTTGTTTTTTTAAACACTTATATGGATATTTGTTTGGAAATTTATATAGGAGGTCAAATGAATACTAAAGAAAATATCATAGAAGAATCCTTGAATTTATTTGCAATTAATGGATATGATTCTGTTTCCATTCGAGATATAGCTAAAAATGTTGGTATTAAAGGGAGTTCTATTTATAATCATTTTGACGGTAAGGAAGAAATCTTTAAAAGCACAGTTTCTAAATATTCAGCATATATTAAAAGTTCATTTAAACTTTTAACCAAAGACAGTCTTTTAAAAACCAATGAAGAAGATATAACAGATGAGATTTTCTTGCAAGAAAGCATGAAAGTTTTTGATTTTCTATTAAAAGATTATTATTGTGTGACGTTAAGAAAAATCCTTACTATCGAACAATATAAAAATGAAAGTGCATCACAACTATTCAACAAACTATTTATTGATGATGTATTAGAGAATCAGAAAAATTTATTTGCATATTTCATTAATAAAGACATCTTTATTAATGAAGATCCATATATTTTAGCTTTAAAATTCTATTCTCCAGTATTTTTATTATTTTATAAATATGATAGTAATTTAGGGGATAAGTATAACATTGTATTAAAGAAACATATTTTAGATTTTAAACATTATTATTCTTTAAGGGGTTGAATTTTTAATGAAAATTTTAGTAGTTTATGAGAGTAATGAAAAAAGTACTGCAAATCACTATGCCAGTTTATTTATAGATGAATTAAACAGGTATTCTAATAATGTCATTTCTGAAATTCATTTAAATTCTATTTTTTTTAAAGATTTATTATCTATTAAAGATATTCTCGTTGATAAATATCATTCATCAAATCCATATGATTGGTCGCTAAATATGCCCACTTGTTTAGAATATTTCCATTTCATTGCATCACAAATAGAAAATTCTACATTAGTTTTATTTGTTCCTTCTGAAAACGATACTAAACATGAAAGGATGAAATTCCTTTTAGATATCTTATCTAATCAATGGATGCCACACAAGTGCAATAAAAATTTCCATAATAAAATTGGAATTATACTATATTACCTACATGACGCTTCATTTCACAAATATATTAAAGATATGAAGTATGATTTACTCCTATGGGGATTAAAAAATGTAATGCAAGTAGAGTTATTGAAATATAAACATATGGATTATGATCTAAATCTATTAAAAATTACATTAATGGCTAACAAAGCTTATAGCTATTCAAAGGATTTATATATTAATAAATGTTTTTTCATAGAAAATCTTAAAAATAATATTTATTTTAAGAAAAATAAATTTAAGCTCCTTCTGATGAAAGCAGGTATAATGCGAAATTTGTTATTAAGTAATAAATTATAACTTTAATCTTATTTATTCATATGATTATAAAAATAACGTTATATAGAATTTCTACAATTCCACATAACGCTATTTTTATATAAATTTATCTTAACTAAATATTTAACTTTTCTTTTAAGTATTCTAAATCCTTTAATGAATCAATTTCAAATATATCATTAGGATTTATCTTTTCAATTCTTACATCCATATTAGGTAAATTATCTACTGCAATGTTATCCCAATAGATAGTCATATCTCCTACTTTTTCAACTGCTCTTTCAACTGCTTTGCCTATAAGAATTCCATCTTCTTCAGTCCAATAAGATGCTCCAGACATTATATAACTTGGTTCATCATCTTCTGTGCCTATATCAACTTTAACCACCCTATTATTTTCATCATATCTTAATATCCATTCGTTAACTATATTTTCTTTACATGCAGAATAATAAGTTGAATGTGCAGGCTTTTCTTTTGGCAGGAAGTTTCTTGTTATATATTGATCTGCATCAATTACAAATGCATCTCTTAAATATTCTCTTACCAAATACATAGTATATATATTATTATAAACATCATATTTATCATTTACTACTTTAATTAAATTGTACTTTTTAACTAAATCATCAAATTTTTCGTGAAGATATCCTGTCAAAACTATTATTTCATTAACACCTATTTCTCTTAAATTTAAAATTTGTCTTTCAAGTAATGACATTCCGTTTACTTCAATTAATGATTTAGGCGTATTATTTGTTAGAGGTCTAAGTCTAGTTCCCATTCCTGCTGCCATAAGAATTGCTCTCATATTCTATCTCTCCAATACTAATGCTTATTTATTTAATTTCCATTTTTATGTTTTATAAAATCAGATTTATATTAAATTTAAACTTATTTGTATAATATTTTTGTTTATAATTTTTTTAAATATTCTTTTGCTCTATTGTATCGATCCATTCCATAAGTTCCAAAGTCATCACCTTCAGCTTCTTTTATTAATGTCCATACTGCCCATAAAAAATCTTGACATATTTGATGTATAATAAGTCTTCTTCTTGAATCGTCATCTGCATCTTTTCCATTAAAATATAACCTAAACATTAATTCAATATCATCTTCTGAAAAATCATTTTCTAAAGATAATGCAGCTAGATCCCACATATCATCATTTATTCCACCATATTCCCAGTCGATTAAAAATATTTTTCCATTTGTATCCTTAACTAGATTGGCTGCAACTAAATCATTATGAGATGGTACAAATACTCTATTACATATTTCTAATTCTTTTTCAAGATCCATAACTTTTTCTCTTACTATATCATAATCTTCAAAAAAATCTCCATTATCTTTCTTTAATATATCTTCATACTTTTCAAGTTCTCTAAACATATTAAAGTGATTATCCATATGAAAATGTTTATCGTTATGAAGATTTCTAAGTATAGTAGTTACTTGTTTTAAATTTTCTTCTTTTTTAACACTTCTTGGAGTTAATGTTTCTGCATTTTCTATAAATTTTGATATCTTAACACCTGTTTCAAGATTAAAGTATGGAACCTCAACGTTGTATCCTCTTTCTGACGCAATTGCTGAATTGAACATTTCCGTATTTCTATTAATCATTTCTTCTGTTCCTATACCAGCAATTCTTAATATATATCTTGTTCCCTTAACGCATATTCTATAATTCTTATTAGTCATACCTCCAGCTGGTGTAACTTCTGTTATATCATCTGAATTAACTTTTAATGCTTCGCATACTATATTCTTTATTTTATTCATTTCATATGCAACTTCTCTTCTACGAATTGTTGGATATAAATGATTTTTTATCTTTTCATATCCCTTTGGAGAATCTATATCCCCCCAAGCTAAGTCATCTATTTTAACAAATCCTATATTATAGTTTCTGCCAACATCCAATAGCACATACTCATAATTTAAATATGGATTGACATTATCTTTAAACTCTTCGAGCATCATCTTATATAGTTTGTAAGATATTTTAGTAAGGCCTATCATTTCTCCATCTATTCGGTTAAATTGATGAATATCCTTTGACATCTTATATAAGTGATTATCTCTTATTTCAACAAAAGCTTCATCTCCTGATCCACTTTCATTAGTTATAAGTACACAGTCTCTCTCATTGCTTTCACATAGTTCTCTTATAGCACGACTTTCAAAAATCAAATCATTTTCAATAAGTAAAAAGTCATCTGTTATGTATTTTTTAGCTAAAGATAATGAATGCATTGTACCAGTCCACTTATATTTATCACTCTTAACAAGCTTTACATTCTTACTATTTTTGAAATATTCTTCATAATAACTGCTTTCATATCCAGTAACAATAACTACTTTTGTTATTCCATTTTCCTTTAGAATATTCATTGTTCTATCTATTAATTTAAAATCTTCAATGCCAAGCATTCCAGTTGGTTTTCCAAATGATTCTACTCTTCCAGCTGCTAATATTACAGCTTGCTTTATAATTTTCTTTTCTTCTTCATGTAGTTTTAATCTTGTATTCTTAGCATTAGCAAGACTCTTTTCCAATACCTTCATTCCATTTTCTGTGACTTTATATAATATTCCTTTATTAGTATTTATTCTATCTATAAGTCCATCAATTGTGAACTCTTTAAGTATTGAATTTACCTTACCAAGTGACATATTAGTTCTCTTTGATAGTTCTCTTTGATTTATATTAAAATTTTCATTTAAAGTTTTAAGTACTTCCAATCTATCCTCTAACATAAATTAATCCCCCATATTTAATCCGTTCATTATTTGAACTATGATAATTATATTATTATTTCTTATATTTGTCAACGCGTCCTGCTCAATTAGCAATTGTCATTTATCAATGGTCAATTATCAAATTAAAATCCGAAAGATTTTTTAATCATATCCAATTCTCACTTATTAGTTTTACTTCTAATAGTTAAAATCCAATTTTTAATGTATATAGAAAAAGGCTGCCGCAAATTATTTAATGCGGCAGCACTCCTTCATTGAGAATTGATCATTGATAATTGTTAAAATATCTTTCCGTCAATTCCAAAATTATAAACTTTTCCATTAATAGACATACTAGTGTTAGTTACCATCTGCCCTGATGGTAAGAAATATTGCCATCCATTGTCTTTTTTATCATATAACCATCCAGTATGCATAGTTCCACTTTCATCAAGATAATACCACTTTCCATCTTGGAATATATAGCCACTCTTTCTTTCTCCTGTAACTGGATCTAAGTAATATCTCTTTCCAGTAGAATCTGTGATCCATCCAGATTGCTTATATCCTTTAGCATCTAAATAGTAATATTTATAGTCTCCATATTTTCCAACTGTAATCCATGAGTTTTTCACTTGTCTACCTCTTTTATCGAAATAAACATCTTTGCCTTTTACTTTTCCCCATTCTTCATACTTAGATGTATCTACCCAGCATTCATTATATTCATCATAGAATACATCCTCATCATCATCATCAGTATCTTCTACAACATCATCAGAATCTCTTCTTACTATTTTTACAGTATATGTCTTGCTTGTAGTTCCATCTTCTGAAACAACTTCTATTTCTACCTCTGTTTCTTGTTGTCCTTTTAGACTTATTACTTTTGGCGAACCATTGAATTTTTCATCATCTATATATACCTTCGATTTACTATCAGAAGGTATTGGTGTAATTTCTACCTTAGATACATTAAGCTCAACACGTACTTTAGTAGTCTTTTCATCTGGATCAAAATCATATTCACCTGGATCAACAATTAAGTTACTTAATCCAGAATCTGAACCTTTGTCATTATTATTTATTACTAAAGTATATGTTTTAGTTGAAACCTTATCTGTAGCTGTAACTTTTATTTTAACTGTTGTCTTTCCAGAACCATTTAATGGTATTTTAAGAGCCTTTCCACTTTCCATATCATAAGAATCACCAGTTTCACTAATAGTAGCTGTTATTTCTTGTACTTTAGCATTAGTAACTGCTGTAATTTCTGTTGATTCATTTTTCTTAGGTACAGTTACTGTATATGCATACTTATCACTAGAAAAACCTTTATTTCCATCTGAATCTACTAACTTTCCACTTTCAACTTCTAAATCTTTTAATGATGCATCGCTTGATATTTCCTCATTATTGTCAGAGTCATCTATATTCTTTTGAATATAAAATACATACTCATGTCCTAATTTATATGGGGTAATACTTTTAACTACTGTTGTGTCATTGCCATTTTCATCTTTTTCATATTCAATCTTATCATAGTATGACTGTACAACCATTTTTTGATAATCAGCTACATCTATATTAGATAATGAATTACTTTTTTTGCTTCCAGGGGTAGTATTTTCATTATTTTTTATTGATTCTTTAGCTTCTACTAATTGAGAGCTTGAAGTAGTTTTGCCAAACCAAACTCTTATATACTCATTCTTAGTTGTTTGTGGTGATGTTAATGTAACGTCTACTCTATCCTTAGAATACATATCATAAGTATATCTATCTTCATTAAAATCTATTTTAGTTTCTCTTCCAGGTTGAGTTAAATATGCTGAGTCTCCAAAATCTAATTTAATTGGATTTTCATCACCATTACCATCAGTTATAACATTGAATCTATATCTTACTAAAACCTTGCTATAATCTGTTATAGCACCATTCTGAGCTTTAAATCCTTCTATTGTAATTACTTTATTCAATCCATTAAAGTCTACAAACAGTTTCCCATCCTTCATTACTGTATCTTCATCTTTATATTTAAAAGCTATTGTTCCTTCAGTCACTCCAAGTTTTGGATCTATAGAAATCTTTTTAGCTCTAGGATCAATATGAATGTTACCAACATAAGTTAAATCACTTTCATTTGGATCTCGTGTAAATTCTTTTTCTACATATGCTATGACATCTTTTTCATCTGCATATTCATATTTAGTTAAACCTGCATCTCTTAATGTATAATCATTATCCACATTTAATTGGTTGTAGTTAATTTCCATAGCATAAGATTTAACCAAATTATTTCCATCTCCACCTATACTATTTTGAAATCTTATTATAAGTATTGCTTTATCAAATTGACTCTCTAAATATCCTGAGACTTGATTACCTTGTGTTTGTGATGTAATTTCATTTCCATTAAGTAATAATTCGGCATTTCCACTAACATTTCCATTAAAATTAATTATATATTTTAATGTTCTTGTTGAGTCAGGAATATTAAATATATATTTTAATGGATATCCTTCAACTTTTTCAGCTTTATCATTATATTTGAAGGGCTTTACATTATTTGTTTGGTCAGAATTATTAAAATCCTGCTCATTTTCTCCAATCCAACTTATTATATCAATATCTTGTATTGTACTACTTATTATTTGTGTAGCATGATAAATAGTAATTGTTTCACTTTTACCACTTGGATAAGTTTCTGTTTTTGGTGCTTCTAATTTTTCAGTTCCATCTTCTAACTTTACTTTAGTTACACTTGTTTCTTTGATTTTATATGAAACTGAGTTAACACCATAAGGTAAACCTGCAATACTTATACCTATGTATTGTTTTCCACCAATAGTCATAGTATGCGATCCAAATCGTGCTTTAGCTGCATCCACAACACTAGCATCTCCATCTACATGCAATTCACATCCTAATTTGTCTTTTAATTTTGAGTTAAGCATCTCGTAACTAGATGCTCCAGATACATCAACACCGTTTATTGCTGTAAGTATTAATTGTTGATCTGTAACTGCAGTTTCTCCAGCACTCATTTTAGTTAGTAATTCACTGTCACTTACACCATTATATTTAGATTTTTCCACTGCTACCCATACATAAGGCATACCTTGTTTTAATTCAAATTCTTTGTCACCTTTTGATATAGACTGTACTTCTCTCCCTTGAGTAGTCTGCCCAACAACAGTCACATCTTTATATTGAACTGCTGCATTTGCCTTTTCTTCATTAATTGCTAAATTAATAGGCAAAAATGAAATTATAGTCGCAAAGAATACAAATAGTGATAAGATTCTCTTGCCTTTCTTGCTCATTTGTTGTCACCCTCCCAAACTGTTTTAGTCTAAACTTTCCCAAATAAAAATTGTTTCTTTTATAAGTTTATAATCGAATTATTTAAAAGTTTCTTTATAATAATTATTTAGTTCTTCAATAAAAACCTGAACAGCTTTTGAAATTGTAATATTCTTTGGAGTGATATATGAGAAATATCTAATAAGATTATCATTTTTAATATTTATTTTACTTATGATTATATCATTATTGTACTTATAAATGAAAAAAGAGGAATAATAAGTTCATGCATTATAATTATAAAGGAAGGATGAATTAAATAATGAAGAATATAAAAGAAATACTGCCTGGACTTTTAGTATCAGTATGCATTGGACTATTAAGTATTTTTTTATCTAGATTTGTTCCTAAATTAGGCGCAGCAACTATATCAATCTTTTTAGGTATGCTTGTTGGAAATTTATTTTTAAGTCAAGATATTTTCCAAAAAGGATACAAATTTTCAGAAACTGATCTTTTATCATATTCTATAGTTCTATTAGGAGCAACATTGAGTATCTCCACTTTAATGGAATTAGGAGCTGGTGGAATATTATTTATAATTGTTCAAATGACTATAACAATAGTTGGGGCTTTATATATAGGAAAAAAGCTTGGATTTGGACAAAATTTTAGATTTATGATGGCTAGTGGCAACGCAGTTTGTGGATCATCTGCTATAGCAGCAACCGCACCAGTTATAGATGCAGATGATAAAGAAAAAGGAATTGCAATTACTATAGTTAATGTAACAGGAATATTCTTAATGTTTTTACTGCCTATAATTGCTCAATTCTTATATAAACATTCATTGATGCCAACATCAGCATTAATAGGTGGTACATTACAATCTGTAGGTCAAGTTGTGGCAAGTGGTGCCATGGTAAATGAAAGTGTAAAAGATCTTTCTACAATATTTAAAATAGTAAGAGTTATATTATTAGTAGTGGTTGTACTGATATTTGGTCATATAAAACACAAAACCAATGAAGAGATAGTTGAAGAAGAAGTACAGGATGTAAAGAAAGGAAAAATAAATGTTCCTTGGTATGTTATAGGATTCTTTATAACATGTGCTTTATTTTCTATGGGATTCATTTCAAATGATGTTTCTTTGCTTTGTAAGGCAGCAAGTAATAAACTTGAGATATTCGCTTTAGCAGCAATTGGACTAAGGGTAAATGTTAAAGATTTAATTAAGCAAGGGAAAGCTGTATCTCTTTATGGATTATTTGTAGGTCTACTACAAATAATTTCAGCAGTAACTTTAATATGGTTATTTTTATAGATGAATTATAGATTTCAAAAAAGACTGAAACAATATTTTGATAATGTTTCAGTCTTTTTTCTATTTTAAAATAATTTATACTTTTAATTAATGACTCTATCAATCTCTAATTATATATGTCCTTTAACACTTTCCCTTAAATTGCGTCTTGCATTTAGAGCAAGTTATTGTTATCTTTCCATTTCCTCTTGGCACACGTAATTTTTGTTTACAATTTGGACATTTAAAATATTTATATGTTTTTAACTCTTTTGCTCTATTAGATTTTCCTTTAACAAATGCAACTATCTTATTTTTTACATTTAAATATTTATAATACTCCTGCTGTCTCTTATATATATTTTTTGAAAATATTCTAAACATATATAAAACTATAAATACATCTGATATTAACCTTAATATAAATAATTTTGAAGAAAATCCTCCTATTAGCATTAACACTAAAGATATTATTAATAAAGCTATAGATAATTCATCTACTCCATATCTTCCATACATAAATTTTCTTAACCAATTCATCTCAAAAATACCTCCAAATCCCATTTCTAATTTATCTAAGCTATATTCATATATTTCAATTATTATGTTCAAATTCACTATATACTTTTTAATATATTATATCAATAAGTAATTTGTAAATAATTTTGAAACAATATAAATATATTGTGTAGAATCAGAATTTAGTGAATAACAACCGAAATCAATACAATTTATGGAAAACTATATTTTAGGCATGGAATATTACTAAAAACATAAATTATAATTAAAATTGGCATTGTATCTCTGATTTTAGAGAAAAACAAAGAAATTCAATATATGAATATGCGTAGTATTGTATTGAAAATTTGAGTTATTAAATTCTTAGACAGAGGCTGTTCCAAAATTGTTTGTACAACACTTGTTGTTGGAGCAAACATTTTTGGGCACAGCCTCTGTCTGTAGAATTTTTAACTCAAATTTTCCTACAATACGAGCATATCATATATTGAATTTCGGGTGTTATCCTCTAAACCTAGTACATCCCTTATATATTTGAAGCTATTGCATTAGCTATTGCTGTTGCAACCTTATCTTGATAAATTGGATTTGCACAATTTGCTGCTTCTGTAGGATTTGTTATAAATCCTACTTCTACCAAAACAGATGGCATTTTTGTATTTCTACATACAAAGAAGTTATTATCCTTAGCCCCTCTGTTATATGCTCCTGTTTGATTAGATATTGAATTTACAATTGATGTTGCTAATGTTCTACTTGTAGAAACTTTTGATGAACTTGTTGCTCCACCAAAGCTTGCATCTTGACCATTTGAACTATAGTATACTTCAACACCATTTGCTGAAGCAGCTCCTGCTGAATTATGATGTATACTTACAAAGAAATCTGCGCCAAAATTGTTTGCTAAATTAACTCTGTTAGTTAAACTTTGAGTTACACCTAATGTTTCTCTATCTGAAGGATTTCTTGTTAATAATACAGTATATCCTTTTTCTTCAAGCTTTGTTTTCAATTTAAGAGATGTTTCCATATTTAAGTCTCTTTCAGCATAAGTGATTCCATTATGTGTTGCATATGCTCCATCGTCTCCACCAAAGTTATGACCTGGATCAACAACTATTACTTTACTTGAAGATGGACCACCAGAACTTACTTTATCTCCTCGTTTACCATCTGATCCAATTTGCCAGCCATCAATAACTGTGCTGACAGCTAAAGCACCAGAACTTGTTAAATAATAATAATCTGAATTATATACAATCCATCCAGTAGCCATTGCACCATTTGAATTTAAATAATACCACTGGTCTTTAACTTTTGCCCATCCTGTTGCCATTGTTCCATTATCATGGATATAATACCAATTACCATCAGGTCTTATCCATCCAGTAACCATATCTCCATTTCCCGAGAAATAATACCAATTTCCGCTTATTTTAAACCATGATGTTCTCATTGCTCCACTAGTGTCTAAGAAATACTTCTTACCATTAATAAGTTTCATTCCTGTAGACATAGCTCCATTACCTTCTAAGTAGTACCAGGTTGATCCATCCTTAAGCCATCCTATTTGCATTTCACCACTTGGCTTTAGATAGTACCATTTGCCACCTATATTACTCCAACCAGTTGCCATAGCTCCACTACTATAAAGATAATACCAATCATTTCCCGGTTTTATCCATCCTGTAGCTTTACTTCCATTAGATCTATAGTAATACCATGTTCCATTTTCTTTTTTCCATCCTATAGTTGATGAAATATTTGATGGTTCATTTACCGGCTTTGCTACTGGTTCAGTAGCTTGAACTGCCTCTGGAATTACAACATTAAAATTTGGTGGATTATTTGTTGTTTCTGAACCATTATTTGAGCTATTATCATTTTTATCAGAATTTGATGAATTATCTTTAATTTCCTCATCTTCTGTAAGTGTAGCCCCTGAGTAGCTTAATAAATCACGATATAATTTATTAACTTCTTCTCCGTATGTAGTACTTGGAGCCCAGTTTCCACCTAATGAATTTACTGTAGTTGCTTTTCCCTTTATTGTAGCGAAATGCCTTGGATCTTCTGTATCACTTCTTGGATATCCCTTAGCCCCTGCATAAAGAGCTAAATGATCTAAATGTGCCTTTACACCTTGCTCCCATGTATCAAATCTTTGATGAGCATCTGGATTATAGTCATCTCCACCTGAACTTGTTTTCAATCCACATGGATTATGGTATGTTGAATCTAATACACCTCCAAAATTTCCATATCCAGTTTCTTTAGCTGATTGTACATATGCTACTGCTGGATTTACACCACCATGCTCTTCTGCATAGTCAAAGTAAATTTGAGCAAGTTCAATGAATTCTTCACTTGCATTCTTCGATTTCGCCCATTTTTCTGCTTGCTTTACTGTAACATTAGTTTCAGAAATTATTTTTATATCTGTTAATGTTGCAGCGTCAACTTTATTCATAGGAATTAAAGCTAGTACCATAGCAAATGCGAGAAAAAGTGCTGTCACAGTCTTATTAGTCTTCAAAATCGCTTCCTCCAATCCTTCTTGTTAATTATCACTTCCCAATGATTATTTAGATTAAGATATCTGTTTAAAGTACTAAACTCTAAATCTCGATACTTTTCTACATATATACTATACAAGTATAACATCAAATTTGGGTACCTTGTATTACACGTTTCCCTATGATTTTAAAATTTTCAATACTTAATTCTATTTATTTATTCTATAATAATTTTACATGATACATTTTTCTTTATTATAATTATTTAATTATAATTTTTATTAATATTTTATTTTCAAATATGTTACTTTTAGATATATTAGTTTTTAATATAAATACACATCTAGCAATGATTTTAACTATATTACTACTAAATACCTTTTATGGCTTTAACTTATATTTATATTTAATACTCAATTTTCTTCATATAAAAATATGCCCATCTTATAATAAACAGTATTATTTTTCTGTCCATTATAAGATGAGCATATTAATTTGATTAACTCTTATACAAATATTAAATTTTAATTTTTAATATCTAGCTGATATAGCATCTGCTATAGCTTTTGCTACTTTTGTTTGACTATTTGGATCAGCACATCTTGCAGCTTCTTCTGGATTAGATATAAAGCCTACTTCAATTAATATTGCTGGCATTTCAGTATTTCTAACTACTTTAAATGCACTATCTTTAGCTCCTCTGTTCGCTGTTCCAACCGCACTTGCTATATTGCTTGAAACCGCTGCTGCTAAGTCTTTACTCTTTGCAAGTCTTTCAGCACTGTATCCACCACCAAAAGTATCATCTTGTGCAGATGAACTATAATAAACTTCAACACCTTTTGCTGTTGCTCCAGCTGTGTTATGGTGTATACTTACAAATAAATCAGCATTAATATTGTTTGCAATATTAACCCTATTAATTAAGCTTTGAAGTTCAGCTGTAGTACTTCTATCACTCTCTTCTCTTGTCATAATAACAGTATATCCTCTGCTTTGAAGTTCTGACTGTAACTTTAATGCAGTTTGCATATTTAAATCTCTTTCTGAATAGTTAATACCATTATGAGTTGCATATGCTCCATCATCTCCGCCATAATTATGACCCGCATCAACTACTATTACTTTTTTGCCAGCAGTTGGCTTATCATGTATTATTGTCGAATTATTATTGTTAGTATTACCACTGTTACTATTATTATTGTTTGATGATGAATTATTAGAAGATGAATCACTTCCTGTTCCTGGTGTTGCATCTGTCTTTCCATCATTACTAGATGATTTAACTTTCTTACCATCTGAACCCAATTTAAATCCATCAATTGTTGTATTAGTAACAAGTTTTCCTGTTGTTGTATCTAAATAATATTCATCCCCATTAGATTCAACCCATCCTGTTGTCATGGCTCCACTATTTGACATGTAATACCATGATCCATTTAAATTAATCCATCCTTTAGACATTGCTCCTGTATCATATAGGTAGTACTTTTTACCTCCTACATTAATCCAGCCTGTTGCCATATCTCCGCCTGAATTTAAATAATACCATACATTATTTACACTTATCCAGCCAGTTAGCATTTTACCGCCATTATCAAATGCATATGTCTTAGAATTTATAATTTTGTATCCTGTTACCATGGTTCCATCACCTTGAAGATAATACCACATATTATTATCTTTAAGCCAGCCTGTCTTTAAGGCTCCACCATTTCCAAAGTAATACCATTTTCCACCTATTTCTTTCCATCCTGAGCCTTCACTCATTGCTCCAGAACCATCAAAATAATAAAGGTTATTTCCATCATATAATGTTCCTGTTGCCATTTCTCCAGATTGCTTAAAATAGTACCATTTATTATCTATCTTTTTCCATCCCTTTACCATTGGTCCTGCTTCATCAAAATAGTACCATTTTCCATAGTCATTTAGCCATCCTGTTAGCATTACCCCATCATTTTTCATCATATACCAGTTATTATTTTCCTTAAGCCATCCAGTTGCTTTGGTTTCATCAGATTTATAATAAAACCATACACCATTTTCTTTTTTCCATCCAATTGTTGACTCTTCATTAGGTGATGTATCTTGAGTTTCTTCCACTTTCTTTAATTGAATAACTTCTGTTGCATTCAATCCGCTTGGAATACTTTCTGGTTTAGCAGGATATGGGGTACTAGATGATTGATTACTGCTATTGTCACTATCGTCATCGAAATCATCTTCTATTTCTTCATCACCTATGCTTACGCCTGAATATTTAAGTAAATCTCTATATAATTTGTTTACTTCTTCTCCATACGTACTACTAGGTGCCCAGTTTCCACTTAGAGAATTAACAGTTTTTGCGTTTCCTTTGATAGTTGCAAAATGCCTAGGGTCATATGTATCACTTTTAGGATATCCCTTTGCCCCAGCATATAGAGCTAAATGATCCAAGTGAGCTTGTACGCCTTCATCCCATGTATTAAATTTTTGATGAGCACTTGCATCATAATCTCCGCCTCCAGATGATGTTTTTAATCCGCATGGATTATGATAACTCTCATCTATGACTCCACCAAACTTACCATACCCTGTTTCCTTAGCAGCTTGTACATATGCTATTGCCGGATTTACATCACCACAGTCTTCTGCATATTTAAAATATAATTCTGCTAAATCTACAAAAGTATCAGTTGCACCCTTTGATTTAGCCCATTTAGCTGCTTGTTTTTCAGTTACATCCGTATCTGATATTATAGAAATATCACTAATATTAGCTGCTTTTGCATTTAATGTCGGAACCATACTTAGTAACATTGGAAACATAACTACAAAAGTAATAAGTTTTTTTTGTATTTTCAAAATGGTTCTCCCCCTCTCTTATTAGATTTTAGCAAAAAATGATATATGATTAAAGAGAATTTTAAAAAATATAAACTATTTTATCATTATTAAGAAAATTTTAATATTATGCAGTAATAAGACAGCTATTTCAAGATTTATTTTTTCTTAAAACAGCTGTTTACTACTTACTATTAAAATTCAATTGATCCCTTAAAATATGCATCTCCAACTTTATTAAAGCCTAATTCTTTTAATGCATATAACACAATAGAAAATACCTCATAAGATGAAGTTATTTCTCTATTTAGTAATGTTAATTTCTTAAGGACTTCTTTTTCAATAACATTTAAATCTGAATCTGATAATGTTTGATTAATTTCATTTGATGCATTTAAAATTGATTGTCTTACTTTTGAAATATTAAATTCTTCTTTATGTCCCTTTTTTTTGATTATATCCATAAGACCTTCCCCCTCTACTATATTCTACAAATTAAAATATATTTCTTATATTTATATTATAATATATAACTTTTAACTATTAAACAATAATTTGCTTATAGTTCATTTTTAAAAGAATTTAAATAGGCACAAAAAGCAAATAAATTAGATAATTAATATAATATGCGTACGAGTTATAGAAATATAGCCTTCTGATTAATTATTATAAGGTTTAATATAGTAATCTATAAGCAATCTATAATTATATATTTATGTAAAATAAAAAGGCGCAGAAAAATCTTTCAATGTTCTTCATACGCCCAACTTTTTATATTAAACTAGCCTTCATAAACTCATTTATAATTATACTATTTGATTAACCTATCTTCCTATAATCTATTTACGGCAACAAGACTTACAAGACTTCCCAGCACAACAACATTTACATGGATCAAAAACAAATGTTGCATCGAATTCAACTTCATTACCACATGATTTTGCTTTAAATGTTAATGTTTTTGAATCTCCTGGTTCTAAATCTTCATCTGGTTTAAAGCATAATCCACCATTTCCAAATATGAATGTTCCAAAATCATGGACTACTTTTTTCCATTCATTTTTATAAGGATTATAGTACCAGCCCTCACCATAATCAGGCTCTATCTTAATATCTGCGCTTCCACAACATTTTAATGCTTTAAATTTAAAACATTGTGTTGATGATTTACATACATAAATTGCTACATTCTTTGGATCAAGTTCAACATCTAATGCACAGTTTATTTTTGTTGAAGGATGGTAATAACCTTTTTCTCCTTCACTTATTTCAGTTGTTTCTGTTACTTCAGTTTCAGCTCCATCTTGTGCGTTTACTAGTACATCTTTTTCATTTATTTCCATATATTTTTCCTCCTAAGTTATATTTTAAATATCCTCTGTATTGTATAATATGGTTCTCTTTATAAAAGTGTTACTTATTTTTTACATATTATTTATTACATTCTTTACAGCAATTACATGGATTATAGCTAAATACAGCTGCAAAATTAACGCAACTATCTGTGCACTTATCTATTACTGTAAAGTGTAAAATATCAACATCCCTAGGATTTAATTTGCATTTAGTATATACAACTACTCCGTTTCCAACTATTTTATATCGTCCAAGCCTTCCAACCATTTCTGAACAATGACGATCTCCTTTGTGATTAATCCAAACTTCTCCACATGATTTCAATACTTTAAATGTAAAATATTGAACTCTTCTAGGACATAAATAAATAGCTCTATTCTTATTATCTAATTCAACTCGTAAATTACATTTTATTGAAATATGTGGTTTTTCTTTATTTCTGCAATGACTTGTACACGTCATATCATAGTCATCTGATGTGATATGACATTCTCTAGATGATGTAGTATCACACTCATCTGATGATGTCATATTACATTTTCCAGATGATGTTACATCACATTTTTCAGATGAAGTCATATCACATTTCTCAAATGATGTTACATCACATCCTTCAGATGATGTCATATCAGATTTCCAAGATGATGTAGTATCACATCCTTCAGATGATGGCATATCACATTCATCAAGTATCATATCACATTCTTCACATATATCTTTAATTCTTCCTTTATATCTTCTATCATTTACTTTCATATCATATCCTCCCCAGTTTATCTTCTTGTATATTATTCTTTTCAACCACAAAGTACTATTTAATTACTTTCCTATAACTTGTAAATAAATTTAGACAGAAATCATACTTTATAATATTCTGATATATTAAATTTCGTGTTAAAAAATTCACTTAAAAATGCTATTGTATAATAATTTACTTTGATGCATGAACCTAATACTATCAATATCATATTATGGCTATATAGAACTATGTTTAAGGAGATAACGGATTTGGCATATTCAGTTCGGGTTAATTGTGAGAATTCAACTTATGTTAGCAAATCTCATTCAAATACCAACTATTCAAATGATAAAAGCTTAATTGTTAGCTTACTGAAAGGACAAGATCCCAAAGTAAATGCAAGTATTTCTTTATTAGCTTTTCCTGCTCTTAATTTAGAATTCAATAATATTAATCATGCTTATCTATATTTGTTTTTGGAAGATATTAAAACTGTTACAAATAAATCTACTAAATTGAATATTATTAGTGATTTTGACTATATAGATATAGAAAAGGTTAATTGGAATAACTATTCTGGAGACAGTCTATCTAATAAACTCTTCATAGAAATTTCTGTTTCTCAAATAAATTCATACATTAAATTTGATGTTACAGACCTTATAAACAATTTATCTAAATTTGATATAAACTATAATTTATTAATTTCTCCTATAACACCATCAACAAGTACTTTTGTTAAGTTTAGCTCATGTAATTCAAATAATCCTCCATATCTAGTTTTAGAAAAATTTGAAGATGATTACTCAAAATTAAGTACTGAGAATACTTATGATAATGCCACAACATCAAATGATAAAAATACTTATACTAAAGATACAACATTAGATTATGAGAATTCTTATGACGATGCCAAAGCTTTAAGTGATGAACATACTTACAATGAAAAAAGTAACAATTATGAAATAACAAATGATATAATTGATAACATTAATTTAGATAGTGAAGATAATATAGATACATCAAATTATATAAACTTTAAAGATAATGAATATAGTACAGATAGTCATCTTAATATTGATTTTGATTACGACTCCAACGATAATAATTCTAATGATCTTCCTCCTAATAACAATAACTTTAATGAGATAATAGAAAAAATAGATAATATCTATAATATACTAACCAATAATATTACTAATATAGATGAGAAATTATCTAGATTTGATACTCAATTTATAAATTATTATAACATTCTTAATGAATTATCAGATATGGTAGATAATCTAAATAATAAAACAGAAATAATTAATAATAGCCTTTCTTCTTCTAAATACATTATTCAAGATTTATCTAGCATTATTAAAAGTATTAATAACAAAATTGATCTTTTAGATAATAACTTTTCATCATCTAATGATATACTACAAGATTTAACTAATATAATTAAAAATCTTAATAATACAGCTAATATATTAGACAATAGCTTTTCATCATCTAGTAATCTTATTAATGACTTGTCTAATATCATAAAAAATATGAACAATAAAACTGATACTCCCAAAAAAGATGTAAGAAGCTCTGATGATAAACTTAGCAAATTATTTGATATGGTTAACCCCAATTCCCCTATCTTAGATTTTGGAAATATTATATCTATGATGGATACAATAAAAGATACATTTGGGACTTCAAAATCAAAGGCTGTTATAGACACAAATAATACAATTGATGACTTTTCTGATATTGCTAAGCATATTTCTGATAAAATTAATCAAATTAATGATAAAGCAGATTCATCTGATAAAAAAGTTGAAGATTCATTTCAAGAATTAAGTAATAGTATTCTGAATGCTATAAATAAGAATATATCTTTATTAAGTAAAGATATTAATGACTCTAAAAATGAAGTTTCTGATAATGAATAAAAATTAAAAGACCTCTTGGATACTTTTATGAATATCCAAGAGGTTCCTTGTAAATTGCTTATGCTTCACTCTTACCAACATCAGAAAGAATTAATCCATCATTATGGTCAAGAGCCCAGCTTATACCCCAGTCATTTTGGAATATAAGAAGATTTCTGTCTTTAATATCTTTAACTTTTCTTGTATCTGAAGTTAAATTCAATGAATCCATATCAACGTCTTTGTTTTCAATCCATCTTACATATCTATAAGAGTTTCTTTCCATCTTAACATCAACATTGTATTCATTTTTCAATCTGTATTCTAACACTTCAAATTGAAGAACACCAACAACACCAACAATTATTTCTTCCATACCAATGTGTATTTCTTTAAATACTTGTATTGCACCTTCTTGTGCTATTTGTGTAACACCTTTTATGAATTGTTTTCTCTTCATAGTATCAACTGGTCTTACTTTAGCAAAGTGTTCTGGAGAGAATGTTGGAATTCCTTCAAATTTAAATTTCTTTGAAGGACTGCATAAAGTATCTCCAATTGAGAATATACCTGGATCAAATACACCTATTATATCTCCTGCATATGCTTCTTCAACAATTTCTCTATTCTCAGCCATAAATTGTTGTGGCTGAGCAAGTTTTATTTTCTTACCGCCTTGAACATGATAAACATCTTCACCTTTATTAAACTCACCTGAACAAATTCTCATGAATGCGATTCTATCTCTATGAGCCTTATTCATGTTTGCTTGTATCTTAAATACAAATGCTGAAAAATTCTTATCAAATGGATCAATAAGTCCTTCTGATGAATTTCTTGGAAGTGGTGATGTTGTCATTTCTAAGAAATGTTCAAGGAATGGCTCAACACCAAAGTTTGTTAAAGCTGATCCAAAGAATACTGGAGTTAATTCTCCCTTTCTTACAGCTTCAATATCAAGTTCATCACCTGCTATATCTAAAAGTTCAATATCTTCCATTAACTTATCATGAAGTGCTTCACCTAAAATTTCTCTGAATTTTGGATCATCTGGTGTTCCTTCAATGGCCTCAACTTCATTTTGGCCATGGTTTCCACCATTAAATGCTATGATTCTGTTGTTATCTCTTTCATATACACCTTTAAATTCCTTACCTGAACCAATTGGCCAGTTCATTGGATATGTTTTTATTCCAAGTTCATTTTCTATATCATCAAGTAAACCAAATGGATCCTTAGCTTCTCTATCCATCTTGTTTATGAATGTAAAGATAGGCATTTCTCTAAGTGATGCAACGTGGAATAACTTTCTTGTTTGATCCTCTATACCTTTTGCTGCATCTACAACCATAACTGCAGAGTCTGCTGCCATAAGAGTTCTGTATGTATCTTCTGAGAAGTCTTGGTGACCTGGTGTATCTAATATGTTTATACAGTGTCCACCATAATTAAACTGCATAACAGATGAAGTAACAGAAATACCTCTTTGCTTTTCAATTTCCATCCAGTCAGATACTGCATGCTTAGAAGCCTTTCTCGCTTTAACTGAACCTGCAAGCCTTATAGCTCCTCCATATAATAAAAACTTTTCTGTAAGTGTAGTCTTACCAGCATCCGGGTGGGATATAATCGCAAAGGTTCTTCTTTTTTCAATTTCTTGTTTATAATCAGCCACGTTTTTTCCTCCTAAAATCTTATATAGTATATATTAATCATCTATTTAATATCTTAAACATTTTATTAAAAATATCACAAATCTCTTAAACACTTTATTAAAAATATCACATTGGCATAAATTCCCCTATCTAAAATATTTCAAATACATAAAAACTGTAATAACCTAGTACTATTAATCTTTGCTTCTCACATAAAATATGTGCTAAAAATACTATTTAACTGAAATATTATATCATAATAAATTTTCAATGTACATTATTTGCAAAAGCAGCAATGCTACTAAAATAAAGTCTTTCCACATCTTAAATCATTTCGCATCTAAGAAAAGTATGCTAGTACAAATATTTTAGACTAAAGCAGAATAAAGTAGTTCTATTATATTTTTAAAACATTTCACCATGTAAAAATAAACAATAGTAATATACAAATCGAAATAGTTGTAAATCGATACTATTTAGTTATCCCTCTGTAATCTAGCGCGAACAATCTTATTTGTAATTTTTTAGGATTATTATGCATTTATTTCTTGAAATATCATTAAATCTAAATCATTCTATAAGATGCACCCATTGAAAAATTCTTTAATACCATACATAAGTTTAGTAACATACATAACAAAATAAAAAACTGCCTTAAAACTAAATTAAATACTTTTATTATATCTAATATAGCCTTAAGGCAAAGCTTACTTAATTATTTTTTGTTTTTAAATATATTAAATTCTGCTTACAGTAACTGTATAAACATACTCACCTGATGATATCTTACCTGTTACATTAACTTTAAATGTATATGTTTTTAATAATGTAGCAGTATCTTTTACATCAAATGTAGTATTATAAATAAGATCCGTAAATATAATTGTTCCTTTCTTTTTACCTGACTCTTCTGTTATTACAAGAGATCCTACTTTATTATCTATATTTTGATTTGTTGCTGATATAGTATATGCCGTATTAGTAGCTTCAAGAGTAGTCTTCATTACTAATTCGGCTCCACTACCTGTTGTTACATTAACATTAAATTTTGGTGCACTACTTCCTGCTGTAATTGTACAATTATCTGCATCTATACTATAGCCAGTTGTTGGGAATTTTACTGTAAGAATATACCCATTATCTGTTCTAATAGCAGTAGATCCACTTGCCTTAATTCCACCATCTAATGCATCCAATACCTTTTGTACTTCTTCATATTGAGTCTGTGCCTTTTCTAATGCAGTTATATATGCTTGTATTTTAGCACTATCTATTATATCGGTATAGTTAGTTCTTATAGTATTTAAGGTCTTACGTACTTCTACAAGATCATTATTTCTTAATGATGATGAAATTTTAGCCGAATCTATATTCGTAGTAATTACTCCTTCACTAACTACTGGACTCATGTAAAGAGAGTTTATACTCTTATCAACAAATTTTAGTGTATATTTTGATAATTTATCTTTGCAAGTACTTCCTTCTGCAGCCAATTCATTATATCCATTTCCAATTAGGCCACCATTTTCATCTCTAAGTTTTAAATCATCTGAAACAATATTTCCATCAGTAATTTCTTTCTGTAATTTGTTCAATGCTTCATTAATTGAATTATATTTGTCTCTAATTGATTCAAGCTTAGTTAAGGATACTGTTTCACCTGTATCTAATCCATTATTAATAATATAATCATTAAAGCTGTCAATGTCCTCTTCTAATTTCTGTTTAGTTTTAATAATAGTTACTGCTTGAACTACTTGTGATTTTATTAATGATTTATCAGTTTCAAGAATATTTACTAATTCTGAAATATTATCATCGGATAATGATGCTGGAACACTCTTGAAATCTTTAAATTTTGTTTTATTTGATAACAATGAAACATATTTATTTGAAATTGGAACATAACTCTTAGTAACATTATCTATTCCGATAACTTTATAATCATCAGCTTCGAAATTAACAGCAGCACCAGTAGTTGACTGTTCTATATTACTAATCATACTATTTAATTTCTTGCCTTGTGTAATTACTGTATCAACAGCTTTTATTCTATTCTCAAGATTTGTTCTATCTATTAAGCCTGGTGTTAATGATTTAACTTTTTCTAATGCTATTGTTCTTAATTGATCAATAGTATATGAGTCACCTTCTCCAGAAATCGTAACTTTAGCTGAGCCATCATTTTCAAGCAATATATTAAATGTTATTGTATTAGTAGGATCAAGCTTAGATACCTTTTCTAATGCAGATACATAGCTTCTAGCTTCTTTAAGATTTGCTGCTGCTGAAGTATTTGTTCCTAACTGTTCAACCCTAAACAACAATGTTTCATATTCACTTCTATAAGGATCATTTGCATTAATCTTATCTTCAATTTTCTTAATTAAAGCTGCATTATTTGTAGAATTAGCTTTTTCTGCTGCTTCAACTTCTTTTGTTATATCTTCTAATTCCTTTGCCTTATCAATCAATCCGCCTAATGATGTATTTTCTGCATTACCTACAATTGTTCCAACACTAGAAACACCAAGTTTAATGTTAGTTGCATCAGTTACTAATTTACCAATTGATCCATTACCTTCAATTACGGAATTAACTGCGCTTGAAGCTACATTAACTGTATTTACTGTTCCATTTAGCCTAATCTTTGAAATTAGCTCAGTAAGATTTAATGTATCAATTGTTGCACCACTATTTATTGTTACAACTTCATCAGTCTTAACATTTACCTTATTATATCCTGTACCTGCAAGAGTTACTCCTCTTTCTATATTAACTATTTGTGCAGTACTTCCATTTCTAAGTGTAACTGTAGAATTTGTTCCAGGTCTTAATACTTCAATGTAATTAACTTGACAGTTATCTAATATAATATTGTCTCCACCATTTATTACAATCTTATTAGCCTTAATATTTTGTAATGTAATTTCTTTATTATTTGTTGCTATTCTTATTGTACTATATGTGTTACCCTTCATTAATTCTGTACTTGTACTATTATTTATAATAGCTTCATCACCAACTATTACTGGTAATTCACCATTATTGGTTCCTGATCCAGAACCTGAGCCGTTTCCTGAACCTGATCCGTTTCCTGAGCCGCCTTCTCCAGATCCGCTTCCTGATTTTTGTCCACTTATTGTTATTCTAATACTATCAGTTATTCCTGATCCATCCTTAGCAGTTGCCTTAACAATAACCACACCATTTTCTTCAGCAGTTAATAATCCATTATCGCTTATTGTAGCCTTTCCAGTTTCACTTTCTACTGACCAATCGACCTTCTTATTATCAGCATTTACCGGTAATACATCAACGCTAAACTTCAATGTTCCCTTATCAGTAGTTATTTCCTTCTTCTTGCCTTCTGGTGCAATAGTTATATCTTGAACTTTTACTATTCCTAAATCTTCTGCATTATCATCAGTAACCTCAATTTCTTCCCATACAGCATATAATTTAATATCTTTTTCTACTTTTATTTCATCATCATAGTCATAGTCTTCTCCATCGCCGTTTTTCTTAGTATTCCATTCTACAAATTCATAGCCTTTCTTAGTTGGCTTATAAAGAGTTATGGTATCCCCATCTTTAGCATTTTTAATCTTAAGATCTTCGCCATCATCATCTTTAAATATAACTTGGAATTTCTCTTTTGGTGCTAAAGGATCATATGCTGTTACTGGATTTGTTGAGCTTGAATCATCTTCTGATGAGTCTATAACTTGTGAAGGGTGTGCGATATTATCATTTGTTCCATACCAATCAAATGATTTTGTTGGCACCGGTAAATCATCTCCATAAAATACTCCATCTGATCCTGCTGTATATACTTTCCCATTTATTACTACAGTTCCTGTTTGCATGACACCCGAATCAGCTAAAAGATAAATATTTCCACCTATTTGAACTACTCCTGTCTGCATTACACCATTTTTATCTGCATAATACCATCCTGTTCTATCATATATCCATCCTTTTTGTAATTGTCCGCCTACATAATAGTACCAGTTTTCTCCTTGCTTAGACCATTGTCCATTAGTTTGTCCCACTCCTGCATAATTTACACCTGCAGCTAGTACTGTTGTTGGGCATATAGAAAAAATGCTACTTGTTATTACACTTGTAGCTATTAACTTCTTTAGAAAATTGTGCTTCATTAAGATAACCTCCTAATTCCTAATGTTTATTTTACTATCTAATCTTTTAATTTATTATCGGAAATTTTGTTAAATTCTATATATGTAATGGAAAAAATCAACTTGAAAAAATATAAAATGAATCTTATTAGATTTGTAATACAAATCTAATAAGATTCATTTTATCATATCAACATCTAGTCATTTCTTAATTATAATCTCCTTTATATAATTAAGATTAATCATTCTATATATTTTATTACTCTGAAATATTTAAAATTGAATTATCCTCATCAAATGTATTAACATTAAATAGGAACAACACATCAGTAATACCATCATTCTCTATAAGATAATCTAAATTATCTACATAATATCTTAAGTCTACTACATCTATCTCTCCATAATGAGTTGTTAAAAAAGGAATAAAACTATTTGCATATGAGTCTTTTATAACAAGTAATTTCTTTTTATAATCTCCATCGGTTCTAATATTTATAAGAGGGTGATTTCCATCTGTAAATACTTCATATTTTTCTTTTCCATCTAGCTTTGAATTATTATATAAACTTGCTACTTTTTTTTCTTCATTTACATAATTGACAACTATATTATTTTCATATTTTGGAGCATAAATTTTAATTGTATCTGGCTTTCCTATTCCAGTCCCCATTTTATAATATAAACTTCCATAAAAATCATTAGTAACATCTTCTACATCAAATTTATCTTCAGTTAAATATTTAATTCCTAACTGCTTACACATATGAACATATGCTATATATGCACCTTTAGTGGTCCAATGATGATCTGTCTTATAATAGAGGTCTTCATTTTTATGTTCCTTAAAATCATCAACTACATCAATAAAATTAATATTAGCTGTTAGATTTTTTTTCACATTATTAATATATTCTATTTGACTATCTACTGGTGCATACTTTGGCAATTTATCTTTCAATATCTCAGAGGCTGTAGGTACCAGCATAAAGGATACATTTAAACCATTATTTTTATTTGCAAAATTATTAATGTTATTTATTTTCTCAGTTAATATACTATTATCATTCTTTTTAAAATCTTCAATTAAATAATTGTCCTCTCCTAGGTATACATTATTTATCTTATTTTCACCAACCATAATTTCAGTTTTTGCTTTAAGCTTTATCCAAAAGTCTCTGCCTGGAAATTGATCAGATATATAATTTTCAAATTTACTAGAAAAATCTCCTTCAAAAAAACTACTCATTGAAAACTTTGGCATTTGTTGTAATGTTCTATTTTCCAGTACTGATATTTGTTTATTTTTATGTATAATGTTCATAATTGATATTTGGCTAATTAAAAATAAAAATGTCAAACTCAATGTAATACAATATTTACTCTTCTTTCTTTTCCTTTTTATTACCTTTTTTCTCTTTTTCCTTACAGTTCTTCTTTCATTTGTATATTCCACTTATTAGCCCTCCTTTATTAAAACTTAAAATACAAGAAAGGATTATAACTTGCACCTACTAAATAAGCAGTTGCAATAATTACAATTAATATATAAAAAATAATAGTAATTATTTTTCCAATTCTATTTCTTTTAAAAAGCTTAATAAATACCCCAATTATTGGTGTAGAGCAAATAAAAGCTAATATTAAAAATGTTTTATTAGTACCCAATAAGTATAGTGATAAACTATCATACCACCCTGTCGTATTTGCACCAAACATGGCTCTGATATATGTAAATGCATCTTTTACATTAGTAAATTCAAAAAATACCCAGCCTATTATTACTAAAAACATTGTATAGATATTTCTTATTAATCCCGGAAGTTTTTTTAATATTTTAAGAAAGCCACTCTTTTCTATAAATAAAATTATTCCAAAGTATAACCCCCATATTATATAATTCCAACTAGCACCATGCCAAAGTCCTGTTATTAGCCAAACTATAAATATATTCCTGATTTGTTTTGCCTTGCCAGTCCTATTTCCTCCTAAAGGAATATATATATAATCCTTGAACCAAGTGCCTAAAGATATGTGCCATCTCCTCCAAAAATCAGTAATGCTTTTAGATATATATGGATAATTAAAATTTTCATAAAAATCAAATCCAAACATTTTTCCAAGACCTATAGCCATATCAGAATAACCACTAAAATCAAAATATATCTGAAAGGTGAAAGAAATTATTCCAATCCATGCTGTCAAAATTGAAATTTCAGAAATAGAATTACCTATAACTTGATCCCAAATTAAACCTATGTTATTAGCAATAATAACTTTTTTTCCAAGACCACTTATAAATTTTTCAACCCCATCAGAAAATTTTTGTATTGATTCTTTTCTATTAGTCAATTGATTCTCAATAGTTGAATATTGAACTATTGGTCCTGATAACAGTTGAGGAAACATTGAAACATAGGTCGCAAAATTTATAAAATTCTTTTGAACTTTTACCTTTCTTGTATATACATCAACAACATATGAAATAAGTTTAAATGTATAAAATGAAATTCCTAATGGTAATGGCAATGTCCTAATTTTCAAATTTAATCCAAAAATCAAATTAATATTATCTATCAAAAATCCGTAATATTTGAAAAATATAAGTGTACTTAAAATAATGACAATTGTCGTTACTAATATACATCTCGATTTCTCTTTATCTTCTTTATATTTATCAATAAAAATTGTTCCTATATATCCTATTAAAATTGAAGCCAACATTAGATTAATATATATAGGTTCTCCCCAACTATAAAACAGTAAACTCACTAACAATATTACAAAGTTTCTCATTTTCCTAGGAGAAAAATAATATATAATTAATGTGAATGGGAAAAATACATACATAAATAATAAATTACTAAATACCAAATATAATCACTCCAAAAACACACTTTTACTTTACTTAAATACATAATCTAATGATTGTTTAATTTTTTCATTATCTTTAGAAATCAATAGTATTATATACCCATCTTTTTTTTCTAAAATATGATTTGATAGTATTTCATACTGCTCTTTATTATAATTTCTAAAACTATCCGATTGTGTATTTATTCTATTTGTTATAGCCTTTTCAATTTTTTCTGTATCTGAATCATTTTTAGGTTTTATAATAAGTATTTCATTAGCTTCCATATTACTTTTAGGTCCGTAATAAATAAATTGATCTAAATCATACTTATTTACACCATAAAGTTTCCTTAATTTTGTTCCATCATCTTCATCCATAACACTTACATCAGTTGAATTAATTATTGCATTTCTGATCTCAGATATATTTATATCTTTAACTTCCAAAACTTTATATAAACCCACAAATACAACAACAACCAGAACTGCTAATAAACGATAATATATCTTATATTTAAATTTCATAGTTATCAGCTTTTCTCCTCCTTATTTATTATGGTAGTTAAGTCTTTAAATAATAGCTCATAAAAATTTCTTTTAAAATGTATTCCATCTGTTTCAAAACAATCATTATTTGAAACAATGCCAGTCAAATCTATATAAGTTGAATAAGTTTCATCAGATACTTCTTTAGCAATCTCTCTAAATTGTGATAATCTTTCATTAGTAAATCCATCATTCTTTCTTTCAGCCTTTACTTGAATTGGTGTCGGAGACTCTATATATATTTTTGCATTTGGAACTACTTTCTTCAACTTGTCTATTAATTTTAAATAATTACTTCTAAAATCCTCTTTGTTTTGGAAATATATAACATCATTCATTCCAAATAATAAAATAATTCTTTCTGGATTAGCATATTTAAGCCTCTCAATATCATTGTCTACATCAATAACTGTCTTCCCTTTTTCAGCGTAGACATTATTTTCAGGTAACATTTCAACTACTTTCAGATATTCTGTTATTGAATCTCCAATGAAAACAGTATTTTTAAAAAACTTCTTATAATCAATTTCACCATTATCATTGATATATTCTTGAGATTTCCTAAGTTTATCTGCTTCATTCAATTTATTTTCTACTTCAGTGACATCAATCTGCTCACATTTTATAAGATAATTCCTATTAACATGTCCATCATCAGTCATTGCATGTACAACACCAATATCATTAGTAAATATATTTACCTTATTAAATATACTAGCAGATATATAACTTATAATTAAAAATATCAGTAACTGCCTTCTTTTTATCATGATAATTATATCCCTCCTATTAGTTTTTCCAATACTAATATTTAATCCCTCTATCGTCAATAAATATATCAAAATTTTTATTTATATATTTTTCAATTAATTTTCTACATTGTTATATTCTCATATTTACTTAAACAGCGAATATCTTAAATAATTTCATTCTTGCAACACATATATCATGATAAGTTGAATTTAATCATATTATACAATAATTTAGTTGAGATTATCGACAACTAGATTAAATACGCTATTAAAAAACAATCTTTGCGTATTTTACCATCATTTCTTAGTTCATATTATTTCTTAATTTTATTTTATGAAAAAATTAATCAGTTGAGCTAGGTGCTATACTAACCATCTCACCATTTAACTGCCATTTTATGTTTATTATTTTTTATTTTCATAAAATCACATCATTATTCTTTAATGTTCTGCTAATTTCCCACAAAAAAATAAGTTCCATTATATAGACGATATTCATTTTAAAAAAGTTTGTATTAAAATAAAAAAATAAATATATTTTACAGGCTATATGTCTCTGCTACTTTCAAAAGTTATCCACAGATTTGACTTTATTATAATTTGATAAAAAATAAAAAACGCCCCTCCTTACGATAGACATCTTTATTATTTCATGTCTCTATCATAAGGAAGAGGCTATTACCACTAATCCTACAATCCTTTTTACTGTTTTTTCAATCAGTATTTATTTTACCATTCCCCAGGACCAGCAATTATTGTTACATTTACTTGCTTCAATCCCCAATCACACGACTCTTTATAAGAGTTAAAATAAAGATCTACTTTATTTCCCTTAATTGCTGTCCCAGTATCTGCTGCAACAGCATAACCATAGCCCTCAACATATACTTTACTTCCCATAGGAATAACTGATGGATCTACAGCTATTGTGCTCAATCCACCTTCTACACGCGCAGGCTTTCTTCCAGACGATGTTCCCCATCCTCCACTATATGCAGTAGCAGAACATGAAATTACTCTTCCAGAACTAATTCCTCCTCTGCTAACAGAAAAATTAGTGGTTCCTTTTATAATAACTTCATTTTTTGGATTCACCAATACCTTTGCGCTTTTTTCAGTTCTTGAATATTCTTGTCCATCTTTATATATTACCTCGTATGTCACTTGCTTTTCACCATTTATTCCAGCAGATTTGACTACTTTATAATTAACATCCAAACCGGAATTTTCTTCAATTACCGTGTCATATGCAATGGGCTCATTTTCAGTGACAATACTTTTTTTTACTTTCACTATTTGAACAATTTGATTTTTTTCCAATTTAGAGTCTAAGGCTGGAGTTATTTCATCCATATCTTTGTCAAATTCAATTCCATTAGCATTTAAATCTTTCTTATTATATTCTAACATTTCAAGTACTGATCCTTCCAAAGCGTCAATATTGAATGTTTTACCATTTCCTTTAATTGTAATCGGAATTGATCTTTTTATCTCTATATTTTCATTATTTGATAGTTGTGAATCTAACGATGGTTGCACTTTATCTTTCTTTGACAATTCTATGTTATTTGATTGAAGAACATCTTTGACGGTATTTTTATATGTTACAACGACTTTTTGTTTACCATCTACACTAATTGTTATTCTCTTTCGCATACATCCAATTGTAATTATAGTTGCAACTATAATTGAAAAAGTAATCACAATTATAATCGTTTTATACTTTACCATTTTACTGTTGTGGAAAATCTGTTTAGCAATGTCTTTTAATCTGCTTACCAAAATTTATCCTCCCTTATAAATAGTTTTAGTACATATTATATTTATGATTTAAAATTCTGTCAAATTACTAAAACTTTATGCACAATAATAAATTTAAAATTTTAAAATATCTAGATATCTATACAAGATATTTATTTTGAATAAGTTTAAAACCAACATGAAGTATTTATAAATTAGTAGAGTCACCTAAAATTATAACCTTTACATCCTTTTTCCCCCAGTTGCAGGCTTCACTATAACTATTAAAAAACAAATCAAGTTTATAACCTTTAATAGCAACACCAGTATCTGCTGCAACAGCATATCCATAATCCTCAATATATAAATATGTTCCATACGGAATCATTCTAGGATCTACAGCCACTGTGCTAATGCCATTTTCATTCCTAACTGATTTTATTCCACTAGCTGTCATAGTTCCTGCTGCATAAGCTGTAGCTGAACAAACTATTTCTTTATTCGCTGTAGCAGCTTCTGCCTTGTAACTTGAAAAATTCATAATTAAGATTCCAAATATGCTTAAAGCACCTATGGAAACTCCTAGCTTTTTCATCACTCTTTTCCATTTATAACTTTTTGACATTAAATCTCTCCTTTTCAATTTGCAAACCATCCATGATATTATAGCATAAAAATTATATTATTGGAAATTTATATAACTTTTTATAATTTGACTTAACTTTTTTATAAAAAAATCGCCAAGGCGACTATGATATAGTCTTCTATAAAAATGCAAATCCAATAGAATACAATAGCTTTTATAAAACGTAATCCTTTAAGCCGTCGATTTTTTTACTCATCTGCCCTTTCGAACGCATGTGAGGAAAACCTGGCAGGCGACTAATTTTTATTAGAAAAATAACTATTCACTACATATTTGGTATCCCCTCAATACATCAAGCACTTAAGTAAATAAACGTTAATAATACTTATCGTTGCCACTTTGGTATGGTATTTATAAATAAAATCTCCAAAATATCATTTGATACTTGGGAATATAAGATAAAATGGTTCAAATGCTTATGCATTTGAACCATTTTGTAAACAATCTGAATGAACATACATTATGTCCATTCTACTATACATTATTTAAATTTATCCATCTACCATCTAAGAATATCATTCCTGTTTTCATAGCACCTTTAGCATCAAAATAATATCTCTTACCATTTATAGTCTGCCATCCTCTAACCATTTTTCCTGTAGAATCTAAATAATACCATGTAGTTCCTGTAAATATCCATCCATTTCTCATAGTACCATCATCATTTAAATAATACTTGTTCTTATCATAAGTTATCCAACCCTTTTGCATAACTCCTTTTTCATTTAAGAAATACCATTTTCCTCCGAATAATGTCCATCCTGTTTGCATTTCTCCAAGATCATTAAATAAATACCAATTTCCATTTAGAGTTATCCATGAATTTCTAGCCATAGATCCATCACCATATAGATAATACCAGTATCCTTTTTCATATAGCCAGCCTGTTTGCATGATTCCATATTCATTTAAGAAATACCACTTATCACCTATTTTTAGCCAGCCTTTTTCCATATGACCATTTATATCCAGATGATACCATTTGTTGTCATATTTAACCCATTGATTTTTTACTTGTTGACCATATCCATTATAGAATGTCCATTCCCCAGCAACTAAAATCCAATCATTCTTACCTTCAATATCGCCTCTAATTACACTTATCTTATAAGTAGTTGTTGTCTTATTATCTTCTGCAACAACTTTAACTGTTACTAAGTTTGCTCCAATATCTAGTTTTATAGCATCAGACTCTTGTCCACTTACATATTCCTTACCATTAATAGTAATCTTAGCTTTATCATTTTGGCATGTAAACTTAACTCTTACCTTATCTACGCCTCTGTCTACAGTTGCACTATATGCATATGTTTCCGGATCAAATTTAGGTGAGAGCTTCCCTTCTGTAAGAGATAATGAACTTAAATTTACATTATCCTTACCATACCTTCTACTTACGTTTAATATATATGTAGAAGAATTATCTTTGTCATCAGTTACTTTTATTGTTATTTTATTTGCTCCTTCATCTAAATTAATGTACTTTGAAGGAACCCCACTTGATACTTTTTTATCATTAACTTTAATTGTTGCATTTGCATCTTCAGCAGTTGGAGTAACATAAATTGAAGTAACGCTATTTTCAACAGTTACACTATACTCCAAAAGTTCTTTATTAAAACCTGGATTTAAAGTTCCACTGCTTAAAGTTAATGCACTTAAATATGAACTTCTATTTTTTGGCGTTCTTGTTACCGCAACAGTATAAGTTGAAACTTCACCTTCTTTAGTAGTTACCATTATGTCTATTTTATTCATTCCTTCATCTAAAGAAATATCTTGACTTTTCTTTCCGCTTTTAACTACTATGCCATCTACTTTTATTGTTGAAGAGTTGTCCACTGAAACTGGAGTAAATGCTATCTTTTCTACTGTTGTTGGAACTGTAATATCATAATCATATACATCCTTACTAAATGATGGCGATAGTGTTCCTGTTGACGGAGTTAATGATTGTAAGAACGCTTCACCTCTTTTAGTAACTACTAAATTATAGATTGTTTGTATAGATCCCTTTGTTATAGTAATTTTAATTTGATTATCTCCACCAGTTACATTAACAGTATTACTAGATGAACCATTATAAGTAATTCCTTGGCTTACAATGTATCCATCATTATCATAAACTTCAATCTTTACTTTTGAGGTATCTTTTCCAACTGATGTTTGATAATACCCACCTTCATTAATTGAATCATATTCTACTTTAGTATAATCAGTAATGTTATCTGCATCACTTACTATAATCTTGCTAAATTTCACAGTATTATCTACTTGATAATACATATTTACAACATATTTTTTAGAATCGACAACAGTTCCTGAACTATCTTTCTTTTCAAGCTCTATAGTTAGTGTAAATCCGTTTGCCTTATCAGTTCCCGCATTATATTGATATGATATATTTTCACCACTACCAGTAGTTTTTTGTACCATACTTGAATCTGAACTTATTACATTTTTTATTGACCATGCACCATTATCATAGGTTTTATCCGGCTTAATTGTAAAAGTTTCTGTTCCCATATTAATGTATTGAACCATATGCTTTCCATTGACATAATCTACAGTTAATTCCTTACTATCTGCCATTAATACAACTTCTGGCATAAGTGTTGAGTCTCCATCATCCGCATAAGATGCACTCATATTCCCAAATTGGAAAGTTGAAAATATTAATGCGAACATTAATAAGTATGATATAACCTTCCTTACGTTTGCTTTACCTTTCATTACACTATGTCCTCCCCTTGCTTATATCATAAGTAATCTCGCCTTTAGACAAGCTTTACTTATATAATATCATTTTTTATATGTATTTTCACTATATAGTACAAATTTTGCTTTTCTTCTTAGTACTTTTTCGTAAAAGACCCAAAAGAACTTTATGTTTTCTTTTGGGTCTTTTTATTTTTTATTATTTAATAATTTTTAATCAACATCTACTGAACCATCTTTATTAAATCTACATATATAACCATCTATAATTTTAGTATCTGTATTCATTGTTCCATCACTATTAAGATAATATAATTTATCATCTTTAGATAACCAGCCAGTTCTCATTGTTCCTGAATAGTTTATATAATACCAATTACCTTGATTAAATATCCACTCACCATTTTTCATAGCCCCGTTTTTATTATCCATATAGTACCATTCATTATTATATCTTAACCAGCCTGTCTGCATAGCTCCATCATTATTTAAATAATAATATTCATCATCATATATGATCCATCCAGTTTTCATGCTTCCATCTTTATTTAAAAAGTACCAAGTGCCTCTATCCTGCATCCATCCTGTTTTCATTTCGCCTTTATTACCTAGGAAATACCACTTATTCTTATCTTTAATCCATCCTTTTCGCATTACGCCATTTTCATCTAAGTAATACCATTTACCATTGTCAATAACCCAACCTGTCTGCATAGCTCCATGGTTATCTAGATAGTATGTATTACCATCATCATACTCTAGCCAGCCTGTATGCATATATCCTCTTGAATTTAAATAAAACCATTTGCAGTACTGATTATCATAAAACCATGTGTCTCTTAAATAATCCCCTTTATAATCATTATATCTCCATCGTCCATTTACAAGTATCCATTGATTAGGTTTTAGTATAGCATTAATTGAGCCTGTAACATCTGGTGATATAGGTATTCCCAAATAAAAATTCAAGACATACTTACTTTCTTTTTTTGTGTCATTATCAATTAATGTAACATTTATTACATACTTATTTATGCCATCAAATTTTAATCTTATGGTATTTTTTTCACCCAATAAAGTATTGTTTACTTTTACTGAATAATTTCCTTCTTTAGGAATACAATTTAATCTAATTATTTCTTCATCTTCATCAAGCTCTATATTATAAAATCTTTTATTAGGCTTGAATCCAATATTTCTATCATCTATATTTATATCATCCAAAGTTATATAATCTGATCCACCTCTATATACATACAACACATATCTATAAGTTGTCCCATCATATGAATCCTTAACATCGATATTAAGTATATTTTTCCCATATTCTAAATTTGCAAATATTCTGTACTTGTCCTCTTTAAGAACTTCTACTCCATTAAGATATACTTTATCACTTCGATATTTAGGCTCTAATTTTAATAATATATCTTCATCGTATGCCGAAACATCTAAAGAATAGGTAAATACATCCGGACTAAAATTAATGGAATAATCACCAGCTATATAAATATCTTTTAATAAATAATCAACTTCATCCGTTTCATCTGCGTACACTGTAGAAATAAATAACCCACTTTCATCAAGATATTGGATACTACTAATGGTCAGACCAAGTGTAAAGAATAATATAAATATTTTCAATATTTTTCTCCTCATTTACTTCCCCCTTTACACATTTACAAGTTATATTTTCTCTCATTATATTTATGTTAACACTTTAAAATTTTAGTGTAAACTTTAATTATCTTAAATTTATGTGAAATTTTTAACTTGAATTAATCTAAAATTTATAGAAATGAGCACCCAATATAAATAATGGACGTAGAATCAAAGATTAGTGGATAAAAACCGAAATTCAATATATTATAGGCTCGATTATAGGAAAATTTCAGCAAAAAATATAGCCCTATCAGGAATTTATCCCAATAAGGCTATATATATTATATCATTCTGTCATTACTCTAATGTCAATTATGTCATTACTCTAATGTCATCTATGTTATAGATTATCTGATCCAAGCTCCGTTAGATCCTAATCTGTAACCATCTATTGTAGTGTTTTTAGCCATTGCTCCGTTTGATTGTAAGTAGTACCAAGTTCCGTTATCATTTAACCAACCAGTCTTCATAGCTCCATTTGATTGTAAGTAGTACCAAGTACCATTATCATTTAACCAACCAGTCTTCATAGCTCCGTTTGATTGTAAGTAGTACCAAGTTCCGTTGTCATTTAACCAGCCAGTTTTCATAGCTCCGTTTGATTGTAGGTAGTACCAAGTTCCGTTGTCATTTAACCAACCAGTTTTCATAGCTCCGTTTGATTGTAAGTAGTACCAAGTTCCATTATCTTTGTACCAACCAGTAGCCATGATTCCATCAGCTTTGATGTAGTACCAAACTCCACCTAAGTTTAACCATTGTCCTTTAACTTGGCTTCCATCGTTATTGAAGTAACTCCAAGTTCCATCAGCATTTTGTACCCAACCTGCTTTTACAGTTTCGTCTGCATCATCTTCATCTGTAGCTGATTTTCCTGAAATGATTGAGTAAACTTCATCATCTTCATTCCAAACAACCATGTTGTCAGCATCGTAAACATTTAATTTTTCCATAGCTCCGTCTACTTTGTATGCTTTTACGAATTCTTCATCATTGTTGAATTTGTAAACAAATCCGCTCTTTAATACCCAAAGGTTTCCGTTAGCATCTACATCATAAGCAGAGATATTTTCTAATTCATCTGCATCATTAGTTTCAACAATGTAATTTCCTTTTGTTGTTTTGAATTCAATTGTTTGAGCTGTTACAGTTTCACCTGTTACATCGTAAACTACAACTTTGTTTCCGAATGCACTAACACCTTCAGCATCTTCAAATAATTTTACTTGATCTGCTTCTAATGCATATGTAGTTACAGTTTTTGCATATTTAGCTCCATCTACATCTCCTGAAGCTTGTGCTTTAGATATTTTTTGAATAACTGTTATAGTGTTATCAGAATTTACTTCAACACCATTTACTGTGTTAAATACAACATCACTAGTTGAAGTTAATTGGATAGTTGCAATTCTGTAGATATAGCTAGCATCTTGAGCTACTACTTCTGCAGATTTAACTTCTGCACCTACTTTTGCATCACTCTTCTTAAGTTTTTCTGTATCTTCAGTGTTTGTTAATGTAACACTTTCAGCTGTTGTATCAGCTCCTACTTCTAACTTAAGTTTTCCTAAGTTATAATCAGCATCTATGTAGTTTCCTTTTACATCTGTGTAAACTCTAGATATAGCATCTTCTTTATCTGCTAAGTTATATGAAGTTTCATACCAAGTTTCTGCGAACTTGTTTCCTTTTAATTCTGAAATTGAGTCAGCATCTAATTTAGCGTGATCAGAATATCTGTCATCAGCATTGTTTCTTATAGCTTTTCTTAAAGCTAAAGCAACATCATCTTTTGCATCTGATTCTAAATCTTCGTCTGTTACTTTTCCAGTTGATAAATCTAAGAAGTAATCTCCATTATCAACGTTTAAGTATCTGTCTCCATATACTTTAACGTCAGCACCTGTATCAACATCATCAATTTCAGTGTACTTACCGTTGCTTAATACATAAGCTCCATCAGTTTCACCATCTTTTAAGTTACCATCTATGTAGAAGTTACCATCTTTGTAAGCAACTGCTTCATAAATTATTCCGTCTTTTGATTCTACTCTCTTGTAATCAGCAGCCATAACACCTGTTGCTGGTACTAATGAACTTACAGCAGCAGCAGCTACTAAAAGAGAAGTTACTTTGTTTAATCTTTTTATCATATTCTTTTCCCCCTGTGTAATTATCTTTTGTAAAATTAGAACATAATAGTTTTTACATAAATTACTTATTATGTTTTTTATTAACTTTTCGACCACATTTTTGATTCTAACACACGAGTCGAATTTTGTAAATAGTTTTTTTACTTTAAATTTGTTTTTGTATCAAAACTACTAATATCAATTTATCAGTAGTTTCTTAATATTTGCTTAATGAACTAATTTTTTATAATTAATTTTCTTAAGCTTGAATACATCATATAATACAAAAGCTTTTCTATAACTTGGTACCTTTTTTAAAAAAAATATTATTTTTTTAAATTAAATTAAATTTATTTTATATCAAATTCATATAGCCAAAAATTCCTCATTAAAATACGACAAAAAAGACGAGGTATTTACCTCGTCTAATTTTAAATATTACTATTTGATCCAAGCTCCGTTAGCACCTAAAACATAACCACCAACAGTTGTGTTAGAAAGCATAGCTCCTGAAGCATTTAAGTAGTACCAAGTACCGTTGTCATTTAACCAACCAGTCTTCATAGCACCATTAGCTTGTAAGTAGTACCAAGTTCCTCTATCGTTTAACCAACCAGTTTTCATTGCACCAGTTGAAGTTAAGTAGTACCAAGTACCATTATCGTTGATCCATCCGTTTGACATCATAACACCGTTAGCATCCATGTAGTACCATAATCCTGAAGCTGGGCTTTGTAACCAACCAGTTACTTTGTTTCCTTCAGCATTTAAGTAGTTCCAAGTTCCATCAGCATTTTGAACCCAACCTGTTGAAGTAGTAGTTTCTTCTTCTTTATCTTCTTCATCTGTAGCAGATTTTCCAGTGATTATTGAGTAAACTTCATCATCTTCATTCCAAAGAACCATGTTGTTTGAATCATAAACACTTAATTCTTCCATAGATCCGTCTACTTTATATAGCTTATCCCAGTCATCAGTGTTATCGAATTTGTAAACATATCCGCCATCTAATCTATAAACATTTCCGTTTACATCTGTATCGTAAGCTACTGCGTCTTCTGTTGATTGCTTTTCAGCATCTACATAGTAGAAACCATTCTTAGATTTTAATGTAGCAGCTTGAGCTGTTACTGTACCATCTTCATTATCAATGCTAACTATTATTTTTCCGCCAACAACGCTGAAGTTTGCTTTTTCTTCTTGTGCTAATTTTACTAATTTTTCTGCATCTTCAGATACTTTTCCATCTTCGTCAGCTATAACATAGTTTGTTACAGTCTTAGCATATTTAGCATCATCAATATCATCTGAAGCTTGAGCTTTAGATATCTTTTGGATAACTGTAACTTTAGCTGCTTCACCTGTAGTTATAGCATTTCCATCTTTTCCATATACTTTTGCTATGTTAGCACCTGTAAAGTTGATTGTAGCTAATCTGTAGATGTTGCTGCTATCTTGTCCTAAATATTCTACATCTGATAATGAAGCTTTAACTTTTACTGAACCACTTAATTTTTCTTCATCTTCAGTATTTTTTATAGTAACAGAGTCACCAGTTGTATCAGTAACTTTGATTTTTCCTAAGTTATAGTCAGCATCAATGTAATTACCTTTAGCATCTGTGTAAACATCATATCCATAGAAATCAGTTGAATACCATGTTTCAGCAAACTTAGTTCCTTTGATTTCTGTTAATGTTGGTAAACCAGTTTTGCTATCATATCTATCAACATCTTTTGCTTTCTTTCTTAAAGCAACTTCAGCATCATCTTGAGCATCTTCAGCAACATCATCATCAGTTACTTTTCCAGTTGTTAAATCAACATAATAATCTGCATCATCAACTGATACATATTTATCTCCATATACTTCAAATTCAGCACCTGAATCAATATCTTCTAATTCAGTATATTTTCCATTTGATAAATAATATACTGCATCTGTATCTTCATCTACAATGCTTCCATCAATAATGAAACCATCTTTGTGAGCAACTGCGCTGTATATTACACCGTCTTCTGATTGTATTCTTTTATAATCAGCAGCCATAGCTCCTGTAGCAGGTACTAATGAAGCAACTGCAGCAGCCGCAACTACTAATGATGTAACTTTATTTAATCTTTTTATCATTCTTATATCCTCCTCAAGTCTACCTTTTAAGTTATTGCTAGTTCATTATAACAGGCTTGTCATTACTTGTCCAAACTTGTTATGCTATTTTTGTATTTTTTTGTCATTATTCGTAATGTTTTTTTATTCTATTATATTTATTTTTAAAATTCTTGGGTTTGTTAGTATTTTTCAACATATTTTTATTTTATTTTCATATAATCAAATTTTATTTTAAATATATTAAATTTTTAATATATTTATGAAATTTGAACAAAAAAAGTTATTTTAAAGAGGTCTTTTATCAATCTCTTTAAAATAACTTTAAATTACATAATTTTATATTTATTATTTTTATTTAATCCAAGCTCCTGTAGGACCTAATTTATATCCATTAACTGTAGTATTAGATAGCATAGCACCTGAAGCATTTAAATAATACCATGTACCACCATCATTGATCCATCCAATTGCCATAGCTCCTGATTCTTTTAGATAGTACCAAGCTCCATTAGAATATAACCATCCAGTCTTCATATCACCATTTGCATTTAAATAGTACCATGTAGCTCCATCTTTATACCATCCAACGGCCTTAGTTCCATCTTCTTTATAGTAATACCATTTAGCATCTTGTCCAAATACCCAGCCTTTTAATGCTGTTGTGTTGTTATTATTATTATCAGCATTGGAATTATTATTGCTATCACTATTGTTATTGTCTTTATCTGTAGTAGATTCTTTAGAAGAAACTATAGAATAAACTTCATCATCTTCACTCCATGCAACTATATTGTTCTCATCATATACACTTAATGATACAAAATCTTCATTAACTTTATATACTTTTTTCCATTCATCTTTATTATCAAACTTATATATGTAGTCTTCTGAAATTCCCCAAAGGTTGCCATAACAGTCTTTATCAAAAGATGTTTCTCCATCATTAAGTTCTAAGTCTTCTCCATCTTCAACTTCTACATAATATGTAGATCCTCTAGACTTTAAATTAATAACTTGAACAGATACATTATCACCATCTATTTTATAATTAAGAATCTTATCTTTTCCTACTACAGAAAAACTATTTTCCTCTTCATTTAATAACTTTTCTGCATCTCCATCTTTATCTGCTAAAAAATAATTATTTACTGTCTTAGCATACTTTATTCCATCTATATCACCTGATGCTTGATCCTTTGAAATTGCTTGAATCACTTTAAAGTCAACCTTTTTTCCGCTATCCTCTATCTGGAATAATTCTGTATTACCTGCAACCTCTATTCCATTTACCTCTTCAATTTCTTTACCTGCTTCTGATGAATCTACACACATCATAGCAATTCTATAAATGTATGAAGAGTCTTGTCCTATTTCTTTAGTATCATATACATTTACTCGTACATCATCATCGTCATCACTTGTATTTGCTATTTTTGCAGTAATTCCATCCTTTAATTTTACTTTTACACTTCCTAAATTATGATCAGCATCAACATACTTGCCATTTGCATTAGTGTAAACAGTAAAACTATTTGCATCACCATTGATTGAATTCTTAGCTTTTGATGTTTCATACTCTGTTTTATAATACACTTCTCCAAACTTTGATGTTGGTATTGTAGTTAAAGTCTTATAATTCTTACTATCAGTACTTTGATATCTTCCATCATTATCATCCTTAACTTTTTTTCTTAATGCTTCAGATGCATCATCTGCATTGTCTTCCTCAAGATCATCCTCAGTAAGTTTTCCTGATGATAAATCCAGATAATATTCACCATCTTCAATATTTATATATTTATCTCCATATAAAGATATGTCACTTTCATTATCAATCTTTTTCAATTCAGTATACTTATCATTTTCTAAATAGTAAACAGCTTCATCTTTTTTCTTTGGCTCTCCATCTATATAAAACTTACCATCTTTATAAGCAACTGCATTATAAATAATTCCTTCTACATCATCAATTTTTGTATAACTTGCAGCTGATGCACTAACTGGCATTATTGAAACTACAGATGCTGCCAAAATTAAAAGTGATGTTGCTTTTTTGACTCTTCTAAACATTTTTTCCCTCCATATTTACATGATTATTTATATTATAAGATAATTATACCATATCTTTCATTATAGTATGAACACTTGTTTGATTGAATAATTAAAATTAAGATTATTTTAATTATTCAATTACCAATGTTTAATGATCAATGGTGATTGAAATTCTTTCGGAATTTCTTTAATATATTTTTTTTAATTTTTTCCTATCAAAATTATCACGCATCATCCATTTATATTTTGCACTTTATAATTAGAAGATTATCGCGTCCATGCGCCATTATCTCCTAAATAATATCCATTAACAAATGTATTATGGAGCATTGCTCCACTTTCACTACAATAATACCATGTGCCTTTATCATTGATCCATCCTGTTTTCATTGCTCCACTTTGTTCTAAGCAGTACCAGTTGTTATCAATATAATTCCATCCAGTCTGCATTGCTCCATTTTCATTGAAGTGATACCATTTATCATTATCTTTAATCCAGCAATTAGATACCATAACTCCATCTGCATTCATATAATACCAAAGCTTACTTGATAAACTTTGGACCCATCCAACTTTTTTTGTTCCATCATCATTTAAATAATTCCAGGTTCCATCATCATTTTGAATCCAGTTATCAGTTACTTTATTTTCTTCTTTAATTTCTTCACTTTTATTTAATATATCTTTTGTTATTATTGAATAAATCTCATTATCTTCATTCCAAACTAAGATATTTTCTTTATCATATACTGAAAGTTCATTCATTGACCCATCAACTTTATATACTTTTTCAAAATCATCATCATTATTAAATTTTTTTATGAATCCTGATTCTAAAATCCAAAGCTCACCGTCTGTACTTACATCCATGTCTTTTACATCATCTGAATCAATATCAGCCCCGTCACTAAAATCAGTATAATAATATCCATTTTTTGATTTCAGGGAAATAGAATAAGCTTTTAATTTATCATTTTCAAAACCATAAGTAATTATTTTTCCATCATTAACAGTATAGTTTTCTAATAATTTATCAGTTTCAAGGTTTCCGCCTTCATCTCCAGTAAGAAAATATATCTCTACACTTTTAGGATATTTAGCTCCATCAATATCATCTTCTGCTTGTTCTTTTGATATTTTTTGAATCACTGGAATAGCATAGAGTTCTTCTCCTGCATTTTCTATTTTTACAGTATTTACTTTATTATTGTTTTTATATCCTCCAAAAGTAATACTTGAATCAGTTGTAACGTTACTTATTACATTATTATCATTATATATTATAGATAAATATGCTAATCTATAGATGTAATTTTTATCTTGGCATAAAACTTTTTCATTGTATATATTAACCTTTAAATCTTCTTTTTCATCTTTAGTATTTTCAAAAGATACTCTCCCATTATTCTTACTTATTAATTTCTTAGAATATAATGAAACTTTTCCAATGTTATAGTCAGCATCTATGTAGTTTCCTTCTTTATCTGTAAATACCATAACTTCTTTAGAGTTAGTATCTTTTAAATAAGTATAATACCAAGATTCCAAAAATTTATTGTTTTCAATAATATATATATCATTATTTCTTACATCTTCATCTTCTGAATATCTGCCATCATTATCTTTTCTTATTTCTTTTCTCAAATTTGTTAATGCATCGTCTTTTTCATCTTCTTCTATATTATCATCAATTATTTTTCCTGTATTTAAGTCAACATAATAATCCCCATTTTCAATTTCTAAGTACTTTTCCCCATATAGATTGAAGTTATCCCCAGAATTTATTTTTTTCAATTTTATGTATTTACCATCTGATAAATGGAAGTTTCCTTCCCCTAATTGATTTACTTCACCATCAATATAAAATATTCCATCTTTATAGGCTAGTCCATCATATACTATTCCTTCATTATCTTGTATTCTTTTATAGCTTTCTGCCTCTGCCGGAATTGCTGAAAATACAGATGCAATTACAACTAATGAGCTAGCAGCTTTTGCAGTTTTTTCGTAATTCATTAATTTCCCTCCATCTATAATTATATTAAGTAAATTATACCATATAATAATAATCAATTATAAATATTCAATGCTTAATGCCAATCAAAAGTTCTTTGTAATTTTTAATTTTTTTATCATTACATTCTGTAACTGATAATTAACGATTAAATAAACCTATGATTTATGCAATAAAAAAGAGTACTTTTTTTCAAAATACCCTGTATATAATCAAAATATTATTTATTTTATTGCTTTTAATTTAGTTATATCCTGCCAATTTTTAGCTGTAATTGTTTCAACTGTATTTAAATCAGATTTTATGCCTGTAATATCTTCAGCTGTTCTTGCTACTTTCTCATACGTTATATCAATTTTCTTTTCTATTCTCTTTTGGCCACCTTCTAGTCTTTGTTGACCATTTTCTAGATTATCTACTTTATTTTCTAATCTTTTTAAAATTTCTAAAATTTCTTTATCCAATTATTTCACCTGACATAATAATATTGAGTAGTTAATTATATCATATTTTTTAACTTAATAAAGTCTCTTTCAATGTATATTATTCTTTGTTCATTCACAAGAGACATCAATTAGATATTGTAAATTTCACATACAATCTTTGGTTAACAATATTCTATATATAGAAATTCTATATTTTTCTGTACAAAAAAGGCGAGACATAAGTCTCACCTTTTATATCGCATCTACAACAGATGCTTGTACATATTAATCTTAATTAATACTATTTAATCCAAGCTCCATCTGCTCCTAAAACATAACCACCTACAGTTGTGTTAGAAAGCATAGCTCCTGAAGCGTTGCAGTAGTACCATTTTCCACCAGTTTGAATCCATCCAGTTTGCATAGCACCTAAGTTTCCAGCTGTGTTCTTTAAGAAGTACCAAGCTCCTCCAGTGTAAACCCATCCAGTCTTCATAGCACCAGTTGAATCTAAGAAGTACCAAGAACCACCGTCTTGAATCCATCCGTTTGCTTGCATAACTCCGTTAGCATCCATGTAGTACCATAATCCTGATGTTGGGCTTTGGAACCAACCGATAGCTTTTGTTCCATCAGCTTTTGTATAAGACCATGCTCCAGTTGTAGCATCTTGTACCCAACCAGCTGTTGCAGTTGTTGTATCATCAGTTGTAGTATCATCATTGTCTGCTGCTTCTCCAGATATAATTGAATAAACTTCATCATCTTCACACCAAGCAACTATGTTGTCTTTATCATATACTGATAATTGAGTAAATGACCCATCTACTTTATATACTTTATCCCATGATTCATCATTATCCCATTTTTTTATATATCCGCCATCTAAAGCCCATAGGTTTCCTTCGGCATCTATTGAGATTGCTTGTGTACCATTTTCTTCTTCTATATCTGTATCATCTGAATCACCAATATCAGTATAATAATATCCATTCTTTGATTTTAATGTAATTGTTTCTGCCTTTATGTTATTATCATCAATATTATAGCTAATTATTTTACCATCAGCAATTGTAAAGCCACCATTTCCTTGTAGACCTAATAGATTTTCTGCATTTCCATCATCATCTGTTATCATATAAGTGTTAACAGTTTTTGCAAATTTAGCTCCATCTACATCATCAGAATCTTGTTCTTTTGAAATTTTTTGGATTACAGGCACTACTGTTTTTTCTGTAAATGATACTGATTCTCCTGTAGTTATAGATACACCGTCTGTAGTTGTAGCTTCAAAATTTTTGCTCTTACTTCCAAAAGTTGCATCATTTGCATTTATAGTTAATAAAGCAATTCTGTATATATAATCCTTATCTTGTCCAATTGTTTGAACGTGTCTTATTGCTGCTCTTACATCATCATCATCGTCATTAGTATTTTTTAGATTATAAGTTTTTCCATCAATTACAACATTCACTTTTCCTAAATTGTAATCTGCATCAATATATTTTCCATCTTTATCAGTATATACTGTAAAATGACTAGCACCACCGTTCACTTCAGAATCTGTTCCATCAGCTTCACATTGTGCTTCATAATAAGTTTCTATAAATGAATTTCTATAATCCATATAATCATTATCATCATATATGGCTTTTAAAGAATCATTTAAATCACTTTCTTCATTTTCACTATATCTTCCATCATTATCTTTTTTTATTTTCTTTTTTAATGCAGTTTGTGCATCATCTAAATCATCATCGGCGATTTCATCATCAGTTACTTTTCCTGTTTCTAAATCAAGATAATAATCTCCACTGTCTACTTCAACATATTTTTCTCCATAAGTATTAATAGTATCACCAGAATCAATATCATCTAATTCTGTATATTTACCATTGCTTAAATAATATGCTGCTTCGCTATTATCATCTATTTCTCCATCGATGTAAAATTTTCCATCTTTATAAGCAACAGCATTATAGATAGTTCCATCTTTTGAGTCTATTTTTTCATAATCAGCAGCCATCGCTGGAACCATTGAAGATAGTGAAGCTGCTGTTACTATTAAACTTGTAATCTTAGTCATTCTTTTTATCATATTTTTCCACTTCCTCCTAAATATTTGGGTATAGGATAATTATAGCAATGTGTTTTTTTAGGGTCAACCTGTATCCGCTTCAATGTTAACTAGTAAAAAATACACTTTATCAATATGTATTCGCATCATAAATATAGCCATATTAAATGTTTTCATATATTATCTTGTCTAGTCTAATTTTTAATAATTTGTTAATTTGTTCATATTTATAATTAAGTTGTAACTCAGCTATAATTGTTTGTTCTCAAACATATTTACATAAAAAAAAATAATATATTAACTTTTTATTAACTTATTTAACTTTTTATTATATTTATTAATTCTTATATACTAAATTACTAGATATTATATAATTATATGCTATATTTTAGTTTTTTCTATGATATTATGTTGTATAAAGTTGAATTCTAAATACTTATTAAATTGTATTTAGAATTTTAATCAAGTACGATTTATAATATAACATCTGCTTACTCTTAACTAAGCAATCATAAATAACCATTTAGTATATGACATAAAAATTCACTTATTTTTTAAATGTATCTCTCAAGCTTTTTTAAATAAAAATATTTACTGTTACCCATTAACACACATTTATACTGAGTACACTACGCAAAAAAGGCGAGGTATAAAACCTCACCTTTTTATATTACATCATTACAGATGCTTGTACATATTAACCCTAGTTAATACTATTTAATCCAAGCTCCATCTGCTCCTAAAACATAACCACCTACAGTTGTGTTAGAAAGCATAGCTCCTGAAGCGTTGCAGTAGTACCATTTTCCACCAGTTTGAATCCATCCAGTTTGCATAGCACCTAAGTTTCCAGCTGTGTTCTTTAAGAAGTACCAAGCTCCACCAGTGTAAACCCAGCCAGTCTTCATAGCACCAGTTGAATCTAAGAAGTACCAAGAACCACCATCTTGAATCCATCCGTTTGCTTGCATAACTCCGTTAGCATCCATGTAGTACCATAATCCTGATGTTGGGCTTTGGAACCAACCGATAGCTTTTGTTCCATCAGCTTTTGTATAAGACCATGCTCCAGTTGTAGCATCTTGTACCCATCCTGCTGCTGCAGTAGTTGTATCATCAGTTGTAGTATCATCTTCTGTAGCTTTACCAGCTATTATAGAATAAACTTCATCATCTTCATCCCAAGCAATCATATTATCTTTGTCATAAACTGATAATTGAGTAAATGATCCATCTACCTTATAAACTTTATCCCAATCTTCATCACCATCAAATTTCTTGATATAGCCTCCATCTAAAGCCCATAAATTACCATTCACATCTACTGCATAAGCTGCATCTGAATCTTCAATGTCTGTGTCTCCACCATCGCTTACATCTGTATAGTAATATCCGTTTTTAGATTTTAATGATATAGCTTCAGCTTTAATGTTACCACCTGATTTATTTCCTGTAACTCTATAACTGATAATCTTACCATCTGCTATAGTAAATCCATTATGCGTATCATTTGCTAATCCTAATAAATCTATCTTATCACCATCATCTTCTGATATAACATAAGTATTTACAGTTTTAGCAAATTTAGCTCCGTCAACATCATCTGAATCTTGAGCCTTAGAGATTTTTTGTATTACTGGAATTGAAGTTGTTTTAACATCAGTACCTGCAAATGTAACTGTTGCACCAGTTGTTTCATCTATTAATGCTGCATCTGGTGTTGTTGCTGTAATATCATTTTTAACACTACCAAATTTAGCATTTTCAACATTAACTGTTAATACAGCTACTCTATAAATATAATCTTTATCTTGTCCAATTGTTTTTACGTGTCTTATTGCTGCTCTTACACCATCATCATCATCACTAGTATTTTTTAGGTTATAAGTTTTTCCATTGAATACAACATTTAATTTTCCTAAATTATAGTCTGCATCAATGTAATTTCCATTTTTATCAGTATATACTGTAAAATCTGTTGCTTTACCATTTACGTCAGCATCTCCAGCAGTATCTTCTGATTTGAAAGTTCCTTCATACCACTCTTCATTGAAAGGATTTGATGCAATAGCTTTTAATGAATCATTTATTTCAGTTTCTTCAACTTCTGCATATCTTCCATCATTATCTTTCTTTATTTTCTTTCTTACAGCTGATTTAGCATCATCAAGATTATCATCTGCAACATCATCATCAGTTACTTTACCTGTATCAAGATCTAAATAATAATCTCCATTGTCTACGTTAACGTATTTTTCTCCGTAAACTTCTACTTCATCTCCTGAGTCTATATCATCTAAATCAGAATATTTATCCCCAGTTACATAATAAGCAGCTTCATCTTTATCTTCTAATTCACCATCGATATAGAATTTTCCGTCTTTATATGATACAGCATTATAAACAGTACCATCTTGTGAATCTACTTTTTTAACGTCTGCAGCCATAGCTGGGACCATAGTTGCTACAGAAGCAGCAGCTACTATTAAACTTGTTATTTTTGTTGATCTTCTAAACATAAGTTTTCTTTCCCTCCTAATTTTTCATAATCCAGATAAATTATAACATGCTTGTACTTTTATGTAAACATGTAATATTTATATCTTATATGGATTTAAATAACTTTTATTGAAATCACTATACTATACAAACGTAATTTCTTTTTTGGGTACCTTTTATTAATTTTTATTTAAATTAACTTTAATACCTTAATTATCTAAATCACGTTATATTATACAATATCAAAATAATATTCTGGTACTTTTTTAGAAAATTTATAAAAAATATTTTTATTTGCCTAAAATATTTTTTTATACCTAAAATACCTTTATTAACTAATTACGCTATATAATACAAAGTATATTTTGTTTTTTGGTACTTTTTAACTATTTTTTTATTTACTCTCAAAAATTAAAATGAATTTATTATATAAAAAAGAGAGATTTTTTTAATCCCTCTTTTCATATGACTATTTAATCCATACTCCATCATTTCCAAGTATATATCCATTTATTGTTGTATTAGATAACATCACCCCATTATTAGCCAAATAATACCACTTATCATTAATACATAACCACCCTGTTTCCATTGCACCAGACCCATTTAAGTAATACCATTTAGAATTTATTAAATTCCATCCAGTTCTCATTATCCCATTGGCATCCATAAGATACCATTTATTATCTACTAGTTTCCACCCCTTAACAAGATCACTATTTTCAATAAATATCCATGCATTATTTTCATTTAGATTCCATCCTGATTTGATAACCCCAGGTATTTTTGTTTTGCTTAAAATATAATCTGCACCTCTAAGTACTTCAATATTTATATTATTATTTTTCACTTCTATATTTTCAGATAGCAACTCTAATTTATTTAACTTTTCATTATAAATATATAAATTCATTATTGAATCATTATATTTAGAATCTACATTTATTTGAACACTAGCCTTACCTGGTAATAATCCTTCATAGTCAAAATGTAAAGTTAAAATGTCATTACCTTTTGCCAATTTATTTATTGATTCTTGTTTTGGCGAAACATTACTTATTGTTGTAACAATATCTTCAGACAAAACCATAGAAGAATTGATATCACTACCTTTAAATGTCCACGAATATCCATTCCCTATTAAAGTTATTGTCTTATTTGGATTTTTAGCTAAGAAATCAAATACATCTTTTTCAATATACGGTTTCTTAGAATCTATATTTATATTTCCTTTTATTGCATTTGATAGTGCATCTTCTACTCTAGATATTGTTATAGGCTTTGATGTTTTCTTCTTTGAGCTAGAGCTTGAAGTTGATCCTGAACTACTTGATGAAGATTTCTTTTTAACTGTAACTTCAATTGAAGCTGGTTCTTTGTCTTCTTCGGTAGCAGTTATTGTTATAACAGTACCTTTTTCTTGTTTAGAGATATTAGCTGACCATCTTCCATTTTCATCAGCTTTTGCAGAACCAATTTCTTTCTTTTCTACATCTTTTATAGTCTTTAAGGTAACTCCATCTGATGTTGTAGTTTCCACTATTTCATCTACAGTTAAAATCATCTCTGCATTTGCACCAGCTGTACCAGTTACATTTGTAGTTGTTGTATAAATATCACCATTTATCTTAGGTGCTTTTGATACTTCTTTATTGTCATTATCACCATCATCCGGATCTTCTGGATCTGGATTTGGTTTAACATAATCTCTCCAGATTCCATCTTCAAATATTATTGAACTTCCAAGTTTGACAGGAAACTCACTCTTACCTTCTGAATCTGTTAATTTATTCTTTCCATCATTAATAATTATGCTAACATCTCCAAATGATTCAGGAATTTCACAGCTATATATTCCATTTCCTTCATCTTTCATAGCTTTTCCAGGCCATTCAGTTTGTCCACCTACTACATTCCAATAATGCATATTAGGAATTCCACTCCATCCTTCTGGAAGTTTAACATAGACTGTTGATCCTACTTCCTCATCAGTATCTGGTTCATCTTGATCTGGATTTGTACTTGAATTTGGAATATCACTTTTTTCAAAAACTCTCCATTCACCTTCACGATTATCATCTGAACCAGTTAAAGACGGTATAAAAATTAAAGTTTCTCCTTCTTTAATATTTACAGTTTCACTTTGCATTCCATTATTATTGTTATTAAATATAACGTTAACATTTTGAAAATCATCAGGTAATGTATAGCTATATAAATCATTGCCTTCATACGTCATAGACATACCCGGCCAGGTAGTACTTTCTCCACCATCTATCCAATAATGAACTTTTACTTTATCCCATTTTTCGGTGTTTTTAAAATAAACCTTACTTAAACTCTTTAAAACATCATTTTCTGCATCATATATCATTGTATGACCAGCTTCAGTTTTTAAGTTTTCTGTTTGATTGCCTTCTCCGCCACTGCCATTGTTGAAAATAACTGTAGCAGCTTCAAATCCTTTTGGTAAAGTATAACTATAAAGATTATCACCTTCATCCTTTGCATTTACTCCAGGCCATGCTTTAACCTCATCTGAAGTTCCATCATTATAAGCATATACTTTTACTTTATCCCAGCCAAATGTATTTTCAAAATAGACCTTTGTTACTCCTTCTTCCTCATCATCACTTGGTTGTTCTGGCTCTTCTAAATCATCTAAAGTAAAATCTCTTAATCCATCATTATCATAGATTTTAACATCACCTACTGATAATGCATATCCTTCCTTTGATGGGTATTTATTAGAACCATCATTAAATATTACATTACAATCGCCAAAGTTTTCTGGCAAAGTATAAGAATATAAAGTTTCAGTGGCAGAGACCTTTTCCATCTTTGCACCTGGCCATTTTTCATTTTCTCCACCTGAACTTTTGTAAGCATATACATTAGGTTCTCCCCATTCAGCTGGTTTCCTAAAATAAACCTTTGATGAATTTTCTGTATATTCTTTCCAGCTTTCATCATATATCATTGTAGTATTAGCGGGCGCTTTAAAACCAGTGTCTTTTGGCACTTGAACAGAACCACCATCACAATTAAATAAAACCATTGCACCTTCAAGACCCTTAGGTAAAGTATAAGTATATAAATCATCTTTTCCTTCTACTTTTTCCATTGGTATACCTGGCCAAGCTGGTCCACTTGCACCATTTTTATAGAAGTAAATATATATATCATCTTTTTCCCAGTCTGCTGGTTTTTTTAAATATACTTTTGAAGTACTTTTTTCTTCTACATCAGGTTTAACATTCGGATTAGCTTCTATATCTTCTGTTGCACTCCATTTATCAGATTTACTAGAATCATAAAGCATCTTTCCTGTAGCTGTTAAATCTAGCTCTTCGGTTTTATTTCCACCATAGAACCAATCATTGAACATTACTTTTGAATCCGTAAATCCTTTTAGTTCATATTTATATAAATCATCATCAATCTTTGTCATCTTATTTCCTGGCCATGCACAATCTTCTTCATCAAGTTCATTATAAATATAAACATATGGTGCCATCCATCCATCTGGCTTTCTAAAATAAAGTGTAGCCACAGAATTACTATCTTTCTTTATATAATTATATTCCTCACTAGCTTTTCTATCTTCATTTACTGCTTTAACTACAACTTTTATTTTATCTCCTGCCTCAGCATCTTGCCCTATTGTTATTTGTTGTCCATTTGTGTAGACTATCTCTTGACCATCATTTATTGAATAAGTTGCATTAGTAGAATTTGTTACATTTAAAGTTAAATCTAAAGTTCCTTCAAATGAACAATCTTCTTCAGATATAGAAACTTTAGGAGATGTGGAAGGCTTTTCTGGTACTCCATCTTTGTATAGAACTGTAATCCCTTTTGATAAAGTTCCTGATATTTTTCCACCCTTTACAGAAAAAGTTCCACCAGAAGTAGCACAGTTGTCGTAAATTCCATCTTCTAGATTGATATCTTGATTGATTGAGCAATCGTTTGCAAGATTTACAATAACAACACCATTATTTCCACGTTCTATCATCAAAATTTCTTTGCTTACTTTAACTAAATTTTCATCTTCATCTGCCATATCATTATGGAACTTATTTACTGCTACTACATCTGGGTCCTTCCAATCATCATTACCTGCATCACCAATATTACCTTGAAGTTTTTTTCTGCCTGCAGTTCTGTTAAAATATAATGGTGTTGAGTCAGCACGTGCAGCAATTATTGCCCATCCATCTTTTATCTGCTCACTTGTCATGCCAGTTGATTCTTCTGAATCATTTGCATAAGTATCATGAGATTCTACCCATGTAACTAATCTTGATGGATTCACTTCTGGTGGTACATCATAATCAATAGCATTAGAAACGTTTGCACTGGTTCCCAAACCAACAGCTTTTCTTATATTGTTTCCATAATTACTTGTAGTTACATGCATTATTTTAGTGTATTCAGCATAATTATCAGCTCCACCTTGTAATACTTCACCATATATATAAGGATTAGTTCCATCTGTAGTTTTTAGGCCATCTAATACACTTGGCCAAAAATCACTACTAATACCTTCTTTATCTGTTGGAAGCTCTATATGCTTAGCTGCATCAAATCTAAATCCATCTGCTCCATCCTTTAAACATTCTTCTAAATAATTTCTAACCATTTTTTGAACATCTTTATTTGAAGTATTTAAATCTGGAAGTCCAATTCCACCATGTGTTACTTCTTTTCTATCATCCCAATCTGTAACTCCATGAAGTGGATTATGCCAATAGTCTTCAAACCCCGCCCCTTGGAATTTGACTTGTGGGGCTATAGTAGTATTTCCATCCCCTTCATTATTTCCAGTATGATTTGCTACAACATCTACTATTATTTTAATCCCATATTTATCAGCTTCATCACACATCGCCTTAAATTCTTCTTCTGTTCCAAGCTGCTTATTTCCAATTTCAAATGCAATTGGCTGATATAAAATATACCATTTAGAATTTGTTGTATAATTATCATTTTTGCTTGGTTGTATTGGTGATACTTGCACTGATGTATAGCCTGCTTTAGCTATATCCTCTAGATTATCTTTTACTGTATTAAAAGACCAATCCCATGCATGAAGTATTACCCCATCTTCTGTATTACCAGCAAGTCCATAGTTGCTTGTAACTGTATTATTTACAGTTTCGGCATTCGCTACTATTTTAAAGTTAAGTCCACTTGTTATTATGGTAGTAACAACTAATGTCATTGCAATAATACTTTTAATACGTTTTCTTATTTTTCCCATTTAAATTCATTCCCCCTATTAGATTAGTATAAGTACTTTATAAATATGAAATTCACCTCTTTTCATAAATGTAATCTTTTCAATTTTTGCTTAATAAAGTAATTTATTAAATCTATATTAATCTTTAATGAAATCCATTTCAATACTCTTTCAAAACATCTTTAAATATTGATATGATTCTGAGAAATTTAATATGTTTCAAATAATAAAGAATGTCTCTCATAACATAAATAAGGGACGTACTGAGTTTAAGGAAATACCTACTCACATAAATTCGTAGGTATAAGCGATTCGCAGCAAATATAAAATTGGGGCTCTCTGCTTACGAATGTACACTTATAAGAAGAGCAGCTATGCTGCAATTCGTATCTTTTCTTATTTATTGGTGGATACCGGTGTTTTATAAGTAGCTTCCCAAATTATTACAAATGATTGAAAACTATATTTTTAGACTCGTAATATTCCTAAAAACATAAATTATAACTAAAAAAAGTTAGACATCTATGATTTTAGAGCAAAATAAAGAAATTCAATATATGAATACCCGACTCATATTCATTCGCTAGTTAAGCGATTCACACCAAATCACAGATTTGGGTTCTCTGCTTAGGCGTAGTATTGTATTAAGAAATTTAAACTTTTAACTTCTTAGAGATAGGCTGTTCCAAAATACTTTGTCCAACACTTGCTGTTGGAGCAAATTGTTTTGATCACAGCCTGTGTCTTTAAAAGTTTTAGCTGAAATTTCCTTACAATCGAGCATATCATATATTGAATTTCGGTTATTTCCCACTAAACTCTGATTCTACACAATATATTTATATTGTCTAAATCCATTTAAAATACTTGCATGCATATTCAATTCCTTCTTCTACATCTTTTTTAGTTATAAAAGAAGCTCTATTCTTTATCTCTTTTCTTGCATTTCCCATCGCAATAGAGTTTTTTGCATAATCAAACATCCCTATATCATTTCTTCCATCTCCAAATACAACAATATCATCTAGCTTCAAATTATATTTGTTTCTTATGTATTCTATACCATTTTCCTTAAACTCAAATTCAATTGAGGTACAAAAAATATTATTGTAAATAGTAAAATTTCTAATAGATTCTACCTTTTTAATTTTTCTGTAATTATAAAACATAAGCTTTTGTGTTGGTTTATTTAAAAAACTTTCTTCATCTATATGACTAATGTTTTTATAACTATTAAGTACATTTCCATCTACTGATCCAACTTTAAAAAATCTTGTTTTTTGCAATAACTTCATTAATAAAATGTATGGCTTTAGTTTCAAGCCATTGTATGATGTATAACATTTTTCATTTGAAAGACTAACCATTATTATATTATATTTCTTACATTCATCTAAAATATTCTTCAATTTATATCTATGAAAAAATATCTCTTTTTCTATATTATTATTAATAACAATTGTCCCTCCACCTGAACATACAGCATCAGCTATTTCTAATTCCTTCATTATATTAATAATTTCACTATATCTTCTACCTGTCGCTAAAAATACTTTGTGTCCATTTTCTTTAAGCTTTCTTATAGTATTCTTTGTTGTATCAGATATATGACGTCCATATGGCTTTAGTGTTCCATCAATATCAAAGAAAAAGTATTTCATAGTAACAGCTCCCTTAATTTAACTATCAATTATCAATTTTTAATTATCAATCAATGTAGAAATTCTTTTATAATTTCTTAAAAATTATTTTTAGGGACTGTCACACAAAGAATAAAAACTACAATATATTGTATTCGAACTTTGAATTCTACAACAAAATGTTGTAGCTACATTTCTTAATGCGACAAACCATCCTTCATTGAAAATTGCTTTCCTGTATTTTTTCGAATTCGTCTAAAGATATAAAATGATCAAAGCGTAAATCCATCTTCTCACCTTACCATTATTAATTTATATTAAAATTATACCCCACTTTTAGGTACTCTAAAACAAAATACATATAAAAAATAACCATAAGAATTAAATAATACTCAAAATATTATTTAAATTCCTATGGTTAGATAATCGATAATTAATTAAATTTTTATTCAAACAGCTCAATCAACTCTTCTTTAGAAAGTGACCCTAAAATATTATCATGTTTATAATCACTATCAAGAACATCCTTTATAAGTTGTTTTTTCTTTTCTTGAAGGCTTAGTATTTTATCTTCAACTGTTCCTTCTGAAATAAGTTTAAATACCTGAACAACATTTTCCTGCCCAATTCTATGTGCTCTATCTGTTGCCTGATCTTCTACTGCTGGATTCCACCATGGATCAAAATGTATTACTATATCTGCACTTGTTAGATTTAAACCTGTTCCCCCTGCTTTTAATGATATTAAAAACACTTTAGTTTCATCATTATTGTTAAACTGCTCTACAAGCTCCATTCTTTTACCTGCATTTGTACTTCCATCTAAATAAAAATGTTTAATATTCTTTTCACATAATCTTTTTGAAATATTTTTAAGAACTGATGTAAACTGTGAAAATAACAGTATTTTATGATTATCTAAAACATTATTTTCTATAATAGAAACAGCCTCTTCAATCTTTCCGCTTTTCCCATTATAATCATCCAATACTACAAAAGGATCTAAGCACAATTGTCTAAGCTTTGTTAAGTAAGAGAATATTGTTATTTTATCGTCACTAAATTCATCATTCTCCATTTTTTCTTTTATATCCTTCACATATGATGCATATACTTTTTTCTGCTCTTTAGTAAGCTCAACATAATAATTTTTTTCAATCTTTTCTGGAAGCTCTCTAATTACATCTTTCTTTAATCTTCTAAGCATAAATGGCTTTATATATTTTTGAAGCTCAATTGCTGTATTCTCTTTATTTATAAATCTATTTTTAAAATTATGTACATTGTCTAAATATCCTGGCATTATGAAATCAAAAATACTCCACAATTCTATTAAATTATTTTCAATTGGAGTTCCTGTAAGTATAAATTTATTTTCAGCCTTAATATTCTTAACACTTTTTGTACTTTGAGCTAATGGATTTTTTATATTCTGCCCTTCATCTAATATACAGTAGTCAAATTTTAATTTTTCATATTTGTCTTCATCATTTTTTAATGTTCCATATGTTGTTAAAATAACATCATAAGTTTTCACATCATTTAACATTTCCTGTCTTTCATCTTTATCTCCATGAAGAACGCATATTTTCATAGTTGGAGCAAACTTCTTAAACTCATTTTTCCAATTGTAAATAAGTGAAGTTGGTGCTACTATAAGAGATTTTTTCTTCTTCTCTGAAAGTAAAAATGCTATTGTCTGAACCGTCTTTCCAAGTCCCATCTCATCTGCAAGAACTCCACCAAATCCAAGATAGCTTAAATTTTTAAACCATCTGAATCCAGTAATCTGATAAGGTCTTAATTCTGCCTTTAACTCTTTTGGCAGCTCATAATTTACTTTATCAATATTAATGATTTTTTTTGATATATCATCGATTATTTCCTTACCTTTAACAAATGAAAGCTCTTTTTCTTTTAAATAATCACTTACAATTACAGCTTTATTTTTGCTCAATTTAATATTTCCATCTTTATTTTTAGGATCAATACTGTCAACAAGTTCAAGGAAATCATTAATTTCTTTTTCTTCCAAATTTACAAAACTGTTATTTTTGAGTTTATAATATTTTCTCTTATTTCTTACTGCTTCTAAAATCTGCTTATATTCTGATGGGCTTATATCTTCAATATTAAAGTTAAATTCTAAATAATTATTATCTGTTTCATTTATTCCTGCAGTTATTTTAGGACTATTATAAACTTTTCTTTCTTTGAATTTATCAGAATAATACACTTCTCCAAGTTCTTCAAGATGTTTATATTTTTCTTTCAAAAATAAATATAATTCATCATCATTTCCATTAAATATAAACTTATCTTTATCATAAGAAAAATTTAATTCATTTAATGTATCTAGAATTTTATTTTCCTTTTTAATGTCACGAATAATTATTTTCTCTGTTTTATCAATATTTGAATAGAGTTTTACAGTTTCATTTCCATATTTTAAATATGCATTTAAGATAACAAAATTTTTTCTTACGTCAAGGAAAAACTCTGCCTGCAATTCTTCTTTTACTAAATTTTCTATGCTTTCATCTATTTTAACCTGTGATACAGCACTTTCTAGTTTTGATATTGCAGTATTAAACATTTCGACTTCATTTTCTTTTTTAAATTCTATTCTATTATATTTAGCTATATATCTAAAAAAAATCTCCAATATCTTCATTTGTTTTTTTGATGGAAGATATATCGCTCCATTATATACAAATACATCATTTCTCTGTGTTAATACTACAATATGTTTATCCATCATATCCAAGAGATACTTATCTTCATTCTGCTTTAATTGAAAATTTAATGGAATATCTTCTTCAATAATTTTAAATTTTTCATCATTTAAGATTATTTCCCTGCCTTTTAGGAGTAATAGAAATCTTCTCAAAGACACATCAGAAATAAACAATAATTTTCCTTTTACAAAACTTTTTCTATAGCTTTCAGAATGCTCCTCATTAATTAAACACTCTTCCATGTAATCACATAATGCTTCATCTACTGCATCAAAACAATTTTTATATGGTGAATATGTAAATGCTTTTCCAAAAGTCAAATCATGATAATTGTTTCTAGAATTTATAAAATCTTGTATGCTTTTTAACACATACATTTTTTTATTTCCTATTTTAAAGCTGACTTCGATAAAATCATCATGTTCATATTTTGTTAAATTAGCTTCAAGCTTTATTTTTTCCTTAGGCCTATCCAAATCATTAAGCTCTTTAAGAAGATTCTTCCCCATATTTTCGTATGCTTCTTTTTCTTCTTTTTGTCTTCTTCTTACCTCAGAAATATATAATGTTACTAATGCAGCCACATGCTCACAAATCTGCTCTTTTATTGTTTTCTTGTAAATACTATATGGCTGACATCTGCAATCACATTCTTTTATTTTACTAGTTCTGGAATCCACCAATATACTTGCATAAGTTGGATATCCATATTCTGATAAAACCTTCCCCTCTATTCTAATAAGTTTAGAATTTTCATTATATCTCACATCAGAAATTACTGCCCTATGATTTTTAATAAACTTTTCTGCAACCTTTGCATTAGCTCCTTTTATTTTGCTATTAAGATCTTTTTCTAAAACATCTACGTTAAAAGCCACTTTTTCCTCCATATTTATGTTAAAAATTCTATTTTATTAAACTCATCTCTAGAATAACTCCTCTAGACTTACCGAGAAATCTTCCAAAACTTTTGATTTAATTTTTCCATTCAATGTTTTCATGTCAAACTGCTCATACATTCCATCATTATTTAATGTATATACTATGATAGAATTTAGCATCGGATTTACTATCCAATATTCCTCTACCCCATATTTCATATATAAATTAAATTTAGTTATTAAATCATGGGACTGATTTGATGGACTTAATATTTCTACAATTAATTTTGGAACACCAACATATTTATTTTCTTCAAATCCGCTTTTATCACATATGACACTTAAATCTGGAATTACTATTTTATTTCCTTCTATGTTATCCTTTTTCAATTGTATATCATATGGTGCATCAAATACTTCACATTCTTTCCCATCTAAATATATTCCTATCTTTATTTGAAGCCTGCTTGATATTCTTTGATGCTTTGTTGATGGAGAAGGTGGCATATATACTATTCCATCAATATATTCAATTATATTATTGTTTTCTTTCCTCATATTCTCATATTGCTCTAATGAAATAAATATATTTTCTGCAACTGCCACATCAATTCCACCTTTCAATTAATTTATATCAATATTATACCCTATTTATATCTGGTCTTAAACAATACGATTATTAAAAAATAAGACTTTATATTTTTCATAAATACTTCTAAAGTATCAAAAGCATATTTATTATAATAGGAACTCTGATATCTATATAATTATGTTTTAAATAAATGTTCTTAGGTAAAGTAATATAATACTAATACTTGTTAAAACATTTAATAACAACATTTTCTTAAAACATCTATATATGTATTAAAAAGAATATACTATAATTTATATGAAAATTCATATTACATAAGATAAATAAGGAAAGTAGTAAGTTTATAGTGAAATAACCGAAATCAAGAACTTATGTGGACTCGCTTGCTACAAAAATGAAGCTAAAAATTTAAAAGGTGTAATTTTATAAATGAAGGAAATACCTACTCATATAAATTTATAGGTATAATCGATTCGCACCAAATATAAAATTTTGGCTCTCTACTTACGAATGTGCACTTATAAGAAGAGCATCTATGCTGCAATTAGGATTTTTTCTTATTCTATGCTGGTTAAGGTGATTTTTATAAGTAACTTCATAAGTTACATCTATTTATTAGAAGATATACTTTAAGGCATAGAATATAAAAAAACATTAATCATAATTAAAATAAATTTAGTATATATGATTTTAGAGAAAAACAAAGAAATTCAATATATGAATATGCGTAGTATTGTATTGGAAATTTCAGCTGAAAATTCCCTACAATCGAGCATATCATATATTGAATTTCGGTTGTTATCCACTAAACTCTGATTCTACACACTATATTTATGTTGTAAAACAATTCCTATTTTATATTACCAAATCTGTAATCTCTCTTCTGGCTTTACATACATTTTATCGCCTTCTTTTACCCCATATGTATTATAAAACTCATCAAATTGTGGTAATACTGCATTTACTCTTACCTTATTGGGAGAATGTACATCACTTTGTAATTTTAGTTCCTCATATTCTTTTGTACATATTTCTCTCCATATATTAGCATTCGTTTCAAAGAAAGCTTTATAGTCAACACTCTGAGTATCCTTTAATATGTCTAATACACAAGCCATACCACCAATATCTGATATATTCTCCCCTACAGTAAGTGATCCATTAACATTTTCTCCATTACCTAACTTTACATTATTATAAAATTCTCTAACCTTATTAGTCTTTTCTTCAAACTTTTTATAGTCCTCATCAGTCCACCAATTATTAAAATTACCGTCTCCATCAAATTGTGATCCAGTATTATCAAAAGCATGGCTTATTTCATGGCCTATTACTGCTCCTATTCCACCTAATATCTTTTCTTTATTACCACTTTCATCATAAAAAGGTTTTTGAAGAATTCCTGCTGGAACAGTTATGGTATTTGTTGTTGGATTATAAAAAGCATTTATTGTTTGAGGAGGACATAAAAATTCATTTTTATCTACAGTTTTATTTATTTTTTCTATTTGTTTATTTTCCTCAAACTCAGCTATATTAATTACATTTTCTAATAATGATCCACCTTCTTCAAAAGATCTTATTTCTAATTTTGAATAATCTTCCCACTTATCTGGATATCCTATTTGAACTCCAAGCTTATCTAATTTTTCTTTTGCCTTTGTTTTAGTTTCATTACTCATCCAATCTAGCTTATCTATTCTTTTTTCATAAGTCTTTATTATTTCTTTTGTTATTTCTTCTACATTTTCTTTAGTTTTATCTGAGAAATATTTTTGTATATATATTTCACCAAAAGGCTCTGCTAATAATGAATTAACTGCATTTACAGCTTTTTCTTCCTTAGATATATCCCCGCTTGTTCCTAAATATTGCTTGGAAAACTCTTCCTGAGCTTTTTGAAAATCCTCACCTAAACATCCTGCAATTCCAGCAATATTATTAATTTCAATATAGTCTTTAATTAGTTGTAAATTTTCTTCCTTATATATATCATTTAAAGCTTTTAGCCACTTAGGATCACTTAATATTATTGTATTAGCATTATCTAATTTAGCATCCTTCATTATATCTTTAATCTTTACTTTAGGTGCTAATTCATCTAGCTTGTCTAGTTTATATACATTATATTCATGCTCTATAATGTCTGAATCCTTTGAAGCCTCTTCCTGACCTGTTATATACGGAGCTATCATATTTTCAAGCTTAAATAAATTATCTACTTTTATTTTTGAATCTGCTTCACTGTATCCTGATAATTTCAACATTTTAATATAATAGTCATTAACTAAGCCCTTAACTCTTTTGCTATATTCTGTTGGCTTTGTGTATTTATCTGAATCTCCTAAAGAAAGAGTGCTTGAATTAATATATGCTGCATATCTTGTTGCATCTTTTAAATCCACATCACATCCTACATTTATAAGTGGATTAGCTATATCATCTTCATTTAATTTAGTAAGATCATCTATACTCTTAACTTCATTAACTGCTTTTATTATTTTTTTTATAGGTTCTATTCCCTGTTTATTTCTTGCTGCTGTATTTAGATAGTTTTTATATAAATTGATTATTTTCTTTTCATCACTATTTGATGCATAATTCTTTTCATTTGCTAATAGTTCTGTAATAATTTCTTTCTTTTGCCCATCTAATGCCTTATCAGCTTCATCAAAAGCAGAATTAGAAACTTTCCCGTTTTCAATCTTAGCGCTATTTATCCATGATTTATTGACTGCATCATAAAAATCATCCTGAAGTCTCACATTATCTTGTACTATTTTACTTTGTGAATTTGAAGTTTTTACATCTGCCGCTTTAACCGATACTGATGGTAATAATGTCAATGATACTGCTAATGCACAAGCTAAAGCTTTAATTCTTTTTATTTTTATCAATTTTCCTCACTCCCCAATGCATAATCATAAATACAATTTTACCATTTTATGCCTAAAAATCAAGTTGATTATTGCTTAAATATTTTAAGAGTCTTTGTAATAACGTTGATGGCTAGCGCTGGTGACAGTCACCTATCGAATATGTAGAATAAAGTGAATATGAAAACTTCTATTAAGTATAAAAACTTCTATATTGTATAAAATAATTTTGAGTATTTACTATTACCATTATTAAAAGCACAATGAAAGGATGATATCTTAATGGTTGAATTTAATACAAGTAAAACAAAAGAAAATTTGATGAGAGCTTTTGCTGGAGAAAGCCAAGCTAGAAATAGATATACATTTGCGGCCTCAGCTGCCAAAAAAGAAGGTTATTCAATACTAGAAGATTTATTTAACTATACTGCTAATCAAGAAAAAGCGCATGCTAAACAGTTTATGGGAAAACTAAAAGAATTCTCTGGTGAAGATATAGTTATAAATGCAGGCTATCCAGTTGAAGTTGAAACAAATACACTAAAATTACTAAGATTGGCCGAAAAGCATGAAAATGATGAATTCAGTGCTATTTATGATGAATTTGCAAAAATAGCAAGAGAAGAAGGCTTTAATGATGTTGCTATATTATTTGAGAATATAGGCTCTATTGAAAAAGTACATTCTGATAGATTTAAAAAATATGCTGATAGATTAGAAAATGGTACATTGTTTAAAGATAATACTCAAACTTTGTGGATGTGTACAAATTGTGGATTCATTTATGAAGGTACTGAAGCCCTTAAAGCTTGCCCTGTATGTGCACATCCACAAGGATACTTTATAAAATTTGAAGAATCACCATTTGAATAAACCTAAATTTATAATTCCATCTTGGTAATTAAATTTCTTTAATTTACTCGCTTTTTCTTAGAATATCGTATGCATCTAAATTAAAGTTAATTATTTCTTAAATTTAAGAGCAGATAGGCCCCTATGTCCTACCTGCTCTTACTTATTTGTATAATTAATAAATCTAATAATAAATTATTCCATTTAAAACTTTATAATCCATTATTTTTTATTACATTTTGATACCAATAAAAGCTATCTTTTTTAATTCTTTTTAAATCTAATAATTCATCATCTGTCCTATTTGTATAAACTAATCCATAACGCTTTCTAAAGCCTTGTGCTGAACTTAATAGATCCATAAATGACCAAGGACAATATCCAATCATCTCAACTCCATCTTCTATTGCTAAAGCACATGCTTCAATATGGCTTCTTAAATAATCAATACGATATTCATCATGAACCTTACCATCTTCAGTTAAAATATCTGGTGTTCCAAGTCCATTTTCAGTAATTATAAGTGGAAGATGATATCTCTGCCAATATTCATTAAGTGCAACTCTAAGCCCAGATGGATCTATTGCTGCTCCATATTCTGTTGCTTTTAAATTATGATTCATTGACATCTTAAATAATCCATACATATTAAAATCAACAGTACCTTCTCTACTTCCAAAAGGATGCTCATCATTCGCCTTAAGTGCTTCTGCACAATTAGTTCTATAATAATTTACTGCAATAAAGTCCATTTTAGCTTTCTTTAATATTGACTTATCGCCTTCTTCCATTACTGGCATTATGTTTCTTTCTTTTAAATAGTTCATATAATATCCTGGATATTCTCCATATTGATGCATATCAAGCATATAGTAAACTTTAAAATTATCATTCATGCGTGCTGCATAAACATCTTCTGGCTTGCAAGTTAATGGATATGTTACTGAAGACGATACAGCAGGACCTATTTTGCTATCTGGTATCATTTCATGACATGCATTAACAGCAAGTGCATGTGCAAGGCACATATTGTAATCCATTTGTGCTCTCATTTTATCTATCTTATATTCATCATTCTCATCATAAATATTAATTCTTTCATTAACTCTTACAATTAAGTTTTGCTCATTATGCGGCTGCCAGTACTTTACTCTGTCTCCAAACTCCTTAAAACAGATTTTTGCAAATCTTTCAAAGGCATATACTGTTTCCCTGCCTTCCCATCCATTATATTTTTCAACTAATGCAAATGGCAAATCAAAATGATATAGTGTGACAAATGGCTCAATATTATTTTCAACTAATTTATTTATTACATTATTATAAAAATCTATTCCTTTTTGATTTATTTCACCATCCCCATCAGGAATTATACGTGTCCATGCAATTGAAAATCTATAAGTTTTCATACCAAGCTCTTTCATTAAATCAATATCTTCTTCAAAATTATGATAAAAGTCAGCTGCTACCTTTGTGTCTGCTTGGATATGTGATTTTTTAAATGAATTAAAATCAGCAACGCTTAATCCCTTATTATCTTCATCATAAGCACCTTCAATTTGAAATGCAGAGGAAGAAGCTCCCCATAAAAAGTCATCTGGAAATACTTTTTTCATATATATTCTCCTATCTTTTATCTGTCAGTAATTTTATATCTAATTGAAAATTGGCTCAACATTAAAAACTATTCTCGACAAAATCATGTTCATATATTTAGGACTTAATATGATCGATGTTTATTGGATTCAAAAGTGTCAAGTGCACATTTTGATTATGAGCCTAAAACTTTATATATTAATATCTTAATTATATTCTCTTTTCAATATCTTAATTATATTCTCTTTATAATATAAAATGTTTTATTCACAAATTAAATAAATTATATTTAGTTAGTTTATTGTATCTTTAGTTAAACTATTAACCTACAACCTTTTAAAAAATTATATACTACTCAATTATATCTTCAAATCCAATAATATAAGTCAAAATTGCTGATCCAAAAAATGCAATAGCGCATCCTCCCAAGTAACTTAAAAAGGCAGTCATACCTGCTTCTGCATAAACAGGTATTGTTAAAATTCCTTGGTTAGCAAAAGCATTACCATAAGCTCCACCAAATCCCATTATTCCTCCACCTATTGCTCCACATATTACAGCACATATCATTGGCTTCTTCAATCTAAGATTTGTACCATAAATAGCCGGCTCAGTTATACCAAATAATGCAGTAATAGATGCAGACATAGCTATTGTCTTAAGTGATTTATTTTTTGTTTTAAAGAATACTCCAAGTGCTGATCCTGCTTGAGAGAAGTTAGCCGCACCAGCAAAAGCTAATAAATTTTGTCTTCCTGTTTGTGCTACATCATTAATGCCAATAGGTAGTAATGCCCTATGAGCTCCAAATATAACTAATACACACCAAAGCCCTCCAATAAATGCTCCACATAATGTCGGACTAAATCCATAAATAGATTTATATAACCAGCTTATTGTGTCTCCTAAATATATTCCTATTGGTCCAAATATAAATAATGTTGCTGGAAGCATTATTAATAAACTTAGTGTTGGTACTACAATTATCTTTATTACTTCCGGAATATATTTTATTAAAAATCTTTCTACATATGATAATACCCAAACTGCAATAATAATTGGAATTACAGATGAAGTATATGTAGCTTTTGTCACATTAATTCCTAAGAAACTTACAAGCTCTTCACCTGTCATAAGTGCAGTAAATGCTGGATAGCATAAAGTTCCTCCAATTATCATAGCTATTATTTCATTTGTCTTAAATACTTTTGCAGCTGTATATCCCAAAATAATAGGCATAAAGTAAAATACTGCATCTGAAAGTGCATTTAATATAATGTAGCTTTGAGTTTCTTTTATATTAATCCCATGTTTATTCATATAATACATTGCAAGAACTGATAAAATACCTTTTATCATACCAGAACCTGCTATTGCTGGAATAACTGGTGTAAAGATACCTGCTATTGTTGATAATATCTTATTTCCTAAGTTTGTATTATCTTTCTTATTAGAACTTTTATTTAATTCATTATTTCCTTCTTGTGGTGCAAGCTTTATTATTTCTTCATAAACCTTAGTAACCTTATTTCCAATAACAACTTGAATCTGCCCCATACTTTCAACTACAGTTATTACGCTTTTAATTTTTGATAATTTATCTTTATTTACTTTTGAAGAATCAATTACTTTGATTCTTAATCTTGTCATACAATGTGTTAATTCATTAATATTCTCTTTTCCGCCAAGGTTTTTAAGAATATCTTCTGCTATTCTCTTATAATCCATAAGTTTCTCCTTTCTAGATCAATTAATTACCTATTGTTAACTAATAATCATTATCTATTAAATCATTTTACTAAATAAAAAAAATTAAATCAACTAGATCCAATAAATCTACTAAATCTAATTACACAATTATATAATTAATCCAAAAAGATATCACTATAATAAAATGGTTGGCAAGTCCGATTTAATTACATTATTACATAATTAAACTTGGTTAAATAAATGTTGTTATATATATTCAGTCATAATATCCATGTTGATGTCACACAAATTAGAATTTGAACACTATTAACTGTGAAATATTAACTAACTACAAATTATTATCTACAAAAACCTCATATTTAATAACAACATTTTATTAAAACATTTACATATGTATAAAAAACAAATTAGATGTCTATGATTTTAGATAAAACAAAGAAATTCAATATATGAATAGGCGTAGTATTGTATTAAGAAATTTAAGCTTTTAACTTCTTAGAGATAGGCTGTTCCAAAATAATTTGTCCAATATTTGCTGTTGGAGCAAATTGTTTTGGGCACAGCCTATCTCTTTAGAAGTTTTAGCTTAAATTTCCCTACAATCGAGCCTATCATATATTGAATTTCGGTTGTTATCCACTAAATTCTAATTCTACGTCCCTTATTTATATTATTTCCACTTTTTCAATTCTTCATCAGTAGCCAAAACATAATGTGTTCCATCCACATGCTGTTTTATTCCATCTTCATATTTAATTCCACTTGTAAAATAATCATAGGTTTCTGATTTTCTTGTTTTTTCAACTTTAGGATTTGGATGTGGAATTGCTGATATTAATGATTTTGTATATGGATGAATTGGATTTGAGAATATTTCTTCTGTAGTACCTGTTTCAAGTAAATATCCTAAATGTAATACTCCAATTCTATCTGAAATATACTTAACCATTGATAAATCATGAGCAATAAACAAAAATGCCGTATTAGTCTCTTTTTGAATATCCTTCATTAAGTTTACAACCTGCGCTTGAATTGAAACATCAAGTGCACTTATTGCTTCATCAGCTATAATTAATTTAGGATTCATTATAAGCGCTCTCGCAATACCAATACGTTGTCTTTGTCCACCTGAAAATTGATGAGGATATCTATTTGCATGTTCTTTTGATAATCCTACCTTTTCTAATATATTATATACCTTTTCTTCTCGTTCTTCCTTAGTCTTATATAATTTATGAATATCTAACCCTTGAGCTATAATATCTAAAACTTTCTTACGTGGATTTAAACATGCCATTGGATCTTGGAAAATCATCTGCATATTTGTTCTTAAATGTTTCTTATCCTTTTCTGATAACTTTCCTGATATATCTGAACCATCGAAAATCATCTTTCCAGCAGTTGGATCATAAAGTCTTATTATTGAACGTCCAATTGTAGATTTACCACTACCTGATTCTCCAACTAAACCATATGTTTCTCCTGGATATATTTGAAATGAAACTCCATTTACTGCTTTTACAGTAAACTTTCTGCTCACTTTAAAATGTTGTTTTAAATCTTTGACATCTAATAAAGGCTCTCTATTTTCCATTTTACTCAGCCTCCTTTAACATTCTGTCTATTCTTTGTTTTAATTCAGCAGGCATTTCTACCTTTGGCGCATTTTCATGTAAAAGCCAAGTTGCTGCATAGTGAGTATCACTTATTTTAAACATTGGAGGCTCAAGTCTATTATCTATATTTAAAGCATAGATATTTCTTGGTGCGAAAGCATCTCCTTCTACCTTATTTGCAAGGTTTGGAGGACTTCCTGGTATTGTATAAAGTTTATCATCATTAGTATCTAAATCAGGCATAGCTGATAATAAGCCCCATGTATACGGATGTCTTGGATCATAAAATATTTCATTTATTGTTCCTTTTTCAACTATTTTACCTGCATACATTACAGTAACATAATCAGCAACTTTTGCGACAACACCAAGGTCATGAGTAATATAAATAACTGATATATTTAATTTCTTTTGAATATCTTTTATTAATTCTAATATTTTAGCTTGTATTGTTACATCTAAAGCTGTTGTTGGCTCATCACAAATTAAAAGATCTGGATTACATGCAAGTGCAATAGCTATAACAACTCTTTGTCTCATACCACCTGAAAGCTGATGAGGATAATTCTTCATACGATTTTCAGCATCAGTAATTCCAACAAGTTTTAAAAGTTCAACTGCTTTATCATGTGCTTCCTTTTTAGGTGTCTTATAATGCCATATCATTCCTTCCATTATTTGAGCACCTATTGTCATTGTTGGATTAAGTGATGTCATTGGATCTTGGAATATCATAGCTATTCTCTTTCCATTAATCCTTTGTCTCATTTCCTTCTTTGAAAGCTTTAATATATCAACATCAACCTTTTCTTTATCCCTATAATATGAGAATTTAATATTTCCAGAATTAATTTCTCCATTGCTGCTTAGTATTCCCATAACAGCTTTCATTGTTACTGATTTACCACTTCCACTTTCTCCTACTATCGCAAGTGTTTCACCTTTGTATAAATCCAGGTTTACGCCTCTTATTGTATTTACCTTTCCAGCTGATGTAGTGAAGGATATTGATAAATCTCTTACTTCTAGTACTTTTTCTTTTTTCATCTATCTTAAACCTCCTTCTACATTTCTTTCATCTTAGGATCAAATGCATCACGAAGACCATCTGCAAGCATATTAAATCCAAGCATTAATAGCGCAAGAACCACTACTGGTGGAATTATCATATATGGATGAGTTGTGAAAGATTTAAATGCATCACTTATTAATGTTCCGAGTGATGCCATAGGTGCTGGCACTCCAAGACCTATAAATGCTAAAAATGCTTCAGTGAATATTGCATTAGGTATAGAAAACATTGTATTTGTTATTATCTGTCCAAAAATATTAGGAAGTATCTCTCTAAATATAATGAAGAAATCTTTTGCACCTAATGTTTTTGATGCTAATACAAATTCCTGCTCTTTAAGCTTAAGCACTTGTGCCCTTGCTATACGGCTCATTCCAATCCAGCCTGTAATCATAAGTGAAAAAGTTATTGTAAGTAATCCTGGTTTTAATACTATTATTAATAATGTAACAATTACCAGACTTGGTATACCATTTAATATTTCGGCAAAACGCTGCATTGCATTATCAATTGCTCCGCCAAAATATCCTGATATTAGTCCATAACTTAATCCAAATAAAATATCAATTGCAACCGCAACTAATGATATATATAATGATATTCTTGTTCCCATCCATGTTCTTGTAAAGATATCTCTTCCAAGTACATCTGTTCCAAACCAATAATATGTATCTTCAAGGCCTGTTGTTTTTCCTTCTTGTACATATTTATTTGTTTCTACAGGACCAGCTGTTGTATTCATTGTTTCTGAACCATCCAATATTCCTATGTTCTCTAAACCTGGAACTCTTGGTGCTAAATTTTGATGTGATATTATCTGTGAATCATATGTATGTCCATTTAAATGAATGCCGATCACTGCCATTATTGTGATTAATATTATGAATATTAATCCTATTATTGCACCCTTGTTTTTTATAAATCTAGTTAAAACATCTTTCCAATATGATTGACTAGCATAGTTTTTATCTACATGAGATACATTTTCTTCACCAACTAACTTAAAATCATCAGCTAAGAAATCATAGTGAACATCTTTTTCTACAATATTACTACTCATGGTCATCCCCCTTTGCTAATCTTATTCTTGGATCTATAATTCCATATAATATATCTACAACAAGCATTATTCCTATATACATAGCACTATATATAAATGCTATTGCAACAATAACGTTATAATCATTTGACTGAATTGCAGTAACTAACAAACTACCTATACCTGGAATTGAGAAAATCTTTTCTATTACAAGGCTTCCTGTCATAAGCCCAACAATTAATGGTGCCAAAACTGTTATTATAGGTATCAAAGCATTTCTTAATTGGTGTTTTACTATTAATTGAACACCGCTTATTCCCTTACTTTCTGCAAGAAGTATATAATCAGAACCTAAAACATCAATCATCTCTGTTCGTGTAAAACGTGCTATTGTTGCAATAGTAAACATACATAATGCTATTGTTGGAAGCACTGATGATTTAAACGGAGTGTCCGCTGAATAAAGAAGTGGAAATAATGTTAACTTAAATCCTAATGAATATGATAATGCTAATGCAAATACATATGAAGGCAAGCTTACACCTAAAACTGAAATTATAGTAGTTAATGTATCCCAAATTGTATTATGTTTTAAAGCTGCAATTATTCCTAAAACCAATCCAACTACTGTTCCAAGAAGTACAGCCTGGCCACCTATTCTTATTGATATTGGCAGACGTGTTTGAAGCAAAGTGGAAATTGGTGTATTTTTCGAAATTGTATAAGAAACCCCAAAGTCTCCTGTAAGCATATTTTTCACATAGTTAAAAAATCTTATTAAAATAGGTTTATCTAACCCATATTTTGCATTTAATAATGCAATTTGATCCGCCGTTAACTTCTCATCATTAAATGGAGAACCAGGCATAAACTCTAACATTAAAAATAATATTAATAAAATTGCTAATAATGTCGCGATAGATATTGCTATTCTTTTAAGTAGATATTTTTTCATTCATAATCGCTCCTTATATAATTAACAATTGACAATGAACAATTAACAATTAAGAATTTCTTCCTTCATTGCACTTTGTGTACCCACAATGGGCATCAATTGTTCATCGTCAATTATAATTTAAAAAATTTATATTTTCCTAGTTTTTAGTTGCATTTTTATAAACTCTGTTAATTGCAACTGAGTGGAATTCAATTCCTGAAACATTCTTCTTAATCATAACTGCATTACCCTTTTGATAAACTGGGAATATAACAGCTTCATCCATTACCATTTTTTCTGCTTTCTTTAAAGCATCCCATCTTGCATTTACATCTAACGCAAGTTCACCCTTTTTAGCTGATTGAATAATTTGATCAAATTCAGCATTTGACCAGAAACCATAGTTGTTAGGACTATCAGTTGTCCACATATCTAAGTATGTCATTGGATCTGCATAGTCAGGTCCCCATCTAGTTAATCCAAGTTCAAATGTACCTTCTTGCATTCTTTCAACTCTGTTCTTCTTTGGCATTGTTTCAATATTAATTGTTACACCTGGAAGAGTTTTTTGAATTTCTGCTTGAATAAATTGTGCTACATTTTGAGCTGATTCTGTATCTTCAACAATCATTGTGTATGAGAAAGAATCTTTTCCAAGTTCTTCTTTTGCTTTATCATAATATTCTAAAGCTTTTGCTTTATCTGTTGAAAGATAAGTATCTGTACCGTCTCTAAAGTCTTTTCCATCTGGTCCTGTTGCAAGTAATGTTGGTACTGCAAAATCAGCTTTAATTGAACCATCTTTTAGGATGTTATTTACAATAGCATCTTTATCATATGAAAGTGCTAAAGCCTTACGTAAGTTTTCATTTTCTAAACCTGGTGTTTTTAAGTTTGGTGAAATGTACCATAAGTATCCTGCCATGATGCTTTGGAATTCAGGATCAGCTTGGAATTGTTCTACTTGTTCTCCTGAAAGTGTAGCTACATCTAAATCACCATTTTGGTATGCAAGCATTGCTTGTTGAGAATCTTTAATTACTTGATATTGAATACCTGATAATTGTACTTTATCGGCATCCCAGTAATCTGGATTCTTTTCTAGGTTTATTGTAGTTGCTGCTGGTTCATATGAAGTAACTTTAAATGCCCCATTACAAAGAATTGTATCAACAGTTGTTGCAAACTTGTCCCCACATTTATTATAGAACTCTTCATTAACTGGGAAGAATGAAGGGAACGCCATTAGTGATTCAAAGAATGGAACTGGAGTATCTAATTCAATTACTAAAGTTTTATCATCTTTAGCTGTAACTCCTAATTGGTCTGGTGATACTTTACCTGCTGAAATATCATCGGCATTTTTAAGTCCAGCTATTCCACCCATAAATGCATATTCACTTGCTGTTTTAGGATCAACAAGTCTTCTCCATGCAAATACGAAGTCATTAGCTGTTACTGGTGTACTATTTGACCATTTTGCATCTTTTAAAGTAACAGTATAAGTTAACCCATCTTCGCTTTTCTCAACCTTATCAGCCATAGCTGGGATTGCAGAACCATCTGCATCTAAAGAGTATAACCCTTCTGTAACTGCTGCTAATACTTCAAAAGAAGTACCATCAACTGCTACTTGTGGATCCATTGATGCTACTTCAACATCAATATGAACTTTTAACGAATCCCCAGCTGCTGAAGTGTTTTCTGCAGTAGCTCCCGCATTAGGAGTACTTGTCCCACCACCACAGGCAGTAAAACTAAAAGCTAAAGTCGTTATTGATAACATTGCTAGTATTTTTTTTATGCTTTTCATTAATTATGCCCCCTATATTTTTATAAAAAATGACGAGGCTATAACTTAAGTGATTAATTAAGTTATAACCTCGTTGTTATATTATATATTATAAAGAAATAAATAAATTTGTCAACAAAAGTTATATTTTTATTTCATTTTTATAATATTTTTATCAAAATATTATCTTTTTGTTATATTAATTATGATATTTCTGCATCCATATTGTCATTTTACTAATTACAATATTGCGATTAATACAGTGACAGTCACCTACCGTCTTATGTAGAAAATCATTATTGGCTTTCTTCCATATATATCCTTATAATATTGAAAATAATCTATTGTAGCTCTATAGAAAATCCTATTCATATAGATAGTCATAATGCAGCTTAATTTAAACAACCCCATGAATAATTCATCATTATTCATGGGGTATAAGTAATTTTTTTTATTAATTTTTCTAGAAATATTATTTAATTTTTAGTTGTATTTTTATAAACTCTGTTAATCCCAACTGAGTGGAATTCAATTCCCGAAACATTTTTTTTAATCATTACAGCATTTCCTTGCTGATAAACTGGACAAATAACAGCATCATCCATTACCATTTTTTCTGCTTTCTTTAAAGCTTCCCATCTTTTCTCTGAATCTAATGCAAGTTCTCCCTTTTTAGCAGATTGAATTAATGAATCATATTCAGTATTTGACCAAGCACCATAGTTATTGGGACTACCTGTGATCCACATATCTAAATAAGTCATTGGATCTGCATAGTCAGGTCCCCATCTAGTTAATCCTAGTTCAAAATCATCTGCCCTTAGTCTTTCTAATCTATTTTTCTTTGGTAAAGTTTCAATATTAATCTTCATTCCTGGAAGATTAGTTTGAATTTCTGCTTGAATAAATTGTGCTACATTTTGAGCTGATTCTGCATCATCAATTAACATAGTGTATTCAAATGAGTCTTTTCCAAGTTCAGTTTTTGCTTTATCATAATATTCTAAAGCTTTAGCTTTATCTGTTGAAAGATACGTATCTGTGCCATCTCTAAAATCTTTTCCATCTGGACCTGTCGCAAGTAATGTTGGTACCAAAAAGTCAGCCTTTATAGAACCATCTTTTAATATGTTGTTTACGATAGCTTCTTTATCATAAGAAAGTGATATAGCCTTACGTAAATTTTCATTATCTAAACCTGCAACTTTTTTATTTGATGCAATATACCATAAATATCCTGACATAATATTTTTGAATTCAGGATCAGATTGGAATTGTTCCACTTGTTCTCCTGAAAGGGTAGCTACATCTAAATCACCATTTTGGTATGAAAGCATAGTTTGCTGAGAATCTTTAATTACTTGATATTGAATACCTGATAATTGCACTTTATCAGCATCCCAATAGTTCGTATTCTTTTCTAGGTTGATTGTAGTTGCTGCTGGCTCATATGAAGCAACTTTAAATGCTCCATTACAAAGAATTGTATCAACAGTTGTTGCAAACTTGTCCCCACATTTATTATAAAATTCCTCATTAACTGGGAAGAATGAAGGGAATGCCATTAATGATTCAAAGAATGGCACTGGAGTATCTAGCTCTATAACTAAAGTTTTATCATCTTTAGCTGTAATCCCTAATTGATCTGGAGTCATTTCTCCATTTACAATGGCATCTGCATTTTTTATTCCTGCTATTCCTGCAATAAATGAATATTCGCTTGCAGTTGCTGGATCAACAAGCCTTCTCCACGCAAATACAAAATCTTTCGCTGTTACTGGAGTACCATTCGACCATTTTGTATCTTTTAGTGTTACAGTATAAGTTAAACCATCTTCGCTTTTTTCAACTTTATCTGCTATAGCTTCAACTGCTGAACCATCATCACTTAAAGAATAGAGTCCTTCTGTAACTGCTGCTAATACTTCAAAAGAAATACCATCTGTTGCTATTTGTGGATCCATTGATGCAACCTCCGCATCAATTTGAACCTTTAATAGGCTTCCAGATGTGGATGTATCTTCTACTGATTCATTATTTCCCTCTGCCTTAGAATCTTTTGTTCCTCCACCACAAGCAGTTAAACTAAAAGTTAAAGCTATTATTGATATTATTGCTAATATTTTTCTTGTGATTTTCATTATTTCCCCTCCTACATTTTTATAAAAAAATAACGAGGTTATAACTTAATCACTTAAGTTATAACCTCGTCGTTATGTTATCTATTCTATACTAATCAACAAATTTGTCAATAATATAAATAATAAGTATTTATATTACTTTATTGTATAAAATCTTATTTTTACCATATACTTAGTAAGTTTCTAGGTTACTTGTATAATTTCGCTAAAGTTTTAAAAGCATTTTCTATTCCCTCATTTTAATCTATAATTATTCCTCATATCCTTCTTAATCTCAACAACATAATCCTTACATATTTCATATATTCTTGAACCAACACCTTCATCAAAAGTAAGAAGCTTTTCTATGGTAAATTCACTGCTTACTATTATAGGTAGATAATTTAAGTATCTATAATTTATTATTTCAAAAATTATATTCACATCACTTTCATTTACTCTTCCTTTAAATAGGTCATCAATTAAAAGAACTTCACATGTCTGATACTTTGAAATCATTCTCTGATAATATTCTTCATCAATCATGTTTTGTTTAATTTTAGTTACTATATCTCTATATGGCATATAAAGAACCCTTATATTTTTATTTAATAAGTTTAATGCCAGAGCAATGCTTAAATGACTTTTTCCACTGCCAACTTGTCCACAAAGCAGAATGCTGTTTTTTCTAGTGTTTTTTACTTTCTCAAAATAATTATAATAAGCAATAGCTGTACTTTTAGCCATTTTAGATGATTCATTCCATACTAGATAATTAGAAAACTTATAATTCACCATTTCTGAATTTAAGCCACATGATTTCCATTGCTTCTTTATTCTGCCCATTTTAGTACATTCACAATATAAAGCTAAAGGCTGTGCATTATCTTGTTTTACTAAAATCCATCCTGTATCATGGCATTTTTCACATTTATATGAGATTTTTTTCTGCAGACTTTCGTTCTTCTTCAGTAAGCTTTCTTGGTTCCTTTGGTTTGAATCCTTCAAATTTTCCTGTATCCTGGATATTACCTTTTCCATAGCTGTTTGTTCCATTTATACTTTCCCCCTTACTATCTTCATTTGGATACCCCTCTCTTTTCCAATTCTTAAGTATGCCATTAATATATGCCATATTAAATTTACCTGCTTCCATTGATTTATCTATAGCCATTTTTACATACTTTTCAGTATACGTATTAATAGCATATTTTAATGAATTAAGTGTAATATTTTCTGGGAAATTCTCTGAAACAGTATTGCAATATTTAAAAAGTAATTTGGCACTTTCTTCACTCTTGTATGCAGAATCAGAAGTCTTAAAACCACTTACAGACCCCTCACTGTTATTTACATCATAAAAACCCTCAAATCTATCTACTTCTTGTCCACTATCACTCTTTACATTATAATTATAAAATTCAAGACATTTTATTGACTGTTCCTCTTCACTGCAACTAATACCAGTAATTTTAAACGATGTTACAGACTGCTCATTAATTTCATCACTTTCTGAAGTATCAAAATCATTTACAACTCGTTCATTATTGTCATAGTTTTCTGAAACATCAAAAAAGATTGTTACATTACTATCTGCATCATCATCATTTTCCATATGACCCTCAAAACCTGAGTCTTCACTTATGAAGCTTTCACAAAACAAATCTTCACCATTATCATCACTAATCTCAAAATTATTACTATCACATGAAAATTCTATTAAACTGCTATTATCTTTTTTCTTACTCTCTCTCTTATCTTTTTTCTTACTTCTTTTCTTTCCTCTTCTCTTATTCTGCTGCGTTACTGTAACGTTACATTTTGAATCATTATCATTTGTATTTTCTGCTTTATCTTTACTAAGCATTTGATTATTTGAATCAATATTATCTATTACACTACTTAAATCTCTTATTTCATTTATGTAATGTACTTCATTTTCTGAGTTATTATTATTTATTATGTTGTCTTCTATATTATTAAGCTCCTCACCATTACAAGAAGCATTACTTTCAACATTATTATCACATCCATAATTAAGTTCATCTATACAATCCAATTGATCATCAAGCGTATCTTTTTCGTCCAAACAGCCTTGGTCTTTTATTAATTTCTGTTTACTTCCTTCATAATTTCCTTTACTATCTTCTTTAGATCTTTTAGGAAGTTCAGGTTTCTTTTCTTCTTCAACTAGCTTATTATATTCATTAGCTTTCTTTGCAGCCCTATGTCTTGCTACTCTTTCACTAGTCTGCTTTCTTATTCTTTCAAGTCCCTCAATATTTTGATCTATTTCCCAATCGCTAATTTTTAATACTCTATCTTCTGTTATTTCAATAACTTCAAGACTTTTTAATACCTTGACTGCTTCTTTTACCACTTCAAAATCCCTGTTAAATTCTATTGCTAGAGTTTTAATTGTATATGGCTTTGTTTCTGTCATATATAATTCGCCATTTCTGTTAACCTTTCCAGCAAGTGCATTAAGCCTTCCTCTAATATAATGAATAACATCTCTATCATCACGTGCATCTATCATCTTACTTGGTGTATCATCATAACTATTTACATATGTTTTTATCCACTTACCTTCTCCCATTATTCCCACACTCCCACAAATAGAATTTTCTGAATTTATCTAAGCCTTCAAATGAAGGCTTAGTGTTTAGTTCAATGCATATAATTTTATAAGCTCTAAAAATCTTAAAATTCATATCCTTTAGGCCATAATTTGAGATTTATATCCCATTTTAAATACCATATATACTGTACTTTGCAATGCAAAAGCTATTCTTTCCATTACAGAAAAACTAGGATTTTTTCTTTTGCCTTTAGCTAACTGGCATATATATGCTACAGATACTTTTGCTATCTCTGCTATTTCCCTATACGTCATTTCATTTCTCATTTTTAATTCTTCAATGTTGTTTTTCACAATAATTTTTTTCATATATTATCTTTACCTCCTAAATATTTATGTTATTTAATTTATCTCATATTTGGGAAATATTTTCAATTTGTTTTTCAGCCATATCTGATTATTTTGTTGTATTTTTTACCTTTTTTTCCTTATTCTCTTCAAATATCATAACTATTTATCGTCATTTTTTTACTGTCAGCAAACAAAAGTCTTAAAAGCCTTATATATTCTTTGTTTTCAAAAAAAGTTCACTATAAAAAAATCGCCAAGGCGACTATGATATAACCCCATATAAAATATAAATCCAATAGAATATGGTAACTTAAATTCAAAAAAATCCTTTAGCCGTCGATTTTTTTCAGCGCATTCTGAATTTTCTGAGCTTGCCGAAGAAAAGGTCAGGCGCATATATTTTCTTTTTTATTCTTTAGGTTAAATGATATTAGTTTATTGCAATATTTTTAAAAACAGTTTATACACAGATTGTCCATAAATATAATTTCCTAAAGAATAAAAAATAACCTCTAGTTTAATTCCTAGAGGTTATTTTTTATATCTATAATTATTACTTAATAATTAAATACATCTGATAAATTTATTTCTAAATTTTTTAGTACTTGAACCTTAACTTTATCAACTTCACTATATAACTCTGGTCTTCCATACCTATCGTCTTTATTTAATGTAAAAACACTAAGTAATTTTATATCAGGTTCTATTATCCAATATTCTTTTATTCCAAACTTTTCATACATATTAAATTTATAAAATTTATCACTTCTAGCCGTAGACGGTGATACAATTTCAATCACTAAATCTGGAATTCCACTATACCCTGTTCCTATCAATTTACTGGAATCACAAACTACTAATAAATCTGGTTGAAATACATTTTTGCCATCCATCTTGTCTTCCTCATCAGTTAGTATTAAATCAAAAGGTGACGAAAAAACACTACACTTTTTCCCTTTTAAATAATTTCCAAATTGAATTATTAATTCCCTTGAGATAGCTTGATGTTGCCATGATGGTGCCGCCTGCATATACGGAATTCCTTCTATAAGTTCATATCTTTCATCTTCTGGCCACTGTAAATATTCTCTATAAGTATATTTTTTTTCTTCACTAGGTAATAGCATATATAATCACCTCTCTCATTCTATATAAAATCCTATCTTCATTATATCCCATTTATGTTTATCTTAAAAGAAATAGTAATTAAATCTCATTACAAATCTTAACTTATTAATCTATTAATCACTTAATCCATGCCCCATTTTTATCAACTTCAAATCCATCAGATGTTATGCAGTCATAATACATCTTTCCTTCTTCATCAAATGCATAACAAAATCCATCAATCCAAAGCCATAATGGTTTATCCTTAGTACCTGTAACTCTTTTACATCTTTTATCTAAGTAATACCAAGATTTCTTATTTTCATCAAAATACCACGATAAACATAAAGCATAACCATCTTTATCAAATGTATACCATTCATTATCAATATGCTGCCATCCATTCTTTGATGTGTAATAATATTTATTATTTAAATCTGTGCAGTACCACCATCCAATATTATTTTCATTCCAGCCAAGCTTCCACTCTTTTGTGGTATCATTTGTATTACATAATGCATCACATATAGCATTTGCAATCTTGTCTGGATTGTATTTTGCTGCATCATCACTATCTGCAAAAAGACATTCTACTAAAATTGCTGGAATGATTGTTCTATTTAATACAATAAGACTTCTTATCTTTACACCTCTATTTCTTATTCCTAATGAATTTGATACTCTGCTGCTTACTTTTTCTGCATAAGCTTTAGCATAATCTGACTTTCCACTTATACATACTTCCGTTCCAGTACCTCCCCCTGCATTAATATGGATTTCTACGTAAAGATTAATTTCTTTTGTTTTAAATATTTTATTTGCTTCATTTACTCTGACATAGCAGTCTTCATAATTATAAGTATTCCCATAATCAACTCTTAAAAGATATACATTATGTCCCTTCATCTTCAGATTTTTAAATAAAAGAGCGCAGATTTCTCTTGTACAGTTACTTTCATTAAGCCTTGAAATAATGCCGCACCCCTTAGTTCCACTTACAGTATGACCAACAGCTATAATAAAGTTTTTCATTAAAAATCACCTCCATAAGAGATATACGCGCAAATAAATTTAAACACTAAAAACTTTCACACTAAAATTTTACAGTTTTTTCTATTTCGCGCGTATATACTATATGTAGGGTATTATTTATGTTCTCTACAATATTTTGTATTGGAGGTTTTTATATGGACTATGACTATATTGAAATGTTGGTATTACAGGCAAAAAATCAAGATTATAATGCAAAAGAAAAGTTAGTTGATGAATTTACACCTTTTATTGTAAATCACGCTCTAAAATCATTCATTTATGGATATGAATTTGAAGATATTAAAAGTGAGTGTTATAAAATTTTATTAAAATGTATATCTTCATATAATTCAGAAACACATAGATTTATATCATATGCAACTAATAGCATAAAAAATGGTATCTGCACTATTGCAAGAAAGAGTAAAAGGCGGTGTGTTTGTGATGGAATTGAAGCTCTTTCAATACATGATGATGGTATGGAAAATATGGATTCAAAAGAATTAAACCTTGAAGAGGTTGTTTGCAACAATGCTGAATATGAAGCCTTGAATACTATTATTAACAAACTTAGCTCTGAGGAAAAAGAATTAATTAATTTCATTTTTTTTAATGAAAATACAACCAAAGAGTATGCAAGCCTAAAAAATATTTGTTATTCAACTGCACTTCAAAGAAAAAGTACTGTTTTAAATAAACTTTCTAAAAATTTAAAAATTTATTTTTAACCCGAATCTCCAACTCATATAGGTTTACACAATATCTAAAAATTTTTCCAAAAAATTTTTTAAAAAAATTATGTGTTTTTTTCATTTCGCGCGTATATCTCTAATGGGAGGTGAAATTCATGGAATTTAATGAACTGATTGGGATAATAGGCAATGTTGGTTTTCCTGTTGCAGTAAGCAGCTATCTTTTGATAAAACTTGAAAAACAAATTATTACACTATCCAATTCAATCAATAAATTAAACACTATAATTTCTACTAAAGTAGGTATGGTCATTGATACAAATGATGATCTTTAACTTCTACTAATCCTAAATCTTAAATTAAAATTATAAAAAATGAAGGAGGATTTTATTATGGCAGTAAACAAAATCATCGACTCAACATCACTAAGCATTGAGGTACAAAACGGGACAGATAAGGCAGGAGACGCCACATTCACTAAAAAGACTTTTTCTAATGTAAAAAATGATGCTGATCCAGAAGGAATATATGCAGTAGCTTCAGCTATAAAAGACCTTATGGATACACAGACTCGTGAAATCTTTGTTAATGTAAGCTCAGTCCTTAATAACAATTAACCTTTAACAATTATCAATTGTCAATTTTCAATGAAGGAAAAAAGTCTTCGACTTTTAATTATATTATTGCATCGTTATGGCTCTTAGCCATAACATTCGCCGCTCATTGCACTCTGTATACCTTACAAGGGCAAAAATTGATCATTGATAACAGATAATTTCTAGGCAAATAAATATTTATGAAAGAGGTGTAATTTATGGAGTATATTTTAGCAATGACATTTACAACTGAAGGTGGTAAAAATACAACTTTAAGCATAAGCGGAGTAAAAAGTGACATAACTCCTACTGATGCAAACAGTCTTATGGACTTAATAATTTCAAAAAATATCTTTTCTGTTGATGCTGGTGCTCTTATTGGCAAAGATAGTGCTAAGTTTACTGAAAGAAAAGTTACTAAATTTGATGTAGCTTAAACTAAAAAAATCACCTTAGAGGTAATCTCTTTGGTGATTTTTTAGTTATTCAATAAGTACTTTAACATTTACCTCATTATATTATTGTCAGTTTTTGTTGAATTAATTATTTTTTCTAAATCTTCAATTATAAACTCAATATTAATCTTCTTATTTTCGTAAAAGTTTTTTATATCTTCAACACTTGGCTGCTTATATCTATGACATGCTGAATTTCTATATTTATTAAGTATTATAAAAAATGAATCATCAGTTTTAGTAAAAACCCCATTCTTTCTGCACTCATTTATCATGTCCATATTATTTGAAAACTTATTAACAGATATTCCTGAGCTTTTCAGAATACTTGATACAGCAGAAAAAACTTCTTCTCTTATTTGCACAAAGCTCATTCTTATACCATTGGCTATAATATCTTCAAAACCTGAATCATTTAATGTATCATAAGCTTTAAGTGCCTTCTCCATATCATTTATGCTTTCCTTTAAATTTGCAATTATTCCTTTAAGTCTTCCAAAATTATAATACTCATTAACCATAACTGCCCTCCTACATCATTGAAATCAAATCAGCCGAAATATACATTATTTCATCAATATTGTTATCAAACCATTGACAAAAATGTTTTGATAATCTTCCTATTGGTTTTCCTGCAAGTATTTCATTTAAAATTAGTATTTTGTTTTTATTAGGAAATACAAGATCAACTTCTCTTCCTATTTTTTGTTCTAATTCATATTCTAGAAGTACGCGTTCTTCTTCACTTACATTATTACAAAACCATCCTATATCAATATCAGAATCATCGTGAAAAAACTGAGTATTATAGCTTCCAAAAATATATATAGCTTCTGTTTTATCTTGTGGCAAAGTTTCTAATATGATTTTTTCTATTTTTTCTTTTTCCAAAAACATCACCAGCCTTCTAATACCCTTATCAATTTATTGTTACCTTTATTATACAAGAATATACGCTATTTAACAATAACAGGACTATGGCTTAAAATCTTATACGGTTCTCTTTCTTCTCTATGAATACATCTTTTATTAGCTTCTTTTTCTTTTAATGTAAAATAATCCACAATTCATCAATGAATTGTGGATTATTTCTATTTTAAAATTTATAGTTCTTTTCCATTTGTTTTTATAACATTTTGATACCAGTAAAAACTTTTTTTCTTAATTCTACTCATATCCTTTAAATCAAAATCTTCACGATTTACGTATATAAATCCATAACGCTTTTTAAATCCAGAATGTGTACTTACTAAATCAATAGCTGCCCATGGACAGAATCCAAACAGATCAACACCATCTGTAATAGCCAATTGAGCTTGTTCTATTTGCTTTCTTAAATACTCAATTCTATAATCATCATTTATATTACCTTCTTCATCCATTTCATCATAAACACCTAATCCATTTTCTGTTATGATTATTGGTAAATGATATCTTTCATATACACTTCTTAATGTACTTCTAAATCCTACAGGATCAATTTCCCAATTAAATGGAGTTCTTTCTAAATATTCATTATATACTGCTTTATAGACACCTTTTTCTCCAAGTTCAATTTGTTGATCACCATCATCTGGTCCTACTTTTGCATCTGTAATCAAACTTTCTGCAACTGTAGATGTATTATAATAATTAAATGCTATAAAATCTGGTTTTCCTTCTTTTAATATTTCAAAGTCTCCTTTTTCAATTTCAGGAATTACGCCTTTTTCCTCCATATAGCTCCAAGCAATTGGATTATATCTTCCATAAACTGCAATGTCTAAATACAGCCAATTTCTAATTGCATTTAAATTTTGTGCTGCAATAAAATCTTCTGGACGAGATGTTGCTGGATATACTTCACTAATGTTAGGAGCTGGCCCTATCTTAGCATTTGGACACATTTCATGGCACATTTTCATTACTTTAGCTTGAGCTACAAGCATATAATGGTTTTGCTGATAAAGTTCTTTTTTTATGTTGCTTACCTTAGTATTAACAGTTCCTATTGCTGCTCCATGCAATGTCATCATGTTTTGCTCGTTGATTGTCAGCCAGTACTTTACACGATCTCCATAGCTTTCAAATAATACTTTTGCATATCTGCAAAATGCATTTGCTGTTTCTTTATTTCCCCATCCACCTATCTTATTTAATGTATCTGGTAAATCAAAATGATACATAGTTACTAATGGTTCAATACCGTATTTTAAACATTCATCTATAAGATTGCTGTAAAATTGAACTCCTAACGGATTTACATCCCCAGTACCATCTGGAATTATTCTAGTCCATGCAATTGAAAATCTATATGTTTTAAATCCCATTTCTGCAAATAGTTTTATATCTTCTTTATAACGATGATAATGATCACTTGCTATCTTAAAATCAGTTGTACCTTCAGTAATTTTTTTTGTATCTTGAACTGATAATCCCTTACCATCTTCATTATATGCGCCTTCAACTTGATATGCTGAAGTAGATGCTCCCCATAAAAAATTCTCAGGGAAAGCTTTAAGTTTATTGTAATGCATTTGCGTTCTCCTTCTCTTTTTCTAAATTAATTAAGTCTACTTTTCTTACAAATGGAAAATAAATACAGAATGATATTACTAAAATAACTGCTTGTGATAATGCCATTTTCCATCCACCTAATAAAAATCCTGAAATAATAGCAGGGCATGTCCATGGTACAACTATTCCGCTAAATGGTGGTACAAGGCCACTTCCAACAACTAGATACATTAGTACTCCGACTACTGTTGGTGTTAATACAAATGGTGCTAAAAGGAATGGATTCATAACAATTGGTGTTCCAAAAATAACTGGTTCATTTATATTAAATATTCCTGGTATTAATGCTAATTTACCCATTTGCTTAAACTGTTGACATTTCGCAAAAAACACCATATAAATAACAAGTCCTAATGTTATTCCTGTACCTGTAAGATTAATATAAGCTGATGTAAATTGGTCTGTTACAATATGTGCGCCGTTTTGAATAGTTAATGCATTTCCACTATCTACTATAGCTTGGTTTGTAGATATATTTGATAATAATATTGGTAGCATAATTCCTGTTACAATAGTTCCTCCATGCACTCCAAACCACCAAAGTATAGTTGCAATTAAACAATAAGCAATAACTCCATAAATAGAATCGGTCATTCCTTGTAATGGTGTTTGTATTATTTTATAAATAAATTCAACCATAGTTGTATCCATTACATTTTTAAAGAATATATAAATTATTAAAGCTCCAGTAATTAAAAATGCTCCTGGTATTAAAGATGCAAATGAATTTGCAACGCTAGATGGTACTCCCTCAGGCATTTTTATTGTTATTTCCTTTTTCATGAACCAAGAATATATACTACCAACAACTAATCCAATTATTATAGCAGTAATCATTCCTTGCCCTGATGTCCAGTCTTTTGATATTACATTTTCTACAATTGCTCCATCTGCATTTGTTGCATATGAATTAGTTGTAATTAAAAATACAGCAAAAGCAATAAAACCTGCTGACATTGGTTCATAACCTTCATTTTTAACATAACAATAAGTAACACCAATAACTGCTACTAATGCTATAATTGAGAAAGTAGCACCATTTACTTGTGCTAATGGACCTGTTAAGCCTTTGTCAGAAAGAAATTCTGTAAAAGGAGCATATGGGAAATTGGCTATTAATAAAAATATTGATCCAATCATAAGTAGAGGAAGGGTAAATAATATTCCATCTTTTAAAGCTACTATTGGCTTTATATTAACAAATTTCATCATATTAGGTATTATAATTTCATTCATTATTTTATTAATTTTATCTTTCATAATAAAAACATATCCTTTCTTTTTATGAATGTTCTATTGTAAAATCAAATGTCTTTAAGTTTGCATGTAATATAGCATAATCTTCTTTATATTCTCTTATAATTTTTAATTCATTACTATTTTCTAATTCTACCTTAAATGATCCATCTAAATTAAATGCTGGATGATTATTTCTAAATCTCATTAATTCTAGCAATTTATGAACAACAGGTCTTTTGATTTCCATCTCTACTTCCTCTTTAGTATAGTAGTGACGGTTAATATTTCTTCCAACCTTTGTTTCTTCTAATAGCTCTAAATCATTTTTACCAGCCAACATTCCGACATAATAAACTTGTGGTATTCCTGGCGCAAAAAATTGAATTGCTCTAGCCAACAAATATGCATTATCATTGTCTCCAAGTGCAGAATAATATGTACAATTAATTTGATATATATCTAAATTGTTGTATGCAGATGTATTATATATCTTTTTAACATTTGCTCCAAATTTAAATATATCTTCTTTAGTTTTATTAATTTCTTCATCTGGTAACAAGTCCTTTACATCAACCACACCAATACCATCATGTGTATCAAGTGTTGTAAATTGCTTTCTAGGACATATTTCTAGCCAATTTTTTAAATACTTTCCTTCTCCATAATAAAGAGCATGTATTAATAACATAGGAAGTGCAAAATCATATACAAAGTATCCTTTTTCAGCAATCTTTAATTGCATAGAGTAATGTTCATGTATTTCTGGTAATAGTAATGCTCCATAGTCTTTTAAAACCTCATCACATTGTCCTAAAAGATTCCAAACTCCTGGTTCTATAAAAAAGCAACTTGTTCCTGCTTTTTTAGTGGCATAAGCAAATGCATCTAATCTTATTAATGATGCTCCATTACCAGCTAAAAATTTAAGATTTTCATTAATGAACTTTTTACCTGTTTCAGATTCACAATCAATATCTATTTGCTCTTCATCAAAGGTACACCAAACCTTTTCTTCTGTCCCATCCGCAAACTTAGCTGTTACATAAGGTGCTCTTGGCTTTCTCTTATAGATAGCATCTACCTGTTCTTGATTTGGTTCTCCATTCTCCCAAAAATCCTTATAACGTATAAATAAATCCTTATATTCAGAATTGTCTTTTTTACTTAGGAAATCTTTATAATAAAAACTTTGAGCTGAAATATGATTTATCATATAATCATACATTAAGAAATATTTATTACTTAATTCATTTATATCATTCCAATCTCCAAATGATTTGTCAACTTCTCTGTAAGTCATAGGCGCAAAGCCTCTATCCCCCGAAGACGGGAAAAATGGGAGTACGTGTATACCTCCTATTGCATCACTTATATGTTCATCTAATACATAGCTTAATTCTTTTAAATTTTTCCCTAAAGAATCTGCATAAGTAATTAACATGATCTTATTTTCAAATTTTTTCATAAAGTAATCCCCCTTTCTTTAGTTTCTAAATTCGTTTACATGAATTAGTATATATAATATTATTTTTCTTGTCAGTAATTCAGACACCATATAAATCAATGTAGCCTTCAAAATAATTTATTACAAAATAAAAAATATATTTTTTATTTTGATTCAAAAAAAATTTGTTTAGAATAAAAATATTCTAAACAAATTTTCTCTTAAATAATCGTTTACCTATGCTTTCAATAATGTACATTACAGGCATCTGCGTAGTCATATCATTCATGTTATGCTTGAGATAAGGAACGTAATATGAAATGTTATAATCTGAAATTTTAGCCAATGTACAATTTGTTTTATTGGTAATACTTATAACTTTACAATTTAAAGATTTTAGAGTATTAACGATTCTAATTGTTTGATCTATTTCACCTGAAACTGATAAAGCTATTACGGTACATTTTTCAAAAACATTTCCTTCAATTTGAAAGTATGGATCATCAATTGCTAAACTAAACTTTCCTGTACCAGATAAATATCTTGCACCATATCTACATAATACTCCTGAAGTTCCCAGGCCAACCCACAAGGTTCCATTAGAGTTTTCAATTATATTTACTATATTTTCTATACTTTTCTGAAATTCTACTTCTTTATATTTTTTAAGACTATCGATGATTTCATCTAAGTCATCTTCTATATCTATATCCTTTTGGTCATCTAAATAAAGCTTAAATTTAACTTTAAATTCAGAATAACCATCACATTTCACTTTTTTGCAAAATCTCAATACAGTTGTTGTTGAAACATGTGCATTATTTGCTAAATCCTTTATTGTCATTTTTAGTACTTCATGTGAATTTTGTATTATATAATTATACACCGAAAGTTCTAAATCGTTTAAACTTTGAATCTTTTCATAGTCAAACATAGCCTTATCACCTCTAATACTTGCATTTATTACTAATCTATCACATAAGATTCTTCAAGGCAAGGATAATACTTCCATATTAAAAGATAATACCTCCATGATTAAAAATTTATAAATTCAAAAAATCTCTAGATTTTTTATGTGTTTTTCTATATTAAACCATATATCTTATATGGGAGGTGAAATTTATGGAATTTATAAAATTCATGTGTTTTTTTCTTCTAAACCATATATCTTAATTGAGAGAAAAAATTTAAAGGAGGAATTTATTATGGCAGTAAACAAAATCATCGACTCAACATCACTAAGCATTGAGGTACAAAACGGGACGGATAAAGCGGGGGACGCCACATTTACTAAAAAGACTTTTTCTAATGTAAGAAATGATGCTGATCCAGAGGGAATCTATTCAGTAGCTTCAGCTATTAAAGATCTTATGGATACTCAAACTCGTGAAATCTTTGTTAATGTAAGTTCTTTCCTTAATAACAATTAACAATTTTAACTGCTTTTCTATTTTCACATTTCTATAAAAGCTTTTCTAAATTATTAACCAATTCTCCTATTGCATCAACATATTCATTTACTATCCTATTAGCAATTTCATCTGCTAAATCTTCACTATAAATATGTGATGTAGAATTTCTATCTTCTAACAAACTAATCCAAACTTTATCATTAGATATTAAGTTATTTACATATGCCTTTTTATATATTGAACGTGGAAATGAATTTTCAAGAGTCACACCTAAATATTTCATAAATTCCCTAAGTGTTTTATGAGTAAGTTCATATGTAAATTCAAATCTTTGAATTAAACTATCCCTTATTATATCATCCTTGCCATCATATAACTTGCTTACTTCTAAAAGTCTATCATAAGCTTTTTTTAAGTTCATATATTTAAAATCAATGCTTCTCATAGATAATAATCCCTTCTTTTTCAACCTGGCTTACAAATGTTTCATCATGTATATCTTTCATATCCGAAAAATCAAACTCTAACAAAGTACTCGTATTCATTTCAATATCCTCAATAAATTCTACTATTGAAGTATCACAATATATGGCCAAATCTATATCACTTTTAATTGAATTATCTCCTCGTGCTCTAGATCCAAAAAGAATGACTTTTTTTATTTTATCATGTTTGCGAGATATATCTATTATTTCTTCAACTATTTTTTTCTCTAAATTCAAATTCATCACTCCACTAATAAAAATCATCTTTTCCTAGATAATCAAAATCCAATATTATAATATGGTGACATTTTTATTCCCCTTCATCAACTTCATATCTTCTTTTATAATATTTTCAAGCCACTCATTATTTCTATGATATTTATTTACATACATTCTAAAATCAATTTCACGCTCAAAATCTAGAATTATTTTATTATTACTTAATAAATAACTATCGGCAATTGTATTATCAAATTCATTCATATAAAGAAAAACAATATGAATATTATCAAACTCAAAAAATTTCTGAAGTCCTAAAAGAAGTTCATCTTCAATTTTAAATTCAAATTCAACACCAAGATTTTTGTTAAGCAAAATCAATATATCTATATCACTTCTATTTTCATCCCAAAATTCAGTATTATAACTTCCAAAAACACAAAGTGAAACAATATTTTCAGTATTATCAATTTTGAAATCTTTAATATTCTTTTTATCTGGCATCAAATTTTCACCTCGCTTATTATATTACTAATATTATAGCCTAAATATATTTTATTTAAAACTAAATAGCAGCAAGATTTATTAAAAAATCCTTATGAGTTTTATTATGGAATAAATGCCTGGGAAGTGAACTTTTTAAATGCAAAATCTACTTTTGGATTAATTCTAGCCATGTTTTCCACCACCATTTTTGTCTCATTTTTTCCTTATCTTTAGTTATATTATTTACCTTGATTATACATTATAAACAGCAGTATTTCTATTAGTTTCATGTTAAATTAGAAATACATCATACAAATTTTCAAAATTTAAATATACTGTATTATTAAATGATTCTATCTATAAAAGCTTTTCTAAATTATTAACTAATTCTCCTATTGCATCAACATATTCCTGCACTATTCTATTGGCTATTTCATCTACTATATTTTCATTATTTTTAAGATAATTTATTAATTATATTATACCTATTTATATTTATCTTAGAAAAAATAAAATCACCATTTTGATACATATTATCTAAAGAATATACTAATGAAAAATATTCCCTATAATATAGCTTGGATTCCAAAATACATAAACCCTATCTTAATTAAATATTTATGATGATCTTTTAAGTAAAAATGCCTTCGAATTAACAGAAAGGGTTGGTTGGTATACTTGAAGGTAAAGAATATAGATTTGTTGGAGTTGATGAACTTTAAAATTAGATTACACTAATTTTTCTCACATTAAATATTTGTTTCATTTATACATATTAAAGTATATATTATAGTGCGTTTTACAATATACTTTTGAGTTGCTTTTTCTTTAATTTCATCTAATATAATAATTTCTTGCACCCATATTCTCAACCTCTCTTTTATCTGATTCCAATATTTTTATCATATTCTTTATAATTAACATTCACTTCATTTTCTTTTAGTATTTCACACATATAAAATAATGATTCTAGTACATACTATGTAATGTACTTTGTTCTTACCTTACCCTATAATTACCATTCATATATTTTTATTTTAAAGTACAAAAGAAGGGAACCTTTTATGATAAAAAGAACTTTAATATATTCTTTGTTATTAGTAATTCTATTTATTTTAGGATGTAGTAATAAAATTACAGTTAAACCTGATGACTTGGAGCTTAAAGGAACAAATGAGGATATAAATATAAGTTCAATAAATTATGATAATTTTAAAGAATTAAATTTAGAAAAAGATAATATAATTCTTAAAATAAACGGAAAAACTTTTAATTTTAATTTGCCAATATATATAGATAAGAATAGATATTATCTTCCCTTGAATGAAATCATAGATAATTTTAATGGTGAAATAAAAAAAGTTGAAGATATTTTATATTTAAATATAGATAATATAAAGCATTCTATTGATACATTAGATAATACTGTTAAATGTCCTAATGATGAATTTACACTAAAAGAAAATTTACTAACTAATGATAATAATATATATTATATTGGCTTTTCTGATCTTTCAAATATGCTTAACTTATATACACGATGGGATAAAGATAATAAAGTAGTTAATTGCAGAATGAATTCTAATGAAACTTTGGAAAATAATACTTTTTATAATAGTGATGATAATTCTAATACCAAAAATACTGAAATTAAAGACAATAATATAAAAGAAAATAAGAATAGTACTATATCAGAAAATAAATCACAAATTGCTCTAATAAGATTAGAAGATATCTGTGCTACAGGAGAAAATTATGCTAAAGACTATTTTGAAAATCTCCGTATAATAGGCAGCTATTTAAATAATAAAAATATTCCTTACCATATAGCATGGATTCCACGATACATAAATCCTAGTTTAAATATTGATAATGATCCATTAAGTAAAAATACATTTGAACTAGCAGAAATGGTTTATACATTAGATTATTTAAATAGTCATAATGGTATAATAGGTCTTCATGGATATACTCATCAATTTGGTGAATTTGAATCAGGAGCTGGATTTGAATTTGGAAGATATGAACCATCAACTAAAGTTTTTAGAAAAAAAATAGAAAAAGCTATTGAAACTGCAGAATATTTAGATATACCAATAGATTTTTTTGAAGCTCCACATTATGAAATAACCCCAGAGCAAAATAAAATTGCTGAAGAGTATTTTAAGATACTATATTATCCATTTAATGATTATGGCATAGATAAAGCTGATTTAACTAAGCCACAGATAAGTCCTTATAATGGCACTTCATTGTATATATCTACTCCCCTAGATTATATTGCAGAAGGTATGGAAGAAGAATGTTTGGATAGAATTAGAAATGCAAGTGTAGAAAATATGGGGAGCGTGTTCTTTCATCCTGTATTGGATAAGGAATTCATTTTGTTGAGTGAAGATGAGAATGGATTTCCTGTTTATAGTTATAGTGAAAATTCTTTTTTGAAGAGGTTGGCTGGTATACTTGAGTGGAAAGGGTATGGGTTTGTTGGGGTAGATGAACTTTGAAATTTAATTTTTAAGTAGAAGCTACAAAATCGTATGAATAATCAAATCAATTTCACTTATAAAATTATTATATAATTACACTTCAAAGTTAATTATAATTAAATACTGCACCTTGTACATAACAATAATAACTATTAATAGTTCTAGTATTAAAGCATTACTTTAGATTAAATATTAATCATTTAGTAATGCTCTTATATATACTTATTCTTCAATTATAGTTTTCAAATATTTTATAAAATCATCCTTTAATTCTGGCTTCCTTAATGCATATTCAACAGTCGCTTGTAAAAAGCCCAACTTATCTCCAACATCATATCTTCTACCTTCAAAATTATATGCATACATAGCTTCTTCTTTAATAAGAGTAAGAAGTGCATCTGTAAGCTGAATTTCATTACCTTTTCCTGGCTTTGTATTGTCTAAAATATCAAAAATTCTAGGTGTAACTATATATCTTCCAAGAATTGCTGTATTTGAAGGTGCCTCTTTAACAGAAGGCTTTTCTACTAAGCCTTTTACTTTGCATACTCTATCTTCTACAGCTATTCCATCTACAATTCCATATTTATATACATCGTGTTCCGGAACAGTTTGCACTCCTAAAATAGTTGTTTTATATTCTTCATAACAGTCTATAAGCTGCTTTAAACATGGCTTTTCTGGATTATAAACAACATCATCTCCTAAAAGAATTGCAAATGGTTCATTTCCAACAAATGTTTTTGCACATCTTATTGCGTGACCTAATCCTTTAGGCTCTTTTTGTCTTATATAATGAATATCCACCATATCAGATATATTTCTTACTAATTCTAATAGCTTAATTTTATTATTTTTTTTAAGTTCCATCTCAAGCTCAACAGATTTGTCAAAATGGTCTTCAATACACTTCTTATTTCGGCCTGTTATTATGAGGATCTCTTCTATGCCAGAAACTACAGCCTCTTCTATTATGTATTGTATTGTAGGTTTGTCTACAATAGGCAGCATTTCCTTTGGTTGAGCCTTTGTTGCTGGCAAAAATCTTGTTCCAAGTCCTGCTGCTGGTATTATTGCTTTTTTTATTTTTTTGTTCATAAGTCATTACCTCTATATTTATTTTTTTATAATGATTGTAATTAGACCATGGAAATTGTTATTACACCAATAAGAATTAGAGATAAACCAGCAATCTTTTTCTTGGTTATTTTTTCTTCAAACACCAAATATGCTATTATCATTGTCCATATATATGTTATTGATGTTAATGGTAATACAATTGAATAATCTAAGAAATGTAATATATATATATTTACTACCGCTGATACAAAGTATAAGATTCCACCAATATATAAATTAATATTCCAAATTAATTCTCTAAAATTTTTAAAATATGAAGCCTTTTTTAAAAAGAGTGATGCAAATGCCCCTATTAGTGTCATAATAACTAATAAAATATAATATAGCATATTACTTATCCCCCCCTCCTATTAATATAACACCTAATATTATAATTAATACACCTATAACTTTTAATAATGTTATATCTTCCTTTAATATAGTATGAGCTAATATTATACTTAATACATAATTTAAACTTAACATTGGTTGCAAAACAGACAAGCTTCCAAATTTATATGCAATAATCATTATAAATGCACCTATTCCATATAATGCAAATCCAAATATCAAAAATAAGATTCCTTCTTCTGCCGATATCTTCCATAATAATTGACCAACACAAACACATATAGATGATATCAGCATTAATAGAATACCTTTACTGTTTTTCCTTAATGATTCTAACATATCATCACCTATTTGTTTAACTTTTCTATTGATTCTATCATATATTCTTGCTTTTTAAATATTAGTTCAACAATAATTGATAAATATTTTATTATAACTGCCAAAATAGCAAAAATTGCAAAAAAAGCAATTGATAAAAATAACATAGTAGTAGTCCATCCTTGCACTGGCTTTTTACTTATAAAAATAAAAATTGTATATAATCCAACCAATACTATTCCTAACATCATTAACAATGTAATAAATAATGATGCCCTGTATGTAATATTTGTAAATAGTATTAGCGATTCAATAGCAACTTCTTTCCTGGTATCATTATCTAAATATTTACTATTATTTTTCAAATTACTATTGTAATATATAGTTTCTAATTTCAGTCCACAATTTGCATATACTGCTTTTCTATATGGAATTGTTTTATTTAACGATTGTACTCTATTTATTGCACGCCTTGAAACAACCCTAAATGTTTCTGTTTTTAATTTATTAGAATTATTTGAGTAACTATTAAATAACTTATAAAATAATTTCGATGTTTTTTTCATTTTTCTTTTAGGAGAAGCACTAACTATATCAAAACCTTTTAATGATTTATTATAAACATCCATTATAATTTCATCATTGTAATCCATATCTATATCATCAAACTCAAATATGAAATCACCTATTGCAAAATCTATCCCTGCATTCATTGAAAGTTCCAACCCTTGATGATAACTCATATTTAATATAGTTATTACTGCTTGTTCTGATTTATTTGAAAACTCCTTTATTCTGTCCACACTTTTATCAGTAGAATTATCATTAACACATATTATTTCATATTTCTCAAAATTATCACTTAATTTTCTGTTTATTCTCTCCAATGTATTTTTTATATACATTTCATTGTTATAAATATATATTACAGCTGAAACAAAATTCTTTTCTTTATTTATCACCATTTATAAGCACCTCATCTAAATCATAAACCGTATTTATTTTTCCTGAAAGAACACTTATGAAAGTAGGATTGCTTGAATATTGCTTAATTACAGTTGGTCTTGAATCATCAATTTCAGAAGCCTTTAATATAGGTTTCATAGAAAATAATGACCCTGCATACTCAAATTTCAACTCATCTTTCAAATATTTCTTAGCCATATTAGACATATAAGCCCAAGCACTTTGCGGTTTGGCTGGACAATCATTACAGTTTCCTAACTGTTTTGGCGAACAAAAACCATTACTTTTCTTTTGGCAATCAAAAGTTGGTAAATTTTCATAACTTGTCATATGCGGAGTAAATGTAACTGATGTTAATGAATGATATCCTGTCTTACCAAAAGGCATAATCGAAAAAAAAGGTCCATCCATCACAGTAATTCCAACATCTTTTAACTTATCTGAAACCTTGCACAAAATAATCTCACATAATTCATATTTTATTTTAAATGGCTCATATCCCAATTTATTTAATATCTGATTACATGATGCATATGTAGAATTTAATAAATATTGTGTGGAATAATTTCCCCCATCTTTTAACAATAACTTAAAGCACCCTTCAGTCTTTTTAATTTCTTCTATCCTAGCTTCATATTTAATATCAAAGTTTTTATAATTAGCCAATTCTTTTAAAAAATATTCTTTTAAAATATTAGCATCATAAGTATATTCTGTTGTAAAAAAAGTTCCATCACACATTCCATCTTTAAAATATTTAGAAGGATTAATATCCTCACATCTAATATTAGCCGCTTTACAAAACTTTTTAAACTGCTCAGCATTAGTCCAAGAGAAATTAGAAGATGTTGCATATATTTTGTCAAACTCAGTTAACACACAAAAAGAATAATCCCTCATAAATCTTTCAAAATAATGCGCAGATTTTATAGCTGTTGAATATGAACGCGGATAATGGTATCCCATATGAACACGAGCTTGGTTTATATATGTGGCTCTTTTAAATGGCGCATCATCATATTCTAGCACTAAAACTTTTTCCCCACGTTTAGCACAGAACAAAGCTGAATACAACCCATAAAGACCAGCACCTATTATTATTTTATCATATGTCATTTCAAAGTATATCTCCTTTCTTTAATTAATTATTTGCTATTATAATCTCCTTTTAAATTTTTAAATAATATTTTTAGTAATTCACTATTACCTTTAAAAAAACTTATTTTAGTTGGTATCTTTCCTTTTTCAGGATATTCTCTCGTAACAGGCACTTCACATGCCTTAAGTCCAATTTGTGTACACCTAGTTGATAAGTATGCAAGCAACTCATATGTCATAAATATATTTCTAAATGGCTTCACTCTATCATTTAATAAATACTTTTTAGAATGAGCTCTAAAAGCATTTGTCGTATCTGTAAATCTATGTTTAGCCGTTAAAGATATTATTGGTGCATGTATTAATCTTACTGATATATGACGAATTAATGGCGTATTTATTGCTTTTCCACCTTTAATAAACCTTGAACCTTGTACAAAATCATATCCTTCCTCAAGTTTCTCTATAAATCTAGGTATATCTTCAATACTATCTTTATTGTTCCCATCTATCGTAATTACGCCTTCATATCCACGTTCTAAAGCCCACCAAAATCCCATTCTTAATTGAGCTCCCTGCTTGCCAATATCTTTTTTAACCAATAAAGTATTTACACCTAAACTTTTTAAATTTTCCGAATTTGTACACCCATCAGTAGATCCACCATCACAAATAATTATATCAACCAATTTTGGTATGTTGTATTCATTTGCTCTTTCAAGTTCTTTCTTAATTCTGTCACCCTCATTAATTATAGGTATGCATAGACAATATTTAGACTGCCTAGACTGATATTCCTTACTTTCAAACTTTGGAACTCCACTTATTCCCTCATAAATCATTTAAACACCTCTTTTATATATTCAATAGAATCTTTTACTTGTTGTATATCATCACATTTTCCCATTTCTATTGAAATAAAGTTATTGTATTTTTTTTGTTTTAATATATTAGCAAGTATAACATGTATATTCCTCTTTTTTATTAATACTAAATTAGGTTCGCTAATATGAATATGATTTACCAGTTCTATATTATCCTCAAGAGTTTTAATATCTTCATTATTATAAATTATAGTTCCTAAATCAACATTTACTCTAAAACCGCAACTATTAACTTGTTTTGCCAACGAAAATGCTTCTGATGTATAATTTATAAAATTAGTATTATATATTGTTGGATTTGGCTCTATTGATAGAATTGTATTTTTCTTCTTAGCATACTCTCCTAATTCATAGAAAAAATAGCTTGCAACTTCTTTATCTTCTTTTTTTCTAATAACTCTATTTTTAGGACATCCCATTACAATATTATTACATTCTATTATATTAGCAAAATCAATTGCTTTTTTAGTATAACTTAATAATTCATTTCTTTCTTGTTCGGTTCCAAATATACGCTCAGTTTTTCCATACCAAATTGATTGCATTGATGATATTTGTAAATTGTATTTATTTTTTATATTAATCGCAAAATTTTTTATATCATTTAATTTATCATAAGGATTTTCTTTAATTAGTCTTGTTGGAGCAATCTCAATTCCAGCAAAATTACATTTTTGTAAGTAAGCATACATTTCTAAATCATATTTATCTTCCCAAGCTATATTAGATATTGATAATTTCATTATTTTTATCTCCTTGATAATCCATAAAATAACTATTTTCTTAAAACAAATTGTTTAATATCATTTAAAATAAAATCTTTGTCAAAAATATACCCCATATTTCCTTTAAACATATAATCATATTTTGTTCTATAATCATAGTTAAATGGCTCCTTACTCAACTCATTATTGAATGGTTCTTCTTTTATATAACTATATAATTCGGAAATTAAAATCGGTTCAGTTGCTAAATTTAGCTTCTTTATTCCATTCCCTAAAGCCAAATTAATATGCTCCCATAAATATGATAAATTATAGAATTGAAAAACACTTCTGCTGTCAGTAAAATTTAATGCTGAAAAACCAATTTGATTAAAATATTCTTTTAAATTTTTCCTTTGAGCTTCATTTAAAAACATACATTTATAAAAGCCATTATCTTGCTTTATATAATAATTTTTAATAAAATTATCTTTTTCTAAAATCTCCCTATACTTTTTTTCTGTTAATAAGCTTGGAATAACATTTATTAAATCATATATAAAATTCTTTTTAATATTTTCACCATACAATCCTGGTAAACGTACTATTAAATGATTTTCAAAATTTTCTTCAACTAATCTTTCAAGCTTATATCTGTTTAAACCATATGGCAGCAAACCAGTGATATCGATTTGAGTATCTTCATCAACATTAATTGGATTCTTATATACATCAATTGTTGATATAAGAACTATTTTTTGTGGATTAATCTTTTTTATATTTTCAAATGCATTTTCTATTATTTTAAAATCTCTCTCAGGATTATTATTTGCTAAAAACTTTTCAGCTGGAACGCCTGAATAAACTAATAGATCCGGATTTGTTCCAAACGCTTCTTCAATATTTTTTGAATTATATAAATTATTAAACTTAAAACTTTTAGTCAAATTTGTTCCTACAAAACCAGTATATCCCACTAAGGCTACTAACATTTTTTTATCTACTCCTTTTAATATATATTATTATTTCTACTTTATAGATTTCAAATTTTATTTATTTGCTGCAAAATTATAAAATTTCTTTAAGCATCTATTTTAGTCTTATATTTTGCTATCTTTTATTCTTTTTATTATAATCTTTACTATAAAATTTGTAATATATGAATAAACAATAAGAACAAAAATAAACATTATTTTATATATATATCTATCCAATTTAATATTAGCAAATGTAAATATATGGATTATAAATAAATGATTTAAATATATAGGATAAGATAATCGTCCAAATGAATCTACAATTTTATATATTAATCCCTTTCTGAATATTCGCTCTAATATATTAATTCTATTTAAAATAATGACATTCCCAATGATAAAAATTAATCCTAACCATTGATCTAGTACACTAAATGCACTTAATAAGAATCCAATCAAACAAATTGCTCCAATAAAGTTAGTCAAAAAAGAATTTTTAAATACTAAATTTACTTGAGAAGTAGTTGCTAATTCGTATGTTATTATACCTATGCTAATATTAGCTAATCCCCTTAATAACGGTAAATAAGCAAAAGAAATTAATGCAAAATAATTGTCAGTATTATGTAAGTATGTATAAACACCTATAATAACTAGTGGACAAACTATATTAATAGTTATTTCTTTATTAACTTTTAACATCTGCCATAATAATAATGAACTAAAAATAAGTGCTGTAATATACCATGTTGGAAAATTCACTCCATCCAAAAATATTCCTGTATTTTGTAACATAAAAATTTCTGGAATAAATTTTTTTAGCAATTCTAATAAGACATAAAAATCGCTCTTATTAAATATAACTAACAATAAAAACAAGCTAAATGCACTAAAAATATAATGTGGATATAAACTACATAAGCGTCCATAGACATATTGAGCAGCATTAATCTCTTTAGTATTTGAGAACTTTCTCATCAAATAGTATCCAGAAACTACGAAATAAAAATTCACAATTGCATGCCCATTTATTAATAATGATCCTCCACCATGCCCTAAAGCAATAGCTAATGCGCAAAAAAATTTCAAAAAATCTATACTTAATGATTTTTGTAATAGCATCTTATTACCCCTTATAAAATAATTTAATTATTTATTACATATATTAAAATTATATGCATTTACATTATTAAAAATAAAATCATCTTTTTGCTACACCAATATAAAGTTATATTAAATCCAATATCTTGTTATAAGTGTTATAACCATTATAACTGACATTATGATAATTGAATAAATAGAAATTATTTCATTTATATTAGCTAATTTATTATTTTTAACTTTTATAGCATTAGTTGAAAAAAGCACTGCTGCAAACATACTCAACGGAATGAAATACCTTCCTTGTATACCTGAAACAAAATTTCCATACATATCTTCAACTAAAGGTGTCCAATTTATATACATTGATCTAAATGTAAAATATATAAATACTATTATTGAAATAATAGTAAATACTTTAAATTTTCGTATTATAAGCTTACATTCAATTCCATCCATAATTATTGTATAAATTAATATTAAAGCAAAAATCAAAAGTAATACTAATGGAAAATTAGTATCTAATTGTCCTAAAACACCTATAAAACTAGTAAAATAGAAAAGTTTATATTTTATAAATGAATTTCTAATCAAAGGTATCATTAGGCCTAAATTACTCTCTAAGTATTGCTTTTGTAATTCAATTTTATTGTCATTAACAATAAAACCATTTCCAATGATGCTATTAACTCTTCCAATTATTATTCCAATTATAGCTATTATTGTAGCTAAACAAATTATTTTGCAATACTTTTTACTATTATCAAACATTTTAATTGGTATTGAAAATAACACCAAAACAAATGGCAAATACGCCGATTTTTTCAAACAAGATAACATAAAGATTAAGAAAAATATTCTTACTATATCACTAATATATATTTCTTTTTGATTTCTAATCTTTAAAATCTGAGCAACTAATAAAAATGTAGATGGTATTAGTAAACAATCATAGGATATTGATGCCCCTAAATATATACTCATTGGCATAAGAGCCAACATAAACATAGTATTTTTATAATATGGAGTTATTTTTATTGCATAAAAAATAGAAATAATATAGAATACAAAATTAAATGTTCTCGCAAATATCAATAAATTAAATGGTAATTCATACGAAGATGGTAATAATAATTTCCCAACGAAAATTCCCAATGACGAAAAAATATATGCTATTGGCGTAATATCTTGATTAAAATAACTATAAAAAATTTCTTTTTGTTCTACGCTATTAGGTAAATAGCTATTATAATAATATTCTTTAAATTTATACTTCTCACTATCTAATCCTACATACTTATCAAAATTATCATTTGCAAATTTAACAATATTTTCGGGAAAATATTTACCAATATTCCCATTTTCATTTTTTAATATTATTTGTCCATCCGCTATAGAATATGCGTTTAAAAAATGTGCTTGCTCATCTGGAATTGTCATAGGAGGACCAAATATTATTAATATTAATCCTAAAATAAGTGCAATATTTAAAAACCAGTAATGTAATTTATTATTGATTATACTCATTATTACTTACTTTCCCTTCTAACATTTACTATTTAAATATATAAGTTTATAACACTTTTTTTTATATTATCCCACTCTCTACATAAAGATGTTTTTAGTCCATTCTTTATTAATTGTTCTCTTAACTCATTGTCTGTACATACTTCATTAATAAGTTTAACTGCCATATCAATATTTCCTTGATCATACATTAAACAATTTTCTCTATCAGTAAGATATTCAATATTTCCTTCATTTGGAGCCACTACACATATACCTCCAGTGGCCATCATCTCCAATGGAGGATAAGAAAAACTCTCTAAAATACTAGATTTTATTAAAACATCACACTTTTGGTAAACTTCTGGCACTTTATCATATGGAACTCTATGAAGAAATTTATCAACATAATAAAATTCCTTTGGTTTTCCTTGGTATGACATATACCATATTTCAAATTTATTCTTATCCAATTTATCCACAATTTTAAAACTTTCATCTACATTTTTATAATAATCATCACTATTTCCTTCTACCAATATCCTAATCTTATCTTTATTGAAATCTCTTTTTACAAAATTGAATCTTGTTATGTTCAAACCATTAGGTGCAAACTTACATTCTTTTTCATATTTTTCTTTCAACCATTTTTCGCACCATTTTGAAATAGTAATGAATTTTATGTCATGATCATCACAATATGTTGCGTTAGCTTTCAATTTGAAATATTGTCCATCTTTATAAAAATCTGTTTCAAAATTTTGTACAAGATAATACTTTTCTTTTATATGAGGATATAGTAATAGAAAATCTGTTGTTGCCCATAAAGTCGCTATACACTTATCAAAGCTTCCATGTATTTCTACTTCATGTTTAGAAAAACATAAAATTTCTTTTCCTTCAAATTCTAAATTTTTGTTTTCAAATCCTTCATTTAATATTAATACATCATATCCTGCTTCTTTTAAAATCAAACAATGTTTTAATACAACTAATACTCCACCGCTAGTTTGCACAGATGGCAATACAAACGCCACATTTGGAATCATTTTACTCCTAATATACTTTGCAAATGCATATGCTGTATATGTTGTTATACAATTATTATGTACATATTTATAAGCATTTTCTGCAATTTCTTTTCTATAAGTATTATTTAATATTAATTTTTCTAATGTATCATACCATTCATCATTACTTGAACATAAAAATCCTGTCTCATTATTTGAAATCATTTTTTTCATAGCTCCTACATTACTAGCAACTGTAACAACTTTAACTAGACTTGCTTCAACCCATTTATTTTCTGATTTTGCCTCATTAAATATCGTATCTACTAATGGTGCTATATTAATATCCACTTTAGAAATCAATTCAGGTAATTTTTTCCAGTCAACAAATGGATTGGCAATTATTCTATGCTTAAATGATTCCAATTCCTTAGGAATATCTAATTCTCCAACAATATGAAACTCTACATTCGAATATTTAGTCATTATTTTTGTAATGACAGGTAATATCATATTTATATCATCATTATGAGTTATGCTTCCACTAAAATATCCTATTTTTATAATATCGGTATTTTTTAACATCTTTTTTGCTTGTAATATTTTTTTCTTTTCCTTTTTAGTTTCTGCAAATTTTATATCTTTATAAGGAAGGATATCTCTGTCATATAAAGCTTTATTTGATAATTCAACCATTCGATTACTTGCAACATTTCTATTTATATATACTTCTGGTACATAGTTCTTAAGTTCTTCTGCAAGTCTCTCAGTTGTCGTAATTGCACTATCACACATACGTAATGTTTCTCTCATCCTGTTAACACCTGTGTCATAATTAGCTTTTTCTTCTTTACTTAATGTATTTAGATATTCAATCGTATCTGTATATTTCTTATCAATAACTAAATCATCTATATCAAAAATTACGGTTTTATTATGCTCTTTAGCTTTTTTTATTAATTTCATTACGTCATCTGTTATTGGACATCTAAAAAATATAAATACTCTGTAGTTTCTTACTAAATCACTAGACAAATCTTCATAAAATATTTCATCTGATAAAATCCCCGCTGCCATTAATTGCTCTCTTTGATGAGACACTCTATATCTTGATGGATGTGGTAAAAAACACCCATTTATAAACAAAACATCCAAATAATGCTTGTTGGTAGCTGTTCCTTTTTCTACATTTCTACATTTTTCTATATAATTTATACTTTTTTTAATTAATGTTCCTACCCCATCTTCTTTTAATGTTCTAATGCTTTTTTCAGTTAATAATCTTACTCTTCCCATTAAATCTCACTCACTTCCTCATAATTAACGCTAATCAACTACTTAAATATTCATCACAAAGTTCTTCTACATCTCCAATTCTTTTTACAGTTCCATGGTCTAACCATACAACTTTACTACATAGTTCCCTAATCTGTTCTAAGCTATGTGAAACAAATAATACCGTTGTTCCACCTTCCATAAGTTCTAGCATTCTCGCCTTGCTTTTTTCCTGAAAATTAGCATCTCCAACTGCTAAAATTTCATCAACAATTAAAATTTCTGGGTTTACCACTGTTGCAATTGAAAAAGCTAATCTCATAAGCATTCCTGATGAATAATTTCTAATTGGAACATCAATAAACTTTCCTAACTCTGAAAACTCTACAATTTCATCATACTTCATTGCCAAAAATTCTTTAGAATATCCCAATATTGCTCCATTCAAAAAAATATTTTCTCTGCCAGTTAAATCATAATCAAAACCTGATCCCAATTCTAACATAGGAACTATATTGCCATTCACAACAACTCGTCCTGATGTAGGCTTCAAAATACCTGAAATAACTTTTAATATTGTACTTTTACCTGCACCATTTTTCCCTATTATACCTACAACTTCACCTTTTTTTACTTCAAAACTAACATTACTTAAGGCATTAAATTTTTCATATTTTAGGTTCCCTTTTAAAAATGTCATAATATATTCTTTTAAACTTTTAATTTTATCATATGTCATTTTATATGTCATGCTAACATTTTCAACTTTAATCATTTTTCTTACCTCTTATATATTCAAGACAAATTTATCTTGAGTTTTTTTAAATATAAGTAAACCAACTAATAAACTTAATAGCGAACAAATGATACATATCAAATATGCCTTAGGCTCTGGCGAAACCCCATTCAATATACATGTTCTAACAAATCTTATAAAATGATACATTGGATTCAGTTTTATTATTAAACTAAATTTTTCTGGTATTATACTTTCTGGATAAAATAATGGAGTGGCATACATCCATAATAAACTTACAACATTCCATAAAAATTGAGTATCTCTAAAAAATACCATAGCAGAAGAAAGAATTAATGACATCCCTATGCAAAATATTATTGTACATATTAATCCAAAAGGCACCAGTAAAAGTGGTAATCCAAATCCAGTTTTTGTAATCGCCATTACAATAAGTAAAGGTATTAATGCTAACAATAAATTAATTACTGATGAAAATACTCTTGATACAGGATATATATATTTAGGCATATATACTTTTGTAATTAAAGAAGCATTTCCAACTATCGACATAAGTCCCATTCCACATGCTTCTGTAAAAAAATTAAACACAACTACACCAGACAATAGATATACAGGAAAATTAGGAATATCACTCTTAAATATTGTTGAAAACACCATATATTGAACAAACATTGTTAATAGAGGATTTAAAAAACTCCATAGCACTCCAAGTACAGATCTCTTATATTTTGTTTTAAAATCTCTTTGAACTAATTGTTGCATTAAGAACTTATATTTTTGACAAGTTTTTATAAAGTTAATTCCTTTACTTTCTTTATTATGTTTTTCTCTTAAAATTAAGTTTAATAAATATACTATTAGTGCTAACAATCCAGCAATAAACATATACCAATAATTTTTTCCAAACCATAACTCATCCTTTTCAACAATTGAAAAGGCAAGTTTTTCTTCATTCAAATTATTATTAATATACATATTAGTGTCATCTTTATTGATTTCACTATATAAAGTTATAGCATTATTTTCATCTTTAATATCATTTTGTATTAAAATTGAAAGTTTTTTCCCTTTCATATCCCTTATTTCATCTTTTAGATCAATATATAGTTCACTGTTGTCTTGTAACTTAGAAATATCTAATTTTTGATTAAATAATTTTTTATCATTATCTAAAATACTAACATATAAATTTCCATTGTTCTTTCTTGCATATGTTCCAACTTTAAATTTTATAGCTTTTATATAATCAGTGTCACATAAAAATTCTTGTTTTAACTCTATCTGTTGCGTTATTCCCCCAATTGTAGACTGTGCCTTATAATATGATTCATTAGAATTACTTTCAGAAAATTTTAGTTGTTCTCCACCTACAAAGTAAAATGCTACTCCAATAATAATATATATTAATATTGCAACAATGCCTATTTTTTTTATATTCGTTTTTTCATTCATACTCCTATCCTCTTATTTCCTTTAAATATCTATCTAATGCGTTTTCCCAACTAGGCATTGATTTAAATCCATTCTCAATTAATTTCTTCTTAGACATCCTAGAATTAAAAGGTCTAACAGCCTTAGCATGATATTCACTAGTTGGAATAGGATTGATTTTAGATTTTAATCCAGCCTTATCAATAATTTCTTGTGCAAATTCTGCCCAAGAACAAAATCCATCATTGGTTGCATGATAGACTCCATATTTTTCAGAAACAACCATATCACATAAAAGCGGTGCTAAATCCGCTGTATATGTTGGACTTCCTATTTGGTCACACACAACATTTATACTTTCTTTTTCTTTTCCTAGTCTAATCATAGTTTTAATAAAGTTATTTCCATTAACACCAAATACCCAAGAGATTCTTACTATAAAGTATCTATCTAATATTTCTTTTACTTTTAGCTCACCTTCATATTTTGTTTTTCCATAAACAGAATGTGGCTCTATATGCCCATCTATTTCGAAAGGTTTATCTCCTTTACCATCAAAAACATAATCTGTAGAAATGTAAATCATTTTTGCATTTATTTCTTTACATGCTCTAGCTATATTTTCTGTACCATCTACATTTACTTTTCTGCATAGTTCTTCTTCATCTTCTGCTCTATCGACCGCTGTATATGCTGCACAGTGAACTACACATTCAGGCTTTAAATCTACAATATACTTATTAACTGCGTTTTCATCAGTTATATCTAATTGATCTTTATCTATTCCTAAACATTCCATATTTCTTTCTTTTAATGTTCTAACCACATCGTAACCTAACTGTCCATTAACACCAGTTACTAAAATCATTATCTTTCCTCCTTACAATATTCCTTTTTTAGCTAATTTAATAATGTATTTAAATATAAAATTAGGTATAAAAGGTAATACAATTTCTATTAATATAGACACTTTATGAAAATTCCTATATTTTATCATAATTTTCAAATCCTCAATTGAAACTTTAGTTGAATAGTTCTTTCTCGCTTCAATCCATTTTATACCATTTTCTGTATAATTTCTTAATTCCTCAAAACTCGTAAGTCTTTTTTTATAAGCAATATATCTATCATAAAAATCATTTATTCTTTTTTTATAATAGCTTTCTTTATCATATACATCTTTTAATATACCAGTTTGATTATTGCTATGCTGCCTATATCTCACAAGTCGTTTATCTATAAATTCTATCTTTCCATTTAAACCTGCTATAATAGCAATCCATTGATCATGAACTAATTCATCCAAAAAAGGTATTGCTTTTAATACTACATCTTTTCTTACTATCATGGCGCATCCAGTAACAAAATTGCTTATAAGTAAATCTTTTGCTAATTCATATCCACTTTTATAAACAATTCTTTTTCTAATATCACGTATACTTTCATGTGTCTTTTTACTATTTTCATCAATTATCGAAAGATCACAACACACAAGAGTCACATCTTCTTCATCAAACTTTTCCATCATTAATGAAATTTTATCTTTTTCCCATATATCATCCTGATCACAATATGCAAAGTATTCGCCATTTCCTACTTTCGTAAGCTCTTCAAAAGCAATGTTTGATCCTTTATTTTCTGTTCCTCTAATTATTTTAAAGGAAAAGTTAGTAATATTACTAGTAAATAATTCTTCATTAACTGGATTTTCTGAGCAATCGTCATACACTATTAATTCTAAGTTTTCATAACTTTGCTCATTTAACGAAATGAGCTGTTCTATAAGCCATTTTTCATTTGGCTTATAAACAGCTAATAATATTGAAACTAGTGGCTTATCTGTTTCCATACATTTGCTCATAGTAATTTTGATACTCTCCACTAATTATATTTTCCCACCAAGCTTTATTATCTAAATACCACTTAATAGTCTTTTTAATTCCCTCATCAAATGTTGTAGTCGGTAACCAGCCAAGTTCATTATGAATCTTAGTAGGATCAATAGCATATCTCATATCATGACCTTTTCTATCAGGAACATATTTAATTAAATCTTCTGACTTTCCAAGCTCTCTTAATATTGTTTTAACTACTTCTAGATTACTTTTTTCATTATGTCCACCAATATTATACACTTCACCAATAGTACCTTTATGAATAATCAAATCAATTGCTCTGCAGTGATCTTCAACATAAAGCCAGTCTCTAACATTTTCGCCTGTTCCATACACTGGAAGTTCCTTATCATTCAAAGCATTAGCTATCATTAAAGGTATCAACTTCTCTGGAAAATGATATGGTCCATAGTTATTAGAGCATCTTGAAATTGTTACAGGTAATCCATATGTCCTATAATATGCTCCTACTAAAAGATCAGCAGATGCTTTACTTGAAGAATATGGGCTTGATGTATGTATTGGAGTTTCTTCTGTAAAGAAAAGGTCTGGTCTATCTAATGGTAAATCTCCATATACTTCATCTGTTGATACTTGATGATATCTCTTTATGCCATATTTTCTGCATGCATCCATAAGTATAGCTGTACCTATAATGTTAGTCTGTAAAAATATTTCTGGATTTTCTATTGATCTATCCACATGACTTTCTGCAGCAAAGTTAATAACCATATCTGGATGTTCTTTTTCAAACATATCATATACAGCATCTCTATCAGCAATATCTATTTTATAAAAAGAAAAATTAGGATTATCTTTTACAGGTTCTAATGTTTCCATATTTCCTGCATAAGTTAGGGCATCAACTACTATTATTTTATAATCATTATGTTTCTTAAGCATATAGTGAACAAAATTACCACCTATAAAACCTGCTCCACCAGTTACAACAATTTTCATAAAATATTCTCCTTAATCAATAATTATTTATATATAAAAGTACAATCACTGTCCTTTAATAGTGGTGCATTTTTATCTTTCTCAGATAAAATAGGATTCTCTATTCCCCATTCAACACCAATTTCTGGATCATCAAATTTAATACTTCTGTCGCTTTCATGATTGTAATAATTGTCTGTCTTATAAACAAACTCTACGTCATCACTTAGTGTCACAAATCCATGTCCAAAACCTCTTGGAATAAATAACTGCTTTTTATTTTCTTCTGAAAGTTCAACTGCAACCCACTGCTTATATGTTGGTGAACCTTTTCTTAAATCTACTGCTACATCTAAAACGGCACCTTTCACAACTCTAACCAATTTAGCTTGTGCATGCTCACCATTTTGAAAATGTATTCCACGAAGAATTCCTTTTCCTTTTGAATATGATTGATTGTCTTGTACAAAATCACAAGCTATTTCTGGAGTTTTTCTAGCAGAGTAAGTTTCCATAAACCATCCTCTTTCATCATTAAAAACTTGTGGCTCAACTACATATACACCTTTAATTTTTGTTTCTGTTAACTTCATTATTAAGTTCCTCCTAACTAATATACAATTCAGCGAATTATATTTGCTTGGCATATAAATCTTAGCGGCAAAGGAGCTTAGAGTTATAGTCTATATTCCCTAGGAATATGTTTCCTACAAATATATATTCAAGACTAAACTCTAAGAAACTGTGTAACAGTTTCTTACTCAATTGTTCATTCCTCATTGTCAATTGTACATTAATAAATAACCTTTCCTTCGGCAACATTCTTTAAATGCTGACCATATGGACTTTTTCCATAAGCATTTGCACTTTCAAGCAACGTTTCTTTATCTATCCATCCATTTTTATATGAAATTTCTTCTAAACAAGATATCTTTAGCCCTTGCCTAGTTTCAATAACTTTTATATATTCAGAAGCTTCTGATAAGCTATCCACAGTTCCTGTATCAAGCCAACCATATCCACGTCCTAATGTAATTACATCTAATCTTCCTTCTTCTAAATAAATCTTATTTAAATCTGTTATTTCAAGCTCACCTCTAGCTGATGGCTTTAAACTTTTCGCATATTCACAGACTTTACTATCATAAAAATATAATCCTGTAACTGCATAATTTGACTTTGGATTTTCTGGTTTTTCTTCAAGTGATATTACTTTTCCATCTTTATCAAACTCAACCACTCCAAATCTCTCTGGATCTTCAACATAATATCCAAAAACAGTTGCTCTTCCTTCGTTTTCAACTGCTTTTTTAAGCTGTTTTGTAAGTCCATTTCCATGGAATATATTATCTCCAAGAATCATAGCACAGCTATCATTACCTATAAATTCTTCTCCTAAAATAAAGGCTTGTGCAAGTCCATCTGGAGAAGTCTGAATTTTGTAAGATAAGTTAATTCCATATCTTGAACCGTCACCTAATAATCTTTCAAAGTTAGGCAAATCTTGTGGCGTAGATATTATTAATATATCTCTTATTCCTGCAATCATTAAAGTAGATAATGGATAATATATCATAGGTTTATCATATATAGGCAATAATTGTTTTGACGTTACCATAGTTAATGGATAAAGTCTTGTGCCACTACCACCTGCAAGTATTATACCCTTAGTCAAAATATCTCACTTCTTTCATAATCTATTTTTATACAATTCTTTCTCTATTTTAACATATTTCATTATATAAATAAACTAATATTGCTTATTCACTCATATTTAATAAATCTTTAAGATTATCTTCTACAATGTAAATTGCATATCTATTTACAAACATTTTATATACACGTACAATTAATCTAAGATTCAATTTATAATATATGTAAATTAAAATATATTAGGAGATTTTTAATTATGAAAAAAATACTTTTTGCAGCATCAACTTTATCTCACATAGAAAACTTTCATATTCCATACTTAAAATATTTCAAAGATAATGATTTTGAAGTACATATTATGGGAAAAGGAAATAATAAATCACCTATACCTTATGTAGATAAAGTTATTCCCATAAATTTTGAAAAAAATATGTTTTCTTTAAAAAACTTCATTAGTGCATTTAAAATTTCTAAACTTATTAAAAAAGAAAAATATTCTACTATAAGCACACATACAATATTAGCTTCATTTTTCACTCGCTTAGGTATAATGCTTTCATTAAAAAAGCACCCTTTAGTAATTAATACGGTTCATGGATATTTATTTGATGAAAATAGTAATTTTATAAAAAAAGTAATTATGATTCTAGCCGAAAAATTTGTTCGTCCAGTAACAGATACTATTTTAGTAATGAATTCAACTGATTATGAAATTGCCAAAAAGTATAATCTATATAAGAAGAATTTGTATTCAATAAATGGTATGGGAATAAATGCATCAAAGTTTCCTTTTTCTACAGAAGAAAACAAATCATATTTAAGAGAAAAATATAATATCCCCAAAGATGATTTTTTATTAATTTATGTGGCTGAATTTTCTAAAAGAAAAAATCAAAAATTTCTAATCGAAAGTTTGAAAGTCTTAATTAGTGAAGGATATAATAATGTAAAACTGCTTTTGCTTGGTGATGGGGTTCTTTTAGATGATATGAAACAGTATTCAAAAACTTTAGGCATTGAAGATAATATTATCTTTAAAGGATATATAAAAGAAGTATGTGATTATTATCAAATTTCAGATATCTGCGTTTCTTCCAGCAGAATTGAAGGATTACCTTTTAATATAATGGAAGCTATGTCTACTGGTCTGCCTGTGATAGCATCTAAAATAAAAGGCCATATAGACTTAGTGAATCCTGGAGAAAACGGATTTTTATATGAATATAATAATATTAATGAATTTTGTAACCATGTGAGGGTATTATATAATGATAGAAATTTATTAAATAATATGAAAATTTCTAGTCATGACTTATCAAAAAATTATTCTTTGGAATCTGTGTTTACTGAAATTACTAGAATAATGATAAATGAGATTAATGATATATAATTTACAAAATCTAAATCCACCTTTACAATTAATATTATAAAATCATCAAAGGAGGCTGAATTCAAGAGATGATAAAAGAAAATCAGACATTATTAAACAGAATAAATGCTTTAAGCGATATTTTAATTTTATTTATCTCAATATCTTTAGCGTATTTTATTCGTTTTTTCATTCTTAATCCTGCTCCTGGAGTTGCTTATATAGACTTACATAAATATCTGCAATTTACACTTATAACAATACCAATAAATATTATAATATATTACTTTTTACATCTTTATGATTCCTTTAGAACAAAATCATTTTCAAAAGAACTTTCAAACATTGTTAAAGCAAATACTATATTGATTGTTGCTTTGCTTTCTATACTATTTACTGTTAAGCTGGTACATTTATCTAGATTAGTATTAGTTATATTTTATTTTATAAATATAGCCCTGATCTCAGTTAAAAGATATACTCTTAGAAAAGTCTTATGGAATATACGATCAAAAGGTTTAAATCTAAAACATGTTATTATAATTGGATCAGGCCAAACCGCAAAGGAATATCTTAACATAATAAAAAATAATAAAGAATATGGATACAACTATGTTGGGTATGTTTCTAATAATCTTGATTTTGATGGTGAAAATCTTGGAACTTATTGCGACTTATTAGATATTTTATTAAAACAGAAACCAGATGAGGTTATTTGTGCACTAGATGTTGAAGATGCCAAATATCTAGAAGATATTGTATCTGCATGCGAAAAAAGTGGTACAAAGATTTCTATAGTACCTTTTTGTTATAAATACATACCAAGTCAGCCATACATAGATGTAATTGGACACATGCCATTAATTAATATTAGAAGAATTCCTTTAGACAATTTAGGAAATGCTTTTTTAAAGAGAACTTTAGATATATTCGGGTCATTATTTTTAATTTTAATTACTAGTCCAATTATGTTATTTACAGCAATAGCAATTAAGTTAACTTCTCCAGGCCCAATAATATTCAAGCAGACTCGTGTTGGCTTAAATAAAAATCCTTTTGTTATGTACAAGTTCAGATCAATGAGAATTAATTCTGAATCTAATACAGCATGGAGCACAAATGTTGATCATAGGAAAACTAAGTTTGGTTCATTTATAAGAAAGTTTTCCATAGATGAGCTTCCACAATTTTTTAATGTATTAAAAGGAGATATGAGTTTAGTTGGTCCAAGACCTGAGCTGCCACATTTTGTTGATACATTTAAAGATGAAATTCCTTTATATATGGTTAAGCATCAAGTTAAGCCTGGTATAACAGGACTTGCTCAGGTTAATGGTTATAGAGGAGATACATCAATAAAAAAACGTATTGAATATGACATTTATTATATTGAAAATTGGAGCATTTTTATGGAAATAAGTATTTTGTTTAAAACTGTGTTTAAAGGTATAAAAAACAATGAAAAGCTAGAGCTTACGCATAAAGAAATATCACAAGATAAAACCATTAAAAAATAGAATTTTTCTAATGATCAATTTTCAATGAGTAATATTGATTATTGAAAACTGATAATCATCTCTAAAGATAGAAATTATTTCATGTAAGTAAACTCCAAAAATGTAATAAATATAGTATTTGCTACTTCTTTGCTTCTGAAATGTTTTTACTTGGTAATTTTAGTGGCTTCTGGGGGTATTAGTCATAATTCAATACTAATATTTGCTAATATAGTTTCATTAAGTTAAAATTATAAATAGTTGTTATTGTGATTATATCAGCTTATTAATGATAAATTTTTATCTTTTACTTTAACTAATGAAAGGAATGATACATACTGTGGAAGAAAAATTTAAAGAAGAAAATCTACAAAAGAATTTGAAAAATAGACACATACAAATGATAGCAATTGGAAGTGCCATTGGTGCTGGATTATTTTATGGTAGTGCAAATGCCATAAATCTAGCAGGTCCATCAATATCTTTAGCTTACTTAATTGGAGGAATTTTTATTCTTTTTATTATGAGAGCTCTTGGAGAGCTTGCTGCTGATGATCCAACTTCAGGTTCTTTTAGTGAGTATGCCACTAAATACTTTGGTAAATCTGCAGGATTTTTTACAGGATGGACATATTGGCTTCAATGTACTCTCTCTATTATGGCTGAAATAACTGCAATTGGAATCTACATTCAATTTTGGGCGCCTAACTTTCCAACATGGATAACTGCATTAATTTGTTTAATTGTACTATTATTCATTAACTTATTAGGGGTTAAATATTATGGAGAATTAGAATTTTGGTTTTCAATAATAAAAGTTATAGCAATTATATGCATGATTATTATGGGATTCTTAATGATATTTTTTGGATTTGCTAATGGTGGACAGCCTATAGGAATATCTAACTTATGGAAAAATGGTGGCTTTTTTCCTAATGGAATAAGCGGCTTTTTATTATCATTTATATTTGTTACTTTTGCCTTTGGAGGTGTAGAGCTTATTGGAATAACTGCTGGCGAAGCTAAAAACCCTAAAGAGTCAATTCCTAAAGCAATAAATAATGTATTTTGGCGTATACTTCTTTTTTATGTTGGCTCAATGTTTGTAATGTTATCAATATATAACTGGAATGAAATCGGCGTAAATGGTAGCCCTTTTGTATTCATATTTGATAAAGTTGGAATTCCTTACGCTGCATCACTTATAAATTTTGTTGTAACAACAGCTGCCTTCTCTTCAATGAATAGTAACTTATACGTTGATGGAAGAATGCTTTATAGTTTATCTTTAAACAATAATGCGCCTAAAATATTTAGTAAGATTAGTAAATCAGGAATTCCTTACATAGGAATCTTATTTAGTACTCTATTGCTAGGCATTGTTGTAATCTTAAATTACATTGTACCTGGAAAAGTTTTTACTTATATTTCTTCACTTACTACATTAGCAATTTTAACTACTTGGTCAACTATACTATTAGCTCAATTAAAGTCTAGGAAAGAAAAGATTAAAGGACAAAAAGAGATTACCTTTAAGATGCCTTTTTATCCCTTTTCATCGTATATTACCCTTATTTATTTAGGAATAATATGTATCGCTTTAACATTATTACCTACAACAAGAATAGCCTTTTTAGTAGCACCAATTTGGGTTATATTTTTATGTATTTTGTATAGATGTATTGCTAAATCTAAATAAATTTAATACTAGGAATTTCTGGACCTCCGAGGTGATAATAGAAAAAAAGAACACAAAATCTTTCAATTTATTAAGATTTTGCGTTCTTTTTGATTTTTAACTGGGAATTTTCTAGATCTCTGGGGGTTAGTCAGGAGTTTGCGACTGACTTGTTTTGGGCCTCAGAGGTGCTATGAACCTATGGCCCCCTAAAGTGCTAAAGCAATACCTTTCCCTCTTCATATCAAGCTAGATGATACTCTGGTGCCTCATAATAAAAAGATGAATTATAATTATCCATAATCTCCTCAATCCATGAATTATACACTTCATTTAAATCTTTTAGATAAAGTATTTGATTTTTTAGGCTAATATCAATTTCATCACCCATGTGATACTGACCACCCCTATTAAATCTGATTTCCTTTATTTCTTACTTTAAGTATACCAAAATTACACATTTTCAATAGTTTGTAATCTTATATTTACAAATACTAATTCTGACATTAAAATTAACATAGTATTTAGAAATACGATTTAAAAATAGAAGGGGTTGGACACATCCATGATACGGGAAAATCAAAGCTTATTAAACAGAATAAATGCTTTAAGTGATATTTTTATATTATTTATTTCCATTACCATATCATATTTTATTCGTTTTTTTGTTCTTAATTCTGGCACTGATTATATTGAACTAGATAAGTATTTACAATTTATGATTATAGTAATTCCAACAAACGCTATTATATACTATTTTTTCAATTTATATGATTCATTCAGACAAAATCATTTTCAAAAGAAATATCACGGTTGATCATAGGAAAACTAAGTTTGGATCATTTCTAAGAAAGTTTTCTATAGATGAGCTTCCTCAATTCTTTAATGTATTAAAAGGAGATATGAGTTTAGTTGATCCAAGACCTGAACTACCACATTTCGTTGATACCTTTAAAGATGAAATTCCTTTATATATGGTTAAACATCAAGTTAAGCCTGGTATAACAGTTCTTGCTCAGGTTAATGGTTATAGAGGCGATACTTCAATTAAGAAAAGAATAGAGTATGACATTTATTATATTGAAAATTGGAGCATTTTTATGGAAATAAGTATTTTGTTTAAAACTGTGTTTAAAGGCATAAAAAATAATGAAAAGTTAGAGCTTAAACATAAAGAAATCTCACAAGATAAAACGATTAAAAAATAGAATATTTGTATTTTTTAATGTATATACTATTAACATATTATTTGCTATAATATTCTCATTAGAAATTGTTTTTACAAAAGATAAGCTAGAAATTATTATTAAAATAATGTAAAGTGAGGTTTTTATTTATGGATAATCAAATCTTAGAATTACTACAAGCTATGAATTCAAAATTAGATCAAAATGCTTCATCTATTGAGAGCATGAAATCTGATATTACTGATATGAAATCTGATATCACTGAATTAAAAGCTGATGTCTCTAACATAAAATCCGAAATCAAAATTATGAATACTAAAATTGATAATTTAGAACAAGGTCAAAGGGATATTAAAATCACAGTAGATTCCGTAAAATCTAATATTGAAGAAATGACTCAAGATATGCATAGAGTGGAAGTTGCAACTGCAAAAAACTGGGCAGATATTGCTCAATTAAAAGCTATAAGATAAATTTTAGGATATATGAAATAAAAATTTTTCATATATCCATTTTTATAATCTAAATTATTAATTAAATAACTTTATTAAGAGTATCTTAAAAATATATAAATAAGATAACTATATAATAGTCAAGCTTTACTCAAAATGCTATAATAGAAAATAGTTTAAGCATATTCAATACATGTAATATAATTACTTATTAATGTTGAATATGACTTCTCAAAAATAAAATATAAGAAATAGGATGTGTTGACTTTGGAAAATTTGAAAAAGTATCTTAAAGAAAATCCCATTGGTTTTTTCTTGCCTATATCTTTTGTGCTAGCTATAGTTCCATTAATAGTTCGTGCAAAAGAAGTTAAATTAGATGAATTTTCTCAAACAATATGGGGTGTTTCTACCCAGTATGAATTATTTTCACAAAATAAATTTCTTTTACTAGCTATATTTACCATAATTTTAATCATTATTTCAGCAATTTGTTTTAAACAAATTTTCGAAAAGAAAGATAAAATAATACATATTATATTAGCACTAAGTGTTGTGTTTTTATTATTCTGTCTGCTTTCATCTATTTTTTCTCCTTATAAGCATATAGCATTTTGGGGTGTATATAATAGAGCTGAAGGATTTATAACAATTGCTTGTTATGTATTATTGTTTATATATTCAATTTATACATTTAAAAGTACTGAAAATTATAGATTTATTATAATTCCAATATTGATTGTAGTGTTTATAAATGCATTTTTAGGAATGTTTCAATACGCTGGTCAAGATTTAATAAATACTGAACTAGGAAAGCTAATTTCAGTTCCAAACAGTATTATTGAAAAAACTGGTGGACAGTTTAAGTTACTATACGGTGAAGGCGGTAAACTTTATGGTACATTATTTCACTATAACTATGTAGGAAGCTTTGTTGCCGTTCTACTTCCAGTTATTTTCTGTTCAATGTTTATTGAAGATGATGTTATATATAAAATAGTAATTGGAATAGGCTTTTTAGCTGCACTTTGGTTATTATTTGGTAGTACATCTCGTGGTGGCTTAGTTGGAGTACTAGGAAGTATATTCATTGCCATTATAATGTTTGGGAAATTAATATTTAAAAATAAGAAACAGCTTCTAATAGGTATAGGCTCTATTGCTGTTATCATTATAGGTCTTAACTTTATGACAGGTGGAAGTGTATTTTCAAGAGTTCCTTCGCTTTTTAAAGATGCGTTCAGTATTTTAAGTAATACAAGCGATGTTAACTATAAAGATTTAGTTCCTGTTAAAGATATAACCAATGAAAATGGCGCTGTTCAAGTAGTCTTCCAAAATGAAACATTAAATATTTCATTTGAAGATAATAAATATAAATTTACTGATTCTTCTAATAACAGACTTTCAATCTCTAAAGGTGAGGACTGTTATTTATTAAATAGTGATGCCTTTGCTAATGTTTCATTCAAGCTTTTTAAATCGTCTGAAGCAGTTGATAAAATGGATATACTACAATTATCACCTACAGGTGATAGCAAAATATCATTCTTATTTAAAGTAAAAGAAGATGGTAGCATACATTTAATAAATCCAGCTACTTATGAAGATATGGATATAGAATTTCCTGAAACATTTGGTTTTGCAGGAAAAGAAAAATTAGGTTCTATGAGAGGTTACATTTGGTCAAGATCTATTCCATTACTTAAAGATAATCTAATACTTGGTAAAGGTCCTGATACATTTGTACTTGAATTTCCTCAAAATGACCTTATAGGAAAATATTACGCTTATGATACACCAAATATGACTGTAGATAAACCTCATAACTTATATCTACAAATAGCTCTAAATAACGGATTAATAGCATTAATTGCATTCCTTGGAATAATGCTAATATACATCATTGATAGCTTAAAATTATATGCATTAAAGAAAGAATATAAAACTTCTGAGCTCTTTGGAGCTGCTATATCACTAGGTGTTATAGGATATTTATTAGCTGGAGTATTCAATGATTCAGTCATAAGTGTTGCTCCAATATTCTGGATTCTTTTAGGGGTTGGAGTTGCTGTAAATTATATGAACAGAAAAAATGCTAAAGCTTAATAAAGCTAATTAAGTCAAAATAATGAGCTGAATGAAAATTGGTTAATAGCCTTCATTCAGCTCTATTTTTTATTTGTAACTAAACCTTAAAAATTTTTATTAATTCATGATAATAACTTTCTATTTCTACATTCCATACTGTTTTTCTCTTATTATTTTACCCAAGCACCATCATTTCCTAATCTATATCCATCTACTACAGTATTCTTAGCCATAGATCCTGTATTTGTATTTAGATAATACCATTTATTTTCTAGTTGAATCCACCCTGTTTTCATTGCACCATTTTCATCAAAATAATGCCATTCGTTATTTATATTTTTCCAGCCTTTAGCTAATGTTCCATCAGAATTTCTATATAGCCATGCTGCTTGCTGAACATTTATGGCTTTATTATTACTCTCATTATATTTTATCACTGTATTTTGTGATGAATTATTTACAGTATCAGCCTTAGATACATTATTATTATCATTTTTATTTGTAGTAACATTATTTACAGCTTTACCTCTAACTATGTTTAAAAAGTATTCTCTTTTTACATAATTGTCACCAATTACAGATACCTTAACTACATTTTTCCCTTTTTCAAGATTAACATCCTTTTTATATTTATCATCGCCTTTTTTATCTAATGTATCACCATTTACCTTTACTCTATCCCCATCTGTTTTAGGCACAGCTTTAATTGTAAGATACCCTATACTCTCATCTACATTAATATTATATATAGTTTGATTTTCATCAAATAAAAAGTCAATCTTCTTACCATCATTAAGTAATGATATTCTATCTAAATATACATCATCTTTAGCGCCATCTAATTGATTTTCTTCTTCTTCAACATAAGTGTCATAATCTTCACCTTCATCACGATCAACTACAATCTCATACTCCTTAATATCATCATCATCAGATGCAGCTTTGGAATCATATATTCTTATAAATATTTTTTCTTTACTATCGCTTTTTATATTGATAGCATCATTTATGCTATTTAATTTTTCTTTACCCTCCCCAACAAATACTCTAATATCTGCTGCTCCAGTCTCTATAGTATCAATTTTTATAGTTTTTTGATTACTTGATAAATGACAATATATAAATTCTGGAAGCTTATCATATTGATATATTTTATTTTCACGTTTATAATTACGACTTGAATACAGCCCAACTCCTGATTCCCCTGACTTTAATCTTAATTGAGATATAACATCAGATGATACAGCATATACAGCATTGTTAAAATCCAGTAGATTAATATTAGTCATTACTCCAAATGACATTACTACTGTTATAAATACAGTTATTCTTTTTATATATTTTTTCATTTTCATCACCTCTATTATATAATTATACAATATTCTGTATACGTTTAACAGCGATTCAAATATATTAGTGTATATTCTATAAACTTTTATAGAATATACACTAAATCAATAGCTTCGAAATATTAAACTTTTTTATAACATTTTATTGATCATTGTCACTACTTAACCAATGCACCTCTGCTGTCCAATTGATACCATGTTTTTCCTAAACATATCCACCCAGTTTTTCTTTCGCCACTAACTAAATCAAAATAATATTGATTTCCACCTACATTAGCCCATCCTGTAACCATATTCCCATCAGTACCTAAATAATAACTCTTTCCTCTTGCATCTGTATACCAGCTATTCTTATATAGATTTCCATTTGCATCATAATACTGCCATTTTCCATTTGTATACTTCCATCCAGTGTTCTTAGCTGAGTTAGTGTTACTAGATGTACCTGTTGTGCTTGATGTAGTATTATTTGATGAAGTTCCATTTGTTGAAAGTCTAGTAACATTTATAACATATGTTCTTTCATTTTCTTGATCTTCATCTCTTACTTCTATCTCTATCTTATTCTTTCCTTCATTTAAAGATACCTTAGTTTCCCAATCATCTTCATCCTTAACTCTAACCCCATTAACCTTAACCCTGTCATCATCATCTTCAGGCTCTGCGGCTATTCTAAGGAAGTTTACTTTATTCTCAACTTCTATATTATATTCAGTTGTTTTTTGTTTGAATCCAAGTTTTACAGTATCATAGTTATAAGTTAATGTAATGTCATCTAGATAGATATCATCATCCATGTCGTCATCGTCATCATCATCGTCTTTTTCAATTTTTATGCTGTAAGTCTCTTTAAGAGTATCGCCTTCAAAAACCTTTACTTTTAATGTAGTATTGCTTGAGGCTTTTACTTCTTCATCTAAATCTATCTCATCGCTACCCTTATATATCTTATAAGAATATTTACTGTCATCTGTTAAATCAACTTTTGTTATTTTAAGTTTTTTTACACTATCGGATACTTCTCCATAAAGACTTGTAGGAATTTTATCGTCATCATCTAACTTACTTAATTTATAATCACTCTTACAATTACTCTTAGTGTATAATGTTACATTTTTATCTTTATTTGTTTCTACTTCAATCCCCTCTAAATATCCACTTCTAGTTGCAGCTTGCACTTCTTGTGCACCTATAGATAATGTTGTAGGAACAACTCCTGAAATTATATTAATAGCTATAGCTAGTCCCAATATTTTCTTTAATCCTTTATTCATATTTTCCCCCTCCTAAATTACAAATATATCATAACATTATATGTAATAATATATACATATATTATACTTTAAAATAAAGCTGCTTCAGATTAAGATATTCTCTTTATTGAAACAGCTTTATTAATATTATTTTATCTTATCCATGCTCCACTAGGCCCTAATTTATATCCTTGAACAGTTGTATTTTTAAGCATAGCTCCTGATGCATTTAGATAATAGAATTTTCCATCTTTATCTTTAAACCATCCTGTTTGCATAGCACCAGTACTATCTAAATAGTACCAAGTTCCGCCAACATTTTGCCATCCTGTAGTTTTAGCTCCATTTGTACCTAAGTAGTACCATTTAGAGTTATTGAATAACCATCCTGTTGCCATAGAACCATCTGCTTGTAAATAATATGTTTGTCCATAAGTTCTATCATAGAACCAAGTATTCTTTGTAGGCGAACCATTAGCATCATTATAATACCACTTTCCACCTGATTGAACCCATCCAGTCTTTACATTATTATTTGTTGTACCATTATTTGAAGAATTATTGTTTGTTGAATTATTACTTGTTGAATTTGATGAAGAACTTGATTCTCTAGTAATATTTAATGTATAGTCCCTCTTATCTCCATCATCATTTTTTATTTTAACAACAATTTCATTTTTTCCTTCTTTTAATGAAATCTTCTTACTTTGCCAATCATCATCATCATCTACTGTAGTACCATCTATTTTTACTGTATAATCATCATCTTCTGGCTCTGCAGTTACTTTAACATAACTTACTTTGTTTTTAACTTTTATATCAAAGCTTGACTTATCTTCATCAAAATCAAAATCTATATCATCACCATCATATTCTAAAGATAAATCATCTAAATAAATATCATCATAATCGTCATTATCATCATTATCATCATCACTATCTGCTCTTTTTACTTTTATAGTAACTTTAGATTGTTCTTTTCCATCTTTATCTTTACTTATTACATAAAGAGTTTTTGTTTTTCCTTTTTTGATAGAAATATCCTCTTTATTGATATCTTCATCATCATCATCTTTATCAACGACTTCTACTGTATAGTCACTTTTTGCTGTTGCAGTTATTTTAAATTTGCTTGTACTTTCTGATAACTTTATATAATATTTATCTATACTATCCTTGTAGCTTGTCTTTGAAGAATAGTCTGATTTTTTATACATTGTTCCCTTACTAGATTTAATATCTTTGATACCTTCATTATCAGAAGAAGCATATGCTGCTTTTGTACCAAGATTAAATGGTAGTGTTGTTGGTGCTATTGCAGAAAAAGCGCTTACTGTTAACGCAACAGCAACTATTTTAGTGATATTCTTTCTATTCATTATTTCTTTCCTCCCTTTTCATATCTTAATTATAATTCTATCATTGTACAATATTACTGTAAATCTGGATTTTCTTAAATTATCCTTAAAAAATTCCTTCTACCATATTATACAATATTTTTAAATGCTTTTAGTACTTTTTTATAATTTTTCTTGCCAAATATAGCCTTGTGATTGTAAATAATCTTCAGAAACTAGAAAATATTTATTACTTTTAGTAGTATCATTATTGGTTATATCTAGATAATACCAAATCCCATTAACTTTTACTTTATTCCAAACATGTTCTCCACCCTTTAATGTTCCTTCAATTATTCTACATTCTAGTCCAGCATATTTCATCATTTTATAGGCAGTCATAGAGTAGCCTTGACATACTGTCTTTGATGTTTTTAATGCTGAATATACATTTATTCTATTGTACACTTCCTCAATATAATTTTCATCTGTTACTGCGCCTGAATTTACTTTTGTAACTCTGTCTAAAAGATCATAATCATATTCATATCTATTTACTAAATAATCATTGATAGCCTTAACTTTCTCATAATCACTCATATTATTTGTAATTATAGAATTAGTAATTGCTTGCAGCTCTGCATCAATATAATCTTCTTCTTCTTTTGTTGTCATAAAATCAGTATTAACTGTAACCTTTATATTCTTTCCATAATCGCTTGATGCACTGTATCTTATTCTACTCCATGATTTGTTTAAATAATCATCCTTTGAGTATGCATTTTGTATTTCTTTAATTAAAGATTCTTTTATATCATCTTTATCTCCAGAATAGATAAATGAATACGTTGTCTCCCTATTTAAAGCACTATTATATACCTCATCATCAATTTGAGATAAGTTGTAATATTTATATGTAACAGCATTAGCGCAGAATGATACTGTTTGAGTTATAGTTAAAGCTGCTAATAATATTTTAAATGATTTTTTCATAGCGAATACCTCCTTAATATATATGTAGATTAAAGGCTTCTTAGTTTAAATCTATTATTGTTAACCAAGAAACCTTTAAAAATTAAAGCATTAAATCTTTTCTTATTTCAAATTATTATTCTATCATTTGTCCTTTTGCATTAAGTATATATCCATCAATTGTAGTGCTTTTTGCCAGGCATATAGCCGCTTAACGAAGTATGAGTTTAGCGATATAGCCCGCATTTCTCTTTAGGAAATGCGTTTCTACTCAATCCAATACCCTTTCGAACCAATTCTATATCCATTGACAGTTTCATTACGTGCCATTTCACCAGTGCCTGTAAAGTAATACCACTTTCCATCAGTGTCTTTTACCCATTTATTTGATAACATATATCCTGTCTTATCAAAATAATACCAGCTTCCATCAATGAATCTCCATCCTGTTGTCATATAAGCATTAGTTTGGAAGTAATACCACTTGCCATCAGAATCCTTAAACCATTTATTTCTTAAAGGATTACCACTATTGTCAAAGTACTGCCAATTAACACCATTCTTAACCCATTTATTTTTTGCATCTGCAGTTTTACTAACATATCCAACATATGATGAGTTATTTGTTACATTATCATAAAATGAAGAATTTGCAATATCTATTCCAGTAGCCATTGTTTTACCATCTACTGTTTTTGATGCTGAATTATTTGTAGAGTTAATATTTGTCGATGTGATATTTGAAGTTGCTGTACTTCCTTCTCTTTTTATATTTATTATATATTGTCTCTTTTCATCATCTTTGTTTTCTACTGTAATTTTTATAGTATTATTTCCTATACCTAAATTAACATCTTTTTCATAATCATCATCTTCTTCGTTAACTCTTATTCCATTGATTTTTACTTTATCCTCATCATTCACTGGCTCAGCAACAATTGTTACTTTATCAACTGTATTACCTACATTTACAGAAAACTTTTCTTTGTGACTATCAAAATCAAAATCTATATCTTTGTCATTACTCTTTATCTTTAATTTATCTAAATATATAGCATCATAGTTATCTTCATCATCGTCATCACTGTCTGATGATCCTTCTCCAGCTCTTGTAACATTTATTGTTATTGTGTTAACTAAAGAATCATCTTCATCATCATATACTTTTATTTTTGCATTTATTGAAGATCCCTTTGATATAGGTATTCCATCTTTTGAATTATATCTTTTTCCATCTGCTGTTATCTCAACAGTATATCCGTCATCTTCTTCTACCTCTATATTAAACTTGCTCGTATTTTCAGGAAGTTGAGCATAATATTTAGTTATACTACTTTTTATATTTGTAGAAGATTTAAATTCAGAATCTTTATATAAAGTTAATGAAGATGAACTTTCTCCCTTGCAAACATATAATGACTCAACCCCTGTAAAAAGACTTGATGCCATAACCTCTGATGTACTTATACTTAATGTTGATGGCAACACTGATGATGTTGCACTTATTGTAAGTGTTAACGCTATTATTTTAATTGCATTCCTATTCATGGCACTTTTCCCTTCTTTATGTTTTAATCATAAATTTTCTATATGATAGTAGAATCTTATAAATCATATTTAAAAATATAATGTATTCATATAATTAATCTATATGTTTCAAATAATTTCTATTAAATTATTTATAATTATTTAATATACTCGCCTTTGCTATTTAATTCATATCCATCGATAGTCTCATTACGCGCCATCTTTCCATTTTCCTTTAAATAATACCAAGTACCATCTTCAGTTTTAACCCATCCTGTAGTCATTGCACCACTTTGATTGAAGTAATACCAATCTCCATCTATAAATCTCCATCCAGTTGTCATATATCCATTAGTCTGCATGTAATACCATTTTCCATTAGAATCCTTAAACCATGTGTTTCTAAGCGCTTGTCCTTCTTCATCATAGCGTAACCAATAATCACCTTTTTGTACCCATTGATTTTTAAATTCAGTAGTCTTAGCTATATCTGTTACATTAATTTTAGGTAATACAATACTTGTACTACTATTTGTTATGCCTTCTGTTTCATCTTTGCTTATGCTTCCTTCTCTTTTAACAGTTATTTTATAAGACTCAGCACATTGTGTTACTCTCTCATCATTATATACATCATTAAACTTACTCTTTGATTTATATGTTCTTACATATATAGTCGTACTATCATCTTCAATACTTAAATCATCACCTGCATCATATGCTTTAGCATCACCCTTATCAGATGTAAAAACTTTTACTACATATTTTCCACCATTATCATCATCTTTATCTTCATCACTTTTTACTGCAGCACTTACTCTTATTCCATCACTGTCTTTTGGTAAAATAATTTTATATTCTTTATCTTGGCTATCATATTCTACAACATCATCTTCATCAAAACTGCTTAAAAGATCTAGTTCTTCACCTTCTATAGTTTTAACTGACAAATCTTTTAATTCTCCTACATGAACAACACTTGATATTGCATTTGCCTTTTCAAATAATTTTACTCCTGTAACATTTCCTATACTACAAACTGAAATTAGCGATATAACTAAAGCTATTATCCTCTTTATATTCTTATTCATAAAAATTCCTCCAATTTTATATTAATTCTATTGTATCTTTTAAATGTAATAAAATTATTAACATTTTCTTAATTTAGTATTAATTTGCCATTAATTATAAAATAAATTATTTTATATACTATATATTATATCTCATACTTTACCATATAAATAAATATTTTGTATATATCATAAAATTTAATTATGTTTTTATAACTATTTTAATTTTATAATTAACTCTTTAAATTTATAATACTTTAACTTTAAATATTTATATTTATATGTATAGCTATATTTATATTTTTAATGTTGTATCTACCAATTTATAAAGGCATAGATAAATATTCTAATTCATTAATGTATAAATTAATGATATTAGTATTTACATTAATAGTAAATAAATATTATTAGTAATATAATGATCCATATAAAATTAATCTGAATATTATTTTAGTAAAGATTATACATACCAGTTGATAGTATTAAAAAACAGATAAGATTCTAAACTTCTATCTAGTTTAGAATCTTATCTGTTAAATAATACTTAATTATATGCGTTATTTTATATCTTATCTAATCCCCATTAGAGCCTAATTTATAGCCATTAATAGTAGTATTTTTAGCCAGGCATAGAGTCACTTAACGAAGTATGAGTCTAGCAATATAGCCCACATTTCTGTTTAGAAAATGCGTTCCTATTTAATCCATGCCCCATTCGAACCAAGCTTATATCCATTAATAGTCTCATTACGTGCCATCTTTCCACTTTCTTTTAGGTAGTACCATTTACCATCTAAATCTTTTAACCAGCCTGTTTTCATAACTCCTGTTGAATCTAAATAGTACCATTCGCCTCCAACTAATTGCCATCCAGTTCTTTTAGCTCCACTATTATCAAGATAATACCATTTACTATCTTTATACAGCCATCCAGTAACCATGTTGCCTTGAGCATCTAAATAGTAAGTTTGTCCATATCCTCTATCATAAAACCATGTATTCTTTATTGGATTACCTGATGCATCATTATATTGCCATTTCCCATTTACTGTTACCCATTGATTTACTTTTACAGTGCTTGTTCCATTATTAGAATCAGTTGTATTGTTTGAATTATCATTATCTGTATTGCTTGATGATGAGCTTGCTTTTCTTGTAATATTTAAAGTATATACTCTTTCATCACCATCATATTTTATTTTAACAGTTATTGTATTCTTTCCTTCTTCAAGATTTACTTTCTTTTCCCAGTCATCATCCTCATCAACTGTTGATCCGTTAATTCTAACTGAATAATCTTCATCTTCTGGTTCTGCACATACCTTAACATATGTTACGCTATTTTTTACTTCTATGTTATATGTAGATTTATCTTCTTCAAAATCAAAATCTATATCATCATCCTTATATGTCAATGTTAAATCATCTAAATATATATCATCATAATCGTCATCATCAACTTCCTCATCTAACGATGAAACCTTTTTAACATATACCTTGTACTCTTTTACTACATTATCTTTAACATTATCTTCATCAAATTCACCATCTTTATAAGTTCTTACATATAAAGTAGTTGTCCCAGATTTAATGCTTATTTTTTCTTCTGGATCAAATGCATCTGCACTTGAACTTGAAGTTTTAAATATTTTTGTTTCATATCCATCTTCTTCAGTTACTCTTACATTAACTGAACTTGAATCTGTCTTTGCATAATATTTTGCTTTGCTCTTTTTAAATTTTACTGAATCATCATAATCAGAATCTTCATATAAAGTTATAGTCTTTGAGCCTGACGTTTTGCATAACTTTAGATTAGTTATTCCATATTCTGATGCTGCTTGTACTTCTGTCATCATTAAATTTGAGCTACTTGCAGGAATTATTGCTGATAATGCATTAATTGCAAGGGTTGCTGAAATTATACGCTTTGCATTTTTTTGCATAATTCTACCTCCAATTGTATATTTTTCATTAGTTATAACCTAATTTTTTTAGATTTATTATATTATACAATAAAATTTGGTCATATTGGTATAACTTTTGTGACAATTTTTGAGGTATATTTTACCACATAAATAATACATTTTTTTTATTATAACTGAAATACTAAGAATATAAGAATTTTATCTTAAGCATCTAAAATAATTATTAGTATGATTATTTTAGATGTTAATCTAAAATATTAAGGAGGCTAAATTAGATATTTTATTAATATCTAATGAGAATATTATGAATAAAAAAGATTCTAGTTATTTACCAAAGCAAAGAACTAACTATCATCCAACAGAAAGTGAAGTTGAAAGTGCAACTGGAGTTGACTTTCCTATTAACATGCCCAATCCTGCTGTAGATTCGATTGTTGTCAATAACATTGCTAATCAGGAGTTTGATTATACAGAAAGTATGTTAGATACTGAAGAGTCTTTTATTAATGAAAAAAACTCTGCTAAAAGAAAAAATACATATTAAATTAATTTTATAAAATACAATCAAACAATTTCATGAAAATACTGAAAGAAAAATAGGAATTAATTTAATAATATGAATATTATTAGTTATATATGGTAACAATATTAATGTACCCCATAATACCATATGTATTGAAATTAGATTTTTTTCATTTTTTCTAATTTCTCAAATAGAGTGACTGTTTACAGCACTCATAGGCCTCCCTCTTAGGGAGGCATTTTTTATAATTTAAAATTACTCCAGCCAGTGCATTTTTCAATAGCTCATTATTTTTTATATATTAATTTTCCATATTCATCAATATGTTTCTTTAAATTATCATTTGTTATACTTTCATAATGCAATAGATCAAAAAAATATGGCAATGGACATACTTCATTTAAATAATCATATAAATCATTTAAAATATCCTTAGTTATTTCTACTCCAGATATAGTCAAATCTATATCCGATCCTTTCTTATAATTCCCAAGAGCTCTGCTTCCAAAAATTATAGCTTTATCTATTTCAGTATGCTTTTTTATTCCATCTAGAATATAACACAAATCTTTATTAGTTAAACCGCACATTATTCTATAATTCCTTTTCTAATTTATCATGCATTATTTTTATTTCTGGAAAATATCTATTAACTATTTCCTGAACTATTTTATTTGCTAGCTCTGAATCATAAGTATGAGTAGTTAAATTCCTATTAGCTAATGCTTCTATCCATATATGGCCATCATTTATTAAATCATTTTGAAATGCCTGTTTTATTGCTTCTCTCGGACTTTTTACTATAAATCCATCTTTCTCTAAATAATCTTTTAACACTTTCCATGCAAGTTCAAATGTCATTTCAAAAAATTGTATTATTCCCGCTTGCTCTAGTTCTGATAGATTTTCCCCCTTAGAATATTTCTCCAAAAGAGTATATACTTTATTAAAATTTTCGAATCTCTGCTTCCATCTTATATCTTTTAATTCATCCATCTTAAGACCCTCCATATTTTTATACTATTCATTATATATTATAACCCATGTACATTTTTCTTAAAACCCATTAAACATAAAGTAATTGAGTATATATTACATAGCATAAATAAGGGACGTACAGAGTTTATAGTGAAATAAAGCTAAATTATTAGCACCGCATTATTATTTTTGTAAATAAATGAATTTTTAAATTACGGAATATTTATTTATGCATGTTTAAAGATTTAAGAAGTTAATATTTTATCATTTTTTAAAAGGTATAATTTTATAAATATATGAATATAGATTCTTAAAAATTTGCTTATTTTATGAGGGTTTTATGGAGATAAATATATAATTATTCATATATTTTCTCTGTTTAAGGAAATATCTACTCATAGGCATTTTAAAGAAACATCTTCATCAGTAGATGAAGATGGACTATACTGCTAGGCTCATGCCTCGCCAAGCATTATATGCCAAAGAGTAGATATACTGCAATTCAGATCTTTTCTTATTTATTGGAATATACGAGGCTTTTCTAAGTAGTTCCATAAATTAATACAATTTATGGAATTACATTTTAGATATAGAATATTCCATAAACATAAATTATAGCAAGAAAAATTAAATATCTATGATTTTAGAAAAAACAAAGAAATTCAATATATGAATAGGCGTAGTATTGTATTAAAAATTTGAAGTATTAAATTCTTAGATAGAGGATGTTCCAAAATTGTTTGTCCAAAAACTTGCTTTTTGGAGCAAACATTTTTGGGCACATCCTCTATCTTTAGAATTTTTGCTTCAAATTTTCTTACAATCGAGCCTATCATATATTGAATTTCGGTTGTTATCCACTAAACTTTGATTCTACATCCTATATTTATTTTCCAAAAGTCCAATTTTCTTCAGTTGCATATATTGAAACTCCATCATTAGCACTTGTTTCATATAAGCTTACTCCACCATTTATCAAATCTTTATAAGCTCTGTTTTCAGTAACACTCTCTTTTGCTCTGCTTATTATTCCAATTGGTGCTTTAACATATGCTACAAAATTTCCCGTTGATGAAGTATCATTTCCATGATGTCCAACTTTTAATACATCAACTTGTCTTCCATCTAATAAGTCATTATTTATAAAGTTTGCTTCAGCTGTCCATTCCATATCAGCTGTAAAAAGCATTTGGAAATCTCCATAATTTAAATAAACTATTGCAGAGTTATTATTTATTCCCCAATAATCTGCTGTAAGCTTATCTGGCCCAGCAGGTCCAAAATATGAGTCAGATTGTACAAATTGAAGTATATTTTCTTTATCTATGTACTCACCTTTTACTGGATCAGTAAAGTCAATTCCATATTCATCCATGGCATTTATTGCATCTTTATAAACATTATAATCGTATCTTAACATTTCTAATTGTTCTTTATTTTCATCTGTTTCTTTTACGCCCGCTGCCCAGTTTTGCATTTTTGCTATTTTAGGCATATACACATTCTTTACTTTAAAGTTTTCTAAAACAGCTCGTAATCCTCCAATATGGTCTGAATGTCCATGTGTTATTATTACATGATCTATTACATATTTATCCTTTGATTTTTTAAGATTTTGCTCTTTTAAAAAGTTAACTAATTTTTCAGAAGATTCAGGAGTACCTGTATCAATTAATACAGTTTCACCATTTGGAAGCTTTATAAATGCACAGTCAGCATCCCCAACATCTAATTGTTTTACAAACAAATAATCGTCATCAAGATCTTTAGTGTCTATATGTTTTCCTGATTCATCAAAAATTTCTAACTTATTATCTATTATTACTTTACCAACAGCAAGAGAGCTGTCTGTTTTAACATAATAATCATTTCCATTTATTGAGATCCACTTGTCTGATACCATAACTCCATCTTTGTTAGAATAGTATATTTTTCCATTATCATAGTATCTTCCAACTAAAAGTTTTCCACCTTGACCAAAGCGATACCAATTTCCATCTATGTATTTCTTGCCTACAGCCATGTTTCCTGACTCATATAGATAATATTTGTCACCGTTATCTTCTATCCATCCTTGTTTCATTTCTCCATACTTATCAAAATAATACCAAGAATATTTTATTTGCTGCCATCCTGTCTGCATAACACCATTCTCATCAAAGTAATACCATTTATCTGAAAATTCTTTCCACCCTACAGCTACAGTTCCATCATCTTCTATGTAATACATCTTATTTTCATCAGCTTCTGGATTAATATCATGTTCGTTAAACCATCCTGGCTCATTGTATTGCTTACCATTTACATAATAAAATAGCTTATCATGAACCTTTAACCATTGATATGATGGTACTTCTTCCCCATCCTTATCTTTATCTTCATTTTTATCTTCATCTGTACTTTTTTCATTATTTAAACTTTCTTCTTCGTTATTCTCTTCTTTAACATTTTCTTTATCTTTTGATACCACTTTTTCAGTAGTTTCTTTTTTATTTGATTGTCCACTTTCTGAAGATATCGTATTATCTTCTTTCCCCTGTGATGATGCTACTTGTACACTTTTTTCTTTATCAATAGCCTTTGCCTCTGTAGATACTGTGGAAAAGCTTACAAGTAAAGCCATCGCAATTAAGCTTGACGTCTTTTTTAAGTTGATCATCTATTTAGTATCCTCCTTATTTAATCACATCCTTCATTATACAATAATTGATAATTGCTTTCAAATATTTATGCTTAAATTATTCTTAAATTAAATAAGGGAGGCATTAAGTTTATAGTGAAATAACCGAAATTGGGCTCGCTTGCTACAAAAATGAAGCTAAAAATTTAAACATCAATGATTGTGCCCAAAACCGTTTGCTCCGATACAAAAAGGAAAAATCTTTATAAGTATATGAAGATGACTATACTGCAAGGATAATATCTTACCAAGCATTATATGCATCGGACAAACAATTTTGGAACAATCATTAATGTAAAAATTCTAAAGCTTCATTTTTGAAGGCAACTCTCCGCCCAATATGAGAGCTTTATTTCTTTGTTTCATCTAAACTCATAGTATCTAATACTATTATTGTCGTGAATAGATACATTTTTAAATTAATAAAGTTAATATTTTATCATTTTTTAAAAGGTATAAATTTATAAATATAAGGATATATATTCTTAAAAATGTGCACTTATAAAAGGAACAGCTATGCTGCAATACAGATCTTTTCTTATTTATTGGGGGATACAGGGAGATAAGTAGTTCCATAAATTATTATAAGTGATTGAAAACTATATTTTTAGGCATAGAATATTCCTAAAACATAAATTATAACTAAAAAAGTTAGATGTCTATGATTTTATAGGAAAACAAAGAAATTCAATATATGAATACCCGACTCACATTCGTTCGTTGGGTAAGCGATTCACACCAAATCAAAGATTTGGGTTCTCTGCTTATGTGTAGTATTGTATTGAAAATTTGAGTTATTAAATTCTTAGACAGAGGCTGTTCCAAAATTGTTTGTCAAACACTTGTTGTTGGAGCAAACATTTTTGGTCACAGCCTCTGTCTGTAGAATTTTTAACTCAAATTTTCCTACAATACGAGCATATCATATATTGAATTTCGGGTGTTATCCTCTAAACTCTGATTCTACGTCCCTTATTTAAAATGTACTTCTATTTTAAGTTTACCTAAGTTTCTAGGAATTATCATCTCTTCTTTTACTTCGCCATTTATGATAATCATATTTTTATCACTTCTTATTACTTTTATACTATAATCTTCATTTTCATTTTTTATTTTTAATTCATACTCATTCCAATCGCTTGGTACACATGGATCAATTATATATCCTTTTTCATGATGTTTCTTGAGTCCTAAGATATCTTCTATTCCTACCTTATACATCCAACCTGCTGCTCCAGTATACCAGCTCCAGCCGCCTCTTCCTCCGTGCGGCTCTCTTATATACACATCTGCTGCCATTACATAAGGCTCGAGTTTATAAGTCATACATTCAAGTTCTGTTTTTGCATGATTTATTGGATTTATCATATTATAGTACTTAACAGCTTTATCTCCTAAATTTAATCTAGTTAAGGCTAATATTACCCAAACTGCAGCATGTGTATACTGTCCTCCATTTTCTCTAACTCCAGGTACATATCCTTTTATATATCCTGGTTCTAAATATGAATTATTAAACGGTGGTGCAAGAAGAAGAATCATTGATTTATCTTTTTTAACAAGGTTATTAGTAACAGCATCCATAGCTTCTATTGCACGTTTACTGTAAAACTCTACTCCTCGTTTCTTTGTTTCTTCATATTTCCCATTATCCTTTACTCTTGTAGCATCAGAAATAACAGACCAGCTTTGTGCAAGTGAGTCAATTTGACATTCTGGATTTTCTCTTGATCCAAGCGGAGTACCATCATCAAAGTATGCCCTTCTATACCAGCCGCCATCCCAGGCATTCTTTTCTAAATTTTCTCTAATAAATTCTTTTTGCTTAATAAAATATTCACTGTTTTTAATATCCTCTTTTTCTTTAGCTATAATTGAGAATTTATCTAAAATTGAATACAAGAACCATCCAAGCCATACACTTTCTCCTTTTCCCTTATTTCCAACTGTGCTCATTCCATCGTTCCAGTCACCGCTTCCCATAAGAGGAATGTTATGTTCACCAAATTTTAATGCTTTGTTTATTGCCTTCAAACAATGTTCATAAATACTTCCTTCTTTTGATGAATTATTAACTATTGTGTATCTTTCATCTTCGCCTTCTCTTAAAGGTTCATCTTCAAGATAAGGTGCTTTTTCTTCTAATATTTTATAATCACCAGTATTATTTATGTATTCTGCTGTAACATAAGGTAACCATAATAAATCATCGCTAAAACGCGTTCTTATTCCGGAGTTTACAACAGGATGCCACCAGTGCTGGACATCTCCCTCCAAATACTGTCTTGATGCACTTATTAAGATTTGATTCTTTGTTATTTCAGGAGCTACAACTCCAAGTGCTATAGAATCTTGTAGCTGATCCCTAAATCCATATGCACCTCCACTTTGATAAAATGCCGTTCTGCTTAAATATCTGCAGCTGAATGTCTGATATAAGAGCCATCCATTTAAAAGATAGTTCATTGAGTCATCTGGTGTCTTTACTTGTATATTTCCTAGGAAATTTCTCCAATAGGTCTTTACATTATTTAATTCAATTCTAGAATTTTTTATATTTTTATACTTATTAATTATGATTTCTACATTTTCTTTTTCATCTTCGCCTAAAAGTATAACTATTTCTTTTTTATCACCCTTCTTAAGAGTTATCTTACCTTCCACGACTAAGCAAGGGTCATATATGCTCCCACATCTATTACTTAGAGCACTCTTACTTAAACCTTGTGGTGATGCCAATTCTCCACCCACACCTAAGAACTCTCTTCTATCTCCAGTAAATGAAGTTTCTTCAGTACCAATCATACTTAAATAAGCATTCAGTCTTCCAAAGTATTCACTATATGGATTTACTCCACCTATGAAATCATCTTCTATATATGTTGATATATATCTTTCGCTGTCATAAGCATATACTCCAAGAACTAATTTAGCATAATAGAAAACTGATATTTCTTTATCTTCATCACCTAAATTTTCTAATGTAACAATCTGAATCTTCACTTTTTCATTTTCTGGTGCAAATATTTCAAGTTTACCATTTATATCATAAGCTTTATGCGTAAATTCAGAAAAACCAAAACCATGTCTTATAAAATAATCTCCTTCATCACGAACTGGTTTAGGTGTTATAGAAAAATATTTTCCACTTTTATTTTCCCTAATATACAACGCTTCACCTAATGGATCTCGTATATAATCATTACTCCATGGTGTTATTTTATTCTCTCTTGAATTTCCACACCAAGTATATGATGCTCCACTTTCCGAAATATGAAATCCAAAATCTTTATTTGAAATAACATTAATCCATGGTGCTGGAGTATTTTTAAATTTAGATAACTTAATTAAATATGTTCCATCCTTTTTATCAAATCCACCATAGCCATTATAAAAATCTAAATTATCCTTATTAAATAATCTATCTATACTAAGAAGCTCATTTTCATGTAATACTGACTCTATGTTATCATGTTTTTTCAAATCTGATTTTGCATTGTTAGCTTTAATACTTTGTTTTATACTACCAGTATTATTCATTCCTGCAATAACATCGTCTGTATGGATAACTTCTTCATCATGATCATATTCTTCATAATTTATTTTATTGGAATCACTAACTTTATTTAAATTATTATTTACACCATTATCTAAAATATTTTTTTCTTCAATATCATAATTCTTATGATTTTCTTGTAACTCAGAATCTATTGCTTTCATCTCATCTATAAATAATGTTTCCTCATCTATATCTTCTAAATCAAATTCCTCATCTTCGACAAATTCAATTTCACTCTCATTATTTAGTAGAACATTTTCTTCTTCTGAGCTATTTTCTATTTTCAAATTATCTTTTATTTTCGAATCATCTTCTATGGCATTATTTCGCTCTAGTTTATTAGTTAAAGAAGTACTATTATCTATTAATTCCTCACTATTAAATTGATTTATTAATGATCCTTTTTCACAGTCTATATAAATTCTACATATTCCCATTAATAATTCTTTTACATCATTTATCATAGTAGCTTTATTATGAATAAATATTCCTCCAGCCACATTAATACTATTATTTTCATTATTTAAAGATATCTCTTGCATTATACTTTTTTGCAGTGGCTCATCATAAGATGCAACTTCTTCATTGTATATGACAAGGTCACTCTTTATACCTTTTATCTTTAGATAATGATGAAAGGTTATCACTGAGCTTAAAATATGCACATTCTTTTCATCTCTTATTGTTGTGAATATAATTGGCAAATCTCCTGAAATTCCATATGCCCATAAATCCTTTTGATGCTTCGAAATATTTTTTATACTTTCTTCTCTATCTTTTCTATTATTACTTAAAAATAAAATATTTGAAGCTAATGTCTGATATAGATTTGCTTGAGCACTTTTTATTCTTAAATTCATTAATTCTAATTGAATTGCAATGGAATATTTATTAAACAATTCTTCTAAAGCTGTAACGTTACACTTTTCCTTTGAAATGTTTATAGCTTCATCTCTTGAATCTGTAGTTCCTGTTACAAAATATATTGCTTTCTTTTCTTTACCTTCAAGTCTTACTCTGACTCTTAAACTCATTATAGGATCTAGAACTGTACCTACTGTATTTTCTAAAGTTCTGTCATTATCCATTGCTCTTGGATGTTTAAGCTCTCTATTTCTTCCTATAAAATTTATTCTTGAAGTTTCATATGTTATATCTCCCTCTGATGCTCCATTAACTACTACCTTGTGGAATATATAAGGAACTTTTCCACCCTTAACTCTGCTTCTTCTGCTTCCTATCAATAAATTTTCTTCTTCATCATATTCTGTTTGAACAAATAAGTTTGAAAAGGCTGGATGAACTATATCAGCACTAAATGTTGTTAAAGTAATTTCACCATAACTTGTTACTTCAATGCTTCTGCCTTTATCACTCAAGTTATTTATTGTGATTTTTCTTACTTCATAATTATCTTCATACGAAATAACGCTTTCCATCTTTGTTGCAATATTACCATCTTTTCTTTCAAACTTAGCTTTATCAAGTTCAAGGGTTACTTTATAGTTTTCTCCAAAACTCTTGCAAGGCTCATATGAAGCACTCCAAAAATCATTAGAATTTAGATTTTTTACGTAAAAGAACATACCACTATCATCGGCAGTTGAATCGCCTTTATATCTATATAGCATCATATCCTCTTTTTTAGAATACCCACTTCCAGTGAAAGTTACCATAGATGAATATTCTCCATTGGACATTAAAAGTACCTGTGGATTTTTATAGTTTATGCTGTTAAAGGTTCTTGGTCCCAATTCTTCGCTCTCTATATATCTATATTTTATTGAATAATCCTCTCCTCTTTCATATGTCACACTATGAGATACTTTTTCTTTAAGCAATAACTCAGTCGCCTTAACCTCTGGTAACTTATGAAATCTATTAATTAATATATTATCTAATAAAACATTATCTAAAGCCATAAAGGACATTCCTAAATGATGTACCATATATGTTCTTATAATGTATGGTCTCAAACCATCATTATAAATATATTCACACTGATCATTTACACCTGTGCAATTTTCTCCTTCTTTTTCAGATAATCCACAACCTTTTTCTACACAATCCACAAAGTTATTCACATAATTGTCGTTTGATGAATTATTATTCTCACCCTCATCATTAGAATTATAGAGCATCTTTTTTCTATCATTTTTGTGATTTTTTAAGTTATCCACATTATTTACACAATGAACATCATTAGTTTTATACACTTTTTTATAATTATTCATAGAGTTATGCACACTGTCCACAGAGTTATCCACATTTTTGTACTGTTTATTAACACTATGTGCACATTCATGTACAAGTTGTGTATTATTTTCACTTTGATGTTCTTCATATGTTTTTGAATAATTTTGTAGAATTCTATCTTCCCTTGCTTTTGTAAAATCGACAGATTCTACAAATCCATATCTGCCAACAGCACCTATTTTTTTAAGTCTATTAAGATTCTTTATAGCTATACCTTGATTAAAAGGCAAAATCATAAATGTTGAGTATGGAGAAACAACAACTTCCTCTTCAAGTCCTCGTTTTAATCCTAAGCCAGGTACTCCAAAAGCTTTGTATTGATAATTATCTTCTATATCAAATTTATAAAAAGCTGATTCTGATATTCCAAATGGAATCTTTTTTTGCTTTGCATAAACTCTTTGTGCTTTAATTACACCTTTATAAGTTTCATAAAGTAATGTCTGTGGATAAGCTTTCATAATTAATGAAGGCATAAAGTACTCAAACATTGTACCAGTCCATGAAACAAGAGTATGGGTATGAAAAGCATTTGTTATTGATCTGTTTAAGCTAAACCAGTTTTCTTTAGGAACATCATTTTTAGCTATTGATATAAATGATGCAATTCTTGCTTCTGATGCAAGTAGATCATAATAAGTTTCTCCAAATGAGTCTTCGTCAACATTATATCCAATGTAAAATAGTTTCCTTTCATCGTCATAAAGAAAAGAAAAATCCATTTCATTTGTTATTTCATCTATTTCACTTATTATATTATCTATCTTACTTTCATAATCTTTTAAATATAGTAGTTTAGCATTTAGTTCTCCGCTAATACTTCCATTATTACTTTGTTTATGATCTTCAATTCTTTTAATTATCTCATGAATGTTTGGGACACCTTCAAGAAAATCTTTGCTATAAAGCTTATCTAACCCTTCAAATATGCAATCATAATTATTTATTTTCTTATTTATTTCTTTAATTATTTTATATATCCAATAATTAATTTCAGATTTATTTTTATCATCTTCACATAATTCTTCCTTAAAATTTGTAATTTTAACACATATATCGCTTAATGTTGAAGTATATTCATTAATATTTATATCATCATTAAATCTGCAACTAACACTGGGATTTTCTTCTTCTATTATCCTATATATATCATGAATTGCTTTGACTTCTTCCTTTCTTATAAGCTGATTATTTCTCACTTCCTGCAAAGTAGATTTTACAACCCACAAGTTAGCTAAAAAGTTTCCATTATCAACAGTTGATATATATCTTGGATACAGTGTTTTTTTACTTCTTGTATCATACCAATTTAGATAATGTCCTTTGACTTTTTCTAAATCCCTCATATTATAAAGAGTAATATCTATCTTATCTACAAGATCAAATAATGTTATGTAGCCCATGTCATATGCTATTACATGTGACATAAGTCCCATTCCAATATTAGTTGGTGATGTTCTATATGCTACTCCTTTAAACGGACTCTCCTGATAGTTATCTGGAGCTAAATAATTATTTTCTTCATTAGAAAAATCTTCATAATAAGCATATGTTCTTCTAGCAATTGTTCTTAAATAATTCTTATCATCTTCTCCTATTTCCTCTTGCTTATGTTCAATGTTTTTACTTATGTTGTATGCAAAATAAGGTGAGCATACCCATAGAGTTGCAACAATCACACTATATAGAACTATTGGAACGCTAATATATACTGAAAGATATATTAGAACAGATCCCATTACAGGAGCTATCCACATTTCTTTTAGGTACCCCTTAAATGAATTTCCACTTATGGTTTCTCTTTCACATTCAACTTGAGCAGAACTTTTCCATTCAAGTAAATTCCTTTTAGAAAAAATAACTCTATATAATGTTATTAAAATAGCATCAAGCATTAAAAAAGCCTGATATGGGATAAATGATACTATCAAAACTATTTGTTCTAAGCTTTTAAATGTACCTTGTAATTTATATTTAGGTGTAACAACAAAATCCGTTATTCTAAATACCAATGGAATAATTAAAATTAAAAAACTAAGCAAAACTACTCTGTTACTTCTCAAATAAGTTAATGAAAGTATGATTGTTATAAGCATTATTGGTGCAATTAACGATCTTCTTAAATTATCAAATATCTTCCATTTATATAAAGATGATAATCTTCTAGAAAACAACCATCCTATTAGCTGCCAATCACCTCTTACCCATCTCTTAAGTCTTGAACAACTTGATATATATGTTGATGGATAACCATCTATAAATTCAATATCACTAACCAATGCGCTTCTTGCAAGGCCTCCTTCAAGAAGATCATGACTTAAAATCTTATTTTCTTTTATTGCACCATTTACCATGTTATAGAATTCATCTATATTTATTATACCTTTTCCGGTGAATGAACCTTCTCCAAAAAGATCCTGATATGTATCAGAATAAGCAGTAGAATATTGATCAACTGTATAATCTCCACCAAAAATCTTAGAAAAATAAGTTTTATTTTTTGCTTCTAAAGATATTCCTATTTTAGGCTGCATAATACCATAACCACGTACAACTTTTTTATCTTTTACATATGGTATATTTAATATATGCGCCATGGTACCTATTAGCTTGCTTGCAGTCTCTCTTGGCATAAACGTATCATCATCTAACGTAATCATGAATTTGACATCAGCTAAAATTTTTATATGGCTGCTTATAACATCAAATGTATTATTATCACTGCCTCTTATAAGAGATATAAACTCCATTAACTTTCCACGCTTTCTTTCTCTACCCATATAAACTTTTTGCTTATCATTATATACTCTTTTTCTGCTTAAAAAGAAAAACTTATAATCATCGTGATTTTTCTTACAATATTTCTCATTTAACTTTTTAGCATACTCTACACCATATTGTGTTATTTCTATATCTTCTTTTTCATATTCATTCTTAGAGTCATTAAAATCTACTAAAAGTGCAAAATATAAATTTTTATCTTTATTCCCACAATACATAACTTCTAATTTTTCCATAAGTAACTTAACACGTTCTTTACTATTTAATATTGTTGGAATAACAACTACTGTTTTATTATTTTCTGAAATTCCCTTACTAAAATCTAGTTTAGGAATAAATTTTATTGAAACACTTTTTGAAACAATCCAGTTCACACCACTCGTTATAACTTCGCTCATAGGAATTAAAATAAGTAAAAAGGACACTATAAACTTTGCTTTTGTAAATACTGTTCCAAAAATCATGCTAATAAATAACACAAGAATAGAAAGAAGTATACTTCCAAAAATATTTATACCTAAGTATCCCCCCTGCGATATAACTTCATTTAAGTTATGATAACATCCCTTAAGTTCTTTGACACCTTCATCTATTATATAATAACCAACATGATGCTTGTATTCTGGTTCATTGTTAATTTGTGCATTTATACACTTAGTTAGAATATCCTTAGTAAGATCATATTCACTAAAATTGATTACTTCACACATTTCTTCAATCTTATGCCTATAATAATCTTTTGAGTCAAAATCCATACTGCTATAAGTATTTGATGGATCCATATTTAAAAATTTCTCAATCACGCATGTATTTTCAAAAAAAACTTCCCATGGTATATTTTCAACTTTTCTTATATTAATAAAATACTCACTCATTTTTTGATTAAGAATCTTTTCTTTAAGATCACTTTTAAATAGTTGTTCATTAAACTCACCTTTTATATTAAATCTATCATTTAGGAATTTATATCCAACACTATCACTTATAGAGTTGTTTCTTAAAGTAATAAAAAATTCCTTTAACAAAAAGTCTTTATACTTATCTTCCTCAATATGTTCTTCTACATTTTTATTATCAATTAACTTTTCTGCAATATTTCTCCCTAAAACAATTCTCTTTTGTATAAGAACTAATTCTTCTATATATTTAGATAAATTTAAAATTAAATTTATCTTGAGCATAAGTGGAAAAGCCCATAATTCACTCATATTAAGTAATAAATTTTTATTAGATATATTATAACTAATAGACATAATTTCTTCGGATTTTATTTCCTGAATGTTGTTAATATAATCTGAAACTTCTTTTATATTAAATTCTGCACTACTATTTATATAATTCTGAGCTATATGAAATATACGTGGAACATTATATACTTCTCTATCATTATTCTTTCTAGTTAATGTAGGTAGAGTTTTAAAATATTCATTTCCAATAGATTGCTTTATGTTTTTATATTCTCTTTCAATTAAATATAAATTATCAAGAACCCAGTTAGCAGATTCAATTATCTTATACTTATTTTTAGATAACTTCTTAAAATATTTATAACTCTTATGTATAGATGAATAGCTTTGTGAAAGCTCATTTAAAATATTCCTTTTTAGATTATGTGAATCTTTCTTTTGTGACATAAAAAAACTCCCTTCCCAAGTACAACTATAAATTAACTTATGGAATAGAGTTATTTTAGCCATTTTCTCAAAAAATAATTCATAAAATTAAAACCTAAGATTCTTAGCTTAATGGGGTGCATGAATCTTAGGTCATATTTTAACTAAAATTCGATAAGAACATGTTTCTTTATAAAGTGTAAGAGTTAAATATAAAGAAAAGTATTTTAGGCACATTCATAAAAATAACAAGTCCAAAGTTGTCATTTATTTTCATCTGCCTTAGAACTTAAACAAATCCTACTAAAATCAAAATATTATTATAAAAATATTAACTTATAAAATTTCTCTTTAATTCCTTTATAAAGTTAGTACTAAAAAAGGCACTAAGAATTCCTTAAGAATCTTAGCGCCATTGCTAACTTATCTGATATAAATTTTACATTCTAAATTTCAGAGTATCAACGAATTTTTCTCTACTATATTTACTTATTATTTATATAAGGTTTGATATATATAATCCGCCTATTTACCATAAAAAATATTAAATAAGTTAAGTCTTTAATGTTAAAGATAATTTTATAAAACTTATCTTATTATGATAAGAATTCAGTAAATGCCTTAATTGTATACTCATTATCCTTAACAGATGCTAATTCTCTTATTGAATGCATGCTAAGAAGTGGAGCCCCCATATCAATTACAGGTATATTAAGTTTTCCTGCTGATATTGGCCCTATTGTAGTTCCACCTTTCATATCAGAACGATTTACAAATACCTGGCATGGTACGTTTGCTTTTTCACATACAGCCTTAAATATTGCTGATGCATAGCTGTCTGTTGAATAACTTCCACTTGCAGCTATTTTAAGAACTGGTCCGCCTCCAAGTACAGGTTTATTTGTTGGATCGCACTTTTCTCCGTAATTAGGATGAACTGCATGAGCTAAATCAGCTGAAATCATTATTGAATTTGATACTGCTCTTCTAAACTCTTCTCTTCCTTTACCTAATCCTAAAACTATTCTTTCAAGTATGTTTTCTAATATATTAGAATTTGCACCTTGCTTTGTTAAACTTCCAATTTCCTCATTATCCAATGCAACTAATACTTTTGTTGCATTAATTGTTTTACTTTCAGTAATTGCTTTAAGTCCAGCAAATACCATCCATAAGTCATCTAATCTTCCTACTGAAATTAATTCTTCATTTAATCCTACTAATGAGCCTTTTTCATATTCATATAAAAATAAGTCAAAATCTAATATATCACTTGCTTCAACATTTAATGTTGCTGCTAAAAGGCTTAATAAATATCCATCCTTTTCAAGATCAGCTTTAGCTGCATCTGCAAAAACCTTTCCTGATTCTTCATTTTCGAGGCCTAATAATGGTAATGTATCTTTTTGTGCATTGAAACTATACCCATCATTAACTCCTCTATTCATATGAATAGCTAAGCTTGGAATTATTAAAACTGGTTTTTCAATATCTACTAATCTTACTTCTGGTTTAAATACATTATCGCTCTTTAAAGTTACTCTACCAGCAATTGATAAAGGTCTGTCAAACCAAGTGCTAAGTATTGGCCCACCATAAACTTCAGTATTCAATTTAATATAAGTTCCTTCTGCTTTAATTTCAGCATTAGGCTTTATTCTAAAACCTGGTGAATCTGTATGAGCACCTATTAATCTAAATCCTTCTTCTTCAATTTCACCATTTCCTATTTCAAATCCTATAAGAGCAGAATTATTTTTCATAACATAATACTTTCCACCCTCTTTTAAATCCCAGCTGTCACTTTCTTTTAATTCAGTATAACCATTTCTATCTAATATGTCTTTTACCTCATAAGCAGCTTGAAATGCAGTTTTACTTTTATTTATAAAGTCTAATAATTGTCTTGAGTTACTCATGTGTCATACCTCTTTTCTAATTTTAATATATATATATTATATCCAATCCCTATACTTTATCAAAGAAAAGTGTACTTTTAAATAATACTTATAACCTTACTAAAGAAAATGCCTCATACATTTAAATAATTATTAAAATTTTTTAATAATTATTTAAATGTTAATTAATTATTTAACTTATTATTTATATTATTATATAGATATACTAATAAAAAATATAAAGATTGGTGGTGAATTTATAAATCCAGTGCTTAAAATATTAAAAAACAATCCCCAAAAAATAAAAAAGATATTTATTATCTTCTCAATCATATCATTCTTAATGATTATAATGTCTTTAATATGCTATTATATATTTGTAAAATCTAACTTGAATTACACTGAAAGTCAAGCAGAAAATATTGCACTAGAATTAATAGATGGTGCCATACTTAGAAGAGAAAAAGAAATTGATGATGGAATTTTAGAATACAAATTTGATATTATTGATAAAAACAATATAGTTCGTGAAGTAAGTGTAAGTTCAAAGACAGGTGCAATAATTGATTTTGATTAACAAATTATAATATTCAATCATGTGAGGTGTTATATTGAAAAAAATATTAATTATTGAAGATGAAGCAAATATATCAGATTTCATAAAAATGGAACTTGAATATGAAGGCTATGAGGTATTTATATGTGAAGATGGAAAATCAGGTTTAGAATCTGCACTTAATAATGAATTTGATTTAATAATCTTAGATTTAATGCTTCCAATTATAAGTGGACTTGAAGTATGCAGAAGACTGAAAAGAAAAAAGAATACCCCCATTATAATGCTTAGTGCCAAAGATGACGTTATGGACAAAGTAGCAGGCCTTCAGATTGGAGCTGATGACTATATTACCAAACCTTTTGCAATAGAAGAATTACTTGCAAGAATCCAAGTAGTTTTTAGAAGAGAGAACTCTAAAAAAAGTTATAAAGTAGTTTTTAAAGATATAGTTATTGATTTAAATTCAAGGAAAGTCTGTAGAGCTGGTGAAGTTTTGACTCTAACTAATAAAGAATATGAACTCCTTATTCTTTTAATAAATAATAAAGATACAGTTATGAGCAGATATGATATATTAAACGAAGTATGGGGATATGACTATGATGCAGGTACTAACGTTGTAGATGTGTATGTCAGCTATTTAAGAAATAAATTAGATGAAAAGAATAAGGAACAGTATATCCAAACAGTCAGATCTATAGGATATATTATGAAACTATAGTTCTATGCAAAGAAAAATACATATATTTTTTGAATTCAGTATTATATCATTAGTCATAATAACAGCAATAATTGTAATATATACAATAGCTCAAGTTGCATTAATAACTCTATTTAGTAAAGAGCATCAAAAAGACTCTATTGAAAATAGATATGAAGTTCTATGCTTTCTACTTTCTAATATTAATATTGATGAATATACTATAAATAATATAGCTAGATATGATGAACAAAATATTCGTATGTATAAAGAAGATTTCAGTGAATGTTTTGCAAGTAATTATGATGAAGATATATGGGAAAATATTGATTTTTATTTTGGAAGAGATGTTAAAATTGAAACAGAATATATATCAGATGATATCTATTCTGTACTAAGTGGTCCAATATATATAAATGGAGAAAGATATATTTTACAAATAGTATCGGATGAATATATTGGTGAAGATTTACTAGAATCATACTACCCAACATTTTTTGCCATATTTATATTTGGTATTATTTTAAGTATTTTAGGATCTATTCATTTATCTAAAAAATTTTTAAGAAAGCTCAATAGATTATCTAATGATATAGAAGAAGTAAAGGAATTTGGTATAAGCCATAGGATGAATAAGTCAAATTCAAATGATGAGTTTGATAGAATAGTAACATTATTTAATTCTATGATGGATGAAATAGAATGCTCATTTGAAGAACAAAAAGTCTTTATTTCAAATGCATCACATGAGCTTAGAACTCCACTTACAGCTCTTAAAGGTCATCTTTCAATGATTAAAAGATGGGGAAAAAATGATAAAGAAAGAATGGAAAAATCCATTGATATATGCATTGATGAAACAGATAGGTTAATTAAGATTGTAAATGACTTATTGCTCCTTACAAGATGTGAAAGAGAAATAATTAATTTAGATGAAATAAACGAAATTAAAGTATTGCAAATAATTTTAGATTGTGTTAATCATTATAAAATATTAAATGAAAACATTCAATTTGATATTGATGTAAAAGAAGAAGACTGCATTAAAATCACTCATGAACACTTGAAACAACTTTTAGTTATATTTATTGATAATTCAATTAAATATAATGACAAAGAAATATGTAAAATAAAAATAAGCTTAACCCAAAATAATGGTAGGAAAGAACTTTCTATTACTGATAATGGAATGGGAATCCCCCAAAATGATATTCAATATGTTTTAAATAAATTTTATAAAGTGGACAAATCAAGAGTAAATAATAATTCATATGGTATAGGTCTATCTATCGCCAATCAAATAGTTACTAATTACAAAGGTAAAATTAATATTTTTAGCACTGAAAAAGTGTACACTACAATAAAAATATTATTATAAATTATAATATATATGTTGAAAATTTAAATCTACACTATAACAGCATAATCTATGTCTAATTTTATGAAAGAATGATCTTGTAACATATATATTAAAATTAAGTTTATGATTACTTTATGCTAAGTAAATACCAGAACATAAAGTATATATGTTCTAATTAAGAATCTTCATTAAAATCTGCCCTAAACCCAAAAGGATATATGGTTCATATGAAGTAACTTTATTGGAACTTATATATAAAAAATAATTTCAATATATTATTAAAAAATTTAAGTTTAGAGGTGAATAAAATGAAAAAGAAAAATTTATCAAAATTAATAGCATTATGTTTACTATCATTGTCATTAGCTTCAATATCTCCTAAAGAAGCTGATGCAGCATGGATAAAGGATAAAAATGGATGGTGGTATTCAGAAGGAAATTCATGGGCTACAGGATGGAGATATATAAATGGATCATGGTATTATTTTAATTCACAAGGATATATGGCTCACGATACTGTAATTAACGGATACTATGTAAATGGTAATGGTCAATGGATAACTACAAATGCTAACTCAGCAACAGATATAGGAGAAGAAAAAGCAAAACAAATAGCATTTAATCATGCTGGAGTATATTCAAATGCTGTAAATTATGTTACTGTTGGTGTTGATTATATATTTGGAGCTAAGTCTTATGACATTGAATTTAAATCTGGAAACATTGAATATGATTATGACATTGATGCTTCAACAGGAAAAATTATAAAATATGATAATGAAATAGATGACGATTATATAAATATACCACAAAATAGTACTTCATCAACAGATATTGGTCTAGAAAAAGCAAAACAAACAGCATTTAATCATGCTGAAGTATCTTCAAATTCAATAAGAGATTTAGATTTAGATTATGACTATAAGAATGGAATTAAAGTCTACGAAATAAGTTTTAAAGTTGGAAATATGGAATATGACTATGACATAAATTCATCAACTGGAGCAATAGAAAAATACGATAGCGAGTATGATGATTAATATAAAATATAAATTGAATCCATACATATAAATACTCACAGTGAAATAAAACAATTACCAGAGTGTTATTTAAACAAAGCAAAAAATCTCCTTTAGGATAGTGCATGTAGTATCCTAAAGGAGATTTATATATTAAAAATTATATTATGAAAGAATACTATGTTGAAGGTAATGCAAAAAATGAATTATCAATTCTGTTCTTTTTACATTAAGTATAAAAGAGTATGACTATTGTTTGAATATATTTTATACAAATCATTAACCTAATTCCTACTCTGTTATATATACACAACTTCAATACTTTTTCTAAATTAATCCATATTCCTTTAAGCTATCTTTCAATGTTTCTAAATTTTTACCTTCCATGGCAAATAGAGGCATTCTCAACTTTCCAACATTGTATCCCATAAGTCCTAACGCAGTCTTTACTGGTATAGGATTAACTTCAATAAATAAATTATTTATAAGTTCTAAATAATCAGTCTGCATTTTTGCACTTTCTTCTATCTTTCCTTCAAAGTAAAGGCTGCAAATTTCGTGTGCTTCCTTAGGCATAACATTTGATAATACGGAAATAACTCCTTTACCACCTAATGATAATATAGGAACTATTTGATCATCATTTCCAGAATAAATATCAAGATTATCTCCACACAAAGCTTTAATTTTAGCTACTTGAGATAAATCTCCACTAGCTTCTTTTGCAGCAACTATTCTTGGATGCTTAGCTAATTCTACATATGTTTCTGGAAGAATATTAACACCAGTTCTTGATGGAACATTATATAGAATCATTGGTACATTAACTCTGTCTGCTATATATGTAAAGTGTTTAACTAAACCACTTTGAGTTGCTTTGTTATAGTAAGGTGTCACAACTAATATTCCATCTACCCCAACACTTTCAGCATATTTTGAAAGTTCAACAGCATATGCTGTATCATTTGAACCTGTACCTGCTATTACAGGAATTCTCTTATTTACATATTCTACTGTAAATCTAATGGCTTCTTTGTGCTCTTCATCTGACATAGTTGATGATTCACCTGTAGTTCCAGCAATTACAATTGCATCTGTACCATTATCTATGTTGAAATCTATCAGTCTTTTTAATTCTTCAAAATTAATTCCATTCTCATTAAAAGGTGTAACTATTGCAACTGCTGCACCAGTAAATATTGTTTTCTTCATAAAAACATGCCTCCAAATCGTTAATCCTTATATAATTAATTTATTTTATAAAGAAAAATTATCAATATAGAAAATTTTTCCCCATTTTTTAAATAATTCAATCATTTTCATATATTTTATATTTAAAATTCATAAGTAAATTATATCATAGTAAAATAATATATTGTGATATTTTATGCATATTTATTCTAGTATTTTATATTTATATTATTTTAACATAATGTATATATAAATGTTTTAAAAAATGTTGCTAGTTTAAAAATTAAGAAAAATCGCTTGTATCAAGCTAATGTAAACATCTTGATACAAGAATATGTGAATTTTGAATGCTTAAAAAACATACTAAAAATCTATTAAAATTTTATATTTTAGCATATACTACTGTTATCAAAATTAATTAGATTATGAAATATCCATATGACAAATTGACTTTCTAAGTTAATTAACACAAATATAAAATTTTACTGTTAATCAAATTTCATAAATACAAGATTCTTTTCCAAATTAGCTCATAAGTCAATATGAATTAATTGAACATTCATGATATAATTATGGTTATACTTTAATATACTTTGAACAAAAATAATAAATATTTATAAATATCCTAAATCATAATAATTTTTATATTTAAATTTAATTACCTTTGCAATTTTTTATTAATTATATTTTATATTTAAATTTAGGACTTATATGAGGTGAAAAAATGTTTTTTGAATTACTTATCAACAAATTTATAAAAGACAAAAATAATATTAAAAACGATAAAGTAAGAAACTCTTATGGGCTACTTGGAGGAATAGTAGGCATATTAGTAAACGTACTTCTATTTATAATAAAGTTATCAGTCGGTGTTATTGTATCGAGTATTGCAATTACTGCCGATGCCTTTAATAACCTTTCTGATGCAGCATCATCATTAATAACTATATTGGGATTCAAATTATCCAGTATGCCTGCTGACAAAGAACATCCTTTTGGACATGGTAGATTAGAATATTTATCAGCTCTAATAGTTGCATTTATGGTAATGTTAGTTGGATTACAGTTTATTAAAACTTCATTTAATAAGATAGTTAATCCTGAACCTGTTATATTTGATTTTATTCCATTTATATTATTATTTGTATCTATATTTCTTAAATTGTGGCTTTCAAAATTTAATAAGTATGTAGGCGATAAAATAAATTCTTCTGCATTAAAGGCTGCTTCTGTTGATGCTTTAGGAGATGTATTTACTACAAGCTGTGTTGTACTTTCTTTTCTAGCTTCAAAATTCACCACTCTTCCAATTGATGGATATGTGGGTTTGGCTGTAGCTATATTTATAGTCTATTCCGGATTTAATCTTGTTAAAGATACTATTAATCCTTTACTTGGTGAAGCTCCAGACCCTGAATTAGTTAAATCCATAGAAGAAAAAGTTCTTTCATATGAAAATATATTAGGAACTCATGATTTAATTGTTCATAATTATGGTCCTGGAAAATGTATGGCATCTATTCACGCAGAAATTCCAAGTGACATAAGTGTCGTTGCTATACATGAAATAATAGATAAGGCTGAAAGAGAAATATCTGCTGAACTTAAAATATATCTAGTAATTCATATAGATCCAGTTTGTAATATTGAAGGGGAAGTAAAAGAAGCTTACGATGAGATTCAAAAAGTTATCGATGAATATGATTTTATAGAGTCTATACATGATTTTAGAGTCGTTGGTGAAGGCAAAATAAAAAATTTAATTTTTGATGTAGTTTTAGATGTTACAAAAGATTCTCATTTAAGCAATGAAGCATTAATTGATTTAATTTCTGAAAGAGTTAAAAAAATACACCCATGCTATAATTGTGTAATCACAATTGATAAGCACTATGTATAAAATTATAAATTATCAGTTCTCAATATAAATAAGGGACGTAGTAAGTTTTAGTGAAATAACCGAAATAAAGCTCTCAAATTTGGCTCGCTTGCTACAAAAATGAAACTAAAAATTTAAACATCAATGATTGTACCCAAAACCGTTTGCTCCAAGGCATATAATGCTTAGTAAGGTACGAACTTAGCAGTATAGCCCATCTTTATCTACCGATGAAGATGGTTCCTTTAATATGCCTTAGACAAACAATTTTGGAACAATCATTAATGTAAAAATTCTAAAGCTTCATTTTTGAAGGCAAGTCTCCGCCCAATATGAGAGCTTTATTTCTTTGTTTCATCTAAACACAGAGTTTCAGATATTGTTGTTATACATAAATACATTTTTTAATTAATGAATAGTTATTTATACATGTTAAAGATTTAAAAAGTCAGTATTCTATAATTTTTTTAATGTACTAATTTATAGATGTAGGAAGATAAACTCTTACGGATTTGCTTATTTATTGGTGATATAGTGATTCAATAAGTAACTTTATAAATTACTACAATTTATTGAGACTATATTTTTAGTCATGTAATATTCATAAAACATATATTCTAGCTAAAATAAGTTAGATATCTATAATTTTAGAGGAAAACAAAGAAATTCAATATATGATAAGCGTAGTATTGTATTAAGAAATTTAAGCTGTTAACTTATTAGACAGAGGTTGTTCCAAAATTGTTTGTCCAAAACTTGTTTTTTGGGAGCAAACATTTTTGGGCACAACCTCTGTCTTTATAAGTTTTAGCTTAAATTTCCCTACAATCGAGCTTATATATATTGAATTTCGGTTGCTATCCACTAAATCTTGATTCTACAAAATATATTTATATTGTTGAAAGTTACCATATTTTCAGCCTATCTTCTGGCTTAACATACATTTTATCGCCTTCTTTAATTCCATATGTTTCATAGAACTTTTCATATTGTGATAAAACTGCATTTACTCTGTATTTATATGGTGAATGAGTATCCCAATTTAACATTTGTTGTTCATATTCAGGTGATCTTGCACATCTATATCCTATTGCATAATTTTCAAAGAATTCTTTATAATCTGCATCAGGCATTGTTTCTAATATATCTAATAAACATGCCATTGATGTAACATCTGCAATATTTTCACCTAGTGTGCTTTCACCATTAATAAATTGACCAGGCAACCCTTCTATACTGCTATAAAATTCTTTAAATTTCTCTGCCTTCTCATTAAATTTATTATAATCTTCTATATTCCACCAGTTTTGATAGTTTCCATCTGCATCATATAATGCACCAAGATCATCAAAGGCATGGCTAATTTCATGACCTAAAACAAACCCAACAGTTGCTAATTTTTTTTCCTTAGAATCATTAATATTATAGAAATCTGGCTCTAAAAGACCCGCTGTAACAACTAAGCTATTAGTTTCAAAATGATATTCTGCAAATACTCCTTGTGGCGTAACTGTTCCCGAAAAAATTTCATCGTTTAAAGGCTCGTATAGTTCAGCAAATTCTTTTTTCCTTTGATGTTCAGTAATATTCATCATATTTTCAACTAATGAACCACCTTCAGCAAATGATTTAATTTCTACACCCGAATAATCTTCATAAGTTTCTGGATATCCTATATTAAATTTCAATTTATCCAACTTATTTAATGCATTTTTCTTAGTTAAATCACTTATCCAATCATTATTATTTATTCTCTTTCTATAAGTTGAAACTAATTCCTTTGCTAATAATTCAACATCTCTTTTTTCTTCTTCATTACAGTATTTATCAGTGTACAACTTTCCAAGTGCTTCTGTAAAATTAGCATATATAGTCTCATAAGCATCATTTTCAGCCGATTGTGTACTATTACTTTCAGTTTGGTTTAAATAAGCTATATATTCATCATTTAATCTTACAAAATCATCATCAAGAAATTTACCTAATGCCTGTAGTATTGTAATTTCAATATAATTTTTTATTTGCGGAAGATTTTCTTCTGTATATAAAGCATTTAGACTTTGAAGCCACTTTTTCTGCTGAACTATTATCGTATTCTTACTTTTATCTATACCAAGTCCATTCATAACCTTAGACAATTGTAAATTAGGAGCCATTTTATTTAATTCATCCATAGTCACAGAGACATTAAGTGATTTATAGTCAATTTCTCCTCCATATAACTGATCCATTCCTATCATACTCTTTGCTATATTTTCTTCAAACGATATAAGATCATCAGTTTTCTTCTTAGCTTCATCTTCAGAATATCCACTTAGTTTTAAAGTACTTTCTATATAATTAATATATTTTTCTTTTCTTTCTTTACTTTCTTCAGTATCACTAAAATAATCGTTACTATTAACTAATCCAAGTAAAGTTGGCTGTATATATAGTTGATGACTCTTATTTGTATATAAAGGTGATACTTTAAATCTAAATAAATTATTAAATATATCCATTTCATTAGTACATAAAAGCTCTGTTAACTCATCAATTGAATTCACATTTTTAATTTTATCAACATACTTTTTGGCACCATCTACACCTTGTCTATTTCTTGCTTCTGTATCAAGCATGTTATTATATAAATTAATCATCTTACCTTCAACAGTATCTGATGAATAATTAGACTGTTCCTTCAACATTTCATTAAATATGTCTCTCACGTCTACAGTACTTTTCGCTGTAAGATAGGTATAATAACTGATTTCCTGAAGATCAGGTGTAATATATTGATTTACTCCATTAATCCAATCATTATTGATAGAACCATAAAAATCATCTTGGTATCCTGAACTTGTTTCTTTTCCATTATCTAAAACAGATCTTGTCCTATTACTGCTTGAGCTTGCAGGTGGCTTATATTTACTCCATATGATATCTTCAAAATCATATTGAATTCCTTGCTTATCTGCATAAGAATTATTAATATTCTCATTAGCGGCTTTGGCATCTGTTGAAAATAGCGTAAATGTTGTCATAAAAGCCATGGTAAATGATATTACCTTAACCATTCTCTTTAAATTAATCATAGGCTTTAACCATCTCCCTTCATCTTCTTAAATTAAGCTTGTATATATAGTATAACATCTTTATATTCATAACTTCTATTAAAAAGAACTTAATATTTCTATTATCTATATTTTTATCTTTATAATGCAAAAATCCTAGAGTCTTTTTGCTCTAGGATTTTAGATTATTTATTTGCTCTTTAAATCTTTTACAAATATGTGCTTATAAATTACTAAGTTAATTCATAAAGCTTTTGTTAATAAATAAAAATCAAATATATTATTTGTTTTCATAAGTTACATTAATATTTAAAAATCAGAAGAATATTTTTATAATTCCTAGTATCATTGAAGATACTATAAGAATTTTACTTAACATATAATATTTTTTTACTACAAAATAAAGTACTAATCCAATAATAGCTGGTACTCCCATCAACCAAGCAATACATTTTTCCATAACCCAATTTGTAGGTAAAGATGTTACATTCAATAATGTTATAATAACACTAACTGCTCCTGCAAAAATAAATGCTATATTTTGTTTATTTTTTTCTTTAGTTATAAATAACATTAATGCAGCACAAATACTAATTACAGTCATTGATATAAATAAAATTAAAAGTGCTCCCATGATAATTCTCTCCTTCCATATTTCTTTTATCGTTTTATTTAACTACATAATAGATTATTATTATATCATTAACTTTTACAAGCAAAAATATATATTATAAAATTTCAAAACTATAACTTCTGAACTTATACTTGCAAAAAAACAGAGAGAGTTATATCTAAAATTTAAATATAACTCTCTCTGTTTATAAATCTTTATTTTAAAGCACCTTTGATAAAAAATCTATTGTACGTGGATTCTTAGGATTTTTAAATATTTCATCTGGTGTACCTTGTTCTACGATTTTTCCACCATCCATAAATAATATTCTATCTCCAACTTCTCTTGCAAACCCCATTTCATGAGTAACAACTACCATTGTCATCCCTTCTTTTGCAAGATCCTTCATAACATTTAGAACCTCACCGACCATTTCTGGATCTAATGCTGATGTTGGTTCGTCAAACAACATTACGTCTGGCTCCATAGCTAATGCTCTTGCTATAGCTATTCTTTGCTTTTGACCACCTGAAAGTGATGCTGGATATGCATCTATTTTATCAATTAGCCCTACTTTATTTAATAGCTCTTTTGCTTTTGCTTCTGCTTGTTCATTAGACATCTTTTTAACTCTCATAGGCGCTAGACAGATGTTTTGTTTTACTGTTTTATGTGGGAATAAATTAAACTGTTGAAATACCATTCCCATTTTTTCTCTCATCTTATTTATGTCAGTTGCCTTTGATGTTATATCTTTTCCTTCAAAAGTAATTGTGCCTGATGTAGGAACTTCTAATAGATTAAGGCATCTTAAGAAAGTACTTTTTCCTGAACCTGATGGTCCAATTACAACTACCACTTCCCCTTTAGCGATATGCTCATCAATTCCCTTTAGTACTTCATTTTTTCCAAAACTCTTGTTTAAATCTTTAACGTATATCACTAGCCTTTAATCTCCTTTCAACAAATCCTAAACATCTTGTTAATGTGAATGTAATTACAAAATAAAATACTGCTGCAACAATTACTGGTTCTAATCCAAGTGCTGTATTTCCTCTTACTATTCCAGCATTGTACATAAGCTCTGCAACACCTATTACAGAAACCATTGAAGATTCTTTAATTACTGATATAAATTCATTTCCAAGTGCAGGCAAGATATTTTTAAATGCTTGAGGTATTATAATATCAATCATTGCTTGCCCTTGAGTCATACCTAAACTTCTTGACGCTTCCATTTGCCCCTTATCAACAGCTTCAATACCAGCTCTTATTATCTCTGAAACATATGCAGCTGAATTTAATGATAATGCAACTATACCAACTGCCATATCTGACATATCTAATCCAGTTAAATTAGGTAACCCTATATAGATTATATAAATCTGAACTAAAAGAGGTGTACCTCTTACAAATTCTACATATGCTGTTGCTAAGATGCTTATAGGTTTAATTTTTGAACGCCTAATAAGTGTTAATAACAAACCTAAAATTGTTCCAAATAATACTGCGCATAAAGCCAGTATTATTGTTATTTCTGCACCTTTTATATAGTAACTTGAGTATTTATCTAAAAATGTAAAATTCAAAATACAACCTCCTTAGTCAATTCATCCCTATTAGGAACCCCCTATGGGTAATTTCATTCAATGTTTAATTCTATTGTTCAGCTGCTAAATCACTTGCATCTGAAACAAATTTTGTTATCTTATCTTCTTCTTTTAACTTGCTTATAGTCTTGTTGACTTCTGTTTGTAATTCAGTAGAACCTTTCTTTAAAGCTATTGCAGCTCCACCATTTTCATCTGTTACTACAAAATCAGACATTGCTATATCTTTATTTTTATCACAATTAATCTTTGCAACACCTTCTTCAATTAAAATAGCATCTACTTTATTGTTCTTTAAGTCCAATACTAAGTCTGTAACCTTTGCTAAAGATTTAATGTTTGCTTCATCAAAATTGTCTTTTGCAATTCCTTCTTGAATTGATCCTTTTTGAACTCCAATCTTTTTACCCTTTAAGTCATCAAATGATTTAACTGAACCTTCTTCACCACTTCTTAAAATAAAACGATGAGTTGCAGTATAGTAAATATCTGAAAAATCAGCATTTTCCTTTCTTTCATCTGTAGGAGTCATTCCTGCAAATACCATATCAACTTTTCCTGCTTGAAGAGCTACAAGTAACCCATCAAAATCCATATCCTTTACTTCTAGTTCAACGCCTAACTCTTTAGCAACTTCCTTTGCTATATCAATATCAAACCCTACTATTTCATCTTTTCCATTCGCCATTGTATGGAATTCATATGGTGGATAATCTGCGCTTGTACCTACTACAAGTTTTCCTTTTGATTTTATATCACTTAAATTTCCTCCATCGGCTTTTTGCTCTACAGCCGCACCTTCTGTCTTTTCCCCTTCAGTTTTGCTACTACTTCCACATCCTATTGCACTAATTGCCATTGTAGCTACTGCAACAACTGCGATCATCTTTTTTAATATTCCTTTTTTCATTTATTAATCCCCCTTCTTATTTGCTATACTTCCCTTATTGACCTTTTTCATAATGGCCTGTCTTTCTTTTGATAAACTTATTATAAACACTTATTTATAATTATGCAATAGTTATGTATAAAATTCTTTAATATTTTTTGTCAAATATTAAATTTCAGATCAATATATATTAATATTAGAATATCAATATACTTTATTTTATGTTATTTTTAATATTTTAATGTGCATATTGTATTATTATGCATACATTAAATAATTCATGTATAATAAAAAAATCGCTAAGGCGACTATGATATAATCTTTTAAAGAATAAAAAACGCCAAAGCCCTTTAAGATATTAAGCATTAGCGTTTAACAGTTCTATTTATTTAGTTTATTTTTTATATATTCTATGTCCTCAATAATCCCAAAGACATCTTTGTAACACTGCTTTCCATACTCAAGGACTAAGTCTGCATCACTTGTATATTTTTTATACAAGTCTAAGAATTTATCAAAGCTTAATTTTCCATCATTTATTCTATTATGATTATCCTCAAATCCATCATTATTATGAATATGATATGCAACAATCTTATCTTTTAACTCCATAATAATATTCTCTATATCCCATTTGTTTGCAAATGCATGCCCTATATCTATAAGTATATTATTAGGAATACTTTTTGCCATTTCTATAAATTCTTTTTCATTAAATAACATATTTTCATGTGAAATTACACCACAATTTTCTACTACAATTTTTGAATCATATTCCTTTGCATTTTCATTCAAATCTATTAAGTTCTCAGATGATGCCTCTATCATTCTTTCCTTATTTTCCTGAACAACTTTGCAGTTGTTATGATGATATACGATATATCTACTATTCAATTCTTTTGATATTTCTAACGTACTATTGAAATATTCATTTGTTCTTATATATTCTAAAGATCCTTTTTCTGCCGAATGTTCTGTCTCATAATATGGTCCATGTAATGAAATTTTATAATCTTTAAGCCTATCAATATTATCATCAATAAACTTAATAAATACATCATTCTGCCACTCTACAAAAAGTTCTATTCCAATACTTCTATCATTAATTTTATCTAAAAGACTAAAAATTTCTTCAAGCTGATCTGGATTATATAAATTTGTACTTATATAAATATTCATAATTAAATCTCCTTCGGATATCCAATTGACATTGTTGTTTTTCTATCAAACAAATGAATTTTACTAAAATCCAGTTCAAAATATACAACATCATCAGATTTATATTTATTTTCTTCTAATATAGCAATTACTTCATTTCCTTCTACTTCAATATAAACTCCAACCTTATTACCATAATCTTCAACATATTTAACAAAACCTTTTAGTGAATTTTTTCCCTTTTCAAATTGTAAGTTTATGTGTTCAGGTCGTATACCAATGCATAATTCTGTATTCCCATTATCTTCGACTAACTTAATCCACTCATCTGAAATACTAATTTTTTGATCGCCTACTACTATTTTTCTGTCATTATAATTAACTTCAAAAACATTTGTTGATGGTGAACCAATGAACTTTGCAGTAAATATATTTGCTGGCTTGTTATACACATTGGATGGAGTATCAACCATTTGAAGAGTTCCTTTGTTCATAAGTGCTATTCTATCTCCCATTGTCATAGCCTCTACTTGATCATGTGTTACATATACAAAAGTTTGATTATATAATTCATGAATCTTAACCAATTCTTTTCTTGCATGTCCTCTAAGTTGTGCATCAAGGTTTGAAAGTGGCTCATCCAAAAGAAAATAATCGCTTCTTTTTACTATAGCTCTTGCAAGTGCTACTCTTTGGCGTTGTCCACCAGATAAATCTTTTGGTTTTCTTTTTTCTAACCCATTTAATTGAAGCATATCTATTGCAGAATTTAACCTATCTTTCACCTCTGAAGGTTGAAATTTATGCACCTTTAGACCATAAGTTATATTTTCTTCTACAGTCATATGTGGGAATAATGCATAATTTTGAAATACCATTGCTATATTCCTCTCGCCGCTCTTAACATTATTAACACATTTTCCATTCATATATAACTTTCCACTTGTTATATCTTCCAGCCCTGCAATCATTCTAAGAGTTGTAGACTTACCACATCCAGAAGGTCCAAGTAAAATCAATCTTTCACCTTCTTTTATTGTTAAGTTTAAATTATTAACTATTTGTGTTTTTCCATAAGATTTACATACATTTTCAAATACTATTTCTTTCATTGCTAACTCCTATCCTTTAATTCCTGATGATGTAAAAGTATTAATAATATACTTTTGGAAAATTATATATAGTATTAATGGTATTATCATTGTTATTACAGATACTGCCATGGCAATAGTAAAATCAGTTCCACCTTCTGAGCTTATAAATAATTGAAGAGCTAAAGGAAGTGTAAAATTTTCTTTAGATTTTAATATTAATACTGGCCAAACATATTCATTCCATGAATTAATAAAAAACATTATTCCAGTGGAAATTATTGCCGGCTTAACAAGTGGAATTACAATGTCTCTCATTCTCTTAAAATGCCCTACATTTTCAAGCTCTGCAACTTCAATTAATGCTTTAGGTATAGTTTTCATTGATTGTCTTATTAAAAATATTCCCGTAGCATCGCTTAACTGTGGAAGAATAACTCCAAGTAATTTATCATTAAGTCCAAGCTTTGACACAGTAAGATAATTTGGAATCATCGTAACTGTAAATGGTATAAAGATTGTACTAATTAATATAAAATAAAGTATGTTTTTATATTTAAAATCAAAATAAACAAATGAATATGCTGCGAGTACTGAAGTAATAACCTTAAATACTGTGACAGTAGTGGCTATAAAGAATGTATTTTCTGTAATTTTATAAAAAGGTAGTCTTAAGATTACTTCTTTATAGTTGTTTATTGTAGGATTCTTTGGTACAATTCCAAAAACATTACTATATGCTTCATTTAATTCTTTAAATGAGCTTGATATAGCAAACACTATTGGAAAAAGCGAAACAATTACAAATAAAATTAATAATATATGCCATTTATATTCTGATGTCATTTTAATTTTCATAATACACGCCTCTCTCTACATATTTAAATTCCAATATAAGCAATATTACAAAAAGTAACATTGTAATAATTGCAAAAGCAGATGCACTACCTGTTTTATATAGTACAAATGCTTCTTGATATGCATTATAGATGGCATTTGAACTTGCATAGTTAGGCCCTCCTTGAGTTATAACCTTTATTGGTGTAAATACATATTGAAGTCCTTGAACTATTGTCATTATTAGAACATAAATTCCTGTTGCACTACTCATTGGAATAACAATATCTAAAAATATTTTATACATTGGTATATTATCAAGCTTTGCTGCTTCAATAATTTCAGTTGGTACTCCAGAAACACCAGCAAGAACAACTATAAAATTATATCCGAATATCTTCCATGATGTTATTAAACTTATAACCACAATAACCAGTCCATCAGTTTTGCTCCATATAGGCAATGTGATTCCAAAAAGCTTTGCTATTATTGCTACTGGACCTGATATAGGATTTAGTATCCATAAGTATAGAATTGATCCTACAACTAATGAAATTACACTTGGAAGAAATATTACACTCTTATAAAATCCTTTTGCCTTTGTTATAACCACTGAAAGAATAAAAGAAAGAATGTATGGCGCAACAAAATTTAATAATAGCAGTATTAGTATATATAAAAGCGTATTTCCCATAACTTTGTATGTAATTGGATTTGTAAATATATCAATATAATTTGAAAGTCCTACAAATTCTTTTACTGGTTTTATCATATTCCATGAAAAAAAGCTTAAATAAAATGTTCTAATAAGAGGCCAGAACATAAATACTGAAAAGGCTAAAAATGATGGCAATATTAATAAATATGCAATAAATTTTTGTTTGCTCTTGTAATCTATAAGTTGTTTCTTATTTTGCATTTTAATTCTCCTTAAAATAGTTTCATTAAAAATATTTTTATAAAAGGTAGGAATAAGGCACATGAAAATAAATAAGTCCAAAGCTGCTATGAATATTTTTCATCAGGCAAGGAAGCAAAGTGCCATCATAGCAAGTCTATTATGACATTTTGCTGACGCAGGATGATGGAAAATGAGCTAGCAGATGGACTTGTTATTTATTTGATTGTGCCTAAACCTACCTTCTATACAGTTAATCCAAAACTATTTACTTAACAATACATTGATATCCTCTTGTGCTTTTGTTAATCCATCTCTTGCTGATACGCTACCACTTAATATCTTATCTCTTGTATCTAATAGTATTTGTTCAGCTTCTAAACCAGCATCACCTGGGAATGATGTCCATGATACAACTCCATCCATTTGAGTTGTTGCAGCTTCCATCATCTTATTTTCTTCTAAGAAGCTCTTTAATCCATTTTCAGCTTCAGCAACATCTTTTCTTGGAGGTACATATCCTGTTCCTTTTGTCCATTCTGCCATAGATTCAACACTATATAAATATTTTTCAAATTCCCATGCTGCTTTTTGTTCTTCTTCGCTTTGTGCAGTTATTGCAAGGAAACACCCACCTGCTGGAAGTCTCTTTTCTTTTCCTGACCATGATGGAGAATTAATTGCAGCTACATCAAACGTTGCTCCCTTTTGAACATTTGCTCTTTGTGCAATTGTTGTATAAAGCATTGCTACATTACCATCAATGAAAGATTGAACACCTTCTCCCCAAGATATATGAAGAGCTGATTTTGTATTAACAACCATATCTGCATAAACTTCATATGCTTTTATTCCTTCTTCTGATGCAAAGCTTGCTTTTCCATCAGTAATCATTCTTGCTCCATTACTTTCTAATAATGCTTGTGTAGCCCAGTTATCTGCTGGTTCTTGAATATATAAACCATACTTGCCTGTTTTTTCTTTTACAGTATCAGCAAAACGCTTTACATCTTCCCATGTCTTAGGACCATTTTCATCTAATCCCGCTTCTCTTAAAATATCTTTATTAATGTATAATACAGGTGTACTAAGTGAATATGGTATACCGACTTGTGATCCACTACTGTTTTTTGCAAGACCTAAAACATTGGGTAAAAAGTTATCTTGCAAGAATGTCTTATCTTCTTCATAATATTTATCAATAATTTCTTGTGGTTCAATATAAGCAAAATTATTTGAGAAATAATCTAAAAACGCCCAGCCAATCTGCACTACAGCAGGTGATTTTCCTGTTGCAGCCTCTGCCTGTAAATTCTGCATAAGACCTTTATACATATCTGGATTATACTTAGCAACTACCTCTACAGAATCACTTTGTTCATTAAACTTTTTAACAAGTTCCTCTACAGTCTGCCCCCCTTGAGTTTCTGCATTACAGTGCCAATATTCAATTTTTACTTTCTCACCTTTTGCAGCTTCTGCTCCTGTGTTTTGACTTTTAGTGCTTCCGCATCCTGTAAGACATAATGTTAAAAGTGATACAACTGAAATAAATTTTAATATATTTTTTTGCATTTAAATTTCCCCCTTCAAATATGTTTCTATTACTTCAATAACTCCAGACTCATACTCTCCCTCTGTTACATAATCAGCAATATCTTTTAGACCATCTACTGCATTTGCTACTGCATATCCCAAATGACCTTCTTCTATAAGTTCTTTATCATTCATGTGATTGCCTATTGTTACAACTTGATTATCTTCTATGTCTAAATATTCTTTTAACCTTTTTAACGCATCACCTTTTGAGACATTATTTTTAATTATTTCAAAATAATCATCTTCTGATATTACATACCTAAATTCTTCTCTTATGTTCTTATCTAACCTACTCCATAATTCAGTTATTTTGCTTACATCACCTATTAAAAGAATCTTATTTATTTGTAACTCAGAGTCTGTAATATCTTCTTTCGCTTCAATGCATGTAGTCTTTTCTTTTTTCTCGTATATTAAAATTCTTGATGTATGCTTTAAACAAATGGTTTGTCCATCATCATAAAAGATTACTGATACTCCAAAATTCTGAACATCATTTAAAAATTTTTTAAATGTTTTTAAATCAAATTTTTCAGAATAAAGTTCCTTACCAGTAACATCGACTATTTTTGCTCCATTATAAGCAATATATGGTGATTTAATGCCTATAGTTTTTGCTACTTCGATGCTTGTTTCTACTGGCCTTCCAGTTGCAATAGTGAATATTCCGCCACTCTCTTCAAATTTATGAATTTTTTCTATTAATTCCTTTGATACTTCATATTCCTCTTTGTCACTATTAAATAAAGTTCCGTCTAAATCTGATACAATCATTTTTATGTCCATATAAAACTCCTTTAAAATTAGATATAAAAATAGGAAATTCAATAAACCATAGCTCACCTTCTTTTCAAATACATTTTATATATATGTTGCAATTACTTTTCTACATTTTGTATGCTAGTATTTACTTAGACTGTAAACATCTTAAATGAAATTTTATTATTGCAACATGCATATATTATTTTTACAAAGTTGATTAACGGTTTTCTCAAATCTCCACCACTAATTACCTAATATTAAGTTTTAATTATAAATTCATATTCCACAAATTCTTTTTACCAAATGATACACCATCTGCTCCTGAATTCAATCCATCTAAAATCTGTTTTTCATTTTCTACCAATCCAGCCATTATAACTGGTTTGTTTGTTAATTCTTTTATGCTCTTAGCAATAGAATGCGCTAATGCTGGCATTACTTCTACAATATCAGGATTATTCTCTTTTACGCTTTCTATGGCACTATTTAAAGATTTTGTATCAATAAGAAAAATCCTTTGTATTGCTATTAAACCTTTCTTCTTAGCAGATTTTATTACAGAACTTTTAGTTGAAACAATTCCTGCTGGATTAACATATTTTTTTATAAATTCTATGGCTTCTTTATCATTTGAAAGTCCCTTTAATAAATCAATATGTATGAATATAGGCTTCTTTCTTTTCAATTCCCTAAACTCTTCTTCTAACAGCTCATTTAATTTAGCTTCCATTAATATTACTGCACCTACATTTGAATTTACAGCTTCTCTTAAATCCTGTATTTTAGCAGCTGCAATCAATGGACTGACTTTTAATATATCTTTTACATTCAAATCATTTCATCCCTTAAGATTTATTCTATACTTGTATTTTACTCACTCTTTGTTAAGACTGTATTGATTCAATAATAAATCCATGTTAAAAAACCTTATTTGGATTTTAAGCGATCCAAATAAGGTTTTTTATTTCTATTCTTTATTATTTTTTATAACTGCAAGTCTATGAAGTGCTCTAGTGCACATAATATACTTAATTAATGGTTGTATTTCATCCTCTTCAATAATAATAGCGCCATCAAATTCCAATCCTTTTGCAAGATATGCTGGTATAAGCACTTTTCCTCCCTTATAGATACTTTCTTCGTTATCTAAATTTTGAATACTTATTCTTTCCTTAATAAGAGGAGCATATTTTCTAAGTTCATTTCTGCCTTTAAATATTACAGCTATATTTTCGCAATTATCTTCCTCATAATCTTCAATTATAGAGATAACAGTATCTATAAATTCACTTTCATCAAACACTTCTTCCTCCATTACAGGTTCACCACGTCTAACTAAAGGAACTATTTTTTCTTCCTCTAAGAATTTATTTGCATATTCCATTATCTCTTGAGTTGATCTATAACTTTTATTTAAACTAAAGTTCTTTATATCAAATCCTGCATCAGTAAATACTTTTTGTAAGTTAATCATAGCACATTCTTCATTTGTGTCTATTAATCTTTGATTAGAGTCCCCAACTATAGTATAGCTTTTACAGCCTGTTATTTCTTTAATAACTTCAAATTGTAAATAACTATAATCCTGAGCTTCATCTATGACTATATGTTTTATTTCTCTTTTTAACTTTTTACCTTCTAGCTTAATCATTAAATAAAGAATTGCACTTAAATCCATATACCCAAGAGCTTTAGTATTAGTCATGCTTTTGTACAAATCTAAAATATCTTCATGATTAATCCAGTTATCAAGTTCTTCTCTAGAATTCATAACCATTCTTACAATTTCTCTTATTCTCATTCTTCTTAAGAATTCTAGATTATTGCTTTCTATTTTTAATTCTTCTTCTGATAATTTCTCTTTCTTTTCTTTTATTTCTTTAAGAAGTGCATAATAAAGTTCATCTCTTTTATCTTTAATCTTTGATGTTAATATTCTTTTTATCTTTTCACTTCTTCTAAATAAAGGCATATCTTTATAATATACATCAAATAATTCTTTGATTTCATTTATAGATACAATTTCTTCTCCGTTGAATTTAACACTTTGAATATTAAAATATTCTTTATTCAACAAATTGATTTTTTCATTTAAAAATTCTACAAATTCTTGTGAGCTTTTATATTTATATTCTTCAAGCTCACTAGTGTTTCCATCAATCACATCTTCAACATAGCTTGAAAATCCTTTTATTGGTTCATTAACTATTCCTATTTCCTCTTTTGCAAAATTCTCAAATGTAGTCTGAGCTATATTACTTTCACCAAGAGAAGGTAATACCTGCGCTATATAATCCATAAAAACATCATTTGGTCCAAATATTAATACCTTATCTCCAAATTGCTTTCTAAAATTATAGAGTAAATATGATATTCTATGAAGTGCTATAGTTGTTTTTCCCGATCCAGCTACCCCATTAACTACTACTACCCTATTTTTATCTTCTCTTATTATTTCATCTTGTTCTTTTTGTATTGTCATAACAATATCTTTTAATTTATCAGATGAATTTTCTGTCAAAACCATTTGAAGTATTTCATCTTTAACATCAACTGCTGAATCAAATACACCTTTTAACTGACTCTTTTTTATAATAAGCTGCTTTCTTCCTATTATATCTGCATTCATTTCACCTACTGGAGTGTTGTAAGTCGCCTCACCAAGGCTCCCTTTGTAAAATAGTGATGCAATAGGTGCTCTCCAATCAACAATTACAGGTTCATAAGAATCTTCTAATGTCAAACCATATCTTCCTATGTATATTTCCTCGGGAATATTGTCGTCTTCTTTAAAGGTTACTTTGCCGAAATAAGGATTTTCTTTGAGCTTCGTAAACTCCATTAGTCTTTTATCTATAGTTTTATACGCTTCTTCTTTTACATAGTTTTCATGATCAAAGTAATCAATTACTTGATCTTCATCATCTTTATATTCTTCTATATACTTCTTTCTTGCATCTAATATATATTTAGTTACAACTTTTCTTTTTTCTAAGTATTTAAGCATCTCTCCATTGATAATTTCTAAAGTATTATCTAATTTTGCTTGTTCATTTAAAAAATCTATTTGATTATTCAAAAAACAACTTCCTTTCACTTCATAATACCAAATGAGATGAAAAACTCCCATTGGGAGTTTTTCATATATCTCTATTATTATATATTATCTTTTTTATCTTCTTCATTTTTTTCAGTTTCATCTGAAATTAATTCATCAAATATACTACTTTGATTTTCAATAATAAAATTATCTTCTTGTGTCTCTTGTTTTAATTCTACTCTATCTGTCTTGGACTCTTTCTTTAAATCTAAACTATTTTTATTTTCTTTAGAATTATCTTCCTCAATATCCCTATCTCTTTCTGCACGATTCTTAGCTCTTTGTTCTTCTAATTCTTTAACCTTTTTATCATTTTCATTCTTCTCTTTTTCTTTTTCTTCCTTCATTTCAGGATACTTTTCATATACTAAATTAAAGAATTCATCACCAAAAATAGTTTCCTTTTCTAAAAGAACAGCTGATATTTTATCTAATAAGTCTCTATTTTCTCTAAGTATTTGTCTAGCTTTGCTATGAGCTGCTTTTATTACATTTAATGTCTCTTCATCTAACACAGTTGATGTCTGCTCACTACAGTTTCTAACGGCTCTACCATCTAAATATCTGTTTTGTATTGACTCTAAAGCCATCATGTCAAATCTTTCGCTCATACCATACATAGATATCATGCTTCTAGCTGCTGAAGTAGCTCTTTCTATATCATTTGAAGCGCCAGTTGATACTAAATTAAATACTTCTTCTTCTGCTGATCTACCACCAAGCATAACGGTAATTTGATTCATTAAATCTTCTCTAGATGTTAAGAACTTTTCTTCTTCAGGCACTTGCATAGTATATCCTAAAGCTCCCATTGTTCTCGGAACTATAGTTATTTTATGAACTGGATCTGTTCCTTTAAGCATTGCTGCAACAAGTGCGTGACCAACTTCATGGAATGCAACAACTTCTCTTTCTTTAGGAGAAAGAATTCTGTCTTTCTTTTCCTGACCAGCAATAATCACTTCAACTGCTTCTCTTAAATCTTCTTGAAGAACCATTTTTCTTCTTCTTCTAACAGCTCTTAAAGCACCTTCGTTTATTATATTAGCAAGATCTGCTCCTACAGCACCTGGTGTGCTCTTAGCTATCTCTGCTAAATCAACGTCTTCACCTAAGTTAACATTTTTAGCATGAACTGCTAGTATAGCTTCTCTTCCTTTAAAATCTGGTCTATCAACTATAACTCTTCTATCAAATCTACCTGGTCTTAAAAGTGCTTTATCTAGTATTTCTGGTCTGTTAGTAGCACCAAGAATAACTATACCTTTTGATGAGTCAAATCCATCCATTTCAGAAAGTAACTGATTTAAAGTTTGTTCTCTTTCATCATTACTTTGCATTTGATTATCTCTACTCTTACCAATAGCATCAATTTCATCTATAAATACAATACATGGTGCTTTTGCAACAGCATCTTTAAATAATTCTCTAACTCTTGATGCACCAACACCTACAAACATTTCAACAAAACTTGAACCTGATAATGAGAAAAATGGTACCTTAGCTTCACCTGCTACAGCTTTGGCAATAAGTGTTTTACCTGTTCCTGGAGGTCCAACTAAAAGTACACCTTTAGGAAGCTTAGCCCCAATTTCAGTATATTTAGCAGGACCGTTTAAGAAATCAATAACTTCTTTTAAAGATTCCTTTGCTTCTTCCTGTCCTGCAACATCATCAAATGTAACTTTTATTTCACTTTCCATATAAACCTTGGCATTATTTTTACCGATGCCCATGACACCGCCTCCGCCATTTCCCATTTTAGAGAATAAAAATCTCCACATAAAGAAGATAAGTACCATAGGTAAAATCCATGAAATCATCATATTTAATAGAGGCGTCTGTTTAGGATTTCTTCCTGTAAAATATATTCCTGCTTCTTTAAGCTTTGGAATTAATTCTTCATCATTTATTCTAGCTGTATATAAAGTCTTACCCTTATATTCAGGATTATCACCTTTAGGTGTTATTTCTAAATTATCACTTGTAATAATAACTTTAGAAATCTCCTTATTGTCTAATAATCTGTAAAATTCATCATAACTTATATCTTTAGTTGTAATAGCTCCTTTTGAATAATTGAATGCTATTAAAAACGAAAGAGCTATTATAAAATATGTAAGCGCAATACTAAAAGATTTATTATTTTTCTTTTTATTATTCTTATTGTTATTTTGCATACATTAATCACCTTCCTTGCATTTATTCCCATATATCGTTCATCATATTTTTTATTTTATCTTTTCTTTCTTTTGTAAGGAGTTCACTAACAGTAAATTTTTCTCCTTTTTTAATCAATATATCTCCCTCTCTAAAATTACCATCTATATTATCTATATTTATTTCTATCATATTACCATTTTCATTTTCTAATATAGCATAATTCCCCTCTACTCTATCTAAAATGTATTTTTCCATAATACTCCCTCTCATAGTTATCATAATATAATAATTTATTATTACTTATAAGTCAAATTTTTTAACTATAAAGTGCCCATATTATTAAATGGATAGAATCTAAATCTAGCCTCACCCTTTATTTCTGAAGCATCTATGTATGAATTGATCCATAACCTAGCATCATTTGAATTCGCTCTGTTATCTCCTAAGAAGAAAAACTTACCTTCTGGAACATCAAAAGAACCAGTAAAATCATCATTATTCTTAACGTAATCCTCCTTCAATACTTCCCCATTTACGCTTACAACTCCATCTTTAATATCTATATGATCTCCTGGAAGTCCAATTGCTCTTTTAATTAATGTTTCCTGTAATTCTTCAGAGTAAAATACAATTATATCTCCTCTTTGAATTTTCTCTGGATTATAGATTCTGGTAACTAAAATCTTGTCATTTTCATTTATTGTAGGAATCATTGATCCAGTTGGTACATAAACATTGAAAAATATGAATTTATTAATTAGCACTGCTATAACTAATGCCGCAAATATTGGAACTATCCAATCTTTGAAAAAGTTTTTGATAAATCCATTTTTCTTATTCAAAGATTCATTTGCTTCTATATCTTTTGAATTAATTGTAAAGTCATCATTCTTTTTCATATTTAAATTCTCCTTATATAAAACTTACATTATATTATATCTAATATTTGTGTCACTAAAGTGTCTTAATCTACTTTTCCTATTTCATTAAATGGATAAATTCTTATTTGTACTTTACCTTCAATATCTTTTCTATCCACATATGGGTTCTCCCAATACCTAGAATCATCTGAATTTGCTCTATTATCTCCTAAGAAAAAGTATTTTCCTTCTGGAATCTCAAAATACCCATCATATTCTTCATTATTTTTAACATATGGTTCTTCTAGCTCTGTACCATTTCTAAAAACAACTCCATCTTTTATTTCAATAGTATCACCTGGGAGACCTATTAATCTCTTTATTAATAATTTATCTCCATATTCATCGCATTTAAATGTAACTATATCTCCCTCTTTTAAGTTTTCTGGCTTATACACATTGGATACAATTAACCTATCATTAACTTCTAAAGTTGGAACCATAGACTCACTTGGAATATAAACACCATGGCCTACAAATTTTAATATTAAAAATGCTAAGCCACCTATTATTATAAAATTTAGAATATATTCCTTTATTATTGCCTTTTTATCTAGTTTTTTTTCTTCTTTTAATAAATTATTTTCTTCCAACTTATTATTGCCCCCATTCCAACTATTTTCACTTTATAAGTATACCATAATTTATAGTTTATAATGTTTATAAATTATTAAATTTCTTTACTTTATAATAAACTATCAGTATGTAAAAAAATAGCTATTGCAGTAAATAATATATTCTTATATTATTTACAATAATTAATTATAAATAATTAATTTCCAATCTAGGTTGAAATTTTTTCAGCATTTCTTTAAATATAATTTCAATTATATTTAAAGAAAAATTTTACAAAGCAAAATTTACGAAATATATATTCTTGAGAAATTCTAAAAGAATTTCACCCTAATTGATTATTGAGCATTGAAAATTGAAAATTAAAAAATGGTGTACATGAAGTTCATATACACCATCTTTATATATATAATAATCTTGGGAAAGAATATTAATAAAAAGCTTGTCCTAATTATATAATAAAGAATTATATAACATCATTCCTTATTATATCTTCATAAGTTTCTCTTCTGCATATTAATCTTGCCTTAGAGTCCTTAACCATAACAACTGCTGGTTTTGGTATTCTATTATAATTACTAGACATAGAATATCCATAAGCACCTGTAGTCATAATAGCTAATATATCTCCAGTTTTAACTTCCGGAAGAGTAACATCCTTTAATAAAATATCTCCTGATTCACAACATTTTCCTGCAATAGTAACCTTTTCTGTCACTTCACTATTAACTCTATTTGCTAATATACTTTCATATTCAGCACTATAAAGAGCTGGTCTTATATTGTCAGTCATTCCACCGTCTACAGAAACATATTTTCTAACACCTGGAATATCCTTTATTGCACCTATTGTGTATAAAGTAACGCCCGCATTACCTACTATACTTCTTCCTGGTTCTATAGTAAGTATAGGTCTCTCAATGTTTAATCTTGAAGATACCTCTTCTGCCTTATTTATTATTGCTTCACAATATTCAGAAGTTTCTAGAGGTTTGTCCTCTTTAGTATAGTATATACCAAAACCACCACCAAAATCTACTTCTTTTATTAAATAATCCATATTTTTTTTAATTTTTTTTACTAAATTAAACATTACCTCAACAGCCTCTTCATATGCCTCAAGTCCAAAAGTCTGTGAACCTATATGACAATGAATACCTACAAGGTTTATATTCTCTAGATTTATAGCCATTTCTATAGATTTTTCTATAGTATCTTCTACTGGTGCAAAACCAAATTTAGAATCAATTTGACCTGTTCTAATATATTCATGAGTATGTGCATCGATTCCTGGTGTTATTCTTAAATATATATTTTGAACCTTATTATATTCTTTTGCTATATTATTTAATGCTTCCATTTCATAAAAATTATCAACAACAAATTTACCCACACCAAGCTTTACCCCAAGCTCAATTTCATCTAATGTCTTATTATTTCCATGAAACATTACTTTTTCTAATGGAAAATCTGCTTTATATGCTGTATAAAGCTCTCCACCTGAAACTACATCTAAATTCATATTTTCTTCTTTTAACAATTTGCACATTTGTACATTTAAAAATGCCTTACCAGCAAATGCAACCTTATTATTATTTTCTTCACATTTAAAATATTTTCTATAATCTCTACAATAATTTCTTATAAGTTCCTCATCAAATACATATAAAGGACTTCCATATTCTTTTACTAAATCTGTCGCTCTATTCCCGCCTATTATTAGCTCATTCTCTTCAACTTTCATTGTTCCAAATAGTTCCATAATATTACCCCAATCTTCTTTATTCATACTTCATAATTTAAAACTTATATTATTTCTACCTATAAAATATGTTTATTGCTTATTTTTATAAAAATAAACGTCACAGATATATCTGTGACGAGCTTTTTACTTTGTTAAAATAACAATCAATTATATGATTCATTATTATAACTGTGTAGCTCAACACTTTCGTGACAGTTATTCATATATTTTATGAATACCCAGAAATTGATCTTTGCATAAAAATCCATCTCTTCGGCTATAACACCTTTTATTATATATCCTAACCTGCCAGCTCCATATAATTACTCTTTGTTATAGCACCTCTACATCTGTTAAAACTTATGCTATTATATTATTCAACTTGTTACAATTATGATACCACATTTTTCTTGTATTTCAATGACTATTTTTTATTATCTCATATCATCTCTATATGTGTCCATAAGTCTCCCCATAATACTTGAAGCTGTCGGCGGTGTATATGTTATTGCATTAGCACCAGCCTTAATAGTTTCTTCTATAGTCTCTACTGTCGGTCCACCAGTTGCTATGATTGGAAACTCCGAATACCTTTCTCTTATATTTCTAACTATTTTTGCAGTACTTTTTCCGCCTGATACATTAAATATTGTTGCGCCTGCTTCTATTCTCTTATCTATATCCTCATCCTCAGATATTATTGTAACTATAATAGGAATATCTATTGTATCTCTTACTTGTTTCACTATATCATTTGATATAGGAGCATTCATTACCACACCCATAGCTCCCTTAAATTCTGCATCTAATGCTAAATTGATCACTCTCTTTCCATAAGTTGTTCCTCCACCAACTCCACAGAATACTGGTACATCTGCTGCAGTAACTAAAGCTTGTGTTATTATTGGCTGAGGGGTAAACGGGTATACAGCAATAATTGCATCAGCATTAGTATTTCTTATTATTGCAACGTCCGTTGTGAATAGTAGGGATTTTATTCTTTTCCCAAAAATCTTTATCCCCCCACATTCTCGTATTATTGATGGGACTTCTACCACATGTTTTCTTAATGTACCTTTTATTTCTGGAACAAATTTTTCTCGTTTATTCATTAAACCCTCTCCTTCCCCTTATCTGTAATAATTAATTAAATAATTTAACCCATACATTATCCACATTATCCACAGATTTTATCCACATAATTGTGCATACTGTTCCTAATTTATATATTTAATATTAATTTCTTAATAATTAATCGTCAATATAATATTAACACTGTTTTATTAAGGTAGTAACATTTATTTTATTAATTTTTTGTAACCTAATTAAATAAAAATCCTAGCATATTACTTAAATTATTCAATTCATATTTATTTATCCACAACTTATAATTAGATATAAACAATGATTTAACTAAGCTATATACCAATTTTTCTTAATCCACCATTCAAATATATAAACATTTTCCACATACTTATCCACAGAAATGTTTATATATCCAATTTTCTTAAAAATTTCTTAATAAAAAATAAACATCCTCAAGCAATACCTTAATAAATGATTAAATATCCTTCCAGTATATTGTAGTATCCACCTTCTTACTCTATACTCTATATCAGAACATATAAAGCTAATAAGGAGGTGTAATATTATTGAATAAAAATGAATTCTTTAATATTTTAATGGATGAGTTAAAAGATATTCCTGAAAAGAAACTTCAAGATATAATATGGCACTATGAAAATTTATTTGATTTAGAGATTCAAAATGGTAAATCAGAAGAAGAAATAGTGGAAAGTTTAGGTGATATTGATACTTTAATCAATAAATATAAAGATAGCGCCTTATTGACTGACTATATGAAAGATTCTTTAAATGATTCTTCAGATTCAAGGATATATAATAATGAATCAAACTATAGTGGAAATTATATAGTTTCAACTGAAAGGCATTCAAATACTTCTAATAATAAAAATGACTATACAGATACTAATAAAAATAAAGATGATTCAAAATTTTATAAAAATAATAATACAAAAAAAAGTATTAATATTAATTCAATATTAAAAATATGTATTTTAATTTTATCTATTATAATATTCACACCAATTTTCACTACTATTATAGGAATTATACTAGGTATCTTTGGAACTGCAATTGGAATGTTTTTTGGAAGTATCGGTTTACTAATAGGTGGTACATTTACTAGTTTTGCTGGCATCCCAACTATTCCGAACTTTATTTCTAACTTTCCATATCCAGTATTGGTTTTATTCTGCTTAGGTACAGTAACACTTTCTATTATTTTGTTTATACTTTTTTGCTATGTTTTTAAAGCATCAGTAATTGGAATCAAAAAACTTTATTCCATATTAATGTCTTAAGGAGGTGTATACAATTGAAAAAGAAATTTATGTCTACTAGTATAAAAATATTTCTATTAATTTTAATTTTGTTAACAATAGTCTTTTATTCTTCTGGATGCATTATTTTAGTTAATAGCGGTTATAAACTTTCTGATTATGCAGATGAAATAAATTTAAATGATTTTAATTTTTATTATAGTGACGAATTAGGATTCAACTATAAAACTTCAGAAAAAAGTTATCCTATTAATAATAATATAAAAAACTTTGAAATATCTTTAGAATCACAAAATATAAATGTCAATGAATATGATGGTGATAATATATTAGTTGAAATAAAAAATAATAGAAATTCTAATGCCGAACTTTCTAAAACTGAAAATGGAGATAAAATGATTTTTAATTCAAATCATTCCATTCCTTCACACTCAACTGTAAATATTAGTATCCCTCAAAAAATAATTAAAGATCTTTCCTTGAAATTAACAACTAGCAGTGGGGATGTGAATTTATCAAATTTAAATATAAATTCAATATCTACATTCACATCAAGTGGGGAAATCTATATGTCAAATGTAAATCTAGATTATATCTCATTGAATAGTTCAAGTGGTGATATAAGCCTTAACAACTTATTTGCATCTGATACTAAAATAAATTCTACATCCGGTGAGATAGATTGTATTGGTAATTTTGGTACCCTATATTCAAGCTCTACTTCTGGCGATATGAATTTTTCATTTACTGACTCCTTAAAAAAATCATCTTTTGGAAGTGTGTCTGGAGACATTTCTCTAAATATCCCAACACAATGTGGATATAAGATTAATTATTATACAGTTTCTGGCGATACAAGTTTTTCTACATTATCAAATGGTAATGAAGAAGCACTAATAGACATAAAAACTACAAGTGGAGACATATCTGTAAATTAATTTTTATTTCTTAATAACAGAGAGTATCTCACAACCAAATAATGAATGTAGAATCGAAGTTTAGTGGATAACAACCGAAATTCAATATATGATAGGCTCGATTGTAGGGAAATTTCAGCTAAAACCTGCTAAGAAAAATCAAGTTTTTTTTAGCAGGTTTTTTATATATTTTTTGCATGACAAATAAATTAAACAGAAATTCTGTTTAATTTAGATATAGATACTATCTAAATTTAAGTATTATAGACTTCTTTTACTCTAGCGTAGTATATTCTTAGAAACTTATTTAATGCAGCAATTTTAGCAACTTTTTTAGGTTTTCCTTCTGCTTCTTTTTTTAACATATATAAAAATATAGGATCATCCTTTGGTTTGGCACTTTTGATACATTTCATAATTTCATATCCAGTTTTTCGTAATAATGCAGAACCTCTTTTAGAAATACGACGTTTGTTTGCAACAAACTGTCCCGACTCAAAAGGAGGTGAATCAATACCCGTATAAGCTATCAAAGCCTTTTTATTATAAAAGCGTTTTAAATCACCGATTTCAGCAATTAAGCGTGGAGCCAATGTATCTCCAACTCCAGGCATATTTCTAACAACATTGTATTCCTTTAAACTACTTGCTAATTCTTGCATTTGTGATAATATCATAGATAGAGTTCTATCTATTTCGCTAAGAACTCGAACAGCTTCTAATACTAACATTTTGGTTGATGGGGTACTAGAAGATAGTGTAGGGATGCCTTCTTGTGCTAAAGCATATATCTGTTTTGCTTTTGTTTCACTTTGATGGTATCCTTTATTTTTTGCCCATTTAAAATAACTATTTATAAATTGCTTTTCATTTTTCTTGGTAATATTATCGTAATGCCAGTATTCTTTAACAAAATCATTTAATTTATCTTTCTCTGGCTTATCGGATCTATTTTTTAATAGATTTTTAATTCCTGGCATTGTTCTATCTAATAGATTACTTAGTACAAGTTTGCTCTCTATTCTCATAGCTATATAATGAGAATATTGCCTACCTAATAATTTTAATTCAGAATACACCTCATCTGTTGCTTCATAGTCAGTTAATTTAAACCAATTATCAATTCCATAATTAGCTATTTTGATAGAATCTAATTTATCAGTTTTACCTTTCCTTAATCCTATAGCAGAATATTTTTTCATAATTAATGGATTTATTACGGCTACAAATATACCATGATTTTTAAGATAAGTAAGTAGTGGCAAATGGTATGCACCGGTCGCTTCCATAACAACTCTAGTTTCTTCATTTAATTCAGAAATAGATTCAACTAATGCTTTTAAATCAGCTTCAGTATGATTTATTTCATGTGGTTCACTAATAACCTCACCATATTCTTTCAATATACATACTGTACTTTTTCCTTTTGAAACATCAATTCCAACACTAATCATGTTAATCCTCCTAAAAAATTATTGTAATTTTAATCCACCCACACTTATTACAATTCATTTTGGTTAGTTACACGAAAGCCGTACGGTTTCAACCTGCTTAATCGAATCTTTATAATAAGGGATGGCTGACAGTTTTAGCTACGGATGTTAAAACCCAATTCTAAAGTCGTCATACCAAATTACTCCCTTTATTATAAATTAAAATAAGTGCAGATGTTAAATCATATATTTATGATTTGTATCTACACTTATAGAGTACCAAATTCTAAGGCAGAGGCTGCACCCAAAAATGTTTGCTCCAAAAAGCAAGTTTTTAGACAAACAATTTTGGAACATCCTCTGCCAAAGAATTTTAAAGCTGAAATTTCCAATACAATACTACGCCTATTCATATATTGAATTTCTTTGTTTTCTCTAAAATCATAGACATCTAATTTATTTTAGTTATAATTTATGCGGCTACTTAGAAAAGCCATGTATTCCTAAATATATAAGAAAAATTCTGAATTGTAGCATAGCTGCTCTTTGGCATATAATGCTTGGTGAGGTACGAACTTAGCAGTATAGCCCTATTCATCTAATGATGAATAGTTTTCCTTATAAGTGAACATTCGTAAGAATTTATATTCTGATATTTATAAATTTATATCTTTTAAAAAATGGTAAAATATTAACTTTTTGAACCTTTAACATCTATAAATAACTATTCCTTAATTTAAAAATGTATTTATCTATAGCAACAATAATACCACTACTCTGAATTTAGATGAAACAAAGAAATAAAGCTCTTATGTTGGCGGTGTCTTGCATTAAAAAATGAAGCTTTAGAATTCTTCATGGAAACTTGTTCCACAATTGTTTGTCCAATTTTACATTGGAGCAAACATTTGTGGATGCAAGTTTCCATGTTTGAATTCTTAGCTTCATTTTTGTAGCAAGCGAGCCACACATAAGAGCTTTATTTCGGTTATTCGCACTAAACTCAGTACGTCCCTTATTTATTTTATATACAATAACCACTTTTATATTAAAATTCACTATAAAATTATACTTTAAACTTAGAGATTGCTGTTGTTAAATCTTTTGCACTTTTCGCTTCACCTGCTATTGTTCCTGATAATTGATTCATTGCATCTGAGACGTTATCTATTGATTCCCTAATACTATGTGTACTTTCTGCAATCTCTTCTGAATTTTTGGCAGTTAAAGAAATAGATGCACTCACTTCTTGAATTGATGCACTTACTGAATCTGACATAACTGATATTTGCTCAGACATTTCAGAAATAAAATCACCATCTTCACTATATCTATCTCCCACTTCTCCATAACTGACTAAATCTTGCTTTACATCAGTTTTTATAAAGTTAAGAATTTCTTCACTATTATTAGATAAATTTTTAAATGCTTTTTCTACTTTATCAACAGTATTTTGAATTGTAACTACTGATGCTGATGATTCTTCTGCAAGTTTTCCAACTTCCTCTGCAACAACAGCAAACCCCTTACCTGCTTCACCAGCTCTAGCCGCTTCAATTGCTGCATTCAAAGCAAGAAGATTTGTTTGTTCTGATATACTTGCTATTGATTCAGCCATTATCTTTATCTCTTCAACAACTTTAGATTCTTCTATAGCTTGTCTTATAACATCTTCTTTGTCATGATATATTCTAGTTGTATTTTCAATTGCTCTTTTACTATTAAGTGCAGCATTACTTGCTCGCTCTTGTATTTCTTTTGAGTTAGCGCTTCCAGTTTCCGCTCTTGCTGAAAGCTCTTCAACATTTGCAGTTACTTGTTGAATTGATGCATAAATTTCTTCTACTGTTCCACTATTATTTTGTCCACCTTCATCAATCTTTTCAATTTCTTTATTAATGAACCCTAATGTATTTGCTAATTCTTGAATTGTAGCCAAAATTTCTTCACTTAGTTTATTTACATTGTTTGAATTTTTTTCACATCCAGTTAATAGCTCCTTCATATTATTTTGAGCGCTATTAAGAGAATCTGCTATAACTCCAAACTCATCATCTCTATCTAATATTATTTCTGTAGACAGATCGTAATTACTTAATCTATTTGCTAATTCTTGTATTTGTTTTAATGGCTTTAATATCTTTAAAGTATTTATAAATCCCACAGCAATACATAATGGAATAGCTATCACTAGCCAAATAATAGAATCTTCTATTCCTTTTGTAAAGCTAAATCCGACTATAATTCCTACTAAAAGCATAAGAAAAAATGATATTCTATTGGTTGTTGTAATAGACTTAAATACACTTACTTTTCTTTCTGTCTTCATATGACTTTTCTCCATTTCTATGTATAAAATAAATATATTAAATATCAAATTAAAAATTAGTATAATATAGGATAATATATACTTTTTACCTTTTTAGAATATCATTCTTTTCTAATTTATTCAATGGATATTTTCTTTATAATTACGTGTATAATTTAATGTAAATATTAATTAAATTATTTAAATGTGATAAGATTATAATTAGATATTTAATTCAATATTAATTTATTATTAATTTTAAATAAAATTTATTATTTAAGGGGGCTTATAAATGATTTCAAATAAAATGAAATCTCTAGTTAACAATAGCTCAACAATACGAGCAATGTTTGAAGAAGGAAAAAAATTATCTGATATTTATGGCGAAGAAAATGTTTTTGATTACAGCATAGGTAATCCAAACGTTGAACCTCCAGAAAATATTAAAACTATTATTTCTGATATCTTAAACAAAGAAAAACCAAACCTTGTTCATGGATATATGAATAATTCTGGATATGAAGATGTAAGAGATGATATTAGTTCTTTTCTTAATAAGAAAAATGACTTAAATCTTACCAGAAATAATATTGTTATGACTTGTGGCGCTGCTGGAGGATTAAATATAATATTAAAATCTATATTAAATCCTGGTGAAGAGGTAATCACATTTGCACCATTCTTTGGTGAATATAAAAACTATACTGAAAACTTTAATGGTAAGCTAGTTATTGTACCTACAAATATAGATACATTCGAACCTGATCTAGACGAGCTTAGTAAAGTAATAAATTCAAAAACCAAAGCAATTATAATTAATAATCCAAATAATCCAACAGGCGTTATTTATTCAAAAGAGGCAATTCAAAAGTTAGCAGATCTTTTAAAAGAAAAGCAAAGAGAACTAAATAGCTCTATCTACTTAATTTCTGATGAACCATATAGAGAAATTGTTTATGATGATGCGGAAGTTCCTTGTCTTTTAAAATATTATGATAATACTTTCATAGGATATTCTTATAGCAAATCATTATCGCTTCCTGGCGAACGTATTGGATATGTTGTCGTAAACCCATCCATGACAGATTGTGATGAAATGATGGCTGCATTAAATATTGCAAATAGAATATTGGGATTTGTAAATGCTCCATCATTATTCCAAAGAGTAATTGCAAGGTCTTTAGGAAGTGAAGTTGATGTGAATATATATAAACGAAATAGAGATCTTTTATATAATCATCTAATAAAACTAGGATTCACTTGCATTAAGCCTGAAGGTGCTTTTTACTTATTCCCAAGAACACCTATTGAAGATGATAAAAAATTCTGCCAAGATGCAAAACAATTTAATCTTTTATTAGTTCCTGGTTCTACATTTGGATGTCCAGGTCATGTTAGATTATCTTACTGCATATCTTATGAAAAAATCGAAAAATCTCTTGAAGCTTTTGATAAACTAGCAAAATTATATTCAATGATCTAAATTCAACTAATAAAAAGCAACGTTAAGTTATTGCAGCTTAACGTTGCTTTTTGAATAAGTTCTCAATGTTATGTATGCATCCCATAAAAAAATTATTAAAAATAGTAAAGTTATTTTTGATAATATAGATTCTGAACTTATATAAATCATTCTTATTATTGGCTGAAATAAATATATTCCTATGTATGTTAAAGCAGTCCAATATATAGAAAATTTCAAACATATATAGCTATTGAGATTATATTTTTTTTTAGAATAATCCCAATACTTCTTATTAAATTTATGATCTAGTATATAGCCACTTATATATTCTACTGTTGTTGGTATTAATATTAGAAGAAGCAGCATAGGAAATCCATATATATCAAACACTTCATGAAATATTATTAATAACGTCATTGCTATACCATACATAGGCTTAAACGGAGTCTTTAAAAATCCCTCTTTCTTAAACCTTTTTGTTGTTGCTAATGAATATAAACCTTCTATTATCCAACCTATAAAGCAGTATAATATAAAATTAAAACAAATATATAAACCTAAATTCATAAAATAGCACCTCATTTTTTTAATGCTATTAGTATTTGTAGGACTTATAGTAAATATTCTTTATACTATTAATAATATTTTCTGTTATAATAAATAATTAACAAAATTATAACTAATTGGAGGAAAAATCATGGAACAATTATATTATGAAAATCCATATCTTAAAGAATTCACTGCCAATATTATTGACGCAAAAGAAATTGATGGAAAATTCCATCTTATTTTAGATAATACTGCATTCTTCCCAGGAGGTGGTGGCCAATGGTGCGATACTGGGAAAATTGGAAATCTAGATGTATTAGAAGTTTATGAAAAAGAAAATACAATTTATCATGTAGTCAGCACAGCCCCTTCCCAAATGACAGATTTAAAATGTGTTATTGATTGGAATACAAGAATTGATGGTATGCAGCAGCATTTAGGCCAACACGTCCTTTCAGGCTCTTTCTTTAATCTCTTTAATGCCAATACGTTTGCAATTCATTTAGGTGCTGATATAAGTACAGTTGATATTTTAGGAAACCTTACAGAAGAGCAGGTTAGAGAAGCAGAAAGACTTGCAAACAAAATTATAGGTGATAACGTTCCAGTCTTATCTTTTATTCCTTCTGAAGAAGAACTCAAAAATATAAAACTTAGAAGAGCCCTTCCAAACACTGAAGAAGATATTAGAGTTGTACATATTAAAGGCTTTGATATAAATGCATGTTGCGGATTACATCCTACTTCAACTAAAGATCTAAGATTAATAAAAATAAAAAGATTTACCAAACATAAGGAAGGAACAAGGATAGAATTCTTAGCAGGAAATAGAGCTGTAGAAGATACTCTAAAAAAAGATGAATTATTTAGTTCAATATGTTCATATTTAAGTTGTAATGAAAATGAAGCGTTAAACGGTATTAAAAATTTAAATGCAAGTTTAAAATATGCTAATGATACTAATAAAAGTCTAAATACTCTTCTTGCTAACTATCAAGTTAAAGACCTAATTGATAATGCTGAAAATATAAGTAACTATAAAGTTATAAAACAAATATTTGATGGAGATATGAAATATGTAAATACTCTTACTTCAAAGTTGGTTGAAAATGATAATATTATAGCTTTAATGGCTGTAAAAAATGGTGAAAAAGCTAATTTAATTTTCTGCTGCTCTAAAAATATAAAAGATATCAAAATGAATGAGCTTTTTAAAGATGCAATTGCTGCTATTGATGGTCGTGGTGGCGGAAGTCCTTTTCAAGCTCAAGGAGCTGGTAAAAATAATAAAAATTTAGAAAAAGCTTTAGAAATTGCACTTACAAAAATAAAAAATTTTAATTAAGAAACGTATTTTGTATTATTTAAATATATGTAAAAAGATGGGGATTTTGCACTTAATAATTCGTAATGCTTTATATTTACATTACAAATTCTAGTTTGTGCGACATCCCCATCTTCTTTCTCTTTTTAATGTATAAAAACAATATAGTGAATATTAGAATATCTAAATTAAATACTTCACTTTTATAATATAACTATTCTTCTATTTTAGTAACATCATATCCTGCCTCTTCAATTACAGATTTAATTGCTTCATCTTTAACCTCTAACTTACTTTCAATTGATGCACATTTTTTATCTAAATTAACTTTTACTGAAGTCACTCCCTCTAATCCTTCTAATGCTTCTTTTACATGAGCTACACAGTGGTTACAGCTCATTCCTTCTATTGATATTGTCTTTTTCATTTTATTTCCTCCAAATAAACTCATTTTTATTCCTCCATTTAATTATTATAATTTTTAATTTATGCTTTAAATTTTCTAAGTCTTAAGGCATTAGTTAATACTGAAACTGAGCTTAAGCTCATGGCTGCAGCTGCAATCATTGGGTTTAAAAGTGGTCCTCCAAATATATGAAGAACTCCCATTGCAACTGGAATTCCAAGTACATTGTACCCAAATGCCCAGAATAGATTCTCTTTTATATTTTTAATAGTTGCCTTACTCAATTTAATTGCAGTAGTAACATCCATTAAATCACTTCTCATAAGAACTACATCTGCTGACTCAATTGCAACATCAGTACCTGATCCTATTGCTATTCCTACATCAGCTTGAGCAAGAGCTGGAGCATCATTTATTCCATCTCCGACCATAGCTACTTTTTGATTTTCTCCTTGAAGTTTTTTAACTTCATTTGCTTTATCTTCAGGAAGCACCTCTGCAAGTACTATATCAATTCCTACCTGTTTAGCTATTGCATCTGCTGTCTTTTTATTATCTCCAGTAATCATTGCAACCTTTATTCCCATGTTATGAAGAGTTTCTATTGCATTTTTACTACTTGGTTTAACTGTATCTGCAACCGCAACTATTCCTCTTAAGATTCCATCAATCGCTATATACATCGGTGTCTTTCCTTCACTAGCCAATCTATCTGAATCTTTTGATAAAATATCTATTTCTATATTCTTCTCAGTCATTAATTTTTTATTTCCAAGTAAAATATCTTTTCCATCAATTTTAACTTCTATACCATGACCAGGTATTGCATCAAACGCTTCTATCGCCTTAAGTTCTAAATTCTTCTCTTCTGCATCTCTAACTATAGCTTCGCCTAATGGGTGCTCAGACCCTTTCTCTGCGCTAGCAGCCAAAATAAGAATTTCATCTTTTGAAATGTCATTAGTTATAATATCTGTAACTACTGGCCTTCCTTCTGTTATAGTACCTGTTTTATCAAAAACAATAGTATTAATCTTATAAGTTGTTTCTAAGGCTTCGCCACCTTTTATTAATACTCCATTTTCAGCACCCTTACCAGTACCAACCATTATAGCTGTTGGTGTTGCAAGTCCTAGTGCACATGGGCATGCTATAACGAGAACTGCTATAAATATTGTTAATGCAAATATAGGAGTTTCACCAGCAATTAACCATCCTATAGATGAAATAATAGCTAGAATTATAACAGTTGGTACAAAGTATGAAGATATAACATCAGCAAGCTTTGCTATTGGTGCCTTTGATCCTTGAGCATCTTCAACAAGTTTTACAATTTGAGCAAGTGCTGTATCCTTACCTACTTTTGTAGCCTTATATTTAATAAATCCAGTTTTATTAATGCTTGCCCCAATTACACTACTTCCAATCCCCTTTTCAACTGGAATACTTTCTCCAGTAAGCATTGATTCATCAATTGCAGTACTACCTTCAATCACTTCTCCATCTACAGGTAGCTTTTCTCCTGGCTTAACTAAGATTATATCCCCAACTATAACCTCTTCAATTGGAATTACTACTTCCTTACCATCTCTTATTAATGTTGCAGTTTTAGGTGCTAGTCCCATTAATTTCTTAATAGCTTGTGATGTCTTTCCTTTAGAGATTGCTTCTAAATACTTACCTAATGTTATTAAAGTTAAAATAACAGCCGCTGATTCAAAATATAAATGCATAGCATATTCTGTTTCTCCACTATTTATCTTATAGATTCCAAATAATCCATAGACAAATGCTGCTAAAGTACTAATTGCAATTAAAGAATCCATATTAGGACTTAGTTTGAATAAATTCTTAATTCCTATTTTATAAAACTTATATCCTATTATCATTACAGGTAAAGTTAATACTACTTGTATTATTGCAAAATTTAATGGATTCATCATAGAATCAATAATATGTGGAAGTGGCATACCAACCATGTGACCCATAGTTATAATTAAAAGTGGAACTGTAAAAATTAGTGATACTATAAATCTAATTAATAGCACCTTACTCTCTTCCATCTTTTCTTTTCCTTCTGCTTTTTCCCCTTCTTTAACTAACTTATAGCCAGCTTTATCTACTGCAGCCTTTATTTCTCCATAGCCAACTTGATCTTCATCTATGCTAACAGTAAGCTTTTCAGTTGCAAAATTAACAGATGAACTCTTAACACCTTCTACTTTTTGTGCAGCTTTCTCAACTCTATTTGCACATGCTGAACAAGTCATACCTTCTATTTTAAAAGTATATGTCTTTAGATTTTTCTTTACTCCATATCCAGCTTTAACAACGGCATTTTCTATATCATTATCACTTAGTTTATTTTCATCAAAAGATACATTTAAAGATTCTGTAGCGAAGTTAACATTTGCCTCCTCAACACCATCTAACTTTCCTATAACCTTCTCAATCCTATTTGCACATGCTGAACATGTCATTCCTTCTATTTTTAAAGTTTTCTTATTCATAAATCGCTCCTTTCAGCTAATCGATACTAGTTATCTTACTTTATTTAGATAAGATTTTTTCTAGCACTTTGTTAAACTCTTCAATCTTTTCTTCTGGATTTTCTGACATACATGCATCTTTAACACAGTGTCTTAAATGCCCTTGTAGTATTGTTACATCAGCTTTTTTTATTAACGATTGAACCGCCATCAATTGATTTGCTATGTCAATACAATATCTATCATCTTCTATCATTTTTATTATTCCATCTATTTGCCCTCTGGCCGTTTTTAATGATTGTAATGCTTTCTTTTTTTCATCATTCATATTATACCTCCCCACCCCCCTGAGGGGGTTTATATGAATTATTATAGATCAATTTTTTTATTTGTCAATGATTAGTTTTATCATTAAATTAATCTTTATTCTATTTTTATTAATATTCTGTAAAGTTACACAAAATAAAATAGAGTTAGCTATATATTTTAAAATTTAATATATAAATAACTCTACTTTATTAACTACGCACTCTCTAAACATTCTATGAACACTTTCACTATATTTGGATCAAATTGCTTTCCCGAATTCTTTTTTAACTCTCTAATTGCTTCATCTTTAGATAAGGCATTCTTGTAAACTCTATTAGTAGTCATAACATCATAAGCATCCGCAACGCTCACTATTCTCGCTATAAGAGGTATCTTGTCCTCTTTAAGTTTCAGCGGATATCCATTTCCATCCCATCTTTCATGATGAGTTAATACACCTTTAGCTACACTTTCTAGATGATTTGCAGCTTTAATTATTCTATATCCCTTTTCTGTATGACTTTTTATAATCCCAAATTCTTCTTCTGTTAAATTATCTGATTTTAATAATATCGACTCATTTATTCCTATTTTTCCTATATCATGCAATTTTGCTACTAATATAAGCTCATCCATAACTGAAAGTGGCAATGATAGTCTTTCCCCTATTTTTATGGAATTTTCAACAACCCTCTCTGTATGTGCTTTAGTTTCTAAACTTTTTTCCTGTAATGTAGCCTGTAATGATGATATTACTGAGCTATTAAAACTATTTTTTTCTAATAATTTTTTTCTATACACCATATCTTCGGCTTCTTTTAAAGTATCATATATTGATTTATCTAAATCATAAGTAACTGAATATCCTAAAGCTATACTTATTTTTATTAAATCATGTTTATAATTATTGCAGCTATCTATTATATTCTTTATTAGAGTTTCACACTCATTTTCTTTTGCCTTTGGAATTATAATAGCAAATTCATCTCCACCAATTCTAAAAATTAGTTCATTCCCTTTACAAACATCTTTTAAAACTTTAGTTGTTAATTTTAATAGCTCATCGCCTTCTTCATGACCTAATGTATCATTAACTATTTTGAGGCCATTCGTATCTCCCATTATTATACCCATAGGTAAATTTTCTTCTTTAAATATTTTCTTTGCTTTTTCTTCAAAACATGTCCTGTTGTATACTTTAGTTAAAATATCCGTATAACTTAAATACTTTAATTTTTTTTCTATCTTTTTTCTATCAGTTATATCTAATAATAGCCCTATTATTCCACTTACTTCATTATTATCATTTAAAACTGGTGTCTTAATGATTTCCGTGTATAAATTTTCTCCATTCCCTAATTCTATTTTCTCTTCTTTTTTTACTGTTTTTTTAGTTTCAAAAACTTTTTTATCTTCTTGAATAAATTTATTCTTTGACTCACATATTGATTCATTTAATGAATTCTTATTTTCTATTATGCTTTCCTTATCTTTGCTAAGTAAATCATCAAATTTCTTATTAGTATAAAGATATCCTAATTCTCTGTCTTTATAAAAGATTCCAGCTTGAAGCGAATCTAAAATCATTTCAGTAATACTTTCTTCTTTAGATATTATCGGAATATCTATTCCCGCTATTCCTTCTAATTCTCCATTATCGTCTGTCAATGGAAATACTGTAGAATCTACTTTTATTCCTTCATTTGTGTATCTCTTCTCTTTTACAGTAGACATACTATTCAATGCTTTACTGCACATTTCATTACTTTTATCAGCTATTTCTTTTCTGTATAAATCTTCTTCACATAACCCTATAATATTTCCCTTTTTTATATTATTTATATCTATATATCTCTTATTTGTATATATGAAGCGTAAGTCTTTATCTTTTATCCATATAGGTTGTGGAACTGCATCAACCAAAAGCCTAAATATTTTTATATCCATAAATACCTCCTTCACACTAATTAATATATAATCCATATTATGATTATTAATGTAAATCGTCCCTTAAACAAATCATACCAAACATAATATTTCTCAATAATATCTAATTCTATATTATATAAATTATAACATTATACTATATCAATCAAAACTACTAGATATTACTTATTATAATATACTAAAAATACATAAAACAAATCTTTAATAATAAAGTTTTGTTTTATGTATTTTACATATTTAAATATACATATATTCATTATAATAATCTTTTTTTAATAAAGTTTCAATTTTATCCATGTATTTTTCACATTTTACAATAGTAAATTTATGAATAAACTTACTTTTAATCTCTAATCCCTCTTTTGAATTATCTTTTAACAATCTATATGTAGTCAATGCCAGCATTTTAGCTATAGCTATATATCATCGATTAATTCAATATTTTTTTCTTGAACTTTATCCATAATAAATTTCTCCTATAAATGCTTTAAATTATATCATCAGTTTTAACAGTGTCCAGTATTATCTCTTTTTTTATTTTTTAGATATTAATATATTATTCGGAAGCCACTTAAATAAATTAATAGTATTTATTTTATATATTATTACAATAATTCATATAATTCCTATTATATTTCTATAAATCATTGACAGTAAAAATAATACATGTATAATAGTAAATAACAAATAAATATTTATTACTCTTATTACGAGTGGTGGAGGGACTGGCCCTATGAAACCCAGCAACCTGATAAACTTTCATTTAGTTTATTGTGGTGCTAAATCCTGCAGGTTTACCTGATAGATAAGATTGTCATCGTTATTTATGTACGCATAAGTCACTTCTTATCTTGAAGTGACTTTTTTTAACGTATATGAAAATATAAAATTTTAATTTAATTATTAGGAGATGATATTTTATGAATATAGAAACACTTTCAGTTCAAGGCTCATCAGGTGGAGATGAAAAGACAGGAGCTATAAGCTTTCCTATTTATCAAACTGCTACATTCAAACATTTAGGACTTAATAAAAGTACAGGTTATGATTATTCTCGTGATACAAATCCAACTAGAGAAGAAGTAGAAAAAACTATAGCCAAATTAGAAAATGGTTTAGGTGCAATTGGATTCTCCTCTGGAGTTGCATCTATTGTCTGTTGCATACATCTTTTTAAATGCGGTGATCACATAATATTATCTGAAGATTTATATGGTGGAACTTTTCGATTATTTAATGAAACTTTTAAGGATTTTGGAATCTCCTGTACATTTGTAGATACTACTAATCCTTCTAATATAGAGAATGCATTAACTCAAAACACTAAAGCAATATTTATTGAAACACCATCAAATCCCACTATGAGAGTTACTGATATAAAAGCTGTAAGTAAAATCTCAAAAGATAATAATATATTATTGATTGTTGATAATACCTTTCTAACACCTTACTATCAAAAACCACTAACGCTAGGTGCTGATTTAGTTATACATAGCGGAACAAAATATCTAGGAGGTCATCATGATTTACTAGCCGGATTTATTGTTGGAAATGATGAACAATTACTTAATAAACTAAAAAGAACTCATATGTCAATTGGAGCAACTTTATCACCATTTGATTCTTGGCTACTTCTTAGGGGAATCAAAACACTTCATATAAGGCTAGATAGAGCTCAAGAAAATGCTATTAAATTAGCAGAATTTTTAGAATCTAATCCTAATGTCAGCAAGGTATTTTATGTTGGTTTAAAAGACTTTAATGGACATGATGCTAATTTGAAACAAGCCACTGGCTTTGGTTCTACATTATCATTTAGAGTTAAGGATAAATCCCTAATTCCAAAGATATTAGAGAATGTTAAGATAATTAAATTTGCAGAAAGTCTTGGAGGTGTAGAAACACTTATAACTTATCCATTTACTCAAACTCATGCGGATATTCCTGCAGATATAAGACAACGTCTAGGCGTAGATGAATATTTGCTACGATTATCTGTTGGTATTGAAAATATTTCTGATTTAGTAGAAGATTTACAACAAGCAATTAATTCATAGAAATAAAACAATTAACACTAAAAACTGTGTTTGATAATATTGAGCAAGAATTTTTTATAATGTAATAAACGTGCATTGACATCTTGACTTTGTCAATAGAACATTTTTGTGTTGAATCAAATAAAACACACTTTATTTTACTTACCAAAACTTACTATGTATAAAAGCTAATAAATATATAAAATAAACTATTAATAAATGAGGTGCTAAAATGAATTTTGGAACAAAATTAATACATTCAAGTGGAGATATAGACATTGCTACTGGTTCTGTAAGTACTCCAATATATCAAACATCAACATTTCACCAATTTGATATAAATAACTTTGGAAAATACGATTATTCTCGATCTGGAAATCCAACTCGTGATGTTCTTGAAAATTTAATTTCTGAACTTGAAGGCGGTGTAAGAGGCTTTGCATTTTCTTCAGGAATGGCAGCAATTTGTTCAGTTCTCTCACTTTTTTCTGCTGGAGATCACATTATAATTTGTGGTGATGTATATGGTGGTACATATAGAGCTGCTACTCAGTTATTTTCTAGATTTAATATCGAATTTACATTTGTAGATGCATCAAATATAGATGAAATTGCTAATGCATTTAAAGAAAATACTAAGGGCTTATATTTAGAAACACCGTCAAACCCCTTATTAAAAGTTACAGATTTAAGATTTGCCTCTAATATAGCTAAAACTCATAGATGTATTACAATAGTTGATAATACATTTATGTCTCCTTATCTACAAAGGCCTTTGGAACTTGGTGCAGATATAGTAGTTCATAGTGCAACAAAATTTCTAGGAGGGCATAGTGATGTTATCTCTGGGCTAGTTGTAACAAATAACGATGAACTTGCTAATCAAATATATAAAATACAAAATACTTTTGGTGCTGTCCTTGGACCACAAGACTGCTTCTTGCTAATAAGGGGAATTAAAACATTAAAAGTAAGAATGGATGCACTTCAAAATAACGCCTATAAATTAGCAAAATGGCTTAATGAACAAGATGAAGTCGAAAAAGTATATTATTTAGCTTTAGATTCTGCTGAAGGAAAAGAGCTTCATTTTTCTCAAGCATCTGGTGCTGGCGCCGTTTTGTCATTTAAATTTAAGTCTTTAGAAACAACCACTTATTTTTTAAATCATGTGAAAAATGTAGCTGTAGCTGTAAGTTTAGGAAGTGTTGAAACTATTGTTTCATATCCTGCAAAAATGAGCCATGCTTCAATTCCAGTTGAAAAAAGAAATGATTTAGGTATCACAGATACATTAATAAGAGTATCTGTCGGCCTTGAAGATATTGAAGATTTAATAGCTTCCTTCAAAGAAGCTATTGTTTAGAATATAAATATATTCTGTAGAATCAGAATTTAGTGGATAACAACCGAAATTCAATATATGATAGGCTCGATTGCAGGGAAATTTAAGCTAAAACTTCTAAAGACACAGGCTGTGCCCAAAACAATTTGCTCCAACAGCAAGTGTTGGACAAATTATTTTGGAACAGCCTATATCTAAGAAGTTAAAAGCTTAAATTTCTTAATGCAATACTACGCCTATCATATATTGAATTTCTTTGTTTTGCTCTAAAATCATAGATGTCTAACTTTTTTTAGTTATAATTTATGTTTTTAGGAATATTACAAGTCTAAAAATATAGTTTTCAATCACTTGTAATAATTTAGGAAGCTACTTATAAAACACCGGTATCCACCAATAAATAAGCAAAGATCCGAATTGCAGCATAGCTGCTCTTCTTATAAGTGCACATTTGTAAGAATTTAAATTCATATATTTATAAAAATATATCTGGATACTCAGAGTTTATATGGAACAAAGAAATAAAGCATTTATGTTGGCGGTGTCTTGCATTGAAAAATGAAGCTTTAAAATTTTTCATCAATGATTGTTCCAAAATTGTTTGTCTAAAAACTTGCTTTTTGGAGCAAACATTTTTGGGCACAATCATTGATGGTTAAATTTTTAGCTTCATTTTTGTAGCAAGCGAGCCAACATAAATGCTTTATTTCGGTTGTTATCCACTAAACTTTGATTCTACGTCCTTTATTTATATTTTCAACAATATATTTAAATATTAAAAAATATAAAGTTTATTAATATAAATGCAACATAAAAAATTATATAACCTATTGACCATTTATTAAAAAAACAATATCCTAACCTTTTTTTGAATGAAAATATCTTATTATTTTCCCTCACCATTAATTTAAAATCATTCTTATATTTATTAATAAAAATTATTAATCCTATAACACCACCCATAATAATTATAGTTGAAATTATTGAAGATAATATTTGATTGTATCCTGAAATACAACTTATCACTGTAGCTATTGTATTATTGAACATATGGATTATAATTGCCGGAACTATGGAATCTGTTTTCACAGTAACAAATGCTAATAATATTCCTAGTAATAATGGTGTCATAAATTGAACTAAATTTAAGTGAAACATAGCAAATATTATTGATGTAAAAATAACAGCTGTAAATTCTCCATGTTTTTTCATAGACTTTAGGACTATTCCCCTAAATATTATCTCTTCTAAAAGTGGTCCTAAAATACATATGTACAAAATGTATATTACTTGCATTGACATACTAGATGGGAACGTGAAATCTGGTGCTGGTATTGTTAAACCAATAATTTGTATTATTGTTGAATAAATCAAATAGATCCCTGTGCTTACTAACAGTACTCCCCCAACAGATATCATTCCTAATGGTATTATACTTTTTGAGTATTTTACTTTTTTAAATATATCTCTTTTTATACTTAAGTTAGCTGATTTTAATCCTATTATTATAACTAATATATCTACTAATATACATGGCACTATTCCTAAAACTATATTCAAAAATTCTTTATCTAAAATAAGTGAAGAATTCTTACTTATCATTGAATAAATAACTAATATAATTTGCGATAATATCACCAGAAGCTGAGGTAGTAATCCTAAGATAATCATAAGCCTAGTACACTTGCCTGCTGATTCCTTAATATGATCCTTTAAAATTTCGCTTTTTGTTGCAAGTTGTTCTTGAAAATCATCTATCATTAAATAAATCCCATCCCTTCTTTAGAAGCAATCTTATAATTTATATCTTTATATTATATCACATAGTCCCGATATATTCCTACTAACTCAATTATAGACAAACTTTAATTATATATAATCAAACTTTAAGAGACAGGAATTTATCACAACAAAATTCCTGTCTCTATATCTTACAATTTCTATACTATTTTTATTCAGCAATTACTTTTCTAAGTTTGTTTTTTCTCTTCTTAATTATTAAATAAATTACTCCACCTACGCTAAAGTTCATTATTGTAGAAAGGACTGCTGTAATAATTGCTATTTTCCATACATTTACTTGATTATTTGAGTTATTATTGTTTAAAGATGATAATTTTTCAGATAAATTAGTTACTCCCTCTACAATATCCTCATCTTTTTCTATAGTTCCTTCTTCAACTAATAGTAATGTATCTTCTAATAATTTAATTCCAAAACTAATAGTCATTCTCATAGGTTTTATATATATATATGCTTTTATCTCATCATTAATATCATTTATAGGAAATCTTAAAGATATTAATTCATTTTCAGTATCATTTAATATAACTGAATGAGATACTTCTTGACCATTAACTTCAAATTTAAAGTTTTCCATAGAATTAGATCCACTAAATGTAACTGTTGCGTATAACTTCCCATCAATTTCTTCAACTATACTAGTTTCATTTAAGTATTTTCTTGCCATTGTACGACCCATAGCACTGTCACTCACTACTTCATTGTTTACAGTATATCTCTTAAAGTATTCCTTAGCCTCTAATTCTGATTCATCAACCAAAATATCCTCATAATTTTCATTTTCTGCATTATTTGTACCAGTTTTAAATCCTAAAGTTGACCCTAATATGCTTGATGAATTTCCATTTGATGCATCTCCACTTAATGTACCTGCAACACTTCCACCACTTATTTGTGACTCACTTTCTTCTGTATTAACTAATTCTAATGTTGATTCTAAGAATTTAATACCAAAAGAAGTATCTGTCCCCATTGCCGTAATATATGTCTTTACTGTAAGTTCAGTTGATAAAGCTGGTACTTTAAATCTTATTTCCATAGTATTATTACTTTTATCTTGATTTACAACATCATAATTTATCTGACTTCCATTTATAAAAATTCTTACATTTTGCATTATATTAGTCTGACTTAATCCTAATGTTATATAGTGATCCACATCATTTTCTACTTCATAGTAGGATACTTTATTTATTGCTGCTCTTGCTGCATTATACCCAATTGAACTTTCTGTTAATATTTCATTATTTACTTTATATGTTACTCTTTTATATAAGGAATTATTTCCAGAATTTAAGTTTCCTTGTTGTGCATTATTATTAGATATATTACTATCAACTGCTATATTTTCTGAATCAGATACCGTATTGTCATCTTCGTCATCAGTATCCTCATCATCTTCATCATCATAATCATCTGCATCATCATCTTCTTCTAAAGTACTCTCTCTTAACTGTACTCTAAATTTAACATCATCATGTACACCTAGACTTGCTATTCCAGTATCTATACTTGTAGTCACTAATATTTCATCATCTAATGATCCTATTTTAAATTTTATATAAAGTTTATTTGTAGTTTTATGTACTGTATCATAACTTACTTTTTTACCTTCAACCTTTACAGATATGTTAGACATCATCTTACGTTCTGTAAATTTTAAAGTAAGATATATTTTGCCATTCTTTACAGTAACAACACTTTCCTTATCTACATAATCTCTTGCGTGAGATTCAGAATTCGAATTTTCCTTTAAAACTTTATTTTTTATTGTGTAAGTTCCGTCTTCTAATTCATCACCTTCATCATCATCCTCATCTTCATCTTCTTCATCTTGAGTACCGTTACTATTTCCAGAATCACTTCCTGAATCAATTGTTCCTTCATTTGGAGGAGTAACAGAATTTCCTTGTTCATCTTTTAATGTACTTGTATCCAAAGTAACATTAAAATCTGTATTATTAACATAATTCATTTCAGTCACTGTAATTGTACATGCAATTAATATCTTGCTACTTAATTTATTTATATTAAAAGATACAGTCCCACTTTTGTCATTATTTTTAACAACATCGGCTTCTACTTGTTTACCATCAACAGTTACTGCTAGATTACTTAGAACTGACATATCTTTAATCTTTAAAGTAAATTTATATTTACCATTTTCAACCTTTAAATTTCCTTGCTTTTCAATATAGCCACTTGCATAAGATTGTTCAGTAGTTCCTGTCTTTAATATTTTATTTTCTATCGTATATGATCCATCACTTAAAACTTCTACCTTTGAGTTATTATCAGTACTATCCTCTGTGTCATCGCTTGCATCATCATCCTCACTATACTCTTTTTCAAATATTTTAAAATCAATATTATGATTCATAATATGTCCCATTGCATTTACCGTTACACCCATAACAATTTCATCATATAAAGAATTTATATCAAGTATAATAGTTTTTGTTGAATTAAACCCTTCCCCTTCAGATTCTACTTCATATTCTACTTCATTACCATTTACTGTTACAGTATTAAATGTCATATATGATCCCATACTGAAAGTAATAGCTAAGTTCATTTTCTGATTTTCAACTTCAAGTACACTTTCCTTTATATATTTAGATCCATTTGAAGTCATAAAATCTTCTAATACATATGTACCATCTTTTATTATATTATTTATAACAAAGTCAATATTATGTGTACTGTTATAAAGTCCAGCTTTAACAGCTACTCCTATACTTATATCATCTGAAATAGAAGTGATCTTAAATTCCATTTCAAACCTATCTTTACCTGAATTTTTTATTTTTGCAACTTCATTTCCATTTACAGTGGCAATAGTTTCAGATATCATTGATCCTCCTGTAAATGTGATTACAGCTTTCATTTCTCCATCTTCTACTTCTAATACACTTTTTTCTATAAATTCCTTAGCTTTAGACTCTTCTTTTTTACCTTCTTTAAATATATCTGCATCTAAGCGATAAGTTGTGTGTTGCTCTATAAGTCCATTTATAATAAAATCACCAGAATATTTATTTGTAAAGAAAGCTGATTTAACATATGCTTTAATATTAATTGAATCTGTTACTGATTTTATTTCAAATTCTATTGTAAATTTGTTATCATCAAGTTCGTTTCTTTTCACTGTAACAGAATTATTATTTACTCTCACACCTAGATCAGCTATCTTTGCTGAGTTATTCAATGTAAGAACTACTTTTAAAGTTCCATCGTCACCAACTTGTAGCTTACTTTTTTCTAAATAATTATTTATTTTAGAATATTTCTTTTCATTTTCATTAAATAAACTATAATCCAAAGTATACTCTGATTCTATGCTGAAATATTCTTCTTGCTCTTCATCTATTACTGAGATTTCTTCTTGATTTTCTTCTCCTAAATTAAAGTCTCCTCCTATTATAAAATCTTCTGGCGAGACTTCTTCCCCTTCTGATTCTTCTGTATTTTTACTTTCGTCTTCTTCTATATTAACATGTGAATCTGTTGTTACCTGTGTATCTGATATTAATATATTGTTTATTTCTTCTGCACTAGCCGCTTTTATATTTGGTACTAATCCTACTATTATTAATAACGCCAATAATAATGATAAAAGTCTTTTATTCATTTTTCCCCCTAAATTATATAAAAAATTTTTTAAGTATTTATATTATTTTTTTAAATTACATATTCTCTTACAATGAGATTTAATCATTTTAATGTTCAATAATGCGTGTGCAATTATGAGAATAAACATCAATAGTGCCGCTTTTCTATGAATTATAGCCCAAACAGCTCTGTTAACTGTTGATATATTAGTAAATATAGTTACTGATACTAGTATTCCGCTAACAAAAACAATGAAGACTAGTACAGCTAATATGGCATTAATTATATACATTCTTCTAATTTTATTATTAAGGTTTTTATCAAATATTTTTAAAGTTATATTTTTTACCCATGAAAAATTTAATGCTAAATGTACTATTACAAGTAACGTTACAAAAATGCCTAATACTTCATGCATATGCATACCTGTTATTTTAATCTTAGTTAAGCAAACAAATATTATAGTCATAATTATGTCTACTAATATTTTAAAATATATTTTTTTACTGTGTGCATGCTTCATATTTACTTGTTCCTTTCTCTATAAACATTAATTAGGTTCTTTATCAGCAGTTTTCACTTTAAATACAAGATAATAAAATTTTAAAATCATAACAGCTATTATTATTATTTTTACTATCCATTTATCAACAAAAATCAGTGGAAATAACATCATAAAATATGCAAATAATAGTATTGTCCATTTTTGTTTTAAAGTCATTGACCTAGTCTTTACATAACTCTCTAGATACTTTTTATAAATATTTGTTCCCTTAAACCATTTATCAAATTTATCTGAACCTTTTGCAAAGCAAAAAGATGCTAACAATAAGAAAGGTGTTGTTGGAAATACAGGAAGTATTACTCCCAGCCACCCAAGTCCTAATGCTAGGAAACCTGCTGCTATATATATTTTTTTTGATAGTTTATTCATTTTCTTTCCCCACTTTACTTAAACTTTATAATAAATCAATATAAACAATGCCTTATTAATTCAATTGGATTATAAATAAGAAGTCTTGGTCCTGAGAATTTCATAACCTTTTTGACTTTTTCCTTCATGTCTTTTTTATAACAGTGGATTGGACATTTGCCACAAGTTGTTTTGTCATCTCCAAACTTACAATGAGATAATCTTAAATGAGCATAATTAAGTAACTCTGCACATTCTTCACAAAGTTCATGTTTACATTTATGATTTTTTTTGCAGTAAATTTCTATCATTAACTTAATCACTTTTTTTTCATTTTCAACTCTGCCTAGCTTTCCCATCTATTTATCCTTTCTCGTTTGCTTTCGATAATCATTATCAATAAATATTTTTTAAATATGGAGGATCATAAATTAACCCTCCATATTACTCTCTTTTAAAGATTTATTATTTTTCTATCCTCAATTTTAAATACTTTATCACAAACTGCTGTTGTTGATTTTCTGTGAGATATCAATAGGATCGTTTTTTCCATGCAATTTTCTTTAATTGATTTTAATATCTCTGCTTCATTTAATGTATCTAAATTACTTGTAGGTTCATCTAAAATAAGAACATTACCTTCATTTACAAATGCTCTTGCAAGACCAATTCTCTGCTTTTCACCTGATGAAAGAAGTCCACCAAGCTCTCCTACTTTTGTATTATATCCTTGAGGAAGTGTCTCAATAAAATTATGTATTGAAGCTTTTTTAGCTGCTTTAATTACTTCTTCATTTGTTGCATTTCTATTACCTATTTTAATATTCTCCATTATAGTATCATCAAAAAGGTAAGTTTCCTGGCTTACTAAAGTCTGACTTTCTCTTAATGATTTAGTCGGAATATCTTTTATATTTTTATTATCTATTTTTATACTACCTTCATTAACATCCCAAAATCTCATAAGAAGTTTTACAAATGTACTCTTACCTATTCCACTTTTACCTATAAGTGCAACCTTATCACCCTTTTTTATATCTAATGAAACGTTACTTAGCACATCTTCTATTCTTCCTGGATAAGCAAATGTAACGTTACTATATTCTATAGAATTACTTTCTACAGTTTCTTCTCCACTAATTTCTTCAACATAAGGTTTTTCATCTAATAGATCAAATAATCTTTCTGCACATGCAAATGTGTGAAGCAGATTATTTGATAAATTGCTTAATGCAACTACAGGTCCAAATGATGATGCTATAATAACTATTCCTATTATCATTTCACTAAAGCTTATACTTCCACTTATATATTCTCCAAATCCTACTGCTACAAATGTTAATATTGCTATCATAACCGTTAAGTCTGTTAACGCTCTTATTATTCCTTCATGATCTTTTATTTTGTGCATGCTTTTATTTAAATTAATAGAATTTTCATTTATCTTATCTAGTGTCTTTTTACCATTATTAAATAATAATATTTCCTTTAATCCTCTTAAAGAATCAAGTAAGTATGAATTACTTTCTGCAAAATCTTTTCTATACTCTACACCTGCTTCTTTTGCTATCATAGATGAGACATATGGAATTACAAATCCAACTATTAAGAAAAATACCGCACCTAAAATACCAAACAAAGGATTAATTAGATATAATACAATTGTTATTATTAAGTTTGTTAATATAGCAATTGCTATAGGTGCTATTGTGTGAGCATAAAATACTTCTAACAACTCTATATCTGAAGTTATTAGAGAAATTAAATTGCCTTTTTCCTTGCTTTCTAATTTAGCAGGTGCTAATTTTCTTAGCTTAGTAAAAACTTTATCTCTAAGTATTGCTAATATTTTAAATGCAATATAATGCCCTGATAATTGTTCAGCATATCTTAATAGACCTCTTAATACTGCGCATACAAGCATAACAATAATAGAACTCTTAAATGATATAAATGTAATATCTCCAAGTGTAGTTCCTATTGCAACTGATCCCAAAACTGCAATTGCAATAGCTGCAAGATATCCTAAGACACCCATTGTTATAGTGATTGCCATGATTGGTGCTAAGGAATCTAACTCAACAATTAATCTTCTCATTATAGAAAATCCAGACCTTCTTTTCACTTCCTAGCACCCCTTTCTTATATTTTCTAATTCATTTTGTTTATTAATCATATTTAAATATTCGCCTTTAAGGCTAAGTAGTTCTTCATGATTTCCATGTTCAACTAAATACCCATTTTTCATTACATAAATGCTATCTGCTTTTGTAACATTAGCTAATCTGTGAGAAATAACTAGTATAGTCTTGTTAACTGCTAATTCATAAATAGCTTTCCATATTGCTTCTTCACTTTCAACATCTATGTTGGATGTAGCTTCGTCGAATATAATCATTTCTCTATCTGCAAGTATTGCTCTTGCTAATGATAATCTCTGCTTCTGACCTCCAGATAGTGAATTTCCACCTTCACCAACATTTGTATTAACACCATCTTTTAATGAATTTATAAATTCATCTAATCTAGATTTCTTTAATGCATCATCAATTTCTTCATCTTTTGCATTTCTATTCCCCATTAATAAGTTATCTAATATAGTTCCATTAAATATGTAGCTGTTGGTTGAAACCAATGAAATCTTTTTATATAAATCATCACTGCTTATATTTTCTATGTTGATATCATTAACCTTAATTTTCCCACTTGTAGCACTGTATGAGTTTAATATAAGCGAAGCTATTGTACTCTTACCACTTCCGCTTTCCCCTACTATTGCTACTAACTGACCTTTATTAACTTCAAGATTAATATTATTCAGTACTCTTCTTTTACCATCATAACTGAAAGTTACATCTTCAAATTCAATACTTACATCATCTAATTCATTTGTGATTTCTTTTGTATTCTTTTCTTTTTCTTCACTATCTAATAATTCAAATATTCTATCAGATGCTGTCATACCGTTCATTGCAATATGAAAATACGATCCAAGCAATCTAAGAGGTATAAAGAATTCTGAAGAAAGGAGTATTATAATTAATAAATCACCAGCTAAAAGCTGACCATTTCTAAATTGGTTAAGGGCTACAATTGTTCCAAGTGCAGCTCCCCCAAAAGCAATAAAATCCATTATATTTATAGAATTAAGCTGCATACTTAAAACCTTCATTGTAATTCTTCTAAATCTTTCCGCTTCACTATTCATTTGTTCATGTTTTTCTTCATCTAAATTGAAAACTTTTAATGTAGTTAATCCCTGAAGATTTTCTAAGAATCTTCCTCCAAGATTTGAATAGTTCTTCCAGTATGCTTTTAATATCCTTTTGGCAATCTTCATTATTGCAATTATTGATAATGGTATTAAAGGTACACAAACTATAAATACTAAAGCTGCCTTTAATGAAATGAATGAAATAAAAATAAATAATGTTATTGGTGCAAGCATTGAATAGAAAAATTGAGGAAGGTACTTTCCAAAATAAATCTCTAACTGCTCTACACCTTCTATGCTCATTTGAACTACTGCTGCTGTACTTTCAACATTGCTATAGCCTGGTCCTAATCTTAATAATTTCTTATAAATTAATTCTCTAAGTGTTACCCTTGCATTTGCAGAAGCCAAGTGTGAGAACTTTCCATATAAAATGTTGCTGCTATATCTAATTATAAGTAATATTGCTATACAAATTACTCCATTAAACAATGATATATTATCTGTTATTTTGAAATCTTTCATAGCCTTAATCATGGTTAAATCATTTGCAAATTTTTCTCCTAAATAAAGACTATTTATGAATCCACCAATCAAAATAACAATTAATATGTTACATATAATTGAAATCATATTCGCTATAACTGTTAGAATCATATACTTTTTAGAATCTTTGCATATTCCAATCAGCCTTTTATTAATCATCATGATTGTATTTCTCCTTCATTTGTTGATAATCATTTTCAATTAATCCTGTGTTATATTATCACATAAGTTTAAAATCTGTAAATAAAATATTAATTCTTTCTATCTTTTTATTAAAATAATATTTTTTATGCCAATATAATCACTAATTGCAATTATATATTCCATTTATTTATATAATTATTATGGAAGTATTTTTCTTTATTTCAATTTTAAGAAATATCAAAAAAAGATTCTATCAAACTAAATCTTAAATTTGATAGAATCCTTTTTAAATTTATATTAATTTAATACCATTTTCATGAATTAAGAACATTATATATTTTTTAATTTAAATCTATTAATCATATTCTCTAAATTTTCTGCTTGTGCTGATAGTTCTTCACTAGCTGCAGCGCTTTCTTCAGATATTGCTGAATTTGATTGAACTACGTCTGCTATCTGATCTATTCCACCATTTATTTGTTTTATTGATAAAGCTTGTTCTTCTAATGATTTAGTTATATTATTAACCAACTCTACAACATTCTTTGTATAATCAACTACTTCTACTAGTGACATTGCTGTAGTATCTGCTATCACTTTTCCATTTTCTACTGATTTCATAGAGCCCTCAATTAATTCTGCAGTATTCTTCACCGCTTTTGAACTCTCTTCCGCTAATTTTCTCACTTCTTCAGCAACTACCGCAAATCCTTTTCCTGCTTCACCAGCTCTAGCGGCTTCTATTGCTGCATTAAGTGCTAAGAGATTGGTTTGTTCAGCTATACTATCTATTGTAGTTATAACTTCTTTAATATTTCTAGATGAATTTTCTATTTCATTCATTGCATATAACATTTCTTTCATTTTTTCATTACTTCCTTGTATCTGTTCACCTAAATCATATGCAATTTTGTTAGTATCCTTAGCATTGTTAGCTGAATTTTGAACCTCTTCATTAATTTCGCCAATTGATGCTGTCAACTCTTCAATTCCACTCGCTTGTTCTGCCGCCCCTTGTGATAATGTTTGTGCTGTTGATGCTACTTGTTCTGATCCACCTTTTACTTGTACTGTTGCTTCTTTTATTTCCTTAAAAGTCTCATTCATAGAAGATATTATATTTATCAATGATTTTTTAATATTTATAAAGTCACCTTTATATTCATATTCAATATTAATGTCAAAATTACCTTTTGCCACATTATCTAATGTTTTATCTATTTCTGATATGTAGTCTCTAAGATTCTTTATTGTATTATTAAATGCTTCTGCTACTTTTCCGATTTCATCATCTGATTTTATTTCTATAAGCTCACTTAAGTTTCCTTGAGAAACCTTATCAGCAAATATGCATATATCATCTATAGGATTAAGAAGCTTATTAGATATTTTATATATAGCTCTAGATAGTCCAACAACTAAGATGACAGCAATTATTAAAATAAACATCATAACCTTATTTACTGATGAAAAAAGTTCATTCTGATCAACAATATTAATAACTGTCCATCCTGTTGTCTCAACCTGTTCACAAAAAGCTACTTTTTTATTTAATCCATATCCTAATTCAACTACTTTTGATTTTTCTGAACTAATATTTTCTGCAAGTTTATGAATTTCTTTATCATCAACATCATTTATATTAACCTTTAATGGATACTCACTATTTGGATGAACAATAAATGTTCCATCTTCAGCTATAAGCATGCTATAACCTTTTTTCCCATATTTTAAACTGTTAACTTTTTGTTCTATTGATTCTATTGCTAAGCTTGCTGCTGCTCCTAATTTCACTTGATTTTTATCATCTTTCACCCATGAAACCATCATGACCATATTCTTATCATAAGCTTCAGAATATGAAGGCTTAAAAATAGTGTCATATGGCTCTCCTGTGCTTGAATACTTTGAGAAAGCTTCTTCTATAATTCCTTTTGCCCATGGTGATGTAGCACTCTCACCTTTAGCTACATTGTAATATCTTGCTTCTAATTTATCGCCATTACTTGCATCCTTCCATTGTTCTTTAGATAATGTGGACATTATATGTATTGCTGAATATTCATTGGGATATTCAGCATTAACAAAATTCCAACGTGATAGATTTATCTTATCTATAGTATTAATAGTTTCTTCATCAGATAGATCTAAATCCACTCCACTATTAGCTATATCTTTCAAAATAGGACTATATGTAGTTTCTTGCACTTCTGCAAGTCTTGATTTTAGCCATAAATTTATGCCTTCAGTAGATTCCTTTTGTCTTGCTGACATAGAATCGATTAGTTCACTTTTAACAAAACTATTAATACTTAAATATGTTCCTAACGTAAGTATTACTAATCCTCCTATTATTATTGGTAAAACTATTTTTAATAATTTTCTTTTTATAGACTTCTCATTTTCTATATTAACTTTAAAAAACTTTTTCATATTATTCCCCCATTTTTATAAACAAATTATTTATATTATTCTTGATAGATACCTTCGTTAAGCCAAATATGTTTTAGTTCATCAGAATTTCTTTCTAAAGTAATTCTGTCTCTAACTTTCTTTGCTGGAACTCCTGCCACAAGAGAATTAGCTTCTACATTTTTGTTAACCAAAGCACATGCTGCTACTATACCTTGCTTGTCCACATTGACTCCTGGTAAAATAGTTGCATTTGCATATATTTTTGCATAGTCATCAATTATAACTTCTCCGTATGTTCTTAATGAATGTTCATGCTCAGAATGAGAGTGAGTAAATATATTTACCCCTTCGCCTATTCCAACTGAGTTTCCTATTTTAATTCCTCCCTTTGAATCTATGAATGCCCCTTTATTTATAAAGGCATTATCCCCTATCTCAATATTATCTGGAACATTAAACCTAACATTCTCTTCTGCAATAAAGTTTTTACCACATGATTTAAATAACTTTTTAGCAAGTATTCTTCTGAATGGAATTGCAAAGTTTGCTACAATACACATAGGAGTTTTGTCTAAAATATCCCACAAAAAGTGTAGATATTTTTTTTCTTTATTGTAATTATCTTCTGTATTCTTAGGTAAATATTCTGTGTATAACTCCATCTCCTCTAATACTTCAATTGGAAATGGACACTTTAATATTTCTAGTATTTTCGCTAGCCCTTCTATATTTACTCCATCTTCAACTATTTTTCTTACTTCTACTAATGCTTCTTCTATTGCCATTAATTCATTCCTCCATTTTCCATTTATATTTAATAAAAAATGCTATTTATTCTGTGAATAAATAGCATTACCTTATACAATAAATCTGATTTAAATAACAATATTATTATTTAAAATAATAATTATTAGTAACTGGCTAGCATAGTTTTCACCTTAGCTCCTTTAGTTTTGCGTCATTAAATTTCTTTAATTTTGCCTTTAGTATTATTAATTTTTCTATATATTTTAGATTGGAATATACATAGACTTCTATATTTTTTCTATACTTTTTTACAGCACGAATTATATTCTACTATTTTTTCGTATTTTTCTCAATAAATTTATAACATTATTTTAATATTTTTCTAAATATTAAAAATCCAATGATATAGATTTTATCATTGGATTTCTTAATACTATATATTTCATTATATTAAAAGTTATTACCATTCCATCCCCAATTTTCAACTTCTTCATACTTTACATAAATTTTATTTTGGGGAATTCCAAGTTCTTCTTCATATATTGAACATATTGCTTTTGTTAATTTATCATAAGCTTCCTTACTTGTTTTTCCAAAAATCTTAACTTCAACAAAAGCCCCTTTTTCTAATTCTTCACCTGAGAAAAATAATGAATATTCATCCTCAAAGCCAACCATTAAAAATCTTTCACTCTTACCTGGTACTAACTCTATTGCTTCACCTAATCTTTTCTTTATTATTTCTTTTTTCTCTTTAGAAACTTTTACTGTAATTTTAGATCCTATAAATGGCATACTCCATTCCTCCTTTATTCTCTTAAACAATAATCATCTTGCAATAATTTTATATTAAATCTAATATTATAAAAATCACTCACATATAATAAATATTATTACGACATGTATTAATATTATATTAACACCAATTATTATATTTTTCCAATAACTGCAAGTCTGATTGGTGATTATTAGAACTGAAATTTATTTTATTATCTACTTAGCTTCTTCTAGTATCTCTATAAATTCTTTTGTTTCTTTAATTTCATCAATAGTCTTAGGTTTATATGGTTTGGCATCATGCTTTGCAAACTCTAATTCAAACCACTTTACATCATGCCATTCTCCCATTTTATATCCAACATTTTTACATACTCCAATTTCTTTAAATCCTAAAGATCTATGTATGCTTTCACTTTTAATGTTTGGTGATGTGATCAATGCATATGCATTACAAAATCCCTGTATTTTCAAAGTTTTTAATAATGCATCATATAATGCTTTTCCTATATTTCTTCTTTGATATTCTGGACTTATGTATATAGAAAAGTCAACAGACCAATCATATGCTGCTCTTTCATTAAACTTAGATGCATACGCATATCCAACAATCTTATTATCAAATTCGCATACAAACCATGGATATATGCTTTGAATATTTTCCATTCTATCTTCGAATTCTTCTAATGAAGGTACTTCATATTCAAAAGTTATTGTGGTATCTGTTATAAATGGCTTATAAATACCTAATATTTCTGCACCATCTTCTATAGTAGCAAGTCTAATTAATTTATCCATTATATCTAATTTCCCCCTGACTTGTAATAAAGCTCTTCTCTTCTATCCTTTTTAATATTAAATTGTTTTTTTACTTTATTAATCTTATCTAATTCTATATTTTTTATGATGATTCCTTCTTTAGAATTCACATCATTCAAGAATTCACCAGTAGGTGATACAAAAACAGATGCCCCATTATATTCTAAATCATCTCCTACCCCAATTCTGTTTATTCCAAAAATATAACATTGATTTTCTATTGCACGTGCTTTCAATAATGATATCCAATGATCTTCTCTAGCTTTTGGCCAGCTTGCTCCTACAGTTATAATATGTGCTTCTTTAGATGCAATTTGAAATATTTCTGGAAATCTTAAATCATAGCATATAAATGGAGCAATTTTAAATTCATTTATTTTACAAATATCTATATGGTCACCCTTAGAATATATTTTATCTTCTCCGCCAAAAGTAAATGGGTGAATTTTAGTATAATTAGCTAATACCTCTCCAGACTTTGATATAATAGTATATTTATTTTCGCCTTTTTTATCAACTTTAATTGCAAATCCAAGTCCTATATTTATTTTATTATTAACGGCTATATTTTTTATTGTTTCTATTATTTCATCTTCACTTTTTTCTAATGAACTAATATTATTTGTAAATCCGCTTAAACACATTTCTGGAAATAAAATAAGTTCAACGTTTTTTGAGCTTGCTTCTTTAGTAAATGTCTCCACCCTATTAATATTTGTATTAAAATCTTCCCAAGCTAAATCCATTTGTGCAAGTGCAACTAACATAGCGAATCTCCTTTTTATTAATTTCATTGTGTTTTTTAAAACAATAAAAACTAATATTTGTTTAGTTTCATTGCCTGTTTAATACCATACCTTTTCTTATCTATCAAAATCCAATTAACCATAATATATCAAATATACTAATGTTATTCAATTATATAGAATAGCTTTTTATATGCTAATTATTATATTAATTAGTTTTCTTAATCGTTACATACTACCAATTTAAATTATTTTTTCAAAAATATCTCATAATCACTTTACCCGTCATAGTAATTGTGAGAATATAGTTAATATAACAGGTAAATTAATTTAAATGGAATATGAAATTAATTAGTAGCAATATGATTCGTCAGTTTTGCTTCATTTATACACCTCAATAAAAAGTAATTCTATAAAGTAGGTAAATTATATGCAAATAAATCGACTATTTGAAATAGTATATATTTTATTAAATAAAAAAAGCATAACAGCAAAAGAACTTTCTGAACACTTTGAAGTCTCTCAAAGAACTATATATAGAGATATAGATACTTTATGTGAATGTGGAATTCCTATATACACAAGTAAAGGAAAAGGTGGTGGAATAGGCTTATTAGATAGTTTCATACTAAATAAATCTATCCTTTCAGAAGATGAGCAAAATGAAATATTATGTGCACTTAAAAGCCTTCAAGCCACAAATTATAAGGATAATAATTCTGTTCTTTCTAAACTCAGTAATTTATTTGGTACAACTAATACCAATTGGATTGAAATAGATTTTTCTGGATGGAATTCAAATTCTGAAGAAAATTTTTCTCTCTTAAAACATGCTATTTTAAATACTAAAGTAGTTTCCTTTGATTATTACAGTAGTTATGGTGAAAAAACTACTCGTTCAGTTGAGCCACTTCAATTATGGTTTAAAGATAAAAACTGGTATCTAAAAGCATTTTGTAAATTAAAAGAAAGCTACAGAATATTTAGATTAAGCAGAATCAAAAATCTATTTATATCAGATGAAACTTTCATAAGAAAACTTCCTGAAATTCAACTTGAATCTAGAAGTTTAGAAAAAAATCATGATATTGTAAATTTAAAATTAAATATAAATTCTTCTCAGTCTTATCGTGTTTACGATGAGTTTGATTACGATCAAATAACCGTAAATGATGATAATACATTTACAGTATCTGCATCATATCCTCAAGGTGAATGGATCTATTCATATATTCTTTCTTTTGGCCCTGATGCTACTGTTTTAGAACCTGAATATGTTAGAAATATTATCAAAGGCAGACTAAATAAAATGATTAATAAATACTAAATTAACTTTTTAATATGACATATTGTTGTCATATTAAACCCATTATAATATCTTTAACAAATAAATTTAATTTTGGAGGTTATTATTTATGGAAAATCAAAATGTATCTTATTGTCAAAGCTGTGGAATGCCACTTAACACTGATGTTTTAGGCACAAATTCTGATGGCAGCAAAAATAATGAGTATTGTACTTATTGCTTTAAGGATGGTAAATTTACAGCTGATATATCAATGAACGAAATGATTGAATTTTGCATACCACATATGGTAAATGCTAATAAAGATATTAGTGAAGAAAAAGCTAGAAACATCATGCAGCAATTCTTCCCTAATTTAAAACGTTGGAAGTAGCTGTAGCACTTACAAATATAAAATGGTTGTCGCAGATTATTTAATGCGCAACCTCTTATTATGAGGTGAATTATGAATTATATTCCTGCTAAGACACTATTAACTCGAACAAAAGACTCATCCTGGTTTGGAACAGATTATACTATGAATATCTATAAAGGCTGCTGTCATGGATGTATTTATTGTGATAGTAGAAGTGATTGTTATGGTGTAGATAATTTTGACACTGTTCGTGCAAAAGAAAATTCCTCAATTATTCTTCAAAGAGAACTTCGGCATAAAATCAAAACCGGAGTCATTTTTACCGGCTCCATGAGTGATCCATATAATCCTTTTGAAAAAAAATATGAACTTACTAGAAATGCGCTCAGCCTTATGAATAATTATGGATTTGGAGTTGCTATTGCCACAAAAAGCAGCTTAATCTGCAGAGATATTGATATTTTACAAAGAATAAAGGAACACTCTCCTCTTATTTGCAAGATAACCATCACTACTTTTGATAATAGTTTATCTAGTCAAATTGAGCAAAATGTTAATCCATCATCTGAACGATTTAAAGCAATTGATAAATTATCGCAAGCTGGAATTTATTCAGGAATATTATTAATGCCTATTCTTCCTTTTATCAATGATAATAAAGAAAACATTATTAATATAGTACATAAGGCTAAAGAATGTGGAGCAAAATTTATATTTCCTGCATTTGGAGTTACCCTTAGAAACAATCAACGTGATTACTTTTTTAAGAAATTAGATGAGTCTTTTCCTAATATTAAATTTAAATATATTAATCACTATAAAAATTCATATGCTTGTGGTTCACCTAATGCAAATAACCTTTATTATTCTTTTAAGAATGAATGTGAAAAGCTTGGTATTTTATATGAAATGAATGATATTATATCAGATTATAAATCTAAATATGTACCTAAACAAATTTCCTTATTTTAAATTGCATTTCTCTTACAATGATTTGAAACAATTATGTATCAGAGTTTTAAGATAGTGAGAGTAATTATATTTAAATAATCACCTCTGGTGCACAAAAAAATTATGTATAAAAAAATCGCCAAGGCGACTATGATATAATCCCCTATAAAATATAAATTCAATAGAATACAGTAACTTAAATTCAAGAAAATCCTTTAGCCGTCGATTTTTTTTCAGCGCATTCTGGATTTTCTGAGCTTGCCGAAGAAAAGGCCAAGCGCATATATTTTATTTTTTTATTCTTTAGGTTAAATGACATTAGTTTATTGCAATATTTTTCAAAACAGTTTATACCCTCAATGGGTACCTCATCCACAGATTGTCCATCAATATAATTTCCTAAAGAATAAAAAAATCACTAAGGCAATTATGTCATTACAAATTTTTAAGAATTAGTTCAATAATGAACAACTGCTACTTAATAGAAAATTAGACTTATTGGGACTTGTCTAATTTTCTATAATTTTTTATAGTTATCTTATTTAAAATAATCTTTATTATATTTTGTTTTCTATCTCCTCTTTAAACATTATGGCAAAAGCTACTAACAAAATAATACAACAAAATAACACAGACTTCTCATTAAACAGTTTTGTTACTAAGGCTCCAATAGCAGCTCCTAGTATGAAAAATAGTATTATCCCATAATACTGAAGAGTCCTATGTAACATACTCTTATCCTTAGTTTTTTTATACTTATAAAGTTGCTCTGTTCCACTTCTTAGATTGCCTGTACACATAGTTGTTGCAAATGCATTTCCATGTACTTTACGAAAACTCTCTACCTGCATTGAGCATACAAAAGAAATAGCAACATTCACAATTACATTCATATTACCTGATGGAACAAATCCAACAATAAATAAAATTATTATTTCAATCACTATTATTATCTGTCTCCAATGAATATGATTGCTATCTTTATATTTACTTTTGATAACTTCCGATATTACAACGCCTAAGGCAAAAGACAATATTGGAATCAAATAATATATTGAATTTTTAAAATTTCCTTCTGCAATATTCAATCCTAAAAGTACAATATTACCTGTTTGTGCATTTGCAAATACTTCACCTCTTGATATATAAGTATATGCATCTAAAAATCCACCAACAATAGCCAATAATATTCCTAGTCTAAACGTTTCTGACATCTGCCTCTTTTTATTCATGATACAACTTGCCCCCTTCGTAAAAAATTATACAACATAAAACACAGAAATCAAGGACAAGCTTAATTTCTGTGCTTATATATTTTTCTTAAATTAAGCTATTATTTTAAATACAAATACTAGCTTAGTTATCTTCCTAAAATTAATGCTGATTGAGGCTGTATCTTTATTGTACCTGATACATATTCATCTTTTTCAAATTTAGATGAGCTTTCTGAATCAGCTAATACCTGCCATTTATCATTTGGAAGAGTTACTTCTATATTTTCTACTGTACTATTATATGCTACGTAAACCTCATTCCATAAGTCATCAGTTCCATCATCACTTTGTAGTGTATAAATTACACCCCCCTTATGTGTCACTGGTAGAAACTTTATTCTATCTACATTATCTAATTTTCCATTATAAAACGCAGAGAAGTTATTTCTAATTTTAATAAGTCCTTTGTAATATTCCACAAGATCACTATATTCATATGCTCTAGTCCAATCAAGCTTATTAAGTTCTGGTGATAAATTATAGCTATTATCTTCACCTAATTTTGTACGTGCAAATTCCTCTCCTGCTTGAAAAAACACAGTTCCTTGACAAGTAAATACTATAGCTGCAACTAACTTGTTAATTCTTATTAACTCTTTATCTGTTTTACGATAATCTTTCTCTGTTTTTAAGCACTCCATTAATTTATCATATAGAGTAAAATTATCATGTGCTGATACATAAGAAATAATTTGCTTTGGTGATTTTGGATTCCATTCCTCAACACTATTACACCAAGCCCTTACAGATGATTTAATATCTTCTTCAAAACCTTCTCCGCCATTTACAAAGCCAGGTACTTCACCATAAAATACATGCCCTTTAATGGCATCTCTTGTGCTATCACAAAATATTGCTATTCTTTCATCAAGTTTATCAATATTTTTCTTAAGAGCTGGAATAGCATTTTCCTCCATTGGTGATTCATCTGCAGCCCATGGCTCTCCATACATTAGAATATTCTTTCCATTTGGAAGTTTATCTAACTCTTGCCTAATCTCATTCATTAATTCTACATTGTGAAGTCCCATTAAATCAAATCTAAAACCATCAATGTGATACTCATCAGCCCAATAAAGAATAGAATTCTTCATATAATTACCAAACATTTTTCTCTCACTAGCAGTATCATTACCACAAGCAGAGCCATTGCAAAGTGTTCCATCCTCATTTTGTCTATAGTAATAATACGGAACTGTCTTTTGAAACCATGAATCTAAAGAATAAGTGTGATTATATACAACATCCATAACAACACTTATTCCTGCATTGTGAAGCGCTAATACCATTTCTTTGAATTCTCTAATCCTTACATCTCCTTTAAATGGATTAGTAGAATATGAACCTTCTGGAACATTATAATTAAGAGGATCATACCCCCAATTAAATTGGTTATCATCTTTACTTTCATCAACAGATGCATAATCAAATGCAGGTAAAATATGAACATGAGTAATTCCAAGTTCCTTTAAATAATCAATTCCTGTTTTATGAACATTATCATTATTCAATGTTGTTCCATTCTCAGTAAAAGCAAGATATTTTCCTCGATATTTATCACTTATTCCACTGGCTTTATCATAAGAAAAATCCTTTATATGAAGCTCATATATTATTGGACAGTCGACTTGTGCTCTTGTATGACTATCCTCATTCCATCCAGTAGGATCTGTTTTATTTAAATCTATAACCATACTTCTATTTCCATTTACTCCACATGCAATTGCATATGGATCTGCACTAACAAAGACTTCATTATCTATTTTTATCCTATAATCATAGTACACCCCATCTAAGTCATCCTCTATTTCTTTTTCCCATATTCCATTATCTGATTTCTTCATGTTAAATGAATTAAGTTGTTTAGAGTCTGCTTCTTCATCGCTTCCAGCATTATATAATCTAATAACAACTTCTGCTGCTGTTGGTGCCCATAATTTGAATACAGTCTTGTCTTTCAAATAAGTAATACCTAGGTCTTTTTCATTATATATATACTTGTTTTTAAATTCTTCTGATGAATAGTATCTTTTAAGTTCTAAAGGAGTCATATTAATATATCCCCCTTTCTTCTATTACTTTATATACTCTTAATATTGCAGCTACACTCCATGCCTGTGCGAAACATCCTTTTGAAATAGTAGGATTATTTCCATCATAGATTTCAGGGATTTGACCTATACATCCCTCTCTTAAACATGCTTCCATAACTTCGAGCTGATTTTCAACTATATTTACTGCTTCTTTTGAATAATCATTTACTTTTAAGTATGCAATGTAATATGCTCCAAGTGGAAATGCCCATACGGTTCCTTGATGATATGCCAAATCTCTTTTTAACTGCTCTCCTCCATAAAATCCTTTAAATTCTTTATCATCCATAGATAATGTTCTTAGCCCATATGGAGTATATAATTTTTCAAATACAGTCTGTACAACCTTCTTCTCTTTTTCTCTTTCAAGCATTGTAAATGGCATTGATACTATCCATATTTGATTACATCTAACTTGATTATCTGCATCTGTTCCAGAAATAACATCTTTTAAGCAGTTTTTTCCTGCATTCCAAAATTTCTTTGTAAAACTTTCTTTTACTAAGTCTGCAAGCTTTATATATTCTTGATCTTTTTCTCCTATTAAATTTGATAATTCATTCATAATCATAAGAGAACTATACCAATAAGCATTTATTTCTACTGGCTTGCCATGTCTAGGTGTTGGAAGAATATCATCTATTCTTACATCCATCCATGTAACCTGATCATAACCACTTCCTGCTTGAATTAAACCATCAACATCCATTTTAATATCAAAGTCAGTTCCATTTTTATAGCAATTAATAATTTCTTGCATTACAGGATATGCTTCTTTAATAAATTCTACATCATTAGAACTTTTATAATATTCATAAACAGCATTAATAAATAAAAGTGAAGCATCTGCTGTGTTATACATTGCTTCATTATTACCTTCTGGAAAGATATTAGGCATAATTCCATTTTTACAGTAGTGCATAAATGTTCTAAATATATTTTTTGCATCTTCAAACTGCTTTGTTGCTATGCAGCATCCACTCAATGCAATCATAGTATCTCTTCCCCAGTCTTCAAAAAACGGGTATCCTGCTATAATCGATTTACCTTTTGTTGATTCCCTTTTGACAACAAATTGATTTGCACTTTTAACTAACATATTAGCAATATCATGATTCATATCTGCTGTTTTTATTAATTGTTTTCTATACTCCACTGACTCATCTATTATTTTCTCAGCAGTATCATTTATTTTTTCTGTGCTATACACAATATAAAATTCTTTTGATTCTTTAGGTCTAACATTAAAATGTATTTTATGATTATGTGCAACATTTCCATGTCTTTCCCTTCCATCACGTTCATCGTGTTCAAACAACAAATTTTCTTCATGCTCTGTAGGATAAGTTGATACTTTCCCATTAGTTTTATAATAAAGATTTATGTTATTACTTTTTATTTCATTCTCATTAATATAAAACTGCTGATCTAAAGAAAGAATAGCTCCTTTTTTTATAAATTCCATATATGGTGTTATTTCAGATTCTACTTCATAGTTCGTAAAATTATTTATCTCATAAGTAATTGCTACAGTATTTTTATTTTGCCTCATGGCGACCTTCTTTATTATTTCTACACCATGGATATGATATGTCCATTCTGGTATGTCTTCAAAAGAAAATTTGCTTTGATAATTAAATCCTGATCTATTATTTTTAGAATCTAAATATTTTTGGCTGCTAAAATCAATATAAACATGGTTTATTTTTATTCTTTGTCCTAAATTAGAAATTATATTGTATCTATTATTAGGTGCTTTTAGACATGCCATTAATAGCGCATGATCATTTCTTGCATTAGATCCTATCATTGTTAATGAAGAAAAACCGCCTAACCCGTTTGTTAACAGGTAGCAGTTTTCTTCTCCTCTTTCAATAGTACTCCAATCATTTTTTCCATAAATGAATTTCATATTATATTCCTCTCTAAATTAATTACTTACATTTTTTTGTTCTTTATATGATTTAACTTCTTTATTAACTTCTTCAACTATCTTATCTCCACCTTGCTTGTACCACTCAGCAGAAAATTTATCAAAATAATCTATAGGTTCTTCTCCTGTTATTATCTTAAGATAAGCCTCACTCTCTAATTCTTCTAGTTTCCACCAGATTCTCGTCATAGTATCCGTTTCTCCAAAAAAGACTCCCTTAACCCTCTTTAAATTGGCATTATATAATACAGAGGTTGATGTTATTCTCGAGGTATATGCAGCCCAATCCTCTAAAGAAGCATCATCTGGATTCTCTAAATACCTTTTGCATTGTTCATAATACGAATATTCTATTAGCTGTAAGCTGTATGGCTCTATTTTATCATTTAATGCATTTGTTATATTTTCATAACCTCGTATTAATGCATCTTGATAATCTACATTTATTCCTAATGGTCTAGCTGTCGGGTCCACATTTTCCTTATAATAATCTCCAATTTCTTTTAAAGATTCATCTGTACATCTTAAATAATCAAAAAGCACACTATTTATCTTCATTACAATTTCAGGATGTTTATAGCCCTTTCTAACAACTAAATATTTGCTGCTAGGGTTTTGTGTACAAAAACTTGTACTTCCATCTGCATTAGTTGAAATAAGATATGGCTGCCAATCTGCTTTTTCATTTACTCTCTTTGATTCAATTAACGGATTGTTTGGTGCCCACCATAATCCAAAAAAAGAACCACATTGCCCATTTATAATTAATTCTTCAATATTATTTTGTGCACGCAATAGAAATTGTTTATCTAAAATTCCTTCATTATATAATTTATTCATATGTGCTAAAGCATCTTTTGCTGCTGGTTGTACCGATCCATATACAGCATTTCCATTCTCATCTTCAATCCATTGTTTTGGATAAGAATTAAAATTAGCAAATATAATATCTGCTTGTGTCATATAGCTATACCCATTCTTACTTGTTATTTCAGGAGAACATACTAATCCAATTGTTTTACCCGATCCATTTTCTCCTGGATCTTTTTCTATAAACTGTCTAATTATATTTTCAGCGTCAGTTAATGTCTTTGGTGGCTCTAGTCCAAGCTTGTCCATCCAATCCTTTCTAAGCCATAGTAAGTTAGGTCCATATTCTATATTAGTTTCAGGTAATGCCATCAATTTACCATTAAAAGTTATATTATTAAAAACAGTATCTCCATAACCTGAATAAATTGCTTTAATTCTATCACTAGCACATTCTTTATATACTTCAGTTAAGTCTTCTATCATATCATTCTTAACTAACAATTTTAAGTATTCATAATCATCAATTAACATAACATCTGGAATATTTTTAGAAGATATAGCCATGGTTATCATGTTATTATAATCATTATCCGTAGCCTCAAAAGTATCTATATTTTGAACATTTAATTTTTCTTTTAAATATCTTGTGTATGCATTATTTTCATAAGTATCACCAGCAGGCATATTTGAATTATTTACACCAGTCATTTTACCTAAAGTATAAGTAATAGTTTCTGGATATCTTCCAAAGGGAGTACTACATGCTTCTTCATACTGTTTTGTTTTATCAGCGACTTTCTTTTCCGCATTACTTGTACTAAAGCATCCATTAATACCAGACATAATATAGAAAATAATAATCACTAAGCTAAATTTTTTTCTCATCTTTCTCCCTCCAGAATTCATAGTCTTTACTATTTTCATAATAGACTAAACCACATCTTCTAGCAATATTTATAATTTTTTATTTAATAATCCAAATATGGAAAGCTTAAAAAAAGCCCGAAGGCTTTTTTTAATTTGCTGAATTACACATATTAGAATTTATCCTTTTACTGCACCAGTACTACCTTCCATATAATATTTCTGCATAGAACAGAATAAAATAGCAATTGGAATTGATACAAGTACTGCTCCAGCCGCAAATCTAGTATAATAATTCGTTATATTTTCCTTCTCAAGCATATTCCAAAGCCCTATTGCAACAGTGTAGTATTTAGATTCAGAACCTGCTATTACTTTAGCAAAAATGAAATCCATCCACGGAGCTATAAATGCAGACAAGATTGTTTGTACAATAATAGGCTTTGATAATGGAATAGTTATCTTAGTGAAAACCTGCCATTTTGTACATCCATCAATATATGCTGCCTCATCAATTGATTTTGAAATTGTATCAAAGAATCCTTTGGCAACATAAAATGTAAGCCCAGCTCCTCCTGAATATACAAGCACTAATGCCACTAACTTTAATGCTCCTGTAGTAAGTCCAACTCCCTTTAATATATAGTATACAGCTATCATAGCCATGAATCCTGGGAACATTCCTAATACTAAAGCTATATTCATTAATTTCTTTCTCATCTTAAATCTAATTCTAGACATAACATATGATACAGATAATGTATAGAATGTAGATATTACACAACTAAAACAAGCAACGATAAATGTATTCCTAAACCATAGTGGAAAATTAAACATATCAGTTTCTGTAAATAAACGAACGTAATTATTAATTGTATATGTTTTAGGTAAAACTGTACTTGTATAAGCTCCTTGTTCGCCTCTAAATGAAATTAAAATTATCCATATAATTGGCAGAACCCACACAATAACTAATAATGCTAGAAATAAATGAACAAATATATTGATTAATTTCTTTTTATTCATTATTGGAATCCCTCCTCATTCTTATAAGCATTAGTTCTTCTATATGTTATAATTGATGCTGTTGCTGTAATTATAAATACTAAAATACCAATAACAGCTCCTAAGTTATAGTCCTTATTATCTATTGTTAATTTATATAACCAAGTAACTAATAAATCTGTCTTACCTGCAGTCATCTTATAATAATCCATAGTTGCTGGTAATCCTGCTGTTAGAAGATAAATTACATTGAAGTTATTAATATTACCAACAAATGTTGTTATTAATGATGGTCCAGTGATGAATAACATATATGGTAATGTTATTTTAAAGAATATAGTAACTGAGCTTGCACCATCTATTCTAGCTGCTTCATATAACTCTGTTGGAATATTTTGAAGTATACCAGTCATAGTCAAAATAGTATATGGAATACCAACCCATAGGTTAATTATAATTACAGTAACACGTGCCCATGTTACATTTGTAAGAAATGGAAGTGATTGTCCTGCTGCTAAAACTCCTATATTCCTCAATAGAATATTAACAGCCCCTTCTGGCTGTAGCATTGTTCTCACAACTAATAAACTTACAAATTGAGGAACTGCAATAGATAATATAAATCCAAACCTCCAAAATGATTTAAACTTTGTATCCTTACGATTAATAATAATTGCTAAAATCATTCCTAATATATAATTAAGCCCTGTAGCAAAAATTGCCCAAACTATTGTCCATCCAAGCACTGGCCAGAATGTCTTTCCTAAATCTCCTGTAAAACTTAAAGTTCTTCCGAAGTTTACTAATCCAACCCAATGGAATAGGTTTCCTGGTGGTTGATGATCACGATCATAATTTGTAAATGCCATACTCATCATAAATACTAAAGGCATAACTGTGAATATAATAACTCCCATTATAGGGAAAAACAGCAATGTCTTATGTATACAGCTATCTGAGTAAGTTTTCATTTCTTCTAAAAAAGTAGGAATATGTTTGCTTTGTTCTTTTTTAACCTGTGCCTTGTATGCAGATTTAACACCTGCTCTCCATATAATTATAAATCCAAAAATAGCAAAAAAAGTAATTACTCCATAAAGCAAAATAAGCATGGAGTTATCCCCCATAGCATATTCATAAACTTGAGTTTTTTCATTAAATACTTCACCTGTTACTTTTTCTCCTAAAGAAATCATCATGTATAATGCATGAAATCCTTCTGATACCATAATTCCTATAAATGTAAATTCTGATAATAAAAATAGGATACCTTTTATAAATTCTTTTCTAGCAAAGTTACCTGCTCCAAGAATAATCATTGAAAGCCTTGTAAATATATCTCCTTTTTTTATTGCATTTTGAACAGTATATTCTGTATAGAAATCATTAACTTTAGATTTCTTAACTTTTGCTATATCCACTTTTTCCCCTCCTTTTAGACATAAGGAGTCCATTAAAGGACTCCTTTGCCTATTAGCCTACTTACTTTTACTTATTAACACTATCACCAAATTGCTTTGTAGCTTCTGCTGCATTAGCTTTTGTTACGTCTCCTTGATGTATAGATTTTCCTAATGATTCAGCAGGTGTCCAGTAATCATCCATCTTCTTAACCATTGGTTGTGTTTTTGATGCTTCATTAATTTCTGTAATTTGTGCTGAAACTACTGGATCTGATTTAACATTTTCAAGATCAGCAACTGATTTCCATGTTGGAGCATAACCTCTAACTTCAAAGTGAGCTTTTTGGGATTCTTCTCCACCTAAGTAAGCTGCTAAAGCTACTGCTTGCTCCATGTTTTTGCATTTTGGATTAACACCAACTGCTTTACTACCAGCAAAAGAAAGCAATTGACTTTCTTTTCCGTTCAAGGTTATAGTAGGTAATTTTGTCACTCCAAAATTATCGCCTAAAGCTTCTTTTACTGCTGCTGCATCCCATGAGCCTGATACAAATGCACCTAAAGTACCTTCTTTTATCTTTGTAACAGATGCTGCACCATCTGGATCAGAGAAGAATTTAGGATTGCTCTTTAAGTCAACTAAATATTCTGTAGCTTCTGGATGATCTCCAAAAGTTGTACCTGCGTCTGCATCAGTACCATCTGGTCCAAATAATTCACCACCAGCTGCATAGAAGAATGGTGCTAAATACCAGCTGTTACCCAATTGATATGCGAAATTGTAAACACCATTTCCTAAATCTTTAGCCATCATAGTATCTAAATTCTTTACTTCATCCTCTGTGTATTTGCTCTTATCATAGAACATGAAATAAGTATTAGATGTATATGGAACACCATATACTCCTTCATTATAAGTAACTGAGCCTACCATAGACTCACTATTATTAGCTTTTATATCATCAACAGTTTTGCCACCTAATTTTGCAATAGATCCGGCTTCAACTAACTTAGGTATTTGATCATTTGCATACATAAATACATCTGCCCCAGCATCTAAATCCTTCATTAAACTTGTTGCTGCATCAGCTTCTGACATAACTCCATATTCAAACTCAAGATTCCACTCTGGATGTTGTTCTTTAAATTTTTCACATAAATAAGGAATAACACCATTCGGATATCCTTCTGCTGCTTTCTGATCTTCTTGTGGTGCCCATACTTTTAATGTAATCGGATCACCAGATACTGAATTTGACGATGCTTGTCCATCTCCTTCAGCATTAGAACTACCACAACCTATCATAGTTGCAGATAACATTGATGCTGTTAAAACAAGTGATAGCATTTTTTTAATCTTCATAATTTTCCCTCCATATATCTTTATAAAATCATCTTCTTGAAACCGTATTCTCTTTACTCTTTAATTTTAAATTTTTCACTTTAAAGGGTAAATATAAATAATTTAAGAAACATGCCACTTTTCTTTGTTCTTTTATAAATCTACATAAAAAATAGAGATGAATCTAAAATTACTTAGATTCATCTCTATCAGCATACTAAGCTCTATATTTTATATATTAATTTCATTTATTTACGTATTGGAATTGTCACTTTAACTTTTGTTCCAATGCCTATTTCACTTTCTATCTTAAGCTGATACTGTTCACCATAATATAGTTTAATTCTTTCATTAACATTTTTAACTCCATATCCATTGGATTTATTAGTTAAAATGCTTTCGGCCTGTTCATTAGACATTCCAACTCCATTATCTGAAACTATTAGTACTATTTCATCATTTTGTTTTTCTCCTATTATTTTTATACATCCACGTCCATTTGTCTTTAAATCTATTCCATGATTAATAGCATTTTCAATTAAAGGCTGAAGAATAAGATTAAGTATATTGTAATCTAAAATATCTTCTTCTACCTGTACATCAACATCGAATTCATAATCATGCATCATTAACTGTATATCTAAATATGATCTCATATTTTTTATTTCATCTCTGACTCTCAATATATTTTTTCCTTTATTTAATGCTGTACGATAAAATGTTGATAAACTCAAAGTGATTTTGCTTATATCTTCTTGATCAGTTTCTAAAGCCATCCAGTTTATAAGAGATAAACTGTTATATAAAAAATGTGGGTTAATTTGTGCCTGCAATGCTTTCATCTCATAATCTTTTTGAATTAACCTACTCTCATAAACATCTTCAATTAGTGCTTTTATCTGTATAATCATTTTTTCAAACCCCCGTATTAAAGCACCAACCTCATCTTCATTATTGCTTTTAACTGTTATCTCCATATTTCCTTTTTCTACTTCTTCCATATTTGCTCTTAGCTTTTCAAGTCCGCTCACCATTACTTTAGATAAAACTGATGTTATTATTATTGAAAATACTATAAGTAACATAATTGCTATTACATTACCTGTGATCATAAAATTAGTTGATTCATAAATTAATTTTTGTGGTTTATATAAGCTTACTGTCCAATTATTATTCACAGAATGAGCTGTTACTATTGTATATATATTTTCTTTTCCTATACCTTTATTGAACTCATCAAATGTCATTTTCCTGCTCTTATTAAGATCTTCAAATTGATCAAAATTAAATATATTATCTCCCAGCTCGTCCATTATAAATATTCCATAATTAGAATCATTCATTTGCTTAAATGATTCAAATAGTTTCTCATAATCTACTTGTACATAAAGTACCCCTACTTCATAATTATTTTCTAATGTGGGTATATTTCTTACACAAAATACTTTCTTTTCATCTTGAGATACAAACCAATGAATATCATTATTTCCTTTAATAACCTTGTACCAATCTTCATTCTCTATTTCTGTAATTGGTGCAAGAGTTGTATTATGTTTTACAACATTATTTTTTGTGTATATTGTGATTTGATTTATATCACTATGGAAGTATTTTAGTGAAGCAAGCATCGGGTCAAGCACATTAGAAAATTGATTATACATATCATAGTAGCTATCATATTCATGACTAACAACATGAGATATCTGCTGGTTAAATGCTATATAATCTGATAAATTATTATAAATTCTCAATTGGTTATCCATATTCGAAACCGCTTGAGTTAAATAGTTCTCTATACTACTCTTTTCTTGCTTCATCAATATAGTTCGTGTCTGATTGTACCAAACCAATCCCATTATAGTCATTGGAATAACACCAAGTAATATATAAGTTGTTATTAATTTATATCTAAATTTCATATTACGAAAGAATTTAATCATTCTCTTCATGAATTTCACCTTTATCCCTATATTTTTGAGGAGTTACTCCAAAATACTCTCTGAAGATTTGGCAAAAATAAGATACATTTGGATAACCAACAGCATTACTAATATTAACAATTTTTTCATAAGTATTATCTAACATTTCTTTTGCTTTATTCATTCTATAAGACTTAATAAATTTGCTTAAATTTTCCCCTGTCTCTTTTTTAAAGACAGAACTTAAATAATTTGGTGCTAAACATACCCTCTCTGCTAGTTGTTCAACACTTATATCCTTGTTATAATTTTCATAGATATATTGCTTAATAGATTCTATTTCCCTATGCATCATTACCGGATTATCTAAAAATAGTTTTTCTATTCGTTTTAAGTACATATTTATTATTTCCATCACACCAAAGAAATCATCACATTTATATATCTTATCTATATCTTCTTTTAACTTATTTTCATTAATTTCTGGTATACTTTTAAAAAATTCCTTTAATAAGCTGGAGAATATAAATTTAACGTATACAGGGGAAAAATTTTCATCACTACTATACTTTTCACATAGATAATTAAACTGCTTTTTTATTGAATAAATATTTTTTAATTTAATATCTTGTCTAATTTGTTTTAAAATAGCATCATCATCTAATTTAATTACCATATCGCTATTACTTATTATTTCATCTTCAAAAAAAATATTTTTATCAGTATTATAAAACTTTTTTTCTATTAAGAGTTGAATCTTTTTATAGCATTCTGAAATTTTCTCAATAGTTTCAAATCTATTACTAATAGAAATATATAACTTAATATTTAATTTGTCTATAATGCTATTATGAATTCTATTTACAAGATCATAAATTAAAGTATTTTCATTAAAACTAAATATTAATAAAATTTGTTTAGGATTTAATTTTAAATAGTCAAAAGAACTTTTTATATTTTCTTCAATTACATCTTTTATTCTTTCATATTGATTATCTGTAATTTGATCATTAAAATCTAACAGTATTAATCTATTACTTTTCTTAACAACAGATAAATCTATAAGTTCAGATGCTTTATTTTCAACAATATCTAACGGCATCCCATCTAGTAATGATTTTAAAAGCTGCTCCTTCATAAACTTTAAGTTCTTATTCTTTTTATTTCTTTCATCTACTTCTAAATTCAAATTATTTATAATTTTAAGCACTGTTGCTTCAAATTCTTTTGGATTAACTGGTTTCAATATGTAGTCTTGTACCCCCATCTTTGTTGCAAACTTTGCATATTCAAATTCTTCATATCCACTAAATATGACTATTTTTATGTCAAGATTATTATTCTTAACATTTTCTATAAGTTCAATTCCATCCATAAATGGCATCTTTATATCTGTAAATAAAATATCTATTTCATTTTCTAATAAATATTCCAACGCTTCCTTACCATTCGATGTCTCATGAATCTCTAATTCTATATTAAGTTTTTTAAGTAAAGATTTTATTCCTCTTCTTTCAATTTTTTCGTCATCTACAATTAAAATTTTATACATAATGCTCTCCGCTTTACCTTTATTCACTAAATATATTTTTGTAAACATTTTATTACATATATATTTTATCATGGTAATAAAAAAAAATCAGTAAAATATAGACTACTATCTAATCTATATTACTGATTGTACATTCATTTATAAATATCTTAAAACTACATAAGTTAGCAAACTAAATAGTTTCTTTACTTCTAATTTTAATTTTCTTTCTTAAAGGATAAAAGTGTCACTGTCACTAATATAAATATAAAACCTAATATATCCATAAATTCAAATGGTGATCCTAAAAACACAACTGTTGATATAATCGCAACAACAGGCTCCATGCTTCCAATTAGTGATCCCTTTAATGGACCTATAATGCTGACACCCTTTAAATAGCAAGAAAATGCAATTGCTGTTCCAATAACAATTACTCCTATAAGTGCATTTATCATTCCTAAATCATATACTACATCATATTTCCATGGCTTTACAATTATATTTAATGCAATACCGCTAATTAACATTCCATATCCAACAACTTGATATACTCCATATTTAATTAATATATCTGTAGCAAGTATATTATAAAGTACAGCTCCAATTGCTGCACCTATTCCATATATTAATGCATATTTAGTAATAATTATGTTGTTAATATTTCCATGTGTAGCTAACAGGAACACCCCTATTGATGCTCCTAATATAGCAATAAATTCAATTTTATTAGGTAGCCTCTTTTGTTTAATACATAATATTATTAAAATAATAATTGGTGATGTAGATTGAAGTACTGTTGCTGTACCAGCATTAGAATACTGAATTGCAGCAAAATATGTATATTGGCATACTAACATTCCTAAGAATGAAAATATAATTAACTTCAGTATATCTCTTTTTTCCTTAAATATACTTAAATTATTTTTACCATCTTTAAAAAATCCAATCAAAAGTAGTAAACTGCCTGCTGCTACCAACCTTATTGCTACAAGCCATTCTGCCGTAACAGCCTTTTCTTGAAATAAATATTGCCCAAAGCAACCGGATATTCCCCAACATGATGCCCCAATGATTGTAATTATAATTCCAAATTGCATGCTCTTAGTAAAATTGCTTATTTTCATTTTCTTTTCTCCTAAGTATTTGTATTTAATTTCTTTATAATAATATGTTGCAATAATGAAATTTCATTTAAGATGTCCACAGGCTAAGTAAATACCAGCATACAAAATGTATAAAAGTAATTGCAACATATATATAATTTTACTAACATTTTTATTAGTAATTTATTTTAATTATTCTGCTTTTTTTAATATTAATACAAATCCTTTATTGGCATATGATTAATAACAAAATATTAATTTACCTACATTTATTCAAATAAATAACTAGTCATCGAAAGAGAACCCATTGTGCAAGCTTTGTTAAACACAGTGATTTTATCTTGATTATTTGCTGCTCCTAATACATATAATAGTGGTGCATAATGATCTATAGTTGTAAATGCCATAGATGCAGGATTTCCTGCTTTTTGATAATTTATAACATTTTCGTCCTTTCGCTCCAAGACATTTTTGCAAATATAATTATCAAATTCTTCTGCCCAGGAGTAACCCTCATCTTCCATATTCCAATTGATTCTTGCTAAATTATGGACAACATTTCCACTTCCTAATATTAATACACCTTGTTCTCTAAGCTTATAAACTTCTTGTCCAATTTTATAATGTTGGTCAGCAGATGCATTTCTATCCACACTAAGCTGAAATACTGGAATATCAGCTTCTGGATAAATTCTATGAAGAACAGACCATGTTCCATGGTCAAATCCCCAAGAATTATCTGTGATAACTTCTCTTCTAATCAAAGATTTTACTTCTTCTGCAAAATGCGGTGATCCCTTCGCTCCATATACTATTTTATAAAGTTCCTCTGGAAAACCATACATATCGTAAATTGTTTCTGCTGTCTCAGATGTCATAACCCTAGTACCATCTGTAAACCAATGTGCAGATACAGATAGTATTGCTTCTGGCTTAGGAATTTTATTTCTAAGCTCTTTCCACTCCTTAACAAATTGATTTTCTTCTATTGCATTCATTGGAGAACCATGTCCAATAAATACTGCTGGCATTCTATTCATACTATTACCGGTATAATGAATCATAAAAAATTCATTATACATTTTCCTTTCTTTTTTATTTTATATAATACATTAAACACGATGGTATAGTCTGCCACATAACCATGATAAAAATAATGGCTGAATTTAAGTCTTTTATAACATAATTTCTAATCATTTTTTACTTTAGAGCCAAAATATCTTTGGCTCTATCCATTGTTTTTCTTATCCAAGCAGCAACGTGTTAGCAAAACTACACTCTCAACATGCTTTGTCATAGGAAACATATCTACTGGTTGAACTTTTACAGTCCTATATCCCTTTTCTTCTAAACATTTAAGATCTCTAGCTAAAGTACTCGGATCACAAGATACATATACAACTCTATCCGGCTTAGCTTCTCCTATAGAATCTAGCAGCTTAATATCACACCCTTTTCTTGGTGGATCAACCACAATAACATTTGGTCTTATTCCCTTACCTATTAAATTAGGTATAACTTCTTCTGATTTACCAACAAAGAACTCTGCATTAGCTACATTATTAAGGGTTGCATTAACTTTTGCATTTTCTATTGCTTGTTCTATAACTTCAACTCCATATACTTTCTTAGCTTTTTGCGATAAAAATAAAGTTATAGTTCCTGTACCACAATAAGCATCAAATACAACTTCACTTCCGCTTAAATCAGCATATTCTAAAGCCTTATTATATAATACTTCTGTCTGATAAGGATTCACTTGGAAAAATGATAATGCAGATATATTAAATTTGAAATCACCAATATAATCTGTTATATAATTTTGACCAGCTAAAGTAATACATTCTTCTCCCATTACCCAATTTGTATCCTTATCATTTATATTTTGAATTATGCTCCTAATACCTGTAACGTTACTATTTAATTCTTTTATAAGCTCCTCTATATATGGTATTTCTTTATGTAACGTTACTAAAATCACCATTATTTCATCTGTCTTAAATGCTTTTCTAATCACTATATTTCTAAGAATCCCATCACCAAAAAAAGCACCGTTCTTTTTAGCCGGCATAATAGAATGTTTTTTCATCCATTTTTTTATTATTCTTATTATAATTTCTGATTCTTCATCTTGTATTAAACAGCTGTCTATATCAATTATTTTATGACTTTTTTCACTATAGAATCCGATCTTGACTTCATTATCGACTAAGTCTACCTGAAACTGTCCTTTATTTCTATATCTATATCCATCTTTCATTCCTAAAGTAGGTAGAACAATATCATCATTTAATCCACCTATTTTTCTTATACATTCTTTAACCCTGTTCGTCTTAAATTCTAACTGACAATCATATTTAAGATGTTCTAATGTACATCCACCACATTTTTTAAAATAAATACAATCGGGTATTTTTCTGCCATCTGATTTATCTATTATTTCTAATATTTCTCCAAATGCAAATTTTTTTTTAGATTTTATTATTTTTATTTTTATTCTTTCACCGGTTAATGCCCCTTGAATAAAAACCGGATAACCATTTATTCTTGCAACACCTTCACCTTCATAACCTAAGGTTTCAATAGTAACTATATATTCTTTATTTATTTCTAGCAAATTCACACGTCCTATCTATATTAAATAATAATTTTATTATACCTTATAGTTAAGTAATCATACAGTCTCAAAGATACCAAACTATTTTCAAAATAAATTACTAACATTGCTTTTTCATAATATAATTATATTGAAGATAAAAAAAGAGCACCTTTCGGTGCTAATACAGAATCAGTTGCCATTTAATTCCATACATATTTATAAGTATATCTCACTTGATGCGATAATATACATTATATATTAAGTATACCATAAATAATTGTAAACTTTTTGTAAACTTTTATTTTTTTTAATATTTCATTCAATTTTTTATGACAAAATATGAAAAATTTGATTATTTACTCTTAAAATATTCTATTACTTAGATAAAAATAAAGACCTCTGTAAACACAAAGGTCTTTATCTTATGTTAACTTTTAAAATTATTTAACAACGCCAACTTTTAATAAGTTAGTAGCTCCAACTTCATTTACAGGAACTCCTGCTGCTAATACAACTGTATCTCCTGCTGCAACGAATTCGTTATTCTTAGCGATTTCAACTGATTTTTCTAACATTTCATCAGTAGATACCATCTTATCAGCAACTACTGGGTATACTCCCCAAGAGAATGCTAATTGTCTTGCAACTATTACATCTGGAGTAACAGCTATGATTGGACATTCTGGTCTGCATTGAGAAATTCTCTTAGCAGTAGCTCCAGTTTGAGTTGAAGAAATTATAGCTGCTGCATCTAATTCGTTAGCTGCATTAGCTGCTGCTCTTGATATAACTCCTGATATAGCTGGAGTGTGTGATTTAGCTTGAGAAACTGCTACCTTGTATTCTAAAGTCTTTTCAGTTTCTTCAGCAATCTTAGCCATTGTAGAAACAGCTTCTACTGGATAATCTCCGTTAGCACTTTCACCTGATAACATTATACAATCAGTACCATCTAAGATAGCGTTAGCAACGTCTGAAACTTCAGCTCTTGTTGGTCTTGGGTTTCTGATCATTGAGTCTAACATTTGAGTTGCAGTTACAACTGGTTTACCAGCTTCATTACATTTCTTGATGATCATTTTTTGTACAGCTGGTACGTTTTGTACTGGAATTTCAACACCTAGATCTCCTCTAGCAACCATGATTAAATCTGATTCTGCTAAAATTGAATCGATGTTATCAACACCTTCTTGGTTTTCGATCTTTGAGCAGATTAATATTCTTTCTCCGCCATTTTCATCTAAAACTTTTCTGATAGCTTTAACATCATCTGCTTTTCTAATGAAAGAAGCAGCAATCATGTTAACGCCCATTTCACAACCAAATATTAAATCTGATTTATCTTTTTCAGTTAATGCTGGTAATTTAATTGATACATTTGGAACATTAACACCTTTATAAGTTCCTACAAATCCTGTATTTTGAACTTCACATTTGATTGCATTTCCATCTATTGATTTAACAGTTAATCCTACTAAACCATCATCTATTAATATAGTGTTTCCTGGAACAACATCATTTGCTAATCCTGCATATGTAACACCACATTTAGTTGCATCACCAACTAATTCCATATCTCCTGCATATACTGTAAATTCAGTACCTTTTTGTAATTCAATTTTCTTTGGTTCGAATTTACCAGTTCTTATTTCTGGTCCTTTAGTATCAAGAATAACAGCTACTTCTCTTCCTAATTTCTTAGCTACTTCTCTAACTTTTAAGATTCTACCTTTGTGTTCTTCATGGTCACCATGTGAAAAGTTATGTCTTGAAGCATTCATACCTGCAAGCATTACTTTTTCTAATGTTTCCATATCTTCACTAGCTGGTCCAATAGTACAAATCATTTTAGTTTTTCTCATTAAACTAACACTCCTCTTTTTTGGATTAAATTTATAAAATTTATATAAATAAACTATAAGCTAATTAATTATGATAATACTTTTGCAATTTCATATAATTCAGTATCAAACTTGCTTTCCATATCTAAAGCTTCGTCGATATCTTGATCTATTATCTTATTATCTCTTATTCCTATAACTCTTGATGTCTTTCCTTCTAATAATACTTCAACAGCCTTTGCACCCATTCTTGATGCTAAAACTCTATCTGAAGCACTTGGACTTCCACCTCTTTGAATATGCCCTAAAACAGTTGCTCTAGTTTCAATTCCTGTTATATTTTCAACATATTCTGCTAGTTCAAATGCGCCTCCAATTCCTTCTGCAAGGATTACTAAGTTGTGCATTTTTCCTTTATTTTTGCCTTCTAAAATAGTTTTGCAAAGCTCATCTCTATCAAAAGCTTCTACTTCTGGAACTATTATTGCTTCTGCTCCACCACAAATACCAGCATAAAGAGATAAATCTCCACAATTTCTTCCCATTACTTCTACTATTGAAACTCTTTCATGAGAAGTTGAAGTGTCCCTTATTTTATTTATTGCATCTACAACAGTATTTAATGCTGTATCAAAACCTAATGTAAAGTCAGTGTAAGCTAAGTCATTATCTATAGTTCCTGGAATACCTATTGTCTTTATTCCAAGTTTTGATAATAATTTTGCTCCTGTAAATGATCCATCACCACCAATAACTACTAAAGCTTCAACTCCATATGCTTGTAATATTTTAGCAGCTTTTTTTCTGACTTCCTCATTTTTAAATTCAGGACATCTAGCTGTTCTTAGTATAGTTCCACCTCTTTGAATTATATCAGAAACAGAAGTTCTATCCATAGTGAATAATTCTCCATTTATTAATCCACTATATCCTCTTTGTACTCCCATAACTTCTATTCCATTATGAATAGCAGTTCTTACTACAGCTCTAATTGCAGCATTCATTCCTGGTGCATCTCCACCACTTGTTAACACAGCTATCTTTTTCATAATATATATTTCCTCCTTAAATGTATGGGACTATTAAAGCCCCGTATGTACACTTTATAACCATAATTTATCAATCAAGAATTATTGTACATAACTTTCTGCTAATTATCAATGATATTTCACCAACTTTTACTATTATTCCAAAAGAAATCATTCATTTTTACAATAATAATTTTTTTATTGTGAAACATTATTAATTAGAGTACTCAACTAATATAATATTGTATACTTTTTAGTAAACTTTAAGATAGGTATTACACATTAACAATTTAAATCTGCATAGATAAAATTACATATAATCTTCATATTAAGCCACATTAATAACTTTAATTAATATGAAAATATTTATTCTACTCTATTATAACCAAACTCACGAAAAATAATATGATTTAAAATAAATTTTATAATTTTAATTTTTGTAATATATTTCATTTAATCAATTCATAAAATTGCATTTATAAATCCCTACATTTAATAACAAAAAAATAATAATTTAAAGTATAATCAATCTATTTTACTATAATATTTATAATATAACTTATAATCTTAAGTATTTTTTTGTTAATTTTACAATTTTATTAAGTATATCACATAAAAAAAGGTGATAGCCAATATATTAACTATCACCTTTAATCATAAAATTCAATTTTATCCGTCAACTATTTTTACATTTTCTTCACCAAGTTTTTCAATTAAGATTTCTTTTATATCACTTTCTAATGAAATCCATCTATCTCTTGGTGCTCTGAATTTTTTATTTTCTTTGCTTGCATAAAAGTATATAGGAGTATCACCTTTTCGATCTTCTGTTAGTAATTCTTTTAAATAGAGATTAAATTGTTTTGCTTTTTCAGAATCCTCTAATCGTAAATATAACTTTGAGCTATTTATTTTTTCTAAAGGTTCTATATTTTCGCAAATTAATTTAGGAGCTTCATCTTCTTTTATGCTAAGTCTTCCTTTTACCACCACAAGACTATCAGTAACGCACAATGGTTTTACGCTTTCTAATGTTTTTGGAAAAACAATAACCTCAATACTCCCCGTTAAATCTTCCAGTGTGAGAAATGCCATTATAGCATTATTTCTTGTGATTTTCTGATTAACACTTGAAAGTATTCCTCCAAATATTACTCTATCATTGTCATGAAGGGAATTTCCCTTATTAAAAATTTCAATTCCTGTTATAATTTCATCTGTTTCATTAGTATCTAAAGTCTCAGATGAAGAATATACCTCTGAAATTTCATTAGTAGTCTGAACCTTTAAGCTTTTTACATAATCATCTAGAGGATGCCCCGTAATATAAAGACCTGTCATTTCCTTTTCCATTGCTAAAAGATTTCTCTTATCAAATTCTTTTATTTCTGGGTATCTTACCTCCGGATTTTTTAACTCTTCTGTGGCACCAAATAAGCTAATTTGACCATCAATGTTTCTTCTCTTATCACTTGAAATATTTTCTATAAGTTTTTCGTGCACAGCAAGCATTTTAGATCTGAAAACTTTAAATCCATCCATTGCTCCTGCCTTTATTAAGCATTCCACAGCTCTCTTATTTAATGATGATGGTTCCATCTTATTAATAAAATCAACTAAAGATTCAAATTTCCCTCTATTTTTTCTTGCTTTTACTATTCCCTCTACTACATTTGAGCCAACATTCCTTACTGCTGATAATCCAAATCTAATCTTGTCACCATTAACAGTAAACTTTGAGTAACTTTCATTTATATCGGGTGGTAATACTTGAATACCTAAGCTTTCAGCTATTCCAATATAATGTGCCACCTTCTCACTTATGCCCATTATAGAATTCATCATAGCAGCAAGCATCTCTACTGGATAGTATTTCATTAAGTATGCTGTTTGATAACCTACAACCGCATATGCAGCTGCATGAGATTTATTGAAAGCATATGAAGCAAAATCCATCATGTTATCAAATATCTTATTTGCAATTTCTTCTGAAATTCCATTTCTAATACATCCTGGAACCACAACTTCACCATTTTCTACTATTCCATGAATAAAGTTTTTACGTTCTTCCTCCATGACCTTATGCTTCTTTTTAGACATGGCTCTTCTAACCATATCACTTCGTCCCATTGAATATCCAGCAAGTTTTCTAACAATCTCCATTACTTGTTCCTGATAAACCATTACTCCATATGTAACATTAAGTATTTCTTCTAACTCTGGGGTTTCATACTTTACTTTATCGGGATTTCTTTTACACTCTATATATCTCGGTATCTCTGCCATTGGTCCCGGTCTATATAAAGAAATACCTGCAATAATATCTTCTAATGAATCTGGTTTCAATTCTTTCATAAATGAAGTCATACCCGCTGATTCCAACTGGAATACTCCTGCTGTATTTCCTTCACCAATCATCTTATATACTTCTTGATCCTCCATATCAATCTTATCAAGATCAATATCAATTCCTCTATTTTCTTTCACCATATTTATAGCATCATTCATTACAGTAAGAGTTCTTAATCCTAAGAAGTCCATTTTTAATAGCCCAAGTTCTTCTAGTGTTGTCATTCCAAATTGAGTCACTATCATTTCATCATTTTTTTGAAGTGGTACATACTCAACTAAAGGCTTTGATGCTATAACTACACCTGCTGCATGGGTAGAAGAATGTCTTGGCAATCCTTCTAGATCCATCGAAACATCTATTAGATTTTTAACTCTTTCATCACCATCATAAGCAGCTTTTAACTCTGGATTAATGTCTAGAGCCTTCTCTATAGTGATTCCAAGCATTGTAGGAATCATCTTAGCTATTTTATCTACTTCAGTATAGCTGTAATTCATAGCCCTTCCTACATCCCTTATACATAGCCTAGCAGCCATTGTACCAAATGTTATTATTTGGGATACACACTCTTTTCCATACTTATCAACAACATAATCTATTACTTCCTGTCTTCTTTCGTAACAAAAATCCGAATCTATATCCGGCATACTTACTCTTTCTGGATTTAAGAAACGCTCAAATATCAAACTATACTTAATAGGATCAATCTTAGTTATACCTAAGGTATATGCAACTATAGAACCAGCTGCCGATCCTCTCCCCGGACCCGTTGGTATTCCATTATCATAAGAAAATTTAATAAAATCCCATACGATTAGGAAGTAATCAACATATCCCATTTGATTAATTACGCCAAGTTCATATTCCAATCTATCCACATATTCTTTTGCCTCTTTGGAATTATCCACAATTTTATTAACTTCTTCATAGTTTAATTCCTTTTCTCTAAGACTGTCAAATACGTCATATCTTTCTATAAGCCCTTTATAACATGTATCTTTAAGGTATTCATATGGATCCTGCCCCTCTTCTAAAGGAAACCTTGGAAGTTTTGATTCATGGAACTTATATTCAAAATTACATTCTTCAGCAATTTTAACTGTATTCTCTAATGCCTCTGGTATATACGAAAACATATCCCACATTTCTTCTGCTGATTTTAAGTAAAATTGATCTGATGGATATCTTCTTCTATTTGGATCATCTATAGTTTTAGCTGTTTGAATACACATAAGAACATCATGAGACTTTGAATCTTCTCTTTTTATGTAATGGACATCATTAGTAGCAACAAGCGGTATACCTGTTTCTTCTGACAATTTTATATTTAGTTCATTTACCTTCTGTTGCTCTTCCATACCATGATTTTGTAGTTCTATATAAAATCCATCTTTAAAAATGTCCTTGTATAGTAATGCAACATCTTTTGCTTTCTCATAATTTTCTTTAAGTAAATAAGACTGAACTTCTCCTCCAAGACATGCACTTAATGCAATTAACCCCTCACTATGTTCTCTTAAGTAATCATGATCTATCCTAGGCTTATAATAAAATCCTTCTATAGATGCAACTGATACTATTTTCATTAAGTTCTCATATCCTGTTTCATTTTTAACTAGCAAAACTAAGTGATGAGTTGCATTTTCCTTATCTGGTTGCTTTATATGTCTAGATTTTGCTACAACATATACTTCACAACCTAATATAGCTTTAATTCCATTTTCCTCAGCAGCCTTAAAAAAATCAACGAGACCATACATTACACCATGATCAGTTATAGCTATACTCTTCATCCCCAAATCTTTTGCCTGGCTCATTAGTTTTTTTATTTTCCCTGATCCATCCAATAAACTATATTCAGTGTGAAGATGAAGATGTACAAAATCCTTTTTATTCTCCATACTAATCCTCCCTTCTTTTAATATATTATTTATAATTGACAGTTGTTTATTAAATTTCTTCAAATATATTTTAATTATTATTAACTGTTAATTGTAATTTAGTTTTCTTAATAATTATAACAATCTAAAAGAATATTGTCATTTATGATATTTCAGATTTATACATTGAAATTATATCCAAATTTATCAATAAAAAAATCGCCAAGGCGACTATGATATAATCCCATATAAAATATAAATCCAATAGAATACAGTAACTTAAATTCAAGAAAATCCTTTAGCCGTCGATTTTTTTTCAGCGTATTCTGGATTTTCTGAGCTTGCCAAAGAAAAGACCAGGCGCATATATTTTATTTTTTATTCTTTAGGTTAAATGACATTAGTTTATTGAAATACTTTTCAAAACAGTTTATACACAGATCGCCCTGAATATAATTTCTTAAAGAATAAAAAAGCAAAAGAACTTGGAGTACCCATCTCCAAGTTCTTTTCTCATAATTCTCTTGCCCATATATGTTTTGATTGACTACCATATATCAATCATCTTATGAGATTATTATATCATCTAACCACTCGTTTTGTAAACATTTTCTTGCGAATTTCCATAATATATTTTTATAAAATCTCATTAACATTTCAAAGTTATGACATATAAAAAATAAAAATCTACATATTAAATTTTTAATAATATAAATTTCTCAAACCAAAAAAGCAGCATATGATTTTTTATGTATTATCATATACTGCATATAACACTATTAAGTTTATATTAAAAATCCAATGTTTTGCTACATTCAATATAAGGTCCAATAACCTTTTTAACTTTTTCTACATGGAATTCATCTACATCATAAGCTAAATAATCTTCTTTAGAATCAAATCTTGTTATAATTCCTATATCAAAGCTTCTATCACTTCTTACAACATCTACTCCAACTTCAAGTTCTTTTAATTCTTTTATATTTCCATTCATAGATAAGAATGTGTTTTTTAGAAACTCAAGATTTTCTTTTGTGGGTTCTTTTGCTTTAAATAATACAATATGTGTAAACATAATATTCCTCCTCTTGATTTAAACATAGTTCATAAAATTATCTACTATTTCTTTATTAACTTTAAACTGTCACCATTTCACTGTCAATCAAATTAATTTCCAGTCCTAAGTTCCTCAGCTATTTTTTCAATTTTTCTAAGTCTATGATTAATTCCAGATTTCCCAACAGGAGGATCCAACATCTCTCCTAGTTCTTTTAGTGATTCGTCTGGATAATTAAGCCTAAGTTCAGCAATCTCTCTAAGATTTTGTGGCAATCTTTTTAATCCGATCTTTTCTTGAATTAATTTTATACTTTCTACCTGCCTCACAGCTGCATTAACTGTTTTTGAAAGGTTTGCTGTTTCACAATTAACCAATCTATTAACATTGTTTCTCATTTCTTTCATTATTCTTATATTCTCTACTTCTAATAATGATGTATGAGCACCTATTATGTTTAACAAATCAACTATCTGCTCTCCTTCTTTTATATAAATAATAAAACTATTCTTTCTTTGTATAACTTTAGAGTTTAAAGAAAATGTATTAATTAGATCACGTAAATCATTAGCATATTCTTCGCTATGAGTCACAAATTCCAAATGATATGTCTTTTCCGGATTGCTTATGCTTCCTCCGCCAATAAAAGCACCTCTAATGTATGCTTTCTTTTCTTCTTCATTACTACAGATTTCATTGCCTATTCTATAGTTTAAACTCATTATTCCATCGATATCTTTAAGTATCCCTGTCTTATCTAATAAATCTCTAACTCCCATTTCTTCTGTAATTACAACCATATAGATATTGTTCTTTTTTAATGAGTTGCTTTTTTTGACCATCAACTTAGAATGAATATTAAAATGTTCCTTTAAAAGTGTAAACACTAATCTTGCACTAGCTGGATTTTCTGTAGTCATTTTAAAACTTAATCCACTTCCACTAAAAGCCAATGTTCCACTTACTTTCATTATAGCAGATAATTCCGCTAAGGCCTCTTCACTAGACATTTCAACATATCTACATATTTCTCTTTTAACTTTAGCTGAAAATGACATTACCTTCATTCCTTACATATAAATTTATTTAAAAGCTAGAGTCACCTTTTTCTCCCCTAACTCTTTCTTTAATACGTTGAGATAAATACATATACTCAATTATCTTCTTTTTATCAAATAAAAGTTTCTTTTCCATGATGGTATCAACCAATACCTCAGCAAGCTTATCCGGATCATGTTTTATATATCCCTTTTGAACTTTTACTAAATCCTCTCCAACTATTTTTATACCCAAACTATTTATTTCTTCTTCATCCACTTTTACTAATTTAGAATTTTCTTGCTTATACTTTTCTTTTAATTCTTCTGTTATTTCTCCAGTATTTACAATGGCATAATCAACTATATTTTTCCCACCATATTTAATAAGAACTTTTAAATGGTCTGATACTTTAAAGTCAGTAGTTTCTCCTGGCTGTGTCATTATATTAGATATATATATTTTTATGGCATCACTTTTTCGTACTTCCTTAGCTATATCTTTTACTAATAAATTAGGAGTTATACTTGTATATAAACTACCTGGTCCCATGACTATTGCATCTGCTTCTCTAATAGCTTCTAACGCTTCTTTTAACGGTTTAGCATCCTCTGGATTAATCCTTAATTCTTCAATTCTTGAATTTTGTTTAATTGCTTCTTCTGGAATTTGTGACTCACCTTCTACAACATTACCATTTTGAAATTTAGCGATTAACTGCATATTATCCAAAGTTACAGGTATTACTTTTCCTGTAACAGCAAGTACTGAGCTCATTTTTTGAACAGCTTCTTCAAAGTTATCAGATATTCCAGCCATAGCAGCTAAAAACAAATTGCCAAAACTTTGATCCTTTAATCTTCCATCTTTAAACCTATATTGAAGTAAATCTTCCATTATTGGTTCTGTATCTGCTAATGCTAATATACAGTTTCTTATATCACCTGGTGGAAGCATTCCTAAATCTTCTCTTAACACTCCTGAGCCACCACCATCATCTCCTACAGTTACAATAGCAGTGATATTAGATGTATAGTACTTGAGTCCTCTAAGCATTGTTGATAATCCAGTTCCCCCGCCAATTACAACAATCTTAGGACCTTTAACTAGCAATCTTTTTTCATAAATTAAACTTTCTATTTTTCTGCTATCCAATGATACTTTTATATATCCTTTATTAACTAAAGCTATTATAGATTTCATCACTTCAGTAACTGATATATATAAAACAAAAACCCCAGTTATATTTAAGAAGATATAAAATATCTTATAATATAGATCATAAACTCTATGTGTAACTAATTCTGTAAATCCAAATGCAATTAATAATATTCCAAATACACCAAATGCGAGCCATCTTTTTACCTTAATTCCTACCTTAAGCCAGTCTCGTATCTTCATAGCTTCTTTTCTCCTTTATGAAGATCTTCTGCAACATCTCTATGCTCTATTTTAGCGTTATAATTTTCTTCATTTAATCTTCTATGAATTTCATTTGCTATGGCTACTGAACGATGTCTTCCACCTGTACATCCTATAGATATAATTAATTGTCTCTTTCCTTCTTTTCTATAGTTAGGAATTAGATACTTTAACATATCTATCAATTTATCTATAAAAGTAACTGTTTCAGATTGTTTTAATACATATTCTTTTACAGGTGCATCATTTCCAGAATACTCTTTTAATTCTGGTATATAAAACGGATTTGGTATAAATCTTACATCAAATACTAAATCTGAATCTACTGGTATACCATACTTAAATCCAAAACTTAAAACTGTAATAGATAACTGTCTTTCTGGATTCTTATTGTCACCATATGTCTCATTAATTTTTTCTCTTAAATGTCTTATTTCATATTTAGATGTATCTATAATAATATCTGCAATATTTTTTATTTCTCTTAGCTTCTCTCTTTCTTGAGTTATACCTGTAAGTACTCTTCCATCTGGAGATAGTGGATGACTTCTTCTTGTTTCTTTAAATCTCTTTATTAAAACTTCATCACTAGCATCTAAAAATAGTATCTCATATTTAAATTCATTACGTTTTAAATAATTTAATGTATCAAAGAAATCATCAAAGAATACTCCCCCTCTGATGTCAATAACTAATGCTACTTTTTCAATATTTCCACCACTTTGCATACATGCTTCTGCAAATTTAGATATTAGTGTAGGTGGAAGATTATCCACACAAAAATATCCCAAATCTTCTAAACTTCTAGTTGCTTGAGTTTTTCCTGCTCCTGATAATCCTGTGACTATAACAAATCTCATAATGCACACTCCCTTTGCAAAGATATTTATTGCTTAATAATTATATCATAATATTATTTTAAAATTATATCCATAAATAAATACTATAAAATAAAATAAAACTCAAAAGTATATCCCTCTTGAGTTTTATTTATATTTATTTAGTCTTCACCTAAAATTCTTACTTCAGGATGTAAGTCAACACCAAATTGTTTTTTAACTTCTTCCTGAACATGTTTTATTACAGCTAATACATCCTTTGCTGTACCGTTATTTTTATTTATAACAAAGCCTGCATGTTTTTCAGAAACACATGCGCCTCCTACTGTAAATCCCTTCAGCCCTGCATCTTGTATTAATTTTCCTGCAAAATGTCCCTCTGGCCTTTTAAACGTACTTCCTGCCGAAGGATATTCAAGCGGCTGCCTGTCTTCTCTTCTTGTTGTTAACTCGTTTATTCTATTATCAATTTTTTCTTTATCACCTTTTTTTAATGCAAATGTAGCACTTATTACTATATATCCTTTTTGCATAACAACCGATTGTCTATATCCTAAGTCAAGTTCATCTTTATTTAATGTTATTATTTCTTGATTTTCATTTATTACTTCAGCACTTTCAATTACAAACGAAACTTCTCCATCATAAGCACCAGCATTCATAAATACAGCTCCACCCACACTTCCTGGAATTCCACATGCAAATTCAAATCCAGTTAAGGATTCTTTTGCTGCTGTACTTGAAACATCTTTAAGTAGTGCACCACATTCAGCTGTTATTTTATTTTCTTTAACTACAATATCATTAATATTACTTAATTCTATTACAACACCTCTAATACCACCATCTCTAACCAAAATATTAGATCCATTTCCAATAACATAAAACGGAATATTATTTTCTTTACATATTGATATAGATTTTTTAACTTGTTCAGCATTACTAGGAGTCAAAAGTATATCTACAGGTCCTCCAACCTTAAAATATATATGTTCACTCATTTTTGCATCTAATTGTATTTCTTTATCTTTATATATTCCGTAAAATAAATCCTTATATTTTCCAAATTGATTCATGCCAAAAACTCCTCAAAATCATGATTTAATCACATTTATTCACAACATATAGAATAAGTTATTATATAAATAATTGCAAGTAAATTGTTTATCCGTATTATTATAGCATAGTTTAGTTATTTTGTTCATTTTTTTTAAAATATGAACATATACTCTCAGCAGCCTTCCTATCTATTGAATTTGTTTCCATAAGTTCTTCTAATGTAGCCTTCTTAATATTCTCAATACTTCCAAACTTCATTAGAAGTTCCATTCGCCTTTTTTGACCTATGTTCGGAATATCCTCTAATATTGAATGTAATGTTCGTTTATCTCTTAGGTTCCTGTGATATGTTATTGCAAATCTATGAACTTCATCCTGTATTCGTCTTATTAACTGCATTAAATTAGAGCTTCTATTTATTATAAGTTCTTCATTGCCATATATAATACCTCTTGTTGAATGCTTATCATCTTTTACTAAACCACAAACAGGTATATTTATACCTAATTTTTTTAATACTTCTAAAGCTATATTTATTTGTCCTTTTCCACCATCCATCATAATTAGATCTGGAAAATTCGAAAATTTTCCTCCAGAAAAATTAAGTTTTCTTTCCTGAATTTCTTTAATCTCGTTCAATCCATGTGTGAATCTACGTTCTAATATTTCTCTCATACTATCATAATCATTGGCATTTTTTACAGTTTTTATACGAAATCTTCTATAGTCACTATTTTTAGCTTTTCCATCTTCAAATACAATCATTGATCCAACAGAATCTACACCCTGTATATTAGATATATCATAAGCCTCTATTCTATGCGGAAAACTTTCTAATCCAAGTAATTCTTGTATTTCATTTAAGCAAATTCTATTTATTTCTGATTCCTTCATTATTTTATCTTTAAATTGCTCTAATGTAGCCTTAGCATTATTTTTTACAAGTTCCATCATTTCTTTCTTTTCACCCTTTATTGGAACTTTAACATATACTTTCGATCCTCTTTTAACAGTTAAAAACTGCTCTAGTACATCATTTTCTTCCCCAATTGGAATATAAACTGTCTTCGGAACTTTTGGGGTTCCTCCATAGAATGAAGTTATAAATTGTGATATTATTATTTCATCTTCTTCATAAGCACTATTTTTTATCATAAAATGTTCTCTTCCTGTAATTTTCCCATCTCTTAGGAAGAATACTTGAATGCAGCAATCTGTCTCATCTTTATATAGATTTATGAAATCTTCATCACCTTCTTGAGATTTAAATACCTTCTGTTTCTCTGCAATAACTTCTATTGCTAATATCTTATCCCTATATGAAGCAGCTTTTTCAAACTCTAAATTAGCTGATGCTACCTGCATTTGTTCTTTAAGCTTATGTATAAGAGTCTTATCTTTACCACTTAATACATCCATTATTTCATCTATCATTATTCTATATTCAGCTTTAGATATATGGCCTTCACATGGTGCTGTACATTTTTTTATGTGATAATTAAGACATGGTCTTGTATGCTTTCCACCTTCTTGAATCAATAATTTACATGTTCTTAATGGAAAAATCTTTCGTATCAAATTTATAGTTTCATGAACTGCTCCTGCATTAGGATATGGTCCAAAATACTTGTTACCATCTTTACTATAATTTCTTGTTATAAAAACTCTAGGAAAATCTTCATTAAGTGTTATTTTAATAAAAGGATAAAATTTATCATCTTTTAAAGAAATGTTATATTTAGGACTATATTTTTTTATTAAATTACACTCCAATATTAAAGCTTCCATTTCAGAATCAGTAACTATATATTCAAATTCAGCAATATTCTTAACCATAGCTTTAACTTTTTCAGAATGATTTTTAGAATTTTGGAAATATTGCCTTACTCTATTTTTTAATATCTTAGCTTTACCTACATAAATAATTTCGCCAAGAGAATTCTTCATCAAATACACACCAGGTTTATCCGGAAGAATCTTTAATTGTGCTTTAAAATCAAACATAACACACCCCTCTTTCAATTCATAATTCACAATGCACAATTCACAATTTGGGTTAACTAATCAAAATTATATTAATAAATAATTCGCGATGCACACAACTATAAAAAAAGAGCAAATTATTGTTCTATTAAAAAATATATGCAATACTACAATCAAAGAAATCCCATCCAGGGGATTTCAACCTAAATTGTGAATTATGAATTTTGAACTGTGAATTATCTAAATACTTGATTTCTAATAACCTGCCCTGCAACTCCTGCTGCTGCTACAGATCCATATCCTCCATTTTCTACAATTACAGCAACTGCAATTTCTGGATTATCATATGGTGCAAATCCAATGAACCATGAATGAGGAACGGCATTTTGCCCATTTGGAAGAATATAATCTGCTGTTCCTGTCTTACCAGCTGCATTTGTACCTTGAAAATAACTCCAACTGCTATCAACCTTAGAGTCAACTAAGTTTTTCATATATTCCTTAATAATTGAAGCATTTGATGAGCTTATTACCTCTTTATTTACTTTTGTAGTAATATTTTTAACTAGATTTCCATCCTTATCTATAACTTTGTTAACAAGTGTAGGTTCAACCATATTACCATTATTAGCTATAGTACTTGAAACAAGTGCCATTTGCATAGGTGTAGCCAATATACTACTTTGGCCAATTCCAGTTTGAGCTATACTTCCAACTTCATATGATTTTAATGTAGGAAATTGACTTTTAGCTATAGTAAACCCATTAGCTTTTATAGTATTATTAAAACCAAAATCTTCTGCTGTTGATTTTAATTTATCATTTCCTAATTCCATTGCTAATGTACCAAAGACTACATTACTTGAAACTTTAAATGCATCTTTTAAATCAAGATTGCCAAAAACTGCATTGTTAGCATTACTTAACGAATATTGATCATTAAATACTATTTTTCCATTATCCTCAAAAGTTCTAGTTGTAACACCAGATATATTTTCTAATGAACTTGCTAGCGTAACAGTTTTAAATGTTGAACCTGGTGGATATAATCCATATGTAGCTCTATTAATTAATGGACTATCTTCTCCGCTACCAGAATTAGCTGCCGTTATAGCTGCTTCCAAATCATTTGGATTATATGTTGGTTTTGAAACCATTGCAAGTACTTCTCCTGTTTTAGGATTAAGTGCAACAACGGCCCCCTTATTATTACCTAATGCATCATATGCTACTTTCTGTAAAGTAGGATCTAAAGTTGTAACAACACTATTTCCAATCTTGTTTTCAGATTCTGACCTATTTTTAAACATGTTTTTTAGATTTTCCATATTAAAATCTTTTAATAAATTATTAATGTTAGTTTTAAGAGCACTATATGTTGTAAGCTCACTATCATAAGCTGATTCCAAACCTGTTAATCCATATATAGGACTAACATATCCTAATGCATGAACATATAAATCTCCATTTATATATGTTCTTTTTTGCGTCAACGCATCAACTCTTTCACTGGTAGTTAATGCATTGCCATCCCTATCATATATTGTACCCCTCAGCACCTCATTTCTTTGTGCCCAAAGACGTTTATTTTCCTGATTTTCTGCAATTTCTGGTGCAGAAAAAACTTGAAAATACGCTATATAAGAGATAAGAGCTACAAAGCAAAATAAAAAAACTATCATTACTTGTTTTATGCTATTCGAATTATCCTTCATTTATTAGCCCTCCTCTGATATCTTTTGAAGTATAGCTAATGCAAAAAACATTGTTATCATTGAGGAACCACCATAGCTTATAAGTGGTAATGTTATTCCCGTTAAAGGTATTACTGCAAATACCCCACCTATAATAACTAATACCTGGCACGCTATCATCGCACTTAGTCCAATTGTAGTCAATTGTGAAAATCTATTCTTAACTCTAAAAGCGGCTCTCATTCCTCTATAAAAAAACAAGAAATATATTATCATAATACCTAGACCAAATACCATTCCTAATTCTTCACATATAGCTGCAAAAATAAAGTCTGTCGTATTGATTGGAACAAATCCAGGATATCCTTGACCTAATCCAGATCCAAACATCCCTCCTGACGCAATAGCATAAAGCCCTTGCACCAACTGATAGCTCTCATTTTTAGTATAATCCCATGGGTGCCTCCAAATTAATATTCTTTTTCTTATATGAGGAAACAATTTATATGCTAAGAAGGATCCTATTATAAATAAAATAAAACATATAACAACATATTTTTTCTTTCCTGNCAAATCCAGGATATCCTTGACCTAATCCAGATCCAAACATCCCTCCTGACGCAATAGCATAAAGCCCTTGCACCAACTGATAGCTCTCATTTTTAGTATAATCCCATGGGTGCCTCCAAATTAATATTCTTTTTCTTATATGAGGAAACAATTTATATGCTAAGAAGGATCCTATTATAAATAAAATAAAACATATAACAACATATTTTTTCTTTCCTGTTGATACATATAACATTGTTATTGCGATTCCAAAGAATATTAAAGCCGAGCCTAAATCTTTTTGCATAACAAGACATCCAAGTGAAAACATAACAACTAATGCTGGCTGCCATAACTGATAAAAATCTTCTTTTATATTATTTTTATCTTCATATTCTTTTAATGCAGCTGCTAAATATAATACAAATGTTATCTTACCAAACTCTGATGGTTGGAATCCTATACCTCCAATCATAACCCAGTTCGTTGCTCCATTAAGTTCTGTACCTAATATTAAGGCCATAGGCATAAGTATTATTGTAAGAATAAGAAATATCTTTTTATATTTCTGAAAATCTCTAAAATCAGGTATGGCTACTACTGATATAATAAAAATAATACTTCCTAATCCATACCATATTAACTGCTTAATAGCTACGCCGTTATCTAGCCTATATAGTATAGCTATTCCGATTACAGATAATATTCCTGCAAATGTTATTAAGAATTTATCTCCTTCAGGATAAAACTTCCTAATCAATATTTGACTAATTGTTATAAGTCCACACACTATAAATCCCATTTTTATAGCGCCAGCATCAATTGGATCTTTTAATATGGCCAAATTAGTAAATAACGCCAGACATAAAATATAAGTCAAAAGCAGCAATATCACTTCATCCTTCTTTATCTTAACCTTCAAAATACTCACCTCTTTATTTTTAAAATTACAATGCACAATGCACAACAACACTTAAGAGAAAATAATCAAAACATAATTAATGAAAATAATCTTTTGATTATACATAAGAATCCCCTTATCTGCTCTATAATATTGTGCATTGTGCATTATTAAATTTATAGTACTATCTTAAATATTGATTTTCCTATTGTTATTTCATCTTTATTTGATAATTGCACTTTTCCACTTATCCTTTTTCCATTCAGAAATGTTCCATTTGTACTATGTAAATCTTCTAAATATACTTTATTATTTCTTACAATTATTTCTGCATGATTTCCAGATACATGTTGATCTAAAAGTACAATAGAATTCCCATCTTTTCTCCCTATTGTTAAATCTGATCTAATTGGAATAATTGATCCCCCTTTTAGATCTAAGTTGTCACCAGCACTTATTACTTCTAATCCATAATACTTATTTGAATTTGATGGTCTTCTTTTCTTACCACCATTCTTAACATCTTTATACATTATTTTTAATGCATAGTATATTATTACGTACAATATTACTATGAAAAACAAGCCAAATATTCCAGCCATTGCTTTAGTAAAATCCATATATTCCACCTCTATATATTTTTCGTATATATAATAATGATTATACAATAAATTTAAAAATATGACATACTGAAATATTACTTTTTGATTACAATAACTCTCACTTATATCTTATTTTCCATACAGTATAACTTATCATTATAAACATATAATTCAATTATAAATAAATTCTATTGAAGTTTATATATAATTATATACTAAAAACTCACTTATACAAGTAGCCTAAAACTGGTACTTGTATAAGTAAATAATTTATTTCATATACATTGATAAATATTTTCCTGTATAAGATTTCTTTTCTTTACAAATTTCTTCCGGAGTACCACATTTTATTATTGTGCCACCTTTGTCTCCACCCTCTGGTCCTAAATCTATTATGTAATCAGCACATTTTATCATATCTAAATTATGTTCTATTACAACAACAGTATTACCTGCTTCAACTAATCTTTGTAATATGTATATCAATCTACTTACATCATCAATATGCAACCCTGTTGTTGGTTCATCTAAAATATATAATGTCTTTCCTGTACTCCTCTTTGAAAGTTCATATGCTAATTTTATTCTTTGAGCCTCTCCACCTGATAATTGAGTTGATGGCTGACCTAATCTTATATATCCAAGTCCTACATCATTCAAAGTCTTTAACTTATTTTCTATCCTTGGAATATTCTCAAAGAATTTTAATGCTTCTTCAACAGTCATATTTAAAACATCATCAATATTTTTTCCTTTATATTTTACTTCTAAAGTCTCACGATTGTATCTCTTTCCTTTACATACCTCACAAGGTACATAAACATCTGATAGGAATTGCATTTCAATTCTTATTATACCATCTCCAGAACACGCTTCGCATCTTCCACCTTTTACATTAAAACTAAATCTTCCTGGTTTATATCCTCTCATTTTTGATTCCTGAGTTTGAGAGAACAGTTCTCTAATTATATCAAATGTTCCTGTGTAAGTAGCTGGATTTGAACGTGGTGTTCTTCCAATAGGACTTTGATTAATATCAATTATTTTATCTATATTTTCATATCCTTTTATTTCTTTATGGTTTCCTACTGGATTTTTACTTTTGTTGACTAACTTATTTAATCCCTTATAAAGAATCTCATTTACAAGAGTACTCTTGCCTGATCCTGATACTCCAGTAACCATAGTTAGTGTTCCCAGTGGAATTGATATATTTACATTTTTAAGATTATTTTCTTTTGCTCCAATAACCCTAATTTTTTCTCCATTACCTTTTCTTCTTTCTTTTGGAGTTTCTATTGATTTTTTATTTGTTAAATATTGACCAGTGATTGACTTACCACATGCCTTAATTTCATCAAGCGTACCAGCTACTACAACCTCACCACCATGTTCTCCTGCCCCTGGTCCTATATCAACTATATAATCAGCAGCTTTCATAGTATCTTCATCATGTTCAACTACAATTACAGTATTTCCTACATCTCTTAAATTTTTTAAGGTTTTTATCAATCTATCGTTATCTCTTTGATGAAGTCCTATACTAGGTTCATCCAAAATATACAATACTCCCATGAGTGAAGATCCAATTTGAGTTGCAAGTCTTATCCTTTGAGATTCTCCACCAGATAATGTTCCTGAATTTCTTGCTAAGCTTAAATAATCTAATCCTACATCTAGTAAAAATCTCAGCCTATTTTTTATTTCCTTTACTATTTGTTCACTTATTATTTTATTTTTTTCTGAAAATTCTATTCCTTCAATAAACTCCAGCTCTTCTTTTATAGACATAGTAGTAAATTCATAAATATTTTTTCCACCAACAGTAACAGCTAGGGCCTCACTTTTTAGTCTCGCACCTTTACACTTCGGACATTTATTATCACTCATGTATTGTTCAATTTCACCCTTTATAAGATCCGAATTTGTCTCTCTATATCTACGTTGTAGTCCATTTATTTCACCTTCGTAAGCATAATTATATGTTGACTTAACTCCATCTTTAACATAATCAACCTTTATCCTCTTACCATTTGTTCCATATAAAAGTAGATTCTTTTGTTCCGTAGTAAAATCCTTTATTGGCACATTTAAATCCAAGCCATATTCTCTATTTAATGCTTGAAGAATTGCATATGTCCATGAATCTTCTTTAAGTCTTCCTGATCCCCAGCTAGCAACTGCACCTTCCATAATACTTAATTCTTTATTAGGAATAACCAAGTCCTCATCAATTTCCATTAATGTTCCTAATCCATCACAATAATCACATTTTCCAAAAGGAGCATTAAAAGAAAACATTCTAGGTGCTATTTCCCCTATGCTTATATCGCAATCAGGGCATGCAAAATTTTCACTGAATAAGTGATCCTCTTTTCCAACTACATTAACTATTACAAGACCTTCTGCCATTTTTAATGAAGCCTCTATTGATTCAGTTAGTCTTCCTTCAATGCCTTCTTTAATAACAATTCTATCTATCACTGCTTCAATATTATGTTTCTTGTTTTTATCCAGCTTGATTTCTTCCTCGGTTAGATCATAGATTTCTCCATCAATCCTAGCTCTTATATATCCATTTTTCTTTATATTTTCTAGTAATTTTTCATGAATTCCTTTTCTGCCTCTTATCATAGGAGCTAGTATTTGAATTTTAGTTTTTTCCCCATAAGATAAAACCTTATCCACAATTTGATCAACAGATTGTTGGCTTATTTCTTTTCCACACTTAGGGCAATGTGGAGTTCCAACTCTTGCATATAACAATCTTAAATAATCATAAATTTCAGTAATAGTACCTACTGTTGATCTTGGATTCTTGCTAGTAGTTTTTTGATCAATTGATATTGCTGGAGATAATCCCTCTATATATTCAACATCTGGTTTATCCATTTGTCCAAGAAATTGTCTTGCATATGAAGATAGTGATTCCACATATCTTCTTTGTCCTTCCGCATATAAAGTATCAAAAGCCAATGATGATTTTCCAGAGCCTGAAAGTCCAGTAAATACAACTAGCTTATCTCTTGGAATTTCTAAATTAACATTCTTTAGATTATTAACTTTTGCACCTTTAATTATTATTTTATCGTTCATAAAAACCTCCATTTCTCTTAAACAACTGATTTACACACCGTTCTCTAAATTCAATATAATTACCATCAATTGTTATTTATAAGTATATTAATCAATATTTATTTGCCTTCTTTTAGTGAACTTATAATATCCCTTAATTCAGCAGCTCTCTCAAATTGTAAGTTTTTAGCTGCTGTCATCATTTCATTTGTATATTCTTTGATTAATTTATCTCTTTCCTTCTTTGTAAGCTCTTTCTTTGATTCTCCAGTATTATATTCTTCAGACTCTTCTGCAACCTTAGTAGCTTCTATAACTTCTCTTACATCTTTTATAATTGTTCTTGGAACAATTCCATTCTCTTCGTTATATTCTCGCTGTATTTTTCTTCTTCTTTCAGTTTCTTTAATTGCCTTATCCATAGATTTAGTTATATTATCTGCATACATAATTACTTTACTCTCTGAATTTCTAGCTGCTCTTCCTATTGTTTGTATTAAAGAAGTTTCTGATCTTAAAAATCCTTCTTTATCAGCATCAAGTATAGCAACTAAGGCTACTTCTGGAATATCTAGACCTTCTCTTAAAAGGTTTATTCCTACAAGAACATCGTACTCTCCTAATCTTAGATCTCTTATTATCTTCATTCTTTCTATGGTCTCAATATCTGAATGCATATACGTTGTTTTTACTCCAAGTTCAGTCAAATATTTTGTTAAATCCTCAGCCATACGTTTTGTTAAAGTTGTAATTAATACTCTAAATCCTCTTTCAGTTGTATTCTTTATCTCACCATATAAATCATCTATTTGTCCTTTTACAGGTTTTATTACAATTTGTGGATCTAATAATCCTGTTGGACGTATTATTTGTTCAGCAATTTCTTCTGAATTATCTATTTCATATTGAGATGGTGTAGCACTTACAAATACAACCTGATTTATTTTCTTTTCAAACTCTTGAAACTTTAATGGTCTATTATCATATGCACAAGGAAGCCTAAATCCATATTCAACCAATGTATCCTTTCTAGATCTGTCGCCTGCATACATTGCTCTAACTTGCGGTAATGTAACATGACTTTCATCTATAAACATTAAGAAATCTTCTGGAAAGTAATCTAATAGTGTTTTTGGTGGAGTTCCAGCACCTCTTCCATCAAGTATTCTAGAGTAATTCTCAATTCCACTACAATAACCCATCTCCCTAATCATTTCAATATCAAAGTTGGTTCTTTGCCTTAACCTTTGCGCTTCCAGCAATTTATCTTGTGAATTAAGTTCTTTTAATCTATCCTCTAGCTCTCCTTCAATAGCCCCAATCGATCTTTCTAAAGTTTCTTTTGAGGTAGCAAAGTGAGATGCTGGTGTTATTGCTACATGATTTCTTTCCCCAAGTATAGTCCCAGTTAAAACATCAAACTCTCGTATTCTATCAATTTCATCTCCAAAGAATTCAACTCTTATCCCTTTGTTAGAGTACGATGCAGGAATTATATCTAAAGAATCACCTCTTACTCTAAAAGTACCTCTTGAAAAATCTATGTCATTTCTTTCATATTGTATTTCTATAAGCTTTTTAATTATTTCATCTCTTTCTTTTTCCATTCCGGTTCTTAGACTTATTGTTAACTTTTTATATTCATCCGGATTACCAAGTCCATATATACACGAAACTGATGCTACAATTATTACATCTCTTCTTTCAAAAAGAGCAGATGTGGCCGAATGCCTTAGTTTATCTATTTCATCATTTATAGATGCATCCTTTTCTATAAATGTATCAGTTTGAGGTACATATGCCTCTGGCTGATAATAATCATAATATGATACAAAATATTCAACTATATTTTCTGGAAAAAACTCTTTGAATTCCGAGCATAGTTGCGCTGCTAATGTTTTATTATGAGCTAAAATAATAGTTGGTCTTTGTAATCTCTCTATTATATTGGCCATGGTAAATGTTTTTCCCGATCCAGTTACACCAAGCAAAGTTTGCCCTCTATGGTCAGCATTAATAGAATTAACAAGCTTATCTATAGCTTGTGGCTGATCTCCAGTTGGTTTAAATTTTGAGTGTATTTTAAATTCACCCATGGGTTTCCCTCCATTCGAACAAATATTCGCCTATTCTAAATATATTTTACTTTTCATATCTAGTTAAGTCAATAAATTATATTCTTATTATTGTCATAAATTTTATAATTATATATTTATAATAAAACATATTTTTATTATAAATAATGTTATCCACATAAGTATTATGTAAAATTCATACTAAATAAAAATAGTAACTACTTTAAAAATAGCTACTATTCTTTCTTTTCTTTATTTATGTTTTCTAGCACTTCTTTAAAATTAACATCATTTATTTCTACTATTTCTTCTTTTTTAACAGACTTTGGTACTAATACTACTCCAAGCCTGTTACCTTTTTTATGCCTAAATTTAACTTTTTTTAAGTTTCCATTTTGGTCCATTACATTAAAATCAGCATTATATAAATTTTCTCTTATTATATTATAAAGTTCTGTTTCTGAATTGAATTTTTCATTATTTACATCTAATATTGTACTTCCTGTTCTTATTCCAAACTCATTAAATTTAGACTCTTCTGAAATCTCTAATATCATTAATCCTTGATTATTACTCACATACTTTGGCGTTCCTTTTTCTTCTTTCATTGCTTGAATTCTTAACATAAATTCATGTGCTAATGGAGCAAAAATAACAACTATTATTTCTCCAATCAAGTCAAATCTAGCCATCTGAGATACTACTGTTAATAGTATTCCAAATGACAATATATGTACTCCTGATGAAATCGACTTTTCTCTTTTGCTTTTAGTGAAAGTAACAGATGAATATCCTATTACTCCAAATAAACTTAGCAGACTTATCCCTAAGCTTCCTGCAAAGATCACACTACTAGGTGCTTTTATAATAGGCCACCACATTGGCATATCTGTTATTATATCTGCATTAAATAATCTCACTCCATTACTAGAGAGAACAATAAAAATTGATATTGGCATAATCCAATATCTCTTAAAAGAATATCCCCCTAATATCTTTCCATCTCTTTCTGTGAAAACAGGAATAGCCCCTCTATCCCCATCAACCATAACCAAAATACCTTCAACTATATGCATGATTCCAACAAACATCATTAGATACATCACATTAACTGTCAAAAAAGTTTGTCCATCAAAACCAACTCCAAAATAGTTAAGTAATTTAATAACTATTGATATCATTCCTAGAATCGCTCCTGAATAAGAAAAGCATATATACCTAGGTGATATTACCATAAGGATAAGAGAAATATAAAATATAAGTATTATACTTGAATTTGCATCAAAAACTATTCCAAGCAAACCAAGTAATATACTCGCTATAACTCCACCTATAATTCCTAATACAATTTGAGATAGCGTGAGTTCAATTGCTGAATTCACACTACCTCCTGAAATCATCTTTTGCATAAGTATTATTTTTTTATTTTTATTATAGAAATAAAAAATAATTATTGATAATAATAATAACGTTGAAGGAGTCAATAATGTCTCTGATAATTTCAATAATACTTGCATTATTAAATTCATTAATTTGTCCTCCGACTTATATTTTTTCTTTAATTTTTTCTATTGCAAAATTTAATTGCTCATCTTTGCTTTTGTCATAGTCTGCTTTATTAATATCTTCAGTAATTTCGACTTCAAAGTCTGGGGTTATGCCCTTTTTATGAATATTTTCACCATTTGGAGTATAATATTTAGAAACTGTAACTTTTAGCCCACCAATTCCATTTTTAAATTTGAAAGGCTGCTGAACTATTCCTTTTCCAAAGGTTGTTTTTCCAACTATAGTTGCAGCCTTATAATCTCTTAAAGCTCCTGTAACCACTTCTGAGGCACTAGCACTTCCATTGTCAACCAAAACAACTAACGGCATTCCTTGTGCAATTCCTCCTACCGATAATGATTCGTTTTTATTTTCATATTTGTCTATTGTATATGTTATGACATTATCTTTAGGTATAAATTGGGATGCAACTCCAATAGCTTCTGATAGAAGTCCTCCTGGATTATTTCTTAAATCAAGTATTAATCCTTTCATCCCTTTATCTTCTAATTCTTTAATTTTATCTTTAAAATCACTAGCTGTATTTTCATTCATAAAAGTATCAATTTTTATATACCCAATATTAGAATTAACCATTTCACCTTCTAAGGATTTAATTTTTATCTCTTCTTTTTTCACTTTAACATCAAAAGAATTTTCATCTTTTCTTTTGATAGTCAATTTTACTTGATCTCTTTCTGGTGAAGTTATATATGATACAGCTTCATTTAGCTGTTCTCCTGAATATACAGTACCATCAATCTTCTCAATTATATCCCCAGAAAGCAATCCTGCCTTATCTGATGGAGAATCTTTGATTGGAGCTATTATAACTATTTTATTTTCAATTGCTCCAACTTGAACACCTATTCCATCAAGGGAACCTTGGCTTTCTTTCATTAATTTATCAAACTCTTCTGAATTTAAGAATACTGTATATGGATCTCCTAATGCATTCGTCATTCCTTTTATTGCACCTTCTAGCAATGCATCGTCATTTATCTCTCCATCATACTTTTTTAGTAAAGTATCCCTAACCATAAATAGTGATTCATATTTTTTCGTATCACTCATAAGCTCTGAAGAATTCTCAACTTTATTTGAAACACTGGTAAAATATCTACCTCTACTTGCTAAATAATTTCCCAGTAATAATGATGAACAATTAGTAATAATCAAAATAGCTACAATTATTAGTATTAGTTTACTTTTTGATTTTTTACTATTATTAATTTTATCGTTATTACCTTCACTCACACTTAAAGACTTCCTTTCTTCAATAACCTACGCTGATACCTATTATATTATTGATATTTAAACTTAAATATCTAAATATCAATAATTAATATAATATTAATATTTTCAAAACCAACTAATATTATACCACTAAGAATTTTCTTAATGAAAGTCCACTAGCAATTCCTCCAATTAATAATCCACCAATTGTGAACTGCCATATTATTGTTGTAAGTACGTATGATGCAGGCACTAAACTTACAAAAGCTAATTCTTTTGCTAATAATGAGAAGACTCCATTATACGCAAAGAATAATGCAATACATGATAACAATGCTCCCGAAAGGCCTATTACCATACCTTCAATTATAAACGGCCATCTAATAAACCAATCAGTAGCCCCTACAAATTTCATTATTCCAACTTCTCTTCTTCTTGAATAAACTGTTAACTTAGTTGTATTCATAATTAAGAACACTGAAACTCCTATTAATATAATAAATAAGCCTAATCCAACTGCTCTTATTCCTTTAACAACACTAATAATTTTATCAACAACCTCTTGTTGATTGTTAATTTGATCTACACCTTCCATATCTTTAACTGCATTAGTAACATTTTCAGAATATTCAGGCCCCTTCAATTTAACTGTGAATGAACCAGTAAAAGGATTGTGCTTTAATGAATATCCTTGCATTAATCCATCATTTTCTCCCATACTTTCATTCATTTCTTTAAATTCATCTTCTTTTGATTTGTATATTACTTGATCTACACCTTCAATTTCTTTTAATCTAATTTCTATTTCTCTTTGATCAATAAGTTTAATATCCTCTTTAAGAACAATCTTAAGATCAATCTTATTTTGTACACTGTCTATACCTTTATTTATATTATTAGCTAATAATACAAATATACCCAAAACGAAAAATGTTATAAGCACAGTAATTACTGAAGCGATACTGATAGTTTTGTTTCTCTTTAAACTTTTAAAAGCATCTTTAATATAATATGTAATAGTATTAATTTTCATCTTCGTACTTACCTCTCTTCTCGTCTCTAACGATTTCTCCTTTTTCAATAGCTATAACTCTCTTCTTCATGTAGTCAACAATTTCTTTCGCATGGGTAGCCATTAAAATTGTAGTTCCAGATTTATTTATATCGTCAAGAAGCTCCATTATTTCCATTGCTGTATCTGGATCTAAATTACCAGTTGGTTCATCGGCAATTAAAACTGACGGATTATTTACCAATGCTCTAGCCAATGAAACCCTTTGTTGTTCTCCACCAGACAGCTCATTTGGGAACATTTTATACTTATGTGATAACCCTACTAAGGATAACACCATTGGAACTCTTCTTCTTATTTCTTTTGGTGATGCTTCTACAACTCTCATTGCAAATGCAACATTTTCATATACATTAAGTGTTGGTATTAGCCTAAAGTCTTGAAATACCATACCAATTTTTCTTCTATAGTAAGGTGCTTGCTTTCTTGTTATCTTTGTTAAGTCCTTGTCATTAACAATAACCTTTCCATTTGTTGGTTCAATTTCTTTTAAAATCATTTTTATAAATGTTGATTTTCCTGATCCACTTGGTCCTACTAAGAATACGAATTCTCCTGCTTCTATTTCAACATTAATATCAGATAAAGCTTTTACATTATTATCATAAATTTTAGATATTCCTCTAAATTCAATCATGATTAGACACTCCTTTATTTATGTAGGATTTCTACAATTTCTAAACTAAAGTATTCTACCTTTTAATACATAATTCACAAAGTTTTTTGTATATATTACATTTTGAATGCAAATCTACAACAATCATTATATCATAATAAGTATTTTTAATGTTATACAAATTTATTAAATATTATATGAACTTTTACTAAATACGATAAAAAAAATAATACCCCTTTATGATCTAACATATATCATGGGTATTATTTATATTTCTTATATAAAATTATTCTTGTTCTATATTCCCAAATCCTTCACCAAGTACTTCATGAACTTCACCAACTGTAATAAAAGCTCCTGGATCTGTATCTATTATAAACTTCTTTAATTTTATAAACTCATTTCTATTTAATACAGCATAAATAACACTCATATCTTCCTTTGTATAGGCTCCTGTACTTTTCAAAAATGTGCAGCCCCTATCTAACTGAGTCATTATATATTCACTAATTTCTGTATTTTTCTTACTTATTATAAATATGCTTTTGCAAGCATTAAATCCTTCTATAAATCTGTCAATCAACATTCCTAGAAGTATCACACTTAACATTGCATATAAACCAGCATCTATTCCAAAAACTAAAATACTAGCGAATGTTATTACAAAATCTACAACTAATAATGACTTTCCAATGTCTAAGTGAAAAAACTTATTTAGAATCTTAGCTAAAATATCGGTTCCACCAGTTGATGCATTTTCATTAAATACAATTGCCATTCCAATAGCTGAAATAATTGTTCCAAAAACTGTTGCCATTAATAAATCACTTGTTATAGCAATAGGATTAAAAAATTTTTCTATAATCCAAATTATTACCGATAACCCTAAACTGGCATATATGGTTTTTCCTCCAAAATTTCCACCAATAAATGCAAAAGCAACTAAAAATAAAGTTGAATTAACTACCAATGTAATTAATCCTATAGACAATTTTGGAAAAATTGCATTGATAACTATAGCAGCTCCTGTTACTCCTCCTGCTGCTAAATTATTTGGTGAGAAAAAATATTCTACTCCAATAGCTACCAATATTATTCCTATAGTTATTAGCGTATACTCCTTTAATATTAAATTTTTCATTTTTCTACCCCCTAGTTTATAAGATATTATTTATTTTTTCTCAATTAATCTATTATTATGCTAATTACAGATACATTTAAATAAATTTTTCTATAAAATAAAAATACAAAACACGCAAGCTATTTCTACTTACGTGTTTTGTATTTTTATTTATTTGATTTTCATTCTAATCTATTTTTTTAAAGAAATAGCCTTTTTACTATGCTCAACTATTGCTTGAGTTGTCAAACCATACTTTTCTAATAGTTCACCTGGTTTCCCACTTTCACCAAAAGTATCTTTTATGCCTACCTTTAAAACTGGTACTGGAACTTCTTCAGTAATAACTTCCGATACTGCTGATCCTAAGCCTCCAATTACGCTATGCTCTTCAGCTGTAACTATTGCACCTGTTTCCTTAGCTGCTTTAACTAACAATTCTTTATCTATAGGTTTTATAGTATGTATATTTATTACTCTAGCACTTATTCCTTCTTTAGACAAGTCATTTTTAGCCTGTAAAGCTAAATCTACCATCATTCCAGTAGCTACTATTGTAACATCGTTACCATCTTCTAACGTTACACCTTTTCCGATTTCAAATTTATAGTTTTTTTCATCGTTTATTGTATTAACAGCTAATCTTCCTAATCTTACATAGCAAGGTCCTTTATAATCAGCTATTGCTAAAATTGCTGCTTCTGTTTCAACAGCATCAGCTGGATTTATAACTGTCATATTAGGTATACTTCTCATTAATGAAATATCTTCAACAGATTGATGTGTAGCACCGTCTTCTCCTACAGTCAATCCTGCATGCGTAGCACAAACTTTTACATTTAAATTAGGGTAACATATTGAATTTCTTATTTGTTCAAATGCTCTTCCAGCTGCAAACATTGCAAATGTACTAACATATGGTACTTTTCCACAAGTTGAAAGCCCAGCAGCAACTCCCATCATATTTGCTTCAGCTATTCCCATATTAATAAATCTTTCCGGTGCAACAGCTTTAAAATCAGCTGTTTTAGTAGATTTTGATAAATCCGCATCTAAAACAACAACATTTTCATTAATATTTGAAAGCTTTACTAATGCTTTTCCATAAGCCTCTCTAGTTGCTATTTTATTTCCCATTAGTTTTCCCCTCCAATTTCCTTTAATGCAATTTCACATTGTTCCTTACTAGGAGCAGTACCATGCCATGATGCTTCATTTTCCATGAATGATACGCCTTTTCCTTTGATTGTTTTACAAACTATAGCTGTTGGTTTATTCTTTGCATTCTTAGATTTTTCAATTGCATCTATTATTTCATCATAATTGTGTCCATCAATTACTATTACATTCCATCCAAATGCCTCAAACTTTTTATCTATTGGAGATGGATTCATTACATTTTCTGTATTACCGTCTATTTGAAGTCCATTAAAGTCAATAAATGCCGTTAAGTTATCTAACTTATAGTGTGCTGCTGACATTGAAGCTTCCCAAACTTGACCTTCTTCAAGCTCTCCATCACCTAAAATTGTGTATACCCTATAATCTTTTTTATCTAATTTTCCTGCCAGCGCCATGCCTACTGCTGCTGATATTCCTTGACCTAATGAACCTGTAGACATATCAATTCCAGGTAAATCATTCATATTAGGATGTCCTTGAAGTCTAGTTCCTGTTTTCCTTAATGTTTTTAATTCCTCAACTGGAAAATATCCTTTTCTAGCTAGTGCACTATATAATGCCGGTGCAGCATGGCCTTTTGATAAAACAAATCTATCTCTATTTGGATCCTTAGGATTCTCAGAACTTATATTCATTTCTCTAAAAAATAATACTGACATTATATCAGCTATAGATAATGATCCGCCCGGATGTCCTGATGCTGATTCTGTAAGCATTGATACGATATCTTTTCTAATTAGCTTTGATATTTCTTCAAGCTGAATTTTATTATTCATTGCTTTACCCCCTGATAATTATTGTAATTATTTTTATTATGCTACTTTTCAATATTTTTATTCTATCATATAAAATTAATTTTGTATACACTATTCGTTTATGTGATATACTAATTCTTCATTACAGACATTAAATATATCATATTAATCTATTTAATATACACTGATCACATATTCATTATATAGCTAAACATCAAAAGACTGATATATTCTCAGTTCTAAGTAATTTCACATACTATAACCATAATATACCAGTCTTTTATATTAACTATTCTTATCGCTTTTTTTTACATCATCAAGATCTAAACTAATTATAAGAGCCTTATTAACTTTTCTCATATCTCCCTCTGTCATATGTCCAATCTTTTCTTTTAGTCTCCGCTTGTCCAAAGTTCTTATTTGTTCCAATAGCACAACGGAATCTCTATTTAAACCATATTCTTCTGACGAAATTTCAACATGAGTAGGTAATTTAGCTTTATTAATTTGAGATGTTATAGCAGCTACAACAACTGTAGGGCTATATCTATTCCCAATATCATTTTGTATTATAATCACAGGACGTATACCACCCTGCTCTGATCCTATTACAGGACTTAAATCTGCATAAAAAATTTCTCCTCTTTTTACTACAATATTGGCCATATAATTAATCACACTCCGCAAATCCAAGCCTCATACTCATCAACATCATCTAACATGTATTCACATCCTGATTCAGAATACTCTAAGTTCAATTTAGCCATATATTCATAACCCTTTTTCATTTTTATTTCAAAATCATTTAATATGATTTCATCATTATATAATATTAAAGAATTATTCATAACTCTACTATTTTTTTTAATTTTTTCATAACAGCTAGCTGACATATTTTCGCCTCCATAGTAGTAAAAATCTGTATACTACGATTATATTGCAAATTATGTCATTTTGTCAAAGTATTTATCCTTTGTTGTCTTATATTTTATGTATTTTGGCTATATAAATATTGATGAAGGCTATTTTATCTTGGGAACATAAGTAAAATGTATACTTATGTCCCCCTTTATATAATTCATTATTTATCGTATATCATAAAATGTATTAATTTACTATGTAACAAGATATACTTGTACTAAAATAAATTTTCATCTAAAGTTTTTTCATATTTAAAGTTTTTATATTTTATTACAACTCTTTCTTCATCGTTTTCATCTAATATTCTCAACATAACAGGAATTTTTTGTTTCTTATCAATATAAAATTCTCCTTTGCTTAAATGCTTATTATTGCTATTATATTCAATGTTGACCTTTAAATATTCACCATCTCCCCATTCTTCTTTTAATTCAGAAATAGGGCTACTCATTTGATTTGACATAATATTTTCTATAAAAGCTAAAGGATAAATTATATCTAGATTTTTATCTAATGTATACTCATCATCATTTTCTTCAACTTTAATTTCACTACCATTATATACTTTTATTCTTTTATAATAATCTTGAAATTCAATTCTAGATCCCTTATCAAACCTATAATACTGTGTTGTTTCTTCTGTAAACTCGTCTCTAATATTTTTAAATGTATAACTAACATCACAACTATACATTTTAATATTTTTCAATCCATTTAATATATCTTCATTTGATGGAGTAATAATCTTTCTACCTAATATTATTCCACATATTATAATAATAGGAATCATTACTAACATAATACTTATAATAACTTTTTTATTTAACTTCATATTCCCTCCAAGATTAATTATTACCTTAGTAATATTATGAAAAACTTTGGAGATTTATTCTACTTTTATTATTTTACTAATTTATCTATATAACTCGGTAGATTATTTATGATGTCTCTCGCATTTACTATGTAATTACTTTCACTTAGTTCATCTCCTATATATCCATGAATATACGCTCCAATCAAAGTCGATTCTAGTATTTTAGATGTTTGAGATAAAAAAGCATTAATTATTCCCGTTAAAGAGTCTCCCATTCCTCCTGAAGCCATTTTACTGTTTCCTGTAGTATTTATATACGTACTTACACCATCCGAAATCACAGTGTTATATCCCTTTAATAGAACGACTATTTTATATTTTTCAGCTACTTTCTTAGCTATGCTAATTCTGTCCTTTTCTACCTCTTCAATTGTCATTCCTAGAAAATTTGCCATTTCACCTGGATGAGGTGTAATTACCCCTCTTCCTTCTAACCTCTTTAAAAGTTTTTCATTTTCTTTAATTATTCCTATTCCATCCGCATCAACTATTATCGGGCACTTACTATTAGTAATAATATAATCAACCATTTCTTTTACCTTGATTCCATTTCCTATTCCTGGTCCAATTGCTATGGAATCTGCTTTACCTATTAAATCATATAATTTGTCATCCTCATAATTAATAGTCATAGCTTCAATTAGTTTTGTAGCTATTTGTCCTTGTACATTTCTATCACATATTAACGTTGTTAACCCTGCCCCTGCTCTTACTGTACATTCTGTTGTTATATACGCTGCACCAGAAAACCCTTCACTTCCTGCAAATATCAGTGCCCTCCCATAGTTTCCTTTATGTCCATATATCTTTCTCTTTGGAAGCATTTTAATGTATTCGCTCTTCTCTAAAATATGTACGGCTTCAGTATTTTGCTTCTTAATAATATCAGGTATACCTATGTTTAAAACTTTCAATTTACCAATATATCTTAAGGCATTATAATTTAAAAATCCTCTTTTTATTACTTCAAATGTATATGTACAATCCGCCATTATAGCAATACCTTTTTCTAATCCAGTATCACAATCCAATCCTGATGGAGCATCTATTGAAATTATTTTATTAGCATTTTTATTAATAGTATAAATTATTTTTTGAAAGATTCCTTCTATATCCCTAGATAATCCTACACCAAATAATCCATCAATAACAATATCATACTTATTTATATTTAGCTTAACTTCATCATCTATCTGAGATTCATTACATATGAGTGTTATCTTTTGTTCATCAAGTATTTTTCTTAATATATCATAATTTATCATGAAATCATTACTATAATTCTTATCTTTAGCTATTATAAAAACTTTTACATCCTTTCCAGCCAATACCAAATGCCTGGCTAATGCTAATGCATCACCTCCATTATTACCTTTTCCACATATTATTAGAAAACTGTTTCCTAAATTTTTTATTTCATTAAAAATTGAAATTGCTGCATTTTCCATGAGTATGATACTAGGAATATTAATTTTTTCTATAGCTTCTTCGTCTAACCCTTTACATTTATTTACAGATAAAATTTCAAGCATCTACATTTCCTCCATAATTGAATATGCTATAGCGTTGTCTTTACTATGTGATATGCTAACATGAATTTTAAAATTTCTTTTTCCTATAATCTCATAAATCTTTATACTTAAATTAACTATTGGCTTTCCCAAATTATCTCTCAAAATCTCAATATCCTTTAAACCAAATTGCCTAAATCCACTTCCTAACGCTTTGCTTACAGCTTCTTTTGCCGCAAAATTTCCTGCTATAGTATTTGCACTTAATTTTTTCGTTCTAAAATACTCTATTTCTTTTTCTGTGAATGCCTTTTCTAAAAATCCATCTGTTCTACTAACAGCCCTTTTAATTCTATCTATCTCTATAATATCTATTCCAACACCAATTATCATTTATACTCTTCTCCTCTCTAGTAATATATTACCACAGAGAATAAATATTATTATATTAATTGTGCTTCTTTCGATAATTCCATATCAAATTCATATGCATGTTCATCAACAAATTCACCTAATATATCTACCAAGTGTATAGGTGATACTTCATACTTACATAAATTCATGACAATCTGCTTTACTTTATGTCTTTGAGTAGATACAAGCTCTATGTTATCCTTTTCTTCTTTTATCTTTGTTAGTCCTTTATAATCTTTTCTTTCTACTTCTACCCCATATGCATCAAACCCACAGTATTGACTCTTAGTTATCCTATAAAAATATCTTAATTCAATTTCCTCATTTTGTCTAACAACACTATACTCTTCTAAAATCCTCATAACAAAACACCCCTTAATTTTTTTCTTACCTAAATATTAACATAATAAAAAATAATATGTTGTCAAAGCATGTACCCTCTCATAATAATTTGATTTATTTTTATTGACAATAAACTATTTAAACCTTCTTTTTTAACATATATAATACTTAATATTATTTATATTTAGTATTTATTTTTGTCGAAACATAGATAACTTGTATTATAAAATATAATTATAGATTTTCATTATATATGAAAAAAAGAAGCAAAATGCTTCCTTTTTCCATCTCATAATCCCATAATATTATTTTACCATACCACAATTGAAAAACAATTTAGATATCGTTTACATCTTTATTATACCACATTTTTTCTCAACTTCAACAGTATTTCAAAAAATTATTTAAATCTGAATTTTTTTCTATTATATACAAATTTAATATATATAAGTATATAATAACCAAAAATATATTTACCATCATACACTTACATATATTATATAAAATTTTAATTATCTTCTGTTCCTGTTTGTTCTCTTTTGCCACTAATAAATTTAAAATCTTCAGCTACAACTTCTGTGATATATTTTTTATTTCCTTCATTATCTTCATAACTTCCTGTTCTTAATCTTCCGCTTATAGTTATATAGTTACCTTTTTTAACATACTTGCAAACTATCTCGGCTTTTTTCCCCCATACTCTAACTGGAATAAAATCCGCCTCTCTAGACCCATCTGATAACTTAAAATTTCTTTGAACCGCAATAGTAAACTTCGTATAAACCTTATCTCCATTTTCTGTGTGTCTTAGTTCAGGGTCTCTAACAAGTCTTCCCATAAGTATTATTTTGTTCATATTAAACCTCCTGAATATTTATTTTCTAAAGTTATATCCAAATTTACATATAATATTCAGAAGTAATTATATTTTATTCTAATCTTTTTTGTTATTCTTAACATGTGTTATAACACAATTGATCTCTACTCCAAAAATAAAAATTAATGAAACAAGAAATAACCATGTCATAAGTATAAATACTGCTCCCAAACTTCCATAGAATCTTGAAAAATTTCTAAAGTTATTGATATAGTATGAAAATCCTAATGAGGATGCGCCCCATCCTATAGTACTAAAGATTGCACCAGGTATAACTTCACCCCATGTCAATCTTTTAGCCGGTGCCAATCTATATATAGCTGCAAAAATAAATATCATAATTAAAAACATAAGTGCATATCTGAAAGCAACCCATATAAATACTATAATATTATAGAACGGAAATATTGTTTCCAAATACCTTCCTATAACTCCACCAAAAACTAATATAGCTAGTGCTAATAAAATAATTATAGCTAATGCTAATATTCCTAACATAGATATAATAGATCTCTTTATAAATGATCGTGTTTCTTTAAAATTATAAGCCTTATTTACGCCCTTTATGACTGCTCTAAAACCTGATGAGGCAGTCCATACAGATAATAAAATAGATGCTCCTAATAATCCTGTATATTGTTTATCAAATACTTCATATACTATTGACTTCGTTAATTCAACTATACTTTCTGGAAGAACTGCATGCAATGCATTTAAAACATCCTCTGAACCGAAACTACTAAACCCAACTAAGGTTACTAAAAATATCATAAACGGAAAAAATGATAAAACTAAATAATATGCTAACTGAGAAGCTAATGCAAATATGTCATCATTCTTAACCTTAACTATAAGATGTATTAGAAAATTTATTTGACTTCTTATAGCTGATTTCAAATTTCTCATTTAATCACCATTTTCTTAATGTATTCTCTCTTAATATTTATACTATCCATACAGTAATTATATATTTATATTAATCTAGATTAATGTATCAAAATTATATAATAAAATGGTTGCAATTAAAATAATTCAACTCTAAAGATTAAGCTATACTATGTTAATAGTATAGCTTAATCTTTAAATGTATTTATAAAAATTAGTTAATCTCTATAATTTATAGATTTTTTCTCTATTGTTAACAACATTCTTAGTTGCATTTCTTGTGTCATATACAGCCTTTGCCCTAGCAACTATACTTTCATAATCATAACAACTGTGATTAGTAGTTATTATAACTATATCACTTTCATCAATAACTTCTTTCCAATCAACTGAATTATAAGTTTTATTTTTATATTTAGATACAGGACAATATGGATCATTTACCATAAGATCTGCGCCATTTTTTTCAAGTAATTCAATTACTTTAAACGCTGGAGATTCTCTATAGTCATCTATATCATTCTTGTATGCTACACCTAATAATAAAACCTTAGCTCCATTTAATGCTTTTTTATTTTTATTTAATATCTTCATTACATTATCTAAAACAAATTCAGGCATAGAATCATTAATTTCTCCTGATGTTTCTATTAATCTTGTATGATAGTCATATTCTTTCGCTTTCCATTCTAAATAGAAAGGATCTAATGGAATACAATGACCACCTAATCCTGGACCTGGATAGAAAGGCATAAACCCATATGGCTTTGTTTTAGCTGCATCTATCACTTCCCATACATCTATTCCCATTCTGTTACATAAAATAGCCATTTCATTAGCTAAACCTATGTTTATATTTCTAAATGTATTTTCCAATATTTTTTCCATTTCTGCTACTGCTGGTGATGATACTGTGTGTATATCTCCTTCTAATATATTTCTATATAATGCTGCAGCAACTTCTGTACATTCTTCTGTACAGCCACCTACAACCTTTGGAGTATTTTTAGTATTATATTCTTTATTACCTGGATCAACTCTTTCTGGTGAAAATGCTAAGAAAAAGTCTTCACCACATTTTAAACCACTTTCTTCCAAAATAGGCTTAAGTACTTCTTCTGTTGTCCCTGGATATGTTGTACTTTCAAGGATTACAAGCATTCCCTTATGTAAATATTGTGCAACACTTTTAGTTGAAGATACAACATAAGATAAATCTGGCTGCTTATATAAATCAAGTGGAGTAGGTACGCATATACATATTGTATCTACATCTTTTACAAAACTAAAATCAGCCGTTGCTCTTAGGGTTCCATCTTTAACTAATTTCTTTAGTTCTTCATCAACTACATCCCCAATATAGTTTTGGCCTGCATTTACTGATTCAACTTTCTTCTCTTGTACATCAAAACCTATAGTTTCATATCCTGCATTTGCTTTTTCTACTGCTAGCGGTAATCCTACATATCCAAGTCCTACCACCCCAACCTTAGCAGTCTTATTATTTATTTTTTCTAACAATTGTTCTTTTAAAATTGACATTTTAAACCTCCTGCTATTAATGCTTTAACAATGCATACTGCATAGTTAATAACCGTTTTATTACTTTATAGGTAATTAATAATAATATAATTTTAATACATTTTGATTAATCATTAATTGATTTCACTTCATCATTATTCTTTATATACTCTTCACCACATGCTCTGCAAGTTGCTTTTTCATTGTTAAAAATCAATCTTTCTCCACACTTACACACATATCCTAATACTCTTGCCGGATTTCCAACCACTAGAGCATAGTCTTGAACATCTTTAGTAACAACAGCTCCTGCTCCAATTAATGCGTATTTACCAATATTGTGACCACATACTATTGTAACATTTGCTCCAATAGATGAACCTTTTCCAATTATAGTTTCTCTATATTCTGTTTTTCTTTCTATAAAGCTTCTTGGATTAACTACGTTAGTAAAAACACATGAAGGTCCTAAAAAAACATCGTCTTCACAAATAACCCCTGTATAAACAGATACATTATTTTGTATTTTTACACCTTTACCGATTCTAACACCAGGTGATATAACAACATTTTGACCAATATTACACTTCTCACCTATTTCAGAATTACTCATCACATGAGAAAAATGCCATATCTTAGTACCCTTGCCTATCTTAACATTATCATCTACATAACTAGACTCATGAACAAAATACTCTTTTTCCATAGATTATCACCTACACATTCTTAATACTATCTACAATATATTGTATCTGTTCTTCACTTAATTCTGGATAAACTGGTATGGCAAATGTTCTATGAGAAAGATACTCTGCTACTGGCATGTCACCTTCTTTATATCCTAAGTCTGTATATACTTTTTGTAAATGTAATGGTACTGGATAATAAACACCAGTTGCAATACCTTTTTCTTTTAACTTAGCTAGCATTTCTTCCCTATTATCTGATTGTAATACATATTGGTGATATACAGTATCATTTTCTTCTCTAACTATTGGTGTAATAACATTAGAATCAATCAATTCTTCATCATATATTTTAGCAATTTCTCTTCTTCTTGAATTCCATTTATCTAAATGAGGCAATTTAACTCTTAATATCGCAGCCTGAATAGCATCTAATCTTGAATTATATCCTATTAAATAATTATAATACTTTAATGGATTATAAACAGTATCATCACCTGATTTAGATGTAACTACTTCTTCAGTAATATTATTCAATAAATTATATGCCTTTTGACCTGTTTCTCCACTTCCATGCGTTCTTAATGCTATTGCTATCGTAGCTACATTATCATCAGATGTTACTATCATTCCACCATCTCCAGCGCATGAAAGATTTTTTGTTGGGAAGAATGAAAAACAAGCTACATCACTAAGTGTACCTATCATTTTTCCTTTATACTTGGCACCAACTGCTTGACATGCATCTTCTATAACTTTCAAGTTGTGCTTTTTAGCTATTATGTTGATCTTATCCATATCAGCACTTTGACCAAATATATGTACTGGAATAATAGCTTTTGTTCTTTCTGTAATTTTTTCTTCTATTTTATCAGGATCTATATTAAACGTATCTTTTTCTACATCAACAAAAACAGGAGTTGCGCCTACTGCTGAAATACATTCGGCTGAAGCAAAATAAGTAAATGTTGAAGTTATTACTTCATCACCTTCTCCTATACCTAATGCTTTTAACGCTATAACTAATGCATCTGTACCATTCCCTACTGATATAGCATGCTTAGTTCCAATATAGTTTGCGAATTCCTTTTCAAATTCCGTTACATTTTTACCCATTATATATGCTGCTGACGACAACACATCTATAGTAGCTTTATCTAATTCTTTAGAAATAGAATTATATTGAGCTCTTAAATCAATTAATGGAATATTCATTTTTATCGCTCCTTCGGATAACTTATTAGTTTATAATATAACAAATTACAAACCATAGTATTTTTATAACCTATGCTAAAATACTCTCTAAATATATTTAACTAAATATCAAAACTCAAATCTAACATGAATATTTTAACATACTTAATTAGATAAATAAACTTTTGTTTTTACATTAATATTTGTTTATTGGATACCATTCTCTAGGTATTAATGAGCTATATTTATCTGTAGCATATCTATCATCAATCAATAAAACTCTGCCTTTGTCATTTTCAGTTCTTATTACTCTTCCAGCTCCTTGCTGAATTTTGTTTATTCCCGGATAAATATATGCATAATCATATCCATCTTTTCCATAAAACTCTTTTATTATTTCATTTTCAACATCTACTTTAGGGTAACCCACACCTATAATAATAGCTCCTATTAATTGTTCACCAGGTAAATCTATTCCTTCTGAAAACATACCTCCCATGACACATAATACTATAAGATTCCTGTTTTCCTTAAACTTCTCCAAAAATTCTACCTTTTCATTTTCTGTCATGTTTGGACTTTGTACCTGCAACACAAAATTATTCATATTACATTTATAACATTCCTCTGCAAGCTGCTTCATATATTCATATGATGGGCAAAAAACAATATAATTTCCGATTTCTTCATTTATAAAAGTATGTATCTTATTAAAAACTTTAGGCAATGTTTGTTTTCTATATTTATATCTAATATTTATAGTTGAAAGATACGTTTTTAAATTTTCTTTTTTAAATGGTGAAGGCAGTTTTACTCTATAACTTTCATCATTTCCTCCAAGCATATTAACATAATAATTAATTGGTGATAATGTTGCCGAAAAAAAGATAACTGAAGAACATTTCTCTATACATTTCTCTATATTTTTTGCAGGGTTAACACAAAATAAACTTATATTAATTTCTTTTCCATATTTTTTTATTAATGTAACATAGTTATCATCATATAATTGCATAATATTAATGAAAGAATATATCTCAAAATATAGTTGTAGTATTTGTTCATACCCTTCAAACTTGTTTCCTCTTATTAATATATCTTCACTTTCCTTTAAATATATCCTTAGTAGGTTAGAAAGCTCTTTAGGAGATTCTTTTTCGTAAAACCATTCTATATTTCTATGTTCACATTCATTTCTTAACCCTATAAAATAACTATTTATTTTACCTAATATAGAGTTTAATTTGCTCAATTTCCCTTTAGTAATCTTTTTACAGTCCATTATTATCTGTTTTTCAATAGTTGCAGAATACATATTCCTAGATCTATCTATTAAATTATGTGCTTCATCTACTAAAACTATATTTCCATCACTCTCTAATAATCTCCCAAGTGATACTTTAGGATCAAAGATATAATTATAATCACATATAATTGCATCGCAATACATACTAATATCTAATGATAGTTCAAATGGACATACCTCAAATTCTTTCGCATATTCTTGTATTATTTCAATTGATATTTTCCTCTCATTTCTCAAAATTTCATATATAGGTTTTTTAACCTTACCATAGTATCCTTTAGCATACTTGCATACTTCTGGATTACAGTCAAACTTTTCATTACAGCATGATTTTTCTTTAGCTGTAATAGTAATGCTTCTAAAATTCAATCCATTATCACGCAGCCTCTCAATAGCTTCATTTGCAACTTCTCTATTTATAGTTCGTGATGTTAAATAGACTATTCTTTCACCTAAACCTTCTCCTAAAGCTTTAATAGCTGGAAAAATAGTAGATATTGTTTTTCCTATTCCTGTTGGTGCTTGTGCAAATACTATCTCTTGTTCTTTTATTGTATTATACACTATGTTAATTAGTCTTCTTTGACCATTTCTATATTCTTCAAATGGAAATTTAGTACTTTTAGCCGTTAAATTTCTTTCTTTTTTTTGAAGATATATATAATAAATAAATTCCCCATATTCCTTAACCAAATTTTCTGTAAATTTTTTTAGTTCATTCATATCAAATTTTCTCTCGAAGCTTTTTACTTCATTACTTTCGAGTTGAAAATAAGATAATCTTATATAAACATGGTTAATATCAGTTTCACATCCATATATGAAGCCATAAACTTTAGCCTGAGCCCAGTGTAGCTCATTTAAATCATCAATATATGAGTACTTTTTATATGTAGATTTAATCTCTTCTATTATTATCTTATCATCTTCTTTAATAATTCCATCTGCTCTACCTTCTATTGTCACACAAAAATTCTTTGATTCAAAATCATGAGATAAATATACTTCTTTTTGAAAGTTTTCATAAATTTTTTCATTATCACTTTGCAATTTTTGATGTGCCTTTATCCCCTCTACTGCTCGCGCTGTTCCTGAAAATCGATTATCTATATCTCCATCTTTCAAACAAAATTCCACTAAATTTCGCACTGATTCCTTTATGATAATTTTATCCATGCATTTACCTCACTTAAGTGCTTAAAAACATAACTATCTATATAAGTATTAATATTATCTCTTAAATATTTTAAAAAAATTATAATCATCAATATTAACAAAAAACACTTGCTTAATCAGTATCAATATCTGTACTAATCAAGCAAGTGTTACATATATATTTTTAATCTTCATGATATTCGCTGACTATTTTTTGGACTAATTTTTTTATAACACTAGCTTCTGCTATTAATGTTAAGACTAATAAGAATATTCTTATTCTTTCTTCATCTTTATCTTTTAAATTGAATTCCTTTACCATCGTTTCAAGCTTTTCTTCATTAGTTAGTGAAGAAATTAAATAATCATTCATACTATCTTTTTGGATTGAAACAAATACTTTATATGCTTCTTCCCAAGATAATATATCATCACTTCTATCATTTATTTCGTTAAATGCCAATCTAAAGACTTTCTTTATTTCTTCTGTTGTTAATATAGGTCTCATATAACTAAGTAAAACTAATTGTACCAGGTGCATCTTAGTGTATCCTCTTTTTTTGCCATCCTCTGGCTTAGTTATTACCTCACTCTTGGTGTAATTTTGAACTATATTGTTAGTAAACTTCTCATTTACAAACTTATCATTTAAATAGTCTATAACTTGAGATAGAAACAAATCATATTTTGGTAGATCATCATATGAAATGGAGCTACTTTTGGACATTTCTTCTACTAATTCTTTTATATAGTCTGAATCAAATTTTTTATCCATACTATGTTACCTATACCTTTCTCATTCTTTTATCTATATTATATAGTATTTATCAACTTGTTACAAGTTTATTCTAACATCTTAATATTATTTATATTCTATATATTATCTATTCACAATAACAATTGCATGAATATGTATATCTGATAATAACGCACTATTCCTATTATACTCTAATAATTGTAAATTAAAAATATATTTAACTAGAAAAATCGTATTTTATATACGATTAATATCATTATAACATTATTTTGTTTAATTATGTAAATTCTTTTAATTCTTTAATTTAAATTTTTTATTTTGCTATAATATACTATAATATGCTATATATTTAATATAAAAGGTATTTTTAATAAAAAATTTTAAATTTCACATAATTTCTTGCAACTAAATCACCAAACTATCTTGACTTTTCTAAAAAATGGTAGTATATTTTAAACATAGTGGTTATTAAAGTTGAAATTTGTAATTTTTTATAAAGAAATCGAAATATTTATTGACTTTATATTACATACTTGGTAATATAACAGAGTAGAATGTCGAATTGTGTAATTAGGAGGAATTTTTTATGAAATCAACAGGTGTAGTTAGAAGAGTAGACGAATTAGGAAGAATAGTTATTCCTATAGAATTAAGAAGAACTTTAGATATTGCTGAGAAAGATGCATTAGAAATTTATGTTGACGGAGAACAAATCATATTAAAGAAATATGAACCAGCATGTATCTTCTGTGGAGATGCAAGAGATGTTATAAACTATAAAGGCAAAAATATCTGTGTTAAATGCTTAGAAGAAATCAAACAAGGTAGATAATACATATAGTTTAATATAAAAAAAGCAGTAAGATTTTACTGCTTTTTTGATTTCTGTATTATAATTATATTTTATAAATCAGTTGAGAATTTATATATCTCATTTTTAGGTAAATTTCTATCCTTAGCCACCATTTTAATTGCTTCTTTCTTACTGATTCCATTATTTATATAGGATAATATATGTTCTTCTATACTTAAATCAATCCAAATAGATTTTTTCTCTTCTTCTATGTCTTCAATTCTTTTCCCTTCTATTACAAGAACAAATTCCCCTCTTGGTTTATTAACTTGAAAATAATTTACTGATTCACTAATAGATCCTCTATAAATCTCCTCATATAATTTTGTTAATTCCCGGCAAACGGCTATTTTTCTATCGCCTAAATTACTCAGCAAAAAGCTTAATGTATCTAATAATCTATGTGGAGCTTCATATAATATAATTGTTTCTTGACAGTTTATTATATCTTGTATTATTGGTTTACGTTCTTTATTTTCTCTTGGTAGAAATCCTCTAAACAAGAATTTTGTCGTGTCCAATCCAGAATATACCAAGGCAGTAGTAAATGCTGTTGCTCCAGGTAATACTTCAAACTTAACCCCCTGCTCTATACAACATTTAACAATAACACTCCCCGGATCTGATATACCTGGCATACCAGCATCAGATACCAATGCAATTTTTTTGCCTTCATTAATCAAATTAATAATATCTTCACTTTTATTTTTCTCATTATATTTATGATAACTAATTAATGTCTTTTTTATTTCAAAATGATTTAATAATTTTAATGTTTGCCTTGTATCTTCTGCTGCAATCAAGTCTACATCATTTAATACTTCCAAAGCCCTCAATGTAATATCTTTGAGATTTCCAATTGGAGTTGGAACTATATATAATATACCTTTATCCATTCTTAAATCCTCCCATATATTTTATCTATCTCACTAGTATATTTCCCATTTTCATCATATACATATAATGGTTCATCCCATTTTAAATACGCACCACCATCACGTTGGCCTTCTACTAAAACTATATTAGGTGCTTTGCCTACTTTCGGATGTACCATTTTAACTCTTTTAGGCTCAATTTTATATTTCCTCATAAGACCAAATATATCAGCTAACCTTTCTGGTCTATGAACAATAAAAAGCCTTCCATTGTCTTTTAGTAAAGTTCTCGATGCAACTATAACATCCTCTAGATTACATAATATTTCATGCCTTGCAATAGCAAGCTTATCTAATGGATTCAAAATTCCTGAATTGTTTAGCTTATAAGGAGGATTTACTGTAACTACATCAAATCTTTCCAAACTTTTTAGATACTTTATATCTTTTAAATCATGATTTATGAAATGTAACTTTTCCTCCAAGTTATTCATATGAACACTTCTTTCAGCCATTTCAACCATATCTTCTTGTATTTCTAAACCGAAAACTTCTTTGGGTGAATACTTCCCATATATAAGAAATGGAACTATTCCTGTCCCTGTACATAAATCTATAACTCTAAAACTTCGTTTAACATTTGCAAAATGTGATAATAATACTGCATCTATTCCAAATTTAAATCCTTCTCTTTTTTGGATTAAATTTAAACCATTCAACTGTAAATCATCAATTAGTTCATCTTCTCTTATATAGCTAGATTGGTTATTATCCATGATTTATCTTCCTTTTCCTAATATACTTATTGTCAAAATATCTTTTAACCACATTATAGTATTACATTATAAAATATAAAAGTAAATAATTTTATATTTTATAATTAAAATCCCTCAAATATATGTAATATATTTGAGGGATTTATAATAATCTATAATTATGTTCTAAATAAACTATTAAAGTACTCTTCTTCCAGCATAGAATTTATATACTGGAGAAACTTTAACAACATCTCCTGTTTGTGGAGCATGTATCATATTTCCATTTCCAACATATATTCCAACATGTCCTGCATGCGTAAATATTAGGTCTCCCGGTTGAAGCTGGCTCTGGCTAACTGGTGTACCAACATTTATTTGTGAATATGTTGTTCTACTTATGTCTACACCTGCTGCATGTTTGTATACATATTGAGTAAATCCTGAGCAGTCAAATGTATTAGCTCCTGTAGCACCATATACATATGGCTTTCCTAGATGACTATATGCTTCATTTAAAATTGCTTGAGCATTTCCTGCTGAAGGTACACTAACTGAAGTTGTATTTCCTCTACTTGGAGTTTTAGCAGCTGAAGCTGCTCTTGCAGCTGCTGCTTCTGCAGCCTTTTTATCTGAAACCATTTTTTTAGCTTTTTCTATTTTATCATTTATTTCTGAAACAACAGTTGGACTCTTAATTTGATTATCTCTAATATTTCTTAATTGAGATATAGCACCTTCAAGTGCTGACACACTACTGCTTGAATCATCAATAGTAGCAAATTGTCCTGAAACTACTTCTCTCTCTATCTTAGATAGATATTCTGCATCAAATTTAGATTTTTCTGTCTTAGCTTGTGAAACTAATGATTCTTGTTCTTTTTTCTTCCCATCCAGCTCATCTAATGATGCTTGAACTTCTTGAGTGAGTTTATCAATTTCAGTTTTCTTTTCTTCTAAAGATTTCATTTTTTCACTCAATTCATCTTTTTTATCTATTATTTCTTCAATAGATTCCTTATCTTTATTAATAATTTTTCCTACTGCTCCAATTCTTGAGAAGAAATCACTTGTTGACTCCGCCTCAAACATAAAACTTAAATAACTAAACTCTAAATTACCTGATGTATATAAAGCCTTAACTCTTTGTCCTAATGCCTTATCCAAAGTATCTATTTCTTTTTCTGTTTGTTCAATATCCTTTGTTGTATTATCAATTGAATTGTTGATATTTGTTATTTCCTTTTTATTCTTATCAACAGTTAATTGTAACGGCTCTATTTTGGCATCTAAGTCGTAGATTTTATCTTCTATTTGTGAAATTTTATTTTCAATTTCCGCATATTTTTGTCTGGTATCACTTAGTTCTTGGTCACTAGGTGTTGCAATCGCAGGTATTGATCCACCCACAACGATTACTGTTGCTAAAAGAATAGCAAGCACTCTCTTTCTCATGAATAATCGGTCCCCCTGAACCTTCCCTCCTTTTATTTGCATGCGTTAGTAATATAATTATATCACCTAAATCCAATATGGACAATGGTGGTATATGGTTATATATCTAATATTTTTATAATTATATGTAAAATATCTGATTAATAGAGAAATTTATCTAATAAATTCTCACATATACTTAGATTCTACCTCTTTCCTAAAATTCCTCTAAATATATTTATTAATATATTTATTTTAGAAATTTACTATACTTGTCTTGACATTTAAAATATTAATATTATATAATTGTTTATAGTTCCGGGGTGTGGCGCAGATGGGAGCGCGCGTGGTTTGGGACCATGAGGTCGCAGGTTCGATCCCTGTCACCCCGACCACATTTTATAAAAAACTTAAGGATTATTCCTTAAGTTTTTTTATTATATATAGAAATGAGGAATATAATGTTTAAAGATATTAAAGCCGTTATTTTTGATTTAGACGGAACTCTAGTTGATTCAATGTGGGTATGGTCTAGGATAGATGATGAGTACTTAAAATCACATGGTTATACAACTCCTGAAAATCTAAATGCTGAAATAAATCATTTAAGTTTTACTCAAACTGCTCATTATTTTAAAGAACGATTTGAAATAAGTGATTCTATAGAAACTATACTAGAAACATGGAACACCATGGCTCTAAATCACTATAAAAAAAATGTGAAGCTAAAACCTGGAGTAAAAGAATTCCTAGACAAATTGAAATCTAATAATATATCAATTTCATTAGCAACTAGCAATTCTCAAAAATTATTACAAGCTTGTTTAAAGAGTAACGGAATCTATGAATATTTTGATGCCATAACAACAACAGATGAAGTCACTCGTGGAAAAAACTTCCCAGATGTTTACTTGTTAGCTGCTAAAAAAATGAATGTGTCAGCTAATAATTGTGCAGTATTTGAAGATATTCTTCCTGCAATAAAAGGCGCTAAATCTGCTAATATGAAAGTTTTCGCTGTAAAAGATGATGCTTGTGTCAATACTAAAGAAGATTTACTTGAGCATGCTGATATGTATATCGATTCATTTACTGAAATATTAGATTTATTTTAAATACAAATAAAAAAAGACTGATGAGTTTTAATATTATTGCCATATCCAAACTCTCAGTTCTTTTTTTATTTATTAAATATTTATTTTCTTTCTACACCATATTTATTTTCTAATTCTGATAAAATTTCACCGTATTTTTTATGTTGTCTTTCTTGTAATAATTGATTTATAACTGAATCTTTAACTTCATCAAAACTCTTTGCAGAAGCTTCATTCTTCTCTTCAACTAATACTAAATGATATCCAAATTGAGTCTTAACCGGATTAGTTACTACCCCTATTTCTGATTCGAATGCTGCTTTTTCAAATTCAGGAACCATCATTCCTTTTGAGAATGCTCCTAAATTTCCGCCTTGTTCTTTTGAAGGACATGTAGAATACTTTTTAGCTGCTTCTTCAAATGTTAATGATCCATTTGTGATTTCTTCTTTGATTTTAGAAGCTTCTTCTTCCGTAGTAACTAGTATATGTTTAGCTGATACAGTTGCTGGTTCAGAAAATGCATCCTTATTTTCTTCATAATATTTGTTAGCTTCTTCATCTGTTATAGTTATATCTGCTAAGACCTTATTTATAGCCATAGACGTTAATACCTCTTTTGCTATAGCTTCCATTTGCATTTTATATTCTTCTGTTTGATCTAATGCAATTTCTTTTCCGAATTTATTCATTAATTCAAATGATATTAATTGTTCTAATAATTGTTTTTTTCCTTGTTCACTTTGAAACATTGCTCTTCTGTCTTCTGGATATCTGTTTATTACAGCATTTAAGTCCTTTTCTGTTATTTCATAACCTGCAGCAACTGCTAACACTTTATTTTCCATGTGAATTCTCCTTTAAAATAAAATTTATATACCTTTTCATTTTAACAGTATATACATATACTAACAAGAATATAATAAATTTATTGCCTTTTTTTGATCAAAAATATGTTTTTGTATATACATTCTCCAAAGTGTTATAATAACCATGGGTGATATTTTATGTCTGAAATACTAAAAAACGATTGGAAAAACTATTTAAATACTGAATTTGAAAAAGACTATTATTTAAAATTAAGAGAATTTTTAAAAAACGAATATAATTCCAAAGTAATTTATCCTAATATGTATGATTTATTTAATGCCTTACATTTTACAAGTTATGAGGATACAAAGGTTGTCATATTAGGCCAAGATCCATATCACGGGCCTAAACAAGCACACGGATTAAGTTTTTCTGTTAACCCTGGAGTTAAGACACCACCATCTTTAGTTAATATTTATAAAGAACTACATGATGATTTAGGTTGTTATATTCCTAATAATGGCTACTTAAAGAAATGGGCTGATCAAGGAGTATTATTATTAAATACAGTATTAAGCGTAAGAGCTGGTGAAGCCAATTCTCATAGAAATAAAGGATGGGAACAATTCACTAATAGAGTTATAGAAGTTCTAAACCAAAAAGAAACTCCTATAGTATTTATATTATGGGGTAATAATGCTATATCAAAAACTAGTTTAATAACAAATCCAAAGCATTTTATAATTAAATCAGTACATCCTAGTCCTTTGTCTGCATCAAGAGGATTCTTTGGTAGTAAACCTTTTTCTAAAGCAAATGAGTTTTTGATATCAACAAATCAAAAACCTATTGATTGGCAAATAGAAAATATTTAATATTATTAATAATGGAGGAAATTCAATGAATTATACATTTACTTTCAAAGATAAAGAATATGTATTATCAAAAGAAAACTGTGAAGGAATTTTTTTTAATGATGATGAAATAGAAAATTTTAATTTAGAATTAATATTAGATATATTAATTAACTCTGACGAAGTTGATTTTTCAAAAGAATATTATACTGGACAATGTACCTGTAAGAAGCAAGAGCCATTAAACAAAGCTTATTGCTATTTAGAATATCATTTCTATATTTATACAAAAGATGATAAATACATTATTAGCACTATTTCTAGTGATTATGAAAACACTTCCTTCAATAAATTATTTAGCACAGGAAAAATTGATAATAGTTATATTGTCAGCATTGCTGTATGTCCTGAATGTGGGACTTATTCTATTGAAGTTAATCAATGTGAAGTATAAAAAACAAATTTATGTACATAACAATAATAAGTATTTAATTAAATCAAGTAATAGAATGCATTAAACCTAATAAATGCATTCTATTTTTATAAACTATTTTCAAATATAAAAAAGCACTAACATACGTTAGTGCTTTTGGTGGCTCGAACTGGAATCGAACCAGTGACACGAGGATTTTCAGTCCTCTGCTCTACCGACTGAGCTATCGAGCCATATTACCTGGCAACGTCCTACTCTCCCACACAGTTTCCCATGCAGTACCATCGGCGCTATAGACCTTAACTTTCCTGTTCGGAATGGGAAGGAGTGTTACCTCTATGCCGTCATCACCAGATCACAAGTAGTATTATATCGAGATAATAATATTATGTCAACACATTTTTTAAAAGTTTTTTATTTTTTATATAAATACTGTTATCTAACTAAACTTCTATCTCTATATTTAATGTTTCTAAACTCAATTTTTTCTTTATTGAATAATTTATATATTTCATTAATATTATTTTTTATATGCTGAAATTTTTACCTAATGAAATCAATACTTTTAATGTATTAATTTATAATAAAAGAAGAGCTAAAATAAACTGATTTTAATATCAACCAATTTTTATGCTCTACTCTTATCTATCTAACCACTTGTTCATTTTATTATAGTATTATTCTTCGAAAGGATACTTAATTCCCCAATTATTTCTTAATTTATCCATTAATCTCATTATTATAAGTGTCTCTGAATGTGGCATTTCAATGCATTCTAATTCTCCATTCTTTATTGCCTTAATAGAAGCTTCCACCTCATATTCATATCCTGTTATTTGCTTTGGAGTCTTATATTCATCAATTAAATTTCCATCTAATGAATATATCTTTATCCCTTCACAATTATTGATATTCTCAACTTCAATATAACCTTTACTACCATATATAATTCCTCTTCTATCAGTACGTGACATCATGGTGCTATGAAGAATCGCCATTCTATTATTCTCATAATATAATGTTATACTATTTTGCGCATCCACGCCTGTATCAGTTTTTATTACAGTTGATGATATATCTTTTATGTTATTTCCAAAAACCATAGATGCAAAATTAAGCGTGTACACCCCTACATCAAGTAAAGACCCTCCCGCAAGATTTGGGTCAACAAGTCTTGGAACATTATTGATTCTATATCCTAAATTAGCTGTTAATGAGTGCAACTCACCTATTACATCACTCTCTAATATATCATCTAAAGTTTTTCTCATTGGCATATATCTAGTCCATATAGCTTCAGTAATAAATAGATTTTTTTCTTTTGCAATTTCAAATAATTCTTCTGCCTGCTTTTCATTTATAGTAAAAGCTTTTTCGCAAAGTACATGTTTTCCGTTATTCAAACAAAGCTTAGCATGTTCATAATGTAATGAATGTGGTGTTGCAATATATACAAGCTCTACTTCTGGATCTTTTATCATTTCCTCATAAGACCCATATGCTTTAATAACTCGAAATTCTTTTGCAAATTCCTGTGATTTTTTATAATCTCTTGATGCTATTGCATAATTTGTAGCATTATCCATTTTACTTATTGTATAGGCCATTTGCCTTGCTATTGAGCCTGCACCTAATATTCCAATATTCATATAAATTTCCTCCATTTTATTTTCTTAAATATAAATTACTCTAGTTTAATATAAGTATTTTCATAGATTAATCTATTTTTTCTACTCATTTACTCCAATAATATCTTGTAATTCCTCTTTACTTACAGCATGATGATTTCCACAATTATTTCCAAAATACATTCCGTTCTTAATAGGTGCAATTAAAAAGCCTGCTACTACACCTCCCAAAAAACAGGATATCCCTAATAATATCTTTTCATTTTTTTTCATAATAGATTTCCTCCGATGAAATATTTATAAATCTATTATACATTAATTAAATAAATTCTTATCTATATTTCAAACGTCAGTTTATTTTATTTTTTTATTTATTTGTGACATAATAAAATTAATAAATACAATTTATGGAGATGATTTAATGAATACTAAAATAGAACAATTAACTCAAATTTTAAAAGAAAGTAAAAATATAGTATTCTTCGGTGGCGCTGGAGTAAGTACTGAATCTAATATTCCAGATTTCAGAAGTTCAAATGGATTATGGAATGAGAATCTTAAAATAAATTTCACTCCTGAACAACTTGTATCTCATACATTCTTTATGAAATATCCAGATGAATTTTTTAAATTCTATAAGGACAAATTAATCTATCCNATTTCAGAAGTTCAAATGGATTATGGAATGAGAATCTTAAAATAAATTTCACTCCTGAACAACTTGTATCTCATACATTCTTTATGAAATATCCAGATGAATTTTTTAAATTCTATAAGGACAAATTAATCTATCCTGAAGCTAGACCAAATACTGCTCATATGGCTTTGGCTAAACTTGAGGATATTGGTAAGCTTAAAGCTATTGTAACTCAAAATATTGACGGTTTACATCAGGCTGCTGGATCTAAAGTCGTTTATGAATTGCACGGATCTGTACTTAGAAATTACTGCATGAAGTGTCATGCATTTTATGATGAAAAATTTATTTTAGCATCTAAGGGAATACCTACATGTCCTAAATGTGGTGAAAAGGTTAAACCTGATGTAGTCCTTTATGAAGAAGGTTTAGATGAAGCTATTATACAAAATTCAGTTAAGGCTATCTCTCAAGCGGATACTCTAATAATAGGAGGCACTTCACTTGTTGTTTACCCTGCAGCAGGACTTATAAATTACTTTAGAGGAAATAATCTTGTTCTTATAAATAAAAGCACAACTTCTGCTGATAATAAGGCCGATTTAGTCATTCATGATTCTATTGGAAAGGTATTATATGAAGCTGTGAAGTCTTTGTAATTAATAAAATAATATTAATCTTTGTAGATAATAGCAACATAGCTATTATCTATTTTTATACATTTTTTTATAATATCAGAATATATTTATTAATATATCAATTAAAATTATAGGAGTTAGAATGTTAATACTATTTTTATTAATAATAATTCTTTTAAGCATAGGTGCTGGAATGTTTTACATTAATAAATATGAAAATACTATTTCTTCTCTACGCTTAGACTTAAGATTAACAAAAAAGCAATTGGACACATTAATTAATAAATCTAAAACATCTGATAAAAATTTTACAATAGAATTTTGTGATATTGATTATATTTATGGAACATTAGAAGATTCATCACACATATATATATATCCAGATTTAGCTTCACCATGTATATATATAAGTAATGAACTGTTAAAAGTTAATATAATCGAAAAAGCATCAGTAGAAAATAATATTTGGTATTATGTTCAATTACCTATTGATAGTAATATAAATTCTAAAGGCTGGGTCATAAGTTCTTCACTTTCTAATTTATATAACGAACCGTTATCTCCTACATATAATGATCAAGATAACATCGGATTAGATGAAAAAATTAATTCTTAATCATAAATTGTAATTAATATGTATAAATAAATTTAATATGGAAAGAATTTATAATGAAGTATTTAACTTCAATATTTAATCGCCTCTCCCCCATTTTTATTTATATACAATTGATAAACTGCCATAGTAAAAATGAATATGGCAGTTTTCTTTTTATGATATTTATTTTTTCAAATTAAAGAAAGAAGTTTTCTTATTTTTAAATCCATTCAAGTTTTAGTATACATGCTCTTTTTAAGATCCGAATTGCAGCATAGCTGCTCTTTTTATATGTGTATATTTTTATTCCTATAAACACATATTCCTATATTTTCGTATTCTTAAGAATATACATTCTTATATTCCTTTAATTAAATCATTATAAAGACTACTTCTACAAACTTATCTTTATAATATCATTCATTAATTAAGCATCTTCTTAATATATCTAGCGCAGTGATTGTCGCTTGATTCCTAACCTTAGATCTATTACCTTTAAAAATATGTTTTTCAACTTTCACTTTACCTTTTACATATACGCCTATATAAACTAAACCTACTGGTTTCTCTTCTGTTCCTCCACCTGGGCCAGCTATTCCAGTTGTAACTATACTTACATCAGTATTTGCTTTTTTAGCAATACCTATTGCCATTTCTCTTGCTGTCTCTTCACTTACTGCACCATACTTTTCTAATGTTTCATTTTTTACTCCGAGTCTTTTATGCTTAGCTTCATTTGAATATGTAACAGCACCTTCCATAAAAACTTCAGATATTCCCGGATAATTTATTAAAGTACTTGCTATCATTCCTCCAGTACAAGATTCAGCAGTAGATACAGTGTATTTATTTTCTATTAATAACTTTGCTACTACATCTTCTATAGATATATCTTCAGTTGCATATACATTCTCTCCAAGTCTATTTTTTATTTCTATCTCTAATGGTTCAATTAATTTTAATGCTGCTGCTTCATTTTCAGCTTTTGCTGTAATTCTAAGTATAACTCCTATCTCTTTTGCATATGGAGCAATGGTTGGATTACTCTGTGACTCCATTAAATCCTTAACTGTTTCTGCAACTGCACTTTCCCCTATTCCTAAAATCTTGATCATTTTTGAGATTATAACAGAATCAGATTTTGATTTAAGATATGGCTTAATATCTTCTTCAAACATAGGTTTCATTTCTTTTGGTGGCCCTGGTAATATAATCATTATTTTATTATTTTCTTCTATAATTACTCCTGGAGCTGTTCCATTATTATTTTTAATTGCAGTTGCTCCCTCCGGAATTAATGCTTGCTTTAAATTATTAGTTGTCATCTTCCTTTTTCTGAATTTAAAATATTCCTGTAAATTTTCCAATGATTCTTTATCTTCAAATAATCTTTTATTAAAATATTTTGCTGCCATTTCTTTTGTCAAATCATCATCCGTAGGTCCAAGACCACCTGTTGTTATAATAATATCACATCTGTTATATGCTTCCTTAAATGCATGTAGTATTCTTTCTTCATTATCGCCAACAACTTGTTGATAGTACATTTCAATACCTAATGCTGCTAATTCTTGTCCTAAAAATTGTGCATTTGAATTGACTATATCTCCTAATAATAATTCTGTTCCTATTGATATAATTTCTGCTCTCATAAAATAATTCTCCTTTCAAGATATATCATTTTTAGCATTCTATAAAAAATATATAACTTATTAAAAATAATCAAATATAAAACCTTTATAAAATCATTATACCTTAAATATACAACTTATCTAAATTAACCAAATATGAAAATTAAATATTCATTATGCCCTTATAAATGTGCAAAACCTATTCAATATATATTGAATAGGTTGAGTGCATCAAATATTAATTTCTTCTTATAGTCTATCCCCACCATAAAGCAGGGATAGGTTATATGAAAAATTTCTTCATCTCAAAGTTTTTACAAACAAATATCAAAATAAAAAAATCATATGTTTGTTAAAACCAAATAATAATATGTATGAGAAGAAAAAATTTAGTGCAAGAGAGCTTTATACTTATATAGTATGTATAAGCTCTCCTAATTATTCATAAAATATTTTATTTTTGATTTATTTATCTTGTGTTTCAAGTAACGCTAAAGCTACGGCACCTATTAAACCTGCATCTGTGCCAAGACCAGCTGGAACTATTTTAACTGATTCAGCCATTGATTTGAAGCATCTCTTATTTACAACTTTTCTTACTGTATCAAAAACTACATCTCCAGCTTTTGATACGCCACCACCAATAATTACATATTCTGGATCAAATATTGATACTGCGTTCGCAACCGCTATACCTAAATAGTTCATTGCATCATCAATTATATCTTTTGCAACTGGATCTCCTGCTGCTGCTTCAACGAAAACTTCATAAGAAGTGACATTTTCGTATTTTCTTAAAGATGTTTCAACTTTAGTTGATAATGCTTCATGAGCTCTTTTTGCAATAGCAGTTCCTGATGAAGTAGCTTCTACACATCCGACATTACCACAGTTACATCTTGGACCATGTGGAGCCACTGTCATATGTCCAATTTCTAAAGCATTTGAAGTATGTCCTCTATATACCTTTCCGTTTAATATAGCTCCTCCGCCTACACCTGTGCTTACAGTGAAGAATACTATATTTTCAGCACCCTTTCCAGCGCCAAACATAAATTCTCCAATAGCAGCTACATTGGCATCATTATCTAAAAATACAGGTACTCCAAATTTTTCACTTATAGGTTTAACTAAGTTGAAATTTTTAAATGGAAGATTAGGTGTAGTAATTATTATACCTTGTTTTGCATCTAGTGGACCTGGCGAACCGATTCCAATACCTTTTATATCTTCATAAGAAACAGCACTATCATTAACAACTTTTTCTATAGAATTAATTATTCTGTTTAAAACTGGCACTTCACCTTCATGCGCATCAGTTGGTATAGTTGTTTGATTGATTATCTTACCTTCAAGATCAGATAAAGCTGTGCTTATTTTTGTTCCCCCTAAGTCTACTCCCACAACATAATTTTTCATGGTCTTCTCTCCTTTATTTATATAAGTTTATTATAAAACCTTTACCATACAAATATTATACTATATTATGTTGTCATAAGAAAACTCTAATATAAATTTTAAGATATTATAATTTTAAAATATTATAATTTTCAAATATTTTTATTAGCAACTATATAATAATTACCTCTTTCATCATATTCTGTATGATTAATTATAAAATTGCTATCATTAAGCATGGAACTTATTACTCCAATATCATCTTCATTATCTTTAGCTATTCTTATCATAAAATTATCGTCTTTATCTATTATATTTAAATAGTCAAATATATCGCTATAATCACTCAACTCAATTTTTCCACCAATATCCATAGTATAATCTGACATCTAATTTCCTCCTATTAATAAAGCTAGTTTTATATCTCTATACTAGAATAGTATTCCTTTTTATGAATGATTTTATCCTCGCTTATAGATATGAAATTTTTATGTTTAAAAGAAAAATAAGGTAATAGATATAAAATATCTATTACCTTATTTTTTATTTAGATTTGCTTGCCTTAATTTCATCTATAATTTTATTTACTTCTATTTCTGGTATTTCTTCATATCTTAAAAATTCTTTTGAGAAGGAACCTCTGCCTTGAGTTAAAGATCTTAATTCAGTCGCATATTTTCTTATTTCTGCCAACGGAACTTCTGCTGTAACCTTCTGCTTATCCTCTTCTGGTTCCATTCCCATTACTCTTCCTCTCTTCTTATTTATATCTGCTATTACATCACCCATATAATCATTAGGAATAATTATATCTATTTTCATTATAGGTTCCAATAATATCGGTTTAGCCTGTTCTAATCCCTTCTTATATGCAATTGAAGCAGCCATCTTAAATGCCATTTCTGATGAATCAACTGAATGATATGATCCATCATGTAATGTTGCTCTTAATCCTATAACTGGGCATCCTGCTAATACTCCATGCTGCATACATTCCCTTAATCCTTTCTCAACTGCAGGTATAAAATTTCTTGGAACTGCACCTCCAACTACATTATCAACAAATTCTAATTCTTCTCCTCCATCATCTCTTGGTTCAAATTTAATTACTACATCTCCATATTGCCCATGTCCTCCAGATTGCTTCTTATGCTTTCCTTGAACATCAGAAAATCCTTTAATAGTTTCTTTATATGGAATCTTAGGTAAACTTAGAATAATATCAGTTCCAAACTTACTTTTAATCTTACTTGCTATTATATTAATATGAGTCTCTCCAAGTCCAGAAACTATTATTTCTGCATTATCAGCGTCTCTATCTACTTCAAATACTGGATCTTCCTCTTTTAACTTACTCAATGCTTGTGATATCTTTTCTTCATCTCCTTTTGCTTGTGGAATAGCAGCCATAGAATAAACTGTAGTTGGAAAATTCATCTTATCATATATAACTTTAAATTCTGGACTACATAAAGTATCACCTGTACTTGTATATTGCAATTTAGATATAGCTCCAATATCTCCTGCTATTATACTTTGAGTTGGGATTTGAGTTTTTCCCCTCATAAAACAAATATGTGATAACTTTTCAGTTTTATCTTTGTTAGTGTTAACAACAACCATATCATCACTCGCTTGTCCAGTTATGACTCTGAAAAACGAAATTTTACCAACAAATGGATCAGCTATTGTTTTAAATACTAATGCAGAAAATGATTTATCTTGCGTAAGATTTATAAATACTTCTTTATTGGTATTTAAATCTACTGCCTTTTGAGGAATTGCATATTCTGGTGATGGAAAACATTCAACAATATCTTCAATTAATGAATCTATACCAATTACCTTTAATGCACTACCACACATTACAGGTGCAATTTCTCCACTAGCACATCCCTTTATTAATCCTTTATAAATTTCTTCATCACTTAATATTCCTTCACTAAAGTATTTCTCAAGTAAATTTTCATCAGTTTCTGCTACAGCTTCCATTATCATGATCTTACAGTGTTGAACTTTCTCTTCTAATTCTTTTGGTATATCAATTATTTCTACTTCTCTTGTTTTAGTATTATATATTTTTGCTTCATTAGATATTACGTTTATTACACCCTTAAAATTTTCTTCTGTTCCAATAGGATATTGAATTGGAACAACACTTATACCAAACTTTTGATTTAATGAATCTAATACATTATCAAAACTTGCATTCTCTCTATCTAATTTATTTATAAAAATAGTTCTAGGCAGTTTAATCTTGTTACAATATTCCCATGCTCTTTCAGTTCCAGCCTTTATTCCTGAAACCCCACTTACTACTATCATACCAACATCTACTGCTCTCATACCTTGAATACATTCTCCATGAAAATCAGCATATCCTGGGATATCAATAATATTTATTTTAACATTATCTAATTCAACTGGTGCAATTGAAAGGGATATTGAAAATTGTCTTTTCTTCTCTTCTGGATCATAGTCTAAAACAGTATTACCTTCTTCAATCTTTCCAATCCTATCTGTAATTTTTGAATAATATAGAATACTTTCTGCAAGAGATGTTTTTCCAGTTCCATTGTGACCTATAAGCCCAATATTCCTTAAATTTTTAATACAATAATCTTTCATAAATTACGCCAAACCTTTAAGTAAGATAAATTCTTATAAGCTCTGGCTTCCACCTACCTTCCCCTAATATACTTTTCACATTTAAATCATATTTTATATATTATATGAGAAATTAAATCTGATAATTAATAATTCTACTTTTGTTATTGAATTCCTTTTCATTTTTCTTAATTTTCTAAAAATTTATTTATCGCAATCATATGTATGTTCTTATTCAAATATAATTATATTTTTAATTAAACAATATTATATATATATCCTATTCTTTATTGTAGTATATTAAAAAAAACATTATAATTTTATCTGTTAGTTGAGATGATAATATTAAATATAATTTTCATAATAGATTAGTGGAGGATATGAGATGAAAATATCAAAGAATTATATAAAAAGCATTAGCTTATGTTTTATTATATTGGCTATTTTAATTTTCACCTGGATATTATTTGTAAATCCTAAACTTGGTGTAGCTGATCAAGGTGATTTTGATAGAGTAATGAATGCAGTTGGTCTTTCTTTACTAGATTCAGATACCAACAATCCTGATTTTGTTAGATTCTATAAATATATAATTACAGAATATAAAATTAATTCAGTAAATAATATTTTTACAACTATAATTGGAACTAGTATGGGTGCTTTAATAACATTAATTTGCTTTATTTGTAAGCTATTTGGACAATATATCTTTAAAACTGAATATTTAGCTATAGCTTATTTTTTAATTTATTTATCTGCATTTTTAATAATACTTAAAGCAATAAATATAAAAAGCACCATTAAGTATATAATAACCGCTGCATTTACATTATTTATTTTCTTTGATGGCAATTATTTAGTTTGGTTTAATAGTTTATATGGAGAGCCAATGATGATAAGTACCTTAATTTTATTTATTGCTTCCATTTTATATTATTCATACTATAAATATTCCTTAAAAAGAGAAGATAAATTATTTTCTAAAATAGTATACATTTTTGTCTGTGCACTGCTATTTATAGGTTCTAAACTTCAAGTAACTATGTGCCTACCATTTATAGTTTTATTAATTGGTAAAATAGTATTGGACAATAAAAAACTTTTATCTAAAAGCAATTTATTAATTACAATATTTTTATTTATATGCCTTATAGCTTATCCTATTGCAATTAATATGAGTAGCGGTAGTTTAAGCAAAGATACTCAGTATAATTCAGTATTCTACGGTGTATTAAATGGTTCAGATACACCTGAACAAGATTTAATTGATATGGGCCTTAATCCAGATATGGCTGTTGAAGCCGGAAAACATTCTTATTTACCAGCTGACCAATATGTTAAGTATGTTCCTAGAACTGAAATAACAGAAAAAGAATTTTATAGCAAGATGAGTAATGGTAAATTAGCTAAATTCTATTTAACTCATCCAAAACGATTAATAGAAGGAATGCAATATACCGCCAGTAAAGCATTTTATACAAGTACTGATCTAGGTAAGGCATCTCAAAGTTATAGTGAAAAAGAAATCACTAAATTTAGTAGATTTACTGGATGGTCATATATAAGAGAAAATTTATTACCAAAAAAATTATGGTTTATTATATCAATATACTTAATTATGTTTATCTATTCAGTTACAACATATATTAGAAATAAATTTAATCCAGATAAAAGAATTAAATCACTTTTACTTCTAACATTAATATTTATTAGCGGATTACAATTTCCTATGCCTTTTGTTGGAAACGGTCAGGCTGATACTGGAAAACAATTATATTTATTCAACTTTATTTTTGATATATTCTTCATATTAATCTTATTGTGTATTATTTTCAAAGCAATTGATTATATAAAAAATAAGATAAGCAAAAAACAAACTACATTATAATAAGACATATAAAAAGCGATTAAGATGATTCTTTAAACTTAATCGCTTTTTGTATATATAATTTTAATAATTCATTTATTTCTGTATGATTACATGAATATTCCTGCACCAACTCCTAATGGAAGCTTTAATATAAACCATACTATTAATAATAAACTCCATCCAATTAAAAATACTATAGAATATGGAACCATAGTCGATATTAATGTACCTATTCCTGTATCTTCATCATATTTTTCTGCAAATGCTACTATTAAGGCGAAATAGCTCATAAGTGGTGAAATTATATTTGTAGTTGAGTCACCTATTCTGTATGCCATTTGAGTCAATTCCGGAGAGTATCCTACCCCCATTAACATAGGAACAAAAATTGGAGCCATTATTGCCCATTTAGCAGAAGCTGATCCCATAAATAAGTTTATGAAAGCAACAACTATTATAAACCCTAATAAAAGAGGTATACCTTTTATTCCAGTTGCTTCTAAGAAGTTTGCCCCCTTAACTGCTATTACTGTTCCCAATTTAGTATATCCGAAATATGCAACGAATTGTGCTGCAAAAAATACTAATACTATGTATGAACCCATTGTCGACATGCTCTTACCCATTAAGTTTATAACTTCTTTATCATTCTTAATAGTCCTATGTCCAATTCCATAAGCTATTCCAGGTATTAAGAACATAATTGCTATTATAACAACTATTGAATCCATAAATGGAGATTTTAATATTGCATGAGTCTCAGGATGTCTTAATATTCCGTTATAAGGTACCACTAAACATAAAATTCCTATCAATGTTACTAAGAAAGCTATGCCTGCAAATTTTAAGCCTCTTTTTTCTTCACTAGTAACCTTCATAAGTTCATCTTCAACATTTTCCTTATATTTTCCTAATCTAGGTTCAACTATTTTTTCAGTAACTATTGTCCCTAAAATTGTTATAAGCAATGTAGAAACCATTATGAAATACCAGTTACCTGTTATAGCAACTTCATAACCAGGATTAGCTAATGCTGCTGCTTCTGTTGTAATTCCTCCAAGGAGAGCATCTGTTGGTCCAGGTATTAAGTTTGCACTAAATCCACCTGATACACCTGCAAACGCTGCTGCTATACCAGCTAATGGATGTCTTCCAAAACTCTTAAATATAACTGCACCTAATGGTATTAGTACTACATATCCGGCATCAGAAGCTATACTTGACATAACGCCAGCGAATACAACAACAACTGTTATAAATCTTTTAGGTGTGCTTGTTACTAATTTCTTCAACATAGCTGATATTAATCCACTACCTTCAGCAACCCCAACCCCTAATAAAGCAACTAAAACAGTACCTAGTGGAGCGAATCCAGTGAAGTTACTTATAGCACTTGTAAACATGTACCTAATTCCTTCTGGTGTTAATAAACTAACAACATTAACAGTTAAGTCTTTAAGCTCACCAGTTGCCACATCAATTCCTTGATAATTAACACCAATACCCAATTTATATGCGATATGAGAAACAACTGCTATTACTGCACATAAAATAACAAACAATGTAGTTGGATGTGGTAATACATTTCCAACATTCTCTACTACTCCAAGGATTCCCAATTTTTTCTTATCGTTTTTCATCTTTTCCTCCTTAGTTATATAAAATTAATTATTACATAAAAGTCGAATTTTATCCTTAATTTTATATTTATTAGTGTTATTATATAATTAAATTAAATTTTTTTCAATATTCATTTTCTAGTATTATCAGAATATTAGAAAAAAGAAGAGATAATTATAAAACATATAATTATCTCTTCTTTAAAAACATATTATATAGCATTTTCACAATTACTGCTGCAATTCCTCCAGCTGTGTCAATTAACACATCTCTAAAAGATCCTTGCCTACCTTGTACAAAAAGTTGATGAAATTCATCAGAACAAGCATATAAAAACACAAAAATCACCGTTATCAATATTGATCTTTTTTTGTTTAAATATAAATTCACTACATTGGTAACCAATATTGATAAAATCATATATTCAATAAAATGAGCACTTTTTCTTATAATAAAATTACTCAAATCACCAAATACTAAATTTAACGGTAAACCTAACTTATCTATCCCAAATATAATTGCCATGCTATATGAATCAGATATATTTGCTGGTTTGTGCGACATTATAGCTATAAAAATCATCCAACTAATCAATAAAGTCCAATAAAAAATTTTTCTTTTGTTTCTCATATCCTTTATCCTCATCATCTCTAGTTGGTCATATACTTATTTATATATGCCAATGATTCTTCTAACAATTCCTGTCCTTTTTCAAGTCCTTCTACTTTAATCTCAAGGTTACAGACTCTCTGATCTATTTGCTGCATTAAATGTTTTATATCATGTAGTAACTTCTCTTGATATGTTACCTGCATACCTTCATCGTCTATAAAGACTCTTTCTGGAGGTGCTCCACATTCAATACATTTTACATATAATCTATCTTTTTGAGGATCTTTAAAAAGCTTAAAAACATCATTATTGCAATTACTACAGGTAGATAGCATATTAAAATCATCTATTCCTAAGTCAAAAAGATAAATACTGCCACATTCCTTACACTTAGCTTTAACTTTCTCTTCTTCCATTGATATATAAAACTCATTTCCACTGCAACCATCTTTTTTGCATACAACCGTTCTCATCATCTCTAATCCCCCCTATATATTTAAACTAATTATTTTATTAATTGTCCTTTTTCTCTCTTTCTAGTATTTCTATTTTTATATCAATATCTTTAGTATCTCTTCCAGCGAGTAATAAATCTCTTTTTGTTAATTTTAGCGTCTTTATTTCTTCTTCCAAATAAGATATATCATTCATATCAATATCTCTCCATTCTAATTGTAATTTAAATATTCACAGGACAATATTGTAAAAAAATTACAATACAATTATATAATATAAATAATTTTCTGTATATATTTGTTTTTAATTAATTAATAAAAAGTCTAATATAACATTATAATATTATTCTAATAAAGTTATTCATTATATATTCTTATTAAATATATATAATTACATATTTATTTATTCTAACATTATTAAAATACTTTTAAATAAAAAAAATACAGACTATAGACTAACTATAATCTGTATAAATGGTGGAGATAAAGAGATTCGAACTCTTGACCCCCTGCGTGCAAGGCAGGTGTTCTCCCAACTGAGCTATACCCCCAAAAATGGTGGACCTTCAGGGACTCGAACCCCGGACCTACCGGTTATGAGCCGGTTGCTCTAACCAACTGAGCTAA